>NZ_AQXI01000001.1 GCF_000376445.1 Haladaptatus paucihalophilus DX253 | reverse complement strand
ACGGGACCGCCCAGACCGCGGCGGGCGGACGCGCGGTCGGACGGGGTGACGGAGGAGTTGGGGAAGCCGAGACCGTCGCGGACGAAACCACGCGCCGGCCCGAATACGGTCCCTTCGAATCGGCGGCCGACTACCCGAACGTGACGAACGAGGTCACGAATCCGGCGACGGAAGCGGAGTTCACGCCCGGAACCCTGCTCGTCAACGTCGCGTTGAGCCAGGGCTTGTTCGGCGTCGTCCTCGTCGTCGCGGCGGTGAACCTCGCCGCGATTCCCGCGGACGCGCTCGGCCTCGAACGCGTGACCGTCGCTCAACTGGGTATCGGCGTCATCCCCGGCGTCGGACTGTACGCGGCCAACGAAGTCGGCCAGCGCGCCGCGGATACGTTCGGCATCGACTACGACGACGGCCTCCGAGAACTCCTCACCCCCGACTCGCTCGGCGGGTGGGTCGTCCTGTTGGCCCTCGTCCTGCCGATAATCGCCGGATTCGAGGAACTGCTGTTTCGTTCCTCGCTGGTCGGCGTGTTCGCCGCCGGATACGGGATTTCGCCGTGGTTCCTCGTCGTCGCCTCGTCGGTCGCGTTCGCGACGGGCCACGGCGCGCAAGGCCCGGCGGGCGTGCTCGTGACCGGCACGCTCGGCGCGGTGCTGGCGAGCGCGTTCGTCCTGACGGGAAGTTTTCTCGTGGTCGTCGTCGCCCACTACCTCGTCAACGCGCTGGAGTTCGTCGTTCACGCCCACGGCGATTCGTCCAGATAGTCGGCGAACACGGACGCCGCGCGCTCGTACGGGTCGGGCGAGCGAACGTCGATGCCGATGTCCGCGAACGTCTCGACCGCACGCTGTCGGCCACCGGTTCGGAGGAAGTCACATAATAATATCCATGAAGAAGGGGTGCGTAAGTAATATACATTCTCAAATAGAAAATCAGATATAGTGAAAAATAGCTCAGGAAGACATACAACAATCATATTCGCTATCGCATATATATTATGGGTGACTTTTGCACCAAGGATATTACTAATCGCTCAAAATCATCATAATTATGATCAGAATGTGAGAACTCTGTTGATTATTTTGATTGCTTTACTACCGTTTATCGTTCTTGCGTTAATTCATACGTTACGTAACTACTGCCACCGCTCTTCGCTATTCTCGTGAGTAGAACGAGAGCCAGAGGAGCTACTGTTCCTCGCTGTTCCCGTGAGTGACTGCAAGGAACGAACGAGAGCCAGAGGAGCTACTGTTCCTCGCTGTTCCCGTGAGTGACTGCAAGGAACGAACGAGAGCCAGAGGAGCTACCGCTCTTCGGAGTCCAGCACGCGAATCTGATCACCGCGCACGGTGACGGGAATCGGGACGGTCGCCTCGTACAGTTCGACGGTCACTTGATCCTTGCCCTCGTCGATGCGCTGGACCTGTGCCTTCTCGCCCTTGAACGGTCCGGCGATGAGTTCCACGATGTCCCCTTCCGCGATACCCTCGACGTCGGGGGTCGGGGAGAGGAAGTGTTCGACTTCGGATATGTTGCTCTCGCCGGGGACCATGCTCCGCGCGTGGGGAATCTCCTCCAGCACGCGGTTGATGACCCGGTGGTCGTCGGCCTCGACCATCACGTAACTCGTCAGCGAGTCGGGCGCGAGGACGGCGTGAATCTCCGGTTCCTCGCGGTTGATGATCATGTCCGCGACGGTGCGTTCCTGACTTGCCGTGGTCTTTACTGCGTAAATTGGCATTTAGAGTCACCTAGACGGGAACGGGGTTGATGAAAGTCATGATAGCAAAAATCGTGAATCCGAGCAACCCGACGAGCAAGATTCCAGCACCGGCAATCTGTGCAATCTTCGAGAACTCGTCCCACGACGGCGTACTCGCCAGCTTGAGTACGCGCACGTACGACGCGAGGTCAAGTTTAACGTCCATTGTTGGTTGTGCTTGGCTATCGGGCTTTTTCTATCTTTCTACAAAGAGAGAACAGCATCGGGTCCGTCGAAGGGACGTCGCCGGGGCGAAATAGCCGCCGGACACACCCGTTCGTGGCGAAAAACCGAGGATTTCGACCCGAAATGAATTTTCGCCCGACGCGTCGCGGTACCGTTCTCGACGTATCCGCCGGTAGCGCAACCCGCCGACGAGGGCGAGGACGTGGTGCGCGCCGTCCACGGACCGCCGTGGTTGCGGTACAGGACGGCTTCCCGGAGCGATGGCGCGCGAATCGAGGGAGCGTTCGCTACCGAATCGGAGCGTAACAAGACACCCCCACGTTCGGCGACTGCAGAAAAAGGAGACGGACTATTCCACGTAGTCGATGTCTTCCGTCTGCTGTTGCTTCGCCTGCGCTTGTTCGGCTTCGTTACTGCCGTATATCTGGGGCGACTGCACGCCCGTGACGACGATCATGGTGCGCATCGTGCCGTCGAGGTCCTCGTCGATGGAGGTCCCCCAGATGATGCGGGCGTCGGGGTCGATGCGGTCGTAGATCTGCTCGACCACGCCCTCGGCTTCTTCGATGGACATGTCGTTGCCACCGGTGACGTTGACGAGCGCGGATTTCGCGCCGCTGATGTCCACGTCGAGAAGGGGGGAGCGGAGGGCGCTCTTCACGGAGTCCTGTGCCTTCTGGTCGGAGTCGCTCTCGCCGAGGCCGATCATGGCGACGCCGCCCTTCTCCATGACGGTGCGAACGTCGGCGAAGTCGAGGTTGACGAGGCCGGGCTTCGTGATGAGTTCCGTGATTCCCTTCACGGAGCGCATGAGCACTTCGTCGGCGACCTTGAACGCCTGTTTGACGGGGAGTTTGCCGACGGAATCGAGCAGGCGGTCGTTCGGGACGACGATGACCGTATCGCTCACGTCGCGGAGGCGTTCCAATCCGGCCTCCGCGTTCGTGCGCCGGACCTCACCTTCCGCCGTGAACGGCGTCGTGACGATGGCGATGGTGAGTGCGCCCGCCTCGCGGGCGGCCTTGGCGACCACGGGGGCGCTTCCGGTGCCGGTGCCGCCGCCGAGACCGGCGGTGACGAACACCATGTCCGAGCCCTGAATCGCGTCGTAGATTTCGTCCTGACTTTCGAGCGCGGCCTCCTCGCCGACCTGCGGGAGCGACCCGGCACCGCGCCCGCTGGTCTTCTGTTCCCCCATCAAAATCTTCGTATCGGCCTCGATCTCGACGAGGTGCTGAACGTCGGTGTTCGCGGCGACCAGTGACGCGCCGTGAATCCCCTCTTCGGCCATGCGATTGACCGTGTTCCCCCCGCCACCGCCGCACCCGACGACGGTGATGTTCGTTTGGAGTTCTTTGAGAACGTCCTGCAGTTCCTCGTCGGTCATCGTCCCCGACAGGCCGGTGTCCTGCGAGGCACCTCCGATTTGCGACTGGGGGGCACTCTGTTGTTGCCCTTCCGCCTCCTCAATAGCGTCTTCGACGATGGAATCCATCCTTGAACCGTGCTTTACAAACGCAGATTAATTATCTTTCCCCTCTGGCTGACGGATGTCTGACTCCTGTCACCATACCTCATAAAAAGTATTATATAAGAGAACGATTCGCCGGAAATTATCTCACCGGGAAGACATGTGTTCGTTCGGTTTGGACCTCTTCGGGCGGAATCGTTCGCCCGTCCACCGTCACCGCGACCCCGGAGGAGAGTTTGCCGAAGGCGGGACCCTCCGACACGCCGAACGTGCGCGCCTTCTCGGGGTCGAACGAGACCTCGCGCACGACGATTTCGTCCTCCCGGCGTTCGACGGCCGCGTACTTCCGTTCGAGCAGTTCGACCAGTTCGTCGATGATGGCGTCGTAGTCGGCCGGTTCGCGGACCGCCGCGCGTCCGCAAACCAACGTCCCGCCTTCGGTCGTCTCGAACGCTATCGTCCGCTCGGCGACGACATCGAACACGGCCCCCCGGTCAACGCCCGCCGCGGCCGCGAGGAACTCCTCGGGGAACGTCCGGAGGGAGAACGTCCACTCGTCCGGGTTCGACGATACGTCGCTCGCCCGGTCACCGAACCGAAGTCCGGACTCGACCGTCGAGAGTTCGGATTCCAGTTCCTCGGCGAGCGCGAGGGAAACGCCGGACACCTCGCGGACCCACGTCTCGCTCACCACCCGATAGCCGAGGTCGTCGATGACCGCGGCGAGGTCCGTCGTGTCGCCTTCACAGACCGCGTACTCGGCCCCGCTCCGCTCGAACGCCTGTCGAATCACGTCGGGGTGCGCCTCTGGAAGCCCGAGCGTTTCGAGGTTCCAGTCGGACGCGATGTGGCCCACCGCCCAGTCTGTCTCCCGGACGATGCGCTCGAACCGCGTGACGTTGTGGCCGCCGCCGAACCCGACGAGTTGGCGTTCGCGGTGAGGTGAGACGCCGCGAAGGTCAAGGATGGCGCGGGCGACGGCCCGCGCTGCTTCGGGGTCGCCCCACTGTTCGTCGTCGCTACCGAGTTCGACGAACATCGAGGGAACGCCCACCTCGCTCGGGCCGTGGTGGGTACACTCCATTCCGACCTCGTACTCCTCGGGTGCGTGTTCGTCGAACGCCCGAAGCAAGCGCGCGTGGGCGTTCGGGCAGGTCTCGGCGAGCGTTCTGTCTTCGCCGCCGTACTCCGCCGGGCCGAAGTTCCCGGTGAAGTGGGCGGTCAGTAGCGCCCCGGTGTCGCCCGAGTGCCGCGAGGCGAACACGAGCACGTCGGGGTCGGAGAACGCCTCGGCGACGTTCTCGATGTCGAGGTGGAGGGCGTCGAACTCCCGCAGTTCGAAGCCGTCCGTCCGGTAGTACTCCCCGCCGCCTTCGGCGTCGGGTCGGGTTTCGTCTTCGTGTGAACTCCACTCCGCCTCGGAGAGAAGGAACTCGCCGATGTGTTCGGAGGCGTAGTCGGCCCGGCTGACGACGACGGCAATCACGGACACATCTCGGACCGGACGGCGAAAAAGTCCGTCGAATCCCGGAAACGATTAAGCACTGGGCCGAAGTGTGTTACCGTATGAACGTTCTAGTTCCAGTTGACGGGTCCGATTGCAGCATGCGCGCGCTCGATTTCGGAATCGAGTTTGCGAACCGTTACGACGCGGATATCGACGTCGTTCATTTCACCGACGTGAAGGGAGAAGATACCGAATCGCTGATGAATCGAGTGCGATCCGAGCTCGAAGACGCCGACATCGAGAGCGGTACCAGCGTCGCGGTGGACGTCCATCTGGCGGACTTCAAGGCGTCGAACCGCATCGGAAAGAACATCAACGAGATGGTCGAGTCGGAGGGCTACGACCACGTCGTCATGGGACACCACGGCACCGGACGCGTCGGGTCGTTCATCCTCGGGAGCGCGGCGAAAACGGTGCTGGAATCGGGTGACGTTCCCGTGACGACCGTTCCGTGACCGTTCCCGACGGGATGAAAACATCTCCGCAACCAGATAGAACCGCTTAATTAGGGTGCTTTTGAAGATGCCCGTAGTATGAACCCGATACCGACTGTCCCACTGGCGATTTTGCCACCAGTGTGGGAAAACTCGTTACTGCTTCTCGCATCGTTCCTTCTCCTCCTCCTCGGCGCGGAAGTGTTCACGAACGCCGTCGAGTGGCTGGGTCACCGCCTCGGCGTGAGCGAAAGCGCGACCGGCAGCATCCTCGCCGCGGTCGGTACCGCGCTTCCCGAGACGACGATTCCGATAATCGCTATCTTCGGGAGCGGCGGCGGGACGAAAGCCGCGGAAGAGGTCGGCGTGGGGGCGATTCTGGGCGCGCCGTTCATGCTGGTCAACTTCGCCATGTTCCTCGTCGGCACGAGCGTCCTCTACTTCAGGACGCGCCGTTCGAACGGCCAGAAGATGCACTTCAACAATAAATCCACCCGCCGAGACCTCTCTTTCTTCCTCGTCGGCTACACGCTCGCGTTCAGCGCCGCGCTGATTCACAGCGACACTATCTCCCACGGCATCGCCGCGCTGCTCGTCCTGCTCTACCTGTTCTACCTCTACCGCTCGCTCAAGAGCGGGGAACTGGTCGAAGGGGAGGAGCTGGACGACCTCCACCTCGGACTGATGATAGAGGGGTTGGTTCCCGGCATGAGCGCGGACGACAACCACTCCGGCGACCCGCACTCGATTCTGGTGGCGGTTCAGACGCTCGTCGCGCTCGGCCTCATCATCGGCGGGGCGCAGGTGTTCGTCTCCCAGACCCAGTGGGTCTCCGAGGAGGTGCTCGGCATCCCGACGGCCATCGTCGCCCTCCTCATCGCGCCGCTCGCCACCGAACTCCCCGAAAAGTTCAACAGCATCATCTGGATTTCCCGCGACAAGGACACCCTCGCGCTCGGCAACATCTCCGGCGCGATGGCGTTCCAGGGTACGCTCCCGGTCACGCTCGGGATCATGTTCACCTCGTGGGACCTCTCGTTCCAGTGGGGAACCGCGGGCTTCCTGAACGGCCTGTCGGCCATCCTCGCCATCATCAGCGGGTGCGTGCTGTACTTCCGCGCGCGTCGCATCAACGGCAGCAAGATGACGGCGCGCCCGTTCCTCATCGGCGGCCTGTTCTATCTCATCTTCCTCGCGGTGGTCGTCTACCACGTCGTCGTCCTCAACGTCGGCGGTATTTCGGGTCACTGACGGCGCTTGCTGGATGGTGTGTCTTTAATTGACCACCGTCGAAATCACAGCGTATGTCGCTTCCAGTGGCCGGTGCAATGCGGCCTCTCTTGTTGTCGAAATCGTCCACCAAAGGACTGTTACTGCTCGCATCGTTCGGCTTTCTTCTCGTCGGTGCGGAAGTGTTCACGAACGGGGTCGAATGGCTCGGTCATCGCCTCGGCATCTCGGAGAGCGCGACCGGTAGCATCCTCGCCGCGATGGGGACCGCGCTCCCCGAAACGACGATTCCCGTCATCGCCATCCTGAAGGGCGGGTCGGCGGCCTCCGATATCGGCGTGGGGGCGATTCTGGGCGCGCCGTTCATGCTCGCTACCATCGCCATGTTCCTCGTCGGCGCGAGCGTCTACTACTTCGCCGACCGCCGCGCGAACGCCACCGACCTTCATTTCAACGAGGGCGCGACGACGCGCGACCTCTCCTTCTTCCTCGTCGGCTACACGCTCGCGTTCGGTGCCGCGCTCATCCCGGACGGCACGAGCGTCGCCGCGGTGCCGATTCGGGTCGTCATCGCCGCCTTCCTCGTGGTCCTCTATCTCGCCTATCTGTACCTGTCGCTCCGGGCGGGCGAACTGGCCGACAGCGACGACATGGACGACCTCCACATCGGGCTCGCCGTCGAGGGGGTGCTCGAACGGGTCGGCATCGACCCGTCGGCCGACCACAGCTCCGACCCACATTTCGTGCTCACGGCCCTCCAGACGCTCATCGCGCTCGGCTTCATCGTGTACGGCGCGCACCTGTTCGTGGACCAAGTGGAGTGGATGTCGAGCGAAGTCGGCATCCCGTACGCCATCGTCGCGCTCATCATCGCTCCGGTGGCGACGGAACTGCCGGAGGCGTTCAACAGCGTCATCTGGCTCTCGCGGGACAAGGACACCCTCGCGCTCAACAACATCACGGGTGCGATGGCGTTCCAAGGGACGCTCCCCGTCACCCTCGGCATCCTGTTCACGCCGTGGAACCTCAGCCTCGCGTGGGGAACCGCGGGCTTCCTGAATGCGATTTCCGTGCTCTTCGCCATCGTCGCCGGGTGCATCGTTCTCTTCCGCGCGCGTCGCGTCGGCGAGGACGACTTCAACCCGACGCCGTTCCTCGGAAGCGGCGTCTTCTACGTCCTCTTCATCGCGCTCGCCGTCTACTTCGTCATGCTCGGTGCCTGAGGCCCGTCGATTAAGTCCCCCCACTCCCTTCTTCCGCCATGGACGTGTACGGACTCCTCGGCAATCCGGTGGGCCACTCGCTCTCCCCGCCGATGCACGAGGTCGCCTACGACGAACTGGACATGGACGCCCGCTACGTCACCTTCGAACCCGAGGCCATCGGCCCGGCAATCGAGGGGGCGAACGCCCTCGGCATCAGCGGACTGAACGTCACGATTCCGTTCAAGGAGGACGCCCTCTCGCACGTCGAACCGGATTCGCTCGCGGAACACATCGGTGCGGTGAACACGGTCGATTTCTCCGCCCCCGACGATTCCGTCCCGACCGGTCACAACACGGACGCCGAGGGCGCGCGTCGGGCGTTCGAACGCCACGGCGTGTCCCGCGACGGAGCGTCCGCCGTCGTCGTCGGTGCGGGCGGCGCGGCGCGCGCGATTGCCTTCATGCTGGCCGACGACGGCGCGACGGTCGAAATCGCCAATCGAACCGTCTCCCGCGCGGAATCCCTCGCGGCGGATGTGGACGGTGCGAGCGCGCACGGCTTGGACGAACTCCCTGGCCTCGTGTCGGGGGCGGACGTGCTGGTCAACGCGACGAGCGTGGGAATGGAATCCGACGAATCGCCCGTTCCGGCGACCGCGCTCCACGGCGACCTCGCGGTGATGGATGCGGTGTACAGCCCGCTCGACACGCGACTGCTCCGCGAGGCGTCCGCGCGCGGCGCGACGACGATCGACGGTGCGTGGATGCTTCTGTTTCAAGGAGTCGCCGCATTTGAACTATGGACTGGGAAGGATGCACCCGTCGAGCGGATGGACGCCGCCTTGCGAAGACGCCTTTAAGTGAAGGGACTTTGTACTATCCCACAATGGGGCTTATCACACGGCTGAAATCGTTGCTCGGTCTTGGCGATGAGCGGTCGAAGACGCGCAATCGTGACAACGGTGTGACGATAGAGCGCGAGCCGACCGAGACGAGAGCACAGCCCAACGTGGAATCGGAGAACGCAGTGAAAATGGCGGACGAGACCCCGAGCGAAGACACGAGCGTTTCCACCGAGGAGCTCGTCGACGAGGGGAAACCAACCGATCACATAGAGGAAGCCGAGCCGGACACGGCGGCCGAACCCGCGGAAGCGACCGGACCGAGCGCCGACGCGAGCCAACCGGCGCAGACGGAGGCGACCGAGCCGGAACCCGAACCGGACGAGGAACCCGAACCCGAGGCGGAAGCGCCGGAAGCGGAAAGAGAAGGAGAAGTGTCGAAAGAAGAGCCGGAAGGAGAAATCGAAGCGGAACCGGAGGAAGAACCCGAAATCGCGGAGGAGGAACCCGAAGCCGCGGAGGAGGAACCCGAAGCCGCGGAGGAAGAACCCGAAGCCGCGGAGGAAGAGTCCACCGACGCCCGGCCGCTCGAAGACGTGAAGGGAATCGGCCCGGCCTACGCGGAGCGACTGCAGAACGCGGGCGTCGAAAACACGGCGGAGTTGGCGGTCGCCGACCCCGCGGAAATCGCCCGCGAGACCGACCTCTCGACGAAGCGAATCGAGGGGTGGATAGACCGCGCGAAGTCGATGTGACGACCCGTTTGAAAAAGCTCAAACGTCTTCATCGGCAACCTCCGGCCGATGGACGAGAACCGCCGAATCGCCGCCGTCGAGGAGATACCCGACGACACGACGTTTCTGTTCACGATTCGAAACGGCTTCGACGAGGAGGAGGCCGTGCTGGTCGAAGCCGACGACGACATCCGAGCGTGGAAAAACTACTGCCAGCACTGGACCGACGTGCGCCTCGACAAGGGCGACGGCGCGAGCATGCGCGACGGCGAACTCGTCTGTGGCAAACACGGCGCGCTGTTCGAATCGGACTCCGGCGTCTGCACCTACGGCCCGTGTGAAGGCGCGGTTCTCGACGAAGTTGACGTGACGGTCGAAGACGGTGCGGTCTACCTCACCGACCCCGATTACGAGTTCGTCCAACAGGGGTCGTCCATCGAGTACGACCTCTCCTCGAACCGCTCGCTCGGATTCGAATAGCGACGCTGCCGGTGCGGGAGCGTCGTCTCGTCGGAATCACGAGCGTTCGTCCACCGTTTACGGCTCCCGAATCACGAACGTCGGTTCGTCTACCGCCTCGCTCTTGCACTCGGGACATCGTGACGGTCGATTCGCCGGGTTGTCGAACCGGTCGAAGCCACAGTCCCGACACTCGGGCGGGGCGACGAGCAACTGCTCGCCGTTCGATTCGACCGACCGGGCGATGTGTTGAACGTGACGAACGGCCGCACCGGCCGTGATTTCGAACTCCGCGGCGAGTGCGCTCGGGGCGGCCGGTTCGGTCCGGAGGAACGTCGCTATCCGCTCGCGCGTCGTCTCATCGTCGCGCATACACATCGTTGGTCGTCCGGGTTCAAATTTCTAGCGCGAAATTTCGGACAACATAAACTGTTTTCCCGACGCGGTTCGTGAGACAATCTGCGATGGGGGAGCGAACGACGACGGACGAATCGCCGAAGACGGAAATGACGAGGAGTCATACCATTCTGTTCGTCGAACACGAAACCGATATCGCACGGTCGCTCGACCGCCAACACGACGACCTCACGGTACACGTCGAGTCGTCCGTGACGGCGTGTCTGTCCCGTCTGGGGGAGGAAGCGATAGACTGCATCGTCAGCAACTACCACCTTCCCGATTCGACCGGGTTGGACCTCCTCGAAACCGTGCGCGACGACCACCCGAACCTCCCGTACGTCGTGTTCACGGGGGACGGAAGCGAACGAATCGCCAGCGAGGCCATCAACCTCGGCGTGAGCGATTACATTCCCGAGACGACCATCGATGGGACCGACGACCTTCGCAAACGGATCGTGGACGCGATTCGAACTCACCTCGGCGGACGCGGCGAAAGCCGAATCGACACGCTGATGAGCGCGTTTCCGGACGTCGCCTTCCTCCTCGACGAGGATGGGCAATACCGCGAACTGCTCGTCGGTCCAAACTCGGAGAACCTCGCCGTTACCGCGCCACCCGACCTCGTTGGTCGGCGGCTCCACGACGTCTTTTCGAACGACATCGCGAATCGGTTTCTGGAACACATCCATCGGACGCTGGAAAGCGGCCGCGTCGAAACCATGGAGTATCCCCTGACCGTCGAAAGCGGGCAACGGTGGTTCGAAGCCCGCTCGACGCCGCTCGGCCAGGAGATCGACGGTAAAGATGTCGTCGTGTGGGTCGCCCGTGATATCACCGAGCGACGAAAACGCGAGCGAACGCTGGCGCGCCAGCACGACGAACTGGAGACGCTGAACCGGATTCACTGGGTGATTCAGGAGGTCATCCACGAACTCGTGCACGCCGCGACCCGCGACGACATCGAACAGTTGGTGTGTGAGCGACTGGTCGAATCGGGGCTGTACGAACTCGCGTGGACCGACGAGAGCGAAGTCAGTCGCGGCGGCGTGACGCCGCGAACCCGCGCCGGGGGTCTCGACGGCTATCTCGATAGGCTCGTCGAGTTCGGGGCGGATATCGGTGACGACCCCGCGAGCAGGGCGATGCGAACCGACGAACTACAGGTCATCTCGGACGTCGCGGAGACGTCCTTGCTCCCGCCACAGGTCCGCGCGGAAGCGCTGGAGCGCGATATCGAGTCCGGCATCTCCATCCCCGTCTCGTACGGCAACACGATGTACGGGTCGCTGTCGCTCGTCTCCACCCGCTCCGGCGTTCTCGGGGAGCGAGCGCAAGCCGCCCTCGAAATCCTCGGGGACACCATCGGCTTCGCCATCAACGCCGCGCGGAACAAGAAGATACTGCTGTCCGACAGTCACGTCGAACTGGAATTCCACGTGGCCGGCTCGCGGGACGCGGTTATGGCCGCGTCCCGCCAACTCGACTGTACGTGTCACCTCCTCGGGTTGGTTCCGGCCTCGGAAGGGCAACTGCTCCACTACATCCGCGCGGAGGGCGCACCCGCCGACCGGCTCGAGACGCTACTGTCGGAGTCCGACACCGTGGCGGAATGTCGACTCATCGAGACGGACGAAACCGGTCTCGTCATCGAAATCCAAATGACTGAATCGACGGTCAAGCGATGGGTCGAAGCCGGTGCCGCCGTCCAGTCCGCGACGGCGAATCACGGCGAGGTGTCCATCGTCGCTGAAATCCCTCGCGAGACGGAGGTTCGCAAGGTCGTGGATGCGTTTCAGGCGGCGTATCCGTCCGCGGAGCTGATCGGAAAACGAACCATCGACCGACCGATTCAAACCGCACAGGAGTTCCGACAGTCCCTCACCGACCGGCTCACCGACCGACAGGAGACGGCGCTTCGAAGCGCCTATTTCGCTGGATACTACGATTGGCCGCGCGGGAGCACCGCCGAGGAGGTCGCGGGCGCGCTCGACATCGCGTCGCCCACGCTGCACTACCACCTTCGGAAGGCACAACACCAACTGCTCGGCGCGCTGTTCGACGAGACGGGCACCGACGATGCCGACTGATTCGAGGGACGCGCCGCGGATTGTATTCGTCTCCGGAGGTCGTTCGTCCCGCCGACCGCTCCCGCAATGAAAAAGGACTTAGGGGGTCGGGGTGACGGTCTGGCTATGAAAGCCGTCGTCCTCGCGGGCGGATACGCGACGCGCCTGTGGCCGATCACGAAACAGCGCCCGAAGATGTTTCTCCCCATCGGCGAGACCACGGTTATCGACCGTATTTTCGCCGACCTCGAAGCCGACGAGCGCGTCGATACCGTCTATGTGAGCACGAACGAACGGTTCGCTGATGACTTCCGCGACCACCTCGCGGAGAGCGATTTCGAAAAACCACAACTGAGCGTCGAAGACACTTCGGAGGAAGACGAGAAATTCGGCGTCGTCGGCGCGCTCGCGCAACTCGTCGAGCGCGAGGAAGTCGACGATGACCTCGTGGTCATCGCCGGTGACAACCTCATCAGCTTCGACGTGGGCGACTTCGTGAACTTCTTCGAGGAGAAGGGATCGTCCTGTCTCGCCGCGTACGACGTCGGAACCAAGGAGCGCGCGAAAGCCTACGGTCTCGTCGAACTCGACGGCGACCGCGTCGTGGACTTCCAAGAGAAGCCGGACGACCCGAACTCGACGCTGGTGTCCATCGCCTGCTACGCGTTCACCGAGGAAACGCTCCCACTCCTGGAGACGTATCTGGAAGACGGCAACAACCCGGACGAGCCTGGGTGGTTCCTCCAGTGGTTGCAGTCCCGCAAACCCGTCTACGCCTACACGTTCGAAGAGGCGTGGTTCGACATCGGCACGCCCGAGAGCTACCTCGATGCCGTCAGCTGGTACCTCGGCGGCGAGTCCCGCGTCGCCGACAGCGCCACGCTGGAGAACACCACCGTCGGGGAGAACGTCCACGTGATGGACGGCGCTGAACTCGCCGACGCCAACCTCGAAAACGCCATCATCTTCCCCAACGCGACGGTTCGGGGCGGTGACGTGCGCGACTCCATCATCGACGAGGGAACGCACATCGAGAACATGGATTTGGCGGGCGCACTCATCGGTGCCCACACCCAAATCACGAACGAATCGGACGAGTAGACTCTCCCACTTTTTTACGCTCGGGTAACGCGAGAGCCTCCAGCTCTCGCGTACCACTCGCGCAAAAAAATCTGCACCGTCAGAGCGAAGCTCCGACGAGCCGTTCGTTCGCTCCCGTTGGTCGCTCACGAAGAGATCAAAAAGCCGCTCACTCGCCTTGCTCGTTCGCAACGATTACTCGCCGAGCCAAGCGTCCGTAATCCGCACCCGTCCGCGGTCGCCGTCCCACTCGGTTTCGTATTCGAGTTCGATGGGACGGTCCATGTGCGGCGCATCGGTCACGAGGGTTTCGAATTCCCCACCCTCACCGAGAATGTGGACGCCGTATTCGTCGTTGAGGGCTTCGAGTTCGGAAAGCGCGTCCTCGTCCAAGGTTCGTCCGAGCCACGACTCGTCCAAGCCGTAGGCCGCGACTTGGACGATTTTGATCTCGAATCCGGCGTCCAACATCGCATCGGCGAGTTCACGAGGGTCTTCCTGCCAGAGGGGAGCGAACAGGTCGATGCCGAGGTCATCACAGAGATCCTGAATGCGGTGGGTCTGGAATTCGCTTTCGACCGCCCCCGCTGTCACGCCCGCGAGGTCGATATCGAGGTCGCGGAGGGCGTCCGCCATGATTTCCGTCTCCTTGTCGCCCTGTTCGCCCGCGTCCTCGACGGATTCGGCGTCGAAGTTACCCTCGACGTTCACGAGCGGGATGCCGATGCTTTCGGCGGCGAGCGCCGTGAGCTCGGTCGCCGGGACGTGATACATGTACGAGTCGCCCGCCGGGTGGACGGTGAGGAGTCGCTCAACGGGAAGTCCCGCTTCGAGCGCGCGGTAGAGCGCCCACGAGGAGTCCTTGCCGCCGGAAAAGAGGCTGACCCACGCCTGCTGGTTCATACGGAGATTTGCGAACCGGGGAATAAATGCGCCTCGGTTACTCGACCAGTTCTTCGCTGATGGCCGTCCCGCTGACGTAGGAGGCCACGCGAACCCCGACGAGGCTGACGAGGACGCCGAGGACGACGTACACCGCCAGTCGCATGCCGGGGTCGAACGTGAATCGCTGAATCGTCGTCTGGCCGACCACAATCTTGGGAACGACGACGGGAGCTATCTTCCCCGCTCGCTGGAGGAAGTAGGCCGAGAACCCGCGCACGACAAGTCCGACCGCGAGAACGCCGAACGGGAGGTTGAGGTAGGAGTTCCGAACGCGGTCGTTGCGGATGGCTTCGTCCAGCAGGCGGCCCGTGCTGGCGGTGAGGGCGGCGACGGCGATCCACGGGACGCTCTCGAAGACGAACGCCATCGCGGTCATGAGGACGTTGCCGGTGGAATCCATGGGTGCGGCCCGGAGCGCCCCGGCGAACACGCCGATGAGCGACAACCCGACGCCGACGACGTAGGTGACGATGGACACCCGGCCGGAGTAGAGTGCGTCGCGGGCCTCCGCGGGGAGATTGCGGAAGTAGTCGCCGATGGCGAGACCCTTGTAGAGGACGAACAGGCCGATGACGGCGGTGATGGCCGACGTCGCCATGGCGAGACCCAACTGCAACAACAGGACGGGAAACGCGATGAGCGCGATTCCGGTCGGGACGAGCACGGTCTGGCGGAGTTCCTCGTCGGCGAGGAACTGCTTCAGCAGGTAGTACGTCGATTCGATGTCGCGGGCCTGTCGGACGACCACGCGGTCCACCGCGTCCACCCGGGTTCGACTCTCGACGATGGGGACGAGTCGTTCGTCCTCCGCGCTGTCGATGACGACGATGGTGGAGTCCGGGTCGTGTTCCGCCACGAGTTCGTCCATCTGGGCGGCCACGGCGCGGTCCGCGCCGACCCGCGTGTCGGCGGTGCCGGAGATGACGGCGACTATCGACTCCTCGTCCCCGTCCCGCAAGTCGCGGGCGACGCGGAGGGCTTCGAGCAGACAGTTGACACTCGAATCCTCGGGGTCCGCCAGACCGACGTCGGTGACGAGCGCCTGCACGGCCTCCCACCCGGCGACCGGCATCTCCAGCCCCGTCTTCCGACCGATGTCGTTGTTCCTATCGACACACACCACCAGCGTACTCATTCGATATTCCCTCCCAGACGGTGAAAGGTTAAAAAGGTCGTCTTTATCCCAACGTTTTCCATCTGTGAGAGGTCATCCATCGGCGAGAGGTCACCGTGTGACATCCGAACGCATTGTTTTTGGGCCGCCTAAAAATCGGAACGCTTTAGACCTTTAGGTGGGCCTAAATCAAATATGGACATCGATAGACGGACTCTCTTAAAGGTGGGTGGAACGACGCTC
Organism: Haladaptatus paucihalophilus DX253; assembly: GCF_000376445.1. NCBI lineage: Archaea > Methanobacteriati > Methanobacteriota > Halobacteria > Halobacteriales > Haladaptataceae > Haladaptatus > Haladaptatus paucihalophilus. The sequence continues at coordinate 2,934,830 of NZ_AQXI01000001.1, read as the reverse complement.
GTAAGCGGACTTCTGGCGGGCTGTAGCGCTCCCGACGCCGAATCGACTGCGAAAGACGTCAGCGCGGAGGCGGCCGTCGCGGCCGAGTGGAACGTCCTCCGCGCCCGACTGCACGACGCGTTCGCGCTCGGTGTCGCGGGCGAGTTCGACGCCGGTACGACCGTCGCGGAGGACACCTTCGCCCGGTTCGAGCAGGCCACCGGCGAGTGGGGCGCACACGAGAAACTGGAGGGGACGAGCGAGACACACTACGAGGAGTTCGAGGAGGCCGTCGGCCAACTGAAAACCCGTCTCCGAGAGGAGAACACGGAGGAGATGTCGGTCGAACTCGGACTCGGAAACGAGCACCTCCGGGAGGCGCAAGTGCAACTCGTCGGCGAGCGGAACGTCCGCGCGCTCGACCTGCAACTGCTGGGGACGCGCTTGGAGAACGCCGCGATGGTCGCCGCCGCCGGAAACCTCTCGGGGGCACGGACGATTGCAACGCGGGCGCTCTCCGCGTTCGAGGACGGCGACCTCCGCGACGCGCTCGAATCGGCGAACGAGGAGACCTACGGCGCGTTCGAACACGCCGCGAAAACGATGGTTCGGGCCGCGAAGAACGGGAAGGCGGACGTCGTGGCGAACCAATCGAACGACGCGGTGACGGCCGCCGTGTCCGGGTCCTACGGCCTCGGAACCGAGAACGTCGGGGGCGCGGGCCACATCGCGGTCATGCAGGCACAAGCGTTCGACGCGAACGCCCTCGCCTCGCTCGGCGGGCCGTCCGCTTCGTTCGCGCACGCCGCCACCCTGAACGGCTACCGCATCCGGGCCGCCGACTGCACGCGGTTGGTCGCACGGGGCGAGACGAAGCGAGCAGCAAAGGTCGCGGAGGACATCTTCGCCGACTTCGAAGCCTCGGATGCGCACGAAGCCCTCGAAGAGGGCGACGAGGACGCCTACGAAGGGTTCGAGTCCGGACTCGAAGCGCTTACCACTGCCTCCGAATCCGGCGACGGAACGGCGGTCGAGGAGGCCGTATCGAAGGTCGATACCAACCTCCGGGCCGGTATCGAAACGCTCGGAACGGGCGTCCAACCCGCCATCCTCCAAGCCGGATTCTTCCGCGCCCGGTTCGCCGACGCGCTCGAACGCCACAAACGCGGCGAGTCGGACGCCGCCGCGACCGTCGCACAGTCGCTGTTCGCGCGGTTCGAGAAGAACGAACTCGACATGCACGAGACGCTGGAGGGGACGAGCGAGCAACTCTACGACCGGTTCGAACACGAACACCTGAAAGAGGGGCTGATTCCGGCGTTGAAGGGCAACGGGTCCGGCGCGTCCGCACACTTTGAAGGGGCGATGCAGGCCCTCCTCGACTTCGAGACGAAGGCCGCGAGCGCGAGCGTCGTGGCCGGTGCCGAGGCGAGTTTCATGGCCGGACGGGCCTTCGACGCCGCCGTCGTGGCGAAACTCGGTGACGCGAAGCGGGCGAACGCCATCGTGGAGGCGACCTTTGCACACTTCGAAAGTGGCGCGGGCGGCTACCACGAGGCGCTGGAACACGCCGACACGGACCGCTACGAGTCGTTCGAGGCGGCGCTGGGGAACGTCGGCGGAGCCGACGACACCTACGCGAAAGCCGTGGAATTCGGCCACGAAGCGGTCGAATCAGTTTCCGCCGTCGTGACGAACACTGGCGGCGACTTCGGCGGCGCGGCGGCCACCATCGTGCAGGATTCGTTCTCCCAGTTCGAGAGATCCGAGGTGCACGAGAGCCTCGAATCCGGCGATAAGAACGCCTACGAGTCGTTCGAGGCGAAACTGACCGCGTACGCTGACGCGCTCGACTCCGGGGAGGACGTCGATTCAGCGAACGACGCCTTCGCCACCGCCGCGCTCCGGGCCGAGTTCGCCGTCGTCGGAGAACTCGACAAGGCACCCGTCGGCGAGGCCAAGAAGGAGTCCGGCGAGGAATCGAAGACGAAACTGAAGGGCGGACCGAACGTCCAAAAGGGCGTCCCGGACGCCGCGGACCACGTTATCGACGTCAAAGCCGTCTCGTTCGACCCCGAAAAACTCCGTATCGAAACGGGCGATACCGTCGCGTGGAAACACGTCGGCGGCGAGGCGCACACGGTCACCGCCCGCGAGGAGTCGCTCCCCGAGGGCGCGTCGTACTGGGCCTCCGGCGGATTCGATTCCGAGAAGAAAGCCGTCTCCGGATGGGACGCGGGCAAAGGAGCGGTGCAGTCCGGGCAATCGTACGTCCACACGTTCGAGACGAAAGGGACATTCGAGTACTACTGCATCCCCCACGAGGCGGCGGGCATGACCGGGACGATAGTCGTCGAATAACCCCCGAGAGTTCCGTCTCGGTAGATGATGGCCCGGAGGGAAGTGCCGCAACGACACCTTCTCAGACGTTTCCGTTCAGCGCGTCGAAAATCCCGTCGGTGAACTCCCGTTCCGACCACAGTCCTCCTTCCATCCCACCCGCGACGACCGCCGATTCGACCGGGACCTGACCGCCGCCCATCCGGGCGTGGCCCCCGGCGTCCGCTCCCGGAATGTCGGTGACGGCCATCTGCAACGCTTTTCCCATGTGAACTCGGTCGTCCCGGGAGCGACCGGAGATGTAGAGGGTGTCCTCGCGTCGGCCGTAGACGACGACGGCCGTCACGCCCTCGAGGTGCATCAGTTCGTCCGCAGCCTGTGGAATCGCGTCGGCGTTCGAGAGCGCACCGACGTTACAGACCGCAAAGGACCCGCGGACCTCCCGTTCCGTGATGGCACGCGATTTGATTTCGAGCACTTCGGCGCTCACTTGCGGATTGGCGATGCGGTCGAGACGGTGTTCGTCCACGCCCCGATACAGGTACGCGCTCGCCTCGAATTCAGCCGCACAACAGCCGTTCGTGAGGTGTTTCGTGTCGGATTGGATGCCGTACAACAGGCCGGTGGCGATGTCGGACGGGAGGACGAAATCGTCCTCCGGCGGGACTTCGTCCGGGCCGACCGGCGTCGCGCCGAGGTCATCGAAGTACTCCGCCACGATGGTTGAACACGCGCCGTAGTTCGTCCGTTTGTCCGTGAACACCTCACCGGTCCCGTTGCCGGGGTGGTGGTCGATGACGGCGTAGGGTTCGATTCGCTCCGACCCGTCGAACCCGCGCGGCGTGTTGTGGTCGACGAGGACGATGGTAGAAGCAGCGAGGTCGGTGACGTGTTCGACGCGTTCGAGTTCGAGGTCGAGAATGGTTCGAAACGCGCGGTTTTCCTGATGTCGTATCTGCCCGGCGTACTGAAGCGTTACCTCCGTCCCGACCGTTTCGGCGAGATAGGCGATAGCGATGCCACAGGCCATCGCGTCGGGGTCGGGATTCGGATGCATCAGGACGACGAGTTCGTCCCGTTTCGCCAACGCGCGTTTGAGCCGAGCGCCTTTCGGTCGCCGAATCCAGCGGACGACCAACCAAAGGGACACCGCCAACACGGCCACGCCGACGATACCCCCGACGACGAGCAGCGGATCGTCGGAGCCATAGAGCTGTGCCGTGCGGAACAGCCGTTGTGCGGACTGGTCGCCGCGAAACTGCATATCCCGGAAATCGATACGGGAAACCAAGAACTTTTCCCAACAGTTACAGGTGTCAGACGTTTTGTGAATCCCGGAACGATTCGATGGCCCCCCGATACCCCTCCCTGTACGTCGGGTACCGGAGTTCGTACCCTAACTCGCGGAGCTTTTCGTTCGAGCAGCGCTTGCTCGCTCGCGCTCGCTCGCTCGTCGCCGGTTCCCTCGGCGGGTGGGAAACGCCGCACTCGTCCGCGAGCCAATCTGCGAGCGTCGGCTTCCGAACCGGTTCGTCGTCCGAAACCAGAACGACCTCGTTTCGCCCCCGTCCGGTGTCGAGGAGGTATCGAATCGTCCCCGCCGCGTCGTCGCGGTGGAGCAGGTTCAGATATCGGTCCGAGACAGGACCCTCCAGATAGCGCTCCAGTCGATACCGGTCGGGACCGTACAACCCCGAGAACCGGGTTATCGTCCAGTCCCACCCTCGCTCCGCCCGCACGATTTCCTCGGCGTCAGCCAGGATCTCCTCTCGTTCGGTTCGGGGCTCCAGCGGCGTCGATTCGTCCACGCGAGCACCGTCACGGTCGCCGTACACGCCGGTACTCGACGTGTAGACGACGCGCTCCGGTGACGACTCGCGGGCCGCGAAGTGATCGAGCGCGGTCCGAAGTCCCTCGACGTAGGCCGTGCGCGCCGCCGCCGAATCCCGGCCGTCGGCGCTCACCGCGTAGACGAGCACGTTCGCGTCGGGAATCGAGGACAGCGAATCGCCGTCCGTTACGTCCGCCCGCACCGCGTCGGCACCCGTTTTTTCGACCGCCCGAAGCCCCTCGGACGAGCGTCGCACGCCGACGACCTCGTGACCGTCCGCGAGCAACTCCCGCGCGAGTTCGCACCCGACGTAGCCGCATCCGAGCACTGCGACGTTCATATCGTTCCTTCGAACGGACCGCGGATAACTCCGCCGTCTTCTCGTCTCTCCGCAACCGCCGCCACCCTCGCTGCGTCTATCGGTCGTTTCGCTGCGCGATGGCGTGGTGAACGAGCGCGTACTCCTCCACAGACATCGGCGCTCGCCCCTCGATTTTCTGCTGGACGGCGCGCGCCTCGAAGTCGCCGTCGATGTCCCGTGCGAGCGTGTCCACGTCCAAGAGGCCGGTCGTCATCCCCATCAGGAGGTGGTCGCGCACTTCGAGGAGGATGGCATCCTTCTCCGGCGTGCCCTCCTCGGTGGCGAGAATCGCGGCGGCGTCTTCGAGCGACAGGTCGTCGGCGGTCTCGCCGTCGGCGATTGACTCGACGGTCTCACGGTCGAGTCCCGTCAGTTCCACCACCTCGTCGATACCGACCGACGATATCGTCTCCGAGAGCTCCGCCGCGTACCGTCCGTGGAGTTCCGTCGGCGTCATCTCGCCGGGGTCGTCTATCTCGTCGTAGAGCATGGTCGTCACGAAGGTCTGCGGCATCAAATGGGTTGTCACTCCGGTTCGACCAGCCGGGAGAGCGCTCGTCGGCGTTCCCGTCCACGTCACCGACGCCCGTCTTCCCCGGCGGTACCGCGACGACGACCGTCGTTCCCGTATCGAACGAAACCGGCGTCGTCCGCCCGAGCAGTTCCTTCGTCCCATCGTCGTCCGTGTCCAATCGGACGGGTCCGGCTTGCCGGGAATACGCGACCGACGCACCCGGTGTGGTTGGCGAGCCCTCACGCGCCCGAACCGTGAACCGAGCGTACGTCCCCGACACGTCCACCTGCCAGACGTTGACCGTCGCGTACCAGTAGCCGGGGACGGGAACGACCGGCAGTCCCGCCGGTAAGTCCCCGACGGTTTCGTTGATGGATTCGTTCAATCGCTGCTGCACCCGATTTTCGATGCCCTGTTGTACCGCCGCTTTCAGCTCCGTCACGAGAACGCGGCGGGTCGTGGAGACGGTCGGTGCGACGCTCGACTGGCGTACCCCATCGACGTCCCGTCGTGCCGATTCGAGCGCGAACCGAATCCGAATCGTCGCCGCATCGCGTCGCATTCGGCTCCAATCGTCCCGACGTTCCCTTTCGACCGCTCGTGCGATACTCCCAGCAGCCGAACCGTTCGCGATAGCACTGGCCCGATTCGCCGTCGTCCGCCAGCGGGTCACTCCGCGGTGAACGGCCGTTCGACGCTCCGACCTATCGAGTTCGATGGCGTCGCTCGCGGCGAGTTCGCCCCGGACGTTTCGTTCGATATCGCCTATCGATGAAGACAGCGCCCGCTGAAGGTCGTCGCGTCGTCGTCGAAGCGACGCGTTCGTTTCAGTCGCAAGCGTCTCGTTCGCTGCCCGAAGCGCGACGCCAGCGGTCCGTAGCCGAACTCGTTTCGGCTTTCGTCCATCCGGGAGCAGCGAAACGATGCCGTCCGAAATGTCGGACGACGGAACCGTGAACAGGTTGACGTTCCGCGCCGAAAGCGGGTAGGTCTTCGACCCGCGCGGGACGGCCGAAACGTGGCGATGTTTCACCGCCGAAAGCGTCAGATACGGCGGTGCGCCATCGACGCTGATATTGACCGGTGTTCCGGGGCCGCTCGTTCGCAGCCGATGCGTGGACGGAGAGGTGACCCTCCGACGAGCCGCGAATATCCGTCGAATTCGGTCGAGCGAGACGCCCGTCGCGTCCCGCACCGCCCTGCCGAGTCCCATCCGCGTTCGACGGGTACGCTCCGCCCTGCTATCGAGTCGGTCGATGACGGCATCGAGATACGTCGCACGGGCCGCGTATCGCGCCCGTTCGGCGGCGTCCTCGTATCTCGCGGGTACGCCGATCAGCGCGCTTCGGTCGGCGCGAAGGGACGACGCCAGTTTCGCCGCCGGATTCGTTCCGCCAGTTGCGAGAGTCCCGCGGGAAACGGTCACCGAGCGGTTTCGAACCCGGTTCCGAAGCGACCGCACGTCGCGGTACGCCCGCGCTCGAAGCAAATTCGAATATCGACCCTGCACCGCGACCGCTCGCGTGTTCATCGTTCCGACGCTCGCACGACGTGCCAACCCGTCCGCGCCGCCGCGGTCGGTGACGAGACGTTCTATCGCCATTCCCCGAACGTCCGCGAGGTTCGGCCCGGCGGCCCCATTCGCCTCGTGGGCGCTCGGAAGGGGTCGAACCGGTGCGCGGTCCGTCGTCACGTGGTCGCCAGCGACGCCGAGCGAGACGACGAACTCGTCCGTCCACCGGTGGGTCGTTCGGACGGTTCGATTCGTCGGTGGCCGTGGTTGCGTCGGAGGTGTGGGTCCCGGCGGCGTCGGTTGTGGTCGTGGCGAAGTGCCGGGGAACGGCAATCGCGCGGTCCACCCGCGATTCTCATCCTGCGTCGTGTCTTCCCGCTCCCACCGCCGAACGACGGTGTGCGTTCGAACGACACGACGGGCACCGGTCCAGAGGAGGTGCCAGCCCCGCCGTGTTCCGGGAGACGACGCACTGGCGTTTTGGACCGAAACGTGCGTTTTCGTTCGCTCATCCCGGAGCGTCCATCCCTCACCCGGCGGACGGGGATGCGGTTTCAGTTCGTCGCGGACGGTTCGAACGCTCGCAACTGGGCGGACGGAAACGCGATACGCCGACCCGATTGCGGCGTCCAACTCGCTCGACTCGCCGCCGTCGATGAGGTCCAAGAGTGCACGCTCCGCCGATTCGTTCACGCCGATGTTCATTCCCGTTTCGGGGGAATGCGCGGAGTCGAGCGGTTCCGACGCCGCATCGAGTGAACCGTCGATGGTGCCGTCCGCACCGCCCCCACCCGCCGTGTTCAGAACGAGGTCCGTCCAGAGCTTTCCGTGTTGGGTCGTCGGAACGAGAAGGTCGGTGAGACCGACGCGAGCGGTTGCACGACGAACTCCCCGTCGTCCGTCGGGGTCACTCGTCCCGAACGATTTCGTCTGCTCTTCGAGAATCGCGCCGTTCGTCAGCAACTCGATGTGGCGGTTCGACAGTACGTTTGCAATCGGTGCTCCGCCATACTGTGCGTATCCTCGTGCCCACGTTACCGCGTAGAGCCGGGCGGTCAGTCGACGGCCGAGTCCCGGGTCGAGCGGCCCGCTGTCGAGCCGCCGCTCGAATCGCTGAACGCGCTCGTGCAGCGCCAGAACCGGCGTTTCAACCACGAGCGTCACGTTTTTCTTCGTGGCGGCGACGGTTGTCCCGCCGCGGGTCGCACGCATCGACACGCCGTCGATGCGAACCCGTAGCCCGGCCTCCGTCAGGTTCCCGACCGGTTCGACGTGGACTCGTCGCTTCGCCCGTCGAAGTGCCGTCGCGTTCGGCGTCGCCGGGAGCGATGCGGTCGCACGCACGTCGCCGCCGTGGGCACCCACCGAACGCAATCGTTCCCGCGCTGTAAGATAGATTCGAAGGCGGAGGTAGTCCCGAAACGGAGCTGCGCCGTCCATAACCCGCCCGGCGGTCGTGTTCGCCGGACGAACGAGCGGTTCGGCGGCCGCTTCCCGACCGGCCTGTCGGACCGCCCCGCGGAGCGCCGTCCGAGTTCCGGCGGTTACGGTTCGCATGCTCTGCTCCACATTCTCGTTCACGTGCGGTGCCGGTCGAGCCACCAGCGCACCCGCGAAGGAGAGACTCCCGACCAGCAGTAGGACGCCGATCAACGCGAACGGTACCCGTCCGCGGGTGTCGTCGGCGAGGTTCACGCGTCCCACGTCCTGACGACGAGTCGCGTCTCGCCGAGCGACACCGACCGGGCAGCCTCGGTCGGCGTCCGGAACGTTGACCGGAGGTCGGCTTCGACGGCGGCGGTCAGCGCGTCGATGAGTGCACGTCTCGCTCGGTCAGTGGTGAGAGTGTTCGTATCCAACCCATACACGTCGTACAGCCGAACCAACCGTCTGAGTCGAGCCGCAACCGTCGCTCCCGTCTCGCGGTCGTGTAGCGCCAGCGTCGTCGTTCGGTTCGGAACCAGACCGATAACGATTCCGGCGGCGACGACCCGCGCGACGTCGCGGTAACCGCCGCGTCGAGCGGCGTCGAGTGCTCGCTCTCGAACCGGCGGAAATTTGTTCGGAAGCGTGATCTCAGCCGCGTGAACGTCCACTTGGGGCGGCGGTGATTTACCGACGGCGAACCGCCCTCGAAGGTGAGCGTTCCGATACGGTTCCCATTGGACGAGGAGTCGCATGCGGGACGGGCGGTCGAGTCGTTCTCGCACACGGCGAGCGACCGCGTGCTCGAACGGGTCGCTCGCCCGTGACAGTTCGGCTCCGCGAACGGACGCGTTTGCCAGTGCGGTCTGGCCGAGCAGTCCGGCGAGGGTACCGCGTGTCGTCCGATGAATCGCTCCGTCGTCGGTCCGAATCGTGTAGTTCAGTCCGGCGGTGCTGGTCGTGAGGACGTTCGCCGTCGATTCGGCCGTTCGCGTCCGCGCTGTCGATTGCGGTGGCCTCGCTCCGGCGAGGACGAAAGCACTGGCGCTGACCAGCAGCAGGCACAGGGTCACGTCGAGAACGGTGCTGATGGCCCTCATTTCCACACCACCACGCGGAGCCGTCCCGGTCGAACGTCACCCGGCGCGATTCGAACGCTCACCGTCGTTGCCGCTGGGCTGCTCGGAACTTTGGCGTTCGGCGGTGGCGTCGGCCCGTCGTGCCACTCACGCTTTCCTACCGTGAGCGTAACGTTGCAGTGATAGCCGTCGGGCGTCGCGGAGGACTCCGCGAGACGCGTGGGAATCAAGATGCCGTTCGAACTCGCGGCGTCCCGAACTGACGAAAGCGTCGTCGGTCCGAGAGTTCGCTCGGATCGAGGCATCGCGTCGCCGAGGACGCCGGTGTAGGCGAGCAGTCCGAAACAGACCGCGAAGACGGCGACGATGGCCGCGACGGGTTCGGTCTGTGCCCTACCCGGAGACCAGCGTCGCATCGACTCCCTCCCACGAAACACAGCGAACGCGAAGCGTGCTATGCGCCCGTCGCCAGACCGACTGGTGGTCTCTGGATTCCCGTATCGCCGCGCGGAAGTCGGCGGGCGAATCGAACACCGCGGACGGCGGCGACCCGGACAACACGCGGTTCAGTCGGGAAGTGGAGTCGGAACGCCTTCCCCCGTCGGGAACGACTGGAACGACCGGACCGTACGCGAACGTCGCGTGCGCGATTCCGCCCTTCCCGTTCAGCCCCAACCGCCGCGGACCGAGCTTTATCTTCCGCGCCGACAGCGGGTGTTCGGCGGTCGCGGTGTAGGTGCATCCGGCGACGGAATCGACCGTATCGGCGACACTTGCGGCGTTCGGCGGCGGTGCGGTCGGCAGTTCGATGGCGACGCCGAGGACGGCGAAACTGACAACCGTCACGCCGAGCCAGACGTACCACGCGTCGAGGGGTGCGTCGAACATGGGACGGAATGGTCCCGTTTTCGTACTTAAATGTACGCCGAGAATATCGGGGGACGGGACACCCGAGAACGAACACCCGTGAGCACTCAGGTCAGCGCACCCGCCAGCACGAACGCGAGGAGGTACACGACGGTCGCGGACAACACGGAATGGCCGACGCGGTAGCCGACCAGCGTCCGGTCGAGTCCGTGTTCGAGTCCGACCGCGAGCGTCGTGACGATGGCCGAAAGACAGAGGACGTAGATGCCGACCGCGAGGCCCAGTACATCCACCGGAAACGCGCTCCCGAACGAACCACCCATGCCCGACATTCCGCCCGCCAGCGCGACGGTCGCACCCGAGACGAGGGGCCCGAATATCGCCGCCGTATGTCGGAGGGTCTCGGTCACTTGCGAAAGCTCGCGTCGCGCCTCGCGTTCGACGCTCTGCAGGTCGTCCAAGTGGTCGGCCATCGCCAGAACGGCACCGCCAGCGGGTCGCCCCTCGTCCGCGGCGAGCGCGAGGAGTGCCACGGCGCTCCGAGCGCGCGGACTCGGTACCGTCGAAAGCGCCCCGTAGTCGCCGAGAAACGACTCCCGAACGCCCATCCTGAGCTGTCGCTGTATTCGCGTGGCTCGCTCGAAGACGGCACCCGTCTCCCCACCGATTTCGTCTGCAGCGGCGACGATGGCCGTCTCGACCGCCAATCCTTCCTTCACCCGGCGACCGACGAGATAGAGCGCGTCCGTGAGGTCCGCTTCGACCGCTCGAACCCGGTTTCTGACGAGAACCGTCGGACGCGTCACCCCGACCAGTAGGACACCGACGAGACAGCCGAAGCAGGCTATCCAGCGCGTCCATCCGGGGAGGAAAACCGTCGTGACGACCAGCGCGAGACCGCCAGCACCGAGGCCGGAAATTATGACCGGCCACAGTCTTTCGGGAACGTCGGGGTGTGACCGCGAGACGTCCGGCGGCGGAAACGCGACCGGCCGACGGGTGAGCAACCACACGCTCGTCGCCAGCAGGAGTGCGGGAAGCAGAACGTCGTAACCGGCGACCAACACGGCGGGCGACAGCGGCAGTCCCGCGGTTCGCGCCGCCGGAAGCACCGCGACCAGCGCCAGCGGAAGCAGGACGCCGAAAGCGTACAACGCCGTCGCTGGCCCGCGAATCTCGGCGACGAACTCCGCCATCCGTTCTCGCGTCCCGTCGAGAATCGCGGCGAGTGCGCGGTCCAACGTCCGCGCTCGTTCCCCCGGTGGTGCCTCGCTCGCCGCCGAAATCAGTACCATCGACCGATGAAGCGGCGGGTTCCACGGTTCCCACTCGGCCGCGAACGTTGTCAGTCCGGCCATCGGCGACCCGACCGAGCGTCGAACGTGGTCGCCCAGACTCGACGCGAGCGGGCCATCACCCGTCCGTGCAGCGAACGCGGCGGCCCCTTCCGCGGTCGGTTCTATCCGCATCCACAACACGGCGCGGGCCGCGAGGTCGGGCGCGTCGCCGAGCGCTTGCGTCCGCTTCGCGGCGGCGAGGAGTTCGGGTAGATGTCGAAGCAGAGAGGAGAAGCCGACGGCGATGGCGACCAGCAGCACCCCGACTACGATGCGGAGCGCTGGCGGAGCCACGGCCGCACCGACGACGGCGACGAAACACCCGAAAACCGCCGCACCGTTCGCACCCCGACCGACTGCAACGCTGTCGATTTCTCCTCCCAGAAAGCCGATGGCCCGGTCGATGTCGTCTTCCGCCGACACGTCCCACGGGTAGAGGGATGCGAGGCGAGCACAGAGCGACTCGAAGCGTCGCACGATCACGCCGAGTCGCCCCCGATTTGGCCACTCCTGATTTGGGCACTCCCAATTCCGTCGGTTCCGAATCGATTATCTCCGATTCGGTTCGTCGAGACCTCGAACGAGGGCGCGACCCGTTCGACGCGACGCTCGATACCCCGAGTTCGGGCGGCGAGCGCCGCCCGAACGTCCGCGTACGTCTCCGTCGATTCGGCGAGCGAGGCGACGAGGACGCTGTTTCCCCGCTCGATCCGACCGGTCGGAACGAGGTCCCCGCCGTCGAGTTCGTACAGCGGTTCGAACCGCACCGGGTCGGCGCCGTCCGTTTCCGGGTCCCCGTTCGTAACGACCTCCTCGATACGCTTTACCCGCTTTCCGTGCGTGCCGTCGGTTTCGTAGGATTCGAGGGTGACGACGAACTCGGTCGTCGCGAACGAAGAAGGCGGGACGCCGAGGTCGGTGACGACTCGTTCGTACACCGCATCGCCGCAATCGCCGTGTATCGTCCCGAGGACGGCGTTGCCGCTCGCGCCGACGCGCATCGCTTCGTACAGTACGCTCGCCTCCTCGCCGCGGACTTCTCCGACGACGAGCGCGCCGTCCCCCAACCGGAGGGCCGTCCGAAGCGCGTCGGCCGGGCGGAGTCCGGGTTCGTCGTCGTTCGCCGTCGTCCGGAGTAACTGCACGTCGCGGCCGTCTCCCTGCAAGGATTCGACCGGTAGTTCCGGCGTGTCTTCGAGGACGACGGTTCTGACTCGCGGCGGGAGTTCCCAGAGCAACGCTCCGAGGAGCGTCGTCTTCCCCGCCCCGCGCGGTCCGGCGACGAGTCCGGTTCCATCGCGTTCGACCCCGACCGAGAGGAGGGCGGCCGCGTCCGATGGAAGCGTTCCGTTTGCGACCAGTGCAGGGAGGGTCCACCGTTCTTCGGACTGAACGCGGAAAGCAAAGCCAATGCCGTCGCTAACCGGGTCGGTCACGCCCGCGACGCGAACGGTCGTGCCGTCGATTTCGGCAACGGCGTCGAGGGTCGGGCTCGCACGCGAGAACGCTCTCCCGCTCGTTCGCCGAAAGCGGGATGCGAGCGACGCCGCTCCGTCCGCGGTGAGGTGGACGTTCGTCTCCATCTCCTCGCCGTCCGCTCGCACGCGAAGCGGATTGTCGCCGACGGGGGCGGTTGCGAACACGTCGGAGACGGCCGGGTCGGCGAACAAGTCCGTGAGGACGCCGTATCCGTGCGTGTACTTCCGGAGAACGTCGGTGAGGGCGTCTACGTTCGCATCCTCGTTCGCCCCTGCTCCCGTACTCACCCCCGCCTTCGCCCCTGCATCCGTGACTTCTCCCGCATCCGCGACTACTCCCGCCTCCGCGACTGCCCGGACGGCACGGCCCGGTGCTCGCTCCCCTTCCGTAACGCCGCCGTTTGCGAGGTGCGTCGCGGCCCGGTCGAGCGTTTCGAACGCGTCGGGTCCGAGGTCGTACTCCAGCGGTTCGAGGTGATAGATACGACGCGATTCACCGGACCGCTCCGCGTCGGTTCCCGCCTCGTAGTGGCGAACCGTCGCGCCGGTCGAAAGCGAATACCGGTCGTCAAGTCGGGCGTCCGCGGGCGGACGGAGCGACACTTGCGACCGGGCGATGGTCGGCCCGACGAACGGACGAAAGAGGGCCGAATAGTCGTCGAACCGATGGACGCCCTCCGCGAGGCCGGTTTCCGCGGCGATGTCGAAAACCGGTCCCGCCCGTCCGACGGCATCCACGCCCGCCCGAATCGGGTCGGAACGCGCTCGTTCCGCGAGCGTGTCGTCGTGGGCGGTGACACGCTCGACGAACCGTCCTGCCGCCACGAGAAACGCCGCGCCGTCGCCTTCGTACGTCCGTTCGACGCCGGTCGCCCGCGACACGATTCGGTCCGCGTCGCGGTCGGTGAGCGCGTCGATGACTGTTGCGCGGCACGCGGGGCGTTCAGCGAGTTCGCCGTTTCCGGGACAGTCGTCCGCATCGACGGTCAGCGTCGCGCCGTCGAACGAGGGGTCACAGCGGCAGTCTCGGTCGTCGGACGAAGCGCTCGACAGTGGGTTCCACATGGACTTCCGTGGTCGCGTTCTCCGTCTTAAAGTTGAGCCGCCGGGACGACGAGGACGGTCCGACGTCCGCGGTATTCGACCAACAGCAGCGCGATGTCCCGCCGAGCGGGTGCGTGGACGACGAGAGGTTCTCCGTCCGGTCGGACGGTCCACCCGCCATCCGTCTCGCTTCTCGTCGCGATGCGAACGTCGAACGGGACGTGTCGGACGCGGGTCGATCCGCCCGCGACACGATACGCGAGCACGTCTCCGAAGTCGTCTTTCAAACTCTGACGGCCGGGAACGCCGCCGATGGCGACGAACTCGATCCGTCCCACCGTCACGGATTCGGGCGGGAGCGACAGCGAAACCACTCTTCGCGCGCCGCGCGGACCGCCCCCGGTCGGTGGAAGGTCGCCGAACCTGACAGCGGTTTCGTCGGCGAGGTCGGTCATCGAGCGCGAGACGGTCGCCAGTTCCGCGTCGGCGCGGTACGTCGCCCGGTCCCGACGGGCGTGGTCGATGGCGGGAACGGAGACGCTACAGAGGGCGAGCGCGAGCACTACGGCGAGAACGGTGCGAACGCTCACAACAACTCGCGGAGGCGCGCCGTGAGCGAACGGTCTCCCGATTCGGTGCGGTCGCCGTCGGTGCGTGGAATTTCGTACGGTGATGGAGGGTTCGACCGGCCGGAACCTTCGGAATCGTTACCTGAGTGCTGTCGGCCGGTTTTCGAACCGCTCTCGGAATCCATCCCGAACTGCCTCGCGGAGGTTACCCGATTCGACCGGGAAGCCGTCCGGTTCCTCCCGGTTTCGAAACTCCGTTTCGAGGTGTCTGACTGGCACGCTTCCGCCTTCGCTAGAGCGGCGTCTACGCGGCGCTCCACGTCGTCGTTGACCGCACGAATGTTGCCGACGTAGCCGCGAAGGGCTTGGACCGCGGCGTCGAGTTCGTCCAGTTCGGTTTCGAGTTCGTCCATCCGCGCGGCGAGGTCGGCCGTCGTCCGGCGGAGTTCCGCATCGTCCTGTAGTGCGGGAATTTCACCGTCCGTCAGCGTTTGTTCGAGTGTTGACACTCGTTCGGAAAGCGTTTCGAGGTCGGGCATCGTCGGTGTTGGGCGCGTTTTCCTATTTAAGGCTTCGTAGACCGAGAAAGAGGTGTTTCTTTTCCTTTGTTTCTCGATATTTACGCCGTATTACGTCGGAAAATTCATATGTCGTGAATCAGTTCCATCGCCCATGAAAGTCGTCCTGATTGGGGTGGGTCAAGCGGGAGGAAAACTCACTCAGAGACTGGTAGAATTCGACGCGAACATGGATTTCAACGCGGTTCAAGGCGCGTTGGCTATCAACTCCGCGAAAACCGACCTGCAATCGCTCGACCTCGATACCGTCCTCGTCGGCCAAGACCGAGTGAAGGGCCACGGGGTCGGCGGAGATAACGAACTCGGCGCGGAAGTGATGCAAGACGACGCCGGTGAAGTGATGAACGCCCTCGACGGCCGCATCACCGCGAGGGCCGACGCCCTCTTCGTTGTCGCGGGACTCGGCGGCGGAACCGGAAGCGGCGGCGCGCCGGTCCTCATCCACGAACTCCAGCGAATCTACGAAATACCCGTCTACGCGCTCGGCGTCCTCCCCGGGCAAGGCGAAGGGGCGATGTACCAAGCCAACGCGGGACGCTCGCTGAAGACCGTCATCCGCGAGGCCGACGCGACCCTCCTCATCGACAACGACGCGTGGCACGAGACGGGCCAGAGCGTCGGCGAGGCGTTCGAGAACATCAACCAGCAGATAGCCCAGCGCGTCGGCCTGCTTCTCGCGTCCGGCGAGGCGGTCGAAGGCGTCGGCGAAAGCGTCGTGGATTCGAGCGAAGTCATCAACACGCTTCGCTCGGGCGGCGTCGCGGCGCTCGGCTACGCCAGCGCCGGTGCCAGCGAGGACAGCGGCGAGAACATCAACACCGTGACGAGCAACACCCGGCAAGCGGTTCTGAGCAACCTCAGCATGCCGAAGGCGACGGATGCGGATTCCGCGCTGTTGGTCGTCGCGGGCGACGCCGACAGGATTCCGCGGAAGGGTGTCGAAAAGGCCCGGCGATGGCTCGAAGGCGAAACCGGCAGTCTGCAGGTTCGCGGCGGGGACTTCCCGCTCGACAGCGAACGACTCGCCTCGCTCGTCCTCCTCGGCGGCGTCGAACGTTCGCCGCGCATGCAGGAGTTCATGGAGCGCGCGAAGGAAGCGAACAAGCAGGAAACGCGCGAGGAAGACCCCGCCGAGATGTTCCACAACGACGAGATAGACGACCTGTTCTGACTTTTCGGAGATTAGGGATTATTCGAATTCGTCTCGAACCAACCGTTCTATTCTGTCGAGCCCGAGTTCGATTCGGTCGAGGCTGTTGGCGAAACTCAGTCTGAGATAGCCCTCGCCAGCATCGCTGAACGCGCCGCCGGGCGCGGTGACGACGCCGTAATCGGACAGCAGGCGTTCCGCGACGTCGAAACTCGACCCGTCCAATTCGCTCACGTCGAGGAAGGCGTAGAACGCACCCTCGGGACGCGGACAAGAGATGTGCGGAATCTGAGCGACGCGCTCGGTCAGGTAATCACGGCGCTCGCGGAACGCGTCGTGCATCTCGCGAACAGGTTCCTGTGTGCCGGTTATCGCCGCGAGCGCGGCCTGCTGGCCGACGCTCGACGGACAGGCGGTCGTACTCTCCCCGAGGCTCGTGGCGGCTTCGACGACGGGTTCAGGTCCGACGAGCCACCCCATTCGCCACCCCGTCATGGCGTACGTTTTCGAGCAGGAATCGACCGTCAGTACGCCCTCGTAATCGGTGTACGACGTGATGCGTCGATAGTCGTCGTCGTACGTCAACCGCGCGTACACCTCGTCTGCGATGACGTAGGCGTCGTGGTCGGCGGCGGCTTCGACGACCGTCTTCACGGCGTCCTCGTCGTAAATCCGTCCCGTTGGATTCGACGGCGTGGTCAGGATGATGGCGGCGGTGTTCTCGTTCAAGTTCTCGATAACGCGCTCCGGGTCGAGGTCGAACCCGCTTTCCTCGGCCAGCGGCACTTCGACTGGTTCCGCACCGGCGAGGATAACCTGATTCCGGTAGTTCGGCCACGCGGGCGTCGGGATGATGACTTCCTCGTCCGGGTCCGCGATGGCGGACAGCGCCAACGATAGCGCCTCCATCCCACCGTTCGTAACCGTCACTTCTTCGGGCGAGACGGGAACGTTCGTCTCGGTTGCCATTCGCTCGGCTATCGCTTCGCGGAGTTCGGGGATTCCGGCCCCGGAGGTGTAGTGCGTCGCGCCGTCGCGGGCGGCGTCCGCCGCCGCGTCGATGACGTGTTCGGGGGTGTCGAAGTCCGGTTCGCCGACCTCCAGTCGAACGAGGTCACCGCCTCGCTCCTCGGCGAGTTCGAACATCACGCGGATGCCCGACCGCTCGAAGGCGTCTGCCCGTGCGGATGTCTTCATGTATCCGTCGTCGTTTTCGCGCGGCAAGTAGCTTCGCAGTCCCCCCGCGGTTTGCCGGGTCACGGGACTTCGGACGACCAAGCGAACGAACGAGGACCGGCGAACGACCGAGAGCGGACGGGAACCTATTAGACCGCCCCGCCGCCAGTTTCGAGTATGGTATCAGAACTCTTCGACGCCGAGCGTTGGGAGGAGATTTCCGACTTCGATTTCCGCGATATCACGTACCACCGGGCCAAAGACCAGGGAACGGTCCGCATCGCGTTCGACCGCCCGGAGGTTCGAAACGCCTTCCGCCCCGGTACGGTGGACGAACTGTATCGCGCGTTGGACCACGCCAAACGCCAGTCGGACGTCGGCTGCGTCCTCCTCACCGGCAACGGGCCGTCGCCGAAAGACGACGGCTGGGCGTTCTGCTCCGGCGGCGACCAGCGCGTGCGCGGAGGAGAGGGATACGAATATCAGGGAGAGGACGCCGATAGCGAGGACGCCTCCGAGGCGGGCCGCCTGCACATCCTCGAAGTCCAGCGGCTCATCCGTCACATCCCGAAACCCGTCATCTGCGTCGTTCCGGGATGGGCCGTCGGCGGCGGTCACAGCCTCCACGTCGTCTGCGACATGACCCTCGCGTCCGCGGAGCACGCGAAGTTCCTTCAGACCGACCCCGACGTGGCGAGTTTCGACGGCGGGTTCGGCTCCGCCTACCTCGCGCGGCAGGTCGGCCAGAAGAAAGCCCGCGAGATATTCTTCGTCGGCAAGACCTACTCCGCCGAGGAAGCCGAGGAGATGGGCATGGTGAACGAATCGGTTCCGCACGAGGAACTGGAGGAGGTGGCACTGGACTGGGCCGAGGAAATCAACGGCAAGAGTCCGACCGCGATTCGCATGCTGAAGTACGCCTTCAACCTCGAAGACGACGGCCTCGTCGGACAGCAGGTGTTCGCCGGGGAAGCGACCCGCCTCGCGTACATGACCGACGAAGCGCAGGAGGGACGGGACGCGTTCGTGGAAAAGCGCGACCCGGACTTCTCGGACTATCCGTGGCATTACTAAGCACCTTTTACCACCCACCTTTTACGACGGTCACAAACAAGAGCGATGGCGTTCGCCATCGCTCTTGTTGGTTCCCTGTAAAAGCTGGACCAAAAGCACTCCTCCCTCGCTTCGCGTTGCTCCGGAAGACGCAAAGCGTCTTCCGTACTCTCGTTCGCTTCGCTCACGAGAACTCCGCTCGGTCGTCGGCCCGCTCGCTCGTCACTACGCTCCTCGCTCGCGGTGAGTGACCGACCGCCTGGTGTTCGTGGAGAGGAACTTCGAAGCGGCGGGAAAGTCGTTCTGCGGAAGGTCAATCGACCGTTTCACCCTACAGAGGCATTATATTCTTCTGGAACAACACGAAAAACGAACATGACTGATACAGTCGATGGAAACAACACCCTGCTACCGGGTATGGCGGCAACGGGCATTTCGGTGTTCCTCGTCGTCGTTTCGATGTGGTTCTGGACCGAATTCGCGTTCGCGAAGCCACCGCTTTCGATTCCGGTAATGGTCTACTTTCTGGGCGGGATTTTCCTCGTGCAACTCGCGCGGAGCGTCCTCATGGACGATTGGACGCGTCGCGTCGCGGCGCTCGGCGTCGTGGTCGGGGCTCTCGTGATGCTGTTCGGCATGCGGCCGACGGGCTACTGTGCGGATGCGACCGCATCGAACTGCGGCACCTCGTTCGATCCCGTCTTCCCGATTCTCGCCCTCGGATTCCTGCTGACGACCGCCCTGCTGTACGTCGATATTCGACGCCGGTAGACCGTTAGAGTCCGTTCGCGGGTTCACCGGGATCGGTCGGATTCGCTTTAAGTGGTTCTCGTGATAAGGTGAAGCTATGGACGGTAAGACGGTCGGATTCTTCGGGTACCAGTCTGCTTCGTAGCCGATGGCTTCTCACGTACACTGAGGTTTTTCGAAAACCGTGGGAAGCCCTGCTCTCTTTAAGAGATTCTCGTCACAAAGTAGAGATATGGACGGTTCGACGAGGATTCTACGGCACTCACCGCTCGGGAGCGACTGCTCCCTTCGTCTCCTGTAACTCCGCCTCCTGCAACTCCGGCCGGAGCCCCCGCACTCCGCTGTTTCCTTTAAGTAGTTCACGTGATAAGGTGAAGCTATGGACGGAACGAGGCCGGTTCTACCGTACACTCTCATTCCAGAGCGACAGTGACGACAGTCGGCAACGTATCCACGTTACGCCCTCTTCTCTCGACGTTCGTCGTCTCCCCACCGGTCCGTCAAACTCGGGAGGTTCGGGTCGCGGTGCGGGTTTCGCCCGTGGACGGCGAACTCCAAGTCCTGCTCCTCGATTTGGTGTTTGAGGACCCGCCGAAGCCGATTCAAACTCGTGATGTCCAGTCCGTGTTTCGTCGTGAGTTCGGTGAACTGCTCCTCGTCGGTGAGCGACTGGAACGACTCGTAGAGCTCCGTCAGTCGTTCTGGGGGCTGCTGGCGAATCCACCGGTCGTCGTGCAACCCGAGGTAGTGTTCGCGCTCCCGGTCTACCACGTGACGAATGACGACCAGCGCGACCTTCGGGATGGCCCGCTGGCTCCCGAAGACGGTCAAATCCAACTCGCTCATGATGCCGATAACGCAGTCTCGCTGCCACGGCGTCAACGACAGGTCGTTACAGAGCGCGTGGCTGACCCGGAGTTTGTCGAGTTGGTGCATCCGGCTGCTGTGACCCGCCATCGCGGAGTGGCGCTCCTCGTGTAGCCGACGGACGTTTTCGCTCAAATCCGATTCCGGCGAGTCCGCCCGCCCGATAACCGTCGCGCTCGGCGTGACGGGACCCCAGCGACGAACCGATTGGTCGCGCTGAAGGTCGGCCCGTCGGACCGTCCCGTCCCCCGGGCGTCTGCTCAGTTGCAGTGGCGTGTCGTCGCTCACACTCCGCCCGTCGTCGGACTGCCAGTGAACGACGTGCGAACCGCCGTCAGTTTGACGCATCGCGTCCCACTACTCGGTCGATATAGTTCAAAGGTGTGCCTCGGGAGAGACCGTTGACACTATCCGGTGAAATGTCGGCACCACTTCCCGGTGCAAAGATACTTTCCACGCGTGATTGTAGCACAACTATGAAGAATCGAACGGCCGCGCTCGCCGGAGTCATTCTCGGGTCTCTCCCCGTCGCTGTCCTGTACGCGGATGGGTATTGGGACGTACAGTTGGCGGCGGTCATCTGGGGCATCTACGCGCTCGGTGGGTGGCTGATACTCCGGCAGGAAGACATCTGGCGGACGGGGGGTAACCGGTGGAGTGCTCTGCTCGTCGTCGTAGCTATGGGCGGGTCACAGTTCGGCGTCCACATGGACCTCCCGATATCGGAGAGACTGACCATCGCGCTCTGGTTCCTCGTCCTCGGCGTCGCGTTCGCGGCGGCAGCCATCGGCGTCGAGATGGCCGAAACGACCGACGGGCAAGCGTCCGAGCAGGATAGCTACGTTCCGTCCGCCGACTGACGGACGTGCGAGATGGTGTTTGGATACCCACCGCTCACGGAAGACCATAGTTCACCGAAGAAACGACCTCGTACCGTCCATATCCCCACCTTGTGACGAGAAGCACTTAAATGGCGTCCCGCGGAGCGCCGACGACGAATCACGAGAAGATGTAGCGTCGAACCGAGCGGTCGCTACCGAAAACCGAGCTACCGCTGTCGAACGACGAGTACCAGAGAACGACCGCCTTACCGTCCATAGCTTCAGCTTGTCACGAGAAGCACTTAAACGACCGTCGCGGTATCGAGTTCGACTCCGAGACAGTAAGCGAAAACGCCGGCGGAGTTTCCTGAAATCGTAGATGCTATACACCTCTCGCGGGAACTATCTCGATAATGAACGATACGGCCACCGAAATCTCCCGACGGAAAGCGTGGCTGATGGCGGCCCGCCCACACACGCTCCCGGCCGCCGCCGCGCCCGTCATCGTCGGCGTCGGCTTCGCGCTCCACGAGGGGCTGTTTGCGCCCCTCCCTGCGCTCGCGGCGCTCGTCGGCGCGGCGCTCATCCAAGTCGGCACGAACTTCGCAAACGACTACTACGACGCCGTGAAGGGCGTCGATACCGACGAACGAACGGGTTTTACCCGCGTCACTCAGTCGGGGCTCATCTCCCCGAGCAAAGTCAAGCAGGCGATGTACGGCACCTTCCTGCTCGCCATCGTCGTCGGCGTCTACCTGGTCTACGTCGGCGGCCTCCCGATTCTCGTCATCGGTCTCGCCAGCGTCGTCAGCGGTATCGCCTACGCGGGCGGGCCGTTCCCGCTCGGTTCCAACGGATTGGGCGACCTGTTCGTCTTCGTCTTCTTCGGCGTCATCGCCGTGATGGGGACGTTCTACGTACAGGCCGCACAGATTCTCGCCGCCCCGTTTTCCATCGGAATCCCCGGGGGAACCGTCACGATGCACGCGTTTCTCGCAAGTCTCCCCGTCGCGGCGATTTCGACGAACATCCTCGTCGTGAACAACATCCGCGACTTGAAGAACGACCGGAAGGCCGGAAAGCGGACGCTTGCGGTGCTCATCGGCTATCGAGCGAGTCGCGGCGAGTACGTCGGCATGCTCGCACTCGCCTACCTCGTTCCCGTCTACTTCGCCACGACCGAGGCGTTCGGGGTCGGCGTCCTCCTGCCGCTCCTGACGATTCCCTACGCCGCGATGGTCGCACGGACGGTCCTCACGAAAACGTCCGGGGAAGCCCTCAACCCCGCCCTCGAACAGACCGGAAAGCTGCTGGCCGCCTACTCGGTCTGCTTCGCCCTCGGAATGGTGGCATGAACGTCGAGACACACGAGTTTTCGCTTCCGTTGACGTCGCCGCTCGACACGGCTCACGGGGCCATCGAGCACCGGAAGGGCATCCTCGTCCGCATCGAGGACGGCGACGAGGTGGGCATCGGCGAAGCGACGCCCCTTTCGGGGTGGACGGAATCGCTCCCCGCCTGTCGGGCGGCCATCGCACACGTCGATGACCCCGAAACGGAGCTCTCCAGCCTCGAAGCGACGCCGGCGGCCAGACACGGCCTCTCGCTCGCGCTGGCGGACCTCCGCTCGAAGCGGGCGGAAGAGCCGCTGTATCGCTACCTCGGCGGGACGGAGCGGGTCGAAGCCGTTCCGACGAACGCGACCGTCGGCGACGCCCCCCGCGACGAGACGGTGGCGGCGGTGAACGAGGCGGTCGATGCGGGTTTCGAGTGCGTGAAGGTGAAAATCGGCGCGCGGTCGGTGACGGACGACGTGGCTCGGCTCCGAGCGGTACGGGATTCGGTCGGGTCCGAGGTGGAACTCCGCGCAGACGCGAACGGCGGCTGGTCGCGCACACAGGCGCGCGAAGCGTTCCACAAACTCGACACCCTCGGGGTCGCGTACGTCGAACAACCCCTTTCGTTGACGGACATCGAGGGATTGGCCGAGCTTCGCGGTCGGTCGGTCGGCGTCGCGGTAGACGAGTCCCTCGTCGATTCGTCTGTCGATGCGATTCTGGAGGCGGACGCCGCCGACGTGCTCGTCTGCAAGCCGATGGTGCTCGGCGGCCCGGACAGGGCCGTCGAGGTCGCCGAACGCGCCCGAGATGCGGGCGTCACACCGGTCGTCACGACGACCATCGACGGCGTTGTGGCCCGAACCGCGGCGGTTCACGCGGCGGCGGCGATTCCCGACCGCCCCGCCTGCGGGTTGGCGACCGGAACGCTGTTGGTCCGCGATTTGGGTCCCGACCGGACGCGACTCGTGGACGGTGCGGTCGGCGTCCCGCAGGAACCGGGCAACGGCGTGGCGGACACGTGGGGTGCGCCATGAACGACTGGCTGACACACCGTGCCGACGTGTCGCCCGAGGCGACCGCCATCGTCGAGGCGTCGGACGGGACCGAATGGACCTACGAGCGACTCGATACCGTGGTCGAGGAAATCGCCGGGAAACTCGCGGCGCTGGGGATTCGAGAGGGCGACCACCTGGGGATGCTGATGGAGACGCGAATGGATGGCGTCGTCCTCGTTCACGCCGCGATGCGACTCGGGTGCGTGCTCGTCCCGCTGAACGTCCGTCTCGCCACGCCGGAACTCCGGCGGCAGGTGGCCGTAACGAACCTCTCGGCGCTCGTCTGCGAAGCCGAGACGGAATCGGTCGCCCGCGACGCGGCGGGGGACGTCCCCGTCGTCTCGGTAGACCCGTCGGACACGACGCTCGCCGACCGCGACCCGGCGGCGTTCACGCCCGCCGACTGGTCGCGCGAGGACCCGCAAGTGCTCCTGTTCACGTCGGGGACGACCGGCAACCCGAAGGCCGTCACGCTCACGATGGGCAACCTGTACGCCAGCGCGACCGCCTCGGCGTTCCGCCTCGGCGTCCTCCCCGCCGACCGCTGGCACCTGTGCCTCTCGACGTACCACATGGGCGGACTCGCACCGCTCCTCCGTTCGACGCTGTACGGAACGACGGTCGTCCTGCAGAAGCGGTTCGACGCGGAGGAAACCCTCTCTCACCTCCGCGAGTACGAACCGACCGGCATCTCGCTCGTCCCGACCATGCTCCGGCGACTCCTCGATTCGGGCGACCTCCCCGATTCGCTTCGGTTCGTCCTCCTCGGCGGCGCACCCGCCCGCGACGACCTCATCGAGGGGTGTGCGGACCGCGGCGTTCCGGTGTGTCCCACCTACGGCATGACGGAAACGGCCTCCCAAATCGCCACCGCCACCCCCGACGAAGCGGCGTCACACGTCGGCACCGTCGGACGGCCGCTGGTGTTCACCGACGTGTCCGTCGTCGCGGACGACGGGTCCCTCGCGCCGCCCGGGGAACCGGGCGAACTCGTCGTCTCCGGGCCGACAGTGATGGCGGGGTACTACGGGAATCCCGAGGCGACCGAGGAGGCGTTTTGCGAGCACGGATTGCGGACGGGCGACGTGGGATACCGCGACGAAGGCGGCCGACTGTGGGTGTTGAACCGCCGCTCCGACCGCATCGTCACCGGCGGCGAGAACGTCCACCCCGGCGAGGTCGTCGACGTGCTCCGCGACCATCCGGACGTGGCCGAGGTCGCGGTCGTGGGCGTCGAGGACGACGAATGGGGCGAGCGAATCGCCGCGCTCGTCGTGCCCGACGACGACGCGCCCGTCACGCTCGACTCGGTTCGGGAGTTCTGCGACGACCGCCTCGCGGGATACAAGCATCCCCGTCTGCTCGACACCGCCGCAGAACTGCCGCGGACCACCTCCGGGACGGTGGACCGCGAGGCGGTTCGGGAGCGCTTCCGGTAGTTGTGAGTTCGGTAGGTGCGGTTCGGTGGGCGCGATTTCGGAGATTCCCCCCGACGATTCCACCGAGCACGAGACGGTGACGACGACCCCGTGACGACCAACCCTTTTATCGAATCCACGCCTATCCGTTGGCGTGTGTACACTCATCGTGGCGTGGCGGGTGTTCGAGGATGCACCCGTCGTCGCCGCCGCGAATCGGGACGAAGCGCTGGGGCGGCCGTCTCGGCCGCCCGGCGTGCTGGACCGAAACCCGACGGTCGTCGCCCCACAGGACGAGGAGGCGGGCGGAACGTGGATCGGCTACAACGACCGCGGCCTGTTCGTCGGCGTGACGAACCGGTGGGTCGAACTGGAGGGCGAACGCTCCCGCGGCCTCCTCGTCCGGGACGCGCTCTCCCACGAGTCGGCCGCGTCCGCCCGTGAGTTCGTCGTGAACGAACTCGACGAACGGACCTACGCCGGGTTCAATCTCCTGCTCGCGGATTCGACGGAAGCGACCCTGTTCGAATGGGACGGAACGCTCGAAATGACGCGACTCGACCCCGGCGTCCACGTCGTCGTGAACCGGGGATTCGACGACGCGGCACCGAAATCGGAGCGGATTCTCTCGCTCGCGGCGACGAACCCGGACGACCCGCCGTCGCTCGCCGACTGGCGGGAGCGGGCGAAGTCGGTCCTCCGAAATCACGAGGTCGAAGCGTGCGTCCACGGCGACGGGTACGGCACCCGCTCGTCGTCCATCGTGACCCTGTTCGAGGACGGGTCCGGGACCTACGAGTTCGCCGACGGCCCGCCCTGTGAAACATCGTACGATAACGCGGAAGGTCACATTTAAACGCCCGCCCGTCCCTGTAGTGAACATGAGCACGGCAACGTCCGAGGAGGACCTCACCGAGGACGAGTACAACGGACTCGAACTCGTCCGCGAGACGGGCGGCATCCATCAGAGCGATTTCTGGAAACGGCTCGACGTCTCGTCGCGGAAGGGAAGCCGAATCGTCGAATCGCTGGAGCGGAAAGGGTTCGTCCAGCGACAGGAAACGGTCTACGAGGGACACAACACCTACTTCATCACGCCCGCCGCGAAGGACCTCGACTTCTCGCTGTTGATGGCGGGCGACATGCTCTCGCCGTTCATCGGGGAGGAAGAGATAGACCCCGAGAGCGACGCGTTCTCGCAGTGGATAATGAACCTCGCGTACGAAGAATAGACTCTTATTCCGATTCGTCGGTGTCCCGGCCGATTATCAGCGTATTTTTCACGAGGCTTCGATGCCCCCGGCGCAGTCGCTCGGAGACGGCTTGGTGCGATACGTCGAGGTCGTCCGCGAGGTTTTCGGCCGATGCCTCGCGGGGGATGTCGTAGTATCCCTTCTGGAACGCCAAGGTCAGCGTGTCCTGCTGATCGTCGGTGAGTCCGAACCGTCCCTTGCGGCCCTCTTCTAACTGATAGATGTTCCGTATGTCGAGCGAGAGGTCGTTCTCGCGGCAGTACTCGTAGGTGTCCGACAGCGCGTCACGGTCGGGGAACAGGATGCGGAGGTGCCAATGGGTGCTGTTGCCGGACGCGGAGAGGACGGTCGCCTCCTCGTCAACGAGGATGTGAACGAGCGTCTGGATGTGGTCGGTCCACTCCATCTGGTACAGCTGTTCGTCCTCCAAGTCGGCGAGCAACGTCAGGTTCTCGACGCTCGTGTCGTCTTCGAGTATCGATTCCGTTCCCTCGCCCCCTCCGTTCGCCCAAACGAACGGCATCACCCGGTCGTCTTCGTGGGCGACCACGCGCTCGATTTCGAATTCCAGGTCCTCGTGTTCGGTCAACGTCTCCCAGAGCGCGAACTCGTCGGCGGGAATCTCGACTTCGACGACGGTACCAACCATACCGGCAATCGAACTGCCGGGAAGAAATATCCGTTGGCACCACCATCCCGGGAAATCGATTTCAGACGACTCCGTGGGCGAGAAAGGACGTTGTTCCGACGCGCGACCGACCCAAATCACGCGCTTCTCGCCCGGTTTGGACGGAGTATCGGCGCGGTCGGACACGAGTCGGGACCGTGAAACGTGCCCGTCGGTCGATTCGATGCCGACGGCCGTCTCTGAATTGCTTACAGGTAATCCTCTCGCGGTGGCGAGAATACGTCGATAATCTCGCCGGAATCGATTATTTCGTAGCTGTGTTCGACGCCACCCGGTATCGAATAGCTGTCTCCGCCCGCTATCAGGTCGTCGTCGTCTCCGATGTGGAGCCGATACGTGCCCGAAATCACGTATCCGCTCTGTTCGCTCTCGTGGCTGTGCGACGGAACGTCGTTGCCTTCTTTCAGGTGCATCTTCGTCACCATCGACTCGTCGCCGACCGCGAGCACGTCGAACTGTACGCCATGAAACTCGTTCGTATCCGCGTCTTCTGCTTTGACTATCATCGGAATCGCAACCGATAATAGGGCATTTATACTATAATATCATTCCTAGTTTATCATCCGCGTTATTCTCCCGTCGAATAGTGTAGTTCCATCGCGGCATAGCCGATTGCCTCGTAAAACTGGACGCTCATCAAGCGATTTATAAAGGATGTCGCTCTTCAATCGTCGTCTTCCGAACCGGTGTGACTGCCACCCGCAAAAACCCGAATCCGACTACTCCAACGCGCTTCCAACCCGAATCACGCGCTTCTCGCCGAATTTCGGCCCGATGAACTGCACGCCGACGGGAAGTCCGTCGGT
This sequence comes from Haladaptatus paucihalophilus DX253, assembly GCF_000376445.1. Taxonomy (NCBI): domain Archaea; kingdom Methanobacteriati; phylum Methanobacteriota; class Halobacteria; order Halobacteriales; family Haladaptataceae; genus Haladaptatus; species Haladaptatus paucihalophilus. The sequence goes on along the minus strand of NZ_AQXI01000001.1, from coordinate 2,907,538 downwards.
TTCGCCCGCCGGGACGGAAATCGCGGGGAGGTTGGCGAGGTTGACCGGGACGGTGTTCGCGTCGGCGAGGTACATCTGCAGCGGGTCGTCCAGACTCTCGCCGAGTTCGAACGGCGGCGTGGGCATCGTCGGACTGGCGAGCACGTCTACGTCCTCGAACGCCGAGTCGAAGTCCTGCTTGAGCCACGCTCGGGCGTCCTGTGCTTTCTTGTAGTACTTGTCGTGATACCCCGCAGAAAGCGCGTAGGTACCGAGCAGGATGCGTCGTTTCACCTCGTCGCCGAAGGCCTCCTCGCGCGTCTCGGAGAACGTCTCGTTCCAGTTGCCGTCGAACCCTCCCGAATTGCCGTAGCGAACCCCGTCGTAGCGCGCGAGGTTCGAGGACGCTTCGGACATGGCGATGACGTAGTACGCCTCGACGGCGTGTTCGACCGAGGGAAGCGACACCTCGTGGACCGTCGCGCCCTTCGCTTCGAGGTCGTCCATGGCGTCCCAGAACCGCTCGACGACGCCTTCGTCCGCCCCTTCTACGAGTTCCGTCGGGACGCCGATGTCGAGTCCGTCCACCTCGCCGTCCGCGGCGCTCGCGTAATCGGCGTCAGCGCCTTCCTCGCGGGTCGTCGCGTCGTGGTCGTCGGGTCCGGCGATGACGTCGAGCAGGGTCGCGGCCTCCTCGACGGTCGGCGCGATGGGACCGATCTGCTCCAGACTGTTCGCGTAGGCGACCAAGCCGTAGCGCGAGACGAGTCCGTAGGTCGGCTTGATGCCGACGACGCCACAGAACGCGGCAGGACAGCGAATCGACCCGCCCGTGTCGGTTCCGAGCGCGAGCGTGGCCTCACCCGCCGCGACCGCCGCGGCGCTCCCGCCCGAGGAGCCGCCCGGAACGCGACCCTCGGCGACGGGGTTTTCGGTGGGGCCGAAGGCGGACGTTTCGGTCGTCGTCCCCATGCCGAACTCGTCCATGTTGGTCTTGCCGACGATGGTCGCCCCGGCCTCCTTCAGTCGCGTGACGACCGTGGCGTCGTAGGGCGGGACGTACTCCTCCAGCATGGCCGACCCGCAGGTCGTTCGGACGCCCTCGGTGCTGATGTTGTCCTTGACGGCGACCGTCGTCCCGGCGAGCGGGCCGTCGTCCGCGCCGTCGATGGTCTCCTCGGTGATGAATATCTGGTCGCTCATGAGACGTTCGGCCCCTTGAAGTAGCCGTCTTCGGTCTCCGGTGCGTTGTCCAGCGCGTCGGCTTGGTCGAGGCTGGTTCGCACCTCGTCCTCGCGCATGACGTTCACGAGGTCGGCCTCGCGCTCGACCTCGGGCACCTCGTCCAGCGTCTCGAAGTAGCCAAGAATATCGGCGAACTGTCCGGCGAATCGCTCGGCTTCCTCGTCGGAAACCCCGACGCGGGCCAACCGTGCGACGTACCGAACCTCGTCCGGTCCGGGAGGCGTATCGCTCATGTGTTGACGAACCCCCGGACGAGCGGTAAGGGTTTCGATACTCACTGCCGGATTGCTGATAAAGCGGGACGAATCACGAGTCGTGCAGGGAAATCGAATACTGCATTATTCCTGCCAAAACCCCGGATGAATCCGCCGTTTTCGAATCGAGAAAATGCCTCTTTTGCCCACCGGATTTAAGTTGCTGTACGTTCTATAAGATATGTCTATCGATTCTACGGCTCTCGTAGTGCACCATGACCCTCTATCTATGTTCCTGATAGTACGCCATGACTGATACACGTACCCGACCGACCGAAGAAACGGAAACAACCGGTGAGCAAACCAAGACGCAAGCCGACGAGCAACAGCGGTGTCCCGAGTGTGGCGGCCCGCTCGTCACCGACGAGGAGCGCGGTGAGCGGGTGTGTGACGATTGCGGCCTCGTCGTCGAGGAGGATGCGGTGGACCGCGGCCCCGAGTGGCGCGCCTTCGACGCCAGCGAACGCGAGCAGAAGTCCCGCGTCGGCGCGCCGACGACGAACATGATGCACGACAAGGGCCTATCGACCAACATCGACTGGCGCGACCGTGACGCCTACGGCAACTCGCTCGGTTCCCGCCAGCGCGAGAAGATGCAGCGACTCCGCAAGTGGAACGAGCGCTTCCGCACCCGCGACAGCAAGGAACGGAACCTCAAGCAGGCCCTCGGTGAAATCGACCGCATGGCGAGTTCGCTCGGCCTGCCCGATACCGTTCGGGAAACCGCGAGCGTCATCTACCGCCGCGCACTCGACGAGGACCTCCTACCGGGGCGCTCCATCGAGGGCGTCGCAACCGGCGCGCTGTACGCCGCCGCGCGACAGGCCCGAACCCCGCGGAGCTTGGACGAGTTGACGGCCGTGTCGCGCGTCGAGAAGGACGAAATCGCTCGCACCTACCGCTACATCGCACGCGAACTCGGCCTCGAAATCGAACCCGCCGACCCGAAGAGCTACGTCCCGCGCTTCGCCTCGGAACTCGACCTCTCGGACGAAACCGAACGCCGCGCCCGCTCGTTGCTCGACACGGCGACCGAGAAGGGCCTCCACAGCGGAAAGTCTCCCGTCGGCCTCGCCGCGGCCGCCGTCTACGCCGCCGCGCTCCTGACCAACGAGAAAGTCACCCAGAGCGAGGTCAGCGACGTGGCGAACATCAGCGAGGTCACGATTCGCAACCGCTACCACGAACTGCTCGACGCCGAAGAAGGCACCATCGCGCCGTAAAACCGCACGAAAATCGAATTATTTTGCGTCTTTGCCCCGTTAGCGGCCGTTCCATCGCCGCGACAGCGACGGCCCGTAGGCGAAGAAAACGATGCCCGTCCAGAGGACGGCGAAGATGACCGCGCCGCTCATCGTCGTCGTGACGTACTGGACGAACGAGAGGTCGGTCGTCAGCGGGTCGTACGTGTCGAGGATGACGTAGAACGCGAAGAGCGTCGGCACGTTCGCCAGCAGAATCGTGGCCGCGACGGCGAGCAGGTCGCCGGTCGTGGCCCCTTTTTTCGACGTGCGCGAACGGGTTCCGGTTGCCATACCGAATGGAACTTCTTCGATGGGAAAAACGGTTTCCGTCTCACGTCACGGCGTATCACCTCGCTCGGGTCCGTCGTCCGTTCACGCCACGCTGTTGCTGTCGAAGCGCGAGGCGAACGAAACGAGCGCGAACAGCAGGACGAGGACGACGGTCGTGAGCACCATTCCGAACACGGCCATGGAGACGGGACTCATGTCGAACAGCGAGAGCCCGAACAGCGAGAGCGTCTTTCCGCGGTTCTGTCCGGTCGCACCGACCGTGAGTCCGATACCCCCGGCGGCGAGCACGACGGTTACCGCGGTGGCGAGGAAGATAGGGCGGCTGGAGATGATGCGGTCGCTCATCGGCGGTAATTGACACCGGTCGGGGTTAGAACTTGCTACTTCCGGTCGCAACGGATCGGGACGAGTCGAGACGGACGGGGCTCCGAAAAATCGAAAGTCGAGGGCGGAAACCGCGCTTATTCGGCGGCGATAACGTCGTCGATGCGGACGATCATCGTCGCGGACTCGGTGGCGCTCTCGACGGCCTCACCCTTGACGGCGGCGGGGTCGATGACGCCTTCCTCGACGGGGTTCGCGATTTTCCCGGTCTCGCCCGAGGAGATGATGCCCGCGCTGCCTTCCTCGTCGTCGTTCGCGGCGCGGAGGTCCACGAGCGCGTCGATGGGATCCATGCCGGTGTTCTCCGCAAGGGTTCGCGGGAGGACTTCGATGGCGTCGGCGAACGCCTCGACGGCGAGCTGCTGGCGGCCCTCGATGCCCGCGGCCTCGTCGCGGACGCGGCCCGCGATGCTGGTTTCGATCGCGCCAGCGCCGGGAACGACGTTCTCGGTTTCGACGGCGGAGGACACGACGTCGAGTGCGTCCTCGATGGCGCGCTCCAGTTCGTCGACGACGTGTTCCGTGCCGCCGCGGACGAAGACGGTGACGGACTGTGCCTCGTCGGCACCCTCGATGAACACGAGGTCCTCGTCGCCGTACTTCTCGACGCGGATGGAGTCGGCGTGGCCGAGTTCGTCGTCGTCAACGTCGTCAGGCTTGCCCGTGCGCTTGCCGCCCGTGGACTGGGCGATGGCGCTCGTCATGTCGTCGTCCACGTCCTCGAAGGCGAGGATGCCGTGTTCGGCGAGGTACGCCGCGGTGCGGTCCTCGATGGACGAGTGCGAGAAGACGACATCGACGCCGGCGTCGGCGATGGCGTCGGCGAGTTCGCGGAGCTGGTCGTTTTCCGCGTCCATCGCGGCGGTGAGTTGCTCGACGTTATCGACGGAGTACTCGGCGTCGATTTCGGTTTCGCGGACGCCGAAGGAACCGTCGGTGGCGAGGATGGTCGCGTCCTCGACCGAGCGCGGCATGTTCTTGTGTGCGGGTTCCGCGTCGGTGACGATGCCCTCGATGAGTTCCGTGGCGCTGGAACTCGACCCGGTTTGGGTGAGGACGCGAATCTCGTCGCGGTCGATTCCCTCGTCGCCTTCGACGCCGCGGACAGCGTTGACGACGACTTCGGCGAGGCGCTCGGTCGTGATGTCGCCGGTTCCCTTGCCGGTCATGCTGGATTCGGCGACCTGTTGCAGGAGGTCGTCGTCGATATCGACGTCGAGCGCGAGGTCGTCCACGGCTTCGAGCGCGATGTCGCGGGCGCGAGCGTAACCTTCCACGATGGTCGTCGCGTGCACGTCCTGTTCGAGCAGGTTCTCGGCTTTTGCGAGGAGTTCCCCGGCGAGCACCGCCGCCGTGGTCGTCCCGTCGCCAACTTCGTCCTCCTGTGTCTGGGAGACTTCGACGATCATCTGGGCGGCGGGGTGCTCGATGTCCATCGAGTCGAGAATCGTCACCCCGTCGTTCGTGATGACCACGTCGCCGTCGTCCGAGACGAGCATCTTGTCCATCCCGCGCGGACCGAGTGTGGTTCGTACGGCCTCGCTGACCGCTTTACCGGCGGAGATGTTGGAGGACTGAGCGTCACGACCCTGCGTCCGTTCCGTCCCCTCGCTGAGGATGAACATCGGTCGGCCGCCCATGCGTCGCTGTCCAAAGCCTGATTCTGACATACGTATAACGAATGATTGATGTTCTATATAAATCTTTTTACTCCGTTCGCCGGACGGGACGCGGTTGCGGCCATCGACCGATAGATACATGCCCGACCCTCATCGAGAAATTTTCAGATGCTGGAACTGGAGCACCGGTTTCGTGTGGTGGACGTTCACGCGCGGCTTCCCGTCGAGGAGTCCGTGACGGCGCGGGGACGAGCCATCTCGCCCGACAAACTGGAGCGCGAACTCCACCAAGCGGGCGTCGTCAGTGCGGTCGTGTTCCCCGGGCCACAGGAGGGAAACAGCTACCTCCGGGCGAACAACGCCGTCGCCCGACGGAGCGTCGAGCGCCCGTTTTTCGCGTTCGCGCGAATCAACGGTCCGCGTGACCCCGACGGGAGCGCCACGGCACGACTCAGGAACTTCAGGTCGCGCCGGAAGGACTGGCACACCTCTTCCGACGACATCGAGCAGTACGCCTACGACGACCGCTTTCACGGGTTCAAACTCGACCCGACGCGCGACGGACTGCCGGACGACGACGTGCTCTCCCGGCTGGAGGACGTGAACCTTCCCGTCCTCGTCCACGCGGGCGAAGGTTTCTCCCCCGAAACTGCGGCCGACACCCTGCTCGACCGTTCCTTTCCCGTCATCCTCTCGCACTTCGGCGGATTTCCGCTGAACCGCGACCTCATGGCGGACGCCATCGACCTGCTGGACTCCTACGACAGTTGCTATCTCGACACCAGTTTCGTCCGCTACCGCGAGCAGATGGAGCGGGCCATCATGGAACACCCCGACCGCGTGCTGTTCGGAAGCGGTGCCCCGAACGCCCACCCGAACGTCGCCGTGATGGAAATTCTCACCCTCGACGTGCCCGAGGACGCGATGCGAAAAGTGTTCACCAAGAATCCCTCGCGCGTCGTCGAAGCCCTCGCACCGGAGTACGACGAGTAGCGACGGTCACTCGACCTCTGGTTCCACGTTGCGCCAGTCGTAGCGTTCGACGGCGCGGTCGGCGCGCGAGGAGAGTCCGGCGGGGTTGCGCGCCTCGCTCCTGTCGCGAAACCGTCCGAGGAACCCGTCTTTGGTCCCACCGGCGATTCCTTTAATCACTTCTTTGCCGCAACCCGCCCAGAGGGACGGTTTCGTCTCGCCCGAGGCGACCTCCACCCCGGCGGTTCGCGCGTCACGGATGGCGTCGTGGAAGGTTCGCCTGAACACCGTCAGCCGCGGGCCGTAGTTTTTCACCAGACGATAGGAGAGCGAGCGGTATTTCGTGCACCAGTCGCGTTCGACGCCCTTCTCGTCGGTCTCGTCGCGGCACACGGCCACGTCGGGCGACCACGTTATCGACCGCTCCTGTCCCGCGAGCCGATGGGCGCAGTCGCGCGCGCCGCCGGTTTCCAAGTTCTCGTCGAAGCCGTCGACCGCTTCGATGCCGTCGCGGGTGAACGCCACGTTCTCGCCCGAAAAGTAGGTCACGTCGCGTCCGGCTATCGTCCGCGTTTCGACCGTTTCGGTGGTCATTCCCGCCCGAACCATTCGATGCACCGGCCCTGTTACCACGTCCGCGCCGTCCGCGATTTCGTCCCTAATGCCGTCGTACCACGAGGCTTCGACGGTCACTTCCTGCCCGATGAACGCGACGACTTCGCCGCTCGACTCGGCGAGTCCGGCGTTCCGCGCGACGTTCAAATTTCGGTCGGAGATCTCGACGAGCGCGCTCACGTCGGAGCGGTTACAGACCATACCGGACGTGCCGTCCGCGGAGGGCCCGTTGACTACGACGACCTCGGCATCGGGTGCGTATCGAGTAACGGCATCGAGTGCGTCGCTCAGGGGTTCGCGACCGTTGAGCGTCGGGACCACCACGGACAAGTCCATATCCGCTTTTCAGATACCGAGTACGTAAAAGCAATTCGGCACGCGTCCGACTCACTCGACGCTCGTGTTCCAGTAGGAGACGGACGCGAGTTGGTCACCGATCATCGTGTCACCGATAGCGGTGTCCATATCCCGGATACGCGACGCCACCACGTCGGGGATTTTTCGGTAGAAGCCGTAGGGGAGTACCCAGTCGTGGTCGGAATCGACCAGCGACAGACCTGTCTCCCCGAGGAGCTTCTGGACGTCCTCGAGCGAGTACAACCGCGACCCCATCGGCAGCAACCAGTTGTAGAGGCTTCGCGTGCTCGGCCCAGCGAACGTATCGAAGAAAACCTGATCCTTCGAAACGCGACGCATCTCGCTCAGGAACGAGGCCGGCGTGTTCGCGAGGTGGAAAAACCGCATGGCGAACACGGTGTCGAAGTGGTCGTCCGGGAACGGAAGACGGGCGGCGTCGCCGCGCATGAACTCCAGATGGTCCGCGACACCGGCGTTCCGAGCCTTGTGACGACCCTGTTGGAGCATCGCGGCCGAAATGTCGAGTCCAACGATGTCCGCGCCACGCTCGGCGAGCATGACGGTAAACCGGCCGGTTCCGCAGGCTATTTCGAGAACGCGTTTTCCCTCGACCGGACCGATAGCGTCGAGGACGGCTTGCTTCTCGCGGCGGTCGATGAGTCTACCGCCACGGGAGAATCGCTTCTCTTCGTATTCCTCGGCCACCTCCGTAGCCTGATACCACTCCTGTCCCTTCACACTTTCTTCGTCCGAAGAACCTCACCCGAGGGATAAAACGGTACTGGAAGTGGATAGACGGACGGGGGAACGCCTTTGCACGTCCGGCGCGTACCCTATGCGGGGTTTCGAATGCCGACCTGTAACCACTGTGACGGCGAGTTCACCGCGGACGACCTCGTTCGTCACGAATACGAGAGAGTCATCGTCGTTCACTGCCCGGACTGCGGGTGCGTCCTCGGACAGTACAACCGCCACAGCGGACCGCCGAAAACCGACCGACGACGGTAACCACTCGTCGCGCGTCGGCCGATTTGCCCGTCGGTCTCTCCGTATATCGACCTATCCGCCCGTCGGTCTCTCCGTATATCGACCTATCCGCCCGTCGGTTCATCCCCCCGTGACCACGCGGTCGGGACGAATCCGAATGATGACCCGCGGACCGTCCTCCTCACCGAGGTTCGGGTACTCATCGCGGTCCATGTACCGTCGGGTGAGTTCGTTGATGTGGTCTACCGCGCCGTCCTCGGTGACCTCCTCGACTTCGCCGCGAACCGAGACGAACCGGTACGGGTCGTCCGGGTCGATGATGGAAAGGCCGACCTTCGGGTTTCGCTGTACGTTTCGCTCCTTCTGGCGACCTTCGGCGGTGTTCACGAGGAGGTGGTCGCCGTCGTAGCCGACCCAAACGGGCGTCACCTGCGGTGTTCCGTCCGGCATGACGGTCGCGAAGTTGGCGAACGTTTTTCGCTCGAACAAGTCTCGAAACTCCTCGGGTATCGATTCCATAGCGGGTTCACGTCGGGAAGAATCCTGTACCTTCCCCCCGACGTATCACTCTGACTAAATGTGATATTATGACGTTTAAGGTGTGGATATTGTATGAACACACCTATAGCCAACGTTTACCACCATGCCGTGGTCGCATGATATACATGAGCACGACTGTAGCAGAACCAGCGCGCGATTTCCGTGAACGACTCCGCGAACTCCCCCCCAGCGCCAAACTCGTCGCCAAGGTTCTGGAGACCGAAGAACCGCTGACGCAAGGCGAACTCGCCGAGGAATCCCTTCTCCCCGACCGGACCGTCCGCTACGCGCTGACCCGACTCGAAGAACAAGACCTCATCGTCTCGCGTCACAGTTTCCGCGACGCACGGAAGCAAGTTTACCTCCTGAACAACTGATCCGTTCGCTTCCCACCTCCCACCTCCCGGCTCCCACCTCCCGGTTTTCTCGCCATCGGTTTTCGGACGTTTTTCCCGTCGTCTTCCGCCGTCGTGACCACGAACGACTTTTGTCGCTGGCGTTCCTCGCCGCGGACGTGAACGCTATCACCGTCCCCACCGAGACGCTGGCCCCGCACGGGGAGACGAACGCCTACGTCGTCGATACCGTTCTCATCGACCCGGCGGGGCGGACGGCCGAACTCGACCGGGCGGTCGGTGGCGTCGAACACGTCGTCCTCACGCACACCCATCCCGACCACGTGGGCGGCGTCGCGCATTACGCCGACGCCTGCGATGCGACCGTCTGGGCGCGACAGGGCCGCGAGGAGCGCTTCGAGCGCGCCACGGGCGTCGCCCCGGACCGAACGTTCCGCGGGGGGACGACCGTCGGCCCGCTGACCGTCATCGAAACGCCGGGACACGCCCCCGACCACGTTGCGTTCGCCACGGACCGCGAAATCGTCGCAGGCGACCTCGCCGTCGCGGACGGGAGCGTCGTGGTCGCCGCCGGGGAGGGCGACTTGCGCGCCTACCTGACCTCGCTCCGGCGACTGTACGCGCGGAATCCCGCGGTGCTCCATCCGGGCCACGGCCCCGCCATCGAGAACCCGCGACGGACGATTCGACGACTCATCGACCACCGACTGCACCGCGAAGAGCGCGTGCTCGACGCGGTTCGAAGCGGTGCCCGGACGCTTCCTTCGGTGACGGACGCCGCCTACGACAAGGACATCAGCGCCGTCAGGGAGTTCGCGGAGAAAACCGTGGCGGCCCACCTCGAAAAGTTGGCCGTCGAAGGGGACGTCACGTGGGATGGCGAACGCGCTCGTTCGACGTGAAAGAAAAAGCCCACAACCGTTTTCCCTCCGCACGCGAACCATCACGCCGTGGAAACTCTCGAAGCCGAACTGGAACGGGCGAAGTCGCTCGACGTAACCGACCTCGCGGACGCGATCGAGGACATCGGGTTCGAGTGCACGCGCTGTGGTGCCTGCTGTACGAGCGAAGCAGACGACCCGCACACTGCGACCGTCTTCCCCGACGAAGTGCGCGAATTGCAGGAGACGACCGAGTACGACTTTCGGGACGTGGCCCGACCCATGCCCTTCGGTCTGACCGAGGACGGCGGCGAGACGTTCGAGTGGGCGCTCCAGACCGACGACTGCGGCGACTGTCGGTTTTACGAGGACGGAATCGGAGCGTGTTCGGTCCACCCCGACCGACCGCTCATCTGCCGGACGTACCCCTTCAGCGTGGCGCTCGGCGGGACGAGCCAGCCGATGGGCGACCCCGTGGACGAGTCGGGAGTCGTCCGCGCCCACGAGTGCGAGGGCCTCGGCCGCAACATCGACAGAGAACACGCCGAAGAACTCGCGGCGGCGCTCAAGGAACGTGCCGTCCGCGAACTCGAAGAGGCCATCGGCGTGCGCGACAACTACGACCCCGCGAACCCCGACCCGGGCGAAATCGTCGTTCACGACTCGGAAGGCGCGAAGAACCCCGACGGAACAGCGTACGAAAGCTGAGGACATCCCCGAGAGGACGACACCCTCCGACAGCGAGCGGCAGACGCGAACGGAGTGAGCGCCGCCGCGAGCGATAGGCCGGTGATACAGCCGCCAGAAACCGGCCGGTGATGCAACCATCGGAAACCCGCCGGTGACACAACCGTGGAAGCTAGCAACCCTCCGGAAAATCGGAGATTTTCCGGGCCGAGGAGCGACCAACGGAGTGCCCTTGGCACGACGGACGGAGGTGACGACGGCTTTTGGTCCAGATTTTGCCAGGAAGGAAGGCCGAATCCGGCGCTAATAGCGCCGGATTCGGCTCCTGACCGCAGCAAAAGCTGGTGTTCGATAATTCTATAATGGTTGACTACTTGGATTCATGTGGAGGTCTACGACCCTTGGAAATCTCTGACAAGCTCCTGTGTCTGTTCAGCGCTGATGTTACTCTCAAAGGCGACGAGTATGTCGTCTCAGTTCCACGACGTGAAATCGACACGGGTTCAGTCGAACCGGGAGAAACCTACCGTGTCGCGCTTATCTCGCGGGAGACGGAAGAAGAATCGGACGACGAGCAAACAGCGACGACGACAACACAATCGAGTGCCAACACCGGCTCCGTCTCGTCGGAACCACAGCCACCCGTCGAGGCCGGAGAAATCCGCTACGTCGAAGTCGAGGACATCGGCAAGCAGGGCGACGGTATCGCCCGCGTCGAGCGGGGTTACGTCATCATCGTCCCCGGCGCGGAAATCGGCGAGCGCGTAAAGGTCGAAATCACGGAAGTCAAGTCGAACTTCGCCGTCGGCGAAATCATCGAAGAAGAGTTCTAAACGACCTTTTATCGAGGGTCGCTCGCGACCTTCGATAAAAAGCTCGACCAAAAGCACGCCGCTTGAATGGCGCATGGAAGAGCGAAGCTCTTCCAATGTAAAATGAAAGCGGCGGCCCGCTCGTTCGTTCCTCACTCGCGGTGGAACCGCTGGTCACTAGCGGGTGTGTCACCGGCCGATTTCTGGTGGGTGTGTCACCGGCCTACCGCTCCCTCGAATCCGCGGCTCGCTTCGCTCGCCGCCGACGCTCGGTCGCTGTGAAAATCGTCGTCGGTCAGTCCGCGTTTCTGGAGACGCTCGCCCCGGCGTACTTGCTGAGGTCCACGTCCACCGTCTCGGCGAGGTCGTCCGGCGTCTCGTAGGGGCGGTTGACGATGACGTTTCCGGCGCGCTGTTTGCCGAGACCGGGAATCGCGGTGAGTTCGTCCATCGTCGCGCTGTTCACGTCCAGCGGGTACGGCACGCCAGTGACGGAGCGATAGCCGTGGTCCACGACGGCCACGTCGATGGTTCGGCCGAGTTCGCGCTCGCCCGGAATCCCGACCAAGAGTGGATAGGTCCCCAACTGGCGTCCGAAGGTTCGCCCGTCCTTGTGGTATTCGAGGTGGACGTTCGGCAGCACGGTCCCCGGCGGGGCGACCCGCTGGAGCATCGGGTTGTCTATCTTCTCGCGGACCTCGCTCTTGTACTGCTTGAACAGTCGTTTGTGGTCGTCGGCGATGTCCGTCCCCACCGAGTTCATCTCCGTGCCCGAGAACGCCATGACCTGCCGGATGTTCACCCGGCGGAGCATCAGCCCCTCGTCGTAGACGCGCTGGAGGAACTCGCGGTTGTGGTCGAACGTCTCTTTTCGCTCGCCCTTCAGGCCGTGAAGCAGGTTGATTCCGGGGAGCAGTTTCGGCAGTCGGTTCGCGGCGTCCGGGCCGTGCGTCGGAGCGTCGTCGGGCGATTCTCCGGGTCGCCAGCCCGCCTCCTCGTTGACGATTTTCACCGCCTCGAAACACTCCTCGGCGGTGACGTTCAGGTTGTTCTGCTCCTGCACCACCGGGTCCGCGGATTCGAGACCGAACGCGGCGGTGTCGCCGGGCGTGTTGTGCTCGGCGATGACGCGAATCCCCTCGCGGGACGGTTCGGGCCACTCGACGATGGTGATGGGGTTCATGTTGTCGAGGTGGAGCGTCCCGAGGTCCGGCGCGACTTCACGAATCCCGCCGTACAACTCGCGGAGCGCGTCCGGGTTCGGCTTCTCGCCGTCCCCGCCGTAGGCGAGGATATCGGCCTGTCGCCCCAGTCGGAAGTGGCGGACGCCGCGGTTCGAGAGGCCGTCCACCTCCGCGACGACGGACTGGGGTTCGCGGAACGACGGGTTGCCGTACAGCGGTTCCGTGCAGAACGAGCAGCGGTAGGGACACCCGCGCGAGGTCTCCATCTCGCAGATGAGGTAGTCGGGATGGTTGGGGTGCTGTTCGACCACGAACGCGCCCGCTTCCGCCCAGCGGTCCACCTCCTCGTTGTCCCGCATCCGATTGTTGTAACCCTCCAAACCGCTGTCCACGAGGTCGAAGGCGGCGGCTTCCACGTCGCCCTTCGCCACGAAATCGAAGTCGAGGTCGTCGCGCTCCGTTTGGGTTCCGCCCGCGTTCTCGTCCCCGACGCCGAACTTCACGGGACCGCCCATCAAACTGATCCCGTCGGCGGTCCACGCCATCTTCCGCACCTCGTCCGGTTCGGCGGGCGTCCCGCCGACGTACTTGCCGGGAACGGTCATCCCGCCGATGTAGACGAACAGGTCGGCATCGGCCACGTCCGCCCACTTCGCGTTGTCCTCCCGGAGTTCGTCGATGGTGTGGTACGTGATCCGTTCCTCCGGCACCCCCGCATCCACGAGCGCCCCGGCGGTGTAGCGCGGGTACGTCGAGATGTACGGCGGCACGCCGAAGTGAGCCGGTTCGTCGACGTAGCCGTCCACGAGCGTCACGTCGAGGGTCGCGGGGTCGGTCATACCCGCTTTTGCGACCGGACGGATAAAACGGTGACTACCCGCTACGATAGCGCGGAGGTGGTTTCTCGCGTCGGTTGCCACGAAACGACGACCGACACACCGTGACGAGACCCCTTCTACCGTTCCACTGTGGCGCGCGCTGGCGGGACGACGCGGCCAGCGAGGTTTCGGAGAAACCTCTGGGTGAGCGGTGTAACCGCGAACCCGCCTCCGGCGGCGTCGTCCCGGTGAAGTCGCGCGAGGGATGAACGGAACGAAGTGGAGTGAATCGGTTGGAGAGGATGTGGTTGTCGCGGTTGCGGTGCGGTAGCGGGTGGGGGCTCTTAACGTCTGCTCCGTAGCAACGGTCAGTGTGACCTCGGAACCAAACCCAGTTCATGGCGACGCAAATTCTGGTCGAAGTCCGCGCGTTTATTTTCGTCCGGGACGTATCGTCGCGTATGCCCGCGACGCTTGAGGTCAAATGCACGGACGACGGCTGCGAACTGGACATGTTCGAGATGCACTACACCTACGACATGCCGGATGACGTCGGCGTGAACGACTTCCAGTGCCCGTACTGTGGAGAAACCGACTGCCTCGAAGCAATCGAACTATGACGCTCCGCGACCTCGGGCGCTCAACCGTGACGGCCGTCGCGTCGAAAGTCGGCCGCGCCGCGAGCAAAGTACAGGAATCCCGGCCGATTCCGTCCGACCTGCTCGAAAGCGAGGACGCCTATCTCATCGTCTTCGACGCGGCGGGAGCGACCGGCAGCGACGTGCAGGTCCGGTTCGTCCGGGATTCCGTCCTCGTTCGAATCGACCGGTTCCGAGACTTCCACGAGGGATTCGACATGGTGTTCCCCGGCCGCGGGATGTCCCTCGACGGACAGGTCGAACTCCCGGCGGACGCCGAAGTCGACCCGAAAAAAGCGACGGCGACGCTGACCGACTCGGGCACCCTCCAAGTCACGGTGCCGAAAGCCGAGTGAAGAGCGGCTTTCGATACGTCTCAGTTTCCGACGCGTCTCCGTTTTCGATACGTCTCTGTTCCCGACGATTCCATTTTTGACGACACTTCTCTTTCGAGTTCCTCAGTCGACGGCCATCCCTTCCACGATTTCGAACTCCTCGTCGCCGGTGAAGCGCTTCGGGTCGAACTCGGGGATGCCGCCCTCGCCGAGCACGTCCTCCGCGATGGCTTCGCCGAGCGCGGGAGAACGCATGAATCCGTGGCCCTGCCAGCCAGCGGCGACGTAGCAGTTCGGTCGGAGTTCCCCGAGAAGCGGGTCGTAGTCGGGCGTTGCGGTGCAGAGGCCCGCCCACGCTCGCTCGATGGTCGGGTCGTCCGCCTCGAAATCGAGCCGATGGGCGAGGCGTTCGTGCATCGCCGTTTCGAACGCGGCATCGCTCGCGTGTTTCCAGTCGGTCGGATCGCTTTCGACTTCCTCCGTTCCGTCACCGGCGAGCAGACCCTCGGGATGCGGACGAAGGTAGTAGCCCTCCGTGGCGTCGTACAGCATCGGCGTGTCGGCGTCGAACGCACAGGTGAGCGCCTGCACGCGGTAGGGTTTGAGCGCGACGGGAATTCCCGCCTCCGCCAGCACGCGTTTCGTGTGTGCGCCCGCCGCGACGACGATGGCGTCGAACGGTTCGCCGTGGTCGTCGTCCGGGAAAATCTGGGGTTTCCCGTCGGCCGCCGTGCCGTCGAGTCGGACGCGAACCTCGGTCTCGGTTCGAATCTCCGCGCCGTTCTTCTCGGCTTCCGCGGCCATCATCCGCGCGTAGCTTCCGGGGTCGGTTCGCCCGGTGTTCCGAGCGATGGCGGCGACGCCGATGTCCTCGGCGTTCAGCGCCGGGTACCGCTCTTCGAGTTCCGAGGCGTGGATGAACGCGACGTCTCGCCCGTGTTCGCGCATCCGAGGCACCTGCTCGCGGATGGCCGCCGCGCGCTTCTCGTCGCCCGTGCGTGCGAACCAGACGTAGGGCGTCTCTACGAACTCGAATCCGCCGGTGCCCGAGAACTCGCGGAAGCGTTCGATGGCGCGCGCACCGACGCGGGCGTCCTCCGGGGCTGCGAAGGCGTCGTAGAGCACGCCCGCCGCTCTGGCGGTGCTCTCCCCCTCGTTCGGAATCGTCCCCGCCTCGAACAGCGTCACGTCGGCTCCGCGGACAGCGAGGTCCCGCGCGGCCGTCAACCCGACGGCACCGCCGCCGACGATACCGACGTTCATCGGTGGTCCTCGGGCCAGAGGTGGTCGATATCCTGCTCACCGAGCCACTCGACCAGCGCGGCGAGTTCGTCGCTCGATGCGTCGAGCAGTCGCGCACCGGCCTCCCGCGACCCCCTGGTCGGCTGGCCGACGACACCGCTCTCGGAGAAGTCGGCCGTATCGAAGCCGACGTTCGCGCCGTGGACGTCCTCGCCCCACGCGTCGTTCGCGCCCGCCTCGGCCGCTTCGAGCGCCGCCTCGCGGACGAGTTCCTCGGCGACTTCGAGGAGCATGCTCGTCTCTATCTCGTCGGCGTGCGTGATTCCCATCCCGAACTCGTCTTCGAGCACGTCACCGATTCCGCCCCACCAGTTCCACGGAACGGCGTAGGCCACTTCCTCGCGGCGGACCCGGCGTGCGACGCGCCGGAGCGCGCCGTCGTTACCGCCGTGACCGTTCACGATGACGACCTTCTGCACGCCGTGGCTGGCGATGCTGGACACGATGTCCGTCACGTAGTCCTCGAACGTCGCCGGGTCGGTCCAGAGGGTGCCGTCGAACTGGCGATGGTGTTCGCTGACTCCGACCGGAACCGTCGGGAGGAGAACGACGTTCTCGCGGTCCCCGAGCGTGCCCGCGACGGCCTGTGCCGCCATGAAATCCGTACCGAGCGGGAGGGCGGGGCCGTGTTGTTCGACGCTTCCCGTCGGGAGCAGTGCAACGTCCACGTCCGAGAGCGCATCGCGGGCCGTGGTCGTCGTCTCTTCGGCAAGTCGACTCATGACGCTGTGATTGCAGTCGCGGTATTTGTAACTGGGTGTCGCGGCGAACGGGCAACGCTCGCGGCGAGCGGAAACGCGGCCGAAGACCGCGAAAAAGCTTAGCGGTCGAGGAACGAGTCGATGCCCCGGGCGGGATAGCCGACCACGAGGTCCACGCCGGCCGCCTTCAGTTCCTCGACCCGCTCGCCGACCTCGGTGGCCGTCCCGACGAGCGCGAAGTCGCGGCTCGCCGCGGAGAGCACGTTCCGAGCGCGACCGTCGGCGCTGGCATCCGTCGGCGCATCGTCAGGGAGCGCCCGCGCCACGGGTTTGCGCCGGGCGACGTACGCGCCCACCGCGTCGAGTATCGCGTCCTCGTCGTCGGTGAGGACGGTCGGCGCGTACACCGCGACCGTCCCGTCGAACCCGGCGGCGCGAAGTGCGCGCACGTCGCGGGTCGTCGAGCGGGACAGCAGTTCGAACTGCGTCGCCCCCGTCGCCGTGGCGACGCGTTCGATACCCTCCGTGCCGACCCACCCGTCAGGGGACCGCTCCAGCGCGGCCCCGAGTCGAGGCGCTATCGCCCGACTCCGTTCGTCCTCGGTGAGATAGGCCGAGTGTCCGGCGACGAACACCGTTCCGACGCCGTCCGGCAGTCGGCCGAACAGCGAGTCGTCGCCGAGCGGGTCGAACCCGTCCGCCCGGACGGGGACGGTCATCAGCACGTTTTTCTCCGCCGCCAGTTCGCGGAGCGTCTCCGTGTCGGGAAGGTGCTCGCGGCCCTCGTAATCTATCGTCACCGTCTCGAACGGCATCGAGTGTGCCCGACGCACGTCACACTCTGCGGGTTTGAGCGCGGCGGCGTCGAGGCCCGTTCGAGCGAGGGCGTGACTACTGGCTAGCATGTACTATCACCTCTCGCAGTCAGAAGTAGTCGATTACTGTTCTCGCGGAACGCGATCCATCGTCTGTGCGACCATAATCCCCGTAACGCCACCGAGGTCAAAAGGCTGTCGGCAGTGGCAACGATTCGAGGGACACCGGAGCGTGGTGGCATCGCGCCGTTCTCTATCGAAGTCGATAGTCCGATTCGGTGCCACCCCGTTTGGTTTGGTGTCTATCTGTTCGATTTAGTGGATATCTCATCGAGTCAGTAGAATTTGATGGAGTTCAGTAGAATTCGGTATCAAATAGTATCATAATGTACAAATCGGTGAAATACAGTAAAATTTAGTATTCCCGCTTCGGGTCGGGTGTTCGTTTGACGGTCCGGCGCTCGTCCGAGTCCCGTCACTCGCCCTGCATCGGGACGTAGCGTTGAATCGCGGGGACTTCGACGCCGAGCGCCCCCTCGATGAACTCGATGAACGCGCCGTCTTCCGGTTGGAGACCACCGGCGAGGGTGACGGCGGCGAGGCCGACGAGTCCGGTGCAGACCAGGAAGACGGGGAGCGTCAGCAGGGAGAGCGTCAGCCAGCGCCCCGCGAGGAGACCGACGGGAAACAGGACGAGCGGCAGGACGATGTACGTCCGGTTCGTGTGCGTGGAGAACGGGGTAATTCCGCACTTGGTCAGGAGGACGACGTTGAGCGCGAGGTTGCGGACGACGTAGGCCCCCGACGACGCGACCGCGGCACCGACCATCCCGTACGTCGGAATCAGGAGGAGGTTCACGGCGAAGTTGAGCGCGAGCGTGAGGATATCTACCCCGAGGATGGCCTTCGTGTGGCCGAGCGCGGCCAGCGTCGTTCGGTTTCTCCCCGCCGCCGCGCTCGTGAAGAAACCGACCGAGAGGAGCGCGAGGACGATACCGCCGCCCGTGTATCCGGACCCGAAGAAGAGCGAGAGCACGTCGTCCGGGAAGACGGTGAATACGAGAAAGGCGGGGAAGGTGAGGACGTAAATCCACTTCGTCGTGATGCGATAGATACTCGTCACCTCCTCGCGTTCGCCGTCCGCGTCGAGGCGGGACGTGAGCGGCAGGTAGAGGTAGCCGAACGAGGAGATGACCATGAGCAGGCTGTTCGCCAGCGGGTACGCCGCGTTGTACACGCCGACCTCGTTCGAGGTGCGAAACTGGGCGAGCATGAGGGTGTCCATCCGCGTCAACAGGATGGAGAGCACCATCGTCACGATGAGGGGTGCCGAGTAGGTGAGCAGTTCGCGGGTGTGGGTCCGAACCGGTCCGACGAGACGGACGAGGCGGTTCGAGAGGAGGTAGACGACGAGGAGCGTTGCTAGCGTGGCGGCGAAGTAGGCGTACCCCACCGACACGAGGTCGAAACCGCCCGCGACCAGCGCGACGAGCAGGACGATGCGGAGGCAGGGATGGAGGAAATCCTTCGTGTACAGTTTGTAGCGCGTGTTCTCCATCCCCCGGAGCGCGCTCACGCCGACGGTCAGGCCGACGCTGACCGGAATCGTGAGGACGAACAGGCGGAGCAACTCGCGGGCGACGTTCGTCTCGAACAGCGCGATGGCGATGCGGTTCACGTTCAGGTACAGGACGAGGCTGACGGCGAGGCTGACGGCCAGCGCGAACCCCAGGCCGAACAGCCACACGCCGCGAACGTCCCGGGCGTCGTCGTACCGGGAGACGAACCGCGGAATCCCGTCGTTCAGCCCGACGAGCGAAATCGTCGTTCCGATGGTCATGATGGCGAGCGCGATGGTCACCTCGCCGTACAGTTGCGGCGAGAACCAGTGGGCGATGACGATGCGTTCTATCAATCGACCGACGGACGCGACGACGACGCCGACGACGATGAGCACCGAACTCGACAGCAGTTTCGAGAGGTGGGAGTCACTCGTCGCCATTCGAAACGGAAGAAACGGAGGGACACACGTTCGACGAACGACCGGGGCGTTCGAATCGGGGGCATCGGAGTCGTTTCACTCGCGGTCGGTCGAGTTCTCCTTGCATTCTCGGGGTCACGGTTGGACAACCAACGCGTCCGTGTGGCTTTGTTATAGGGACCGTACGCCGGAGTAATCGCCCTCAACCGCACGGTCCGGTCCGTCATCGACCACACCACGTGAAGGATAGTCATGATATTTTCACACAATCATGGAGTTCGTTGTGACCTTCACATCGGTTGAGACGTACAGCGCGACACCGAAAGAATATTAATCGGTCTCTTTGCATTGAAGACCGCATGGCACGCGATTGCAGTACGACAGCAGACGATAGTCGTGCGGATAGCGATTCCGTCGACCGTCGTTCGTATCTGAAGTTGACCGGTGCGGCTGCGGTTGCCGCGGCTGGTACGGGTATGGCGACCGGCGTCACGGCGGCAAAAGAGTACGAAACGATCACGATTCCCGCGAACACGGCGAAGCAGTTCACCGTCGGCAGCGGCGAGACGTTCGAGAACAAGCTCATCGACATCAGCGCGTCGGGCGCGGACGTTCGCATCGTCGCGAGCGGCTCCGACTGGACGATTCGCAACGTCGGGGTCACCGGCGAGGCCGACACGAGCGGCCCCCACTCGCCGGGAAAGAACCTCGGCGGCTATCCCAACCTCATCACGGCGTCGGGTACCGGAACCATCGAGCACGTCTACCTCGGTGACGGCGTTTCGGGCGACATGGTTCGCAAGGGCGCCATCGGGATTCCGAAGTCCTTCGCGGGACACATCGACATCACCGAAGTCACGATGAACGGCTGGACCGGCAACGCGATTTACGCGGGTGGCGCGGCGAAATCGAGCGGCGGCGGCGGAACGCTGGCGTTCGACCGCTGTCTCATGAAGAACAACAACATCAGCCACCTCCGCATCGCGACGGACGGCACGACGGTGAAAAACACCGTCATCTACAACACGAACGACGTCCCGCTCCACCCGATAAACGGCGGCGTCGTGAACTCCCGCGGCGTCTACGACGGCTACGGGTCGGAAAGCGACGTGGTGACGTTCGAAAACTGCGACATCGACTGCACTGACTCGAACACGAACGGTGCGGCCTCGGCGCTCGTCGCGGCGCACACCACGTTCAAAGTGAAGAACTCGCAGGTCAAGGGCAGCCTCATCGGCAACGTCGAGACGACGAACGTCGGCGGTAACCCCTCGCACGAAGCGCCGACGGGTGCACCCACGACCGCGAAAGACGCCGCGACCGGTTCGACCTCGACCGGCAGCAGTTCGCCGAAGAAACGGAAGGGAAAGCAGGCGAAGACGACCGAACAGGCGAAACAGAGCGAGAAGAACGGGAAGAAGGCCGAGAAAGCCAAGAAAACGAAGAAGCAGAATAAGGCCAAGAAGGCCAAGAAAAACAAAAAGGCCAAACCGAGCGACCCGACGATGAACCACGCGTCGGCCTCCGCCGCCGCGCCCGATTCGGCGGACTACTGTTTCACCTACAACGGTCGTCGCTACTGTTTCGACTTCCATCGTCTTCGTCGGTTGCTGTTCGGCATCCGTTGAGAACGAACCGAACACCGGGGGACGTATTTTTCGCCGCGTAGGGGGGACGTACCGGTGCGGAACGCGGCCATTGACGAAATCACGACGAGCCATCGCGCCCGAACGGAAACGTCTCGGGGTGTGAACTCCGGCGGGAACGTCGTTCCAACGACGCATAACAAAGTGCAATTAACCCGTCGAGCAGGTAAATGAGCAGTGGTAATCGACTGCACCAACGCGGCGTCGAAACCCCGCAAACGGAACACGACAGCGGCGACGTACGTTGGCGGGTGGACGAGCGAGCGGAAGAGTTGAGCATCGGCATGTACTACCGGAAGGCCGGAACGAGGGACGCGGGCGGCGTCGTGATGTACGTTCAGGAACTCCTGGACGCGCTGTCCGCCCACCAGTCGGCCTACCTCTACACGGAGAACGGTGAGTTGACGCCGAAGATGCGCACGACGGACGCCGAAATCGTCCCGCTGTCGGTGGCGGGCGCGCTCGATTCGCTCTCGTCGCGCGTGCTTCCCGGACTCGCGGAGACGCTCGTTCCCCTCCTCGGCGCGATACGCGACGGGACGATACGGCACATGAACGAGACGCTGGACGTGCTCGTGACCCACAACTATCTGGACGACCTCGTCCTCTCGAATCTCCTCGACGTGCCGGTGGTTCGTGTCTTCCACGGCTTCGAGCGAACCGGCTTGGGAACGACCGCACACGGGTTGCTGTCCGACAGCTACTCGATAGTGAATTCGGTGCAGACGAGCGCGGAGTTCGTCGAGGAGTTGGGACACGAACCGGATGGCATCGTCTATCCCGGCGTCGATACCGACCTGTTCCACCCCGACGCGCCGCCCGTCTTCGAGCGAGACGCGCCGTCGGTGTTGTTCGTCGGCCGGTTCGTGGAGTCCAAGGGCCTCTTCGACCTCATCGACGCTCTCGCGGCGGGACGCGGCGCGGGGACCGAGGACGTACACCTGTCCATCGTCGGCCGCGGCGACCGCGAGGCGGTGGAACGGAGCGTCGAACGGCACGGGTTGGAGTCGTCCGTTACCATCGTCGGGTCGGTGCCGCACGACGACCTCCCCGGCTACTACACCGCCGCGGACGTGGTGTGTTCGCCCTCCCACTACGAGAGCTTCGGCATGGTCAACATGGAGGCGATGGCGTGTGGCACCCCCGTCATCACCACGACCGTCGATGGCGTCACGGAGTACGCCATCGACCGCGAAACCGCCCTGCTCGTCCCCCCGGAGTCCCCGGACGCCATCGCCGACGCGATAGCGACGGCCGTCGATTCGGCCGAGTTACGGACCCGCCTCGCGACCCAAGGCAGGGCGGTCGCGGAGCGCTATTCGTGGGAACAGTCCTCGAAACGGCTCGCGGACCTGTGTTTCGACATCGTGGACGGTAACTGAGTTCACGGGTCGGATTCCGCCCGCGACGGAACCGCCCGCGTCGCCGTCGCCTTGAACGAGGCGACGACGTCCGCACCAGATTCCAACCCCAACCGCTCGACGCTCGTGGTCGTGACGAGTGCCCGTAACGGCGTCTCGCCGCCCACGTTGACCGCGACGCGGGCGATTCGCTCCCCCTCCTCGACCGACCGAACCGTCCCCGAAAACTGGTTTCTTGCGCTCGTCGCGTCGCCGGTCGGCGCGGCGTTCGAACTGTACAGCGTCACCACGTCCGAGCGGATACAGACCTCCACCGCGTCGGTGTCCGCCGGAACGAGCGCCCGGACGACTCCCACGTCGGTTTCCACGAGGCCGAACTCGCCGTCCCGCTCGGTGACGGTTCCGGTGAGCACCGTCTCGTCCACCTCGGCGAGCCCCGAGGACTCCGCCGTGAGTCGCCGAAACCGCTGGAGAAGTCGGCGCGCTCCGTCGGTCAACGTGCTACCACCGCCGGACGACCCGCCGCGTTCCCGGCGGACGAGCGGTCCGAAACCCTCCTCCAAGGTCACGATTCGACGCTGTGCGTGGGCGTACGACCGGCCGAGTGCGGTTGCCGCCGCGTTGATCGATCCGTGTTCGTCGATGGCGCGGAGCAGGCGGACGTCCCGCTCGTCGAAGGCAACGTCGTCGGCGACGAGTTGTGCGTCGAACGTCGCCCGTGGTGTCCCGTCGTGCATCGTCACGTCTCCCGTCGCACGCCGCGGTACATCAGTTCTCCGACCTCCCGGCTTCGAACCCGTCCGCCGCGGCGTGCAGTCGTTCGAGGCGCGTTTCGAGCGGCGGATGCGTCGCCAGCCACGGCGAGTCGGCGGACCCCGACGCCGCCGCCTCCGCGTCGGTCGCGATTGAGAGCGGGACGATGGCGCGCTCCGGCGGGATGTCGTAGGCGTCCCGCATGTCCGTCGGGGGTCGCGCGGCCGTCGCGTCGTACAGCGTTCGGAGCGCCGACGCGAGCGACCCCGGATTCCCGGTGATTCGAACCGCGCCCCGGTCGGCCGCGAGTTCGCGGTACCGCGACAGGAGCGCGAGGAGGAGCCGCCCGACGAAACTGAACGCGGCCGAGAGTGCGAACGAGGCGGCGAAAAACAGCCCGACGAGCGGGTGGGCACCCCGCTCCGCGTCCAGCGCCCAGTGTTTGTCGGCGTATCGGCGCACCCGCAACGCGATTCGCAGGGGAACCGACGCGAGGGTGACGACGAGGAAATCCCGGTGACGGACGTGGGCGAACTCGTGTGCCAAGACGGCTTCGAGTTCGTCGGGCGAGAGCGCATCGAGCAGCGCCGTGGTCACGACGATGGTCGCGCTCTCGGGCGAATAGCCTGTCGTGTAGGCCGTCGGGACGTTCGAGCTTCGGCACTCGATGTCCGGCCGCGGCACCGACAGCTGGCTGGCGATTTTGGTCGCGCGCGACTCGACGTTCGCCGGAACGTCCGCGACTACCGGGTCGGCGTCCTCGTCGTCCGAGTAGTCCGTCAGGTCGCTGTTCGCGTAGCGCTCGATGCAGTAGAATCCGAGCGCGCTCAATCCGCCTGCCAACCCGCCCATGACGAGAACGACGGTCATCGTCGTCCCCGTGAACAGCGCGACGAACCGAGCGGTTTGCGTGGCGATGAACCAGACCGTGACCGGGATGGCGACCGCGAAGCAGACGATGAGTCCCATCGTGGCGACCATCCGAACCTGCAATCCCCTGTCCGGTTTCCACGTCATAGCAATAAAATCGACGCGAACGGTCATGTACGTTTTCCAATTTCGCTGAACTGTCTGGAAGGTCCGTCCCGCTCGACCCCCGTCCTCAGTCCGAGCGGCGGTGGACCGTCATCGGAATCTCCTTCTTCGGGCGGGCGGTGATGGTCGCCATCAGGTCCAGTTCGGCCTCGGGCGCGAGTTCGATGTGGAACTGCTGGTAGATGGTGGCGAGCAGGAGGCGCGCTTCGAGCATGGCGAAGCGGTCGCCGATACAGCGCCGCGGTCCCGCGGCGAACGGGAAGTACGCGAGTTTCGGGAGCGACTTCTCGAACTCGTCGGTCCAGCGCTCCGGGCGGAAGGCGAGCGGATCGTCGTACCAGCGCGGGTCGCGGTGGACCACCCACTGGTTCATCTGCACCGTCGCGCCCGCCGGAATCTCGTAGCCGCCGATGATGTCGGGTTTGGTCGCTTCGCGGACGATGCCCGGCACCGGCGGGTACAGGCGCATGGACTCCTTGACGACCTGTTCGGTGTAGGTCAGCTCGGAGACGTCTTCCATCGTCGGCGTCTCGCCGTCGAGCACCTCGTCCAGTTCGGCGACGAGTTTTGTTTCCACTTCGGGGTACTGGGCGAGGGCGTACATCGTGAGCGTCAGCGAGAGCGCCGTCGTCTCGTGCCCGGCGAGGAGGAGCGTGACAACCTCGTCCCGAATCTGCTCGTCGCTCATGGGGTTTTCGTGCTCGTCGGTGGCCGAGAGGAGAGTCGAGATGACGCCCTCGCCGTCCGGGTCGTTGCGCCGCTCCCGAATCATCCGGTAGACGACGCCATCGAGTTTCTCCCGCGCGTCCTTGATGCGCATCCGCGACGGCGTGGGAATCTTCGGCGGCAGAATGAAGTTGGCGAGGTTTTCGGTGCCGAGCATGAACTCCTCCAGCGCCGACCCGATGGTGTCCACCTCGTCTTCGATATCGACGCCGAACAGCGCCCGAGCGACGATTTTGAGCGTCACTTCCATCATGTCCTCGTGGACGAGTCGGGTCTCACCGTCCTCCCACGTTTCGAGCGCCTCCTCGGTGAAATCCGTCATCATCTCCGAGTACCGCTGTATCTCCTTGGGGTGGAACGCGGGCTGGATGAGGTGGCGGTTCCGCCGCCACACCGCACCCTCGCTGTTCAGGATACCGTTTCCGAGGACGGGACCGAGGATGTGTTGGAAGCCCTCGCCCTTGATGTAGTTCTGGTTGTTCTGGACGAGGACCTGCTCGATGTAGTCCGGGTGGTTGAGCTGATACATCGGCCCGTCGAGTTCCTCCCAGTGAGCGATGTCACCGTACTCGCTGGCGGTTCTGGTTATGAAGCCGAACGGGTCGCGGATAAATTCGAGTCGGGTTCCGACTATCGGCAGTCCGTCCGGTCCGGGCGGCGTCTCTCCGGTTGCGGGGGGTGTGTCGCTACTCATCCTTACCCGATAGTTGTCGTCCCGGCCGTCTATGTCTGTTTCCCATCATCCTAGGGGTGTTTAAATACCGTCGGGCACTACGACCTCGACATGCGGTACGCGACCATCGTCCTGACGTGGGGGGAGGACGTGAGCGTCCACCCCGTCGACGACCTCCTGATGGGAACGAACGACGTGGCTATCGAAACGATTCAGTACGTCGGCCCGGTGTACGAAGGCCGGTACGTCGAGTTCGTCGAACTGCACGGCGACCTCGACGTGGCGCGCGCGCTGTTGGCCGACTCGCCGGAAACGGTCGAATACGATATCGTGGGCGAGAGCGACCGTGGCGTCCTCTACCTCCACTGTCAAACCACTGGATTAGTGGACGACCTCCTGACCATCCTGCGCGAGCAGCAGATCGTCCTCGACTGGCCGATGCGGTACATCGACACGGACAGCGAGCGCGGCCTACAACTCACGGTCCTGGGGACCAGCGAGGCGATTCGCCGCGCGGCTGCGGAGATTCCCGAGGGAATCTCCCTCCGACTCGAACGGATGGGCGAGTACGAACCCGACACGGGAAAGCTGTCGTCCATCCTCACGGAGCGACAGGAGACGTTGTTCGACCTCGCCGTCCGGGAAGGCTACTACGAGGTGCCGCGGGAGACGACCCATCGGGAACTCGCGGACGAACTCGGCCTCACGACCGGCACCGTCAGCGAACGCCTCCAGCGAATCGAAGCGAAGTTGGTCAGCACCTACGTCGATTGATGGCCGGACACGGGCGAGACACGAACGGGACACGACAGGCCACAGGAAGGAAGGGATGTGGCTAA
Organism: Haladaptatus paucihalophilus DX253; assembly: GCF_000376445.1. Taxonomy (NCBI): domain Archaea; kingdom Methanobacteriati; phylum Methanobacteriota; class Halobacteria; order Halobacteriales; family Haladaptataceae; genus Haladaptatus; species Haladaptatus paucihalophilus. The sequence goes on along the minus strand of NZ_AQXI01000001.1, from coordinate 2,881,508 downwards.
CTTCCTCCGCGGCGTCTCAGATAGTGTGGTAGCACGCACCACGGGATAGGGGACCATGCCATCGTCACAGCCATCCACACCGGGGAATCGGGAGGAGAACGAGAAATCGACGTCGCCGTGGCAACTGCCGACGGTGCAGATCGTGCTCGCGGCCACGCTCCTCGCGCCGCTCGGCGTGCCGCTCATCAGCCCGACGCTCCCCGCGTTCCGCGACGCCTTCGGCATCACCGACGCGCAAGCGAGCCTGCTCATCAGCACGTACTTCCTGACGGGTATCTTCCTGTCGCCGTTCATCGGCATGCTCGCCGACCGAATCGGACGGCGAGCCGTCCTCATCTGGGGCCTCGTCGCCTTCAGCCTCTCGGGCGGCGCCATCGCCGTCGCGCCGAGTTACGAGGCCGTGATGGTGCTCAGGACCATCGGCGGCACCGCCGCGGCGGGCATCTTCATCACCACCGTCACGCTCATCGGGGATTCGTTCGAGGGCACCCAACGGAACACCGTCCTCGGGATGAACAACGCGGTCCTCTCCGCGGGGGCCGGACTCTTCCCCATCGTCGGCGGGGCGCTCGCCACCGTCTCGTGGAACGTGCCGTACGTCGCCTACCTGCTCGGCCTGCCGCTCGCGCTCTACGCGGTTCGACACCTCGAAGAGCCGGACCACGAACGCGATTCGAAGGGTTTCGCGTACCTCCGCCGCGCCGCGAGCGTCCTGAGCGGCCCCGACGCGCTCGTCTGCTACGGCGCGGCGTGCATGACCGAACTCCTGCTGTTCGGCACGGTGCTCACGATTCTGCCGTTCCTCCTCGCGGGCGATTTCGGCATGTCGGCGTTCGCCATCGGACTCGTGTTGTCCGTCGCGGAAATTTCCTCGGTGGTCGTCTCCGCGAAGAACGGCTGGTTCGCCCGGTACACCTCGAACTACGGCCTCATCGCCGCCGGATTCGCCTGCTACGCGGTCGGACTGTTCGGCGCGTGGCTGGCCCCCTCGCCCGTCTTCATCGCGGCGACGATGCTCGTGTTGGGCGCTGGCCTCGGCCTCTCCATGCCCGCCGTCGATGCCGCCATCAGCGACCTCGTGTCGACCGGACTTCGCGGCGGGGCCTTGAGCCTGCGCAACAGCACGACGTTCCTCGGTCGCGCCGCCGGGCCGGTGCTGTTCGCCGGATTGGCGGAGGTGACGGGCTACTACCCCTTGTTCGTCATCAGCGCCATCGTCGCGCTCGTCATCTCGCTCTCCATCGCGTCGATGAGCGTCTACCGGACCCGTCGCCACTCGGCCGTCCGAGCGTAAGTCGGGCCGGACGGCGATAACCCTCTTTTCGCTCCGTCGCGTTGCTCCCCCATGGCAACCGTACTTGGAATCAGATGCGACGACGGGGCCGTTCTCGCGGGCGACCGGCGAGCGACCGTCGGCGGCACGGTTCGCTCCGACGCTGTTCGACGGGTGTTCGACTACGACGACGCCGCCGCCGCGGTCGCGGGGGACGTCGGAGCCATCGAGGAGTTCGACCGACGCTTCGACTCCGAGCTTCGGGGGGACCGCCTCGAACGCGACGAACCCGTTCACATCGACCGAATCGCGCGAACGGCGGCCGACCTCGCGGGCGAAATCGGCGTCGATGGACTGGTCGCGGGGACTGACTCCGACGGCAACGCGGCCCTCCGCGAAATCGGAAGCGACGGTCTCGTGTTGGCGTCCGACGCCACCGCGCTCGGGAGCGGCGCGTCCGTCGCGTACGGCCGCCTCGAAGACGCCGACGCGGAGGCGAGCCTGGACGACACCGAAACCCTCGCTCGGGAGACGCTTTCGGTCGTCGCCGAGCGCGACCCCGACACCGGAAGTAACATCGACGTGCTCCGGTTCGAGGGGACGGACTGAGCGCGGGAAGTCGGGCAATCGGCGAAAAAGAGTCAGTCCCGGCCGCGTTCGGGAACGAGAATCGGGGTTTCGTCCTCGACCAGTCGAACCGGAACGTCGAACACGCGTTCGACGTGTTCCGGCGTCAGCACGGACCCATCGCCGAGAGCGACGACTTCGCCGTCGGCGACCAACAGGAACCGGTCCGCGTACCGCGCGGCGAGGTTGATGTCGTGCATGGCGTAGACGACGGCGTTGCCCTCCCGACTCGTCCGCCGGACGAGTTCGAGCACGTCGAGTTCGTGGCGGATGTCCAGGTCGCTCGTCGGTTCGTCGAGGACGAGCGACGACGGGTCTTGCGCGAGCGCGCGGCCGAGCATGACCTTCTGGCGCTGCCCGCCGCTGAGTTCGTGGAGGTTCCGCATCGCCAACTCGGTGATGTCGAGCGAGTCGAGCACCGCCGCGACGCGCCGCTTGTCCTCCTCCGTCGGCCGCCAATCGAGGTACGGCTTTCTCCCCATCAACACCGCGTCGAACACGGTGGACGGGACGGTCGTGGATTCCTGCTGTGGCACGTAGCCGACGCGCCGCGCGATTTCGTCGCGGGAGAGGTCGGAAAGCGAGTCGCCGTCGAGCGCGACGCTCCCGCGAATCGGCGACTGCAGGCCGAGAATCGTCCTGAGAAGCGTGCTCTTGCCGACGCCGTTCGGGCCGAGGACGGCGAGCACCTCGCCCGGTTCGACGCCGAGCGTCACGTCTTCGAGGACGGGCGTCCCGTCGTACCCGACCGCCAGTCCGTCAAGTTCGATGCTCACCAGTGGTCTCTCCCGTTGACGATGAGGTAGACGAAGAGCGGGACGCCGATGAAGGACGTGATGATGCCGACGGGCAGGACGATGGGCGAGAGGAGCGTCCGGGCCGCCGTATCGGACGCGAGGAGGAGGGCACCCCCGCCGAGACAGGACGCGGGAATCAGGAATCGCTCGTCGCCGCCGACGAGTCGCCGGACGATGTGCGGTACCACGAGACCGACGAAGCCGATGATGCCGAACAGCGAGACGACGACGGCCGTCAGGAACGACGCGACCACCATCCCGGACAGGCGCGTTCGTTCGACGTTGACGCCGAGGCTTCGAGCGGTTTCGTCGCCCGCGTCGAGCAGGTTGTACTCCCACGCGTTCCGCACGAAGTAGAGCGTGGCGAGGACGACGCAAAGCCAGAGGAAGGCGTTCGATTTCCACGTCGCGCTTCCCACGTCGCCGAACTTCCAGAAGACGAGCGTGGCGAGTTGGACGTTCGTGGCGAAATACTGCATCGCGGTCGTTCCGGCCGTGAACAGCGACGCGAGCGCGATGCCGGTCAGGAGCAGGGTTTCGGCGGACGCCCGCTTGTACTTCGCCACGGCGAGGACGAACCCCGTGGACCCGAGCGAAGCGAGGAACGCACAGACCGTCGTCGTGTAGGGATTGTGCAGGAGCACCGTGGTCCCGCTGTCCCGCACCGCTCCGGTTCCGAGGACGATGATGGCGAACGCCGCGCCGAACGACGCCGCCTGCGAGATGCCGAGGGTGTACGGCGAGGCCAACGGATTCCGGAGCACGCTCTGGAGGACCGCACCCGCGATGGCGAGGCCGAGGCCCGCGCCGACCGCGGCGACGATTCGCGGCAGTCGGATGTTCCAGATGACGGTCGCGTGGACGCCCGACGACCGCCCGAGGAGTATCGACGGCAGTTCCGAGAGCGGCACCGAAATCGGGCCGGAGACGAGCGCGTACCCGGCCACGACGACGAGCGCGACGCCGAGGCCGACGATGAACGCGAGCTTTCTCCGCGTCCGTTTGCGGTACCGGGAGAGGACCGCCGGTTCGATCGATTCTTCCATCTCGTACCGGTTCCTCCCTGTCCGCCGTTCATCCGACCGAATCCGTCGCCGTACGCCGCCGCCGCTTCGTCGTACACCGGCTCGCCGACGAACCGCTCGTAGATGGCGTCCGCCTTCTTCGCCGGGTCGATGTCGCCGAACTGGTCGGGGAAACAGGCCGTCCCGACGGCGTAGGCGTCAGCCAGCGCCGTCCCGAAGTTGATGGAGTAATCGCGCGTCGGGAAGACGCCGAACACGTTGCCCTCCTCGACGGCAGCGATGGATTCGTACTCCGATTTCGAGAGGTCGTCGTAGGATTCGGTCCCCAAATCCACGAAGACGTACTCGGGGTCCCACTTGATGAGTTGTTCCGCGTCGATGGTGACGCGCGGTGCACCCTTCTTTTTCTTCAACCCGTCCGTCACGTCGCGCGCGACGTTGTTCGTCCCGACGAAGGAAAACGGCGGGTACTCCGGTTGCGTGTACAGCAAGCCGTGTTTTCCGCGGCCGAGATAGCCGACGTAGGTTTTCGGCGGGTTCGAAACGCCCGCCGTCCGCCCGTTCAGGTCCGAAATCGTCTCTTTCGTGTACGAGACGAGTTCGTCCGCGCGTTTCTTCTCGTTCAGCACCTCGCCGACGAGTCGGAGCGAGTCGTAGAAGTCGGGGCGGAGGGCGTCGTTCAAATCGCCCGGATTGATGCTGACGACCGGCGTGTCGAGTTTGTTCTGCAGGCCGTCGGCCTTTTTCGCGCTCGCGTAGGCCCGAACGACGAGGTCCGGGTCGCGTTCGAGGAGCAACTCCGGGTCGGGACTCTTCCGGGACCCGACGGACGGGAGCTCCTGGAGTTCGGGACGGGCGAGAACGTACGGCCTGAACGGACGCTTTTCGTTCTTCGTCTCCAGTCGCTCGACGCCGACCACGCGGTCCGTCGCGCCCAGATACGTGATGAACCGGAGCGCACCCGGCCCCAACCCGACGACGCGCTCGACGCTCGCCGGAACGGTCACGTCCCGTCCGGCGGCGTCCGTCACGGTCCGCGTGCCGCCGCCTGCGTCTTCCGACCCGGAGTCGCTCGTCGTGGTCGTTCCTTTCGAGCTATCCGCGTCGGTCGAGGTCGTCGTGTCCGTTCCCTTCGACCCGGAACACCCCGCGAGCAGCGACACGCCGAGCGTGCCGGGGAGCGTCCGCCGCAAAAACCGCCGTCGCGACCGTTGTTTCTCCATCGGTACAACGAACTCACCGCGAACCCATAATCGTTAGGAACCCGGGTGTGATGGACGACCATGCAACTGCTGGTCGCCATCGACGACACCGACGACCTCGACAGCGAACTCGGCACCGGGAAAGTCAGTCGGCGATTGGCGACCCGACTGGCCGACGAAATCGACGGCATCGAACTGTACGGGAGCGTTCGACAACAACTGCTGGTGGACCCGCGCGTCCCGTACACGACCCACAACAGCGCGGCGTGTCTCGTCTTCGACTGTTCCGCCGAACCGTCGGTCAAGGGCGCGGCGGCGCTCACCGGTGACTATCTCGAAAGCGTGCAGGCTCCGAACGCCGACCCCGGACTGTGCGTGGCGTTCCGAGCGGACGTCACCGATGCGGTTCGTCGATTCGGCGAATCGGCGCAGAACGACGTGCTGGAGAAAGCCGACGCGTACGCGCTGGCCGAGGAGGTCGGACTCTTTCTCGACGAGTACGGCGGCACCGGCGACGGCGTTATCGGCGCGCTCGCCGCGGTCGGACTGACGTGGGGCGGCGACACCGGCCGGTTCATCGCGTTCGAGGGCATCCGGGAGTTCGAAGGAACGGTCGCGGTGGACGCGATTCGGGACGTGGGAATCACGCCCGTCGCGGACGACGGGACGGAAGTCCGGAACGGAACCGTGGAAACGCACGACTGGATTCGGCCGCAACTCCGCGGCGGCGACCCCGTGCTCCCGATGGAGCGGACCGACCGCGGAACGTGGATACCGCGGAACGTCATCGGCTAGCCGCCCACGCGTCGAACGTACCATCGCGCAGTAACGTGCCCGTTATTCCTAAGTGGAAATAAGGAGACGGTCCGGACGTATGTCAGAGACCGCGCGGGACGACGTTCTCGTCACGGCCGAGTGGGTCGAAGAGCACCTCGACGAGTTCGGGAGCGACGACCCGGACTACCGTCTCGTGGAGGCGGACATCGACTACGACGAATCCTACGCCGAGACGCACATCCCCGGCGCTATCGGGTTTCGGTGGGGTCCGCACCTACAGGATTCGTTCCAGCGCGACATCCTGAAGAAGGACGATTTCGCCGAGATGATGGGCGAACGAGGCATCGCCGACGACAGCACGGTCGTCCTCTACGGCGACGAATCGAACCAGTGGGCGGCTTACACGTACTGGCAGTTCAAATACTACGGCCACGACGACGTGTACCTGCTCGACGGCGGTCGGGAGTACTGGCTCGAAAACGACTATCCGACGAGCGACGAGGAACCGACGTACCCCGAGACGGACTACGAGGCCGGTGGCCCGTTCGACCACCTTCGAATCTACCGCGAAGGGGTCGAGGACGCGATAGAACTCGACCTGCCGCTCGTCGACGTTCGGTCGGAAGCCGAATACCGCGGCGAAAAAATCGCCCCGGAGGGAAGCCCTGAAACCGCCCAGCGGGCGGGTCACATCCCCGGCGCGACGAACATCACGTGGAGCGAGAACCTGAACGACGACGGGACGTTCAAGGACCGCGAGGAACTCGAAGCGATGTACGAAGAGTACGACATCACGGGCGACAGCGGCGTCGTCACCTACTGTCGTATCGGCGAGCGCTCCTCGATAACGTGGTTTACGCTCCACGAACTGCTGGGCTTCGAGGACGTGCGCAACTACGACGGGTCGTGGACCGAGTGGGGTAACCTCATTCGAGCACCCATCGAAGCCGAGACCGACGACCCGGCGAGCCGGGCGAGTAAAGGGTAGTCCCCCGGTTTCGGTCGGGGATTTTCCGTTCCGTTACGCTTCTCGGTTCTGGTCCCGTCCGTCTTCCGTTTCGGTTTCCGACTCCCGCGACTCGACGTCACAGAGGAGGTCGGGCGTTCGCTCGTGGCGCGGTGTCTGTGCGAATCGTTTGATTTGTCTGAAATCTTCGTCGGTTAATCCCGATTCCATACTAATCTTGGCGATTCTATGCGGTATATATCTATGCAAAATAGTGGGTTTTCTGAGCTATCGGGAAACAGTCCTGTCACTCCAACTTCGAAAATATATAGTTTATATATTATTCCCCAATTCATTTCGTGAGGTTTTTATATGCCGTCGTTGCCACCAAACAGTAGCCGAACTATGTCTCCGGGAAACCAACTGGCTCCCCCACAACCGACGGTACCGACGAACGAACCGCCGCGAGAGTTCACCGTCCGAGAGGGAGAGCGGGTGAGTGAGACGGTCATCCGCGCCATCTCAGAACAGGACGACGTGAGTCTGACGGACATCGTTCCCCTCTACGAGCGTATCGACCCCGACGCGCTGGACGATTTCTTCGAACCCACCTACGACGGCCGCTCATCGACCGCGACGAGCGTCGAGTTCGAGTACGGCGGTTACACCGTCGTCGTCCGCGGTTACGGCGTCGTCGAACTCCACTGACCGTCTACCGTCCCTTTTCGACCGCGGTCACGGTGACCGCTCGAACGCCGAACCCCTCCCGGAGAGCGCCCGCGACGGCCTCACGGTCGCGCGCCTCGCCGACCGTCAGTTCCGCGACGACATCGACTTCGATGTCCGTGGCTCGGGGGCGGAATCCGGCGTGTGCGACATCGTGAACGTCCCGAACCCGGTCGATCGCCGCGAGCGCGTCCCGTGCCGCCATCGTGAGGGTGCCGTCTGTTCCTCGCGGGACCAACACCGTGACTTCGGCAGTGACCGTCACTGCATGGAGTGCCTGTGGCATACTGCTCCCGCGCGATTCGAACGCGTCGTCATCCGCGACCCATCGAAACCGATGGGCCGCGGCGTGGGGTAGACCACTACCCGACAGGAGCGGTGGAACGGGGACGAGGCGCGACGGTGCGGCCGACGGCGACTCGAACCGTTCGACAGCGACGCCTCTCACGGGATTCGTCCGAGGACGAACCACGGCGTGGACGCTCGCGGACGCGTGCCCGTTCCGGCCACGACGCCCGTGAGTTGTATGACACCCGACACTACGCCGTCACGAAAACGAACGCCGATGCCGGGACGAAAACGAAGGTGAACCGAGCCGATGGCGGCTCGAACCCACGCGGAACGGGGTCTCTCTCGATTCGGTGAAATCGAAGAAAGCACCCGCCGTCGCTGGCAGCGGCGTCCGCCTTACGCGACGAGCGTGGGTGTGGACCGAAGGTGACCATCGGCGACACCATACCACCCGTCGCGTCCGCGGGAACGATTCCCTTTGGGAGAGCCATACCGGCCCTTCCACGCGGAAATCCCAACCGCGGACACCCCGCTCTCGAAGAGAACGGAGCGCATCGGGCGCGATTGGGTGGTAATGGTCATGATGATCACTCGGAGTCGGTCCGGGTGTATCATCACGTATTTTGGCTAATATAATAATCGTTGTGCAACCGAGAGAGTGTCTAGCACTCGCGCTCGACCGACCGCAACAACCACTCGATGACGCACTACCACTCGATGACGCTCCGGTCCCGCCACAGTTTCCCGCTGGGGTTTCCGGGTTCGAAGCGCGCCAACCACACCGGCGTTTCGGCCCCTTTCTCGACGCTCCGAGGCGCGCCGGACCCACCCATATCAGTCCGCACCCATCCGGGACAGACGGCGTTGACTAGGAGGTTCGGGTACTGCGTCGAAAGCGCGTCGGTGAACGCGTTGACGCCCGCCTTCGAGACGCCGTAGGGGAGGTGACCGGTGTCGATGCCGCCGTCGAACTGTCCGGACCCGCTCGAAAGGGTGACGACGCGGCCGCCATCGCGGACAGTCAGCAGCGACAGCGCGTGTTTCGTGACGAGCATCGGTCCGTGAAGGTTCGTCCGAAGCGTCGTCTCGATAGTCTCGCTGTCGAGCGAGTCAAGTTTTCCCGTCGGGCCGTACGTCGCGGCGTTGTTGACCAGCACGTCGAGTCGCCCCGCTTCGTCCGCAATCGTCCCGACGGCACCCCGAATCGTCTCCTCCTCGGTCACGTCGAGACGGACCGCCCGCTGGTCGGGTGCCGTCACGGCGTCCGGGTCCCGCGCCCCGGCGTACACCGTCGCGCCGAATTCGGCGAGTCGCGTCGCTATCTCCTCGCCGATGCCGCGGTTCGCGCCCGTGACGAGCGCGACCTGCCCGTCCAGCGAGTCGTACAGGTCGATGTTCATACGGGCTTCACGCCGCCCATCGCCATTCGTGTTGTGCCGGGATGCGCGACTGACCCCGCCGACCGCCGCCTCCCGACCCCACCGTTCGAATCCCAACGACGGGGGGAGTAGCTACTTGCCGGTCGCTGTCGTATGCGATACGATGGCACGAAACATCACGAAATCCGCCGCGCTCGCCCTCGGGACCGCCGCCGCACTCGGTGCGGCGTGGGTCGGGTGGGGTGCCTACACCCGGCGGACGACCGACCGAGTGCCGTACACGACCGCCCTCCACGTCGATGGCGTGGAGATTCGACGGTATCCCGATACGGTGGTCGCCAAAACGACCGCGGACAGTCAGGGGGAAGCCTTCCAACGGCTGTTCCGCTACATTCAGGGCAACAACCGTTCGCGGGACGAAATCGAGATGACCGCGCCGGTTTCGACCGGACGGGAGAAGATAGCCATGACCGCACCCGTCGCGTCCGAGTCGTCGGACGGGAGGATGGAAATGGCGTTCTTCCTCCCCGGCGAGTACACCGCCGAGGGCGCGCCGGAACCGGAAGACGAGGCCGTAACCATCGAATCCATCGAAGCCCGAACCCTCGCCGTCCGCCCGTTCTCGTGGTACGCGACGGACGCGCGGGTCGCCGATAACCGACGACGGCTGTTCGACACGCTCTCGGCGCACAACCTGACGCCGACGGGCGACCCGTTCCTCCTGCGCTACGACGACCCGTGGACGCCGCCGTTCATGCGCCGGAACGAAATCGCTGTGGAGTTGGAGTAGCGGCGAAGCGCAGCGGCCGAACTAACTCTCCTGTCCGAATTAAATCACCCCTCATCCAATTTAGTGTATTTAAGGTCATACTACCCCGTTGATGGCATGCGATTATGGCGTACCGTTCGCGGTTTTCGATATTCTGTTCGTTTGAAACGACCTGTCTAAGCACCACGCTTAAATAGGAGGTCGCCACTTCAACCGAGTACAATGTCACACAACGACATGACCCCTAACAGGGGGGGTCGAGTTCTTCGAGGGCACGTTAGCCCACACCGACGAGATTGAATCAGTTCGAATTTTCGACACGACGCTCCGCGACGGGGAGCAGACGCCGCGCACCTCGTTTACGCCGGACGAGAAACGCGACATCGCGGCGACGCTGGACGAGATGGGGACCCACGTCATCGAGGCGGGCTTCCCGGCGAACGGCGACGCCGAGTTCGAGGCCGTCCACGACATCGCGGCGTCCACCCGCGCGACGACCTGTGCCTTGGCACGAATCGTCGACGGCGACGTGGAAACCGCGCTGGACACCGGCGCGGAGATGGTGCACGTCTTCGCATCGACCAGCGACGTGCAGATAGAGGATTCGATGCACACGACGCGCGACGACGTGACCGCCCGTGCCGTGAAAGCGGTCGAACGGGTCGCCGACGCGGGCGCGATTCCGATGTTCTCGCCCATGGACGCGACGCGGACGGACCCCGACTACATGGCGGAAATCGTCGAGGCCGTCAGCGAGGCGGGTGCCGAGTGGATAAACATCCCCGACACCTGCGGCGTCGGCACGCCGAGTCGGTTCGCCGACTTGGTGTCCCACGTCCGAGAGCACACTGACGCGCGCATCGACGTTCACACGCACGACGACTTCGGCATGGCGACCGCGAACGCCATCGCCGGAGTCGAGGCGGGCGCGGACCAAGTGCAAGTCAGCGTCAACGGCATCGGCGAGCGCGCCGGAAACGCGGCGTTCGAGGAGGTCGTCATGGCCGTCGAGAGCGTCTACGGCGTCGATACCGGAATCGACACGGAACGCATCACCGAGCTGTCGGACACGATAGCGGAGTACAGCGCGGTGGACGTTCCGGTGAACAAACCGGTCGTGGGCGCGAACGCGTTCGCCCACGAGAGCGGCATTCACGCCGCGGGCGTCATCGAGAACAGCGACACGTTCGAGACGGGCGTGATGAAACCGGAGATGGTCGGGGCGCGACGCGAGTTCGTCCTCGGCAAACACACCGGGACCCACGCGGTACGGAAACACCTCCGTCAGTCCGGGTTCGCCCCGACCGACGCCGAGGTCCGACAGATTACGCGCCGGGTCAAAGACCGCGGCGCGGAGAAAAACCGCGTGACGGTGAGCGACGTACAACGATTCGCCCGCGAACTGGGCGTCGATTCTAGCGAGGAGGCGAACGCGTAACCATGGCCTTCCGCCGCTTTCCCACCCACCGTGAGCCGCGGCCACCCCGACCGCGCAAGAATTGCCCGGCACGTAAGGGCTATTTCGGTTGCACCTCGAATGGTGTTAACACAGATGCCACGACGACGTTCGACCCGCGGTTCGCAAGCGTCGAGCGTTGCGGCCGTGGAGCGCGTACGCATTATTGTAGGGGTCTAGCTACCCCTCACCTCTTCTCACCACCGAACCGGAACGAATCGCAACCCAACAGCACGACGCATACGCGCATATCGATGACAGGCACACGACCGCAATCAGACCAGTATCGACCGACGAACACCGACCGAACCGAGGTGGCGGATTCGTGAGCGAACGCACGGTCCACCCCGTTCCCCACGACGCGGACGAGGGGGAAGCGAACGCCACGGAACCCACGGAGGAACCGACCGAATCGGCCGTCGCCGATTCGAACGAACCGAACGCGACGACTGAGCCGACCGCGGACGAACCCACAACGGGCGCACAGTCGCTCGTCTCGACGCTGGAGGCCGCCGGTGTGGAAGCCATGTTCGGCGTGCAGGGCGGGGCCATCATGCCCGTCTACGACGCGCTGTTCGACTCGGACATCCACCACGTGACGATGGCCCACGAACAGGGCGCGTCCCACGCGGCGGATGCGTACGGCGTCGTCAAGGGCGAACCGGGCATCTGTCTGGCGACGTCCGGGCCGGGGGCGACGAACCTCGTCACCGGCATCGCCGACGCCAACATGGACTCCGACGCCATGGTCGCCCTGACGGGCCAAGTCCCCTCCGGAATGGTCGGCTCCGACGCCTTCCAGGAGACGGACACGACGGGCGTCACGGCCCCCATCACGAAGCACAACTACTTCGCGGGCGACGCGGACACGGTCGGAGATATGGTCGGCGAGGCGTTCGCGCTCGCCGAGACGGGCCGCCCCGGGCCGACGCTCGTGGACCTGCCGAAGGACGCGACGCTCGCCGAGACCGACGCCGACCCCGGCCGCACGGAAACGCCGGACACCTACTCGCCGCAAACGGAAGCGGAGTCCGATGCCGTCGCCGCCGCGGCGCGAGCCGTCGAGGGCGCGGAGAAGCCGTTGCTCCTGTTCGGCGGCGGCGTGGTCAAGGGCGATGCGTGCGAGGAGGCGCGGCAGTTCGCCACCGAGCACGGCATTCCCGTCGTGACGACCATGCCCGCCATCGGGTCGATGCCCGAGGACCACGACCTCTGTCTGTCGTGGGCGGGCATGCACGGCACCGGCTACGCAAACATGGCCATCACGCACTGTGACGTGCTGATAGCCGTCGGCTGCCGGTTCGACGACCGATTGACCGGCGGCGTGGACACCTTCGCGCCCGAGGCGGAGGTCGTTCACATCGACATCGACCCGGCCGAAATTTCGAAGAACGTCCACGCGGACTATCCGCTCATCGGCGACGCGGGGACGGTCGTCGAACAAGTCGATACGGAAGTGTCGCCCGAGGACACGAACGACTGGGGCGCGTGGCGCGAGCAGTGCTCGTCGTGGAAGGAAGAGTTCCCGCTGACCTACGACACGCCCGAAGACGAACCGCTGAAACCGCAGTTTGTGGTCGAGGCGCTGGACGAGGCGACGGACGACGACGCCATCGTCACGACCGGCGTCGGCCAGCACCAGATGTGGGCCGCGCAGTTCTGGACGTACCGCAGTCCGCGAACGTGGGTGTCCAGTCACGGTCTGGGAACGATGGGCTACGGTCTACCCGCCGCAATCGGCGCTCGGTTCGCGGCCGACGACGACCAGCAGGTCGTCTGCATCGACGGCGACGGGTCCTTCCAGATGACGATGCAGGAACTCTCCGTGGCGGTTCGGGAGAACCTCGACATCACCGTCGTCATCCTGAACAACGAGTACATCGGGATGGTTCGCCAGTGGCAGGACGCCTTCTTCGAGGGACGGCGGATGGCCGCCGAGTACGACTGGTGTCCCGAGTTCGACAAGCTGGCCGAAGCGTTCGGCGCGAAGGGCTTCGCCGTGGACGACTACGACGAGGTGGCCGACACCATCGAGGAAGCGCTGGCCTACGACGGCCCGTCGGTCATCGACTTCCACGTCGACCCCGGCACGAACGTCTATCCGATGGTTCCGAGCGGCGGTGCCAACGGCAAATTCGCCCTCTCGGAGGACCAACTATGAGCGGGGAAGACGCGACTGACGACCAGTCCGCGCAGAACCCGTCCGGAGGAATGCCCGGCACCGCACCCGACGACCGACCGCATCCCGACGGTCGCCGGAACGAACAGGGCATCCGAATCGACCCGGAAGCGGAGGCGGAACCGCGACGGCGAACCGCCGTCGTCTCCGCGCTGGTCGAACACGAACCGGGCGTCCTCTCGCGCGTCTCCGGGCTGTTCTCCCGGCGACGGTTCAACATCGAGAGCCTGACCGTCGGCCCGACGACGGTGGACGGCCACGCGCGAATCACGCTCGTGGTCGAGGAGACGGAATCCGGCATCGACCAGGTGGAGAAACAACTGGCGAAGCTCAAGCCAGTCATTCAAGTGGGCGAGGTGGACGACCCGGCCGTCCGCGCCGAGTTGGTGCTCCTGAAGGTCCGCGGCGACAGGCCCGACGAGGTGCACGCCATCACCCAGATGTATGAGGGCCAAACGCTCGACGCCGGACCGCGGACCATCACGGTCCAGATAACGGGCGACCAGCAGAAAATCGACGACGCGGTGGACGCCTTCCGCCAGTTCGGCATCATCGAAATCGCCCGAACCGGCCAGACCGCGTTGGCCCGCGGCGACACGCCGACGACGCCCGGCGAGGAACCGGGCCACTCCACTCAACCGCCCGAAGACCCCCACAGCGCGGAGGACAGTGAGACGACCGACACGACCGAAAACTGAAGATTACAACAATGACTGATCAATACGACGCGACGATATACTACGACGACGACGCGGACGACAGCTATCTGAACGACAAGACGGTGGCCGTACTCGGGTACGGCAGTCAGGGCCACGCCCACGCCCAGAACCTCGCGGACAGCGGGGTAGACGTCGTGGTCGGCCTGCGGGAAGGTTCCTCGTCCCGAAAAGCGGCGGAGGCCGACGGACTCCGAGTTGCGACGCCGACGGAGGCCGCGAGCGAGGCGCAGGTCGTCTCGGTGCTCGTGCCGGACACCGTGCAACCCGCCGTGTACGCCGACATCGAGTCCGAACTCGAACCCGGCGACACCCTGCAGTTCGCGCACGGTTTCAACATCCACTACGGCCAAATCGAACCGTCGGAAGACGTGGACGTGACGATGATCGCGCCGAAGTCGCCGGGCCACCTCGTCCGCCGAAACTATCAGGCCGAGGAAGGGACGCCCGGCCTGCTCGCGGTCTATCAGGACGCGAGCGGCGAGGCGAAAGAGGAAGCGCTGGCCTACGGCAAAGCCATCGGCTGCACCCGCGCGGGCGTGGTCGAAACCTCGTTCCAAGAGGAGACGGAAACCGACCTGTTCGGCGAGCAGGCCGTCCTCTGTGGCGGCGTCACGGAACTCATCAAGGCGGGCTACGAGACGCTCGTGGACGCGGGCTACTCGCCCGAGATGGCCTACTTCGAGTGCCTGAACGAGATGAAACTCATCGTGGACCTGATGTACGAGGGCGGCCTCGGCGAGATGTGGGATTCGGTCTCCGACACGGCCGAGTACGGCGGTCTGACCCGCGGCGAGGTCGTCGTGGACGACCACGCCCGCGAGAAGATGGAGCAGGTGCTCGAAGAGGTGCAAAACGGCGAGTTCGCCCAACAGTGGATCGTCGAGAACCAGGCCGGACGCCCGTCGTACCGCCAGAAGCGAAAGGCCGAGAAGAACCACGAAATCGAAGAGGTCGGGGACCGCCTCCGGGAACTCTTCGCGTGGTCGGAGACGGAAGACGAGGAATCGGAATCCGAAGAGAAAGAGCAAGAGCGGGTGACAGCAGATGACTAGCGATGTTCCGAAGGATCATCGAAAAGCGAGTAGCGCGGAACACCGTTCCGCGGACAGTCAAGCGGCAACGCCGCGAGACAACGGTGAAACCGTGAGCAGCGATGGTCCGGAAACGATGGGCGAAATCAGCCACGTCCACCCCTTCGCCGACCGCGGGGCGATGACGCGCGTGTTCAGTCGCGGCCGAATCGTCGCGGACGGCGGGGAACACGAATCGAACGACGAGGAGACGAAGACGATGGCCGACATCGAGCACGAAGCGCCCGCGGGAGCGGGTGACTCGGCGGGCGTCTTCGAACGCGGCCACGAGTTCCGGGTACAGTACCGATGAGCGAGGGAACGCTCTACGACAAGGTGTGGGACCGACACCGGGTGACGGACCTGCCGACGGGCCAAACCCAACTGTTCGTCGGCCTGCACCTCGTCCACGAGGTGACGAGTCCGCAGGCGTTCGGGATGCTGGAGGAGCGCGACATGGAGGTCGCGTACCCGGAGAACACGCACGCCACGGTGGACCACATCGTCCCGACCGCCGACCAGTCGCGCCCCTACAGTGACGACGCGGCGGAGGAGATGATGTCCGAACTGGAGGAGAACGTCCGCGAGGCGGGCATCGACTTCTCGCACCCCAAGTCGGGCGACCAGGGCATCGTGCACGTCATCGGGCCCGAGCAGGGGCTGACCCAACCCGGCATGACCATCGTCTGCGGCGACAGCCACACCGCGACGCACGGCGCGTTCGGCGCGCTCGCCTTCGGCATCGGGACGAGCCAGATTCGGGACGTGCTCGCCACCGGGACGATAGCGATGGAGAAACAGAAGGTCAGAAAAATCGAGGTTACGGGCGAACTCGGCGAGGGCGTCTCGGCGAAGGATATCGTCCTCGAAATCATCCGCCGCCTCGGCACCGACGGCGGCGTCGGCTACGTCTACGAGTATGCGGGCGAAGCCATCGAGAACCTGGACATGGAAGGTCGGATGAGCATCTGCAACATGTCCATCGAGGGCGGCGCTCGCGCGGGCTACGTCAACCCCGACGAGACCACCTACGAGTACCTGCGCGAGACTGACGCCTTTAGCGACGACCCCGGGAAGTTCGAGGAACTCAAATCCTACTGGGAGTCCGTCCGCTCGGACGAGGACGCGACCTACGACGACGAGGTGGTCATCGACGGCGGCGAACTCGAACCGATGGTGACGTGGGGGACGACGCCCGGACAGGGCGTCGGCATCACGGAAACGATTCCGGACCCCGACGACCTACCGGAAGACAAGCGGGAGACGGCGCGACAGGCACAGGAACACATGCGCGTGGAACCCGGCGAGACGATGGCGGGCTACGACATCGACGTGGCGTTCGTGGGTTCGTGTACGAACGCTCGACTGCCGGACCTGCGGCGCGCCGCAGCGGTCGTGAAGGGACGCCAGGTCCACGACGACGTGCGGGCGATGGTCGTCCCCGGCAGCCAACGCGTGAAGGCCGCCGCGGAGGAGGAAGGCTTGGACGACATCTTCCGCGAGGCCGGTTTCGACTGGCGCGGTGCCGGTTGTTCGATGTGTCTCGGCATGAACGACGACCAACTCACGGGCGACGAGGCCAGTGCGTCCTCCTCGAACCGTAACTTCGTGGGACGACAGGGCAGTCCCGACGGACGGACGGTCCTGATGAGCCCGGAGATGGTCGCGGCCGCCGCGATTCGCGGCGAAGTGACCGACGTGCGCGAACTGTCGGAGGTGGCGAGCGCATGACCGACAAAATCACGCACGAATCCGGAACCGGAATCGCCGTGCGGGGCAACGACATCGACACCGACCAGATAATCCCGGCGCGGTTCATGAAGGTCGTCACCTTCGACGGATTGGGGCAGTTCGCCTTTTTCGACCAGCGGTTCGATTCGAACGACGACCCGCAACCGCACCCCTTCAACGACGACGCGCACAACGGCGCGTCGATTCTGGTCGTCAACGCCAACTTCGGCTGTGGCTCCTCGCGCGAACACGCGCCGCAGGCGCTCGCCCGCTGGGGAATCGACGCCATCGTCGGCGAGAGCTTCGCCGAAATCTTCGCGGGCAACTGTCTGGCCCTGGGGATTCCGACCGTCACCGCCGACGCCGAGACGGTCGAGGCGTTACAGGATTTCGTCGAGGAGAACCCCGACGCCGAAATCGAGGTCGACGTGGCGGACGAGACGGTCAGCTACGACGACCGAACCGTGCAAGCGAACGTGGACGACGCCCAGCGACAGGCGCTCGTGGAGGGCGTCTGGGACACGACGGCGCTGATGAAGTCGAACGAAGCGGAAATCGAGAAAACGGCCGAGAGCCTCCCATACGTCGAACAATGAGCGAACAAATAGCGGTCATCCCCGGCGACGGAATCGGACAGGAAGTAGTACCTGCGGCACGACGAGTCCTCGAAGCCGTCGGACCGGAGTTCGAGTTCGTGGAAGGCGACGCGGGCGACGCAGTGAAAGAGGAGACGGGAACCGCGCTCCCGGACGAAACTCGGTCACTCGTCGCGGCATCCGACGCGACCCTGTTCGGCGCGGCGGGCGAGACGGCGGCCGAGGTCATCCTCCCGCTTCGGAGCGTGGTGGACTCGTTCGTCAACGTGCGCCCCGCGCGGGCCTACCCCGGCACGGACGCGCTTCGCCCCGAGACGGACCTCGTGTTCCTCCGCGAGAACACGGAGGGCGTCTACGCGGGCCACGAATCGCGGCTGAGCGACGACGTGGCGACGCTGACCCGCGTCGTCACCGAATCCGCCTCCGAGCGGCTCGCCGAGTTCGCGTGCGAGTACGTCGAGGGGCGCGACGAGGAGTCGTTCACCATCGCCCACAAGGCCAACGTGATGCGCGAGACGGACGGCGTGTTCCGCGACACGGTGGACCGCGTTGCGGACGTTCACAGCGTCCCGCACGACGAGATGCTGATGGACGCGCTGGCGACGCACCTCTGCTTGCGACCGGAGGAGTACGACGTCATCGTCTGTCCGAACCTCGCCGGCGACGTGCTCTCGGACCTCGCCGCCGGACTGGTGGGCGGCTTGGGCCTGCTTCCCTCCGCGAACATCGGCCCGGACAACGCCCTGTTCGAACCCGTCCACGGCACCGCCCCGGACATCGCGGGCGAGGGCGTGGCGAACCCCGCCGCGACCATGCTCTCGGCGGCGATGTTGCTGGAGCATCTGGGCTACGACGAGGACGGAACGGCGGTCAGGGCGGCCGTCGAATCCGTTCTGTCGGACGGCCCGCGGACGCCCGACCTCGGCGGCGACGCGACCACCGAGGACGTGACGGAAGCGGTGCTGTCGCGGTTGTAGCCATCTTCTTCTTTCAGGGCCAGACGGCGGCCGACCGGAACGACCATTCGCGCATCCCAGGAAGTGACCCTATGAACCTTCTCGACGGCGTGTACGAGACGCACGTGGACGTGGCCGATTTGGAGCGGGCGATGGTGTTCTACGGCGACACGCTCGGCCTCGAACTCGGGCGGCACGAACAGGAACGAAAAATCGCCTTCTACTTCACCGGCACCCCGCGCTCGATGCTCGGCGTGTGGGAGAAAGCGGACCCGAAGCAGAGCCACTTCGCGTTTCGCGTGGCGGAGGAGAACGTGGACGACATGCTCCCGTTCCTCGAAGACCGCGGCATCGAACCCCGCGCCGCCTTCGGCGTCGAACCGGACGAACCCATCGTCCACCCGTGGATGCCGAGCGCGACGGTCTACTTCTCGGACCCGGACGGTAACTCGCTGGAACTGCTGGCGGACCTGTCCGACGACCCCGACCCGGACGGGCAACCGATGCCGCTGAGCGAGTGGCGCGAGCGGCGGGAGTAGTCCGTCACGTCGCGCTCCAACCGTCGATTTCCCCGGCGTCGACGAGGTACGCGAGGGTATAGAGCGTGATGGTGGTCCATGCCCCCGCGACGTAGCTATTCACCGTCACGGTCGGAATGTCGACCGTGAACATCGTCCACCAGACGACGATGGCGAAGGCGATGATGACCGTCCCTCGCCCGGCGACGCCGATATCCCCGAACCATTCTCCGACGCGTTGCCCGAACGACGTATTTCGGGCGGGACCCATCGCCACCGCGAACGAGACAAAACCTATCGCGCCCCACGTCCACGAAATCGAGTCGAGCGGGGAGAGATTGATAACGAGCGGGATCCACATGAGAGCAGTCGACGCCACCTCCATCCACGTCGGCGGACGGTCGGGGAACCACTCGGAGACGGTTTCGGGGACCATGACAGTCCGTTATTGTAACCTGTGCTACTAATAAACTCGTGTGCCCGGCGAACCGTCTCAGTCGGTCAACCCGTACCCCTTCCGGAACAGGTACGTGTCGATACCCATCACGACGAGCGTCAGTCCCGTCAGGACGGCGAGCGAGAGGTTCGGGTCGAGTTCCGACGCGCCGAGGAAGCCGTATCGGACGCCATCGACCATGTACACCATCGGGTTGAGCATGGTGAGGTCGCGGTAGATGCCGGACGGGAGGCTGTCGAGCGTGTAGAAGACGCCGCCGAAGAAGACGAGCGGGCGGACGATGAACTGGTTCATCATCGTCAGGTTGTCCCAGTCGTCCGCCCAGAGTCCGCCGACCACGCCGAAACTGGAGAAGAGGAGCGTGATGACGAGCGCGAAGGCGACGAGGTAGAACGGACGGGCGACCCCGACGGACGTGAAGAACGCTCCGAGGACGGCGATGAGCGCCCCGACGAGCAATCCCCGCGTCGCGCCCGAGACGATGTAGGAGGCGACCATCCGCGAGTAGGACATCGGCGAAGTCAGCGTCTCCTCGATGTAGCGGTTCCAGCGCCCGTGGAAGATGGAGAAACAGGAGTTCTCGAAGGCGTTGGAGATGGCTCCCAGAACGACCAGGCCGGGCAAAATGAAGACGATGTAGGGGACGCTCTGGCCGTCGAACTTCATCATGCCGACGCGGTTGCCGAGGATGACGCCGAACACGGAGAAGTAGAGCACGTTCGTGACGAACGGCGGGACGAACGTGTTCCGCGGCCGACGGAGGAATCGAAGGATTTCGCGGCGGGTCAGGGTGACGAATCCCGTGAGGCCGGAGGTATCGGTTTCGCCGCTCACGCGCCGTCACCCCCGGCAATCGCGGCGAGGTCGGAATCGTCGCGGTCGTCCTCGTCGGGCGATTCGTTCCCCGTGGTCTCCCCGGTTCGCGTCATCTCGACGAACACCTCTTCGAGCGAGGTGCGCGAGATGTCGAAGTGGACGATTTCGAATCCCTTTCGGTCGAGTTCGCGGACGAGTTCCGGGGCGAGCAGTCCCGCTTCCGGGGCCGTGACGACGAGTTCGTCGCCGTCCAGTTCTATGTCCTGGATTTTGTCCCGACCGGCCGACAGGTGTGGCGCGGATTCGGGCGGGTTGCGGAGCGAAATCGTCACCTTGTCCGGTCCGCGACCCATGAGTTCCTCGGGGCTCGCCACCTCGACGATTTGGCCCGAGTCGAGGATGGCGACCTCATCGCAGAGACGTTCGGCCTCCTCGATGTAGTGGGTCGTGAGCAGAATCGTGGTGCCCGACTCGTTGAGTTCGGTGATGAGGTCCCACAGGTCGTGGCGCAACTGCACGTCCACCCCGGCGGTCGGTTCGTCCAGAATGAGCAGGTCGGGTTCGGTGATGAGCGCCCGCGCCAGCACGAACCGGCGTTTCATCCCGCCGGAGAGCCAGTCGAAGCGCGTGTCGCGCTTGTCGTAGATGCCGACCCGCTTCAGCACCTCGTCGGCGCGGTCCCGGGCCTCCGACTTCGGAATGCCGTGATACCCGGCCTTGTGCTCCAACACCTCCCGAATCGGGAAGAAGCGGTCCACGTTGAACTCCTGCGGCGCGAGGCCGATTCGGTCGCGCGCCTCGCGGTAGTCGTCTTCCACGTCCGCACCGAACACCTCCGCCGTCCCGCCGGACTTCTTCACGAGGCCGACGAGGATGTTGATGAACGTCGTCTTGCCCGCACCGTTCGGACCGAGCAACCCGAAAAACGACCCCTTCGGAACGTCGAGGTCGACCCCCTTCAGCGCCCGTACCTCCCCGTACTCCTTTTCGAGGTCACGTATGCGTATCGCAGAATCCATTCGAAAAACGGTAGTCGTCGGGTACGGTTAAGGGTGCTGAACCCGGTCAGACGTTCCCAAGCACGTCGTCGGCGTCGTCCAGATAGGCCGCCAACTCCGCCTCGCCGTGGGCGAACGAGAGGTGGTGGCGCTTGTACGGGTTCGGCGTGAAGAAGTGACCTCGTTCGCGCATCCCCGCCGCGAACTCGCGGAAGCGCTCCTCGTCCAGTCCGAGGATGTCCTCGTAGTTCTCCGGTTCGCCCGTCACGCCGAACTGGACGCTGAAGATGCTCCGGTGTCCGACGACGCGACCCTCGATGCCGTGGTCGGAGAGCAGGTCCCGGAGTCCGGCCCGATACTCGTCGCCGAGGTCGGTGACGTGGGACTGCACGTCCTCCTCGACGATGGTGTCGATGGTCGCGCGCGCCGCGGCGAGTCCGGGCAGGTTACCCGAGTACGTCCCGCTGATGACGACGCCGGATTTGTTGTCGCCGCCAGCCTGTTCGAGCAGGTCCGTTCGCCCGCCGACCGCCGCGATGGGGTAGCCGTTGCCAAGCGCCTTCGCAACGCAGGTCAGGTCGGGTGTGACGCCGAACTCGCCCTGTGCGCCGTGCGGCGAGTGGCGGAAGCCGGTGATGACTTCATCGAAGATGAGCGGCACGTCGGCGTCCCGCGTCACCTCGCGGAGCGTTTCGAGGAACTCCTGTCGAGGTAGAATGCAGCCGACCGAGTGAGGAACGGGTTCGAGGATGACCGCCGCGATGTCGTCGCCGTGTTCGCGGACGACCGCTTCGGCGGCCTCGCTGTCGTTGAACGGGACGACGAGCGTGTTCTCCACGGCGGACGAAAGCATCCCCTCGGATTCTGGATGTGGATCGCCGAGTTCGTCCTCCGGCGGGTAGACGCTCACGTCCACGTAGTCGTGCCAGCCGTGATAGCAGCCCTCGAACTTCAGAATCTTCTCGTTGCCCGTGTACGCTCTGGCGAGTCGAATCGCGTGATACGTCGCCTCGCTCCCGCTGTTACAGAAGTTGACCTGCTCGACGCCGGGGAGGAAATCGACCAGTCGCTCGGCGACTTCGACTTCGAGGGGAGCCGTCCCCGTGCCGTAGAGGACGCCGCCGTCGATGGCGTTTCGGGCCGCTTCGTCCACTCGGTCGTCCGCGTGTCCGAGGATGATGGGACCGAAGCCGAGGTGGTAATCGACGTACTCCTCGCCGTCGACGGTGGTCAGCGTCGCGCCGTTTGCGCGTTCGAACGCCACGTCGCCGGTGTCGTACGCCTGCGCCCGGAGCCCGGTCTGTGCGCCGCCCGGAATCACCTCGCGGGCGCGCTCGACGATTCGCTCGCTCCGCGTCGTGTCGGTTGTCGGTTCCGAATTCATGGACGGGAGGTTAGTCGTCACCCGTTATAGTGTTGAGTGCGTCGCTCCGACCGATGCTCTCGTCGTCGGCCCAGACGCCGGTGCCGAAGTCGATTGCGTCGTTCCACTTCGCCACGAGCGTCGTGACCGCGAGGTCGCCGGTGATGTTGTTCATCGTCCGCATCCGGTCGAGCAGCGGGTCGATTCCGAGGACGAACGCGATGGCCTGAATCGGCAGTCCGACCTGCGTGAACACGACGGTCATCATGACGATGCTCGCGCCCGGAACGCCCGCGGTTCCGACGCTGGCGATGAGCGCCGTGACGAGGATGCTCAACTGCTGTGAAATCGTGAGCGTCGTGCCGACCACGTTCGCGGTGAAGATGGCGGCGATACCGAGGTACATCGCCGTCCCGTCCATGTTGATGGTGGCACCGAGCGGCAGGGAGAAACTGTACACCTCTCGGTCGATGCCGAGGTTCTCGTCCGCGTTCGACATTGTGACCGGAAGCGTCCCGCTGGACGAACGGATGCTCAACGCCGTCACCATGGCGTCCTTCCCGCCGCGGACGAAATCCATCGGGGAGTGACCGACGAGTCCGCGGACGATGACGAGAAGGTACACTATCGATATCTGGAGGCCGATGGCGATAGCGAGCGTGGCGAAGAGCTTGAACAGGGAGAGGATGGCTTCCGGCCCCGTCTGGGCGAACAACGCGGCCATCAGCGCGAACACGCCGATGACGCCGTACTCCATGATTCCCCAGACGATTTTGAACATCACTTCGGCACCCGCTTCAACCACGTCGAACGTGGTCTGGACGCCGTTGTAGACGTCGGACCCCTCTTCGGCCTCGTCGCGGACGACCGTCAGGCCGATACCGAACGCTAGCGCGAAGAAGATGACGCCGAGGATCTTCCCCTCCGCCATCGCGCTGAAGGGGTTCTGGGGGACGATGTTCAGGAGAACGCTCGCCAGTCCCGACGCCTGTTTCGTCTCGACGGCCGGTTTCGCCAGCGCGTCCTTGAGGTGCAGTCCGACGCCGGGGTCGATGAGGTTCGCCACGCCGAGACCGATGGCGATGGCGACCCCCGTCGTGAGGAGGTACAGGAAGATGACCTGTCCGCCGACCTTTCCGAGGTTCTTCGGCGAGAGGTTCCGCGCCGCCATCACGAGCGTGAACACGACGATGGGAACGATGACCATCTTCAGCAGTCGGACGAAAAGGTCGCCGAGCGGTTGGAGGTTCGTCGCCGGTTCGCCGACCACGAGTCCCACGACGGACCCGAGGACGAACGCCGCC
Organism: Haladaptatus paucihalophilus DX253; assembly: GCF_000376445.1. NCBI lineage: Archaea > Methanobacteriati > Methanobacteriota > Halobacteria > Halobacteriales > Haladaptataceae > Haladaptatus > Haladaptatus paucihalophilus. Next base: position 2,857,533 of record NZ_AQXI01000001.1, on the reverse strand, counting down.
GCGATACGGTAGATGATGGCGACAGATCGATAGCGTCGCCATGCCCGTTGTACAACACTTGCCATACGTCTTCAATAGTATCCAAAAACAATGCAAAAACACTTCGATTCTCGGCAGAAGATGGGAATAAATTCCAATAATAACTATTATATTGAATATGTTTACATTTCGTGAGGGTGGTAATAGGTGGTCATCGATGGTCACCTCTGTCGTCCGGTTCCGTCCTCGCCGTTAGCGCTCGCGCTCGGTGGGGTAATCGTCGGAAAGAGTATCGTATGAACCGGGTGTCGTTACTCCCGCTTCGCGCCCGGATTCGTCACCGCGCCAGTTCCACCTTTTTCCGCGGTCGGAGGCAGAATCCGGCGCGGTTCTCGCCGGATTCCGCTTCTCCCTCGAAAAATCTGGACCAAAAGCCGAGTCACCCCGCTTCCGTCGCTCCTTTCAGTCGCTCCGTCGGGGGTTTCTCGGCCCGCTTACTCGGCTCACGGCTCCGTTCCGTCGCCGTTCGCGTCCGAGGCGCAAAGCGCCTCGTCTCGTTCGCGGTGGGGGTGCTTACGAAGTTACTCCCGCTTCGCGCCCGGATTCGTCACCGCGCCGTTGGCCGCCGACCCGAACGTTTCGCCGTATTTGGCGAGGACGCCGGAGTCGTAGCGCGGGGCGTCCGGTTCCCAGTCGTTCAGTCGCGCGTCGAGTTCCTCCTCGGAGAGGTCCACGGAGAGTTCGCGGTTCGGGATGTCCACCGTGATTTCGTCGCCGTCCTCGACCACCGCGATGGGTCCGCCGTCGCGGGCTTCCGGGGCGACGTGTCCGACCATGGGACCGCGGGTCGCGCCGGAGAACCGGCCGTCGGTCAGGAGCGCCACGTCGTCCTCGTGGCCCTGTCCGACGACGGCCGCCGTCACGCCGAGCATCTCGCGCATGCCGGGGCCGCCGCGCGGGCCTTCGTTTCTGATGACGATGACATCGCCCGATTCGATGCCTCCCTCTTGAACGTACTTCATCGCGTCCTCCTCGTTCTCGAAGACGCGGGCTGGACCGCTGTGGTGGAACTTGTCCTCCCCCGTGACCTTTAGGACCGACCCGTCGGGCGAGAGGTTGCCTTTCAGGATTTTGATGGCCCCTTCCTCGTGGAACGGGTCGTCCACGGGGCGGAGGAAGTCGGCGTCGGAGTCGCCGGAGACTCCTAGATGGTCGAGTTCCTCCTCGATGGTGCGGCCGGTCACGGTCATCGCGTCGCCGTGGATGTAGCCCCCGTCGAGCAGTCGCCGGAGGACGACGGGGATGCCGCCCTCGTCGTGGAGGTCCTTCATGACACGCGTGCCGCCGGGTTGGAGGTTGGCGATTTTGGGCGTCCGGCGCGAAATCTCGTCGAAGTCGTCGATGTCGAGGTCGATTCCGGCCTCCGCCGCGAGCGCGAGGAGGTGCAGGACGGCGTTGGTCGAACCGCCCATCGCCACCTGTACCGCGATGGCGTTCTCGAAGGATTCGCGCGAGAGGATATCGGACGGTTTGCGGTCGTTTTCCACCGCGTCCAACACGAGTTCGCCCGCACCCTCCGCGACTTCGTATCGTTCCGGCGATTCGGCAGGTGGACTGGCGGACCCGAGCGGTGCGAGGCCGAGGACTTCGCTGATGGTCGCCATCGTGTTGGCGGTGAACATCCCGCCGCAGGACCCCGCGCCGGGACAGGCGTCGTGTTCGAGTTCGACCAACTCGTCCTCGGTCATGTCGCCGTGGGCCACCGCGCCGACGCCCTCGAAGACGTTCTGAACCGTCACCTCGCGCCCCTCGTGTTCGCCGGGGAGAATCGACCCGCCGTACAGGAAGACGGTCGGCAGGTCGGTGCGGATGGCCGCCATCATCATGCCGGGGAGGTTCTTGTCGCACCCCGCGACCGTGACGAGCGCGTCCATGCGCTCGCCGAAGGCGACGAGTTCCACGCTGTCGGCGATGACCTCCCGCGAGATGAGGCTAGCCTTCATCCCCTCCGTCCCCATGGAGATGGCGTCGGAAATCGTGATGGTGCCGAACTCGATGGGCATGCCGCCCGCCTCGTTCACGCCGTCGATGGCCGCCCCGGCCACGTCGTCCAGATGGACGTTGCAGGGCGTGATGTCGGCCGCGGGGTTCGCCACCCCGACCATCGGCGAGGAGAGGTCGTCGTCATCGAAACCCATGGCGCGGAACATCGCCCGGTGCGGCGCGCGTTCCGGGCCTTCCGTCACTTCTCGGCTCCGCAACCCGTCGTCTTTCTCCGTGCTGTTGCTCATGACTGTGAGTAAGGGCGGCACGCCGAGTTAAAGCCTCCCGAAGCGACAGACCTTGCTGTCGAATCGCCCGGAGCGCTCGGCCGGGAATCACGCCCGCTGTCGAACGAAGTCAGCCGACCACCCGGACGGCTTGAGGACGCGCCACGCGACGGCCGGGCGGAACAGCGAACTGGGCGGGCGCTCCATCATCAACACCCGGACGAACGCGGTGGCGAGTTCGCCGTCCGTGTGCGCCTTGCGAATCAAGCGGGAGAGGTACCTGCCGACGAACTCCGTGCCGCGCGGTTTGGGACCCGTCGTCCGTTCGAACGCGAAGTCACTGCCGACCCCCAGCAGCCACGCGGTATCGACGACCGGTTCCGCGCGATCGAAAAAGCGGAGCGCGAGGTTCTCCCGACCGCCCGCGGACAGCGTGTGATGCAACACGAGCGCTTCGAGCGCGGCCACCGACATCCCCTGTGCGTAAACCGGATTGTAGCTGGCGATGGCGTCGCCGACCACGAGGAGACCGTCGGGGAATCTGTCGAGACGCTCGTAGCGGTATCGCCTGCTGGCGGGAAACGGATAGCGGTGGACGGCCTCCGCAACCGGCGGATGCTCGTCGAGCAACTCCTTCACCTCGGAAACGGGGAGGCTTTCGGCGAACTCGGTGAACCCCTCGAAATCACCCGGCGGAACGTCGCCGTGGACGCCGTTCATGTTCACCACCCAGCGGTTTCCCTCGACGGGGGCGGCCATCCCACCGCGGGTGTGCGGCGGCGCGGGCGGCACGAGGAACGTCCGGCGGTCGTCGGGCGGTCGCTCGACGAAGGTGGTGCTGTAGTGCACGTCGATGTGCACCTCGTCCAGCGGCGGCGGCGCGTAGCCGTGAGCTTCCAGCCACTTCGGCGTTCGACTCGTCCGGCCGGTGGCATCGACGACTAAATCGGCGCGCGCTTCCTTCCGCTCCTCGCCTTCGTGGAGCACGACGCCCTCCACGGTCGTCGCCGCGTCGTCACAGAGGAACTCCACGAAGCGACAGTTCGGGCGGAGATGCACGTCGTCGAGGTCGGACACGCGCCGTCGAACGACCTGCTCGAACAGCGGTCGGGTCGCGGAGACGTTCTCCATCGGCGTCGGCCCGTGGGCGAGAAAACCCCCTTCGCCGTAGAAGTTCACGTCGCTGGAGAAATCGACGACGACCCCGCCTGCGGAGACGAGCGCCTCGCTGAAACCCGGGAACAAATCCTCCAGCGTCGCCCGTCCAGCCTCCATGAGCGCGTGCGGTTGGCGTCCTTGCGGGACGCCGGGACGAGCGACCGACTCGTCGGGAAACGAATCGCGGTCGACGACCGTGACGTTCTCGAACCGGTCGGACAACACCCGCGCGGTAACCAGACCGGCCATTCCCGCCCCGACCACCACCGCCGTCCCGCTCCGCGCCGACGGATTTGCGCCGTCGTACCGCGGAACGGTTTCCAAGGTCATGCGGACATCCCTCCCCACCGCTGACTTCGCGCAGCAATGTGTTAATCATTACCACACCATCTGTCTTCGGAGGTTCACCGATATGGTGTCCCCCCTCTCACGCCAGTTCGGAGCGGATATCGTCCACCAACTCCCGCGCCCGTTCGACGTGCTCGTCCGCCTCCTCGCTCCCGGTCTCCTCGACGTGCGAAAGCAACTCGTCCGCCTGTGAGACGCGCTTTTCCACGGCCGGTTCGGGCGCGCCTCGGGCGTCCCCGACGACCGCTTGTGCTTCGCCGAGGTACTGACTCGGGCGCGTGGCGACCGGCAACGACGCCGTGGCTTCCAGGTGGTCGTACAGTTCGGCCACGAGTTCGTGAAGTTCGGTGATGGTGGCGATTCGTCACCTCGGAAAAAAGAAGTTACTCCTCGCCGGTTTCGATGGGCGCTCGAACCAGATTGCCCCACTCGGTCCACGACCCGTCGTAGTTGCGCACGTCCTCGAACCCAAGCAGGTCGTGGAGCGCGAACCACTCGATGGAGGAACGTTCACCGACGCGACAGTAGGCGATGATGGACTCCTCGCCGTCCACGCCGTGGTCGGCGTACAGTTCGCGCAGTTCGTCGGCTGACTTGAACCGGCCGTCGTCGGCGAGGACTTGCGCGACCGGAACGTTGCTCGCGCCGGGGATGTGCCCGCCGCGTTGGGCCGTCTCCTGCAACCCTTCGGGCGCGATGACTTCGCCCGTGAACTCCTCCGGCGAGCGCACGTCCACGAGCGGCAGGCCGGATTCGATGGCCGTGTCCACGTCGTCCTTGTACGCCCGGATGCTCTCGAAGGGGCCGCGGGCGTGGTACTCCTGTACCGGGTGGTCGGGTACTTCCTCGGTCAGTTCGTAGTCGTTTTCGACCCAGTAGTCCTTCCCGCCGTTCAGCACGCGGGCGTCCTCGTGGCCGTAGTATTTGAACTGCCAGTAGGCGTACAGCGCGAACCAGTTCGGAATCCACCCGTCGCCGTAGAAGACGACGGTGGAGTCCTCGTCGATTCCGGCGTCACCCACCACTCGCTCGAAGTCGTCTTTCTTCAGGATGTCCCGCTCGGTTTCGTCCGAAAGGTCCTCGTCCCACTGCAGCCCGATAGCGCCAGGGATGTGTCCGTCGTCGTAGCGCGACGGGAAGTCGCTGTCGGGTGATTCGGGACTGTTGACCTCCACGAGGCGATACGCCGGGTCGTCGCTTTCGAACTCCTCGATGTTGTCTTCCACCCAATCCGCCGAGACGAGAACGTCGTTTGCGTACGCTGACATCGAACTGTGGACGACGCCCGACGGCAAAACTCTCCCGGCCAGCGCGACCCGTCTCCCGGAACGTTTCCCGCCCGAAGGACTACTTTCGCGGCCGTCGTTGACCGTGGTATGTCGAACACATCGGTCCGCGAAACGGTTTCGACGCTCCGAGAATCGCGGGAGGCGATTCACGAGGGGCGAATCGCCATCGCCGAAGCGAGGGTCGAACTCCGAGCGCGCTACGACCGCGCCCAGCGTCGAATCGACGACATCGACCGCGCCCTCGACCTGCTCCAGGAAGAGGGTCCCGAAACCGACCTCCGAGAGCTGTTCGGACTGCTCGACAGCGACGGCGCGTCCCCCGAACGCGCCGTTGGCGACCGCCCCGACGGAGAGGTCGGAGAGGTCCCCGCTATTCCGTCACGGTGACGGTCTCGACGGGGGCGAACACCCCGTCCGGGTCGTACCGCTCCTTCACCGCCGCCAGACGTTCCTCGTTCGCGGTGAACGACGTTCGGGACGCCTCGTCCCCTTCGAGCATCGAGAAGTTGACGTAGGTCGCGCCGGTCGAATACTCCTTGGTCGCGTCCCAGAACTCCCGAACCCACGCGACGTTTTCCGCGTCGTCGGCCGGGTCCTCCCACGTCCCGTCGATGCTGAGCAACGCCGCGGCGCTCCGGTCGCCGAAGGCGGTTTCGTCGCTTCCGACGCGGGCTATCTCCCCTCCGAGCGACCGAATCGGGACGAGGGTCCGCGGCGACGGTCGCCGCCGCGCGAAGTCGAGAATCGTCTCGGTTTCGTCGTCGCCGAACGCGGCGAGGTAGTGCGATTTCCAGTAGTAGCGGTCGCCGTCCGGGAACGCCGCGTCGAGCATCGACTGTACCTGCAGGTAGGGCATCGGTCCGCTCAAATCGAGGAGCGGCGTTCCGATTTCCCGGAGGGGCTGCATCGCCTCTGGCCCCCTCTCCGGCGGTCCGGCGTACATCCCGACCACGCTGATGAACGGCGTGCCGTGAAGTTCCTCCGGAAACATCGGGTCCGGCGGAACGCTCCAGATGAGCGCATCGACCGTTATCTCGTCCGGCGCGTCGGTCATGAACTCGCGCCACGCCGAGAGCACCGCCTCGCCGTCGTCGAGCGGGTAGAGCGCGCCGAGGAAGAACACCTCCGGGCCGAGTCGGAGACACTCGTACTCGAAGGACGTGACGACGCCGACGCCGCTCCCGCCGCCGCGGAGCGCCCAGAGGAGATCTTCGTGCTCGCCCTCGCTCGCGTGGACGAACGCCCCCTCGCCGGTTATCACGTCGGCCGAAACGAGGGAATCACAGGTGAGTCCCAACTTCCGTCGCGTCCATCCGTACCCGCCGCCGAGCGTGAGTCCGGCGATTCCCGTCTCCGAGACGACGCCGCCCGGTGCGACGAGCCCGAAGGCCTGCGTCTCCCAATCCACGTCGGCCCACGTCGCGCCGCCCTGTGCCCTGACGCGGCGGTGTTCGGGGTCCACCGTGACGGACCGCATCTCCGAGAGGTCGATGACGAGGCCACCGTCGCGGACGGCGGTTCCGGCGACGTTGTGCCCGCCACCGCGTACCGCGACCGGGATGTCAGTCTCGCGGGCGAACTCGACGGCCTCCTTTACGTCTCCGACGCCGGAACACCGCGCGATGATGTCGGGGTGTGCGTCCCGCATTCCGTTCCAGACGATTCGGTCCTCCTCGTATCTCGCATCACCGGGGCGTGAAATCCGCCCCCGGAACCGCTCGTCTATCGTTCCGTCCTCGCTCGTTTGGTGTGTTTTCGTCCCCATCTCCACCACCCCAAACGTATGTTAGCATCCGACAACCAAAGTGATGTATCGCGTGGCGTCTGCCACGATATACGGCGGAAAAATTATAGAAGACAGGAAACGAACGCTCGTTCGAACGACTCATCGAAAAGCCGTCCGTTCGATGGCATCGTATCGTGGTTTTTGCGAACGTATTTTCTAAATCGGGAAAAATTATTCTCGGTGAGAGAACTAGTACGGCCATATTTAGAAGTGAAGACAGAGAATGGGAAACATAAGCGGCAAATTTATAAACAATACCTCTTATATTCTACGTACAGGAGATCCTGTTAATGTCCGAGGATACACCCAAACACGGCATGGCGGAACCCGATTACGAGCAGGAGAACGTCGAGGCGTTCGACCGCGAGGAGACGCAGGAGGTCTCCCGATGACGCTCGGTGACGACCACGACTGGTGGCCGGAGCACCTGAAGGTAGAGCTCCTCGACCAGAACGCACGGGACGTCGGTCCGATGGACGAGGAGTTCGATTACGCCGAGGCGTTCGAGTCGCTCGACCTCGACGCCGTGAAGGCGGACATCGAAGAAGTGATGACGTCCTCGCAGGACTGGTGGCCTGCCGACTACGGGCACTACGGGCCGCTGTTCATCCGGATGGCGTGGCACAGCGCCGGGACGTACCGCACCAAGGACGGCCGCGGCGGCGCGTCCGGCGGACGGCAGCGCCTTCCGCCGATCAACAGCTGGCCGGACAACGTCAACCTCGACAAGGCTCGCCGTCTTCTCTGGCCGGTTAAACAGAAGTACGGCCGCAAGCTCTCGTGGGGCGACCTGATCGTCCTCGCCGGGAACGTCGCCCTCGAATCGATGGGCTTCGAGACCTTCGGCTTCGCCGGCGGCCGAGAGGACGACTACGAGCCCGACGATGCGGTCAACTGGGGTCCCGAAACCGAGTGGGAGAAGACGTCCTCCGACCGATTCGACGAGGAGGGTCACCTCGAAGACCCGCTCGGGAACACCGTGATGGGCCTTATCTACGTGAACCCGGAGGGTCCGAACGGCGAACCGGACCTCGAAGGGTCGGCGAGGAACATCCGCGACACCTTCAGCCACATGGCGATGAACGACGAGGAGACGGTCGCGCTCATCGCTGGCGGGCACACCTTCGGGAAGGTCCACGGTGCCGACTCCGGTGACAACCTCGGTCCCGAGCCCGAGGCCGCTCCCATCGAAGAGCAGGGCCTCGGCTGGGAGAACGAGTTCGGTGAGGGCAAGGGTCCCGACACCATCACCAGCGGCATCGAGGGACCGTGGACCAGCGCACCGACCAAGTGGGACATGGGCTACATCAACAACCTGCTCGACTACGAGTGGGAGGCCCACAAGGGTCCCGGCGGCGCGTGGCAGTGGCGGCCGGTCGATGAGGAGGCACAGGACACCGTGCCGGACGCCCACAAGCCCGACGAGTCGGTTGACCCGATGATGCTCACGACCGACATCGCGCTCAAAAATGACCCGGACTACCGGGATATTCTGGAGCGCTTCCAGGACAACCCGGACGAGTTCCAGGAGTCCTTCGCAAAAGCGTGGTACAAACTCATCCACCGCGACATGGGCCCGCCGGAGCGGTTCCTCGGTCCCGAAGTTCCGGACGAGACGATGGTCTGGCAGGACCCCGTTCCCGACGTCGACTACGACCTGATCGGAGAGGACGAAATCGCCGAACTCAAGCAAGAGATTCTCGACTCCGATCTCTCCGTCTCTCAGCTGGTCAAGACCGCCTGGGCGTCCGCGTCGACGTTCCGCCACAGCGACAAGCGCGGCGGCGCGAACGGGGCTCGCATCGGTCTCGAACCGCAGAAGAGCTGGGAGGTCAACGAGCCGGACGAGTTGGAGAGCGTGCTGACGACCTTGGAGGGTATTCAGGAGGACTTCAACAGTTCGCGCTCCGACGACACGAAGGTGTCGCTCGCCGACCTGATCGTGCTGGGCGGTAACGCGGCCGTCGAGGAGGCGGCCGCGGACGCCGGCTACGACGTGGAAGTTCCGTTCGAACCGGGCCGGACGGACGCCACGCAGGAGCAGACCGACGTCGATTCCTTCGAAGTGCTCGAACCGGACGCGGACGGATTCCGCAACTACCTCGGGGACGACCTCGACCGCCCGGTGGAGGAGGAACTGATAGACAAGGCCGAGCTACTGACCCTGACGGTGCCCGAGATGACGGTGCTGGTCGGCGGCATGCGCACGCTGGGCGCGAACTACGAGGACAGCGACCTCGGCGTCTTCACCGACGAACCGGAGACGCTGACCAACGACTTCTTCGAGAACCTGCTCGGAATGGACCACGAGTGGGTGCCGGTCTCCGACGACGAGCAGGTCTTCGAGCTCCGTGACCGCGAAACGGGCGACGTCGAGTGGGAGGCGACCCGCTTCGACCTCATCTTCGGATCGAACTCCCGACTCCGTGCCGTCTCGGAAGTCTACGGAGCGGACGACGGCGAGGAGAAGTTCGTCCGGGACTTCGTCGACACGTGGGACAAAGTGATGAAGCTCGACCGCTTCGACCTCGAATAACCGCAGTCACGAGTCACCGATTCGGTGGCCGCGTGCGGCGTCTCGATGGCGTCGGCACCTGATTTTTCTCGCGCGATGGTTCGAGCGCTCGTTGCAGCACGGTCGCCGATTCCGCGATTGTAGCGCCGAAAATATAAGATATACTACTGAAACGGCGTTCTGGAAAGGTTGATACTTTGACTGTTGGTATTCGGACTCGATGACAGGAGATTTTTCCCTCGAATCCCTCGCACGCCTCCCGGTGTTCAGCCGTCCGGCGGCGTCACCCGACGGCGAGCGGGTCGCCGTCTACTACGACAGCACCGGCCGCAACGAACTCCACGTTATCGACGTGGGAACGGGCGAAATGCGGCAGGTGAGCGACGGCGAGGTGCCGCGGAACGTGAGCCAGCCGTTCGGGTGGGCACCGGACGGCGAGCGCATCTACTACCATCTGGACGACGCGGGCGACGAGCAACACGACATCTGGGAGATAGACCTCGACGGGAACGCCGCGCCGGTCGTCGAGGACTCCGGGCAGTGTATCCTCAACGATATCGACGACGGAAAACTGCTCTACGTGAGCAGCGCCGACGGGCAGATGAACCTCTACCGCTACGACCGCGAGACGGAAACGAGCGAGCAACTCGCGGAGTACGAGTTGGGCGTCTTCCACGCGTCGTACGGTCCCGACGGGGACCGGATGGTCTACATGTCCAACGAGTCGGACGATTTGACCAACATGGACGTGTACGTGGCCGACGCCGACGGGTCGAACCCCCGGAATCTCGAACTCGGCATCGACGGGAACGAAACGCACTTCGAGGACTGGTCGGCGGACGGAACGAAACTGCTCGTCTCGGATAACGCGGCGGACAAGACCCGAAGCGGCGTCTACGATTTCGAATCCCAATCCGTCGAGTGGTTCGGCGACGGCGAGTACGTCGAGGACGGCGTCGCGTTCCTCCCGGACGGAAGCGGCTTCCTCGCGCTCCGAAAGCGTGACGCCGCCGTCGTTCCGCTGGTGTACGACTTCGACGGGACCGCGACGGAACTCGACCTCCCCACGGGCGTCGCGTCGTTCCCGCTGTACAGCGACTCCGCATTCCTCGGCGACGGTCGCGTGCTCGTCGAAGGGACGACGCCGACACAGCGGCCCGCGCTGCTCGTCTACGACCTCGAAACGGGCGAGACCGAAACGCTTCTCGAACCGGTTTACGGCGACATCGACCCCGAGTCGTTCGCCGACGCGGAGTACATTACGTTCGAGTCGCACGACGGCACCGACATCGGCGGCCTGTTGTACGATTCCGGCGAACGCCCGTCCAAGGCGGTCGTGAAGGTTCACGGCGGCCCGCCGGTACAGGATCAGCGGAACTTCAAACGACGGACCCAGTTCTTCCTGAACCGGGGCTACTCCGTGCTGGAAATCAACTACCGGGGTTCCATCGGCCGCGGACGCGAGTTCAAGGACAGCCTCATCGGCGACTGGGGCGGTGCCGAACAGGCGGATGTCGCCGAGGGCGTCCGTTGGCTCCGCGACAAGGACTGGATAGACGAGGACGAAATCGTCGTGTACGGCGGCTCCTACGGCGGCTACAGCGCCTACTGGCAGATGGTTCGGTACCCGGAACTGTACACCGCGGGCATCGCGTGGGTCGGCGTCACCGACCTCCACGACATGTACGAGAACACGATGCCGCACTTCCAAACCGGCCTGATGGAGAAGTACATGGGCGACCCCGACGAGAACCACGACCTGTACCGCGAGCGAAGCCCCATCGAGTACACCGAAAACCTCGATTCGCCGCTCCTGATGGTCCACGGCGTCAACGACCACCGGGTGCCGGTTTCGCAGGCCAGACTGTTCCGCGACGCGCTGGACGAAGCCGGATTCGAGGAGGGAGAGGACGGCGACTTCGAGTACGAGGAACTCGGCGAGGAGGGGCACGGCACGAACGACATCGAGCAGAAGATTCGCTCGATGGAACTCGTCGCCGACTTCCTCGACCGGCGGGTGGCGACGAACTGCGTATCGTAATCAGCGGTCGTCCACGACCGCCAATCCGCGCGCCGTCGTCCGTTCGAATTCGGTCGGCCACTCCGCGACCACTTCTCGCCACGTCGTCCCGGCGTCCTCGGTTCGGAAGAGGCCGCGGTTGTTGACGGCGTACAACTCCCCGTCGGCGGTGCCCGATTCGAAGACGGCCCGGGTGACGCCCTCGCCGGTCGGGAGGCCGTCCAACCGCTCCCACGGTTCGCCGTCCCGCTTCCGGGAGACGATGGAGTCCGCAGAATCGACGTTGTGGGCGGTTCGCGGCCCCGTCGCGCTGGAGAGGAGGACGGTATTCGGGTCGTCCGGCGCGAGCGCGACGCTCCAACAGTACCGGCGGTCGAGTCCCTCCTGCGGGTACTCCCACGTCTCGCCGCCGTTCTCCGATTCGGCGTAGCCGTCCCCCGCGGCGGACCAGACCTGCCCCGGCGCGTCGGGATGGGTGGCGAGCGAGTGGTTGTCCACGCGAGCGGTCGGTACCTTGTCCTCCCACGTCTCGCCCGCGTCGTAGGTTTGGACGAGCGCCCCCGCCTCGATACCGACGTAGAGGTGGTTCGGGTCGTACGGGTCGGGTTCTATCCACCGGACGTGATGGGTGTGCGGACGGGGCGGGAACGACCAGTTCGGTTCCGACGGCAGGTCCGTCAGCCCCTCGCGGCGCTCCCACGAGTCGCCGCCGTCCGTGCTTCGGTAGACGGCGCTCGGTTCCGTGCCGACCCACACGGTGTCCGGGTCGGTGGGGTCGATGGCGAGCGACATCACCGACTCGCGGATGGTCTCCTCGCCGACCGACTGGAACGACTCGCCGCCGTCCTCGCTCCGGAAGAGACCGGCGTCGAACGTGCCACAGAAGACCCGTTCGCCCGTCGCGGCGACACACTCCAAGTCGTGGTCCGACAGCCGAACCGCGGCCGTTCCCGCTCCGTCGGTGACGAACAACCCGTTTCGCATCGCGGCGTACAGTCGCATACCGGGAATAACGGACTCCAGCCGCCTGAAGCTATGGACTAATTGAAACATATTCTACAGGAACGGATTTCAGGAAACCGTTTACTATCGACCGTTCGAACGCCGACTCGATGTCGCGCTCGTCGGCCATCTACAAGTACTACTGCTACCAAGCGACCGTCTCGTTCGGGTTCTTCTCGCCGATATTCACCCTCTTTCTCCTCTACCGAAACCTCGATTACACGCAAATAGCGCTTCTCAGTGCGCTCTACTCGACGCTGACCGTTCTGGGCGAGATTCCGACGGGCTACGTCGGCGACCGCATCGGCCGCCGGGACAGCCTCGTCGTCAGTTCGGTCTGCATGACGCTCTCCATCCTCGGATTCGTCGTCGCTCGCTCCTTCCCCGCGCTCGCCCTTTTGTACGTCCTGTGGACGCTCGCGCTCGTCTTCCGCTCCGGGAGCGGCGACGCGTGGCTCTACGACTACCTCCGCGCGGAACTCGACACGGACCGGTTCGCCCGCGTTCGCGGTCGGGGCATGGCCGTCAACCGAGCGGTAACGGTCGTCACGGTCCTCGCCGGTGGCGTGCTGTACGAACTCGACCCCCGACTGCCGTTTCTCGCATCCGGCGTGCTGAACGGCGCTGGCGTGGTCGTGCTGTTGACCCTCCCGCGAAACCGTGCGTACGCCGAGGGCGACGACAGGGACGTTCTGTCGCCGCTCGACGCGGTTCGCGTCATCCGCCGTCACCTCTCGAAACCGCCGCTCCGGTCGTTCGTGACCTACGTGGCGCTGTTTTTCGCCGCGACCGGTGCCGTCGAGAGTTACGTCCAACCCATCGCCACGGGACCGCTCGGACTTTCCGTCGAACTCATGGGACCGCTGTACGCCGGGTTCACGCTCGTCTCCGCCGGGGTGAGCTACTACGCCGGGACGATAGAGGAGGTCGTCGGCCTCCGAACGACCACCGTGTTCGTCCCGGTGGTTCTCTGCGTCTCATTCGTCCTGCCGGTGTTCGTGCCCCTCCTCGCCCTCCCGATGTTTGTCGCCCGAACCGGGTCGAACACGCTCCTCCGGCCGCTGGTCAACCAGTACATCAACGACCACTCGGAGTCGGTCGGCCGGGCGACCGTCCTCTCCGCCGCGTCGATGGCCTACGCGGTACTCAGGCTCCCACTCGTCCTCCTCGGCGGTCTCGTCGCCGACGCGTACTCGCCGCTGGTCACGGTGGCGGCCGTGGGTGCGATCGTTCTCGTCGGACTCGTTTCGGTCATCCTCTGGGAATCGCCCGTCGGAGCCGGAACCGAAACGGTCAGCGGTTCGTGATTCGGACGACGCGCCCCGAAAATTCGGTCGACGGTGCGCGACGGTTCTCGCTCGACGGTGCGCGGCGGTTCTCACTCCGCGGTGCTCGACGGTTCTCGTTCGACTGTCCGCGGCGGTTCCCCGCCGCGTCTCGTGATGTACCCCGCGATGCGGTTCCGAACGCTCTTCGAATCGACGTTCGTCAAGACGGTCACGCTCTCCTTGTTCCGGTCGAAATCGTCCGTGAACGCTTCCGGGTATCGCTCCAAGAGGATTCCTCCCACCTTCTTCACGTAATCTGGCTGAACGGGCATTGGCACGTCGTCAACCCACTCCGGCAAAACAGTTGGGGCATCCCTCAACACGGTGAAACGAAGACGATTCCGACCTACTGGTTCGCCTTCCCGACGAACTTCTCGCGCACTTTGCGAATCTTCGGCTGGGCGTTCATCGTGCAGTAGGCGTCGTTGGGGTTCTTCTCGTAGTAGTCCTGATGATAGCCCTCGGCCTCGTAGAACTCCGAGAGCGGTTCGACGTCGGTGACGATGGGGTCCTCGAACGCGCCCTCCGATTCGAGGCCGTCGATGTACGCCTCGGCGACCTCCTTCTGGTCGTCGTCGTGGTAGAATATCGCGGAGCGATACTGGGTGCCCACGTCGGGGCCTTGCCGGTTGAGCGTCGTCGGGTCGTGGATGGTGAAGAACACCTGCAGGAGTTCGTCGTAGCCGACCGTCTCGGGGTTGTACTCCAACTGGACGACTTCGGCGTGACCCGTCTCGCCGGAGCAGACCGCTTCGTAGGTCGGGTTCTCGACCGACCCACCGGCGTAGCCCGACGTGACGGACTGCACGCCGTCGAGTTCCTTGTACGCCGCTTCCAGACACCAGAAACATCCGCCCGCGAGTGTGGCCGTCTCGGTCATGGGGGAGGTTGGACCGCGAAGCGTTAAGACCCTGCGGTGGCGGTCAACGTTTCAGCTATCGCCTCGTTCCGGCGTTTGAACGAAATGAACGAACCGAACCGACGTCAGCCGTCGATGAGTTGGGAGGCGGTGATGACGTTCACGTCCTGCTTCTCGACGTACTGCAGGAGCGATTCGAAGTCGGCCTCGCTGATTTCTCCGTCCGTCCCGACTTCGTGAAAGAGCGGGACGACGAGTTGCCCGTACTCGGCGGCGTTGTCCACGTACCGCTTCGTCACGTCGAGGTTCTTGCCGTTCACCCGCGAGACGATGGCGTCCTCGTTTTCGAACGGCATGGCGTTGGGCGACGCGCCGAAGCTGAACACCGTGTCGTAGTACTTCCGGGCGAGGTCGAAGGTGTTCGGACCGACCTCGTTTTTCGGGACGAGGAGGTGGCGCGCGCCGTCCTCGAAGCCGCGGGACTGCAGGTACTCCTGTGTCCGCTTCAGGAGGTCCTCCTGCTCTTCGGGGGAGTAGTCGGGGAAGTAGCGAGCCTGCACGTCGGGGTGGGCCGATATGTCCCAGCCGCCGTCCGCCATCTCCGAGAGTTGGTCCTCGGTCAGGCGGTCGTCGTGCCCGATGCTCTCGGGAATGACGGCTTCGACGCCCGCGAAGTCGTACTTTTGCATCAGTTTGAACGCGCGGTAGTGGGTCGCGTGGCTGTCGTCGAAGGTGAACATCACCGCGCCCGTCTTCGGGCGGGAAACGGTCCGAAGGTCGTCGACGAGGAACTCGATGGGAGCGGACGCGTTGGTGTCCACCGGCCGTCCGACGATGCGGATGTCGGACACGGAAGCGAGGTCCGGGCTCCCGGTCGCGGCGGTGACGCCGAGGTTGAGCCGCACCCAGCGGTCTTTCGGTCCGACGAGGGTTCGTTTCAGACGGAGGACGTTGCGTCCGTCCGGAGCGTGCAGTTGGACCGCGATTTTGGCGAAATCGTGGCTGGTCACCTTGACGGCCACCGAGAGGTTGGTCCCGCGGAGGTCGGCACCCGAAAGCGACCGCACGATGTGCCCTTCCTTCGTCTCGTCGCTGCCGGTCACGCGCGCGCACTGTGACCCCTGATACGGGTCGTCGGTGGCTTTCGATAGCGTCCCCTGCCGCGGAACCGCCCGCCACTCGTCGAGCGTTTCGAAATCGTGGGGAACCGGCACGCTCGACGCACCCCCCTGCCGCGTCTTTCGCTCGTTCTCGTCTGTCGGTAGCGGTGCCTTGCCTGCAATCGAGGAACAGCCTGCAAATCCGACCGCACCGGCGGTCGCCAGAAACGTCCGTCGCGTCTGTCGCGTCATCTCTATCCTTCCGAATGAGACTCCGTATATATTCTTATGAGCAGTTTAATGAGATGCGGTTTTTGTTGCTATAGAATACTGAATTTAGTACATCTACTTGAGACTCTATCCGAAGGCTTGCCAATTCAAGCGACAGATTTATATGTTTTTCGCACTTACCTATGGTTAGCGGAGCGCCCTTGCCACCGGTTTCTCCCGAGGGTCAGTTCCGACTCATTCCATCATGACGAGCACGAAAATCCAGCAGACGGACGAGCGGACCGCAGCGCATTCGAACCAACCGCGGACGCGAAAGCGACGGGCACGGACGAACGAACACGAGGACGAACGGGCGACGGAGCACGAGCACGAAGACGAGCGGGCGGACCACCGCTGTCCCGAATGCGGTGGCAGCCTCGTCACCGACTCGGAACACGCCGAAACCGTCTGTAGCCAGTGCGGCCTCGTCGTCGAAGCCGACGGCATCGACCACGGCCCCGAGTGGCGCGCCTTCGACGCCAGCGAACGCGATTCGAAATCCCGCGTCGGGATGCCGACGACGAAGATGATGCACGACAAGGGGCTGTCGAGCAACATCGGCTGGCAGGACAAGGACGCCTACGGACGGTCGTTGAGTTCGCGCCAGCGCCAGAAGATGCAACGCCTCCGAACGTGGGACGAGCGCTTCCGCACCCGCGACAGCAAGGAGCGCAACCTCAAACAGGCGCTCGGCGAAATCGACCGCATGGCCAGCGCGCTCGGCCTCCCGAAGAACGTGCGCGAGACGGCGAGCGTCATCTACCGCCGCGCGCTGAACGAGGACCTCCTGCCGGGGCGCTCCATCGAGGGCGTCGCAACCGCCTCGCTGTACGCCGCGGCGCGCCAGAGCGGCGTCCCCCGCACGATGGACGAGGTGACCACCGTCAGCCGCATCGACGGCATGGAATTCAAGCGCACCTACCGCTACATCGTCCGCGAACTCGGCCTCGGCGTCAAACCCGCCGACCCAGAGCAGTACCTCTCGCGCTTCGAGAGCGAACTCGACCTCACCCACGAGACCAAGCGCCGCGCCCACGACCTGCTCAAGACGGCGAAAGGGACGGGTATCACGAGCGGGAAATCGCCCGTCGGCCTCGCCGCCGCGGCGCTGTACGCCGCCGCCCTGCTCGAAGACGAGAAGCTCACGCAGGACGAGGTGAGCGACGTCTCGGACGTGAGCACCGTCACGATTCGCAACCGCTACCACGAACTGTTGACCGCGGCCGACGAGACGGACGCGCTCCCGACGACCGCCGGTACCGACGAGGCGACAGCCTAATCGGTTTTTTCCTTCGAATAAGCGACGAATAGAGACATCTCTCGGATTTTGTGTCACCCCAAAATACAGTATTTCTGAAGTCGTTGCCCACCTATGAACCGGCGAACGCTCACGGCGGGACTGGCGAGCGGTTTCGCGGCCGCCCTCACCGGGTGCGTCTCCCGACTCTCGACGGCGGACCAGACGAATAAGACCGAGCACCGGACGTTTCAGGTACAAAGCGGAACGCGGCTGGCGGTCGAGAACGAAAACGGGTCGATAGACGTTCGTCGCCACGACGGCAGCGACGTCGATGTGACGATGAAAATTCACGCCCGAGAGGGTGGCTCGCTCGATGACGTCTCCCTTTCGGACGCGAAGACGGCGGACGAACTTCGCCTGCGCGTGCACGCGGACGCGGACGACGTGAGCGTGGCGCTGACGGTTCGCTACCCGAACTCCGTCCCGGTCGGAGAGCTACGGAGCACGAACGGACGCATCGATGCGACGGTGGTCACCGCCGGAGACAGCGCGGCCGTTCGAACCGAGAACGGCAGCATCGACGTGAAACTGCTCGAAGTCGCGCGCGACACCGACGTTCGAACCGAGAACGGCAGTATCGACGCGGCGCTCGCGTCCGACCTCGACGCGACTGTTTCGGCGACGACGAAAAACGGGTCGCTAAACGCGAGCGGACTCGACTTCTCCTCGGAAGAACTCTCGATGACGGGGTTCACCGGCGTCCTCGGCGATGGGTCGAACGACCTCTCGTTCGAGACCGAGAACGGGTCTATCTCGCTCTCCGCCACCTCGGAGTAACCGCTCACCGAATCCGCGAGAACCGCATTTTCCGGTTCGTGCTCGGTTTCGAATTCGGCCGAATGTCGTCCAAATCGCCGACCGTCGGCCCGTTGACGATGGTCACCGTTCGCCCGTGGCGGTCGATGCGGAAGGCGTCGGCGAACGGCCCGTCCTCGATGCGCCACGTGTCCGGACCGACGCGGGTCGCGTTCCGTCCGCGAAGCAGGTCGCGGTACGCTCGTCGGAACTCGGTCGCATCACGGGGCGTCTCCCATTTGGTTCGCCAGACGTACCCCCGTTTGTCCCCCTTGTGGTACGGCCAGAGTCGGTCGTTCGCCCAGCCGTCTGACGGCGTACTGGAGTAGTTGAACAGGTCGAACTTCCCTTCGTCGGGGTTCTGGAACTGTCGCCAGCGGATGATGGGGTTCCCCTCGGCCCGTCCCTGATACCAGAACATGGTGTAGATGCCGGTCTCTCCGACCGTCTGTGACCCGTTGACGCCGCGTTTGCCGTAGAGCTTCCAGCCGCTTCGCGCCTGTTCGCCGAGGCGGAGGCGTTCGGGACCGTCGGTTCGCGTCTCGGGGTGGATGACCGCCTTCGACGACTCCGGCGGGTTTCGATACTCCTCGGTCACCGCCTTCCACTCGCCGGAATCGAACCGCGAGGCGACGTACGCGGGACCGTCGGAGTAGGGCTGAATCAGCGCAACCTGCATGGCGAGGTTGTAGGACGGAAGCGGGCCGCCGCCGTACGGCGTCCGCTTCGGCCCGACATCGGGCTTGGCGACGCACTGCCACGACTTCCCACACCGGTTCGTGTACCGCTTCTCGACGTACATCGCTTCGCCCTCCGTCAGGCCGTCGTCGGCGCGGCGGCCGTCCATCGTCTTTGATTCGAGTTCCGACGACGACAGGTCGACGTGCTGGTCCTGTATCGCGTGGGTGAGTTCGTGCACCAGCGTCGCGTTGTCGATGCGGCGCTGGCCGTGCGAGATGACGTAGATTCGGTCCTCTCCCGGGACGTAGAACCCCGCGACGCGCTGTTGATAGAGTCGGGTCTGCTGGCGGGCGGCATCGGCGCGCTCGCCGGTGACGAACAGCCCCTCCCACACCTGATTCTCCCACGCACGCTGTGGCGGCGTGTTCGAACGCGCCGCCTGCTGTCGGACGAGGTTCCGATACTCCTCCCGCGACAGCGGCTCGACGTCCACCGACCGGGTGAACTCCTCGTCTCGGATGAACTCGACGCGCGCCATCGCCCGCCCCACGTACGCCTTCAACTCAGCGTCGGACAATCCGTCGCGCTGGTTCACGTCGATGCTCTCGTTGTACCAGTAGCCGTTCTCCCAGCCGATGACGTCGGAGCTCGGGTCCGGCGGGTGGGTTTCGGCCGCGCTCGAATTTCCGTGGTTCCCCCCGGGAGCCACCATCGCGACCACCGGCGCGGCACAGACGAGTAACACGACGACCACCCCCACGAGTCGCATACCGATGCCACGAGCGCCCGCGGCATAACGGTTGACCGTTGTGTTACGCCGCGTGTTTCGTCGAATTTGGTCGAATCGGGGTGAACGCTGGCGGGACGGCTTCCCCGATTCGGTTACAGATAGTCGAATTCCTGTCGCCCGCCGTCGAACCCGGCGCGTTCGTGTGCCCACTCGAACGGGTCTTCGTCGCGGCGGTCCCAGAGGAACGAGACGATTTCGTCGCCGACGTCTTCGCCGTAAAGCGACGGTTCCGAGCGCATTCGCTCGCGGAGCGAGTCGTTCCCGTGAACGTGTTCGACCATCCCCTGCATGAACTCGCCCGAAATCGGCGGTACGAGGAGGTTGGAGTTCGCTTCGAACACCGTCTCGGGACGGTCGGTGTTGAATCGCGCGGTCAGACAGACGGCCTCCTCGATGTGGTTGAGTTCCTCCTGCATGCTCCCGGAGTCGGTCAGTTCCGCGAAACACCGCCCGGATTCGAGGAACTCGTAGACGTGTGCGTGACGCTTCCAGAGACCGCTGAAGAAGAAGTTGTCGTGGTCGTCGTCGAGTCGGAGCAGTTTTTCGCGCAGACCGTAGTTTTCGAGCGCCGCCTTGGTGGCGTTGAGTTCCACGAAGTTGACGTTGTACCCCGCCTCGACGAGCCCGATAACCGCGTTCACGATGGCGCGAAACCGGTCGGGAAGGAGGTTCGCCCGACGGTGGACGTCCACGCGAATCCAGTCGTCGCGGCGTTCGAGAATCGGGTAGACGTCGAAGACGCTCTCGCCGTCGCCTCCCTTTTTCATTTCGATGGCGTCCACGACCGAGTTACCCACGACCGGAATCCGCTCTCGACCGTGTACTTCCTCGGGATAGCCTTCGCGGACGAGGTGGTCGCGGTTCAGCGCCGTCGGCGCCAAGTGGTACGTCGCTGCGGCGGACCCGACGAACGTGTCGTACTGCTCCGGGAACGGTTCCGTTCGGTTCAACTCCCAGTCCGCGTTCCACTGCTCTTCGACGAATTCGGCGGGCGTCCCGTACCGCTCGAACGGCGGGGCCATGCTCCGGAGACCGGCTTCGTTGTGGGCGACGCCGCTGTTAGTGGCGAACAGCCACGCCTGCGGGACGATTCCGGCGGCGAGCGTATCGCCGTGGACCACCGGGAGGACGGTGGTGTCCGGGTACGACGCGGCCAGCGCGTCGGCGACCGACTCGATGCGGGTCAGCAACTCCGCCGACTTCTGCGAGAGACCGCCCCGGACGTTCAGGTCGACCGCGATGTGCTCCGCGAGGTCGTACTCGTCGAGTCCGTGACCGAGCAGGTCGTCGTAGTGTTGGCCCGTGTGGAGGACGAAACACGGGACGCCTCGCTCGCGGGCCGCCGCGACGACGGGCGCTTGTTTGTAGAAGTCGGGTTTCGTCGCGGTGACGACGGCCAATACGAAGTCCTCCCCTTCCATCTGTCGGGCGAGACGGTCGTCGTGTATCTCGACATCCATCGAGTTGACCGCTCGTTTCGGTTTGTATATTTCTTGTCATCCTCCGGGACGCCGATGTCCCGGAAAGAAGACAGAAACCCTAAGTTATCAATCCCGCTACTCGGTACCGTGGAACGAGATACCGCCCGCGTCATCGTCATCGCCCTCCTCTGCATCCTCGCCATCGCGTTCGCCGCCGCGACGCTGAACTCCGCCGTGACGGACGGCGGGTCGGGGACCGGTTTGGGCGGCGGTCCCGGTGGCGTCGGAAGTGGCCAGACGAACGGATCGAGTCCCAGCATGGCCGGTGAGGGAGCCCCGGCGATACCGCTCGAATTCCCCTGCTATCCCGTCCTCAACACGGGACCGGTCATCCTGCTCATCCTCGCGGTGTTTCTGGGACTCGTGGCGCTCGCCTACCGGAAGGCGGGGTTTCTCGGCGCATTCGCAATAATCGGGCCGGTCGGCATCCCGACACTGCTCCTACACGCGCTGTTGACGGCGTGCACCGCCCCACCCTTCCAAGGCGCGGGTGGACTCATGGGCGGGAACCGGACCAACTTCTCGCTCCCGAAGGGCGGTACGGGCGGCATCGGAAACGGTGCGACGAACGTGACCACACCGTCGGTGCTGATGTTCCTCGTCCTCGGCGTCGCGCTGGTCGGTGCCGTCGCCCTCCTCGTTCGGAGTTCGAGCGGCGACCAGGAGACGACGCCGGAGGTCGAAGCCCTCGACGAAAGCGACGAGGACATCGCGGCCGTCGGGCGGGCGGCGGGCGAGGCGGCCGACCGAATCGAATCCGAATCGAGCGTCGAAAACGAGGTGTATCGAGCGTGGCGCGAGATGACCGAGTATCTGAACGTCTCCTCGCCGGAATCGAGCACCCCGGGCGAATTCGCCGCGGCCGCCGTGGACGCGGGGATGGCCCGTGACGACGTGACCGAACTGACGAGCGTCTTCGAGGAGGTCAGGTACGGCGGACAGGACGCCAGCGACGACCACGAACGGCGTGCGGTCGATGCGCTCCGCCGCATCGAGCGAACGTACGCGGAGGACGACGAATGAACGTTCGGTCGGTCGTTACGGCGGTCGGAGTCCTCGCCGTCGGATGGGGGCTGGCGGTCGTCTTCGCGCCCGGGTTGGCGACGCTCTTCCCGCTTCGGGACCTGTTCGTGAAGTTCGTCGGACTGCTCGCGTTCGTACAGGGGCTTCGCGTCGTCCAGTCCCGACGGCACACCGACATCGACGGGACCGACACCGGCGACCCCGAGACGAACGTGACGCTTCCGATACCCGGGCAGGAGTTCGACGAGCGACTTCGGTCGGTTCACTCGGGACCGCGAAAACGACGGTTCCGGTCGCGGAAGGAACTCAGGGAACGTCTCGAAAGCGCGCTGGTCGAAGCCATCGTTCAGCGCGAAGGCTGTTCGGACGACGGCGCACGGACGCGCATCGAGACGGGGGAGTGGACGGACGACCCCGAGGCCGCCGCGTTCGTCGCCGGGCAACCCGCACCGCGGCGGTCGTGGCGCGAGTGGCTCCGCCAGTCGTTCGGCAGCGAGACGGCGTTCCAACACCGTGCACGGCGGTCAGCCCGTGCCGTCGCCCGGTACGTGGAGGAGGGACGATGAACGTCGTCCGCGAGACCAACCGGTGGCACGGCGTGAGCGCCATGGCGCTGCTCGCGGCCGGTGTCGGCGTGTTCACCGAGAGCCCGGTCACGCTCCTCGTCGGCGTGGTCGGCGTCGCCTTCGCGGCGTACGCTCGGACCGCGACGCCGCCGTCGACCGACTTCGAGTTGACGCGCACCGTGGCCGAGTCGGCTCTCGGACCCGGAGACGAAACGACCGTGGAGGTGACGGTCGAGAACGTCGGCGAGACGACCGCGCCGGACCTCAGAATCGTGGACGGCGTTCCGGACGGACTCCGCGTGACGGCGGGGTCGCCCAGAATCGGGACGGCGCTCCGCCCCGGCAAACGAGCCACGTTCAGTTACACCCTCGAAGCGGTTCGCGGCGACCACGTTTTCGGCCCGGCACAGGCCATCGCCCGAGACTTCAGCGGCGCTGTCGAACGCGAGTTCGAACTCGAAGACGAGACGACCATCACCTGCACACCCCGACTTCAATCGACGGCCGACGACGTTCCGCTCCGCGAACAGACGATTCGACACGTCGGACAGGTCACCACCCGAGAGGGCGGCACGGGCGTCGAATTCTTCGCCACACGGGACTACCGGCCGGGCGACCCGCTCTCGCGCATCGACTGGAAGCGCAAGGCCCGCACCGGCGAACTGACGACCGTCGAGTTCCGCGAGGAGCGAACCGCGACCGTCGTGCTCCTCGTTGACGTTCGGGAACAAGCGTACCTGACGGCGGCGACGGAGGACCCGAGTGCGGTCGAGCACTCGATCCGCGCCGCCGGGGACGCGTTCAGCGCCCTGCTCGACAACGGGGATAGGGTCGGCATCGCGGCGCTCGGCCCGGAGGAGGCGTGGCTCGCACCCGGCACCGGCGAAACCCACCGCGCCGAAGCGCGGAACCTCCTCTCGCACGCGGCCGCGTTCGCCCAGAGGCCGCCGGACGAGATGTTTTACTCCACGGTGAAACTGCGCTGGCTTCGGCGGCGGTTGCCGAGCGACGCGCAGGTGGTATATCTCTCGCCGCTCTGTGACCGGTTCGCTCCGGAGGTGGCGCGGCGACTCGACGCCATGGGCCACCCCGTAACCGTCATCAGTCCGAATCCGACGACGGACGAGACGACGGGACAGCGACTCGCACGGGCGGAACGAACACAGCGCATCACGTCGCTCCGCGCCGGAGGTGTTCGGGTCGTGGACTGGAACCCCGACGACCCCCTCGGCGTAACGCTGGCGAAGATGAACAGGCGGTGGGCGCGATGAGCGGAACGGAAATGCGGGACGGGACCATCGACCGCTCGCCAGCGCGAGTGAGTCAACTGCTCTCCGTCATCGCCGCGTCCGTCGCGGTCGGCGCGAGCGCGCTGTTCGGCGGCGTCGGCGCGCTCGGCGGCATCCTCGGCCTGCTGTTCGTCACCGTGGGCGTCGTCCGGGGAAGCCGTCGCTCCGTCACCATCGGCAGTTTCGTCCTCCTGCTCGGGATTCTGGCGGGAAGCCTCGTCGCCGCACCCCCCGAACTTCTGATTCCCGGCGCGATAGCGACCGTCCTCGCGTGGGACTTCGGCGAACAGGCCATCAACGTCGGCGAGCAGTTGGGCCGGGAGGCGGACACCCAAACCCTCGAAGTCATGCACGCCGCGTCGAGCGCGGTCATCGGCATCACGGCGGGCGTCGTCGGCTACGGCATGTATCTGGCCGGAAGCGGCGGCAGGCCCGTGACCGCGCTGGTGTTCCTGCTGATCGCGGTGCTGGCGCTCACGTCGGCGTTGCGGGCGTGAAACGGAAGAAGAACTATTTTCTACTCGACCGTCGGCACGGGAACGCTGTCCAGCACCGACTCGACGATTTCGTCCTTTCGCGCGTTGTTCACCTTCGCGTCCGGCGTGAGGACGACGCGGTGGGCCAGCACGGGGAAGGCGACGCGTTTCACGTCGTCGGGGGTGACGAAATCGCGGCCCTGCATGGCGGCGCGGGCGCGGGCCGCCTCGAAGAGGCGCTGGGTCCCGCGGGGGGAGACGCCGACCTCGACGCGGCGGTCGTCACGCGTTCCGCGGGCGATGGCGGCCATGTATTCGAGCAGGTCTTCCTCGACGCGAACCGTCTCGGGGACCGATTGGAGGTCGGTGACGAGTTGGTTGTCGAGGACGGTTTCGACGGACGGGCTCTGGCTGTCGCGGGCCGCACGCCGCCGGAGGAGTTCGATTTCGCCGTCGAGTTCCGGGTAGCCGAGGCTGGTCTTCACGGCGAAGCGGTCCACCTGCGCCTCGGGGAGCGGGAAGGTCCCCTCCTGTTCGACGGGGTTCTGCGTGGCGATGACGAAGAACGGTTTCGGCAGTTCTCGGGTGTCGCCGTCCACCGTCACCTGTCGTTCCTCCATGGCTTCCAAGAGCGCGGCCTGGGTCTTCGGCGGCGCGCGGTTGATTTCGTCGGCGAGGACGACGTTGGCGAAGATGGGGCCTTCGTTGAACTCGAACTCCCGGTCCTGTTCGTTGAACACGTGCGTCCCCGTCACGTCGGCCGGGAGGAGGTCAGGGGTGAACTGCACGCGGCTAAACGAGAGGCCGAGCGCGGAGGCGAAGCTCCGCGCGGTGAGGGTCTTTCCGGTTCCGGGCACGTCCTCCAGGAGAACGTGGCCTTGCGCCATGACGCCGAGGAGGACTGTTTCGAGGAATTCGCGGTCGGCAATGACGGCAGTTCCTATCGCGTCGAGGACGGAATCTGCCTTGGTGTTCGCGTCTGTAACGTCCATGAAATATCACGCAACGGCCATCGATTTTAATGTGGTGGTCGTCTGGGTTTGCGTGACGAAAATCGAAACCCATAAACCGGAAAACGCGGTACTGGAAAGTGAGCCGAGATAGCCTAGCCCGGCCAAGGCGGCAGATTCGAAATCTGCTGTCCTCACGGACACGGGAGTTCAAATCTCCCTCTCGGCGTCATTCTCCGAACGTAACCGACCGAGAGTCGCGGCTCTCGGTCACGTGTGAGGAGATGACGGTTGATGGGTTTGAACGACGGAAGAGGCAGTCTCACGAGCGAAGCGAGTGAGGAAGCGTCTTCAGGTGGTTCAAATCTCCCTCTCGGCGTATTTTCACGAGCAAAACGGCGAGCATCGCGTAGCGTGTGCTCGCCACGACGCGAGTGGGGGAATACTCGTCGTTTTCCTCCCTTATCACTCGTTCAATCGTTGACTCAGACTTCGAAAATCGACACGAGCCTCCGGGCGGCGTGCCCTCCGGCTCGTCCCAGCGCCGGGGCAGTTTTTCACTTCGAGCTTTGCCACTCCCGCACGGCATTTCACGTCCAAAATGAGAAATCCCGCCGCGTCAGTGGCGGCGTTCGGAGAGTATCGGGCGGGCGGCCTCCAGAACCTCGCCGGGGTCGATGTCGGTGTCGTCCCACGCCGGGAGGACGGCGTGGCGGTCGTGGTCGTCCGGGGGTCGAACGGCGTCGGCGTACGTCTCGACCTGTTCCCGCTCGGCCGCCGAATCGTAGTCGAGGCCGTTGAACTCGGCGTCGGCGGCGTACTGCCGGACGAACCGGCGCGCGGTGTCGCGGTAGCGCTCGGGGAGCGTTTCGTACTCGGGCGTGACGCCGTGGGCCTCACAGACGCGAAAGAGGGCACTGCCGACGCCCTCGCTCATCGTGGAGAGGCCGCCCGGTCCGGCCACGCCGCGGTGGTCGTGTTCGTAGCGGCCGAGGTCCACCTGTGCGCTCCCGTCGAATCCGGCGTGTTCGAACGCGCCGCCGAGGGTGCCGACCTCCAAGCCCCAGTCGCGTTCGACGCGCATGCCCGCGGCGAGGTCGGCGGTCATGCCGAACTCGCCAGCCAGCGCGTAGCGAAACGCGGCGAGGTAGTCGAGGATTCGTCCGTCGTCGGCGCGGCGCAACGTTCGAACCAGCGGCGCGTAGAACAGGCGAAACAGCCGACCGTAGAACCGATTCTCCTCGACGCGGGCGTAGTAGCCCTTCGTGAACGAGAAGCCGCGGTCGAGCGGGGCGAGCAGTCGCGGCACGACGGACGAATCGTAGGTCTTCGTGTCGGCGTCGTGGCAGACGACGAACTCGGAATCGGCCGCAGCGACGCCGAGGGCCAGCCACACGTCCCGGCCTTTGCCCGCCGGTCCCGTCAGACCGTGGTCGTCGAGCAGCGCCTCGACGCGCGGACTGGAACACCAGAGGACGGAGAGCGGCACGTCGAAGGCCGAAAGCCAGTCGTACATCGGCCCGACCGCATCGTGCGGCGCGCGGAGCGGAACGACGACGCGGTTCGGCGAAACCGTTTCGAGCGCCGACAGGACGCGTTCGGCCGTCCGCGACTCGAACTCGCGGTCGGTCATCGGGACGACGACCGCGGTGCGGTTGGTCGGAGCGTCGGGAATCCGGCCGGTCAGGTCGTGGAGCGTCGTCACCTGCTCCTGCACGTACTCCATTGGCGTTGGCTTCGGTGAGGGGAAAGAAAAAGGGCGTGGAGTCGGCAGACGCGTGTGATTGACCGCGGGGTTAGCTCGTCACCGCCGTGGCCGGAAGTCGGTTGGCACGGTGCAGGACGAACAGCACCGCCAGAATCGCCAGCAGGCCGACGGCGAACGTTCGGAAGACGGTATCGAAAAGGTATCCGGCGTCCAACAGCGCGCCGACGACCGAACTCCCCCCGGCCTGCCCGATCATGGCGAGGCCGCTGTACATCGCGTAGGCGCTGGCTCGATTCTCGTCCGGAAGGGAGTCGAGGAGGTAGGTGTCGAGCGCGGGGAACAGGCTGTGGATGACGTAGCCGAGGGCGAGCGAGACGGCGACGATGGCCGCGAGACCCTGTGCGGCCGTCAGTCCGAGGAGACAGACGATGAAGCCGCCGAGGATGGACAACATGAGCGGGACGTGTGGCAACCTGTCGGCAAGTCGCCCGGTGAACCAGAACGCGGGGACGCCCGCCGCGAAGACGACCGTCAGTAGGGTGCGGGCGGTTTCCGGCGATAGCCCCTTCGTCTGGTGGAGATAGCTCGGGTAGAAGTTGAACAACCCGTTCCAGACGAACCCGGTCGCGCCGATGATGGCGACGCCGCTCAAGATGATGGGCCACTGGCGACGGAACGCGGTGACGAACTCGCGGTCGGTGGCACCCGCGTCGGGAAGGTCGGTTCGGCGCGCGACCACGAAGAAGACGACGGTCACGGCCGCGGCGACGGCCGCGAGCAACTTGAGAACGCCCCGCCAGCCGACGACCGTCAGCATCACGCCGACGAAGACGGGTGCGATGGCGGCCGCGAGTTGGCTCGCCGTCCCGTGGATGCCGATAGCCCGCCCCACGCGGTCGGGGTACAGTTCGCTCACGAGCGGGTTCGCGGCGATGAAATACACCGCACTGGAGACGCCCATCGTGAACGCGCCGACCGCGAGGAGCGGAACGGAGGGCGCAAAGGCGGTGAATCCGGCGGCGGCGGTCAACACGATGCCAGCGCCGAGAACGGCGCGGTGGCGCTCGACTCGGGTGAGGAGGTATCCAGTCGGAATTCGGGGGAGCGCGCTCCCGAGCCAGACGAGCGTGGCGATGAGCCCGACGGTGGCGTTACTGACGAGGAATTCGTGTTTGAGCGGTTCGAGCAACGGCGCGAACATCACACGAGCGAAGTTGACCAGAAAGACCATCGAGCTGAGTGATGCAAAGAGGCGTCCCCGGGACACGCGAATCTCTTTATCGAGAGGGTAATCAAACCTTCCGAAACGGGCAAAGAGAGTCTTACGGTGCGGTATTCGTTCGCATTCCCCAGAGGTCGGAGAACGTGATGACCTCGACGCCAGCGATTCCGTCGATGTGCGAGAGGAGTTTCCCGTAGTCCGAGATGGACATCGTGTTGCTGCTCTCGAAGTCGTGAAAGTTCAGGATGCCGCAATTTCGATACGTTGCGACGTTATCGACGACCGTCTTCGAAATCTCCAAATCGTTGCCGATGGTCCGGGGGAGGACGAGCGGGTCGAACCCGCAGACGCCGGTCGTGTTGACGTTCCCCGACTGGTTCATCCCGCCCATGTAGTGATAGTTCGAAACGACGTCGAGCGCCGTCTCGTCGAAGTTGTTTCCGGGATAGACGATGAAGTCCGCACCCGAAAACTCGTGGTCGATGAGCCACTGTTTGTGTGTTTCGAGGATTCCGTCGAGTTTCGACGCCGACGTCTCGGAGAACGGGAACTGGCTGCTCCCGTGTGCGACCACTTCGTCGCCCTTCGATTCCCGTTCTTTCAACTCTTCGAGCGACATGAACGCGTCGCGTTTCAATCCCGCGAGGTTCGGTGGGTGGGTGAGCACGGCGGGGTAACCGTATTCGTCGTGGAGCGGCGCGGCGTTCTCGTAGTAGCTCCGCTTGCCGTCGTCCCAACTGAGGATGACGTACCCTTTGTCGGGTTTCGGATGGAATCGCACGTCGTCCACCCACGCTTTCACGTCGTCCGCCGTCCCGTTGGTGACCTGTAGCAGTATTCGGTCGATGGTGCGCAAGTCGAGTTTTTCGTCGGCTTCGAAGACGCCGGGGCAGGTTCGGAACCAGCCGATGTCTGGGGGTCGATAGGAGATATCCCGGAGTTCCAACGCGGCTTTGTTTCCGTCAGTGTCCACCAGATACACGTAGAAGCCGATTTTCGAGGGCGTCGTCGTTCGGATCATGGCCGACACGTCGCGGTCGGTGAAATTCATCGTCCCGGACAACCGGCGTTCGATGATGACGTGATGACCGCCCCGCCCGACCAATCGAAGGCTCTGCGAACCGGTGTGCTTCGTCTTCGAATCCGGCGTCATCTCGCCTTCCAACGACCGCCAACGGGCCGGGTCTTCGAACGTCTCGAAACTCGTTCCCGGCGAAGCGAACCGCTTCCGACTGTCGTATTTCGTGTGAAGGGAGGACGGTTGTTCCGTGGTCGTCGTCTCGGTCGAAGCGGTCGTGGCGGTCGATTCGCTCGTCCCGGACGATGTGGGCGGGGAACTCGTGTGCTCGGTCGTGTCTCCGGTGCCGTCGTTGGAACACCCAGCGAGAAAGCCGATTAAACCGGTACCGGAGAGGTGGAGGAGGCGGCGGCGGGTTCTATTCATCTAAGATATACAATTTGAAAAACAGCAATAAATGTTTGTTGGCCTGATTTTAGTATGTACAATGATAACTGTTATCAAAAAGAAACACAATCGTTTCCCTCGACCCGACGAAGGTCGATTTCGTCGGTGCGTATATGTCACTCCGTGGTGTATGTTGTCTCGATGCAATCAGTTCGAAGCGGTCTGCGAAAGGGAGAGGTCGAGAAGGACACGTACGGTCGTCTCTCGTGTTCAGACTGCGGAGAATCGCTGAAAACGCGAAACGACCCGGACGAGGTGTACTCGGTTCGTTTATGCCAGAACTGTGATGGTAAGTGGAAAGTGCTGTAGGTCGGACTGTTCGACGCCCTCACTCGAAAACGGCATCGAAGGCGTTCGCACCCATCGGGTCGAAGCGCCCCGCGTCGAGGTTCTCCTGAACGTGCTCGCTCGTGCTCGCACCGACGAGCGAACTGGTTACGCCGGGCGCGCTCCGCGCGAAGTTGATGGCTCGCTGTGCGGTCGTCTCACCGGCGAGCTGTTCGGCGACTTCCTCCGGCATCTCCGCCGCGAGGTCTCCTTGCGCGATGCTCGCGCTGGTGACGACGTTCAACCCCGCCTCGTGGGCGAAGCGGAGCGCACTCTGTTTTCCGTCGGGACCGTCCTGTGACTCGACGGTGAACGCGTCGGCCATGACGACGTTGAACGGAAGTTGAATCACGCGGAAGTGGGTCCTCGTGTTCTCGGCGGCTTTCGCGGCGCTTCGAGCGCGGGAGACGACCTCGCGGAGCGAGAGGTAGTCGTCGTGGCTCTCCGGGACGCGGAAGGCGTTCCACGTCGCCACGCCGTAGTGACGGATGTCACCGGCGGCGGCGCGCTCTTCGAGTCGGGCGAACGTCGCTTCGAGTCGGTCGTACACCTCCTCGTGCGAGTTGGAGTAGAGCTGTGTTTCCGGGTTGTGGACGTAGTAGCAGTCGATGGTGTCGAGTCCGAGGTTGTCGAGCGACCGGTCCAGTTGGTCGTCGATGTAGTCCGGCGCGAGACAGTGACTCCCGCGAACCAGGTCGTCCGAATCGACGAGGCCGGTGTCCACGAACTCGCGTTTGACGTACTTCCCCGGTTCGTCCGGTCGCTCGCCGTCGAAGGGAACGAACCCGCCCTTGGTCGAGACGAAGACGGCATCCCGGTCCACGTCGGCGTCGGCGAGCGCCTCCCCGACGACGCGCTCGCTCCGCTGACACCGGTAGTTGATGGCGGTATCGACCATGTTGATACCCCCCTCGACCGCCGTCGTGATCGCGTCGTAGTAGTCCTCGTCCACCGCGTCGGTTGGGTCGCCGAGGTACGTCCCGATACCGATGGACGAAACGGCGAAGTCGCCGAGCTGCCGGAAGTACGTCCGCCCGAAGTCCTCTCCGTGTTCGGTTCGATAGCCGTGTGTTCCCGATTCGGTCGCCATGCATCGTGCTAGTCGGGAGAGCGATAAAAGACCGTGGCATTCGCACGTCGGACGCTGGTTCCTGTAGGTTTATCGTCCCTTCGTCCGCATCGACCCCATGACACGAGCACTGCTCGTCGGCGGAACGCGGTTCATGGGCCGACACACGGTCGAGGAACTGCTGACCCACGGCTACGAGGTGACGACGTTCACCCGCGGCGAATCCGGAACTCCGTTCGCCGACCGCGACGGCGTAACGCACTTCGAAGGGAACCGAAACGACCGAGAGGCGCTCGAAGCGGCCCGGAACGAGGTCGAACCGAACGTCGTTATCGACTTCTGCGTCATGCATCCCCGGCAGATAGCGGCCGCCACCGAAATCTTCGCCGATGCGGACGCCTACGTCTACGTCTCCAGCGGCAGCGCGTACGCCGAACAGCCGATTCCGACGCGCGAGGACGCGACGCTTCACGACTGCACCCAAGAACAAGCCGACGACGAATCGATGGAGAGCTACGGCCCGCGAAAGGCCGAGTGCGACCGCGTGTGTTTTGCCGCCGCCGCGGACGGCGTGAACGCGATGGTCGTCCGTCCCATGCTCGTCTACGGCCCGTACGACTACACCGAGCGATACGACTACTGGCTCCACCGCGTGGCGGAATACGACCGGGTTCTCGTGCCGGGCGACGGCGACAGCCTCCTGCACCGCGCCTACGCGCTCGACGGTGCCCGCGCCCTCAGAATCGTCGCGGAACGCGGCACACCCGGCGAGGCGTATAACCTCGCCGACTGCGAAACGATGTCCCTCGGTACGTCCCTCGAACTCGCGGCCGAGGCGCTCGATACCGAGGTCGAACTGGTCCACGCGAGCGAACGAGAGTTGGCAAAACACGACGTGTCGTCCCTCGACTTCCCGCTCTACGCACCGACGCCGCACCTCGTCTCGACTGAAAAGCTCGCTTCCCTCGGATGGGAATCGACGCCGCTGTCCGAAGCCGTCGCCAAAACAGTCGAGGAGCACCTCGAATCCGACCGTACGGGGGAGGAAATCGGCCCGAACCGCGGGACAGAAGAGACGATTATCGCCGACCTGACGGACTGATACCCGCTATCGGCTATCGAGCCCGGAACTCGAACCCTTCCACGTCCCCCTTCTCGTCGCCGACCACGCTCGCGATGCCCGCACCGAACGAGTAGGCGATTCCGCGCGCGCCGAGGTTCAGCCGCCGTCGCAACGGCTGGCTGGGTTCGAACTCCCGTACCGACACCTCCGGGACGCCCAACCGCTCGGCGAGACGCGCCTCCACGTCCTCGCGCGTGCCGAGTTCGTCCACGAGACCGATGCGCTCCGCGTCGTCGCCGAGGTACACCCGCGCCTCCGTCTCGCGGACCGTCTCGGGGTCGAGGTCGCGCCCCGTCGTCACGCGCTCGACGAAATCGTCGTACATGCCGTCGATGATGCCCTGTAAGTAGTCGCGCTCGTCGCCGTCCAACTCCTTCAGCGGGATGCCCGCATCCTTGTACTTACCCGCCGCCAACCGTTCGTAGGAGAGGCCGACCCGCTCCGCCAGTTCGGCGGCGTTCACCCGCGAGCCGATGACCCCGATGCTGCCGACGAGACTGGCCTCGCGGGCGAACAGTTCGTCACAGCCGCTCGCTATCCAGTAGCCACCGCTCGCGCACACGTCGGTCGCGTAGGCCACGGTCGGCCCGTCGAACCGCTCCGCCGCGAGACGGATGTCCTCGCTCGGGACGACCTCGCCGCCGGGCGTGTTCAACCGCAACAACAGCCCGTTCGCGTTCTCGTCGTCGTTGGCGCGGTCGATTTGCGTCACGATGTCGTCCGTCGAAGTCCCGGCCGGAGAAGGAATCGACCCGCCGCCGTCCCGCCGTATCGGGCCTTCGACGGCGACCTCCGCCACGTCGTACGATGGGAACCGCTGGGCGGCGACGCGGGCGGCGGCCCGTGCGCCAATCACACCCGCCAGCAACACGAGCAGAATCCCCAGCAGTTCCACGAGCGATGTCGGATAGACGAGAAACAGCCACCACGCGACCGCCACCGTTAGCACTGTTCCGATGAAAACGATTGCGAGCCGTCGCCCGCGGCCACCACTGTCGGCCGAGCGTCCGCTTGCCATACCCGGTATCAGGTGGGCGACGGCGTTAAAAGTTCGCTCGCAAAGGTTCGCAGATTATAGCAGACCGGTCTTCTGGAGCTTCATGAGGTCCTCGGTGTCGAGGGTCTCTCCTTCCTTGAACTGCTGGTAGATCTCCTCGGCCTCGGCCTTGGCCTCTTCTCGCTCCTTGGCCTTCTCGGACTTGCGCTCTTTCTCCTCTTTCTTGTCGAGTTCGCGGAGGCGTTTTTGGACGCGGACGAAATCCTCGTGGTGCTGGTCGGCGGCTTCCTGCGCTTCCACGAAGTTCTCGTGCATCTCGTCGGCGTCGTCACGGATGTCGTCGGCCTCGCGGTAGGCCTCGATCATCTTGTTGTGGTGCTGCTGGGCCTGATCCGCGAGTTCCGTCACCTTCTCGTGGTGCGTGCTCGCTTCGGCGCGAACTTCTTCGGCCTCTTCGACGAGTTCCTCGAGGTCGTCGCTCTGGTCGAGCTTTTCCTTGCGGCTCTGGTACTCGTCGCGCTTGGCCTCGATCTTCTCGATGAGTTCGCGCTCGTCCTCGGTGGAGAGAACTTCCGTCTGCTGTTTGAACTCAAGCTCTTCGATTTCCTTCTTGAGCTGCTCCAAATCCTTTCCCTCGTCCAGTTCGAGGTCGGATTTTCGCTGTTCAACGCGGTCGAACAACTCGTTCGCCTCGGCGTTGAGTTCGTTGCGCTTCTTTTTGTGTTCCTGAACCTGTTCGTTCAGTTTGTCACGCTGCTCTCGGTGTTCTTGCGCCTCGTCCACCTTCTCACGCGTCTTCGCGTTTAGTTCGTCGCGTTTGGACGCGCGCTTGCTCGCTTGCTGATTCAGCTCGTTCCGTCGGTCTCGGAGCTGTCCTGCGAGTTTAATGAGTTCACCTTTCGACTTGTTCTGAAGATCCTCTTCTGTTACGCTTACCATTCTTAGTTAAACCTCGGTTCCTCCCGCTCCGGCGGATAAGAGCATCGCTACTCTTCTATGAGTACCAACCAGCCGATGACAATATTCCCATATCATTGGTTGACGCGCGGTGCTACCGTGACGCCGGAAGCGTTCAGGTATTACGAAGTATTCGACATAGCTATTTAAATGTTGTGCCCTCGAATTATGTGGAAACGCCTAGCACACGCCCCGTACGCCGTGGAAACGGTTGACACACGTGTCCGTGCGAGTTTATAAATGGTCGGTGGCGTATGCAAGCGACGATGCGGGGGAATAGAGGAGGCAGGAGTTGGTATCGGAGTAAAACGCACCGGAGAAATCCTGTTCCGGCTATTTTCACTTTCACTCCGGACACGGGTCGATTTAACATAGATGGCGGAACGAAATCGGATATGATCGAGACGCTCCGCTGTACGTGTGAAGCCGCCGAGTGTGACCGCGAACTCGACGAATCCCAGCGCATGCTGACGATGGAGACGAGCGCCGGAATCCGCCACGCGTACGAGTGCGAATGCGGCGCGGTGACGGTGACCGTCGTTCGGTGACGGTGGTCGTCGGGCGATGCGGGCGACCGCCATCCGAGAATCACGACACCATCGAAATGGCGACGCTGAAGTGTCCCCCGCGGAAAGCCGACGCCATGAAGGAGACGATTCACGCGCGCGGCCACGAGAACGTGTCCGGCCGCCACGCCAGCACGTTCGAAATCACGACCGACGATTTCCTCACGCCCGCGGGCGACTGCATCCTCGCCATCGAGGCCGACCGCGCGCCCGCCGACTTCGACCCCGACTTCGTGGACGCCTGCCGGGACGAGGACGCCACCATCACCGTGACCGTCGAAGCGGGCGACCACGCCGAAACCGTCACCGGCCGCGGCCATCCCGACCTCGAATTCGACAGCGACCGAAGCATGGTCGGGCGCACCAGCGACTACGTGGACGAACGGACGTTCGTCGTCGGTTGTGAGTTCGCCGCCGAAGGGTTCGACCGCGACCTCGTGAACGCGCTGGCGGACGGCGCGGAGGCCGTCGTCACCGTCGAAGTCGAGTAGCCGCTCGCCCGACGGCCCGATGGTTTTTCTTCGATTGCGCACCGAGACCACTCCATGAGCGACGACCCGGAACCCGCCGAGAACATCAGCGGCGGGGCGGACGGCGGCGGAATGGCGGCCGAGTTCACGCCCGCCGACGCCGAGACGCGAGCCGAGGAGGTCGTGGACC
Source organism: Haladaptatus paucihalophilus DX253 (assembly GCF_000376445.1). NCBI lineage: Archaea > Methanobacteriati > Methanobacteriota > Halobacteria > Halobacteriales > Haladaptataceae > Haladaptatus > Haladaptatus paucihalophilus. The sequence goes on along the minus strand of NZ_AQXI01000001.1, from coordinate 2,822,164 downwards.
GACTCGGCGAACTGTACTGGCAGAAGACCTACGGCGGACAGGACGCCTTCACCTGCCTCGTCCGAACCATCCTCAGTCAGAACACGAGCGACGTGGCGAGCCAACCCGCACACGACGACCTCGTGGCGCGCTACGGCGGCGGGGACCTCGCCGAAACCCTCGCCAAAGCCGACCACGGCGAACTCGCCGACACGATTCGCTCCGCCGGACTCTACAATCAAAAGGCGGACGTGATAATCGAGTCGGCCGAGCGCGTCCTCGCCGACTTCGGGAGCGCGGCGGCGTTCGACGAATTCGTCCGCGAGGAGGAACCGAACGAGGTTCGGTCCGAACTGCTGGACATGAACGGCGTCGGGCCGAAGACCGCCGACTGCGTGCTCCTCTTCTCCGGCGGGCAATCGGGCGTCTTCCCCGTGGACACGCACGTCCACCGAATCTATCGCAGGATGGGCATCGCGCCCGCGGATGCCGACCACGAGGACGTGCGGGAAGTGTTGGAGCGCGAGGTTCCGGCCGAGAAATGTGGATTCGGGCACACGGCGAGCATCCAGTTCGGACGGGAGTACTGCTCGGCGAGAAACCCCGCCTGTCTGGACGGGCCGGAGGCCTGTCCGATGTTCGATTTGTGCGAGCAGGTTGGAGTTGATGTAGAACGAGGTGAGGTCGTTGACCCGGCGGAGTCAGGGCTGTGAACCCGGCCGTCTCTACCCGGTAACTGGTGTCGGTTCCCCCGAACCGAGCTTTCGCGAGAGCCACTCCCCGGTCATCGCGGCGATTGCCCCGGAGAGACCGACCATCAGGGCAACGAACGCTACCAGTACGAACACGACGAGTACCTCCAAGGCCCCGAAGGACATCGGCTGGTCGAACCGTAAAATCGCACCGACCGTGGGAATCGCATTCCACAAGATTGGCAGTGAGCCAACCAATCCGGTTTGGAACCCGATACGCTGCGCCTCCTTCTTTCCGCCAAGCGTTACCACTCCACCGACCAGTCCGGGCCAGAAGATGACGCCGAAGTCCAGTGCGCTGGACCCCGGGGAGTTGATCAGGACGTACGCGGATGAAATGAGTCCGGCAGGCAGCGCGTACGCCCACGGATGAGCCGTCACGAATTCACGGAAGTTTCTAATCACGGGGTTGTTTGTATACTATACATTCATTCGTGCATATATTTGTTGACGAGCAAAACCAATTACCCCTACCGATAGCGAGAATCGTCCGATTCTCTACTCCACGCCACCCTCGGAGTGCGACACGTCCGACACCCACGTCGTCTTCTCGTTGACGAACTCGTGAATCCCGTGCTCGGAGAGTTCGCGGCCGTAGCCGGAATCCTTCACGCCGCCGAAGGGGAGGCGGGGGTCGGATTTGACGAGTTCGTTGACGAACACCATCCCGGCCTCGATTTCCCGGGCGACTTCCTTCGCCCGTCGCTTGTCTTGCGTCCAGACGCTCGCACCGAGTCCGTAGGTGGTGTCGTTGGCGCGCCGAATCGCCTCCTCGACGTCCGAGACGCGGAACACGGACGCGACGGGGCCGAACAGTTCCTCGCGTGCGGCGGGGCTGTCCTCGGGGATTTCGGTGAGTACCGTCGGCGGGTAGTACGGTCCGTCCCTGTCGAGCGGTTCGCCGCCGAGTTCGACGGTCGCACCCGCGTCCACGCTCTCCTCGACCTGCTCGTGGAGGTCGTTCATCAGGTCCTCGCGGGCCTGCGGACCGATGTCGGTGTCCTCGTCCATCGGGTCGCCGACGGTCAACGACTCCATCTCCGCGGCGAATTCGTCCATGAACTCGTCGTACACGTCGTCGTGGACGACGAAGCGCTTGGCCGCGATACAGGACTGGCCGCTGTTGATGCAGCGGGCCCGTGCACCCGTTTTCGCCGCGTCCTCGATGTCGGCGTCGGGGAGGACGACGAACGGGTCGCTGCCGCCGAGTTCGAGGACGGTCTTCTTGAGATGGCTCCCCGCCGTCTCGGCGACCGCACGGCCCGCCGGTTCGCTGCCCGTGAGCGTCACCGCGGCGAGTCGGTCGTCCGCGATGACGTCCTCCATCTTGTCAGACCCGACGAGCAGGGTCGTGAACGCACCGTCGGGGTAGCCCGCCTCCTCGAACACCTCCTGAATCGCCATCGCGCACCCCGGCACGTTCGAGGCGTGTTTGAGCAGGCCGACGTTTCCGGCGGTGAGGTTGGGCGCGGCGAACCGGAACACCTGCCAGAACGGGAAGTTCCACGGCATCACCGCGAGCACCGGCCCGAGCGGTTCGTAGGAGACGTACGACTCCACGTCCGGTTCCGTGCCGATGTGTTCGTCCTGCAGGAACTCGGCGGCGTGCTCGGCGTAGTAGTCACAGACCCACGCGCACTTTTCGACCTCGGACACCGCGCTCTCGATGGGTTTCCCCATCTCCGCCGTCATCGTCTCGGCGTACTCCCGCTTGTTCTCCCGGAGCACGTCCGCCGCGTTCGAGATGAGGCGCTGGCGCTCTTCTATCGGCTGGCGGTGCCACTCGTCGTAGGTGTCGGTGGCGCGCTGAAGCTTCTCGTCGACCGCGCTCTCGTCGTCCTCGTCGAACGTGTCTATCACGTCGCCCGTCGCGGGGTTGAGACTCTCCATACCTACTCCTGACAGTTCCCACGTGCATGTACGCTACGGCAGAACACGTTGGAGAGGGACGTGGGAGAGAAACGAGCTACCTAACGCGTCGTAACCGCCGTTTTCGACGGAAAAACAAACCGCCGGAAGGGGCAACGACCCGTTTCTCCGCATACGCGCCGCATACTTATGCGAGTCGCTACCGACCGTTCCCGTGACATGAATCGCCTGAGGAACGGGGGAAGAAGCACGGAAGCGAGCGGTATCGGGAGGCGTCGAGGATAATGGCGTCGCTCGAAATCTTCCTCGTCATCGGAGTGAGCCTGTTGCTCTCGCTCGTCCTGAGCGAAGCCATCGAACGACTCGGCGAACCGGGGTTTCTCGGCGAAATCCTCGCGGGCGTCGTCCTCGGTCCATCCGTCGCCGTGCTCATCGCCAGTACGGCCGAGAACAGTCCGTTCATCCTCATCGCCACCATCGGCGGCCTGTTGCTCTTCTTCGACGTCGGCTACCAGCAGATAGATTTGAGCGATCTGCTCGCCGCGTTTCGCCCGGTGTTGATAATCGGGCTATCGGGCGTCATCCTCCCGTTCGTCGTCGGATACATCATCGGGAGCTACTTCGGACAGGGGTTGGAATCGAGCCTCTACCTCGGTCTCATTCTCTCCGTCACGTCCGTTTCCATCGTCGTCAGGACCCTCCTCTCGCTCGACAAACTCGACACGCAGTACGGGCGCTGGATTCTCGGCGCGTCGGTGGTGGACGACGTGGTTGGCCTGCTCGGCATCTCCATCCTCCCCCTGTTCTTCGTCAGTGGCGGCCTGATGGGGACCGCCTCCGCTCTCGGATTGGCCGCGCTCTTCTTCGTCGCCGCGGCGATTTTCTACCGATTCCTCCTCGACCCGGTGTCAGACCTGCTGTCGAAATCCCAAGTCGGCATGGCGGATTTCATCGGCATCCTCGGACTGCTGTTCATCTTCGGCTACGCCTCCGACGCGGTGGACCTCTCGTACTTCATCGGCGCGCTGACCATCGGACTCGTCATCTCGACGAACAAGCGACTGGAGGGAAAGAAACTCCAGTCGAACGTGTACGGCATCGCCTACGGCGTGTTCATCCCGCTCTACTTCGTCGCCATCGGAGCCAGGATGAACCTCGGCGCGCTGACGGTCAACACCTTCATCGTCGTCTTCGCCGTCTTCGGCCTCCTCTCGAACTTCGTGGCTGGCTACGCCGGAAACATCATCGCCGGAGGGCGTCGGGAACACTCGCTCATTCTGGGCTTCGCCCTCCTTCCCCGCTCCGAATCGGGAATCGCCATCGTCTCGCTCGGCGTCGCGCAGGGTATCGTCGGCAACCAAATCTTCGTGGCTTATCTGGTCGTCTTCGTCGTCTCGGTGTTGTTGACACCCTCGCTTTTGAAGCGGGCGGTCGAACGGGCCGAGCGGAAAAAGGCGAAGAAGGCGAAAAAGAAGGATGAAGGAACGGACGCGGGGAGTTCGGGAACGTCGAAATCGACGGACGCGGGCGGATAGGCGAACGATCACTTCTCGCGGTCGTATCGCTCCGCCGCGGTTTCGAAGGCGGTTTCGGCCCGCTCCGTGCTCCGCCGCCCTTCCGCTTCCGCCATCGCCTCCGGGTCGGGGTTCACGTCGTCGTCGATTCGCGCCCACGAGTTGTGGACCTTCGCGTGACACCAGCGACAGAGGTACACCGTGATTTCGTGCGAGAGCGTCTCGCCGCCCCCGGCGTAGGAGAGGTGGTGTTCTTCGAGGAGCGGGCGCTCGTTCGAGTGGGCCATCCGCCGCTCTTCGAGGCCGCAGCGGACGCACTGGCGGTCGTGATTTCGACAGCGGAAGTGCGGGCAGTCGCGCCACGACCAGTCGCCGTCGGGGTCGGCGACCGGGCAGGCGAAGTCCTCTTCGCGGCGCTCGCGGGCGAACGCCGGGTCGTGTTGCGGATGGTCGAAGGCGTAGCGGCAGTTCCCCTCGTCGGTGAGGTGGTCGCAGAGGCCGACGTGCTCGTACGGGTCGTCCACGCCGACGGCGGTGCCCGTCGGTGTCTTCTCCATGCTGAACTCGTAGCGGCGCGCTCGCACAAACGTTTTGTCTTCTCCCTGAGGAGTTCCCGACGTGCGCGTCGTACACGAATCGGACGGACGGTCGGAGACGCTAGCGAACGATGTCGAGACGGCGGATTCGTTTCTCTCGCAAGCGAAGGGACTGATGTTTCGCCGGTCGATTCCCGACGATTACGCCCTCGCGTTCCGATTCGACGACGTGGACGCCCGCGACGTCCACATGGTGTTCGTCCCGTTTCCGCTCGACGGGGTGTGGGCGGTGGACGGCGAAGTCCAGCGGGTGAAACGGCTGTCCGCGTGGACCGGATTGGGAAAAGCGGAAGCGGACACGCTGTTCGAACTGCCCGCCGGAAGCGCATCGGACGTCTCGGTGGGCGATACGGTTCGGCTGGTCGAATAGAGTATCTTACTCGGCGTCGGCCAGCGGACTGAACCCGTCCACGGGCGTCACGGAGTAATCGACGGTGAGCGTGTCCTTCGTGGCTCGAATCCGGCCGACGAAGGCGGAGATTTCCTCCAACGTTCCTTCGAGGACGAACAGTTCCATGCAGTGGTGATTGCCGATGTGGTTGTGGAAGTTCGAAGCGACGAGTCCCTCGTGTTCGTGACGGAGGTGCATCATCCGCTCCTCGACGTTGGTCGTCTCGTAATCGAAGAGCACGGTGACGATGGCCATCAGTTCGCGGTCTTCGAGGCGGCGGTCCTCGAACTCGCCGAGGAGGTTTCTGCTGGCCTCGCGGACGACTTCGCTCCGGCCGGTGTAGCCGTGTTCGTCGGCGAACTGGTCGATTCTGGAGAGCAACTCGTCCGGCATGGAGACACTGACGACGGTCATGTATTAATCCAGAACCCAAACGCTATTAGAATCTTGTTATCAGTATTCGAACTGGATTCGTTCGCTCTCGGGGTCCACCGTCACCTCGCCGCCGACCGGAACCGGCGCGACGGGGGCCGTGTGGCCGAAATCGAGGTCGAAGACGACCGGGGCGTCCGGGTTGTACTCGGCAACGAGGTCGGCGATGGCGTCGCGTTGGCGTTCGCGGTACACCGCCCGTTCGTCCGGCGGTCGCGCCACCTCGTGTGACCGCGCCTTCGCCCGTCCGACCAGAACCGCGGAAAACCGTGAGAGGAGTCCGCGCTCGCCCATCCCCATGAGCATCCAGCGAACGTCGTGTTCGCTCGGCAGTTCCTCGGAGGTTTCGAGGAGCAAGACCGCGCCGTCCAGTTCCGACGGGGCGGGCAGGTAGCGGTCCACGGACAACTGTTGGTCCACGACGGACAGACAGCCGCCCCACGTTCGACCCGTGACGCGTTCGGTCCCGCCGCGCCACTGCCACCCCGGATTCGGCTCCATCTCGCGGTGCTTTTCGAGGTTGTTCGGGTCGGCCCAATCCAAGTTCTCGTCGGTGAATCGATCTGCCAGACGGAGTTCGCCGAACGATTCCTCGAACATGGCCCGCTTCAGGTACTCGACGGTGTAGTCGTGCATCGACCCTTCCATGGCGAACTCGGTGAAGAGCGTGCCGCCGTAGAACGAGACGACGCCCTCGTTCCAGAGGACCGTCTGAAGGTTCGTGTTGTCGCTCGTACCGTAGAACCGCGTCGGATTCTCGCGGAGCACGTCGGTGTCGAGGTGCGGCAGGATGCGAACTTGGTCCGCGCCGCCGATGACCGCGATGACGCCCGCGATGTCGGGGTCGGCAAAGGCGTCCATTACGTCCTCCGCCCGCGCTGCAGGGTGGTCGTACAGCCACTCCGGGGATTTCGTCGCGGTGGGGAACTCGACGGGGGTCAGTCCGAACTCCGATTCGAGACGGTCGAGTCCCAACTCATAGACGTGGGGGAACAGGGACGCGTGGCTCGTTCCGGGTGCGATGACCGCGACGGAATCGCCCGGTTCGAGGGCTGGCGGGAGGACGAACTCGTGCATGAGAGACGCGTCGAGAGAGTGTCTGAAAGCCGTTTCGTTCCCCGTTCTCCCCCGCTAACGAGCCGTTAATTCCGAATTTCACGGACAGAGCACTCCTGATTCGAGCTTAACCGTGACATAACAAAGACCCGTTCGGCCGTCGGCACGTCTATGTCGAACAGTTCCGTGGGGTGGTTAGAGACGCGCGGGGAGTGGCCGACGGCCGCCCCAAACCGCGTCTGGTTGTTGGCGATTCTCATCGGGGGGAAGACGCTCGACGCGGTGAGCACGATTACCGTCCTCCACCTTCGGGCCGACGTGTTCGAATCGGTGTGGCTCACGCGAACGCTCATGGAGCAGTTCGGGACGGTCGGCGGGTCGTTCCTCACGCTCGTGTTCGCCGTCGTCGGCGTCGTCGTTCTCGCGGAGAGCGGCCTCCTCATCGAGCGACTGTTCCCGGAGTCATGGACCCCCGAGGGGTACCCCGCCGCCTTCAGGACGACGACGTATCTCGCCGCTGGCGCGTGGTACGGCTTTCTCGGCGTCCACAACTTCCTCTATCTCGTCTGATAGCCGACAATATATCTATTTTCTTATATTTCGGTGCCCGGAACGCCAACACTAATATCGACCGCCCGACGCTTCCCGGTAATGAGCGAGACGAAAGATGAACTCGCGGGCGTGGTCGATATGTTCGGGGCGCTGACGCGCGCCGAACTGGCCGATGCGCTCGCCGAACTGGCGTTCAAGCAGGGCAAGGAAGTGGACGTGTCGGCGTTCGAGGCGGTCATCGAGGACGGCGTGCGCGACTTCTACCTCGTCGAAGCCGACGCCGACGGGGAGACCGTCCTCGTTCCCGGACCGGTTGCGTTCCCCGCACTGCCCGAGAACGCGGAGGACTTGCCGCACATCATGGACGTCCCCGAGCGGACGACCGACCGCGAGCGACTCGGGGAACGGGTACGGAAGCGATTGGCGACCGAGGCCGAAACGGCCGACGAGGAACGCGCACGGTATCTCGTGGACGTGAGCTACGACCTCGAAGCGTGGGCGCCGGTCGAAGCGGACGACGTGCGCGAGCGGTTGGACGAGTCGCGTCCCGACCGGGCAAATTAAGGCCGGAGGGAGCAACGAAAACACATGAACCTCGGTCGGGTGGCCGACCACGAACCACGGTTGGTCACGGACGAGAAGCGCGAGGCCGCCGTCCTCGTTCCGATTATCGCCCGCGACGACGGCCCAGCCCTTCTCTTCACGAAGCGGGCGGATCACCTCGGCGAACATCCCGGACAGATGAGTTTCGTCGGCGGCGGGCACGAACCGGGAGACGCGGATCTCTGGGAGACGGCGGTCCGGGAGTCCAACGAGGAAATCGGTCTTCGACCGGAGGAGGTCGACGGCGTCGGCCGACTGGACGACATCCGAACGATAACCCACTATTCGATAAGTCCGTTCGTCGTTCGGATTCCCGACCGGCAGTACGACCCCGACGAGCGCGAGGTGGCCGAAATCGCCGTGCTCCCCGTCTCGGAACTGACGGACTTCGACAACTACGAGAACGAGTACCGCGAGCATCCGCGCTACGGCGAGGTGGTCATCCACTACTTCCACGTCGATGGCTACACCGTCTGGGGCGCGACGGGCCGGATTCTGGTCCAACTGCTCGAACTGACGACCGACTGGCGCGCACCGGAGAAGATAGACCGGTTCGTCGATACCGACCCGGATTTGGGATAGCGTTCGGCGGAGAGACGAGAACGAGCGCGCTCGTCCGCTCGACGACGGATGCTCGGGACGATTCGCGCACAACCGGCGCGAACGACCCGACCGACGCCGAAAATACGAGATACTGAATCCTCTCGAGGAGCACTGAACCATAGTGAATGACACTGACTTGCACTATTTCTCACTAAATCATACCATTCTCTACTGAAGAGTACTGGACTACCGACGCGGTAGCGGCCGGTTTCGGGTCGTTCGACCGACGCACCAGCGTTCCGGATTGTCGGTACCCATAGGAACGAGGTGGTGGACGCTCAATGGCCGGTCATGCACGATGCAATCGTCGTCGGAGGCGGAATCGTCGGCGCCTCCGTCGCGTACCACCTCGCACGGAAAGACGTGGACACGCTCCTCGTCGACCGCCACGATACCGGACGAGCGACCGACGCCGGTGCCGGAATCATCTCGCCCGCGACCAGCAGTCGCACGGCCTCGGACCGGTGGTTCGAGTTCGCGCTCGACGCGGCGGCGTACTACCCCGAACTGGTCGAGCACCTCGAAAACGAACAGGACGGGAAGACGGGCTACTCCGACTGTTCTCTGCTCTCGGTCGCGGTGGGCGAGGACGAAGTACCGGAGTACGACGCGGCATCCGAACGGATTCGGGAGCGACAGGAGAAGTACGATCAGCCAGCGCCTGGAACGACGGAAGAAATCTCGTCGTCGGAGGCGCAATCGCGGTACCCCCCGCTCGCCGAAACCCGCCGGTGTCGCGCCTACGACGGGGCCGCGCGGGTGGACGCCCGGACGTTCACCGGCGCGTTGCTCCGGGCGGGAGAAAGCCACGGGCTCACCGTCCTCGACGGGGACGTGACCCGAATCGACCACGAGAACGGCGCGGTCACAGGCGTCGAAACCACGGACGGCGGGCGGTACGAATCGGATGCGGTCGCCGTCGCCGGTGGCGCGTGGTCGCCCCGCTTCGCGGAGTCGCTCGGCGTGTCGATTCCCGTCGAACCCCAGCGCGGTCAGATCATCCACCTCGATTTGGGCGAGACGGACACGTCGTCGTGGCCCATCCTCAGCCCGTTCCACGGCCACTACATGGTCCCGTGGCCGGACAACCGCGTGGCGGTCGGCGCGACCCGCGAAGTCGGTTCGGGGTTCGCACCGCACACGACGGCCGCGGGCGTCCACGAAGTGCTCGGCGAGGCGCTCCGCGTCGCGCCCGGCCTCGCCGACGCGGAAATCGACGAGGTTCGCGTCGGGCTTCGTCCGCGCTCCGCCGACCAACTCCCCGTGTTGGGCGCGGTTCCGACCGTCGAAGGCGTTCATCTGGCGACCGGCCACGGCGCGACGGGCCTGCAACTCGGGCCGTACAGCGGCAAACTGGTCGCGGACGAAATGCGAGGAGAGTCCGTCGATATCGAGACGTTCAGCGTGGAACGGTTCGAGTAAGGAATTCGAGTACGGGATTCGAATAGGGCAGTGGAGTGGGTCGTTTCATCGACCAGCCGGCCGTTCTCAAAACCGGTCGAGCGAGAACAACTCGATATCGTGGCGACTCTCGTCGTCGATGGCGAGGTCCGCTAAAATCTCACCGACGACGCTCGACAGTTTGAAGCCGTGGCCCGAAAACCCGGCCCCGACGACGACCTGCGGGTGGTCCGGAAGCGTGTCGATGATGAAGTGCTCGTCCGGCGAGTTGGTGAACATGCAGGTCTCCAAGCGCATCGTCGGTCCCGCCGCGTCGGGAAAGTAGCGCTCCGTGAAATCCCGGAGGACGCGTTCGTCGCCGGGGGTCGGTTCGGCCACGTCGTCCGGGTCCACCTCCTCGTGAAAGTGGTTGTACTTCCCGACCTTGTACCCCGGCACGCCGTACTCGGGGAAGCCGTAGAAGTAGCCCTCCTCGCACTCCACGATGAAGACGGGGAACGAATCGGGCTGGAACCGCTCGGGATGTTCGGGCTGGAACCACCCCAAGACCTGTCGCTCCGGCACCGCCTCCGTCTCCAGCATGGGGAGCAGGTTCGCGGCCCACGCGCCCGCCGTAACGACCATCGCGTCGGCGGTGTAGCTGTCTTCTGCCGTCTCGACGCGGACGCCGCCGTCGGCGGTCGGCTCCCAGTCGAGGACGCCCTCCCGCGCGTGAATCTCCGCGCCGTGTCGGTGGGCCGCGTTCACGTGGGCGACGACGCACTGCTCGACGTGGAGGAACCCGCCGTCCGGTTCGACGACCGCGACGAACTCGTCGGGCAGATCGTAGCCCGGATAGCGCTCGCCGAGTTCCGCACCCGAGAGCAGTTCGTGTTCCAAGCCGTGCTCCTCGGCCGATTTGCGCGCACCGGCGACCTTCTCGCTTCCCTCGGGTCCGGCGACGACGCACTCGGTTTTGTGGAGCAGTTGCGTCGAGTGGGCCGCGTCCAACTCGTCCCACAGCTCGTAGGCGCGTTCGAGCAGCGGGACGTAATCCGGGTGTTCGTAGTACGCCTTTCGGATGATTCGCGTCAGGCCGTGGGACGACCCCATCGAGTGCGGTACGTCGTAGCGTTCGAGACCCAATACGTCTTGCCCGCGCTCGGCGAGGTGGGCCGCCGTCGCGCTCCCCATGCCGCCGACGCCGACCACGATGGTGTCGTACTCCGTCATTCGTTTCCACCCTGTCCGCCGGTGACAATGAACGTGGGGGTCCGACGTCACGCGAGTGGTGGGCGCCGCCGCGGAACCGACGTCCCGCCGTCACCGAGTTGAACCGGCGATTTCGTTGTCCCAATTCCGCGAATCATCCGAAAAATGGCCGTTCGGCGGACCGATACAGGTAAACCTGCGAGGTGAATATCGAGTGAAAACGGCCGCTTGGCGGTCGTGATACCGTGACGGAACAGACCGACTACTTCGACGACAGAATCGCGGACGCAATCCTCCACGGCTCGCCCTACGAGCGACTGCGCGTCCGACGGAACAGCCTCTTCGACCAACGTATCTCGACGAAACTGGCGTGGCAGAGCGTCGTGCTCCTCGCGCTCTCGCTCGTCGGACCGATAACGCTCGGCTATTCGGAATCGGTCGCGGCGCTATTTCCGGGCGGGACGCCGCTCACGTCCTCGCCCATCATCCTGATGCCCGGCGTGCTCGTCCTCCTCCTCGAAGCGGGCGCGGCGGCGGGACACGTCGCCGTCGCGGCGACCATCCTCACCAACGAGTCGGACCTCAGCACGCGCCGGATGCGTCAACTCCTGAGCGTCGAGGAGATGGCGTCGTTCTACGGCCTCATCGGCGGCGCGCTGCTCCTCACGATAACGGTGGCGTTCTTCCTCCTCGGGTACGCCGGAGTGGAGACGATTCAACAGTACACGACCGCCGGAGCGCAGGGACCGTTCGACACGTCCGGGACCGGACTGAGCGTGCTGGCGGTCTCGACCGTCGCCTTCGTCGGGAGCGTCATGCTCTTTACGGCGAGTCGTCTGCTCGATACCCGAATGCGATAGCGGGCCGGACGGAACGCTTACTGACGTTCACGGCGTGGGTGTGAGCATGGAGGAATCGGGATGGCGAGAGACACGGAGGACACGCTGTACGACATTCTCCTCGACCCGTCGCTCGACGACGACGTGTACCGAGCGTTAGCGAGCCGTCGCCGTCGGTACGCCGTCTACGCGCTGATGGAGTGGGACCGGGTTTCGATGGACGAACTGGCCGACGTTCTCACCGGGTGGCTCTACGCGAGCGAGTACCGAATGGCGACGCCGGACGACCGAAACCGGTTGATTACGGAACTACGCCACGAGCACGTCCACATGCTACGGAAGGCGGGACTCGCCGGGTACGATTCGAGCGGAGACGGACTCGTACTCCCCGAGCTAGCCTATCCGGTCGCCAGACTGCTTCGCTGGGCGCGACGGAACGAGTATCCGAACTGACTGTCACGGGAGACGTTCAAATGGACCTTCGGGAAACCATCGCCGATGTGGAACGCAACCGAAAGACGCTCGTCGTCTACAGCGAGGACCCGTCCACCGACATCGCCGACGAGTTCGAGACGAAAAACGTCACGGTGCGGTACAATCGACTTCGGGGCGTCGGCCCGGACGAGTTCCTCGTCATCCGCGACCGCGACGGATTCAAGGGTGCAATCGGACTGACGTCGCTTCGAGAGTTTCTCACGCCGCCCGTCCGCGTCCCGTGGAGCGACGAGTTCGACCCGTCCGCGTTCCGCGACCTGTTGGCGCTGCTCGGCCGGACCCTGTTCTCGTCGTTCGACCGTCGCCAGATGCTGGCGACGAGCCGCGAGTTCGAGGACCGCGCGTGGCGCGTCGGCGAGGGAACGCTCCACGTCGGCTTCCAGTCGTTGTCCGCGTTTCGCGCACAGACGGACGTGTACCGTCGCCTCGCGCGCGAGACGACCCTCGACGTCCACATCTACGGGCGGGCGGACTGGCAACCGCCGCGTATTCGAAACACGACCTATCGTGCCAGAAAGACGGGCGAAATCGGTTCGGTGTGGTTCATCGTCTACGACGGCGGCGGCGACGACCGGCAAAAATGCGCGCTGGTCGCCGAGGAGCGCGACGAGGGGCGATTTTTCGGCTTCTGGACCTACGACCCCTCGACGGTCGACGACCTCCGAACCCACCTCGAACGGACGTACGGGTGAGCAGAGAGCCGTCGCGGCGTTCGGCGACGGTCCCCGATTACCGATTTCGGACGACGGGATACAGCGCCCCCAACACCAGTCCGAAGACGGCGTGACCCATCAGACTGGTCGGGTTGACGTTCGGGACGGGAGGTGCCATCGGGAAGCCGACCGCCTGCAACCAGACGGGCATGACGAGGACGGCCGCGACGACCCAGAGCAGGACGCCGTACCCGACGCCGACCAGCGCGGACGTTCCGACCGAATCCGTCAGCGTTCGAAAGCGCGGCGTCGTCGCGATCGCGGCGAACACGACGCCGAAGATAGCCGCGTTTACCATGTGAATCACCCATCCGGCAAATCCACCGTCGAGTCCCCAGAGGGCGGGAATGGCGTGTTCGATGACCGGCCGCATCTGCACCGTCAGCATGACGCCCATCACCGCCCCTGCGACGAGTCCCGAACCGACGCCCGCTTGCCACGCGCCGTCCGTATTCGCTGCCGTTTCCGCCGTTCGTTCGGTCGCTGTTTCGGTTGCCATCATCCGTAACTACCGCGAATCTGGATAAGTCGATTTGGCGTGCGTGCGGTCGGGACGCACGTGCGTCGGGAATGCACGACCGGGGTGAGTTGAAGGTAACTGGGACGTTTATCGTCGTTCGTGTGGTCTGCTCACTCATGAACGACCCCGACCCACAACGATTCCGAAGCCTGATGCTCGCGGATGAGCCGGGGTTCGAAGACGTGTTGACCTGCGTGTTCTCAATCCAACCGCACGAGAGTCGAACCTATCTGGCGCTCTTAGAGCGTCCGAACAGCACGACCGAGGAGTTGGCGCGGACGACCGGCCGCGACCGAAGCAACGTCTCGCGGTCGCTTGCGACCCTGCGCGAGAAGGGGTTGGCGAGCAGACGCCGCCACCTCCTCGACGGCGGAGGGCACGTCTATCGCCACGAACCGACGCCCCTGTCGGAGGCGAAAGCGCTCATGCACCGAACGCTCGACGAGTGGTGTGCGTACGTCCACGGTCGAATCGACGAGTTCGGCGAGTGACTCACTCGTCGGACGCGAGCGCCGCCACCCGAACCGCTCCGAGCGTCGCCAACGGTGCGAAAACAGCGACCGCGAGGAACGTCCCGAGCGCCACTCGGAGCGATAGGGACGTGCTGGGCGCGTCGAGCAGCGGAAGGCTTCCGAGCCAGAACTGGAACGTCCCGACGAGCACGGAAAATCCGAGGACCGACACACCGTGGCCGGACACCGCGGCGGAACTCCGCCGAACCGCGTTCCGTATCGACGCACCCCGGGCCACCAGAACCGGCGCGGGAAACAGCCGCACCGAAACGAACACGAAAGCGAGGAAAGCGGCGAGCTTCCCGACGAACCCGAACGCCGCGCCCGTCGCGGCCACCAACGAGAGGACGGCCAGCAGACCGGCGAGATAGGCGGTTACCGACGCGACGTCACGCGGCGAGACGGAATCGCCATCGACGAGGGCGACGACGGCGGTGACCGCGGCCGCGGTCGCCGTCAACGAGGCGAGCCATACCGCGGCGATTCCGGCGACGGGGAGGAGACGAAGGCCGAACACCGCGCCGACGGGTCGGGTAACGAGCTGCACGGAACCGGGATGGGAAAGGACTGTGAGATGGGCGACGCCGTAGCGACCGATGGTTTCGAGCTGTACCGGAACCGAGTCGCGGAGTCGAACGAGGTTGAGGGCGGCGAGAACGATGCCTATCAACAGGAACGGCAGGGCGAGCGACGGCCGCGTTCGGAGGTCCCTGACGCTCCCTTCGAGCAGTCCGAAGGCGCTGATGTCCTCGTCGGACGGCGAGCCGATGCGGTTGACTCCCGCCCCCGAAATCCGGTCGTTTTCGCTCATCGGGATGCCTCCAAGGCGTAGAGCGCGAACCCGTCGGTGAACAGCAGTGCGCCGCCGCCGACCGCCGGAGAGGACGGGTCGCCTTTCGTCGGGAACGTCCAGAGCCGCCGACCGGTCTTCGCATCGAGCGCGACCAGCCCCGATTGGTCCGGGGCGTAGACCGTCTCTCCGGCGACGACGGGCGTCGTTTCGTGGCCGCCGACGCGGGCGGACCATCGGGTCCGCCCGGATTGGGGGTCAAGCGCGAGGAGAACCATTCCCTTCTCCCGCTCGACTTGCACGAACACCGCGTCGTCGGTGACGGTCAGCGACCCCTGTATCTCGGCGTACTCGCTGTCGCCGTCGAGGTGGCGGAACCAGCGGCGGTCACCGCTCTCGGCTTCGAAGGCGATGGCGTAGTCGTCGCGGACGCCGTACACGCCGTGGTCCGCGGCGGTCACGTAGCCCCATGTGAGGACCTGCTTGAAGGGCTGTCGTCGCCACCGGACCGCACCCGTCTCGGCGTCGAGCGCGGCGAACTCGTTGAGCCACGTCGCGACGTAGACGGTGCCGTCGTGGACGGACGCCCGCGAGGCCATTCCATCGGTCCGGTAGCGCCACCGTTCGGCCCCGCTGCTCGCGTCCAGCGCGAGCAGGGAGCGCTCGTCGAGGTGGGCCGGGACGAACACCAGTCCGTCCGCGACCACCGGCGGCGACCCGTCGCTCGACGGGAAGAACGACGACGCGAAAGACGACTCCGGCGCGGGCGTCCGCCACCGATATCGAAGCTCGCCGCGGAGGTCCGACGACGGGTTGACCGCGGAGACGCGCCGTCCGTCGGTCGAAATCACCGTCTCGTTGCGGTAGGCGGTGTCGGCCGCGATGGCGGGGAACTGCCCGTGTAACTCCGAGAACAGCGTCCGCGTCGTGCCGTCGGCCACGTCCACGGCGAGAAGGTCGCCGCTGGCAGTGTAGACCGTCCCGTCGTAGACGAGCGGCGACGACGGCGTTCCGAACACGGTCCGCGGCGTTCGTTTCCAACGAACGTCGGGCTTCGACCGGAGCGAGAGTCCGTCCGGTTTGTAGCCGCTTCCCGCCGGGTCGTACCCGACGAGCGGCCAGTCGTCGCTCGAAACCGTCGTCGTGGCGGCGGGATAGACGGCGCTACAGCCACCGAGCGTGCCCGCGACGGCGGCCGAGACGGCACCGAGGAAGCGCCGACGGGAGGGGGAGAGAACGGGGGAATTCGAAGGAGGTCTGAAGTCGCTCACGTTTCGGTACAATCAGTGAGAAAACAAATACCGTTCGGATGGACGACATCCTGAACTGGTCTATCAGTCCACTTAACCGTCTTCGCGGATTTGCAACGGTAGCGAATGAGCTATCGAGACGCGGTTATGGCGGCGAAGTACGCCGGTGGGTCGAACGAGCAAGCGACGGCGCTCCATCAGCGACGACTCGAAACCGTCATCGACGGCAGGGGGTACTTCGACTTCGAGTCGCCGCGGGGCATCGTCGTCCACGTCGTCCCCACCGGCGTCTACGACGACGGCTACGCCATCGACCTCGGGGGCCACAGCGTCCTGCCGGAGGCCGACCCGTCGCGGCCGGAACAGCTCCCCGTCCTCGGGCGGGACGGCGCGCGCGGGTCGTGGACCGGCGACGGGTTCGGGGCCGTCGTCGAGGCCGACGAACGCGACGCCCCCGCGGGCTACGCGCACATCTTTTCGAACGGCGTCGTCGAGTCCGTCTCGGCGATTCCGTTCGAGTCGTCGGAATCCGACGCACCGCGACTCGACGGTCGAACCCTCGAACTCGAACTGACGCGGTGCGTCCGTCGGTATCTGCGCGTTCTCGCCTACCACCAGCGTATGGCACCGGTTCACGTCGCACTCAGCGTGTTCGGCACGGACGGGCTTCGCCTCGATGCGAGCGGGAAGGAGGCGGGTGACGCGACGGCCGTCGAGGAAGTGACCGAGAAGAATGACATTATTAATGAAGGAATACTCGCTCCGTTTCCGGTCACGTTCGAAAACTACGACGTGGACGTGCGGGAGGCGTTGAGTGACCCCATCGATGCGCTCTGGCGAGGTGCCGGTCGTCCCGGCTCTCCCTTCGTTTCCGGCGATACGTGGGTGCTCCGGTCCGAGTTCACTCGGACGAAGTGAGCGGACGTCCGGGTGTCGAGTCGTCGGTTGTGTTGACCGAAATTTTCCTCGCTTCGACACATGCCCCGAAATTTAATCATAATAGCAACAAGAATGGAGAATAATTACGACGATACGAGTGATTCTTTTCCGGGATTCAGTTCCACATCGGCGACATATTCTATCGAATACTAGTATCGGAACGAACGTCGTAGGCCGTGCTTACCGATTTCGACCACACGTTTCAGGCACCCAATAACAATGATTGGCTCAGTAAAAAAGATTCGACAGTTGCTCATATCCGCGGACTGCGGACGAGCGGCGAACCCATCAACGAATCACAGAACACATGACGAAAAAAAGCACCATACCAGACTCGATAAAGCGACGACGGCTTCTACAGGGCCTCGGTGCAACCGGTGCCGCGGCGCTCGCTGGCTGTACAGGCAGTCAACAGGGCGGAGGCGGTGGCGGAAAGCTGAACCTCGCGCAGGTCAAAAGTCCGCTCGAATTCGACCCCATCGTCCTCAACGACGTCCCATCCCAACAGGTATCGGACCGCGTATTCGAGGGGCTGTATACGTACAACTCGGGCATCGAAATCGTCCCCCACATCGCAACCGGGGAACCGACGGTGAAGAACAACGGAAAGACGTACATCGTCGAGATGCAAAAGGGGGTGAAGTTCCAGAACGGGGACTCCATGACGCCCGAGGACGTGAAGTACTCCTTCGAAGCACCCGTCAAGGAGGAGACGGAGAACGCGGCCACGTACACGATGATAGACACCGTCACGCCGATGGGAGATCGAAAGGTCAAGTTCGATCTGAAATATCCGTACGGGCCGTTCATGAACATCCTGACCGCTTCCATCGTCCCGAAGAAGGTCCGGGAGAAGGACAAAAAGAAGTTCAACAAGAAGAATCCCGTCGGCTCCGGTCCGTTCAAATTCGACGGCTGGCAGGAGGGCAACTTCGCCAGAATCAAGCGCTGGGATAACTACTGGGGCAAGCCGGAACCGAACCTCTCCGAGGTCAAGTTCGTGCCGGTCGAGGAACCCACGACCCGACTCACGAGCCTGCAGACCGGGGAAAACGACGTTATCGAGGAAATTCCGCCGAAGCTCTGGAAGCAGGTCGAGAACATGAACGACGCGTCCATCGCATCCAAACTCGGGATGGGCTACTTCTATCTGGCCTTCAACTGCAAGAAGGGTCCGACGACGGACCCCAAGGTTCGGGAGGCCATCGACTACTGCTTCAACATGGACCAGGCCGTGTCGAACTTCGTCGAACCGACCGGCGTCCGCCAGTACAGCCCGCTGCCGGAACAGCTCTCGAAGCAGTGGGGCTTCCCGCTGGAGAAGTGGAAGAAGATTCCCCACAACAAGAACATCGACAAGGCAAAGGAGATGCTGGACAGTTCGGACAAGGTTCCGGACAACTGGAACGCCAATATCATCGTTCCGCCGGACGACAAGCGCCAGCAACTCGGCGTCACCGTGGCGAACGGGCTGAAGGAAGCCGGATACAACGCCAACGTCCAGCGCCTCGACTGGGGTGCGTTCCTCGATAAGTACGTCTCGGGCAAGCCGAGCGACTACAACATGTACACGCTGGGCTGGTCCGGCGGTCCGGACCCCGACGACTTCCTGTACTACTTCTTCACGAAGTCGGCCCACGGGACGACCGACGGCACCTACTACACGGGCGTGGACAAACAGGTCCAGCAGGCGCGGAAAACCGCGAACCACGCCGAACGCAAGAAACTGTACAGCAACGCCATCACCAAGTTGCTCAACGATCGGGCGCACCTGCCGTCGTACAACTTGAAAAACAGCTTCGGGGTCAAACAGGACGTGAACGGGTTCATGGCGCATCCCTTGTTGAGTTTCGTTCTCGCGACGAGCTACACCAACGTGTCCATCGGGGCGCAGTAGCTCGACCCCCGTTTCGATACGACTCACCGACAATACAATGGGAATCTTCCGCTATACGATTCGACGCTTGCTGCAGGCCATCCCCGTCCTCATCGGCATCGTCACGATAACGTTTCTGTTGACGAACGCGATTCCGGGCAACCCGGTGCAGATAATGCTCGGACCCTCGCCGAGCGCACAGATGGTCCAAGAGATACGCGCACAGTACGGGCTGAACCAACCGCTTCCGGTGCGGTACGTGAACTACCTCGTCTCGGTCGCGCAGGGGAACCTCGGCCAGAGCATCTACTACGGGGTCCCCGTGACGCAGAAGATAATGGAGCGACTGCCGGTGACGCTCCTGCTCATGCTGTCGAGTTTCACGTTCGCACTCGTCGCCGCCATTCCGCTGGGCATCGTCTCGGCCAAACGACGCAACAAACCGACCGACCACATATCGCGCGTCGTCGCCCTCATCGGCGTCAGCACGCCGTCGTTCTGGATCGGACTGATGCTCATCATCATCTTCGCGTACTACCTGAACTGGCTTCCGGCGACGGGGCTGGTGCTCCCGTGGGCGAGTCCGAGTTCGGTCGAGGGGGCGTCCTCCCGGGGCGACGTGCTCTGGCAGACGTTCACCCACCTGTTGCTCCCGACGCTCTCGCTCGGAACGCTCCAGATGGCCGCTATCACGCGAATCGAACGGTCGTCCATGCTGGAAGTGCTCCAACAGGAGTACGTGAAGCTGGCGCGCGCCTACGGCGTCGCGGAGCGCACCATCGTCCGAAAGCACGCGTTTCGAAACGCACAACTCCCCGTCATCACCGTCGTCGGCCTGCAACTCACGTCGGCGCTCGGCGGGGCGGTGCTGACCGAAACCGTGTTCAACATCAACGGAATGGGGCGGCTCATCATCACGGCGATCAACAATCAGGACTACCCGCTGGTCATGGGGACGACGATATTCTTCGGTCTGACGTTCATCCTGGGCGTCGTCATAACCGACCTTTCGTACGCGTACATCGACCCGCGAGTGACCTACGACGAGGTGGACTAAGATGGGAACAGGAGAAGCAAGTTCGACGGACGTTCGCAACGCGAGCAGGAACGAACAGGCTGACGACGGGGGGAAAGTCGAAGCCCGCGTCGGGTGGCGATACACGCTCAGCCAGATACGCAAGGACACGACCGCGCGGTTCGGGTTCTACATCATCGGCTTCATCTTCGTGGTCGCGGTCTTCGCGTGGATAGACGCGAAGCTCTTCGATTACGCCATCATCAGTAGCTTCTGGCACAACCCGGTGAACGACCCGTCGAACGCCAAGATTCTGCGTCCCCCGGCGTGGACGAGCAACACGTTCGGCCCCGGACTGTGGGAGTACCCGCTCGGAACCGACCACCGCGGTCGAGACATCCTCGTCCGACTCGTCTACGGCTCCCGAATCGCCATGCAAGTCGGCATCGTCTCGACTGGATTCGGTCTCATATGCGGGACGCTCGTCGGTGCCGTCGCGGGCTATCACGGCGGATGGGTAGACGACGTGCTGATGCGCGTTGCCGAGACGCTGTACGCGATTCCGTTCCTCGTGCTGGTCATCGCATTCATGGCCGCGTTCGGCCGCGACCTGACGTTCGCCATGATCGGCGTCGGCATCACGACGATTCCGGTGTTCGCCCGCCTGATTCGGTCGCGGGTGGTCAGCGTCCGGGAGGAAGAGTACATCGAGGCGGCGAGAGCGGCGGGCGTCCGCGACCGGAACATCATCCTCCGGCACGTGATTCCCAACAGTTTCGCACCCGTCCTCGTGCAGGCGACGTTGCAGGTCGGCATCAGCATCCTCATCGTCGCAGGGCTCTCGTTCCTCGGGTTCGGCGCACAGCCCCCCACGCCGTCGTGGGGGCAGATGTTGAGTCAATCGCGCGGCTACATGCTTCCCGACCCGTGGTTCAGCCTCTGGCCGGGACTCGCCATCCTCGTCACCGTGATGGGGTTCAACCTGCTCGGTGACGGGCTGCGGGACGCGCTCGACCCGCGAATCAAGAACTGACGGAGACACCATGACTGATACACTGTTACACATCGACGACCTGAAGACGCAGTTTTTCACCGAGGAGGGCGTCGTCCGCGCGGTGGACGGCATCTCCTTCGACGTAAAGGAAGGCGAAATCGTCGGCCTCGTGGGCGAATCCGGGGCCGGAAAGAGCGTCGCCGCACAGAGCATCTTGCGCCTCATCGACCCGCCCGGCGAAATCGTCGGCGGCGAGGTTCGGTTCCGCGACGAGGTGCTGTTCGGCCTCGAAGAAGGTCCGGACGGCGAACTCCGCCAACGCGACGAGATGCTCTCGAACGACGAGATGCGCCGACGGATTCGCGGCCGCGAAATCGCCATCATCTTCCAAGACCCGATGGAGAGCCTGAACCCGGTGTTCACGGTGGGCGACCAACTTCGGGAGTTCATCAAACTCAACCGCGGCCTCTCGAAGAGCGAGGCCAAGGAGGAAGCTATCGACATGCTCCGCGAGGTGGGCATCCCGGAACCGGTGGAACGGTACGACAACTACCCCCACCAGTTCTCCGGGGGGATGCGCCAGCGCGTGCTCATCGCCATGGCGCTGGCCTGCGAGCCGAGTCTCATCATCGCGGACGAACCGACGACGGCGCTCGACGTGACCGTCGAGGGCCAAATCCTCTCGCTCGTGGACGAGCTACAGGACAAGTACGACACGAGTTTCATCTGGGTCACCCACGACATGGGCGTCGTCGCCGAACTCTGTGACCGCGTGAACGTGATGTACCTCGGCGAAATCGTCGAGCAGGCGACCGTGGACGACCTGTTCTACGACACGAAACACCCCTACACCGAGGCGCTGTTGGACTCCATGCCCCGCCCCGATCAGACCGTCGAGGAATTGAATCCGATTCGGGGCGTCATGCCCGAGGCCATCGACCCGCCGCGCGGGTGTCGGTTCCACACCCGCTGTCCCGACGCCCGCGAAATCTGCACGGAGGTCCACCCCGACTGTCGGGAGGTGTCGGACCAAGGCGAAAACACGCACAAGGCGGCGTGCGTGAAACACGACGCCTTCGACGTGGGCTACGAGTTCAGCGACCCCATCGAGATTCGCGCCGAGACGGGTATCACGGGTGATGTCGTCACCGACCCGCAGGAGGGTGACTGACCGTGAGTGATTCGATGGCGACGGGAAAAGTGGCCGACGAGGAACCGAAGATGGGTGAACCGCTTCTCGAAGTGGACGGCCTCACGAAACATTTCGCCGACAGCGGCGGCTTCCTGTCGGGGGTGTTCGGGGAGCAAAAGCCGGTCCGCGCCGTCGAAGACGTGTCGTTCACCATTCGAAAGGGCGAAACGCTCGGCCTCGTCGGCGAGTCGGGATGTGGCAAGAGCACGCTCGCGCGGGCCATTCTTCGGCTGGTCGAACCGACCGACGGGACGGTGTATTTCAAGGGCGAGAACCTGACCGCGTTGGACGGGGAGGGGCTTCGGTCCCAGCGCAAGGACGTCCAGATGATATTTCAGGACCCGCAGTCCTCGCTCGACCCGCGGATGAAAATCGGTCCCATCGTCGAGGAACCGATGAAGGCCCACGGGATGTACGATTCCGAGGGACGGGAGGCGAGGGCGCGCGAACTGCTCGAAAAGGTCGGTCTCGACCCGCAACACTACAATCGCCATCCGCACGCCTTCTCCGGCGGGCAGCGACAGCGGGTGAATCTGGCGCGCGCCTTGAGCGTGAACCCGGACTTCATCGTCTGTGACGAACCCGTCACCGCCCTCGACGTCTCCATTCAGGCGCAGGTGCTCAACACCATGCGGTCGTTGCAGGACGAGTTCGGCCTGACGTACCTGTTCATCGCCCACGACCTCTCCGTCATCCGCCACATCTCGGACCGCGTGGCGGTGATGTACCTCGGACAGTTGGTTGAACTCGCGGAGAAGGAGGAACTGTACGAGAACCCGCAGCATCCCTACACGCAGGCCCTGCTGGAGTCGATTCCCGTTCCCGACCCGCGACTGGAGGGGACCCGCGGCGTCCTCGAAGGCGACGTGCCGAGTCCCATCGACCCGCCGTCCGGGTGTCGCTTCCGAACCCGGTGTCCGAAGCTCATCGCGCCGAAGGAGTACGACCTCTCCCGCGAGGAGTGGGAGAACACGCGGGCGTTCCTTCGGGAGGTCCAGCGTCGGTCGTTCGAACCGACGACGAAGGAAGAGATAGAGAATCGCTTCTTCGACGGCGAGAAACCGCACGGCGACGCGGGGCGAATCGTGGACGACGCCGCCGGACGAATCGTGGACGGCGACTGGGACGGCGCGACCGAACTGCTGAACGAGTCGTTCGCCGAGAAGAGCATCTGTGCGAGACAGGTTCCCGAGTACGAGGTTCCGACCGAACACGGAACCACGCCGCACGACGCCGCCTGTCACCGTCACCGGGACGACGTGCTCGACGGAATCCAGCAGTAGCTATCGAATCGTGACGGTCGTCTCGTCCCGCGGCCGTTCGTCCCCCGTGGCGAGGTACGCGGCGACTGTGTACTCGCCGGGGTCGGCGGGACGACGGGAGGGTTCGTCCGTTCGTTCGAATCGCCCGTCCCACGTCACGGTGGTCCGCTTTTTCTCCCGCGCCCGGAAGTAGAAGGCGTTCGGACGGTTTCGGACGTAGTAGGCTTCGTCGCTGGCTTCGAGTTCGCCGTCCACCTCCCACGCCCAGAGGCGCTGGCGCGGGGTTTCGACGACGACGGGGAACGGGCTTCGATTCTCGAACGTCACGGTGATGGGAATCTCGTCGCCGACGGCGTACCGCGCCTCGGGAACCGAGACGGAAACCGCGACGCTCCGCCGGGCGACCCACTGGGGGACGAGCGCCCGGATAGCGCGCCCGAGGTAATCGACGTTGCCCTCGAAACCCAACTGGTCGTCCGACTCGGTTCGTGACATGGCCCTTGGTTATCCAAATCCGTCCACCGTGGTGGCTTTTGTGGCTTCCTTCCGCGCCCGGTCGTCGTGGATGAACCCGTGGTTTGCCAACGACCCAGCGTTTATCTCCGTCGTTCCCATTCCCTTCGTATGGTCGATACGGGCGTTCTCGTAGCCTTCGTTCCGGCCGCGCTCGCGCTGAACGTCGCGCCGGGACCGGACAGCATCTACACGTTGAAACGGAGCATCAGCGACGGCCGAACCGCCGGGGTGATGGCCGCCGCGGGAACGTCCACCGGGAGTCTCGTTCACACGACCGCCGCCGTCCTCGGTCTGTCCGCCCTCCTCAAGGCGTCGGCCCTCGCGTTCACCGCCGTCAAACTCGTCGGCGCGGCGTACCTCCTCTATCTCGGCGTGACGACGTTCAGGAATCGAGACGAGTTCGACATCGCCTCGGACGGGGAAACGCAATCGCACGCCGAGTCGTTCCGGCAGGCGTTCGTCATCAACGTCAGCAATCCGAAGGTCGCCGTGTTCTTCCTCGCCTTCCTCCCGCAGTTCGTCGAATCGAGCGGGAACGCCCCCGTCCAGATATTCACGCTCGGCGTCCTGTTCGGCTGTCTCGGCTTCTGTTATCAGGCGGCGTTGGCGACGTTCTCCAGTCGCGCGCGGCGGGTGATACTCGAACGCGCCGTCGTCCGGGACCTCCTCCGCTACGCCAGCGCGAGCGTGTTGGTCGGGTTCGGCGTCGAACTTCTGTTCGAAAAGCGCGTGGTGAACTGACGGAGCGCCGCGGCCGCCGTGGTGCGACGATGTAGATACCGTTTTCCGGGCGTACTCCCAATTCGGAACGATGACGCAGGTGATGGATGGCGTCCGTAGCGTGCGCGGCGAGCGCGTCCGTCTCGCCGCCGTGATTTGGGCGGTACTGCTCGCACAGGTGCTCCTCTATCCCGGCGTTCCGGACCTCGTGGTCCACCTCGGGGCGGGCGAACAACTCGACGGCGGGACGTGGTTTCTGGTCGCCGAGTTCGCCGCGTTCGTGGTGTGTGCCGGAATCTGGGGCCACCTGAGCGACCGTCTCGGAACCCGCGTTCCGCTCGTCGTTTTCGGTGCGGTCGGCGCGGCGGCCGGGTACGCGGCGCTCGCGCTGGCACCGGCGTTGGGCGTCCCGTTCGGCGGGGTGCTGGCACTCCGCGTGGTGCAGGGGGCGGCGACCATCGCGGCGTTCTCGCTCTCGATGACGATGTTGATGGACCTCCGGGGCGGCCACGGACGGAACATGGGCGCGGCCGGAATCGCCATCGGCCTCGGAACCGCGATGGGTGCGCCGATAGGCGGCCAACTCGCCGAGGTTCACCCGACGACGCCGCTCGCCGTTGCGAGCGTCCTCATGGTCGGGACAGCAGTGCTCGCCCGCTCGGTACCCGACCGCGTACCGTCGTCCTCGCGGGAGACTGCCGCGGCCGCCTTGAAACGGCTCCGCGAGCGCCCCGAACTGTCGATTCCGTACGCGTTCGGATTCATCGACCGGCTCACCGCGGGCTTTTTCGCGCTCGTCGGGACGCTCTACTTCCAATCGGAGTTCGGTCTCGACGCGGGCGCGACGGGGCTGATGCTCATGCTCTTTTTCGCCCCGTTCGCCCTGTTGCAGTACCCGATGGGCAAACTCTCCGACCGCATCGGCCGGTTCGTCCCCATCGTCGTCGGGTCCGTCTGCTACGGCGTCACCATCGTCGCCGTGGGCCTCGCACCGACCGTCCCGCTCGCGGCCGCGGCGATGGTCGCGGTCGGCGTCGGCGGCGCGTTCGTCTCGCCCGCGACGATGGCGCTCGTGACCGACATCGCGGGCGAGAGCGATAGAGGGGTCGCCATGGCCGGGTTCAACGCCGCCGGAAGTCTCGGGTTCCTGACCGGGTTCCTCGTCGGCGGCGGCCTCGCCGACCGACTCGGATTCACGACGGCGTTCGCGGTCACCGGACTGCTCGAAATCGCCATCGCGTTGGTCGCCTTCCGCGCCGTATACCGCCTCGGCGACCGCATCGAGCGCACCCCGACGCGGACGGATGGGTGAGTCCCGGCTACCCAAACGATTATTACCACCGCCGTTTTTAGGCTAGCCTAAAGAATCACTTCGTCCGCGAGACGAAGGGGTTCGGTGAAAGACCATGTACGGACGAAACGGAACGAAGCGAGCGAACGTGTGGGCCGGTCTCTACGCCGGTCTGATCGGGACTCCCGACGAGCGAACGGAAACCGACGGCGAAGGTCCCGAGGCAGGAACCGAACGACTCGACGGTCGGAGCGAACGCTCCGAGGGCGATTGAGTCGAAGAGAGAACGAATCGAGAGAGACGCGCGAGCGCTGTTGTTTTCGGGATTTCGGACCCGTCGTATCAGTCCCACCGACCGCGGTCGTCGTGGTCGTCGTGACCGCCGTGACCGTGACCCCACCCGTCGCCGAAGGTCACTTCCGCGATGCGCGTGTGGTACGGGTCGCGCTCCTCGGCGGCGGGGTCGATGTCGATGTCCGGCGAGTACTGACCCACCGTCCAGAACGTTCCGGTGTGCGGGTCCACCGAGATACCGTTGTAGTCGCCCCAGCGCATGACGTCTTCGCCTTCGCCGTAATCGTATCGTGATTTACCCTCCTCGACGACGATAGAATCCTCCAATTTGTTCCGGTCGTACCACTCGGTTCGTCCCGCGACGGCCATGCTCGGGTACGTGTCGGGACCGCTCACGTTGTGCGTGATGATTGTCGTATCGCCGTCCGACTGGATGGTCGGGATGAAGTACGACGTGCCGGGTTCGCCGTACACGCCGCTCTGGACGACTTGTCGCGTCCGCGTGTCCACTTCGTACCACTTGATGGCGGCGACCGGTTCGCCGTCGCCGTTCCAGTCGTAGGCGATGGTGTGGGCCGTCCACAGCGACCCGTCGTTGTAATCGAGGTTCATCTGCCGCGTGCCGAGCGTGTCGATGCGCTTTTCGGAATCCGGTTGCTCGGCGGTCGGCGGATAGGCGAACTCCTCGACGGGAACGGTGTGACATTCCAGCGTCGGGTCGTCGAGCGGGTCGGTCAACTCCCACATCGTGAGCGCGCTCGCCGTCGGATTCGGGAAGGTGGAATCCAGCAGGTAGAACGTCCCGTGCTGTCCGCCTGAGAACGGTTGAAGCGCCGGTTGGAGGGTGAAATCCTCCCGCTCTACGTTCGGGTTGTCCAAATCGGTGAAGTGATAACCGGTGGTGTCCCGTCCGCGGTAGATGGCCTCCTTGTCGAGCGTCACCATCGTCACCGACACGTCCTCGCCGAAGAAGTTCTGCGCGAGGTAGATGGCGTCACGGTCCAGTCCGAGCGTGGGATAGTCGACCAGCCCCTCGTTGTCGAGCGGCGGAATCCGGTAGACGTTCCACTCCCCGTTCGGGTTGGGCGTCTCGGAGACGGCGACGACCCACCATCCTCGCGGCGGCCGTTCGAGGGTTTCGGCGGCCGTCTCCGCGCCGTCCTCGCCCTCTTCACCCTCGCCGGGTTCGCCGCCCGCCCGCTCCTCCATCTCCTCGCGGGTGACGATTTCGCCGTCTTCGGTGATGCCGGGTTCGTACTGGACCGCGGCGACGACGAACCGATTTTCCCGTCGGTCGTAGCGCGCTCGGGGGTCGAAGACGAACGGTTCGCCGTAGACGTAGCCGCCTTCCGGTTCGTCGATGACCGGCGCGAAGATGTCGTTCAACTGGACGGACAGCTCCTTGTGCCCGGACCGCTTGTTGAAGACGGCGACCTGCGTGTTGACCGCGTGGATTACCTTGCCGTACCCGGCCGCGATTTGCGAGTCGGAGGGGACACCGCCCGACGTTTGCTCGGCGTTCACGCCGTCGTACTCGGTGAGAATGGACAGTTCGTCCTCGCCGTCGCCCCACCAGCCGTGTTTTTGCTCGTGTCGATGCCGCCCGTGTTGACCGTGTGCCCGCGACGCTTCTATCTCCCGTTCGCTCGCCGGTTCCCCGGCCCCCGCCTGTTTCGCTTCCGTCGCCGTTCGCTTCGGTCGTGACGCGATTCGCCCGAAGTTCACCGACCCCCCGGAGTACGTCCGTTCGAACGGCCCCTCGGCGCACTCTCCACCTTCCTCCGCCGCGCGGACCGACGACGAACTGAGACCCGGAATCGCCATACTTCCGATTCCCAGTCCGCTTAATTGAAGCGCACGACGACGACCGAGACGGAATCCGTCGTTCGTATCGTTTGCTTCCGATTCCCAACCACTGTTTTTGCCATCCATCACATATAATATAGACAGTAGATTCGTGTTATATTTATTTATTTGAATAATATAAAAGAAACCTGAGACGATGCTCGATGAAACAGTGCGTGAAATGAGAGACGATAATAATTAGGTGGAACGAAACCGCCATCCGAAGCGAGTTCCGACGACGACGTTTCGAAGCATCACCTCGGGTACCGACGAAAGCCGAATACGGGCGCGCTCGCTTTCCGGTCGAGACGGATAGTTTCTATTCGACGGCGGTGGGCGGTAGCGGCGTCGAACTCTCACGACAGCGCGACGAAACCGATACCGACCGCGGTGACGGCACCGAGGGAGACGACGACGGACCGCCCCAACCGCTGCGTTCCGAACAGCCAGACGATTCCGATTTTGACGGCCGTGTTGACGCTGGCCGCGAGGACGATGCCGCTCGTCGCGGTCGCGGTCGAGATGGTGCCGCCGCGGGCGAGATTGCTCAGCGAAATCGTGATGGCGTTCACGTCGACGAGGCCGGAGACGATGGCGACCGAGTACACGCCCGTCGCTCCGAATTCGGCGCTGACGGTCGTGGTGGCGACGAGGACGACTGCGAAAAAGAGCCCGAAGAAGAGCGCGGGCCAGAGCCGAAACCGGTTCTCCACGTCCGCCTCCAGCGGGACGTCCTCGCTGACCCCGCTGTAGACCACCCGGGAAACCACCACGCCGACGACGACCATCCCGACGACCGGCGGGAGGACGGGGACGAACAGGGACGGATTCACGACGAGGACCTCCAACAGAATCCGCGGGAACATCGTCAACGAGGCGATGACCGTGGCGACGCCGCACAGTCCGGTGAGGGACGGGTCGCGCCGCGCGTTCCCCGCCATCGAAACCGCGGTCGCCGTGGACGAGACCAGGCCGCCGAGCACGCCCGTCACTTCGAAACCCACCTCGTTGCCGACGAGCGTGGCGAACACGTATCCCGTGAGGCTGATTCCCGAGACGAAGACGACCATCAACCAGACGAACTGGAGGCGCAAACCGCCCAGAAAGGCGATGCGTTCCGGCGGCAGGAGCGGGAAGACGACGAGGGCGACGACGAGGAACTTCAGGCTCGCCCGCATCTCGGCTTCGTTGAGGCGGGCGACAAACTCGTGGATGGGCCGTTTCTCCGCGAGGAGCGCCATCGTTACCGTTCCGAAGACGACGGCGAGTCGGAGTCCCGTATCGGAGTGGGTCGCCATCGCGCCGTAGACGAAGGTCAGCATCGTCGCAACGGCCGTCGTCATCCCGATGTCGCCCGTCGTCATCACCTTGGCGACGTAGGCGACGACGACCAACCCGGCGACGAAGACGACTGCTATCGGCAGGAGCGACGGGAAGAACGCCTGTACGAGCGCACCGAATCCGGCGATGAGCGGGAGCGTTCTGCTCCCGGCGAACAGGTTGCCGGGGTCGCTCCACTCCCGTTCGATGCCGATGAGAACGCCGATACCCAGCGCGATGAAGACGGCGACGACGAGCGGAACCGCCATGACGAACGACCTAGGCGGGGCGAACACATGAATCGTCGCGTCAGCGGGCGGAGCACGGGGAGAAGGGCGTCATTCCTCGGGTTCGTGGACGGTCAACACCGGCACGTCGGCCATTCGGACGACGCGCTCGGTCACGCTCCCCAGTAGGTAGCGGTCGAGACCGCGCCGTCCGTGGGTACCCATCACGATGCAGTCGATGTCGTTATCGTCGGCGTAGTCCAGAATCACGCGGTGTGGATGCCCGCCCGTCACCACGTCGTCGACGACATCGATATCGGCGTCCTCCGCCGGTTCGCGCACCGCCGCGACCGCTTTCTTCCCCCGCTCTTCGAGGTCGTTCAGGATGGACCCCTCGTAGGCGTCGGGCCACATCGCGCCGATGTCGATGACGTACACCGCGTAAATCGTCGCGTCGAACCGCTTCGCCAGTTCGACGGCGTTTCGCGCCGCTTCCGCGGCCGAGTCGCTACCGTCCGTCGGGACGAGGATGGTATCGTACATCGGTGGGGAGTACGGCGGGAAGTGGGATAGTACCGCGGTTCAATAGCCACCACCTGAGAATCGCCAACCATCCTTCGAGACCGCCGAATATACTTCGGGACCGCCGTTCTCCCCATCGCACGAAGCGTCGAGGGGTCCGCAGAGACAGCGGAGCTGTGCTCCCGCTCAGGGGCGTCGGTAGCTGTCTTGGAATCCCGTCCGACATCGGCGACGGACGAGATGCGGTTCGGAAGGCGAGGTCGGAGTCGCGGTATCCGTCTGACGACCGCGGGACGGGGGCGACTCCGAACGTGAGGAGCAATAAACCTATGACCCGCGAGAAGTGAACGCAACGTATGCAGCGAATCGATATCGACGACGTGGAATCCGGAGGAATGGGTGACGCCGACCGCCGCGGACTCTCGAACGCGCTGGAGACGGACGATATGTCCATCAACCACTACGCCCTCGAACCGGGCGATGCCTTCTCGGGCGGACTGCACACGCACCTCGACCAGGAGGAGATATTCTACATCGTCTCGGGGACCGCGACGTTCGAGACTAAACCCGAGCCGGACGCCGAAAGCGAAACCGTCGAGGTCGGCGCTGGGGAAGCGATTCGATTCCCGCCGGGAGAGTTCCAGCAGGGGCGCAACGAATCGGACGACGAAGTGGTCGCGCTCGCGCTCGGTGCGCCGCGGGACTCGACCGATGTCCGCGTCGCACAGCCCTGTCCGGAGTGTGAGAGCGACGTTCTCGGGTTCCGGATGGGAGACGACGGGATGTACCTCGAATGTCCCGACTGCGGAACGACCGTCGAGATGTAAACTCACGACGGATCCCCTTTTCGACGCCATTCGAGCGTGTCGCTCCGTACAGACCGTTCGAAAAGACGTTCTTCCGCTTTCCGAAGCGACTACTCGCGGAGCAGGTTCGGGTAGTTCACGATGAGTCCGTCCACGCCCGCTTTCGCCAGTTGGTCGGCTTGATACCACGTATCGAGGGTGTAGACGTTGACCTCGCGGCCTTCGTCGTGGGCGACCTGCACGAGGTCGATGTCCGCGAAGTCCGGGTCGTCGAGGTAGTAGGGGTCGTCGAAGAACGGCGACCCTTTCACCATGTTGTACGGCGGGTTGACCGCCTCGCAGTCGTACTCCCGAACGATGTCGAGGCCGCGTTCGATGGAATCCCAGAGGAGATAGCCGACGGGGATGTCCGGGTTCACCTCGCGGACGGTGGCGATGGCCGCCTCGTAGAACGAGGAGACGAGGACGTCGTTTCCGTGCTCGGCAACGATGTCGAGCGCGTCCTCGGTGAACGACCGCCAGCGTTCCTTTCCGGCCTCCAGTTCCGCGCCGGAGAGATTCGTCGAGGACTGCGCCGCCGCCGACCCGGGGTTCTTGAACTCGATGTTCACGTCGACGTGGTTCGGAATGGCCGCCAACGCCTCGGAGAGGAGCGGCACGGTTTCCCCGCTGCCGAGGACGTTCGCGTTCAACACCGTCTCGCAGTCGTTCTCCCAGACGTACCCGTGCTGGTCGGTGAGGCCGCGGGTACCGCCGTCCCGCGCGCCGAGTTTCTCGTCGTGGAAGACGACGATTTCGCCGTCCGCACACGGCATGATGTCGAGTTCTATCATGTCCGCCGTCCGCGAGGCCGCTTCGAACGCACGGAGCGTGTTCTCCGGGTGGAGTCCCTTGTACCCGCGGTGGGCGACGTACGTGATGTCGTCCTCGTCGTCTCCCCCACCGCGCCCGTGGTCGTCGTCCGCTCCGTGATCACCTTCGTCGTCGTCGGAACATCGCTGCTGTGCGGTTCCGACGCCAGCCAGCGCGGTGCTGGCGACCGCGGCCCCGGTTCCAACGAACGTTCGCCGATTCAACGTCTGGAGTCGTTCTGACACCATATCCCGATTCACACCCGCCATCGCTATAATATTTATAATAGACTTCCAGATTAATTCAAAATACTATATATTGATATTATATCCAGGATTCGACACTGTGCGCTCTCCGATTTGTTGAAATACGGAGACTTCCGTCTCGGTCGAACCACCCCGCACGTCGCGCTTACGCGGTCGTCAAAAGCCCCCGGCCACCGACGACCCGGCGGACCAGCGCGTAACCCGCGAGCGAACACGCCAAATAGAGCGCCACCATCGCGTGGGTAAACGGCGTCGGACTGCCGATGGCGAGCCTCGCCACGGTGTTCGCGGGCGCTTCCGGCAGGAGGTACGTCCCGCTGAAGACGACGAGCATCGCCATCGAGAACAGAAACTGGGCCTGCTTTCTGTCGCGGAACCGCAACGCGAGTATCGCGCCGATAGCGACGATGGCGACCGAGAAGGCCGCGACGAGCGCCACGATTTCGAGCGGGTTGGCGACGTTGGTCCCGTTAAACGAGAGGAGTACCAACCACGCCGCGGCCTGCACGGGCGCGAGTATTCCCATCGCCAGCAGTTTGCCGTCCACGATGTCCACGCCGGTCAGCGGCGTCACGCGGAGGAGTTCGAGGGTTCCGCGGTCGTACTCCTCGGCGATGGTGTCCACGGCGACGCTCCCGCTGATGAATACCGGGAGGAACATCAACAGCGGGATGAGCACCGTGTAGGTGAACCCGAAGTACGGACTCGCACCCGTCTCGGGCGGCGGTGCGACGGGCGACCGTTCGAGTCGAGAGGCGAACCGCGCCCGCTCGCGGCGTTCGAGTTTGTCGAGTACCTCCTTTATCTGGGTCACGACGAGCGTCGTCTTGATGTTGCCATCCGGGGCGATGGCGGTCACGCGGACGCTTCCGTCCGCGGTGCGGTCGACGGCGAGAACGGCGTGTATTCTTCCGGACCGGAAGTCGCGCATCGCGGCGCGCTGGGTCCGGTAGTGCTCCGCCTCCCAGCTATCGTCCGAAGCGAGGACGGGCGCGAGGTCGGCGCTCGCGTCCCCCGTCACGCCGAACGAGACGACGAAGCCGTTCGAGGCGGACCCGGGGTCGTACATCGACACCAGTCCGACTGCGAGGAACGACGAGAACGCCGCGATGAGCAACTGGATCAGTATCGCCAGCACGATGGTCTTCTCGCTCCTGAGCGACGCCAACTCCCGCCGCGCAACGGTGAGGCGTTTATCCAAGGGCGTTCACCACCGTGAGGTTGTAGGCGGCGTGAACCAGCGTCGTGACGGCCAGCGTCCACGCGTACCAATTTCGGTCCTTGCTGGCCCCGTAGGCCGTGACGGTCGCCGTGACCGAATGGAGCGCGAGCGGCGCGAACAGCAGGCCCAGCAAGACGAGCGGCGAGGCGTCCACGCCGAGACCGGTGGCAGCACCGAACGCCGCCCGTCCGAGTTCGAGGTTCGGAAGCCCGACCAACTGGGCGATGGCGGTCAGTTTTTCGCCGACGAAGAAGCCGAAGCCGCTCAGCAGACCGAGGCTCCCCACCGTCCGAAGCGAGCGGTCGAACCGCGAGTGGGAGAACCCGGCGTAGACGTGGACGCTCTTTGCGACCTCCTCGATGAACGCGATTGCGAGGAGCAACACGGGAATCGAGAGGTCCACGGGGAGCGCGAAGAGGAGCGCCACCGCGAGCAGTTCGGCCACGAAGACGAACGGAATCGAGAGCGCGCTGCATTTTGCGACGCTCCGCATCCCGTGAAGTTGGCTGTCGAGCGCGTCGAGCGCCTTCAGCGTCACCGGGCGCTGGGTGAACATGTCCTCCTCGCGGTAGACGCCCGCGCCGAGCGCGAACAACACACCCGCGGTGAGAAACAGCGGCAGCGTCGAGAAGGCGTACTGTCCCAGCGCGACCGACTCGCCCTGCAGGACGCGAACCACCAGCGACAGGGGCGAGATGGACGCGATGGGATGCACGTCGGTGAACACGGACGGCACGAACGCGTAGGAGGTGAGGAAGACGCTGAGCGACACCGTGACGAACGTGAGTTCCTTGAACGACCGGGAGAACATCGCGCCGACGAACGCGCTGGCGAGGAACAACAGCGCGATGGGAATCACCGCCGACACTGCCGTCACCACCGCACCCGCGACGGCCAGCGGTTCGGTACCGACGTTAGGGGTGAACTGCACGATACCGACCGCCGTCACCGTTGCGATGGCGACCATGCCGACGAAGTACGGTAGAGTCTTGCCGACGATGATGTCGCCGCGGGACACCGGCGAGACGAGGAGCAACTCGCCGCGGTCGTTGATGCGCTCCTCGATGACGCTGCTCGCGTAGGCCTGAATCACGAAGTTCATCGGCAGGATGAACGCGAACGCGAGCACCAGCGACTCGAACGGGAACGGCGGCGAGATGTCCGAAGGAGTCCCCTGCCGCTCGTTATCGACGAAGATGGACGACCCGGAACCCACCGACGGGGCCGCGACGGACCCGGTCGCCGACCCGTCCCGACCGCCCGCGTCGTTTCCGCCCGTTCCGTCCGTTCCGGCACCACCGCTTCCGGCACCGTCGCTTCCGCCGAGGCGCGTCTCGCCCGCCGTCGTGGTGCGGGTGGTGATTCCGTCACCCGCGCCGGGTCCGCTTGCTCCACTTTTTCCCGCTCCGGGAGCACCGGCAGTGGCGTTCTGCTGGACGTACCGGAGCGTGACGTTCACCGGAAACGCGGCGGCGCGGTCCGGTTCTTCGGCCATCCGTTCGTCGTTGTACCGCTCGACCGTCGTCCGCAGTTCGGCGAGCGCCGCCTTGCCTTTGGGCGAATCCTTGTAACGCAGCGCGTCCCGAGGACAGTTCGGAACGGCATCACCGGTGCAGACGAACACGTCGAATTCGCCCGACTCGTAGGTCTCCGCGGTCGGTTCGACGGCCACGAACGTCGGGTCGGTCGCGACCGGACCGTAGTACTGGCTGTCCTCGCTGACGCCGACGCGGTAGATGCCGTCGTCCACGGTGTTCCCCCGACTGGCGACCATCGGGGTCAGCACGGCGACGAACAGGAGGACGACGGCGACGACGGCGAGCGTCCGCCGGTCGAACTGTCCCGCGTTCTTGCTCACTTCCCAGCGTGCGATGCGGAGCGTCTTGCGGCGCTTCACGGACGCCCCTCCACGTCCGGCGCGTCGGTCGCCAAATCGAGGAAGATGTCCTCCAAACTGGGCGAGCGCGTCTCGATATCCACGACGCTCCCCCCGGCCGCTTCCGCGCGTTCCCGCGTCTCGGCCACGGCGTCCATGCTTTCGACGACGCGGCGGTAAGTTCCGTTCTCCCGCACCGCGTCGGTCACCTCGACCGTCGTGGAGACGTGGTACTCGGTCCGGCCGTGTTCCTCGCGGAGGTCTTCGACGCTCCCGCCCGCCACGATTCGACCGTTGTTCATCACGACGATGCGGTCACAGATGCTCTCGACGTGAAACAGGTTGTGCGCGCTGAAGACGACCGTCTTGCCCGAATCGCTCAACTCGCGCGTGAACTCGATGATGTAGTTCGTCGTGAGCGGGTCCAACCCGCTCGCCGGTTCGTCGTAAATCAGCACCGCCGGGTCGTTGACCAGCGAGCGGGCGATGGCGACCTTCCGCCGCATTCCTTTGGACATGTCCCCCAGTCGTCGCTCGCGGTGGTCCAGTTCGAGGCGGTCCAGCGTGCGGTGAATCCGCTCGTCGGCGACGCCGCTCGGCACGTCGTAGAGGTCGGCGAAGAAGGACAGGTACGACAGCGGCGTCATGTCCTCGTACAGCGGCGACTCCTCGGGGAGAAATCCGAGTTGAGTCCGCATCTCGGGGTCCTGCGCGTCGTAGCCCGCGACCCGCGCGCTCCCGGCGGTCGGTTCGATGAGTCCGGCGAGCATCTTCAGGGTCGTCGTCTTCCCCGCGCCGTTCGGGCCGATGACCCCGAACACCTCCCCATCGGAGACGGAGAAACTGCTCCCCTCGACGGCCGTGAAGCCGCCGTATTCCTTCCGGAGATTTTCCACTTCGAGCATAGATATGTTCTACTCTCGACACTGGAGCTACTTGAGCGTGTGCCAGTGGAATGGGAGTCGTTGACGAACGGTAAACGCCGCAAAACCGCGCTGATACCCAACGATTGACGGAATCGACCAATCAAGAAGACAGAGAGAACGAAAGTGGTGCCGGCAGTTTTACAGATTATTAAAGTATCTAGACATTATTTCAAATTCTTTGTGTCGAACCAGTCCCCCAGATACGTTGCGATAGCACCCCTCTTCGAACCAGTAACGAAACCTCCCTGACGATTACATTCCAATCCTCGCCCTTACGCGTCGTCCTCCCGGAGTTCGAACTTCTGAATCTTCCCGCTGGGCGTCTTCGGCAGTTCGTCGACGAAGGCGTACTCGCGCGGCCGCTTGAAGTCGGCGAGGTCGTCGTTCCCGAGGAGGAACGAATCGAGCGCTTCCGCGGTCGTTCCCGACTCGGCGGCGACGTACGCGACCACTTTCTCGCCCCACTCGTCGTCGGGCGTGCCGACGACCGCCGCCTCTATCACGTCGGGGTGTTCGAGGAGCGTGTCTTCGACCTCCCGCGGGTAGATGTTCTCCCCGCCGCTGATTATCATGTCGTCCGCGCGGTCTTTGACCCAGACGTAGCCGTCCTCGTCGGCGTAGCCGAGGTCGCCGGAGTAGTACCACCCGTCGCGGATGGCCGCGTCGGTTTTCTCGGGACTGTTCCAGTACTCTCGCATCAACGCCGGACCCCGAACGATGATTTCGCCGACGGTTCCGGTGGGCGCTTCTTCGTCCGGCGCGAGCGCGTTTCCGTCCGCGTCGAGACGGGCGACGCGAACGTCGTGGTTGAGTATCGGAATCCCGGCGCTGCCCGCCTTCTCCAGTTGCTCGTCCGGGTAGAGCACCGTGACCGCCGGACCGAGTTCGGTCATGCCGTAGTACTGGATGAGGTCACAGCCGATTCGCTCGTGGACGTCGCGAATGGTGGCCGGTGCCATGCTCGCGCCGCCGTACCCGCCCAATCGGAGCGCGGAGAGGTCGTAGGATTCCGGGTTCGCTTGGAGCATCGCCAGCCACATCGTCGGCGCACCGAACAGGACCGTCACGTCGTGTTCGACGAGCATCGAGAGCGTCTCCTCCGGGTCGAAGGCGTGCTGGATGACGTTCGTCGCGCCCACGTGAATCCGCGGAATGAGGAAGACGTGGAGTTCCGCGGAGTGATAGAGCGGTGCCGCCGAGAGGCCGACGTCGTCTCGGGTCAGTTGCTGGTCGACGAGAACGGACATGCTGTGCTCTATCATGTCTCGGTGAGCGTGGACGACGCCCTTCGGCCGCCCGGTGGTTCCGCTGGTGTACATGACGATGTAGTCGTCCTCATCCGAGACGTCCGCGTTCGGTTCGGCCGCCGATTGGTCCGCGAGCAGGTCGTAGAAGTACGTGTCCGCGTCCGGGTCATCGACGTGGACGAACTCCGTGACCGTTTTCAGGTCGTCTCTGGCCGTCTCGACAACCTCCGCCACCGCGTCTTCGTAGACGAGTACCGAACTCTCGGCGTCGTTCAGGATGTACGTCACCTCCCCGGCGGGCAGGCGAAAGTTGAGCGGGTTGAACACCGCACCGAGTTTCGAGGCGGCGTACATCGTGAGCACCAGTTCGCTGGTGTTGAACAGGAGCGTCGAGACGCGATCTCCCTTCTCGACACCGCGTTCGGAGAGCGCGTTGGCGAGTCGGTTCACTCGCTCGTCGAACTCACGATACGTCCAGGATTGGTCTTTTCGCGGGTACACCAGTGCGGTGCGGTCCGGGTTCTTCTCGGCCGATAGGGAGAGAGTGTCTCCCACAGTGGGATACATACACTGATTTCCATCCGCATAGATAATAAATATCCGGGCGCTGGTAGTTCGATTCTCTCGGCGTCTCCGTGCCGTCGATACGCCGGTTCTCGTGTGATTAGTCCGCGTCGACGATCGTATTTCGGAGCGTTCCGATACCGTCGTATCGGATTTCGACCACCTCGCCGGGGCGAACGAGACCGGGGTTGGCGGGACTGCCGAACGAAACGACGTCGCCCGGTTGGAACGTGTACCGCTCCGAGAGGAACGCGATGACTTCGCGCGGGGAAAACAGCATTTCCGAAGTGTTCGCCTCCTGACGAAGGTCGCCGCCGACGTGCGTCGTCATCTCGACGTCCGAGGGGTCCAACTCCGTCTCGATCCACGGACCCAACGGAGCCGACCCGTCGAACGCTTTCCGGGCGGTTCGTCCGTCCTGGTCGAGGGCGTCGAGGTCGTTTAGTATCGTGTATCCGCGAACCGCGTCGTCCACGTCGCCAACGTCGAGGTTCGTGCATCGACCGTCGATAACGGCGGCGAGTTCTCCGGCGTACGTCAGTTCGCTCGTCCAGTCGGGATACGGTAGTGCCGCTCCGTGCGGAAGAACCGACACCGACGGCTTGATGAACCAGTCGGGACGCTCGGGTCGCTCGTACCCCATCTGGTCGTTCGTCGTCGCGTAGTTTCGCCCGACGCAGTACAGCGCCGACGGTTCGCAGGGAGCGAGCAGTTCGGCGTCGTCACCGACGAGGTACGACTCGGAGCCGGTGTCTACCGTCCCGTCCTCGTATTCACCAGTCAACACCCCATCCGCGGTCCGTATCCGTGCCAAGCGCATACGTCGTAGCCACTCGAAGCAGGCGTCTATTCCTTTCGGTGCGCGCTGACTACGTACCCGAAGTGTTCGCTGCTGCTGATGCTGAAGTCGAGACTGATGTTGAAATCGTGACCAATGCTGAAGTTTCAAAATGGAAATTTCGTGGAGAGCGTAGCGTTGTGCGACTACCGCACATAAATATGCGGACTGTAATTTTTATATGATGTATCTGATTCCGAAGGTTTAAATCAGAATGGATGACCGAATATACTCATAACGACATGTCATCTTTGGATATATCGACAGGTTATGACACACCAGATACAGAGGTGGTTCCCCCGCCGATTCCGCCGGACGACTCCAACGCGTGGTACGCACCCGACGTGCGCGACCAGCGCGAACTCCACCCCGGCGTGGTCGCTACGGTTCGGGAGACGGACGACGGGTTCCGATACGACGTTCGAACGCCCGCACTCGGCACGACGGACGAGAACGCGCTCGACCGGGTTCGAGAGTACTTCGCCACCGCGAACCTTCGACGGCCGCTCACCCGCGAGGGGGCGGTCGAGTGCGTCGAGCAGGGGTTCGAACCGAAGTACCGACGCGCCATCGACCGGCTGACAGATCTCTCACATTCGGCCCGTCGCCGGGTCGAGTATCACGCGCTGGCCGAGTTGCTCTGTCTCGGGCGACTCACGCCGCTGGCGCTGGACGACCAGATAGAAGTCGCCGACGCCGCGGGAGACCACCTCGTCGTCCACACCGAGGACTACGCACCCGCCGACACGGACCTCCCGGCCGACGCCGACTATCTGGCTCGCTTCGCCAGCGAGCGAATCGAGACGCACACGGTCGATTTCCGGGACTTTCGAATTCCGGTCGTCATCTATCAGGAGCACCTGCTCGGGACGGATTCGTTCGCCACGAAGTACGCCGTCCTCGAACCGAACCTCCTGCCGGACGACGACCGCCTCATCGAGGAGTGTAAGGACCGCATCTGGGAAACGCACGTCGGCGACATCGTGGACGACCGCGCCGCGTTCGTCCGCTCGCGGGCGACGCAGTTTCTCTCGCGGCGTCTCACCGCCCGGAACACCCGCGCGTGGTTCGACGCGGCGAAGTATCGCGTTCGAACCGCGCTCGCGGAGTACGACCTCGCGGTTCCACCGGTGGACCACCGCTTCTCGGACGACCGACTCACCGACCTC
Source organism: Haladaptatus paucihalophilus DX253 (assembly GCF_000376445.1). NCBI lineage: Archaea > Methanobacteriati > Methanobacteriota > Halobacteria > Halobacteriales > Haladaptataceae > Haladaptatus > Haladaptatus paucihalophilus. The sequence goes on along the minus strand of NZ_AQXI01000001.1, from coordinate 2,782,327 downwards.
GTGTACTACGTCCTCCGCGATTACGTCGGGCACGGAAAGCTGACGATACCCATCCGGGACGGTCTGCTCGAAGACATCGAGGCGAATCGCGTCGGCGAGCGAATCAAGGTCGTTCCCCGCGGCCGCGCCATCGGCCACGGTGAGCGCATCCCGACGAACCTCGCGTTCGAGGACGAATCGGCGTTCGTCAACGTCGTCACCCAGATGGCCGCCTCGGACGGCGTGGAGCTCAACGCCAGCAACCCCAGCGCGAAGGTGAACCTCTCGCTCGACGGCGTGGCCGACGAGGAGACCATCCGCTGTGCCGTCGCCCTCCCGGTCATTTCGGAGGACGGTCCGCACATCTCCATTCGGAAGCAGGCACCGGACACGATGACCCCCGTTGACCTGCTCGACGCCGACAGCATCTCGACCGAAATCGTCACCCTGCTCTGGCAGCTGTACGAACACCACGGCGTCGCGCTGTTCTCGGGCCAGACGGGGGTCGGGAAGACGACCCTCATGAACGCGCACATGCCGTTCATCCCGTACCGCGACCGCCCCATCAGCATCGACGAGGGGTCCCGCGAGGTGCGCCTGCCGCACGAAACGGGCGTCTCGCTCACCACCCGCGACCACGAGAACGACTACAAGCGGGTGACGATGGCGGACCTGATGACCGAGTGTAACTACCTCAACCCGGACGTGGAGGTCATCGCGGAAATCAACACCCCCGCCTCGTTTCAGACGTTCGCCGAATCGCTGAACACGGGTCACGGACTCCTCGGGACGACCCACGCAGAGAACATCGAGAAACTCGTCAACCGGGTGGTCGAACAGGGGCTTTCCTCCTATCTCCTCCAAGAAATCGACCTCGTGGTGTTCCCCCGCAACGTGGACGGCGAGCGCTACGTCGGCGAAGTCGTGGAACTCGTGACCGAGGACGAGTTGGCCGAACTGGACGGCCGCTGTGGAACGGTCACGAAGGACGGCACGACGATTCACTGGAACGCCCTCGCGTGGCGGGAGCACGACGGGTCGTTCCAGACGAAGTACGACCACCCGCACCTCGGCGACGAGGAGCGGAACATCGGCTTTCGGTTCTTCCACCGCCTCGCCCACCGCACTGACCGGAGCGTCGAGGAAGTCGAGGCCGAGTTCCACCGTAAACACCGCTACGTGCAATATCTGGAGCGCGAGAGCGTGACCGACTTCGACGAACTGTTCTCGTTCCTCGCCGACCTCCAGAACAACGAAGCGGCGACGGTGGAACGGGTTTCGCGGGAGGTGCGCGGGTGAGCCTCACGACCGAATCGACCGGAGATGTTTCGAAAACGACGACCTTCGAATCGTCGCTCGGCCTTCTCGACCGCGCGCTCTACGCGCTGTTCTCCCGCCACGCCGACCAGCGGCGACACGACCGGAACAGAAAGCGGTACCGCGCGACCGACGTGAACGCCAGTTTCGACGTGTTCCTCTCACGAATCTATGGCCTCTCGTGGGTCGTGTTCCTCGGAACGTTCGCGTGGGTACTCCTCCTCACGCTCGCAATTCCGCCGACCGTTCTGGCGCAGTTCGCGTCGTTCCTCCACGGCGGCGTTCCGGTCGTGGAGTACGTCCCGGTTCCGCGAGTTCCACGGGTGTACGCGGCGGCAGGGGTCGCGCTCTGCTGTGCGGCGGTCGGAAAGCGAGTCTCCGTCTGGTTCGGGGGGTTGTATCTCGGGTGGGCGGCGAGCGCCCGCCGGTCGAACATCGAGCGAACGCTTCCGGGTGCGGTGCGCTATCTCCAGGCCTTGTCGTCCGGGAGCGACGACCTGCTGGCGATGCTCCGAAAAGTCGCCGACCGCGAGGAGTCCTACGGCGAAACCGCGGTCGCGTTCCGGAAGGTGTTGAACAAGGCCGCGCTGACCGGCAGCGTCGATGACGGCTTGCGAATCGTCGCCCGCGACACGCCGTCGCGGGACGTGCTCGCGCCGTTTTTACTCAAGTTCCGCGAGCACGCAGAACAGGGACCGGACGCACTGGAGCAGTACCTCCAGATGGAGGGACGGATGCTGAGCCACAGGCAGTCGCGGTCGCACGAACAGGCACAGGACTTCCTCGAACTGTTGGCGGAGATGTTCATCGTCCTGCTGGTCGTTCCGGCGCTGCTCGTCATCGTGCTGACGGTGATGAGCGTCCTCGCGCCGGGATTATCAAAACCGGCCCCGCCACCGTTCGGCGGGTTTTCCGTCCGAACGTTCATCGTCTACGCGAGCGGCGCCTTCATCCTCGTCATCGGAGCGGGCGCGGCGGTGCTGGTGTCTTCGCTCCGTCCGGTGGACCAATCCCCGCCGACTCACTCGCGCTCGAACCGCGTCTCGGACCTGTTCCGCACGGTCCTCATCAATCCGGCGAACACGGCCGCCGTCCTCGCCCCGGCGACGGTCGCCGTGGGTGGGCTTCTCTGGTATCTGGAGTACACGCCGGTCAACACGGTTCTCCTCTCGTACGTCGCGTTCGCGCTTCCGGTCGGGGTGGTGTCGGTTCGCCGCTCCCGCCGCGACGACGCGAAGGACCGGGAGATAAAGGACTTCGTGCACGCCGTATCGAGTCACGTCAGCCTCGGCCGACCCTTCTCCACGGCCGTCGAGCGCGTCGCGCGGGACGTGGACCTCGGCGCGCTCCAGCCGAACGTCAACGACCTCGCGTTCAGTTCGAATCTCACCAGCCGCGAGGGCGACCTCCGACGCGACGCCCTCTCTCGATTCGTCGAGGACGTCGGGACGCCGCTCGCGGACCAAACCATCGGCCTCGTCACCGGGACGCTGGACGTCGGCGGCGACACCGAGACAGTCTTCGACACGCTACAGGTCGAAATCGGGCGGCTCTACCACCAGAAGAAATCGCTCCGGTCGAATATGCTCGTGTACGTCGTCGTGGGATGGATGACCGCACTGCTCGTCGTCGGCATCATGGTCGCGGTCAACGCCTACGTGCTCGACAGCTTCTCGCAGTTGTCGGCGGTCTCCTCGTCCAGCGCCGGATTCGCGCTCGACCCGCACGCGGTGCAACCCGCCCAAGACCGCCATCGGTTCTACGTCGTCACCCAAGCGACCATGCTCGCGTGCGGCTGGTTCGCGGGATACGCCAGCCGTGGGTTCTACGAGGCGCTGCTCCACTCGGCGGCGCTCGTCGCGGTTGCGTACTTCGTCTTCGCGGGGGTGGGAATGGTATGACCCGCGGCGAGTCGAACGCCCCCGGAAAGTCGAACGCCCGAGGGCAGTCCAACGTCATCGGCGTCGCCCTCCTGCTCGGCGTCGTCATGCTCTCGCTCGCGTCGCTGACGGCGAGCGTCGGGATGGTCGTCCAGAGCAACGCCGCGACGGCGGACGCGGCGCGGGTCGCTACGGATATGAATCGGGCACTCGACCCGGTGGAAGTGACCGGCATCCATCGCGGTCGCGTGGCGTTTTCGGCAGGAGCACTGACGACCGAGCCCCGGGAACTTCGCGTTCTCAACGAATCGGGGACCGTCCGAGTCGTCCGCGTGGACGCCTTCGTCTTCACGAACGGCGACAGACGCGTCACCGACCTCGCCGGAGCGGTCGTCCAAGGAACGGGCGACGCCGGGAGGATGGACGCCCGACCACCGATCACGTCGTCCGAACGCGGTGGCGTCCTCGTCGTCGGAGCCGCGAAACTCAACGCCTCCGGTCGGACGGTCGTATCGAAGCGCGGCGAATCAGCGGTCGTCCGCACGAACGTCACGCACGACCGAACGGCGCTCGGCAACGGAACCTACCGGGTCGCGGTGGAGACGAAAACGCCCGACGCGTGGGGTCGCTACTTCGAGCGGCAGAACGCCACGACGACGACTCGGGACTTCGACGGCGACGGGATTCCGAGCGTCGTCGCGCGATACCCCGGAACGCGGTTCTGCTACCTCGTCGTCCACGACATGCACATGGAGGTGCTGTGATGGACGAACGAACGCGCAGCGCCGACGACGGGGTGAACGAAACGGACGACCGGGCGGTTAGCCCGGTCATCGGCAAGGTGCTCGAAGCCGGACTCGTCGTGCTGTATGTCGGCCTGCTGACGACCACCTTGTACGGCGGCGTCGTTCCCAAGTACAGAACGGCCGTCGGCGACGAGATGGGACAACGCGTGCTGTCGAAGTCGGCCGAGCGAATCCAACAGGCGGTTCCCGAGGTCGGAACGAACGTCGACGTTCGAACCAGCGTTTCGTTGCCCGAAACGGTTCGCGGACGTGGGTACACCATTCGAGCCGACGGAACAACACTGACGCTCGACCACCCGAACGACCGACTGAACTCGAGCGTGCGACTCGCCCTTCCGTCGCGGGTGGCGACCGTGCGCGGAAACTGGTCGAGTCGTGAACCGGCGCTCATCACGGTTCGAAGCGGTCCGGACGGCCTCGTCGTGGAACTGAAACGAGGTGAAAAGCGATGAGTTCGATGCGTCGTGAGCGGCGACACGGATCGAAGGGACGCGCGCAGATGAACTTGCCCGCGTTGGCGGTCGCACTGCTCATCCTGACGATGGTGACGGGATTGAGCGTCGGTATCGCCGACAGGGCGTTGATCGGTGCGGACAGGAATCCAACGACGCGACGGGCCGCCGTGGCGACGAGCGAGCGACTCGTCTCGGCGGACAGTTCGTTGACGGTTCGGTCGAACGTCGTCAACGCGACGACGCTCGACGGATTCAACGCGAGTCGGCTGACGGCGTGGTTTCCGGTGGTCGGCGAACGGGACGTCCGCATTCGCCTCGGCGGAACCGTCGTCGCCGAACGAGGCTCACCGACGGGCGGCGTGACGATTCGCCGAATCGTCCTCGTCGAGAATCGGAGCGCGGTGACGCTGACGCCCCCGTTATCGACGAGCGACCCCCAGTTTACCCTCCCACGCCGCACGCCGAACGCGACGCTCGCCGTTCACCCGCCGGACGGAACGACCGTGAGTGTCGTCCGAGCGAACGGTCGGGTGGTGTTGCGGAACGCGTCGGGTATCGACGGGCGGTTTCACATTCCTCTTTCGCGGTTCGAGACGACTCGATTCTCGTTCGAAGCGGACGGTAGTCTCCCGACGGGCAGCGTCAACGTCACCTATTACCCGGCGAAAACCCGAAAAGCGGTTCTGGCGGTGACGGTCGATGTGTAGGGGACGTAGCGAGACACCGCGTGACGGCTCGCGGTCGTCTCGCGCTCAACTGTCGCTGTCCGTCGTTGAGGCGGGAATCGGCGTCGTGCTCGTCCTCGGCGTCACGATGGGGTTCGCGTTCGGCGTTCCGTCGCCGAACACGCGCGGAACGCAACTCGACCTGTACGCGAAGGATACCGGGGCGGTGCTCGTCCACGAGGCCCCGCGACACCACGGCGCGACGCGGTTGGCGGAGATAATCGAGTCGAAGGAGTCGTTCCGCCGAGAAAAGAGTGCGTTGGAGACTCGCGTGGACCGCATCCTCCCGGACAACCTGATGTTTCGGGTCGAGACGCCGTACGGTTCGGTCGGCTATCGAAGACCGGGCGGCGTCCCGGTCGGCGTTTCGACGGTGACGACCACCAACGGCGACGTGACCATCTGGGTGTGGTACGTATGAAAAATCGCGCTCAACTCGTCCTCACGGCGGCGGCCGTGGTCGCCGTCGCGCTCGCGCCCGCGGTGTTCGCCTACCTCCAACTGGGCTACAGCGCGGACGTAGCCGCGAGCGGCGATTACGACGCTCCCGTCGGGAACGCACAGCGCGTCCTGTCGCGCGGAGTTCACGGCGCAGCGACGGGAATCCCGTCGTCGTATCGATGGAACCGTCGGGAGGCGGCCATCTCGGCGGTGCGAGCGAGCCTCCAACCGACGATAGACGCGCTCCGGTCCTCCCGCGTCGAATCAGGAACTGTGTACCAGGTGGCGTACAACCGATCGGCGGCGCAAGCGTGGGGCGACGAACGCTGTGCGACGACACGCGGCCCGAACCGACAGTTCGGTGCGTGCGAGGCCAGTCGCGGCATCGTCGTCCAGAATCGAACCGGCGAGACGCACGTCCTCGCGGCGGCGTTCGACGTGCACGTGACGACCGAGCGGGGGCGGAACGAAGTGACGGTGATCGTCCCGTACGACGACGGGTGAGTGGTGGAAAACACCCATCGCAAGCGATTGGGTGGAAGCGTCCCGTATCGAACGACTGGTGGAAGCTTCGCCGGTGACGGCCACTTATTTCATCCATCGACCCGTCTCCGTTCCCATGCAGGAACCAACAGTTCGTCTCGGCGTCGTCGGGTTGGGATTCATGGGGCAGACCCACGCGACCAACGCCGAAGAACTCGGACACGACGTGGTAGCGGGTGCGGACATCGACCCCGCGACGCGCGACGAATTCGAATCGGCGTACGGCGCGGCCACCTACGAAGGGTTCGAGGCGATGTACGAGGCGGAGAATCTCGATGCGGTCGCCGTTTCCACGCCCAACACCTACCACGAAGCGGCCGTCGTCGCCGCGCTGAGCCACGGCTACGACGTGTTCTGTGAGAAACCGCTCGCGGACACGCTGGAGAGCGCAGAACGCATGGCCGAGGCCGCACGAGCGGCCGACGGCTTTTGCATGGTGAACTTCCACAACCGCGTCTCGACCGCGGCGGAGTTGTTCATGGGCTATCAGAAGGACGACTACTTCGGGGAGATTCGCCACGTGCGGGCAAACTACGTCCGCAGTCGGGGGATTCCCGGCGTCGGGTCGTGGTTCACCAACGAGGAACTCTCGGGCGGCGGCGTCGTGGTCGATATCGGCGTCCACGCCATCGACCTCGCGCTGTATCTGATGGGATTCCCGCCGGTCGAGGACGTGTTCGCCGTCACCCGCATGGGATTCGGCGACCGCGACGACTACGTGGACCCGGACGACTGGTACGACGCGACGGAGGAAGCCGTGTTCGACGTGGAGGACTCGGCGACGGCGCTGATCCGCTGTGCCGACGACCGGACGCTCTCGCTCGAAGTCGCGTGGGCGGCCAACGAAACGGCCAATCAGGAGTTCGTCGTCCGCGGAAGCGAGGCGGGCGCACGCCTCGACCTCGGCGGCGAGACGTTGACCATGCTGGAGGGAAGCCATCGCGGTACCGACCACCTCGTCGAATCGTCGGTCAGCGACGCCTCGCTCGACCACACCGGCTGGCGCGGCAGCGACAAGCGGTTCCTCGATGCCGTCGCGGCGGGCGAGGCACCCGAGTTCAACACCATCGAGCAGGCGCTCACCACCCAGCGCGTCATGGACGCTATCTACCGCTCCGCCGAGACGGGCGAGCGCGTCTCGGTCGACGACCGGCCGGTCGGTCGCTAACCGGTTTTATCTGGCCCCGTCGATACGGACACCTCACGACTGGCACGGGATGGGTTCGATGGGGTATCAGACAATCGAATAGTTTAACGCGACGATACGACATTGTGAAACATGAACGACAGAACCGACCGACTTCTCGCCGCGCTCGTCATTCTGGTCGCGTTGCTTCTCGTTTCGCAGGTCACGGTCGTCCCGAGGAACCGACTGTTCGGGACGATATCGATTGGCGTCGCCGTCGTGGCAATCCTCTACGCGCTCGCCGAAATCGCGGACACGTTCGGGTAGCGACGCAACGACGCTTCGATGCGCAAACGCGGCGTCGAATCACCGAAACGCAGCGTCCCAGACGAGGTTCGAGAGGCAGATGCCGAGATACGCTCCGACGGTACCGATGAAAAACTGCTGTGCGGCGTCACCGAGCGTTTCCATACCGTCCCCGTGAAGCACGAGGAGGTTCGCCGCGACGTACAGCGCCATCACGACGGCGAGGAAGACGAACAGCGGAGCGTTGGCGAAGTACGCCAGTTTGGAGGCGGGGGGTTCCGACGCTGGAAGGACCATCGTGTCTGAATCTCAACCGTATTACGTATATCCTTTCTCATCGCGGATGGTACGAAAATAGCGTTCGTTTTCCGTTCTATCGTCCCTCGCGGTACCGACGGTTCGGCCCCGACCGATACGGACAAAACTCAGGTAGCTACGAGTCCATCGTCCAGGCCAGAGCAATGAACGTCGGCATCATCGGCGGAGGCGTCATCGGCACCAGTTGCGCGTACCACCTCTCCGACCGCGGTCACGAGGTCACGCTTTTCGAACGGGACGAAATCGGCTCGGGGACGACGGCGGCGTCGATGGCCGTCTTCGTGTGGCAGGCGGTTCCGCCGACCGAGTTCGAGCACCGACTTCGGCGGCGCGCGTGGGAGGAGTACGCGGCGTTCATCGACGACGGCGACCTCGACTACACGCGAACGGGGCTTCGTCACGTCGCGTGGTCGGAATCGACGCTGGAGACGTATCGGGAGTACGCCGACGACCTCGACGCCGCGGGGGTGGACGCGACCGTGCGGTCGGGCGACGGACCGTACGACGACGACCGCGCCGTCGGGGAGCTTTACACGCCCGAGGACGGCTACTTCGACCCCGTTGCCGTCGCGGAACTGTACGCCCGGAAAGCGCGGGCTGCGGGCGCGACGATTCGAACCGGGACGACGGTTACGGACCTCGACACCGAGTCGGGCCGCGTGACCGGCCTCGAACTGGACGGCGACGAGATAGCGGTCGATGCCGTCGTGAACGCCGCCGGACCGTGGGCACCGGAACTCGGCGGCAAAGACGACCTCCCGTTGCGACGAACCGCCGGACCCATCGTCGGCTTCGAAACCGACGAGGACGTCGAGATTCCCTTCTCGCTCTTCGAAAACGACCTCTACGTCCGCGACTACTCGAACGGCGTGTACGTCGGCCACTACAACACCGACTATCGAGACGACGAGGACGCGAATCCCGATACAACGGCGACTCCCGACGACGGCGGCGCGTTCGAGCAACGGGCGAGGAACCTATTGGGCCATCTCGGGTTCGACGCGGACGACCTTCGGCGGGACACGGCGTGGACCGGGTATCGAACCGTCACGCCGGACGGACTCCCCATCGTCGGCGAGGGAACCACCGAAAACTACTACCTCGCCGTCGGGATGAGCGGCCTCGGAATCACCCGCGCACCCGTCGTCGGCCAGTCGGTCGCGGATGCGGTCGGCGGCGAGTCATCGTCGATGCTCCGCGAGATGTCGCCCGTCCGCTTCGACTGATTCATCGCCGTCGAAAAATAGCCGGTCGCGTTATCGCCGGTCGCTCAGCCGTTTTTCGAGCGAGACGAGTCGCCGCTGCAATCGAAGGACGTAGCCGAATATCAGGAGGAAAATGGCCCCGTATCCGGCGATGAGTAGTGGTTCCATGGTTATCGGTTGTGTGCGTTCCCCCAATGAACCTTGTCTTCTAGCTCGTGGAGTTTGATTCGGACGCCCATCAGGTACGCGTACAGGAACGTGACCGCGAGTATCGAGACGACGAGGGTGAGCGGGTCGATGTTCGCGCTGACGTTCCCGTTCCCGAGGGTCGCTTCGTGAAACGTCGGCGTCCAGAGGCGCGTCGCGGCGTAGGAGATGGGTACGGTCACGAACCCGAGGACGCCGTAGACGGACGCGTAGCGCTCGTCGTCGCTGTTCTCGGTCGAGGAGTAAACGACGAGATAGCCCGCGTACACGAGCCACACGATGAGGAAAGTGACGAGGCGGACGTCGCTCCACTCCCACCACGAGTTCCAGATGACTTTGCCCCAAATGCTGCCGGTGATGAGCGTCAGCGTGGCGAACAGGAAGCCGATTTCGCCCGCGCTGTGCGCGAGGCGGTTCCAGAACCGGCCTTCGTAGCGCAGATAGAAGACGCTCCCAAGGAACGTCGTGGCGAGCGCCACCGAACTGGTCCACGCCAGCGCGATGTGCCAGTATGCGATTAGGTTCGCACCGTGCTCGATACCGTACATCGTGCTCGACGCGAACCCGAAGACGAGAACGATAGAGGCGAGTCCCGCGATGAACGTCCCCCACCTGACTGCCCTGCTCCACATCACCCGGTCGAAAAATCGAACGAGAAGGCCCAATTTAGAGGATATTGCGCGCATGTGCCTACACCATGCACTATTGTTTACCCCCGCGACTAATCAGTTTCGTTTCAGCGAGCGTTCCTCACGCAAGCAACGACATGACGAGTTTGTCGATGTCGAACAGCATCGCAACGCCCGTCACGACGAGAACGTAGCCCGCCACTTTCCTGAACTGTACTGGTCGCCGTCCTCGCATCACGGTGTCGGCGAGGGCCCGACCGCCGCGCTTGCTCCCGTAGGCGACCCCGAGCAGGGGCACCGAGAAGCCGAGTCCGTAGACGAACAGGAGGGAGGCGCTCCGAGATACGTCGCCGGTCGTCCCGACGTACGCCAGCACCCCGCCGAGAATCGGCCCGACGCACGGCAGCCAAACGACGCCGAGTAGAAGTCCGAGCAGGAACGCGCTGGCGAGGGGGTGGTCGCGCTCGTCCACGAGCGCGGTCGCCTCGGTCGCGCGACCGGCGACCTTCGAAGCGTACGTCGAGTACACCTCGTGAACGTCGTCGTCCGCCATGACCGCACCGAACGCTATCATCACCGCCATCAACGGGCCGCGAAGCGCGTCCGGGGAGAGACCGCCGAAGAAACCCGTCGCCACGCCGAGGGCGGTGAACGAGCTGATGCTCCCGAACACGATCGACAGCGGTCGGAAGCGGTGACCGACGCTCCCCGCGAGCATCGGGGGAAGCATCGGAAGACAACACGGCGTCAGAATGGTCACTACTCCCGCGAAGAAGACCGCGACGACGCTCGGTGTTCCTGCCATCGTTCCGTTCGTGTGCTCCGAAAGAGGTAAAATTGAAACGATTCCCGCGTTAGGACGCCCGCTGGTCGTCCCGGTTCGACCCGCCGAACACGTTGACGATAGCGCCACTGGCGCTCGCGTTCGCGGTGCCGTTGATCGACGTCTCGTTCAACGCGTTCCGGTACTTGTCCGTGTTCTTCGGGATGTCCCCTTTGTTGAGCGGCTCCGTTCCGACCGGGATTCCGGCCATGAGGAGCTTCTTGCGCATCGGGTTCATGTTGTACCCGAACCGGTCCTGCACGCGCTTGTAGTAGACGGCCTCGTCCGGCGGTCCGTCCGCCGACCAGTCCTTGTTCTGACGGTCGAGATGCGGACGGTCGTGGCCGTTGACGAATCCGGCGATGTCTTGGACGTCGCGCCAATCGCTCACCGTGTGTGCCGAACCGTACGGCATCGCTTCACGGATGAAGCCGGATGCGGTGTAGATTCGGCCCATGCCCGCCCCGTCGTTGTAGGAGTCCGGTCCCCACAGCGGCGGATACTGTCCTTTCGACCCCTGTCCGTCCTTACCGTGACAGGACGCACAGTTTTCGAGGTACAGCTTCGCCCCGCGGACGGGGTTGACGTTGGGTATCGGCATCTTCTCGCTTCCCTCGGGCTTGCGGATGTGACGCCAGTACGGAACCTTCTGGACAGGCGTTCCCTTCGCCAGCCAGACGAGGTACGACTCCATCGCCTGTATCTCGCGGCTGTCGTATTCCGGGATGTTCTCCGGGTCAGTGTTCATGCTCCGGAGGAAGCACCCCTGAATGCGCTGGCGCATGTCTCGCATTCTGCTCGTTCGGCCCGTCCACTCGGGATAGCCCGCGGCCGTCCCGACGAGCGGAATCATCTTGATGTCCTGCCCGACCATGCCGTTCGCGGTCGGGAGCGACCCGCCGCCGTGACAGTTCGCACAGGACATCCGACTCGTGCCGGTCTGGTTCGGAATCTCGTTGGCCGTGTTCGCGAACAGTTGCCGACCGTATTTGACGAGTTCGCGTCGATGTTCGTTCTCGGGCAGCGTCGAGTTGTTCATCTTCTTCGGGACGAACGCGGCCTGCTGTCCGGCGGTCTCGTTGCGATACCGCATGTCATCACCGGCCTGCCCCTCTCGAAGATTCTTGTCCATCCACTCGAAGCCGCTCCAGTCGCCGGGGAGCTTGAGCTCACCGGCCTGGCTGGAGTCCTTCTGATACAACATGGGTGCGGTGCAACCCGCCAAGACGAGAACGAACGCGAGGGAGACGGTTGCGATCCGTCGATTCATCGTCCTCCCCGACGTCGCGACGTCGCCCGTTCGATACCCCGTTCACCTGTCTGCAGAGTCGTGTCCATAGCTTACAGTATTGTGTTTTTCCGGTATTCCTCCCGGGCTATTAAACGTTTGTAATGGTGAACCAATCTATCGTTCTTCGTGCGACGATTTGGGAAAACAGAGTACAGTATTCGCATTATAACGGACATATCACTTCGGGCAGCTCGCCGGAGGTATAGAATGATATCTACAAGAACACGCAATATTTAACCGGAATCGTTGCCAACAGCGGGTAGTTGGATGTCCCCACGAAAGATACTGACGCTCGTATTTTTAGCCGCTCTGTTGGGTATCGGTTATCAATCGATGAATGCGGCCCCGGTACTGAGTGACCAGTCCTACTCGTACCACGGCGGGACGAAGTGGCACACCAACTTCTCCGACGCAGAGAGCGTCGCAAAAGAACAGGACAAGCCCATCCTGGTCTACTTCTGGACGACGTGGTGTACGTACTGCGAGGACTACAATCAGAACGTGTACTCCGACCCGGCGGTGCGGGACCGCCTCGACGATTTCGTTCTCGTCGCCATCAACCTCGACAACGACAGCCCCCAAGCCTCGCGGTTGAAACAACGATACGATGCGACCTATCCGCCACAGCACGTCGCGATTACGCCCCAAGGTGACCGCCTCGTGAAGATAAACGGCTACGCGAAGAAGGAAGCGTTCATCGACTATCTCGAACGCGCACAGCGGAGGGCGGAGCAGTGACGCCGGGACAGATACTCCTCCTGCTCGCGCTGTGCGTGAGTACCGTCACCACGCTGTTGCTGGGACGGGACTACCTCCGCGACGAGGAGCGGTTCGCCGGATACGTCCCGGCGCTCGTGGGGACGACGGCCGGGCTGTTGACGACCGCTCTGTTGTATCTCACCTACCAGTTCGTCACGACCGACTACTCGAACGCCTACGTCTGGAACAACACGACCGATTTCCTTCCGCTGTTGTACCGGTTCACCGGCGTCTACGCGGGCAACGAGGGGTCCGTGTTGCTGTGGGCGGCGCTCGCCTCCATCGTCGCCTTCTGGGCGGCGAAGCTCCGCGGCGTCCGCGGGCGCAACAGAAAACTCGTCCAGACCATCACGATGGGAATCGTCTCCTACTTCGGCCTGATGTTGGTCGTCGAGAGTCCCTTTACCACCATCGCACAGGAGTTCCCGAACGCGGCCGCCGGGTTCGTTCCCGCGACCGGCCGCGGTCTCAACCCGCTCCTCGTGGACCCGTACATGGCGATTCACCCGCCGGTCATGTTCACCGCCTACGCGCTGTTGACGGTCCCGTTCGCCATCGGCGCGGCGCACTTCGTCTCGTTGCTCCGCGGCCAAGGCGGCCTGTTCGAGGAGTGGTACGGGAGCGTCCTCCGCTGGCTCCGCGTCTCGTGGCTGTTCCTGACGGCCGCCGTCTCCCTCGGCGCGCTCTGGTCGTACACCGTGCTGGGATGGGGCGGCATCTGGGCGTGGGACCCCGTGGAAACCGCGATTTTCATCCCGTGGCTGTTCCTCACCGCGACGCTGCACGCCGTCACGAACTACCGCGCCGGGCGCAACTACACGGTGCTCGCGCCCGCGATGACCTCGACGGTGTTCGCCCTCGCCATCTACACGACGTCGGTCGTTCGGAGCGGGGTCTTCCGGAGCGTCCACTCGTTCGCCTCCGAAGGAATCGGCCTCTCCCTGCTCGTGCTGATGGGAATCACGGCGCTTCTCGGCGTGGTCGTCCCGCTCGCGTACTGGTTCCTCGAAGCCGACGACGACGGGTCGAGCGGGAGCGAGTGGGTCACGCGGTCGAACCTGCTTCACCTCGCCGTCCTCGTGCTGGGAACGCTCGCGTTCATCTCCATCTGGGGACTGACGTTCCCCCTCCTCCGCGACCTCACGACCGGCATCGAGGTGCAGGTGAACCCGAAATACTACAACCTCTGGAGCTACCCGGTCGTGCTCCTCGCTCTCCTCCTCCTCGGCTTCTACATGGACTTCGACGTCGAAGGGCGCGACCGGAGCCTCGTCGCGCTCGGCGTCTTCGCCGTGGCGACCGTCGTGGCGGCGTTCGTCAAGCCGTCTTCGCCGTGGCAACTGGCGTCGGTGTCCGGCAACGACGCGCTCGTGTACCGCATCGTCGGCGGTGCGAGCGCGCTCTCGGTCGTTCCCCCGGCCGCGTACGTCTGTATCGCCATGGTCAAACGGGCGATAGAGCGCATCCCCGGCAATCCGCGCCGGTTCCAGCTCAAGGAGACGGGAATCACGCTCATCCACCTCGGCGTGGCGATACTCGTCGTCTCGCTTGCGTTCACCTATCTCTTCACGGCCCAGTCCTCGGTCATCATCCAGGATGCTCGCGCTGACGGGTCCGTCCATCAAGTTCCCGATTCGGCGTACGCCGTCCAGGCGGTCGGCTACGACGAAACCACGCTGCCGAAGAATCCCGACCCGCGGCAGGCCGCGCTGTCGAGCCAGCAGGTGCTCTCGAAGGGGACATCGTTGAACGGCACCATCAAGGCCGTGTACGGGACCGTCACGGACGTCAAACGAGGGCCGCGGGCGACCGTGGCGCAACTCGACAACTCCGGGGTGTGGGTCGGCCTGACCGGACAGAACGGCACCTCGGCCGACCTCTCGCGCGGCGAGGATATCGTCGCCCGGGGTGCGGTCATGTGGAACTACGTGCCGCAAGCCGATGCCGTCGTCGTGACCGACGCACAGAACGTCGGACCGGTATCGAACCCGCCAGCGTCCGTCGACCTGACTCGCGTCCAGAAACGCTCGATGGACCTCCGCGTCTATCGAAACGGTAACCGAATCGCCGCCGGGAGCGTGGGACAGCGACGGTACGTCAAACAGGGCGGTATGCAGGTCCGGGACGTGCTCATCGACCGCGGACTCACCCAAGACACGTACGTCATCGCCGCGCTCAACGACGGGACGGCATCGCTGACCGTCAAACGCATCCCGCTGATGACGCCGATTCGGGTCGGCGTTCTCTTCCTGCTCGGCGGGATGGTGCTGATACTCCTGTTCGACCCCACGCACGGACTCACCGCCGAATCGCTTCGGTCGACGACGACCGCATCAAAAACGGATCCGACGACATCCGACTAACAACGATTTGATACACCAATGAAACGCTTCGCACTATCGCTCCTCGTCCTCCTCGCTTGCGTCTCGACAGTGCCGCTTGCGAGCGGCGCGGGCGACACGACGGTATCGATTTCCGGAACAGCGACGGTTACGAACGGAACGGCAAACGGCGACACGGTGACGGTGACGCCGCTCGACCGGAACTATCGCCGGGTCGGGCAGTCGGTGAACGCGACGGTGACGAACGGAACGTTCACCGCCGCGAACGTCACGAACGCATCGCTGTACTACGTTCGACTGTCCCACGACGGACTGGCACACTACGCGCTGACGAACGAAACGGACGGCATCTCGTTCGACTTGGGACCGACCCTCTCGGGACGCGTCGTGAGCGAAAACGGCTCGGCCGTCTCGAACGCCCAGTTGCTCGTCGCCAGTCCGACCGGCCCGCCCGTCGGACAGGTCAACGCATCCGAAAACGGAACGTTCAGCGTCGGGCCGCTGAAGTCGAACACGACCTACACGCTGTGGATGCGGATGGCGGGCGTTCCCTACAAGAAGACCGTCACGACGGGGACGAACGCCACGAACGTCCGGTTCGTGAAACGCGCGCCGACGGACGACGACGGCGTGCTCACCGTCTCCGGCGGCAATCCCGCCAGTCACGTGATGCAGGTTTCGCCACAGCAGAACAGCACCGGCCTGAGCGTCGTCGAGACGCTGACGGTCCGCAACACCGGCGACCGGCCGTTCGTCGGTCCGGTTCGCGTCGCGCTCCCGAACGGAGCCACGCCGACCGGTGCGATGTTCCGTAATCGCCAGACTACGTTCTCACGACGGGGGTCGGACGTGATAATCAACGCCACCATCGCCGCGAACGACACGGCCCAAATCGGCGTCGCATACGACCTCGAAAACCGGAGCATACGGAAGTCGGTTGACCACGATACCGACCGTCTCGCGGTCGTCCTGCAGGGGTACAACCTCTCGGAGGTGTCCCACTCCTCGAACCTCCGACCGGGGTCGGCCCCGATTTCGATGTTGACGAACGATAAGGCGCTTCGGAGCGGGGACGAGATTCGAGTTCACGTGCCGAAAACGGCTCAACAGTCGGCGAACGGCGGGTCCGGCAATGGCGGCAACGGCGGCACCGACTTCCCGACCGTGGTCATGGTGCTGTCCTTCCTGAGCATCGTCATCGGCGGAATACTCGCGTACCGCGCGCTCTGAACGGCAGAACCCTCTTCTGAACCCTATCCTTCGACCACGTATTCGAACGTCACGAACCCGGCGAGAAAGAGGATGCCGTCGTACGCCAACAGCAGGACGACCCACGACCGGAGACTCTCGCCGGTGGTGAGGCCGCGGGTGAGCGACACCCCGGCCAGCAACACCGGGATGACGAGCGGGACGAGCAACATCGGGAGCAACAGCTCCCTGAGCTGTGACTTCACGGTCAGCAGCGACAGGACGACCCCCGCCGCGGAGAAGCCGAACGAGGCCGCGACGACGATACCGACGAGGGCGGGAACCGCCGCGACCGGCGGCGAGTAATCGAGGAACACCACGACGAACCCCACGGTGAGGAGTTCCACGCCCGCGACGAAGGCGGTCGAACTCACGACCTTGCCGACGTAGATGGCCGACCTGTCCACGGGGGCGAGCAACAACCCGTCGAGGGCGGCGTCCTGTTCCTCGCTGACCGCGCTTTGGATGACGCCGAACGTCCCGGCGAAGACGAACGACACCCAGAGCGCCCCGCTGCCGATGGTATCGAGGTTCACGAACGTCTGCGCGAAGCCGAACGCGAAGACGACGACGACGAGGAGCGAGAACACGACCGCCGTGTTGAGCACGCGCTTCGAGCGCGCTTCGACCAGCAGGTCCTTCCGGACGACCTCGGCGGCGACCCGCAGGAACGCCCGCATCTCAGTCCGCCTCCAAACCGATGGCGGTCCGGTACCGGTCGATGAACGCGTCCGACGAGTCGAGGGCGGTCAGTGAAACGTCGCTGCGGACGCTCCCGCCGTCGAGAACGAGGCCGCGGTCGCAGAAGGCGAAGCCGCGGTCGAGGTCGTGTGTCACCATCACGACCGTTCCGACGCCAACCGCGTCGAGGATGCCGTCGAAGTCGGCCATCGACCGCCGGTCGAGTCCGGAGTACGGTTCGTCGAGCAGCAACACGTCGGGGTCGTGCAACAGGGCGCGGGCCAGCGAAAGCCGCTTTCGCATCCCGTGGGAGAACGTGCTCGGGTCGCGCTCCCCGTCCGACCTGAGGCCGACCAACTCCAACACCCGTTCGCATCGCTCGGTATCGACGCCGTGGAGTCGGGCGTGCAGTCGGAGGTTCTCGCGCGCCGTCAACCCCTCGTAAAGCATCGTGTCGTGGGAGAGGACGCCGATTCGTCGCCGGACGCCCGCCCAGTCGGACGAGAGTTCGCGGCCGTCGACCAGAACCCGTCCATCCGTCGGCGTCGAGAGCGTTGCGAGGATGCGAAGCAGCGTCGTCTTTCCCGCGCCGTTCGGACCGAACAATCCGACGCGCTCGCCGTCGGAAACGCCAAAGCTCACGTCGTCGAGCGCCGTGAAGCGCCCGAATCGCTTGGTCAATCCATCGACTTCTATTCGTGTCATCGGTGTCGTCTCTCGACCGTCGAATTCGCGTTCACGACCGGCGGCTACTTCGATTTCTCGGGGCGGTCGGTTCCCTCGTGGGCGCGAACGGAGAGTTTGCGCGCGTCGAGTTTTCCATCCCGAAGCACGCCCTTGGCGACCACGACGCGCCCGTTCTGCATCGTCTCCGGCATGGTCTTGTCGTACGTCACCCGCACCGAGGTGTTGTTATCCACGACATCGAAGACGACCTGCTCGTTCGACCGATGAAGGTCGGTCACGCGTCCTTCCAAGTTAACCCAGTCGCCGTCGTAGTTCCCGCCCTGGGCCTTCGTCGGCGTGACGAACGTCGTCGTCGCGTTCATCGTCGTCGCCGCGAGAACGAGAAAGAGGACGAGGATTCCGATGCCCCCGAAGAGTAGTTTGTTCCGTTGTTTCATTGCCGAAAGGTGTGTTGCTTCTGCATTGTAAAGGTAGTCTTCGTACGATACGCCGCCGTCGAGCGGCCGGTCGAAACCGGCCGAGAAATACCGTTTCGAACGGGAAGTCGGCCGTCCTCGCCGTTCGGTCGGACGAACGAGTGTCCCGGCACCATTACCGACACGGAGTGTATCCGCGAATATATGCTTTTGGAAGTATCTTGCAATATTGTGCAAATTATTACCTGTTCGGATGTGGGAATCGAATCGTCGAAGTAGCTCAAAGTCTCCCGTCAACACGCTTAATTCTCATTTGAGAATTTCGGTGAGTCGCCCGAGAATACGGAATAGAAGGACAATCTCGGACGAAATGTAGAAACGGACGTTCGACTCGGCTCGTCAGCTTCGACGTCAACCGTCGCGTCGTCAGCTTCGACCAGATGTCGGTACTGTTAAGTCAATGATGGACATTACTCAACCAATCGTCGGCACCGCAATGTCCCAGAGTACTCCGACATACCTCCATCAGATACGGGAGATAACCGAAGAGTCGTCGCTCTCTTTTCTCGTGAGCGCCGTCCTCCTCCCACTTTCGGTCGTAGGTGCGACCGTCCTCATCGACGACCCGCTGTTGCTGTTGTACGCGCACATCGTGAGCGGGACCGTCTGGTTCGGGATGGCGATAGTCTTCCCGGCCGCCCTCATCCTGTATCTGGGAACCGCGAGTCCCGAGCGAGCCAAGGCGTTCACCCAACGAGTGATTCCCAAGGTCGTCGTATTCATGCTCGTCATCAGCTTTACCACCGTCCTCTCGGGGAGTCTCCTCGCGGAGCAGTTCGGGTTGTTGCACGCCGACAACCCGTGGATGCTCCGGGTGTTCGTCCTCGGGTGGTTACTGTGGTTGTTCGGCCTCCTCGTCTCCAACCGCATGCACCTGACGGTGTATTTCGAGGGGCAAGCGCCGTCCCCCGACCCCTCGCGGCTCAAATCCATCGAGAAACGTATCCTCCTCGTCGGGACGTTCGAAACGGCCGTCATGCTGGGAATCATCTTCCTCGTCCTCAACCCCGGCTTCCGCTTCTGGAGCCTGCTGTAGCACCCGGAGTCGGCCGAATCGGGTCCGTATCACCCGTCGAACAGCGCGCGGAGTTTCTCGTGTTCATCGCTCTCGTCGTCCCCGTCGCTCCCTGTTCGTCCGTCACTCTCCTCGCATCCGTCCTTTTCGCCCGAATACGTCGAGAGCGCGAGGGCGAGTTTGAGGCGAGCTTTGTGGGCGGGCAGGTCACCGGCGAACATCGCACCGGCGTTCCGCAACGTCTCGCCGCCGCCAGCGCCGCCGTAGACCGGCGTCGTCCGCCCCGCGACGCACCGCGACGCGACGACGACCGGCGTCCCGTTTCGGACCGTCGATTCGACGAACTCGCCGAGGCTCGCGGTGACGTTGCCGAGTCCCGTGCCGTTCACGACGAGACCGTCCGCGCCCGCGTCGAGCGCGGCCGCCGCCAGTCGTTCGTCCGCTCCGGCACCGCTCCCGACGACGAAGACGGTCGGGTCGAGAGAGGCGTCCGGAATGTGCTCGGTTTCGCTCCGCGGCCGACGGAGGATTCGAACGTCCTCGCGGTCGTGGGTCGCCACCGGCCCGACGCCGGGCGAGGAAAAGGCGTCGAGGGCAGACGTGTGGACTTTCGTCGCGTACCGTGCGCTGTGGACCGCCCCGTCGAAGGCGACGAAGGTCCCGCCGTGTCCGCCGTCCGCGAAGGCCCGTGCCGCCGCGAACGCGGTGACGAGGTTGGCCGGACCGTCCGAACTCCGTTCGTCCGGTCGCCGTTGCGCGCCGGTCAGGAGGACGGGCGTGGTCGGACGACGGGTCGCGTCGAGGAAGTAGGCCGTCTCCGCCATCGTGTCCGTGCCGTGCGTGACGACGATGGCGTCGGTTCCCGAATCGTCGTCCAGTTCGGCGACCCGCTCGCCGACGAGTTCGAGCGTTTCCGCCGTCATCTCGTAACTCGGAACCTGTGCGACCTGTTCGACCGAGATGTCGCCGTACTCGCGTAGCGCCGGGACGCGCTCGACGAGTTCGGTTCCCCGTTCGGTCGGCACCGCGCCGGTTTCGCTGTCGGTGCTCGCAATCGTCCCGCCGGTTCCGAGAACGGTCACGTTCATATAGCGCGAGCTTCTCGCTGCGCAACCAAAAACACGGGCGGGCGTGGGAGTTCGTGTTTGCCAAACCCTCACATCCCACGGTACGTATTTGGACCGGCGCGTGCTACGCCGTATCGATGATAGTCGCCGGGAAATGCCCACCGACCGCCGACGAATTGCGGGCCGCGTCCGAGCGCGGCTTCGACGCGGTGGAACTCCACCTCACCACGGACGACTTGGACGCCATCGAGGAGACGACGGCCGCGTGTCGCGCCGCGCCGGTCGATGTCGTTTCGGTGCACACGCCGCACGTGGGCCTCGACGAACTGGCGTACGTCCAGCGCGCGAACGACCTCTGTGAGCGACTCGACGCCACGCTCGTCGTCCACTCGACGAAGATTCCGTTGAGCAACCTCGGCTACGTCCTCGACCGCATCGACATCACCGTCCCGCACGGCTTCGAGAACTCGACGGGTCACAGTCGCCATTTCCTGACGAACGTCCTGCTCGACGAGGGTCGGCCGCTCGTCCTCGACACCGCACACCTCTACACGGCCGAGGCGGAGTACCGTTCGATACTGGAAACACTCCTCGCCGCGGACGACATCTCGATTCCCGTCGTGCACTGCTGTGACGGGACGAAAATCACGGACGGACTGGCGTTCGGGACGGGCACGATGGACATGGAGCGCGTGATTACGGCCCTCCACGAAAACTACGACGGCATCGTCGTGTTGGAGGTCATGCCCGACGAACAGGCCGACGCGCTGGAGCTATGGCGCGACGTGATTCGAGGGAGATGACGCCGGAATCACCCGAAAACGTATGATTTCGTGACGCGAATTCGAAGGTATGTCTTCCCCGCCGCGCCGAATCGGGTGGTCGTTCGAACCCGACGATTCGCGTCTCCTTCGGCTGCTGTCCTACTGCTCGTTCGGCGTCCTCGGCGGGATGTGGGTGTTCGCTGGCGCTGTCGCGGCATCGCTTTTCCTGCGGGGACCCCTCCCGATACGCGGACTGCTGGCCGCCGGATTCCTGTTCGCCGTCTTCGTCTGGCTGACGCACCTGCGCCCGCTGTTCGAAGCGGACGGGGGACTGTCGCATCTCGAACCGCACTGGCTGTTCGTCGCGTCGCTGTTCGGTGCCGGTGCGTTCTCGCTAACGCTGGGCGTCGGAACGGTTCTCGGATTCCTCCTCTTGTTCGGTCTCATCGCGGTCCCGGCGGTCCTCGTCTCGGCGCTCCAATCGACCGGCGATATCGACGCCGAGAAACGGACGATGACCTATCGCGGCCGCGAGGTTCCGGTCGACGGACTCTCGGACGTGCGTCGGTTCCGCCTCGGCGGTCTCACCCTCCACTGGTTTTCCTACGCGCCGGGCGCGTCGAACGTCACCACGCCGCGGTTCGTCGTCATCCCGACCGACGCGGCGGCGGACGCGAAACGGGTGTTCGCTGCCGCCGTCGCGGCGGAACCGAGCGACTTCGAACGTCCCAACCCGGCGGTTCGCTACGCGCTTGCCGCCTTCGGCGCGTTCTTCCTCGGCTTCGCCGCCGTCCTCGTCGTCGTCATGCCGGGCGGAGAGGACGCCGCGGTCGTCAAAACCTACGCCCTCCTCGTGTTCGGATTCGTGGGCGTCGGCTTTCTGGGTGCCGCCGCCGTTCACGGATAGGCGACCGTGGCGTCGAACCGCGAACTCACGACGGCGAGCACCGACGTTCGACCGCCGGAACGAAGCTACTGAACCACACTGAAACTACTGATTTGGATTTTGTGAAACTGATTAGCGGCTGGAGAGCACTATTTTCTACTGGAAGCGACTAATAAGTACTGAAAGATACTATCAAACGCGAAACGAGCGGTTGCATCTGCGACATCAGCGCGACGTTCCCTGCCGACCGGCGACTACTCCGGTCTCCCGTCCTCGATGGCCCAGCGGTGGTCCGATGGGAGCGACACGGCGACCGTCTCGCCGGGCGACAGCGACCGGGAACTGAACGCGGTCAACACCTCGTCGCCGAGCGAGAGCGTGACCCGATTGTCACCGTCCCGCGGCGTGACGCGACCGACGGTGGCCGAAAGCGACGCGTTCGTCGCCGCGCCGTCGAGCTCCACGAACTCGGGTCGGATGGCGACGTGCGTCGCGGACGGTTGGGGAACCACCTCGTCCGATAACGCCGTCGCGGGAAGGCAGTTCGACCCGGTGAACCACGCGACGAACGGTGTCGCGGGGCGTCGAAACACCTCTTCGACGGTGCCGAGTTGGACGATGCGGCCGTCTCGCATGACGGCGATGCGGTCGGCGAGCGCGCGTGCGGTCGTCCGGTTGTGGGTGACGTAAATCGAGGTGACGTCGGCGATGAGGTCTTGAAGGTCGTCGCGGAGCACCTCGCGGGTCGGCACGTCGAGCGCCGAGAGCGGTTCGTCCAACAGCAACGCCTCGGGTCGGATGGCGAGCGAGCGCGCCAGCGCGACGCGCTGGGCTTCCCCGCCGGAGAGGGTCCGCGGCCAACGGTCGGCGAGGTGCGCGACCCCGAGGTCGGCGAGGACCGATTCCGCGTCGAGCGCGTCCGGGTGGTATCGCGCGCCGAACGCGACGTTCTCCCGGACGGTCAGGTGCGGGAAGAGCGCGTAGTCCTGAAAGACGAAGCCGAAGTCCCGCTCCTCCGGCGGGTCGTCCGTCACGTCCCGCCCATCGAAGAAGACGCGCCCCGAGTGGTCGTGATACCCCGCAATCGTTTCGAGCAGAAGCGTCTTGCCGCTCCCGCTGGGGCCGAGCACGACGAGGGTTTCGCCCGTCTCGACTTCGAATTCGGCGTCGAGGTCGAACGGGTCGGTTCCTTGTGTGGTGAACGTCGCGCCAATGTCTAGCTCGAAGCTCATAGCACGCTCCCGGATTCGGTGTCGGTGAGCAGTCGAACGATAAGGAAGATGCCTGCGCTCATCACCAGCAGGATGAACGCGACGGCGCTCGCGTCCGCCAGCCCCGCCGAAGTGAAGGTGTTGAAGATGTACACCGGAGCGTGCTGTGCGACGGTTTCCTCGCCGGTGAACGGATAGAAGAAGTTCACGCTGTAGGCGACGACCGCGACCGCGCCGAACTCCGAGACGCCGCGCGCCCACGCGAGGACGCCGCCTGTGAGGATGCCCCGGTACGCGAGGGGAATCTGAATCCGCCGGAAGGTCTCGAACGGCGTCGCGCCGTGACTCCGGGCGGCGTATTCGAGTCGAGAATCGATGGTTTCGAACGCCTCGCGGGTCGTGTTGACCGCGAACGGCGCGCTCACGAACGTCAGCGCCAGCACCATCCCGGTGATGGTTGTCAGCACCGACACGCCCGGGAATAGACCGCGCCGCCCGAAGCCGAACAGGATGAGGATTCCGGCGACCGAGTGGGGAACCACGAGGGGCAAGTCGACCAGACTCTCGACGATTGCCTGCCCGGAAAAGCCGCGCGCGAGGAGGTAGGCGAGCGGCACGCCGAAGACCAGCGACGCGACCGTGGCGAGCAGCGGACCGTAGATGGTGAGATACAGCATCGTGTGGACTTCAGAGGAACGCGCCGCCTCGACGATGAGGGAGGGGTTTTGGCGCGTGATGAACATGACGAGGGGCATCCCGAGCGCCAGCAGGAGGACGACGCCGAACGTGGCGGCGGCGACGCCGAACCAGCCGTCGTTCGCGCGCCAGCCCAGCAGCGCCGCGCTCCCGAGCGCGACGCCGACGTAGAGGGTCGGCTGGCCGATGACGTACAACGTCCCGAACGCGATGGCCTGCACCGTCAGGACGGCCAGCACGACCGACCCGCGACCGAGCATCGCGGTCGGTTGCGCCCGATACCCGCCGTCTTCGTAATTTGAATCGCTCATGGTTTCCAAATGGTTCCCCGAAGACTCGTTACCGTCCGTTTGTGCGACCGCCCTATAGTTCGAGCGGACCGAGCGACGATTTCGCTTCCGCGTGGTTCATGACGCCCTTCGGAACGGCGTCCGTTCCGCTTTTCGGCACGACGGCGGGTTTCACGGGTTCGAATCCGTTCTGCTTCAGCATCTTCTGACCCGGTTCCGTGATCATGTACTCGACCCAGGCCGCTCCCGCGTCGGGGTTTTTCGCGTTGCTCGGCACCGTGATGCCGTAGGCGATGGGTGCGCCCGTGTACGTCTCGTTTTTCGTCTCCACTTCCGCCTTCGCGTAGTGTTTGGCGTACTTCGAGGTCGCCTTGGAGAGGTCCACCGACGGTTGGAGGTCGACCGTCTTCAGGTCGTGGCTCTTCCCCGCGGACTGGTACTCCCACGCGTAATCGAGTTCGCCGGATTTCAGTTGTCCCACGAGGTCCGTCTCGGTTCCCGACGGGATTTTCGCCTTGTCGATGAGCGCCTTCGACGTGCTCTCGTCGTACAGTTTCTCGCCGTCGAACGGGACCGCGCCGAGTTGCATCGTCATCACCGAACGGTAGCCGTTCGGGTCCACGGCGGGGTCCGAATGGGCGAACGTCACGTCGTCCCGGCCGAGAATTTCCCACCAGTTGTCCGGTGAAATCTCGTCCGACCCCGTGGATTTGTCCGTGTACGCGATGGTCATCGCGTTGGTGGCGAACACGGCGTACCACTTCGCGTACTTGGGAATCATCATGTCGGGGATGAGCCGGTAGTCGGACACGGCGAGCACGTCGGCGGAGCGGCCGAGATTGGTTATCTTCTTCGTCGAACCGACCGACCCCTTCGCCTCGCGGTTGACTTGCACGTCGTATTTCGACTCGAACTTCTTTTCGGCGTCCTCGAACGGCGCGGAGAGGCTCCCGGCGTGGAAGATGGTCATCGTCCCCGAGAGGTCCTTCGAACCGGACGAGTCCGTTCCGTCGGTCGTCGATGTCGAGTCGTCTCCCGTCGAACTTATCTCGCCGCTGCCGGCGTCGCCGTCGTCGTCGCCGGACGTACACCCGGCGAGGGCGAGCGCGCCGGTCGTCGCCGTTCCCTGAAGAAGCCGCCGTCGCGTTATGGTCGGTCGGTCAGTCATGAATAGAACATCGTTGTATCGTTCGTCATATAACGGTTGTGGTGTCCTCAACGACCGCTCAAAGCATAGCCTTTTCCGGTGGTGTGACGCCGCAGGAGACCGAACGGTAATCGCAGCGAGTACAACGGCGAGCGACCAGATATTTCGGATTTGAAACAGTGTTGGCAAACTATTCTACCGTTTCAACTGACGGGGTGAACCGGTCCGTTCACGCGACCGGACGGACTCGCTCAGCGGTCCACCACCTCGTACAGCGGGTTGGGAACCGTGCCGTGCTCCGAGGCGTGTGGACGACCGTCGGCGTCCTCGTAGCCGTAATCGAGGAGGCGGTTTCGATTGAGACAGAGCTTCGTGAACTCGGGCCGGAGCAGGTCGAACAGTTCGAAGCGGTCTTCCAGTTCCGGAAACTCGGCCTGATATTCCTCGACGGCCTCCCGAACGCCCAGCCAGAACCGCTCCTCGGAGTAGTCCGAATGCGTCTCGAGCGCGTCGGCGACGTAGCGGAAGACGCAGACGAACAGCCCGGAGAAGATGAACTGGCAGAGACCTTCCGGCGGTTCGGTCCTGAGAACCGCCCGAAGTTCGCCCGGGAGCGACTGGAGTTCGGGCAACGGTTGGTCGCTGACGTTCACGTCGTCCACGAAATCCTTCACCGCGAGGCGGTGCGGTCGGCCGTCCTTCAGCACCAGCATCGTGTTCTGGCCATGCGGCGAGAACACCGTCCCGTAGCGATAGAGGTAGTGAAGCAGCGGCGGGAGCACCGTCTCGAACAGTTCGTCCAGCCACGCTTCCATCGACAGGCCGGACTCCTCCACGAGCGATTCGAGGTACGGCGTCCCGTCTTCGACGTGCATGAGCGACGACAGCGTGATGGCGTTCTCGTCCTCGTCGAGGAACGTGTAGATGCTCTCGCGCCACACGCAGCCGAGCAGTTCGTCGTACTGGTACGCCGACCCGTCCAGTTGCGAGAAGTCGGGGTGGTCGTAGTTCAGCCCCGCGATTTCGCCGGGGAGAATCAAGTCACACTCCTCGCGGAGGAACTCGTCGTCCTCGTAGATTCCCTCGATGTACTCCGTGACTATCGGCGCGACTTCCGTCCGCTCGCCCGGGAGTCCGCGGTAAACGAGCGTGTTGAGGATGCGCAGCGGGAGTTTGACGTGGTGGCGCTCCAGTTCGTCCACGTTGACGAACGTTCGAATCGACTGCTGTGGGAGGTACTCGTCGGGACCGTCGCCGAGCGGGACGATGGCGTTCGTCGCGATTTCGTCCGCGAACAGTTGGACGACGCTGTTGTCCCACTGCCACTCGTGGACCGGCAGGAAGTAGTAGTCGTCCGGGTCGAGACCCTTCGCTTCGAGTTTCGCTCGGAACGCCCCGTACAGGTCGCCGAGTTCGTCGGCGACGAGCGACTGGTGGTCGAGTCCCGAGACGGCGCTGAAGGTGGCCCGCTCGCGGGAGACGCCGAGCCACGAGAGCGTCACGGGCTGTTTCCGCTCCGGCGCGTAGTCGAGGTAGTCGTCGTAGCCGAAGCCGAGCCGACCCTTGTTGTAGGTTATCCACGGGTGGCCGGTCATCTCGCCTTCGAGTTCGGCGTAGTCGAGCGCCGTGAGGTCCCGCTCGCCGTCGCGGGATTTCGCCTCGATGTGGGCGTCGGCGAGCATCGTGTTGCGGTACTCCCGAATCAGGTGTCCGGCGGTCATGTCCGAGACGCCGATGGTCCCTTGCGCGTCGAGCAGGAAGCGAACGGGGTCCGTCGCCGGTTCCCAGTCGCCGGACTCCCGGCGCTCGATGGAGTCGGGGTGAACGCTCCGCCAGTCGAACAGCCGGTCGTCGGCCTCGAACCGGTACTCAACCCCGTCGGACAGACCGAGGTGGAAGTAGCCGTCCTCCGTTCGCCGGGGCACGACGAGTTCCTCGTAGCCGAACTCGGCCAGCATCTTCGCCAGCAGTCGCCGACCGACCGTCTCCCAGATTCCGGGGGCCAGTGCGTCCCGAAGGTGTTCGTACTCGATACTGCCGTCGGTGCTATCGATGTCGATGTCGTTCGAATCCTGCGTTGGGGTCTGCATCGTCAGTCCTCCTGTGTGGGTGTCGCGCGTTCGTCGTCCAATCGTTCGCTTCCGGGTGATTTCGAGCAGAACCGCTCGACGGAGAAATCCTGAAAAACGGTGTCCTCGTCGGTCGGATACCGTTCCTCGCCGAGCAGCGACTCGATGATGACCGCGTTTCGCTGACAGCCGAGTCCGAGGTCGGGCGTCCCGACGCCGTGGCTGTACAGGTCGGCGTTCTGCACGAACAGGCGGGCCGCGCCGTCGAACTCGATTTCGTAGTTCTCGGCGATGCGAAGGCGTCCCTTCGCGTCGCGGGCGATTCGATCCTCGATTCCGGCGAGGAACGGCGGCCTCGGGCGGTGATAGCCGGTTCCGAGGACCACCACGTCGCTTTCGTGGGCGAACCGCTCGCCTTCCTGCCACTGCTCGCAGGTCAGTCGGTAGCCGCCGTCCGTCGCCTCGATGTCCTCGACTTCGGTCGTGGCGAGCATGCCGACGTCCGGGTCCGCGTCGCCGATGGAGCGCTCGTACAACAGGTCGTAGATTTCCTCGCTCGTCTCCGGGTCGATTCCCTTGTACAGCAACCCTTGCTCGGGCACGAGGTCGTCCTTTCGCTCCTGTGGCAGGTCGTAGAAGTACTCGGTGTACTCGGGCGTGAAGTGCTGAAGCCCCAGTTTCGAGTACTCCATCGGGAAGAACCCCTCCGAGCGCGTGAGCCAGTCGAGGCGGTAGCTCGCCTCGGGTTGTCGCTTGAGCAGGTCTAAGAACACCTCGGCGGCGCTCTGGCCCGACCCGACGACCGTAATCGCCCCGGCGTCGAGACAGCGTTCCCTGCGGTCGAGGTAGCTGGCGGTGTGGAACACGTCCTCGCTCGGGTGCCCTTGTAGCGCCTCGGGGATCTTCGGGACGCTTCCGACGCCGACCACCACGTTCTCCGCGCGGTACTCGAACGTCCCGCACGTCCCGCCGCTTTCCGGGTCGCGGGCGGTGACGTGGAACTCCTTCCGGTCCTCGTCGTACCGAACGTCGGTCACGGTGCGGGAGAACGCCGTGTTGCCGAGGGTTTCGGCGACCCACCGACAGTAGTCGTCGTACTCCCGCCGGGGCACCTGAAACGTCTCGTAGAAGTAGAACTCGTAGAGACGGTCCGTCTCCCGGAGGTAGTTCAGATACGTGTACTCGCTCGTCGGGTCGGCGAGCGTCACGAGGTCGGCGAGGAACGGCACTTCGAGGGTCGCGTCCTCGATGAGCATGCCGCCGTGCCACTCGAACTCCGGTTTCCGTTCGAGGAACAGCGCGTCGCTCTCCGTCTCCTCGAGCAGCGCCGCCAAACCGAGGTTGAACGGGCCGAGGCCGATACCAACGACGTCGTAGCTGTCCGTCGAACGTTCGTCGTCCGTCATCGACCCAGCACCTCCGTCTCGAATCGCTCGCGCTCACAGACCATCAGCAGGGCGTCCTTTTCCTCCAACGACAGCTCCCGTCGCGGTTCGAACCCGCAGTTCTCGAAGACGTAGATGACCTTGTCGTTGCGAACGTCGGGTTCCGTCACGATTCGGTCCGTCTCGTCGTGGCGGAACTGGAACGCCGTCATGGCCCGGAGCAGGGGTTCGGCGTAGCCGTGGCCCAGGAACTCCGGGACGCCGATGAGCAGGTGGATTCCTTGGTCCGTCGGCTTCGCATCGTAGTGGTCCGCGAGGTCGTCGTCCGCGGCCCAGTACGATTCCCAGTAGCTCATCGGAACGTGGTCGAGGTGGCCGACGTAGAGCGTCTGGTGGTCGTCGGCCAGCTTTCCGGCGAGCGTCCGTCGGAACTCGGGAAGCGGGTCGTCCAACTGCCAGTACGGCAGGACGTGGGGTTCGTTCAGCCAGCGGTGCAGGCGGCCGAGGTCGCGCTCCATCGACGCCTCCCGGAACGAAATCGTCTTTTCCGCATCGTCGTCGCGCGTCTGGAAGTCGTAGTTCGACGCCACGAGTCCGGCCGGGCCGGTCATGGTTTCACCTCCAGTTCCGTCACGAGCGGGTTGGGGACGTTCGAATAGACGGACTGATTTTCGAGCGTTCCGGTGAGTTCGTCCATGCCGTGGAACCGGGTGAGCAGGTTCGCCTTGCACGCGACCCGCCGCTCCGTGAGCAAACTCGTCGCCAGCGACGACTCCTCGCGTTCGTACTCCGCGAGCGATTCCAGTTCCTCGCGCAGGAGTGAGAGCAACTCGCGTTCGTCCACGAGTCCGGCACAGCCGAACGCGTTGACCACCCCGAACGCGTTGTTCAGGACCACGTAGTAGCGGATTCGCTCGTCGGCCAGTTCGTCGGAGACGAGCGTGTCCGCACGCTCGGCGACGCCGGGGAGGAACTCCTCGACTTCGTTCTGCGTCGATTCGACGAAGTAGTAGCCCTGATTGTCCCGGTAGCGGAATTCGTCGGGATAGCCGTCCCGAAGCATCAGCACGCTGTTTTGCTGGTGGGCTTCCAATCCGACGCCGCGGGTCAAATAGAGCCACAGCACCGGTCGGATGGCGACGGAGAGGTACTCGCGGAACCAGTCCCGGCTCACCGCGGCGGTTGACCGGCCCTCCCGCTCCGCGATTTCCTCCACGATGTTGGCGAGCCGGGAGTTACCGCCGGACAGCGAGTCCTGACAGAGCCCCACGATGGGCGTCGCGTTTCTCGCGTCCTCGCCGCGGAAGGGGTTCTCGCGCAGGACGACTTCGAACCCGGATTCCGCTCCGTCGCCCGCTTCGACCGTCAGATAGGCCGGGTCGCGCACCACGTCGAAGTCGGGGAACCGCGACCGCAGTTCGTCCCCGAGGGCCGTATCCATGAGTTCGGTGATGGCGACGCCGCGTTCCAGTTCGGGCCGCTTGTTCGTCCGCTCGGAGTTCGTGATGGTGACGGCGAGCGACCCCTTCACCATGAACGACGATTCCGGGCTGTACAGCGTCCGAACCGACGAGGTGGGATAGAAGTCCCGACCCACCGGACCGAGGTGTTCGAGTGACCCGTCGTCCGACAGCGACTCCACGAACGGTTTCCGGAGCAGGTGTTCGGCCTGCCACGGGTGAACCGGAATCAACGCGTCGTCGCTTTCGACGTGTTCCGCGACGAACGACTCGGAGACGGCCGGGTCGTCGCGGAGTTCGGATTTCACCCACTCGGTCGCGCTCTCGTCCCGCGCCGAATCGTGCGCGACGAGTTCGGGGGACGCCCGGAAGTAGTGGAGCGGGAACGACCCGCGCAGTTCCGGGGCGTACGTCGGCGCGTCGCGGGCGGCGATTCCCTCCCTGCTCTTCGGCGTCGGGTGGAGCAGGTGGCCGAAGACGAGCGACTGCTCGGCGTCGGCGAACTCGAAGTCGGTGCCGTACAACCTATCGAGATCGTCGGCGCGCGCTTCGACGAACCGCTCCGTCGCCCGTTTGCTGGACAGCACCCTGCCGAGGAACTCGTCGGCAACGTTGTCGTCCGCGCGCTTTTTCGACAGGTCCGTGACGACGAGCGACGCCAGCGTGGCGTAGTCGAGCGTCGTCCACTCGCCGCCCGCGCGGAACCGCGCCGGGAGGTCGAACAGGTGACGACCCGTCTCCGACCGGTACGAAAGCGGAACGACGACTTCGACGCCGACGGCCGACAGTTCGAACCGAATCGCGTTCCCGGACTCCGCCGAGGAATCTTCGACGACCTCGTAGTCGCCGGTCTCCCGGAGATAGGAGTTGAGGAAGGCGTGGGTCGTCGCGGCGGCGGCAACGACGTCGGGGTCGTCGGTCGCACTCGGGGGAATCATCGACTCACCTCCGGCGAGACGGCGCACAGCGAATCGCCGCGCCGTTCGAGCGTATCGAGGACGGCGGCGACGTCCGAGAGCGTCGTCCGCGGGTTGAGGAGGGTGAACTTCAGCGCGGAAACGCCATCGACTTCGGTTCGGGCGAGGACCGCCTCGCCCTCCCGGAGCAGCGACTCGCGTATCGCCTCGTTTATCCATCCCAGCAGGTCGTCGGAGAGGTCGTCGTGCGGCCGATAGCGGAAGACGATGGCGTTGAGCGTCGGTTCGGCGACCAGTTCGAACGAATCGTCCTCCGCGAGCAGGTCCGCGACGTCGGCGGCGAGGTCGACGGTGCCGTCGATGAGGGCGGCCAATCCGCTCCGCCCGACGGCTTTGAACGTGAGGTACGGTTTGAGCGCGTCGAAGCGGCGCGTCGTCTGGACGGATTTGGCGACGAGGTTCGGCGCGTTGTCCCCTTCGGGGTTGAGGTAGGAGGCGTTTCGCGCGATGTGTTCGTACCGCGAGCCGTCGCGCAGCAGGAACGCGCCACAGCTGATGGGCTGGTAGAACAGTTTGTGGAAATCGACGGCGATGGAGTCCGCGCGGTCGATGCCGGAGAGCCGGTCGCGGTGGCGGTCGCTCGCGGCCAGCGCGCCGCCGTAGGCCGCATCGACGTGGAACCACAGGTCGTGTTCGTCCGCCCGGTCGGCGAGTTCGGAAAGCGGGTCGATGCTCCCGAAGTCCGTCGTTCCGGCGGTGCCGACGAGGGCGAACGGGACCAGTTCCCGCTCGTGGAGGTCCGACAGGGTTCGGTCGAGCGCGTCCGGGCACAGCCGTCGGTCCTCGTCGGTTTCGACGGTCGTCACCGCGTTCTCCCCCAACCCGAGGTGGGCGGCGGCCTGTTCGGCCGTGAAGTGTGCCTCCTCGGAGCAGAGGATTCGCATCGCCTTCGCGCGCGGCGGAAGGCCCGACCGCTGAACGTCGGTGCCGAAGCGCTCCGCGGCGAACCGCTCGCGGGCGAGCAGGAGTCCGAGGAAGTTCGACTGCGTGCCGCCGCTGGTGAACACCCCGTCTCCGGCGTCGGCGTCGTAGCCGAAGAGCGAACAGAGGTCCTCGACCATCCGCGTTTCGAGCATCGTCGCCGCCGGACTCTGGTCCCACGAGTCCATCGATTGGTTCGTCGCGGAGAGCATCGCCTCCGCGGCAAGTCCCGGCACCGCGGGTGGGCAGTGGAGGTGGGCGAAACAGGTCGGGTTCGAGACGTTCACGGAGTTCCGGAGTATCGACTTCGCGTCCTCGATGGCTTCCTCGACACCCGTACCTTCCTCGGGAATCATCGATTCGTCCGCGAACAGTTCTCGAAGCGATTCCGGCGACTGACCGGAGTAGGGTTGCTCGCCGTCGCCGACCGAATCGAGAACCGCGTCGGTCGCTTTTGCCATCGCCCGCCGGTAGGCGTCGTCCCCCCCGTCGCTGCCGAGGAACAGCGAGTCCGCGCTCTCACGTTTCTCGATTTCCTTCGCGTTGGCCTTCGTCATGCCGTCACCACCTCGCGCTCGGCCGCCGCGACAGCGTCGTGGAACCGTTCCGCGATGGCGTCGATGTCGTCCTTCGTGACGACGAGCGGCGGGAGGAATCGGACGGTGCTGCCGTGACGACCGCCCAGTTCCACGATGAGACCACGGTCGAAACACTCGGCGCGGACGGCCGACGCGAGGTCCGGCGCGGCGGGATAACTGCCGAGTTCGTCCGGCTCGGACGTCGAGTCCACGATTTCGGCCCCGAGCATCAGCCCGCGGCCGCGAACGTCGCCGACGAAATCGAACGTCTCCGCGGTCCCGTCGAGGTGACTTCGGAGGCGCTCGCCCATCCGCTCCGCGTGAGCGGCGAGGTCGTTTTCGAGGACGTACTCGATGGTCGCCTGCCCGGCGGCCATCGCCAACTGGTCGCCGCGGAACGTCCCGGCGTGGGCACCCGGTTCCCACACGTCGAGCGATTCGTCGTAGACGACCACCGCGAGGGGGAGGCCGCCGCCGACCGCTTTCGAGAGCGTCACCACGTCCGGCACGATGTCCGCGTGTTCGAAGGCGTACGTTTCGCCCGTCCGTCCGAGTCCGGTCTGAATCTCGTCCACGACGAGCGGGATGTCGCGTTCGCGGGTCATCCGCCGAATCTCGCGGGTCCACTCGTCGGGGGCGGGAATCGCACCGCCCTCGCCCTGCACGAGTTCGAGCACCATTCCGGCGGGGGCAACGATACCGCTCTCCGGGTCGTCCAGCAGTCGTTCGACGTACCGACTCGACGTCCGGTGGCCGTCCTCGCCGCCGATGCCGAACGGACAGCGGTAGTCGTATGGGTACGGCAGGTGGTGGACGTCGGGCATCGTCCCCGGAACGGCCGCCTTCGGGTCGGTGTCGCCCATCAGCCCGAGCGCGCCGTGGGTCATCCCATGATAGCCGCCCTGAAACGCGAGGAGGGAGCGGTTTCCGGTCGCGGTCTTGACGAGCTTCAGCGCCGCCTCGATGGCGTCGGTTCCCGCGGGGCTACAGAACTGCACGCGCGCGGTGTCGGCGAACTCGTCGGGGAGGCTCTCGAACAACCGGTCCACGAACGCGTCCTTCGTCGGCGTCGTGATATCGAGCGTGTGGAGCGGGCCGCTCGCGTCCAACACGTCCTCGATGGCCTGCACGACGACCGGGTGGTTGTGGCCGAGAGCGAGCGTCCCCGCGCCCGCGAGACAGTCGTAGTACTCCCGACCGTCCACGTCCTCCACCGTGACCCCCTCCGCGCGCTCGATTGCGAGGGGGAGATGACGCGGGTACGTCCGCGCGTTCGACTCGCGCCGCGCTTGTTTTGCGAGCAGCCGCTCGCTTTCGGAACGACTCATTGCGACCACTCCGTCGGTTCGCGTGGTAGAGCCGTCGCTATCCGTGCTCTTCGGGGCTTCCATCGCTGCATACGGGTTTTAGGCTCGCCTAAACCAACGTAAACCCATCGGTTTTTAGGCCTACCTAAAACGTTGCCCGATAGTAATGTTCCGATAGTATGAAATAATATTTACCCCTCATTGTCGGATTACTCCCGGGTGGTCGCGGCCGTTTCGCCGCGTTCGACGCCCCCGAGCAGCCACGGCTCTGCTCCCGAAGAGACTCTTCTCGGACAACACTTTGTACCCCGCCGACGTACCCGTGCGCGGGGGGACCTATGGAAGACGTAGACGAAAACAAGGAAGTAGTCAATCGGCTCATCAACGAGTTCGTCAACGAGGGGAACGAAGCGGTCGCGGACGAACTGCTCGCGGCGGATTACGTCCGTTACGACCCCGACGCGCCGTCGGGGACGCAGGACGCGGACGAGTTCAAAGCGATGATTCGGACGTTCGGGGAGGCGTTCCCCGACGCCGAGGTGAAAATCGAGGAGATGATCGGGGAGGGCGATTTGGTCGTGTTCCGCGGCACCGAAACCGGCACCCACGAAGGCGAGTTCGTCGGCCACGAGCCGACGGGCGAGACGTTCGAAATTACCGGCCTCGCCATGCACCGCGTCAGGGACGGCCAAATAACGGAGACGTGGGCCAACTGGGACATGCTCGGGATGATGCAACAGCTCGGCATCGTCCCGACGCCCGACGAACTGACCGAACTCTCCGACTGACCGACTCGTTCATTTTTCCGCTCGACGGTGAAACCAACCGGCAGCTTCCTGTTACGTACACACGTAGTGTCTCGTATGGGGGAAGTTGCCGTCGGGGAAGCCGAAGAACTGGAGACCGTTTTGGAAGACACCGACTCGCTGGCAATCGTCTGTCACTACCAGCCGGACCCGGACTGTCTGGCGAGTGCATATGCGCTTCAATGGATCGCCGCGCGAAACGGCGTGACCAACACGGACATCTTCTACCAGGGTCACATCACCCATCAGGAGATTCGCTCGTTCATCGGCATCTTCGACATCAGCCTGCAGGAGATCGACGACGCCTCCCTCGAGAGCTACGACATCGTGGCGTTCGTGGACCACTCGATTTCCGGCACGGAGGTCGAAATCCCGCCGACCGTCGACGCCGATGTCGTCAT
The DNA here is from genome assembly GCF_000376445.1 of Haladaptatus paucihalophilus DX253. NCBI lineage: Archaea > Methanobacteriati > Methanobacteriota > Halobacteria > Halobacteriales > Haladaptataceae > Haladaptatus > Haladaptatus paucihalophilus. The sequence continues at coordinate 2,747,103 of NZ_AQXI01000001.1, read as the reverse complement.
CGACAACGTGGAACCGCCCGGAGACCCGGACGCCTCGTTCGTGGACACGCGACCGGAGTACGGTTCGACGGCGGCGATTCTGGCGGAGTACGTGACCAACTGGGACGATGACCCGCCGGAACTGGTCGCCTCGGCGTTGCTCTTTGCCATCCACCGAGAACGACTCGACGACGTTCGCTATCCGACCAGACTCGACTACCGAGCGGCGCTCGATCTCTTTCCCTACGCCGACATCGACCTCATCGAAGAGGTGTACGGGTCGTCGCTCACCCCGGAGACGCTCGATGCGGTTGGACGGGCCATCCATCACCGGACCATGCGCGGGTCCGTCCTCGTTTCCAGCATCGGACAGACGTCCGACAGCGGCGCGCTCCCACAGGCCGCGGAGTACCTCCTTCGACTCGAAGGCATCCGGACCGTCCTCGTCATGGGCGTCGTCAACGGCGACCTCTGGCTCAGCGGACGCTCGTTCGACCCCCGAATCGACATCGGGATGGCACTCAACGGCGCGTTCTCCGAGTTCGGCACCGCGGGCGGCCACCAAGACCGGGCGGGCGGACAGCTATCGCTCGGCATCTTCGCGGACACCGACATGGACTCGCCCGTCATCAACGAACGCCTCTTCCAAATCGTCGCCGACCGGTTCTTCAGGACGCTCGCGCTCGACGAGGACTGACCACTTCGAACGGTATCGACAGACCCAGCACGTATCGGTTTCGGTGATGACGACGGGGTTACCCTGAAGTTGACTTCGAACACCCCCGCCACGCTCGCTACGTGTTACAGCCGAGGGTAACTGAATCACAATCGCCGGAGAGACGACCTCGAAAGGAGGAGCCTTTCAGAAGTCCACCCGCGACCGCACAGCGTCCGGTGCTCACGGCGTTACCGTTCGCATACGAGGTTTCCTCGAAACCTCGCTGGCCTCACCGCCTCGCCAGCGCGCGCCACCCGGAAATGCGAATGCTGGTAGGATTCGAATTCGAGAAGCGAGGCGGTCCGAGAACGGTCACGCGTCCGTTTCCGTCCCGCCGCCGTCCCGAAGTCCGGCGACGAGCGTCCGCCGTTCGGTCAGCGCGAAGCCCGTTGCGATGACGACGAATCCGGCGACGGTGTGGAGCGTGATGGTCTCGCCGACGAGGAGCCAGCCCGCAATCGCGGTGACGACGGGGACGACGTAGGAGACGAGCGCCGTACGAACCGCGCCGATGCGCGCGATGAGTTCGAAGTACGCCGAGTACGCCCCCGCGGTGGCGACGACGCCGAGGTAGGCAATCGATACCAGAAGCGTCGAACTCCACGCGGTCGAAACGTGCTCGCCGAGTCCGTAGCTCACGGCGTGGAGGAAGAGGCCGCCGAACAGGAGGCCCCAACTGGTCGTCACGAGCGTCGGAAGCGTCGTCTCGAACCGCCGCGTGAGGACGGTGCCGAACCCGAGACAGGCCGCGCCACAGAGGAGTATCCACGGACCGAGTCCCCGCGCCGAGAGGAGCATCTCGGGGGTCGGGTCGGCGACGATGGCGACGCCGAGAATCCCGAGGACGACGCCGAGGACCGAGACGACCGAGAGCCGTTCGCTCGGCAGCAGCGCCCACGCGAACAGCGTCGCCAGTATCGGATTGAGCGCGAATATCACGGCGGCGACGGCGCTCGGCGTGGTCTGCTGGCCGACGAACAGGAAGGCGTTGGTTCCCCCTGCGACGAACAGCCCGGCGGCGAAAACGGTGAGCCAATCGCCGGCCGTCGTCGGTCGCCAGTCGTCGAACCACGCGACGACGGACGGCAGGAGGACGACCGCCGCGATGTCGAGGCGGCTCGCGGCGAAGAACACCGGCGGGAGGTTGTGCAGGCCGACCGAGATTGCGACGTAGGAACCGCCCCACGCCAGCGCGACGAAGGCGAAGAGCGCGGCGATGAACCGGGAGCGAGAACTGGACACGTTCGTCCCGACAGTATCGAGGAATAAAGCGGTGCTGACGCGGGCGAGGCTCGCCGGAGAACGGCGAGCGCGCGAAGGGCGACCGCCGAGCGACCTATCGCCGACGGAAGTAGCCGAGCGCGCCCAGACCGAGCGCGCCGAGGAGCGACACCGCGCCGAGTTGGCTCGCCGACGGCGTGTCGTCACCCGCCGATTTCGTATCGGACGGGTCGCCGGTCGTCCCCGACGAGGGGTCCCCACGGGCCGACGTCGACGCGGTGGACGTGGCGGACGAGGTGGTCCGTGTGGTGGACGGAGCGGGCGTCGTGGGTTCGGCGGTCGCCGGGAGCGCGTCGAACTTCTCCAACGCATCCCGCAACGTCACGATTTCGAGGTTCCGGCGTTTGGCGAGGCGAATCGTCGCCCGAACGCGGGAGGGCGCGAGGTGGCCGTCCTGACTGTGCCCGACGAATATCCCGAGGGCGTCCTCGTTCCGAACGCGGTCGAGGAACGCCCCGATTTCGGCCTCGGTCATCGACCCGTCGCGGAAGACGGCGCGGCCGAGGTGATAGCGGTCGAGCGAGGCCCGAGCGTTGAAGCCGCCGTGGTGTTCGTTCGCCAGCACGTCGTAGTAGTCGGGGACCAGTTCCTGCACCCGACCGCGCGTGCGCCCGAACGGGAGGACGAGACTGGAGACGTTCACGCCGAAGCCCTCCAGCGTCTCCTTCGAGTTCTTCAGGGACCGCCGAAGCAAGTCGTCGGTGTAGCGTTCGGTCACGCCGTCCTTCGCGCGGAAGGGCGTCCGGAGCGGTTCTTCCGCCACGAGGTACTCGCCGGTGGAATCCTCGCCGCCGTCAGCGACGGTGAACGTTTCCGTCCGGCGGCCGTCGTCCACCACGATTTCGTCGCCGGGAACGCGCTTGTGGAAGTTCGACTCCACGTACAGTTTCGTCTCGCCCGGTTCGACGTCCCGCGTGACCGCGATTTCGCCCAGCGCGCGGTGGCGGACGGAGTGAGACATCATCTCCCAGCCCTCGCGTTCCATCTCCCGCAACTGCTCCGGCGAGAGCCACGACGAGTGGCCGATGCGGTCCGCGACCGCGGCGACGCACCCCGGAACGCCCTCGTCCTGATGAACCGGAAAGATTCGAGTGTAGTCCTCCTCCGGGGAGTCGTCGTAGATGAACACGACCCGCCCGTCCGTTGACCGGGCGGCGGCCGTCGAACCGAGGAGCGGGAGGGAGAGCGCACCCGCCGATTGACAGAAGCGACGACGACTCACGTCCGGAAGTTCGCTCATCGTCCGACACCCCACCGGTTCTTCGGCGGTAGCGTGTCTGTCCGGAGCGTCCGCTTCTCCGGTTGTGGTCTCGGGGTTGAACGTTCAGCAGGGGACATCTTAGGAAGTGGAACGGTGTCCTAATAATTTGTAATGCGCCCCTTGGAACGATTAACAGACGGTTAAACGAGGGGCGACCGGCGTTGCGGCGAACCGACGTCTGCGGCCACAAATCAGTGGGTGGTCGGCGTCGTGGGTCTCACGGAGAATGCCCGACATTCCACGACGGCGGGTGCTGGGGGGAACTGCTGGGCTGGCGTTCGCGCTCACGGGGTGGGGAGCGGACGACGGCCGTGCGACCGACACGCGGGACGAGCGACGGACGCGAGCGGTGGCCGATTCCGTCGTCACGACAACCGACGAACTCGAATCGACGTTCGAGAACCTCTCGCCCGGCGAGACGATTCTCATCACGGCGAAGAACGCGCCGTACCGGACGACCGGATGGCTCGACATCGACGTGGACGACGTGACCGTCGTCGGTCCCGGCGTTCGGACGCTGATAAAACCGGCGGCGGACGCCAACGCGGGCGGCTTTCGCGTCGGTCATCACCGCCACTGTTCGAACGTCACGATTCGCGGCATCGGCTTCGACGGGAATCCCGACGAACAGAGCGTCTTCACGAAGCTGTGTCACGGCATCGTGGTGAAGGACGCGGAGACCGTCACGGTAGCGAGAAACTACGTGACCCGGACGCATCCGTACCGCGAACACGGCACCGGCGGGAGCGGCATCAGCGTGGAACCGGCCAGCCGGAACGTCCGCATCGTCGGCAACCGAATTCACGACATCGGCGACAGGGGGATTCAGGTCGGGGGCACGCGCGTCGTCGTCTCCGGGAACGTCCTCACGAACGGGCTCGACCGCTCCATCTCCTGTGACGTGTGGCGGAAGGGTCGCCATCGACAGGGAAAAAACGTCGCCGTCGTCGGCAACGTGATGGGGAACAACCCGGAGGGAAGTCTGGTCGGCATCGGCGGGGACGATTTGACAGACGGCGGGGGCTACGTCGTCATCGCCGACAACCTCGGGTTCGGCCACCACAAATCGTTCTGCCACCTCGGGTTCGGGGGAACCGTTCGGGACGTTCGAATCGACGGGAACGTCAGCGTGCAAGAGCGACGCGACGACTTCTCGGGCATCTCGCTCGACATCGACCGCGCGGACCACATCACCGCGGTGGACAACGACCTGTACGGCTACGGCGGCCGCGGCATCAACGTCGCCGACGGAATCTCGGATTTCGTCGTCGCCCGAAATCGCATCCGGAACGTGGCGAGCGACGGCATCAGAATCGCCGGGAGCGAGGACGGTCTCGTCGCGCGAAACACGATTTCCGACACCGGCAGAACTGGAATCATCCTCGAAAACGCGCGGTTCGTCACGGTCGAAGGGAACCGCCTCCGAGACCTCGAACGCGTCGGAATCCTCTCGGCGGGGGGTGAGACGAACCACGAGATCAGCGACAACCACGTCCGCGGCTTCGCCGCCGGAGAGGGACACGAAGCCGGACTGTTGATTCGTAGCACCGGAAACATCGTCCGGCGCAACCGAATCTACCGGAGCGGCGCTCCGGCGATCGTGGAGGGTGACGGCGGGACGGACAACTGCTACGACGGGAACTGGTCGGACGTTCGAAACCCGTGGCACATCGGGAGCGCGAAATCGATGGTGCGCGACCACACCCCCGCGTTCGACGTGCACCGCGGCGTGTCCGTCGATGAGTCAGGTCGCGCGACGGTGAAATTCGAGAAACCCTACGCACACCGTCCGAAACTCTCGTTCGGGCGCGTCGGCGGCGGGATTCGCGGCGTCACCTACCGAACCACGGCGGACGGCCACTTCGACGCGGTTCGGCTCACCGTGAACGAGCCGAATTCGAAGCTGGACCTGTTCGTCGAGTCGGTGTGACCGTCCCGAAGTCGGTCCACCGTCGGGAGTCGGTTCGACCGTCGGGAACAGTCCGACCGTCTCGGAACCTCGGAACCAGTCTCCCCGCCACTCTACTCCGTCGATACCGGCGTTCCGGCGGTTACTCGAAGGAAGACGACGCTCCCCTCGGTGTCCTCCGCCGGTTCGCCCCACCTGTCGCTGTCGTTCGGGTGCTGATAGAACAGCTCTGGCGGGACGTGAGCGCCCTTCCCTTGCGGTTTCTCGGGCATCACCACGTAGTGGCCGTCGCGCGACCCGCGAAGGTGGACCCGGTAATATATCTCGTCGTCGCGCGCCGAGCGCTCCTCGGCGATTCGTTCGACGGTGAACTGCCGCGGACTTCTGAGCGGTCCGGTGTCGGTGCCGACCGTCACCGAGTCCCCCCGACGAAGCCGGTAGAGCAGCGACAGCAATCCCCCGCCAGCCGCGTTCTCCGCGTACCCCCTCTCTGGCATGGCTACCAAAACGGGTCGAGCGAACATAAATCGACGAGTGGCCGTGCTGCTGCACAGCTACCCCGAACGCTTCTGGCGCTTGGAAACGAACGCGAACCCGTGAAGCGAACGACCACGAAAACGGCGGACTGGTTCGACGTACTGCTGGAAACCGAGCGAGCACAAGCCGCCTCCATGGTGCTGTCACCGGGACAATCGACCGGCGGCCCGGACAACCGCCACGAGGGGAGCGAGCAGTGGCTGTTCGTCGCGTCGGGAGAGGGCGAAGCAATCGTCGAGGGCGAGACGGTCCACCTCTCGGCGGGCGACCTCGTGTGCATCGAGGAGCGCGAGACGCACGAAATCACGAACACGGGCGATGAGCCGCTCGAAACGCTCAACCTCTACGTGCCGCCCGAATACTGAGGAAGACGCGGCGGACGACGCTACAGTCGCTCGATTTTGATGAACCGTCTCGTGGAGCGGGCGGCGTCGGACCCGTCCTCGAACAGGCTGTTGAACGACGCGTCCGGGTCGGCGCGGAGGCGGGCGAAACAGTCCCGACAGACGCTCGCGGAGTCGCCGGACGACGGTCTGGCGGCACTCACGCCAGCGTCGATTTCGGTGCGGACGACGCGAAGTACGGCGTCGTCCCGGCAGCGCGAACAGTCGTCCGATACGCAATCGTCGGCGTGGTTCGTCTCGGGAGCCATCGTTCGTCCACAGCACGAGCCGTCCCCGCAAGAGTATGGGGTCCGTACCGCCGTCGCCGCGGGACGATAGCGACCGCCTACCGGCACCCTTACTGTCGGGAAATTGCCCCACGAAAGGGTGATGCTTCGAATCCGCCTAGCGTCGAACGGGGATATAATCTCGCGGACGGTTCGTTCCGCGTACCCCACCGCGAGCGACGAGAGAGGGGAAAACCATGGCAGTACAATCACGGGACGAGGACCTGCAACCGGTCCGACTCTACCAGTTCGAAGGTACCGACGTGTGGCAAGAAGGCGACGACCACGCGCGACTACGCGGCTACTTCCCGCTGTCGCCGGGAACGCCGCAAGCGAGCGGAGTTTCGGGGGAGGACCTGATGGTGGTCTGCATCGAACTCGAACCCGGAAACTACCTCCCGACACACCGCGACAGCAACGAGGAGTTGCTCCACGTGACCGCCGGAACCGTGGAGGCGACGGTCGGAAGCGCGACGACGGAACTGTCGGCGGGCGAAATCGCACTCGTTCCGGTCGAGGCACCACACAGCATCCGAAACATCGGGGACGAGACGGCGCACATTCTCGGAATCTTTCCGAACGACGAACTGACCGCCACGTTCGAAAAGCCGATGGAACCGTTCGGGACGGCCGTCATCACCATCGGTCCCGACGCCGATTCGGAGTGAGACGGGGAAACCCCGACGGGGCGGCAGGAAAAACCGACCGACTGCGGCCGAGCGGGGAACCGCGACGACCGACCCGCTGACCCGCCGACGGCGGGTCGGCACGCGCTTTTATGCCGGTTCCGTGCCAATGCCGAGACATGATTATCGCCGACGGGGAGGGCCACTATCGGTTCATCACCCAACCCGACCACGCGAGGTTGGCCGGACGGTTCGCCGAGCACTGGGGGAACGAAACGTTCGAACGCCCCGAACCCTTCGCCGCGATGGTGCTCGCGGCGGACGCGCACGACGATGGCTGGTGGGAGTACGACCGACGGCCGCACCTCGAAGACGGCGAAGTCGTGGACTTCCTGAGCGTCCCGGCGGACGCGTGGGTGGCGTTCTACGACGGCGGCATCGAGAGCGTCATCGAGTTGAACGACTACGCCGGACTCGTGACGTCGATGCACGGCTCCGGGCTTCGCCGCCGCCGCTACGGCCTGTCATCGTCGTGGCCCGACACGCCGCCCGCCTTCGAGGAGTTCGTGGACCGCGAGGAACGGCGACAGACCCGTCTCGCGGAGGAGTTACACGGGAGAGAAGCCGACGGCGAACACGGCAACGAGCGACGTTCGAACGCCGACACACGACTTTCGGACGCCGACATCGACCTCCTCACCGCGCTGCACGAGGAGGGTGAGCCACCCGAAGGAACCGAGAGCAGGCTGTGGTGTAACTACGAGCTCCTGCAGGTGTGGGACTTCCTGTCGCTCGTCCTCTGCACCAGCGAATGGCCCGAGGAGACGACCATCGATTCGGTGCCGACGTCGCCCGAAACCGCGGACGTCTCGATGACGGTGACACCCCTCGGCGACGACGAGTTCCGACTCGACCCGTACCCGTTCGACGAAGCGCCGCTCACCGCGTCGGTTCCCGCGAGAATCGTCCCGGACGGCGGATACGACGACGAAGCGGCCCTCCTCCGGGCGTACTACGGCGGCGAGCACGAGACGGTCGAGTTCACCCTCCGAGAATGATTCCGCTGTTCCACGACTTCCGCGGGGAGCGCGTGCTCGTGTTCGGCGGCGGGCGGGTCGGCTATCGGAAGGCGCGCCGCTTCGCGCGCGAAGCGGAAGTCGTCGTCGTTGCGGCGGCGTTCGCGGACGAATTCGAACCCCTCTTCGAGGACGAAGGCGACGAGCGACCTCCCTTGTCGCCCGTCAAAGCCCGCATCGACCCGTCCGATGTGGGAACGTGGCTCGACAGGGCCGCGCCCGCGCTCGTCGTCGCGGCGACGGACGACGCCGCGTTGAACGAAGCGGTCGAGCGAGCGGCGAGCGAGCGAGGAGTGCTGGTGAATCGAACGGACGAGCACGGCGGCCGCGACGCGGGGAGCGTCGTCGTCCCGGCCACGGCCCGCGACGGAAACGTGGTCGTCGCCGTCGGGACCGGCGGGCGGAGTCCCGCGCTGAGCCGCGAACTCCGGAAGCGAATCGAACCGGAACTGGCGGGCGCGGAAACCGTCGCGGTCGTCACGGCTGAACTACGAGAAGACCTGAAACGGCGGGGACTTCCGGCGGAGACGCGCCGAGATGCCGTCCGTGCGGTCGTCGAATCGGATGCCGTCTGGCGCGCCGAAACCGAGGAAGGGTCGAAGAAGAAAGCGACGGAAATCGCGGAGCGAGTGCTCGGCGACTGAATTCAGCCGTCGAACTGCCGGAGCGCGACGAGTCGGTCGGCCGCCGACCCGTCCGCGAGCGCGTCCCGCGCTCGCTCCACGCCGTCGTCTATCGATTGCACGTCGTCGCGGGCGTACAACCTGAGCGCGGCGTTGAACGCAACGGCGTCCGCGAGGTCGCCGTCGCGTTCGCCGGAGAGGACCTCCTCGGTGATGCGCGCCGAGTCTGCCGGAACGTCGGCGACGTCGAGGGCGTCGCCGTCGAAGTCCATCCCGTGGCGGTCCGTTTCTATCTCCGCGCCGTCCCACTCCACGACGGTCGTCCGTCCGGGTCGAACGTCGTCGTAGCCTTCCAATCCCTGAAACATGAGGACGCGTTCCACGTCCTGCGTTCGACTCTCGGCGAACGTGTTCACGATTCGCTCGCCGAACGTCGTGTGGAAGAAGCTTCCGAGGTGGACCGACGCGTCAGCGGGGTTGGCGAGCGTCTCCACGGTGTTGACGAAGGTCCGCACGCCGAGGGCGCGCCTGTCGGCTTCGAGGGCGGCCACGCCGGGATTGAAGCGAGCTTGGTCGTAGAATCCGAAACCAACCTCGTCGGTCATGTCGGCGCTCGTCTCGGGGTCGAGGTCGGTGTCCACGCCGAGTTCGTCGAGGACGTGCCGGTAGGCACATCCCTCGCTCATGGGTACGCGGTCGCCGCTGTGGACGACGACGGGCGTTCCGGCGGCCGCCGCGACCAGTCCCGACGCCACGCCGAGGAGGGCGGTTCTGGCCTTACCGTCGTAGTTCGCGCCGCAATCGACGGGGGAGCAGTCGGGAGCGGCGACCGACACGGAGTCTTCGCGCATCGCGTCCACGAACCCCGCGAGTTCCTCGGGCGTGTTCCGTTTCCAGCGGTTCGCCACCCAAAACCCACCGAGCGCGACGGGGGAGACGTCGCCGGAGAGGATTTCCCCGAAGGCGAGTTTGGCCGCCTCGTAGTCCATGTCGTCGGCCGACTTCGGGCCGGACCCGACGTGCGAGACGAGTTCCCGGAAATCGCGCCCCATCACTCGACCCCCCGTTCGGAGACCGCGGTGTCGGCGAACGACGGAACGCCGACGGACGGCGCGCCGTCCAGATACTCCGCCACGCGGTCGCGGACAGAAACGACGTCGCCGACGACGGTGACGGCGGGAGGTTCGATGCCCACCTCGTCCCGGCGTTCGACGATGGTGTCGAGCGTCCCCGTCACGGTGAACTCGTCCTCGCGGGTCGCCCGCTCGACCATCGCGGCGGGCGTGTCCGCCGGGACGCCAGCGGAACGCAACGCGGCCACGTTGTCCGGCAGTCGGCGGACGCCCATCAGAATCACCAGCGTTCCGCCCGCCCGGACCGTCGCGGCGAGCGCGTCCCAATCGAGGGCGCTTTCGGCCTTCGTCGGGTCCTCGTGCCCCGTGACGACAGTGACGCAAGACGCGTGGTCGCGGTGCGTGACCGGAATCCCGGCAACGCCGGGCGCGGCCACCGCGCTCGTGATGCCGGGCACGATGTCGAAGTCGATTCCGGCGGCCGCGAGGTGTTCCGCTTCCTCGCCGCCGCGGCCGAAGACCGTCGGGTCACCGCCCTTCAGTCGAACGACGTCCTTTCCCTCGCGGGCCAGTCGGACGAGCAGGCGGTTTATCTCCTCCTGCGTCGTCCGTTCGCCGTCCGGACCGGGGCGCTTGCCGACGTACATCCGCTCCGTGGTCTCGGGACACGACTCCACGATTCGGTCGTCCGCCAAGTTGTCGTGGCAAACGACGTCCGCGTCGTCCAGCAGTTTCCGCGCCTTTACCGTCAGCAGTTCCGGGTCGCCCGGACCTGCACCGACCAAATAAACCGTTCCAGTGTGCATGCTCATGTTCGTCCTCCGCTTCGTGCGCTCCGGTACCGCGCTCGGTAGCCGTCTTCGGCGTCGTCTTCCCCGCACTCCTCCATCTTCTGAAACTCCCGCACCTTCGCGATGAACAACGAACACGGCTCCCGGCAGGGGAACTCGCCGTCCCCGCGCGGAACCGCGATTTCGTCGGCGTCCGCCGCGTCCCATTCGCGCCGCGCACTGCACTGTGAATCCACACAGCAGGCTTCGACGGCGTGGTCGAGCGCTTCGCGCCCGATGTCCTCCACGTCGGCGTACACGCCGGTTTGGCGCTCGGCCGTCTCCCGAAAGTGGCTCACGTCGAGTTCGCCGTTCCGCTCGCGGTACCAGTTCGAAATCGTCGCCGGATAGACGAACTCGACGGCCCGCAGGAGTTCGTCGGCGTCGAGGTCCGAACACACCCACCCGGTGGGGAGCGTCGCCGCCGTCGCCAGCGGGCGGTACTCGCCGTCGTCCGAGAACCGCACGGCGTCGCGCGTCTCCTCCGGGTCCGCGTGGGAGTCGAGTTCGTCCGACTCCGCGCTGCGGTCCTCGACGTGCCGGATTTCGTACCGACGGTTACCGTCGGCGGTTCGCGTGGTCGTGATGGTGAGTTGCCCCCACGTTCGGGTCGCGTCGTGGGATTCGTCGCTCTCCCCGTCCGCCAGCCAGCCCAAAAACGCATCGCGGGCCGTCTCGGCCTCGCTACGCTCGGCGTCGTCGGCCTGCTCTGTGGTTTCGACCGGCTCATCCCCGTCGTCGAGCGTCGCTCGCGCTCGCTCGATGACGACGTCCGCGACGAGCGGTTCGGTTCCGACGGCACCCGAGTACCAGACCCGTTTGCCATCGACGTCGGCGGGAACGGGATACCCCGATTCGGCGTCGTCGGTCAGGCCGATGTCCTCCGGAATATCCTCTTGGGTGTGGTAGCCGTCGGCGACGAACAGCGGGACGACGACGAGTTCGTCGCTCTCGAAGTGGTCGGTCAGGTCGTCGATGTACGGCGCTTGGTCCATGAACAGCGCGCGCACCTCGTCGAAGCGCTCGCGGTGGTCGATGGCGTTCGCGTGGTCGCGGGTCGCCTTCGCGCTTCTCGGATTTCGTTCGGTGCCGTGGCCGACGATTGCCAACCCGACGCCCGGGCCCACGGACGGGTCGCCGGTGACGTGTTCGGCACGTTCGACGATGACGTCGGCCATCGATTCGTGGGTCCCGACCGGGTCGGCGTAGCGAACTCGCTTGTCCACGTCGAGGTCCCACTCGTCGGTAAGTCGGAGCTCACGGGGGAGCACCTGTTCCGTGAAATACCCCTCGCTGGTGAAAAGTGGGACGACGACCACGTCGGTCGACTCGACCGTTCGAAGGACGTTCCGAAGCGACGGCGCTTCCTTCCAGAACGCCTCGCGCACCTCGGCGAAGATTCCCCGAGAGCGAAGCTCGTCGGCGTGGTCGTACACCGGTCTGGCGGACCCCGAGTTCCGATGTGAGCCGTGCCCGACGAGGACGAGCGCCGTGTCCGCCGTCATTCTTCCGGTTCGTCGTCCTCCTCGTCCCGACCGTCGGAGAGGTGCTCCCAGATTTCCGTGCATCCCGCACCGTCCGGGACGCCCTTCAAGTGGTCGTCGTCGCGCGGTTCGCTGACCGTCTGTTCGGCCACCGGCTTTTCGCTCACCGTCCGTCACCCCGTGCGGTGAACCGTTCGTCCGTCGTTTCGGCGACCGACCGGTCCGTCAATCGGCGCGTGGCTGAATAGCTGATGTTCATCACAACCCGCTTTGTCGCCTGCCCCCTAAATCGCGTCTCTACCCGTAATTCCGGCCACTGCTCCCACATACCGGTAAGAACCACTGCTATCTCCGACCGCCGTATTCCGGCAATTCGTGCAGGAAATAGGGTGGCCGTGCAGGTATCGAGCGTTCAACCGGTTTCGACGCGTCAAGTGATTCGGCGGGGATTGCGTCCGCCGATGTATTGAGGGTTCGGAGACGCGGAGATAGGGCATGGTAACTGCGGTTCGGACGCTGGACGAGGGTGCGTGGGTCAACGTGAACAATACCCGAATCGTCGGCGTAAGCGATATCTGGCCGCTCGTGGACCACGACGTCTGTGATTGTGATACCGCGTTGTTCCTCGTCGAGGTGTTCACCGACATCGGAGTGGACGGTCCGTGGGTGGAAGCCCGTGCGGCGGGACAGTGCATCGGCTGTGGAGAACGGGGCGCGACCGGGTGGCTTCGAATCGGACGCGCCGACGGAGACGAATTCCGTTCCATCGACTACGAAGGGGGCCAACGACCGTCGAACGCCCGGTTCTCGGACTAGGGAGGGGTCGCTACCATGTTCCCGCGATACTTGCCGCTTTTTCCGACCCCCGGCGGACATTGACGCGGAGATGGGGTGTTTAGGCGTGTGTGCTGTAGCGATTCCCATGCCGACCGACGTAGAGAAATGGAAGGATGATATCTATGGGGAAGAGATCAAGGACCACATGCGTCGATTCGCCGAGGAGGGCTGGGAGGCCATCCCGGAGGACGAACACGACGCGTGGTTCGAGCGGTTCAAATGGTGGGGGCTGTACCACCAGCGCGACGGCCAAGAGAGCTACTTCATGATGCGCATCGGGCCGCCGAGCGGCGTGCTCGAACCCGGACAACTGCGAGTCATCGGCGAAATCGCCCGCGACTTCGCCACCGGTCCGGCCGCGAACCCCGAGTTCGGCAACGGCTACGCCGACGTGACGACGCGGCAGGCGGTCCAACTGCACTGGATAAACATCGAGGACGTGCCGAAGATTTGGGACCGTTTGGACGAGGCGGGCCTCTCCACGAAACAGGCCTGCGGTGACTCGTGGCGGAACATCGTCGGCTGTCCGGTCGCCGGGAAGGACAAACGCGAGTTCGTGGACGCGCTTCCCGTCGTCAAGGACCTCAACGAGAACTTCAAGGGCAACCCGGAGTACGCCAACCTGCCGCGGAAGTGGAAGGTGTCGGTGACGGGGTGCCGCGAGGGCTGCGGACAGGGCGACATCAACGACGTGGGTATCGAACCCGCGGAGAAAAACATCGACGGCGAAACCGTCCGCGGGTTCAACATCCGCCTCGGCGGCGGACTGGCGGGCCGCGAACCGCGCTTCGCCCGCGACATCGACGTGTTCGCCGAACCCGACGAAGTTACGCCGATTCTCGGCGGCCTCTCGGGGCTGTTCCGCGACTACGGCAACCGCGACAACCGTCGCCGCGCCCGCATCAAGTTCCTCGTGGACGAGTGGGGGCCGGAGAAGGTCCGCGAGACGCTGCAGGAGGAGTACGTGGACTTCTACCTCAAGACGGCGGGCGAGGACCTCCGCGAGGAGTACTCGTACAACGCTGGCGTCCCGGACGACCACGGCCACGCGGACCACGTTGGCGTCCACGAGCAACCCAACGGCAACTACTACGTCGGCCTGAACGTCCTCGTCGGCCGCGTCGGCGCGGAAGAGATGATAGAGATTGCCGATGTCGCCGAGAAGTACGGCTCCGGCGAGGCGCGGCTCACCCAGCGCCAGAACATCATCCTGATGGACGTGCCGGAAGAGCGGCTCGACGCCATGCTCGACGAACCCGTCTTGGAGCGCTACAGCCCGGACCCGCACCCGTTCCAGCGCGGCTCCATCGCCTGCACCGGGACGGAGTTCTGTTCGCTCTCCATCGTGGAGACGAAGAACCGCCAAGTGCGCCTCTCGCGCTGGCTCAAGGAGAACGTCGAGCTTCCGGAGGACGTGTCGAACTTCCACATCCACCTCTCGGGATGTACCGCGTCCTGTGCGCAACCCCAAATCGCCGACATCAGCCTCCGCGGCATGAAGACGAGAAAGGACGGCGAAACCGTCGAGGCGCTCGACATCGGCGTCGGCGGCGGCCTCGGAAAGGACCCGAGCTTTGCGACGTGGATACAGGAGCGCATCGCCGTGGACGAGGTTCCCGGCGCGATTCGGAACCTCGTCGAGGGCTTCGCGGCCCGACGCGAGGACGGCCAGACGTTCCGCGAGTTCGTGAACTCGCTCCACGCCGACGAACTCGAAACCCTCGCCAGCCCGGAAGAAACCAGCTACGAGGACCCGTACATGCACAACACGAAGAAGACGTGGTATCCGTACGCCGAGGACGACGACATGGAGTCGAGTCCGGCCCCGAACAGTCCGGTGGACGCGATTTCCGGCGATGACTGAGTGCAGCGAAGGAGTCCCGGAAGCCAGCGAGTCGCAGCGCCGAAGGCGACCGTCTCGCGCTGTTTCCGGGGGCGACTGAGATGGCCGACCGCGTGCTCTCGGTGACGGCCTACACGACCTTCGACCTGCTGAACGCCGTGGCGGAGGGCCACGGCTGGACGGACGAGGCGATGGCCGTACTGAACGTCAAAACGCCGCGAAACGACCCCGACGAGGTGTTGCTCCAACTCGAACTGGACAACACCTCCCTCGACAACCTCCCCGCGCACGCAGAAACCGTGTCGCTGTCGCCCGACGAGGCGCGAACGCTCGCGGGCGAACTGGAGCGATACGCGGAAAAAGTCGAGGACGCGGAGTAGGTCAGAGGTGGCACCGAAAGCCACACGAGGAACACCGAAGCGTGTCGTGCTCCCGAACGATGACGCCGATACCGCACTCCGCGCAGGTTCCCTCGTACGTGGCCGACCCCGACGAGGTACGCAGGACCGTATCCCGGATACGCTCCAGTTCGTCTATCTTCCGGCGTTGTTCGTTCAGCTGACGCTGTAGTCGAGCTATCTGGCGCAACTGCCGCTGACGCTCGTCCCGGCGCGCGCTCCGTCTCCCCCGCATTTCCATGTGCTCACCACCGTTTAAACGGAGGGGGCGGACACGCATTAACCCGTGCTCATACTCAGAAAGGTATTTATTACTTTTTCGCATACCAGTCGCTCGTCACGTCGGACCGATGTCGTCGTTCGACGGGTATCGACACAAAAAGAGTTGGTCGTGGCTTCGACTCAGGGTTCGAGCAGCACTTTCGTCACGCCTTCCTCGCGGTTGTCGAAGCGCTCGTACATCTCGGGCGCTTCTTCGAGGTCCACGCGGTGTGAGACGACGAAACTCGGGTCGGCGCGCCCCTGAATTATCAGGTCGCGGAGTTCTCGGTTGTACTCCTTGACGTTACACTGGCCGGTGCCGACCTTCAGCCCCTTCTCGAAGAACTTCCCGAAGTCGATGCCGAGGCGACCCTGTGCGGCCATCTCGTCCGGCGCTCCGGGGTCCGAGGGCACGTACAGTCCGGGGACGCCGAGTTGACCGGTCGCCCGGACGACCTGAATCAGTTGGTTGAGGACCACGGCCGGGTTCTCCCGCGCCGGGTCGTAGGCGTCGTCGCTCACGTCCGTCTCCGGGTCGATGGCTTGATAGCCGACCGCATCGACGCCCTTGTCCACGCCGCCGCCGTGGATGCTCTTTATCTGCTCCACCGGGTCCGACTCCTCGAAATTGATGGGCGTCGCATCGCAGTGTTTCTCGGCGAGTTCGAGTCGGCTGTCGACCCTATCGACCACGTAAATCTCCGCCGCGCCCTTGATTTTGGCGCTGTAGGCGGCCATCAGTCCGACCGGTCCGGCACCGAAGATGGCGACGGATTCGCCCGGTTGAAGGTTCGCCAGTTCCGTCCCGTGCCATCCCGTCGGGAAGATGTCCGCGAGCAGGATGAACGAATCCTCGTGTTCCCTCCCTTCCGGAAGTTTGAGAGCGTTGAAGTCCGCGAACGGCACGCGGAGTCTCTCGGCCTGTCCGCCCTTGTACGGCCCCATGGCGACGTATCCGTACGCCCCCCCGGCGAAGCCGGGATTCACGTTCAGACAGAAGCCGGTATAGCCGTTTTCACAGTTCTTACACACGCCACAGGCGACGTTGAACGGAAGGACGACGCGGTCACCCTCCTCGAGCGTCGTCACGCCGTCGCCCACCTCGTCCACGATTCCCATGTTCTCGTGCCCGAAGACGATACCGGGGTCGGCGTCGGTTCGCCCCTCGTACATGTGGAGGTCCGACCCGCAGATGGCCGTCGTGGTGATGTCGATGACGACATCGTTCGGGTGCTCTATCTCCGGTTCATCTACCTCTTCTACGTCTACGTCGTGCGGTCCTTGGTACACGACCGCTTCCATTGACATTTCAATCCACCCCAAAGAGGGCACGCTACTCTCACGTATGTCGTTATTCGAATTGATATGGTAGCTTCGGAGTGAACAGAGCCTTCACAGCGCTCCTTTCCTCGGCAAACGTGTCGAACGGTTGAAGGCGTACAGGGAGAGTGGACGATGAGTGAAACGTCTCAGCAATCTTTGTCGGTTGTCCGAAAATACACTATCGCTACTCGCGTTCGTCGGCGACGTTCACGTCCGACTTTTCGGATGGTCGTTCACGTCGTCCGTCTCCGAGTCGCGGCACAGTTCGAGTCGTCGTTCGAGTTCCTCGTGTCCCCAATACCGGACGGTTTCGCTCCGTGCTTCGTACGTCAGAATACCGCAATCTTCCA
The DNA here is from genome assembly GCF_000376445.1 of Haladaptatus paucihalophilus DX253. Taxonomy (NCBI): domain Archaea; kingdom Methanobacteriati; phylum Methanobacteriota; class Halobacteria; order Halobacteriales; family Haladaptataceae; genus Haladaptatus; species Haladaptatus paucihalophilus. Next base: position 2,730,024 of record NZ_AQXI01000001.1, on the reverse strand, counting down.
ACATCGGCAGGTGAATGTGGTGGAGGCGAATCAGCGCCGTCTCACGACCGCGGAAATCGTCGTGCTGAACGAGCAAGTCGATGAGTTCGTCCATCGTCGTAAGCGGCGATTCGACGAGATACTGGCAGAGAGCACGCCGCTGTGCATCCGAGAGGATTCGCTCCACGGTTCCCGGCGGTAACGAACTGTCACTCTCCTCCTCCGGGTGTCGTCGACTCGTTTCGAGATGTGTGTCGTTTGGTTGCTCCGAGTCGCTCATCATCACCTACAATCCGTTCCGGGGGCACCAGTCCTTTGCCTCAGTACTGAGGTATCGGGGTCAGTCTATCCGTGGACGCTCCGAAAACAGCAGCGAGAGGAGTTTTCGCTCGGCCGTTTGGAGGTGTTGGTGAAACGTGGGCGAGGAGATATCCAGCGTGTCGGCCAGCTCCGCCCCCGAACTCGCGCGGGGGTAGTCGAAGTATCCCGCGAGATACGCCGCTTGCAGGATTTCGGCCTGTCGTTCGGTGAGCGTCTCGCCCAGTTCGTGGTAGAACTCGGAGGTCGAGTGAAACGGCCGGTCGCGGGACTGCTTCGAGAGCAGACTCGTCTCCTCGTACACCTCCTCGACGGCGTCCAAGAAGGGACGAACGCGGGTGTTCGCCGGGACTTCGACGACGATGCTTCCCTTTCCGTCTTCTATCGAACCACGTTGGACGTAGGCACCGCGTTCGATGAGCGCTTGGGCGGACGTTTCGGTTCCGCAAAGCGCCACCTCCAACAGGGTTTCGTCGCCGGTCTCTTGGATGACACGGACGTGTTCGACCATGGGTGACTCGTCCGCGCGTTCGATGACCTTCTCGGAGGGAGCCCCGCTCAACGTCACGTAAAACAGATACACGTCGTCCCGTCGAGGGACGACGCCATCGAGTTCGAACGAACAGCCGAGTTCCTCGGACGTGACGACGAAAAACGAACCCGTGTTCGTGATCGAGAATTCGAGTTCGAGAACGCTGTCGGAGTAGAGGAGTTTCTTGCTCTCGACGGCGTTGATGGCGTGGCCGATGGTTTCCCCCAACTCGCTGAACACGCTCCGCTCGCGCTCGCTGACCGACGTCAGTTTGGTCGCGTACACGACCAACACGCCGTAGGTGGTTCCGCGGTAACTGATGGGAATACACGCGATGGAACCGTACCCGCGTTCGTTGGCGGCGGATGTGAACGACTGCGGCAACGACGACAAGGACGACACGTCCTCGACGACGTTGAACTGTCCCGTTTGGAGGGCGGTCCCGGCACCCCCGCGTTTCGACTTGGGCCCTAACTCCGTAATCAGGTCCAGATAGTCGTCGTCGATACCGGCGGCCGTCTGAACCACCAACCGCTCCTCGGTCGACGAGAGCGTTGCGATGAGGGCACCGTGATAGACGCTCGAATCCGCGAACCGTTCACAGACGGTCCGTTCGATCTCCTCGCGCGACGGCGCGGCGACGAGGGCTTGATTGATATCCCGAACGATGGCGTTGATGCGGTTCAGCGTCGTCAACTCGTCGCGCTGTCGGGCGATGTCGCGCTCGCGTTCGGCCCGTGTCAGGGCCGTCTCGGTGTTGGTGGCCAGCACCCGCATCAGGTCGAAGTCGATGCGGTCGAAATCGCGGGGGGTCGTGGACGCGGTGATGAAGATTCCGTGTTCGCCGAGCGGAACGATGATACCGCTTCGAACCGGCGTGTCCCGGTCCGCCACGCTGGGCGTCGCATCGAAGTCGGAGATGGCCCTCGGTTCGTTCGTTTCGAACACGTCCCACGCGAGGTCATCGTCGGACGTGTACGTCGGAACGTCACCGTCGAACAGGTTCTCGACCCGTTCGGTCATCACGACCGGTTCGAGCACGTCGTCGTCCTCCGAAAGGAGGTAGATGCCCGTCGCGGGCAGGTCGAGCACGTCGGCCGCGGTTTCCACCGCACGTTGACAGATGGTTTCGGGGCACGACGTTTCGAGCATCTCGTGCGTCGTCGCGTGTAACCTGTTCAGGGCCTCCTCGCGCCGCTTCCTGTCGCTGATGTCGTGGAAGATGCCTTGAACCACTCGTCGCCCGTTCAGCTCGGTCGAGTTCGAGTTGATGGACACGGGGATGCGATTCCCGTTCGAATCGACCACCGAAAGGCCGTGGCTGTCCGGAACGGACGCGTCGCTTTCGCGCGGTCGATCGAACAGCCGTTCGTATCGGTCGCGGTCGTCCTCGGGGTGGAGTTCGGACTGGTGCATCCCCTCGATCTCCTCTATCGGCCGGTCGAGGAGTTCGGACGCCGCCCGGTTCGCTTCCAGAATCGTCCCCGTTTCCGCGTCGGCGAGAAAGATAGCATCGGGCGCGGTATCGACCAGCGTTCGATACTTTTCGGTGACGGTTTCCAGTTCCCGTTGCCGTCGTTTCCGTTCGGAGATGTCTCGAATCGTGGCGGTGAACAGTCGCCGGTCGTGATACCGGTGTTCCCGGAGCGAAAAGGAAACCGGAAACTCCTCCCCGTCTCGACGGATTGCGGTTCGTTCGAGACCGCTGTGTTCGACCGTCGAGTCCGCGTTCTCGACCTGCCGTCGAAACTCGTCGAGATAGGTCTCTTGATGTCGCTCCGGGAAGAGACTCCGTATCGACTCGTCGAGCAACTCGTCTTGGTCGTAACCGAAGAGTCGTCCCGCCACCTCGTTCGCGAATACGATGGTTCCGTTCTCGGAAATCGTCACCACCGCATCGAGCGCATCCCGGACGATGTGCTTGAAAAAGGCGGTCTCCGCTTCGGTTTCCGTCTCGGCGAGCGAGGACCGCGTGGAGAGATTTTCGTTCGAAAGCGGTTCGGTCATGGTTGGGAGAATCACGCAGTCGATGAGTAAGAGGCTTTTGCCCGACGTCCGAACGATGGGCAGGGGATGGAGTATTTAAACCGCTTGTATATACGGGTAGAACACACTGGGACGTCGGTTGCCGTTACCTTCCATGAACACGTTCGTCGAAGTCGCGGGTCCGGTTGCTGAGTTCGTCCTCGAAGCCGACGGGCACACGCTCGGTGCGACGGAAACGGGTTCGACGCTCCGTTCGGTCGAATGGGGAGCGATGCCGCGAGCCGTCTTCGGATACTCGAACGGCCGTTATCTATGATTCGGCTTCGACACCTCTCCGCTCGTACCGGTAACTCCGCTTTACGACGTCGTAGAGCAGCTCCTTGTCCACGATGTCCGTGTTCGTGGAGAGCCAGACGTGAGGGTCACCGGTGAGGTCGTAATCGACGATTCCGACGAACCCGAGTCGCGGGAGGTGCATTCGAACCATCCGTTCGCGCAGTCGGGTCCGGTCGTCTACGTCCGAAATCGTGGCGACCGAGCGCACGAGTCTCGGGAGCGCAATCGTAGTCTCGTCGTGGTGAAAGAGGACGTAGATGATGTGTCGGGGTTCCGCGTCCGCGAGCACCGAAAAGAGACGGGCGAGGGACTCCGCGGTATCGACGACGAGCGGAGAGCGATGGGAGTCGCTCCGACGGTCGTTGGGTGGTGACACCGACGAAACATCCGGCAGGGGCTCGTCGTCCTCCATCGACGTATGCTATCCACCAGTATCGTCATTCCATCTCTGGTTTCGCTTTCACCCATTTTTAGACGGGGCGGCTCTCCGTTCTGCGACCGCTCGCCGACTGGTGTCCTCGAAACGAACCGCAGCCGGAAGTGATTGCATCGTTAGATAATAATTATACGTTCAGTCTACGACGTTCCCCGTGATGAACGGTCACAATCTTCACGATTACGACAGTGAACGAGAGAGGTTCGAGTGGGACGACATTTTCGCGGAAGCCGATTGGGATGCACCCGAGCGACTGAACATCGCCCACGAGGTTTGTGACCGACACGCGGATGACCGTGGGAAAGTCGCGCTGTACTACGCGGGCAAGAACGGCGAGCGGGAAACGCTCACCTTCTGGGAACTGGCCGAGGAGTCCAACCGCTTTGCGAACGTTCTCTCCGACTGCATCGACTCCGGCGACCGGGTGTTCTCCTACCTGCCGCGAATCCCGGAGCACTACGTCGCGCTCATCGGGACGCTCAAAGCGGGCGGCGTCTGGGGCGGCGTCAACGAGCGCTTCGGCCCGGACGGCATCGCCTACCGACTGGACGACTGCGACGCGAAAGCGGTCATCACCACGGCGTCGAACCGGGACACCATCGAGAAGGCGCTCGAAGACGCCCCTTCGGTCGAACACGTCATCGTCATCAGCGACGACGGGACGGGGATTCGACGCAGCGACGTCAGCTATCGCGCCGCGATGGAGGATGCGGAAAAAGAGTACGAGACGGCCGAGACGGGCGGCGAGGACAACGCGCTGCTGTACTACACGAGCGGAACGACGGGACTGGCGAAAGGCGTCCTCCACAAACACCGCTGGGTCGCCGGTGTCGCCGCGACCCAACGCTTCGCCGTGGACCTGCAACCCGGCGACTGTTACTGGTCCACCGGCGACTTGGGATGGCTGACCGGCCCCATCAACACGCTCGGCGCGTGGTTCTGGGGTGCGACGCTGTTCACCTACGAGGGCGAGTTCGACCCCGAGACGTGGGCGGGCCTGTTGGACGAGTACCCCATCTCGGTGCTGTTCAGCGTCCCGACCGCCTACCGGATGCTTCGGGAAAACGAGTCGGTACTGGACGACGCCGACCTCGACCTCCGCCACGCGCTCTCCATCGGCGAACCGCTATCCGCGGGCGTGGTCGAGTGGGGCGAGGAGACCCTCGGCGTCACCATCCACGACACCTACGGTCAGACCGAGACGGGCAACATGATAATCAACAACTACCCGACGATGGAGGTTCGGCCGGGAAGCATGGGCAAACCGCTCCCCGGCATCGAGGCCGCCGTCGTGGACCCCGAAAGCGGCGAACCCCTCGACCCCGGCGAAACCGGCGAAATCGCTCAGCGCGGGGATTATCCGTGCTTCTTCGCCGAGTACTGGAACAAGCCCGAGAAGACGGCGGACTGTTTCGTGAACAATTGGTATCTCTCCGGCGACCTCGGCCACCTCGACGAGGACGGCTACGTCTGGTTCGAGGGCCGCGCCGACGACGTGATAATCTCCTCGGGCTACCGCATCGGTCCCTTCGAGGTCGAGAGTTCGCTCGGCGAACACCCCGCAGTCGCGGAGGCCGCCGTGGTGCCCAAGTCCCACCGCGAGCGGGGCAACATCGTGAAGGCATACGTCGTCCCGAGCGCGAGCGCGGAGCCGTCGCCCGACCTCGCGGAGGACATTCAGACCCACGTCAAGGAGGAACTGTCCGCCCACGAGTACCCCCGCGAGGTCGAGTTCGTGGACGAACTCCCGAAAACCGTGACCGGGAAGATTCGCCGGACGGAACTGCGCGACGAGGACTAATCCTTCGGAACGAACCGGGCGACGGTCAACCCGTCGGTCCCCATACCGGCGGCGTAGACCGCACCGTCCACGACGGCGGGGCCATTGTCGAACCGCGCGTTCGAGTTCGGGAATCGCCACGCGGTTTCTCCGGTTTTCGGGTCGAGCGCGCCGAGCGTCACCGAGTAGGACCCGCTGAGCGACCCGACGGGGAGGTAGAGGTACTCGGAACTCGCGGCGATGCCGCTGGCGTAGCCCGACACGTACTCCTCCGATGACCAACACGCGGTCCCGGACGCCGCGGTAAACGCGTCCATCGTCGGCCCGTACTGGCCCCCGAACCCCACGTAGACGTGGCCGCCGTCCACCGCGAGATGGCCGACGGTCCCGACCTCCTTTCGCCACCGCTTCTCGCCCATCTCGGCGTCGAGCACGTACAGGTTCCCGTCGTCCGAAGCGGCGTACACCCCACCGTCGGCAACCGCGGGGTCACAGTTGATGCGTCCGTCGGTTTTGTATCGCCATCGTCGCTCACCCGTCTCGGCGTCCAGCGCGTAGACGGAGGTGTCGTCGCTCCCGACGTAGACCGTTCCATTGGCGATTGCGGGACGGCACTTCGTCTCCAGTCCGGTCGAAAAGCGCCACCGTCGCTCGCCCGTCTCGGCGTCGAACGCGGACAGGAAAATGTCCCCGGAGACGAACACCGTCCGCTCGGTCGCCTGCACGCCGCCGCTGAGCAGGTGCGCCCCGACGTCGGAGTCGGTCCGCCAGCGCTGCTCGCCGCTCATCGCGTCGAGCGCCGTGACGGAGCCGTCGTCCGCGACGAACACGCGACCTCCGGCGACCGCCGCCGCCGAACTCACCGAGACGTTCGCTTGCCACCGGTGTTCCCCCGTCTTCGCGTCCACCGCGTGAACTTCCCTATCGAGGTTCGTGGTGTACACCGTCTCGTGCGCGACGACCGGAGGGGACACACCCGTGTGTCCGCCCATCGTGTACGTCCAGTCGATGCGAAGCGGCGGCGCGGGAACGTCGTCGCTCGGCACCGAACCGGTGTTTTTCGGCCCGCCGCGCTTGCTCGTCCAGTCGGACGTGCCGGGCGTCACGCTCGGGTCGATGGCACACTCTTCCGGCGGCGGGGACTGCTCCGTTTTCTTCGAGTCGGCCAGCAGGTCGGAACAGCCCGCACCGAGCGCGAGGCCGCCCGCCGCGAGGAAGGCGCGGCGCTTCATTCGTCACCCCGCGTCGCCCGCCGGATGGCACCGTACTGCGTCGCCACGAACACCGCACCGTCGGTGACCGCCGGACCCTCGACGACGGCGTTCGCGTCGCTCAAATCGGAGAAGAAGTCGTCATCCTCCCGGTTCCCGACGTTCCCCCACAGCCGTTTTCCCGACGATGCGTCGAGCGCGCCCGCGCCGACGTAGACCGTTCCGTTCGCGACGACCGGCGCGCTCTCCATCGGCACGCGGCTCTCGTCGCGGTACGAATCCTTCGAGAGGTTCACGAACCGCCACCGTTCGGTTCCGTCGTCCGCGGAGAGGGCGTAGACGTTCTTCGAGGAGACGTAAACGGTCCCGTCGCGGACGGCGGGCGCGCTGACCGTCTCGTATCCCGAGTTGAACCGCCACCGCTTCGACCCGTCAGCCGCATCGACGGCGTGGAGGATGGACTGACCGACGTAGACCGTCCCGTCCGCGACGACCGGTGCCCGCGGCAGGTCGTGGCTCCCGTATCGCGGTCGGTACTCGTAGCGCCAGCGCTCGTCGCCGCCCGAGCGGGACAGCGCGAGGAGGTTCCCGGCGCGGGTCTCGGTGGTGTCATCGAACCCGATACCCGTGGTGACGTACACGGTGTCCTCGGTGACGGCGGGTTTGGCGCGTATCCGCCACCGCTTGTGCGAGAAGAACGATTTGAGGGGCCGCTGTCCGTACCGCCAGCGAAGGGTTCCGTCCGTCCGTCGGAACGCGTGGACGGACCCCTCTCGGTCGCCGACGTAAACGTGGGCTCCGGCGACGGCGGGGGTTCCGACGGGCGCGCCCGTCGTGGTTCGCCAGCGGACGTCGCCCGAAGCCGCGTCGAAAGCGGTCAGCGCCCGGTCGTTCGACCCGACGAACGCGAGGCCGTCCGCGACGGCGGGCGTTCCCGACCCCCCGTCGGGTAGTCTCACCGACCACTCTGGTTCCCCGGTAGTGGCGTCGAGGGCGACGAGCGCGCCATCCCCGTCCGGCCTGCGGCCGGGGAGACCGGTCGCCACGAACACGGTGCCGTCCGCGACGACCGGACTGCTCACGCGACCGTGTTGGACGGTTTCTTTCTCGATTACCGACTCGGACCGCGCGATGACCCAGAGTTTCCACTCGGCGAGCTTCGGGTCACTTCGGGGTGTGTTTCGCGCGCGAGAGTAGCCGACGTTCGTCGGCGTCCCGTGGGCGACCGGCCACTCGTCGTCGGACCGTTCGAGCGACGAGTTCGTCGGCGACGAATCGCCGGAACACCCGGCGAGCGCGCCGACCGCACCGACGCCGAGGGCGGCGACGAACCGCCGCCGACTAGGACGCTGGAGGGTCATGTCGATTGTGCCGATTGTTACGCCCCCTACATGAGCTTTCTGTGACGGGGGTGCTCGCCGCCAGTAGCTTGATACTCTCGTCAGTCGATACTTCTTCTCCTCCAACCATGTCCCAGAACAGACGCCCGATGTACATCGGAACCGAACCCGAAAGCGCGACGTGCGACCGCCACGGCGAGATGGAACAGCAAGCGCCGGTCGTCACCTTCGACGGTCACGTGCACGCGCTCACGAAACCCGTCTCCGTCCGCAACTGCCCGGAGTGTTGCCTCGAAATCGCGCGCGAAAGCGGGGGTCCGACGGGCTCCGAACAGGACGCGTTCGAGGCGTGTTGGCGACAGCTGGTGGACGCGGAGTGGCGCAACGGACTCCAGCGATTGTTCGTGGACCTCGGCCGCGGCGCGGTCGAGGAGGAGACGATCTACCTCCACGAGAAACTTGACGACGACGAGATTCCCGACTACTTGCGCGAATCGGCCGACTGGACGATACAGACGGCGGGAAGTTCGAACGCGGAGTGATGACGTCGGCCACGGCGAGGTCGTTTTTCCGCCCAATACACTGAAGCAGAGCGCGATTGACTCGGAATCCCGTGGTCGGAGTTCGGCCGGTGCGGAACCGGCGACGACGACACCGGAGATTCACCATGACCAATCTGTGGACCAACTCTCTCGGACTCGCCGAACTGCTTCCCCTGCCCGAAGCGCGAGTCTTACAATCGACGTTTCTCCTCGTCATCCTCGTCTTCGTCGTGTGGGTGCTGTGGAAAATAGCGCCGCGGCTGAAGCGACAGGTCGACCCCCGCGTCGTCGATGTCGTCCTCCTCGTCGTGAGCGGCCTCGTCGCGCTCTTCATCGGCCAGAGCGCCCTGTCGCTCTGGGCCAGCGCCGCGCCGAACGCGCCGACCGTCGACGTGTTCTCGCAGCTCACGTCCGCCGGGCTTCGAATCGTCATCACCGTCGGCGTCGTCGCGGCGGCCTACATCGGGTCGGGAATGCTCGTTCGTGCCGTGGACCGATTCACGACCGAAACCGGGGGCCTCACCAGCCATCAGAGCGAGGTGTTCTCCCGACTCACCGAAGTCGCGGTGTACCTCCTCGCCGGACTGTTGCTGTTGAGCGTCTGGCAGGTGGACGTCCGAGCGTTCCTCATCGGTGCAGGGTTCCTCGGCATCATCATCGGGTTGGCCGCGAACGAGACGCTGAGCGCGCTCATCGCGGGATTCACGCTCATGTTCTCGCGGCCGTTCGAAATCGGGGACTGGATTCAGGTGCCGCTCGAAAACGGGGGAGAAACCGACGGCATCGTCACCGACATCACGCTGTTCTCGACCCGAATCGAGACGTTCTCCGGGAAGTACGTCGTTCTCCCCAACGACCTCGTGACTTCGAACACGCTCGTCAACTTCGGGCGGAAGGGACGGCTCAGGATCGAAGTGGAGGTCGGCATCGACTACGACGCCGACCCGAAACGAGGGGTCGACGTGGCGAAGAGGGCGATGAAAGAGGTGGACGAGGTGTTGAACGTCCCGCGACCGAACGCCGTGCTGACCGGGTTCGGGGAGTCCGCCGTCATCCTCGAACTTCGGTTTTGGATAGACCGCCCCAGTAGCCGCCGTCGATGGCGCGCGACGACAGCCGTCATCGCGGCGGTGAAGCACGCTTTCGACCGGGAGGGAATCAAGATACCCGTCCCACAGCGGGAGGTCGCCGGACGCGACGAAACCGGCGGGTTCCGGGTCGTCAGTGACTTCCCGGACCAGCGTGACCGCCCCGACCAGTACGAGGGACACGACCGGCGCAATCGAGGCGACCCGCGGGACCGACCCGACTGACTCGCCGCGAACCCGCTCTCGAACGACCCGCCGCGGACCGACCCATCGCGGACCGACCGAAACGCATCCCCCGCAACCGACCTCAACCGAGTCTGTCCAGACAGTTTCCGCAGTAATCCGCGTACTCGGGGTTCACGGCGTCGCATTGCCGACAGCGGACCTGTCCGCCGTGTGTCGAACTGGTCAATCGAGAACGCCCGCCGCCGCCGAACCCGAACATCGCGGCTGCAATCGGCGACTCGGGAATCGGGCCGTACTCGCCGTTCATGGTTCGGTTCACGAGGTCGTCGTTACGAAGCGCCATCAACCCCCGCCACAGGCCGAGAAACAGGAGCGTGGGCGCGACGACCAGCACGCCCGCGACGAACACCCGAAAGACTATTTCGAGAGCCATGTAGTGCGTTGGCACTCGACGACCTTAGCTCTGTAATCCGACGGCGAACGGGGGACACGACCGCCGATGGACACGACGGCCGTTCGACCAGTCCGTCGCTGGCTATACTTGAGTGGGTGACGTATCGATTCGCCACTACCCGCATGACCGATGGCCGTTCGCGTTCGTCCCGCTGGTTGTACGTCGCCGCCGCGGTCGGAACCGCCGGCACCGCCGGAACGTACCAGTTCTCGTGGCCCGCCATCCGCGGCGCGCTGGGCGCGCAGGCGACGGCATCCGGGACGGCGCTGGGAACGATATTCTCGGTGATGGTGGTCGCACAGACGCTCACGGCGTTTCCCGCGGGATGGACCCGCGACCGGTACGGCCCGCGGATTCCGTTCTTCGCGGCCGCGGTGTTGCTGTTCTCCGGCTTCGTCGGGGCCGCCTTCGACCCGACGCTTCCGGCGCTCTTCCTCTGGTTCGCGCTCGGCGGCGCGGGTGTGGGAATCGCGTACGACGTCGCCATCAACACTCCCTCGCGGTGGTTCGTCTCGCGCCGCGGAATGGCGACCGGCGCGGTGAGCATGGCGTTCAGCGGGACGAGTTTCCTGCTCATCCCGGTCGTCAAGCGGAGCGTCGAGACCGACTTCTCCGCGACGTTGCTCGCGTTGGGCGTGGCATCCGGCGTGACGGCGGTGACCGCCGCGCTCGTCGTTCACGACCCGGACGAGCGGGATTCGACGGACGATGGGTCCGACGAGTCGGCGGGCGATTCGTCGCCGGACGGGTCATCACCGTCGGGACCCGACGTCACGTGGCGGACGATGGTTCGAACGCGTCGGTTCTGGGTCCTGTACGTCGTGTTCGCCGTCGTCAACGGCGTCGGGCTGTTGCTCGTCGAGAAGGTCGTGGTGTACGCGGCGCACTTCGGCCTCTCGGCGGCCGCGGCGACGACCGCCGCAGCACTCGTCGCGCTCGGGCAGGCGTCCGGCGTCATCGTCGTCGGCACCGCGTCGGACCGGTTGGGCCGCGTGCGCACTCTCACCGGGTCGCTGGTCTGTTGCGGTATCGCCCTCGCCGCGATGGTCGCGGCGGGTGGGGTGGGAGCACAGTGGGCTTTCGTCGCGCTCGCCGGGGTCACGATGTTCTTCAGGAGTCCGTCGTTCTCCATCCTCCCCGGACTCGTCGGCGAGTACTACGGCGAGGAGTACTCCTCGGAGAACTACGCGGTGATGCTCACGGCGAAGCTGTGGGGCGGTATCTACGGCGGGGTGGGGACGAGCCTCCTCGTCCTCCGATTCGGGTGGTCGCCGACGTTCCTGTTGGGGGCGGGGCTGGCGTTCGTCGCCGGGGTCGGTGGATTTCTGACGCTTCGCGGCGACTGACGAAGCGCCTCACGTGGTCGCGTCGGTCCGCCGCTCGACGACGGTTCCGCCCGCGCCGACCGCGACCGACCGGGACGGTGTGACCGCGATGCCGTGAAGCGTCCCGTTGGCGGGCGTGAGGGTTCGGTCCCACTCGCCGTCCGCTCGTTCGTAGACGACGCCCGTCTCCCCGCACGCGGCGACCGCCCCGTCCGCCGCCGAAACGGCCCGAATTCCCTCGTCGCCGAGTCTGGTCGGCGTCCACGTTCCGTCGTCACCGCGGTAACAAATCCCGTCGTCGGTCGTCACGTACCGGCGACCGCCGCCGGTCGCCGTCACGTCGGTCAGGGTCCCGTCCACGCCGTCGATGCCGATTCGACCGAACGTCTCGCCGCCGTCGTCCGTCTCGAACACGCCGTCGTTCGTGTCACAGAGGACGCCGACGGACGCACCGACCATCGTCGCCGCGCACAGGCTGGAGCCGCTCCCCGGCTTGACCGGAGTGTCCCACGCGAGGTCGCCGTCTCGATACCGCCCGCGGAGGACCTGTCCGGAGCCGTTCGCGAGCAGTACCGTTTCGTCGTCCGTCGTTCCGCCGACCGCGACGGCCGTCCAGTTGTCGGTCACGTCCGCCGGAGCGGAGTGGTCGGTGTGTCGGCCCTCCGCGACGTCGAACCGCCCGAGTGCGCCGCCGTCCCCGGCGACCCAGACGGCCCGCCCGTCGGTCGTCGCATCGACGCCGCGAAGGTCGGCCGCGTTCGCTCCCGGCCCGTCTTCGAGGGCGATTCGCCAGTCGTTCCTGTCGCCTTCGTCGCCCTCGCTTCGGAGGACGACGCCGTTCTCGCCGACGGTGTAGGCGGCACCCTCGGCGACGACGGTATCGAACAGGGTCCCGTCCGTCGGCGTTTCCGCGACCGTCCACGAGCGAGTTGGGGCGTCGCCGTCCGACTCGGATTTAGCGTCATCGACCGTTTCCGATTCGGCGTTACTGCCCCTGATTGCGTCGTTTCTGTCGGGGGGCGAAGTCCCTGAATCGCCGCGGGGGTCGGCCTCGGTAACGCCCGTTTTCGTGGCGTTCGACCCCCTTTCTCCCGGATTCGCGCCGCGAAGGTAGAGGACGACCGGCGGGAGGACGTAGATGCCGAGCGCGACGACGGCGAACGCCCGATTGACGAACGTCAGCGTCCCGAACGCGGTCAGTCCCGCCGTCGCGACCGCGTGAATCCACGTCTTCGTGTAGCGCCGAAAGAAGGGAACGAAGCGACGCTCCGAGCGTGTCGAATCGACCATCGCTCGGGTATCGTACCCCACGGTGTTGAGGCTTTTCGCCGAGCGGTCGGGTCACTTCACGTCGTGCATCAACCGGAGGAGTTCCGCGCGGTAGGCGTCGCCGTCGCGGTCGAAAACCACTCGGAGTAGTTCGTCCGTCGGCCTGATTCCCGCCGTGAACAGCAGCGTCTCGCCCGGTTTCAGTACTTCGAGGTACAGTATCGTCTTCACGCGTCCGTCCGGCGTGACCGACGGAAGACGGTACGCGGGCGAGTTCGGGCGCTCGATGTACTCGCTCGCATCGTAGTCGGCCTCGTACTCGGCGACGGCCTGTTCCGCCGTCGTCTCGCGTTCGGAAGGGGGACGCTCGCGGATGTCCGAGAATCCGAGGCGTCGAAGGTTCCGTTCGAAGCGCTCCTTTGCGATGCCCGTCACCAGCGACGGTTGCGCGAGAATCGAGAGCGGGGAGTCGAACGTGACGCGGGTCGCCATGAACGCGCCGACGATTCCCTCGAAGTTCCCGCGGACGTATCTATCGAGACCCGACGCCAGCCGTGCATCCTTGTAAATGAGCGTGCTCGTGTAGGCGTCGCCGAACGACCGTCCCCCGGCCCGAATCACGGTCCTGTCGGTTCGTTTCTCTTCGAGGGTCCACCGCCGAATCGCGGGCGACGTGACGACCGGTTCCCGGTACGGCCCGCGACGTTGTGCGCCACCGACGACGCCATTCATTTCGGTTCCCACGACCGCGCCGATACCACCCACCGCCGCACCCATTCGGGCGAGAAATCGCCTTCGCTGCATGAGGTGGTAGTATCGGGCGGCGACCGGATAATCGCCACGGCCCAGCGACGCGTCTCGTCCCGCGCTCGGCGACACCCCGGAATACGTCACACGCGCTCCGCTCGCCACCGCGTCCGCCGGTCGCGGCGGCTACCAGTCCTCGTTGCCGACCGGGTCCCGCGTCTCACAGTAGGGACAGCGGTTGCGGTACCGTTCCAAGTTCCGACCGCAGTACCGACAGTTGTATCCGCCCTCCGGGGGGTGAACCTCGGTTTCCGACGACGAAGACGACGTTCCCGGAAGCACTCCCGCGCGGAACGCGAGGACGCCGCCGATGACGACGATGGCCCCGACGAGCGCGACGAGCACCAGACCGTTGTCCGTTCCGGGAACGTAGGGCACGTCTTGAAGTTTCTTTCCGCCGAAAATACCGCGTCCGGCAGAAAGGAACATCAACAGCAACAGGATACGCAGGAGTCGCCATCGTCCGAAACCCCTATTTCGCACGTTCCCACCCTCGTTTCATACCTGAACTCGGGGACGAGCGAAGATAAGCACTCGGGAAACCGAAACGAACGCGGGAAAGTAGGGACGAGTGGGAGGAAGCCGGAGCGAGCGCGAGCCGCCGTGTGGGATGATACCGAACGACAATTATATCTCCTTAACCGCCACTGGAGAGATGAATGGCATTAAAGAATATTATCATTATAAATCATAATGTTTATGCCCGATACTGTTGTCGGAGTGGATGCGGTGAAACAAATGTCAGTACACGCAGCACGCTCCTCGGCACGCACCGGAACCACTCGCAAAACGTCACCGACGACAGATCGACTGACAATACGACCTATATGACAGACCGAACTCGCTACGACCGCACGGAAGAAGAAGCCCCGCTCGTCCCGTTCATCGGGACGACGGGACGCGACCGACCGACGACGGACCGACCGACCATCGACCGCCAGACGACCGACCGCCGGACGACGGACGACCGGTGGACCGACGAGCGGCGAACTGACGACGGACCGACCGCCGCCCGAACGCCCTCCGACCGCCCGCGAACGGAGTTCCCGTCCGAACTCGAACGGGAACTCAGGACCCTCCGAACGCAACTCGACCGAATCGAAGCTACCCTACAGGATAACCAATGATATCCGATACCGACACGACCACGAGAGACATCGAGAACCGCGCTGGAAAGGAGTTCCGCGAGATGCTGAACTCCCAGAACTACGTCTTCGCACCCGGCCTCTACCACGCCCTCGACGCGCGACTGGCGGAGATGGCCGGACTGGACGCCGCGTACATGAGCGGCTACTCCACGGTGCTCGGCCAGTTCGGTTTCCCGGACCTGGAGATGGTGACGATGACCGAGATGGTCGAGAACGCAAAGCGCATCGTGGAATCCTGCAACCTCCCCGTCGTCGCGGACTGTGATACGGGGTACGGCGGCATCCACAACGTCCGCCGCGCCGTCCGCGAGTACGAGAAGGCGGGCGTGGCCGCGGTCCACATCGAGGACCAGACGTCGCCGAAGCGGTGTGGCCACATCGCCGGAAAGCAGATCGTCTCCCGGGAGAAGGCCCGCTCGCGCTTCAAGGCCGCGGTGGACGCGAAGCAGTCCGACGATACCGTCATCATCGCCCGAACCGACGCCTACGGCTCCGCCAACGGCGACTGGGAGGAACACCTCGAACGCGGCCGCATCTACGCCGACGCGGGCGTCGATATCGTCTGGCCCGAGATGCCGGACCCGAGTCGGGAGGACGCGGTGGAGTACGCCGAAACCATCCACGAGACGCACCCCGACCTGAAGCTCGCGTTCAACTACTCCTCGTCGTTCGCGTGGTCGGAGGAGGAAGACCCGCTCACCTTCGAGGAACTGGGCAACCTCGGCTACAAGTACATCTTCATCACGCTGTTCGCGCTCCACTCCGGCGCACACAGCGTTTACGAGGACTTCGAACGCCTCGCCGAAGACGACGAACGCGCGCAGTTCGACCTCGAAGGCCGCTACCTCGACCACCCGACCGAATCGCACCACGAGCTCTCGTTCGTGAGCCGGTATCAGGACATCGAGACGCAGTTCGACCCCGAGGCCCGCGAGCGCATCGAGGAGTCGGAAGGGTTCTCCGAGGACGAGTCGAACCCCATTACTTCTAACTCGGAGGAGGACGAAGAGATGGTCGCCTCCGAGCAAGGAGACGACTGATATGAGCACGCAACGACGACACGACCGCGAGTTCGTGCGGACGTTCTTCACCTCGCCGACGGCGGTGGAGGGCGAGGACGACTCCGCCAAGATGATCCGGAGCGCGGCCCAGCTCCGCGGCATGCAAGCACCGGACGTGTGGGTGCCCGACAACGAGGACGCGACGGCCCCGTCGATGCGCGACGAGGGTGCCGACAACATCGTCGAAGTGGTGTCCGAACACGGGGCCGACTTCCCCGGCGAAATCCACCCCCGCATCGTCTGGCATCGGGACAGCCCCGGGACACGGTATCGGTGCTTTCAGCACCTGCTTCAAATCGCGGACCCCGAAAAAGGAGCCATCGAACACATCGACGGGTTCGTGATTCCCGAGGTCGGCGGCATCGACGACTGGAAGAAGGCGGACGAGTTCATCACCATCGTCGAGAACGAGTACGGTCTCGAAGAGGGCAGCCTCGCAATGTCGGTCATCGTCGAGAGTGCGGCGGCGGAACTGGCGATGGGCGACCTCCGCGAGGAGATGGGCAAGCCCGACAACAACCTCGAACGCCTGTTCTTGCTCGTGGACGGCGAGGTGGACTACACCAAGGACATGCGCGCGATGACGCCCACCGGCGGTCTGCCCCCGTGGGCGGAACTGCGCCACAACACGTCCCGCGGCGCGAGCGCCGCCGGTCTCATCGCCGTCGATGGGCCGTACGACGACATCCGGGACGTGGAGGGGTACAACGAGCGGATGGAGGACAACCGGGCCAAGGGGATGATAGGCATCTGGTCGCTCACCCCCGGGCAAGTCGTCGAGGCGAACAAGGCTCCGCTCCCGCCGGAGACCGGCCGCTGGCTGCTCGACACGGGCGACGGCACGACGGAACTCGAATCGGAAGACGGCACCCAGTTCTACGACGGCGAGAGGATCGGACTGGACGAAACCGAGACGGGCTACAGCCTCCGGGTCGGCGGCGACGAGCGCGACCTCGGCGAAGACGAGTTGCGCGAGGAACTGCTCGACATGACCGAGTACGTCCCGAGCATGGACGACATCGTGGATTCGATGGAGGAGTTCGAAGCGGCCAAGGAAGCGGGGACGGGCGCGATTTCGATGACGCAGTCGGCGACGATAGTCATCGACGGCATCGAAATCGACATCAGCAAGGACAGGATGTGGGACGAAGCGACCTATCAGGCCGCGATGACGCCCGTCTCCCTGTTCCAAGACGTGTACGAGAACCGCCCGGACCAGCGCGAGGCGCTGGCGGAACTGTACGGCGAGAACGTGGTCGAACGCGCGATGAACGTCGGATGACGGAGCGGAAGTAGACGACCAGACGGGAGACGGAGCGACTCGAATCACACCTCTTCGCGGACGAACGGACGGCATCGCAGACGATGCCACAATAGTAATTATTAATAGTGAAGAAAACGACGAGGCAATCGGAACCCATGTACAGAATACAGTGTGAATCCTGCGGACAGATCGGTTTCCACCCATCACGCATCGGCGCGGAATCGCGGGCTGAGTCGCACGTCGACGAAACCGACCACGGCTGTTCCATCGAACCGATGTAGGTCGCGTGAACCCGTAGGTACCGAAACGAGACGAAAGCGCTCTTTTTCTCACGCGTTACGACTGAACGGACGACGGACAGCGCGGTGCGAAAGCCGCGACGAGACACGGATGACCAACGGGAGACGGTCCGTTTCCGCCTCCGGGAACGGTACCGAACCGCGGTATCTGTCCGACACCATAAGTAATATAATTTTGAATTACACCTCTCTTTCATAGTAAATTTATTGATTTAAAATCATCCCCCTTGTATATTCCCGGGTAAAACCGCGCCAATCCTTAATGTAATAAATGATCGTTGGTATGTGTATGGCAATCAATACCAGAAAGTTTGCTATCGTGATCGTCGCGGCATTGGTGCTTCAAGCCGGAACCGTCGGCGCGGTCATGGCAGGTGGCGTCGCCATCGCGGTGCCCACGGCCGGAGTGGGCGGATTCACGGTGACGTTCGACCAGTTACAGGGTCAAGGGTTCACACAGTACGCGTCGCTGGAGAACTCAAGCGAATGCGGGACGTATCCGTCGGCGGTCGCACAGATCGACAAAGGGGAGATAACGGGACTGAAGATGTACAAGGACGTCGAAGTTCCCGATGGGATGCCCGGCGGTGGCAACACCATCCGTCTCATGATCAGTTCCGATAAGGCGGTGAAGTTCTCGGGAATGACCCAGAAGTTCACCTATCTACGGGGGAACCTCAAGATGAAGAGCCAGAAGACGACGTCCGAACCGGGTACCGTGAAGAGTTCGTTCTCGCTCTCGGCGCCCACCATCGTCATCGACGACGGGGAGATACGAGCACAAAGTCAGTTCCTGCGGAGTATCACGCTCTCCGGAGCGCACGTCAAGACGGTCGTGAACCCCGAGAACGAGACGAGTTTCCCGACGAGCCAGTGTGCGGCAGGAGCGTAAACTGAACCGAACGATTGGAGGAACACGACATGTCCACACACACATCACAGCTCACATCGTACCGCTCGAACTTCGCGTCGTGGCGACACGAACGACCGTTCTGGGGAGCGCTCCTCGTCATCCTCGCCGGACTCGTCATCGGCATCATCCCGGCACAGCTGGCCATGACCTTCGCGCTCGTTCCGAGTACGTTCATGTTCGCGGGATTGGTGTTCGCCGTCTTCGTCTTCCTCTGTGGCGTCTTCGCCCTTCTGCGCCCGGAGTTAGCCGAGTTCTTCGGTGCCGCGGGAATACTGCTGTCGGTCGCATCGATTTTCGGGGCGCTCGGCGGATTCGGCGTGGGAATGCTGCTCGGAACGGTCGGCGGTGCCCTCTGTGTCGCGTGGGAACGACCGGACCTCGACACGGACGAGGCGGCAACAGGAGCGTGACATCGGGGAGTCCGACCGTCCGTTTTCGCCGTGCTATCGAACACCGGACACCGTTTAATAGATAAATAATTATGTATATTCGGGAGATGAGTGCGTGTTAGAATCGGATGATGAGATTTCTAACGCTCAAATTAGTGCTCGACGGTCAGGGCATCCATCCGGTCGGAGATGTCATCGCGGCGCGGGCCGACGTGACGCGGGACCAACTCCTCCACGTTAATTCCATCTTCAACGGCGGCGGCGTCCTCCTCTATCGACTTCGGGGGAACTCGGACGGACTCGTGGAGGATTTGGACGCACACGAATCCGTGTTGGCCTACGATATCCTCGACGTCCACGACGGATCGTTCCATATCTACATCTACGTCGAAGCCGGTGAACCGGCGGGGACGCTCATGTACGTCGTCGAGAAGTACGCGCTCATCATCGACACGCCGCTCACGTACACCGACTCCGGAGACATCCTCGCAACCGTCGTCGGGACGCAGGAGATGATACAGCGAGCGTTCCGCGAACTACCGCAGCGAATCGACATTCGCGTCGAACAGACCGGAGAGTACGCACCGGACTCCGACCACCTGTTCTCCGGACTGACTGACCGACAGCGCGAAGTGCTCGAAACCGCCGTCAAACACGGGTACTATCAGATACCGCGACAGGCCACTCACGCGGACATCGCGGAACGACTGGAATGTGCACCGAGCACCGTGGACGAACACCTTCGAAAGGCCGAAGCGCACCTCTTTTCCACCCTTTTCGGACGGTGAGAGTGACGTCCGTCGCAGACGCGACGGCATATAAATAACCGTGTATTACGGCGGGAATAAATATGCGGCTGAAACGGTATGGTAGAGATAACCACAATCGACAGTGATATTCGATGGAACATCGAGTCATCCTCGCCGTCGCCTTCTGTCTCGTGGTCGCCTCGACCGCGCCGACAGCAGCGACACGGCATGAACGACCGGGAATACCAGAACAGCAGACGCAGCCGGGTGCGACACACTGCTTCAGGGACGTTACGTTCCGGAACACGACGTTTCCCGCATTCGGTCAGAACGCTCGAAACCTCCACGTCGAGGAGGCGATGTCCGGGGCCCTCGACGGGGGAACGAGCGACGGTGCACTCTCCGTCGATATCGCTCGGATGCACGCCGAGAGGATTTGTATCGGGGTGAAATCCACGGACGACGGCGCGGGCGTTCGGTTGACGTTTCACGACGCGGTGTTGAAAAAGACGATGCTCCAAGGGGCCGAGATGCGTTTCGAACGGGCGACGGCCGATTCGATATCGTTCCGCGTCCCGAAGCGCATCGGCGATCGGTTCCGCGACCAGTTGGGAGGGAACACGACGAACGATGGAGGCGACGACAGCGGCGCGACACCGACTCCGGCCGATGGTCCGGTCGGAGACGAGAATCGGTCGGGCGGACCCGACGTCGGCGACAGACCGCGAGACGTCGGGGACGTGGTGAACGACACCGCGGACGAGAGCGGAGACGTCGATAACCGAACGGACGACCTCGGGAACTCCACGAAGCGGGCCGGGGATGGAGTCGATACCGTCACGGACGGAGCAAAGGACGCATCGGACGACCTCACGGATCACCTGAACGACACCACGGGGAACGTCACGGATGCGGTGGACGAGGGAACGGATACGGTCGATAACACGACCGACGGCGTGGGCGGGGGGACGGACACCGTAAACGACACGACACGCGACGTCACGGACGGCGTGGATGACGTCACGGATGCGGTGGACGACACGGCCGAGAACGTCTCGAACGGAGTCGATGACGGGACGGATACGGTCGATAACGCGTCGAATTCAGTCACGAACGGGGTTGACGAGACCACGGATTCGGTCACTGACGGTATCGACGACGCGACGGAACAGGTGGCTGGAAGCTCGGATACGGTCACGGATGGAGTAAACGAGACGACGAATGCGGTCGATAACACGACCCACGAAGCCACCGACGGCATCGACCAAACCACGGGGATGGCGGACGACACCACGGGAATGATCACGGACGGAGTAAACGAGACGACGACCGACGTGAACGAGACGACCGAGGTACTCGACGACAGTGCCGAGAACACGACGGGCGGCGTCACGACGGCGGTCAGTAATACGACCGCCATCGCCGACGACGCGGCGAATACCACGACCGGACTCGTCCAAAACGCCTCGACTACCGTCGGTGGAATCGTCGGCAACGCAACTGACACGGGCACCGTCACGACGGGAGCGACGAACGGAACCGACGGCTCGGACGATGGGTCGCTGTTGTAGCGGCCCGACGTTCGGTCGATGACGGCGTTCTGACCGCGACGCTTCGGGGGACGGCGCGCTCGGTGAGCGCCCATCGTTGCTTTAACGTCGTCGAAAATGTCCGGACGTCCGGCGATTACCCGTTCTGTGGTTTGAAGATGTCGGCGAGCCGACCGACGAAGGAATTGCTGCCGCGCTCGTCGGCGACGACCTCGTACTCGCGTTTCAGGGCGTCGTCGTTCGTCAACCGAAGTACCGTCAGGCCGTCGTCCGAGAGGAGGCTCCCGGCGCGTTCGCCGACGATTTCCCCGGACGTGGTGACGAGTGTCGCACGCGCGCCGACGTCCGCCGCGAGCGACGTCAGGGCGGCGATATCGTTCTCGTCCGGGCGTTCGTGAATCGCCGCGATGACCCGGTCGTTGAGCAGGTCGTCGCGCGCGTAGACGTGAACCGGTACCTCCTCTCCCGCGCCGTCGGTGACGACGGTATCGATTTCGGTGCGGAGCTGTCGTTCCTCGAACGCCTCGGCGACCGACTGCCGGGCGGTCAGTTGCTCGTCGATCCAGTGGGCACCGCCCTCGCTCAGGAAGTAGCGATACAGCACCCGTTCGATGGTATGCAGCGGGTCGGAGACGTAGAAGCAGTCCCGGCATCGAAGCCGGTGTTTCGGCGTCTCGAACACCTCGTCACAGTCCTCGCAGACGTGCGCGGCGTTCGCTTCGAGGTGTTTCAACGACTCCAGTTCGGTGTCGCAGTTCGGACAGACGATGGCGTCGTCGCCGACGAACTGCTCGCGCATCCCCTCGTAACCGCAGTCGGGGTGTCGGTATCTGTCCGTCCGAATCGTCTGTGGCGATTCACACGACGGACAGGCCGTGGTGTACTGCATCCCCTTCGCCTCGCAGCGGGGGCAGATGTACTGTTTTTCCTGAAACTCGCGGTGGAGAAGGTCTCGTTCGGCCAGCGTTTCCAGCACTTCGAAGGTTTGACCGTCGCTGTCGTCGAGATATTCGGTCGCATCGGGGTACGTCACCAACCCCGTCTCGATGTCGAGTATCGGTCGAACCTCGTCGAGTGACCCCTCCCGGAGGGCGGCCAGCAGTCGGACTGTTCCCGGTGAAGCCATGACCAATCATAACAATAGCCATCTATTTAATCATCCCCCAAACCATAACTATACTTTTGTAATTATCGAGAGGATTCCGTGACGATTTACACGCGACGTTTTGATACGGTGGTCAGAACCTCCTTTTTACTCCCTCCAGTGGTATGTAGTAGCTCACCGACGAGCGACCCGTGACCGAAGGGGCGGAGATGGAGGGGAAAACAGATGAAAACCACACTTCAGCTCGATACCGAAGCGACGAACGAACCGTCCACCAAGGAGACGCGGTACGGACCGCCACAGCATTCGATGCGGCGAACCGACCCGGAGGTGGCGTCACCATGACGGAGACGAAATCCGGAGACGGGTTCGTGACCGACATCGTGGAATCGTGCCCGGAGTGCGGGCGGCAAACGCCTCACGAGGTGAAAATCGAGATTCGAACCGAGAACGGGGACAGCGACAACGCGGTGTTTTCGCGTGAACCGTACCGGGTGAGTACGTGCACCGGATGCGGGAAGACGACGGCGACGCGGATGAACAACGTCACAGGGCGGCGAGGGTGACGACGAGGAGACCGGCGAACCTGTAGGGTTTGTTTTGGATGAAAAATCGGTACCGTTATGCCATAGCAGTTCTAGGTATCAGCCGAACGACGTATGGGAGTGACACTCACACTTATGGACTTCTGGGAGGGAGTTCGATGGCTCGGAGAGACGGTCCCCTTTTTCACCGTCCTTCCGGCATTCATCGGGATTCTCGTCTTGGTCTGGATGTTCGCCCCCGAACTCTCGACCCGGCGACCGACACCGACCCACCCGGACGGCGAGTATCGATTCGACCCGGACGACTTCGAGCCGCGGTGATTCGACAGTGTGGTCAGAACGGCTTTTATACTGACCTTCGAAGCAACTGACGAGGAACATCGACAACCGAACGAACGAAACCAACCACCATGACGCACTCAGCACTCGGCAGACGGCGCGACGGAACGGACGCACCCGAAATCGTCTTCGCGATAGACGAGACGCCCGACGAACGGTGTCCGAACCGGGCCATCATCGCGGACATCACGCGGGACGACGCGTGGATTGCAACGGACAGTACGGACACGGCAGTGCTGACCGAGTGGCGATAGACGGCCGCGCCTATTTCGTGAGCGACTCGACCGTGTGCAGCGCGTTTATCCGGCCAGCACCGAGGTCGGGGTCGCTCCGACCGTTGCTTTTCTCGGCGTTGCGTTCGATGACACCGGCCACCTGTTGGGGGTTCACGGTGGGGTCCAGTTCACGGACGAGTCCGACGAGACCGGCGACCTGCGGCGACGCCATCGACGTGCCCGCGAAGTAGGCGTAGTCGTCTCCCGGGACGGTCGAAAGCACGAGGTTGGTCGGATACGGCCACGCGGTGTCGTCCGCGAGGCTCTTTTCGAGCGTCTCGTAGCCACCGCCGGGCGCGCCGACCGCAACGTCGTCCACGCCGTAGTTCGAGTAGAACGACAGTTCGTCGTTCGGACCGGTCGCGCTCACGCCCAGCGTGCTTTCGAGGCTCGTCCACATGTCGCGGTAGCCCCCGTGTTGGAGGTCCGTTTCCTCGTTGCCCGCCGACACCACGACGGTCGTCCCGCGCCGGAGGGCGCTCCGAACGACGCGTTCGCAGATGACGCGACGGACGCCGCGCGACGTTTGGTTCTCCCGCGGCGGACGCGGGTCCCACCCGAGACTCATGTTCACCGCGTCCGCACCGATTTCGGCCGCGTAGTCGATGGCCAGCAGGCAGTCGCTGATTCGTTCGAGGAGCGGTCCCTCCTCGGGGAACACGCGGAGCGGGACGAGTTCGGCGTCGGGAGCCATGCCGACCACGCCTTGCGCGCCCGTCGCGGCGGTGATTCCGGCGACGTGCGTCCCGTGGGCCGCGACCGGTCCGGCGTCCGTTCCGAACTCCCCGTCGATGACCGACCGTCCGAGGTCCGTATTGACGTTGGCCGCGAGGTCGGGGTGCGTGTGGTCGACACCCGTATCGACGATGGCGATGCGCGTTCCCTCTCCCGTCGCGGTTGCGTGGGCCTCGAACGCGTCCGTGACCTGCTTGTCCCACTGTAACTCGGCGTATTCGGCGTCCGCCGCGACGCCGGTCGATTCGACGGTCGAGGTGCCCAACTCGTACGCCATGTCCGACACCGCCTCGTGAACACCGGGGACGCCCCGAAGGTCGTCTTCGGCGTCGGCGGGACCGAGGACGAACAGGACGTTCGCGTCCGGGATTTCGTTCTGGACAGTGTACCCCGCCCGTTCGAGTTTTCGAACGGCGTTTCGGCTTCCAGTCGTGACGAGGTACGTCACCGTTTCGGAGGCGCTTCCGGGCGTCGTGGCGGTGATGCCGACGGTCGTCGCCGCGATTCCCTTGAGAAATCCGCGTCGCTTCGCTGTTGTATCCATCGTGAACCATCCAGTAGACGTCGGTGTCCGCCATAAATTTACCTTCAAGACGCTGTTAAATGGATGGCGACTATCGGCGAGCGAAATTGGCCGTCGACAACCGACCGTCACCGACACCGTTCCAATTTTGAGATGCTAAACTGATTTGAGAATCACTATATGAGGGGTACCCCTCTTTTCGGCCGAGACGGTGGTCGGAAAATGAGTGAATACGATGGATCGACGGCGGACGACGGATTGACGCGAACGCTCGGACTGCTGGATTGCGTTTTGCTGAGCGTCGGGGGCATGGTCGGGTCGGCTATCTTCGTCTTTCCCGGTTCGACGGGACGGCTGGCGGGTCCCGCCTCGACGCTCGCGTGGGTGGTCGCCGGACTGCTGATGATGATAATCGCGCTCTGCTATACGGAACTCGCGCTGGCGTTCCCGAAGGCGGGCGGTCCCGCGGTCTTCCCCGCGGAGACGTTCGGGCGGAACCGGACGGTTCGACTCTTCGCCAGTTACCTCGAAGGGACGTCCTACTGCATCGGTATGGTGTTCAGCGTCACGATTTCGGCGCTCGCCATCGCGCAGTATCTCGGCATCGCGTTTCCGCGCGCGAAGGGGTACGTCGTTCCCATCGCCCTCGCCGCCATCGCGCTGAGCTTCCTCGTCAACCTCGTCGGCGTGACGAGCACGAGTCGGACGAACCTCGTCCTGTCCGCGCTGTTGCTCACGATACTGCTCGTCTTCGTGGCCATCGGCCTCACGCGGTTCGAGCCGACCAACTACGACCCCTTCTTCACGAGCGGTCCCGCGAAGTTCTTCGCCGCGGTGCAACTAGCGCTCACGGGCTACGGCGCGTGGACCGCGATTCCGTCCGTCGCGGAGGAGGTGAAACGGCCAGCGAAGACGGTCCCGCGGGCGATTTTGCTGTCGCTCCTCGTCACGACGGTCCTCTACACCGCCGTCGTCGTCGCGCTGCACGGCGTCGTCGCGCCGTCGGCGTTCGCGGAGGGAAGCCCCGTGACGACGGTGCCGCTCGGGGTGGCCGCGTCGAAACTCGGAGTACCGATGGTTCGACAATATTTCCTCCCGCTCGCCGCGGTCGTCGCCATCTTCACCACGATGCTCGTCGGGACGATGAGCGCCAGTCGCGTCGTGTTCGCGCTGGGACGAAACGGAACCCTGCCGCGGGCGTTCGCAGCCGTCCACTCGCGGTTTCAGGTGCCGTGGGTCGGGCTGGTCGCGGTCAGTCTGGTGGCGGCCGCGTTGACGATTTTCCCGGAGTACTTCTACGAACTGCTGGTCATCGCCTCCGTCGTCGGAACCGGCCTCCCGTACGCCCTCAATATCGTCTCGTTCGTCGGGCTTCGACACTACCGCACCGACGTGACGCCGCCGTTTCGCGCTCCCGGCGGCGACGCCCTCCCCGCCGTGGCGCTGGTCGCGTTGAGCGTCGCCATGGTCGGACTGGGTTCGACGGAGGTCCTCTGGTCCGTGGGAAGCATCGCCCTCTTGGGCACGTACTTCCTCGTCCGGTATCTGCGGCGACCCGACCTGTTCCGGCAGCGGGACGCGGCGACGAACTGGGAGTGACCCCGCCGCCGAATCAGTCGAACGAACGCGTTCGTGCAGATTCGAACACGAGTCGTCATCGACTCGTGTCGTTTCCGGTAAATCGGCCGTACGTCGCTTTACTCCCGCGTTTTCTACGATTCTCCCACGGCATATCGAACGGCGACCCACCCGACATTGTTTATTTTTGTTCCCAATTGATGCAGTTCGTGATTGGATTTGACTGAATATGCGTGTTTTTGCAGAACATTTATTATGGTCGTTCTGTATGGTTCTGGATGTCATGGGTGATAAATACAACCATACACGGCGTCGATTCGTCCAAGCGACGGGCACACTCGGTATCGCGGGAACGACCGCGTTGGCGGGCTGTACCTCCTCGAAAGACGGTAAAGGTTCGAAAAGCGACGGTAGCGACGACGGCGAGATGGCCGACAAAATCGTCTTCTTCAACGCGGGCAGTCTGAAGGACGACCCCGGGACGGAAAAGAACATCAAGCGGTTCGAAGACGAGACGGGTATCACGGTCGACGTGAACGAGGTGCCGTGGAGCAACCTGAAGACGACGCTCATTACGCAGTGGCGAAACGAGGGGAGCAAGGTGGACGCCTTCAACGGGCCGACGTGGTGGCTCGCCGATTTCGTCGCGGCCGACTGGCTCGAACCCCTCGGCCTCTCCGATTCGCACATGGGCAAGTTTCCGGAGAACCTCCAAAACCTCGTCACGTTCGACGGCAAGACGTACATGGCCCCGCAGATAGGCAAGTGGGGGAACTTCCTCTACGACAAACAGTACTTCGAGAAGCAGGGCATCTCGTCGCCGCCGGACACGTGGGACGACGTGCTCGCGCTCGGCGACAAGGTGGGCAACGACAAGTCCGGGTTCGGCTTCACGTGGGCGAACAAGGACGTTTTCATGTTCAAACAGTTCCTCTGGCAGGCGGGCGGCCAACTGTTCAACGACAAACACGAACCCGTCTTCGCCGACAAAGGCGCGACGGTGTTCGACGACTTCCTGACGCCGCTCCGCAAGAAGGGACTCCTCCCCAGCGGCATCCAGAGCATGAACGAAGGGAACGTCGGCGACGCCTTCGTCGGCGGGAAGTTCGCCACCGTCGAGGGCTGGACGCCGCTCGGGTCGCGCGCGCTCAACGAGGGTTGGAAGAAGGACCGTCTCGGAATCGCCAAACCGCCGAAGGGTCCCGCCTCCCGCGCGACGTTCCAAGACACGAACGGCGTCGCCGTCTCGGCGTTCTCGAAGCGCAAGAAGGCCGCGAAGAAGTTCGCGGAGTTCATGAGCACCCCCGAGTCCTGCAAGACCGACATGGTAGTCGAGGGCAACCCGGCGGCCATTCCCGAGGTGTACGAGGACGAGGAGGTCAAAAAGAAGTATCCGAAGGAGTTGCGCGCGAACATGAAGTACAACCTCAAGAACGCCAAGAGCGAGGTCTACCGCCTGCAACCGCAGGTCGATGACATTCTGTCGTCGAACATCACGCCCGTCTTCCTCGGGAAGAAGGACGCCAAATCGGCCCTCTCGAAGGCCCAAGAGGACATCACGTCGCTCTACAAGAAGAACAAGGTCCTCTAGATTTCGGGTTCCCCTTTCCAATACATGGCAGAGAATACACGTTCGCTTCGACGGCGGCTCGACCGCCTGTTCATCCCCCTCACCGTGGGACCGACGGTGCTCTGGATAGCCGGGGTTATCCTCTATCCGACGCTCCAACTCCTGTGGTCGAGTCTGTTCTACACGAACCCGATAACGCAGGAAAAACAGTTCGTCGGGCTGGATAACTTCGCCTCGCTCATCTTCGAGAACGGCACCGTCGGGGCGCTCAACCCGGACCTCGTACAGTTCACGAAACACACCCTCGTCTACGTCGGCTGTAGCGTCACCATCTCGTTCCTGTTGGGCCTCGGCATCGCCATGCTGCTCAACAAGGACCTGAAGGGGCGCGGGTGGATTCGCACGGCGGTCATCGTGCCGTGGATTCTCCCCTACGTCATGAGCGGCCTGATGTGGCGCTGGATGTTCCAGACGCAGTACGGCGCGATTAACGGTGTCCTCGTCGGCGGCGGCGTCATCTCGGAACAGATTCCGTTCCTCTCGGACGGCACGCTGGCGATGATGGCGCTCATCATCGCCGACGTGTGGGTGTTCACGCCCTTCATCATCATCATCCTCCTCGCGGGACTCCAGAACGTCCCCGAACAGCTGTACGACGCGGCCGAGGTGGACGGCGCGAGCCGCTGGTCGCGGTTCTGGAACGTCACCTACCCGTTCCTCAAGCCGTCGATTCTGGTCGCGCTCACCATCCGCATCATCTTCGACATCCGGGCGCTCGACCTCGTGTGGGTGATGACCCACGGCGGCCCCGGAAAGTCCACCGAAGTGTGGGCCTCGTGGCTCTACCGCACCGCGATGGTGTTCGGTGATACCGGCCAAGGTGCCGCGCTCGGCGTCGTCATGCTCGCGGTGACGTTCGCCGTCGTCGCGGTCCTCTACAAGGTCTTCGGAGGGACCCCCTACGAAACATGAGTACGAAAACAGACACGCTGAGCAGAGTTCGTCGTAGCTTGAACCTGAACACGGAAGACGAGTGGTCGAGCGTGGTCCGGGACCGGATGGTCGCGTACGGCCTGCTCGCCCTGTACGTCGTGGTGGTGTGGTTCCCGATATACTACATCCTCATCACGAGTTTCAAGGCGCCCTCGGAGACGCTCTCGTTCCCCATCACGTTCTACCCGCACGACCCGACGCTCTCGAACTACGTCGAAATCTTCCAGAACCGGCCGTTCGGCACCTACACGCTGAACAGCCTCATCGTCGCCGGGACGACGACGCTCATCTGCGTCACGCTGGGGACGCTCTCGGGATACACGTTCTCCCGCTACGATTTCCTCGGCAACAAGGCGCTGTTGCTGTCCATCATCGCCGCGCGGATGATTCCGCCCATCGCGCTCATCGTCCCGTTCTTCGAAATCATGTCGAACCCGCCGGTCATCGGCGCGCTCACGGGCAGCCTCTACAACACGAAGGCGGCGCTCATCCTGACGTACACGTTCTTCAACCTCCCCTTCGCGGTGTGGATAATGAAGAACTACTTCGACGGCGTGCCGCGCTCGCTGGACGAGCAGGCCCAAGTCGACGGCTGTTCGACGTGGGAGGGCTTCTTCAAGGTCATCCTCCCGGTGGCGAAGCCGGGCATCGCGGCGACGGCCATCCTGGCCTTCATCTTCTCGTGGAACGAGTTCGTCTTCGCGCTCGTTCTCACGTCCTCGGAGGTCTCACAGACGCTCCCGATAGGCGTCTCCCTGTTCGTCGCGGACGACTTCATCGACTGGGCGCACCTCGCCGCGGGCGGGATGATAGCGGCCCTGCCGGGCATCCTGTTCGGCCTGTTCTTCCAGCGCTACATCGTCAGCGGCCTCACGCAAGGAGCAGTGAAAGAATGACGAAACCGACCCCCACTATGCGATTCAATCAGACTGACGACGGATGTGGTATCGATGGCTGAAGTAACGCTCGACGCGCTCGAAAAGCGATTCGACGACGTGGTTGCGGTGGACGGCATCTCGCTCGACATCCCCGACGAATCCTTCACGGTGTTCGTCGGCCCGTCCGGGTGCGGCAAGACGACGACGCTTCGTCTCATCGCCGGACTCGAACGCGCGACGGACGGCGAGATATACATCGGCGACCGGATGGTCAACGACCACCGGGCGTACGAGCGGGACATCGCCATGGTGTTCCAGAACTACGCGCTCTACCCGCACAAGACCGTCGGCGAGAACATGCGGTTCGGGCTGGAACAACACGGCGTCGACGACGACATCATCGAGGAGCGGGTGGACGACGCCGCCGACCTCCTCCAAATCGACGAACTGCTGGACCGTCGCCCCGCGGAGCTCTCAGGCGGGCAACAACAGCGCGTCGCGCTCGGCCGCGCCATCGTCCGGGAACCCGACGTGTTCCTGATGGACGAACCGCTGTCGAACCTCGACGCCAAGCTGCGCGTGCAGATGCGCGCAGAACTCAACAAACTGCACGAGCAGCTCTCGACGACGACGGTGTACGTCACGCACGACCAAATCGAGGCGATGACGCTCGCCGACCAAATCGCGGTCATGAACGACGGCGAGATTCAGCAGGTCGGCGACCCGACGTACGTCTACGCCCATCCGCGAAACCGCTTCGTCGCCGACTTCCTCGGCAGTCCGTCGATGAACTTCGTCGAAGGGAAACTGACCCGCCGCGACGACAGCCTCGTCGTGGACGTCGGGCCGTTCCAACACGAGGTTCCCGAGTCCTACCGCGACGCGCTCGACGGCCGGGTCGGCGACCGAATCGTCGTTGGCGTCCGTCCGGAGAACGTCACGCTCCGGCCGGACGGCCTCCCGGCGCTCGTGGAGGTCGTGGAACCGCAGGGCGAAAAGACCGTCCTCGAACTCGACCTCGGCGACGACATCACCATCAAAGCGTCCGTCGAACCGAGCGTCCCCGTCGAACTCAACGACCGCGTTAACGTCGAGTTCGACCGTCGGTCGCTCCACTACTTCGACGCCGACACCGGCGAATCGCTGACGTACTCGCCGCCGAAAGAGCCGAAAGCGACGGAGGCGACGCACTGACCGATGGCAGTGAGCGTCACCTCGTGGGTACCGGACCGAGAGAACCTGTTGGTCGCCGCCTGCTGTCTCATGGCGGCCGTCGCGGCCTACGACTACCACGTCGGCGCGTACGGCGGGACCGTCGTCGCAACCGTCGGGGCGGGAATCGCGCTGACGTTTCTCGTCCTGCTGTCGGAGTGAGATGCCGTCCGCTCGCCCTCCTCTCGCAAACGGAAGGCAAAGCCGCGACGAAAGCGGCAATATAATCCGACGTCACCAGAGAGGTTATAGCGTCGAATGGCCAACAAAACCAACGAACGCGCCGCCCTTGACTCGATACCGAGTCGATTCGATACGAACATATGTTGCCTGACGAACGAAAACGCAGAATCGTCGAGATAGTCTCCGAAGAGAACGGCAGTACCGTCGGCGACCTCGCCGGTCGCCTCGACGTCTCGGAGGCGACCATCCGCCGCGACCTCCGGGACTTGGAGGACGAGGGTCGCATCGAGCGGTCGCACGGCGGTGCCCTGCCGGTCGAGACGGTCGGCGAGGAGCGAACGTACGGACAGAAACAGGTCCAAAAGCGGGAGGCGAAACGCACCATCGGACGACGTGCCGCCGAAACTCTCCAAGACGGGCAGGTCGTCTTCTTCGATTCGGGGACGACGACCATCGAGGTCGCAAAGCACGTCCCGAGCGACGTCTCGATTACCGCCGCGACGAACTCGCCGCTCGTGTCGGTGCAACTCGCCGAGGCGGGTATCGAGGTGAAGGTCACCGGCGGAACGCTCCGGCGCTCCACGTGGTCGCTCGTCGGCCCGACCGGCGAGAGCTTTCTCGACCGAACCAACTTCGACGTGCTGTTCCTCGGGACGAACGGGATACACCCCGACGCCGGACTGACGACGCCGAACGAGGACGAAGCGCGCATCAAATCGCGGATGTGCGAGAAGGCGAGTCGCGTCGTCCTCGTCGCCGACGGGAGCAAGTTCGGTCGGCGGAGTTTCTTCCGCTTCGCGTCGTTCGAAGACGTGGACGCCATCGTCACCGACGCGGCCGTCCCGCCGGAGTACCGCGAACCGTTCGAGACGACGGGCGTCGAAATCGTCGAAGGGGTGGACGCGTGATTCTGACCGTCACGCTCAACCCGGCCGTCGATTACACCGTCACCGTCGAATCGGACATCGAACCGAACGGCGTCCTCCGGTCGAGCATGGCGCAGTACGACCCCGGCGGAAAGGGAATCAACGTCTCGAAGTACCTCGCCAGACTGGAGGTCGAGACGCTCGCAACGGGCTTCGTCGGCGGGTTCCTCGGCCGGTACATCGAGGAACAACTCACCCGCGGCAAGGTCGCCAACGATTTCGTCGAGATGGACGTCTGCACCCGACTCAACACCACGATTCTCGGCGAGGACGGCGAGTACAAACTCAACCAGTCGGGACAGGGCGTCAAGGACGAAACCGTCCGCGAACTCATCGGGACGGTCCGCGAGTACGACCCCGAAATCGTCGTCATCGCCGGAAGCCTCCCGCCGAACCTCGGCCCGGCGACCATCGACCGCATCGCGGGCGCGGGGTCGTGGGAAACCGTCGTGGACGTGCAGGGCGACCTCCTGACCGGCATCGCGGGCGACTACGCGCTCTGTAAACCCAACCGGAGCGAACTGGCGAGCGCGACCGGGATGCCGGTCCACAGCATCGAGGAGTGCGCCGAGGCGTCGCAGGCGCTCCGCGAGAGGGGATTCGACCGCGTTATCACCTCGCTCGGGGACGACGGCGCGCTGCTCACCTCGGACGACGGCGTGTTCCACGCGGAACCGCTGGACGTTGACGTGGTGGATACGGTCGGCGCTGGCGACGGACTGCTCGCGGGCGTCCTCTCGACGCTCGCTCGCGGGCAGTCGGACCGAATCGCGCTCCGGGTCGGCGTCACCGTCGCGTCGCGCGTCGTGACCGTTCCCGGAACGACGGTGCCGGACATGGACGACGTTCGAGCGGACGCGACCGAAATCCCGCTCCTCGTCGAGTGATGACGGCACCGTCGCGTATTTTCCGTCTCGATGCCGCTTCGTTGTTTTCCGGGTGTGGTCTAATTAGACACGGGGAGCGATCCTACGCTTATCCTGCGGTGCATATCACGAAAGAGAACAGTACAACAGGGAAAAGACAAATCTGTTAGTCTAAAATAACTTTAACACCCTCCTGTGAGTGGCGGGAAACGATGTCTGGAATCAAAAAATCACCAGAGATTCCCCAATCAGTCCCGAAACTAGAAGCCGAACTCATCCGCGACGCCTACGAAATCACGAGGCAGGGCGACAGTCGCGGGGACGACGGCATCGACACCGGGACATCTATCGACCTCTCAGATGCGGATCGACGGGATTTGCGACGACGACTTCTCGATAGCGGCGTCTCGGAAGAAACATTGGTGGAACTCGGTCTCGACACGAGCAACGACTAACTCGGTTTCTCGGGGGTTCGTTTCCTCTCCTCACGTATTTCCGACCGCAGAGCGCGTCCTCTCGCGGCGAGAGGAATGGTCGATGTACGTCGGTCGTAACCCGTTCGAAAAATACGAGCGAATCGGTCGGTACGGTCGTTATTTGACGGAGAGGATAGCCTCGTCCGTGGCCGTCGCCCCCTTGTCGTCGGTGACTTGGAGGGAGACACGGTAACGACCACAGGTAGAGAGGGTCATCTCGGCCGTCTCGCCGCTTTCCTCGAACGACCCGTCGCCGTCGGTGTCCCACATGTATTCGACGATTTCGCCGTCGCCGTCCGACGACGGGGAGGCGTCGAGCGTCACGGTATCGCCGCGTTCGAGCGCCCCGCCGGTCGTGTCGCTCGGCGTCGTCCGAATCCGCGCGACCGGGGCCTCGTTCTGTTCGTTGTCGCCGTCGTCACCGCCATCGTTTCCGTCGCTTCCGTCGTCACCGCCATCGTCGCCGCCGTCTCCGCCGCTTCCGCCATCCGACGAAGTGAGCACGTCCTCCTCGACGAGTTGTTGGGTTATCTTGGTGAGCCACTGCACTCGCGTATCGAGGGCCGTGTCATCCGAGGTCGCTTCGACGAGGAACGCAACGGCGTCGGTGTCGCGCGCGGCCTTGTGCGTGAGCAGACCGGTCGGTTCGTTGGAGGACGAGGAGAACGGGTCGACCGTGAAGTCGTAGCCGTCGCGCGAGACGTAGTTGTCGTTGAGATAGTCTGCGGCCGCTCTGGCGTCGCTGAACGCCCGGTCGTCCCACGACGAGAAGATGGCCTGACCGACGCCACCGACCATATCGCCGTCGTAGATGCCGACGGATTCGTGGAGGTCGATGACGGTATCCGGTTGGAATCGCTCGACGACGCCCCAGATGGCGCGGGCGAGTTCCGTCTCCGGTTCCTCACCGGTCGGGAACTGGCGATTCAGGTCCACGCCGCCGTCCGCGATGCGGGAATCCTCCTCGACGGCCGCGGCGTTCGCCTTCGGAATCGTCACCAGTGTTCCGCGGGCGATGTCCCACTGGGCGACCTTCTCGGCCGCCGTGTAGCCTCCGTTTTCGTTTCCGTGTACGCCGCCGACGACCATCACCGTCGGGCCGGACTCGCTCGCGGACGTGACGAACACCGTCGTTTCTTGGTCGGTGCCGCTCCGAATCGTGTACGAATCGCGCGAAACGGTCGTTTCGCTTTCACCTGTCGTCGCCGTTACGCCGAGCCCAAGCAGTCCCGCACAGCCAGCCGCCGTCAGAAACGTTCGTCGTGTTGCAGTCATTGCTTCCCAGTCGAGGGTTGTATCGGGAGTTTATTGTTGTTTTGTTCGTTTTCGAAAGGAATCCGAGAAAACGAATAATTATCCCATTATATTGGGAGACAGATGATAGATGGACGGAGATGTCAACGAGTCCCCGAGAATATTCAGTTTTATTAACGACGGGGAACGCCTTCTGCCGGTTTGCAGGGACCCGAACTATTATCGTCCGTTCACACCCGGTTCCCGCATGCACGTTTCGTTCGACGACCTCGAAATGCTGGTGGAAGCGCCGGGCGCACCCGGAAACGAATACGCCGTCGCGGATCGGTTCGCCGAACTCATCGAACCACACGTCGACAGCGTGTCGTTCGACGCGATGGGGAACGTCGTCGCCACGAGCGAGGGCAGCGACTTCGAAATCATGCTCGCGGCCCACACCGACGAACTCGGGTTCCTCGTCGAGGACGTGGACGACGACGGCTTTCTCACCTTCCACATGCTCGGCGGACACTACAAGGGGAACCTGTCAGGGCAACGCGTCCGCGTCGGCCCGGACGGCGTTCTCGGCGTCGTCGGCCCGCGCTGTCGCCACTACATGAGCGACGACGAGAAGGAGTCCCTCCCGGAATCGCTCCGCATCGACGTCGGAGCCACCTCGCCCGAGGAGGTCGCGGATATGAACGTCGAACCGGGCGATTACGCGGTGTGGGACTACGGCGTCTCCCGACTCGGAAACGACAGAATCACCGGACGAGCGTTGGACGACCGCATCGCGCTGGCCATCCTGCTCGCAATCGCCCGCGAAGAGGACGTGGACGCGACGGTTCACTACGTCGCAACGGTACAGGAGGAAGTCGGCCTTCGCGGTGCGCGGACGGCGGGCTACAGCCTCGACCCCGACGTCGGCATCGCGCTCGAAATCTTCCCGGTGGACGACTACCCCGCCGGGCGGAAAGAAGGCGTGAACGCGACGCTGGACGGGGGTCCGGTGGTCGAGTTCGGGGACGGAACCTCCGAGTACTTCTTCGGCGGGGTCATCGTTGACCGCCAGACGAGAACGTGGCTCCGGGACGCGGCGAACGCGACCGACGTGGACCTCCAACACGACGTGATGCTGACCGGTTCGACCGACGCGACCGAACTCCAACAGGTCCGCGGCGGCCGCCACGCGGGTGCCATCGCGGTTCCCTGTCGCTACTCGCACTCGCCGGTCGAGACGCTCTCGATGCGGGACGCCGACGCGACGGCCGAGGTGTTGTTGGCCGCGCTGGAACGGGAGTTCCCGAGTCGGGACGACATCCGACGGCCGCGGTGAGTCGTCCGCGGTACCACCGCCGGTTGCCGTCGTCCCGTAACGTTCACAACGCTCCCCTCCGACGGGCCGGTATGCGACGAGTCCGGGGACCGCGGCGTGGGTGGGCGAAGATAACGCTCGGCGTCTCGCTCCTCTTCGCGGTCGGCGTCTTCGTTTTCCTCTCGATACAGGGGTCGCCGGTTCGCGGCGCGGCGGGCGGCCTCCTCATCATCGTGGCCGGACTCTGGGAGTGGCGTCGGAAACGCTCGGACCAGATTCGCGCCGAGCGCTTCGAAGCCGAGGCGGAAGAAAGTCAACGAAAACGGCAGGGATGAGAAAAACGGTTCGCGCGGTATCGACCTCACTCCGTCGGCTTCTCTACCGCGGCCGAGAGCGACAAGAACTGATCGAGCAGCGGGTCGCTTCGATAGCGGATGACGTTGCTCCGGGAATCGTACTCGATGACCCCGACGTCCTCCAGCATCGGAAGCGTCGTATGGTGGAGTTGCACCAGCGCCCGCTCTCGGTCCTCGTACTCGGTGTCCGCCGCGACGAGGTGGTCGGCGAGTTCGTCCCTCGTGAACACGTCGGACGA
Source organism: Haladaptatus paucihalophilus DX253 (assembly GCF_000376445.1). Classification (NCBI taxonomy): domain Archaea; kingdom Methanobacteriati; phylum Methanobacteriota; class Halobacteria; order Halobacteriales; family Haladaptataceae; genus Haladaptatus; species Haladaptatus paucihalophilus. The sequence goes on along the minus strand of NZ_AQXI01000001.1, from coordinate 2,693,715 downwards.
CGAGGCGTCGAGGTGGTATAAAACGCTTCGGCGGCACCCATTCGATAACACACCACACACCGAATCTACCGAAAGCTTCGAGCAGATGGGTTCGTCTATCATGTCTACAGGTCACTGACTCAAACGAGTCAGGAATATAATCGCGTCCGAAGCCAATGAAAATAGAGCTTTACTGGTCAGGCACTGTCGTTTCATCGACGTTCGTGAACAGTTGCTCGAACACCGTATCGTACGCTTTGCGGAGATGCTCGTGGAACGCCTGCTTGGAGATACCCATCCTCTCTGCCAGCACCACGCCCGAGCACTTGCGCGGTTGCTCGAAATAGCCGCTGAAGTAGGACATCTGCAACGCGGTCAACTGTCGCTCCGTCAACTTCTCTTCTATCAGGTGATAATCGAAACTCGACGTGATGACGCGACAGGTGGAGACGAGTTCGAGGTCCGGGTAGACGTCTCGAACGACCGCTTGGACGCGTTCCGTATCGACCGAAGGAGGAAACTCCGCTACGATACGGATTTCCTGCTCGTCGTACGTCGCTGATTTCGTTTTTCCGTCGAATTCACCGAATATCGATAACAACGACTGAAACGAACTGTGGGACTCTACCCGGTGAGTTCCGTTGACGGTGCTCAACAACCGCGCGTCGAGTGTCGCCGGAAACTCCATCACCGTTTCGAGCAACGCTTCCGCGGATATTCCCGTCGCGGTCCAGTACTGGAGATGTTCGCCCTCCGAGAGGTGTACGACCGAATCGATTTCGATGAACAGCGAACCGTTCGCCAACTCACGGAACGGTTCGGCGAGGTCGGTGGAACGAAACACCGTTCGAATCCGGGGGTGGCCGTCCGTAGGGCGGTCGTTCTCCGCAAAACAGTCCGAGCGGCCGCACGGCGGCCACCAGACTCGGTGCGTATCCGCGACGGTTCTCGTTTGGAGGAGGCCGTCGTCCGCTAACGTCCGTAGTCGTTCGAGTGTCTGTTCTTCGACACGTCCCAGCGCGGACGCTATCTCGCTCGTCGTCAGTGGTGCGTGAGGGTCGTCCGCACGAGAAAAAACATCGAGAAGGTCCCGACGAGAAACCTTCGTCATATAACTTGCAACGTATCGTCCATCATTCCAGATATTCGATGAGAACGCATTCGACCCGCACGGTACAGATTTTCCCAGAACTTCCAATCAACGTCCGAAATTGATGAAATATATCTATCTGAATCCATATAAAATAGTTCTATTTTCAATATGTTGGGTGTTAGAACAGGACCGTATTAATACCCAACGGAGTCGGAGTTTCGCATCGATCATCCGGTCGCCACGGACCCGAAACCGGACGACGGGTCAGTCCGCCGACGACTCCGCCGCGACGGCCTCGTCGCGGTCCGTCTCGTCAGTCTCGGCGTACGGGTCGAAGCCCTCCGCGCTCTCGTAGAGGTGGCAGGCGACTTCCCGGTCGTCCTCGACGTCGGACTTCGCTTCGAGCGGCGGTTGCACCGAATCGCACACGCCGCCGATGTACTTCTCACACCGGTTCTTGAACCGACATCCGGACGGGATGTTGACGGCATCGCCGACTTCGCCCTGCAACTCGACGCGCTCCCGGCCCGCCGTCGGGTCGGGAACCGGCACGGCGTCGATGAGCGCCCGCGTGTAGGGGTGTTTTGGGTTCGTGATTATCTCCTCGGTGGGTCCCTGCTCCACGATTTTTCCCATGTACATGATGGCGAGTCGGTCGCACATGTGCCGCAGGAGCGAGAGGTCGTGGCTGATGTACACCACGGAGAGACCGAACTCGTCGGTCATGCGCTCCAAGAGCGAGAGCACGCCAGCCCGAAGGCTCACGTCGAGCATCGACACCGGTTCGTCGGCGACGATGAAGTCCGGGTCGATGACCAGCGCGCGGGCGATGGCGAGGCGTTGGCGCTGTCCGCCGGACAGTTCGTGCGGGTAGCGGTCGAAGAACGATTCGGCGGGTTCGAGTTCCGCGAATTCAAGCGCCCGTCGGACCCGCGCCCGCTGATTCGGAACGTCGTGGATGCGGAGCGGTTCGACCACCGTGTCGTACACCGTCATCCGCGGGTTCAGGCTCTCGAACGGGTCCTGAAATATCATCTGGGCGTTCTGACGGAAGTTCGTGAGGGCCGAGCCGCTCTTGTCCGCGATGTCCTCGCCGTCGTAGTAGATGCTCCCGCCGGTCGGTTCGTACAGCTTCGTCAGGCACATCCCGGTCGTGGTCTTCCCACATCCGGACTCGCCCGCGATGCCGAACGTCTCGCCCTCGTGCAGTTCGAAGTCGATGCCGTCGATGGCGTGCACCGCGTCCTCCTCTTCGCCGCGGATGGTGTTCATCAGACTGGAAACGAGGCCGCTGCCGACCGGGAACTCCTTTTCCAACCCCTCCACGCGAACGAGCGTGTCGTCGTCAGTCATCGGTCGCCTCCATCGACGCGTCGTTCTGCCACGTCCGCGCCTTGCTGGCGACCGAGCGAAGTTCCGCGTCGATCCGGTCGGTGTGGTGGCAGAACGAGCGCAACTCGCCGTGTTCGACGGCGGGCGGGGACTCCTCCCGGCAGACTTCTGTCGCCAGCGGACAGCGTTCCGCGAACCGACACCCGCTCGGCGGGTTGCTCAAATCCGGCGGGTGGCCGCCGATGCTCACGAGGTCCTGTTCGGACCGGCGGATGTCGGGGAACGCGCTCTTCAGCCCGAGCGTGTAGGGGTGGTACGGTTCGCCGAAGATGAACTCCGACGGGCCTTCCTCGGCGAGTTCGCCAGCGTACATGACGACCACGCGGTCGCAGGTCTCCGCGACGACGGCCACGTCGTGCGTGATGACCATCATGGCGGTGTCGCTCTCCTGTTGAATCCCGTTGATGCGCTTGAGAATCTGGTCCTGCATGATGACGTCCAGCGCCGTCGTCGGTTCGTCCGCGAGGATGAGCGACGGTTCGAGGACGAGCGACATGGCGATCATCGCCCGCTGGCGCATCCCGCCGGAGAACTGGTGGGGATAGTCCGTCTGGCGGTCGCGGTCGAGTCCAACGAGGTCGAAGGACTCGTCGATGATGTCTTGGGCCTCCGACCGTCCCATCTTCGGGTAGTGGGCGTCGATGGCCTCCAGAATCTGCTCGCGGATGGTGTACACCGGGTCGAGCGCGTTCATCGCGGACTGGGCGATGAGCGAAATCTCGTCCCAGCGAAGCGCTCGGCGGCGCTTCTCGGGCATGTCGGTCAGGTCCTCGCCCTTGAACAGTATCTTCCCGCCGTTGATGTAACCGTTCTTCGGCAGGATGCCGATAAGCGCCTTGGCGAGCGTCGATTTTCCACAGCCGGATTCGCCGACGATGCCGACGGTTTCCCCGGCCTCTATCTGGAAGCTCACGCCGTCAACCGCTTTGACGGGGCCGTCCTCGCTGTCGTAGTAGACTTCGAGGTCTTCGACTTCGAGCAGGGCCATTCAGCGGGCCTCCGTTTCGTCCGAGTACATGAATCCTATGTGCGTGAATCGTGCGAGCGTGAATCGTTTGAATACGTTCATCCTTCGACCTGTAGTTCGGGGTTGACGATCTCTTCGTAGCCGCGGCCGATGAGGAAGCCGCTGATGACCACGAGGGCGATACAGACTCCGGGCGGCACGAACCACCACCACGTTCCTTCCGTCATGGCGCTGTAGACGCGGGCGCTCTGGAGCATCATGCCCCACGAGACGCTCTTCGGGTCGCCGAGGCCCAAGAAGGACACCCCGGCTTCCGTCAGAATCGCCCACGCGATGGCGAACGCGCCGTAGAGAAATGCCATCGGAAGGACGTTCGGTGCGATGTGCCGCGAGATGATGCGCCAGTTGCTCGCCCCGGAAATCTTCGCCGCCTTGACGAACGAGCGTTCGCGGAGCGAGAGGACGAGCGCGCGGATGACGCGGGCGGACGTGCGCCACTGCAGGAGCACGAACGCGAGGATGATGTTCTCCAGTCCCGGCCCGAGCACCGTCACGAGGACGATGACCGTCGGCAGGAGCGGGAGTCCGTACACGAAGTCCACGAGTCGCATGAGCACGTCGTCCACGTAGCCGCCGTAGTAGCCGCTGACGAGGCCGACGAGCGTTCCGAGGCCGACGGTCATCACGGCGGCCACGAGGCCGACCATGATGGCGGGACGCGCCCCGTACACCAGTTGGCTGAAGATGTCGTAGCCCTGCGCCGTCGTTCCGAGGATGTAGCCGCCCTCGCCGCCGAGGAAGGACGGTTTGATCCACTTGGCGAAGAGCGCGTTCACCATCAGGCGTTCCTTCGGTCCGTACGGCGCGATGTAGGGCGCGAAGACGGCGACGATGCCGAAGAACGCGAGGATAGCCATCGCGGCGACGACCAGTGGGTCCTCCGTGAGCATCGAGAACTGTTCGGTTATCGTCTCCTTCCAGAGGCGGAGGTTGCGCTGCCACGCGCTGAACTGCTCCTCGCTCTCCTCGTCGATGTCCGCGAATATCGAACCGTCGTGCTCCTGATTCATCGTTTCAGTCATAGGTCACCCGTGGGTCGAGGACGCCGTACAGCAGGTCGGCGACGAAGTTCATCACGATGACCGACAGTGCGAGGACGAGGAACGTCCCCTGGGCCACCGGGTAGTCGCGTCGAAGCACGGCGCGAATCATCTCGCGGCCGATGCCCGGCCAACCGAACACCGTCTCGATGAGGACGCTGCCGCCCACCGCGTAGCCGATGGCGATGGCGGCGGCGGTCAGCACGGGCAACAGGGCGTTGCGGGCCGCGTGGTTGAACATTATCTTCCGCTCCGTCAGTCCCTTCGCGCGGCAGAGGTCGATGAAGTCCTCCGAGAGGGTTTCCAGCATGCTGTTGCGCATGATGAGCAGCGGATAGCCCATGTAGTAGAACGCGAGGACGATGACCGGCGCGACCATGTGTTTGAGGAAATCGAGCGAGAACACCATCGCCCAGAAGTTCTTCGGGCCGGAGCCGAGGCTCGTCATCCCGCTCATCGGGATGATGCCGAGTTTCGCGCCGAAGATCCAGAGGACGAGGATGCCCATCCAGAAGCTGGGGACGCTCCGTCCGACGAGCGCGGTCACGACCGTCGCCTTCTCGAACCGCGTTCCACGGTACCAGCCGGTGAGGACGCCGAGCGAGATGCCGATGATGTACGCCACGACGAACGCGGTCAGCATCAGGACGAGCGTGTTCGGGAGGTACGTGACGAGCATGTTGATGACGCGCTCGTTGGTCTTGAACGAGCGCCCGAGGTCGAGCGTCAGGAGGTTCTGTATGTACCGAACGTACTGCACCCACAGCGGGTCGTTCAACCCGTAGCTCGCGATGAGCCGCTGTCGAACCGCGGGCGTCATTCCGGGCGAAATGATGTACGACGTCGGGTCGCCCGGCATGAGGCGAAACAGCATGAACAGCGCGGTTGCAACTGCCCACAGCGTGATTCCCAACTGCACGGTGCGCCTGACGAAGAAGTCTAATTTACCCATTTATTAGTATCGAAATTTTTGTTGGTCGGTCGGCTCTACTTAGGGAAGTGCGCCATTCCGTCGCCGTCGATGACGTATCCGGCATCTTTGAGGGACTGCTTCCCGGCTTTCACGCCGTCGTCCGGCTGGTACTTCTTGACGTCCGGGTTGCTGAACTTGCCGAACGATTCGCCGACGAGGTTCCACCCCTCGGTGGCGAAGCCGTAGAGAATCTGCTCGTTGATGGCCTTCTTGGGAATCGCGTTGACGGCGGCCTGTCGGACGGCCTTGTCGTCGAGTCCCTTCTGGCGCGTGTTCTGGCTGAAGTGCCACCAGCCGTCGCCGGGCGCGGACTTCACGCCGATGTTCGAGGCGTCCTGGTTGTCGTTGAGCTGTTTGCCGATACGGGTGTACGGCAGGTAGTTCAGCGTCCCCTTCTTCAACAGGGACCACACGGTCGAACTCTCCGGGATGATGCGCCAGATGCGGCGGTTGAACTTGACCGGCCGCCAGTGGTCTTCGTACTTCTTCAGGCTCAGTTCGCTGCCCTTGTCCCAGTAATCGAACTGGAGCGGACCGCTTCCGACGGGTTCCGTGATGTTCGCTTTGGCCGGGTTGCTCCGGCTCTCCCACTTGTGCTTCGGCACGATGGGTATCTGGTTGGAGAACAGTTTGTGGACCGGACCGACGGGGTCCTTGAAGTTCACCGTCACCCACTGACCGTCCACCGACACCGAGTCGTACATCTCCCACTGCGTGGAGTAGAGCGGAATCTCGTTTTTCTTGATATATTCGAGCGTGAACTTCACGTCCTCCGGCGTCAGGTCCTCGCCGTCGTGCCACTTGTGGCCCTCCCGAATCTTGTACTTCACCGTCTTGTTGTCCGGGCGTTCCCACTCGGTCGCCAGACTCAGTTTCGGGTCGGCTTCGAGTTTCGAGTTGATGCGCACGAGCTTGTCGTACAGCATCTCGAACTGGTGGATGAGTTTCGTCTCGTTGTTGTAACCGAGAACGCTGAGCGTGCCGAGGGTCTCGGCCCACGAGCCGCGAAGCTCCTTTTTGCTGTTGTTCACTTCGATATTGGTCATCGGTTCGAAGTGGAAGTAGCCCGCGATGTGGTCGGTCCACCCGCTGACCTGATTTTTGTTGTACGCCACGATGTTGGGCATCTGAACGATGGGGTGCATCGGGACGTCCTCGTTGATGGTCTTCTGAATGTCGAACAGCGTGTCGATGCGCTTTTGTTCGTCTTTCATCTGCAGCTGTTCCATCAGCTTCGGGTCAAGGTCCTTGTTGGTGTAGCCGGTGAAGTTGCCCTGGCCCTTCCCCGTGTTCGAGGAGTGGAACTGCTCGGGCATTCGACGACCGGGGTCGATGCCGAGGCCACGTGACCACGTTGCGAAGGAGAAGTTGAACTCCTCGGTGATTTTCGTGTAGAGGGTGCCCCACTCGAACACCTGCACCTTGGTGTCGAGTCCGACTTTCTTGAGCTGGTCGCCCACGAGGTTGATGGCGTCGTGGCGCGCGGGGTTGTAGTTCGCGGGGTTGTTGAGGTAGGTGTACTGGGGTAGCTTGTCGCCGCCGCTTCCGCCACCGCCGCCGTTGTCGTCATTGGAACCGCTGCAACCGGCGAGTGCGGCCATTCCACCGACGCCGGTTGCGGTGGTCATCTTTAAAAAGTCACGCCGTTTGACATCCATGTTACCACTTGGCATTTGTCATTAATTACCAGGCGTGCCTACTATATAAACAAAACTGACAATATATTACAAATCAGAAGAGGGAAATGGAACATATTTCTGAATACGTTATCGAATGCGGAAATTTACACTAACATATCCTCAGATTTGAAAAACGCATCGAAAACCGAATCGACGGCGCGGTGACGGCGTACGGAATCATCGACCGGTGTTTGGAGCAGACGCCGGTCACCGTTTCGCGGACGTCGTCGATACCCGTTATCGAACGGAGTGCACCGAGAGGAACCGTCACCGCTCCGCCCGCGAACCGCTTTCCGCGCTCGCTCCCGTCCACCGTGTAGCCGAGTCGAACCGGGAAGGTTAGTTCCTGCGTCGTCGCCTCGTCCTCGAACTCGCTGGGCGTCGTCGCCGCGATGTCCTTCGCGTACAGGACGCTCGGCGGCATCGAACTCGCGCGCTTCGTTCGCGTGGCCTCGTTCTCGATTCGCGGCGTCTCGACCGATTCGACGTAGACGTCCGCCCCGTCGAGAAGCGACGCCCGCGAAGCGGACCCGGCGGCGACGTCCAGATGGCGGGCGTGAATCCGCGGCGGCCGTTCGTAACCGACGCTCGGAACCACGGACCCCATCGGGACCGTCTCTTCCTCGATGGCGGACACCGTATCGTGGAGGAAGTTCCGGACGATACCGTCGGACACCAACGTCACCGGCGTCGTCGGTTTTCCCTCCGCGTCGTATCCCAACGCCGCCCACGACCCGGCGTGAACGCAATCCTCGACGTCGAGTCCCGGCGGGCCGAATCGGTCACCGACGGAGAAGGGACTCGACCCGAGATACGCCGCGTCCATCTCCAGATAGTGCGCGACGTGGTGGAACAACGCCGCCGCCGCCCGCGGGCCGAACACGACGTCCGCGTCGCCGTCGCCTCCGATACTCGTCGTCTCAGCGTCGTCGAGCGGGGGATACCCCTTCCGCTCCCGAACCGACGCCGCCAGTTCGTCGAAGTGGCCGGGAAGCGCGTCGAAGAACGCGGGTCCGGTGGTCGTTCCGAAGTGACGCTGGACCTTCTCCGCGTTCGCGGGCGCGACGACCGTTTCGACTGACGCCCGTTCGAGCGACGTTCGGACCGTCGTCCCGGTCGTCGTCAACAGGACCGACGACAACCGCTCGTCGCGGTACGAGACGGCCGCGCGGTCCAGCGCGAGGCCGTCCATCGACTCCGCGAACGCCGACCTGACGGCCGTGAGTTTTTCGGTCGCCGCGGAGTCGGACAGCGATCCGCCGACCGTCCATCCCGGGTGAACCGCCTGATGGACCGTCCCCGGGTCGTATTTGGCGGGGACGCGCTGGTCCAAGACGCGGGCCGACCGAATCGACCGCTCCATCAGGTCTTCCAGATGGGATTCCGAAAACGACGTCGTGAACCGATAGTCAGCGCTTCCCTCCACGAACACGCGCCACCAGATGCCCTCGTTCGAGAGGTCATCGGCGGAGCGAACCTCGGCCGGAGTCGCCGACCCAGTAGTCTGCGTTCTGTCGAGATATCCCACTTCCGCGACGGCCACTTCGTCGTCGGAATCGAACCGCGAGAGAATCCACTCCGCGACGTCGAGTTCGTCCCCCAAATCGGGTCCGTCCTCCGTCTCGTCCATACCACCTCCTTCGCGGGGGACTCCTAAAATCCGACCCACGAGTGCACGGATTTCTTCGAACCAAACGTACATCACACCCGGAACCAATCGTAAACCCTACCACGTAAAATGACAACACTACCCACGACAATCGTTGGCGATGCGTACACGAGCACGCGGCACTGGGACCTCCTCTGTAACCTCGTCGACCTCGACAATCGGATGGCCGGACAGGACGGAGAGGCGGAAGGGGCGGAACTCGTACAGGAAGCGTTCGAAGCGAACGGCCTCCGCGATGCGACCATCTCCGAGTTCGAGATTCCCGGTTGGTGGCGCGAGTCGAGCGCACTGACCGTCGAACACGACCGGACGCACGAGTTCGACGCGCAACACGAAACCGTCGCCCTACCCGGAACGCCGAGCGGCGACGTGGAGGCGGAACTGGTCGACGTCGGCTACGGACTTCCGGAGGACTTCGAGGCGGCCGACGTCGAGGGCAAACTCGTCATGGCGTCGAGCATGACCCCGGACGACTACGGCCGCTGGATTCACCGTGCGGAGAAGTACGGTGCCGCGGCGCGGGGCGGCGCGGTCGGCTTCCTCTTTCGCAACCACTTGGAGGGGAACCTCCCGCCGACGGGAAGCATCGGGAAGGAAGACGGCCCCGGCGACATCCCCGCCGTCGGCGTCTCGAAGGAAGTCGGCGACAGACTCGTCCGATACTGCGGCAGCGGCGAGACGACCGCGCGACTCGCGGTGAACTGCCGGAACGAACCGACGAACTCGCGCAACATCGAGGCCGTCGTCGGTCCTGACACCGACGAGGAAGTGCTCGTCACCGCGCATGTCGATGCCCACGACGTCGGCGAAGGCGCGAATGACAACGGCGTCGGGACGGTGCTCGTCGCCGAAATCGGCCGCCTGCTGGTCGAGATGGAAGACGCCCTCGAAACGCGGGTCCGCTGTCTCGTCTTCGGTGCCGAGGAGGTCGGCCTGTTCGGCGCGTACCACTGGGCCGAGACGCACGACATGGACGCGGTGAAGTGCATCTTCAACATGGACGGCGCGGGATACTCGCGCACCGCCGACGTGTACACGCACGGATTCGACCCGATGGGCGAGGCGTTCGCAGAGGTGCGCGACGAACTCGACGTCCCGGTCGAAATCCACGACGGCATCCGCCCGCACAGCGACCACTGGCCGTTCGTCCAGAAGGGCGTCGCGGGCATGCAGGGCCGGTCGATAGCGGGCGAAAGCGGGCGCGGCTGGGGGCACACCCACGGGGATACGCTCGACAAACTAGACGTCCGCGACCTCCGTGACCTCTCCGTCGTCTTCACGGCGGCCGTGCTCAAACTCGCGGAGGAAGACCGGGACATCCCGCACAAGTCGGTCGCGGACGTCCGCGACGCGACGGTCGAACAGGGATTCGAAGCCGGGATGCGAAACTCCGGCAGTTGGCCGTTCGACGACGCTGCAACGGCGGACGCGGAACCAGCGGCGGAGGCGGACCGATGACGGTTCGACTCGACTACGAACCGTACGACCTCGGCGGGATGACGTGGGAGGACGCCGAGGAGGCGATTCCCGACGCCGATTTCGTCGTCCTCCCGACCGGAAGCGTCGAACAACACTCCCTCCACCTCCCGGTGACGGTGGACACGCTCCGTGCCGAATCCCTCTCGCGGGAACTCGTCGAGGCGGCACCGGACCGCGACCTGTCGATGGTTCGACTGCCGACCCTGCCCTACGGCTACTCCGAACACCACATGAACTACGCCGGGACCGTCACGCTGTCGAGCGACACCTACCAGCGCGTCATCGAGGACATCGGCGAATCCATCGCGGAACACGGGGCCGAGCGACTCGCCATCGTCAACTGCCACGGCGGGAACAACGCGCCGCTCACGCTCGCCGCGGACAGGATTCAGCGCGACCACGGCGTCAAAACGTCGCTCGTCCACTGGACGAATTTCGCACGGGACCGGTTGGAAGAGCGGTTCGGCGACGAGTGGGGCCACGCGGGCGACCACGAGACGAGCGTCATCGAACTGTTCTATCCCGACCTCGTGAAGACCGAGAAGAAAGAGCCACAGGTTCGAAAGGCACGGTTCGAGGCGCGCAAGTACACCTACTTCGACGACATCACGGAGCAGGGCGGACGCGGCGACCCGACCCAATCGGACCCCGAGTTCCTCGAAGAGGTCGTCGCCGAGACGACCGACATCATCCTCTCGGCGCTGAAATCGGACATCGAACAGGAGTAGTGCGGGCCGCTACGGGTCCAGTTGGTCGCCCAATCCCCACTCCTCGGCCCGCCGCTCGGCCTCTCGTTTCGCCTGCTTCCGAATGGCCGCGATTTTCTCCTCGTCTTCGAGGAACGCTTCCACGGCGCTGGTCGGGGTCGTTTCCGTGTCGGACGTCGGTCGTTCCGGCGCACGCGCCCGCGTTCTCGCGGCCAGTTGCGGGTCGCCCGCCAGCCGTTCGGCGGGCATTCCCGGCGGAATCGTCCGGTCGTCCGCTCCATGGGTCGTCTCGCGTTCGTCCACGGGTTGTCGATAGAGTTCGACGCTGTACGGTCCGGGAACGGCGAGGTCGGCGACGGCCGCCGGTCCGCCGCGGCCCGTCCCGGTGTGATGGGCTTGCACGGGGATGCCGTCCTCGAAGGTCAGCACGCCGTACCCGTCCGCGTCGAGGAGGAGCGAGTCTTGGGGTTTGAAGACGGCGTGACCGGTGAGGTCGCGTTCCAGCGCGGTGGCGAGCGCTGTCGACGGGTCGCTGACGACGCGGGAACGGACCAGTTCGCCGTGCGGGGACGTCATGGTGCGTCGGGGATGACCGCACTGCGGAAGCGTTTGGCGACGCGTTCCGACTCGCCGGTCCGAACGTCGAGGGTTGTGGCGGCATCGCGGTAGGCGCTCGCGGCCGCGCTCTCGGGCGCGTGCGCGAGGAGCGGTTTTCCCGCCCGACGGGCCGCCCGCGCCGCGTGGTCGTCGGGGACCGCCGCGAGCGTCGGCCCGTCGAAATACCGCTCGCTCTTGTCCGCTATCGGACGCACGTCCTCGTCGTCGTGAACCTTGTTGAACAGCACCCCCGCGGTTCCGGTGCCGTACGAGCGAGCGTACTCTTGGACCTTCAGCCCGTCGCTCAGGGAGGGTATCGTGGGTTGGAGGACGACGACGATTCGGTCGGCGAGGACGATGGGGAGAATCGCGCTCTTGCTTCCGAGCGCGGCGGGCGAGTCGAGCAAGAGCACGTCCGTCTCCGCGGCCAGCGTCGCCACGACGTCCTGTAACCGGTCCGGGTCGGCACGCTCGAACGCGGCAAGGCTCGTTCCACAGGGGACGACGCGCATCCCGAACCGTTCGTAGACGGCCTCTTCGACCGACGCGTCGCTGTCCCCGATGAGCAAGTCGTGGAGCGTCGTCTCCGCGTCGGTCAGTCCCGTGTGAAACAGGAGGTTCGCCATGCCAGTGTCGGCATCGACGACCGTCACGTCGTACTCCTCGGCCAGCGCCATCCCGAGGGAGAGCGTGCTCGTGGTCTTGCCGGTGCCACCTTTCCCGCTCGCGACCGCAAACGCCTCGACCATCGTTTTAGACTCCGGTCGTCATCAGTTAAAAATACAGGTATTTCCACGACGGATAGAGGAACGGCGAGAGAAAGACACTGATGAAAGCGGGGGACGCGCCGATTCAACGGAGAAACCGACGCACGAAACCGTCAGAGGAGACCAAACAAAAGGTGCGACCGGTCAGGTGTGGCGAAGTATCCCGACCGGTAGGCAGTGACAGGATGCGTGCCGACACGGCCGCCGATACGAACGGTGTGTCGCAGTTTGACGTACTCCGGTACTGGTTGAGTGGCGGTGACCAGCGGAGAGTGGCGTGCGTTTGTACCGGCGATTCGTGCACTTCTCACGCATCCAAGGGGTGATACAGACCACATTGTCTAAAAATTTTCCATTCATTTGGCCGTATGTTAACCTCTTTCTTTTTCAAACGAACTTCGACACTGTTTTCAAACAAACATGGAATAGCATACCATATGCGTCCCTCCGAGGCCGACCTCACCGCACCTCCCCTCGCACAGGTGTTCACCTATCCGGCGCGAATGAAGTTTCTCGCGGTACTCGCGGACGACCCGAACGAGAGTTTCAGCGCGACGGAGTTGGTAGACCACGCCGGAACCGCCCCGAGCACGTGGACGGCCCACCGGGACGACCTCCTCGAACTCGAACTGGTGAAAACGGTAGAGACGGGGGGTTCACACCCCGAATATACGCTCGCCACGACGACGCACGCCCGACTGCTTCAGCGACTGTCCGACGAACTCGACGACGTAATCCACGAACTCAAAGATCCCATTTCGGACGCTATCGATGGATTCTCCCAATGAGAATCCGCAAAACAAATTAATGCATTTTTATTATAATAATTGTAATTAATATTTGTTATGTATTATTAAAAAAATTATAATTCATATCGAAAGCACGGTTTGCACGTGATGTCGCAAAAAGACGCGGTACGTGGAAAACTGGCAGATCACCCCCGATTGCTCGGCGTCCTGTTCACCCTCAGCTTGCTGGTGCTGCAGTTCGGAACGGTACTCGCGGGGAGTGGGGCAAACTCCGGGCCGTAACTATTCGATTTCGGACAGACACAGCTCGTCGCTCCACCGCAGTTCCCCGTTGGCTTCTATCGGTATGAGCTGGTCGGAGAACTCCGCACGGAGTTCCTCCTCGGTCAGCGCGAGCGTCGTCACCGGCGAGGTGCTAAGAAACCGTTGATGGGACCAACTGGGGTGGAAATTGGTGTGAGAGCCGAACCCGAACAGGTCAGTCGGATACATGCTGACCTCGACTTCGAATCGGTTCTCCCCAACCCGTTCGATTTTCAAGTGTTGCGGACTTCCTCGCTCGCTCTGGACGAGCGACAAGCCGCCGTCGCCCAAGACGGTGTACTGATAGCCGTGTGCCGAGTGTCGCTGTGCGATCGACAGCGCCGGTCGAAGCGGGAACCCGCAATTGAGGAGACGGGCCAGCGTCCGTCCGAGCTCCGTCGCCATCGGATTCCCGACCGGCGAGAGCGTCACGACACCGCCGCGGCTTCCCTTCGTGATCAGTTCGCGTCCCTGTTCGTAGGATTGGCAGGCGTTCAGGAGAAACGCGGAGACGCCGACTTCGGAGATTGATTTCACGTCGAGCGACCCGTCGGCACACAGGATACCGTTCTCATCGACGTGGCCGATGTAGTGGATGAAGTCCGCCGGTTTCGCTAACAGGTCGGTAAGCTCGTCGCGCGACAGGTCGTAGTGGGCGGTCACGTCGAAATCGAGCAGGTCGCGCAAGCCGTACAGTTCTCGAACGACGTCTTCCTCCCGCATGTGCTCGTCGTTGCAGACGACGTGAATGTCGATAGTTTCGTTCGACGGGCGACGGTCGATACGCTGTCGAAGCGCGCTCACGTCGAGTTTGTTGACCGTGAGCGGATACCCCGGACCGGCCCACGCCTGCCCGATCACGTTCGGCATCGGGTCCACCTGAAACACGTCCCGACCGTCTACGGTGTCCCATCCGCTCGCTCCGCGAACCAAGACCTCCGACGAGGGCGCACGGAAGAACTCCGACTGTGCGTCGGACATCGGTTTGACCGTCTTCGAGGTCGGTTTGTCGGGAATGCGAACGAGCGCGAGGTCACGAGCGATGTGCGGCATGTACTCGGCGTTTTGGATCGTCGGCGTTAGGTCAACGCCCAACCGCCAATTCGGGATGTGCGGTTCGAGCGTTTCGAACGGAACGGACAGGTAAACCGCGAGACGCTCCGGGAGCGGCGTTTCGTACAGGTCGGCGAAATCGAGGTCCACCAGCGGTTCGACCCGCTCGCGCTCGTGCAGTTCGACCTTGTAGTAGCCCTCCGTCCGCGTGAGACAGTCGAGAAAGAACGTCTGTCTGAGGACGCGGTTGACCGTTTCGACGTACCCGCCGGGTCCGTCGAGCGACCGCTCGAACGACCCCGCGACGAGACGCGGGTCGTGCCCCGGAACGACCGTCGCACCGAGATAGTACGCGAGCGAGACGACGGGGAAGACGTGTTCGCGGTCGGGTGGAACGACCAGTTCGACGTCCGTCGCCGCCGGTCCGAGTCCGTTCGGCACGGAAAACGTCTCACCTCGTTCGACGAGCGGTGGATGGCCGCGGAGCGTCGGAAACGACCGTTCCGGCGAGAGCGTCTTCAGCGCCGACCCGAACAGCGAGACGGCGCGCATCACGTCACGAACGTCGTCCGTGACGGTTATCGTCCCCGCCGGGCGGTCGTGAAAGGAGCGCGCGCCGACGCGAACCGCCGTCGTCGCGTCGAACGAAAAGCGGACGGTATCGTCGCCGTGCTCGATGGTCATTCGTCCGTCCACGAGGAAGTAGAGCTTCATCGGTGCCGTACTCACCTCGACGAGATACGCGTCCGAACCGAGGGTTCGGTCCCGTTCGTCCGACGTCTCGACCATCATCGTCCCGTCCTGTTGACGAACCGTGATGGGCACGGCTTTCGGGACTTCGAGCATCGGCGTCACGATTTCGACGGCGGCATCGACCGGAAAGTAAAACGGCGACGTATCGACCGGCGTCGGGTCTACGGACGCGGACGTAAACAGCGCGAACCGAACGTTCTCGATGGGGTCGTAGATGTCGAGTCCGTCGTGTTCCGCGTGCCGCCGAAACTCCATGGTAACAGTAGTATGGTCAGCTATGATAATTCTACCCAGTGGGTAGTCTCACCGAGTTCCGGGACGTGCCACCGTTGTTCGGCCCATCCCGGTCGCTTCCGAAGTTCGATACGGGCGTCGAACAGCGGCGATAGTTCCTCCACCAACGGGTCATCATCCGGGACGCGAAGGTGATAGTGTGCCATTCCGTGAACGCCGCGAACGAGGGCGGTAAGCCCCCGGAGGAACTGTCCGACCGAAACGAGGTCGTCGTTCACCTCCAACAGCTCGACCGAATCGACACCGAGGCGCAACTCGGCGGGTTCGAAGCCGCCGTTTCGCTCCTCGTGGACGCCGATGGCGGAGACGATCTCCGAGCGAAACGTCTGGCGGTCGATCATCGGACGGTGGACGTTCGAACAGGTCGCCGTCGTCCCGCGGTCGTTCGGCCGTCGGTCGATGATCTGCGTCCCCGGACTGTCGGGCGAACCCGGGAGATACGACTCGGCGGCGGGCGTCGCCGGATTGAGGAGTCCGAGGATGCGCGTTCGTCTCCCCTGTCCGAAGAGCGTCCGGCTAAACTCGGCGCTGGTGGTTTCGGGAACCTCGCCCGTGACGAGCAAGTTACTGCCACTGACTTTCAACCCGGAAAGCCACTCCCTGAACGTCACGTCCCGGACGGAGGAACCCTCGCCCGACTCGTTTCGAAACCTGAGGCGAGAAACCATTAGTAAGGAGAAAGTCAGATGTTGAAATAAAATTTCTGGAGCTCGGTCAGCTCTGCCGGAAAACAAATATGATCTCTGATACGTTCGGCGAACCGTATAAGTCGCTCGCGGGCGTTCATTCGTCGGTGTCCGCGCCGGAACCCATCGCCATCGAGGAGTTGACCAAGTATTACGGAGACGTTCGCGGCGTCGAGGACCTGACGTTCGCCGTCGAATCGGGCGAGATATTCGGCTTTCTCGGGCCGAACGGGGCGGGAAAATCGACCGCGATTCGACTCCTGCTCGGCCTGCTGAAGCCGACGAGCGGGACCGCGCAGGTTCTCGGACACACAATCACCGAGCGAACGCGAAGCGTGGAAGGCCGAATCGGCTACGTCCCCGGCGACGCGACTGTCTACGAGAACGTCACCGGAGCGGAGTTGCTCGATTACTTCGCCACGCTGTCCGGCGACGAGCGCCGCGAGGAGTTGCTCGACCGGTTTCCGGTCCCCATCGACCGAGCCGTGAAAAACTACTCCCGCGGGAACCGACAGAAACTCGCGCTCGTGCAGGCGTTCATGCACGACCCGGACCTCCTCATCATGGACGAACCGACGGCGGGACTCGACCCGCTCGCACAGAACGCCCTGTACGAACTGTTGCTCGCGGAGCGCGACCGCGGCGTCACGGTGCTGTTCTCGACGCACGTCCTCAGCGAGGTTCGAAAGGTGTGTGACCGCGTGGGAATCATCCGCGACGGGCGACTCGTCGCGCTGGAGAACATCGGCGAACTGCTGGCCAAAAGCGGCAAAATCGTGCGCCTCGACCTCGCGGAGGACCCGCCGCCGGACGACCTGTTGTTCGACGGGGCGCTAAGCAGCGACCTCGACCCGGACGGCTACTACCGGCTGGTCGTCACCGAGAACTTCGACGGTCTCGTGGACGTGCTCGACCGCTACTCGGTTCTGGATTTGGAGGTCGAGGAGACCTCGCTCGAAGACGTGTTCATGGAGTTTTACGGGGGAACGTGAAGGAGCCATGCAAATCCGAATGGGGAGAAGACCGGCGCGATGTTCGAGATAACGAACTTCGAGATGGGGCGGCGCGTCCGCGGAACGCTGTTGCTGTCGGGGTCGCTCATCGCCTTCGTCGTGCTCACCATCGCGCTGTTCCCGTCGATTCAGCAGTCCGGCGTCAACCTCGATGCGTACATCCAGAACTTGCCGGAGGAGGCGCGCCGCGCGTTCATCGGCGACGTCGATAGCATCACGACCATCGACGGCTACCTCGCCTCGCAGTTCTATCAAATCGCGTGGCTCCTCGGTCTCGGAATCTACTACGCGTACGCCGGTGCTTCGAGCGTCGCAAAGGAGATGGAGAACGGCACGCTCGAACTGGTGCTCGCCCACCCGGTCACGCGAACCCGCCTCGTCATGGGAAAGTACCTCGCGCTCATTCCGAGCATGCTCGCCGTCAACGCGTTCACCTTCCTCTCGGTGTACGTCAGCGTCGAGTTCATCGGCGAGTTCCTCGACCCCGGATACCTGCTCGCCCTGCACGCCTACTCCATCGTCTACTTCCTCGCGTGCGCGAGCCTCGGAATGGTCGCCTCGGTGCGATTCGACACGGCACGCCGCGCCCGGACGGTCGGCGTCGGCGCGATATTCGGAATGTTCCTCGTCGATACCGTCACCTTCGGGACGGATTACGAATGGATCGGAGATTTCGCGTTCACCCGCTACTTCGACGTGGGGAAGATACTGACCGACGGAACCGTGTCCGCCGACGATTTCGCGGTGCTCGCCGTCGCCGCCGTCGCCCTGCTCGTCGTGAGCGCGGAGCTGTTCGAACGGCGGGACGTGTGACCGGACTACCGCCGCCAGAGCCACCACGCGACGCCGAGAAGCAGGACGACGACGGCGGCCGCGACCGACAGCACGGACGACCCGACGCCGGACTGGCGTCGAATCGTCACCGGAACCGCGTACGGTCCCGCCTCTCGACGGTCGCCGTTCGGCGTCTCGTAGGTGAGGACGACGGCGACGGGATGCCGGTCGGGAATCGCGTCGCCGCTCACCGTCAACTGGAACGACGCCGACATCGAGTTGTTGGGGCCGAGCACGCCGATGTACGACTCGCTGTCGTCGCTCGACAGGGGGTCCGAAACCAACAGTTTCGCCGTCACGTTCGAGAGCCGTTCTCCCGCGTTGTTCCGCACCCGCACCCGAAGCGTCCCGCTCGAATCCACGGTGAAGTTCGCGTCCGTCGCGGTGACGACGAACGGCTCACGTCGCTGTTCGACACGCACCGGCATCGAAATCGGGTCGCTCACGCGCCGCTCGCCGCTCCCGTCGCGGTAGGTGACCCTGGCGGTGAAGTCCCGAGGACCGGGGTTCGTGGCGTTCGTCGCGTCCACCTCGAATCGGAACCGCCGCGAGCTGTTGTTCCGGAGGGTACCGAGCGGGAACCGGGTTTCCTCGGGGCGCAACGCGGTACCGTTCGACGGCTGAAAGACGAGCGTCGCGTCCTCGACGGTCCGCGCACCGGTGTTCACGACCCGGCCCGTAACCGCACCCGTGTCGCCGACGCGGACCGTGCTCGTCACGTTCCGGAGTGCGAACGACGGTTTGCCCTCGGGTCGGATGCCGATGAACAGCGGGTCCGAAACTCGACGCTGGCCGGTCCTGCTCTCGTACGCGACGCGAACCTGCGCCGTGACGTTGCGCGCGGTGTCCGGGCCGACCTGCAACGGGAATTCGACGTACTTCGTGTCGCCGCGCAACCACTCGCCGACCGAGGTTTGGGCCGTCGTGGCGTTGTTCCCGAACCGGATGCCCGAATCGGTCGAATTGACCACGACGCTGGAATCGAACGCGCCGACCGTTCCGGCGTTCCGAACTGCAAGCGAGAGCGTCCCCGTCCCGCCCGCGCTGGCGTTGACCGTCGTGTTCACGACGCGAAACCGCGGCCGTCGCTCGACCCGAACGGTGACGTACCGGACGACGGTTTCCCCCCCGGACGCCGCGTCGTAGCTGACCCGAACCGGCAGCGTGTACTCCCCCGGCGTCGCCTGCTCGCCGACGCGAATCCGAACCGAAACCGGCCGCTGCGCTCCGGGCGGAACCGTCCCGACCGGAGCGCGGTTCGTCAACACCCGAACCGGGGCGTTTTGGTCCCCGACTTCGACCGTCGCGGCGTTGACCGGTTCCGTTCCGTCGTTCGTCACGACGAGTTTCAGTTGCGTCTCCTCGCCCGGTGCCAGCCTGTCGTCCGGCGCGAACACGTCGATACCGGACTGCTCCGCGGCCTGTTTGCTCACCACTCCCCCACCAACTAGCGTGGCGCACACGAGAACCGCGGCTACCACACCCCCCACGCGCATACCCCCTCTACGATGGTATCTGACAAATCAATGCTGGTGACCAACGCGAGCGGTTGTTCACCCGAAATTCGACAGTCCGACGTTTAGTAGGTTACAGTGTGATTTAGTAGCTTTCAGTGTGAAATAGTTCCCACAATCGACTTTTCGGAAGATTCGCTTCGGGGGCGATGGAGTTTTCGAACGCCACGTCAGCGCGCGCCGCGGCAGAAGACAGGTTCGTGATACGGACCAAGCGTCCCCGGCGCGTGCGCCAGCAGTCCCGAGGCCAGCGAGGTTTCTCTGAAACCTCGGAAGTGAGCGGCAACGCCGCGAGCCGTCGGGCCGAGGGACTAGCTGGTTATCACGCGAGGGATGACTGAGCGAATGCGAAGGAATCGGTTGGGGAGGGTGTGGCGTGCGAGGGTTCGGAGAACCCTCGAAAACGAACGGCAACGCCGTGAGCACGCGGTGCGGTTGCGGTTTCAGTGACGTCTGTCGTTGCAGTCACAGAAGAGCAGTCACAGAAGAGCAGTCACAGAGGAACCAACGACACAACGACAACTCGTAACGAGCGGGCGGGAGCGTTCGAGGACGAACCTCCCTGTCGTCGTTCCGAGAACGAAACCGAACCCGTCTCAAAAGAGTCGCCTCACTTCCGGATTCCGCCTCACCACCGGATATCGCTTCACCACCGGATGATGTTGGATTCCAAGTCGCGGGGGAAGTAGGTCAGCATCTCCGTGCCGGTTTCGGTGACGGCGACGGTATCCGAGTGGCGGTAGCCGTACGTATCGGTGTACAGGCCGGGTTCGATGGTGTAAACGTGGCCGGGTTCCATCTCGGCGTCGCCCTCGTCCACGTGGTCCGACCAGCCGCGGTCGATGTACGGCGGTTCATGGCCGCCCATGCCGATGTTGTGGCCGACGTGGTGCTGGGCGAGGTCGGCGACGCCTTGCTCCTCGAAGTAGTCGGACACGAGTTCGTCAACGTATGACAGCGGGACGCCCGGGCCGAGGGCGTCGATGGCGATGGTCTGGGATTCGAGCATCAACTCGAAGTAGTGTTCCTGTTCGTCGGTCGGGTCGCCGACGAACATCGTCCGCTCCAGTTCGGAGTGATAGCCATCGACGTTCGCGGCGGCACCGGTGATGAGGACGTCGCCCTCCTCGATTCGGCGGTTCGCGGTGTGGCCGTGGGGAAGCGCGGTCTGCGGACCGGTGATGTAGCCCGCGAAGGCCGGGCCGTCCCCGCGCGTTCGGGGGACGTACTGGTCCCCGAGCGTGTCGAGCATGGCGCGGGAGGCGTCCGTCGATGCCCGCTGGCTGACGGTGGCCGGGTGGGCACCGGGTTCGGTGTAGTCCGCGAGGTACTGATGGGCGAGGTTGCCCCACTTGGCGGACTCGCGGATGCAGTCGATTTCGGCGTCGGACTTCGCCCAGCGCATTCGGTCCACCCAGCTCTGCATTTCGACGCCGACGAACTCCGAGAGAGGGGGGCCGTCGTAGCCCATGACGCCCGGCGCGCCGTCGGCGTCCGTCACGACCGACTCGGCGTTGAGTTCCGAGAGCATCTCGGCGGCCACGGCAATGGGCTTACCGCCGGGATAATCGAAGTAGTGGTGTACCGCGTCGATACGAGGGTTGGGCTGCACGCGCTCGACTTCGAGACGCGGCACGGTGATTTCGACGCGCTCGTCCGTGACGGCGAGAACGACCGGGCGCTCGGTCTGAATGTGGTCGAAGCCGGTGAGGTATTCGATGCTCGTCGCGCCGAACCAGACGCCGGCATCCGCGCCGCTGTCGCGTATCTTCTCGCGGACGGCGGCGAGACGGGTTTCGAACTCGGACTCGGGTAGCCGTGTCGACATGGCAGTTCGTTCACGGGAGCGGTGTAAAAGCGTTGACCTGCCGGAAAGGCGTCCCAAATCGGACCGACCCATGGAAACGCTTCGTTTCCGTTCCGGTATCGTCGGCCTAGCCCCGTTTCAGGGAGGACGATTTACCATCCGGGGTAGCTGCGTATGTCGAACGATTCCCTCCGAGCTCGCATCGAGACTGAGTAAACGCCGTAAATCCCACCGACAGGCCGCAAAGCGAACGATAAACGATCTGTACCCGAACTGTATTACGAGTTCTTCCTCCTTCAACGACATAAATAATACCCGACACCTAATCGAATATTTTCAATTATTCGTAGTTATTGAACCCCGCTGAACGTACGGCTTCGACCCCGCTCGTCGAATGGGTAAACGAGTTTCGTGGCGAGTGCTCACTCGTTTGACGTAGGGCACGAAAAGTCGGAACGTGGTCATCCTCCTCGATTGAACGCCGGAAGACACTCCCACGCCGACTTGCTACGCTTTACGGGCAGTGACTTCCAGGCTCAAATCGTGTCGGTTGGGCGTTCTCGGATCCGACGGCTCACGCTGTTCGAGTCGGATTCAGAGAAGTCCGCCCTCCCCGATTTGAACGGGGGACAAGTCGATCTACAGTCGACTGCTCTACCAATCTGAGCTAAGGGCGGGCACGCACTTTCACCTATCCCGGTCACGGACTTAAGAATTATTATTCTGGCTGGCGTTCTTTCCAGACGGAAAGGTTCAAGTATGATAGACCCAGTGTTTCGGGAAACAGACGAATTCGGGTGAAAAACATGAGTAAAATTACATTCCGGGCGGACGACGACCTCGTGGAAGGCATCGAATCGCTCGACGCCTCGAAGAGCGAGGTGATGCGCGAGGCGCTCCGGGCCTATTTGGAAACACCCGACACGAACGACGAGCGGAGTCTCGATGCCGTCGTGGCCGAGCGCGTCGATGAACTCGTCGACCGACGGCTCGCCGAGACGACCGCCCGAACGAACGAAACCGGACGGGACATCAACGTCAACGTCACCCTCGACGGTGCGGGGGCGGTGCACACGCGCGAAGATGCCCAGACGCAAACGCAGGGCGACCGAACGCGAACGGACGAACCGACGCGTCGGACGACCGCCGACGCGAAGCAGACGGAAAACAGCTGCCACCAGTGCGGCGAACAACTCGACTCCGGACACGTTTACTGTCCGAACTGCGGCGAGAAAGCGACTCACCGCGTGTTCTGTGACTGTGGCGACGAACTCAGGTCCGACTGGGCGTTCTGCCCCGGCTGTGGGCGACGAACGCCGTCGGCGGACGTTTTAGACTCGTCGTAAAACGATTGTTTTACAGCCGCCGTTAATTATATATGCTGTGGCTATGTGGATACTTCTACGTAAGACGATTGTCTTACGCCATCCCGAAAACGGCCGATGCCGGGTGTCTCGGCCGCTGTAATGGCGTAAGACGGACAAAATAAAACACTGCGTGTCGTCTTACCAAACAAGGGGAACCTACTATGGAGCGCGTGACACTACGAATCCCAAAGCAGCAAATCGAAGAAGTCGAACAGATGGTCGAAACCGGCGAGTTCCCGAATCGGAGCGAAGCGATTCGGGCCGCGGTTCGAGACATGCTCAACGAGCATGACGAAGCCGCCGAGACCACGAACAAGCGCACGTGGGCAAAGGTATAAGCGATGCAGGATATCGTTCAAGAAGCGCTGGAAAACGCCGAAAGCGAACAGCGCGAGATGGAGGCGGCGACGGCAGACGACGAGTTCGGCGACCCGCGAATCGTCATCGTCGGCTGTGGTGGTGCGGGCAACAACACCATCAACCGCCTGTACAACATCGGCGTCGACGGGGCCGACACGGTTGCCATCAACACGGACAAACAGCACTTGAAGATGATCGAAGCCGACACGAAAATCCTCGTCGGCAAATCCCTCACGTCCGGTCTCGGCGCAGGCGGCGACCCCTCGATGGGGGAGCGCGCGACCGAAATGGCGCAGGGAACGGTCAAGGAAGTGCTCGGCGACGCGGACCTCGTGTTCGTGACCGCGGGCATGGGCGGCGGAACCGGGACCGGCGCGGCACCCGTCGTCGCCAAAATCGCCAAAGAGCAGGGTGCAATCGTCGTCGGAATGGTCTCCACGCCGTTCAACGTCGAGCGTGCCCGCACGGTGAAAGCCGAGGAAGGACTGGAGAAACTCCGTAACGAAGCGGATTCCATCATCGTCCTCGACAACAACCGCCTGCTCGATTACGTCCCGAACCTGCCCATCGGCAAGGCGTTCTCGGTCATGGACCAAATCATCGCCGAGACCGTCAAGGGCATCTCGGAGACGATTACCCAACCGTCGCTCATCAACCTCGACTACGCCGACATGTCCACTATCATGAATCAGGGCGGCGTCGCCGTGATGCTCGTCGGCGAGACGCAGGACAAGAACAAGAGCGAAGAAGTGGTCCGCGACGCGATGAACCACCCGCTCCTCGACGTGGATTACCGTGGGGCATCCGGCGGTCTCGTCCACATCACGGGCGGTCCCGACTTGACGCTCAAAGAGGCCGAAGGAATCGCGGGCAACATCACGGAGCGCCTCGAAGCCAACGCCAACGTCATCTGGGGCGCGCGGATTCAGGAGAACTACAAGAACAAGGTTCGCGTCATGGCCATCATGACCGGCGTCAAGAGCGCGCAGGTGCTCGGCCCGACGACGCAGAAGCAGGCCGACCGCTCCCGACAGAAGATGCGCGACGTGGACGCGCAGTCCTACGACGCGAGCAACAGAGCCGAACAGAGTAGCGGTACGTTCGGCGCCCAGAGCGACGGCGGCCGAAGCGAACTGGAGAAAAACAACGGTCTCGACGTCATCCGGTAATCTACCGCTCTCGTCTTCCGCTCTCGTCTTCCGCTCTCGTCTTCCGTTCTCGTCTTCCGCTCTCGTCTTCCGTTCTCGTCTTTCGTTTTTTCGTATCCCTGCCTCACTCCAGCGCGACCAACTGGTACGTCTCTTCGCCGGTTTGTGCGACGACGTAGAGCGCGCCGTCGTTCAGCACGGGACCGAACCTGACGGGACCGGAAAACGACTTCTCGAACCGTCGCGCCGGTCCGTCTCCCGAGAGCAACCCGGACGACGGCGTGGGGTCGAAGGCGAACAGTTTCTCCCCGCCGACGAAGAGCGTATCGCGGACGAGGGCCGGAGCGGTCCGACGCCAGTCGCCCGTGTCTTCCGTCCACAGTTGCTCGCCGGTTGCCGGGTCGATGGCGTGTAGCCCTTTCGTCCCGGCGGCGTAGAGGTTTGCTTTCACCGCGAGTCCGCCGTTCGCCCACCCGGTTTCGACGCTCCAATCGATGTCCAACCGCGGTTCGGTCTCGGTTCTGATGCCGTAGGTCTTCCTGTCGAGACAGTTGACGTAGATGCCGTCGGTGTCGATGGTCGGCGGCGCTTGGGGTTGCGAGGGGAGGCCCCACTCGCCCCACCCGGTTCCGTCTGGTCCGAGCACGTATATCTTTCCGGCCTCGGTCGCCAGCGTGACCCCCCGAGAACCACACGGCGACGAGCCGAGGAGGGTACCGAACAGGCGGCGAGACCAATCGGTCTCGCCCGTTTTCGAATCGACGCGATACACCATCTCGCCGACCGGAACGTACAGCCGGTCCCCGCCGTACGTCGATGGTGCCGCCACGGTTCCGTCGGCGTCGAACGTCCGTTCCCATTTCGTCGTCCCGGTTTTCGCGTCGAGCGCGCGAAGCCGATTGCTCGCCCCGACGTACACCGTCCCGTCGCGGACGAGCGGCGCGGTTTCGGCTTCGTCCTCGTCGGTGGCCCACAGCATCGACCCGTCCCGTGCGTCGTACGCTTCGAGTCGGTTCGGAACCGGGAGGAACACTCGCCCGTCGGACGCCACCGGAGGGTGAAACAGCAGTTGTGGTGCATCGACGCGCCAGCGCTCGGTGACGCCATCGACGGGGGCGTTCCCGTCCGCGACGGTGCGGGTGTTGCTTGCGTTACAGCCGAAACTCGACCACTCGCCGTTCGCGCCGTCGATGTGTTCTTCGGGGTCGGGCGATTCGTCCGCGCCCGCTTTCGGGGGGTCGTCGGCCGTCGTCGCACAACCGGCGAGCGCGGCCGTCGCGCCGAGGGCGAGAAACCGTCGTCGGGAGGGCATGCCTGCCGTGTCGAATCAGCGAGTAATAAGTCTTCTTCGCTGTCGTGATTCGTGCGAACCGAACTACGCCTCCGCCCTCCGCTCTACGCCCTCCGCCCTACGCCGCGTGAATCGCGTCCACGAGCGAGCACTTCCGACACACGTCTCGCGTCGTCGCCGCGCCACAGCGTTCGCATTCGTTGAGTTCTCGTTTGCCGTCACCGGCACCGAACTCGTCGGCCGCGAGCTTGGCGAGCTCCTCGTACCCGGCCATGATGGAGTGACGCGTTCCGGGGTGATTTTCCTCCAGCGACAGCATCAACTGCTGAATCTCGGCGCGATAGGCCTCGCTGGAGTGGGGACACTCCGTGATGTGTGCGGGAAGGTCTTCGAGGTGCGCGTACAGCGCGACCTCCTTTTCGGGAACGTCGCGGAGGGGTTTCGCCCGGGGGACGAACTCGTCTTGGTCGGACCGCTCGTCGAACCCGGCCAGACTCGCGTCGAAGTGTTTCGCCACTTGAGCGACATCGCCTTCGAGGAAGTTCATCAGCGCCGTTTCCGCCTCGTCGTCCAGATTGTGCCCGGTGAGGAGTTTGTTCGCGCCGTACTCCTCCGCGTACTTCGAGAGCAGGTCGCGGCGGAAGACGCCGCAGTACGCACAGGCGGCCATGTTCTCGGGGTCCTTTCCCACCACGTCGTCCATGCGCAGGTCGAACTCTTCCTCGTAGCTGACGACCTCGTGTCGGATGTCGAGGTCGTCGGTGAGTTCGAGGCAGGCGTCCAGACTCTTGTCTCGATAGCCCTCGATACCCTCGTGAATCGTCAGCGCGACGAGTTCGATTCGCGGGTCCTCCGCGAACGTGTCGTGGAGGATTTTCGTGAGCACGACGCTATCTTTCCCGCCCGAAAGGCCGATGAGCCAGACTTGCGGGTCGTCCGGCGTCGCGGACGCGGGCAGTAGGTTATCGTCTCGGATTCGGCGTCGAAGTCGCTTCTCGACCGACCGACAGAAGTGGTCGTCGCAGAGATGCAGCCCCGAATAGGCCGCGTGCATGACGGCCTCCCGTTCGCACTTATCGCAGTCCATTACGTGTCGGTTGCGTCGCGGGCCGTTTCACGGTTTCGCTCCGGTATAAATCGGATGGTGCGATAGCAAATGCGGTCGCGGCGATGTGACGGTCACGAAACCGGAGGGCAAAACAAGCAAGTGAGTGCGAATCAAAACGGTTAGTCAACGCCACGGGGACGGGCGGGAGCGAACTCCGACATGGGGTGTCGGCCGGTTGAGCGAATCGACCATTGCGGACGGGAGATACCAGACACCACCCGTCGTATCTCTCCCCTGAGAACTGATAAGTTGCCGTCGTACGACGATAGTTTCGGGCAACAGGAGTCGATTGCAGCCGATTTAACCCCTGAATAATAATGCGACGAGGCGGCGGCATGCAGTTCATGGGTAAGCCCTTCGACGAGACCCGGCGGAGTTTTCTCACACTGAGCGGTGTTGCTATCGGGGCGACCGGATTCGTGGGAAGCGTGACGTCCGAGACGGAAACGACCACGAATCGAGCGTGGGCGTCGTTTCAGCACGACGCCGGAAACACGGGCACCACCCCGGACGGGACCGACCCCGGCCCGGATGCGTGGATAGAGTGGAGCGAACAGGTGAGCGACCGTCCGCTCCACTCGCCGACCGTCGCGGACGGTATCGTCTACGTCAGCGACGTTTCCGGCGAGATAACGGCGTTCGACACGGACACCCGAGAGACGCGATGGACGGCACGAATCAGAGGGTTGGACTACGCTCCGAGCGTCGTCGGCGACACCGTGTACGCCGCCGGGACTGACCTCGTTGCGCTCTCGGCCGCAGACGGCAACGAACGCTGGCGATTCGACGTCGGAATCGCGGAGTCGTCCCCCGTAACCGCCGCCGACGGAACCCTATTCTTCAAAACCAGCGACGTGAACGGCCAAGGGTCGTGCTGGGCGGTCGATGCCGCGACGGGGACGGAACGCTGGCACGTTCGCCTCCCGACGGGCAAGGACGGCGAAACGCCGAGCGCCGAACACGTACCTCCGGCGGTCGTCGGCGGTGTCGCGTACTTCGCCGACAAGGACGCGGTGTACGCCCTCCGCGCGGAGGACGGCACGCCACGGTGGCAAGCGAGCGTCGATGGGATCATCGACCACGCACCGACCGTTGCGAACGATACCGTCTACGTGTGTGGAGAACGGGCGTTCGCGCTCTCGGCCGACGACGGACGGGCGAAATGGAAGACCGACCTCGGCGACTCGGCGCGTTTGAGCCAGTCGCCCGCCGTCACCGACGACGCCGTTGTCGTCACGGACGGCTCTCGGGCACGGATTTGGGCGCTGGCCGCTGACGACGGAGCGATTCGCTGGACGGTCGAAGGAACCGGAGGCTCCGCGGGAACGCCCGTCATCGCGGACGAAACGGCCTACGTTCCCATCGCCGACGACGAGGACGGCCTCGTCGCACTCGACCTGCAATCGGGCGACCAACGGTGGTGGGTCCCGATTCGAAATCTCAGCAATTCGTCGCTTCCACCGGCCATCGACGACGCCATCTACGTCACCGGTCGAGAGGGATTTCTCTACGCCGTCGCCGATCCGACGTGGCTCGACTGGCGAGCGAACCAAATCGGGTCGCTCGCGGTCGACGAAAACGTCTACGTTTCGAACGGCCGCGGCCACTTCTCCGCGCTCGACGCCGAAACAGGGTCGAAGCGGTGGCGTGGGGAAGCCGACGAAACCCCCGTCACGGCGAACGGAATGGTCTACGGAACGGACTGGTCGGCCGTCGTCGCCTACACGCCGGACGGAACGGAACGGTGGCGTTTCGACTGTGACGGGAAAATCACGACCGAACCAGTGGTCACGGACGACTCCGTCGTCGTCGCTGGCGACGGCTGGGTAACGGCGCTCGACCCGACCACTGGCACGCACCGCTGGACGAACGACGGGGATTGTGCCGGACTCGGGACGGTCGAAGCGCTGTCCGCCGAAGGAAAAACGGCGTTCGCGGTCGTGGACGGCCGCGTCGTAGCGCTCGATTTCGATGAACGACAGTGGTCGGCCGGGAGCGGCGTTCAAACCATCGCCGTCGGCGACGCGGTGTACACCGGGACCGAACAAAACGAGGTCGTCGCCTACGGTTTCGACGGAACGGAACTGTGGAACGCGACGCTCGACGACGGCAACCAAGTGACGAGTCTCGTCGCGGATGACGGTCTCTACGCCGTGACGACAGCCGTTACGAGCACCGGAACCGACAGCCGCGAGTGGTTGGTTTCGCTCGACGAAGGAACGGTTGACTGGACGTTCCACCCGAAATTCCTCCCGTTCGGGTCGCTCTGTGAACCGGTTGTCGAGGACGAAACGGTCTACGTCGGTGCCAGCGACCGTCGAGTGTACGCACTCTCGGCGGCGGACGGCACCGAACAGCGGCGATTCGAAACCGGCGGTGTGGTCGAGTTGGTCGCGGTCGACGGCGACCGCGTGTACGCGACGGCCGACGAAACCTACGCGTTCCGATAGCGGACGGGCGATTCGGCTACGGTGCGGAACAACGGTTCGGCCCCAATTCGAGTTCGGTTGCTTCCCCCTCGTCGTCGGGTTCGTCCAGTCCGCGATTGATGGCGATGACGGTTTCGTAGTTCGGCGGCTTCTCCGGGACGGTTTCGGTCAGTCGAGCGACGAACTCGTCTTCGGGCAACTGGAGTACGTCGAGTTCACGCCGTAGGTCACCGACCGTCGCCTGAATCGGCTGTCCCGGACTACCGTGTGCGAAGCGTCCGTCCTCCGTGACGGTGACGTGGCCCGGCAAGACGACGACGCTGTCCGGCTCGCTCATCAGCACTTTGTGCAGGGAGTCGTACTGCATTTCTGCCCCTTTTCCGGCCCCCTCCTCGCCGAACTCCAGTTCGGTGCGTCCGATGGAATCCACGAACAGGGTATCTCCCGTGAGGACGGCTTCGTCGTTCACGAGATAGCTGGTGATTTCGGAGGTGTGCCCCGGCGTGTAAACGGCTTTGATGTCCGTATCGCCGACGCGAACCACATCGTTCCGTCCGAGAGCGTCGTACTCGTATTCGACGCCGCGTTTCCGAGCGCGCTCGCCGAGATGGTACGGAACGCCGAGCTCGTCGGCGAGCCGTCGGCCACCAGAGATGTGGTCGGCGTGGATGTGCGTATCGAAGACGTGCGTGATGTCGTAGCCGCGAGCAGCGGCCGCGTCGCGGAACTCGTCGATGTGGCGGCTCACGTCGATGGCCGCCGCCTCGCCGTCGCTTCCGACGAGGTAGCCGAGACAACCCTTCGCGCGCCGCTGTATCTGGACGATTTCCGCGTCACCGTCCGTCTCTATCGGGACGTGTTCGTACACCTGACTCCACTCCTCCATGCCGCCTTCGACGACCTTCACGTCCTCGAAGCCGTGCTTTTCGAGTTCGTCGACGAAATGGGCCGAAGAAATCCCTTTCGCACAGACGGTGAGGATTTCGTCGTTTCCGTCGAGCATCGACTCGACGGCCGACGCACCGTCCTCCGAAAGCGATTCGTCCGGGCCGAAGGGGAAGTTCACGGCCCCCTGGATGTGCCACGACTCGAAGCTCTCTTCCGGTCGCGTATCGAGGAGGACGAACTCCTCGTCGGCGTCCTGTTTGTCCGCTAATTCCTCCGGAGTAATCGCTTCGACCATATCGGACGGTTCGGCAGCGACGGCGAAAGGAGTGTCGGGCGGTGTGCGAACGAGACAATGGAGAAGAGAGATGTGAGGTGAGAACGATGGAAACGGAAACCAAACGGCCGTCACCGAACCTTCGTCGTTCCATCGCACTTATCCACGACAACCCCGAATCAAGCACCGATGGAGCGAAGCGCGGCAATCGAACGCGTCGAGGAGATCGTCGAAACGGTCGAGAACGACACCATGCCGGTTCCCGTCCGCGAGATTTGGGTGTACGGCGACGTGTCCCTCGGACTCGACCCCATCGACAGACTCGACGTGTACGTGACCAAGGACATCCTCCTCCGCGGCGACGACGCCGACCGCGAGACTGAGTTCGTCGAATCGCACGGCGTGAAGGGAATCGGAAAGACGGTTCGTGCGGAGTGGGCCGACGAACATCCCGAACTGATTCGAGCGAGCGAAAACGGCTACACCGCCCCGGAGAAGTGTCTCGCGGCTCACTTGCTTCCGGACGACGAACCGGTTCACCTCGAAGTCTGCAATTCCAGTTTCGAGGACAACGTTACCCAACGCTTGCGCGGCGCGATGGCGCGAGAGGCCTACGAACAAATCCTCGACCCTCGAGGCGTCTGTCTCTGGGTGGATGGGCAACGGAGCGACGAAGCGTTTCGCAAGCTACGGGAGGGGGAGTTCGCCTTCCCGACGCTCCCGGCCGCACTGGAGATGCTCGGCATGGACGAAGAGGAGACGGAAGAAGCGGCACAGGCCGTCGAATCCTACCGTCGGCGACAGGAGGGAACGACGGTTCGCGGCGACGTAGTGTAGCAACTGTACGGGCGAACAGGTGGCACAACCGGTTTCGCGCGAGGGACGGCCACGCACCCGCCTCGACCGCTCGCGCGCCGACGATCAGGTCATGCCGGGGTTGGTCCCGGCACGGTATATAAACCCTCGCTGTGCTCCCTCGCGGACCTATCCCTCGAAGCCGTCTTCGAATCTGAAGGTCCGCATTCCACGTTTTTACGTCGTCGGGTCGGCTTCGCCGACCACTCCTCGCAAAAACCTGGACTAAAAACTCCCGCTCGGTCACGGTGCTCCCTCGCGGACCTATCCCTCGAAGCCGTCTTCGAATCTGAAGGTCCCGTTGCGCTGGACGATTTCTCCGTCCACCTCGATGAACGAGTCCTCGCTCATATCGACGATCATATCGATGTGCGTGGCGCTCTCGTTGAGCGGTTGGCCCTCGGGGACGGTCTGCTCGATGGCCTTGCCGACGGCGAGGTGAATCGTATCGCCCATCTTCTCGTCGAAGAGCATGTTGTAGGTGAAGCGGTCGATGTCGCGGTTCATGCCGATGCCGAGTTCGCCGAGTCGCCGTGCGCCCTCGTCGGTGTCGAGCACGCCAGCGAGGACCTCCTCGTTCTTCTCGGCGCTGAAATCGACGACCTCGCCGTCCTCGAATTCGAGCCAGACGTTCTCCACGATGCTACCCTGCCGGACGAGTGGTTTGTCGAAGAGCACTTCGCCCTCGACCGAATCGGGGACGGGCGCGGTGAACACTTCCCCGCCGGGGAGATTCTTCTCGCCGTAATCGTTGACGGTCTTCATTCCCGACACGGACATCGTGAGGTCGGTGGTGTCGCCGGAGACGATGCGCACCTCGTCGGCCGAGTCG
This sequence comes from Haladaptatus paucihalophilus DX253, assembly GCF_000376445.1. NCBI lineage: Archaea > Methanobacteriati > Methanobacteriota > Halobacteria > Halobacteriales > Haladaptataceae > Haladaptatus > Haladaptatus paucihalophilus. The sequence continues at coordinate 2,661,755 of NZ_AQXI01000001.1, read as the reverse complement.
AGGATTTCGACCATCTGCTGCTGGTGTTTTCGTTGCTGGTCCCAGTCTTTGTTCACCGCGCCGTAGACGAACTCCTCGTAGGCTTCCGTGCTCATCTCGGCCAACTGGGCGTCGCCCGACGCGGGGAACTGTGTACCGACCCACCGTTTCCCCATCCGTTCCTGCTGAATCGGGGCGTGTGCACGCGCTTGGGCGGCGACCTTCTCGGTCGGAACGTCGCTCGTCTCCGCCGTGTTCTCGGAGCCTTTGATGATGATCACGACGTCGGTTTCCTCCAGCGCCGCCAGGGAGTGGTCGGGGAGGTCGATATCGTCCGCGTCACAGCTTCGAAGGAACGCCCGTTTCGCCCGCGGGCTTCGCATCGAGAGCGACGGTTTCGCGCCGCACTCTCCGATTTTCTCGTAAAGCGCGACGGCGAGGTCCTCGGCGACGGTCGGTGCCAAAATCTCCACTCTGTCGCCTTTTTCGATGCTCACGGAGTGGTCAGCGATGACTTCCGCGTGGTCTCGAACTCGTGGGTCCATGTCGGAAAAGAGAGGCGTTACCGTGAAAATGGTTTCAGTTTAGACCCGACCGGAGGTGACGTAGAACGGAACGACTTCCGCACGTCGGTAGTCGTCGGCCTGCATCTGATCGACGACGGCGTGGCCCATCTTCCGCCATCCCGCTCGGAGGTCCTCGTACTCGTCGGGCGACAGCGGTCCGACCAGCGTGTCGCGTTTGTCGGCCAGCGCGCCCGCCGTCGCCTTCCGTTTCGCGGCCTCGACGTCGCGGGTCGAATACGGCGGTTCGACCGTCTTCGCGTGGTGGTGCGCTCGGGTGGTGATTTCGTCGAGTCCGGCAGTGCGAAAGACCTCGCGCGTGCCGTCCCCGCCGAGCGTAATGTCGGTGGTCGTCCCCTCGACGTAGGCATCGCGCGCCTTCCGGGAGAGGGTTCGCTCCTCCGGAACCGTCGATTCGACCGACACGGCGGAGTTGTCGGGTTCGACCGCGGCCACGAGGTCCGAGGAGACGCGGGCGAACTCCCGCACCGCCCGAATCGGATCCGGGAGGTTGATGAGCAGCGCCTGACAGACAACGAGGTCGAAGGTGTCGTCGGGAAACGGCAGGCGGTGGGCGTCGCCAGCGACACAGGGGACGAACTCAGCGGCGACCGAGAGGAGTCGCGGGTCGGCGTCCGTCCCGACGACCTCGCCCGGTGTTTCGTCCGCGAGGACGCGGGCCAGCTCGCCGGTGCCACAGCCGACATCGAGCACGCGTCGCCGGGAATCGAGGTCGAGGTCGGCGAGCGCGTCGCGGGAATCCCACATTCCGTCCCGTGTTCGCCGGAGGTAATCGGCGGAGAACTCGCGCATGGGTATGGTCAGTCGGTTTTTGATGGGCGGCGTCAAAAGCGGGGTGGTTCGTCGCGCGACAGGTCGGTCGGCGAACGTAACTGACCGGGATACCAACGTTGATACCAGCCTGAGCGTCTACGAGTAGGCAGTGTCATCACGTGCCGATTTTCTCGCGGGCGTCCGCGTCGCGTTGCCGATTACGCTCGGCGTCGTTCCGTTCGGGATGGTCACCGGTGTCGCCGCGGTGGACGTCGGCATTCCGGCGATACACGCCTTCGCGATGTCGGTTATCGTCTTCGCCGGGGCGTCGCAACTCGCCGCTATCGAACTCATCGGCCGAAACGCACCCATCGCCGTCGTCATCCTGACCATGCTCGTCGTCAACCTCCGGATGATGATGTACAGCGCCTCCATCGCACCGTACTTCGAGCGCGAGTCGGCGCGGTGGAAGGCGGCACTCCCGTACCTGTTGACCGATCAGGCCTACGCCGTCTCCCTGCTGAAGTTCAGAAACGATGAGACCACCAGCAGGCGATGGTACTACCTCGGCGTCGCGGTGCCGCTCTGGGTCGCGTGGCAGACGGCTACCGTCGTCGGCATCCTCCTCGGCGGGGGCGTTCCCGAAGGCTGGCACCTCGAATTCGCCGTCCCGCTGGTCTTCCTCGCCGTGTTGGTCCCGACCGTCACGGACCGCGCGACGCTGGCCGCCGCCATCGTTGGCGGTGCGGCGGCGGTCGCGGCCAACGGCCTCCCGTTCGACCTCGGCCTCGTCGCGGCGGCAATCGTCGGTATCGGAGCCGGACTCGCCGCGGAGGAGGTGTTCTGAATGTCCCCCGCACCGACCACCGACTTCGGCTCGAACACCCTCTGGCTCGTCATCCTCGCCGCGGGCGTCGGCACCTACGCGATTCGCGTCTCGTTCATCGCCCTGTTCGGCCGATTAGACGAGATACCCGAGGGCGTCGAGCGCGCGCTCCGCTTCGTCCCGGCCGCCGTCCTCTCCGCGCTTGTCGTCCCCCAGTTCGTCTACGCCGACGGGAGCCTCGCGCTCTCGCCGGACAACCTTCGGTTGTTCGCGGGCGCGTTCGCCGTCGTCGTCGCGTGGAAAACCGAGAACATCTTGGCGACCATCGTCGCCGGGATGGGCGCGCTGTGGCTGTTGAGTTACCTGCTGTAGTCCCGGAAAAACCGTTGACGGCGGTTCACGAACTGCCGACGCTCCGCCAAATCGTCGCCGCGACCGCGACGACCACGCACGCCAGTGCGAGCACGGTCACGACCGGACTACCTGTGGACTCGAACCGCCAGTCGAAGGCGACGTAGCCGACGACACCGACGATACAGGCGAGGATTCCGACGAGTCGGAGGGCGGGGGATTGGGAACGCATGGCATACACCTACTCGCCGATTCGACAAAAAACCTGAGTTATCCGCGGTGGAAATCACGAACGTGGTTTCGGAGCGTTCGCTTCCTCGTTCTCGTCCTGCCCATTCCCGTCCAGTCCCTCACCCGTGTTTCGAGCTGATACTGGCGACGTCCATACCGCATCCGCATCCGTACCTGCATCCGCATCCGCATCTGCATCCCCATCTGCATCCGCATCCGTACCCGCACCGCCGGTGTCCCCACACCTCCCCGCCAGCACGGGAATGCGCTCGCCGTTCGCGTCTCCCGCCTCGCGCGAAACGCGCTGGCACAACCGTTCGGTTGACCGACCGAGCGTTCGCCACGGAGAAAATTCGGAGCGCTCGGAATCGCCGCATGGTCCTCGACGCTCTCGAAAAGAGATGCTCGTTCCGACGTTATTCGCCGTTCTCGCGCAGTTCCTTCACGCGGGCGATGTTCCACGCGAAGCCCTTGCCGTCCTCGGTCGGCGTTTCGAGGACGAGCGGCACGTCTTCGAGTTCGGGGTGGTTGATGATGGCGGACATGCCCTCCTCACCGATGTAGCCCTCGCCGATGAGGGCGTGTTCGTCCTTGTTCGTGCCACACTCGTGTTTCGAGTCGTTGAGGTGGATGCACTTGAGGTGCTCCAGACCGACCACCTCGTCGAATTCCTCGATGGTCTCCTCGACGCCCTCCTCGGTGGAGAGGTCGTAGCCCGCGGCGAAGGCGTGGGCGGTGTCGATGCACACGTCGAGGTCCTGCTCGGACTCGTCGAGGACGGTGGCGAGGTGTTCGAAGTCGCCGCCGAGTTTGGTCCCGCTCCCGGCGTCGCTCTCGATGAGGACGGTGACGCCGTCCGGGATATCCAGTTCGTCCAGCGCGCTGGCGGCGTTGTCCAGGCCGCCTTCGACGCCCGCGCCAGTGTGAGCGCCGAGGTGGACGTTGACGTATTCGATGCCGAGTTCGTCCGCGGCGTCCACTTCGGTCTGCATGCTGGCGATGGATTTCGCGCGGAGGTCGTCCTTCGGCGTGCAGAGGTTGACGAGGTACGACGAGTGGATGACCCACGGGCCGTCGAGTTTCTCGTCGGTTTCGTTCACGAACAGTTCGACCTCCTCGTCGCTGAGGTCCGGGTCCTGCCAGACCTGCGGGGACGTGGTGAAAATCTGCCCGCAGTTGCCGCCGAAGGCGACCTGTCGGCAGACCGCGTTCGCGATGTTGCCGTGGGGTGGTTTCGTCTCGTCGCTCGTGACCTTCGAACTGGACATGGAAACGTGTGCGCCGACTCGCATACTCACAGCCTTCCGTTCGGTGGTCAAATGTACTTCGAAGCGTCGGCGTCAGCGTCTTCGAGATGGTCCGCCGTGCCAGACGGTCGTGTTTTCTCATCGACCGGTCGGGCGTCGTCCGGTACGTCTGGGTCAGCGACCACCCCATCGACCCGACGATGAGACGACCCCCGCTCGCGGAGGTTCACGACGCTGTTCTGGAGGCGTTCGGCACCGAACCGGAGACGTTCGGGGTGGAGTGACACCGATACGCCGTCTCGCCATCGTCGCCGAATGCGCCGTCTGCGGAGCGGAGACGGGACGGTTTACGGAATAGGAAGAGAATTCGATTCACGCGGTCGGGTCGTCGCGGTGCTTCGTCCACGCCTCGCTTCCGAACTTCGCGTCCGCGTGCTCGCGTGCTCGGGACAGTTCGTCGTCCGTCCACGACCCTTCTGTCGCGTCTCCCCAGTCGTGAAGCGCCTCCTCGACGGCGGTCACGGCGTCGTCGCGGTCGATGCTGGCTTCCTCGTTGATGGTGGTCACGCGTTCGTGGAACTGCGCCGCCGTCGTCTCGGGATTCGCAAACGTCGAGAGGTGGCGTGTCGCGTCGAGTGCGAACTTCAGCGAACCGTGTTGGATGACGGCATCCTTCCGGCGATACTGCGCGTTGCCGCTAATTTTGCGCCCGTTCGCCACCACGTCGTGTGCGGGGTGGAGTTCCCGGAGGTAGCACGCCGGTTCGTGGATGACGGGGAGTTTCTCCTCGGTGAACCCCGCGTCGACGCCCATTCGCTGGAACGCGTCAAAAATCGGCTCACAGAGCAGTTCGTACGTCTCCATCAGGTCGCCCGGCAGTTCGTCGGCGGGGGCGATGATGGAGTAGGAGATGTCGCCGTAGTTGTCGTGATAAATGCCGCCGCCGCCGGTCGGCCGCCGCGTGACGGTGATTCCTTCGTCCTCGCAGAACTCCCAATCGACCGTCTCCGGGTCCTGTCGGTAGCCGAGCGACAGCGTGCTCGGGTCCCAGCGATACACGCGGAGAGTTCGCGGCCCGCCGTTCGCGGCCGTTTCCGCGGCGATTTCGTCGAGCGCCATGTTCAGCGGGCCGTCCCACGATTCTTCTCGCACGAGCCGCCAGTCCCTGTCCGCCAGCGTCATGCTACGTCATTCGCATGGTGGGACGAAATCGGTTACGGACGACGGACCGGCGAAACGTCCACAAGAGAGCGCGCGGTCACCCCGAAATTCTGGACCGAAGCGTCTACGATCGCTCGAAAACGCCCGTGAATCGGTCCTCGGCCAGCACGTGCCCCGCGAGCGACGTGTCCAACTCCCGTCGCGGAGCACCCGGCGGCAGGTCCAACGTCGTATCGACGGCGAGCAGTCGAAATCGATACTCGTGAGGGCCGTGGCCCTTCGGCGGGCGTGGACCGCCGTAGCCCACGTCGCCGAAATCGTTCTGGCCTTGCGACGCGTCGCCGAGGGTCGTTACCGTCTCCGTCGTCGGCACGCCCTCCGGGATTTCGACGGTATCCGGCGGCAGGTTCCACATCGTCCAGTGGGTGAACGTCGCGTTCGGCGCGTCCGGGTCGTCGACGATGACGGCGAGCGACGCCGCGTCGTCCGGCGCGCCACCGATTGTCAGTTCCGGGGAGACGTCCGCACCCTCCTTGGTGAACTTCTCGGGTATCTCTTCGCCGTGCGTGAGCGAAGACGTTCGAATGGAGAGGTCGCCCATACGTTTCGTATCCGGTCCGCGGTTCAATAGGGATGGCGGCCCGTCACTCCACCGTCTGCCACAGCAGGAAGAGGACGACGATGAGCAGGAGCTGGACGAGTTTGTCCACGAGACCGAGCGGTTCGTAGACGTTCGGCCAGCGCAGGCCGAAGTACGCGGCGAACTGGATGCCGGTGAACGCGATACCGACGGGGTACAGAATCCGCCGATTGAATCCCAACCAGAGGAGGACGATGGCACCGAAGAAGCCGAGTCCGGCGAGGATGAACAGGATTCCGAAGATTCCCTCGCCGAGGTCCTCCACGCCCTCGTAGAGGTGAATGAAACCGGTAATCGCGGCGAGGACGATACCTACGTAATCGAGCGACGCCAGTCCGTCTGTGCGGTCGAACCACGAGCGGGTTTCGGTCGCCATACGAGCGGTGCAACCGCGAACGGATTAGGAATGACGGCCAGTAACGTTTCGCCTGACCAGTCGAATCGGGAGTATGACGGACCGCCGACAACGAATCGGCGACGTCGTGGCGAAACCCGTCGTCTTCAAGGTGTGACCGGGAGCGCTGAACTACACAATCAACTAAATATTCTGCCGACGTAACAGGTGTATGCGTCTCGTGCAAATTCTCGTCCCACGTGGCAAACGGACGGACGTTCTCGATGCACTGGACGAGGAGGGGGTAGACTACGCCGTGTTCGACGAAACCGGGCGGACGGAGTTCACCGCGCTGGTCACGTTCCCGGTGCCGCCGAGCGCCGTCGAACCCATCCTCGAAAAACTCCGCGACGTGGGCATCGAGGAGGACGCCTTCACCATCGTGCTACAGCCGGAAACGGTCGTTTCGAGGCGAATCGGGGAACTCAAACGGCGGTACGCCGGGGTGAACATCGCCCGCGAGGAACTCCGCGACAGGGCGTCCGAGATGGCTCCCGACCGCTCGACCTTCTTCTCGATGACGGTCATCAGCACCATCATCGCGGCGACCGGGCTGTTGCTCAACTCGTCGGCCGTCATCATCGGCGCGATGGTCATCGCACCGCTGATGGGTCCGGCAATGGCCGCGAGCGTCGGGACGGTCGTTGACGAACCCGATTTGGTGTCCAGGGGCGTCTGGTACCAGATCACCGGTCTACTGGTCGCCATCGCGAGCGCGGCCCTCTTCGGGTTCCTCGTTCAGGGAACCGTGCTCATCCCGCCCGGAATCGACATCCGAACGATTCCGGCGGTGACGGAACGGTTCACGCCGAACTTCCTGTCGTTGCTGCTGGCGCTCGGCGCGGGCGCGGCGGGCGTCATCAGCCTCATGCGCGGTTCCGGGTCGGTCATCGTCGGCGTGATGATCGCCGTCGCGTTGGTCCCCCCGGCCGCGACCGTCGGCCTCGGAATCGCGTGGCTCGATTTCGGCGTCGCGTTGGGTGCGACCGTGAACGTCCTCGTGAACCTCCTGTCGATAAACCTCACCGCGCTGGCGCTGCTGTGGGTGTCCGGCTATCGCCCCGAACGGATACGGTCCGTCGGGGAAGCCCGTTCCAGAACCCTGGCGCGAATCGCGGTCATCCTCGTCGCCATCGCGGTCCTCTCGCTCGGTCTCGGACTCGTCACCTACGGAACGAACCGGACGACGGTCTATCAAGAGCAGGCGAACGACGAGATACACTCGCTGTTCAACGGCGAGAACGCACCGTATGCGGAGTATCAGCTCGTGAATTCCTCGGTGACGTACCGACCGATCGAGTTCTACCAGGGGAAACCCGCACAGGTTCGAATCGTCACCGACCCGCCGGGTCAGCCACCGGACGGCATCGCACAGCGAATCGACCGCGATATCACGCGACGAACGGGGCAGAAGACGACCGTCGAAGTCGTGTTCGTCCAATCGCAAGAGTCGTCGTAGCGTGGGAGTCGGCGGCCCCAACCGGGGATTCGTTCGACGGTCGACAGTGATTTCGTGATGCAACCGCCATTCCGACCGTGACGAACGACAGTCCAACCGGCCTGCTCCACCACGTCGAACTCTACGCCAGCGACTTCGAAGCGTCGGCGTCCTTCTGGGGCTGGTTACTCGACGAACTCGGGTACTCGGTGTATCAGGACTGGGACGGCGGCCGGTCGTGGAAGCGAGGTGAGACGTACATCGTCCTCGTCCAAGCCGATGAGGAGTTTCGGGACGAACCGTATCACCGCCGTCGTCCGGGGCTGAACCACCTCGCGTTTCACGCCGCGTCGCGCGACCACGTGGACGAACTGACGGAGACGTTGCGCTCGAAGGGCGTCCCGATTTTGTACGAGGACGACCACCCGTTCGCTGGCGGCGAGGACCACTACGCGGTCTACTTCGAGGACCCCGAACGGATAAAGGTCGAACTCGTCGCGCCGGAGTGACTCACGCGGCCAGTTCGACGAGGACGATTTTGGTGCCGTACGGGTCCTCGAAGTGGACGTGAACGCCGCTCTCGTCCGACTTCGGTTCGCCGAGGAACGTGACACCTCGGTCGGAGAGCGTCTCGTAGGTTTTCCGACAGTCGTCGGTGTAGAAGACGAACGCCGGTTGGTCACCGGTCTGCTCGCCGACTAACGCGCGTTCCGCTTCGCCACTGGGTTCCATCAGCCAGATTCCGACCGGCGACCGTCCGGAACGACCGACGTGCACCGCCCGATACCCCTCCTCCAGTTCGTCGTCGTAGAGCACCTCGAAGCCGAGCGTTTCGGCGTAAAACTCGATGGCGTCGTCGTAGTCGTCCACCAACAGCGTCGTGCGACCGATTTCGGTCATCATGAGCGTGTAGAAAAAAGCGCGATACCGGAATAACGCTGTGCCGTACGTTGAGTGAAAGTGGTCGGAAAACGAGCGGGGAAAAGACGGTCCCTACCGTCCGCGAACGAACGTCTCGATTCGGTTCATCGCCTCGCGCAACTCGGCCATGCCGGTCGCGTAGGAGGCGCGGAAGTGGCCCGCGCCACCCTCGCCGAAGGCGCTTCCGGGGACGACGGCGACGCCCTGTTCTTCGAGGAGTTCCTCCGCGAAGGCCTCGTCGTCGTCGCCGCACGCGGGGAACGCGTAGAACGCGCCGCTGGCCTCGAAGCAGTCGAGGCCCATCTCCTCGAAGCGCGAGAGGACGAACCGCCGACGGCGGTTGTACTCGTCGTGCATCTCTCTGACGCTCTCTTCGCAACTCCGGAGCGCCTCCAGCGCGGCGTATTGGGCGGTCACCGGTGCGGAGAGCATCGAATACTGGTGGATTCGATTCATCGCGGCGATGGCGTCCGCGGGACCGAGCGCGTAGCCCAGTCGAAGGCCGGTCATCGCGTAGGCCTTCGAGAAGCCGTTGAAGACGACGGTTCGCTCGCGCATGCCGGGGAACGTCGAAATCGACGTGTGGTCGCCGCCGTAGGTCAGCGCGGCGTAAATCTCGTCGGAGAGGACGAACAGGTCGTGTTCCCGAACGAACTCCGCGACGTCGGCGAGTTGGTCCGCGCTCATCGTCGCGCCGGTCGGGTTGTTGGGATAGCACAGCATCAGCGCATCGGCGTCGGCCGCACCCGCCGCTTCCAGCGCGTCGTAGGTGAGCGCGAAACCGTTCTCCGCCCGCGTCGGAACCGCCAGCGGTTCGCCGCCCGCGAAGACGACGCCGGGGACGTAGGAGATGTACGAGGGCTGGTGAACCGCCACGGTGTCGCCGGGGTTCACGAGCGCCCGCATCGCCACGTCGATGGCCTCGCTCGCGCCCGCCGTCACCAGAATCTCCTCGTCCGGGTCGTAGTCGAGGTCGTAGCGCTCCACGTGGTCCGCGATGGCCGTCCGAAGGTCGCGGCGGCCGCGGTTCGCGGTGTAGGACGTTTTCCCCCGTTCCAGCGCGTCGATTGCGGCCGTTCTGGCGGCCCACGGCGCGGAGAAATCCGGTTCGCCCACCCCGAGCGAGATAACGTCGTCGCGCTCCTCCGCGAGTTCGAAGAAGCGCCGAATCCCCGATGGGGGAACCTGTTGAACGCGGTCGGCGGGTTTCATGGCGAAACCGAGAGACGGTCGTCGTCGTCGCGGTCCTCGAACTCGATACCGCGTTCCTTGTACGTCTCCATGACGAAGTGTGTCACCGTCTGCGTCACCTCCGGGATGGGCGCTATCTGCTCGGAGACGAAGTTCGACACGTCGTGCATCGACTCGCCCTCGATGTCCACGGCGAAATCGTAATCGCCACTTATCAACCGCAGCGAGACGACCTTGGGGAATTTCGCTATTCGACGCGCGATCTCCTCGTAGCCGGTTTCCCGGTCGAGTTCGACGTTGAGTTCGACCTCCGCTTGCACGTGTTGGTCGTCGATGTTGTGCCAATCGACGACCGCCTGATAGCCGCGGACTGCACCCTCGGATTCGAGTTCCGTAATCAGCGATTCCACTTCCGACTCCGACAGTCCGGTCTGTCGCGCGAGGTCGGCGGTGCTCTCGCGGGCGTTCGACAGGAGCAGTTCCAGTAGTTCCCGTTTCGACTCCATAGCACCCCTTTCTGGGCGGGGGCACAAGTAGTTTGGTCGCACCTGACAACGGGCTGGCGAAACACGGGAGAACTGCAGTCCGACCTGCGCGACCGGGCGGTTATTCCGTTCACGGAGAGACGGTCCGCACGAGATGGCCGAGATTCGGGAAGCGACACGGGACGATGCGTCCGAGATTTTGCGCCTTCACATCGCGTCGATTCGCGCGTTCGGCCCGGACGCGTACGACGAAACACAGGTCGAGGCGTGGGCGGAAAAGGACGACGGAACCAGGGGCTATCCCATCGACACGCCGGGTCACTACCTCGTCGTCGCCGTGAACGACGGCGTGGTTGGGTACGGACATCTCGTGCCGGAGAACGACGAAGTGCGGGCAGTGTACGTACATCCCGACGCCGCACGGAACGGTATCGGCTCAGCCATCCTCGGCCATCTGGAGGAGTACGCCCGCGGTGTTGGACTGACCCGACTCGAACTGTGGGCATCGCGCAACGCCGTCGAGTTTTACGAACGAATGGACTACCGCCCGATAGCCGAGGAAGCAGTCGAGAAGGAACACGACGGACGCGAAGTGTCGATTCCGGTGTTGGTTATGAGGAAATCGCTCAACGACGGTGATTCGATACTCGACGAGATGCCGGATGAGACATATCGATAGGACGGTCCGCACTCGGTGTCGATGAAACTGGTGGGAAACATCGAGTTCGAGGGCATCCCGAAGATTCCGAAGGAAGACGGCTGTGCGACCAAAAGAAGCTCGCCAGCATCATCACCGGCAAGTAACCGTCACCACCATCTCGCTCCGTCGTCAGAATCGTCCGGTCTCGTTCCGTACAGCGCGGCCGAGTGAATCTCGACCGGACTCCACGGTTCGAAGTCGCCTTGGCCGCACATGTTCCACCACCGCTCTTCCATTCGATTCCAGTAGACGCCGTTGAAGTTGAGTTCCGGGCAGTACCACGTTCCCGTCGTGTCCATGATGAAATCGACGCCCCACGTCTCGGAGAACTCGCCCGCAATCCGTTCGGCGTACCGACGCGGCGTGGAGAGGTCCACGCTCCGAATCACGGGGTCAAGGTAGTCGTAGGTGTCGTCACAGACGTTCCTCGCTCGCTCCGCGGTCGGCGGCGTGTGGCCGAGAACGTCGCCGTCGTCCACGAAGAATCGAACCGACGGATGGCAGGTGTGGTTCGGGTGCCGACAGAAATCGAAGTCGAGCCACTCGCGCACCACGAGTCCGCCGCCGTGCGGCCAGCCCTGTTCGCCGTTCTGCGTGAGCAGCGATTCGACCACCCGGTCTATCACGTCCGCCTCGGGGCGGTAGATGAACGACCCCTCGCGGAGTCGGACCGTGGCGGCCTTGACCTGCGTCCGAACGAACGCCCGGTCGAACCCGTTTCGGTCCATGAACGACAGAATCGCGTCCGTGTCCCAGCGGATTTCCTCCTCGTCCGTTTCGAGCGGGACGAGCGCCGTCTTCGGAACCGGAACGTCGAGTTCCCGAAGCCGAGGCCAGTAGCTGTCGAAGCGACAGCGTTCGTCGGCGAAATCGGTGATGTAGAGCGGGGCCGCGGAGGGCATGAGTGGCAACCGATTCGATGAGGAGCGACATTACGATGTCGCCGAAGTACCCTCACACCAGCTATTTCATATCGTGGAATGTGATTTATTGCGCCAAACCATCCCAATTCTGTCAGAGCGAGACAGTCGAGGTTCTCTACAGAATCAGAGCGGTTGAGTACAGCGATCAGTAGAGAAAGTGTATTCATGTCGGTGAAAGTAGAATATCACCACCTAACCGTATCAATATAAGTTTCTGCCGACCGTCCGAACCGCCGTATCCATGTCAGATGCTAACGCACGGACCGTACGGGAACAGTGGGGAAGTCGCTTCGGCTTCCTCATGGCAATGCTCGGCGCGATGGTCGGCGCCGGAAACATATGGCGGATGCCGTTCACGACGGGGGAAAACGGGGGTGGCGCGTTCCTCGTGGCGTACGTCATCCTCCTGTTCCTCATCGCCATTCCGGGGCTGATGGCCGAGACGGTGTTCGGGTCGTACACGAACCGCGGCGTCATCGGGTCGTTCAAATCCGCGTTCGGTGAGGGCCGCGCGGAAGGGCTCGGGTTGGTCGTCGTCATCGTGAACATCGCCTTGATGTCCTACTACGCGCCCATCATCGGGTGGACGATGTACTACGCGGCGAACTCGGTTCTCCTAACCTTCTCGCAACCGGGCTTCGACCCGCAGTCGTTCTGGTCGGCCTTTTCGGGATCTCCGGCGCTCACCGTCGGGATGCACACCGTCGCCATGGCGGCGACGGGAGGCGTCCTCCTGTTCGGCATCAAGGACGGCATCGAGCGCGTCGTCAAGTGGATGATTCCGTTCCTCGTCCTCGCGCTCATCGCGGTGGGAATCAAGGGACTCACGCTCCCCGGCGCGATGGGTGGACTGGAGTTCGTGTTCACCCCCGACTGGAACTACCTCGTGCGTGCGGAGACGTGGACCGCCGCGCTCGGACAGGCGCTCTTCTCAACCGGCCTCGGTTGGGGTATCGCGCTCACCTTCGGGAGTTACCTGAGCAAGAACGACGACGTGCCGCTTGGTGCGGGCGTCTTCACCGCCGTCGGAAACACGAGCGTCGGGCTGCTCGCCATCTTCGCCGTCTTCCCGGCGGTGTTCGCGTTCGGGCTGGAGCCGAGCGCCGGGTCCAATCTGGCGTTTATCTCCCTACCGAGCGTCTTCCCGCAGATGACGGGCGGAGCGATTTGGGCCATCCTGTTCTTCGTTGGCTTCCTGTTCGCCACGTTTTCGTCCGGCCTCGCCATCACCGAAGTCGCGGTGACGACGGTCACCGAGGAGACGAGGTTGGACCGCCGCGGTGCCGTTCTCGGAGTCGTCGGCCTCATCTGGTTGGTCGGCCTTCCGAGCGCGTACTCCGCCGACTTCCTCGGGCTGATGGACTTCATGTTCGGAAACTGGGGGCTGCCGCTCGCGGCGTTGCTCATCATCCTGACCGTCGGCTGGCAGCTCGAAGCCGAACCCATGCGCGTCATCGCGCTCAACCGCAACTCCGACATCCACGTCGGTGGGTGGTGGGTCGGCATCATCAAATTCCTCATTCCGGCGCTGATGGTGGGCATCATGGCCTACTATGTCGTGATGAGTGTCGGTACGTCGTTCGTCCGGACGGTCGGCGGCGTCGTGTTGATGGCCGTGTTGCTCGTCGGTGCGGTCCTCATCATGGGTGCGCTCCGCGGACGTGGTGGGACGAGTGACTCACCTGAAACCGCCGCGGGAGGAGGTGATTGAGATGGCACTCTCGACGAGCGCGTGGGTCGTCATGCTCGGGTCCATCGCCGTCCTCTGGGGCACGGCCGTGTGGGCGCTCGTTCGCTCGCTCCGAGACGAGGACGAAAAGCTCGAACTGCTGAACGAACAGGGCGAAATCGACACCTACTCCCCGCGCTCGATGACGGAACTCCGGGAGTGGATACGGGAGAATCCTAACGACAAACACGCGTCCGAGGCTCGCGAGCGCTACAACGAGTGCGTCGAGACGCTCAGACGTATCGATACGACGTTCTACGACTGGAGCCAATCGGAAATCGACTCGCTGGAGCGGTTGTAGCGGCGGTCCAATTTTTTGTCACTCGGCGCGTTCGACGCGACACGGCAGGGCTTCGAGTCCGTGGAGCAGTTGGGTCGAAAGCGGACTCTTGGGTTCGTCGGTCGGCTCGATGGTGTCGAACCGGTCCAAGAGCGCGTCGAGCGCGATGTCCGCCTCGACGCGGGCGAGCGGCGCGCCGAGGCAGTAGTGGATGCCCTTGCCGAACGCGATGTGTCGGTTGGGGCTTCGCTCCGGCCGGAACTCCTCCGGCGCGTCGAACACGTCGGGGTCGCGGTTCGCGGACCCGATCCACGCGGTCACCAACTCACCGGCTTCGATGGTTTCGCCGCCGAGTTCGACGTCCCGGGTGGCGACGCGACGGATAGACTGGGCGGGAGAGCGGTACCGAAGTACCTCCTCTATCGCCTGTTTTCGGTCGATTTCGCCCGTTCGAACGGCGTCGGTCACGTCGTGTTCGTCGAAACACCACACGGCGTTCGTGATGAGATTCGTCGTCGTGATGTTGCCCGCGATGAGAAGGAGGATGCAAAACCCGACCTTCTCATCGCGTTCGAGGTCGTCGCTCGTCGCCGCGAGCGTGATGAGGTCGTCGCCGTCCCCGTCGGCCCGCTCGTCGAGCAGGTCGCCGAAGTACTCGGCCATCTCCCGACGAGCGCGTTGGCGCTGCCGTTCGTTTTTCTCCATCGCCGCTGTCGTCTCTTCCGTCGGACTGGCGACCAGCGCGTCCGACCACGACTTGAACTGGTCGCGGCGGTCGGCCGGAATTCCGAGCAGTTCCGCGATGACGGTCACGGGGAACGGATACGCGAAGTCCCCGACGAGGTCGATTCGGTCCGCGTCCTCGACCGCATCCAGAAATTCGGCGGCGAACGCTTCGAGACGGGGTTGCAGTTCGCGTATCGTTCCCGGCCGGAATCGTTCGTCCACGAACCGCCGAAGTCGGTCGTGTTCCGGCGGTTCCGCGTTTATCATGGTCCGGCGCATCGCTTGGTCGTCGTCGAACGACACCGCCTCGGCGTCCCGCATGTCCGAGGAGAACGCGTCGTAGTCGGAGAGCACGCGGTCCACGTCCTCGTACCGAAACACGTCCCACATCTTTCGACTCTCGTCGTAGCGAACGGGAGACTCCCGACGCATTCGTGCGTACCAGTCGAACGGGTCGAGTTGCCGCTGTCTGTCGTACAGTTCTTCGGGCGGTCGGAGGACCGATGACGCTTGATTGGGGGATTCCATCGACTGAATAATCGTTCAATTAGATTGTATGCTTTTTGGTCAGGAGATGGTTGATAGTAGAAAGAAAACGTAGAGATAAACGTCGAACAACTATCAACACGGAGCAATTTCGAAGTGAGAGAAGTACTGACCAGTCAGTTAGAATCGCATTGTATGGCTGCTCGTTCGAGGCGTGAAACGAGGGTCGGGTCCGGTCCGGCTACGCCGAGGGACGCTTCACCGGCGTTCGCTCGGATGCGCCCGGCGACGAGTGGTATATCGCCGCCCCGGTATCGGAACGGAACAGGTGGAGCCGTTCCGAGTCGGCGACGAGGCCGACCGTTTCACCCACTCCGACCGACCTTCGCGGGTCGGCTTTGACCGAGAGTTCGGTCTCGCCGACGGTGCCGCGGAGCAACAGCGACTCGCCGAGCGGTTCCGTGACGCTCACCGAGAGTTCGATATCGCCCTCGCCCTCGCTGACCGCGAGGTCTTCGGGACGAATTCCGACCTGCGCGCGGTCGATATCGGTATCGACGCGCGTCTCCGCCCGTGGAAGCGGGATGCGAAATCCGTTCCCCTCGGCGACCCGGCGTCCGTCACCCTCGGAGACGCGAGCGGGAAGGACGTTCATCGACGGACTGCCGACGAACTCCGCCACAAATCGGTTGACGGGATAGTCATAGAGCGTCTGCGGATCATCCACTTGCTGGATTTTCCCGTCGTTCATGACCGCAACGCGGTCGCCGAGCGTCATCGCCTCCGTCTGGTCGTGCGTGACGTAGATGGTGGTTCGTTCGAGTTCGGCGTGGAGTTCCGCGAGTTCCGCGCGCATTTCGACGCGCAGTTTGGCGTCGAGGTTCGACAGCGGCTCGTCCATGAGGAGAATTTCGGGGTCCCGAACGAGCGTCCGGCCGATGGCGACCCGCTGTCGTTCGCCGCCCGAGAGTTCACCCGGTTTCCGGTCGAGGAGGTCCACGATGTCGAGCGTGTCGGCCGCGTCGGCGACCGCTCGCTCGATTTCGTCGCTCGTGTACGACCCCGACGAGTTCATGCCGAAGGTCATGTTCTGCTCCGCGGTCATGTGCGGGTAGAGCGCGTAGTTCTGGAACACCATCGCCACGTTGCGGTCCTTGGGTGGGACGCCGTTGACGACGTCGCCGCCGAACCGAATCGTTCCGTCGGATATCGTTTCGAGTCCGGCGAGCATGCGAAGCGTGGTGGATTTCCCGCACCCGCTCGGTCCGACGACGACGAGGAACTCGCCGTCGTTCACTTCGAGGTCGATGCCGTTGACTGCCGTCACGTCGTCGTACCGCTTGACGACGTTTTTCAGTGAGATGGTTGCCATAACTGGTCACTTTTGTTGAAGTCCGAACGTCTGGAGGAGTGGGCGGTGCAACACGAGGAGAACCAAGAGCGGGGGGACGAGCGCGATGACGGCACCCGCCATGATGAGTCCCCACTGGGTTTGCCCCGCGGCGCTGGCCGACTGCAAGAGTTTGACGCCGACCTGCGCGACCTGCTTTCGTTGCGTGCTCATGATGGTGAGCGGCCAGAGGTACTGGTTCCACGCGTAGATGAACTCGATGACCGCGACGCCCGCGATCATGCCCTTCGACATCGGCACGAGGACGCGAAACAGGAACGTGAGCGGTCCGATACCGTCCAGTCGGGCTGTTTCGACGAGCGAGTCCGGAATCGACCGGAAGTGCTGTCGAAGCAGGAAAACGGTCGTCGCGCTGGCGAGGTAGGGCGCGGTCAGCGCGAGCAACGAATCCGACCAGCCGATGCTCGCCACGAACTGGAACAGAGAGAGGATGCGCACCGGGACGGGGAGCATCAGCGTGAACAGGATGAACATGAACACCAATCGCTTGAACCGGAACCGGTAGTAGACGATGGCCAGCGCCGCGAACAGCGAAATCGTCACCTTGCCCACGACGATGACGAGTGACATCGCGAGCGAGTTGAGCAGATACCGACCCATCCCGTACTCGGTCATGGCGGCGACGTAGTTGTGCGCCGCCTGCCCGCCGGGGGCGAGGTTCGTCGTCTGGTATATCTGGGTCGTCGTCTGCGTGCTCATCAGGAGCGCGAGCAACAGGGGCAACGCCATGACGAACGTCGAGCCGACGAGTGCGACGTGCACGAAGAGGTTGTCAGGGAGTACGTCCCGCCACGACCCCCGACGCACTCGGTCGGCGGCGGGGAACGACTCCGTGCTCATGAGTTCCCTCCGTACTGGACGTACCGGTCGGAGAGGCGCAACTGGGCGTACGTCAGCACGCCGACGATGCCGAACAGGATGACGGACTCGGCGGATGCGAGTCCGGGGTTCGAGAACTCGAAGGCGTCCCGGTAGAGCTTGAAGATGAGGAAGTTGGTCGCCCCGTTCGGGCCGCCGTGGGTCATCAGGTCCACCAACGAGAAGGTGCTGAAGAACGCGTAGATGGTGTCCATGACCACGAGGAACAGGAGCGTCGGCGAGATGAGCGGGATGTAGACGCGGGTGACGAGTTGAAACCGACTAACGCCGTCGAGTTTCGCCGCCTCGTTGAGCGTCTCGGGGACGTTGTTCAACGCGGCGAGGATGAAGATGATGTTGTAGCCGAGTTGCTTCCAGATGGCCGCTATCGCAACGATGACCAACGCGAGCGTGCCGTTCGTGAACCAGTCGAGCGTGATGCCGAACAGGTCGTGAAGGAAGTACGTGATGACGCCAAGCGTGGGATGAAACAGGAAGAGCAGAATCGTCCCTGCGACCGCTGGCGGGAGCGCGTACGGCCAGATGGCGGCCACGAGGTACGCCGCTTGCCCGGTCGTCACCTCGTAGAGGAGCGTCGCCACGAACAGCGAGACGGTCAGCGTGCCGACCACGACGGCGACGGCGAAGAGGGCCGTCACCGCGATGCTGTGACGATACTCGGGGGAGGTGAGGAGGGTTGCGAAGTTGTCCAGTCCGACGAACGTCTTGTGGAGACCCAGCACGCCCGTGTTGTAGAGGCTCAGACGGATCGTCTCGATCGACGGATAGTACAGGAACGCGACGAGGACGACTATCGTCGGCAGCAACAACAAGGCCGCCTGCCAGGTGCTCGAATACGTTGATTCTTTAGTGGACATGAAAAGCTGAGGTGAGTTACTTCTGGTTCGCGCGGGCCAGTTCGGACTCGACGTCCTTCTTCGCGCTGGCGAGCGCGCTATCGACGCTGGTGCCCTGAATCATGCTCACGTAGCTCTTCTCGACGATGGTTCGCGTCTTTGCGAACGGTGCCATCTGTGCGCCGCGAGTCGCCGTCGTATCCTTCGTGGCCTGCAGTTGGTCGAACGCCGTCTTGAAGTTGGGATTCTCGTCGAACCAGCCGTTGTCTTGGAGTTGGCCGACGGCCTCCTTGCGGACGGGGAAGTATCCCGTGTTCTTGTGCCATCGAACCTGCTGTTCGGGCTGGGTGAGCCACACGAGAAAGTCCGCCGCCGCCTTCTGTTTGGCGTCCGAGAGTCCCTTCGGAACCCAGAGCGACCCGCCGCCGATGACGACGCCCTTGCGTTTCCCCTCCGGGGTGGGCAGGTAGCCGGTACCCATCTCGAAGCCGTTCTCCTTCGCGCCCGCGGTGGTCGAGGCGATGCCCGAGGTGGAGGTGATGAGCATCCCGACTTTCCCGGCGATGAACGCCTGTTTCGCGGCGCTCCAATCCTCGATGCCGGGGTTGAGGTACGCGCCCTGTTCGTACAGTTCCGTCCACCAGTTGAAGATGCGCTTTGCCGCGTCGCTTTCGAGGTAAACCTCGGTCGGCTCGCCCGCGCGACCGTTCTCCTCGTTGACGAGGAGCTGATTTTGCTCGGCCATCCACTGCTCGACGAACCAACCGTGGTTCGGCCACGTGATTCCCTTCTTCGTGGCTCCAGAGTCGATCAGCTTTGCCGAGGCGTCCGCGATACCTTGGAAGGTTTTCGGCGGACTCTCGGGGTCGAGACCGGCCTTCTCGAAGGCGTCCTTGTTGTAGTACAGGACGGGATTCGAGGAGTTGAACGGCATCGAGTTGAGCGTATCACCGATGCGGTAGTAGTTGAGGACCGGATTCAGGAAGTTGTCGTAGTCGATTGCGTCCGACGGAATGATGTCCTGGACGGAGACGAACGCGTCGCTGGTTCGTGCCAGTCCGGTCCCGATGTCGAAAATCTGGGCGACCGCCGGGGGTTTGTCCGCCTTGACCGCCGAAAGGGTCGAGTTCAACGTCTCGCGGTAGCTCCCCTTCGACGTCACCTCGACGGAGACGTCCTCGTGTTGGGATTCGAAGTCGGAACCCATCTGGTCCAACAGCTTCGCGGTGTCGCCGCCCATCGCGTGCCAGAACTTGATTGAGGTTTTTCCGCCGCTCAACTGACCGCTACAACCGGCGAGCGCCAACGCACCGGTTGCGGCGCTCGTGGCCAGGAACTTTCGACGAGTGGATTCGTTCGTCATTATCCGTCGATTTGAGCAACCGAACTTAAGGCGTTGTAATAGGTCTATATGGCGAATACATAATCATACGGAGTAATCAATCGAAGTATGAATCGCACGCCGTTTCCATCGCAATCGCCACGAAAGTCGTATCGAAGACCCCTATCAGCGTAGTCGCAAGCCCCTTACGCGCCGGACGAGTAGGCGAACGCGATGGTTCGGAACGTCGCACCCGAGATGGCCGAGTTGGAGCCGGAGGACTTCTATCTCCTCTCGGGCGTCGAGCAGGGGATGCGCTTCAGCGAGTGGGTACAGAAGGAGAAGATTCCACGCTTCTCGCGGTTGACCGCGGAGGAGGTCGAATATCGAATCGACCGGTGTCTCGACCGCGAGCTGCTCGAACGCAAGACCATCCAGTACGAGGGCTACACGCTCACGTTCGAGGGGTACGACGCGCTCGCGCTTCGGGCGTTTTCCGAGCGCGATACGATTCAGGGCGTCGGGTCGCCGCTCGGCGTCGGCAAGGAAAGCGACGTGTACGAAGTGCAGTCGTTCCGGCCGCTCGCGTTGAAGTACCACCGCGAGGGCTACACCAACTTCCGAGAAGTGATGAAGGAACGCGATTACACGTCCGACCGGGAGCACGTCTCGTGGCTCTACACCGCTCGCAAAGCCGCCGAGCGGGAGCACGATGTCCTCGAAGCGCTGTACCCCGACGTGAGCGTTCCGCGCCCCATCGACCACAACCGCCACGCCATCGTGATGGAGAAGATAGACGGCGTGGAACTCGCGCGCTCGAAGTTCGAAGACGAGCAGGTCGTCCCCGTCCTCGACCTCGTGCTCCGCGAGGTGGGAGACGCCTACGAAGGCGGGTACGTCCACGCGGACATGAGCGAGTACAACGTGTTCGTCAACAGCGAGGGAATCACCATCTTCGATTGGCCGCAAGCGATTCCGACCGACCACCAGAACGCGGCGGAGTTCCTCGAACGTGACGTTCGCAACATCGTCGGCTACTTCCAGCGCAAATACCCGCAACTCGTTGGCGACGTGGACGTCCCCGCGGTCGCAGACGCCATCACCGAAATAGAGTTCGACTCGGTTCGCAACCACGTGAGCGACGGGCCTTAAATGACGTAGGACACCACCGCCAACACGAGGAACACTATTATCAACCACTTGGCGATGTCCATCGACATGCCAGCGATGCCACCCGCGCCGAGAACTCCAGCAACGATGGCGAGGACGGCGAACGCGATCGCGAGTTCGAGAATCGCCATTAGCGACTCACCCCGCCGACGCCGTATCTGTATGCGAGATACATGCACAGTCATAGACCCCCTGGTCACTTCGTGTCGTGGGCTGAATTAGCAAGTACAGTATGTTATTTGTGGCCGTGAGGAGATTTTATCATGGAATACAAGGGTTCGTATTATAATTATCTTGTTTAAACTGATTAAATAAATTAATCTGTGCTAGGGAATATAATGGATGTATGGCACGACAGGATGTCGCCACGTATCTCGCACAGCACCCACGAATGATCGGCGCTTTGTTCATGGCCAGTCTGTTGTTGATGCAGACCACGCCTGTGTTGGCAGGGGGTCCAGAAGTTCACATCGGCCCTTAAAATATCAATTGAGGTGTCTGATTGGATTCCAGCAAACCTGCCCACCGATAACTGCGGGTTGACGTTCTAATTTCCAGAATTGCTTTAGTTTATCCGTACTCACTTTCTCAAATTCTATACCATTCGAGACAAGATTTCGTGCAGATGTACCGAGAACGTTCATCGTGAATGTTGAACCAAACCCACATCGTATATCTAGAAACGTTTCAACTGAAACATCGTATTTTTCACCACCCATATCAGAAACAGATGTCCAACTTGGGACACCGCCTTCGGGTTGCATCAATGGTCGTCCACCGTTGCCTAGTGTGATATATCTGTAACCAGACACCGTTTCTTTACGGGCAATTGACAGAGCTGTTCGTAATTGAAATCCATTATTTAGCAAACTTGCAAACGTACGACCGACTCTCGTAGCAGTCTTATTCGCAACATCTGCAAGGGTAACCACACCACCCATACTACCTCGCCCAATCAATGCCATCCCCTGCTCGTACGAAGAACAAGCGTTCAAAAAGAATGCCTTGATACCAACGTCCTCGAGTGTTTGAGCGTCCAAACTACCATCGACACAGAGGAATCCATTTTCGTCTACGTGACCAACGTAGTGGAACAAATCGATGGGTGATTCAATTATCTCACGCAACTCGGCCACAGTTCGATTGTAATCGATGGTGATGTCATAATCAACCAGTTCACGAAACCCGTACAGTTCATCCACGATTTCGTCGCTCATCTCCCCGTCGTTACAGACGACGTGAATGCTAATTCCAGATTTGTTCGGCGCGGAGTAGTCGAACCGGCGTTTGAGAGTCTCAACCGTCAACTTGTTCGCACCCAACGGAAACCCATCCCCAATCCACGCGTGTTCGGTCGTTTCCACGGGGTCGGGTCGAACGATTTTTCCCGCATCGGTTCGCTCGCTCGCCCCCCGAAGAAGGTCCGGGCTTTCGAACTCGCGCTTTTCGCCCCGCGTGAATCCCGTCCGGTAGAAGTCGTCGAACATCTGTGGCTGTGAAATCGACTGCTTCGAGGAGCGGAGCGGCGCGGAACGAATCTGGGAGAGGTCGTACGCGAGAAACGGCAACACCGCGGCGTGTTTTTCGAGCGGCGTCACGTCCGTCGTGAGCGTCCACGTCGGGACGTACTCCGAAATCGTCTCGAAGGGAACCGAGAGATACGTCTCCAACTGCTCGGGGAGCGAACTGTCGTACACGTCCGCGAAGTCCCAGTCGAGGCGCGGTTCCAGTTGGTTTCGTTCGTAGAGTTCGTCCTTGACGATTCCTTCCGTCCGAACCAGACAGTCGAGAAACGCGGTCTGGCGGAGGAGTCGATGCAGGATCCCCTCGTAGGTGCCGTCGCTTTCGAGGGAGTACTCGAAGTCACCAGCGACCAGTTTGGGGACCCCGCTCGTCGGAACCACCTCCGCGCCGAGGTAGTAGGCCAACGACGCCGCCGGATAGACCTTCTCGTGCAACAGGGGCAGTTCGAGTCGGACGCCGGTGTCCGGCGGGTCGATGGACTCCGGAACGTGGAATTCGTCGCCCAGTTCCACGAGCGGCGGATGCCCCCGGAGCGTCGGATGCGCGCGGTCGGGAGTCGTCATCTTGAGCGCGGACCCGAACGTCGAGAGCGCGCGCATCGTATCCCGAACCGACCCGGTGACGGTGATGGTTCCCTCGGGGGATTCGTGATACGAACGCGCGCCGATTCGAACGGCCGTCGATCCGTCGAACGAGAGCCGTATCTCCGTCTCCGACTTTCGAATCGTGACCGCGGACGAGAACGAGAGATAGATGACTATCGGCGTCCCGTTGAGTTGATAGTATTTCTCTCCCGGTTCAATCGTCAGTTCGGTGTCACTGTTCGGCGTGAAATCCTGTAGAAACTCGCCATCGGCCGAGTATACGTAAATGCTCCCCAATATCGGGAAGACTATCTCGTCCGTCTCGACGGTCACGGCCGAATCGACGGGATAGTAAAACGATTCGGCGGTTGCTGGCGTCGGTTCGACGGCGCTCGGGGTGTGCAACTCGAATCGCACCTTCTCGATGGGGTCCCGAATCTCGACGCCGGACCGTCCGTCCAGCGAATCGAACTGTGGCTCCACGATTTCGTGTGTTTCAGATTCCAGATACTTATAGGTCTACCCACGCGGTCGTCATATCGAGGGACGGGATGTGCCACCGGTGGTCGGGACGGTCACCGTCCCGCTGCCGGAGTTCGATTCGGGCGTCGAATAGAGGCGACAGTTCAGCAACCATGTCGGCGTCGTCCGGCACGGGAAGGTGGTAGTGGGCCATTCCGCGAACGCCCTTGGTAACCGCGCCGATGGAGCGCAGGAATCGCTTGAGCGCGAGCAGGTCGTGTTCGTCCACGAGGTAGTTCAGCGAATCGACACAGAGCCGAAGCTCGGCCGGGGCGACGCCCTCCGCGGCGTCGTCGTAGTAGCCGACGGCGGTCACTATCTCCTCGCGGAGTTCGTGGAGACCGTTGTGGCCGTCCAACGGCGGGAGGGTTTCGCTGACCCCCGCGGCGGCCTGTGGCATGGCGCGGCGACGGTTTCCGCGGTCGATGAGCCAGACGGAGGCATCGTCATACGAAACGCCCGCCGGGAAATGCTCGTTCGCGGTGTTGATTCCCGCGTCCGTGAGCGCGAGGACGCGTTTTCGGTCGTGCATGTCATCTCCGAAGAGGGTGCGCGACGCGCGGTTCGTAACACGTTGTGACACTTCGCCGGTGACGAGGAGGTTACTTCCGTGCTGTCGGAGGCTTTCGAGGTGGTCCCGGAACACGTACACGTCCTCCTCGTCCCGGAATAACGGCCGACAGTCGTTCATCTTACGTTGTATTCCTCGTAATTTGATAAAACATCTCTGGTTGTGACGAGCGAAGACGAAGCTCTTAAACCCGCCAACCGGGAACGTTCGATAACTCGCTGGGAAACGGGCACCAGTGGGCACCTGCAACTGCAGGACGGAATGTGGCGTGGTCGATTGTGAATCGATTCCACGCTGAACCACTCAACGCCCGTGGTGATAGACCATGGCAAAAAGTTTCTACTCCCACATTCGGGACGCATGGAAGGACCCGGACGACGGCAAACTCGCCGAACTCCAGTGGCAACGAAAGCAGGACTGGCGCAAGCAGGGTGCCATCGAGCGAATCGACCGCCCGACCCGCCTCGACCGCGCCCGCTCGCTCGGCTACAAGGCCAAGCAGGGCGTCGTCGTCGCACGCGCAAGTGTCCGCAAAGGTGGCGCACGCAAACAGCGACACAAGGCCGGACGCCGTTCCAAGCGTCAGGGTGTCAACCGCCTCGGACGGCGGAAGAACATCCAGCGCATCGCGGAAGAGCGCGTCAGCAAGAAGTACCCGAACCTTCGCGTCCTCAACTCCTACTGGGTCGGCGAGGACGGCAGCCAGAAGTGGCACGAAGTGATTCTGGTGGACCCCGAACATCCCGCCATCCAGAACGACTCGGACCTCAACTGGATTTGTGACGACTCGCACCGCGGCCGCGCACAACGTGGCCTCACGAGTGCAGGACAGCGAAACCGCGGTCTCCAACAGCGCGGCAAGGGTACCGAACACACCCGTCCGAGCAACACCAGCGGCAAGGGCCGCGGCAAGTAACACCGCCGTTCGCGGTTCGGAACTCGAATTTATTGTATCGGTGCGACGACCCGCCAGCGATTGCTAGCGATTGACGAGTCGGAGCGGAGACGACGGATGGGAAAACGAGGGTCGAATCGCCCAGACTCATCTCAACGATTATCACCTCGGCGACCGTTCGTCGTACGCGATGGGGGAGTCCGAAGCGGAGGGTCAGGCAACGGGGACGGAGGGGATGGCCCGATTGGCGGGATTCAGCGACGGCGTCTTCGCAATCGCCATCACGTTGTTGATACTGAACATCGAGGTGCCCGAATCGACTGCTTCGGCGGCGGTCGCGGTCGCACAGGTGATACGCGAGTGGCCGGACGTGTTGAGCTACGTCATCAGCTTTCTCGTCATCGGCAACTACTGGATCGTTCACCACAGCATCTTCGAGGACGTCGATAGCTACGACCGACGGTTCCTCTGGTTGAACGTCGTCTATCTCATGTTCATCGCGTTCATTCCCTTTTCCACCTCGTTGCTCGGCGACGTTCCGGGACGCTTTCCCGTCATCGTCTACGCCGGAACGCTCACGCTGACGAGCATCGTCCTCGCCGTTCTCTGGCGATACGCGTGGACGTACGACCTGCTCGACGGCACGGTCGACGGCGAGAAAGTGCGCGACGTCACCGCCAGTATTCTCACGCCCGCCGTCGTCTTCGCCGGGTCGATTCTGGTGTCCTTCGTGAGCGCACAACTGGCGATGTACTCGTGGGTGCTCCTCTTGTTCGCCGATTCCGCGAGGGAGCGGTTGCTCGGAGGAGAAACCGCTCGGGGGTGAAACGGTGAAATCTGAGGGTACGAGAGATGTGAAACTGGTTCGACCCATTGGAAAACCACTCGAATGAATCGTATTTTGCGATATGAAATGGTTCGCGTCGCCGACGGACGCTGACCGTTCGGTCGGCGACGGTCGTCCGATAGCGAACCGTAAGACTTCGCGCTACGCTCACGGGTCGAGGCAGCGCGAGAGAAAAGATAACCGTCGAAAACCGGACTACTCGATTACTCTTCGGGTTCGCCGACCTTCACCAACTGCTTGCCGATGTTCTCGCCCTCGAACAGGCCGAGGAAGGCGTTGGGGGCGTTCTCCAGCCCCTCGGTGACGGTTTCGCGGTACTGAATTTTACCCTCGGATATCCACTGGCCGAGTTGTTTCGCACCCTCCGCAAAGCGCGGCGCGAAGTCGCCGACGAGGAGGCCCTCGACCGTCGCGCGCGTCTCGATGAGTTTGCCGAGTTTGCGCGGTCCGGTGGGCATCGACTCGGCGTTGTAGAGCGCGATTTGACCGCACACGGCGACGCGGGCATCGACGTTGAGTTTCGAGAAGACCGCATCCGTGATTTCGCCACCGACGTTATCGAAGTAGCGGTCAACGCCCTCGGGTGCGGCGTCGTCGAGCACCGCGCCGTAGTCGTCCACGTCCTTGTAGTTGATTCCGACGTCGAAGCCGAGGTCGTCTTCGAGGAAGGAGACCTTCTCGTCGGACCCGGCGAAGCCGACGACTTTGGCGCCGGTGAGTTTCGAAATCTGGCCGACGACGGAGCCGACAGCCCCCGCCGCACCGGTGACGACGACAGTATCACCAGCGCGCGGTTGGAGGACTTCGCGGGTGCCGAAGTAGCCGGTCAGCCCCGGCATTCCGAGGACGCCGAGCGAGGTGGAGATGGGTGCGAGGTCGGGGTTGACCTGCTGGAGTTCCGGACCGAGGGCGGTAACGTAGTCGGCCCATTCGAGGTTTCCGGTCACGATGTCGCCAGCCTCGAAGCCAGCGCCGTTGGATTCGACGACTTCGCCGACGACGCCGCCCTCCAGCGGCTCGCCGACCTCCCACGGTTCGGCGTAGGACTCTCCGGCGTCCATCCGACCGCGCATGTACGGGTCCACGGAGAGGTACAGCGTTCGGACGAGCGCCTCGCCCGGCCCCGGTTCCGGGACGTCTTCTTCGACTAACTCGAAGGTGTCTCGGTCGGGCGTTCCGCTCGGGCGCTTCGACAGCAGGAATTTTCGATTCGTCGCCATGCTGAACAAATACTACGCGCACGGATAAGGGGGCTGTGGCGGAAGCCGCCTTTGCCGCTTACAGGACGGTACCGAGTGACACGAGGACGACCACGACGTGGAAGGTGACGTGACCGACCATCGCCGATTCGAGGCTCCCCTGCCAGTAGAGCCACCCCAAGCCGACGCCGACGAGCGCGTTGAGGGAGACGGCAAGCGCGCCCAACGCGGGCGTGAACGCCGGGGACGTCGAGAGCACGGGAAGGTGTCCGGCCCCGAAGGCGAGCGCGGAGACGACGACGGCCGTCCACATGACGCCCGAGGACGGTCGGTCGCCGCCGACGAGTTTCCAGACCAGCCACACGACGAGCGTCATGAAGCCGTATCGCACGAGCAACTCTTCGGTGATTCCCCCGTAGAGGAACCTGGTGGGGACGGTTGCGATGACCGAGAAGACGGTCGAGTGGACCCCTCCTGCAACGCCGAGCGACGGGAGGTCGGGCGCGACCACCGCGAGCGCACCGTCGAGGGCGAGCACGGTGACGGCGAGGGCGACACCGACGCCGACCGCCCCGGGGAGTTCCTCGGCGAACAGGACCGGCGGCTGCGTCCGCCCGACGAGTCGGTAGAGGACGTGCGAATGTAGCTTCACGCGCGGTGCGAGCGCCGTCCCGACGAGACAGGCGAGCGCGAGCAGGACGAGAGGTTGTGCGATACCGACGAAAAAGAGGGAGGGAGTCGGTGTGTCGGCGAACTGTGGGAGGGCTCGGAGTTCGTCCAGCAACGACGCGCCGACCGCCACGATTCCGGGAAGCCCGAGGAGGAACGTCACGAGGGCCCCTTCGAGGAACGAACGCCGTCGCGTTCGCTCCGTCGTCGACCCGGGGGTGTGCATACGACTCGGCGCGCGCCCGAAGGCGAAAAAGGGTTCGAGTCGTCCGGCGGGTCGAACCACGGATTTATAGCTCGATGCGCCTACTGAAAACCATGAGCGGCCTTTCGCTCGACGCGACACAGCTCGACCGCTACTCCCGGCACATCATCATGGACGAGGTGGGGGCAGAGGGCCAACAGGCGCTCCTCGACGCCCGCGTTCTCGTCATCGGCGCTGGCGGTCTCGGCGCACCGGTCATCGAATACCTCGCGGCGGCGGGCGTCGGCACCATCGGTATCGCCGACGACGATGCCGTCGAACGGAGCAACCTCCAGCGACAGGTGATTCACGGCGACGACGACGTGGGGCGTCCGAAAGTCGAGAGCGCCGCCGACTTCGTTCGGGAACTGAATCCCGACATCGACGTCGAAACGCACGCGGTCCGCGTCGAACCCGACAACGCGGCGTCGCTCGTCGCGGAGTACGATTTCGTCGTTGACGCGAGCGACAACTTCCGAACTCGGTACCTCGTCAACGACGTGTGTACCCTCTCCGGCACGCCGTTTTCCCACGGTGCGATTTACAAGTTCGAGGGACAGGTGACGACGTTCACGACCGACGGGCCGTGCTATCGCTGTCTCTTCCCGGAAGCACCGCCGGAGGGAATGGTCGCCGACTGTGCGACGACGGGCGTGCTCGGCGTCCTCCCCGGAACCGTCGGCTGTATTCAGGCCACCGAGACGGTCAAATCCATCATCGGAGTCGGAGAGGTGCTTGAGGGCCGGATGCTGTTTTACGACGCGATGGACATGAGCTTCGAAGAGGTCGAATATCGGCGCAATCCCGACTGCCCCGTCTGTGGCGAGGACCCCATCGACTCCATCGAGGACGTGGAGTACACCGAATCGTCGTGTGCGGTGCGGGCCGACTGACACCCGTTCCGATTCCGTTCCCAATCCGTTGCCCGGTTTCCCTTCCTCAAGTGTCACGTGACAGCACTGGTTATTCATCCTAAAACAGAAGTGTGAAAAAAGAGTTCTCAGGCCGTGGGAAATAGGAATCGGCTATATGCTCCAAGCGGTCGTCTCTTCATTTGTAGGTGAAGACAATGGCAACTAACGAAATCAACACCGGTGCAAACACGTTCGAAAGCAAAATCGGGGGACTGACCGTTCGCGGACAGGCACACAGCCTGAGCGCGTGGTTCGTATTGGCGCTTCGGCTCATGATGGGCTACGCGTTCCTCCACGCCGGGTGGGCGAAGATCGCCGCGGCGGAACCGTTCGATGCGGCGGGATACCTCCTGCACGCGGTGCCGAAAACCAGCCCGATGCTCGGCGTGTTCCACTGGATGGGCACCACGCCGTGGTTCGTGGACTTCGTGAACGTGGCCGTCCCGTTCGGTGAGTTCTTCATCGGCCTCGCCCTCATCGTCGGCGCGTTCGTCCGCCTCGCGGCGTTCTTCGGCGCGTTCATGATGGCGATGTTCTACTTCGGCAACTGGACGGTCGAACACGGTATCATCAACGGCGACTTCGCGTACATGCTCGTCTTCCTCGCCGTCGCGGCGTTCGGCGCGGGCCACATCCTCGGATTGGACGCGCTCATCGAGCGGTACGAGGTCGGCGGCAAGGCGCTGGTCGAACGCTACCCCGCCCTGCGATACATCCTCGGCTAAGCACGCTTTTTTCGCGGATACCGTCGATACAGTAGTTATGCAATCAGGGGACGTGGAACGCTGGCGGGACAACTGGCAGGACGAGGTGGACGGCGCGGCGCTCTACCGGGCGATGGCCGAATCGGAGTCGAATCCGGAGCTGGCAGAACTGTACGAAAACTTGGCGGCGACGGAAGCCGAACACGCGGATTTCTGGGCGACGAAGCTGGACGACGCCGACGAGCCGGTCGGCGAGCCGACGCCGAGCCGTCGCGCGCGAACCCTCGCGTGGCTGGCGCGGCGGTTCGGCGCGGCGTTCGTCCTCCCGGCGGTTCGTGGGAGCGAAATCGGCGGGAGCGCGGCGTACGCGGCACAAGCCGACGCGGGGACGACGCTCGCGGACGACGAGCGGTCGCACGCTCGACTCCTCTCCCAACTGGACACGCCGAACGGCGTCGAGGGCGGGACGCTGGCGCGACTCGAAGGCAGGCATCGGGCGACCAGCGGAAACGCGCTTCGGGCCGCCGTCCTCGGCGCGAACGACGGACTCGTCTCGAACCTGAGTCTGGTGATGGGCGTCGCGGGGGCGGCGCTGTCCCCGAACTCGATACTCATCACCGGACTCGCGGGGTTGCTGGCGGGCGCAGGTTCGATGGCGATGGGCGAGTGGCTCTCCGTTCAGAGTTCGCGGGAGCTATTCCAGCGGCAGATCGCCGTCGAAGCCGACGAGCTCGCGGAGGTGCCGGAGGAAGAGGAGACCGAACTCGCCCTCATCTATCGGGCGAAAGGGCTGTCGGAGGAGCAGGCCGACGAACTCGCCGCTCAAATCGTCTCGGACCGTGAGACGGCGCTCGACACGCTCGCGCGGGAGGAACTGGGCATCGACCCGGAGGGACTCGGCGGGTCGGCGTGGGAAGCCGCGGGGTCGTCGTTCGTCCTGTTCGCGCTCGGCGCGGTCGTTCCGGTCGCGCCGTTCGCCGCCTTCGCCGGACTCACCGCAGTCGGCGTGAGCCTCCTCGCCAGCGCGCTCGCGCTGTTCGTCATCGGCGCGGGAATCACGCTTCTCACCGGACGAAGCGTCCTGTACTCCGGCGGACGGCAGGTCCTCATCGGACTCGCGGCGGCGGCCCTGACGTTCGGCGTGGGTCGGCTCATCGGCGTGACCATCGCCGGGTGACGGTGGGGAACGAGTACACTGAACTCGGGAACTCAGTTCGTCCGGTCGTACTCCCAGTCGTCGCGGAGCGCCCGCCACACAGACGTTCGGACGGCGGAAATCGACAGCAGACGGCCCGCAAGCGACGGGTGGGAGAGAAGACGAATCAGCGCCCGGTAGGGCTTCCTGTCGATAGCTTCGATGTCGATGCCGGAGGCGGCCGAGAGCAGGTCGGCCAACAGGTCGGTTCGACCCTCGTCCAGAACGGTCGTTACGAGCGACGAGAGGAGGTATTCGGCTCGCATACCTCGATGGAGGCGGTCGGGGTACTCGTCCAGTTCTCCCGCCGCAACGCACTCCGCGAGCAGGGACGCTGAGTGAATCGCCTGTGAGATGCCTTTTCCCGTGAAGCGATTTGCGATTCCGGCGGCGTCGCCGACGCGAACGACGTTGTTCTCCGGGCGATAGATTCGCGCCGGGTCCAAACTCGGCCCGCGCGGGATGACGGCGACGTTCGTTCGGCTCCGGTCCGGTTTCGGCCAGTCGTTGCGCTCGCACGCGGCGCGGAACGCGGCGAAGTAGTCGTCCGGAACGTCGCCCTCGTGCCATCCGACGCCGACGTTGGCCCGCGTTTCGGTCTTCGGGAACAGCCACTCGTAGCCCAGATACCCCTCGAAAACGATGCGTGAATGGGGGAAGAGGGCGGAAAAGTCGCCCGTCACGTCGGCGTTGAGCGCGACCATCCGACCGGCGTACTCGTCGGTCGCCGCGCGAACCTTGCTCGTGAGCGACGGCTGACCCGTAGCGTCCACCAACAGGTCGTACTCGCCCCCGAGACGGCGAAATTCTGCCTTGCTCACGCCGTGGTTTGCCCGGACATCGACGCCCCGGTCGGCCAGCCACGCCGCCCACCGTCGCTCGACCAGATTTCGGTCGGTGATGTAGGCGTCCCGTGCGGGAAACGTGCCGCTGCCGATGACCGTCTCGTCTCCCCGAACCGCCACTCGAAACGACGGGACGGGGTTCAAAAACCCGTTTTCGGCGGTCTTTTCGAGCGGGATTCCCGAGGCGGCCGTCATCGCCTCGCCGCAGTTGACCCGTTTTTCGTCGTACCGCTGACGCTCGTAGAGGGTCACGTCGTCGCCGAGTCGCCGGAATTCGGTGGCGGCCGCGAGGCCGCCGACCGCACCGCCGACGACCGCGATAGATCTCCGACGTCGCATATCGTCTCCGATACGATTCGGCGTGCGAAAAAAGCTACTCAGCCAGCAATCCGTCCACCAGGCGGGTGAAGCGGTCCACCATCCGCTCGGGGAACGACGGCGTGACGGCCGCCAGCAGGTGGGCCGTCTCCTCGGGTCGCGTCGGCGCGAGCGTCACCCGATTTCGAACGTCGTGGCGTTTCTCCACGAGGTCCTGCTCTTCGAGGTGCGAGACGTGCCATTCGAGCGTGCTCCGGGCGATTCCGAGGTCGTCGGCTAGCGTCCCGGGGCGGGCGGTTCCGCGCTCCAAGAGCGTGACGAGCACGTCGCGGGCGGTTTCGCGGCGGAGCAGGGCGAGCGCCGCCCGCTCCCACTCGTCGTACTCGGGGGTGTAGTAGTGGGTTTTGCCGTAGAGCTGTTCGCTCACGAGGCGACCCTCGGTCAGCAACGCTCGGATGTGATACTGTACCTGTCCGGGCGCGATTTCCGACTCCCGCACGAGGTCGTTGAAGTGAATTCCCGGACGGGAATCGACGCATTGGGCTATCCGTGTTCGTGTCTCGGTCATCGTTTTCAGTGGTTGTCGTTTCGTCGTCGTGGGTCAGTCGTCATCGTCTTCCGTCGGCACCGTTTCGTCGTCGTGGGTCAGTCGCCGCGTTTCGACGCTTCTGGCGTAGTACACCGCACCGATGAGGAGGGCGATGACGACGATGTCGAGCGCGTGTTCGTACAGGTGGTGGGCGTTCGCGGAGAGGTAGTTCGCCGCCGTCATCCCGCCGACGAGTTCGCGGCCCGCGAGCGCCGCGAACGCGAGTGCCACCAGCAGATACGGGAGCGTCCGCCGCTGTCGAAACGCCGCCAGCGCCAGCAGGAAGACGGCCGCGGACCCGACCGCCGCCACCGCCAACACGACGTGGAGTGCGAGCCCCCCGGAGGAGGCGACGGCGTGGAGCGGGTACAGTGCGGGTGCCATCTGTCACGAATTTCGTGCTCGACGTACCTGAGGCGTTCGGTTCCGGTATGTGGTCTGGCGAGACGATCGAAGAAAGGCAATGGCGGAACGAAGTCACGAGACGAAGTGCTCGCGGAGCTGACGACGGGAAATCCGACGAAGGGGCAACCGCTTCCGAGGCCATCCGCTTTTTGCACCCCACCGCACAACGGCCATCCATGAGCCACCCCGAAGCGGCCGACCGACTCGTCGTGTACTCCGATTACGTCTGCCCGTTCTGCTATCTGGGACGCCAGTCGCTGGAGCGGTATCGGGAGACGCGCGAGGACCCCCTCGTACTCGACTGGCATCCGTTCGACCTGCGGAGCGGGAAGCGCAACGACGACGGCTCCATCGACCAGAGCGCAGAGGACGGGAAGGGCGAACAGTACTACCGACAAGCGCGGGAGAACGTCCGGCGGCTACAGGAGAAGTACGACGTCGAGATGGCTCAGGAGATAGCGACCGACGTTGACTCGCTCCGCGCGCAAGTCGCCTCCTACTACGTCAAATCCGAGCACCCCGACGACTGGCTCGACTTCGACGAGGCGATTTTCGAGGCGCTGTGGCAGGATGGACGGGACATCGGAGACGCGGACGTCCTCGCCGACCTCGCGGAAGGCGCGGGACTCGATACGGACGAGATTCGGAACGCAATCGCGGACGACGACCTCCGCGAAGAGCTTCAAGACAGGTCCGCGGAAGCGCAACGGCGCGGTGTGACGGGCGTCCCGACGTTCGCGTACGACGGCCACGCCGCGCGCGGTGCGGTCCCGCCGGAGCAACTCGAACGGCTCGTGGACGGCGACCGGTAACGCGGGGTCGCCGAAACAGATTACCATAGTTTTACCATCGCCGCCCGACGCCGTGAACGATAGATGGCAGGACGGTTCGCACTCGACATCGAAACGGTGAGCCCGACGCTCGACCACTACGAGACGCCGCCGGATTTCCGCGACCCGGCGTACTTCGAACTGCTCGCGGTCGCGGTCGGCTACGAATCGCCCGGCGGCGACAGGGAGACGGAGATGCTGTTCCGACGGGACGACACGCCCGACGACGAACTCGATTTGGTCGCACGAACGCTCGATTGGCTCGCCGAGCGGGACGGGGACGAGTACATCACCTACGGCGGCGAGACGTTCGACGTGCCGCAACTCTTCGGCCGAGCAAGGGCGGCGGCCGATTCGACGCGGGAGGGCCTCGCCGAACGGCTTCGGACCCGACTCGAAGCGGACCTCGCGCACGTCGATTTACGGCGTCCGGCGTGGGACGCGTTCGGCGACTACACGCGGCTCGAAACCGCGTGCCGAGAGGTCGGAATCCGACCAGAGGACACCCGCTGGGACACGTACGACCACGGTATCGACCTCGACGCGCTCCGCCCCGAGAAGTTTCGGGGCTTCGGGAAGGTCATCAACAAGGACGTTCCCGTGTTCGGCGAGCGGTACATCGCGCTCGCGGCCGCCGGAGCGACCGAGACGCTGACGTTCCGGTCGTTGCACGAACTGCTCGACCACTACGGCCGGGAGGACGTCGTACACCTGTTCGACCTCGCCGACGCCCGCCCGTTCGACGTCGCGGATACCGCGTCGTGGGCGTGATTCGAAGACGGATGCAATCGGACGTTCCTGACGGCGAGAAGCGCCGAGAATAGTATTCTTCAGTATGATTTAGGACTATTCAGTACTTTATAGTAGTTATTAGTTAACCAGGCATCGAATCAGTGTTCGACGATAGGATTCAGTAGCAAAAAACGAACGGAGTGGAATCGTTCGACGCCACGTCGCCAAATCCACGAATCGATAGTTTCCTGACACCGTTCGACGGAGGATATAGGGTCGTCGGGGACGAATCACGCCGACATGACACGGATCGCAGTGACGGGTGCCGGAGGCACCGTCGGCCGCGAGTCGTTGGCCGCGCTCGAAGACCACGACGTGACGCCGATTACGCACAGCGAGCACGACGACATCGACAGCGTGCGCTGTGACGTGACGGACTACGACGCGCTTTCCGACGCCCTGTCGGGACACGACGTGGTGGTACACCTCGCGGCGAACCCGTCGCCCGAGGCGGACTGGCGGAGCACCGTGGACGTGAACATCGAGGGAACGCGGAACGTCTTCGAGGCGGCGCGGGAACACGGGATTCGGCGGGTCGTCTTCGCCTCCTCGAACCACGCCGTCGGAATGTACAACGCCGCCGACAGAACGAAGACGGAGACGATGACGACCGAGACGGCCGAACCGATCTCCCACGACGACCCGCCGCGCCCGGATTCCTACTACGGCGTGAGCAAGGTGACCGGCGAGGCGTTGGGGACCTACTACGCCGACCGGCACGGTATCGAGGTCGTCAACCTCCGAATCGGGTGGCTCCTTCCCGAAGACGGCCTTCGAGACACGCAGGACGAACCGGAGGAACACGCCCGCTTCGCCCGCGCCATGTGGCTCAGCCCGCGGGACTGCCGCGACGTGATTCGCGCCGCCGTGACGGCGGACCTGCCGGAACGGGCCGTCACCGCCCACGCCACGTCGCGCAACGACGACCGGTTCCTCTCCCTGCTCTGGGCGGAGCGTGCGCTCGGCTACCGGCCGCGCGACAACGCGACCGAAGTCCTCGAATGAGGTTCGGAGCCGCTATTTTCCGATCGCTTCCGGGACCGACTCCTCCCCGCGCTCGGCCATGCCGAGATACAGCGCGGCGTTGACCAACCCGACGTGACTGAACGCCTGCGGGTAGTTTCCCAGCAGTTCCCCCGTCTCCGGGTCGATTTCCTCGGCGAGCAGGCCGAGCGGACTCGCGTGGTCACAGACCGACTCGAACACGTCGCGTGCTTCCTCGACGCGACCGGAGAGCGCCAGCGCGGAGACGAGCCAGAACGAGCAGATGACGAAGGCCCCCTCCTCGCCCGGTAGACCGTCCGCGCCGTCGTAGCGCCGGACGAGACCGTCGTCGTCCGCTTCGAGTCGGTCGCGGATGGCGTCGATGGTGTTTTGCACCCGGCCGTCCTCGAACGGGAGGAAACCGACGATGGCTATCAGCAACGCCGTCGCATCCAGCGACTTCGAACCGTAGGATTGGACGAAACTCCCGATATCGTCGTCGTACCCCCGTTCGAGGATTTCGCCGCGGATCATGTCGCGCGTCTGCTCCCATTTTCCGGTCGGGGCGTCGAACCCCCACTCGTCGGAGATTCGCAAGCCGCGGTCGAGCGCGACCCAACACATCACCTTCGAGTGGACGAAGTGACGCGGGCCGCCGCGAACTTCCCAGATTCCCGCGTCGGGTTCGTCCCAGACGTCGCAGACGTGCTCGACGATACCGCGAATCGCGTCCCAGTCGTGGGGGTTGAACTCGTCTCCGTCGGTCGTTTCGAATATCGCCAAGAGGAGTTCGCCGAAGATGTCGAGTTGTCGCTGGTCCTTCGCCGCGTTGCCGACGCGAACCGGGGACGAGTCGCGGTAGCCCGAGAGATGGTCGAGCGTTCGTTCCTGTAGGTCGGGAGCGCCGTGCAGTCCGTAGAGCGGTTGCAGTTGCGTCGGGTGCTCGGCGTGGCTGAGGTTGAGGAACCAATCGAAGTACGATTCTGCTTCCGCGGTGTGGCCGAGGTTGGCGAGCGCTTGAATCGTGAACGCGGCGTCTCGAATCCAATTGTAGCGATAATCCCAGTTTCGAACCCCGCCGACGTTCTCGGGGAGCGAGGTGGTCGGCGCGGCACAGATGGCTCCCGTTTCGCGGTGGGTGAGCAGTTTGAGCACCAATCCCGACCGGACCGCGAGGTCGTGGTGCACTCCGTCGAACGAGCACCCGTCCGGACAGGAATGCACCCACTCGCGCCAGAAATCCACCGTTCGGTCGAGACGTTGGGAACAAGCGTCGGGGGCCGCCTCACCCGTTTCCTCGTGCGACAGCACGAACCACGTCGATTCGTCCGCCGACAGCGACCACGTGGCGCGGACGGTCGCCCCGTCCACCTCGAATCCGACACCGCCCGCGAGAAAGACGAATTCCGCGTCGTCAGTCGGATACTCCCCGTCCGAGACACGAATCCCGCCGTCGGCGGATTCCACGACCGATTCCGCCCGTGCGTAATCAAATCGCGGGGCGAACGTCAGTTCGAGTTCGACGCTCCCCTCGACGGCCGTCACCTCGCGGTAGACCGCACGCTCCATGCCGTCGTCGCGGACGGGCATGAAATCGGTAACCCGCACGCGCCCGGAGTCCGTTTCGAACGTCGTCCGCAACACGTTCGTTCCGTCGAGATACGACTGTTCCGAGTCGAACGAGTCGGTCGGCTGAATCCGCCAGCATCCCCCGTTTTCGGCGTCCAAGACGCTCGTAAACACGCTCGATGATTCGACGTGTGGCAGGGGGAGCCACTCGATTTCGCCCTCGTCGTTGACCAGCGCACAGGTCTCCAGATTACCGATGAGTCCGTACCGTTCGAGCGGAGAATACCGCGTCATCGTTTCGGACCCCCAGCGAACCGCGTCATACCGAGAATTCGACCGAGCAACGAATTGAACCTTTGGGCGGTTCACCGTCCGCGTCGTCGGCGACGACGCGGACGTTTTTATGTGATGACGGGAGCACTCCGGGCCACCGTGGGACACCGAGCACTCGTCGTTTACGAGCGACCCGACGGCCGGTACGACCGTCACTACGCACACTGGGGCGCGGCGGACCTCGAACTCAGTCACGAAATCACGCCGGAAACACCCTTCGCGGGTAACCGCACGACCCGAACCGGAGAGAGATGGACGCCCGCAATCGACCCGACGCCCCGAGATACCGCGCTGGCGTTCGACGATGCCGCGACGTTCGACTATCGGGCGTTCGAGGCGTTCTACGTCGTCTCCCTGGCGTGGCTCGTCGCCGCGTACCTCCCGCTCTGGTTCGGCGTGACCGCCGACGCCGACGTGCACGCTGGCGCGCTCGTCGCGGTCGAGTCGGAGCGCGACGCCGCCCGCGTCCGCCGCTGGTTTCGCGCGACGCGGGATGTGGTTCGGGACATGGTTCGCCGTGACGTGCTCGATGTCGAGGACGCTCACGACTACCTCGCATCTCGCGTCGGCGAGTGGGCGGGAAGCCGCCGGGAGGTGATTTCCGTGCGGTGATGGCAATCGGTTTTTATCCGACTACCATCTACCATCGGTCAGTGACGCAGACGAACGACAGGACGGACCCCGCCACGCTCCGGACGCCGACGCACGGCGAGGCGCTGGCACACGTCGAGACGGCCATCGAACGGGGAGACCTCGTGACCCTGTTCGGGCGCTGTACGGTCGATTACGACGGCCGCGCGGAGAGCTATCTCGGTCCCGGCGACCGACTCGTCGTGCTCAAACCCGACGGAACCACGCTCGTCCACACCGAGGAGGGACAGAAACCGGTGAACTGGCAACCGCCGGGTGGAACCCTCGACGCCGAACTCGTGGGCGACCGCCTCCGCGTCGGTAGCCAGCGAACGAGTCCGAGCGAATCGCTCGAAGTCGAGTTCGAGCGCCTCACGCAGGTGTCCGCGTTCGACGTGACCGACGCGACGGAGTTGTCCCTGGACGGGACGGAAGAGGACCTCCGACAGCGGATTCTGGACGACCCGGACCTCGTGGAGGCGGGTTTCACGCCGCTCGCCACGGAGCGCCAGACGGCGGCGGGTGCCATCGACATCTACGGCACGGACGCGGAGGGCACCACGATGGTTGTGGAACTCAAACGACGGCGCGTCGGCCCCGATGCGGTCGGCCAACTCCGGCGCTACGTGGACGCCCTCCGCCGCGACCTGCACGCCGAAGCCGAGATTCGCGGCGTTCTCGTCGCGCCGTCGGTGACGGAACGCGCCCGCAACATGCTCGCCGAAAGCGGGTTGGAGTTCGTCTCGTTGGAACCCTGAACGGACACAACTCAGTCTAACTCTCTCTTCAGCCTATCGAGCAGTTGCAACGCTTCGAGCGGCGTCGTGTCGGCGACGTTGGTACGGCGGAGTTCGGCGAGCACGTCGTTCGAAGCGGATGTCACGGGAGGTGACTGGGGAGCGGAATCGCTCGGGTCGGCGTCCCGAAGACAGGTGCCTTCGTCCACCGAGTCCCCCTCGTCTTCGGCCAGAAGGTCCTTCGAGCGGCGGATGACCGACTCCGGGACACCGGCGAGTTGGGCGACTTCGACGCCGTAGGAGGCCATCGTCGCGCCCTCCGAGATGTGGTGGTCGAAGACGACCTCGCCGTCCCGCTCGGTCGCGCCGAAGTGGAGGTTGATGGCGTTCGGAAGGTCGTCGGCGACGGCCGTGAGGTCGTGGTGGTGGGTCGCAAAGAGCGTCTTCGCGCCGATTTCGTCGTGGACGTGCTCGGTCACCGAGCGGGCGATGGCGAAACCGTCCGTCGTGCTCGTTCCGCGGCCCACCTCGTCCAGCAAAATCAGCGAGCGGTCGGTCGCGTTTCCGAGGATGTCGGCGAGTTCGGTCATCTCGACCATGAACGTCGAGCGGCCGCCCGCGATGTCGTCGCTCGCGCCGACGCGGGTGAACACGCGGTCCACCAGTTCGAGGCGCGCCTCGTCGGCGGGGACGAAACTCCCGACCTGTGCGAGGATGGTGATGAGCGCGACCTGCCGCATGTACGTCGATTTCCCGGCCATGTTCGGGCCGGTGATGACCGCCAGCGTGTCGTGGTCGAGGCGGGTGTCGTTCGGCACGAACGAAGATTGGGTTCGCTCGACGACGGGATGGCGGCCGTTTCGAATCTCGATGCCCTCCGGGACGATTTCGGGGCGCGAGTAGCCGTGTTTGGCGGCGACTTCGGCCAGCGCGACGAGGGTGTCGAGTTCGGCCAGCGTCTCGGCGAGCGACTGCACCCGCTCTGATTCCTCGGCGACGGCCTCGCGCACCTCGCAAAAGAGGTCGTACTCCAACTCGTCCGCGCGCTGTTCGGCGCGGACGATTTCGTCCTCGCGCTCCTTGAGTTCCGGCGTGTAGAATCGCTCCGAATTTTTCAGGGTCTGCCGTCGCGTGTAGTCCTCGGGCACCTTGTCGAGGTTCGGGTCGGTGACCTCGATGTAGTAGCCGTGGACCTGATTGTAGCCGACCTTGAGCGACCCGATACCCGTCCGCTCGCGTTCGCTCGCTTCGAGGTCGTCTATCCACGCCTTCCCCGAGCGCTCCGTCTCGCGGAGGTCGTCCAGTTCGTCGTCGTAGCCCGATTTGATGACGCCGCCCTCGGTAATTTCGATTGGCGGTTCCTCGGGAATCGCGCGTCCGATTCGGTCGCGCACGTCGGCCATCTCGTCCAGATTCTCGTGGAGGCGTCGTAGTTTGGGAGATTCGACGCCCTCCATCGCCTCCGCGATGTCCGGCACCACGTCGAGCGTGGCCTTCAGCGAGCGCAAATCGCGGGCGTTTGCCCGGCCGCGGGAGACGCGGGAGATGAGGCGTTCGATGTCGTAGACGTTTCGGAGAAGCTCGTGGACCTCTTCGCGCGCTTGCACCGTCGTCGTCCACTCCTCCACGGCGTCGAGTCGGGCTTCGATGCGGTCGCGTTCCAGCAGGGGGCGGCGGAGCCAGTCCGTGAGTTTGCGACTGCCGAGGGCGCACGCGGTTTCGTCCAGCACGCCGACGAGCGTGGCGTCGTCCTGCCCGTGAACGGCGCGGGACGAGAACAATTCGAGACTCGTGAGCGCCACGGCGTCCAACAGCATGTACGAGCGCGGGTCGTACCGCGTGAGGTGGTTGAGGTAGTCGAGACGGGTGTCGGTGTCGTCAGTGTCGTCCTCGGTCACGCCTTCGCCGCCGCGGACGTACTCGGCGTAGGAGAGAAGCGCCCCGCAGGCCCGGATTTCGGCGTCGGTGGCGAGCAGTCGGTCCGGCGGGCCGAAGTAGTCGGCGACCAACTCGCTCGCGCCGTCGATGTCAAAGGTGGCTCCGGCGTACTCCGTCACCATGCAGTCCGCGTCGAAGACGTCGGGGGTCTGCGTGTCGGTCGCACCGTCGGACGCGGCCGAGTCGGGGTCGAGGGCGGGGGCGACGATGGCTTCCGTCGGTGCGAACCGCTCCACTTCGTTGCGGACCTCGCTCGCGGTTTCGACCGTCGTCGCGTAGAAGTCCCCCGTCGAAACGTCGAGGATGGCGAGGCCGTACCCCTCGTCGTGGGCGAGACTGGCGACGAAGTTGTTGTCGTCGCCGTGGAGCAGTTCGTCCTCGGTCAGGGTGCCGGGCGTGACGACGCGGGTGACGGCGCGTTCGACCACGCCGGAGGCGTCCGCCGGGTCCTGCACTTGGTCGGCGACGGCGAC
Source organism: Haladaptatus paucihalophilus DX253 (assembly GCF_000376445.1). Lineage (NCBI taxonomy): Archaea > Methanobacteriati > Methanobacteriota > Halobacteria > Halobacteriales > Haladaptataceae > Haladaptatus > Haladaptatus paucihalophilus. The sequence continues at coordinate 2,620,782 of NZ_AQXI01000001.1, read as the reverse complement.
GCGATAGCCCGCGTCCAACAGCGCCTCGATGTACGATTCGGCGTTGTCGATGGGAATTCCGGCCATCGGATACGTCCCCGTGTTGTCCTCGCGTTGCGTGAGCGTGATTTCGAGAATCCTCGAACAGCGCTCGGCCGCCTCGCAGAACGTCTCGTAGAAGTCGCCGACCTGAAACAGTACCATCGAATCGTCGTACTGCCGACACAGCTCGAAGTACTGGCGCATCATCGGCGTCAGCTCGTCGCTGTGTTCGGCCATCTTCTCGGGTGCCCCCAGCGCCGCGTCCATGCGAGAAACCCAGTTCCCGCACGGCAATAAGCCACCGGAATCGCGGCGGAGCGGACGGGGCGCGTGGCTACCGTTCGTCCGTGAGCGCCACGTCGTAGAGGTGATAGTCCGCCGTGGCGAGTTCGAGCGCCCCGTCCATGTGTTCGCGCACGTCGGGCCGCTCGAAGATGGCTTCGTAGTCGGCCTCGCTCTCCCACTGGGCGTAGTTGACGACGCGTTCTCCGTCCCGGCTTCGATGGATGTTCGCGGAGACGAAACCGGGGAGGTGACGCATGGTCTCCTCGGTGGCGTCGGCGAGGAGGTCCACCAGTTCGTCTTGTCGCTCGGGAACCACGGTGAAGACGTTGATGAGGGTCGTCACGTCCGTTTCTGTGTCGATGGTCGTCATCGAATATCGTTCACCACGCGACACGAAATACGCTGTTGCCGACCGTTTCCGTCCGTTTTCAGTGGAGTTAAGTGGAGTCGGAAACTCGGAAGTGAAGGTTACCGATGGACATCAGGACAGGTCTTTCGTACGGCGATGTGCTGCTCGTGCCGCAACGCTCCCCGGTCGATAGCCGGAGCGACGTCTCCCTGACGACGAAGCTGACGCCGACCCTCGAACTCGACGCGCCGCTTCTCTCCGCGCCGATGGATACCGTCACCGAGACGGACGCCGCAATCGCCCTCTCGGAGTTGGGCGGCCTCGGAACGATTCACCGCTTCATGGGCATCGAGGAGCAGGCCGAACAGGTTCGCTCGGTGAAAGCGGCCGGTGGACTGGTCGGCGCCGCCGTCGGTATCAACGAGGAATTCATCGGCCGGACGGAGGCCACGCTCGACGCGGGCGGGGACTGTATCATGGTCGACGTCGCTCACGGCCACATGGAGCGCTGTCTGGACGCCGTGTCCGAAATCAAAGCCGAGTTCCCCGACGCGGAACTCGTCGCCGGAAACGTCGTCACGCCGGAAGCCGTCTCGGACCTCTACTCGGCGGGCGCGGACGGCGTGAAGGTCGGCGTCGGCCCCGGTTCGCACTGCACGACCCGCAAGGTCGCCGGGACGGGCGTCCCCCAACTGACCGCCGTGGACGACTGCTCGGACCGGGCGGACGAGTTGGGAATCCCCATCGTCGCCGACGGCGGCATCCGCACCTCCGGCGACGCCGCGAAGGCGCTCATGGCCGGTGCCGACACCGTGATGATGGGCAGTTTCTTCGCGGGAACCGAGGAAGCGCCCGGCGAAACCGTGACCGTGGACGGGCGGACGTTCAAGCGCTCGCGCGGCATGGCCTCCACCGCCGCGAACGAGAACCGCACCGACAAGGACCTCACCCCCGACGCCGACGAGGGAATCGCGGGCCTCACCGAGTACAAAGGCCCGCTCGCCGACGAAGCCGAGACCTTCCTCGCCGGACTCCGCTCGGGACTGAGTTACTGCGGCGGCCACGACATCGCCGCCGCCCGCGAGAACGCCGAATTCATCCAAGTCGCCCCGAGCGCGCGGGAACGCGAAGGCGCTCACTCCGTCTTCGCAAACGTCGAAACGGAAGCGGAGAAAGAAGCACTGGCTCCGCTGCAGTAATCCACAGACGTCGCGCATCTCGATTTTCGACGTGGCGCGCGCTGGCACAGCCCTGAGGATACGTCTCCGAAGGGCTGTGTTGATAGCGTGCGAGGTCTTCGTGAGTGACAACGGAACGAACGAATGGCTCGTCAGAGCGTTGCTCTGACGGTGGATGAGCGAAGCGAATCGGTTGGGGGGGAGTGGTTGTCGCGGTGCTGTGCGGTGGCGGTTTCATTGACGTCTGTCCATGCGCTCACGGAAGAACTACCAACTCGTCACACGAACACATCTCGTAGCGACCGGACGGAGGCGTTCGAAAACTGCTCTACACCGCTCCCGGTGGCATCTACCAGAGAGAATCTTGTTCGTAGCAAGGAGTTGCGGGCGTTCGAAGACACGACATCGAACAAAAATCGATGCCGGGGAAAACGGCGGTAGGGGGTCAGTAGCGGAACCGCCGAATCCCGGCGTTCGGGAGCCGTTTACGCCGTCGTTCGACGGAGATGCTTCGAAGCGGCAGGTAGTGCTCGTCGAAGAGGTCGTGGATGCCGAGGTGGACCTCCGCGTTCAGGTCGTCGGGGGCGACGCCGTTGAGATGGAGACAGGGTTGTTCGGTGGCGATACGTTTTTCCGAAGAAGGTTCGTTGTTCGACATGCTTTGGGAAGGGTCCTGAAGCAAGCAGAGTAGGTGTCCTACCACCTGCCTTTCGGCGAAACCCTGTTGCTTCGTTCGACGTATCTGTCCGTCGTGAGTTAATTCTATTGGTTTGGGAGGTTGGCGGATGCGGTTTCGAGGCCAAGAAAAAAGCGAACCCGCGGGAGCGTATCCGACCGGCCGAATCAGCACGGATTTGTGCGCAGCCCAAATACCACCTGTATGAGCGACATCGGGAAGATAGACCGCGATTTCTTCGATGAACACATCTATCCCTACCTCGGCGCGGACCGCGACGACGAACTCCTCGGGCCGAAACACGGCGTGGACTTCGGCGTGATTGAATTGGACACTCACGTCGTCGCGCTCGCCACGGACCCGCTCTCGCTCCTGCCCGAACTGGGCTTCGAGCGGGCGGCGTGGTTCGCGTTCCACGTCGTGATGAGCGACGTGGCGGTGAGCGGCCTGCGTCCGTCCCATCTGGCGGTGGACTTCAATCTCCCGCCGGAAATCACCGACGAGGAGTTCGCCACCGTCTGGCAGACGTTCGACCGCGAAGCGAGAAAACTGGGCGTCAGCGTCGTCACGGGCCACACCGCGCGATACTCCGGGTGTCAGTATCCGTGGGTCGGCGGCGCGACGACGCTCGCGGTGGGGGAGAAAGAGAACCTCGTCCGGCCTGACGGGGCGCAATCGGGCGACAAAGTGCTCGTGACGAAGGGACCGGGAGTGGAGACGGCGGGCTTTCTCGTGACGCTGTTCGAGGACCAGATCGACCTCCCCGAGGACGACATCGAGAACGCGAAGGACCGATTCTACGACATGAGTCCGGTCGAGGACGCGCTGGTGGCGGCCGACGCGGGACCGGTCACGGCCATGCACGACGCCACGGAGTGCGGGATTCACGGCGCGCTGGTCGAGATGGCCCGCTCCGCCGGAGTGCGCTTCGACGTGAGCCACGACGACGTGCCGGTGCTTCCGGGCGTGCTGGAGGCGTGCGAGTACTTCGACGTCGACCCGTGGGAATCCACGACCGAGGGAACGCTCGTGCTGACGGTCGCATCGGAGGGGGCGGAGACGGTCCTCGCCGCGCTCTCCGACGCCGGGATTCCGGCGGCCGAAATGGGGACGGTGCGCGAGGGCGAAGGAGTGTACGTCGATGGCGACCGAATCGAACATCCCGACGTAGACCCCTCGTTGCAGGTGTTCGCAGAGTTGTCGGCCGAACGGGAGTGAACACCACCGATAAATACCACAAAGTAATATTCCGAACCGATGAGCGAGTTAGGCAAAGTAGACGGCGAATTCTTCGAGGAGTACATCTTCCCGCACCTCGGCGCGGAACGCGACGACGTGACGTTACAGCCACAGCACGGCGTGGATTTTGGTGTCATCGAGCTTGACTCGGTGGGCAGTCAAAGTGCGTCTGGCGACGTGTCAGAAGTCGGCGGCAAAGCGATAGCGACGGCGACGGACCCCATCTTCATCATGCCCTCGCTCGGATTCGAGCGGGCGGCGTGGTTCGCGTTCCACATCCTGATGAGCGACGTGGCGGTCAGCGGCCTGCAACCGACCCACCTCGCGGTGGATTTCAACCTCCCGCCGGAAATCACCGACGAGGAGTTCGCAACGGTCTGGCAGACGTTCGACCGCGAAGCGAGGAAACTGGGCGTCAGCGTCGTCACGGGGCACACCGCCAGATACGCGGGTTGTAACTATCCGATGGTCGGCGGAGCCACCGCGATGGCGGTTGGCGACCCCGAGAACGTCGTCCGACCGAACGGCGCGCGACCGGGCGACAAAGTGGTGCTCACGAAAGGTCCCGCCGTCGAAGCGACCGGCCTGTTGAGCAACCAGTTCGCGGACCTCATGGACCTCCCCGAGGAGACCGCCGAGGAAGCCAAGGACCGCTTTTACGACATGAGTCCGGTGGAGGACGCCCGCATCGCCGCCGAGACGGGCGACGTGTCGGCCATGCACGACGCCACGGAGGGCGGCGTCCACGGCGCGCTGGTCGAGACGGCGACTGCCAGCGGCGTCCACCTCGACGTGAGCCGCGACGATATGCCGGTGCTTCCCGGCGTACTGGAGGCGTGCGAGTTCTTCGACATCGACCCATGGTCGTCCATCAGCGAAGGGACGCTTCTGTTGACCGTCGCGCCGGAGGACGCGGAACGCGTCGTGTCCGCGCTCGACGACGCCGACATCCCCGCGGGAATCATCGGTGACGTCCGCGAAGGAGAAGGCGTTACCGTCGATGGAGAAGAAATCGAACATCCCGAGTCGGACCCGTTCTGGGCCGCCTTCGAGGAGTTCATGGAGAAATCGACATGACGCGAACCGCCGCACCCGTCTCGCTCCCCGTCGCGCTGACCATCGCCGGAAGCGACTCCGGCGGCGGGGCGGGGATTCAGGCGGACCTGAAGACGATGGAGGCCCACGGCGTGTTCGGCACCAGCGCAATCACGAGCGTCACGGCACAGAACACCCGCGCCGTCGAGGGGTTCGCCACGCTTCCCGTCGCGGAAATTGAGGCTCAATGCGAGGCCGTCCTCTCCGACTTCGACGTGCGGGCGGTCAAGACCGGCATGCTCGCGGAGGCTCCCGTCGTGCGGAGCGTCGCCGAGCAGGTCGCCGAGGTGGACGTCCCGGTCGTCGTGGACCCCGTGATGGTCGCGGCGTCGGGCGACCGACTGCTCGACTCGGCGGGCGAGGAAGCCTACGAGGACCTGTTCGAGCACGCGACGCTCGTCACGCCGAACACGGACGAGGTCGCGGTCCTGACCGGCATCGAACCGACCGACGACGAACGCGCCGAAGCGGCGGGCGAAGCCCTCCGCGAACTCGGTGCGGACGCCGCCCTCGTGAAGGGTGGCCACGTCCCCGGCGAGACGGTCCGGGACGTGCTCGTCACGGGCGACGGCGCGACCGTCTTCGAACACCCGCGCATCGACACCGAGGCGACCCACGGGTCGGGGTGCACGCTCGCCAGCGCCGTCGCGGCCCGACTCGCGCTCGGTGACGACCTCGAAACCGCCGTGGCGGGTGCTACCGACTTCATGGAGCGGGCGGTCCGATATAACCTCGACGTCGGCGAAGGACCGGGAGCGGTCCACCACCTCGCCGAACTTCGGAACCGAGCGGCCCAAACCGACACCGCGGAAGCGGTCGAAGCGGTCGTCCGCTCCTTCGTCGAACGGGACGTGAGCGCGCTGGTCCCCGAAGTCGGCATGAACGTCGTCGGGGCGACGCCCTCCGCCGAGAGCGTGGGAGAGACCGCCGCCGTCGAAGGGCGAATCACCCGCACGCTGTCCGGCGTGAATCCGAACCGCGGCGTGCGCTTCGGCGCGTCGAGTCACGTGGCCCGATTCCTGCTCTCGGCACGGGAATTCGACCCCAGTTTGCGGTTCGCCGTCAACTGCCGGTTCGACGCCGACGTGGAAGACGCGCTCTCGACCCTGCGCGGCGAAGTCGCGGAGTTCGACCGCGACGCGGAACCCGAGGACGTCAAGGCGGAAGAGGGCAGCACGATGGGCTGGGGTGCGAAACGGGCGTTTCAGTCGGCGGACGGAACGCCCGTGGCGATAATCGACCGGGGCGAGGTTGGAAAGGAAGCCATCGTGAAACTGCTGGCGGACGACGCGGAGACGCTTCAGCGCCGGACGTTCGCGGTGCTCTCCGCGTTGGAAGCCGAACCGGGTGACGGGTCGTGAATGCCGACGTCGGAATCGTCCTCCCGCAGTACGGCCGCGATTACGATGCCGTCCGTGACGTGGCGCTCGACGCGGAAGCGTGCGGGTTCGACGGCGTGTGGCTCGAAGACCACTTCCAGTCGTGGATAGGGGACGCCGAACGGGACACCTACGAGTGCTGGACGACGCTCTCGGCGCTCGCGGAGGCGACCGAAGACGTTCGACTCGGGACACTCGTCACCTGTCAGGCGTACCGCCACCCGTCGTTGCTGGCGAAGATGGCCGCGACCGTGGACCGCGTGAGCGACGGCCGCCTCGACCTCGGACTCGGCGCGGGGTGGTACCGGGACGAGTTCGAGCGCTTCGACTACGAGTTCCGGGAACCGCCCGCCGCGCGCATCGAACGACTGCGCGAAACGGTCGAGATTCTCCGCGGGCTGTGGACGAACGAGCGATTTTCGCATCGCAGTGAGCACTTCACTCTCGAAGATGCCTTTTGTCGCCCGAAACCGGTTCAGGACCCGCATCCACCCGTCTGGATCGGCGGCGGTGGTGAGCAGTTCACGCTCCGGTACACGGCCGAACTCGCGGACGGATGGAACTACGGTACCCTCGACCCGGACGGCTTCGCGGAGAAGTTGGCGGTGCTCGAGAACCACTGCGAGGACGAGGAACGCTATGAGGACATCACGAAATCCGCGGAACTGTTCGCGTTCGTCGCCGATTCGCGGGCGGCGGCGGAGAAAAAGCGCGAGCGGTTCGCCGAGCGCCACCTGCCGAACGACCCGAGCGAACCCCGGGAGTTCTTCCTCGCGGGCTATCTGGAGACCGCGCTGGTCGGGACGCCGGACGAGGTTCGGACGGAACTGGAACGCTACGCGGACGTCGGTATCGAGGCGTTCATGCTTAGCGTGCCGGACGCGCCCCGAGACGACAGTTTAGGCATTCTTGCGGACGGAATCGTTTGAGTCCGCGGTTCGCGGCCGCCGTTCTCCTCAGTCCTCATGATAGTTCAAGACGGATACCGTGCCGTTATCCGCTATCGTGAACTCGGTGAACGACCGCCGGTCGCCCTCGACGACCGGCAGTTCGACCGTTCGGGAGACGGTTCTGCCGTCCACGGTCAACCGGAGGGTGTACCGGCCGGAACGGTTCAACGTGGACAGCGGTTCGGACGAATTCGCGGAGAGGCGGAGTGACTCGTTCGACAGTCGCTCGCCGTCGTATTCGACGACGAACGCGACGTCGTGTGGCTCGTCGTCGGAGTTGCGTATCGAAACGCGGTGTTCGGGGAACTCGTTTTGCGGCGAGGCACAGCCGGAGAGGGGCACAGCCACCAGTAGCAGTACAAGAGACGCGAGCAGGGCTCGACTGTCGAGTGAAGGCATGAGAAGCGACTACCGATAGACCGGTGAATATCTTCTCAAAATCACATATCGAGTCTGGGAAGACGCGACCCGACCGTCGAACGAACCCCGGGAAACCGAAGCGGGGACCGTCCGCTCGCGTCGTCTACGCCATCATCTGCCGACAGCTTTCGGCACAGTCTTCCACCACGTCGGCACAGACCTGACAGTGGTCGTGGTCGTGTCGGGAACACTCCTCGGCGCACTCCTCGCACATACCGGCGCAGGCTTCGGCGAGCTGGTCGCTGTAGTTCGAGTTTCGCGCCATGAATCGGGCGTGCATCGACGCGATGTCGGCCACGTCGCGGCAGAGCCGGATGCACTCGGCCATCTCCTCGTCCTCGTCGGCACACCGGTCCGCACACCATTCACAGGCTTGCGTCGCCTCGAAGCAGTCGTTGATGCAGTTGTCCATCTCGGCGTCCAAGTGGTCGATTTGAGTGAGCGCCACGGAACGACGGACGGGAGAACGACGAGTGTCGATTCTGGTTGCTCACGCAATCGGCTTTTCCGACGCCCGGACGAACAGCCACAGTCCCACGAGGAAGACGAGGAGCGCGACGCATCCGACCGCGAGATGCCACCCGGCGACCCAATACGGAAGCGCGACGACGTGCCGGGCGCTGTCGAGCAGGTAGTCGAAGACGGGAAGTTTCGTGGTCCCGGTTCCGACGTCGCCCGTCTCGTCCGTGGGCGGTCCGGCGGGATACTCGCCCGGATAGCGGTCAGCCTCGTAGGGGAGCGTGGGGACGCGGGCGCTCCAGACCATCGCCCCCGACTCGTTCAGTTCGACGACCCGGTTGTTTCGACTGTCGGTGACGAGCGTGTGGCCGCTCGGTAGTCGGTCCGCGTCCCGCGGCCAGTTGAAACCGATGCCGCCCGCGCCGTGGGCCTGCCACGCGACGCTCCACTCCCCGTCCGTCCGGTGGAGTTCGACCACGCGGTCGTTCTCGCTGTCGGCGACGAGAACGGCGTCCTTCGAGAGGTACTGGGGATTGTGTTGCTTGTTCAGCAGTCGCCAGTTCCCCTCGGCGTTCACGACATCGACGACACCCTCACCGCGCTGGAGGACGAGGAGTTGGTTCGCGTTCCGGACGCTGACAAGGTAGCGACCGGGACCGATTCGGTCCACGTCGTTGATGTGGAGCCAATCGGTTCGCGTCGGGTCGGACGGCGGGTCGTACCGCTCGCTCGCGTTCCACTGCCACGTTCTCGTCCCGTTCGGCGCGAGCGTGAACACCTGCTCTCTGTCCATGTCCGCGACGAGCAGTTCGCCCGAGGGGAGCAGTTCGGCGTCGTGGAGTTCGCTGTTCAAGCCCGAGCGGACGGGGAACGTCCACTCGTAGACGACGTGCGGCGAGGGCTTCGGGTCGATGATTCGCACGCCCGTCCGGGCACAGGGCGACTCGTACGGGCCACAGTTCCGATAGCCGTTATCGATGAACGCCGCGCGCACCGTCCCGTTCGGGAGCCACGACACGTCGTGATAGCCGTTGGCGTGACCGTACTGCCAGACGCGATGGCCGTCAGCGTCGAGCGCGACGACCCGCCCGTCGGTCGTCGTGGACTGGACGCCGACGACGGTTCGGTTGGAAACCGGACCCGACGAAACGTTGGAAATTGGCGGCGTGAGGGCGGCGCTGACGACGAGCGTGCAGACGAGGCCGACGACGGCGAGTCCCATCAGCGTCGCACCCAGTTGCCGACGGGAACGGGGACGAGCGGAAACCACGCGAGGGGGAATCAACGCCGTCGGGCGGCAAAACCGTACCGGCGGGACCCGCTGCGTTGGACGGGGGGTTTCGCGCCGAATCCGCACCGTTTTAGTCGGCGTCCACCCCACTGTCGTACATGATTTCGGTTCTCGTCTCCGGGGGTGTCCGCCGTGAGTGAGGGCGGCATCGTCGGGGAGTTTCTCTCGCTCAAAGCGGAGACGGACGCGGACGTGTTGACGATGCAGGTCGGCGACTTCTACGAGTTCTTCGCGGACGACGCGGAGTTGGTCGGCGACGTGCTCGACCTGAACGTCTCGAAGAAGTCCAGCCACGGCAGTAGCTATCCGATGGCGGGCGTCCCGCTCTCGGAACTGACGCCGTACGTGAAAGGGCTGGTCGAGCGGGGCTACCGCGTGGCGGTGGCCGACCAGTACGAGACGGACGGCGGCCACGCCCGACGGATTTCGCGGGTCGTGACGCCCGGCACGCTCCTCGAAACGACCTCGGCGGACGCCCAGTACCTCGCGGGAATCGTCCGCGTGGACGACGGCTACGGGTTGGCCTTCGCGGACGTGACGACCGGTCGCTTCCTCGTCAGCGCCGTTTCGGGTCCCGACGCCGATTCCAAGGCGCTGACGGAACTGTACCGGTTCGACCCCGCCGAGGTCCTTCCGGGTCCCGAACTCCGGAACGACGATTCGTTCCTCGAACGGGTCCGCGAGCGGACCGACGCCTCCCTGTCGGTTCACGACGCGAACGCGTTCGCGCCCGGCAAGGCCGCCCACCGAACCCGCGAGCAGTTCGGGACGGAGGCCCTGTCCAGCCTCGGGTTGGATTCGGGCGACGGAGCGGAGGTGCGGGCCGCGGGTGCGGTCCTCTCCTACGTCGAGGAGACCGGCGCGGGCGTCCTCGGGTCCATGACGCGGTTGCAGTCGTACCACGCCGACGACCACGTGGAACTCGACGCGACGACACAGCGCAACCTCGAACTCACCGAGACCATGCACGGTGACCGGAAAGGGTCGCTGTTCGAGACGGTGGACCACACGAAGACGAGCGCCGGACGGCGGTTGCTGAAGGAGTGGCTGCAGCGACCTCGCCGGTCGCCCGACGCCCTTCGGGAACGCCAGTCGAGTGTCGCCGCCTTCGCGGAGTCGGCGCTCGCCCGCGAGGAGATTCGGGAGACGCTCGCGGACGCCTACGACCTCGAACGGTTGGCGAGCAAGGCCGTCTCCGGGAGCGCCGACGCCCACGACCTCCTCCGGGTTCGGGACAGCCTCGCCGTCCTCCCGACCGTCGCCGACGCCGTGGCCAACGCGCCGTCGCTTTCCGGGTCGCCGCTGGCCGAACTCGTCTCCCGACCGAACCGGGAAGAGGTGGAGCGATTACGCGAAGAATTGGCCGAAGCCGTCGCGGAGGACCCGCCGAACACGGTCACGCAAGGCGGTCTCTTGCGGCGTGGCTACGACGAGGAGTTGGACGACATCATCGACAGCCACGAGGAGAATCTGGAGTGGTTCGACACGCTGGCGGACCGAGAGAAGTCCCGGACCGGCATCTCGCACCTGCAGGTGGACCGCAACAAGACGGACGGCTACTACCTGCAGGTCGGAAAGTCGGACACGGACAAGGTGCCCGAGGAGTACGAGGCCGTCAAGACGCTGAAGAACTCCGAGCGGTACGTCACCGACGAACTCCGGGAGCGCGAACGCGAAATCCTCCGCCTCGAAGAGCGGCGCGGGGAACTGGAGTACGAACTGTTCGGAGAACTCAGGGAGCGAGTGGCCGAGCACGCCGAACTCCTGCAGGACGTCGGACGGACGCTGGCGGAGTTAGACGTACTGGCGAGCCTCGCCGTCCACGCCGTCGAAAACGGCTGGGTGCGACCCGAACTCGTCGAATCGGGACTCGACATCGAACAGGGCCGTCACCCCGTCGTGGAGCGAACGACCGAGTTCGTGCCGAACGACGTGCGGATGGACGACGACCGCGAGTTCCTCATCGTCACCGGCCCGAACATGAGCGGAAAATCGACGTACATGCGGCAGGTCGCGCTCATCACCCTGCTGGCGCAGGTCGGCAGTTTCGTCCCCGCGCGGTCGGCCCGCATCGGAGTAGTGGACGGCATCTTCACCCGCGTCGGGGCGCTGGACGAGTTGGCACAGGGTCGCTCGACGTTCATGGTCGAGATGCAGGAGTTGAGCAACATCCTCCACTCCGCGAGCGAGGACTCGCTCGTCATCCTGGACGAGGTGGGTCGCGGAACCGCGACCTACGACGGCATCTCCATCGCGTGGGCCGCGACGGAGTACCTGCACAACGAGGTCCGGGCGAAGACGCTCTTTGCGACCCACTACCACGAACTGACGACGCTGGCCGACCACTTGGAGCGCGTCGAGAACGTCCACGTGGCGGCGGACGAACGGGACGGGGACGTGACCTTCCTCCGAACCGTTCGGGATGGCCCGACGAACCGCTCCTACGGGATTCACGTCGCCGACTTGGCGGGCGTGCCGATGCCCGTGGTCGAGCGCTCGCGGGACGTGCTCGACAAACTCAGACAGGAGAAGGCCATCGAGGCGCGCGGGTCGGGGTCGAACGAATCGGTGCAGGCGGTGTTCGACCTCGGGTCGGGGCAGTTCCAAACGAACGGAGCGGGCGGAAACGGGAGCGGAAGCGACGCGGACGGGACGAACGATGGCGAGGAATCAGACGCCGCCGGTCCCTCGCTCGACCCGGAAACGGAGGCCGTGCTCTCGGAACTCGCGGGGGTCGAAGTCGCCGACATCTCGCCCATCGATTTGATGTCGAAGGTGCAGGAGTGGCAACAGCGGGTCGAAGAGCGATAAATCGAGTAAAAAACTGTGTTGCGCCCCGAACGGGTCGGAGCGGGCGAGCGGTCGCCGACTATTCGCCGGACGAGTAATCGACCGTGACCGTGGCGACGCCGTAGATGTCGTCCCAGTCTTTGTCCTCGTCCATCAGCAGGACCATGAGCTTAACTTCGCCGTCTTCGACACCGGCTTTCTCCAGTCCGCCGGGTCGAATGGTGATGGTGAACTCGCCGTTTTCGTCCCGGGAAACGTCCATCCGCTCGATGAGCGTCCCCTCGGTCCGGGTGAACCGGGACCCGTTGTCAAGCGACCCGTCGGCGTACACGAGGAAGAACGGTTCGCCGTTCACCGTGCCGTGCTCCGCGGGGTCAACGTGATGCATGTCGGTGTTGGCCTCGACCTTCAGGTCGAAGGCGGCGTAGCCACCGTTTCCGGACTTCGTGTTCACGACCGAAACGCTCTGTATCCAGTTACCGCCGTCCTCCGAGTCCATCTTGTTCTGGAGCGGCGTGTTCGGGGCTTTCGGTTCCGACCACGACGACTCGGCGGTCGTAGTCGTCGCTTGCGTTGTCGTCGCCTGTGCCGTCGTTGTCGTCGTGACGTCGGACGACGTGTCCGTCGTTCCGTCGCCCGCGTCGGTCGATGTGCTCGTCGTCGATGCCGTCGTGTTCGTCGGCTTTTCGATGGTCGTCGTCGTGGTCGTCTGGTCGTCGTTACCGGTGAGCGACGCGCAACCGGCGAAGACCACGGCGAGGACCAACAGGAGCGTGATACTCGTTCTCGTCATATTTACGAATGACCTCGGGCAGAAATCCACGTACTGACCCATAACTTTGCAGCATTTTTTCGTTAGTTACAACAAACAGAGTATGAAATACACGTCGGAGAATCGAGGAGCGTAGTTCGATTTCGTGGACGACGAGAGATACCGGCACGCCGTTGGTATCGACCCATCCGTGCTTGTCCTAACAACTGACCAATCGTACAACCATCAATGACACATGTCCGAACTAACGGTTCGAAAGCGGCCGAACGCGGGGAAGCGAGACCCGAGGGAGCGGCCGCGAAGCGTCGAACGGGAGACCTCACCGACGGCGGACGGGGCTCTATTCCTTCCGACTTATCTAACTCGGAATATTTATTTGGAAGAATTCCAATATAATCGGCATGACTTCGGAGCTCCGGTTTCGGGGGGACGAACCCGATTCGAACTTTCAGACGTGGTTACAGCGGTTGAAACAGCGAGGAAGCAACATTCTCGTGACCGGGAACGTGCCCGATTGGATTTCCGCGAAGGCGACCCGCGTGCTGTTCGGCTACGGGGAGCGACGGTATCGAATCCTCGCGCTCATCGACCGAACCATCGACAGCCCCGAATCCCGGCTTCCGAAGCACGCGTCCGCCGCCGACGCGACGACGTGGATGATCGACCAGCGAAACGGGGAGCGGTCGATTCCGGCCGCCGCGACGTCGGCGGCGTCCTATCTCGACCCGCCGGAGAAAGACGACGTACACCAACTCCGGGACGAAATCCAGACGGCCATCAGTTACTACGAAGAGCGCGAGAACGGTCTCGCTCCCGCCGAACTCCGGGTCGGCGTCGATTCGCTCTTCCCGCTCATTCAGCGGGATATGCGAGCGACGAAACAGTCCCTCCGTACCCTCGGCGCGACCGTTCGAGGCGTTCACGGGATGGCACACTATCACCTTCGGGTGGCAGACGAGGAGGACGTCGTGAGCAACCTGACACCGCTGTTCGACGCGCGAATCGAACTTCGACGGAACCCCGGAATGAAGGCCGAACAGCGCTGGCACGTCCCGGAACTCGACAAAACGACGGTGTGGGTAGAGCTATAATCCTCCCGAAGCATACAACAGAGAATCAGACACATGGAGTTCGATACACTCGACCGGCGTTCCGGGCTCACCATCTTCGACCCCGTCGAGAACGCCCGATTTGAACTCTACACTGAGGACCCTCCCGCGATGGAACCCGCCGGGACGACGGGGTTTTACTTCCCCATCGACGCGGCGGTCGGGTTCGAGGCGGCGGGCATCGAGATTCCGAATCACCTCTCGGTCGTGGTCCGCACCCAAGACGGGTCGATAGTCACCGACGCGACGACGTTCGACGGGTTGGAACTCCCGTTCGACGACTACCTGCTCGAAGTGCAGAGCACGCCGATGAAGCTCTACATCGCGGTCGAGAGTTCGCTGGTGCTCGACCACGGCGAAACGTCCGCCATGATTCGGTTCGACGGGCGTCGCCGGGCGCGCGTCGGCGCGCGGTCGTTCCACGAACGCCCCGCGGGGACCATCACCGTCACCGACGACGTGGAGGACGCGATGGCCGCCCTCTCACTGCTCGGGTCGGCGCTGAAGACGACGACCTGTGAGCGGTCGTTTCCGACGCTTCGCGGCCATCCACCCCTCATCGAGCGAGGCGAGTCCTTCGACGTACCGGACGGCATCGAGCGGCCGGATACGGGCGTCGAACTCGTCCTGCCGCCCGAACGGAGCTACGTGTACCCGGCGGCGTCGCTGGCGTACTACCTCGGCGCGGAACTCGTCGTCGGCGACGCGCCGCGATTGCGGGTCGGGGAGTTCGAACGCTCGCTTTCGGGACCTGGCGGGTACGAAGCCACCGTCAACCGCATCCTCCGGCAGGTGTTCTTCCTCGACTGTCTCACGCGGACGGAGGGCTACTACAAGGTCGAACTGCACGAGCGCGAGCGGGTCGAACCGCTGGTGGACCTCGATTTCGCCGACCTGTACGACCGACCGCTCGCGGAGCAACTGCCCGAATACCTCTCGGTTCCGTTCGAGACGCTCGAACCGCACATCCTCGATTGGCACCTCACGACGGACGTGGTACCGACGGCGGAGACGCTCCCCGCGCTCCCGCACTTCGCAAGCGAGTTGTCGCTGTTGCGAACGCCACAGCACCCCGATACGTACACCTCGCGGCCCAAGCCGAAGATGTTCGACGACTTCACGCGCACGGCGGTCGCGGCGGGTGACTTCACGCGGAGTGCGGACGACGCGTGGGACTGGGGCGACGACGAACTGTTTCAGATAGAGTCGGCGGACACCATCGAACACGCATGGGTCGGCAACGGCTATCCCATCGGGGCCAACAAGGTGTCGATAGAGTCGTTGCGTCAGAAGGACGATTACACCGCGCCGGACGAGTCGGCGCTGACGGTCCACGTCGTCTGCAACGACGTGTCGATGGACGAGGAGAACGTCGTCAGTCGATTCTACGGACTCCGCGATTTCGTCGCCTTCGACGTGTCGATTCACGAGGAGACGACGACGGACGAACTGGCGACCCTGTTCCGGTCCGACGCCGACTTCATCCACTACATCGGCCACGTTGACGACGACGGCTTCCACTGTTCGGACGGGTCGCTCGACGCGAATTCCCTCTCGGAGGTTAACGTCGATGCCTTCCTGCTGAACGCCTGCCGCTCGTACCGACAGGGCGAAACCCTCGTCCAGAAGGGGAGCAAGGGCGGCGTCGTCACCCTCGCCGAGGTCGTCAACTCCTCGGCGACGAAGATCGGCCGTTCGCTCGCCAGACTGTTGAACTGTGGATTCTCGCTTCGTGCCGCCCTCAGCGTTGCGAAAGAGGAGTTGGTCGTCGGCGTCGAATACGTCACGGTCGGAGACGGTGGCGTGACGCTGTGTCAGAGTGAAAGCGGAACTCCGATGATGTATCGAGTTAGCCGAGACGGTGACGAGTTTTTACTCAAACATTCTGCCTTTCCAACATCCAACTATGGTTTAGGAACAATCATGTCCTCAGAGATAGAAGGATCTGTTAAACGGTATCTTGCTTCAGATTCATTTGCACAATTTCGGTTATCAACTGTTGAATTTAAGCAAGCATTACAGCTTGAATTACTACCTGTGAAAATTGATAGGGAACTTCACTGGAGTGACGAACTTTCAGTCACTGATCTATAATATTCTATGGTCCGTTTGATGCATTCCCTGATGCAGCCATGACATTTCCCACTTGTACTAACAGTGCGCAGATAGCGAACAAAACGCCTATCATACGTGGGTGCTGTGCGAGATACGATTGTAGGTTGTCCTCCGACATGCAATCAAACCGACTGTCCACATAAATGTAGACTTTTCTTAAAGCTACTCACCCATGTAATATATAAATAAACGAAATTATATACGACAAAATGGTGAATTTACGCGCTATTCCCGGTCGAATCGACGGGATACGGCTGATTCGTGAATGCCTTCCGACACATTCGTGTCGTGTAAATACCGACAGAATACGATTCCGCGCGGTGGCCGACGGAGCTATCGGACGAATCCGTCGAGGGCAGCGGAGAGGAGGGGACCGGTGTTTTCGAGTTCGTCCTCCAGCGCGTAGTGGAGGTCGGCGAGCAGGTCGGCCTGCTCGGTGTCGGCGAGGGAATAGGTCGGATGGGTGCTGGCGTCCGAGCCACCGTCTCGGAGGGCAACGAGGTCGAACCCGAGGAAGAGGGATTTGTGGTCGCGGTGGAAACCCGAGCGCGAAACGCCCGCTTGGTCGCACCACTCGGCGGCGGTAAGCCACTCGCCGCGACGCTCGACGAGGACGGCGAACAGGTCACACCGCGCTTCTGAGCCGAGCACCTGCGACAGCGCCGGACTGAACTGGTTCGCGCACATCGTGGGGAAGAACTACCTCGGAGGGAGGAACGAATCCCAGAAGACCGTTCTGTCGCAACGAGTCGAACACGAAGAGCGGAGGATGCATGAAAAACTACGAGTAGCCCGCGCCGCTACCGTTTCACAGCAGTCCGCCGCCCGCACCGACCGCCGCCCGTCCCGCCGCCTGTACCGCCACCCAACACCATGAAACGGTATCCATCGATTCCGCGCGCCGACGCCGCATCCGCCCTGTTCGAACGAGGCCACCTCTGGATTCAGGAGAAGATAGACGGGTGGGGCGTCCGCTTCCAACTGCAGGAGTCCGGCGTGATTCGCGTCGGCGACCGGGAACGGGTCTACGAAGCCGGAGAACTCCCTGCTCGATACCAGCATCTGATCCGACACCTCCGGGAGAACCTCGACCGCGAGGCGTTGCGCGCCGCGGTCGGCGACGTCGAATCCGTCGTCTTCTTCGGCGAAGCGACGGTCAAACGAACCATCGACTACGAGTGGCGTCGCACGCCGTCGTTTCTGGGCTACGACATCTGGGAGACGAACGAGGAGCGGTTTCTCCCGCCTGATGCCGTCGAGAAGGTGTACGAACGACTCGGGCTCAATCCCGTGAATACCGTCCAAAAGGAGGTTCGAGCGGTCGATTTCGACCCCGACGCCTACGAGATTCCGGAGTCGAACTGGTACGACGGGCCCGCGGCGGGCGTCGTCATCAGAAACAAGACGGGCGAGCGGGCGGAACTCACACACCCGAACGTGGAGGCGACGACGGACGTGAAACCCGTCGAGGGACCCGCCGAGGAAGTCGCAACGGAACTCGCAACCGATCGCCGGTTCCGGACGGTTGCGACGGCGGTCGAAGCCCGGAACCGGGCGGTTACGGTCGATACCCTCTACGACCGCGTGTTCGAGGACATCGTTCGGGAGGAACACGACCGTCTGTTTCACGACGCCGCGGACTTCGACGAGGGGGCGTTCCGCTCGGAACTCGCGGCGCTTGCGAGCGAGTTCGTGGCCGAGCGTTCGAACTAGTCGTCAAATGAGCGATAGTCGAGGAGCAGCGCGTAAACGGCTCGAATGCCGGACGAGCCACGACCCGCTACGGCCGTTCTGTTCGATGGCGGTTCGGTTGTGAAACCGGTCGCGGATAGTGGTGAACGTGTTTTTAAATCGGCATTTATTTCGATTCGCGGAGAATTCACGATGAGAAGTCGTAATCGGGCGGCACGACGAGCAGTGGATTCATGACCGTGCCACCCATTCTATCCCTCAACGACCCTCGTTATCGAGGGGGATGATTCAATGACGTCATTTCCCGACAACCGGACGTCGCAGAACGTCAACGGGTTCGACGCCCTCGTGTCGAGTTTCGGTGATGATTCTCGGTCGCTTACGAAACTGTTCTCGGCGTTCGACGACGCGGTGTTCGCGTTCGCGTTCCGGCACGAGGAACCCCTCTCGTGGTGGTCCGACCGCGTGGCCGACCTGACCGGACGTTCCGAGACCGACCTCGCCTCACAGCGGGCCGGAGCCCTCGTGACCGAATCCGACCGCGAACGCTTCGACGCCGCGTGTACCACGGCGCTCGATGACGGCAACGCCACCGTCTCCGTCGGCTTCGTCACGGCGGACGGGCGGGAACGGTCCGGTGACTGCCACCTGGTTCGACTCCCCGAAAGTGACCATCTCTTCGGCGTCGCCGAGTTGGCCGAGGAACCGCCAGAACGGACGGCGCACGAACGCGACCTCGAACGGTACGAAACGATGTTCGATACCGTCAACGACGGTATTTACGCGCTGGACGACGAGTTCTATCTTCTCGCCGTCAACGAAGCGATGGAGGAGTTGACGGGGTACGGTCGGGACGAACTCGTCGGCGCTCACGGGTCGCTCATTTCGGACGACGAAACCGTCTCGGAAGCGTTTCGACAGCGTGAACGCCTTCTCGACGGCGAGAGGGACGTCGGCACGTACGAAATCGAAATTCGGAGGGCCGACGGCGAGACGGTTCCCGTCGAAGTGCGATTCACGTCGCTTCCATCCGAGGACGGCACGTTCGAGGGAACGGTCGGAGTCATGCGCGACATATCTGAACGGGTCGAGCGCGAACGGCGTCTCCAACTCGAACGCGACCGGGTCGCGGCGTTGTTCGAGGATTCGGGTGACGCAACCGTCTACTGCGAGTACGAGGGCGACGTTCCGACGATTAGATCGGTGAACGCCGCGTTCGAGCGGACGTTCGGCTACCCCGTAGACGAGATGGTCGGTCGCTCGATAGACGACGTGGTTCTGCCGACGGAACTCGCCGCGGAAGGGAAAGCTATCAATCGCCGGGTAAAAGCAGGGGAGTACATCGAGGACGAGGTCAGGCGCGAGACGGCCGACGGCGTCCGGGACTTCTTCCTGCGGTCGATTCCGGTTCACCCCGGCGAATCCGGTGAGCAGTCCTACGCCGTGTACACAGACATCACCGAGCGGAAAGAGCGCAAGCGCGAACTCGAAGAGACCAAGACGCGCCTCGAATCGGTCGTCGAGAACGTTCCGGTCATCCTGTTCGCGCTCGATGCCGACGGACGGTACACCCTTTGTGAGGGTCGTGGGTTGGCCGCATTCGATACGTCCTCCGAAGAGGTCATCGGCGAGTCGGTTTTCGACAGCCTCTCCGAATATCCCGAGGCTATCGCCGACGTTCGGCGGGCGCTCTCGGGAGAACCCGTCAACGCCGTCCACGAACTGGAGAACCTGCATCTCGAGACGTGGTTCCAACCGATGCACGACGAGGACGGCGAGGTGACGGGTGTCATCGGCGTCTCGATGGACGTCACCGCGCGGATGCGTCACGAGCAGGCGCTCACGGCGTTGCACACTGCGACACAAGAAATGCTCGAAGCGTCCTCGACGGAGGAAGTGGCACGAATCGCCGCCGACGCGGGTGCGTCGGTGCTCGACCTCCCCGGCGTCGTCGTCTTCCTCTTCGACGAGGAGACGAACACGCTGGAACCGGTGGCCCATTCGGACGACGTCCCACCGCTCGTCGGACCGCCGGTTTCCTTCGAAGCGGGCGAGAGCATCACGTGGCAGGTGTTCGCCACGGGGGAGACGCGGGTGTTCGACGACGTTCGAGAGTCCGAACACGTATACAATCCGGAGACGCGTCTCAGGAGCGGGCTGTACGTCCCGCTCGGGAACCACGGGGTGTTCATGTCCGTCGACGACGAACCGGGAACGTTCGAAACTGACGCCGTCGAACTGGCCACCGTCTTCGCCGCCACGACGCAGGCCGCGCTCGACCGGGTGAGCCGAGAGGCCGCGCTCCGCAAACGGGAGCACGAACTCGAAGAACAGGCCGCTCGTCTCGAACGATTGCACGAGACGACGGAACTGCTCCGCGACATCGAACATCTGCTCGTCCTCGCGGACTCTCGCTCGGACGTCGTGGACGAAGTGTGTGAGCGCCTCGCCGCGACCGACCGATTCTCCATGGCGTGGGTCGGCACGCTCGACGAAGCGACATCGAAGGTCGTCCCGGAAGCGTGGTCCGGCATGGAGCGCGGATATTTGGACAGTGTTTCGTTGGAGTTGGAGGCGGACTCGACGACGGTTGAACCGGCGGTGAGTACGGTGAAAAACGGTTCCCTCACGACCGTAATGAACGTGGCCGGGGGCGTCCAACGCGAGGCGTGGCGGTTCGAAGCGCTCACGAGGGGCTATCAGTCGGTTATCGGAATCCCGCTCGTCTACCGGGAGTACTCCTACGGCGTTCTGATGGTGTACGCGACGCGCTCGAACGCGTTCGACGCGCTCTCACAGGCAGTGTTCACCGAACTCGGAGAGACCATCGCGTACACCATCGACGCCCTCGAAACGAAGCGTGGCCTGTTGACCGACCGGAGTGTCGAACTCGACTTTCGGGTCACCGGTTCCGACGACTTGCTCCAACGACTCGCCACGAGCCTCGACTGCCGTGTCACCTACGAAGGCATCGTCAACGACGAGGAGACGGACCACCTCTTCATCACGGTCCACGGGACGGATGTCGATGCAGTCGAGGCGTATCTGGACGAGGCCATCGCGGTGAAACGCAGTCGCCCCGTTACCGAACGCGACGACGAGGCGCTGTTCGAAATCACGGTGACGGAGCCACTCATTCCGTCGGTGTTCGGGGAACGGGGTGCAGTACCCGAATCGATAACCGCCACCGAGGAGCGAATCCGGGCGGTCGTTACCGTCCCGCCCACGACGGAGGTCCGAGAACTCGTCGAGACGCTCCGGACGCGCTACTCGGGGCTCGAACTCGCCGCACGGCGCGACCGGGAACGGCCGGTACAGACGGTTCAAACCTGCCGTGCGGCCTTCGAAGAAGGTCTCACCGACCGGCAGCAACAGGTGTTGAAGACGGCCTACCTGAGCGGCTATTTCGACTCTCCTCGCGGCACCACTGGGCAGGAAGTCGCGAAGTCCCTCGGCATCACTCAACCGACGTTCATCAACCACCTCCGAACCGCCCAGCGGAAGCTATTCGACCGGCTCTACGAGGTCGAGTAGCTAGGCATCTAGCGCCAGTCTCGGTATGGTACTGCATACCTAGCTGGAATCGCTTTACCGATACTTGTCCTGCCTCCGGTCGTGGAACGCATGAGTGAACGAGGAACTACCGCAACGATACCCGTCAAAAACGGACGTGTTAGCGAGGCCGTGATACGTGCCGTCGCCGACGCCGCCGAAGTCGATCCCGCCGATATGACACCACTGTACGATATCATCGACCCGGACGCGCTCGACAGACTATTCCGACCGACCTCATCGGTAACGCGAGAGGTCGAGTCCAGTATCAACTTCACCATGGCTGGCTGTGAAGTGGTGGTTTCCGACAATCGAACCGTCTCCGCCACGCTCCTCTCGCAAGTAGAGGCATGAACGATACCCCCGGAATGGAGAAGCGGGACGGTCGTCGTGACGTCACCATCACTCGGTCCGTGACGCCCGTCTGTTCCCACTGCGATAGGCCCATCGACACCACCGCGTGGTATCCTATCGTCACGGAAACGAAAGAGGACGGGTCGGTCGTTCTCCACTCGTTCTGCGACGAAACGTGTCAAGCGGCGTGGAGTCGCCAATGAACCTCCATTCGGCGTTCCCAGCGATTCGCTCGACAGCGACGCTCTCACCCCCTCCCCAACCATGACGACTACCAGCGACGAACGAACGGAAGAATTACACTGTACCGAATACGCCGACGGTTCGGGTCGAGTCGTGATGATGTACGACCCCGAGAACTCGAACGCGTGGATTCGCTCCTGCGTGACCGTACCCGTCGAACGCTGACCGCCGTTTGATAGGGACCGGTCGAGTCGGCCATCGACGACGGCGAGTCAGCAGTTATCGCGTGATTTCCATGTCGAGCGCTTCTCCGGCGACCGTCCAATCCTCGTCGCCGAGGCTGTAGTGGCGGACCTCCGGCGTCGTCCACGACCCATCGACACAGACGGCGCTGATTTCACAGCGCCGAATCTTCTCGTGTCGCGGCTCGATTTCCAGTCGGAAGCGGTCGTCGGGCATGTAGTCGATGGGACTGGCCGGGCCTTCGAACGCCCGCCCGTCCTTGAGTTCGATGCGAACGTGGTTCCCCAAGGTCACGACTTCCAGCGTTTCGGTAAACGATTCCATGGCAGGAGTACACGCGACGAACGTGAGTAAACGTTGCGATTCTATACCTATTATTCGTTAAGGACATGGATTCGAACCGACACACGAACCTTGATTACGTCGGGCCGAAAGGATTCGAGAAATGAGCGACGGGGAGACCAACATCCGGGCGCTTTCCGAGACGACGATACAGCGAATCGCGGCGGGGGAGGTCGTCGAGCGACCGGCCTCGGTGGTCAAGGAACTGGTCGAGAACAGCCTCGACGCGGACGCTTCGCGGATTTCGGTGCGGGTCGATGGCGGCGGGACGGAGCGAATCGCCGTCACTGACGACGGCATCGGGATGAGCAGGGAGGACGTTCAAATCGCGGTCGAGGAGCACACGACGAGCAAGATTCGGGACATCGACGACCTCGAATCCGGGGTCGCAACCCTCGGCTTTCGCGGCGAGGCGCTGTACACCATCGGCGCGGTGTCGCGGACGAAGATTCGAACGAAACCGCGCGGCGGCGAGTCGGGCACCGAACTCCGTCTCGTCGGCGGCGACGTGGAGGGTGTGGGACCGGCGGGCTGTCCCGAGGGGACGACGGTGGAAGTCGAGGACCTCTTTTTCAACACCCCAGCGCGCCGGAAGTACCTGAAGACCGATTCCACGGAGTTCGCCCACGTCAACCGCGTCGTCACCCAGTACGCGCTGGCGAACCCCGACGTGGCGTTCTCGCTGGAACACGACGGGCGCGAGGTGTTCTCGACGACCGGACGCGGAAACCTCCAGTCCACCATCCTGTCGGTGTACGGTCGGGAAGTCGCCACCGCGATGATCGCCGTCGATGGCGGGGACGCGGTGGACGCCTCGGGGTACGTCAGCCATCCCGAGACGACGCGAAGCACCCGCGAGTACGTCGCAACGTACGTCAACGGGCGGTACGTCCGCTCCTCGGTGGTTCGGGAGGCCATCCTCGATGCCTACGGCAACCAACTCGCGCCCGACCGCTATCCCTTCGCCGTCCTCTTCCTCGACGTGCCCGCCGACTCGGTTGACGTGAACGTCCATCCGCGCAAGATGGAGGTCCGGTTCGGCGACGAAGCGCGGGTGAAGACGGCGGTTCGTGACGCCGTGCAAGACGCCCTCCTCGACAACGGACTGGTTCGGGCATCCGCCCCGCGCGGTCGGTCCGCTCCCGACGAGACGGACGTGACGCCCGAACCCGTGCAGTCGGAACTCGGCGACGGGGATTCGGCGGGGCGAAAGAACGCGAGCGGAGAGACGGCGGATTCGAACGCGGCGGAGTCGCATGCGACGACCCGCGACGGGGAGAGCGGCCGCGGGCAGGAAACGGCCCGCTCGGGTCGGTCGAACGCGGCGACAGCATCGAAGTCGGGGTCTCGGACCGCCGCGTCCGATTCCCACCGCGCCGAATCCAGTGATGCGGAGGCGACGGAACAGGACCGAACGACGTCGAGCGGCCACGGTTCGACCACCGAACGAACCGCGACTGAATCCCGTACGGAATCACCGACGAGCGGCGATTCTACGACGAACGGGACCGCGACGACGAACGGAGATACGGCGACGGAGCGACGTTCCGCGGAAGGGAATTCGGCGGGAACGGGTTCGACGACCGACGCCGCCCGCGACCCGGAACGGAAGTTCAGCGCGCCGACGGCGACGACGACGCTCCCCGAAACGGGCGGGGAGGGAGCGAAAGAAGCGGACGAAGCCTCGTTCGAGCGACTGCCGAGCATGCGGATTCTCGGGCAGCTCCACGACACCTACGTCGTCGCCGAAACCGACGACGGCTTGGTGCTCATCGACCAGCACGCCGCCGACGAGCGGGTGAACTACGAGCGCCTCTGTCGGCAGTTCGCGGGCGATACGACCACGCAAGTCCTCGCATCGTCGGTCGAACTCGAACTGACGGCGGCGGAGGCGGCGCTGTTCGACGACTACCGCGAGGCGCTGGCGCGACTGGGCTTTCACGCCGCGCTCGTCGATGACAGGACCGTCGAGGTGACGACCGTTCCCGCCGTCTTCGAGAAGACACTCTCGCCGGACCTGCTCCGAGACGTGCTCTCCGAGTTCATCTCGGTCGAATCGGGTGGCGCCAATTCGGCCGAGGCGGTCGCCGACGAACTCATCTCGGATTTGGCGTGCTATCCGTCGATAACCGGCAACACGTCGCTTCGAGAGGGAGACGTGGTGAGTCTGCTCGCCGCGCTCGACGAGTGTGAAAACCCCTACGCCTGCCCGCACGGGCGACCGGTGGTCATCGAGTTCAACCGGGAGGAAATCGAGGACCGGTTCGAACGGGACTATCCGGGTCACGCCGGACGACGTGCCGAGTGAGAAAGACATGTTCTCCGACCGAGACTGTCCGTTTTCGGACCCGTAAGGATAACCTTCATATCGGCTGGCCGAATGGAGCCACAGTATGGCACGCGGGACGAGTCAGGGAGGACTCACCGACGCAATACGATACGACATCGCACAGTTACACACCGGATGGATGGCGCTGTTCTTCCCGCGACAGCGACAGCAGGCCCACTCGGTCCTCGGAAAGTGGCAACCACAGAGTACGACGGGGAAAGTCGCCTACAGCGTCTGGAGCGTGGTCGGAACGGTCGTCGTCGCCCTGCTCTATCCCTTCGTCCTGTTCGGGTTCGCCGCGCGCTACTACACGAGTCGCATCGACCGAACGGCGGCGAGCCTCGGGGTGCTCGGCGTCATCGTGCTCTCGGTGGTCGTCTGGGGGGGCTTGGCGGCGCTGGCGAGATATCGCTTCTCGACGGAGGGGTTCTACGCGGTCGCCGCCGCAGGTGGCGTAGCGACGGTCGCGGCCGTGTTCTCGTATCTCACCAGCCGATACAGGGGTCGAATAACGACTGTGCTGTTCGCCTACCCGTCCGGGATGACGGCTATCTTCCTGCCGCCGGTCGTCGCGGCGTTGTACTCCCCTGCACTCTCGAACGTCATCTTCCCCAACAGCACGAACCTCGCGGTGTGGTTGCTGAACAACGTGCTCACCTACCGCGGCATCGACGAGATACTCCGGGCGCGCTTCGACCTCGAAGGACTCGCCTACGTCGGTATGTGGTTCGGAATCGCGGTGCCGGTCGGTTGGGTCCTCGGGTTCTTAGTGACGCTGGCGAATCTCATGCGCCCGAAATCGGAGTAACGCTTTTCTGTCGGTCGCCGAACGGTCCCGTATGGAGTTCAATTTACCTGTGACCGCCGCAGCACTGGTGGCGATCGTCGCCATCGGTACGGCGGGCCTCATCGGGATGGGAGCGATGGCGACGAGTACAGTGCTGATGATGGTGACACCCTCGATGCTTGTTTTCGGCCTGATAGCGCTCTTCCTCGGCGTGAAACACGGGGAGTACCGCGCGACGAGATAGCGGACCCGAATCGCTCACTCGACCCGCCCGACCGCGAGGATGTGGTTCGACAGGTCGGCAATCGTCGGGTCTTCCCGAAGCGTTTCGACGACTTCCGCGACGGTCTCCTGTGCCTCCTCGTCTATTTCTTCGAGGTTCGCTCCGAAGTTCGAGGCCGGGCCTTCCAGTCCGGCGACGACTTCGACGGCGATGCCGCGGGCTTCGAGGAGACGGCGGAGTTCGTCGCTCCGGAAGAAATGACACTCGACGAACGACGGGTCGTCGATGCCGTGTTTCGCTATCAGTTCCGGCGAGTAGTCCCGCGTTTCGACCACATCGGGAAGCTGTCGAACGCCCGCCTGGAAGTGCGGCGCGCTCTTGATGAGGTTTTGGACGACGGCGACGAACCCCATCACCGAGACGAAGACGGGAGCGTCTGATTTGGCGACGCGACGGAGTTCCCGAACCGCCGCGTCCCGTCCGTCGGCGTCGATGACGTGCGAGAGCGGCCCGCCGAGACAGAGCGTCGCGTCGAACCGGTCGTCGGAAAACGGGAGGTCCCGGATGTCTCCGCGTTGGACGCTGACGCGGGATTCGAGGTCGCGCTCCGCGACACGCCGCTTTGCGATGGCGACCTGTTCCGCCGAGAGGTCGAGCACGGTGACGTCGTACCCCTTCTCGGCCAGCCAAATCGAGTACCGTCCCGCGGCCCCGCCAGCGTCGAGGACGCGCCCCGATTCGGGCAAGAAGCGGTCGAGATAGTCGGTCGTGTTCTCGAATTCGAGGGAATTCTTGAACGACTCTTCGAGGCGCTCCCACTCGCCCTCGCCGAGGCGGTCGTAGTAGTTCGCCGGGTCGATGCGGTTTCGCGGGTCGTTCGTCATTCTATCTGTCGATTGGAATGAAGAAACAAAAGCAATTTTTGTGAATCGGTATCGTTTGACGCGTCTCTGCATCGAAACGAATCCCGGCCAGCGAACGGCGAACGAACGTGAGCCGAGCGATAGGCCAATGACACTGCCGCCGGGAATCGACCAGCGACGCGACCACGAAAAACGAACGACTGATACGACGACTGAACCCGCAAGTGGAATGAGCCTAAAATCGGCAAGCGACACAACCGTCCGTCGCTAGCTCACCCACGGAAAGACCTGCGGTCTTTCGAGCCATCACAATCGCCCCGCGATTGTGAGACACCGGAAAATCGGAGATTTTCCTGGCCGACGACTGAATGGAGCAGGAACCACTCGCGGTGCGAGTGGTTCCTGCGAAATGAAGGAGGAATGTCTTCGTGAGCGGAGCGAACGAAGGCCAGGAAGTCGCAGCCCGCGGAGCGAAGCGAGCAGGAACGTCTTCTGCTGCTTTTGGTCCAGCTTTTACAGGGAATGCGAGGGAGCAAAGCTCCCTCGTTCCTTCACGGCGAAGCCGTGAAGATGCCCGTGGAAGCGCCGACGGTAACCGTCGGCGCTTCCACTTGCGACCGTCGTAAAAGGTGGGTCTTACATGTAACCCAAGTCGCGCAGGCGCTCCATCAGGTCCTCTTTGTCTTGGGCGCGGCCCGCACGCTCGGTGGTGTTCTCCATGTCCTGCAGCCAAGCCGGTTCCTGGTCGCTCTTCTCGGTGCTGATTTCGCTGCCGAGCGAGCGGAACCCTTCGAAGTACTTGGGCGAGACGGGGATGTCGTCCTGCGTGAGGTCGTTCGGCAGGTCGTCGAAGCCTTGCGGGACGTAGCCGTCGTCGGGGTAGTCCTCCACGGTGTCCGGGACGACGAAGTACCAGAACGCGTCCCAGACCGCGGGTTCGTCGAAGTGGAGGATGGGTTGAACGCGGTCGTGCGGCGGGTAGATTTCGGGGTCGTGGCGCGGGCTGAAGAACGTCTCGTCGGCGCGGGCTTCCTGTTCGTCCCAGCGGACGCCGGAGATAACGCCGTCAACGTCGTACTCTTCGAGCGCGTCGTTGAGCGCGACGGTTTTCAGCAGGTGGTTGCCCACGTAGGTGTCGAGGAGGAACGGGAACGTGTCCTCCTCGTATTCGAGGAGCTCCCGGACGTGGTGTTGGTTGTGCTCCGAGAGCGCGTCGATTTCGATGTCGTCACCGGGTTCGAGGTCGTGTTCGTCCACGTAGCCGCCCACGTCCTCGTTGCGGGCGTAGATAACCTCCAAGTCCCACTCGTCGGCCCAGTAGTCCACGAAGTCGTGAATCTCCTGGAAGTGCTGGTAGTGGTCGATGAACACCGCCGGGGGGACTTCCAAGTCGTAGCGCTCCGCGACTTCCTTGATGAAGTAGAGCGTGAGCGTGGAGTCCTTACCGCCGGTCCACATGACGGCGGGATTCTCGTACTCTTCGAGACCCTTGCGCGTGACGTCTATCGCCTTCTCGATCTTGTCTTCGAGCGAGGGATAGTCTTCGGGGTTCTCGCCTTCGCCGTCCGTGTAATCCACGTCGAGGTAGTCGGGGAAGTCGTTTGCCATGACGTGTAATTAGATATAATTAGGTCGCTAAAGTGCTTTTCGGCTCGGCGTGAGGAACCATTTAAAATAATCGACCTGATACGTCTCGTTTTCGAGCCGTGGCTCACACGACGAGGGACGGCGGCAAAAATCGAACGGTCAGTTCTCGCGGGCGAATCCGTGCGAGATGGAGTTTGCATCGATGGGAGGACGGGGAGCAGGACGACGATTAGCTGATGAACTTGTTGTCGCGCCAGTTCACGCCACTGGACGAGGAGTTTTCGTTTCGCGGTCCTTCGACGACTTCGATGGACGCCGGACGGTCGTCGCCATCGACGATTCGGGTGGCTTCCAGTTCGCCACCGACTTCGGCGATGGCGGTCAGCGTGCCCTTCTCGGCCTTTCGCGCGATAGTGCAGAGCACCTCGAACATCGGGTACTGCACCGCGCTGTTCTGGAGCACCGTCTCGCGGTCGCCTTTGAACGCGGCCATCTCGATGAGTTCGCCGGTCGGTTCCTCCTCTTCTTCCTCTTCCGGAGTCCCCCATCGGGGCGCGTTGCGTCGCGCCTCCTCCTCCTCGGTGAAGACGCGCGTCTCGGAGACGCTGGCTTTCAGTTGCGCGGTCGGTGTGTACTTGCTGATGCTCTCGTCCGAGGAAACTGCGCTGATGATGAGAGTGTTGTTCCGGCGGGTGATATCGACGCTGTCGATTCCGTCCGGTAGTTCTGGGTCACTTTCGAAGTAGTCGTAAACAGTTTCAAGCGGCAATTCGAGCGTCGAATGTAGTCGGTATACCTGGCTCATTTGTAGTCGTGGGTTCCGTCTCCCGTCGGCGGTACGTATTTGTATACGCGCCCCGCACTTATAGGGTCTACTCTTTGCGTTGCGTGTGCAACCCGCGGACTGACATCAGTCCGCTCGAAGTGTCGATTCGAGGTCATTTCGTTCGTCCATCTCTGCGAGGATGTCGCTTCCGCCGATGAATTCGCCGTCAACGTACGTCTGCGGTATCGTTTCCCAGCCGCTGTGACTCGACAGCGCCTCGCGGTAGGCATCTAGGTTATCGAGCACGTTCACCGTCTCGAACTCGTCCCCGAGATGCGCGTCGAGGAGTTCGACCGCGCGCATGGAGAAACCGCACTGCGGCATGAGGCGCGTTCCCTTCATGAAAAGCACGACGTCCTCGTCCGCGATGGTAGAATCGACCCGTTCCTCGACTTCCTCGGCCGATAGCTGTTCGCCGGGTGTGAAGGTCATACCGTTGCGTAGGCACCCACGCCGCAAAGAAGTTGCGCCCGCGTCACGCCGTGCCGTTGACGGGACGGTAACGAGCGAAGGAACTGCCGTCGTTTTCGATGGTCGTCACCGTCTCGCCATCGATGACGACGGTTATCGTGTCGTAATCGCGCGGCACCGTAACGGCCGCGTCGATGGTCGTCCGCGGCTGACAGTCGTCCGGCGGCGACCCCTTCTTCGCCGACGCGGCGCGGTCGAGACTCGTCTCGATGCGGAGGAAATAGTTTCCGTCAGCGCCGGACTCCAGCGTCGCGTTCACGTCGATGACGGTCGCCTCGTGCGCGATGGTGTCGTTAAACGAGACGGCCATCACGTCGTGAATCGGTTGCTGGCCGACCCAGCCGCCGGTATCGACCGTCGCAGAACAACCCGTCCCGGTGGCGGTGACGAGAGACTCGGACGGTATCTCGACGCCGTTCCTCGCGCCCGCGGGAGACTCGAACAGCGATGATCCGGCGGACCCGACGACGAGGCCGACGACTAATCCGAGGGAAAGAGTTCCGACGAGAACCCGTCTGGAGGTCATACTCCGGGAGTTATCATCGAAAAATAAATGCTTTCTGCCGCGGGTCCGGGTCGGTCTTCGTGACGTTATTCGTCGCTGCCGACGCCGATGACCTGCACCAGCGAGTAGACGGGAACGCCGTCTAGCTCCTCGATACCGCGCTTGTCGGCGAGGACGATGCAGGCGACCGGGTCGCCGCCGCGGTCCTTGATGGCCTCGATGGTCTCGGTCATCGTCGTTCCGCTGGTGATGGTGTCGTCCACGACGTAGCACTCGCGGTCTCGAATCTGTGCGAAATTGCGCGAGAAACTGCCGCCGTACTCGTCGATGTCGCCCTCGTCCCACTGGTGTTTCCGCGGCGCGTAGGTTCCGAGGTCGGTGCCGAGTTCGCGGGCGACGGTGGTCGCCAGCGGCGCACCCGCCTTCTCGATTCCGATGGTCAAATCGACCTCCTCGCCGTGTTTCGACAGCATGTCGGCCATCGCCGCGCCGACGTGCGAGAGGCGGGCGCTGTCGCGGCCGATGGCGCTCCAATCGACGTGAATGTCCTGCGGGCCGCCGGTCGGTTCGGGGGTCGGCGCGCTTCCGCTCCGTTCGACGAGCCAACTCGCCGTCTCGCGCGAGACGTTCAGTTCGTCCGCGATTTCGCCCTTCGAGAGGCCGCGCTCCGCTAGCTCGGCCGCGCTCTCGATGAGGTCGTCAACGTTCTTCATGGTCGTAGAATTTCACCGCGGCCTTTATTGTCGTTTCGTCGTCCGCAAATGCGTCCGCGAGGTTCGAGGTGTCGTAGATGTCGGTCACGAGGTCGTCCAAGAGCCAGTCGGGGAGCGACGAGAGCGTCTCGGTCGCGGCCTCGAAGTGCCGGTAGCCGGAGTTGACGCTCCCGACGAGCGCCTTGTTGTGCATCACGAGTTCGCGGTGGAGTTTCCCGCCGTCGATTTCGAACGGCCACGAATCCGGGACGCCGAGCAGCGCGGCGACGCCGTTCGGCGCGAGCGCCTCGATGCTCTCGAAGGCGTGTTTCGGATAACCGGTCGCCTCGAAGATGAAGTCCATCGGTTCGTACACGTCGGGTATCTCCGAGACGGGCGTCTCGCGCGAATCGACGTACGTCGCGCCCAGTTCCTCGATGATGTCGATGGTCGGGTCCGGCCGGTCGCGGCGGCCGAGGCAGTAGGTCCGCTCGAAGGATTGGCCGAGCATCGCCAGCGTGAGCAGGCCGAGCGACCCGTTGCCGAGGACGAGCGCGCTCTCCGGTTGCCAGTCGAACGCCGAGCGCGAGGCGTAGGCGTGTTCGACGGCCTTCTCGGCGATGCTGATGGGTTCGACCAGAAAGCCCCACTCGGCGAGGTCGTCCGGGATGGGAAGTAGGAACTCCGCGGGACTCGTGAAGTAGTCGCTCATGAAGCCGTGACCGCCGGTGATGCCGCGCTCGACGACGTCCTCCGGGGGAGCCATGTCCGGTTCGCCGCGCTCGAAGTACTCCGTCGGGCCGTCGGGAAGCGGACGGCGAACGGTCGGCACGACCACGTCCCCCTCCTTGAACGCGGTGTCGTTCGGGTCCACCACCACGCCGACCGCCTCGTGGCCGAGGACGAGATGGTCGTCGTCCGCGGGAAAGCCGCCGTGATGCCCGGCGATGACTTCGTAATCGGTTCCGTCGATGCCTACTCGGAGTGTCCGCACCAGCACCTCGCCGGAATCGGGGTCCGGTCGGGGTTTGTCGATGACTTCGGGAGCACTCGCGCCGCGCTTGAGTGCGACTGCGTGCATGTCACACCCTTACAGCCCGGTATTCAAAACATTTATTCTTTGCCGAGTAAATCGTTCGGATGCAGGCGAGCGGCCGCGAGCGTCCATGGTAGTATGCTCACACGAACCCGAACGTCTGTCCAATATGCAGTTCTGGCCGCTCGCGTTTTCCCGTGCGCTGTTCCGCGAGTCACAACCGCGTCGCCGAACTCTGCGTCGTCGAAATCTGCGCCACCGAACTGGTTCCCGAAGTGCCCGGTTTCCGCCGTTCGCGGACGCTCGTTAGCGTTCGACCGCCACGCGCTCGCCGGTTTCCGCCGACTCGTAGATGGCTTCGATGGTTCGCATATCGACCAGTCCGTGCGCGCCGTCTGGTCCGGGGTCGCGGTCGGCGAGCAAACGGTCGGCGAAGTAGTCGAACTCCTCCCGTTCCTCGTTCACGGGCGCGACCGAGAACGCGGCCGCCGCGTCGCCGCGTTCGACCGTCAACTGGGCCTCGCCGAAGAACGCCGGGGAGAGCGTCAGTTTTCCCTCGGTCCCCGTCACCGAGAACTCGCTTCCCTTCTGGGCGTACTGGCTGGCGACGCAGGCCGCGGTGACGCCGTTGTCGAACGCGACCTCGAACGAGACGTGTTGGTCCACCCCGGCGAAGTGTTCGTGCGGACTCCGCGTCGTCCCCTGCGCGCTCACCGGGTCGGAATCGAGGACGAATCGGGCGGTGTTCAGCGGATAGATACCGAGGTCGATGAGCGCCGAGCCACCGGCGAGGTCGGCGTCGAGTCGCCACTGGTTCGGGTCGGGCGTTATCTGCTCGAAGACGTTCTGGCACATCGACCCCTCGACCAGTACGGGGTCGCCGACGAATCCTTCCCGCACGAGGTCGCGCATCCGCCGGACGGCCGGATTCACGTGCATCCGGTAGCCGACCATCAACTGCACCCCGGCCTCGTCACAGACCTCGACCAACCGCTCCGCTCGCGCGGCCGAGACCTCCATCGGTTTCTCGCACAAAACGGCCTTGCCGAGGTCGGCCGCCGTCTCCGCGAATTCGAGGTGTGTCGCGTTCGGCGTGGCGATGTACACCGCGTCGTACGCGTCCACGCCTTCCCCCGCGTGGAATTCCTCGTAACTCAACGCGCGGGCGGCCCCCGTTTCGTCGCGGAGTCGAACGGCCTTTTCCGCCGAGCCGCTGACGAGCGCCCCGATTTCACAGCGGTCGCTGTCCCGAAGGGCCGGGACGACCATCTCCGTCGTGAACCAGCCGAGGCCGACGAGCGCGAAGCGAACTCGTTCGTCCGAGTCGGTCGCGGTCTCCCAATCGCGCCGGGTGAAGTCGTCGAGATGGTCTGCGAGCGTCATCTTCCACAGGAACGAGCCTGTGGCGGTTAGCGTTTGGGGCGTGTCGCCTCGGGACGGTCGGTCACGCCGAACTCGGTTTCGAGCGCGTCGTACCACTCTGCCTCGGCGAGCGATCGCTCGCGCTCCTCGCCGTTTTCGTGCCGGGTCAGCGCGTCGGTGGTGAGCTTCGCGTGTCCGGAATCGGTCGCGATGGTGACCACGGGGTCGCCCGTGAACGGCGACTCGGGTGCGGATGCGAGGTACTCGCACGTCGCCTCGAAGTACGACCGCTCCCTCGGGACGTCGCGGAAGACGTACCGCGTTTTCCATTCGGGATTCTCCGCTGGCGAGTCCCGGAACTGGGTCGCGTAGTCCGAATCGGGACGGTCGCTTTCGACGGTGCGCCATTCGACGCCGATGCCGTCCCGCGTCGCGTCGCCGTCGAGCGGGAGCGGACGCCGCATCGTCGGGACTCCCATCCCCACATCCACGACGTACGGCCGGTCGAGCGTGACGACGTTCGTGAGGTGGTTCGCGGGGGGACGCGCCTCCCCGTCCGAGAGCATCATCGCGGCGCGTCGGCTCACGTCGAACCCGAGTTCGGCGAGGAAGTCGCCGAAGAGACCGTTGAGTTCGAAACAGAATCCGCCGCGGCGATTCTCGACGATTTTGTCGTAACAGTCATCGGCGGCGAGCGATACGCCCGCTCCCTCGCGGTTCCCGAACGGGTCGCCGGTGATGGCGACGTTCTCGAAGGGGACCGTCGTGACGTGCGCGCGTTGCAGTCGGGCGAGCGTTTCGAGGTCCGCGTCCCGCACGCTCGACGGGTCGAGGCCGATTCGAGCGCAGTATCGTTCGTGATTCATGCTGGCTTAGAATCCGGTGACCGATTCGATGGTCGCGCTGGCGACCTCGGGATACTGCTCGACACCGGCGAACAGGACGAGGTGTTCGCCGAGGCGACGGACGCGCTCCGCGGCGGCCGGGTCGGTCAATTCGCCGTCCGCAAACGACGAATCCGCGTCGGAGACGCCGACTTCGAGGGGAAGCGTCCACGCGTTCAACGCTCGGCAGACGGACCGAAGGTGTTCGAGGGCGGACGTCGGAAACCGGCCGCCGGACACGGCGAGCAACCCGACCGTCTTGTCTTCGAACTCCTCGAAGCCGCAGTAGTCGAGCGCCGTCTTCAGCGGCGAGGAGTACGACCCGTGGTACATCGGCGTGCCGAGCAAGATTGCGTCGGCGTCTCGGAGCGTCCGTCGAAGCGATTCGGCGTCTGCCGGGGACGCTTCGTCCGCGTCCACCAGCGGCAGGTCGTAGGTGCGCAAGTCCACGAGCGTCGTCACCGCACCGGCCGCTTCCGCCGCGTCGAGTGCCGTCCCGAGGGCGGCCCGCGTTCCGCTTTCGTCGCGCAAACTCCCGCACAGCGCGACGACGTGAGTATCGGGTTCCATTTTCGTCGGAAGAGGCTACCGCCGACAGCCACTAAAGCGCTCGCTGAAGACGGATACAGTTGTCAGTCTGTCACGTCCGCCGAACCGACCAGAAGAGATTACCCGGTCGGTGGAAAACCGCCGTCACGAGATGCAGGACGAGTTCGAATCGGCGACCGAATCGTCGGTCGCATCGACCGAGGCGCTCACGCTCATCGGCAACGACGTTCGGGCGGGAATCCTCCACGCGCTCAGCGACGCCCGGGGCGGGGAGGGAAACCCGCCCGCGCTCTCGTTCTCGGAGTTGCGCTCGCGCGTGGGCGCGGACGTTGACAGCAGTCGGTTCAACTATCATCTCCAACAGCTCGTCGGTGAGTTCGTCGAGCGGCGGGACGACGGCCACTCACAACTCGTCGAAACGGTCGTCGAGCAGGAGGGGACCGGCTACGCGCTCCGCCCGGAGGGCACGATGCTCACGCGAACGATTACGCGCCACGACGGACGGAGACGGCGCGTCCCTCTCCCCGACGGAACTCGATACGGACTGTTACTTCTGCGGGGAACCCGTCGAGGCGATGTACGAACACGCCCTGTTCAAGATACAGTGTCCGGGCTGTTCGTACCTGTACGAGTACGACTTCACGCCCCCCGGCGTCCTGCACGGCGACGACGGGAGCATCGTCGCACAGGCCAGCGAGTACAACCGGTCGGTTCGCCTCGCGTTCGCGCGGGGGGTCTGTCACCTCTGTGGAAATTCGGTGGACACGACGTTCGTCGAGCCGTCCGAGACGGGCTATCCGCGCCCCGACAAGCGCGCGGTGTGCATCAACCGCTCGTGTGACCGCTGTAATCACCGGAACTACTTGCGGCTCGGCGAAGCCCTCCTCGGAAACCCCGCTCTCATCTCGTTCTGCCACGAGCGAGGTCTCGACGTGACGGCGACGCCCATCTGGAAGCTCGAATTCGCCGCGACCGACCGCCACGTGACCGTCCGCTCCACGGACCCGTGGGAAGTCGCGCTTCGCGTTTCCCTCGACGGCGACACGCTCGAACTCGTCGTGGACGAGGAACTGAGCGTCGTTGAACACTCGATTTCGTAACCGAAGCCACGCGACGCTACTCCCAGAGGGCGTACAACTCGTCCCGCGGCGGGTCGGTGACTTCCGCGTCGTCCAGCGCGAGCGCGCCGTCGCCTTCGACGACGCGCCCGACGACGGCGGCCGGGATTCCGGCCCCTCGAACCGCGTCGAGCGCCTCCTCGACCGACCCTTCGGGGACCGCCGCGAGGAGCGCCCCGGACCCGAAGATGCGGAGCGGGTCCACGCCCATGGTGTCACAGAGGTCGCGGGTCGCGTCCCGGACCGGCACGTCGTCGCGGGCGACTTCGAGGCGCACGCCGGAAGCTTCCGCCATCTCCAACAGTCCGGTGACCACGCCCCCCTCCGTCGGGTCGTGCATGGCGTGGGCGTACTCGCGGAGGTGGCGGGCGTCCTCGGCGACGCTGATTTCCTCGAAGAACGATTCGCCGCGTTCGGCCGCTGGGCCGACTTCCGCGCGGAAGTCGGTGGCGAGGATGGCCGTGCCCTCGATTCCGGCACCCTTCGTCAGAATCAGTCGGTCGCCCGGTTCCGCCCCGCCGGTCGGGACGAACTCGTCGGCGAGTCCCATGCAAGTCATCGTGACCATCGGCCGCGAGAGGTCGGGCGCGTACTCGGAGTGGCCGCCGACGATGGCGATGTCGAGTTCGGTCGCCGCCTCGTCTATCTGTCGGGTCACGACGTCCAGCGTCTCCCGGTCGTCGTCGGGGAGGAAGACGACGTTCGTCAGCCATCGCGGGTCGGCTCCGGAGCAGGCCACGTCGTTGCTGGCGACGTTGACCGCGAGCGTGCCGAGTCGTTCGCGGGCCAACGAGAGCGGGTCGGAACTGACGACGAGCGTTCGTTCTCCCACCTCGATTGCGGCGGCGTCCTCGCCGTAGCCGGGACCCACGGAGACGGCCTCGTCGCTCGCGCCGGTTCGGGAGACGACGAGCGCGAGGTGCTCAGGGTCGAGTTTACCGATCATGCTCCGACGTTCACACGACGTGCCAATGTGCGTTTCGTCGTGGCGCGGTTGCAGTTTCGTCGCGGTGTGGTCGTCTGTTTCGTCGTGGCGCGGTCGTCGAATTCACCACGATGATTTCGGCGCGCTACGAGACGACCGCTCCGCTCGCGTCACGGGACTAGTTCTTTTGTGCATGCTGTCGTATCCGGTGTGGGGGTATCATGGCAGACAGAATGCAGACCGGACCGGTCCTGATACTGGGGGAGGAGGCACAGCGAACGAGCGGACGCGACGCCCGCGAGATGAACGTCACCGCCGGGCGAGCGGTCGCAGAGGCGGTACGCACCACGCTCGGCCCGCGAGGAATGGACAAGATGCTCGTCGATTCGATGGGCGACGTCGTCGTCACCAACGACGGCGTGACAATCCTCACGGAGATGGACATCGAACATCCGGCGGCGACGATGGTCGTCGAAGCCGCCGAAACCCAAGAGGACGAGACGGGGGACGGGACGACAACGGCGGTCATCCTCGCCGGGGACCTGCTTCGCCGGGCGGAGGAACTGCTCGAACAGGGCGTCCATCCGACCACGGTCGCGCGGGGCTACCGACAAGCGAGCAGGGAAGCGTCACGGGTACTCGAATCGGCGGCGCATCCGGTCGAAGAGAGCGGCCTGCTCGTCGAAATCGCTCAGACGGCGATGACGGGGAAGGGGGCCGAAGCGGCCAAACAGGCACTCTCGGAAATCGTCGTGCAGGCGGTTCGCGCGGTCCGGGACGACGAGAGCGACGACATCGACCTCTCGAACGTCACCGTGGAGACGGTCGTCGGGGGAGCCATCTCGGGATCGGAACTCGTGGAGGGCGTCGTGGTGGACAAGCAGCGCGTGAACGACGACATGCCGTGGCACGTCGAGGACGCCACCATCGCGCTGGTCGATACGCCCATCGAGGTGCAGGAGACGGAGGCGGATACGGCGGTCAGCGTCACCGACCCGGACCAACTCCAGGAGTTCCTCGACCGTGAGGAGGCACAACTCCGGGAGATGGTCGATAGAATCGTCGACAGCGGCGCGAACGTCGTCGTCTGCCAGAAGGGCATCGACGACCTCGCACAGCACTTCCTCGCACAGGAGGGCATCCTCGCCGTTCGCCGTGCGAAACAGAGCGACGTGAACCACCTCGCGCGGGCAACGGACGGCCGCGTCGTCTCCAGCCTCGACGACATCGACCCCGACGACCTCGGGCACGCCGGACTCGTGGCCGAACGCGACGTGGCGGGGGACACCCGGATTTTCGTCGAGGGGTGTGACAACCCGCGAAGCGTCACCCTGCTCCTCCGCGGCGGCACCGAACACGTCGTCGAGGAGGTCGAGCGGGCCGTTCACGACAGCCTCGGCGTCGTCCGCGTGGCCCTGCTGGACGGGCGGGTGTTACCGGGCGGCGGCGCACCCGAAACCGCGCTCGCGCTCGCCCTCCGGGAGTATGCGGACGGCGTGGGAGGTCGGGAACAACTCGCGGTCGAGGCGTTCGCCGACGCGATGGAGGCGATTCCCCGCACGTTGGCCGAAAACGCGGGCGTCAGCCCCGTCGATGGAATCACGGAGCTCCGAAGTCGGCACGACGCCGGGGAGGAGAGCGCCGGAATGAACGCCGAAACCGGCGACGTCGTGGACATGCTCGACGCGGGCGTGGTCGAACCCCTCCGCGTCAAGACCCAAGCCATCCAGAGCGCGACCGACGTTGCCGAACTCCTGTTGCGCATCGACGACGTGATTTCCGCGGGCGACCTCGGAGGGAGCGAGGACGAAGCGGGCGCCCCCGAGATGGGTGGCATGGGCGGTATGGGAGGAATGGGCGGTATGATGTAGGACGGGAGTGGGATTCCGTTTCTCGTTTTTATTCCCAACGAGGGACGGTGTTCGCGGAGTTTGTGGACAGCGACGAGCGGGGAATATTCTCGGCATACCTCGCGCGGGATGTGAGTTGTCGTGAGTACGATTCGTAGCAAACTTCGAACGCCCCTGCCCGCCCGCTCCGAATTGGTAGTTCTTCTGTGACCGCGTGTACAGACGTCAATGAAACCACCACCGCACCGCAACCACACCGCGTGCTCGCGGCGTTGCCGTCGTCTCGCGGGCCGTGCCCGCTCGACTGTCCGCGGAACGTCGTTCCGCGCTATTCGCATTCGAGGTTTCTTCGAACCCTCGCACGCCACTCCCTCCCCAAACGACTCACTCCACTCCGGAAGAGCACGCTCTTCCGTGCTCTCGTTCGTTGCACTCACGAGAACTCCGTTCCGCTCATCCACCGTCAGAGCAGAGCTCTGACGAGCCATTCGTTCGTTCCTTCGTCACTCACGAAGACCTCGCATGCTATCACCACAGCCCGTCGGACGACCGCTGTCCTCTGGGCTGTGCCAGCGCGCGCCATATCGAAAAACCAGTGGTCGTCACACCGTCAACTCTCGAACCGGGCCGAAACCGGGAAATCGGCTCTAGCGCGGCGTCTCGGTGCCCCACTTGTCGAGGGCGACTTTCAGTTCGGGGTGGTCCTCGGCGTACGCTTCGAGCGGGATGTCCGCCACCGTGGCATCGACGGATTGGCGGAGCGCGGCCGCGCCCGCGCGGGTGCCGTCGGGGTGGCCGTGGACGCCGCCGCCCGCCTGGATGCAGATGTTCGTCCCCTCGCGGTCGATAAGTTCGGCGACGAGGCCGGGGTGCAGGCCGCCGGAGGCGACGGGGAGCACGTCGTTCATACCGTAGAGGTCGGAGTAGAGCCACTCGTTGATACCCACCGTGTCCTCGTTTTCGAGTTTGCCGAGGTCGGCGGTGCCGGTGTGGAGTTGGTCCACGCCGCAGATGCGGGCGATTTGCGCGAGGACGCGCATCGAGACGCCGTGGCTCGGAATACGGTCGAACGCGGCGTGCATCGCGCGGTGGGCGTGGATGGCGAGGCCGAGTTCCTCACAGCGCTCGCGGACGCTCTGGACGGCGCCCCAGCCGGTCGTGATGACGTCCACCATCACGTACTCACAGCCCTGTTCGGCCACCATGTCGGCGCGTTCGAGCATGGTGTTCGTGTCCGCCGTGATGTTGACGAGGTAGCTCTTCTTCTCGCCCGTCTCGTCCTGTGCGTCGTCCCGCATGGCGAGGCTCTGGGTGAGGCGGTCGGCGAAGGGGTTGAACTCTTGGTCGGTGAGGTTCTCGTCGTCCTTCAGTAGGTCGAGGCCGCCGACCCACGCCTCGTAGCCGATTTGGGCGTGCTGGTCGGTCGAGAGGCCGACCTTGGGCTTGGGGACCGTGGCGGTGATGGGTCGCTCGCCCGCGTCGAAAATCTCGTTTCGAACGCCGCTGCCGAACTGCGGGCCGGGGAAGGAGGTGGTGAGCGGTTCGGGCCAGTCGCAATCGAGCAGGCGAATCCGCTCGACGGCCTTCATGCCCATGATGTTGCCCGCGATGCAGGAGAGTACCTGTGGCATGCTCCCGTCCTCGAACAGTGCGTCCGGGTAGGCGACTTTCACTTCGTTCCCCTCGATGCTGAACGTCGTGGCGCTCAAGTCGGTGATGCTCCCTTCGACTTGGAGTTCGGCCCACGTCCCGTTCGAACTCTCGCTGGCGACGCGGCTCGCCGCGTCCTCCATGTCCATGTCGGCGGCCGGTTCGACGTGGAAGGTGCAGACGAGTTCCGATTCGGCGGGGGTGTATCCGAGGTCGAGGAAGTCCTCGTACTTTATGCCGGGCATAACCCGTACGTTCACCGTCGTTGGTTAAAAATCCCCCCGCCGATTCCGGGAAACGTGGGTGAACGGGGGGAGCGATGTGCGGCGATTCGTGTCGGAGAACGGAACGCTTACGCTACCGTCCGAAAATCGACTCGTATGAATCGACGGGGATTCGTCCGATACGGTTGCTCGCTCCCCCTTTTGGGCGGTACCGGGGGGTGTCTCTCCGACGGGTGGGGAACGAACCCGCACACAGAGACGATAACGGTGTATAACCGCCTCGACAGGAAGGCGACCGTTTCGCTCGACGTGCGGCGACCCGAGAAGCGCGTCTTCTCCGGGCGCGAATCGATTCCCGCGTCGGGGTCGTGGGACGTTCCCGACGAGTTCGGACCCGGAAGCTACGACCTCTCCGTCGAGGTTTCTGCTGGCCCGTCGGCACGGACGTCGTGGGAGGTCCCGGCGGACGGTCCCGACCGAGGGTTAGGCATCGAGATACGGCGGTCGGGAATCGAAATCACCCCGTGGGTCGATTGAACCCCGCGGCGACACCGACCGCGCGACTCGGCCACCACCTCCACGTCGTTCCACCGGAACGACCGTAACGCGTACTCGTGGCTGGAGTCGCGGGGACGAACGGGATGGGTCTCGGGAGACGTGTGGTGCGAGTGGTCGAGACGACTACCAGAGCGTTCGCCCGTTCTCGTCCACCTGTCCGACCCAGAGCAGGTGTGCGAAGGGGACGAACGCGAGGAAGTCGCCGTCCTCGTCGAACAGTCGAACGCCGGGACCTTCGATTTCGTACTCGGCGCACTCTATCTGCTCGCCGTCGGAAATCTGTGCCTTGAACAGGGGGACACACACGACCGGCGCGACCTAAAAAATGACCCCGCCAAAGCTTTGGTCGAGAACGTCGTGTCAGGGGTATGGTTCGAACGTACGGGTTCGAAGGGGGTGAGCCGTCGGTGCACGAGGACGCCCACGTCTGCCGGGAGGCGACCGTGGTGGGGGACGTCGAAATCGGGGCCGACGCGAGCGTCTGGCCCGGTGCCGTCCTCCGAGGTGACGTGGCACCGGTGCGCGTCGGCCGGGAGTCGCACGTCGGAGACAACGCGGTCCTGCACGCCTCGACGGTCGGCGACCGGGTGATGGTCGGTCACGGCGCGGTGTTGAACGACGCGGAGGTCGGCGACGGGTCGCTCGTCGGGTTCAACGCGACGATAAACAGCGACGTTCGAATCGGCGAGCGGAGCATCGTCGCGGCCGGGACCGTGACGCTCGAATCGGCCGATATTCCGCCGGAGTCGTTCGTTCGGGGGATTCCCGCGCGGGTG
Organism: Haladaptatus paucihalophilus DX253; assembly: GCF_000376445.1. Classification (NCBI taxonomy): domain Archaea; kingdom Methanobacteriati; phylum Methanobacteriota; class Halobacteria; order Halobacteriales; family Haladaptataceae; genus Haladaptatus; species Haladaptatus paucihalophilus. Next base: position 2,579,073 of record NZ_AQXI01000001.1, on the reverse strand, counting down.
ACGCCGCTGTCGGAGACGACCATCGACGCGGAGGAAATCTTCGAGTCGTACTCCTCCGGGGAGTACACCGGGCTTGCGAAGCGCCACGGTGCGCTGTTCGAGTAGGGCGTCGAGACAGTGGCCGAGTGGGAGGGTCGGCCGCAAAGCGTGCGCGATTCCACACGATAATAAAGTAACTTGCGAGCGCAACCCACGCAGTGATTCGTTTCAGTGGCCCAGATACGGGACGAGCGACATAATGAACAAAACCGTTGACGGTACCGTCTCCGATACGGAGGAGCGGGAGGCCGTTTCCGCGACACCGCCGTTCGGAGACCGAGAATTGGTCCTCGTATCCAACAGGGAACCATACGTGCACGAACGCGACGACGACGGCATCAGCGTCGCCCGTCCAGCGGGTGGCCTGACCTCCGCGCTCGACCCGATGATGGCGAGCACGGGCGGGACGTGGGTCGCGTGGGGGAGCGGCGACGGCGACGAGGAGATGAGCGACGAGAACGGGTGCGTTCGCGTCCCCCCGGAGTCACCCTCCTACGAGCTGAAGCGCGTCGCCCTCTCGGAGGAACAGGTGACCAACTACTACTACGGCTACAGCAATCAGGTGTTGTGGCCCCTCTGTCACTCGGACATCGCCAAGATGACGCCGAAACCGGAGTTCTGGCGACACTACCGCGAGGCGAACGAGCGCTTCGCGGACGCGATACGGGAGCGGGTGGACCCGTCGGAAGCGGTCGTCTGGTTTCAGGATTACCACTTCGCACTCGCGCCACGGCTGATCCGCGAGTCGGCACCCGATGCGTTCTGCATGCAGTTCTGGCACATTCCGTGGCCGTCGTGGGACGTGTTTCGAAGTTGCCCGGAACACGACGAACTCCTCGACGGGTTGCTGGCGAACGACCTGCTCGGCTTCCACACCGACCGCTACTGCCGGAATTTCCTCGACTGCGCCTCGAAAGCGTTGGGCGCGGACGTGAACCGCGAAACGGGAGTGATTCGCTACGACGGGCGAACGGTTCGCGTCGAGTCCTTCCCGCTCGGCATCGACGCCGTGGAGCGACGACGGCTCGCGGGGTCGGCGGAGGCTGACGAAGCGTGGGAATCCCTCCGGGACGCGTACCCGCTCGGGGCGGAGCGGTTGGCGCTCGGCGTCGATAGACTCGATTACACGAAGGGAATCGAACAGCGGCTGACCGCCCTCGAACGGCTCTGGGAGGAGCGACCGGAGTGGCGCGGACGGGTCACGTACGTCCAGAAGGCGAGCGAGAGCCGGAGCCGAATCAACGACTATCAGCGCGTCCAAGCGACCGTGACGGGGGAAATCGAGCGAATAAACGAGCGATTTGGAACGGACGCGTGGCGACCCATCGTGTACATCGACGACCGACTCTCGACGGCCGAACTGGCCGCCCTGTACCGAGAAGCGGACGTGGGGCTCGTGAGTTCCCTCCGTGACGGGATGAACCTCGTGGCGAAGGAGTTCGTCGCCTCGCAAGTGGACGACCCCGGCGTGTTGGTCCTCAGCGAACTCGTCGGCGCACACGAGGAACTCGGAGAGGCGGCGATGACGGTGCATCCGAACGACGCCGAAGCGTTCACGGACGGCATCGAGCGAGCGCTGACGATGGACCGCCCGGAACGGTCGAACCGCATGACGCAGCTGCAAGCCGAGGTCGAAGAGAACGACATCGAGGCGTGGAAGAACGACGTGCTCCGGCACGCCGGAGAGGTCTTGAACCGGAAGCGACGTGCGGACCGCGACGGCGCGTGACTCACCGCGCTTCCAGTTCGGCTTCCACGTCGTTCGTCAACTGACGGAGGCCGTCGCTGATTTCGACCGGATAGGTGCCGGGGGAGCGCAATTCGCGGCAGTCGTCGGGCAGTTTTCGACGGCGCGTCCCCGCCCGGTCCGCAATCGCGCCGAGTTCGGGCGAGTCGGCCACCCTGTCCCCGTCCTCGAAGATGGTGACGAGTTGTTCCTCGCCCGCGACGTCCTCGCCGCGCAACGCGAGCACGTCCTTCTCGTAGCCGCCGTCTCCGACGCGGCGAACGCTCTTCGCGCCGGGGTACGTGACCTTGCCCGACGACAGTTTCATGCTCGGGCGCATCTCGCCGTCGCGCTCGATTTCCGTGAGTTTGTACACGAGGTCGAGCGACGGGGCGTCCCTGCTCGTCGTCAGCGCGGTGCCGGGACCGAACCCGGTCGCCACGCCGCCGTCCCGGAGGAAGTCCGCGATTTTGTACTCGTCCATGCCCGAGGAGACGAAGATGGGTCGGCCGTCGACGATTTCCGCGACCTCATTCGAGAGCGGGGCGAGGTCGCCCGAATCGAGGCGCACGCCGACTTCGGCATCGTGGTTTTCCGCCACGTCCATCGCCAGTTTCGCGCCCTCGACGGTATCGTAGGTGTCCACGAGCAGAATCGTGTCCTCGTGATACTGTTCGAGGAACGTCTCGAACGCCTCCCGTTCGTTCTCGAAACTCTGGACCCACGAGTGGGCCATCGTCCCGTAAACGGGGAGCGAGAACGCCTCTCCGGCCGCCACGAGCGAGGTACCGTCGAAGCCGCCGATGACGGCGGCGCGGGCGGCTTTCATCCCGGCGTCGGTACCGTGGGCGCGTCGGGAACCGAAATCGACGAGCGACTGGTCGTCGCCGTAACGTTCGACGGCCTCGCGCATCCGGGCGGCTTTCGTCGCCACGAGGGTCTGAAAGCCGACCTGATTCAACACCAGCGTCTCGAACAACTGGGCCTCGAAGATGGGTGCGGTCACCTCCAGCAGGGGTTCGTCGGGGAAGACCGGCGTCCCCTCGGGGAGCGCGCGCACCCGTCCCGTGAACTCGAAGTCCGCGAGTCGAGCGAGGAAGTCCTCGTCGAATCCGCGATTTCGAAGATAGTCGATGGCTCGCTCGCCGAACGAGAGGGTCTCGATGTACGTCAACGCCTGTTCCAACCCGGCCGCGACGACGAAGCCCCTGTCCGTCGGAAGTCGGCGGAAGAAGAGGCTGAACGTCGCTTGCGGGTCGTGGTCCGCGGCGTGATAGCCCTGCAACATCGTCAGCTCGTAGAGGTCGGTGAACAGTCCCAGATTCTCGGGCGTGACGTAGCCGAATCGGTCCTCGTCGTCCGCGTTGGTCCCCACCATAGCCACTGGGACCACGCCGCGTCAGTAATAGTTAGGGGAGGAAATCGCGAGGTAGAGGGGGACGCCGAGCAACCCGACTCCGGCGAGAGGCGTTTATTCGTGGGGACCTTACGCCCCTCCATGAACTTGGAATCGCTCAAACCGGATTTCCTCACGCCGAACTGGAAGTGTAACTCGTGCGGGAAGGAATACTGGCGTAACCGACGGCAGTGCAGTCGCTGTCAGAGCACGGTCTTCGACAAGATCCGTTAGTCGAGAAAGAACAATCGGTCGGGAACGTCGAGCCAACTATTAGCAACAGAGCAATAAGTGTTTTGAGCCGAGTTAGCGAATGACATACCGATGCCGGGAGAAACGTCGGTACGAGTCGGAGTCTTCAGCCTTCACAACAGCAAGGAGACGAAAGCGATTTTGAACGCCGTCGAAGCGCTGGGTCACGAGCCCGTCTGGCTTCGTCGGGAGAACACGTCGGTCGAGATACGGGACGGCGAACTCGTCCTCGAACCGGACGTAGACGTCATCGCCAATCGGTTGTTGCTCTCCAAGACGGAGTATCCCGACGAACTGTTGGGACTGGTGAACCTGTACGCGAGCGTCGTCCCGACGCTCAACCCACCGATGTCGGTGTTACGGGCGACGCACAAGTTCGCCGCCGCGGTGCGGTTGGCCGAGGAGGGGGTTCGGGTTCCGGACGCCATCCTCGCGCTCTCGACGGAACGACTCAACGAACTCTGTGAACCTTACGGCACCGAGGCCGTGTACAAGACCGCCATCGGGACCCACGGCGGCGGCACGTGGAAGGTCGACCTGAACGACCCCATCAGCTCCCGCGTCGGGAAAAGACAGGCGTTCGTCCAGCAACTCATCGAACAGGACGACGACGGCCCGCACAGCGACCTCCGCGTCTACGTGGTCGGCGATTCCGTCATCGGCGGGATGATTCGCTCCGCCCCTGACGAGGAGTGGCGGACGAACGTCGCGCTGGGGGGAGACGTGCGCGCGGCGGGCGACGTACTCACGGACGAAGTTTCACGAACCGCACTCGACGCGACGAACGCCATCGGTCTCGACTACGCCGGGGTCGACCTCATCCGAAACGAGCGCGACTGGTACGTCCTCGAAGTCAACCCGACCGCGGGATTCAAGGGGTTCTTCGAGGCGACCGGCCACAGTCCGGCACCCCACATCGCTCGCGCCGCCATCGAAACGGCGGGCGGGTCGGTGGACGAAGACCGGGTCGTCGAACTGACCGCGACGCTCGACGACACCGTTCCCGCCTGCAAACCGTCGACGAGTCGCCGAGACCTCTCGGAGCAACCGACCATCGGCTACACGACGGAGGTCGTCGTCAGCGGGACATCGGGGTCGGCGACGGTCGTCGCGAAATCTGATACGGGTGCGAGTCGGACGAGCATCGACACCGGCGTCGCGGCGGACGTCGGCGCGGGACCCATCCGTCGAACCTCGCGGGTGCGCTCCGGGAGTTCGAAGTCGAGTCGCACGCGTCCGGTGGTCGATATCGTCGTCGGCATCGCCGGGAACCACTACACCGTCTCCGCGAACATCGAGGACCGAAGCCACATGGAGAATCCCGTCCTCCTCGGCCGCGACATCCTCGAACACTACCAAGTGGACATCAGCAAGCGGGTGGGCGAGGAGGACACCACCATCGAGGAGTGAGGTTGAGGGAAGTGAGGTTGGGGGAGTGAGGTCGAGAGGAGAGAAATCAAAAGGGGGAGTCGGAGGAAAGGGACCCACCGACGCCGCTCGGGAGCGGACGAAGTGTTGCCGTTTTACAATCGCCGGCGAGAAAGAAAGGGACGATGCGGACCGACAGTCTCACCGGTCGAATTCTCCTCTCGGTGACGGCGCTCGTCGCGTTGACAGGCGCGCTCGTCGCCGGACTGCTGTTCGTCTCGTGGACGGTGGGCGGGGTCGTCGCCCCCTTCCTGTTCGCACCGCGCGTCTGGGGGCACTACCTCGGCGGGATTGTCGGCGGGGTGGCGTGCGTTAGACTGCTCGTCGCCACGGTCCGTCGTGGCGGGATTTCCACCGCGGCGGTTCTCGACGCGGTTCCGCCGTCGGAAACGACGGATTCGAATCGGGACCTCGCCGACCTCGTTCAGCGCGTCGCGTTGCAGTTCGACGTTCCGGCACCGACCGTTTCGGTGGCCGAGATGCCGGTTCCACACGCTTCCGTTTCGGGATTCACGCGTCGAAACACCACGCTCGTGGTCTCCACCGGTCTGCTGGACCGCCTCTCCGACGAGGAACTGCGCGCGGTCGTGGCACACGAGATGGCACACGTGAGCAATCGAGACGCCGCCGTGGTCTCGCTGGTCGCCCTCCCGACGGTGTTCGGCCGGTCGATACTGAACGGACTCGGCGTGGACGACGAGGAGACGCCCGTCACCTCGAACGCGGACGACCTGTTGGGTATCGGTGCGCTGGTCTTCGGCGGCGCGATTTGGCTCGTCGGGCGGTCGCTGCTCGCGCTGTTCGCCCGACAGCGCGAACTCGCCGCCGACCGCGCCGCCGTCGAACTCGCGGGGTCCGCGGCGGCCTTGGCAACGGCGTTGCAAAAAGTGGATGCGGAGGCGGTCGATGCACCGACGACGGACCTCCGGAAGGCCGATACCGTCGCGGCGTTCTCCATCGTCGAACCGCCGCGGACGTCGAACGACGGCTTTTCGATTTGGGCCGACGGGCGGACGCCGCCGGTGCTTCGCGTTCGAAATCGGCTCGACGACATCGGCAACTGGCTGTTCAGGACGCACCCATCGACGGAAAAACGGTGTGAACTGCTTCAATCGTGGTCGTAAGCGGTCGTCGGGGTGGGGAGTTGTGGTCGCGGTCACGGTGGTGATGTTCGTCGCGGGAGGAGTGTTGGAGCGTCGGTGGTTCGCCGTCGCCGTTTTCCGAGTCCGCCAATATTCCCTCCTCCCCCGACCTTTATCCCGGAAAGCGACCGACTTCCAGTATGGAACGCTACGACGCCCTCTATCGGCTCTACGACGAGTTCGACGCGAAAACCCTCAGAGCGTATCAGGACTTCGTGGACGTGTTTCCGCCGGTCGATTCGCGGGTCGCGTTGGAACACTGGCAGTCCGCGAGCGACGAACTGGAGCGACGGAAGGACGAGATTCGGGACGGATTCGACGCGGGCGAAACCTACGCTGACGTGGCGGCCCACGCCACGCGCGACCAGGCGTTCACCGCGCTCGACCTCTACTCGAAGTACGGCCGGTCGGTGAACGCGCTCGTACTGGACGTGGACGAGACGCTCCGGTCGGCGGGCGGAACGGACAACGAGATTCCGCGGGAGGTACTCAACCTGTTGACCGAATTCCACGAGAAGGGCGTCCCCATCGTCGTCTGTACCGGACAGACGCTGGAGAACGTCAAGGGATTCACGATTCAGGGACTCGGCAACGAAATCGTCCACTCCGGCACGGTGAGCATCGTCTACGAGGCAGGGACCGGCGTATTCACGCCGGGCCACGGCGCGGAGACCAAACGACTGCTGTTCGAGGACCTGGACGACGACATCCGGGACGTCTTCGACACCGTGCGCTCGCAGGTGCTCTCGTCCGCGCCCGAGGAACTCCGGCGGGGGACCCACCTGCAGGGTAACGAGTTCAACATCACGATGAAGCCGAACTTCGAGACGGGGAGCGCGAAGGCGGTGGAAGTCATCGACGACGCGCTGGTCTACCAACTCGACCTGCTCGGCGAGACCGTCGTCGAAGACGGAAGCGAGTGGGCGCGGACCTACTACGCCCACAGCGACCCCGAAATCCGCGGCGTGCTCGAAGCGCAAGGCGGAATGCCGGACGCGGACGTGGAAGCGATTCCGGAGGACGTGCGGGACACCTTCGACCGAATCGACGTGGCCTACTACGAGGGTGACGCCGCCGAAATCGGCAGTCGAGAGTTGAACAAGGTTGTCGGCGTGGAGGCCGCGTTGGACGTCCTCGGCGTGGACGACCCGTTCACGCTCGTCATGGGCGACAGCAAGAGCGACCTGCGCGTGATGCAGTGGGTGGACGAGAACGACTGTGGCATCGGTGCCGCGCCGGAACACGCCTCCCGCGACGTGCTGGACCACGTGGTTCGCACCGACGAACTCATCTTCGACCGCGGAAAGGCGGGCGACGTGCTTCGGACGGTGTACGCGCTGAATCGGTTGGGTCGATTGGGATAAGGCCCTCAGTCGTGCCAGAAGACGATGCCGAGGACGGAGAGCGGCACCGTCGCAAGCCAAAGGAGGGTTCGGATGGCGAACAGCTTGGGGCCGAGGAACGGATGGGCCGCCTTCGCGCTAATCTGTTCGAAGCCGTAGTACGTTCCACTTCGATTGACGAGTCGGCGGGATGGCGGGATTTCGGACGTGGTGCGCAGGTGCCCCACACGAATCCCCTTCTCGAACTTCCTGTCGGCTCGAACAGCCTCCGGTAACGGTCGGTACGAAACGTTCGCCAACACGGGAGCAAGCGACACGCTCCGCGCTGTGAACACCGTCGTCCCGTTTTGCACCTCGGCCGTCGGGTCGTAGAAGCCGTCTCTCGTCAGGACGTACTGGTAGTCCGGGTACGTTTGGGAGAGTTCGGCGTCCACCGGGACGCCGCCGCGTATCGCCGCGAGTTCGAACCCGCAGGTTCGGGATGTCCTCGGGGCGCAGTACGCGACGGACGAGGATTGGCGCAAGAAGTGGTTCGCGTTCGACTCGTTCACCGAGACCGTTCGGTATTCGTACCGGGTAGCGTTCCCGCCGGGAACCAACCAGAGCGTGTTCGCCGCGAACGCCACCGCGAAGAGAACACAGAGCGCGCCGACCGCTCGGCGGCGGTTCACGGAATCACACCTCGCCGGAAGTTCATGACGGAGAGGTATCAGAATCGAGTATAAGTTTTCTGTCCGAGACGGCGAGGGAAACGGAAGGAAAAACGGAGAGAGAAACCGAGGTTCCGAGGTCGTGGGAAGCGTCGCGTCGAATCAGGCGTGGACCTGTACGCGAACGGTGTCGCCCGCTTCGACGGGACTGTGAACCGAGAGCGGTTCGTGGTCGGACTCGCGGACGAGGCTGGTGTCCGAGCGAAGGCCGAATCCGTCCACGATTCCCGCGCGGACTTGCGGGCCGTAGCGCTCGCCGAGTTGTTCGACGACATCCTCGACGGTTGCCTCGTCGGGGACTGCCACGCGTGCGTCGCGGGTTCCGGTGCGCGCGACCATCGGGCCGGTGAGTTTGACTGTGACGTTCATACACACATCTTTGCACCCCCGGGACAAAAAGTTTACTCAGTCTCGAAAAACTCCTGCCGAGACGAAACCGCTTATTGGGCCGGGGGACGAGCGTCCGAGTATGTCGCACGCACCAGAACCGGGGACGGACGACCCGCTCTCCCTGCACGGCGTCGTTCCGCCCACGATTACGGCGTTTCACGAAGACGAGTCGGTGAACTACGAAGCGACGGCGGCCCACGCGCAGTACGTCGTTGACGGCGGCGCACACGGCGTCTTCCCGCTCGGCACGAACGGCGAGTTCCCCCTGCTGACCGGCGAGGAAAAGCGCGGCGTCGTCGAAGCGGTGGTCGAAGCCGTGGACGACGTGCCCGTCATCGCGGGCGTCGGCGCGCCGAGCACGTACGAGACCGTCGCGCACGCCGAACACGCGGAATCGGTCGGCGCGGACGGCCTCGTCGTCGTCACGCCGTACTACTACCCGCTGGACCACGACGCGGCGGTCGAACACTATCGGCGGGTCTGTGAGGCCGTCGATTTGCCGGTGTACGTTTACCACATCCCGAGCAAGACCGGCAACTCGCTGTCGCTCGACACCCTCGACGACCTCGCCGAAATTCCGAACCTCGCCGGACTCAAGGATTCGAGCAAGGACGTGCCGTGGCTCGGGCAGGCCATCGACGCACACCCCGAACTCACGTTCCTCGCGGGGTCGGACTCCCTGCTCCTCCCCGGCCTCCAACTCGGCTGTACCGGCATGGTCAGCGCGGTTGCGAACGCCTTCCCCGAACTGGTCGTCTCGCTCTACGACGCATACGACGCGGGCGACGTGGAACGCGCCCGCGAACTGCAGAGCGACGTGTACGCGATTCGGGACGCCCTGAAGGGCGGGTCGTACATGGCGGGCGTGAAGACGACGCTCGACGTGCTCGATTTGGACTTCTCCCCCGGCCCGCTCCGGAGTCCGCTCCGGAAGATGAACGAATCGGACCGCGCGGCGCTCGAATCCGACCTTCGCGCGCTCGACATGCTCTGATTGCCGACGCGTACGCTCCATTTCCGCGTCCTCACGCGACCGTTCCGACGAGTAGGATGCCCTTACGAGGATAGCGTATAACACGGGGGCCGTTGTGCGTGGGACCATGCTCCCCTCGCGCGTTCTCGTCGTCGGGTTGGTTTTCGTCTGTGTTGTCGGCGGTGTCGGCCACGTCGGCCGCCCGCCGGTCGCCAGCGCGTCCGCCGCATCGACCACAACAACGGCACCCGCCGCACAGTCCGCCACGGCCGTCGATTCCTGTACGGCGATTACGAAATCCGGGCGCTACGTCCTCGCACGGGACGTTCACAACGGGAAGACGGCCATCTCGACCGGATGTATCAAAATCCGCGCGGACGACGTGGTGTTGGACGGCCGGGGACACATGTTGGACGGGTTCGGCGTCAGCGACACGAGCGGCGTCCACGTAGCGGGGGCGTCGAACGTGACGGTTCGAAACCTCCAAACGAAGGATTGGAATCGCGGAGTCTACGTACAGAACGCGGCCGCCGTGACGGTGCGCGACGTCGTTACCTACAACAACGCAATCGGAATCGACGTGACGGACTCGGACGCCACACTGGTGAACAACACCGTTAGGGACGGCCTCCGCGGTCTCGTCCTCGACGACGCGTGGGACGACGACCTACGGCGCAATCGAATCCACCACAACGAGGTCATCGACATCTACGCGCCGATGGCGCTGGTGAACGTCTTCGGCGTCCAACTCACCGTCGGACCGCCGCTCGACCTCGACGGCGACGGTCGCTACGAGGACGTGACCGGCAACGGGAAAACCGGCGTCTGGGACGCAGTTTCGCTGCCGGTCGTCGCCGTGGCCGTGACGGTTGGGGTCGCCGACATCCCGGCACAGCAACGGTCCGCCCTCGACTTCGACGGCGACGGGAACTTCGACCACGGCGACGTGCTGGCCTACGCCGGACTCACGCCTTCTCGATGACCTTCTTCGCCCAGTCGGGCCACTCCTTGCGCTCTCGACCGTTGAACGTGTCGTCGCCGGACATGGCTTTGAGGGCGCTCGCGTCTTCTGTGCTCCAAACAGCGCCGTCCTCGTGGAAGACGCCGTTCAGGATGCCGCGTTTGCGCTGACTCAACATGTAGGCCGGTTTGAGCATGAGCGACCAGAAGAAGTTGCCGACGCCGGATTTCCGAATGACGGGCGCGAGCGAGGCGTAATCGGGGCCGCGCTGGGCCGCGGAGACGTCTTTCTGTCCCCATCCGAAGTTGGCGACGCGTTGCCACTCCGTCAGCCAGACGGGTTTGCTGATGCTGTTGCGGAGTTCGTTCGCCTGCTGGAGCACGCCGCGGTAGATGTCCGTCGTGTTCGGGTAGTTGTAATGGAACTGCACCACGTCGATGCCCCAATCGTAGTAGTCGGTGGCGTTCGCAAAGCTCGTCGCGCCGATTGTCAACGGCACCTCGCCGCGGCGCTCGCGGGTGTACTGAAACATTTCGCGGGCGAAACGCTTCTTCCACGGCCGCCACCCCGGTTCGTTCATCACCTCGATGGCCAGCACTCGCTCGTCGTCCCGGTAGCGGTTCATAATCCACTCGACGAACCGCTTCGGCCCGTCCCATTCGTCGCGATTGCGCATCACGTGCTTAGCCGGGGACCAGACCGACGTGCCCGTCCACGGGTCTGTGTCGTAGAGGTTCTTCGGAACCGGCGGACGACCGACGCCCTCGAAGACGCCGAGCAGAACGCGGATGCCGTGCGAGTCGGCGCTCGAGAGGAAGTGGTCGAGCGCCCGGCCGAACGACGCTCGGTCCTTGTGCCACGCCTCGTAGCTCAGCCACGTCCGAATCGCGTTGAGGTTCAGTCGGTCGGCGAACCCCATGTCGCGCTCCGTGACGCCGCGTTCGTAGGTGTGCCACATCTGGAAGGAGTTCATCGCGCGGGCGGGCAGATACATCGCTCCCCGAACGTCCACGGGGGGTCCACCATCGGCGACGCATCCGGCGAGAGAAACCGCAGATGTGACACCGGCGGCGAGGAACCCCCGTCTCGTACACCGATGAGTCATGGAATCGCCGACAACGGCCGGGCACCTGAATGTACTGGTGGTTCTGTTGACATATTTCTTCCCGTCCCATGGGGTCGCTCCCGGCACGCCGACCGCGGGGAACCACGGAGAACGGAACGAATTGCGGGGTCCGCGTTCGGTAACTTCGATGAACGTTTCGGGACGGCCGTCTCGGTTAGTCGGTGTATAATCGACGGTAGAGACGGGAGTGGCGGTGATTCTGTCGGTAGGTCGTCTATCACCCAACGGAGAGGAACGGTGGGCCTATCACGGCGTGTAATCGGTTAACTGGTCAATAGTAAGGACACGACGCGTCGAAGCGGCAAACGAGATGCCTGAACAGCAGACCGAGCCGCGGGTCGTCGGGTACTATCGACGCGGGCGATACGAGCTTCGCGCAGAGGATTCCGTCCACGCGTGGATCAGCGCGGAAATGCCGGTCGACGTGCTCCAGTAATAACGGACGATACCATTTGAACTTTTACTACGGGCGGAGTACCCGCCGGTATGGGACGCGATTACTCGACACTGCACGACCCCAACGCAGAGTACACGATGCGCAACCTCTCCGCCGATACGATGGGTGCCACGGCATCCCGCGGGAGCAAGCGCGACATCGAAATCACCGACGTACAGACGACGATGGTGGACGGCAACTTCCCGTGGACGCTCGTCCGCGTGTACACCGACGCCGGAATCGTCGGCACCGGCGAGGCCTACTGGGGTGCCGGTGTCCCCGAACTCATCGAGCGGATGAAGCCGTTCGTCATCGGCGAGAATCCGCTCGACATCGACCGACTGTACGAACACCTCATCCAGAAGATGTCCGGCGAGGGTTCCATCGAAGGCGTGACCGTCACCGCCATCTCGGGCATCGAAATCGCCCTGCACGACCTCGCGGGCAAAATCCTCGACATCCCGGCCTACCAGCTCCTCGGCGGGAAGTACCGCGACCGAGTTCGCGTGTACTGCGACTGTCACACCGCCGACGAGGCGGACCCGGACGCCTGTGCCGACGAGGCCGAACGCGTCGTCGAGGAACTGGGCTACGACGCGCTCAAGTTCGACTTGGACGTTCCCTCGGGACTCGAAAAGGACCGTGCGAACCGTCACCTCCGCCCCGGCGAAATCCGTCACAAGGCCGAAATCGTGGAGAAGGTCACGGAGCGCGTGAAGGACCGCGCGGACGTGGCGTTCGACTGCCACTGGACGTTCTCGGCCGGAAGCGCGAAGCGCCTCGCGGAAGCCATCGAGGACTACGACGTCTGGTGGCTCGAAGACCCCGTTCCGCCGGAGAACCTGCAAGTACAGGAGGAAGTCACGAAGTCCACGAACACGCCCATCACCGTGGGCGAAAACCGCTACCGCGTCACCGAGGAGCGCCGCCTCATCGAGAACCTCGCGGTGGACATCATCGCGCCCGACCTGCCGAAGGTCGGCGGCATGCGCGAAACCCGAAAAATCGCCGACGTGGCCAACCAGTACTACGTTCCGGTCGCCATGCACAACGTCTCGTCGCCGGTGGCGACGATGGCGAGCGCGCACGTGGGGTCCGCCATCCCGAACTCGCTGGCGGTCGAATACCACTCCTACCAACTCGGCTGGTGGGAGGACCTCGTGGAAGAGGACGTCATCGAGAACGGCTACATCACGGTGCCCGAGAAACCAGGGCTCGGCGTGACGCTCGACATGGACGCCGTGGAAGAGCACATGGTCGAAGGCGAGGAGTTGTTCGACGAAGCATAGCTTCGTCGGGCCAGGGGCCAGTGAATCTTTGATTCACGCTGTTTGACGAGGCGTGAGCCTCGTCAAGCCAGCAAAGTTCTGCTTTGCGTTGTTCGACGAAGCGTCACTTCGTTGAGCCAACAATTTTTTCGAGTCGTGGGGTATCACGTTCGACACCCACGAACACCCATCCGATCAGATATTTATCGATTTTGAAGAGGTTTGGATTCGTCAGAATCGTGGGTGAATCAGGCAGAGAGGAGAAATTTAGAAACGCACAGAGATTTTCGGACACATTCATACACTGTCAAAATCAGAAGTATTTTTAAACAGAATGTCTGCACAAAGTATATTCGACGGCAATACTTTCAAATGGAGCATGCACGCGACAAATCGGCGGGAGTTTCTGAAGGTGGCGGGAGTTCTGGGCGCGACCGTCGCCGTTGGCACCGAGTTCGCGACGAGCGCGGAGGGGTCCGGCGACACGGGAGGTTCGTGGGCGACGTACCGCGGCAACGCGGGGCGGACCGGTGCGACCGATAACGTCGGTCCGGGGGCGAACGTGACCACCGAGCGGTCGTTCGATATGGACGGCGGCATGCACACGTCCGAACCGGTCGTCGCGGACGGAACGGTGTACATGGCCGTGACGACGGCACACACGCCATCGACCAGTGCGGGCTACGTCGCCGCCTACGACCCGGACGCTGACGAAACCGTGTGGAAGCACGAGGGGGTTTCCCGACCGGGAACGCCCACGGTCGGCGGCGGCACCGTCTACTTCGGGACGTACGGTTCCGAAGACGCCGACGGGGCGGGATTCTTCGCGCTCGACGCCGACACCGGCGAGACGAAGTGGCACAAACCCGCCTCGGACGGGTTGTCGAATCCGTTGGTCGCGGACGGGGACTTGTACGTCGGGGTAGCGGGTGGCGTCTCACGACTCGACGCCGAAACCGGCGATACCGTTTGGACGACCGACGGGGTTCAGGGAAGCGCGTGTTACGCGGACGGAACGCTCTTCTACACGGACGGAACTGCGCTGAACGCGGCTGACGGGTCCGTTCGCTGGGACGTCACCGAGGAAGGCGACGAACTGCAGGCCGTCGCGGATGGCGTGGTGTACGGCGTCGTGAACGAAAGCAGCGAGCACGCGATCAAAGCGAGGTCGGCCGACGACGGGACGCTCCAATGGTCGTCGTCGGTCAACATCGAGTACTACTGGCTCGGGGACCGCCTCACGGTCGCCAACGGGCGCGTGTTCTTCCGCGTCGGGGACACGATACTGGCGTTCGACGCGAAAAGCGGCGAAGAAGCGTGGACGACCGTGACGGACGCAGCGCTCGCGGGTGCCTTGTCGGTCGGCGGGGAAACGCTGTACGCCGGTGGGCGAGCGGACCCGGAGACGGAGACCGGAAACGCGGTCGTGCTGGCGCTGAACACGACGAGCGGGGACCTGGAGTGGCGACACGAGTTCGGAGGATGGGATTTCGACGAATACGGCCCGGCGACCAACTCGCCCGTCGTCGTGGACGGGAAGGTGTACACCGCGACCTATCCGATGGGCTCGACGCTGGATTGGATGTACACGCAATACGGCGATTTCCACGTCCTCGGGAGCGACGACGGACCGTCCACTACGACCACCACGGAGGAGACGACTACCACGGAAGAAACGACCACTTCCGCCGAAACCACGACGACCACGAAGGAAGCGACTACTACCGCCGAAACCACGACGAGCGAGAAAACGACCACGACCGCCAGCGAAACGACCACGGCAAGTTCGACGACTTCGGAGACCACGACGACAACGACGACGCCGGGAACGACGACGCCGGGAACGACGACAACGACCACGACAACATCGGGGTCACCGGGTACAACCGAAACGACGGGAACGGGAGGGAATGGACAGCTCACCAGCACGACGACCGGGACGACGACCACCTCGGACGGACAGCCCGGATTCGGACTCCTCACCGCCCTCGGCGGCGTCGGCGGCGTCGGTGCGTACCTCCGGTCCAAAATCGAGCGCGAGGACTGACTCGACCACGTCCATCGAATTTTTGACAGACGGGGGCGGATGGAACGGTGTGTCTCACGACGTTCCACCGGACACGCCGCGCGAGCAACAGACGCTTTCGCTCCCCGAGTCGAAACTGGCGTCGCTTCGGGAGTGGGCGGTCGACGGCACCGGGTTGACATCGGCGGCGCGGGTCCGCGACGCGGCGGGGCGAATCGCCCTCGTGAAGAACGGGTGGTCCGAGGGATGGATTCTCCCCGGTGGCGGGGTCGAACCCGGCGAAACACCGACGGAAGCCGCGAAGCGCGAAGTGCGCGAGGAGACGGGATTGGATGCTACCATCGGCGCGCCGCTGGTCGTCCTCGACCAATCCTACGTCGCGGCGGCGAACGGGGAGGAACGGTTTTCGGCCCGGTACGTCGTGTACGCCGCTCGTTCGGAGGGAGACATTCCCGACGCGTCGCGGTTGGGCGTGCACGAGGGCGAGATTTCGGCGGCGGAGTGGTTCGAGCGACTACCCGAAAACCTTCACGACGGCGACCTGCTTCGGCCGTATCTCCGGGACGAACCGTGATTACGCCCGCAACTGCTCGATAACCGTCCTCCTGAACGCCACCGCGACCGCACCGGCCGCGAACAGCCACACCAGCACGATTTGTGCGGGCGTCGCGTTCCCGGACGTGAGACCCGTTCCGAGCAGGTAGTGAATCCCGATGGAGAGCAGGAAGACGAGGAAGGCGAAGTGCCAGACGCCATCGACGTACAGGTCGGGGTTGTACGAGAGCAGGGCGTACGCGAGGAGAAGCGCGACGCCAAACACGCCGAAAATCCCCGAGTTACCTCTCACGTCGAGGGCATCCGCCAACGGACCGACGAGGGTGGTGAGCGCCAGAATCAGCGCGAACGTGACGCTGACCACTCGAGAGCCACTGACCATGGCGCGAGTTGCCGGGGACGACGCATAACTGTAGCCATATCGAACAGTATATTTCGCTGGTAACGAAATGAAGCGAGAATGAACGGCGACCCCCGTTTTCGGGAAACGCAGCGGTTCCGACAGGGGTGGCTGTGGGCGTTTTTGCTCGTCACGAACGTTCCAATCCTCATCCTGCTGGGCGTCGTGTTCGCCGACGAGTACGGCGGATTGACCCCCGAAGCGATACGAGTCGGGGGGCTGACCCTGCTCGCGCTCGTCCTGCCGTTGGTCCTGATACACCGAGCGGCGCTCGTGACGGAGGTACGAGACGACGGCGTGTACCTCAAGTTCTTCCCGTTTCACCTCCGGTTCCGTCGGATTCCGTTCGGAGAAATTGAGGCGGTCGAAGCGGCCGAGTACAGCGCCATGCGCGACTACGGCGGGTGGGGAATTCGGTGGGGCGTCTCGCTGACCCGGAACGGGTTGGCGTGGGAAGAGAAGGGGAAAGCGTACATCGTCGACGGAAGCGAGGGCGTGCGACTCGAACGCGACGGAGGGCGGGCGCTCCTCGTCGGGTCCGAACGCGCCGACGAACTACGCCGAGCGATAGAAGACGGGCGACGATACTGAAAGCCGTCCGTCGGCGCGGACGACACCGAAGCCGTACTGTTAAGTGGCGAGCGTCAGACGGTCGCCGCGCTCCGGTCGGCGACGACGAGGTTGACGACGGCACCAACGAGCAAGATGACGCCCGCGAAGTAGAGCCACGTGAGGAAGACGATTATCACGCCGAGGATGCCGGTGAGTCCGTACTTTCCCGACCCGCCGAGGAAGTACTGGAATCCCGCTTGGAGCACCAGCCAGCCGAGGGCGGCGAAGAGCGTTCCGGGCAGCGCTTCCCGAAGCGACATCTTCACCGGGGGGAGGACGTAGTACAGCGGGAGGAAGACGAAGACGAGGCCCAACAGCAGGCCGGAACTGGCGATGGCACCCACGAACGGGATGCTCGTCACCAGCGACGACCCGAGGACGGTCCCGACGACGACCATCAGCGCGACCCCGAGTACCACCGCGACGAGCGTCGCGAGGCCCTTTTTCACCTGTTCGACGATACCCACGTCCGGGAACGTCTGGTACACCTCCTCGAAGGCGATGACGAGGCCGCGAAACAGTTTGAGGCTACTCCAGAGGAGGATGACGATACTCACGACCGACGCGCCCGCGGTTCCGGAGGTGTTCTGTAACGTGCGGTCGAGAACGGTCGCGCCCTCGTCCGAGAGGAATCGACTGGCGGCGTCGATAAGCATGTTCGAGAACTCCTGTCCGCCGACGAACGTCCCGACGGCCAACGCGAGCAAGACGAGCGGGAACAGGGAGACGAACGCGTAGTACGCGAAACTCGCCGCGAGGAACGTGACGTTGCGCTCGCGGACGATATCGACGACCGACCGTATCGACTCGGTGACGCTCATATCAGAGAATCGTGCTCTCACGTAATGGATGATTCGGCTGTATGAATGACGAATCGGGGAGCGGTCACCGACTTCCGGCAGGACCGACCGAACCCGAAATCCGTTTGGCAGCGCGCGCTATGTACCACGATATGGAGATAAATCCGGAGACGGTCGGTTCGCTGTACCGGACGTTGGCTGGTGCCGTCGTCCCGCGCCCCATCGCGTGGGTGAGCACCCGGAGTCCCGACGGCGTGGACAACCTCGCGCCGTACAGCTTTTTCAACGTGGTCAGCGTCGCCCCGCCGGTCGTGATGTTCTCGCCGGTGGACGGCGAGGACGGCCTGAAGGACACGCCGACGAACGTGCGGGAGACGGAGGAGTTCGTCGTCAACGTCGTCACCGAACCGCTCGCCGAGGCGATGAACGAAACCAGCGCGACGCTCCCGCACGGCGAGAGCGAGTTCGACCACGCCGGACTGGAGCGCGCGGAATCGACCGCGGTGGACGCGCCGCGCGTCGCCGATTCGCCGGTCGCCTTCGAGTGTTCGCTGTACGACATGGTGGACATCGGCGCGTCCACGATGGTGCTCGGCGAAGTCGAATGGGTCCACGTGGACGACGACGTGACCACGGACGGAAAGCTCGACGTGAACAAAATCGACGCCGTGGGCCGTCTCGCCGGGAGTCTCTACGCACGAACGGACGAGCGGTTCTCGCTGGAGCGCCCGCCATGACCGAGGGGGATGCGGTCGAGCGAACCCCGGAGCCGATAACGACCGAGCGATTGGAAGCCGACCTCCGCGACCTCGGCCTGTCGGCGGGCGATACCGTCCTCGTTCACTCGTCGCTCTCGGCGCTCGGGTGGGTTTCCGGCGGCGCACCGGCGGCCGTGGACGCGCTCATGGGCGTCGTCACGGCGGCGGGAACGCTCGCCATGCCGACCCACTCGACCCAGCTTTCGGACCCGACGCACTGGGAGAATCCGCCGGTTCCGGACGAGTGGGAGGAGCGCATCAGGGAAACCTCGCCGCCGTTCCGGCCGGAACTCACGCCGACGCGCGGCATGGGCGCAATCGCGGACTGCTTCCGGGACTATCCCGGCGTCGTCCGAAGCCGCCACCCAACGACGTCCTTCGCGGCGTGGGGCGCGGACGCCGACGTCGTGGTCGCGGACCACGCCTACGACTCGCCGCTCGGCGAACGGTCGCCGCTCGCGCGCCTCGACGAACTGGACGCGCGGGTGCTCCGCCTCGGCGTGGACGCGAACACGTCGCTCCATCTGGCGGAGTACCGCGCCGACTACGACAAATCGTTCGAGACGAACGGCGGTCCGGTGCTGGAAGACGGCGAGCGTCGGTGGGTGTCGTTCGAGGAACCCGAAAGCGAGGACGACTTCCGGGACGTCGAGGCGGCGTTCGAGGAGGACCACGAGGTGCGCCGCGGGCGCGTCGGCGAGGCGGACGCGACGCTGCTGTCACAGCGGGAACTGGTCGAGTTCGGGGCGAAGTGGATGGAGGAGAACAGGTAGCTCAGTCGTCCGCCGCCGCCGCGGATTCGTCCATGGCTTCCGCGTCGGCTTCGATGCTCGGCGGATACTTCCCGCGGTCGAGTTTCAGGTCGCTCTGCGGGCGAGCCATGCAGGTGAGCGCGTAGTGTTCGGATTCCTCTTCGGTCAATCCGCGAGCGGCGGGTTGGGTCACGTCGCCCTCGACGATTTCCGCCGAGCAGGCGAGACACATGCCGACGCGACAGGAGTACTCCTGCGCGATGCCCTCCTCGATGCAGGCGTTGAGGATGGTCTGTTTGTCCGAAACCTGGATGGATTCGCCGGTCCCGACGAACTCGACGGTGTACTCGGTCATACCCCGGCGTACGAAACAACTCGGCAAAACTCTTTATGCACGCCGTCGTGCA
Organism: Haladaptatus paucihalophilus DX253; assembly: GCF_000376445.1. Lineage (NCBI taxonomy): Archaea > Methanobacteriati > Methanobacteriota > Halobacteria > Halobacteriales > Haladaptataceae > Haladaptatus > Haladaptatus paucihalophilus. Next base: position 2,559,573 of record NZ_AQXI01000001.1, on the reverse strand, counting down.
TTTAGCGTCCTCCCCTGAAGGACACAATAGGGGATAAAGAGTTTTCTCGCTTCCCTCTCGTAGCGAAACGCATGAGCGAACAGTACGATATGGTCGTCGTCGGTGCGGGGACGTCGGGGTGCTACGCCGCGGCGACCGTGGCCCGCGAGGGGTACGACGTGGCGGTTGTCGAGCGGAAGACGGAGGAAGAAGCGGGCCACATCGCGTGTGGCGACGCCCTGAAGGGGGCCGACGCCTTCCCCGAGGCGATTCCCAAGGAGAAGCTACAACCGGCGTTCACCAACACGGGCGTGGACCACGGGCGATTCGAGATTCCGCGGGAGGACACGGTGCTCGAAATCCCCATCCCCGGCGAACTCGCCGTCATCGACCGATGGGAGTACGGACGGCGCATCATTCAGGGCGCGAAGGACGCGGGTGCGGAGTTCCACTACGATACGGTCGTCCAAGACGTGACGCAGAACGACGACGGACGCGTCACGGGCGTTCGAGCCATCCACAAGGGCGACGTCGTGGAGTACGAATCCGACCTGCTCATCGACGCCGCGGGGGCGCTCTCGCTGTTGCAGGACAAGACCGACTTCTCGGGCACCACGTTCGACACCAACGTCACCTACTCGCAGTTCTGTTCGGCCTACCGCGAAATCATCCACGTCGACGAACCGGTCGAGTGGGACGACGCCCTCGTGTTCAAGCCGACCGACCGCGCCGCGGGCTACCTCTGGTACTTCCCGCGCACCAGCACCGAAATCAACGCTGGGCTGGGCTTCCAGATGAACGAAGAGCCGATGGAACTCGTGGACGACCTGAAACACGACCTCCGCAACCGGGCCGAGTTCGACGGAGCGACCGTCGAGGACAAACTCGGCGCGGCGCTTCCGACCCGTCGCCCCTACGATTCGGCCGTCGCGCCCGGCTTCATGGCCGTCGGCGACGCCGCCGGACACGTCAACCCGACCACCGGCGGTGGCATCGCGGGCGCGGCGTACGCGGGCAAGTACGCGGGCGAGCAGGCTATCGAGGCCCTCGAAACCGGCGACGCGAGCGAGCACGCGCTGTGGGAGTACAACCGACGCGTCATGGACCACTTCGGAGCGCGATACGCCGGTCTGGACATCTACAACATCTTCACGACCGCCGTGGACGTGGACGACCTGATGGGGATGCTCGGCGCGCTTCCCGCCGAAAAGCTCTCCGAGGCGCTGTACTCGGGAAGCGCCAACATCGGCCTCCGTCTCAAACTGCAGACGGCGCTCGATGCGCGCGACCACTGGCGACTCGTCTACGATCTCTATAAGACGAAGAAGCTGGCCGACGAGGTTCTCGACCACTACGACCACTACCCGACGGACCCGCGCGGACTCGCCGCGTGGCAGGACGTGCGCGACGACCTGATGGACGAGGTGTACGCGACCACCGGTGCGGCGCCGAAATACTGAACTCGGTCACCCATCCGGTCCATCTTCCATGGCTGGGTGATATTGTTCGGTGTGTGAAAGACTGCAGACGGATACGTCACCGCGATGGTTGTATGGTAAGCTATGTCTTAGCATGGCCGGGAGGATGAAAAGTCGAAGGGAACGGCAACGAACGGAAAAAAGAGGAGAGTCGTTATTCCTGTTCTCGAATAACAATCTCGCCGTAGCTCTGGACGGTCACTTCGTAGTCGAGGATGGTGAAGACGACTTTTCCACCCGTTCGAGGCGACCCGTCGTGTTTGTCGCTAAATAGATTGTCGAGCGCGTCGGGGTCGATGACGTCGTATAGCGGTACCCCGATGTCGCTGGGGTCTCCCCCGGTAATATCCGTAAGTGCCATGACGACCGCGGTACTGAGTTGTTCCCCGTCGGCGTAGATAGTGTACTGGTTCGTCTGCGCTGAACTCGTGATAACTGCACCGTCGTTGCTGTCGTTGATGTTCCCGTTCATAGGTTGTACCTCTCGAACACTGCAATACTGTTCGAATCTACTTAGACGGTTGTGACGGGTGCTTATAAAAATTACCGTGTTCAATTGAAACGGTTGGTGGAACGTAATCACAGTCTGAGGAACAGGTATCGGCAGCGTGGAAATCCGCACACTACCGTCGTTGTTGCACCAACTACGGACGTTGCTGTGCGATTTCGGTGATAGATGTCGAGAGGAGGTCTACGCCGATTTGGAGGCTGTCCTCGTCCACGTCGAAGGTCGCGGTGTGGTGGCCACCGGGGTGGTCGGTTCCGACGCCGACGTAGGCCGCGAGACCGCCGTTCCCTTGGACCTCCTGCATCAGATACGTGGCGTCCTCGCTCCCGCCGAGCGTGTCGCGGCGAATCGGGTTCTCGACGCCGCTCGTGTTCAGGGACACGTCGTGGACGATTTCGACCAATCCCTCGTCGCTCTCGGCGCTCGGCGCTTCCCCTTCCGCGCTCAGTTCGACGGAACAACCGTGCATCGTCGCCGCGTTTTCGAGGACGCGCTCCGCGCGCTCTTTCATGTAGTCCTTGAGTTCGGTCGTCTCGCCGCGGACTTCGCCGTCGATGAACGCCTGCTCCGGGATGATGTTCGTGGCCGTTCCGCCGCCGACCTGCCCCGCGTTGATGCGCGTCGGACCGTCCTCGTGGCGCGGGATGGCGTAGAGGTTCTGGATGGCCGTCGCCATCGCCTGAATCGCGTTCTCGCCCGCGTTCGGCTGACCGCCAGCGTGGGCCGGTTGGCCGGTGAACTCCGCGAGGAAGTGGTCCACCGCGAGGAACCCATCGACGCCCGCGACCACCTCGCCGGTCGGGTGGTCGAGGCCGATGTGAACCGCGAGGAGGTAGTCCACGTCGTCCAGATGGCCGCTCTTGGCCATCGGCTTGCCACCGGCGACCATCTCCTCGCCGGGCTGGAAGAGGACCTTGAACGTTCCCTCGAAGTCGCTGTCCTTGATGGCTTCCAAGACGCCGATTCCCATCGTGATGTGCGAGTCGTGCCCGCACGCGTGCATCGCGCCCGCGTGCTCGGAGCGGAACCCTTCAGCGGCGGGAACGTGGTCCTCGTCGGTCGATTCCTCGCGGAGCAGGCCGTCGATGTCCACGCGGAGGGCGACGGTCGGACCCTCGCCGCGGTCGAGCACCGCGATAGCGCCCGTGTTGCCGCCGTCGAGTCGTTCGAGGACGTCCTCGCGTGCACCCGCTTCGCGCGCCTGTTCGTACCACGTTTCGAGTTCGTCGTCGTCCGGGACCGACATGCGCTCCTCCTGTGCGAGCACCTCGGGACCGACGTACAGTTCGTCCACGCCGATGGATTCGAGTTCGTCTACGATTCGAGAGGTGGTGTAGAACTCGCGCCACGCCGGTTCCGGGTGGCGGTGGAGGTCACGTCGAAGCGAGACGAGTCTATCGCGGCTGGTCTGTTGACTCATGGCGAGGTGGACGGCGGGCGGGGCCTTAAATACTCGAAAAGCGGCCAGCCGTCGAATTTCGTTCTTAGACTCGCGCGCAGAATTGAAAATTTAGTGACTGTTTTGCACAGAAACGCCGCTGTCTGTCAATTTTTGCGGACTACTTTTATACCATCGCGGTTGCTTGACACAGGGTGTCAGAGGTAATATGAATGAGTTCGCCAACTGACGAGCGTGACGAAGAAGTCGAAGAGGAGTTAGCGCAAGCAGAACACGCACGACACGAGTCTCGCATCGAGTTCTACGGCGGGACGGCGATGAGCGCGCTACCCATCGGCTTGTTCATCGTCTGGGCCGTGTTCCAGAGCGGTTTCCTCGGCGTCGGGAGCACCTCGGGCCTCGTCGTGGGGATGCTCGTCTCGCTTATCATCGGGATGTTCTTCGCAAAGGGCGACTGGAAAACCTACGCCAACACCATCTTCGAGGGGATGACCCAGCGCGTGGCGGCGACGGCCATCGTCGCGTGGCTCTGGGCGGGCATGTTCGCGCAAGTGTTACAGGACGGCGGGTTCGTCCAAGGACTCGTCTGGGCCGCGGACGCGTTGCACGTCGGCGCGTCGCTGTTCCCGGCGGCGACGTTCATCCTCGCGGCGCTGTTGGCGACGGGCATCGGCACGGGGTACGGGACGACCATCGCGTTTACCGGCCTGTTCTTCCCGGCCGGTCTCGTCGTCGGCGCGAACCCGGTGTTGATGTTCGGCGCGATACTGTCGGGCGCGGTGTTCGGCGACAACCTCGCACCGGTCAGCGACACGACCATCGTGAGCGCTGTGACGCAGGATTCGGACATCGGCGGCGTCGTCGCCTCCCGGTTCAAGTACGCGCTCACCGCGGCGGTGTTCGCGCTGGTCGGCTACGTCGTCGCCGGGATGATGATGGACGGGGCGAACATCGCCGCCGACGTCTCGTTGGACAGCAACCCCATCGGCCTCATCCACCTCGTCTCGATGGGTATCGTCATCGTGACGGCCATCTCGGGTCGTCACATCGTCGAGGCGATTTCGTGGGGACTCGTGTTCGCGGTCATCGTCAACGTCGTCACCGGCCTCGCGCCGATTCAGAAGATGTTGGTGTTCTACGCACCGAACAACGGTCCGCTCGCGAGCACCTTCGGCTTCCTGCCGTTCGTGCAGACCGTCGCCGTGAACGCCGACAACGCGGGGACGGTCGGCGGAAGCCTCTACAGCGGCGCGTCCGGGTTCTTCCCGCTCATCGTCTTGACCCTGCTCATCGTCGCGGGTGCACAGATAATGATCCGCGGCGGCGGCTTCGAGGCGCTCCAGAACTGGCTATTGAACGTCGTCGCGACGAACGTCCGACGTGCGGAGACCACGATGGTCCTCGGCACGGCGGGCGTCAATGCGATGATAACCATCAACACCGCCGCGGAAATCGCCATCGCACCCTACGTCGCCCGCATCGGCAAGCGGTTCAACGTCAACGGCTACCGCCGCGCGAACATCCTCGACGCCAACAGTTCCGCGATGGGCTACATCTTCCCGTGGGGCGGCGGCGTCTTGGTCGGCTACGCCACGATGATTCAACTCGTTGGAAGCGACCAGTTCGGCTGGTTCACCCGGTCGATGGTCGTCAACCCCGCGGAGGTCTGGCCGTTCGTCTTCCACGGCTGGTTCCTGTTCGGCGTGTTCCTGATATCGGCCCTGACCGGGTTCGGACTGGAGTACGTTTCCGACCGCCGCGCAGAGGAGGTGGCGCGGGTATGAGCCTCCTCGACAAGTATCTCGCCGGGTGGTCGTTCCGGACGAACAAACCCGAGTTCGAAGCGGGCGAGGAGATAGACGTCTACCTCACCGGCCACCGCAACGGGACCGCGACCGCACGTGTCGGCGACACCATCCTTCACGTCGAGGGAGCGCCGTCGAACGCCGTCGACGAGCGCGTCCGGCTTCGAGTCGAGGAGTTCGACGCGAACGAGCACGTCGGACGGGCAGCCTTCGTCGAAGCGCTCGACGGGGAGTAATCACGGTCCGCGGTTCGACGGACGTCGGTCGCGACAGGATGCCGGTTGCACCGGGACGTCGGCCGCGCCGCGGAGTCAGTTACGTCGGGTTACTCCGTAACCCGCCGCTTACGTCCGCTTTATCCCCGCGAGACGCCTCCCTACGAGTGCGTACCACGGGGGGTACGGAACGATGGAATCGAACGATGCTATAGAACTCCCGAACCCGAGCGATTCGCGTCGGGAGTTCATGAAGAAAGGACTGCTCGCGGCGGGTGCGGTCGGACTCGGCGTTGCAGGGGTGGGGACAGCGGCAGCACAGGACGGGCGGGAAGTACTAGTGTACTTCGACGACTACGTGGCGGACGCGCGGTTCCGCGTCGTCTCGCTGCTCCCGGCGTCGATAACCGTGCGGATGCTCTCCCTCCCCGGCGGCGGTGAGGCGGCCGAAATATCGCAACCAGACGACTACAACGGCTACGCGATTCGGTACGACAGAGGAACCGGAAGCGTCGCCGGTGCCTCCTACGTGTTCACCAAAGGGACGCTACGGGAACGGACGAGATACGAATTTGCGCGGGACGCGACGGTGTTCAGCAGCCGTCTCGGACTTCTCGACACGACCGTCAGTCGGCCATGAAAACTGACGGTCGTGAACCGAGCGGTCGCTGAACCACGTGTTTTTCGAATTCCGGAAGAGAGAAGAAACGAGCGGCGGTCAGGCTTTCCCCATGCCCTGAATCTGTTCGAGTTCGACCTCGACGCGGATTCCCGGCGGGAAGTCCATCTGGGCGACGCGGCGGGAGACGTCGTTGTGACCGACGATCTCCAGTCGTCGGGTGTAGACGGTGTAATCCCAGCTTCGGAACTGTCGCCCTTCGTCGCCGGAGAGCGTCTTGTACTGCGGTACGCGGTGTCGCTCCGGCGGGTCCGAATGCGGTCCGCGAAGGTCGGCCCCTTTTCGTCCGGCCAGCGAGCGAATGTCGGATACCACGCTGTCGAGAACGGGACGGTTCCCGCTCTGGAGTAGTATTTTCGTGATGAAGGTCATGGCTAGCTCTGTAGGCAGTACACAATCCTTCTACGTAAAACGTCTGCTTCCGGCCCGAGGGATTACTCCGCAGGAGATTCGACATTCACCAACGAACTATCACGAGGAATTCAAAACGGAGCGGGCTGGTGGCACGAAAACGCCCGTATTGGTTCGACATTCCTTTAATGGCTAACCTCGTAACTGAACACAATGGCAGTTAACGCTACGAGCGCGGGTGCGATCCTGTTCAGGGATACCCGCGGTCGACGAGAATACCTCCTCCTCAAAAGCCGACCGGGCGATTGGGAGTTCCCGAAAGGCGGCGTGGAGGGTGACGAAGAGCTACAGCAAACGGCGATACGGGAGGTGAAAGAGGAGGCCGGAATCGAGGACTTTCGGCTCCTCGACGGCTTCCGCGACGACTACAGTTACGTCTTCGAGGCGAACGGGACGACGATTCACAAGACCGTCCACCTGTTCATCGCGAAATCGTACGAGGCCAGCGCGGAACTCTCGACCGAACACCGGGACCTGCAGTGGCGCGACTACGAGCAGGCGATAAACACCATCACGCAGGACGGACCCCGCGACATCCTCCGGGATGCGGACGAGTTCCTCGACGAGTACGAAGAGGCCTGAGCGAAGAAAACGAACCGCAGATTTTTCGAGGTCTATTGCCGCCGTGCGAGCAACGCGACCGCCGCGAGCGCGAAGACAGAGACGCCGACGCCGAAGCCGGGTTGACCGCTGCTGTCGGTGGTCGTCGTGGAGTCGTTCGACGTGGTGGTCGTCATCCCGGATTCATCGTACGTCGTCGAGGTGTTCGTCGCGGTCGTCCGCGACCCGTTCGTCGCATCCCCTTTGACGTTGAGACCGCCGTATTCGATGGTGGGATCGCTGTCCCCGGTACCGGCGTAGACGGTGATTCCGTACATGTTCACGGGGAGTTTGCCGTCGACCGTCGTCTCGTTTTTGACGGTGAGCGCGTCCGCGTCGGCCGTCGTCGTCAGGGCCGACCCGTCGCCGCTCCCCGCTTTCGCGGTGTCGAAAACGAGGACGACGGTACCGTCGCCGTTGCCGTCGGTGACGCTCGCATTGAGTTTGTAGTCCATCGCGCCGCCGCCGAGTTGGACGGTCATGGCGTCCAAGTCCTCCAGCGTGACGTTCATCGTAACCGTCTCACCCTGCTCGACCTCGTAGATGGAACGATTGAACGAGACCGTACCGTTCGCATCGTTCGACTGGAAGAGCGAGGGGGACTGTACAGCGGGATTGGTCGTGCTCGCCGCGTGTCCGGCGGAACCCGCCGCTGCGGGTCCGGCGAGGAGCGAGACGACCAATAGGGTCGTGAGGGCGTTTCGTAGGGTCATAGATATCGGGGTACCGGTACGGAAACCGGTTTACTCGTCAGTTGACGAGAGGGATTCGTCTTTCTCATCTTCCAACAAATATTTTTTGATATTGCGTAGTCGAATCGCTTACCAGCGCTGGGTGAGAGGGTACCGTATGGACGAATCGGAGTTCGTCTTCGAACTGCGAACCTGCCGGTGGGCCGAGCGACGGTGGCCGCCCGACGGCGGCGACCGGGCCGTCCTCGTCGCCCGACAACTCGGAACGAAGCGCAGACGATGGGATACCGTCGTCATCGAGGTCGATGCAGACGCGTTCGCCCGCCGCGCTGACTTCGGCCGCCGTCGCCTGGACGGCGACATGCTCGGCGTCGTTCGACACGCTCCCGCCGAGTGGGAGTGGTACCGGGACGCCCTCCCCGACCCCGACTATCCGTGGCGGTACGTCCGCGAGACGATTCACGAGGCGGACGAACGGGAAATTTTGAAGGTGCGAAAGCGAGGCAACCGCCTCGAAATCAAACGGCGGTACGAGTACCCGGACTGGATTCGGCGCATCGTCGCCATCGAGAACAAACCGGACTTGGACGCCAGCGCGGCCCGCGACTTGCGACCGCAGTTGGAACGGGACGTGGCGCTCTCGCTGGCCGACGAGGTGTGGGTGGCGACGAATGCGACGGGCGAGACGGTCGAACCGGCACTGCTCGAATCGGTACCGGTCGAGGCGGGGATTCTGACGTTCGACGGGCACGACGCCGCAGTGGCGTGGTACCCCCGAACGCTCGACGTGGACGCGCCGGGGACGCGAATCCTCGAACGACCAAGCGGCGGGAAGTACGACCAGTCGGCCGCCCGGTTCGAGTACGTCCCGCCCGAGGAGAAAGCAAAAAAGCGGCTCGAAATCGCGGAACGGGCGTACGAACGGGGATGGCGCACGTACACTCGGACGATGCGTCCGGACTGTCGGCACTTCGAACTGCGGCGGGAGGAGGCGTTGGTACTGCCCTACTGTGACGCGAAATCCTGCCACCAGACCGCGCGGGAGTGTTCCGGGCGGTGCTCGGCGTTCGAACCCGAACCCCCGGCGTGGCGGCAGAAAGGATGGCCCATCGAGGGCGGGCCGGGGAACGCCAGCAAACGACTGCTCGAATCGCGTCGGGAACGCTATCGTCCGGGGCAGTCGGCGTCGGACGCCGAGTGATTCACCCGGACTCTTCGACCGTGATGTCGTCGCGGGCGACGGCGAGTTTGAAGGTCGGGACGGTCCGGTAGACGACCTCGACGACGCCCTTTCGTTTCAGACTCTGGAGCGCGGCGCGCACGTCGTCCACGTCGGGGTCGATATCGAACTCGTCGCGGACGCTGTGCAGGACGGAGACGACGCTCGCCGACCGGTCGTCCGGGTCGGGAACGACGTCGAACACCTGTCGCTGGAGGGTCGGGACGCGGACGACGCTCGGCGCATCGTCTTCGTCGTCGGCGACCATGCCGGGCTCTACGTCCACGAGGTCGTTGGCTTCCGTCGTCGCGCGGATGTAGCTGTTCTCGTCGCGGTAGTAGTACTCCTTCAGTTCGCTTTCGAGATACTGGTGCACTTCGCTCCCGCTCTCCAACCCCCAGCGGTCCTGCAGTTCGCTGTTTTTCGTCGGTTGGAGTTCGACCAAATCGGCGAGACGGTCGCGGGCCTCCTCGGACAACGTCATTGTCGCGTGATTATGACGGGGGGTTATTTCCCAGTTCCGAAGCGACACGAGGAATCACGGGGTGAGCGCGGGCCCGTCGCCGTCACCCGCCCGTCCGCAACGATTAACCGAATACCCCGAGACATCCCACGCATGCCCGAATGGGACACGGTACGATACGAGTTTTCGGACGACGTTGCGACGCTCACGGTCGACCGCCCCGACCGACTCAACGCGTTGAACGTCGAAACGCTCCACGCGCTCCGCGAGGCCATCGACGAAGCGGAGGCGGACGGTGCCCGCGCGCTCGTCCTCACGGGGGCGGGCGAGAAGGCGTTCATCGCCGGAGCCGACATCAGCTACATGCAGGACCTCTCCGTGACCGACGCACAGGAGTACGCGGAGTTGGGCCACGACGTCGCCGACTCGCTCGAAGCGTTTCCCGCGCCCGTCATCGCCGCCATCAACGGCTACACGTTCGGGGGCGGGTGTGAACTCGCGCTGGCGTGTGACCTCCGGGTGGCGAGTTCGAACGCCGTCATCGGTCAGACCGAAATCGACCTCGGCATCATCCCCGGATGGGGCGGCACGCAGCGCCTCTCGCGGTTGGTCGGCGACGAGCTCGCCCGTCGGCTCATCTTCTTCGGCGAGCGCATCGACGCCCAGGACGCCCACGAGATGGGACTGATAGGCGAAGTCGTCGCTCCCGACGAACTCGACGACCACGTAGAGGAGATGGCGACCGACCTCGCGGAACGCCCGGCGTTCGCCCTGCAAGCCGCGAAGGAGGCGCTGAATCAGGTACAGGAAGGAACCCAGTCGGCGGGACTGCGCTACGAGCGTCGGCTGTGGAGTTCGCTGTTCGGCACGCACGACCAGCGGGAGGGGATGGCGGCGTTCGTCGAGGACAGGGACCCGAACTTCGACTGAGGAAAGAGCGTTTTCAATCCTGTGGCGTCGGACGGGCGTCCGGGGGTTTCGTAACCGTCTCTTCGACCTGCGTGTAGACGAGGGCGGCCCCGAGCGCCGCGAGGACGCCGCCGACTTCGAACGGCACTTGGAAGCCGAACTTGACGAGGAATCCCGAGGAGAGCGGCCCGATGGCGGTGCCGAGACCGAACGCCATGGTGAGCAGGGAGAGTTGCGTCCCTGACTGACCCTTTCGTGCGATGTCGCCCGCGAGCGCCAGCGCGGGGGCGAACACGAGCGCACCGGCGACGCCCTGGACGAGTCGAGCGATCAGCATCTCCACCGGCGTTCCGACGAAGCCCTGGACCACCGTGGCGGGGATGAGCAGGACGAGTCCGGCGACGATGAACTGTTTTCGGCCGTAGCGGTCCGTCGCACGGCCGATGGGCGTCTGGAGGGCGACCTGTGCGAGGACGAACGCCGCGAACTCGATGCCGAACCACAGTTCGTTCTGTCCGAGTCGCCGGTTGATGGTCGTCTCCAGCGTCGAAATCAACGCGATGCTGATGGCCATGAACAGCGAGGCGAGCGCCAGCGTGAAGATTGGGTCGAGACCGCCGCGCGAGCCGAGAATCGTGATGGAGAAGTCGTCGGCCGCCTCGGCATCGGCCTGTTCGGGGTCGCTCACGAGCAGCGTGACGAGCGCGAAGCTGATGAGCGCCCCCAAGGAGGCGATGTAGAAGGCGGATTCGAAGCCGGTCATGTGGATGCCAGCCACGGTGTAGGGACCGTTGTGAACCAGCGCACCGGCCGCTATCGGCCCGGCACCGAATCCGAGCAGTCGGAACGTGTTGAACACGCCCATGTTTCCGCCGCGGTTCTCGTCCGACGCGAGGTCGTTGACGAGCGCGATGGTGCACGGGATGGTGAAGGCCACGCCGATACCCTGAACGGCGCGAATGGCGACGAGCGCGGGGTAGCTACTGGCCAAGGAGAAGGAGAAGTTCGTCACCGCCAGAATTCCCAGTCCGAGCAGGATGAACACTTTCCGCCGCTCGGATTTGTCCGAGAGGTATCCCGCGAACGGTTGCGTGAAGCTGTTCAAGAAACCGAACAGGGAGAGGACGATGCCGGTGATGGCCGTCGCGGTGAGTCCGAAAGAATTCCCGGTTATCACGCCGCTGGTAATGTAGAGCGGGAGAACGATGATGAGAAACGAATTGCCAGCCGAGTCGGCCATCCGTGCAATCGCCAAAGCTAGCACTCGCCTGTCCACACTGAACATTCGAGTCGAAATACCGACTGCACGGTGAAGACAGTTGTGATGGCGGTCGTCGTGGCAGCAATCGCGGGGGCGAGGGGAGCGGTACCGGCGGTTCGAGAAGGAACGCGATAACACCTAAGCACGACCGCGGCGTCTGTGCTACCATGGCACAAAGAGTCAAATACAATCGGGTCGAGTCGGTGCTTCGAGAACTCTCCTATCCCATTCTGCGGGAGGACGCGGCCATCGAGTTGGACGAGACGACGCTCGTCCTCGCCGAGGGCGAGGAGAACCTCGGCGGCCTCATCGCCCAGACCGACCAAGAGGAGTACGAGTCCGCGCGCGACCTCGAAACGGAGGTCAACAACGTTCTCCCGCGCGAAGCGGTCGGCGAACCGTACCAGTCGGAGGGGGAGGGATAAGCGAAAAAAGCGCGGAAAGCACGCTACTTAAATGGCCGCGTTTGTTAGTCCGGGACAACAATGGAGTTCTGTGACGAGTGCGGTTCCATGATGAAAGCAAACGACGGGTTCTGGGTCTGTGGTAGCTGCGGCCACGAGACTCCGCGGGGCGACGCCTCGGAGTACGTCATCACCGAGGACCAAGAGGCGAGCGAAATCATCGAGAGCGGCGGCGGCAGCAACGGCCTCCCGACGACCGAGGTGCAGTGTCCCAACTGCGACAACGACCAGGCCTACTGGTACCTCCAGCAGATTCGCTCGGCCGACGAGAGCGAGACCCGCTTTTTCGTCTGTACCGAGTGCGAACACAAGTGGCGCGAAGACGACCACTAAACGTAGATTTTTCACCATCAGGTTCTCTCCCACGTCTACAAACAGGGATTTTTCCGTCGGATTTCAAAAATGACGGCGTAGAGTAAACTCCGAAAGCCCCCGCCCGGTCGTCGCGTGTCGTTTTTGATGGAACGGTGATTGACGTCCGTGAGAAGCAGTTTTCGAAAGCCCCCGTCCGGTCGCGGTCGCTCGCCGACATATCGCGGACCTCTCCGCACCGCTCGGTCCGCGATAGGGGTCACCGAGACGACCACAGCAAACGCGACCGGACGGCCCCTTTCAATCCCACCCAGCACGGCACCGCGACGGCCACATCCTCCCCAGCCGATTCCTTCGCATCCGCTCAGTCATCCCTCGCATGGTACTCAACGGACCTTCGGCCGCAATGGCCTCAGGCCCGTTGACGCACGCGCCGACGTAGTTTGTCCAGATTCGCGTGCCTCTGATTCTCTGTCGTGCCGTACACTGACAATCTGTCGTGCCGTACACTGACAAGGGCTTTCAGGACTTTACTTGTCTTACCGTCTTCTCGTCGCCATCGAAACGGACGTCTACACGTATCGAACGACTACATTCTTCTGTCGCCCTCGAAGTCGTCCGTCAATCCTTAAGACGAATCGCCGACAACAGTTCAGGCAATGTTTGACGCGGACGACCTCGACGAAATCCGCCGGGGGAAAGACGAGTGGGAAGCGGAGACGCTCGACCCGACGCTGGAGCGGTTCGGCGAGCGAAAGGAGGAGTTCACGACCGACACGGACGGACAGACGGTAGAGCGCCTCTACACGCCGAACGACGTCGCCGACACGGACTACGAGGAGGACCTCGGCTATCCGGGCGAGGACCCCTACACCCGCGGCGTCTACCCGACGATGTACCGCGGGCGACTGTGGACGATGCGCCAGTACGCCGGGTTCGGGACGGCCGAGGAGACCAACGAGCGGTATCACTACCTCATCGACAACGGCCAGACGGGGCTGTCGGTGGCGTTCGACCTGCCGACGCAGATGGGCTACACCTCCGACGCCGCGATGTCGGCGGGGGAAGTCGGGAAGTCGGGCGTCGCAATCGACTCGCTCGCGGACATGGAGACGCTGTTCGACGGGATTCCGCTGGACGAGGTGAGCACGTCGATGACCATCAACGCGCCCGCGTCGGTGCTGTTGGCGATGTACATCGCGGTGGGCGACCGGCAGGGCGTCTCCCGCGAACAGCTCCGCGGAACGATTCAGAACGACCTGCTCAAGGAGTACATCGCGCGGAACACGTACATCTTCCCGCCCGAACCGTCGATGCGCATCATCACGGACATCTTCGAGTTCTGCGCCGAGGAGGTGCCGAAGTTCAACACCATCTCGATTTCCGGCTATCACGTCCGCGAGGCGGGCGCGACGGCGGCACAGGAACTCGCGTTCACGCTCGGCAACGGTATCGAGTACGTCGAGGCCGCGCTCGACGCGGGATTGGACGTGGACGAGTTCGCGCCGCAACTCTCGTTCTTCTTCAACGCGCACAACGACATTCTGGAGGAGGTGTCGAAGTTCCGCGCCGCGCGGCGGATGTGGTCGACCATCATGGAGGAACGCTTCGGCGCGGAGAACCCCAAATCGAAACAGCTCAAGTTCCACACCCAGACGGCGGGGTCGACGCTCGCCGCCCAACAGATAGAGAACAACGTCGTCCGCGTGGCGTACCAAGCGCTGGCGGCGGTTCTCGGCGGGACCCAGAGCCTGCACACGAACGGCAAGGACGAGGCGCTGGCGCTGCCGACGGAAGAGAGCGTACGGACCGCGCTCCGCACCCAGCAGATTCTGGCCCACGAGAGCGGCGTGGCGGACACCATCGACCCGCTGGCCGGGAGTTACTACGTCGAGGCGCTCACGGACGACTTGGAAGAAGAGGCGTTCGACCTGCTCGACACCATCGACGAGAAGGGCGGGATGCGCTCGGCCATCGAGAGCCAGTGGGTCCAGCGCCAGATTCAGGACGTGGCCTACGACCGCCAACAGGAGATAGAGTCCGGCGAGCGGACCATCGTCGGCGTCAACGAGTTCGAGGTGGACGAGGAACCCGAGATGGACATCCAGGAGGTCACGGAGGAGGACGAACGCCGACAGATAGACCGCCTGAACGAGGTCCGTGAGGAACGGGACGACGGGGAAGTCGAGGAGACGCTGACCGCGCTCCGCGAGGCCGCGGAGGGGAACGACAACCTCATGCCGTACATCGTGGACGCGGTGAAGGCCTACGCGACGGTGGGTGAAATCTGTAACGTGCTCCGGGACGTGTTCGGCGAGTATCGGCCGGGCACGGCGATTTGATCGGGCGAGTCGAACTCCTCGGTCCGTCTCGAAAAGTGCTTGCTGCGTACCTCCTCAGTCGAAGTCGTCGGGCGAGAACGAGGCGGTGATTATCAAATCGGTGTACTCGCAGGTCTCGTGGCGAACCTGCCTGAGTTCCTGATAGGAATCGTCGTTGTACCACTCCTCGGCGGCTTCGACGGACGGGAATTCGAGGACGACGGTCAAAGAGTGGTCCCAGTCGCCTTCTATCACGTCGATATCAGTCGAGCCGACGAGTACCTCGCCATCGTGGTCCGCAATCGTCTCCCCGGTAGCGGGGAGGTACTCGTCCATGAATCGGTCCACGTCGGTTATCCCGTCGACGGCGATAACGTATCCCTTTCGTTGCGTGTCGTGAGACATCCTTCTTCCCCCACCGTCGGCTGACACCGAACTCCTCGGTCCGACGGACGCATTCCATGACAACCTCTGACACAATGAACGTATGGGGTACGGTCGGCCCGATTCGAGGAGAGGAGGGACCGTAGCTCGGCGCTCAGACGTGCTCCAACAGCGCGTCGATGTCGTCCGCCGTGTTGAACACGTGGACGGAGGCGCGGACGGAGTTGTTCGGATACGGCAGCGAGCGGATGCGAATCCCCTCGCCAGCGAGTCGTTCGACGAACGCGTCCGGGTCGTCCACTTCGAAGGTCACGAGGCCGGACTCGTACTCGCGGGGACTCAGCAATCGCGCGTCGTCGGACGCGACGAGGCCCTCTTTCAGTCGGTCGGTTAGTTCCCGGATTCGGCTCTCGATGGTATCGTACCCGACTTCCTCGATGACGTCGATTGCCTCCCCGAGTCCGGCGTACGGTGCGGGCGAAACGGTCCCCACTTCGAGTCGGTGCGCGCCGGGTTCGTAGGTGTACGCCTCGGCGTTCGCGTCCTCGACGCTCCGATAGCCGATGTGGGCCGGGTTCAGGTGACGTTCGGCCCCCGAACGGACGGAGACGAATCCGGCACCGAACGGCCCCAACAACCACTTGTGACCGGCACCGGCGACGAAATCGGCGTCCCATTCGGTCACGTCGAGCGCCATCTGGCCGGGACACTGCACGGCATCCACGAGAACGAGCGCACCCGCATCGCGGGCGATGTCGGTGAGTTCCCGCACCGGAAGCATCGTCCCGTGCGTCCACGTCAGCGCGCTGAAACAGACGAGTTTCGCGTCGGTTACGGCGTCTTTCACCGCATCGAGGTCGAGTCGTCCGTCCTCGCTCGAAAGAACGTCCGTCTCCACGCCCTGTCGCTCCAACCGCTTCCACGGGAGGATGCCCGAGGAGTGTTCGAGGTCGGTTCGAACGACGCGGTCGCCGGACTCCCAATCGAGCGCGGCGGCGATTCGGTTGATGCCGTCCGTCGTGCTCTGGGTCAGCGCGATTTCCTCGGCGGTCGCGCCGAGGTGGTCGGCGACCGTCTTCCGGGTCCGATCCAGCACGTCGAACGTGAACGGATACATCCCCTCGTCGGCCGGTGTCTCGTACTCGTGGCGTTCGAGACAGGATTCGTTGGCCTCGACGACGCGGGTCGGGCTGGGGCCGCTCGCGCCCGTGTTCATGTACGTCGTCCGTTCGAGCGCGGGGATGTCGGCTCGCAAGGCAGTGGGTTCCATCGGATACTATCATGCACGGTACGCCTAATAATTCCCACCTCGCGGCAATCCGGTCGGCCGAATCACCACCGTTATGCCGCGATACGGCCATCGTTTCCGCATGCAGATAGACCACATCGGCATCGCAACCGACGATGCGGCCGGACTCGCGGAGACGTACGAAGCGCTGTTCGACGCCCCCGTCGCCCACGAGGAGGAGTTCGACGGACTCCGCGTCGTCTTCCTCGATTTCGGTGGCAGCTACTTCGAACTGCTCGAACCGCTCGAAGACGGAACGATTTCTCGGTATCTCGACAAGAACGGAGCGGGCATCCACCACGTCGCGCTCGAAACCGACGACATCGAGGGCGCGCTCGAAACGGCGCGCGAGCACGGCGTCGAATGCATCGACGAGGAACCGCGACCCGGCGCGTGGGGTCACGACGTGGCGTTCCTCCACCCGAAATCGACGGGCGGCGTGCTGGTGGAGTACGTCGAACACTGAAACGAATCCTCAAAACCAGTCGTCCGCTCGCAGTTCGTTCGGCGTTCGGCGTCCGAACGGTTCCACGTAGAGCCGTAAAACGGACGAACGGGGCGTCTCAGAACCGAGTTCCGGCGTTCACTTGAACCGGAACGTCTCCAGATTCTTCGGCGCGAACGTGCGGATGTTGAAGTCGTGGTAGAGCGACGAGGAGAGGTCTTGGGTGGAACTCTCGTCGCCGTGGACACAGAGCACCTTCTCGGGGCGCGGGTTCATCGTCTTGACGAAGTTCATCAACCCGGCGCGGTCGGCGTGGCCGGAGAAGCCGTCCACGGTTTCCACGTCGAGTTCGAGGTTGAGCGTCTTGTTCCGACCGCCGCGTCCGTTGATCGGGATTTCGTCCCACCCGCTCTGGATGCGGCGACCGAGGGTTCCCTGTGCCTGGTAACCGACGAACACCATCGTGCTGTCCGGGTCCGGGCCGACGTGTTCGAGCCACGACATGATGGGGCCGCCGGTGACCATCCCGGACGTCGAGAGGATGATACACTGGTCGCCGTCCGCGACGTCCTGTCGTTCCTCCTCGCCGCCGTCGATGTGGTTGAACTGCGGCGCGAGGAACGGGTTCTCGTCCTCGTGGAAGATACGGTCTCGGAGGTCGTCGCGCAGGTATTCGGGGTACGTCGTGTGGATGGCCGTCGCCTCCCATATCATCCCGTCGAGGTGGACGGGCATCTCCGGGATGTCGCCGTTTCGCATCGCCTCCTCGATGACGAGCATCATCTCCTGTGACCGACCGACCGCGAACGCGGGAATGACGACCTTGCCGCCCTTCTCGTACGTCTCGTTGATGACCTTCTTGAGTTTCTCCTCCGAATCCTTCTGGTCGGTCTGGTAGTCGTTCCGACCGCCGTAGGTCGATTCGAGGATGAGCGTTTCGACGCGCGGGAAGTCGTTCACCGCGCCGTTGAACAGGCGCGTGTCGGTGTAGTGGATGTCGCCGGAGAACGCCACGTTGTACAGGCCATCGCCGATGTGGAAGTGCGTCACCGCGGAGCCGAGGATGTGGCCGGCGTTGTGGAACGTGAGTTTCACGTCGGGCGCGATGTCAGTGACGTCGCCGTACTCCAGCGGAATGGTGTGTTTGAGCGCTTCCCGAACCATCTCGCTCTCGTACGGCGGGACGCGGCCCTCCTTCGCGGCCACGTCGAGGTAGTCGAGTTGGAGCAGTCCCATCAGGTCGCGGGTCGGTTCGGTCGTGTAAATCGGGCCGTCGTAGCCGTACTTGAACAGGAGCGGAATGAGCGCGCTGTGGTCGAGGTGAGCGTGGGTGAGCACCACGGCGTCGATGGTGGCAGCCCCCGCGCCGAGCGCCTCCTCGACTTGGAGGTACGGCACGTCGTCGGAACCGGGCTTGTCGCCACAGTCGATGAGGATGCGGGTTTCGGGCGTCGAGAGGATGAAGCTCGCCCGACCGACTTCGCGGCAACAGCCGAGCGTCGTGACGCGGACCCACTCCTCGTCGCTCATCTCCTCGCGGTGTATCTGTCGGCCGACCTTCTCCAGGATGTTGCGACGGTCGTCGCGTTCCTGTTTGAGGAAGTTCCGGACGTTGGAAACCGTCGAGGATTCGATGGGCGGCGTCCTGACGACTTCGGGCGTCCAGCCGACTTCTTGGGTTATCTCTCGGAGCGTACTCCCGTGCTTGCCGATGACCATGCCGGGTTTCTCGGCCTGAATGACGACTTCGCCGGTATCGGCGTGGAAGTCGAGGTCCGTCACGCCCGCTTCCTCGGGGATGACGTCGAGGATGTCCTCGCGCGCCGTGTCGGGGCGTGAGAGGACGTCGGGGTCGGGGCGAACCGTGATGCGCTTTCGCAGTTGGCTCGCCAGCTTTCGGATCAGGTCGCCGTTGCGCGCGAACTTCTTCGGGTCGCGCGTGTAGACGACGAGTTCCGGCCCTTCGTACTTGACGTCGGATACCGAAATGTCGCTCGGGAGTTCGCTCGTAATCGTTGCTTTGAGGTCTTCGAGTTGTTGCTCTACTTTACTCATGGTGAAAACAGTCCGCTTCGTCCGTTGGGAGAGCGAATGCTGTTGGTCCGGCGTATCTGGGATTGTCGCAGTCGGTGGTTTCGAACACCGTGACCACTACGACGTATACAGCACAGCATAGATTGTCTCGCTTGTTCTGCGGGATTGGAGCATACGCGTCAACGCGCATAATGTGGTCCTGGTCTCCGAAAGCAAACTGCTCATGGGTGACACAGGAAAACCCGCTTATCCCCCACTAAACGGTGTGGTTATAAAAGCCTTCTCAAAACCCCTAAATCTACTCTGCACGACGTATTCCCCATGCAACTCTCCCCTGCGACCGTCGCGGACGAACACGAGTGGGTCCGGGAACGAACGGAAGTCGTATCGCTCATCGACGACGTTCGAGCGAACCTCGGCGAGGCGTTCGGCACGGAGGTCGATTCCGTCTCCGTCGCCGACTACCGACGCGAAGTGGACGCCGTGTTCGCCGACGGCGACCTCGCGGTAAACGTCGCCGCACTCGTCGCCCTGCTCCGCGACCTCGACGTCGAAAACGACTACCCCGGATTCGTCGTGGACGAACTCCTCGGCCGGGAACTCGCCGGAATGATTGCGGGCAACCAACCCCTTCGCCTCCTCGGCGAGGCCACGTTCCACTACGCGGATATCATGCACCACGTGGACGACGAGGCGGCGGGCGTGGACGACTTGGACGCCGCCCTCGCCGCCGGATTTCAGACCCGACTGCCGGGGTGGGACTGGACGGAAGGCGAGAGTCCGTTTTCGGTGAAATGAGTTAGACCTCGGCGTCTGCGTCCACTTTGAAATGTCGCCCGCCGCGCATCATGTCGAAGCCGAAGAAGGCGAGCGAAAGCGCGCCGACCGCGTTCACCGCAATCCAGCCGAGTCCGTTGTCGGCGAGAACGCCGGTGAACAGGAACGACACCGCGAGGCAAACGTATCCCAGACCGGCCAACCGATACCAGCCCACGTCCCACGGCAGTTCGACACCCGAAAGTATCAACAGGAGACCGCCAAGGATGCCGACTCCGAACTGCGCGAGTTGTTCGAGGTGGGACAACGCGCGCGGTCCGAGGAGGGCGAGAAACCCGGCGTTCAGCAACAGCATGAACGCTCCGAGCCACTTGAACCACCGCCGCTTCGGCCCGCCCGTGGGTGCGCTGATGACCGGCGCTTTCATGATTTCGTGTTGGAGAACTGAACTTAAATACCTTCTTCCGATGATTTCGCGGGGTTCAAAACGACGACCGCAGGAGATACGACACCAACACCGACAGGGAGAGACAGAAGAAACCCACATCGGCCAGTCGGCGCGTTTCGACGTCCCACGTGTGGTCGGTGGTCGAAAGGAGAAGGAGGAGTCCACCGCCCGTGCCGAGCGTGATTTGGACGAGTAAACTCGGGTCGCCCAGTACGTGGAAATCGAGTGCGACTACCATTCCGAGGTGGAGAATCAGAACGAGGACCCCGAGCCAACGTATCGCGCGTTGGCCGACACCAAGCGTCGGAGCGGAAATCGTCGGCGCTCTCATGATATCGTGTTGGATAACTGGCGTTAAAAAGCTTCGTTCACCTGTCTTCGACCCGCAGGTCGAACCCCCAGTCGAATTCCGTCATCGGGTTGTCGTCAGCCGTTTCGGTCATGACATCCGGCCCCTTCGACCGTTCGGAACACTGATTAAATCGGAGTGACAGCGAACAGACATGCAACCCGCGACGCTCTGTTATCCGATTCGCGGCGACGAAATCCTCCTCATCCGCAAGAAACGCGGCCTCGGCGAGGGGAAACTCGTCGGTCCCGGCGGAAAAGTCGAGGACGGCGAGACCCCCCGCGACGCCGCGATTCGGGAGGTCGAGGAGGAGATTCGCGTGTCCGTGGAGAACCCGACCAAGGTCGGCGAGTTCGAGTTCGTGTTTGGAACGGAGTCGGAGATGTTCGTCCACGTCTTCCGCACCGAGGAATTTTCGGGAGCCCCCCAAGAAACCGAGGAGGCCGACCCGCGATGGTTCGACGTCGAGGACATGCCCTACGGCGAGATGTGGGAGGACGACCGCCTCTGGATGCCGTATTTGCTATCTGAGGAGACGTTCTCGGGATGGTTCCGGTTCGATGAAGACGGCGACGAGATGCTCGAACAGGAGTTGGAAACCGGCGTGGAATTTTGAGTGCGAATTCGCGTCTATTGATGAATCGTGTTCGGTACTCGTCTGCAATCCGTCCGTTCGCTACGAGTCGTGGCTGTATTGCTGTGATTGCAAATACAGACGTCAATGAAACCGCAACCGCTACCGCCCACACGCCTCCCCAACCGACTCCTTCGCGTGCGCTCAGTCGTCCCTCGCGCTGGCCAGGCGGCCCGCAACCGACCGCAGGTTGCGGGCCTTCTGACGCACGCGCCAGTGTGTCTGGTCCCTATCTCGCGGACGAATTTCCACAGTGGCGCGCGCTGATGGGGTGGTGAGGCCAGCGAGGTTTCGAAGAAACCTCTGGGTGAGCGGTGTAACCGCGAACCAGCGGTGCGGACGGCCGAACCAACCCCTCGAAGCCGCGCGAGGGATGACGACCGAGGAGCGCCAGCGACGAGCGGAGGAGTCGGTTGGGGAGGATGTGGTTCGGGGCGGTTGCGGTCGGGTGGGAATGAAAGGGGCCGTCCGGTCTCGCGTTCATCGTGGTTGTCTCAGTGACCCCTCTCGACGCTGGCGAACGAAGTGAGTCAAGGAGAGATGTCACTGAGCAACCGCGAGCGTGGCGGGGGCTTTCGAGATCTGCTTCTCAGTAACTGCAATCACAGCGAAACCAGACTACCTCCGAAGAAGTAAACGCACTCCTCGAACGTCCAAAATCACCCCTCCTTGCCGTCGCTTCAGGACATTTAAGAGTGCAACCGGACTGGATAGGAGTAATGAGCAACGACGACCAGGAACTCGGCATCACCGAGTCCAAATCGTACAGTCCCGGCGACTGGTACGCCGAAGTGGTTCTGAAGGCGGGTCTCGCCGACTACGCGCCGATGGGCGGGTTCATCGTGACCCGACCCCGCGGCTACGCCCTCTGGGAGGGCCTGCAGGACCACCTCGACGGCTGGTTCAAGGAGACGGGGGCGCAGAACGCCTACTTCCCCGCGCTCATCCCCGAGAGCTACCTCGAACGCGAGAGCGACATCGTGGAAGGGTTCGACCCGGAAGTCGCGTGGGTCACTCACGGCGGGCACGACGAACTGGACGAGCGCCTCGCGTTCCGCCCCACCAGCGAGAGCATCATCACGCCGTTCATGAGCCAGTGGGTGCGGAGCCACCGCGACCTGCCGCTCCGACTCAACCAGTGGTGTAGCGTGATTCGGTGGGAGGCGACGGACACCAAGCCGTTCTTCCGCACGAAGGAGTTCCTCTGGCAGGAAGGTCACACGGCCCACGAGACCGAGGAGGAGGCGTGGGACGAGACGATGACCCGCCTCGAGCAGTACCAGCGGGTCTTCGAGGAGGTGCTGGCGATTCCGGTCATGCCCGGCCGCAAGCCCGAACACGACAAGTTCCCCGGCGCGGACACCACGACGACCGTCGAGGCGCTCATGCCCGACGGCAAGTCGGTGCAGGGCGCGACCAGCCACTACCTCGGACAGGGCTTCGCGGAGGCGTACGACCTCTACTTCACCGACGAGAACGAGGACGAGCGCGTGGCGCACACCACCTCGTGGGGGCTGTCGTGGCGCGCGCTCGGGGCGCTCATCATGACCCACAGCGACGAGCAGGGGTTCGTCTGTCCGCCCACGCTCGCGCCCGAGCAGGTCGTCATCGTCCCGATTTGGCAGGAGGAGAACCGCGAAGAGGTGCTCTCGTACGCCGAGGGTATCGCCGAGGACCTCGAAGAGGCGGGCGTCCGCGTCGAACTCGACGACCGCGACGAGCGCAACCCCGGTTTCAAGTTCAACGAGTGGGAACTGAAGGGCGTCCCCGTCCGCTTCGAAATCGGCCCGCACGAGGTTGAGGACGACGAGATTACGGTCGTTCACCGACCCGACGGCGAGAACGTCGTGGAGGACCGCGCGGACATCGCCGAGACCGTCGAGGACCACTTCGACGCGGTGTTCGACAAGATGTACGAGGCGGCCGAGGAGAACCTCGAAGACAACATCCGGGAAGCCGACTCCCGCGCCGACATCCTCGGCACCATCGGTCAGCACGGCGGCTACGTGAAAACCGCGTGGTGTGGCGACGAGGACTGCGAGGCCGAAATCAAAGACCAGATTTCGGCGGAGATCGTCATGGTGCCCCTCGACCGCGACGAGGAACCGTGCGGCGACGAGTGTTCCATCTGCGGCGACGAGGCCGAGGAGACGGCGTACTTCGCGAAGTCGTACTGAATCGGACCCCCGTTTTTTCGACCGATCACGGGCCGACCGTGATATGTGAACCTTGGATTAGATAGTCCCACGCGTGCAATGAGGTACCATGCCGCGGTACGTCACGCTCGACGACTCGTACGAAACCGCCCGCGAGGACTTCGCGTGGGACCTCCCCGAGACGTTCAACGCCGCCCACGACCTCGTCCGAAAGCACGACGACCCGAAAGGGTCCGTGGCCCTCTTCCAGGCCTCCCCCGACGGACGACGGGAAACGTACACGTTTCACGACATCGACGTGCTGTCGAACCGGGTCGCCAACGCCCTGTCGACCCTCGGCGTCGAGTTCGGCGACAGGGTCGCCGTCGCCGTCCCGCAGAAACCCGCGAACCCCATCACCCACCTCGCGTGCTGGAAACTCGGCGCGATATCGATACCGCTGTCGGTGCTGTTCGGGTCCGAGGCGCTCGGCTATCGACTCGACGACAGCGGCGCGAACGTCGCCGTCGTGGACGAGGCCGTTCGGGAGTCGCTGGACGAAGTTCGGGACGACTGTCCCGACCTCGAACACGTGGTGGAAGTGGACGGGGACGCCGAGGGTGATGTGCGGAGGTTCGAGGAACTGCCTCGGGACGGCGGGCGCTCGTTCGACCTCGCGGAGACGACGCCCGAGACGCCCGCCATCGTCATGTACACGAGCGGAAGCACGGGTCCGCCGAAAGGCGTCCTCCACGGGCATCACGTGTGGGTCGGCCACTGCCCGACGTACTCGATGGTTTTCGAGCGAAACGTCCTCGGGAAGACGGTGGCGTGGACGCCCGCGGACTGGGCGTGGATCGGCGCGCTCGGCGACCTGCTCTTTTCCTCGTGGCACTACGGCCGCCCGGTCGTCGGCTATCCGATGGGGAAGTTCGACGCCGAGGAGGCGTTCGAACTCGTCGAGGAGTTCGGCGTGACGGACGCGTTCATCCCGCCGACGGCCATCCGCATGATGATGGAAGTGCCCGACCCGACCGACGCCTACGACCTCGACCTCGACGCCATCAGTACCGGCGGCGAACCGCTGACGCCCGAGATTCTGGCGTGGGCCGAAGAGGAACTGGCGGGCGTCGCGGTGAACGAGCTATACGGCCAGACGGAGGCGAACCTGCTCGTCGCCAACTGTGGGGACTGGTTCGAGGCGAAACCGGGGAGCATGGGGAAACCCGTTCCGGGCCACGACGTCGCCATCGTGGACCCCGAGACGGGCGAGGAACTGTCGCGCGGCGAGGTCGGCCAAATCGCGGTTCGAAACCCCACCGAACCCGCGATATTCGAGGAGTACTGGAACGCCCCGAAGAAAACCGAGTCGGTTCGTGTCGGCGACTGGCACCTCACCGGCGACCTCGCGGTGCAGGACGAGGACGACTACATCTGGTTCAAATCGCGCGACGACGACCTCATCATCACGAGCGGCTACCGCGTCGGACCCGGCGAAATCGAGAAAGCCGTCCTCGAACACGAGTCGGTCGAACAGGTCGGCGTCGTCGGCGTCCCGGACGACACGCGCGGGGAAATCATCGCGGCGTTCGTCCAACCCGTTTCGGGAGTCGAGGGGACCGACGCGCTCCGCGAGGAGATACGAACCCTCGTCCGGGACCGCCTCGCGGAGTACGAGTATCCGCGTCGAATCGAGTTCGTCGCCCGACTGCCTCAGACGACAACCGGGAAGATTCAGCGAACGGAGTTGCGGGAGCGGGCGGTCGAGGAATCCGGTTCGTGAGCGATTGGTATAAATTCGCATACGGATTGCTCTGACGCCTCCTGACGAGTATTATAAACCGTTTAGACCGCGGACCTGTTGTGTTCCGTCGAAAGGCCGCTCACCGATGCGGCGAGCGGTCGCTACTACAACAATGGTTTCGAGTCCGACGTTCGACGACGGAGTGCCACACGAGCGAATCGACGCCGACGAGTGGGAGGACATCTACGTCGTCGGCGACGTCCACGGCTGTTTGCCGGAACTCGAATCGCTTCTCGACGACCTCGCGCCGTCCGCCGACGACCTCGTGGTGTTCGTCGGCGACCTGATTCGCAAAGGTCCCGACAGCATCGGCGTCGTCGAGTTGGTTCGGGAGAACGACAACTTCCGCTCGGTTCGTGGAAACAACGAGCAGAAACTCCTCGACGGGGACGTCGAACTGGACGAGTTCGGGGAGGCCGAAATCGAGTACGTTCGGAGCCTTCCGGCGGCGATTTCGTGGGCCGACGCGCTCGTCGTTCACGGCGGCGTGGACCCGCGAAAGCCGCTTTCGGAACATTCAATCGACGACCTCGAAACGACGCGCTCGCTGGACCCGGACGGAAGCTACGACCGACCGTTCTGGTTCGAGGAGTACGACGGGCCGCGACGGGTGTTCTTCGGTCACACCGTCCTCGAACGGCCGGTCGAACGGGAGTGGGCCGTCGGGTTGGACACGGGGTGTGTCTACGGCGGGACGCTCACGGCCTACGAGTATCGGGCCGACGAGTTCGTCACCCGGCCGTCCCAGCGAACGGACACGAGCAGGAGCGACGACTCCATCGTCACCCCTCGGTCCCACTGAACCCTCGAACCCGCTGAACCATCGGTCCCAGAAAACCCCCCTCCGCGACCAGTCATGCCACAACACGAGTTACCGGACGACGATGACGAGGAAACGACGTCCGAAAACGCGGCCATCGACCTGACGGACTCCGAGTACTACCTGAACCGAGAGTTGAGCCAACTCGAATTTCAAAAGCGGGTGCTCCACGAAGCGATGGACGAGCGCAACCCGCTGCTGGAGCGAGTGAAGTTCCTCGCCATCTTCACGACGAACATGGACGAGTTCTTCCGCAAGCGGGTCGGCGGCCTGAAACAGCAGATGGCGGCCGACGTGACCGAACTGTCGCCCGACGGTCGAACGCCGCGGGAACAGTGGGACGAAATTCTCGACGTGACGGGGGAGATGTTCCGCCAGCAGTCGTCCTGTTATCGGGACGTGATTCACGGCGAACTGGCGGGCGCGGGTATCGAAATCGTGTCGTACGACGACCTGTCGTCCGCGGAGCGAGACGACCTGCGCGAGTATTTCGAGGCGTCCGTCCTTCCCACGCTCACTCCCCTGACGTTCGACCCGGCCCATCCGTTTCCGTTCATCTCGAACCTGAGCCTCTCGTTGGCGGTGCTGACTCGGAAGGACGACGAGTCGGAGACGACCTTTTCGCGCGTGAAGATTCCGAAAAACCGGCCGCGTCTCGTCCGAATAGGCGACGAGACGCGATACGTCCTGCTGGAGGACGTCATCCGGGCCAACCTCGACCTCCTCTTTCCGGGCACGGAGATCATCGATCACTCCACGTTCCGCGTCACCCGAAACGCGGAGGTCGGAAAGGACGAGGAAGTCGCGGAGGACCTCATCGACATGATAGAGTCGGTGCTCCGCGAACGTCGGTTCGCCACCGTCGTCCGCCTCGAAATCGAGGAGGGGATGCCCGACGAGGTTCGGGAGTTGCTGGTCGAACAACTCGGCGTGGACGAACGCGAGGTGTTCTGCCTCCCCGAACCGCTCGACTTCCGGGATTTCATGGACCTGACGGACTGTGACCGATCCGACCTGAAAACCGCTCCGTGGACGCCACAGCCCCATCCCCGTCTCTCCGGCGGGACCCCCGACGAATCCGTGGACGTGTTCGAGGAGATTCGACGCAACGACGTGCTCGTCCATCACCCGTATCACTCCTTCGAGGAGACGGTCCAGAAGTTCCTGCGGCAGGCCGCGACGGACCCCGACGTGCTCGCCATCAAACTCTCCATCTATCGGACCGCGAGCGATTCGAAGGTCGTCGAGAGCCTCATCGAGGCGGCGAAGAACGGAAAACAGGTCGCGGTGATGGTCGAACTCAAGGCGCGGTTCGACGAGGAGAACAACATGGAGTGGGGCAAGAAGTTGGAGGAGGAAGGCATCCACGTCGCGTACGGGACCATCGGCTACAAAACCCACAGCAAGACCGCGCTCGTCGTCCGCGAGGAGGAAGACGGCGTGCAATTGTACTCCCACATCGCCACCGGAAACTACCACTCGGAGACGGCGAAGACGTACACCGACCTCGGACTGCTGACCGCGGACCGCGAAATCGGGCAGGACCTGAGCGACCTGTTCAACTACTTCACCGGCCACACCCGCCACGAGAAGTACCGAAAACTGCTCATCGCGCCGGGGAACATGCGCGAGCGGTTCACCGAGATGATACGCACCGAGGCGGGGTTGGCGCGCGAGGGGAAGGAGGGACGCATCGTCGCCAAGATGAACTCGCTCGAAGACCCGGCTATCGTCGAAGAACTCTACCGAGCGGCGATGGACGGCGTCGATATCGACCTCATCGTTCGGGACATCTGTCGGCTTCGTCCCGGCATCGAAGGGGTGAGCGAAACGGTGGACGTCTACAGCGTCGTCGGACGGTTCCTCGAACACTCCAGAATCTTCTACTTCGGCAACGGCGGCGACCCGCGGTACTTCATCGGGTCCGCCGATTGGATGACGAGGAACCTCGACAAACGCGTGGAAACCATCACACCGGTGACGAACCCGGCGCTTCGGGAGGAACTGTCGACGATTCTCGAAACGATGCTGGCCGACAATCGGAACTGCTGGGTGATGGAATCGGACGGCGGCTATCGCCAACGGCGACCCGGCGACGAACCGGCGGTGGCTACACAGGACGTACTCATGCGGCGCGCGGGTCGGATGAGCGACACCTGAAGAAATCAGAGCGGCCAGAAGTGATGGGTTAAAAACAATAACGGTTCCAAAACAATCGAGTTCGGAAGATCACGAAATGAATGCGAATTGCGGTTGTTGAATGTCTCACATTCGGAAACTAAGCGAGGTTTGACAGTATACCACAGTATCACGTGTTGTAATCCGTAGGCACACCATTTATCCAAATCACGAATCGTTAGCAAAGTTTTAGAAACTCGACTACAATCGATTATGTATGGCCGAAGTCAATTTAGACAAAAAGGACTTCAAAATCCTACGCTGGCTCGACAGGGAGGGGGATATCGACGTCGACGAAGTGAGCGACGAACTCGGTATCAGTACCTCGACAGTGTACTATCGGTTGGACAAGTATCGAAAACAGGGAATTCTCTCGGGGACGGTTTCAAAAATCGACGCGCACGAACTCGGCCTCGAACTGACCGCTATCACCGAAATCCGAAGCACCTACGGACCGGGATACGACGAAATCGGCGATGAACTGACGGAGATTTCGGGCGTTCAGACGGTGTACTTCATGCTCGGCGACAAGTCGTTCACGATAATCGCCCATCTCCGCGACCACGACCACTTACAGGAGTACATCGACGACATCATCCACACCGACGGTGTGGAACACTCCTCGACGCAGGTCGTTCTCCAAACGTTCAAGGACGAGTCCAGACTACTGGTCAACTACGACGACGAGGACCTGGAAGCGCTCATCGAAAGCGAGTAGGGGCAGTTTTCGATAGTTACGGAGGAAAGGAGAAACGGACGATAATCCCGTCCGAATTGACACTCATTTACTACAACCATAGTTATTTCTCCCCCAGTATCGTGTAAACGTCCAATATATAAGGAACACATATTGACAATAGCACACCCTTTTCCCTTCAGGAGAAACCTCTTATGCCAGTTTGTCATGCGCTCGCACATGACCAACTCTCTCGTCGACCCGACCGACCAGCGGTCGAACTGCGGTGTCGGTGTCGTAATGGACCTCGACGCCGACGCCGACCACGAAATCGTCGCCGACGGCCTGTCGCTCCTCGCCAATCTCGAACACCGCGGCACGACCGGCGCGGAATCGAACACCGGAGACGGGGCGGGTATCCTCGTCCAGCGTCCGGACTCGTTTTTCGCCGCGGAACTCGATTCCGACCTCCCCGAGACGTACGCTGTCGGGCAGTTGTTCCTCCCGCGCGATGCAGACGTTCGCGCCGAACTGGAGACGACTGTCGAGGAGGTTCTCGGTGCGGAAGGCGTCCCGGTCTTCGACTGGCGGACGGTCCCGACCGAGAACGACGACCTCGGCGAGACGGCGCTCGAATCGGAACCCGTCATCGCCCAGTGTTTCGTCCGCCCCGAGGAAGGAATGTCCGTCGAAGAGTTCGACGAGACGCTCTACGTCGCCCGACGCGCGCTGGAGCGGCGAGTCGAAGCGCGCGACGACGCCGACCGATTCTACGTCTGCTCGCTGGACCGCAAGACGCTCGTCTACAAGGGACTTCTCAAGGGCGATCAACTCACGGGATACTTCCCGGACCTCCGCGACGAACGCTTCGAATCCTCGGTCGCCATGGTTCACGCACGGTTCTCGACGAACACGCTCGGCGCGTGGCACCTCGCACACCCCTACCGGCGCGTGGTCCACAACGGCGAAATCAACACGATTCAGGGGAACGGCAACTGGATGGCCGCCCGCGAAACCGACCTCGAAAGCGAGCGCCTCGGCGACGACATCGACCGCATCACGCCCGTGACGACGCTCGACCAGAGCGACACGGCCGTCGTCGATAACGTCCTCGAACTGCTCATGCAGGACGGCCGCGAGTTGCCCCACGCGCTTCGCATGCTCCTGCCCGAGGCGTGGCGCGACCGGACCGACGGCGACCGCCGCGCATGGTACGACTTCCACGCCTCTCTGGTCGAACCGTGGGACGGCCCGGCGCTCGTCGCCGCGACGGACGGCGACCGCGTGGGCGCGGTGCTCGACCGCAACGGATTGCGCCCCTGCCGGTACGACGTGACGGCGGACAACCGACTCGTGATGGCGAGCGAAACCGGTGCCCTCGACCTCGAACCGAACGAGGTGGTCGAGCGGGGACGCCTCAAACCGGGACAGCTGTTCCTCGCCGACCCCGAACAGGGCGGCATCGTCTCTGACGAAGCCGTGTTCGACGACCTGACCGACGAGAAGTACGCGGAATGGGTCGAAAACGAGCAGGTCCGACTGACCGAGCGGCTGGAATCGGACTCGTTCCGCGACGCGGGTGATTCCGACGACACCGCCGAGTCCCCCGTCCCGCTCCGTGCCGGACAGGCCGCCTGGGGCTACACCCACGACGAACTGAGCGAACTCCTCGAACCGATGGCCAGCGCGGGCAAGGACCCCGTCGGCTCGATGGGCGACGACACGCCGCTGTCGGTACTCTCCGACTTCGACCGTCCGCTCTTTTCCTACTTCAAGCAGCTGTTCGCGCAGGTGACGAATCCGCCAATCGACTACATCCGCGAAGAACTGGTGACGAGCCTCGAAACCCGTCTCGGCCGCCAGTGCAACCTCCTCGGCGAGTCGCCCGCCCACGCGCGGCAACTCGTGCTGGAGTCGCCCGTGTTGACCGACGAGGCGCTGTCGGGGGTGCTCGAAACCGACTTCCCGACCGAAGTCATCGACATCACCTTCGACCCGGACACGGACCTCGAAGCGGCGGTCGAGCGGGTCCGCGACGACGCCCGCACCGCCGTCGAGGACGGTGCCGAAATCGTCGTCCTCTCGGACAGAGGGATGGGCGAGGACCGAATCCCGATTCCCTCCCTGCTCGCCACGGGCGCGGTTCACCACCACCTCGTGCGCGAAGGACTGCGGACCAGAACCGGCCTCGTCGTGGAGTCCGGCGACCCGCGAACCGTCCACCACCTCGCCACGCTGGTCGGCTACGGCGCGGGGGCGGTCAACCCATACCTCGCCTACCGGACCATCGAGGATTTGGTGGCCGGACCGGACGGCGCGGACGAGGAGGAGGCAATCGGCAAGTACGTCTCGGCGCTGGAGAACGGGCTGCTGAAGACGATGGCGAAGATGGGCATCTCGACCGTCGAGAGCTACCGCGGTGCCCAGATATTCGAGGCGGTCGGGCTGGACGGCGAGTTCGTCGACGAATACTTCACCGGCACCGAGAACCGCACCGAAGGCATCGGTATCGACGAAATCGAGGACGACGTGCGCGAGCGCCACGAAACCGCGTTCGGCGACGACCCGAACATCGACCGACGGGGCGAGTACGAACACCGCTCGAACGGCATCCACCACCAGTGGAATCCGAAAACCGTCGGCGCGCTCCAGCGCGCGGTTCGCGGGAACGACGGCGAGGAGTACGAGGCGTTCGCCGAGGAGATAAACGACCAGCAGGAGACGCTGCAGACGCTCCGCGGCCTGCTCGACTTCGACACCGACGCCCGCGAGTCGGTCCCCCTCGACGAAGTCGAACCCGTCGAGGACATCGTGACCCGGTTCTCCACGGCGGCGATGAGCCTCGGGTCGCTTTCGCCGGAGATGCACGAGAACAACGCCATCGCCATGAACCGCATCGGCGGCAAGTCGAACACCGGGGAGGGCGGCGAACCCCCCGAGCGCTTCGACACCGAACGCGAGTGTTCGGTGAAACAGGTGGCGAGCGGGCGGTTCGGCGTCAGGAGCCGCTACCTCCAGTCTGCCGACGAGGTGCAGATCAAGATGGCCCAAGGGTCGAAGCCCGGCGAGGGCGGCCATCTACCCGGCAAGAAGGTGAACGAGATGATAGCGCACGTCCGCCACGCGACGCCGGGCGTCGGTCTCATCTCGCCGCCGCCGCAACACGACATCTACAGCATCGAGGACCTGAAACAGCTCATCTACGACCTAAAGGCGGGAAGCGACGGGTCGGAGGTCAACGTGAAACTCGTCTCCGAGGCGGGCGTCGGCACCGTCGCGGCGGGCGTCGCCAAGGCCAAGGCCGACGTCGTACACATCTCGGGTCACTCGGGCGGCACGGGTGCCAGTCCGCGAACGTCCATCAAGAACGCCGGATTGCCGTGGGAACTCGGCCTCGCCGAGGCCAACCAGATGCTCCACCAAACCGGACTTCGCTCGCGCATCCGCGTCAGCGTGGACGGCGGCCTGAAGACCGGCCGCGACGTCGCCGTCGCGGCCCTGCTCGGCGCGGAGGAGTACTCGTTCGGGACGGCGAGTCTGGTCACGAGCGGCTGCGTGATGGCGCGCAACTGCCACGCCAACACCTGCCCGGTCGGCATCGCCACCCAGCGGGAGGAGCTTCGGGAGCGGTTCCCCGGCGAACCGGAGCACGTCATCAACTACATGGCGTTCATCGCGGAGGAGCTTCGGGAGATAATGGCCGAACTCGGCTTCCGCACCGTCGAGGAGATGGTCGGCCACGTCGAACTGCTCCGGCAGCGCGACACCGACCATCCGAAGGCGCGTCGCCTCGACCTTTCGAGCGTGCTCGCCGACCCCGCGAACGGTGGCAGCCGAACCAAGACGCGGGAACAGGATCACGAGTTGGACGACCACCTCGACCACGACCTCCTCGACGCCGCGCGCGGCGCGCTGGACGGCGAGGAACCGGTCGAAATCGAGCGTTCGATAACGAACCAGGACCGCGCCGTCGGCGCGATGCTCTCGGGTCGCATCTCCGCGCTTCACGGTGAATCGGGACTGCCGGACGGGTCCATCACCTGCCGGTTAGACGGTGCCGCCGGACAGAGTTTCGGCGCGTTCTGCCAGTCCGGCGTGGACCTGTTCCTGACCGGTGCGGCGAACGACTACGTAGGAAAGGGTCTCTCGGGCGGTCGGGTCGTAGTCGAAACCCCTGCCGACGCTGGCTACGATTCGAACGACGTCATCGTCGGCAACGTCGCCCTGTACGGCGCGACGGGTGGCGAACTGTACGTCAACGGCGTCGCGGGCGAGCGGTTCGCGGTTCGCAACAGCGGCGCGAAAGCGGTCGTCGAGGGCGTCGGCGACCACGGCTGTGAGTACATGACCGGCGGCGTCGCGGTCGTCCTCGGCGAAATCGGCGAGAACTTCGCGGCCGGGATGACGGGCGGCGTGGCCTACGTGTTGGGCGACGGCGACGAACTCCGCGAGCGCGTCAACGGCGAGAGCGTCTCGCTGTCGTCCGACTTGGACGCCCGCGACGAGGCGGTAGTACGGCGGTTGGTCGAAAACCACGCCGCCGCGACGGGCAGCGAAACGGCGCTGTCGGTGCTGGACGACTGGGAATCGGTCTCCTTCGTGAAGGTCATGCCCGATGCCTACCAGCAGGCCATCGAAGAGGGCAAAGAAGACGTTCGAGCGTCGCCCCCCAGTCCGGTTTCGGCGGCCCGACAGTCGTCCGGCTTTCGAGTGCCGTCGGACGACTGAACCCAAAAAAGCGGTCGCCGATTTTCAGAGGTACGCCGAGTCCCACCGCGCCGC
This sequence comes from Haladaptatus paucihalophilus DX253, assembly GCF_000376445.1. Taxonomy (NCBI): domain Archaea; kingdom Methanobacteriati; phylum Methanobacteriota; class Halobacteria; order Halobacteriales; family Haladaptataceae; genus Haladaptatus; species Haladaptatus paucihalophilus. The sequence continues at coordinate 2,526,104 of NZ_AQXI01000001.1, read as the reverse complement.
CTTCCGCTTGTTGCCACACTCGTTGCATTCGATGCGTTCCATGCTGTCCATCGCGTTGTCGAGCGTCTCGCAGTTCGAGCAGAAGTAGCCGTAGCGGTCCTCACCCGCCTCGTCGTTGAACACGGCGAAGAACGGCGCTTTCGACCCCCGACTGGTTTCCGAGCGGTTGATGTATCTGGTTTCTCCGTCGAACTCGCGGGCTTCCAGTATCGGCTCGTCGCTCTCCGAGTAGATGTTCTCGGTGTACGTCTCGTCGCCGATTTCGGCCGTCCGCTCGCCGACCTTGGTGAACCCGTGGTCTCGGTAGAACTGGTTTCCCTCCTCGTTTCCGGCGAGGACGAGTCCGGAGAGGGTTTCGACCTCTTTGTCTTCGAGTTTCTCCTTCGTCTGCCCGAGGAGCGTCGTTCCGACACCCTCACCCCGGTAGTCGGGGTGGACGTGCAACCAGAGGATGTTCCCCTCGGGGACGTCGGGGAGCACCTCGCTCTGCGTGAATCCCGCCACGTCTCCCCCGTCGAGTGCGACGAGGTACAGCGTCCCCCGGCTTTGGAACTCGTTCTCCAAGTTCTCCTCGGAGTACCACTCCTCGATGGCGTGTTCGATTATCTCCTCGTCCAAGAAGTGTGCGTATGAAGCCGCAAGCGACTCCGCGGCGACGTCTTGGATTCCAGCGATGTCCTCGGTTCGCGCTTCGCGTACTTGCATACTTGGCATACTCCGGGATGAACAATAAACATTCTACCGGCCGCAGCTTCCTACTTGTCACCTCAGTTGCAGTCATTACGTCCGATTTTTGCGTATCGTCGCGCTCTATCCTCCCGTTCGGACGTTTTTAACGGGGTCGTTCCCGACCAACCGTCCAGTTTTTCGCCTCACAGCCCACCATCACGGAAATCGTGCGACGAGTTACGCGCCGCTCGTACTTCTCCGCCTTCGGTAGCGTTTTCCGCCCGCCACGCAATCGACCCGACATGAACACGGCACTCGTCATCGGCGGGACGCGATTCATCGGCCGCCACCTCGTGACCGACCTGCTCGACAACGGCTACGACGTGACCATCTTCAACCGCGGGAACCACGACAACCCGTTCGCCGACGCGGACGGCGTGAGCCACTTCGAGGGCGACCGAACGGACGACGGCGCGCTCGAAGCGGCGCGCGACGAGGTGGACCCGAACATCGTCATCGACTGCGTGGCCTACAAACCCCGCGAGGTCCGGGCGGCCACCGAAATCTTCGCCGACGTGGACGGCTACGTCTACATCTCCAGCGGAAGCGCTTACGGCAACGAAGTGATTCCCAAGCGGGAGAACGACACCGAACTCTGTGCCTGCACGGACGAACAGGCCACCGACGACTCCCACGACTCCTACGGCCCGCGAAAGGCGGAGGGCGACCGCGCCATCTTCGAGGCCGCGGAACGGGGCGTCAACGCCATGAGCGTCCGACCGTGCATCGTCTACGGACCCTACGACTACACCGAGCGACTGGACTTCTGGATAGACCGCGTGAACGAACGCGACCGCCTCGTCGTCCCCGGCGACGGCCAGAACGTCTGGCACCGCGCCTACGCCGAGGACGTGGCGAGCGCGCTCCGCATCGTCGCCGAGGAGGGCGACCCCGGCGAGGCCTACAACGTCGGCGACGAGCGATTGGTCACGATGGACGAGATGCTGTCGCTCATCGCGGACGCCCTCGACACCGACGTCGAGCTCGTCCACGCCAGCGACCGCGAACTCTCGACGGCCGACCTCTCCACCGACGACTACATCCTCTACCGCGACTACCCGCACGTCCTCGACACGAACAAACTCGCCGCGCTCGGCTGGGAGTCCACGCCGCTCGACGTGGCGATGGAACGAACCGTCGAGGAACACCTCGAAAGCGACCGCGACGGCAGCGAGTACGACCCCGGCCGCGAGAACGAAGAACGCGTGCTCGGCGTGCTCGACACCATCTGAGACGTATTCGGCGGTTACGGTGAACAATCGGCGACTGATTTCGTTTCATCTCGTTCGTGCATTCCGACTTCTCAATCTGGCGCGCGCTGGCGAGGCGACGAGGACAGCGAGGTTTCGAAGGAACCTCGAAAGCGAGCGGCACCGCCGCGAGCCATCGTCCGAGTCGTCTCGATAAAGCGTGCGAGGGATGAGCGAAGCGAATCGGCTGGGGAGGGTGTGGCTGATGCGGTTTGCGGTGCGGTTTCAATGACGTCTGTATTTGCAGTCACGGAAGAAGTAACAACAACTCGTGCCGAGCGGACGGGTGCTTTCGAGGTAGTCTTCTCGGTAGTTGCAGTCGAAGTAGCTGTAATGTGTTCTCGTAGGGGGTGGGGGCTTTCTGGGTCTTCATAGTCGTAGCCGAAGAGTTAGAATGAACATCACGAAACGCCCGGGCGGGAACGGTCGAGGTCGTCGCATGCCCAGCAAAACCGAATCCACCTCGTAACCAAAGTCCCCAAAGTCGTCGGAGGAGGGGAAACTGTTTGACTGCGTAGGAGAGACAGACCACTATGTTCGAGAAATCTTCGTGGATTCGCCTGCCGCGGAACGTCGTGGTGGGCCATGGCGTTCTCTCGGAGACGACGGCGGCCATCGACGAACTGCACTTGCACGGGACACCGCTGCTCGTGACGAGTCCAACGCCGAACGAGGTGGCGGGACAGCGCGTCGCGGACCAGTTCGAGGACGCGGGATGGGGCGTCGAAACCGTCGTCATCGAGGAGGCGAGTTTCGAGTCCGTCCAGCGGGTCATCGACGTGGCGAACGAAGTGAATCCGGGCTATCTCGTGGGCGTGGGCGGCGGAAAGGCCATCGACATCGCCAAGATGGCGAGCGACGAAATCGGGCGGGGCTTCGTCTCGGTTCCGACGGCCGCGAGCCACGACGGCATCGTCAGCGGGCGGGGATCGGTCCCGGAGGAGGACACGCGCCACAGCGTGGCCGCCGAACCGCCGCTGGCGGTCGTGGCGGACACGGAGATCATCGCCGACGCGCCGTGGGAACTCACGACCGCGGGGTGTGCCGACATCATCAGCAACTACACGGCGGTCGAGGACTGGCGGCTGGCACAGCGGCTCCAGAACGTGGAGTTCCACGAGTACGCCGCGACGCTGGCGGAGATGACGGCCGAGATGCTGGTGGACAACGCCGACACCATTCGGCCCGGACTGGAGGAGTCCTCGTGGGTCGTGGTGAAGGCGCTGGTCTCCTCGGGCGTGGCGATGAGCATCGCCGACTCCTCGCGTCCGGCCAGCGGAGCGGAACACCTGTTCTCGCACCAACTCGACCGCATCGCGCCGGGGGCGGCGCTGCACGGCCATCAGGTCGGCGTCGGGTCCATCATCACGGAGTACCTCCACGGCGGCGACTGGCGCGGTATCCGCGACGCCCTCGCGACCATCGGCGCGCCGACGACGGCCGACGAACTCGGCATCGACGCGGAGACGGTGGTCGAAGCGCTCACGACGGCCCACGAGATACGCGACCGATACACCATCCTCGGAAACGGGATGAGTCGGGCCGCCGCGTACGAGGCGGCGGAGACAACGAAAGTTATCTGAATAGTTCGAAGTGGATTCCGAACGGATGGGGCATCAATTTCCGAACCGTTTGCGGGTATCACAGAGTCGATACGAGTGGGAGCCTGACAAGATATGTCGGGAATATCGGTAGCGTTTCGAGAACGTATCGGCCGCGTTTTCGTAATCAGTGACGATTACGTGGTGCCCATTTTGATCGGAGTTGGCAACAACATTGATTACCTTCGCGTAACTGATTTCGCGTGGTGGTATCGAAAACAGATGAGTTCCATCGTTGAGATTTCGATATCCGCCGACGAGTTTGCACTCGGCCGCGCGTTGCAGGCGGCACCGGAGGTGCAAATCGAACTCGAACGCGTCGTCCCGGTTGGGATGTCTAGATTTCCCTTCTTCTGGGCACGCGGTGGCGATACCTGTCGGTTCGAAGCGGCGGCACGCGCCGAACCGGCGGTCAACGCGCTCACGAGGATCGACACGCTGACTGATAATACGTTGTTCCACGCACAGTGGAACGACGATATCACGAACCTCGTCCACGGAGTCGAAGAAGCCAACGCGACTATCGTGGAAGCGAGTGGGACGGCGGACGACTGGACGTTTCATCTCCGATTCCCGGCACAAGAAGGGATGTCCTCGTTCCAGACGTTCTGTCAGCACGAAGGAATTCCGATAGAGGTCGAACGAGTGTACTCCATGCAGGAACGAGCGGTTCACAACTCCGCGGGTGTCACGCCCGCACAGCGGGAAACGCTCATCACTGCCTACGAGGGAGGATACTTCGAACAACCGCGTGGAATCACGCGTGAAGAGTTAGCCGACGAACTGGGTATCTCTCCACAGGCCGTCGGTGGTCGTCTTCGACGCGGATATGCGAATCTCATCGCCGGACTACTCCGTCCGATGAATGGATAGACGTTGAATCAGCAATGCACTTAAGTGTGTTTCGTGGGAAACATGTGGCCTCAACTACTTCGCGCCACATCGTTTCCATGTGATTGGACGTTCGGAAATAAGGCCGACGATGCGAGACGAAATCGTTCGGTCAGCGGTTACCGAGTGTTGTACTGATACGACGCTCTCGGCCCGACCCACGGGTGCCGACGGTGGCTGTGTTGGAAACCGGTCGGAGCGATGAAGCCCGGAAACCGACGTCGCCCGCCCTACGTTAGAATCCGCCCGTCCAGCGACCCGGAGACTACGAATGAGTGAGTACCAAATACTCGTCGTCGATGACGAACAGCCGATTGCCGACCTGTTTACCCGCTGGCTCGAAGACGAGTACGACGTTCGAACCGCCTACAGTGGCGCGGAAGCGATAGCGATGCTCGACGATTCGCCCGATATCGTCCTCCTCGATAGGGACATGCCCGAGACGAGCGGCGACGACGTTTTAGAGGCGATTCGAGCCAGGAACATCGACTGTCGAGTCGGAATGGTGACGGCGGTCGAGCCGGATTTCGACGTACTCGAGCTGGGATACGACGCCTACGTCGTCAAGCCGATTACCGAACCGGACGAGCTGTACGACGTCGTAGAGAGCCTCCGCCGCCGGGCGACGTACTCGACTGACGTTCAACAGCTCCTCGTGCTGTCGTCGAAGCGTGCGACCCTCGAAGCGCGAATCGCCGAGACCGAACTGGCCCGACACGAGGAGTACAAGACGCTCGTATCGGAGATACGGCGCTTGAAACGGTCGCTTTCGACGACGCTCGACGGGATGGACGACGCGGAGTTGGACAAGGAACTGACCGACAGCAGAGTCGCTCCCGAACAGACGTAAGAGACGCAAGGCGCGAAAAAATCGATTCTGATGCGGGTTTAGCTGATGTCCGCCCGTTCGAACTGCCAGTAGCCGAGCGCGACGGGAACGACCAACCAGAACGCGAGCAACGCGAGCGCGAACCAACCTTCGAGATAGAAGGGGACGGTCCCGTTGACGAGTTGTGCGTACGGACTCGCACCGTTCGGGTTGGACAGGAAGTTCGCCGCGACGCTGTAGGCGTTCGTTGGGTTGATGATTTGCAGGAGGAAGTACCACGGCGGGAGTCCGTCCGCCACGTTCGGCATTCCGCCCTCGATCAAATAGTAGACGCCGAACGGAACGATGTCCCAGATGAGTTCGAAGAGGAAGAACAGGCCGATAGCGCCCGCCATCGCGCGCGAGCGGGTGGACGCCATCGCGGAGAAGCCGATAGCGATTCCCACGAACACCATTCCGAAGATGAACGTCGTGACCCCCTGCACGAGGAAGTCCGAGACGGGGAACGAGCCGTACTGAACCGCGAGGACGATTGCCCCGGCGATGAACGCGATGACGGTCGCGACCCCGACGACGAGGGAGCGGCCGACGAGTTTGCCGAGCAGCACGTCCCGACGGGTGTGCGGCAGGCCGAGCAACAGCTTGATGCTTCCCGATTCGCGCTCACCGGCGATGGCGAGGTACGCGACGACGAGCGCCGCAAGGGGAACGAGGAGCGTCGCGGGGGAACTGAGGAAACCGATGGCCTGTTTCGCGGTGAAGTCGTCGGTCAACGAGCCGACGGCGAACATCGTCCCCGCGGTTGCGAGCACGAACAGCACCGTGATACCCCACAGCATCTTCGAGCGCGCGGCGTCCTCGAAATCCTTGCGCGCGACGACGGCCCAGCTCATGCTTGGGCCTCCGATTCGATCCGCTGACCTTGAGAACCGGTCGTGTAGGCCTCGAAGAGGTCTTCGAGCGAGGACTCCTTCGTCCTGATGTCGGCGACGGTCGCGCCCGCCTGCTCGACGGCGTTGATGACCTTCGCCTTGGAACTCGCGTCGGAGTACGTGACGTGAATTTCGTTTCCGTCGATGGACATGTCCGAGACGCCCTCGACGCTCGTCAATTCGACGTTCGGGACGGTATCGACCGTCAGCACCATCGTGGCACCGGTTCCGACCGCATCCCGAAGGCCGTCGATGGTATCGACGGTGACGAGTTGGCCCTTGTTCATGATGGCCACGCGGTCACAGACCGCCTCGACCTGACTGAGGATGTGGCTGGAGAAGAACACGGCCGTACCGCGGTCGGCCTCTCGCTGGATGATTTGGCGCATCTCGCGGACACCGTGCGGGTCGAGCCCGCTGGACGGTTCGTCGAGTATCAGGAGGTCGGGGTCGCCGACCAGCGCCATGCCGAGGACGAGGCGCTGGCGCATCCCTTTCGAGTAGCCGCCCGCCGAGCGCGACGCGTCGTCCGCCGAGAGGCCGACGCGTTCGAGGATTTCGTCCGCGTCCTCGTTCGTGCCCTTGGAGTCGATGGCGAACTGGATGTGCTTTCGCCCCGAGAGCCGACCGTAGAGGTCGGTCGCGTCGGGGAGAATACCGATCCGCTCGTGGATCGCCTGCGTCTCGTTCTGTGCGTCGTAGCCGAGGACCGTCGCCGTCCCGTCGGTCGGGCGGATGTAGTCCATCAGCATGTTGATGGTGGTCGATTTCCCGCATCCGTTGGGACCGAGGAAGCCGAAGACTTCTCCCTCGTTCACTTGGAGGTTGAGATCACGGACCGCGACCACGTCACCGAACCGCTTGGTGAGACCAGTCGTTTGTATGGCGGCCATAACGCCCATATATTCCTTAGGGTAGTTAAAAGTATGCTGCCACGATATGTCATGCCATAATAGGTCAACCGAGGTCTGCGCGCTCGAACCGCCAGTAGCCGAGGACGAGCGGGACGACGAGCCACGCGGCGAGGATGACCAGCATGAACCACTTCTCCAGGAAGAACGGCACCGTCGCGTTCTGGCCGATGACGCGGAAGTAGTAGAGTTGCTGGTCGGTGAACACGAGGTCCGCGGCGCGTTGGAACGCGTACGGCGGGCTGACGAGGTAGACGAACTCGTAAATCTGTGCTGAGAGGTGCACGCCGAGCGTGTCGTCGGCGATGAACCGAAGCGCCCGCGACGGCGAAATCGCCGGGACCGTCCAGAGGACGTTGAACACGAAGAAGACGCCGACCGAACTGGCCATCGCCCGCGACCGTGACGCGCACGCCGCCGAGAGGCCGACCGCGATGGCGATGTACGTCACGGCGAAGAAGAGGAACAGGAGGAAAAACTGCGCGAGAATCGCGATATCGACCGATGCGAGGAGAATCGACCCTTCGACGGCCGCGATGACGAACGCTAACGCGAGACCGACGGCGACGACGGCCGACCGACCGACGAACTTCCCGATAACGAGGTCGAGGCGCGTGTTCGGGAGACCGAGGAGGAACTTGATGCTCCCGGACTCGCGTTCGCCCGCGATGGCGAGATAGGCGATGATAAGCGCACTGATGGGGATGATGAAGATGCCGACGAGCGCGAGGAGTCGAAGCACGTTCGTCATGCTGACGTCAGAGGGTGCGACGTACACCGTGAGGGCGAGCAGCGCGACGTACAGGCCGATGAGCGCCCACAGCCCCTTCGAGCGCCGGGAGTCGATGAAATCCTTTCTCGCCACCGACACCCAACTCATGCGGTGACCTCCATACGAGCATCGGGTTCGTCCTCGGGTTCGTCGCCCGTCGTGTAGGTGGTAAACAGCTCTTCGAGCGAGGCTTCCTCGGATTTGATGTCGGTGACGGTCGTCGCGGCGTCCACGCGCTTGACGACCTGCGGTTTCGTCACGGGGTCGGAAAACGACACGCGGAGCATGGATTCCTCGACGGACACCTCGGACACGCCGTCGATGGCGGTTAGGTCGAGGCCCGTCGGCACGCGCTCGACGGAGAGGAGGAGTTGCGAGCGGGAACCGGTCAGCTCCCGAAGTCGCTCGACGGTGTTCTGTGCGACGAGTTCGCCGTCGTTCATGATACCAACGCGGTCACAGACCGCATCGACCTCGGAGAGGATGTGGCTGGAGAAGAACACGGCCGTGCCGCGGTCGGCCTCCTCGCGGAGGAGTTCGCGCATCTCCGCGATGCCGTGGGGGTCCAGTCCCGAGGAGGGTTCGTCGAGTATCAGGAGGTCGGGGTCGCCGACCAGCGCGGCGGCCAACGCGAGGCGCTGTGTCATCCCTTTCGAGTAACCGCCCACCTTCCGATCGGCGTCCTCCTGTGACAGCCCAACGCGGTCGATGAGCACCGCGGGGTCGTTGGTCGCGTCCTTCGCGTCGATGGCGAATTCGAGGTGTTCGCGCGCCGTCAGTCGGTCGTAGAGCCGATACCCGTCGGGGAGGATGCCGATTCGGTCGCGGATGGTTCGGGATTCGTCCTGTGCGTCGTAGCCGAGGACCGTCGCCGTTCCGTCGCTGGGGCGCATGAAAACCAACAGCATGTTGATGGTGGTCGATTTCCCCGCCCCGTTGGGACCGAGGAAGCCGAATATTTCGCCCTCCTCGACCGTCAAGTCGAGGTTTCGAACCGCGACGACATCGCCGAATCGCTTGGTGAGGGACTTCGTTTCGATGGCGGCCATGGCGGGACTTTCGATGCCGTGCACAAAAGTTTTCTCCTGATTGACAGCTACCAACGTGTTCAATGGTATCACGCGACAGTGGCGCGAAAGGACTTTGCATCGCGGCGTTCGTCACTCTCGAATGACATCGCCCGCAATCCGTCCAGCGCGACCCGCCGACGCCGCCGGTATTCGGCGCGTCGCCCGCGAATCGTGGCACGCCGCCTACGACGACATCATCGGCGCGGAGACCGTGGACGACACCATCGACCGCTGGTACGACCCCGACCGACTCCGGGAGAGCGCGCGACGACCGAGCCACGAGTTCTTCGTCGCCGAACGCGACCGACTCGTCGGGTTCGTCCACGTCGCGCCCGACGCCGAGGAGGGGGAAGAGAAGAGTATCTTCGAACTCGTGCGCATCTACGTCGTTTCGGACGAGTGGGGGTCGGGGCTGGGAACCCGCTTGCTCGTCCGCGCCGAACGGCGGTTGGAAGACCGGAACGCCGACCGACTTCGATTGACCGTCCTCGCCGACAACGAGGTCGGCGTGGGATTCTACGAGTCCCGCGGCTTCGAGCGCATCGAGGAGCGAGAAGACGCGGCGCTCGGCGTGGCGGAGTTCGTGTACGAAAAGGAGTTGTGACCGGCTATCCGACCGCGCTTAGACGTACTGCTCCAAGAACTCGGCCGTCTTCGTGTACGCCTCGATGCGGTTCTCCAGTTTCGAGAAGCCGTGGCCCTCGTCGGGGAAGACGAGTTTTTCGACCGGGACGCCCTGTTCGGCGGCTTCCTCGGCTATCTGCTCGGCCTCGCCCACGGGGACGCGCGGGTCGTTCTCCCCGTGGAGGACGAGCAGCGGCGCTTCGATTTCGTGGATGTTGTTGATGGGACTGATGGACTCCAGGAAGTCGCGGTCGTCTTCGAGCGACCCGTACTCGGCCTCGCGGAGTTCGCGCCGCCAGTCGCCCGTGTTTTCGAGGAACGTGACGAAGTTGGCGATGCCGACGACGTCCACCCCGGCGGCCCACAGGTCGGGGTACTCCGTCAGCGCCGCGAGGACCATGAACCCGCCGTAGGAGCCGCCCATGGCGACGATTCGGTCGGGGTCCACGGCGCGCTGGTCGTGTAACCACTCGACACCGGCCTCGACGTCGGCGACCGAATCCATCCGCTTTTCCACGTCGTCCAGATGCGTGTACTCCGTGCCGTAGCCCGACGACCCGCGGACGTTCGGCTCGAAGTAGGCGTACCCGCGGTTCAGGAAGTACTGTTTGACCGGGTTGAACGACGGACGACGCTGGCTCTCCGGACCGCCGTGGATGTCCACGATGACGGGGGTTTCGCCCGCGCTCGCGTCCTCGGGCACGGAGAAGAACGCGGGAATCGAACGGCCGTCGAAGCTCTCGAAGTGGACGAGTTTCGGGCGGACGAACGAGTCGGTCGGAAGCCCCGCCGTCGATGCGTCTGTCCAGCGCTCCGCCTCGCCCGTTTTCGTCTCGACGACGTAGACGTTGGTCGCGCTCGCGCTGCCGGTGACTGAGATGGCGAATCGCTCCGCGTCGGGGCCGAAACTGACGCCCCCCGCGATACCGTGCGGCAGGTTGGGCGTCGGGAACTCGCGGATGGTCGTCTCGCCGGTCAACTCGCCGACGGTGAGTTCCGTGTACCCGTCCTCGTTGCGCGAGTAGACGAGCCGACCGGAGTCCTCGTCCAGCGCACAGCCGTCCACGTTCCAGCTCCCGCCCTCCTCGACGAGTTCGATATCGTAGGTCTCGAGGTCGAGGCGTGCGAGATACATCGTGTCCGCCCCTTCATCGGTGACGAGGTAGAGCGCGTCGCCGTCCGGACCCCAGTTGATGCCCTGATACCGGACGTTCCCCTCGTGCGGGGTGACGTGTTCGATGTCGCCGGATTCGATGTCGAGGACGTACAGGTCCCGGTCGAACGAGGAGTGGGATTCGACCACGACGAGGCGGTCGTCGTCCGGACCCCATCCGGCGAGCGAGAGCCACCCGTCGCCCTCGTACACCATCTCGGCATCGTCCCCGGTCCCGGTGCGGTCCTGCACGTACACGTCGAAGACGGCGTTGTCACGCCGGTTCGACGCGAACGCGAACTGCGACCCGTCGGAGTTCCAGCCGCCCCATCTGTGTTTCGCGTCGGGCATCGCCGTAAGGGGGGTGATGGTTTCGCCGTCGCCGTCGAGGCGGAACAGTTGCTGGCGTTCGTTCCCGCCCTCGTCCATCCCGAAGGCGAGTTCGTCGCGCTCGGGTGACCACGAGACGAACGTCACCCGCTCGTCGTAGAACGTCGATTGCTGGGGCCACGCGCGGGGACCGTCCAACTGCCACACCTGCGGGACGCCGGTCGTGTTCAACAGGAAGCTCAGACGCTCCCCCGTCGGGTCGAACGACGCGCCGTACGCGCTTCGAACGTTCAGATAGCGTTCGAAATCGTATGATGTCATCGTCGGTCGGTTTTCCCGCTGACGGGATAGAGCTTTGGTCGTCGATAACACCTGACGTTAGTGAACGATATATAATGAAAAGATAAAATACATCTCATCGTACTTAAAGAACGGAGATACAAAGGCACAGACTTTGGACGACCGATAGCTTGATTTGTAGTACGTTTCGTGATATAGTATGGATACGACATCTCAAAATTCTCACAGTGACTCCGATTTGATACGGGAATTCTCATTCGATAACACTGAAACCGACAGTGTCGTCGTTGCTGTCAGCGCAGCCGTTTCGGAGGTTACTGGGACGCCGATGGAGGAGATGCCGCCACTCCAAGAGACGCTCGACTGCGATGCGCTCGAATCCCTCTTTAGCTCGTTCGATATAGACGATATCGGGGAGATAGGACAGGTCCAGTTCCCGTTTCACGGGTGCACAGTGCGGATCGATACGACCGGAACGATCCAAGTGTTCGACGGTAATCGACGATTTACCGCCGACGGCACCGGGTGCTAACACCGTGGAGGGTGAACCGGAACTGCTCTCGGTGGACGAGTTCGAGGACGAACTCGGAAAACTGCTCGAAACGAGCGCGCGGAACGGAATCGATTTCGACCGGTCGTGGACGTTCCGCCTTTCGAACGATGACCTCCCCGACATGATGGTCGAAATCACGAGTCTACAGAAGCCTACCTCCGATTCTGAAGAGCGGTAATGGCGGCGTTCGAGGGGTAAAGTTGTCGTTTCCATAGAGTAGCCGGTATATAACAAAAACCCCTGCGTGAGAGGCGCGGATGCCATGCAAACCGAGAAACGACGCGTCCTCGCGGTCGCTATCGCCTGCCTGTGTATCGTCGGAAGCGGTGGCGTCGTCGCCACGACGCACGGACACCCAACCGACGGCCACCGGACGGGGACGATGACACACGAGCAACGAGCGAAAACGACGACGCACGACGGAGTGGGGACACACGACGAGCGGTCGGGAACGGAGACGTCGAACGAGACGGTTCAGGTCGAGTTCGTCAACAACTCGACGGTCGTGATTCACGGCGCGGCCGAGCGCGTCGGCATCGGAACGACGTGGTACGCGCCGGACGGCGTTGCGACGTCCTACTTCGAGTACGGCCCGCTGAACGGGACCACGCGCATCGCCGTGCCGGTGCAGGGCAGCGGAACCACGATAACCTACGTCACGGTGTACGACGACGAACGCGCGACGCCGATGCTGACGAAGCAACGCCCGACCGCGGCGAACATGACGACGGAACCCTGCCGCGGCGAATCGGCCGCGTGAGTGCGTCGATGTCGTAACGACGACCCGACGAAAAGCCTCGATTCGCCGCGCGGCCGCCGTGCGGGAATGGTCGGATTTGTTCGCGCCAACGAGCGAGTAACAGCCGATTGAGTCGCTGGCAGCGCGGAAACCGCATCGTTCGGCGTCCGGCCGCCGGTGGTGGGTTCGGCCGCACGTTTGTCAGTCGATAAACTGTTTACGAAATCGGGACATCGAGCGATACGGGGTAAACGGAGTCGCTGATTTATGCGGTATCTCGGCGTCTACGCACCGACAGGGTGGGAGGAATGAATACGACACAGACACGGGAGCGCACTGACCGGGCACGGTCGCGGGCGTTCTCAGAACAGGAGGTGTACGACGCGGTGAAGAACCTACGCAGGCGCTACGTTCTCTACTCGCTCAACCGGCAGCGCGGTTCCGTCGAGTTGGGAGAACTCGCCGAACAGATAGCGGCGTGGGAGAACAATATTTCTCGGGAGGAGGTGTCTCCGGAACAGCGAAAATCGGTGTACAGCGCGCTGTATCAGACCCATCTTCCGAAGTTGGAGAACATCGGTATCGTCAGCTACGACCGGGATTCGAAGCAGGTGTCGTTTACCGACGGCGCACGGGATTTCGAGTTGTATCTCGCGACGGACTCCCAGACGACGGTTCCGTGGCACAAACTGTACGTCGCGCTCTCGGCGGTGGGCGCGCTGTTGCTCGGGCTCGGATGGTTCGAACTCGTCCCTGCTTCGGGGTTCCAACTCGCGACGTTCGTCCTCGTCGCGTTCGGCATGACAGCCACGGCGCACTTCTACGACCGTCACTGTTGGCAGCAGCGGTTTCAAGGCGCGACCCCGGACCTCGCCGTGGAGTTCGGCGACGACGGCCGGTTCTTGTGAATCCTCGGCGACCGTTCAGGGGATTTTCACTATCGGCGCGCAGATGAAAGAAGACTTTTACTTTCTCGTTTCGTGGCGAGGAGTATGCGCGTCGCGTTCGTCGCAGAAGTGACGGCTCAACACGATGACACGGGGAGAACCCGCCGACTTAGACGTCTCGCAGAACTGCTCGCGAATCGCGGCCACGACGTCACGGTTTTCTGTGCCCAGTGGTGGGACGGCGACCACGAAACGTTCGAACAGGACGGGGTGGTGTATCACGCGGTGACGACCGACCCGCCGGGCCAGAGTCCGTCGCGGCGCTTCGCGCTCTCGCTCCCCGGCGCGCTCCGCCGTTCGAAACCCGACGTGATCCACGCGGCCGCGGTTCCGAAGCACGTCCTCGCGGCGAAGACGGCGAGTAAACTCGCGCGCGCACCGCTCGTCGTGGACTGGTACGAGTCGCCGTCCGAAATCGAGAGCACCTCGAAGTCGCTCCGGATGGCGGCGCGGGCACCGGACGAAGTTGTCACGCCGTCCGAGACGATACGGACCCGCGTCCGGGAGTTGGGCGCGGACGGCGGCGACGTGCGGGTGATTCCGAACAGCATCGACATGGACGCCATCCGGGACGCGCAGGTCATCGACGGTGCCAACATCGTCTATTCGCGCCGCCTCGACGAGGACGCTAACGTCGAGAGTCTCTTTCTGGCACTGGCGGAACTCCGCGATAAGGGCTGGCACGCCGTCATCATCGGCGACGGCCCCGAACGCGAGGGGTACGAGCGACAGGCCTCGGACCTCCGTATCGACGACCGCGTGGAGTTCACGGGGGCACAGCCGGTCGAGAAACGGATTCCGGTGTTTCGCGGCGCGCACGTCTACGTCCAGACCGCGCGGCGCGAGGCGTTCCCGACGGACCTGTTGCGCGCGCTGGCGTGTGGCTGTGCGGGCGTCGTCGAGTATCACGTCGAATCGAGCGCCCACGAACTGGTCGAGCAGGAAGAACGCACCTTCCGAACGACGAGCGAGCAGGAACTCACCGACGCGCTTCGGTCGGCCGCCGACCTCCCGCGGATGACTGAAAACGAGGAGTTCGAGCGCTACGACCACGACCCCGTGCTGGAACGGTACCTCGACTGCTACCGCGACGTGCAGGATTCGTTCGGATTCTTTTGAGAGCAATCGCGGTCATTCGCATCCCGAGAGGCCGTCGATACGGGCGATGAACACCGCGCTCCGTCGATGACGGTCTACAGAGTGAACGAAACCCGTACTACCGACTACTGTTGGAGTCGGAGCGATGACGATGGGTATATCGGGCATCGATACCCTCCGGAGGAGAATTCAAACCGACGCCACCCGTACCGGCGGACAACGCATGGCGACCAAACTCGAAACCGAACGACTCACGCGAGTCGTCGGCGGGGACCGAATCGTCGATGGCGTTTCCATCTCGGTGTCCGAGGGGGACGTACTCGCGGTGCTCGGTCCATCCGGGTCGGGCAAGTCTTCGCTCCTTCGGCTCCTCAACCGGCTCGACGAACCGACCGACGGAACCGTGTTTCTCGACGGGACGGATTACCGCGACCTTCCGCCCCGGGAAGTCCGTCGCCGAATCGGCATCGTCCCCCAGTCGCCCGCGCTCCGGGACGGGACGGTCTTCGAGAACGTGACCATCGGCCCGCGGCTTCGCGGT
Organism: Haladaptatus paucihalophilus DX253; assembly: GCF_000376445.1. NCBI lineage: Archaea > Methanobacteriati > Methanobacteriota > Halobacteria > Halobacteriales > Haladaptataceae > Haladaptatus > Haladaptatus paucihalophilus. The sequence continues at coordinate 2,510,834 of NZ_AQXI01000001.1, read as the reverse complement.
GAGACGGTCACGGACGGAACCGTCGAAGAATTGCTGGGACGGATGAACCTCGACGGCTACGCCGACCGGGACGTCGCGGACCTGTCGGGCGGCGAGGCACAACGCGTCGCCATCGCCCGGACGCTCGTCACCGAACCCGAGGTGCTCCTGCTCGACGAACCGACGTCGAGCCTCGATTCGTCGTCCGAGGAACGGGTCGAAGCGCTCCTCGAAGGACTCGTCCGCGAAACCGACCTGACGACGGTCCTCGTCACCCACGACGAGTCGCAAGCGCGTCGGCTGGCGGACCGCGTGGCGCTGCTCGAAGACGGACGGCTCGAATCGGTCGGACCGGTGTCGGAGGTGATGGCGTGAGCTTTTTCGACCAGTTCGGAAACCCGGACGTGCTCCGGGGACTCGGACAGGTCGCCGTCGCGTCGGCGTTGGCGCTGGTCGTCCTCGTCGTCTCGGCGGTCCGAAACCTCGACCTCGAAACGGAACTCGGGCGGTCGTTCGTCCGCGGGTTCGTGCAGGTGATAGCGATGGGGTCGGTCATCGGCGTGCTCTTCTCGGTGAGCCTCGCGTGGAGCGGGCTGGTGCTCGTGGCGATGATGGGAATCGCCGCGTGGATTTCGAAGGACCGCGGCGAGGACGTTCCCGGCGTCTTCCGGGTCTCGCTCGTCGGCATCGCGTTCGGGTCGGGGCTCGTTATCGTCACGATGGTCGCCGCGGGCGCGATAGAGGCGACCGTTCGGAACCTGATTCCGGTCGGCGGGATGGTCATCGCGAACGCCATGAAAACCAACTCGCTCGCGCTGGACCGGTTCAAGGGGGAGATAGAATCGAACCGCGCGGAAATCGAGGCCGTCCTCGCGCTGGGCGTCGCGCCCGAGAACGTCGTCTCGGAGTACGTGACGACGAGCGTCAGAGCATCCTTGATTCCGATGGTGGAGTCGCTGAAGAGCCTCGGACTCGTCTACATCCCCGGCATGATGTCCGGGATGATTCTGGCGGGCGCGAACCCCATCTACGCCGCCGAGTACCAGTTCGTCATCATGGCGATGCTGTTCGCCGCCGGGGGACTGACGAGCATGGCGAGTACCCTGCTTGTCGGTCGCTACGCGTTCACCGAGGCCGAGCAGTTGAAACCGTTCGACGGGGGAGAGGCGAGCGCGGGATAGCGCCGCCGGCTACTCCTCGCGGTCCGCGTTGGCCGCCTCGACGGCGCGGACGGCGGCGACGTTCTCCGGCACGTCGTGCACTCGAACGATGTCCGCCCCGCGTTCGGCCGCGATGGTCGTCCCGGCGACCGTCGCGGCCATTCGGTCCTCGTCCGCGATGGGTTCGAACATGGATTTGTGCGAATGTCCGATGAGGACGGGACAGTCGAGGGCGTGCAGTTCGCCCGTCCGACCGAGGAGTTCGAAACTCTCCGCGGGAGCCTTGCCGAAGCCGAGTCCGGGGTCGACGATTATCTTGCTCCGGTCGAGTCCGGCCTTCTCGGCGAGCAGGACGCGCTCTTCCAGTTCCGCGATGACGTCCTCGACTACGTCGTCGTACTCCACCGTGTGCTCCGGAACCACCGGCGCGTCGAGGCTGTGCATGACGACCAACGGCGCGTCGTACTCCGCGGCGACGAATCGCATCTCGGGGTCTTCCAACCCGGACACGTCGTTCAGGATGTCCGCGCCCGCTTCCAGCGCGGCGCGGGCGACGTCGGCCTTGCGAGTATCGACGGAAATCATGGCGTCGAGGTCGCTGATTCGCTCGATGACGGGGACGATGCGTTCTATTTCCTCTTCGTTCGATACTTCCTCCGCGCCGGGACGCGTGCTCTCGCCGCCGATGTCGATGACGTCCGCGCCCGCCTCGACCATCCGCTCGGCGCGGTCGATGGCGTCCTCGTGTGCCTCGTACTGGCCGCCGTCGTGGAAGCTGTCCGGCGTCACGTTGAGGATCCCCATCACGGCGGTTCGACCCTCCCACGGGAAGCCGTGGTCGCGGCCGTCTCCGTCCCCGTCGGAATCCGACCGCCGGATGCCGAGCGTCTCCCGGATGTCGTCGGCGAAGAGCGACAGGCCGTATGGTCCGTCGTCGAGCGCCTCCGCGAGCCGTTTGTACTGGGTCAGCGTGCCCATCAACAGCACATCGATGTTCTCGTCGTCCCGGTCTTTGAGCCCGGAGCGCGCACACTCGCCGCCGAGGGCGAGCATCTCCTCTTTGATGCGCCGTGCCTGCCGGGTCTGAACGCGGGTTTTGACGACGCGATGAACCGCTTTTCCGCGAATTCTGACGTTCTCGGTGTGTGTCACGTGGCTGGTTTCCAACGCCTCGCGCGCGTCGTCCATGTCGGCGATTTGCTTCGGAATTTCGGCCCGCGTCCAGCGGGTCCGCGCCTCCGCCACGGCGAACAGCGACCCGACGACGAGGACGAAATCGTCCTCGTCGGCCGCCGCGAGCGCGCTCTCGAGGGCGCTCTCGACCGAGCGAATTCGTTCGACGTGCTCCACGCCGCGGTCCTCGAACACCCGCGCGATGACCGCTTCGTCCTCCGCGCGGTCGATGTTCGCGTGGGTGGCGACGACGTGATCTGGCGTCGGGAGCGCGTTCGCCATCCCTTCGACGTCCTTGTCGTGCATCGCGCCGAAAACGAAGTGGAGGTCGTCGTAGTCGAACTCCGCGATGGTGTCGGCGAGGGCGGCACACGCACCGGGGTTGTGCGCCCCGTCGAGCGCGACGAGCGGGTCCGTCCCCATCACTTCGAACCGGCCGGGCCAGAACCCCTTTCGAAGCCCGCGGGCGAGTTCGGTGTCGGTCACGTCGGCGACCTGCCGGGCGAGCACCGCGGCGATACCCGCATTTTGGGCTTGATACTCGCCGAGCAGCGGAATCGAGGTTTCGAGGTTCCAGTCCGGACCCGACAGCGAGATGGCCGCCTCGGTGTGATTCGTCCGTCCTTCGTAGGTCGCCCGCACGTCGCTGTCCTCGCCGTCGCCGACGACGAGCACGTCGCCCGCCTGTTTTCGAACCGCGTCGAGGGCGTCCCCCGTCGCGCCGGTGACGAGCGGGGCGTCCTCTGGCGCGACGTGTGCCTTGTCCGTGGCGATTTCCTCCACCGTCTCGCCGATGATGCCCGTGTGTTCGAGCGTGACGCTGGTGACCGCCGAGGCGACGGGGTCCACGACGCTCGTCGCGTCGTACCGCCCGCCGATGCCGACTTCGAGGACGGCGACGTCCACGTCCTCGCGCCCGAAGTACCAGAGCGCCAGCGCGGTCATCCCCTCGAAGAACGTCGGCGAGTTGCCGTGAGTCGCCCGTTCGGTCACGTACTCCGAGACGGCTTCGACGTACTCGACCATCGCCGCCTCGGTGATTTTACGCCCATCGACGGTGATTCGCTCACGAACGTCGTCGAAGTGCGGCGACGTGTACAGGCCGACCGACAGTCCCGCTTCGCGGAGGACTTGCTCCGTCATCCGAGCCGTGCTGCCCTTGCCGTTCGACCCCGCGACCTGCACGAATCGAACCCCGTCGTGCGGGTCGTCGAGGTGCGCGAGGAGGTCCGCGGTGGAGTCCGTCCCCGGCTTCGGACGGAACCGCCGCAAGTCGAAAAGAAAGTTCGCCGCCTCGTGGTAGTCCATGTCTGTGAGGACAGAAGCCGTGCGCTTTAGATTGTCGGAGTCGGAGGGCGTCGAACCCGTCGGCGCGCCGACCGGTCAGAACTCGCGTTCGAACTCGCGCTTCGTCCGCTCGTAGCTCCGTCGGGCCGAAGCGCGACCCCCGTCCTCGTTCTCGGCCATCAGCCGCATCATCCGACGTTCGAACTCGTCCTCGTCGATTTCGTCCGCGACGTATCGCTCTTTCAGCTCGTCCATCCGGTCCTCTTTCGTCGGTCCGAGGCGTTCCGAGAGTCCGACGTCGCGGGCCTCCGGGGACAGTCGTTCGGCGATTCGAGCGAGTCCGGCGAGCCGTTCGCTTCGCGGCATCGAAGCCTGCCGTACCGCGCTCGAAACCATCCAGACGAACAGCACGGTGGCGAGTATGGCGTCCAGCAGGAACGCCACGACGTACGGGAACGCGGCGTTGAACACCGCGAAGACGAGCGGCGTGTTCGCGTACGCCGACCCCCCGAGGGCGGCGAGGGTGCCGAACACGCCGACGACGGCGATTCCGACGAGGAGGACGAGCGAGAACACGAACCCCGCGAACAGCGTCTTGACCTTCGTGCTGGAGAGCGCGCTCATCGCGTGAAGCTTCGTTCGGGGACCACTTTAACTCACCTTCCGCCGCCCACGAGCGGGGTGGCGAGGGTCCGCCGCGACGAGTTCGACGGCGGCGTTTTTGCCCGTTCGCGGCGTACTCCACCCGCCATGCCGTACGAACAGTGCAACGGAGCCGACCTGTATTTCGAAGACGAGGGCTCGGGAACCCCGCTCGTCTTCCTCCCCGGCGTGATGACCGGTGTTCGGTTCTTTACGCACCAACTGGGGAACCTCTCGGACGACTACCGGACCGTCGCGCTCGATTACCGGGGGCACGGCCGCTCCGAGAAGACGGAAACCGGGCACACGGTGGGCCAGTACGCCAGCGACCTGGACGCCTTCCTCGACCGGCGGGACCTCGACGACGCGGTTCTCGTCGGGTGGTCGATGGGCGCGCTGGTCGCGTGGGAGTACGTCGGCCAGTTCGGGACCGACCGAGTTCGGGGCTTCGTGGACGTGGACATGTCCGCGTCGGCGTTCCAGTGGGACTACTACGACCACGGGAGAAGCGACTCGGCACGGCTCACAGAGACGCTCGGATTCGTCCAAACCGACCACGCCGCGTTCATCGAGGGACTCGTCGAAGCGGCGTTCGCGGAGCCGCCGTGCCCCGAAACGAGGGCGCTGGTCTTCGACGAGGTATCGCGCACGCCGCCGCCCATCAAGAGCGCGATTCTGTTCGATTACACGATGCGCGACTACCGCGACGTTCTCCCCGACATCGAGACCCCGACGCTCGTCTGCGCCGGTGCCGACGAAAAGTGGCGAACCGTCGCGGCCGTCCGGGACGTCGCGGACCGCCTCCCGAACGCCGAGTTCGAACTGTTCGAGGAGAGCGGCCACTGCATTACGGTGGAGGAACCCGAGCGGTTCAACCGCCGACTCCGGGAGTTCGTTGAATCCCTGTGAGGACGGCGCGGATTCGCGTTTTTATCGATTTTTACCCGTCAGCCATCGACCTACCACAGTATCCACAGAACGCATCGTTCACGGTGTTCCGTGCGCCGCACTCCGGACAGTTGCGTTTCCGCTCCGCCGGCGTCGCGTCGAACAGGCCACTCCACCCGGCCAGTTTGAGGACGGCGAGGACGAGGAGAACGTCGAGAATCCACCCGACGGGACCCATGAACGCGAACAGGACGAAGAAGGCTCCGACGACGACTGCGAGCGCGAGGTAGACGCCGTGTTCCGCTCGGAAATTCATAGATGATGGTCAAGGAGAGCGGGCATAAGTTTTCTCTCAGTACGTCCGGCATGCGTTGACATAGTCACCGTGCGTTTTTGTATCGAACGAACATTTGAAGAACGAATGTTGCACTTCTGTCCACGGTGCAGGAACGCCGACGTCGAGAAGCCGGTTCTCGATTCAGCGAACGGGTACGCGACCGCCGAGTGTCCGGAGTGTGGCGAGCGCTTTCGGTTCCAATATTTCCCCTTGTATACGTTGGAAGGAGCGCCGGGCGTCGGAAAATCCACGACCGCGGGTTTTCTGGACGGAGAAATCTCCCCGTCGATTTACGAGGGCGACCTACACATCGATTTGACGAACGGAAACCTGTCGTGGGAGGCCATCTGCGACCTCGATTTCCGCATCTGCATGACGCTCCACGCGACCGGAAAGCAGGCGCTCTTCGTCGGCGGCGTCCACCCCCACGACCTCACCGACAGCCCCGAGACGCGCTATTTCTCGGGTATCGAACGCTGTGCGCTCGTCTGTGACGACGCCGACCTCGAAGAACGGTTACGCGAACGGTCGATGGCACAGGAGGGCATCGATTTCATGCTCGACGTCAACCGTTGGTACCGAGAACGGGGGGCTGACCGGAATATCGAAGTCATCAACACCACCACCGCTGACCCCGATACGATCGCTCAACGGGTTCGCACGTGGCTCGAAAAGAACGGGAACCGGTAGTCGATTCGCTTCGCTCAATCGTGCCGGAAGCACCGACTCCCGGTGAACACCATCGCCATGTCGTGCTCGTTCGCGGCCTCGATAACGTCGTCGTCGTTCACCGACCCGCCGGGTTGGATGACGGCCTCGATACCCGCTTCGGCGGCCTCCTCGATGGCGTCCGGGAACGGGAAGAAGGCGTCGCTCGCCATGACCGCGCCGTCGGCGTCCTTGCCTTCAGCATCGCGGTCGGCCTTCATCTTTGCAATCTGCACCGCGTCCACGCGGCTGACCTGTCCCGCGCCGACGCCGACCGTCTCGGTGCCCGTGGCGAACAGGATGGCGTTGGACTTGACGTGTTTGATGGTCTGCCACGCGAAGAGCAGGGAGTCGAGTTGCTCGTCGGTCGGTTCGCGCTCGGTCACGACGTCGAGGTCCTCGCGGGTCGGGTCCTGCATGTCGCGCTCCTGGACGAGTCGGCCGCCCACGAGGTCCTTCTCGGTGTGAGTTTCCGTGATTTCGCCGAGGTCGGAGACGTCGAGCACGCGGAGGTTCTTCTTCTCGCAGAGGGTTTGGAGCGCGTCGTCGGTGTAGCCCGGCGCGACGACGACTTCCTTGAACGAGTCCACGATTTGGGTCGCGGTGGCGTCGTCGCACTCGCGGTTGAGGGCGACGATGCCGCCGAACGCGCTCTTCGCGTCCGTCGAGAGGGCGCGCTCGTAGGCCTCGGCGAGCGAGTCGGCGACGGCACAGCCAGCGGGATTAGTGTGCTTGATGACCGCGGCGGCGGGGCGGTCGAACTCCTTGATGAGGTTCAGCGCGCCGTCGGCGTCGTTGTAGTTGTTGTACGACAGCGCCTTCGCGCCCTCGTTCAACTGCTCCGCGTGGACCACGCTGGCCTCCTCGCACGTCGCGTCGGCGTAGAGCGCGGCGTCCTGATGCGGGTTCTCCCCGTATCGGAGGCTGGCGGCGCGGTCGAACGTTTCGACCTTCCGGGCGGGAAGCGCGTCGTCCGCGTCCGCCTCGACGCGGACCGCGTTCGCGTCGAAATCGACCTCGGCGTCTCCCTCGGCGAACCAGCGGACCGCGCGGGGGTACGCCTTGAACTCGCCTTGATAAAGGACGCGCTCCTTCAGCGACTCCTCGTCGTCGCCGTCGTACACCGGAACCGGTTCCTGCGTGACGATGGGACCGGAATCGACCTTGGAGTGGTCAACCTCGCCCGCGTCGTCCGTCGCGTCGGTGACGACGTGAACCGTGCATCCGGTCGTGCTCACTCCCGCGTCCAGCGCGTCGCCCCACGCGTCCATGCCGGGGAACGACGGGAGCAAGGACGGGTGGACGTTGAGCGTCGTCGGCGCGTCGTCCAAAAACTCGTCCGTGAGGATTCGCATGTAGCCGTCGAGGCACACGAGGTCGAACTCGTAGTCCGCGAGCGCGTCGAGGACGCGGCGCTCGTGGTCCTGCCGCAATTCGTCGTCGCCCTGTTCGACGACTTCCGTGGGAATCCCGCGCTTTTCGGCTTCGTCCAGCACCGGCGCATCCGCGCTGTTGGTGAGGACGACCGCCAGTTCCGCCCCGCCCGGCGCGAGGTCCGCGATGTGCATGAGGTTTCGACCACGGTTCCCGGCCATACCCGCAATCCCTGTCATACGAGAGAGACCGACCGGCGGGGCCAAAGTAGTTGCGGTCGAGCGGCGAATTCTATACAACTTCGTGGATATATTTCGGAGTCGCACGGTTATTTTTCCGTTTTGTATGCATACTTGTGCGTCATCGGACCGACACGCTTTTGCCGAACCGAACGGCAGGCACAGGTATGGATTCCCTTTACGCCGTCTCGCCGATAGACGGACGCTACGCCGGTCGAACCGCGCCGCTCCGCGACTACGCGAGCGAGGCCGCGCTCATGCGTGCTCGCGTGCGAGTCGAGATAGAGTATCTCATCGCGCTGTCCGACCTCGACGTGACGCCCTTCGACATCGCGGCGGACGACCGCGACGAACTCCGTGCCGTCTACGAGGAGTTCGACGCGGAGGACGCTGAAATCGTCAAGGCCCTCGAAACCGAGGGCTACGAGGACTACCCCGCGACGAACCACGACGTGAAGGCGGTCGAATACTTCGTCCGCCGCTCGCTCCCCGACGATTTGGACCTCGGGTCGTGGATTCACTTCGCGCTGACGAGCGAGGACGTGAACAACCTCGCCCACCGCCTGCTCGCCAAACCCGCCGTCGAGGAGGTTCTGCTCCCCGAACTCGCCGCCGTCCGCGACGAGTTGGCCGATATGGCCCACGAGTACCGCGACGTGCCGATGCTCGCCCGAACCCACGGTCAACCGGCCACGCCGACGACGTTCGGCAAGGAGACGGCCGTCTACGCCGCCCGCCTCGGACGAGCGGTCGGCGAAATCGAACGCGCCGCCGAATCGCTCTCGGGCAAACTCGCGGGCGCGAGCGGCACCTACGCGGCCCACGTCGCGGCGTATCCCGACGTGGACTGGCGGGCCTTTTCCCGCGAGTTCGTGACGGACCTCGGTCTCTCCCACACCGCCCTCGCCACGCAGGTCAACCCGTGTGACGACCTCGCGGAACTGTTCGACGCGCTCCGTCGGGCCAACACGATTCTCCTCGACATGGACCGGGACATCTGGCTCTACGTCAGCGACCGCTACCTCGGGCAACTCACCACCGAGAGCGAAACCGGCAGTTCCACCATGCCCCACAAGGTCAACCCCATCGACTTCGAGAACTCGGAGGGCAACCTCTCGAAGGCCAACTCCGACCTCACGTTCCTCGGCGACTACATCACCACCTCCCGACTCCAGCGCGACCTCTCCGATTCGACCGTCAAGCGGAACATCGGGTCGGCGTTCGCCTACTGCCTGCTCGGCTACACCAAAGCGCAGGACGGCCTCGGGAAGGTCGTTCCCAACGAGGAGGTCATGCGCGAGGAACTCGAATCCACGCCCGAAATCATCGGCGAAGCGGTCCAAACCATCCTCCGGCGCGAAGGCCACGGCGACGCCTACGAGCGCGTCAAAGCGCTCACCCGCGGGAAACGCGTCACGCTCGACGACTTCCGCGACCTCTTCGACGAACTCGACGTGGACGAGGACGTGCGCGAGGAACTGCACGCACTGACGCCCACCGGCTACACGGGCATCGCCGCCGACCTCGCGGACGACCTCGACTGAGCGCTCACCAGCCCAGCCAGCCCAAACCGTTACACTCCTCTCCGTCGTCACCGGTGTCATGTCATCGACGTACGAGCGACGCCGACTGGTGGCACCGCTCATCGCAATCGCCGCGCTGATCTACTGGTTCGCCGTCCGACCGTGGCACCTCCGCTGGGGTGCGACCGACGAGGAATCGAACGGTTCCCTCCCCGGTGACGGTTTGCTTCGGGACCCCGAGTCCGAGGTCACTCACGCCGTCACCATCGACGCCCCCGTCGAGGAGGTGTGGCCGTGGCTCGTCCAAATCGGACAGGGGCGCGGCGGGTTCTACAGTTACGACTGGCTGGAAAACCTCGTCGGCGCGGACATCCACAACGCCGACCGAATCCTCCCGGCACATCAGGACCTCGAAGTCGGGGATACCGTCCACCTCGCGCCCGAGGACTACTCGGTGCAGACGCCCGAGTCCGCCCCCGAAGTCGCGGTGCTCGACCCCGAGCGGGCGATAGTGCTCCAACCGCCGGGGGAATCACCGCGGTGGACGTGGGCGTTCGTCCTCCGTCCGCTCGACGACGAGACGACGCGGTTCGTCGCTCGAATGCGCTCGCACGGAAAACAAGACATCGCCGGGAGAGCGGCCGACGTCCTGTTCTGGGAACCCGCCCACTTCGTCATGGAGCGCAAGATGCTACTCGGAGTGAAAGAGCGCGCCGAATCGTCGAAATACGGGACGCGGAAAAACGTGAATAGGGCGTGACTTTAACGAATTATTTGTAATAATCGCGCTTGCTGTAGACGTAGGCCAACAGTAACCCGCCGACGACGATGCCGAAGAAGGCGGCGAGATGCCCCGTGAAGAATCGGAACACGTCCATCAGCAGGCTCAACCCGTACACGATTATCGTGAGCGTCCAGGCCCACGACTTGAGCGTCCACAGACCCCAGACGACGGCGAGTTTGGCGACTGCGAAGACGATGACGATGGCACCGACGATGAGGCCGATGGGGGACGAAAACAGCACCCCGAGACCGCGAAGGAAGCTTCCGAGCGCACCGAGCGCACCGAGGACGCAGATTATCTTGATACCGAGCGGGGCGGACTGGGATTTCCGTCCGTATGCGGAACGGTTTGTAGCCATACTGTTCGATAGAAAGCGAATCGTAATAAGCTTCGTTGACGTATCGACCACGAAGTATTTATTCCCACGAAATAGACACGTCGCTGTATGGACCCCGATACACGCGATACCTCCGGCTGCCCGAAATGCGGTCACACGGAAGTAACCACGGACTCCATCTCGACCACCGGCGGCGGACTCAGCAAGATGTTCGACATCCAAACGAAGAGCTTCACCGTGGTCTCCTGCTCCAACTGCGGTTACTCCGAACTGTACAAAGACGTCCGCAACCGCGGCAGCGACATCGTGGACGTCTTCTTGGGTTGAATCGCCACCGACCGCCGTTGTCGCTAACTACTACAACATATGACAGACAATAATAACCTCATCCACGCGCTCATCGGCGCCGTCGTAACTCTCGTCGTGTCCTTCATCCCGTTTTCGCCCGTCCTCGGCGGGGGCGTCGCCGCCTATCTGGGGCGGACGACGCCCAACGAGGGACTTCGAGTCGGTGCCATCTCCGGTGCCATCGCCGCAATTCCCATGGCGGTCGTGGGGCTGTTCGTCATGAGCATCATCTCCTTCGGGTACATGCCCGGCGGATTCGTGGCGCTCCTCTTTCTCTTGGGCATGTTCGCCATGCTCTACACGGTCGGACTGAGCGCGCTGGGTGGGTACCTCGGCGCGTATCTCGCCGACGAGTTCTGAACAACGAATCGCCCTCCTCACCTGAACTTTTTATACCGACACGAAGCCACCTCGCGGCGTGACCGCCGAACGAATCGCAGCGCTGGTCGTCCTCGCCGCGCTCGCGCCATTGGTTCCCGGTGGTGAGCGACGACGCTCTTCGGCGCTACTTCCCGCGATTTCATCGCTTGCGGTCGTCACGCAACGACAGCAATCACAACAGCAACTGCGACGACAACGACAACAACCACGCCAGCGACGACAGCAACACCGACCGCGAATACTCGTTCTCGACCGACCACCGCCCGAGCGCGACCCGTCCGAAAGCGATGTTCGCAACCTATCGGACCGAGAGTGCCAACAGTGTCCCGGTCATTCAACGAGCGCCAGAAGAGTTCCCCGTACCGCATCCGCGGCCGCTCGGACGTCGGCGACATCGACGTACTCCCGCGGCCCGTGTGCCACCGCGCCCTCGTCGTCGGACAGCACGCCCGGCCCGAACACGACGGTCGGAGCGACGCGTGCGAAATAGGACGCCTCGGTCGCCGCGCCGAACGGACGTACCTCGCCGCCGCTCTCGTCGGAGAGCGTTCGCACCAGTTCCGAGTCGGCGGGCGTCTCGAAGGCTTCGAGAAACGGCGTGTCGCGTTCAGCGAGGGAAACGTCCACCTCGACCGCATCCACGGCGTCCCGGAGATGGGCTTCGAGGGAGCGGCGGAACTCCTCGGCACCTTCCGGCGGAACGCTCCGCCGGTCGATGACGAACGAGCAGTCGGCGGGAATCTGGTTCGTGGCGGTTCCCCCCTCGACCGTCGTCGGCGTGAGCGTCGGCGCGCCCAGTTCGGGATGTTCCCTGTCCGAATCGAACGTGGAGAGCGCCGACAGGACGGGGACCAACCCGCGTATCGCGTTGACGCCCGCTTCGGGGTGCGCGGCGTGTGCGTTCTCCCCCCGAACGGTTACCGTTCCCTGAAAACGCCCTCGCGCGGCGTTGCACACGTCGAGGTCGGTCGGTTCGCCGACGATTACGGCGTCGGGATGGAGTTCGGTCCCGTCCTCCTCGTCCCGAGCGAGGAAGTCGAGGGCGGCCGCACCCGTCGAGTCGGTTTCCTCGTCCGGCGTCACGGCGAGCGTTACCCGCCCTCGCTTCGGTTCGAACGCGAAAAACGCATCGAGGAGCGCCGCGAGCGGTCCCTTCGCGTCACAGGAGCCGCGGCCACGAATCCGGTCGTCGTCACCGTCTCCGACGCTATCGCGGGAAAACGGAACGTGGGGCGGCACGGTGTCGATGTGGGTGTTCAGGACGACGTGCGGGCCGTTTTCGTCGCCGACGCGCTCCGCGAGGACGTTCCCCGCGGCGTCGATGGTCGTCTCGACGCCCGCCGATTCGAGGGTTTCGACGAGCAGGGTTCGCATCGCATCGACCGATTCGTGTGATGGCGTCCGAACGGCGGTTTCGAGGAACGAAATCGGGTCGAAGTCCGTCACGGAATCACGCCTCTAAATCGAGTCGTCCGGCGTTCGAGACGCGGAGGTCGCCGCCGAACTCGCGTTCGACGGGTCCGGTGAGCGTCGCGTTTCGGTCGTCAACCGTGACTTCGAGGTCGCCGCCGGGCGGCGACACCGATACGTTCTCGCCGTCCGTGAGTCCGAGTCGGCGCGCGGCGGCCGCGATGGCGACCGCGCCGGTGCCACACGACTGGGTTTCGCCCTCGACGCCGCGCTCGAAGGTCCGCTGGTCGAACCCGCCGTCGCACGGCGAGGCGAAGGTGACGTTCGCGCCCTCCGGGAAGACGTCAGCGTGGCGAATCGGCGGTGCGTCCCGTTCGAGGTTCACCGCCGTCACGTCGTCCACGAACGCGACCGCGTGCGGAACGCCCGTGTTCACCGCCGTTACGTCGTAATCGCCGACGCGGGTCTCGATGAGGGGTTCGTCCCCCGCGACCGGGACGTCGTTCGGCCCGAATTCGGGGGCACCCATCTCGATGGTCGCGCCGCCGTCGTGGATTTTCGCGTGGCGGGTTCCGGCGAGCGTGTCTATCATCACCTCGTCCGCGTTCGCGCGCTCGGCGGCCCAGACCGCGGCACAGCGCGCACCGTTTCCGCACATCTCGGCCGTGCTCCCGTCCGGTTGCACCAGCGTCATGATGACGCGCGGCGGGCGGAATTCGGGTTCGAGTGCCAGAAAGAGCACGCCGTCCGCACCGATTCCGTCGGTCCTGTCACAGACCCTGCGGGCGAACCGTGAGCGGTGAGGAACGCATGCGTCCGGGTTCACGATGACGAAATCGTTCCCGGTGCCGTGGTACTTCTCGAACGAGAGGTTCATTCCCACGTCACCTCCGTTTCGGTCGCGATGACGTCCGCGTGGGTTTCGCGTCGGTGTGCGACCCCGGTTCGGTCGCCGTCCACGACGACGACGGCCGGACGCGGCCGCGAGTTGTACTGGCTCGCCATCTCGTAGCCGTACGCGCCCGCGTTGCCGACGGCGAGTAGGTCGCCGCGCGTCGGGTCGGCGAGCAGGTGGGTTCCGAAGGTGTCCGAACTCTCGCAAATCGGTCCGGCGACCGTCGTTTCGACCGCTTGACCGTCCGCTCCCACGCTCCTGATGTGATGGTACGAATCGTAGAGCGCGGGTCGAACGAGCGCCGTCATTCCGGCATCGACTCCGACCACGGTCGTCTCCGGTGCCTCCTTGACCGTGTTCACGCGGGTCAGGAGGACACCGGCGTCGGCGACGAGGTACCGACCCGGTTCCACGACGAGCGTGGCGTCGAGGTCGCCGAGCGCGTCCCGCGTCGCGTCCGCGACCGATTCGAGGTCGAGAGGCGGGTCATCGGGGTGATACGGCACGCCGAACCCACCACCGACGTCCACGAATTCGAGGTCGGGGTCGATGGTGCGAGCCAACTCACCCATCCGGGAGACGAGTTCGCGGTGGTTGCCGAGGTCGTCGCCCGAGATGCCGCTTCCCGCGTGGGCGTGGATTCCTACGACGTCGAAGTCGTCAGCGGCCGATTCGAGCAGGGACGCGGCGCGGTCGTAAGGGACGCCGAACTTCGCGTCCGCACCCGTTCGCACCTTCTCGTGATGGCCCGCGCCCACGCCGGGATTGACGCGGAGACAGAGCCGTCCGTCGTAGCCGCGCTCGGCCAATCGGTCGATGGTGTCCGCGGCACCGACCGTAACCGTCAGACCGGGGTGGTCCGCGGCGAGTTCGACCGCCCTGTCGAGGTCGATTCCGGGCGGGTTGACGGCCGTGTAGTGGACACGCTCGCCCTCGAATCCGGCGGCGAAGGCGCGCTCCGTCTCGCCCGCCGAAGCGCATTCGATGCTCGCGCCCTCGGCTTCGAGGGTTTCGAGGACCGCGCGGGACGTGTTCGCCTTCGCGGCGAAGTGGACGTCGGCGTCAGGAAACGCCGCTGCGAGTCTGGCGTAGTTCTCGCGGACGCGTTCGAGGTCGATGACGTACAGCGGCGTGTCGTATTCGTCGGCGAGGTCGTCGAGCCGGGCGTCGGACCAGTCCGACAGCCGTCGTACCGGCGGGTTGTCGGCCGAAACGGTCGCGCTCATCGCAGGGCCTCCTCGCGCTCGACCTGAGCGAGCGTGTCGTCTTCAACGTCGAGCGCCACGACGGCGGGCTTGTACGCCCCGCCGTCGAACAGGTCGTGGTCGCCGAGGCTCGATTCAACGAATCTGGTGAACGCGCGTCGGTTCGGCGGAAGATGGCCGTACAGAATCTCCTCGTCCACGAGGTCGTAGACGGGGATTCGCGGCGTGAGAAGCGTGTTCTCGGCGACGATGCTTCCCTCACCGACGACGAACCCGGACGTGACGCGACAGCCAGCGCCGAGGGTCACGTCGTCTTCGACGATGACGGGCGTCCCCTCGACGGGTTCGAGGACGCCCCCGATGAGCGCGTTCGCACCGAGCTTGACGTTCTCCCCGATTTGCGCGCACGAGCCGACGGTATCACAGGAGTCCACGAGCGTCCCGTCGCCGATGGAGACGCCGATGTTGACGAAGCTCGGACTCATCAGGATGCAGTTCGACCCGACGTGTGCGCCGCGGCGGACGACGGTTCCGTCGGGCGTGTTGCGGGTACCCCGACCGGGGAAATCGTCCGTCTCGCGGAGCGGAAGGACGTCGTAGTAGGTGACGCCGCCGTATTCGTGGCCCTCGATGTGGCGAAGGCCGAAGTTCAGTAAAATACCCTGTTTCACCCATTCGTTCGCTTCCCAACTCCCGTCGCGCTTTTCGGCGGCGCGAACCTCGCCCGCCTCCAACGCGTCGAGGAAGGTTTCGAGGAGTTCGTGTTCGTTCGGTCCGGCGCTGTCCGCGTTTACCTCGCCGGAATCGTATCGTTGCCACAGTTCACGTACGTCGCTTCGTATGTCGCTTTCACGTCTCATTCGCTGATTACCTCGCTAAACTCGTACCGCCCCGGATGTCGTCCGGTCACCCACGCCGCCGCGTCGAGCGCGCCGTCGGCGAACACGCCCCTGTCGGCCGCCCGATGGGAGAGTCGAAGCTCCTCGTGGTCGTTCGCTATGAGGACTTCGTGTTCGCCCGCGATACCCCCCGCACGGCGAGCGTGAACGCCGATTTCGTCGGGTTGTCGCGGCGCATCGCCTTCGCGTCCGTGAACGCGCTCGTCGGGACCGCCCGCCGCCGCGATTCGGTCGAGGAGCGTCTTCGCGGTCCCGCTCGGCGCGTCTCGCTTGCCGTTGTGGTGCGTTTCGGTCAGTTCCACGTCGTAGCCGGGCAGGTCGGAGACGGCACCTTCGACCGCTCGGAGGAGAGCCTGCACCCCGCGGGAGAAGTTGCTCGCCACGAGGACGGGGACCGATTCGCTCGCCTCGCGGAAGACGGATTCGTCGTCGTCGAACCCGGTCGTGCCGACGACGCACGCGACGTCCGCGTCCGCACACGCCGCGACCAACGTTCGGCTGGCGTCGGGGGTCGAAAAGTCCACGAGAACGTCCGGGTCGTACTCCGAGAGGGCCGCTTCGAGGTCCGCCGCGGATTCGGTCGGAACGCCGTCGATTTCTCCCGGCGGGTCGCGGCTCACGCCAGCGACGATATTCACGTCGTCCCGGTCGCTCGCCGCCGCGATGACGGCGCGGCCCATCCGCCCCGTGACGCCGCCGACGAGCACCCGCGTCACGCGCCCCCCTCCAGTTCGTCGAGTACCGCCGCGAGTTCCTCGCGGTTCTCGTCGGACAGTTCGGACAAGGGCAGTCGGAGGCCGTCCGGTCCGTAGCCGCGGTGTTCCATCGCCGCCTTCACCGGAATCGGGTTCGTCTCCGCGAACAGCGCGCGGAACAGCGGTCCGAGTTCGAACTGGAGTTCCCGCGCCCGGCCGTAGTCGCCCGAAAGGGCCGATTCGACCAGTTCACAGGTCCGTTCCGGTTCGACGTTTGCAGAGACGCTGATAGTCCCCGCCGCGCCGATGGAAAGCATCGGGAGCGTCAGCGCGTCGTCGCCCGATAGCACCGCGAACGCCTCGTCTCGGGTTCGTTCGATTATCTCGCTTATCTGCCCGAAGTCGCCGCTCGCGGCCTTGTAGCCGACGATGTTGTCGTGTTCGGCCAGCGAGACGGTCGTCTCCACGTCGATGTTTCGCCCGGTTCGAGAGGGGACGTTGTAGACGATTTGAGGCAGGTCAACGCCGTCCGCGATGGTGCGGTAGTGGGCTTCCATCCCCGCCGGTTCGGGCTTGTTGTAGTACGGAGAGATGAGAAGGAGGCCGTCGGCCCCGGCGTCCGCGGACCGTCGTGCGAGGTCGAGGGCTTCGTGGGTCGCGTTGCTCCCCGCGCCGGCGATGACGGGGATGTCGACGGCGTCCACGACGGTTTCCACGACTTCGACGTGTTCGTCGTGGCTCAGGGTCGCGCTCTCGCCGGTCGAGCCGACCGGAACGAGGCCGTCGACCCCGGCGCGTTCGAGGCGCTGGGCGTCGCTACGGAGGAGTTCGTGGTCTATGCTGTCGCCCGCAAAGGGCGTTGTCATCGCGGGATAGACCCCGCGAAACGGTGTGTCTGTATCTGTCATCGGTCTGTGTCGGAAATCGGTTATCGCGCGGTGCAAAACGAGAATGGCTCGAAACGGGGGTGCCATGCCCGCCGCGAACCTCACGCCGCACGTTTTGTCCGTTTTCCGACTGTGCTGTCGCTGGCTCGCCGATACGCGAACGCGGCGGGCGCCACAGCACGAGGCATATTCCATTGGGTGTTTCGTGGTGACTTATGCCTTACGCCGACGACAGACTCTGCCGTCGGGGTCGGATTTCGGTGGATTCGTCGTCAAAAACCGGTCGGAGTCGCGAGGAAACCGGTCGAAAGTGGTCGTTTGCCGAAAATCAACCGGTTGGTCAGAAAACATTTATCGAGACATGAAGGATGTTCAGTATGAACTGGTCCCTCATCGCACGGTGTAGCCTCCGATACTCGCTCGTCTACGCGGGACTCACGGTGGGTGCCGTGTTCGCTCTCACAAAATCGGAACTCGCGCTCCTCACCCTGTTCGGGCTTGGACTCGCCGTTCTCCTGTTTGCGCTCGGTGGAACTGGAACCGTCCGAATGGGAACAGCAATGGCGAACGCGGATTCGATGGGTTTAGAGAGTACCATCGTGGACCCAGCGGACCTCCAAGCGACCCAGTTGCAGAGCGACGTCAAGGTGCTCTTTTACGGCATCGGCCTCCTCGTCTGTGGCATGGCGGCGCTCGTACTGGTCGGGTAGGAGAGGCCTGTGTGCCGTTGCCGCGCAGGACAATCCGGCGGTCTTATCATACCTCCAGACATACGCTCGAAAAATGCTCGTCCTCGGAGACGCCCACGCCGACGACCGCGACAACCGGCGCGCACTCTTTGCGGCGTACCGCGAGGCGAACCCAGACGTCACTCTGCAGTTGGGAGACTTGATGTTCTACGACTTGCCCGCACCCACGTGGTTTATCGGCGGCAACAACGAGGATTTCGACACCATCGAAGCACTGCGGAACGGACTGGTTTCGAACTCGCAGGTCAGAAACGCCCACCTCATCGCCAGCACCGCCGTCGAACTCGACGGCCTTCGAATCGCCGGTCTGTCGGGGAACTTCGCGCCGACGCAGTACGACCGCCCGCGCGCTAACCTCGTCGGCGACCGCCGCCGTCACTTCACTCACGAAGACGTGGAGAAGGCGATGGAACTCGACTCCGTGGACGTATTGATGACCCACGAGGCACCCCACGGTCTGCCCGTCGCCGAGGATTACGACGTCGGGTGTTCGCACATCGACGACCTCATCTCCGCGCTCTCGCCGGACCTCTGTCTCATCGGGCACCACCACCAGCACGCCGAGACGACCATCGGCGAGACGCAGGTCGTCAGCGTGGCACCGACATGGGAGCGATATTACATCCTCGACCCCGAGTCGCTCACGCTCACGTGGCATAAAACGCCGACATCGTGACAGTACCGGACAAGCAACTTCTTTATGCCAGTAGTTATCACACTAACGTATGACGGATATTCATCCAGGTCAGCGCGTCACGGTATTAGCCGACGCGCAAAACCTCTATCACACTGCTCAAAGCGTCTATAGTCGGAATATCGACTACTCATCTCTTCTCTCGAAGGCGGCACAGGATCGAGAGTTGACGCGCGCCATCGCCTACGTCATTCAGGCCGATAGCCCCGACGAGGACCGCTTTTTCGACGCGTTGACCGACATCGGATTCGAGGCGAAAATAAAGGCGATAAAGACGTTCGGCGACGGGTCGAAGAAGGCGGACTGGGACGTCGGCATCTGTCTCGACGCCATCACGCTCGCACCGAAAGTCGATACGGTCGTGCTCTGTACCGGCGACGGCGATTTCGCACAGCTCGCGACGCACCTTCGACACGAGGGGGTGCGCGTGGAAGTGATGGGGTTCCAAGAATCGACCGCCGAAGAACTCATCGCCGCCGCCGACAGTTTCATCGATCTCAGCGAACGGACCGAAACGTTTCTCCTTTAGACCGGGCGACCGCCTTCGCCCGTGCCGAACATCAGTGCGCCAGCGGCGAGCGCGACAGTGGCGAGACCGGCGAGGGCGTTCCCCGTGAAGGTACCGATCATGGAGATGACGCCAAATATCAGGACGCTCCCGACGATGAGAAGCGCGATTCCCAGCAGTTCTTTCGTGTTCATACGTCGTCTTCGGACTCCCGCCTAATAAATCGCTCTCAAATCGATAGCCAGCGCCATGGTACACCGTGACAGAGAAATGGTAACATGCACCAAACAGTCCGATGTCGAAGGGCTTTCACCCTCACACGCTAAATCCGGCCCAATGACTGAAGACGAGGATTTGCCCGCACTGCGTACGACCGCGGATTACCAGTTCGGCGCGGGGGCCGGTGCCGCGCTGTTCCCTCCCGAGGAGGACCTGGAAGTTCGCCATTCGTCCTCCGGGCGACCCCAGCAGGTGCACGCCGACGGGAGCCGACTCGTCACCTACGCCACCGACGGCCGATTCACGCTCGGCCTCGCGGGGGGCAATCGCATCGCCGACGCCCTCGAATCGCCCGCGGGTCGCGTCATCGTCGGCGACGAGAGCGAGCCGTTCGTTAGGGACGGCAAGAACGTCTTCGCCAAGTTCGTCGCCGACGTGGACCCCGACGTCCGCGCCGGAGACGAGGTGCTCGTGACCCACGAGAACGGCGACCTGCTCGCCGTCGGTCGCGCCGAACTCGACGCAGACGCCATGTTCGATTTCGACACCGGAATGGCCGTGAAGGTGCGCGACGGCGCAGAAAAGTAAACCGACGGGTTTCCGACGCATTTGCGTCACGTTTTTCCCCCTCCGTTCCGACGATTCGGGTATGTTTGGAGGAGGCGGCGGTGGGCTCGACCCACGCAAGATGCAGCAGATGATGAAGCAGATGGGTATCGAAGTGGACGACATCGAAGCCGAAGAGGTCGTCATTCGCACGACCGACGGCGAGGAACTCGTCTTCAGCGACCCGGACGTCACCCGAATGGACGCACGCGGCCAGCACACCTACCAGGTCGTCGGCGACGCCGAGACGCGCGAAGCGTCCGGTAGTTCCGACGCGGGAAGCTCCGAGGAGTCCACGGAGGAATCCGCGGGCGCGATTCCCGATGCCGACGTCGAAATCGTCGCCCAGCGCGCGGGCGTGAGCGAAGACGAAGCCCGAGAGGCGCTCGACGCGGAGAACGGCGACCTTGCGGCGGCGATAGAGCGACTGGAGTGACGGTCCTACTCGTTCACGGCGACCGGGAGTACCTGCGAAATCCCGGCGAGGAGCTACAGACCGACCTCGGCGTCCTCACCGTTCCCGAGGACGTGCAACCCGGCGACGTCCTCGCCACCCACTTGGACGAGGAGTTCACGGTGCGACGGCTCCGCGGCCCGGACCTGTTCCACCACTTCGAGCGAACGGGCGCGCCGATGCTCCCGCGGGACATCGGCCTCGTCGTCGGCGAAACAGGCGTCGCGGCTGGCGACCGGGTGCTCGACGCGGGAACCGGAACCGGCGTCCTCGCCGCGTATCTCGGGCGAATCGGCGCGGAGGTCGTCACCTTCGAGCGGAAGGAAGATTTCGCCGAGGTCGCCCGCGACAACATCGAGATGGCGGACGTGGCCGATGCGGTCGAGGTTCGAACGGGAGACGTCACCGAAAACCTCGACGAACTCGGCGAGTTCGACGTCCTCACCCTCGATACGCCGGACGCGGCGGAGGTCGTCGCACGCGCGCCGGACCTGTTGGCGGACGGCGGCTCGCTCGGCGTCTACGCGCCGTTCGTGGAGAGCGCCCGTGACGTCGAAACGGCCGCTCGGGAATCGAATCTCGACGACGTTCGCACGATGGAGACCATCCAGCGCGAGATGGACTTCGACGAGCGCGGAACGCGCCCGTCCACGAGTCCCGTCGGCCACACCGGGTATCTCACCTTCGCGCGGAAGACGTAGCGCGAGACGGCGGTTCTCGATATCATTTTTCTTTCGACGCGCCCCGCGGTAGCGGGGGGTATTCGGGACTGCTCGGAGCGGTGGGTGAAAGACGGTCGGTCGTCAGTGCCTGCCGGTGTCGTACTTGTAGGTCGCGTCGTCGGGGTCGATGCCGAACTCCTCGGCCATCTCCTCCGCGTCCTCGTCGCTCGAAGGCTCTCCCTCGTGCGGCCGGGCGTCCTTGAACCGTTCGCGGAGACGGTCGGGCATCTCGAAGGAATCGACGGCGAGCACCATCGGGATGGCGTCGGGTTCGATGTCGTCCCGTTTCGAATCGAGGCGGTCGCGGAGTTTCGACGGGAGGTCCCCGACGTCGAGGGGTTCGAAACCGAACTGGGCGAGGTAATCGGGCACGCCGACGAGGGCGTACACCTCCTCGAAGTCGTCGTCGCTCGCCTTGTCGATGAGGCGTTCGATGACGTGCGCGCCGACGCCCTGCCCGCGCCACGATTCGACGACGCCGATGCTCGTCAGCTCACAGATTTCGGGGGCATCGTCCGGCTTGTGGATTCGAATCCGCCCGAATCCGGCCTTTTCGCCCGACGTTTCGTCCACGACGACGACGTAATCCCGGGAACGAAAGGCGGTTTCGTCGAGCCCCATCGCTTCGATGTTATCGAGCAACCAGACCTCCTCGCGGTTTTTAGCATCCCGGACGTACATGTCGGGAGATACGTTCGCAAGCGTCAAAAAGTCATCCGTGGATGGACGTTGAAGTGGCTAGCCGAGAAACAACGACCGTCCGATGCGTGGGTCGAAGGTCATGAATCAGTGGGGAATAGTTCTCATGCTATCAGTGGTAGCGATACAGATAGCGCTCGAAGCCTACAGCGCGGTTACGAACAGCGGAATCGCCGAATTCGGCGGGCATCTCGCGTTTGCCCTGCTCTGGGTTGTGTTTGGTCTCGTGGCGTTTCGCCAGCATGGGACGACGCGACTCACCATTCTCACGGTTCCCCTGCTGGTCGCGGGTGCCTTGCTGTACGTCCTCCAGATTCGGATCAGCCCTTCACAGCCCTTCCAGCGAGCGTAGTTTCTGCTCGACGTCCGGCGGCGCGGCGCTCGGCCCGTCGCGGACGCGGTGGTCGGGGACGAGAATCGGGGCGGGGTTCTCGTCGAGCGCGGTCCTGACCAGTTCCAAGTCCGCGTCCTCGGTGTGGTCGATACCGGAGGTCATCCGGGCGACGGTTTCGACGTTCACCTGCTCGCCGTAGGGAACGTTGCGCACCGACTCGAGCACGCTTCGTTGGTCCGTCGGGAGGGTGAGCGCGACCTGTACGTCAGAAAAGTCGTCCTCGACGCCTTCCAGATACGCCATGATACGGTCGAGGACGGCGTGGTCTTCCAGTGCGTCGTCGTCGGGGTCGTGCGGAAACGTCACGCGCAAGACGCGTCCGCTGGCGACGCCGACCTGCACTGCTCGCTCCAAATACGGGGAGTGCTGCGCATAGATTCCGGCAGTCTCGTCCATAGCGACGGCAACGAACCTCATGACCTTCAAGATTCGTCCCGCGGACGCAAACCTTATGTACAAACTAGTCCGTTGATGTACTACAATGAACGTAGATGGTGCGCTCGCACCCGCGGTCGAATCCATCCTCCGGACCGCTCGGGAACGGACACCCGGCGAGGACGCAGAGCGGATCTCCGTGGACGCGCGTTCGTTTTCGGACGCGCTCGCGGACGCGGAGGAAAACGGACGGGTGCCGCTGATAGCGGAGGTAAAGCCGACGAGTCCGACGACGAACGGTGAACGAACCGACGATCCGGTCGAACTGGCCGAAACGATGGTCGAGAACGGGGCGACGGCCCTGTCGGTTCTCACGGAACCGGAGCACTTCGGCGGCAGTACCGAGAACCTCCGTCGAATCCGCGAAGCCGTGGACGTCCCGGTACTCCGCAAGGACTTCATCGTCAGAGAGGAACAACTGGACGCGGTGGCCGCGGACCTCGTGCTCCTCATCGTCCGCTTCGTGGACGACCTGGAGGGACTGCTTTCGGCGGCCGAAGAGCGCGGCTTTCAGGTCCTCGTCGAAGTCCACGACGAGGAGGAACTCCGAGAGGCGCTCGATGCGGGAGCGACCATCATCGGCGTGAACAACCGCGACCTCGCGCGATTGGAGGTCGATTTGGGAACGTTCGAATCGGTCGCACCCGTGGTTCCCGAGGACACGACGCTCGTCGCCGAAAGCGGTATCACGACGACGGCGGACGTCGAACGAATGTGCGACGCCGGGGCGGACGCCCTGCTCGTCGGGAGCGCCATCATGGACGGCGACGTCGGCGAGAACACGCGGAGGTTGGTGAACGCATGAGCGATACGAACGACATGAACGGAGCGAGCGGAATGAACGAGACGAAGTTCGGAGAGTACGGCGGCCAGTACGTCCCCGAAGTGCTGATGCCCGCAATCGAGGAACTCCAGTCGGCCTACGAGCGCTACGTGCTGGAGAACGAGGACGGCTTCATGGACGAGTTTCGCCGCCACCTCCGCGATTTCGGCGGCCGACCGACGCCGCTCCAGCGCGCCGACGCGCTGAGCGAGCGATACGACCGCGAAGTCTACCTGAAACGCGAGGACTTGCTTCACGGCGGGGCGCACAAACTGAACAACGCGCTCGGACAGGTGCTGCTGGCGAAGTACATGGGCAAAGAGCGCATCGTCGCCGAGACGGGCGCGGGACAGCACGGCACCGCAACCGCGATGGCCGCCTCGTACCTCGACATCGACTGCGAGGTGTTCATGGGCCGCACCGACATCAACCGCCAGCGGCCGAACGTCTTCCGGATGCGAACCCACGACGCCGAGGTCAACCCCGTTGACGTGGGGTCGGGAACGCTGAAGGAGGCCATCAACGAGACCATGCGCGACTGGGCGACGAACGTCGAGGACACCCACTACGTCATCGGGAGCGTCGTCGGCCCCCACCCGTTCCCGAAGATGGTCCGCGACTTCCAGTCGGTCATCAGCGAGGAAGCCCGCGAGCAGATTCGCAAGAAGGCCGGGCGACTCCCGGATAGCGTGGTCGCCTGCGCGGGCGGCGGGTCGAACACCATGGGTGCGTTTCACAATTTCGTCGATGACGCGGAACCACGTTCCGCGAACAGGTCGAGCGGGCACGGCCCGCGAGACGACGAGAGCGTCTCCCTGTTCGCCGTCGAAGCGGGCGGTTCGGGCCTGACTATCGACGAGGACGAGGGCGTCGCACCGCACTCGGCGTCCCTCTCCTCCGGACAGGACGGCGTGCTCCACGGTGCCCGAACGAAACTGCTCCAGAGCGGGGACGGTCAAATCCTCGAATCCCACAGCGTGAGCGCGGGACTCGACTACTCCGGCGTCGGGCCGGAACTCGCCCACCTCGTCGAAACGGGGCGGGTGACGCCCGTCAACGTCGGCGACGACGCGGCCCTCGAAGCCTTCCACCGACTCTCGAAACTGGAGGGAATCATCCCCGCGCTGGAGTCGAGTCACGCGGTTGCCTACCTGGAACGCGCGGCCCAACGCGCCGCGGATGGGTCGAGCGGGCATGACCAGCGAGACGAGGCGGACGAGTTGGGCGATCTCGTAATCGTCAACGTCTCCGGACGCGGCGACAAGGACCTCGATACGGTCATCGAGGAGAGCGCGAAGCGTGGTATCGATGCGGCACCGAGTATGGAGGTGTTTGAATGAGCGAACTCGAAGCCGCCTTTGCGGACGAACCGGCCCTGATTCCGTACGTCGTCGCTGGCGACCCGGGTATCGAAGAGACGAAGGAGTACGTCCGGGCGCTGGTCCGCGGCGGCGCGGACGTCATCGAACTCGGCCTGCCGTTCTCGGAACCCATCGCGGACGGGCCGACGATTCAGAACGCCATCCAGCGCGCGCTTTCCGGCG
The DNA here is from genome assembly GCF_000376445.1 of Haladaptatus paucihalophilus DX253. Lineage (NCBI taxonomy): Archaea > Methanobacteriati > Methanobacteriota > Halobacteria > Halobacteriales > Haladaptataceae > Haladaptatus > Haladaptatus paucihalophilus. The sequence goes on along the minus strand of NZ_AQXI01000001.1, from coordinate 2,485,836 downwards.
GGATGACGCCGGACGACTACCTCGAACTCGTCTCGGGGTTGGACGTGGACGTGCCCGTCGTCTGCATGACCTACTACAATCTCATCTACCAGTATGGGGGCCGCGAGGCGCAACGCGCCTCGGAACGGTCGAGCGGTGGCACACCGCGAGACGAGGAAGGCGTCGAAGCGTTCGTCTCCGCCGCCGCCGACGCCGGGGTGTCGGGACTCATCGTCCCCGACCTTCCCGTCGAGGAGAGCGGTCCGCTCCGCTTGGCGTGCGACGAGTACGGACTCGATTTGGTGTTCATCATCGCGCCGACGACGACGGACAGGCGCAAGCGGCGCATCACCGAGCAGGCCTCCGGATTCGTCTACGTGCAGGCCCGAATGGGAACGACGGGCGCACAGGCGGACGTGAGCGGCGACACCCACGACAGCCTCGCACGACTGGCCGAAAGCGACCTGCCGAAAGCGGTCGGCTTCGGCGTGAGCGCGGGCGAACACGCCCGCGAAATCGTCTCGGCGGGAGCGGACGGCGTCGTCGTCGGCAGCGCGCTCGTCGATATCGTCGCGTCCGGCGAGAACGTCGCGGAACGACTCGAATCCAAAGCCGCGGAACTCAAATCCGGGGCACGCGAAGGGGAACAAGAGATACCGGAACCGGAACGAACTTCAAACTAGCTTGCTACAGAGTCACATACAATGGATACAGGAATCACAGCGCGCCTCGACCGAATCGGGCGTGACGGACGCTACGTCATCGTCCCGATGGACCACGGAATCACACTCGGCGCGGTACGGGGTCTGAAGGACATCGAATCGACAATCGACGCGGTAACGCGAGGGGGTGCCGACGCCGTTCTCACGCAGAAGGGAATCGCACCGCGCGTCCATCCGAACAAGAACGACGCGGGCTACATCGTCCACCTGAACGCCTCCACGACCATCGGCCCGGACTCGAACGATAAACGAATGACCGGGACGGTACAGGAGGCTATCGCGGCGGGGGCCGACGCCGTTTCGCTCCATCTCAACGTCGGCAGCAACTACGAACCCAAACAGATCACGGACCTCGCGGAAGTCTGCGACACGGCGAGCAAGTTCGGAATTCCCGTCCTCGCCATGTCCTATGCACGCGGCCCGGGAATCGACGAACACGACGCGGAAAGCCTCGGCCACGCGGTGCGGTTGGCGGAGGAACTCGGTGCCGACGTGGTGAAGACGGCCTACAGCGGCGACGCCGAGAGCTTCGAGCACGTGGTCGAATCGACGCGCCTCCCCGTCGTCATCGCGGGCGGTGCACCCGAGGGCGACAAGGCGACCCTCGAAGCGGTCCGCGGCGCGATGGACGCTGGCGGTGCGGGCGTCTCCATCGGCCGGTCGGTCTTCCAGCACGACGACCCGGAGGCCATCGCACGCGCAGTGACCAGCGTCGTTCACGACGACCTGTCCGCCGAGGACGCGCTGGACGAGGCGGGGCTGTCGGTCGAAGCCTGATTATAGCAGTTCGGGAAACTCCGCGAGCGACGTGAGCGTGTGCGTCGGTTCGTGGGCAGATTCTATCCGTCGGTTTTCGTGGGGAACCCACACGGAGTCGATGCCGAGCGCGTTCGCACCGGCGACGTCCGCCCGCAACGAGTCGCCCACGTGGAGCGCGTCGTCCGGTGCCACGCCGAGGTCGGTCAGCGCCTTCTCGAACGGGGCCGCGTCGGGTTTCGGCGGGACGCCGTTTCGCGGGTCCACGAAGACGAGCGTATCGAACGCGTCGGCGATGCCGAGCGCGTCCAGTTTGACGGTCTGTGTCGCCTCGTCCCCGTTCGTCACGAGTCCGACGTTCGTCTCGCTGGCGGCCGCCAACGCGTCCTCGGCACCGGGTCGGAACGAAACCGCCGAGTGATCGACACACTCCTCGTACGCCGTGGCGAGCGCCGACGCGTGATGGTCCTCGACGCCCACCTCGCGGGCCGCGGCGGCGAAACAGAGTTCGTAGAACTCGTGCGACGTTTCCGCGGTCGGGATGTCGTCCACCGCCTCGATGATGTCGGCGACCGTACAGTACTGTTCGACGGACGCGCGGTCGAACGCGTCCGTGAGGACCGCCTCCTCGTCTTGCTCGGAGACACACAGCGTCGAATCGAGGTCGAAGAGAACGGCATCGAGAGCAGTCATTCGTTAGTGGTGTTCGATAGTGTGATAAAAAGATGTCGAGTGGTGAGCGATGGGGGAGACGAGCGATGGAGAAACGAGTGAGAGGGTGACGAACGGGGGAGTAACGAATGATGGAGCGCCGAGTGATGGAGTGACGAATGATGGAGTGGGACGAACGATGGGTTCCCGCCGATGGCCGTCGATTCGGACGGTCCAACTGTGGTCGTCGTCAACGGCAAATTCGATAGCGGGGAGCAGAGAAGTTGCGGATTCCGCCACGTTCAAGCCGTGGGGCTACGAGCGATTCAGCATGACACGCTCCGTATGGTTGAAGGCCGACGCCTCCGTCGGCGACTGGGACACCCGTCGCAAACGAATCACGGCCGGGTTGGAAGCCGGTGTGGACTGGATTTTGGTGGACGACGGCGACGTCGAGCGCGTTCGAGAACTCGGCGAAGTGAACGTCGCGGCGTTTCGCTCCGAGGGCGACGTGCACGTCTTCGACGCCGAGGACGACGAGCGCAACCGGGCCGACGCTCGAATCGTCGGGAAGGACGGCGAGGGCGACGGGACGGTCGACCTCCCCTCGGATTTCTCCGGCTCCGCCGACCTCTCGACGCTCCGCCGGGAGGACGAAGCCGAGGGAGCCTACGTGAGAATCCTGAGCGAGGAGTACGAAGCGTTCGCCGAGGCAGCGGCCCAGGAAGCCGACTACACCATCGTCGTCGGCGAGGACTGGACCATCATCCCGCTCGAAAACCTCATCGCCCGAATCGGCGAGGAGACGGACCTCGTGGCGGGCGTCACGAACGCCGAAGAGGCCCGAACCGCGTTCGAGACGCTGGAACTCGGCGCGGACGCCGTTCTGCTCGACAGCGATAACCCGGACGAGATTCGGTCGACGGTGGAAGTGCGCGACGCCGCCGAGCGCGAAACGCTGGACTTGGAGTGGGGCGAAGTTCTCACCATCGAACAGACCGGCAGCGCGGACCGCGTGTGCGTCGATACCGGGTCGCTGATGGAACACGACGAGGGCATGCTCGTCGGGTCGATGTCGCGCGGCCTCTTTTTCGTCCACGCCGAGACGGCGGAGTCGCCCTACGTCGCGTCGCGGCCGTTCCGAGTGAACGCCGGGGCGGTTCACGCCTACGTCCGCACCCCCGGCGGCGGGACGAAATACCTCGCGGAACTCCAGAGCGGCGACGAGGTGCAGGTGGTCGATACCGACGGCAAGACCCGCGAAGCGGTGGTCGGTCGGGTAAAAATCGAGAAGCGACCCATGTTCCGCCTCGAAGTCGAGACGGCGGACGGCGACCGCGTGGAGACGCTGCTCCAGAACGCGGAGACCATCAAAGTCGCCACGCCCGACGGACGGAAGGCCGTGACGGACATCGAAGTCGGCGACGAAGTAAAACTGTTCCTGGAGGGAGGCGCGCGACACTTCGGCGAGAGCGTCGAAGAGAGTATTATTGAGCAGTAGCGTCGGCGTCGAGCGGCGACGTACACCACTGACAGAAGTCGAGGTCGGCGTCCACTTTTCGTCCGCAGTTCGGACAGCGCCTCGTCCCGTCGGCAGCCTCTTGGACGGCGCGATTGTTACGAATCGCCGACCAGTAGGCGTCGAGGATGTTACACAGCGAGACGAACAGGACCGGGAGGGTCTGTTGTATGTCGATGTTTTCGCTCGCCTGCATGTAGCCGGACCAGCCGCCGTTCTGGACCGCCTGTATCATCTCCGGAGGGATGAACAGATAAGCGGTGAGGAACGCGAACCCGAACCAGAGGAACGCGCGAAGCCACTCCCGGAGATAGAGATGGCCCGCTCCGGGGTAAACGAACGCGAACAGGGCCGCGAGCCACGGGCGCTTTTTGTTCCGTGTCACTAGTCGTTGATAGCTGGTCGAGCGTGTTAAACCCTTCCGATGCGGCGTTTTGACGGGAATTCGCCGAGGCAGTCAGTTACCGCGCAGTTCGTCGACGAGTTGCGAGAGCGTCGCCAAGTCGTACTGACCGGGGGCGGTCGCATCCGCCAGTTCGAGGGGCGCGTAGCCGATTTTCGACCCGTACAGCGGAACGACGGCCCGCGAGTGACGACCGACTTCGCCCATCGCTATCGTCGCGACGGTTTGCCCGCGCTCCGTGAGGAGGTTCGTGACGCGGAACAGGTCGAGCACGTCGGATTCGGACTGGGCGGTGACGGCGAGTTTGCCCACGTCGGCGTGGTCGGTACAGTTTTCGAGCAGTTCGCGCATCCGTCGCTGCGACGGCGTTTCCTCGAAATCGTGAACCGAGGCGATCACGAGTACGTCGTTGTTCCGCGCGTGCTCGGCGAGGTCCCGTCCGGGGGCCGTAAACAGCGTCTCCAGTTCGAGGTCGATAGCGTCCACCGCCGGGTGGTCGGTCGCTTCGCGGAGTGCATCGAGGCGCTCGTCGCCGGTCGCTTCGCCACCTTCCCACTCGGCGCGATTCGTGGCGATGACTGGCAGTTCGCCGTCGTAGGCGGACAGCATCGAAAGCGGGTCGTCCGCGAGGTCCATCCGGAACTCGACGATATCGGCGTGTTCACGGGCGCGGGGTTCGTCGCCGAGGTCGGCCGTGCTCACAGCGAGCGAAAAGGAATCGACGTCCATATCCGCGACTTCGACCCGCCGAATAAAAGATTACTCGGAATAGGGTTCGTGAGTGACGAAGAATCCGGTTTCGTCCCGCTCCACGTCGCTCACGGCGTACAACCGGATGTCGCGCTCTTGGGCCGTCTTGACGGCGAAATCGTAGTACGTAGCGTCGTACTTGAGGTCGCCGCCGTGGTCGCCGACGAACGCCCGATGGTCGTCGAGTCGCCGAGAGATGACGCTTCGGGAGAGTTCCGGCGTGGTTTCGGCCCGCTCCGCGAACAGTTCGACGAAATCGGGTTCGAGTTCGTACCCCACCGAGTTTCGACCCGCGACCATCGCGGCGAGCGAGGTCGTTCCCGTCCCCCAAAACGGGTCGAGAACGGTGTCGCCGTAGACGGAGAACATCGAAATGAGCCGATACGGCAGTTCGAAGGGAAACGCCGCCGAGCGCTCGCGGAGGTCGCCGTGGTCGAGCAGTTGCTCCTCGCCGCGAACGTCCGTCCAGAGGTCGGAAAACCACTCGTTTCGCTCCTCCCAGAAGTACGAAGACTCGTAGCGATGGTCCACGCCCGGTTCGAACTCGCGGGTGTCGCCGTTCCGGAAGACGAGGAGGTATTCGTGTTCGAGCGCGGCGTAGGCGTTCGGCGGGAGCATCCCCGACCCCATGAACTTCGTCAGGCGGTTCGAGGGTTTGCGCCAGAGGATGTCGGGAAGGGACTTCAGACCGCGCTCCCGGAGGTCGCGGAGAACGTGGGCGTGGTTCGGAAACGACTGAAACGTCCCGTCCACCTTTCGGGTGGCGTCGCCGACGTTTATCACCGCAATGCCGCCGGGTTTCAGCACGCGGACGAGTTCGGCCCAAACGGCGTCGAGTTCGTCGTGCATCAACTCGAACGCCGTATCACCGTCGCCCGCCGAAAGCGCCGTCTCGATTTCGGGATTCGCGTCGGCGAAGAGGTCGTCCCACATCTCTATCATCGGATAGGGGGGAGAAGTGACAACGAGGTCTATCGAATCGTCGGGAAGCGAGGTATCGCGCGCGTCACCGACGTGAATCTCGTGCTCGGTTTCCATTGCGGTAGCTTTCTGAAGCTATCGGCGCAAGATAAAAACCTCTTTTCAAACGCGTCTACAGCGCGACGGTTCCTTCCTCGGCTTCGAGCAGTTCGTGATATCGGTTGCGAATCGTGACCTCGCTGATGTCGGCCACGTCGCTGACCTCGGCCTGCGTCGTCTTCTCGTTGGTCAGGAGCGCGGCGGCGTAGACGGCGGCCGCGGCGAGTCCGACGGGCGATTTGCCGCTGTGGACGCCCTGTTCTTTCGCGTTACGGAGGAGTTCGCGGGCGCGGTGTTCGGCTTCGTCGGAGAGTTCGAGCCCGGACGCGAATCGCGGGACGTAGCTCTCGGGGTCGGCAGGTTTGACTTCGAGGCTGAGTTCGCGCACGACGTAGCGGTAGGTTCGCGCCACTTCGCTTTTATCGACGCGGCTGACCTCGGTGATTTCGTCCAAACTGCGCGGGACGCCGGCCTGGCGCGCGGCGGCGTACACACACGAGGTCGAGACGCCCTCGATGGAGCGCCCCGGCAGGAGGTCCTCGTTCAGCGCGCGGCGGTAGATGACGCTGGCCATCTCGCGCACGTTGTCCGGGAGGCCGAGCGCGCTGGCCATCCGGTCGATTTCGCCGAGCGCCTGCTTGAGGTTCCGCTCCTTGCTGTCGCGGGTGCGGAAGCGCTCGTTCCACTTGCGGAGGCGCTGCATCTTTTCGCGCTGGCGGGAACCGAGCGAGTTGCCGTAGGCGTCCTTGTTCCGCCAGTCGATGTTGGTCGATAGCCCCTTGTCGTGCATCGTGTTCGTCGTCGGCGCGCCGACGCGGGACTTCTCGTTTTTCTCCTTCGCGTCGAAGGCTCGCCATTCCGGGCCGCGGTCCACATTGTCCACTTCGACGACCAGACCGCAGTCCTCGCAGATGGTTTCGCCGTGACCGGAGTCGGCGATGAGCTTACCGCTACATTCGGGGCAGCTCCGTCCCTTCTGCCCGCTTTTCTCTACTTCTGTTTCTTCGCTTCTCGTTCGGATAGTCGTGTTTTGCATGTGCAATACCTCCTCGGTGGGAGAGCGCGTCAGCTACCGGGCAGGAGAATCCTGAAAAACCCGGGCACCGCTAGTCTTAACACGTCGTTAGGACGAAAGGTACTTAAACGATTCGTTTTTCGACCGAGTTGAGTTCGTGAAACACTCACACACGCCGTGAAATAGCCGTCCAGCGTCAGGCCAGCGAAATATTTAAGAATAGGTTTCGACGAGGTAACGAAACGTTTACTCGCTCCCGACCGAACCGCGGGGTGATGGTTTCGAACCGCGTCGTCTCCCTCGCGCCGAGCGTCACCGAAATCTGTCGGGCGCTCGATGCAACGGACCGACTCGTCGGCGTTACCCACCACTGCCGATCCGACGTTCCCGCGGTCGGCGGGTGGCTGAATCCGGATTTCGATGCGGTCGAGGCGCGCGACCCCGACCTCGTTCTCACGACCGACGCGTTACAGGCTGACATGCGCGACGACCTCCGGGACCGCGGGCACCGCGTCGTCCACGTCGAACCGGAAACGCTCCCCGAAGTCGTCGAATCGTTCGCCACGGTGGGACGCGCCATCGGGAAACCGACCGCGGGGCGCGCCCTCGCGCGGCGCGCTCGGAATCGAATCGAGCGGGTTCGCCGACAGGTCGCCGACGAACGACGGCCGGTCGTCTACTGCGAGGAGTGGTCCGACCCGCCGACCGCGGCCGGAAACTGGGTTCCCGATGCGGTTCGGGCCGCTGGCGGCGAGTACCCGTTCGTGCCGTCGGGCGAGCGCTCCCACCGAGTCGATTCGGACGCCATCGAGGACGCGGAACCGGAACACGTCTTCCTCCACGTGTGCGGGCGAGGCGAACGAAGCGACCCCGAAACCGTGCTGTGCCGCGAATGGGACGTTCCCGCACTCGAAACGAGGGACGTCCACGTTCTCGACGACTCCCTGTTGAATCAGCCGAGTCCGCGACTCATCGACGGCATCGAGACGATGGCGCGAACGCTCCACCCGGACGTGGTGGAGTAGCAACGTCCAAGTACGGACGGAAAGGAAAGCCACCATGCACGTCGGCGTTGGCAGTGGAAATCCGGTGAAGGTAGCCGCGGTGGAGTCCGCCCTCGGCGGACGACTCGGCGCGCGGGTCGAATCCGTCCCCGTCGAGTCGGGCGTCGCGGAACAACCGTTCGGCGAAGCGGAGACGATAGCGGGCGCGGAGAACCGCGCTCGGCGCGTCAGGGAGTCGGGTGACGGATACGAACTGGGCGTCGGACTGGAGGGCGGCGTCGCCGAGGTCCCCGGAACCGGCGGCCTCTATCTCATCATGTGGGCCGCCGTGACCGACGGTGAGACGATGGGGCGCGGCGCGGGGCCGCGACTTCGACTCCCGGAACCCGTCGCCCGTCGAATCCGGGACGGGGAGGAACTCGGCCCCGTGATGGACGACGTTCTGGGGGAAGACGACGTGGCGAAAAAGCAGGGCGCGGCGGGCGCGCTCACGGACGGAATCATCGACCGGCAAGAAGCGTTAGAACAGGCGGTCGCCGGGGCGCTCGCCCCGTTCGTCACCGATTTCTATACGTCGTCAGTCGTCGAGTGAAGCGGGTTCCTCGACGGACACGTCGCGCCCCTCCTCGACCGCTTGGGTCAACGAGACGTTGAGCGAGAACATCGACCCGACGCCGCCGACGAGCGTGACGATGTTCTTCACCGCGTGGTCGAGGATGGCCGCACCGAGGGCCACTTCCCACGAAATCGGCGTCAGACCCGCGACGAAGACCGTGAACGCGGCCTCGTACAGGCCGACACCGCCGGGCGAGAGCGGGAGCACCTTGGCGAGGTTGCCGACGCTCACCGCGAAGAAGCCGATGGCGACCAACGTGACGGGGTTGAGCGACACCTTCGGGAACGCCGTCAGGACGAGGATGGCCGTCAGCACGTCGAGCGACCAGATGGCGAGGCTGCTCGCGCCGACGCGGGCGAAGGCCGTCCGGTCGCTCGCCACGGTCTGCACGTCTCCGGTGAACCGCTCGACGATGCCCGCGATGTGATTCGCGTAGGAGTCCGAACTGATCTTCGTCACGAACGAGCGGACGAAGTTGCTGTCGGAGCGGGCGCTGGCCACGATGATGCCGACCGCCGCGATGGCGGCGACGCCGACACCCGCCGCGACGTAGACCGCGGTTCGTGCGGCCTCGGCGTGCTGTGCGCCGGTGACGGCCTGCACGATGTCGGCCGCCTGTCCCGTCACGGTCAGCCCGATGAGGACGACCCCGGCGAGGACGGTTATCGTCAGCAGGTCGAAGACCCGTTCGACCGCGAGCGATGCGAAGCCGGACGGGTACGGGATGTTGCGGCGGGCCTTCATCACGTAGGCGCGCACGCCGTCACCGAGTCGGGCGGGGAACACGAGGTTCCCGGTCTGGCTGATGAATATCGCGCCCGTGAGGAACCCGACGCTTTCCGTGAAGCCGAGTTCTTCGAGGATGTTCTTGTACCGCGCACCGCGAAGCGGCCACGAAAAGACGTAAATCAAGGCCGCGACACCGACGAGCGCGAGGTTCGCGCTCTCCATCTGGGTGAGGACTTTCCCCAGCGGGAGGTATTTCCCCATCAGCACGACGGCGATGATGGTCAACAGGACGCCGACGGCCATGGAGACGCTCCGGGTGATACGCGGTTCGACGGAGAACTCCCACCAGCAGCGACCGATTTGGCTCCCCATCCCGAACACGTCCCGAACGAGGTCCACCTTCGTGTCGCCCTTCGGCGTCCAGTCCACCGAGAACTCCTTGATTTCGTATCCCTTGCGCTGTGCGCGAACGAGGACTTCCGTGTCCCAGAACCAGTGTTTGTCCTCGACGTCGGCCAGCACGTCGAGCAGGGCGGTCCGGTCGAACGCTTTGAACCCGCACTGGTGGTCCCGCAGGTCGGAACGCAGGAACAGTCGTGTCAGACCGTTGAATCCGCGACTCGCAATGTCACGTTTCGCCGGACGGTCGGCGACGTTTTCGGGCATCCAACGCGACCCCGTGGCGAAGTCGTACTCGCCGGAGCGAACGCTCTCGACCAACTCCTCCAAGTGTCGCATGTCCGTCGCCAAGTCCGTATCGAAGTAGACCAGCGTCTCCCCGTTCGCGGACTCGAACGCCCGATTCAGTGCTCCCCCACGACCTAGCCGTTCGTCGCTGTGAAAGTGGCGGACGCGCTCGTCTTGCTCCGCCATTCGGTCCGCGATTTCCGGCGTCCGGTCGTCACAGCCATCTTCAGCAACGATTACCTCGAAGCTATTTGGAGGGAGAAACGATTCCAATGTGTCGAGAGTCGTCTCGACGGTGTTCTCTATCGTCGCCTCCTCGTTGTACGACGGAAGGACGACACTCACCTCTACAGAACCACCGCTCATTATGAAACTGTCTCACCCTCGCACCGTAAGTAGCTTCTGGGCCATGACTGTCAGGATTGCACGTGCGAACCCGCCTACAACCGAGCGTTAACCAACCGTACCAACCACCCCCACGGGAGGAATTATATTCACAAGGATTGAAGAGGAAATCACAAGACGGCGTTGCGTTAACCACTCGTACCAAACCCACTAAGGTCGTATCCTCCCACTATAGGAGTATGAGCACCACCACTGCTGGCACGACCACGCTTACTGACAAACAACAGCGTATCCTCCGGTACCTTCGTGAAAACGGGACGACAAAAACGTACTTCAAATCGCGGCTCATCGGCGACGAACTCGGACTCACCGCGAAGGAAGTCGGCACGAACATGACCGCCATCGCGGAAGGAAACTTCGACGTCGAAGTCGAGAAGTGGGGGTACTCCTCCTCGACGACGTGGAAAGTCAGCGCCTGAGCGAGAACGCGTCGCCCCAGTGGGTTTCATCGCTGATATCGTCGGGACTGTCATCCATCCGTTTCGTCGAACCTGCTTTTATCGGCACGATTTTACCGGCATCGATACGGTCGTCTAACCGGTTCTTCGTCACGTCTCGAACCGGTCAACTCGAACCAATCAAACGGACGGAGATGTTCGAGAGTCGAACGGAAACGCCGGATTTCACGGGTCGAACGAGATCAGATTCGCCGCCTCGCCCGCGAACTGTTCCGCGTTCGCATCGAAAGAGTCAGCGTACCGAACGAGCAAAGTGATGAGCGTCTCCGGGTGACGAACGGCGTACCCGTCTTCACGCGAGAGCAGTCCCTTCTCGTCCAAATCGGCGGCGTACTTGCTCACCGTGGGCCGCGAAACGTCGAGGGCGGCCGCGAGGTCGCCGCCGGTGGCGTCGGGGGTGCGGAGGAGTTCTATCAGCATGCCCCGCGGGGTGTCGCGCCGGAGGTAACTCAACGCGACCTGCTCGAACGCGGAGAACTTTCCGGCGGGGAAAAACCGCCTGTAATCGCCGTCCCGGTGACTCTCGACGACGCCGAGTTCGACGAGCTGTCGCAAGTGATGTTGCGTTTCGCCGGTTCCGAGTTGGAGGTCGTCGCGTACCTTCGAAAAGTGTGCGCCCGGTGTCGTCGTGACGTAGCCCGCAATCGCGTCGCGGGCTTCGCTTCGCTCGCCGCTGTGATTCCCATCAGCGAGCTTCGTCAATGGCGTTGCCGCTCCCAAAACCGCGAAACGGCGGAGCGTCGCACGCTTATTTTCATCGACGTTCCCGGGCTGAACCATCTACACATCCGTACAACTGGGGAACGTAAAACAGCTTCGCTTGACAGACAGTTACAATGACCGAACGGTCGGACCGAAAACGAGTCGGACGGTGGAGGACTGTTATTCGACTTCGGTTTCGAGTTCGCTTTCGGACTCCGAGTCGGGCGATTCTGCTTGGTCGGACTTCATCTCGGCGTCCATCTCCGAGATAACTTCGTCGGCGCTCTTGATGTTCGCCTTGTCTTCGCCTTCCTTGATGGCCTGTGCTTCCTTTTCCATCGCTTCGACGTCCATCTCGGCTTCCTCGTCTATCTGGCCGAGGATTTCGTCGATGTCATCGAGTCCGAGTAGTTCGCGGGTCTCGGAATCGAAGTCGAGGCTTTCCAAGTCCTGCTTGCCGTCGATGGCGACGTCGCTGCCGGTGAGGTGCTTGCCGTAGCGGCCGACGAGCGAGGAGAGCTCCTGCGGCAGGACGAACGTCGTGGACTCGCCCTCGCCGATGGCTTGGAGCGTCTCCATCCCCTTCTCGATGACGGCGCGTTCGCCCATCGATTCGGCGGATTTCGCGCGAAGCACGGTGGAAACTGCGTCACCCTGCGCTTCGAGGATCTGGCTCTGTTTCTCACCTTGCGCGCGGATGATGTTGGACTGCTTGTCACCCTCCGCTTTCTCGATGGCGCTCCGTCGTTCACCTTGCGCTTCGAGAATCATGGCGCGGCGCTTCCGTTCGGCGCTGGTCTGTTGCTCCATCGCCTGCTGGACGTCCTTGGACGGGTTGACTTCACGGACTTCGACGCTCTCGACGCGAATTCCCCACTCGTCCGTGGGTTCGTCGAGTTCGCGGCGGATTTTCGCGTTGATCTCCTGGCGCTTGTTGAGCGTGTCGTCGAGTTCCATGTCACCGAGAACGGCACGGAGCGTCGTCTGGGCGAGGTTCGAGACGGCGCGTTTGTAATCCTCGACTTCGAGGAACGCCTTCTTCGCGTCCATCACCTTGATGTAGACCACGGCGTCGGCGGTCACGGGCGAGTTGTCGCGCGTGATGGCTTCCTGGCGCGGCACGTCGAGCGTCTGTGTCCGCATATCGAAGCGATAGGTTTTGCTAACGAACGGCGGAACGAAGTTGATACCCGGTTCGAGGAGTTTGCGGTACTCACCGAAGACGGTCAGCGCTCGCTTCTCCGTCGCTTGAACGATTTCGACTGCCTGCCAGATGGTGACGACGGCGAGCAGTAACAACAGCAGTGCGACTATCATAAAGCCCCCAGTCATGGGAGCGCTCTGCAGGGGTATTGTGGGCAGCATTACGTTCGGATGTTGGGAGAGATACTTGTTAAGTATTCTGCTACTTTATCCCATATTATTCGACACGAAAGGAGTCGATAATTACAATTCTTCCGTCTCCTTCTCCTTGCCGGCTCGCTCGCGTGCGAGTTCGCGGTCGATGGCGTCCTCGATGAAATCGATGGGTTCGACCTTGACGACGTTACCGCCGCCGGGGTCGATGACCATCACTTCCGTCCCCTCGGGGATTTCACCGTCCATCGACCGAGCGGCGAAGTAGGGGTTGAAGCCGCCGCTTTCCAGTTTCACCTGTCCGCCCGAGCGCGTAACGCGTTCGGTGACGTGACCGGTCGTTCCTTTCAGCGAATCGGAGTCCTTCGTTCGACCGGAGCCTTTGCCACCGTACAGGTCGAGGTTCCGATAGCCGTAGAACGCGAGCGCGCCGAACGCGAGAACGAGGAACGAGAGCACGAACGGCTGGGCGAGCGGCGGAAAGAGGAGGGCGAGCAATCCGGCGAGGAGGAGGGCGATACCGACCACGATAAAGTGTGCACCGGGGATGAGCGCCTCCGCGAACGCGAGCCCTGCACCCGCGATGACGAGTAAAAGCGCAAGCGAATCGAAGGGCGATGCCATGGGTGGGCCTTGGTGTCGAACGATTAAGGGTTTGTGGGTTAGGCGACGCCGGTGACGTGGAGAAACATGAAGACGACAGTCAGAACACCGAGCAGCACGAACAGCACGTTCTCTGCCGAAGGGGACCCCGGTTCGAGAGGTTCGCTCTCGGCGAAAACGTCGGGAGATGCATCGTCGGCATCCTCACCAACATCGTCCACGTCGTACTTCCAGTCGGACATACGTCAGGATACGGGTCCGGTGACCAAAAGGCTGGCTACGAGCGGTCGTACGAGCGAACGTCGCCGTCGTACACGACGCCGCGTTCCGCATCGAGGGTGATCTCGTCGCCGTCGCTGACGGTCGGGCCGAGCGGCGCGCCGCTTATCATCGGGATCTCCAGTTCGCGCGCGATCAACGCCGGATAGCCGGTCATCCCCGGACGGGAATCCACGATACCGGCGAGGCGTGAGGTATCGCCGGTGAACTCGCCGTCGAAATCCGGTTCGAGGACGAGGATGCCCCCCGACGGAACCTCCGAGAGGTCGCCGGTCGAAGACCGCACCGCCGGTCCCACGGTTTGCCCGCGAACCACGCTCCGCCCCGTCGCGATGGTTTCCGCGGCGACGTGCACCTTCAACATGTTCGCCGTGTCCGAACCGTCCAGTTCGCTCATCATACCCGAGAGGACGACGACCGTGTCACCGCTTTCCGCGACACCGGCGTCGAGCGCGGCCTGCACGCCGTCCTCCACGATGGTTTCGACGCTGTGGCCGAGGTCGGTGTACTGGGCGTTGACGCCCCACGAGAGGGCGAGTTTCCGTCGAACCCTGTCGTTCGGCGTCGTCGCCACGACCGGCACGCCGGGGCGGAACTTCGCCACCTTCAGCGCGGTGTACCCGGATTCGCTGGCGGCGACCACCGCGCTCGCGCCGATGTCGCGGGCGAGGTAGCGGGCCGATCGAGCGATGGCGTCGGTGCGCGTGTCGTCGCTCATCGGGACGCGCTGTTCGAGCGTCTCGTCGTACTCATCGCTCTCCTCGACCTCACGGACGATGCGGTCCATCGTCTCCACGACGCGAACCGGATGGTCGCCGATGGCCGTCTCACCGGAGAGCATCACGGCGTCGGTCCCGTCGAGGACGGCGTTCGCCACGTCGGACGCCTCCGCCCTCGTCGGCCGTCGGGAGTGGACCATCGAGTCCAACATCTCCGTCGCGGTGATAACCGGAACTCCGGCCTGCTGGCACGTCCTGATGATGCGCTTTTGAATCATCGGCACGTCCTCCATCGGACACTCGACGCCGAGGTCGCCGCGGGCGACCATCACGCCGTAGGCCGCGTCCACGATTTCGTCCAGGTTATCGACCGCGCCGCGCCGCTCGATTTTGGCGATGATGGGGATGTCGGCACCGAACTCCTCCAGTACCTTGCTGACCTCGTACACGTCGTCGGCGTCGCGGACGAAACTCGCGGCGACGAAATCGGCACCCTTCTCGGCCGCGAGACGGAGGTCCTGCCGGTCCTTCTCGGTGACGACGCTGAGACCCAGTTCGACGCCGGGGACGTTGACACCCTTGCGACTGCTCAACTCGCCGCCGCTCACGACGTGCGCGACGACGGCGTCGTCCTCGACTTCCTCGACCTCCGTCTCGATTCGACCGTCGTCCAAAAGAACGGCGTCGCCGGGTTCGGCGTTCGAGATAGAAACGGAGAGGCCGACCTCCTCCGGCGTCGCGTCGTCGCCCTCCACGAACCGGACGGTCGAACCGGTTTCGAGGGTGATGGGCTCGTCCACTTCCGCGGTTCGGATTTCCGGCCCTTGCATGTCGAGCATGGCCGAAAGCGGGTTTTCGGTCGCCTCGTCGACGCGGCGAATCGTGTCGATGAGTTCGGCTCGGTCCTCGCGCGAGCCGTGGCTCGCGTTCACCCGCGCGACGGTCATACCGGCGTTTGCGAGTTCTCGAACCGTGCTCCTGGAATCGGACGCGGGTCCGAGGGTACAGACGATTTTCGCGTTTCTCATGCGCGATGATTGGTGCGTGCCCCCAAAAAAACCCTACAGTTAACTCGCGGCCGAGTTCAAACGGTGACACATCCGGCCACAACCGATATTTGTGTTGCCTCCAAAGCGGGAAAATATGTCGACGTACGCCTCGCTCGTCACCGTCGAACGGGACTACCAGAACGTACAGGAACTCGCGTCGATTTGGGGGGACGTCCGAAACGAACTGGAAACCCACAGCGCGACGCTCGAATCGACGTACGCAATCCTCGGAGAGTACGATTTCCTCCTCGTCAT
Organism: Haladaptatus paucihalophilus DX253; assembly: GCF_000376445.1. Classification (NCBI taxonomy): domain Archaea; kingdom Methanobacteriati; phylum Methanobacteriota; class Halobacteria; order Halobacteriales; family Haladaptataceae; genus Haladaptatus; species Haladaptatus paucihalophilus. The sequence goes on along the minus strand of NZ_AQXI01000001.1, from coordinate 2,470,159 downwards.
CGACGCCGAGGACCGGGACGCCGCGTATCAAGCGTCGCTGTGCATCGAACGCTACGGCCTCGACATGCAGACGATGGAAATAATTCCGATGGAGGACTTCGCAACGCTCGTAGACGACCTCTGAACCGCGACTACTTGATTTTCGTGCCCGGTTCGGCGTCGGCGTGGGTCGTCAACAGGTCGGCCTCCTCGCCCGCCGCCAACACCATGCCGTTGCTCTCGACGCCGAACAGTTCGGCCTTTTCGAGGTTGGCGACGACGACGATTTTCTTCCCTTCGAGGTCCTCCACGTCGTGGAGTTGTTTGAGACCGGCGACTATCTGCCGGGTTTCGGGGCCGATATCGACTTCGAGTCGAAGGAGGGCGTCGGCACCCTCTATCGGTTCCGCCGACTCGATGCGGCCGACGCGGAGGTCGAGGTCTTGGAATTCGTCGAAGCTGATTCGGTCGTCCGAGATGGGTTTGTGGTCACTCACGGTTTCGTCCTCGTGTTCGTCGTCGGCTTCGTCCTCGTCCGACGTAGCCGCTTCGATGCGTTCGTCGAGCGTTTCGTTCAATTCCTCGACGCGCTCGTCTTCGATTTGGGCGAACAGTTCGTCGGGTTCGCCGAAGTCGCCGCGCGGCGCGGCGAGCGCGTCCGCGACGACGGTCTCGTGCACCGAGCCGTCCTCTCCGAGTTGTGCCCAGAGGGTTTCGGCTTTACCGGGGAGAATCGGCTCGAAGAGCACGGCGAGCGCCTTCGACAGCTGCACGCAGTCGTAGATGACCTGTTCGGCCCGTTCGGGGTCCTCGTCGGTCAGCTTCCACGGTTCGTTGCGCTGGATGTACTCGTTGCCGAACGCGGCGAGCGCGGTCGCGGCGTCGCCGAGGTCCTTGATGGAGTAGTCGTTGACCGCCGCGGTGAACTCGTCTATCGCGTCTTCGATTCGCTCGCGCACCTCGTCGCTCGTCTCGGCGTCCGGCGCTCCGTCGTAGTTCCGCGCCGCGAACAGCAGGCTCCGGTAGACGAAGTTGCCGACCGTGCCGACGAGTTCGCCGTTGACGCGCTCCTGGAAGCGGTCCCACGAGAAGTCCACGTCCTGCTGGAAGCCGCCGTTGGTGGCGAGATAGTAGCGCAGGAGGTCCGGGGCGAAGCCCTCGTCCAGATAGTCGTCGGCCCAGACGGCGCGGTTGCGACTCGTCGAGAAGCCCTTGCCGTTCAGGTTGACGAAGCCGCTCGCCATGACGGCTCGAGGTTCGTTGTACTCGGCGACGTGGAGCATCGCGGGCCAGAAGACGGTGTGGTGCTGGATGATATCGCGGCCGATGATGTGGACGATTTCGCCCGCGTCCTTCCACGGTTCCTCCCAGTCGTAGGTGTCCGCACCCACGCGCTCGGTGTACTGCTTCGTGCTGGCGATGTACTCGATAGGTGCATCGACCCAGACGTAGAGCACGAGGTCTTCGGACGCTTCATCTCCCTCATCACCAGGATAATCGATGCCCCAGTCCATGTCGCGGGAGATACACCAGTCCTGTAGTTCGCCCTCTATCCACTCGCGGGGCTGGTTCTTCGCGTTGCTCGTCCCTTCGAGGCGGTCGATGAACCCCTGCAGGTACTCCTGTAGCTCCGAGACGCGGAAGAACTTGTGCGTCCGCTCGCGGTACTCCGCCGGGTTGCCGGTGCGGATGCTCGTCGGGTCCTCGATTTCGCCGGGTTCGAGGTGGCGACCACAGCCCTCGTCGCACTCGTCGCCGCGGGCGTGGGCACCGCAGTACGGGCAGGTCCCCTCGACGTAGCGGTCCGGAAGCGGGTCGTCCTCGATGGGGTCCCACGCGACTTTGATCTCCTTCTCGTAGATGTAGCCCTCTTCGTCGAGTTTGCGGACGATTTCCTGGGTGAGTTCCGTGTTCGTCTCGTCGTCGGTATGACCGTAGTTGTCGAACTCGATGTCGAACTTGGGGAACGTCGCTTCGTACTTGTCGTGGTGGCGAAGCGCGAACTCGCGGGGCGAGACGCCCTCCTTCTCGGCGTTGACGGCGACCGGCGTGCCGTGCATGTCCGATCCCGAAACGAACGCGGTCTGCTGGCCGAGCGTTTCGAGCGCGCGCGAGTAGACGTCGCCGCCGACGTAGGTTCGGAGGTGGCCGATGTGCAACTCCCCGTTCGCGTAGGGCAGTCCGCACGTCACCACCGCGGGTTCCTCGGTGGGATAGTCGTCGTGACTCATGCTATCGACTCCGTTTCTGTGGGTGTAAAAACCGCCGATTTCTCCGTCTGCCGTCGCTTCCGTCTCTCCTGTCCCGTCCGTCGCTCCTGATTTCGTCTCGTCATGCGTGATGTACTGTCTTCGATGGTTGGTGGGGTCGTTCGCGTAGCGGTCGCTCTCCGAATATTCCAAACGGACGGGTTTCACCCCGGATACCGACCGACGACCGGCCCAGAAGGATTCACCCGACGCTACTGCTGCCCGCGCATAGGCATCCGAGTGAGGTGGGCCGTCCGGCACATACCGTGCGATAGGTCCGTGACAGTATATAAATGCTCGCCCGCCGGAAGGAGGATAGAACCATCGGTTTCAGAAATCCGAGTTATCCACGGTACCGCGCGCGCTGGCGGGGCGACGAAGACAGCAAGGTTTCAAAGAAACCTCGCAAGCGAGCGGCACCGCCGCGAGCCATCGTCTGAGTCGCCCCATTGAAGCGTTCGAGGTCTTCGTGAGTGACAACGGAACGAACGAATGGCTCGTCAGAGCAACGCTCTGACGGTGGATGAGCGGAACGGAGTTCTCGTGAGTGCAACGAACGAGAGCACGGAAGAGCGTGCTCTTCCGGCGCGGAAAGGCCAGAATATCCCGCACAGCGGTCACATGAACGGACGTGAATGTGACCACGGAAGTCGCACGCCCGCGAACGAAGTGAGCAGGAACGTCTTCCGACGACCGCGAGCGGGTGGGGCTTTCGAGGGCTGCTTCGCTGTTGCTCCACTCGGAGCATCCTCTCAGGTAAACTCATTTCGTAGCGAGCGGACGAGAACGTCGGAGAAACGACGGTATCGACGCCGACCCGTCGGGTCCACTTCAGAGCGACAGGACGCCAGCACCGACGAGCGTCACCAACACCAGTCGGCCGACGCTCCCGGCGAACGACGCCAGCGCGAACTTCACGTAATCCGTTTCGAGAATCGAAAACGCGTAGATGGAGATGGTATCGGGGAAGCCGGGGACGCACAGCGCCCCTGCCAGTCCGAGGTACCCCCACTTCTGAGCGAGACCGACCGTCTTTCGCTCCGACCACTCCACGATGTCGATTTTCGAGCCGCGGAGCGCGCGGATGACGGGACCGGACTGTTTCGCCTCCTGACCGATGTGGAAGGCGAAGACGCTCCCCGCGGCCTTGCCGAGACCGCTGAGAAGGATGATGAGCGAAATTCGTCCGAGTTTGCCGACCCCGAGGTCGAGCGGTGCGAGGAGGACGACCTCACTGGGGAGGGGAAGAAGGAACGAGATGAGGAACGAGTAGATGGCGATAAGTACGAGACCGAACCAACCCGTCGCGTGTTCGACGGCATCCGTCAACCCCCCGAGGGATCCGAGAACGACGCCGTTCGTGGCGACATCGACGACCGAAGCGAGGATATCGAGCACAGGAGTAGGTCCGCAATCGACCGATGTAAAGGTTGAGATTGGACCCCGAAACGTGCTACCAGATAGCAAACAGACTGATGCCGACCCGTGACGAACCGAGGGTGTGAACTCGGACAGAGAATACCGCGTCACGGTACATCCGACGCTGCAAATGCGGGTGGCGTACACGGACGACGGCTCGGCGGTGACGGCGACGGTCGAGTATCGACGCGACGGGGAATGGGAGGAGTCGGCCGGAACGGTCGAACTCCGCGGGCGGGAAATCGCCGTCACCCGCGACGGCGAATCGGTGCTGGAGAAACGCCTCAGCGCGGAGTTGATAGAGGAGTACGGGTCGTCGGTCGCCGGGTTCGTCGGCCGATTGGCGAACAGGGGCGACGTGGGGAAATCGACGACGAGAGAGACGGGCACCGAGCCCGATTCGTGGCCCGTCGCGGTGACGCAGGAGGACGGGAGCGTCGTGGAGGCGCTCCGCCCGCCAGCGCAGGCGACGTTCGAAGTGTACGAGGACCACGGCGGCGAGTGGCGCTGGCGACTCGTACACCGAAACGGGAACATCATCGCCGACGGCGGCGAGGGCTACTCGTCGAAACAAGCCGCGAAGAATGGCATAAAGAGCGTCAAACGAAATACGCTCGGCGCGCCGGTGGAAGAGTCGGAGCGACCAGCCGAGTCGTAACCGACGGCGATTACGCGCGAACGGCGTCCAAATCCGCGACGAACTCCTCCAACATCGCGCGGGTGACGTGGGGCATACAGACGATTCGGAGTTCGCCCGAGCCGGTCGGCGAGACGCGCCAGCCGCGCTCCTGCAGGGCTTCGACCGTCTCGCGCGGGACGTCGATCGCGACCAACGGGAGCACCGGGTCGACCACATCGTAGCCCCGCGAGTCGAAGGCGTCCGCTATCCACTCCGCGTTCGCCTGTGAGCGTTCGAACTGCTCGCGGTAGCCGTCACGCCAGAGCGCGTCCATCGCGGCCCACGCGCTGGCGACGCCCGCGCCGCTTCGCGTTCCGGTCAAGGTTGCTTGGGATGTCGATTCGAGATACGGTGTTTCGACGGCCAGCGCGTCCAGGACGCGCTTTTCGCGGGTCAGAAAGCCACCGGCCGGAACCGCCGCCTGCCCCATCTTGTGCGGGTCGATACCCATCGTGTCCACGGCCGCGTGCTCGAAGTTCCACTCGTAGTCGGTGAAGGGAAGGACGAAACCGCCCCACGCGGCGTCGACGTGGAGCAGTGCTCCCGCATCGTGGGCGATGTCCGCCAAGGCAGGAATCGGGTCTACGCGCCCGTATTCGGTCGTTCCCGCGATGCCGACCACGAGAACGGTGTCGTCGTCCACCAGTTCGGCCATCGCGTCCGGGTCGGCGCGGCGGTCGTCCGCAACCGCCGCGAGTCGGAGTTCGACGCCGAGCACGTCCGCCGCCTTCTGAAAACTGAAGTGGGCGCTCTCGGGCGCGACGACGTTGGGGTCGTCCGTCGCCGCGAGGTTACGCGCCGCTCGAACCGCTTGGATGTTCGCCTCCGTGCCGCCGCTCGCGACGTAGCCGTGCGGATTCGAAAGCCCGGTGATATCACCGAGCAGTGATACGGCCTCATCCTCCAACGCCGAGACGGAGGGGTACGTCGTCGGGTCGCCCGGATTCGACGCCAAGAATCGTTCGGCGGCGTCGCGCGCCGCCGGATGCGGTTCGGTACACATCGAGGAAAGTACCCGGCGGAACGATTGGCTCGCGGCCACCTGCATACCCCAGAATTCGACGCAACCCGTTTATTGGTTCCGTTACGCGACGGCTCGCTACGGCGCGCTCGACTCGTCGTACCCGACGGAAAAGCCGCTCGACTGGACGATGACGTCGGACGCGGTGACGATGGTCAGCGAATAACTGCCCTCGAACCGCGTGCCAGCGTCACGACCTGGGTCGGTCCGGGTCAGCATCGGGTCGCCGCCGTCGCTCGGGAAGTAAAAGTACGCCGTCTCGCCGGGTTCGAGCGCGTGCTCGAACGTCGCCGCGTACGTCGTTCCATTGTGGCCGAGTTCGATGCTCGAACCGGCCGGAAGCGCGTCGCCGCCGCGGTGTTCGATTTCGAGACGGCCGGAGTCGGTCGTGGTTCGAAGGTCGGCGTGGACCGCCCGCCCCGCCTCGTCGGTCCACTCGGGACGGTCGATGGCGTCCGAGCGCGCCGCGAGGAATTCGAAGTCGATGGACCGGGTTCGCCCATCGGTTTCGATGAATCGGTGGAAGCGGTGAACGCGACCGGCCGAATCCACGACCAGCGTGGCGTCGTAATCGGTGACGTTCTCGAAGCCGCCGTTCCCGGAGAATCGGTCGGCGTGAAGCGTGATTCGGGTTCCGTCATCGACGCTCGCTACGTGGTCGATGGCGAACTCCCCGGTGTGGAGTATCGACCGAATCGTGTTCGATTTCGCCACGCCGCGTTCTTCTCGCGGACGGATTCGGTACCGCGTCCCCTCCTCGCTCGTGCCGCGCGAAATCACGGTGGAGTCGTTTTTCCACACCGTGCTCCGATAGTGGAAATTACCGGTCATGTTCAGCCGCGTGAACACGGTGGACAGCCCCGCGGTGGCGCGGCCGTGCTGGACGGCGACTGTGGTATTGCCGTCCGCGCGGGACGTTTGGCGGGCCTCGAACTGAAAGCCGGTTTCGCGCAGGGCGGATTCGTGGGCCGAAACCAGCGCGTCCACGTCCGAAATCCCGTCGGTCGTAACACCCGGCGGGAGGTCGGCATCCGCCGGGGAAATCGTCGTTTCGGTGGTGGTCGTGGCTGTCGTCGTGGACGATGCCGTCTGTGTGGTCGTATCCGATGCGACATTCGTCGTCCCGGCGTGACCACCGAGACAACCTGCAACGAGAATCATCGCCGTGAGGAGGGCGATACCGGCCGGTTTCCAATTCATCTCCCGCGACAATTACCCGGTCTGACATATAAAATTGAAGAAAAGTTGTCGGGATAGGAAGACTGGTTCACGGTCGGCACCGACAGCGAATAGAAGTACATACAACGGTTGTCTTCGATACGTCTACAAAGGGTATGTCGATGAAAAGGGCTGACAAATCGGTATGAGACAGCACGTTGAAACCGGTCTCTATGCGGGATTTCTGTTCGCCGTTCTCGGATTCGTTGCATGGATGAGTGGTGAGCCGTTTATCTTCCCGAGCCTTGGCCCATCCGCATTCATGCTGGCGTTCGAGCGCCGGAGAGACCGACGACAGGTGTATCGGATTGTCGGGGGGCATCTCATCGGCGGTGTCGCCGGATTTGTTGCGTTTCATTTGCTTGGAGATGGTGCAGCGATCACAGCACTGCCCCCCGCCCGCTCAGCTGAAGAATTTCACCTCGTTGCGAGTGCAGTCGTCTCGATTGTTCTCACTAGTTGGGCGATGATTGCAACCGACATGATTCACGCTCCCGCCTGCGCAACGACGCTTATCGTCTCCCTTGGATTACTCTCGACCTCGACTCAAGTCGTGATTATCGTTGTGAGTATCGTTCTCCTCGTAGCGTCGGATACTGCTGTACTGTTTCTGTTTAAACGAGTAGTTGGTAGACCACATCCAATCTATTCCGGTGAATAAGCTACCCTCCCTACTGCTCGCCCGGCGAACCACGCTTTAGCGGCGAGCAAATACGGTGTTGGAGCGCTTTCCGAAATCGTTCGAAAAATCGGATTGCTCGTTACCGCACCGAATCCAACATCAGTTTCTGCTCGACGCGTTTGACTTCGTGTTGCACGTCGCGCACGGCGTCGATGTTCGCCGAGATAGACGACACGCCGCGGTTGACGAGGAAGCGAACCATCTCCGGTTTCGACCCGGCCTGCCCGCAGATGCTCGTGTTGATGTCGTGTTCGCGGCAGCAGTCGATGGTTTGGCCGATGAGTTCGAGGACGGCGGGGTGGAGTTCGTCGAACCGGTTGGCGACGTTCTCGTTGTTGCGGTCCACCGCGAGGGTGTACTGGGTGAGGTCGTTGGTGCCGAAACTGGCGAACTTGATGCCCGCTTGTGCCATCTCCTCGATTTGGAGCGCGCTCGCGGGCGTCTCTATCATCACGCCCCACGAGCGTTTGTCGGGGTCGATGCCCGATTCGGCCATCAGCCGACGGGCGCGGAGGACGTCCTCCGCGTCGTTGACGAGCGGGAACATGATCTGTACGTTGTCGTAGCCCATGTCGTACAGCTCGCTGAAGGCGTCGAGTTCGTGCTGGAAGACGCCGGGCTTGTCGAGGCTCCGGCGGATGCCGCGCCAGCCGAGCATCGGGTTGTGCTCGTTCGGCTCGTTCTCGCCCCCTTGGAGCTGTTGGAACTCGTCGGTCGGCGCGTCGAGCGTGCGAACGCGGACGGGTCGGGGGTAGAACTCCTCGGCGACGCCGCGGATTCCCTCCACGATTTCGTCCACGTAGGCGTCCACGCCGTGGTCCTCGATGTAGCGTTCGGGCGTCTTGTTGGTCGAGAGGATCATGTGCTCCATTCGGAGCAGGCCGACGCCGTCGGCTCCCGTGGCGGCGGCGCGTTCCGCGGCCTCCGGGATGGAGACGTTCACTTTGACCTCCGTCGCGGTCATCGGTTTGACGGGGGTCTTCGGTCGCGCCTCCTCGATGGGCTCGCGCTCCGTCTCTCGCTCGGGCTTGCCCTCGCGGATGGTTCCCTTGTCGCCGTCCAACGTGACGACTTGCCCGTCTTCGAGGGAATCGGTGGCGTTGCTACAGCCGACGACGGCCGGGACGCCGAGTTCGCGCGAGACGATGGCGGCGTGGCTGGTCATGCCACCTTCGTCCGTGATGATGCCCGCCGCGCGCTTCATCGCGGGCACCATGTCGGGCGTCGTCATCTCGGTGACGATGATGTCGCCCTCGCGCACCTTGTCGAGTTGGTCGAGTTTCGTGACGAGTCGGACCGCGCCGCTCGCGATACCGGGGCTGGCCCCGAGTCCGTCGACGAGGATTTCGTGACCGCTCGCGCCGACCGCTCCGGCCGCGCCGCTGCCGTCGGCGACGCCCTCGGACGACTCGGCCTCGATGGTGCCGTTGTCGCTGATGGTGGTTATCGGACGCGACTGGAGCATGAAGACCTCTCCGTCCACGATAGCCCACTCCACGTCCTGTGGGGTTTCGTAGTGGCTCTCGACCTCCTCGCCGAGTTCGATGAGCCGGTCGATGTCGGCCTCCGAGAGGACGCGTGCGTTCCGTTTATCGTCGGGAACGCTTCGTTCGACCGTCTCGCCGGTGTCCTGGTCTTTCACGTGCATCACCTTCTTGTCGGCGATGGTGACGTCCTCGGCCGCACCGGTTTCGCGGTCGATGACGTAGTTGTCGGGCGACACGGACCCGGAAACGACCGCCTCGCCGAGCCCCCACGCGGCCTCGATGATTATCTTCGGCTCGCCGGTCGAGGGGTGGCTGGTGAACATGACGCCGCTCTTTTCGGCGTCCACCATGCGCTGGACGACGACGGCGATGTCCACTTTCCTGTGGTCGAAGTCCTTCTCCTGTCGGTAGTAGATAGCGCGCTGGGTGAACAGCGACGCCCAACACTCTTTCACTCGCTCGACGAGATCGTCGCGCGTGATGTTGAGGAACGTCTCCTGTTGTCCCGCGAAGGACGCGTCCGGGAGGTCTTCCGCCGTCGCGGAGGAGCGAACCGCGACGAACGCCTTCCCGTCATCTAGATTATCGTAGGCGGCGAGGATACCCTCGCGCATATCTTCAGGAATGTCGGTACCGAGAATGAGCTCTTCCGCCCGCGACTCGGCCTCCGCCAGTGCCGCGGAATCCTCGGTGTCGACGTCAGCGGCCTCGAACAGCTCTTCTGCGATACCGGTTTCTTCGATGAACCGTCGATAGGTTTCGGCGGTCACGACGAATCCCGGCGGGACAGGGAGGTTCGCACCGGTGAGTTCACCGAGCGAGGCCCCCTTGCCACCGACCAGTTCGAGGTCGTTTGCACTGATTTCGTCCAGCCAGAGTACAACCATTGCGTATGGGGGGAAACAAGCAGGTACATAAAGAATGTTCCGACCAGTTCGTCGTGGAAAAGTAACTCAGAACCGAATATACTCTGGAATCGCCACCAGGACGCCGGGGGCGATTTTCATCATTCTACGAACAGGGGAAGTAGCTCATCGACGTCGGCGCACGGACGGATTACGAGGGTCGTTCTGTCGTAATCGATGAACCCGTAGTCCGCCAGCTTGGGAAGATGGTGGTGATGAAGCATCGACCGGACGAGGGTTTCATCCGTACCGGTCAATCGAGACGAAACGTGCGCTCCGAGTTCGTCCAACTCGATGGTGTCGGCGTCGCACTCGTGAAGGAACGATAGGACAGTTCGACGTTCCGGGCGTTGCAAAGCGTCGAAGACGTTCGACAGGTCGCGCGTGCTTGGTGCGGCTGTAGAAATTCCGGTTTCGGTTGGCGTCTCGCTGTTAGTCATGGCTTCTCCGACCACCCGGACAGCACGACGGACTGGATAAATGGACGTGTAGAACCGTCCGGATTGGCACACCATAGAAGATGGCGATTATACATAAATAACTTTCTGTGCCTCTGTATAACTTACAGCAATGATTTGCGGGCCGATGCGTTGAGGGTCGTTCGAATCGTGGCTTCGGCGATGAAAGCGCGCACACGCGACGGCGAACGAACGAGACGAATCGAGTGCGACGAATTCGAGGAAGGGAACGAGGGAATCGTCCTCCGGGGACGCCACGCGGGCGTCGTCGGATACGTCCCGTACGACATGCTGGCGTCCGTGACGCGAACCCGGACGCCCGTAGATTCGACCAGTTTGGCGAGCGTCGGCTACGACCCGGAGGAGGAGACGCTCGAAATCGAGTTCCACAGCGGCGGCGTGTATCGGTACGCCGACGTTCCCCAATCGGTGTATCAGGAACTCCTGAGCGCCCGCTCACACGGGTCGTACTTTCACGAAAATATCCGGGGAGCGTACGACTATCGTCGGATTCGATAACGTCGTTCGCGTCCGTCGTCAGCACTCGATGATGTCGTCGTCCGCCGCGTCGGGGGCGACCAAACTGCCGTCCAGCGCGGTCGTCGCCCGACCCCCGACTCGCACGCCGGTTTCATTATCGACCCGCACGCGCACGTATCCCGGTCGGTCAACGAAGTGACCCTGCTCCAAGCGGAGTTCGTCCGGGAAATTCCCGGATTCGCCCTCGTTGTCGAACGCGTCGTACGCGTCCAGATACGCCGCGACCGACCCGCTCGCCGTGCCCGTCACCGGGTCCTCCGGAATCCCCACCGCGGGGGCGAACATCCGCCCGTGGAGCGTCGAGCCCGCCTCGATGGCGTCGAACGTGAAGGCGTAGACGCCGAGCGCGCCGACCTCGTTCCCGATTTCCTCGATGGCCTCCATGTCAGGGTCCGCGCCGCCGACGTGTTCGAGGAAGTTGACGGGGACGATGAGAATGGGAAGTCCCGTCGAGGAAACCGCCAGCGGGAGGTCCTCGCCCACATCGCGGAGCGCCGCCGGGTCGATGCCGAGCGCCGCACCCAGTCGTTCGTACTCGATATCGACGGGTTCGACGTCGGGGTCGTCTTGGGTCATCCAGACGGTGCCGTCCGTTTCCACCTCGATGTCCAGCACGCCGACGTTCGTTTCGAGCGCGTGCGTTCCCGGTTCGATGCGGTCGTCTTCGAGCAGGTGGACGTGCGAGGCGACCGTCGCGTGTCCGCAGAGGTCGATTTCCGTCGTCGGCGTGAAGAACCGGACCCGGCGGTCCGCGTCCTCGCTTTCGACAAAAAAGGCCGTCTCGCTCACCGAGAGTTCGCGGGCGATGGCCTGCATCTGGTCGGCCGTCAAATCGTCGGCGTCGGGAACCACACCGGCGGCGTTTCCGGCCAGCGGTTCGTCCGTGAACGCGTCCACGAGCAGCGTTCGACAGGTTTGCATACCGGGGCATGGTCCGACGGGGTGTTTAAGCCTCGGTTCTCGATACCCGCGGGATGGTTGAATTGGATTCCCCGTTGTCCATTCTAACCACGGTCAAACCGAGTCCGTAATCGGTTCTCCCTCGTCCTCGGTATCACTCCGTGATTCTCCTGCCACACTACATTTCTCACTATCGGTGGAGGAGGAATGAGAAACACCCATTACATTCGGTTCGTATCGAGTAGCGGCGGTAAGCACGTCTGCTTCCGCTTTTCGGACGGGAGTAAACGTGGTCCACTGGTATATGGAGAGTGGATTGATTGTGATCCGTTTGTCTCACTGCCTCATGTTGCACTACGCAGAACTAAGCGAGACTGGCAAGCGTATCAAACTCAAAGAATTCTAGAAACCCGATATGAGTTCTCTCATATTACGAAGAGAGCATCCAGACCGGTTCAGACGACTATTCAGCAAATATATACGTCATTTACGCATGGATGGCTGTATATGGAACTGAATATTTTTATCTCACTAGTTTCGGGAGTATTGTCGGTACCATATTTTAGCAACGCAATCAGTACGCTCAAGATATTTTGGCTGATTCGCTCGGGGACATACACAGAAAAACAGATTACTGACACAGGAGATACAGTCCTATTACGAGGAGACATAACCGTCGACTCACCTCCAGAGGGATCTACCCAGCTATTTCCGGCTTATAATCCAGCAGTAGGAGCATATCTGTGGCGGATCTCACATAGCGATAACCTCTATGTTATCGATCTAAAAGATAGAACGATATCTCGGGCTAAAGTGGGGTACGAGTCCGGAATCGAATGTGGGGAATTCTCGATTACTACCAACGAGGGAACTGCAAAGATCGATCCGACGTGGCTTATCCGCACCCATAATACAATTCCATTATCCGAGGCAACCATCTCAACAATACCAAGAACCATCAGTGTCTCGCCCAGTATGTGGTCGTCGCCATACATCCATCTGACGAGCACCGAGACCGTACATGAGATCGAAGACGTTATCGATCTGATCGAGTCAAAAGGCGACAGAGCACGCCAGTACTACGTCCAGGCAAAGCCCATAGAGAACGGAACAACACTCACAGTATACGGGAACCTTCGTATTGAGGACGGAACTCCAGTACTCTACGGAACTGATGCGTTACCTCTAGCGGTTACGGATCAAGAATCGACGGAATTTCGTCGCTATCTTACGAGGCGGCTAGTAAAATACGGCGTACTTGCACCGCTACTCGTTGTCGTTGCGATCTTCAACTGGTTTGTTATCTGATTTCTACTGTATAGTCGTTTTGAGCCAACCAACGAAGACCGCGATCCCAACACCAACGTTACTGATGTGCCAGAGAAGGGCATCGGCTTGGATGATCTTCTCACCGAGGGCATCCATGTGTGTTAGTAGACCTCTTCTACCTGAAGAAGTTACTTTCCGAAAACGCCCACCGTGTGTAGTATAATCACACCGAGTCCAAATAAAGTGAACCAAACGAATGTATCAAGGCCAAAGAAATCCGGGAGTGGTGATCCACTGAGTTGAACCGCTATTGCAGTGAGTAAGATGGACACGATACCGATCACATTGCCCCGGGTGCGGCGATGTTCTGTACTCATTGTCGCTATAATTCTGTGTAAGCGGTAATAAATCTCCGCTTATATTGCATGACGTGCTGTATCCAGCTCAATTCGAGATCCCGAATATTTTCCACTACCGCTTATACTGCCCACAGGAAGTAAACCGTCCAAACCGGCCAAATTCGAAAATTCGACCTCACTGCCGTCGCATGTTCTACTTCAGTTATCGAACCAATCACGCATCTCGAAACGCGATGAAATCCCAGAAATCAGACTGCACTTCCCCTGTTAGTTCGGAATAGCCGGATTCGATACCGTAATCGAATAGACATCGATTTCTTCACAAAACTTAGGCCTGCAACTCGTTGCAGTAAGCTATGGAACGAAACACTCTCGTTTCCGCCCTCCTCGCGTACACCGTCCTCGCAGCGGGTATAACGGTCGTTCCGCTCGCATACATCTATGGCAAAGCCATCGGCCTGCTGCTGATCGCGTCCCTGTTCGTGTTCTGCTTTCTCCATGCACGGACCGGAAGCGCCCCGACCATGGCGATAGAAGGTGGTGAAGGAAACGACTTCGTAGAAACGGACGCCGCACCATCACAGTTGCACGTCGGGTCCTCGCTCCCCACGAACAACCGAGCGATTCTCACGTTCTACCTCCTCGGCATCGTCCTCTGGAGCCTCGTTGCGACCTTCGCCGTCGTCTGAATGCTGTCGAGTTTTCTCGTCCGTTTTTCCTCCTCGTTCTGCTACGAGAACACCACGGACGCAACGAACTGGAGGCGCGGGGTGAAAGATGTGCGCCTTGCATTCAGTTCCGATGGCGATTACGACGACTCAACGACGTAGCCTCCGGTAACGTGCGTCGAACGAGTCCGGCAACGAGCACGACCAAAAGGAAATAGGAGGAGTTCAAATATTTCAAATCAGTATCGAGAGTAATGCATGAGTCATTGAAAGATGTGGGACTAGCTACGAGGTCACTCTCACTTGCAGTCGGTATTTTGCTCGGCAGCAGGGTGAGCGAACTGTTTGGGTTTGGCTCGGTCTTGAAATTCGTGCTTATGTTCGGCTCGACACTGTTGTCCATGGTCTGCATTTGGTGGCTCCGGCAAATCGCGTATGAGAGCGGATAATCGTTCACGCCGAGTTTTTGTTGTATTCGGACGTCGTCCTCTCGATTTTCGGGGTGATTGGCAGCACTAACTACTGAAACGATGAAAATGAGATCCAACTCGACTCGAACGCCGTTACGACGACTGAACGACGTAGCCGCCGGTGACGCGCAAATCGAAGGAATCCGTCGAGGAGTCGGGGACTGCGACGGTCAGGGAGACGTCGCGGACGAAGGCTCCGTCGCGGGCGTCGTCGTCGGTCAACTCGAACGTGGTTCGGTTCCCCTGCACGGAGAGCCATCCGGTTCCGACGGCGGTGCCGGACACCTCGGCGATCGCTTTCACCTGCTTACCAGAATCCGTCGGGCCGGACACGGAGAACGACTCCAAGGACAGTTCCGGGCCGTCGGTCGAAACCGTGACCGTGGTGTCGAACGTCTCGCGGTAGGTAACTGACCCATCGTCGCCTCCGCCCGTACCGCCACGGCCGCCGTCACCGTCTCCGCCACGACCACCATCATCGCCGCCGCGTCCGCCACCGCTTCCACCGCCACCGCTCCCGCCCTCGCCGGGTTCCTCGGTCAGCAGTTCGACGCCGAGTTCGGATTCGACGGCCGCGATTTTGGAGAAGATGGTCTGGCGCGCGGACCCGGCGAAGAGCAGGCCGACGAGTTCGCCGGTCGAATCGAGGAAGACGGGCGACCCGCTGTCGCCGCCCTTCGACATCGGTCCCGCGATGAGTTGGTCGCGGAGTTTGATGGTGCCCGCGTCGCCGTAGTTCACGCGGACGCTCGCGCCGGTGGCTTTCACGTCGCCGCTCGTAACGCCGGTGGTGCGGCCCGTCTTCGTCACCGTCTGACCCTTGAGCGAGCGGTAGTCCTCGCGGCGGACGCTCGTCGGCCACGAGTCGTCCAACTTGTAGTACTCGGGCGATTCCCGCTCCGGGTCAACGGAGCGGGCCGCGACGTCCACCAGCGCGCCGTCGTCGATGGTAACGTAGCCGCGCAGTTCGCCGGTCTTGTCGTCCGGCATGCTCCCGCCGTCCCTCGGCGATGGCTGGATGACCGGTTCGCCGAACTCTCCTTCGTTCACCCGGGCGTAGACGTGGTTGTTCGAGAGGCGAACGACGTCGCCCTCGGAGACCGACTCGGCCCAGTTCGCGGCGCCGGTGTCGGTCACGCGGGCGGGATACGGCCCGGCGGTCGCGGCCGTCGATTTCGCGTTGATTTCGCTGATACCGCCGACGACCGGTCGATGGCGGTCGTGGCGGCCCGCCTCGGCATCGGGGAGGGGTTCGAGAAAGGCGAGCGCGTCGAACCCGTCGCGTTCGTCGCCGTAGCCCGCGTCTTCGACGCGGACGGTAACGCCGGAGACGCGCTTTTTCACGTTGTCCTCGTCGTCGAGTTCCGCGTCCGGGAGCTTTTGCGAGACGAAGACCGTGAGCGTGTTCGTTTCCTCGTCGTAATCGACGCCGAGGACGTTCTTGCAGTCGAGGAGGTGTTCGAATTCTTGTGTGTGCGTCATGGTTTGGGGGCGTCAGGACAGGTCCGTCTCCAGTAGTTTCACTGCCTGATTCGATGATATTAAGGAGCGAATCGTAATATAGTTGATGGCGCTGGCGTGGTGGCGTTTCCACGGGGAACGACCGACCATAGCGGACGGGAACCACTACGCGACGGCGCGTGCCCTCCGTCATCTCCAAACCGTCGAATACACTCCGCAGTGAGCATTTCTCGGGGTTCGACGACGCGTGCAACTGGGGGTACGCGACCACCTGTAAACCGTTAAGTGTGCCGACGCGCGACGTTCGGATAGAATGAGCGATATCCCGGACGATTTCAAATGTACCATCACCAACTGGGATTACATCTACAGTCTCTGCCGCGACGTGAGCGAGCAGGTGAAAACTTCCGAATTCGAACCGGACGTCATCGTGGCGCTCGCACGCGGCGGGTGGTTCGCCGGGCGATGTATCTGTGATTTCCTCGGCTTGGACGACCTGACGAGCCTCAAGATGGAACACTACGTCGGGGCGGCCCAGAAGTCGAGCGAACCCGAAGTCCGCTACCCCATGCCCGAGGGGAGCGTCGAGGGCAAGGACGTGCTCATCATCGACGACATCGCGGATACGGGCGGGTCCATCAAGCACGCCGCGGAGTACGTCGAGGACCGCGACGCGGGCGAAATCCGAACCGCCACCCTCCAACTGCTCCAGACGAGCGAGTTCGACCCCGACTACATCGGCGAGCGACTGGAGGAGTGGGCGTGGATAGTCTACCCGTGGAACTTCATCGAGGACATGATAGACATCACCAGCGGCGCGCTGGACCGAGCCGACGACGAGGTGTTCACGAAGGACGACATCCGACACTACCTCAACGAGTACCACGACGTGGAGCGAATCCAGATGGAGATCGCCCAACCGGACCGCCTGAGCGAAGTCCTCGAAGAGATGGTTCGGCGAGACGTCCTCTCCCGCGAGGACGACGGCTGGCGACTGCTGGAGAACTCGACCGGCGTGCAGTAGAAACCGTGGACACCATCGACGCACTCGCGGACGCGTTCGCGCTGAAGGACGAACGCCGAACCGGGTGGCAACTCCGGGAGGTTTCGGACCCCGAATCGGTCGCTGGACACACGTGGGGCGTCGCGTTGCTCTGTTTGCAGTACGGGAACGAAGCCGACATCGACACCGACAGGGCGCTCCGCATGGCGCTCGTGCACGACCTCGCGGAGGCGAAAACGGGAGACGTTGCGACGCGCGTGAACGACGCCGACCAGCGGATTTCCGCGGCGGAGAAAGACCGGCGGGAACGAGAAGCCATGGCCGACCTCGCGCCCGCGCTGGACCCCGAAATCCGCAACCTGTGGGAGGAGTACGAAGCCCGCGAGACCCCCGAGTCCGTCTTCGTCAAGGACATGGACCTGGTGAACATGTGCCTGCAAGCGCTCGTCTACGAGCGCGAAGCGCGGTACGACGGCGAGCGGGAGAACGACCGGTTCGACGAGTACGAGGATTTGGACGAATTCTTCGCCACGGCGGAGCCGCGACTCCGAACCGCGATCGGCAAGGAACTGTTCGAGGAAATCGAGACGCGCTACGAGGCCGTTCGGGACGGGACGGACGAATAAGCGGTCCGCAGCCGAGAGGTCCGTTCCCGAGCCAAGAGCGGGGACGATACGGAAGGTCTCCGATATCGCATTTCGGGTCGTATGTCGCGGTATCGTGCGGCACGGACGGGCGAAAAAGGCTCCGAATCCCCGTCCGAACCGAACCCGTGTCGTTTAGGTGGACACCGGGACGAGTACCCGTCATGATAGGCTTCATCGGCGGAAGCGGCATCTACGACGCACTGCCACTCGAAAACACCCGCGAGGAGAACGTGACGACGCCCTTCGGCGAACCCAGCGCGCCCGTCACCATCGGCGAACTCGCCGGGAAGGAAGTCGCCTTCCTGCCCCGCCACGGTCCGAAACACCAGAAGACGCCGACTGAAGCGCCGTATCGGGCGAACATTCACGCGCTGAAGCAACTCGGCGTGGAGCGGATTCTAGCGAGCAACGCGGTCGGCAGCCTCCGCGAGGAACTGCCGCCGCAGACGCTCGTGATTCCCGACCAGATCTTCGACCGGACGAAACACCGAACCCCGACGTTCTTCGGCGACGGCATGGTCGTCCACATGCCCTTCGCGGACCCGTACTGCCCGCACATGGTCTCTCACCTCTCGGAGGCCAGCGGCGAGGCGACCGACGCGGACCACCACTCGGGTGGCACCTACGTCTGTATCGAGGGCCCGCAGTACTCGACCCGCGCGGAGAGCGAGTTCTACCGCGCACAGGGCTTCGAAATCATCGGCATGACTGCTATCCCGGAGGCGAAACTCGCGCGCGAGGCCGAGATGTGCTACGCGACGGTGGCGGGCGTCACGGACTACGACGTGTGGAAGGAGGACAGCGAGGTGACGTTGGAGGAAGTGTTGGAGAACGCGGCGAAGAACGAGGACGCCATCAAGGAGGTCGTCGAGCACGCGATTCGAACCATGCCCGACGAGCGCGAGTGCGACTGTGACCACGCGCTCGAAGGCACCATCAACACCCCGACGGAAGCGATTCCCGAAGAGACGCGCGAGGAAGTGGATCTCCTCGCGGGCGAGTACCTCTGAATCCGAGCCGAACTCGGTAACGAAACCGACGTAGGAAAACGACGAGCTTTTCCAGCGGCCCAGTCCGGTCTTCGACCGTCCCCAGGGCCCCGGTCGGTGGAACGGTTTAACTTCGACGGCGAACGCAGGGGACCTATGGACGAGAACACGCTCACGATGACGCCGGGGCCGACCGCCGTCCCCGAGGACGTTCGAGAAGCGATGGCGCAACCGGCGATGAACCCCGACGTGAATCCCGAGTTCGAATCGTACTACGAAACCCTCCTCGACAAACTGGCGCGGGTGTACGGAACGGACGACGAGATGGTCGTCCTCGGCGGCGAGGGAATCCTCGGGCTGGAAACTGCGGTCGATTCGCTGGTCGCGCCGGGCGACGACGTGCTCTGTCTCGCCAACGGGGTGTACGGCGACGGCTTCGCGGATTTCGTGGAGATGGCGGGCGGCACCCCGGTGGTCCACGAGGCCGACTACAGGGACGCGTTCGACCCGGACGAGGTAGCCGCACGCGTCGAATCGGGCGACTTCGACGCCGCCACGATGGTCCACTGTGAGACGCCGACCGGTCTGCTGAACGAGTTCGACGAGATTCTGGCGACGTTGCAGGAGGCGGGGATTCTAACCATCGTGGACGCCGTGTCGTCGCTCGGCGGCACCGAGGTCCCGGTCGAGAACATCGACGTGTGTCTCGGAGCCTCGCAGAAGTGTTTCAGTTCGCCGCCCGGCCTGACCACCATGTCCGTCAGCGATGCGGCGTGGGAGAAGGTCGAGGAAACCGATCAGAACGGCTTCTACACCAGTCTGGAACCGTGGCAGGACGCCGACTACTCGTTCCTGCCGTACACGCACCTCGTGTCGAACCTGTACGCCCTGGAGGCGTCGCTGGACCGAATTCTCGACGAAGGTCGGGAGAGCGTGTTCGCGCGCCACGAAACGGCGGCCGAACGCTGCCGGGAGCGCGGCGAGGAACTCGGACTCGAACCGTTCCCCGGAACGGAGTCGCTCTGCTCGCCCACCGTCACGGCCTTCGAGATCGAGGGACGTGCGGAGGAAATACAGGAGCGATTGTACGAAGACCACGACGTCCTCGTCGCCACCGGACTCGGTGAGATGGCATCGGACCTCCTCCGAGTCGGTCACATGGGCTACAGCGCCGACGAAACGCGCGTCGAGAAGACGATGGACGCGCTCGAATCGGTGCTCGATTAATCAGCGAGGAGTTCCGGCGGTTCCGCGTCGTCCGTCTCGCGGGCGTCCTGCACCCAGAGGTCGCCGAACAGGTCGTCTTGTTCGAGCACGAGCGTTCCTCTGTGGGCAAGAAACAGTAGAGCGAGGTACGTCATGACCCGCGTCGAACCGACCGTTTCGATTTCGGCGTAGAGCACTTCCGTTCTCCCCGCCTCGTACTGTTCGACCAGCGCACCCCGCACGTCGTCGATGACCGTCTCGATGTCCTCGTCGTGGGTCGTGCCCGTCACCTCCGACTCCGTGGGTTCGTCGTCGAAGCGCATGTCGTCGCCCGAGTGGTAATCGAGCGTCTGGGTTCCGCGCTGGAACCCCTGCGGCGACCCGCTCGTGTCGTAGGTCCGCGACTCCTTCCACCAGGACCCGCGTTCGCGCTCCCGGAGTTCGCGGACGAGTTCGTCCAGCGTCTCAGGCTTGCCACGGGCACTTTTCCGGTCGAGTCGTCGCTCCATCTCGTCTTCGAGCGACGCGACCGGATCGAACCCGTCCGTCTCGTCCATCGACATCGGCGGTTCCCACGGTTCGAGTTCCGCTTCCTCCTCCGGTTCGTCCTCCGAGAGGAGCGCGTCGCTCTTCATCCGAAGGAGTACGCTGGCGTAAAACAGCGCCCGTCCCGAAGTTCTGAGGTCGGTGCCGTCCAACCGGTCGAGGAACTTGTCCGTCACGTCCACGATGTCGATGTCCCACGGCTCGATTTCGCCCTCCTCCGCGAGCTGCACGAGCAGTTCGACCGGTTCCACCTCGTCGTCCGACTCCTCCGTCGGCAGGTCGGAGAGGAGGTCCGACTCCCCCCGCTCCCGGTCTTCGTGACCGGCGATGTCGAGCGGTATGTCGTCGTCTCGGTTTTCCTCCGAAAACTCCTCAGTCATCCGCGGGCACCTCCTGCTCCCCGTCCAACCGGATACCAGTCACGCTGCTCACGTTGTCCCCTTGCATCGTCACGCCGATGGCCCGCTCCGAACGGTCGAGCATCGCGGAGCGATGCGAGACGACGACGAACTGTGCGTCGCCCGCCAGTTCGTGCACCATCTCACCGACGCGTTCGGCGTTCACGGCGTCGAGGAAGGCGTCCACCTCGTCCAGCGCGTAGAACGGCGCGGGGTTGTAGCGCTGGATGGCGAAAATGAACGCGAGCGCGGTCAGCGACTTTTCGCCCCCGCTCATGGCGTCGAGACGCTGGACGGGTTTGTCCGCCGGTTGCGCCTTCATCGTCAGGCCGCCGTCGAAGGGGTCGTCGTCGTTTTCGAGGAACAACTCGCCCGACCCGGCCGACAGGCGAGTGAAGATATCCTGAAAGTGCGCGTCGATGGCGTCGAAAGCCTCCATGAACGTCTCCTTCTTCTGTGATTCGTAGGAGTCGATACGCTCGCGGATGCCGTCGCGCTCTTCCACCAACGTCGCTTTTCGGTCCTTCAGGTCGTCCAACTGCTCGTCCACCTCGTCGTATTCGTCGATGGCGAGCATGTTGACGGGTTCGAGCGCCT
Organism: Haladaptatus paucihalophilus DX253; assembly: GCF_000376445.1. Classification (NCBI taxonomy): domain Archaea; kingdom Methanobacteriati; phylum Methanobacteriota; class Halobacteria; order Halobacteriales; family Haladaptataceae; genus Haladaptatus; species Haladaptatus paucihalophilus. The sequence goes on along the minus strand of NZ_AQXI01000001.1, from coordinate 2,449,009 downwards.
CCATCTGTCGAGTGAGTCGGTCGATGTTTTCCTGCACTTCATCGTGGTCCGGCACGTCCTCGGGGTCGTACTCGCCGACCTCCTCCCGGAGTTCGGACACCTCCTCTTCGAGACGACTCGCGCTCCGCTGCAGGCTTTCGAGGCGGTTCTCGACGCCCTCGACCTTCGACTGCTGGGCGTCGCGTTTCGACTTCGCCTCCTGTAGTTCCTCCTTCAACTCGGCGCGTTCGTCCTTGAGTTCGGTCAGTTCCTCTTCGAGTTCCGATACCGCCTCGCGCTTTTCTTCGAGGATTTCCTCTCGCTCCTCGATGTCCGATTCGAGTTCCGAAATCAGCTCTTCCTGCTCGGCTTTTCGGTTCTGTGCGGACTCCACCTCGTCGTGGAGGTCGTCGATGGCGTCCTCGGCGTACTGCTTTTCGAGTTGCAGTTCGTTGAGTTTGCCGTCGAGCGAATCCATTCGGTCCGAAAGCGCGTCGATTTCTTCGTTCACCTCGTCAGCCTCGCTCGTCAACTCGGGAATCTTCGAATCCGCGAGTTCGCTTTCGAGGTCCGCGATGTCCTCCTCGATGGACGCGATGGTTTCGTCGTGGGCCGACACCTCGGCGTCGAGTTCCTCCATCCGCTCGGTGACCGACTCGCGTTCGTCCTGTAGCTCCTCGATTTCGTCCTGGAGCGACCCGATGCGCTCCTCGATGGATTCGAGTTCGGACTCCTTCCGTTCGATGTCGTTCTCGATGCTTCGAACTTGGTCCGTCGCGTCGGTCTGCCGGTCGCGGGCGTCGTCCAACCGCTCCTCGACGCCGTTGATGGACTGTCGAATCGACTGGCGTTCGTCCTCCAACTCGTTGATCTGGCGCGCCACGCGCTCGATTTTCCCCTTGCCGGAGGCAGAAAACGAGTAGCGCGACCCGCTGGTCGAACCGCCGGTCATTGCCCCGCTCTTCTCCACGAGTTCGCCCGAGAGCGTCACGAGGCGGAAGTCGCCCATCAACTCGCGGGCCGTCTCCATGTCCTCCACGACGAGCGTGTCGCCAACGACGTAGGAGAAAACCGAGGCGTACTCCGAATCGAAGTCGATGAGATTGTACGCAAAATCGACCACGCCCGGCGTGTTGGGCAGGGACGGTAGGCGGCGCTTTTGCATCTTCGTGATGGGCAGGAAGGTCGCCCGGCCCGCATTTCGCTGTTTCAAATACTCGATACAGCGCTGTCCGACGCTGTCGTCGTCCACGACGACCTGTGCCAGTCGGCCGCCCGCAGCCGTCTCGCAGGCCGTTGCGTACTGCTGGTTCACGCTTCCGAGTTGTGCCACCGCGCCGTGAACGCCGTCCACCCCGCCGTTCAGAATCGTGGAAACGGCGCGACCGAACGACGAATCGCCGCTCTCGTTGGCCCGCGCATCCAGTTTGGCGTACTCCTGCTGTTTGGACTGTATCTTCCCTTCTACCGCGTCGAGGTCCGACTGAAGTTCGGACTTTTCTTCCTTCAGATCCGACACCACGTCCTCGATTTGCGCCGCGTTTCGCTCGGCTTTCGTCAGTTCGTCGGCCAAATCGCCGAGTTCGGTTTCGAGTTCGGGAATCCGCTCGCGGGCCGACGAGAGTTCGTTTTGCTTCTCGTTCACCGCGTCCGAACGTCGCCGCGCTTCGTCCAGCAGGCGGTCTTTCTCCCGCTGGCGCTCGTTTTTCTCGCTCTTTTCGGCTTCCAGAGCGTCTTTCTTCTCGGCGAGGTCGGCTTTCACCTCGTCGTACTCGGTGTCGACGTTATCTATCTCATCCTCGATTTCGGCGAGTTTCGCTTCCTTGGTTCCGATTTCACCCTTAACCGAGGCCTTCTCGATTTTGATGTCTCGGATGTCGCCGTCCAACTCGTCGACCGTCTCCTGTTTACGGTCGATTTCGACGAACGCCTGCCGTCGCCGGTTTTCCGCGTCCTCGATCTTCTCTTCCGCCGTCTCGATTTTGTCCTCGAGACGGGAAATTTCGCCTTTGACCTCCTCGATTTCGCTCTTGATGGCGAGCTGTTCGTCCTCGCCCTTGCGCTCGATTTCGGCGTTGAGTTCCTCCAGTTGGTCTTCGAGACGGACGACTTTTCCCTGCTTTTCGTCCAGTTCGCGCTGGAGGGAGACGAGTTCCTCCTTTCTGGCGTCGATATCCGTTCGAGTCGCGTCCAAATCCGACCGTTTCTCTTCGAGTTCGGCAGCCTTCAGATAACCTTCGTACTCCTCTTTTTCGTCGCGGAGACCCTGATATTCGAGCGCCGTCTCACGTTCGTCCCGCAACTGGTCGAGCCGGTCTTCTTTCTCCTCGATTCTCAGTTCGGCCTCCTCAACCCGGTCTTTGACCACTTCGAGTTCTTCCAAGGCGGCGTCCCGCTTCGCGTCGAACTCCGCCACACCGGCGATTTCGTCGATGATTTCGCGCCGCTCGTACGGCGTCATGTTGATGATACCGGTCACGTCGCCCTGCATGACGACGTTGTAACCTTCCGGCGTCACACCCGCCTGTGCGAGCAGGTCCTGTATGTCCGAAAGGTTGACCGAGCGGCCGTTCAGATAGTAGTACGAGTAGTAGTTGTCCTCGGTCTGTTTGACCCGGCGCTTGATGGTGATTTCGTCCACGTCTCCGACGTTATCCGTCCCGGCGGCGTTGACGACCTGCGTCCGGTCGAGGGTGCCATCGCTGTTGTCCAGAACGACTTCCACGGATGCTTCGAGCGGTCCGTTGCCCGCCGCCTCGTCACCGTCGTGGCCGGGGTTGTAGATGAGGTCGGTCAGTTTCTCGGCGCGAATGCCGCGCGTTCGGGCCAATCCGAGCGCGAAGAGAACGCTATCGATGATGTTACTCTTCCCGGAGCCGTTCGGGCCGGTCACGACGGTGAAGTCCTCGTAAAACGGGATTTCGGTCTTCCGGCCGAAGCTCTTGAATTTGTCGAGGACGAGCGTTTTGATGTGCATGGATTGCTCGTGGGGTGAGGAGAAGTCCTACGCGACGATGATGTCGTCGCCGAGTCCGGACGACTCCTCTTCTTCTGTGTCGTCCTTGGACTCGTCAGATTTAGCCTCTTCGTCCTGCGCCGATTCCGATTCTGATTCCGATTTCGAGTCCGCGTCCGCCGTTTCCTGTGCCTGCTCCAGTTCGCGGATTCGCTGGTTCGCGTCCACGAGTTCCTCCGTCAGGCCACGAATCGTCGCTTCCAGTTCTTCCATTCGAGATTCGAGTGAGCCGATACGGTCGCGCTGGCTAGTCATATAACGTATGCGTGACGGTTTGCCTATAAATGTGCGTCAGACATGTGGCAGACTCCTGTGAAGTAAATCGCTCCGTCACAACCAATAGGACAGTAGGTCGAGCACCGACAACGTATCGACGGCGAATGCTCACGGAAACCGAAGCGGGACCGATTAGCTCGTTCCGTTCGTGAGAGGCGTCGTTGGAAGCGTCCCGTAGGCTTTTAACACTCACCCGACCAACCAGTCTGTAATGACTGCTCAGGCTGTCCAAGAGGGCGAACTCGTGGCCGTTATCGGCCTCGAAATCCACGTCCAATTGGAAACGGACACGAAGATCTTCTGCGGGTGTTCGACCGACCAAGACGACGCCGAACCAAACACCTACACCTGTCCGGTCTGTCTCGGATTGCCGGGGGCGCTCCCGGTACTGAACGAGGCGGCCGTGGAGTACGCTGTCAAGGTCGGCAAAGCCATCGACGCCGACATCCCCGAGGAGACGACCTTCCACCGGAAGAACTACTTCTATCCCGACCTTCCGAAGGGATTCCAGATAACCCAGTACGACGCGCCCATCTGTCAGGACGGCGAACTTGAGTTCAGCTTCGAGGGTGAAACTCGAACGGTCGGCATCCACCGCGCGCATCTCGAAGAGGACCCCGGCAGTCTCCGGCACGTTCGGGACGGAACGGGCGACATCGAAACCCGGACCGTCGGTATCGACCGTGCCGACTACACCCTCGTCAACTACAACCGCGCCGGGACGCCGCTGATGGAGATCGTCACCGAACCCGACTTCCGTGAACCCGGCGAAGTCGTCTCCTTCCTCGAAAAGTTGGAGGAAGTGCTCGAATACCTCGGCGTCTTCGACTCGACGCGGGACGGTAGCCTGCGCATCGACGCCAACCTGTCCATCATTCCCGAGGAGGACGTTGCGGACGACGGGTCGATTCCCGAGGACGTTCTCGCGGAGGCGAACCGGACCGAAGTCAAGAACATCTCGAGCCACAAAGGGGCCGAAAGCGCGCTGGCCTACGAGGAGAGCCGACAGAAGAACCTCATCCGCCGCGGAAAGGCCATCGAACAGGAAACGCGCCACTTCAACGAAACGCACGGTTCCACGGTTTCGATGCGCTCGAAGGAAGCAGAGAAGGACTACCGCTACTTCCGCGAAGAAGATCTACCGCCGCTCCAAGTGAGCGACTGGAAGCAAAAGCTCGAAATCCCGGAACTGCCGGACGCCCGCCGCGAGCGGTTCCGCGAGGAGTACGGCCTGAACAAGGAGGCCGCGAGCAAGCTCACGTCGAGCAAGCAGGTCGCTGACTTCTACGAAGACGTGGCCGAAGCGTTCGACCCCGACCTCGCCGCGGCGTGGGTCGCCGACAGCCTTCTCGGGGAACTCAACTACCGCGACATGGAGATCACGGACGTCGAGGAACGCCTCGGGGAGTTCAAGAACCTCATTCGACTGGTGGCCGAGGACGAGATTACGGCCAAGAACGCGGAAGAGACGGTTCTCCGAGAGATGCTGGACGATGGCGACGACCCGGAGACCATCATCGACCGCGAGGGACTCGGCAAGGCCGACTCGGGCGAAGTCGAACAGGCCGTAACGGAAGCCATCGAGGAGAACCCGGACACGGTGGAGGATTACCACGCCGGGGAAGGTGGCGCTATCAACTTCCTCGTCGGACAGGTTATGCAGAAGACCGGCGGCAGCGCCGACCCCGGAAGCGTGAACGGCATGCTCCGCGAACGACTGGACGAGTAACGAACAGGCGACGTGGAAACGACCGCGAGGGGAGCGTCGCACACCCGCCTCGACCCCTTCGCGGCAATCGGCTACGGCATGTCGGCGGTTGGTCTCTTCTTTCGATTTAAACCTACGTGTGGTTCTCGGAGCAAGACATATGATTCGTGACCGGCCTGGGCGTTTTCGTCGCGACGTTCGTCGTCTATTCGCTTGAATACGCGATTCCGGGCGAATTGCCGCTGTTCATCGTGCCGTTGGCGATGACAGCCGAGCGTGGCGCGTCGGCGATAAAGTACGAGACGTTATCACATGGGTTCGCTACGGAACGGTATTGTTCGACAACAATAATATTGAGATTACCCGCCATGAAAAAATTAATTATGGAGAACGAAGAAGGGGTTATCGAATGTTCGATTGGCTAGCCAATACCATTCTCTCGTTCGTCGTGAAATACGGGTATTTGGCAGTCTTCATCTATTTGACGCTCGAAACGGCGTTCATCCTCCACTTCGCGCCGAGCGAAATCGTCGTCCCGTTCGCGGCCACGCAACTCGTCCACGACCCGATGTCATTCGGGTTCTTCGTCGCGGTTTCCACCGCCGGAGCGACCGCCGGGAGCCTCCTCGGGTACTACGCGTTCGGGAGGAACGGCAAGGCGGCGCTCGACCGGTACGGACACATCCTTCACGTCTCCGAGTCGGATTTGGAGCGAAGCCAACGCTGGTTCCGACGGTGGGGCCGGAGTTCCGTTCTCTGGGGTCGGATGCTTCCGTTGATGCGCGCCATCATCTCGATTCCGGCCGGAATCGCCGAGATGGACGTGCGAACCTTCACCGTCTACTCCGCGAGCGGTTCGCTGGTGTTCAACGTGTTTCTCACGTACCTCGTCTACGAGGGGTCCGGGGAAACCTCACCGCTCGACTGGGCAGTCACGACGATTTCGACCACGGTCACGCCGTATATCGAGGGAATCGGAGGAAACTGGGCCGTCATCGCGGGCATCGGCGTCGTCCTCGCGGTTGGAACCGCGGGCGTCTGGCTTGCTCGTGAACACCTCATCCGAGAAATCGCCTCACAACGGTGAAGGCGCGCCCGATTCGCCCGCTTTTGTCCGGCCGGAAGCACCGCCGAGGACGGTCGGATACTCCGTCCTGGCCATTTTATTTCTGGAATTTGGAGAAAAATATATTTCTCTGTAGACTCGCCAGATAATTGCAGATGCCATCCAGACGCAACATACTAAAGAAAGTCGGTGCGACGGGAACGGCGGCGGTGACCATTAGCGGCCTCTCGGGGTCCGCGGCGGCGACGCCCGGTTCCATCCCGTCGAACTATCTGACCGAGTACCAGCAGACGGGAAGCGACTACGGAATCGACTGGACGTATCTCGCTGGCGTCGGCTGGATCGAGACCCAACACGGCCAGTACGAGGCGGGATGTGACACCTCGTCCGCCGGGGCGAAAGGCCCGATGCAGTTCATGCCCTCGACGTGGGACTACTACGGCATCGACGGGAACGGCGACGGCGTGGCCGACATCTGTGACTATCAGGACGCGATTCCGGCCGCCGCCTACTACCTGACCGACAGCGGCGCGCCCGGCGACTGGGACAGCGCGCTCTACGCCTACAACCACAGCTGGTCGTACGTCAGCGACGTGAAGGACGCCGCGGCGTACTACCGCGACACCTACGGCGGCGGCAGTGGCGGTGACAAATTCGTCGATGGCGACCGAGTAACGCCGACGGTCGATCTGAACACGCGGGAGCAGCCGGGAACCGGTCAGCCAATCGTCGCAACCATCTCACCCGGCGAGGTCGGCGAAATCATGAACGGTCCGACGGACAAAGGCGGCTACACGTGGTGGGGCGTCCACTGGCTCGACCGAGGCGTGTGGGGCTGGTCGGTCGAGCGGTATCTCACCGACGCGTGAGGATTCGAAGCACCGTGCCCGTTTTTTGTTGACCGTGCCGACGTTCCGACCGCTCAGTCCGCGGTCGTCGGTTGTCGTTCCTCGTCCCCCAACACGCCCTGTCGCCACGTGCCGAGGCTGAACCAGAGGACGCCGATGACGAACGACCCGATGGCCGAAATCGACCACGCCCACCAGAGACCGTTGACGCCCCACGCGAGCCCGGAGAGGGTGAGCGGACCGAGTTGCAGCGTCCACTGGTAGGCGAGCAGTATCGCGACGGGAATCCGAAGCATCCAGCGCGAGAGGAACGAGAGCGCCATCGCGACTCCGGTGTTCCCCGCGCCGCGGAACCCGCCCTGAATCACCATCAGCCCGCCGAAGAAGGCGAGAAACGGCCCGATGACTTCGAGGAAGTGAGTGCCGACGCGGACCACCTCTGGGTCGTCCGTGAACACGCTGATGGCGACGTCGGGAAAGAGCACCATCAATCCGCCAGCGCCGAACAGCACCACTAACGTTCCGATGGTCGCCTTCCGCGTCACCTCGGCTGCGCGGTCGGGCGTCTCCGCACCGAGGTTCTGACCGACGCCGGTCGCGGCGGCCTGTCCGACCGCCCCCGAAACCGTCCACGAAACGGACATCATTCGAACGCCGACGCCGTAGGCGGCGGTCGGCACCGGTCCGAACCGAGCGACCAACGCGGCCATCGCCACGGCGGCGAAACTCCGCGCCGCACCGTCGATGGTCGCGGGATAGCCGACCGTAACGAGCCGTTTCAGCACCGGCCAGTCGGGGCGGAGGTCGTCGAGTCGAAGTCGGATTCCCCAGTCCCCCTGCAGGAGGACGTACACGCCGACGACGGCGGCGAACACGCGAGCGACGAGCGTGGCGACCGCCGCACCTTGCGTTCCCATGGGGTCGAACGGGCCGTAGCCGAGGATGAGTATCGGGTCGAGGACGACGTTCATCCCAGCGGAGATAACCATCAACCACATCGCGGTTCGAGTGTCGCCAGCGCCGCGGAGAACCGCCCTGAAGACGAAAAACAGGAACGTGAACGGGATGGAGATGAACAGGACTTCGATGTACTGGAGCGCCTGCACGTAGACCGGCCCTTCCGCACCGACGAGCGTGAGGAGTTGCGAGCGAAACGCGTAGCCGAACGCGGCGAGGACGACCCCGGCGAGGACGGTGAGGAGGGTCGTCTGTGCGACCACGTTGTCCGCGGCCCGGTCGTCACCGGCGCCGATATGCTGTGACACCAGCGCGACCGACGACGCGGTGAGTCCCATCGCGAGCGAGACGAACAGCCACGAGGTCGGGAACATGAGCGAGACGGCCGCGACCGCGTTGGTGCCGACCCGGCCGACCCAGAACATGTCCGCGAGGTTGTAAAACGTCTGGAGGAGGTTACCGACGACCAGGGGCCACGCCAGCGTCACCAGTTTCGGCGTGATGGCACCGTCGGTCATATCGACGCGTCCTGTAGGTCGCCCGGACATAAACGTTTCAGAGCAACGGTCGAACGGTTCTTAAACGAACGTATCCCGTCCGCTCTCTGCCGGTTTCTCGTGAGTACAGACTACTGAATCTCGCGGAGGACGTGTTGAAACTCGCGGTGGTCGTCGACTTCGAGGGACGAGTCGAGACTGCGGCGGACGGACTCGATTTCCGTTTCGAGCGAAACGAACTCGTCGTTCTCTTGCAGGTCGTCGTAGGAATGTTCCGCCAAGAGGTTGGCGTGCGTCGAAACGAGCGAATAGTAGTGGGTCAACGTCTCCGCGTACTGTGCCCGACTGTACAGCGCCTCGACCGTCCGTCGAATGGTATCGCCATCGACTGGTTTCGTGATGTACTCGTCGAACGACATGTCGATGATATCGTAGTCGGGTGCCACCGCGGTGATCATGGCGACGCGACAGTCGTACGCTTGTGCACGAATGCGTTCGAGGACTTTGGAGCCGCTCAACGTCGGCATTTTCCGGTCGAGAAGAACCACATCGATCTCCTCTCCTCGCCGGTCGAGCACTGTAAGGGCCTCCTGTCCATCGTGTGCAACGTGTGTCCGATGCGCGGCGAGCCACTCCTCGTAGAGCGTGGTTACCTCCACCTCATCGTCCACGATTAGCACACCGATATTCCCATCTGCATTCATATTCTAACCGTGTGGTGGTAGAGATAATCAATCAGATGCACATATATCTTTGGTTTCTTAGATTACAGCTCTGGAACATTCCCAAAAGCGAAGTGATCGTTCATGTGAGTGGAGCGTCCGCTGACAGTTGCGGGAACGAGAGGATGGCCACCGTGCCGCACGGGTTCGCGTCTTCGAACCACACCGAACCGTCGTACTGCTCCATCATCACCGAGACGAAGTAGAGACCGAACCCGATGGAACCGGTCGATTCGGACGTAACGTTGCGGTCGAAGACCCGCGTTTTCATCTCCTCCGAAATTCCCGGTCCGTCGTCCTCGATTTCGACGCGGACAGTCTCCTCCGACCGCCGTGTCCGAATCACGAGCGACGGGTCGTCGCGGTCGTGATGTTCGATGGCGTTCAGGAGCACGTTTTCGACGACCTCGCCGAGCAGTTCGTTGCCGGAGACGGCCAATCCGTCCTCGATGTCGGCGTCGATACTCACGTTCGGGTACGTGTTCCGGACCTTCGTCACCCGCCTCGACAGCGCGTCGGAAAGGGACACGGATTCCAACGATACCGACTCGGAGTCCGTAACGGTCTGACTGACGGACCGCACCTTCTCCGTCAGTTGCCCGATATCCTCGCTCCAGTTACGGACCGTCTCGAAATACGACTCCCCGGTCGCCGCGACGTGAGGTTCGAGGAGTTCGAGATTGCCGTTGACGACCGTAATGCCGTTCAGAATATCGTGACGCAAGACGCCGTTGAAGAACTCTATCTGCTCGGTTCGTTCTTCGACCATCGCTTGACTCTCCCGAAGGTCGCGTTCGCGTTGTGCGCGGTCGAGGGCCGTCTCCGTCGTGCTCGCCAGGATACGGGCGAATCGGCGGTCGTTCTCGGTGAACGTCCGTTTTCGGGTGTCGCTTCCGACCGCGAGGACGCCGTGTTCGCCGAGCGGCAGCGACAACAGACATCCGAGGGGGAGATACCCGTACGGCGGCTTCGAGAGTTGCTCGACCGATTCGTACACGACCGGCGTTCCGGATTCGAACACCGACCACATCGGTTCGGCATCGCGCGAGAACGTCAGTTCACCGTCGAGACCGTCTCGCATGAGGTCGGTCATCGCAACCGACCGAAGGACCGCCCCGTCGTCTTCCGGGAAGAAGATGGACGAATAGGGGTGGTCCAACACCTCGTCGGCGGTTTGCACCGCGATTTCGGCGATCTCCTCCGGTCGCTCCGCGTTCATGAATCGCCGGGTCGCGGATTGAAGCGCGCGGAGCGTCTCTTCCCGCCGTTTCTGGCTCGTTATCTCGCGGAGGACGAATATGTCGCCGCGATGTGCGTCGTGGTGGTCGCGTATCGGTGTCGAGCGAGGGTCGTAGATGGGCGTTTCCCCGACGGAACCGCCGTCCGCCAGCACCGAAGGCGGGGAAAACGGTTCGTCGCTCGAAACGGCGTCCAACAGCCCCGGAACGACCGATTCGAGGTCACGGCCGACGATGGTGTCGCCGTCGAACAACGGCTTCGCCGCCGGGTTGTACTCGACGATTCGCTCGTCCGCGACGACGATAACGGGGTCGTCCATCTCGGACAGGACGACCTCGGAGGCGAGCGGCGCGACGTTCAGAAAGTCGTACCGAAAGAGAGCGAGACAGTCCAAGATGGCGCTGGCGGCGAAGAAAACGGGGGCCAAGCCGAACGCGATGTTCAGGTCGACGAAGGAGAAAACGGCGGTCCCGACGAGGGGGAGCAGTCCCGCGAGGATGATGGCGACCGTCTGTTTTCGATAGAGTCGGTCGGCTTGGACCAAGAACGCGGTGAAAAATCCGAATCCGGTGACGAGGACGACGAACAGATAGACGAGGTGGAAGTAGAACGACGGCGTGTGGACGACCGACAGGGCGGTGAGACCGTCGCTCGTCACCAGCGCGGCGCTGTCGTTCGCAAAGCCGTGGTGGGGGCTCGATAACGAACCGACGGTGTAGAGGACCGGTTCCGCCCAAATGAGCGGCAACGTCTTGCGCGAGACCCAATCGTCCCGACCGGTGTATTCGAGCGCGAAGGTCAACCAGAGGACGGGGATGGCGGTGACGCAAACCCCGATGAGCGTCGTCCAGAGACGGGCGCGAGCGAGCGACGTACTCGTCAGTAGGAGGAGGGAAAAAACGCACCACCCGGCGACGGCGAGGATGAGCGAGGAAAAGAGCGTCGCCCCGGGAACGTCCCGATTCGACCACGCGTGTCGCGCGAGGACGAAGCCGACACCGCCACCGAGGGCGGTACCAGTGAGGACGACACCGCCACCGAACGTTATCGAACCGAACATATCAGAGCATGTTTTTGTACAGGTCTTCGACACATAGCAGTTTCTTCCATTATCACCCCAGATAATCGGGGGGGACGTCGGGGGTTCCCGTGGAATCCTACTTTCTTTCGTTGGCGAAACGTTTACCAGCGCCATGGCCGTAGCCGAGGGCGATGACCGACGCGAACCGGGGTGGTGCGTAAGTGGAACTCATCATCACCGAGAAGGACAACGCCGCACGTCGAATCGCCGACATACTTTCCGGCGAGAGTGCGGAGGCCGACCGACAGAACGGCGTCAACGTCTACAAGTGGGGCGGGAAGCGCTGCATCGGTTTGTCGGGCCACGTCGTCGGAGTGGATTTTCCACCCGAGTACAACGACTGGCGCGACGTGGAACCGGTAGAACTCATCGACGCGAGCGTCGAGAAACAGCCGACGAAGGAGAACATCGTTCGGACGCTCCGCCTGCTCGCGCGTGATGCGAGTCGGGTGACGATTGCGACGGACTACGACCGCGAGGGCGAACTCATCGGGAAGGAAGCGTGGGAACTCGTCCGCGAGGTGAACGAGGACGTGCCCATCCAACGCGTTCGATTCTCGTCGATTACGAAAAACGAGGTCTCTTCGGCCTTCGAGAACCCGGACGAACTCGATTTCGATCTGGCGGCCGCGGGCGAAGCCCGCCAGATAATCGACCTCATCTGGGGGGCCGCACTGACGCGATTCCTCTCGCTCTCGGCGCGACAACTCGGCAACGACTTCATCAGCGTCGGGCGCGTCCAGAGTCCCACGCTGAAGCTCATCGTGGACCGGGAACGCGAGATTCAGGCGTTCGACCCCGAGGAGTACTGGGAGATGTTCGCCGACCTGCAGAAGGACGACGAGGCGTTCGAATCGCAGTACTTCTACCGCGACGAGGACGGCAACGAGGCGGAACGCGTCTGGGACGAGGAGACGGCCGAGAAAGCGTACGAAACCCTCGAATCGGCCACGCAGGCGACCGTCGATAGCGTCTCGCGGCGGACGCGAACCGACACCCCGCCCGCGCCGTTCAACACGACGCAGTTCATCCGCGCGGCGGGCAGCCTCGGCTACTCCGCCCAGCGCGCGATGAGCATCGCGGAAGACCTCTACACCGCCGGATACATCACGTACCCGCGGACCGACAACACCGTCTACCCGGACGATTTGGACCCAGAGGAACTGCTCGATACGTTCGTCGGAAACTACCACTTCGGCGACGACGCGGACGGCCTGCTCGAACAAGACGACATCGAACCGACCGAGGGCGACGAGGAGACGACCGACCACCCGCCGATTCACCCGACCGAGGACATCCCGACGAAGGGCGAGTTGGGCGACGACGAGTGGGACGTGTACGAACTCGTGGTTCGACGCTTCTTCGCCACCGTCGCCGAGTCGGCGAAGTGGGAACACCTCAAGGTGGTCTCCACGGTGGACGACCTGACCCTCAAGGCCAACGGAAAGCGCCTCCTCAAAGAGGGCTACCACGCCGTCTACCCGTACTTCAACACCAGCGAGAACTACGTGCCGAACGTGGAGGAAGGGGAAGACCTGTCCATCATCGACACGCGAATCGAGGACAAACAGACCCAACCGCCGCGCCGGTACGGTCAGTCGCGGCTCATCGAGAAGATGGAGAAGATGGGAATCGGGACGAAATCGACCCGCCACAACACCATCCAGAAGCTCTACGACCGAGGTTACCTCGAAAGCGACCCGCCGCGGCCGACCCGCCTCGCGCAGGCGGTCGTGAAGGCCGCGGAGGATTACGCCGACCTCGTGGTGAGCGAGACGATGACCCGCGAACTCGAAGAGGACATGACCGCCATCGCGGAAGGCGAGGCGGACTTGGAGGACGTGGCCGATTCGTCGCGCGAAATCCTCGCAACGGTGTTCGACGACTTGGAGGAGTCGCGCGAGGAGATCGGCAAACAGCTCCAACAGTCGCTGAAGGAGGACAAGACGCTGGGGCCGTGTCCCGAGTGCGGAGAGGACCTGCTCGTGCGCCAGAGCAGACGCGGGTCGTACTTCGTCGGCTGTGACGGGTATCCCGACTGCACCTACACGCTCCCGCTGCCGAACAAGGGCAAACCGCTCATCCTGGACGAGACGTGCGAAGACCACGACCTCCGCGAGGTGAAGATACTCGCCGGACGAAGCACCTTCGTCCACGGCTGTCCGCTCTGCAAGGCGGAGGAGGCCGAGGAAGCCGAAGACCGGATCATCGGGGAGTGTCCCCAGTGTGGGGAAGGCGCTGGGTCGGAGAGCCAGCGAGACGAAGGCGGTGAAACCGCCGAAGAACACGGCGGCGAACTCGCCATCAAAAAGCTCCAGACCGGTTCCCGACTCGTCGGCTGTACGCGCTATCCCGACTGTGACTACTCGCTGCCGCTCCCCCGCCGGGGCGAAATCGAAGTGACCGACGAGCGGTGCGAGGAACACGACCTCCCGGAACTCGTCATCCACAACGACACCGAGCAAAGCTCGGCTGGCCAATCGGACGAGTCCGATGACGGGGACGAACCGTGGGAACTCGGCTGTCCCATCTGCAACTACGAGGAGTTCAAACAGCGCGAACGCAAGAGCGGGCTCGAAGTCATCGACGGCATCGGTGCGAAGACCGCCGAAAAGCTCGCCGAGGCCGGTATCGACACCATCGACGACCTGAAAGACGCCGAGGCCGAGACGGTTGCCGAGCAGGTCAACGGCGTCAGCGAAGATAGATTGCGAAACTGGCAGGCGAAAGCGGACTGATTCGTCCCCCCTCATCTACATCACAAATCGTGCACGGCGTCCGCATTATGCCAGAATCAGCAGTGACACAACCACCAGTAACTCGCATTTTCACAACCGCCGGAAACAGCCGATGAAAAACCGCGGAGACCAGTCTTCTTTCCGGAAAATCTTCGATTTTCCGGGCCGACGACTGAATGGAGAGGGCCGACACGTGTCGGCCCTCGAAATGAAGGAGGAGTGCTTTTGGTCGAGCTTTTACAGGGAGCCGGTTGGCGGGACGACAGCGGTTGTCGTCCCGCCGACCCGCGAGCGTCGTAAAAGGTCGTTTCGAAGCTGTTTTAGCCGGGAGTTTTGAAAGGAACCCTATGACTGCGCCATGGGACGACTGGGACCATATAACTAAACTCGATCCGGACAAGAGCCTCGCGGATGGCGATACGTTCGCCGACGTGTGCGCGACGGGGACGGACGCGCTCGAAATCGGTGGCACGCTGGATATGACGCAGGATAAGATGCAGCGGGTCATCGACGCCTGTGCCGAGTACGACGTGCCGCTCTATCAAGAGCCGAGTAACCCGGCCGTGGTCGTGGAGAGCGACGCGCTGGACGGCTATCTCGTCCCGACCGTGCTGAACACGCGAGACGTGGCGTGGATAGCCGGACTCCACAAGGAGTGGATTCGGATGGCGGACGTGGACTGGTCGGAGACGCACACGGAGGGCTACATCATCCTGAACCCCGAGGCGAGCGTCGCGGAATACGCCGACGCCGATTGTGACCAGACGCCGGAGGACGTGGCGGCCTACGCCGAACTCGCGGAGAAGATGCTCGGCCAGCAGATAATTTACATCGAGTGCTCGGGTACGTTCGGCGACCCGAAAACCGTGAAGATGGCACAGGAAGCGTTGGACGAGGCGACGCTGTTCTACGGCGGCGGCATCCGCGACTACGAATCGGCGAACACGATGGCGGCGCACGCCGATATCGTGGTCGTCGGCGACCTCGTGCACGACGAGGGCGTCGAGGCCGTCCGCGAGACGGTCGAAGGTGCGAAAGACGCGAAGAAGGCGCGCGCGGAATCGGCGTAAGGAGCTTCGACGTACGAGAGTTCGTTTTCCGTCGGTCATTCGGAGTAGTGGCGACGCTGGGGTAAAGCGCCGCCAATTGTGAGTAGAGACGGTGATTGTGAGTGGAAACGACGCAAATAACCCAAAAAAGCGCTGACGGACGTGAATAAGAGATTCGAATATTCATGAACGGAATATTCATATATTCATGGTGCGGATATACGGTCGGGATACACATGTCCGCACTCGAAACGGTCGGTCTGACGAAGTACTACGGAGAGACGCGGGGTATCGAAGACCTGACGCTCTCCGTCGAATCGGGCGAGGTGTTCGGCTACCTCGGCCCGAACGGAGCCGGGAAGACGACGACGATTCGGACGCTGCTCGGATTCATCGCCCCGACGGACGGGGAGGCGACGGTGCTCGGGTACGACGTGCGCGACGAACGTGCGCTCATCGAAGCGAAAAAACGCATCGGCTACCTGCCGAGCGACCCCGGATTCGACGAAGGCGCGACCGGAACGCAGTTTCTGGACTACCAAGCGTCGCTGAAGGGCGACGACCGACGGGAGGAATTACTCGAACTCTTCGACGCCCCCGTCGAGCGGGCTATCGAGGAGTACTCGCGGGGGAACAAACAGAAGCTCGCCATCGTCTCGGCGTTCATGCACGACCCCGACCTCGTTATCATGGACGAACCGACCTCGGGACTCGACCCGCTGATGCAAGAGCGGTTCTACGACTTCCTCGAAGACGAGCAGGAGCGCGGCGTGACGTTCTTCTTTTCGAGTCACATCTTGAGCGAGGTTCGGAAGGTCTGTGACCGCGTGGGCATCATCCGCGACGGAAAGCTCGTCACGACCGAGGACGTGGAGACGCTCCTCGACCGGAACGGCAAGCGCGTGCGGCTTCGAACGAACGAACCGGTGGCCCGCGAGGAGTTCGAGTTCGCGGGCGTCCACGACCTCGTGCTCGACGGCGCGGTGCAGTTCACCTACACGGGGGAGTACGACGTGCTCTTGGACCGTCTCTCCGACTATCACGTCGTAGACGTCGATATCGAAGAGGCACCGCTCGACGAGGTGTTCATGCGGTTCTACGGCGGCGAAGCGAGCACCGACGAGGCGGGTGAAGTTTCCGCGAGCGAGGGAGGTGAAGTCGATGCTTGAAATCGCGCGCTACGAGTCCTCGCGGCGGGTCAAGGGAGCGGTCGCGTTGGCGGTGCTCCTCGGCGTGATGTCGATACTGTTCGTCGCCCTGTTCCCGTCCATCAAGTCCTCGGGGGCGAACATCGACGCGTACTGGAACAACCTCCCACCGGCGATGAAGGCGGCCTTCGGCGCGTCGGGAGCGGGGTTCTCGCTGACGACGATGGAGGGATTCCTCGCCGTCGAACTGTACCAGTTCTTCTGGTTGCTCCTGCTCGGCGTCTACGTGGCGTACCTCGCCGGGAGCCTCATCGCCGGTGACGTGGAGCGCGACCGGATGGACGTGCTCCTCGCCACTCCCGTCTCGCGTTCGAAGGTGCTGGTCGAGAAGTTCGCCTCGTTGCTCCCCACGCTCGTCATCCTCAACGTCATCGTGGGCATCGTAGTGTACGGGAGCGTCGTCGCCGTCGGCGAGTCGGTGTCGGTGAGCGATTTGGCCGTCGTGCACCTACTCTCGATTCCCTACCTGCTCGCCTGTGGCGGCATCGGACTCTTGCTGTCGGTGCTGTTCGACCGTGAGGACATCGCCCAGCGCGGGGGACTCGGGGCGGTGTTCGCGCTGTTCCTGCTCAACTCCGTCGGCGAATCGGCGGATATGGGCTGGCTCGGAGCCCTCAGCCCGATGCACTACTACGACCCGACCGCCATCCTCGTCTCCGGGTCCTACGACTGGACGGGGGCGGGAATCCTGCTCGTCGGAATCGCGGCGTTGGTGTCCGTGAGCCTCGTCATCTTCCAACGGAAAGACATCGCATGAAGGGATTTGACGACGCTGAGCGCGAGCGGATACGGGACCAGCTGATGGAGACGGGGACCGACCTGTTCGCACGGTACGGGGTGAAAAAGACCACCATCTCCGACCTCACGGATCCGGTCGGAATCGCCAACGGGACGTTTTATCGGTTTTTCGACTCCAAGGAGGCGCTCTACTTCGAAATTCTGCAACGCGAGGGGCACGAGACGGCCGACGACCTCATCGCCAACTCGTTCGAGACGGAAGACGACCCCGAGCGCGCGATTCGGCGATTCATGACGCTGTTGGCCGATGAGATGGAGGAGAACCCGCTGTTCGAGCGGTTGGTCGCGGGCGACGAGTGGGAAACCGTCTTGCGGACGATGGACGGCATCTCAAAGGAGGAGTACGAATCGATGCGTGCCGCGTCGTTCGCCCACCTCCTCCCGTACGTCGAAGCGTGGCAGGCCGAGGGGAGCGTCCGCGACGGCGACCCGGCCGCCATCGTGGGCGTGATGGGGTCGGTGAAATTCCTCACGGCGTACCGGGAACAGCTCGGCGAGGAATACTACCCGGTCATGCGCGACACGTTCGTCGAGACGGTCGCCGCCGGGTTGACGCGCCCGACGGGGGAAAACGAACGCGTTTAAGCACGTCCCGGGAGAATTGGGCCGTATGCAGAACCGAACCTACACCGCGGATGCCGAACCCGGCGAGACCGTCACGGTCGCTGGCTGGGTCCACGAAATCCGCGACCTCGGCGGTATCGCGTTCCTCATCGTCCGCGACACGACGGGGAAGATTCAGGTCAAGTTCGAGAAAGACGACATGGACGAGGAGCTCGTCGAGACCGGCCTCGGCGTCAACCGCGAGAGCGTCGTCGAAATCACGGGCGACGTGAAAGAAGAACCGCGCGCGCCGACGGACGTCGAAATCGTCCCGACGGACGTGGCGGTCATCGCGGAGGCCGAACCGGAACTCCCGCTCGACCCCAGCGGCAAGGTCGATGCCGACCTCTCGACGCGTCTCGACAACCGAACGCTCGACGCGCGCAAAGAAGATGTCGAGGCCGTGTTCAAGATTCGCGGCGAAGTGCTCCGCGCAGTGCGCGAGACGTTCCGCGACCTCGGTTGCAGCGAAATCAACACGCCGAAAATCGTGGCGACGGGGACGGAGGGCGGAACGGAACTGTTCCCCATCACCTACTTCGGCGAGGAGGCGTTCATGAACCAGTCGCCGCAGCTGTTCAAACAGCTCATGGTCGGTTCGGGTCTCGAACGCGTCTTCGAAATCGGTCCCATATTCCGCGCGGAAGAGCACAACACGCCGCGCCACCTGAACGAAGCGACCAGCATCGACTTCGAGAGCGCGTTTTACGACCATAACGAGGCGATGGACGCCTGTGAAGCGGTCGTCAAGGCCGCCTACGAGGGCGTCGCCGAGAACTGTCAGGACGAACTCGACGCGCTCGACATCGACTTCGAAGTGCCCGAGGGCGACTTCCCGCGACTTACCTACGAGGAGGCCATCGAGCGCATCAACGCCACCGGCGAACTCGACGAGATGCTCGTCTGGGGCGACGACCTGCCGACCGAGGGCGAGAAGGCGCTCGGCGAGGACGTGGGCACCCACTACTTCATCACCGACTGGCCCAGCGAAATCAAGCCGTTCTACATCAAGGACCACGACGACGACGAGGAGCTTTCGACCGGTTTCGACATGATGCATCCGCGCATGGAACTCGTCTCCGGCGGGCAGCGTGAACACCGCTACGACCGCCTCGTCGAAGGGTTCGAACAGCAGGGACTGGACCCCGAGGCGTTCGACTACTACACGAAGATGTTCAAGTACGGCATGCCGCCGCACGCCGGGTGGGGTCTCGGCGGCGAGCGTCTCATCATGACGATGCTCGGGTTGGACAACATTCGAGAGGCTGTTCTGTTCCCACGAGATAGACAGCGGTTGAGTCCGTAGACGAAACCGCTGTTTTCGAGTGGGAGCGAGGAGTGAAGCGAAGTGGAACGACTCAGTTCCCGCGAGATTGCCACCGTCTTCGAGCAGAATCGTGGACGGCATCTTCGCGCGAACAAAACCGCCGAATGACGACGACGAATTTTAACCGTTATACGCTGTCGCCCGAAAGCGGGGGTATGAGCGACGAGGTTGGTCGCGCGTTCGTTCCCGGCCACATCACGGGGTTTTTCAGCATTCACGAGGCCGACGACCCCGAACGGGCGGGGTCTCGCGGGGCGGGGCTGACGCTTTCGGAGGGAGTCACCGTGACCGTCGAACCGGCCGCGGAGACGAGTATCGAACTGAACGGCGAGTTCGCGGCCGTCGAATCCGGGCGACGCGTGTTGGACGAACTGGACGAGACGGCACGCATCTCGGCCGAGACGACCCTCCCGCTCGGTTCGGGGTTCGGCGTCTCGGGCGCGGTCGCGCTCGGAACCGCGTACGCCGCGAACGACGTCTTCGGCGACGGACGCTCCGAGAACGAACTCGTGACGCTCGCGCACAAGGCGGAGGTCGCAGCGGGAACCGGACTCGGCGACGTGGTGGCACAGGCGCGCGGCGGAATCCCCATCCGACTCGAACCCGGCGGACCCGAACACAACCGTCTCGACGGCGTGCCGACGCGGGCGACCGTCGAGTATCTCTCGCTCGGTGAACTGTCCACCGCCGAGGTGCTCTCGGGGAGCACGAACCGACTCTCGCGGGCGGGCGTGGACGCGCTCGTCGCGTTGGTGAACCAACCGACGCTGCAGACGTTCATGGCAGAATCGAACGCCTTCGCGGAACGGACCGGCCTGCTCACCGACGAGGTTCGGGCGGTCATCGACGACGTTCACGCGGCGGGTGGGTACGCCTCGATGGCGATGCTGGGTGAAACCGTCTTCGCGCTCGATACGGGCCTCTCCGATGCGGGGTACGACGCACGCGCCTGCAAAACGCACCACGCCGGAGCGACGGTGCTCGAATAGGCGTTCGGAATCGAATCACGGCTGTTTTCTCCCCCCGCTTCGGAGAACCGGGTATGACCGACGAGGTGGAGATTCCCGAGGACCATCCGCGATACCAGTCGCTTCTCACGCGCCACCGAATCGAGGAGGGCGTCGAGAAGGGTATCACGAGCAAACAAGGACTCATCGCCGAAGGTCGCGGCGAGTCGTTCGACTACCTGCTCGGCGAGGAAACCCTCCCGAGCGCCGACGCGGCGGAGCGGGCGGCCGCGGCGCAACTGCTCCTCGCGGAGCACGCGGTGCTCTCGGTGAACGGAAACGTAGCGGCGCTCGTGCCGGGCGAAACCGTCGCCCTCGCCGAGGCGACCGGCGCGGACATCGAGGTGAACCTGTTCGGACGGACGGAAGAACGCATGCGGGCCATCGCCGACCACCTCCGTGAACACGGCGCGACGAACGTGAAGGGACTCGCCGCGGACGCTCGCATTCCCGGACTGGAACACGAGCGGGGGAAGGTGGACGAAGACGGGATTTACGATGCGGATGTCGTCCTCGTCCCGCTGGAGGACGGCGACCGGGCCGAAGCGCTCGGCGAGATGGGAAAGACGGAGATCGTCATCGACCTGAATCCGCTCTCGCGCTCGCCGCGAACCGCCGCGATTCCGATAATCGACAACATCATCCGCGCGGTGCCGAACGTAACGGAGCACGCCCGCGACCTCGCGGACGCGTCCCGCGACGAACTGGAAGCTATCGTCGCCGACTTCGACCGCGAAGCGGTCCTCGACGACGCTGAACGAGCGATACGGGACGTCTAGTCGGTGACGGCGTTCCGAACGGACTCGGCCCACGACGGCCATTCGGGGCGTTCCTCGCCCGAAAAAGTGGGGTCGCCCGACATCGCTTTGATGGCCCGGGCATCGTCCGCGCTCCAGACCGTGCCGTCCTCGTGGAATATTCCGCTTATCAATCCCTGTTCTCGGCGATAGACCTGATACGCGGGTTTGACCATGAGCGACCAGAAGAAGTTGCCGACGCCCGCCCGCCGAATCAAGGGAGCGAGCGACGCGTAGTTCGGCGGATGTGTTCCGGTTCCCTTTCGGGGCGGTGCGAGTCGCTGCCACTCCGTCAGCCAGACGGGGCGACCGGTCCGACGCTCGGTCGCGTTGATACGGCGAAGCAACCGACGGTACTGCCCTTCGGTGTGGGCGAAGTTCTTGTGGCACTGGTACACTTCGCTCCCCCACGTTCGGTAGTCCCGGTTGTTCGGGATGTTCGTCGAACCGACCGACAGCGGGACGCGTCCGCGCTGGTCGGCGAGCGTTCGGAACATCGCCCGCGCGAACCGCATCTTCCACGGCTTCCAGCCGGGTTCGTTCATCAGTTCGATGGCCAGCAGGCGCGAATCGTCGCGGTGGCGTTCCATGAACCACCGGATGAACCGTCGCGGCAGGTGCCAGCGCGCTCGCTGTTCCATGATCTCCCGCGACGGCGAGAACACCGGCCGAGCGGTGAGCGGGTCGGTGTTTTGCAGTTGGCGTTCCGTGGGATTCAACCCGATACCTTCGAAGATGCCGAGCAGGACCCGGAGGCCGTGGTTCGCCGCCGTCGTCAGGAAGTGTTCGAGTCGGAGTCCGAACCGCAACGGCTCGCGCCGCCACGTTTCGAAACTCAGCCACACCCGCAGCGCGTTCAGGTTAATCCGACTCGCATAGCAGAGGTCGCGTTCGATGACGTCGGGGTCGTAGCCGTGCCACATCTGGAACGTGTTGTACGCTCTGGACGGGAAGTAGATGGCTCCGCGAACGTCGACCGGAGCGTCCGCTTCGCCGTTCGTCCCGCGGTCCCCGGACAGACAATCAACGTCGCTCTCGGTTCGTCGGCCGGAACTCCCCGCCACGCCGACACCGGCCGCTACCGCGCCGAATCGAAGTACTCCTCGCCGCGTCGGATTCCCCTCCCACATCCGAACGTTCAATCACGTCAATCGCGTTCCGAGGACATATTAGTTCGCGGATGATTTCGACGAGGACGCTCCGAAACGGAGCGACCTCGGTTTGCGGCGGTGGGAGAGGAAGGGAAGGAAGGCGGTGGGGAAAGTGGTGGGAGTATAGTAGAAAACAGTATATTATAGTAGAATTCAGTGAAATTTAGTGTCACAAATATGAGTTCAGTAATTTGCCGTAATAATCAGTACCCCAACACGAGACGGTAGGAGTCGTCATTTCCGTACTCGCGGTCGGTGACACGGATGTCCGGAGCCGCCGTCAGCGCGCGCCGAGCGGGATAGTTCGACCACCACACGTTGCGTACCGGAAGGCAGCGAGGCGAACCGGAACAGTTTACTCCGACATGTCTGCTCAAAGTGAGTATGGACGAACAAGAGGCGGTTGCCGCGTTCGTGGCGGAGCACGACCTGGAGAGCGACCCCGCGTATCGAATTCTCGATTTGGCCGCGGAGGTCGGGGAAATCGCGGCCGACGCGACGAAATCCACGGGATGGGGTGACGACCCGGCGGCGCTCGACGTGACGGAAGACGAACTCGGCGACGCGCTGTTCTCGTTGCTCGCGGTGGCGAACGCACTCGACGTGGACGCCGGAGCCGCGTTGGACGACGCGCTCGAAAAGTATCGCCGCCGGATTCGAGAGACGGGAACCGCGAGTTCGGCCGAAAAATAGCGTCGGAGACGTTACATCGGGAGCCGTTCTCTGGCGAATCGCTTGAGGAGCGGGATGTCCTCCCAGTGGAGGAGCTTCATGATGCCGCGAAGTTTCCCGTTGTTCGCGTTCGCACGCATCTCGTGGCTGAGTTGCTTGAGGTCACGAATCAGCGTGTCGTAGCGCTCGTTCTCGGCGAGATAGAGCAGTTGCGTCATCAGCAGTCGCGTCCGCATCTGCGGCGCGACGTCGCCGTGCCAGAGATTGTCGTATATCGACATCTTCTCCGCGGAGGTGTCCGATGCGCTGGTCATGAAACAGCGATCAGCGGTTATCGCCGCCGCTCGCGCGGATTTCATGCCGGTGTGAATCCCCTCACCCCAGAGCGGGTCGATGGTCGGCACGGTGTCGCCGATGGCCATGAAGTTGTCCGTGGAGAGGCCGCCGGGCATCTGGATGTGGGCGGACCCGCGGTGTTGTTTGCCTTCCATCCGTTCCGCGTTCTCGAACCGCGGGTCGGTGTCCAACCAGTGTTGGAGGTAATCGTCGATACCCATTCCCTCCTTGGCGTAGTCGTGGTGGCTCTCGTTTTGGATGTAACAGAGGCCGACCTTCGCGGTGTCCTCTCCGGTGTGGAAAATCCACGAGTAGCCGCCCGGCGCGAGGTCGTGGTCGAGTCGAAGCATCATCGCGTCGGTGAGGTCCGCATAGCCGTCGGCGTCCACATCGACGCCTTTCATCTCGAACTCGACGCCGATGGCCTGATTCTCGCGCTTCAGGTTGGTCACGCCGAGACTCTTTGCGAGCGGCGCGCTCGGACCGGTCGCGTCGATGATGATGTCGCCGTACACCTCTTGGTCCCCGGCGTAGCGGACGCCGACGATTTCGTTGCCGCTCATGATGGGCTTCGAGACGCGGGCGTCGAACCAGTATTCGGCACCCTCGTCCCGACCGTCCGCCACCAAAAACCGCTTGAAATCGGCGAATTCGAGGACGGCACCGGGTTGTGCCTGGACGAAGTGTTCGTTCGGCGATTCGAGGACCACGTTGTCGGTGAAGTTCATCACCACGTCGTCCGGGATGCCGAACGCCGCCATCATGGACGAGAACGTCCCGGCCGTGGACTTGTTGCTCTGGCGCGGGAACGTGTCTTCCTTTTCGGCTTCGAGGACGACGACATCGTAGCCCCGTTGGGCCAAATCCCGGGCACACTGTGCACCGGCCGGGCCAGCGCCCGCGATGATAACGTCGAAATGGTCGCTCATACCGCCACCTTCGTCCGATACGGGGACGGTGTTCGCTCCTCTGTGCCGGGTGCTCGAACTGACGACGCGTCGACGGTCGAACGGCCGCCGATAGCGTCGCAAAGTCGGCCAGTGTCGGGGGAATCGAGTAAAACGGTCGCCGCGGCGGGGGGACACCCAGCACCGCAGACGACAGCGCGTATCTCCGCAGTCATCTCTATCCGTTCTTGCCGGTCATATCATAAAAAACAGACGCAAACGGCCGCGAGAAACGGATTTAGTCGTACGTCGTGGGTCAGAAGTTGAACCGGAGACGTCGAGAGCAATCGAGGTGGAACGAGAAACCGGTCGTTGGCAGGCGAGTAAAACAAAAGGAAACCGAGCCGTCGAAAACGGGTGCCGGGTCAGTAGAACTCGCGCACGAGGTCCATCGCGTCCTCGGGTGCGCCGTCGGGAATCTCGGACATGTTGCCCTCGATGCCGTGGAGTTCGCTGTACGGAACGCTATCTTCGTCCTGGTAGATGACGCCCTGATACTCCTTGCTGGCGTCGAGAATCTTCTCTTTGGCCGCCTCGTAGTCGTGCGGGTCGTGACCCTCGTCCGCGAGGTCGACGATGGAGTCGCGGAAGTAGTCGTACGTGTCCACGTCGTTGAACGTGACGCAGGGCGAGAAGACGTTCACGAAGCCGAAGCCGTCGTGCTCGATGGCCTTCTGGACGATTTCGGCGTGTCGCTGTGCGTCGGTCGAGAAGGACTGTGCGATGAACGTCGCACCCGCCGAGAGGGCGAGGGCGAGCGGGTTGACCGGGGGCTGTTGCGGGCCTTCCGGCGTCGTACTCGTCTCGAAGTCCTCGCGGCTGGTCGGCGAGGCCTGTCCCTTCGTCAGCCCGTAGATGCGGTTGTCCATGACGACGTAGGACATGTCCACGTTCCGGCGCACGGCGTGGATAAAGTGACCCACACCGATGGAGTAGCCGTCACCGTCGCCGCCCGCGACCATCACTTCGAGGTCGGGGTTGGCGAGTTTGACGCCGGTGCCGACGGGAAGCGCACGCCCGTGCACGCCGTGAATCGCGTAGGAGTGCATGAACGTCCCGATTTTTCCGGAACAGCCGATACCCGCGACGACGAACGTGTCGTCCGGGCTGTTGCCGGTTTCGGCGAGTGCCTTCATCATCCCGTTCATCGTCCCGAAGTCGCCGCATCCGGGACACCACGTCGGTTGCTTGTCCGACTTGAAGTCGGTGAATCGAACCTCTGAACTCATGCTTCTACCTCCTGTCCGAGTTTCGCTTTGATGTCGTCGGCCAACTCGTCGGCCTTGAATCGAATACCGTTGTACTTGTTTATCCGCTCGACACGAGTGAGCGCGTCGTGTTCGAGAACGTTGGCGAACTGCCCGGTTTCGTTACACTCGACCACGATGACGGTGTCCGCGGACTCGATGTCCTCGGTGAGGTCGGGGCGGGGGAAGATGTACGGAACCGAGAGGAACCGAACGCTCACGTCGTCCTCTTCGAGGAAGTCGAGGGCTTCGCGCATCGGCCCTTCGTTCGACCCCCACGAGATGACGAGCGTGTCGGCGTCTTCGTCGCCGAACTCGCGCGGACTCCAGTCTTCTTCTTCCTGTGCCGTCTCGACCTTGCGGTTTCGCTTGTCGACCTGCTCGACGCGGATTTCGGTGTCCTCGGTCCGCCGACCGAGCGCATTGTGTTCGAGACCGGTGGACATGTGGGCACCGCCCTTCGTTCCGGGGAACGCGCGCGGGCTGATGCCGTCAGCGGTCGGGAAGTGGGGCTGGAACCGGTCCTTCTCGTCCGTCCACGCCTCGATGTCGTCCTCGTCCACGATGTTTCCGCGCTCGATTTCGACGGAATCCATGTCGAACTCCTCGGGCGAGAACGTCTGCTCGGTGACGGCCATGGCGAGGTCGGCGAGCAGGAAGACGGGGGTCTGGTACTTCTCGGCGAAGTTGAACGCCTCGACGGTCTTGTGGAAACACTCGGCGACGTTCGTCGGCGCGACGACGAACCGCGGAATCTCGCCGTGGCCGCCGTACAGCGTCATGTTCAGGTCGCCCTGTTCCTGTTTCGTCGGCATCCCGGTCGAGGGACCGGAGCGCATCACGTCGCAGATGACGAGCGGCGTCTCGCTCTGTGCGATGAGACCGAACGTCTCGGTCATCAGGTCGATACCCGGACCGGACGTCGCCGTCATCGAGCGTGCGCCAGCGCGCGCCGCGCCGAGCGCCATGTTGATGGCCGACAGTTCGTCCTCGGCCTGCATCACCGTGCCGCCGAAGTGCTCGATTCGGCCCGTGAGATACTCCATGACGTTCGTCGCGGGCGTGATGGGGTAGCCGGAGTAGAAGCGACAGCCAGCGGCGATAGCACCCATGCCGATGGCCTCGTCACCGTTGAGCAGGACGTAGTCGTTGTCCGTCGTTTCCACGTCGTACTCGAAGTCGTAGTCGTACTCCTCCTGGACGTACTCCTGTCCGAGACGGGCGGCTTCCTTGTTGTTCTCGACGATGGCCTCACCCTTCGCGCCGAACTTCTTGTCGAGCGCGCTGTCGAGGTTCTCGATGGGGAAGTTCGCCACTTCACACGCCGCACCGAGCGCGACGGTGTTCTGCATGATGGTTCCACCCGCGTCCTTCGCCAGACTGCGGAGCGGAACGGCCAATCCGATCATCTCCTCGGGGATGTCGACGTCCTCCATCTCCGTCCGTTCCCCGTCGTAGATGATCACGCTGTCCTCGTGAAGTTCGTCGAGGTTCTCGTCGATGGTCCGCTGGGTCAGTGCCACGAGGATGTCCAGTCGGTCGACGACGCTCTCGACTCGGTCGGTAGACGACCGGATCTTGTACGCGGTGTAGCCCCCTCGAATACGGGACGCGAAATCCTTCGACGTGAAGACATGTCGGCCCGCTCGGGAGAGTGCCTGCGCAAAGATTTTCCCGGTCGAATCGATTCCATCGCCGGCTTCGCCGCCGATGGCCCAGTTCAGGTCTTGCATCACTGCTACGTTACCCGGTGGCAAATCAAAAGCCTTCTGAAGCAGAGTCGGCGAAGTGGGAAGGAATTTGGTTCTTACGGCCAAACGTCCCACCATGGATGGAACCGAAGTCGAAGTGAAATCGGTGAGAAATGTCGGAGCAGGGACGATTGCGCTGGAGATCGAGTCACCGCCGGGATTCGACGCCCGTCCCGGACAGTTCCTCCAGGTCGCTGGAATCGTAGACGGTGAGGAAATCACGCGCCACTACACGCTCTCGTCGCCGACCGCGACGGAGACGTTCGAAATTACGGTGGGAATCGACCCGGACGGGGACCTCAGTCCGTGGCTCGCGGAGCGCGAGGCCGGAGACACGGTGTCCATCGCGGGTCCCTTCGGTCGGTCGTACTACGAGGGCGAAGCCCGCGTCATCGTCCTCGCGGGTGGGCCGGGCATCGGTCCGGCCGTCGGAATCGGGGAGCGCGCGTTGGCGGACGGAAACGACGCGACAATCGTGTATCGGGACGACGAACCCGCCCACGAGGACCGACTTCGAGAGTTGGAAGCCGACGGTGCGACGGTCGTCCTGACGGAGGAGGCGGTGAGCGAGAGCGAGGAAGTACGGACCGTCCTCTCTCGCGCGGACGGACGGTCGTTCGTGTACGGGTTCGCCGACTTCCTCTCGGACGCTCTCGACGTTCTGGCAGCGACCGGACACGACCCGGACGAGGCGAAAACGGAAAACTTCGGCTAACGTTGGAAAAAACAATACCCTTTTATCACACCGTGAAAATAACCCTCACTCAATGGGTCTCAGATGTTCGCTGATAGGGCATGACTACGGTGAGTCCGAAATAGAGCGCGAGCGCGAAGAGCAGGGTAACGAAGTCGTCGTGACGGTCCGGGAGTTCGAGGAGTGTCAACGCTGTGGAAACGAGAAGGTGGTCAGCGAGAACAAGGAGGTGACGGCGATAGAGGAACCGGAACCCACGCCGGAACCCATCGAGAGCAAGGCGGCGGACCGACAGGTCGAACCACCGTCCGAGACGGAGATCATCGACTCCTCACCCACCACGGAGCCGGGTCCTGAATCGAACCCGGAGCCGGTGAGCTTCAACGACGACGACTTCGAGCCGCCGGAGAGCGCGGAGGAAGACGATGGCGTCATCCTCGAAGACGAGGACGACGAGGAAGCCGACGAGGGCGAACGCGGCCACGGCGAGTGGCCCGAGGCGGAAGATACGAACGTGGGCGACGCGGAGCGGGAACCGATGGAGTGGCCCGACACGGGGATGGAAGACGAAGGGTTCGATGCACAGGTCAGCGACGGAAGCGACGCCGAGGTGAGCTTCGGCGGGAGTTTGACACCCGAGAGCGCGCCGAAGATGGACGACGAGACGGAGTTCGTGGAGGCCGAACCGCGCGAGGAGACGGGATTCGTGCGAACCACGCGACCCGACCCGCAGACGGACACCGGTTTCACGCGGGCGCGGGAAGCGCCGAAGCCGGACCAAGCCTCGGAGTCGAGCGTCGACGCGGAACTCGTCTGCCCCGAATGCGGCCAGTTCGGTGGGGTAGCGTCGGGGTCCTCGCTTCGAGCGGGGGACATCTGTCCCGAGTGTCGAAAGGGATACCTAAGCGAGCAAGAGTAAGCGCGACGCGAAAAGGGTAAACATCCACCCCTCCAATCTGGGGCCAACTCATGAAAGAATACAAAATGCGACGCGGTGAGCATCTCGAAGACCGAATGCCCGACCTGAAAGCGAGCATCGAGGACTACTTCGGTCCCGTAACGGGGACGGAGGAGTTCAACGGGCACGAACTCTACGTGGTCGAGGAACCCGACAATCCGGTGTTCGAGCGGATCGTCGCCGGTGCGGCATCGTACAGCGGCAAGAAAGACAAACTCGCCGTTCACTTCGAAGAGCGACCGGCCGAGGACGTCATCGCGGAAGGAAACGCTGACGCTGCTGCCGACGCGGTAAGCAAGAAAAACGAATTCCTCCTCGAAGCGACCGGCCGCGACGCGAAAGCACGCCGCGATTCGCTGAAGCGAACCGTCGAGGACGATGCGGATGCGCCGGATAACGTCTAATCCCGACCGAGTTTTGTTCGGCTGATACTGACGCTAGTGGGCGTCACGATGAGTTGGTCGTCGCCTTTCTGAACGATATCGCCGTTGACTTCGCGGGCGACCTGTTGTAGTTCGTCCGTGATTCGTTCGACGGTGGTATCCTGCGTTCGAAGTCGTGTGATGTCAGCGATAACGATGTCGCCGTCGTACACGGCGTCCTTGATGGCGATGACGTCCTGTTGGCCCTGAATTTCGGCGATATGGACGCTGGTTTGCGATTCGTCGGGTGCAGCATCGAAGTCGTCCAAATCGAGCTCGACATAATCCCCGGCACTCCCGGATGGAGTCTCGCCGAGAATTTTATCCATGAATCCCATAGAACTACGGGGCCATCGAACGAGTATAGTTCTTACGTCAGACGAAGCGTGCGGGAACGTGGCGGCGAGGAACAGAATGGTTCTATCGTGAGATGGTTTCGATAAATTATATAGATGAATATTATGTACTATTAGATAGTAATTCTAATCGTATGGTAGACAAAGACAACCATACGTCACGGCGTGACGTACTCAGGCGATCCGGCGTCGGTCTCGCGGCGCTGACCGGCGTTTCGATGATGGGAACGGCGGACGCGAACGTCTCGTGTCCCGATTGTGGCGGCGGCGGCGGCGGTGGCGGCGGTGGCGGCGGCAGTCCACCCGCGGCACCGCGGACGAGTAATTACACCGTCAGCGACGGCGAAGTGGAACTAACGGGCTGGACGAACGAGGACGGCGGACGAGCGTGGTTCGAGTGGGGCGAGGGCACTCAGGAAGACGGGTTGCCCGACCAGAGCCTCCCGAACGATACGGAGCTCCGATACGTCGATTCGTACGACGTGTTCACCGGTCACCCGGTCGGCGTGGAGAGCGGTGTCTCCTACGTGTACCGAGCCATCGTGGTCAACGACTACGGCAGTTCGGTCGGCATGCCGAAGACGTTTATCGTCTGACGCCGCCGGTCGGGCTTTTCCGGCAGCGAACAGAAACCGAGAGCGAAAAGAGACAGGGAACGGGACGGAAATCGGTGGGGTCGTGGAGAAACAGTTTATCGCCCGAAAATGGATTAACGCGAGGGTACCGACGGAAGCAATATTATATTCTGTATTCTCAGAAAAAATATATACTAGGGCAGAGTAATCTACCGTGCATGACAGATGAAGACAAGCATACATCGCGCCGCGACGTGCTCGAACTGACCGGCGTCGGTATCGGAGCGGCAATCGGCATCTCGATGACGGGCACGGTAGCCGCGAGGGTTCCGTGTACGGGTTGTGACGGCGGCGGTGGCGGTGGAAGCGGGAGCGGCAGTCCACCTCCGACACCACAAACGGGACCGTACACCGTAGACAACGGCGAGGTAGAGCTCACCGGCTGGGCGTACGGCACCGACGTCGAGGCGTGGTTCGAGTGGGGTCCGGAAGGCGACGGGTTCCCGTACGATACCGAACTTCGCCTAATCGACGATAACGCGAGTTTTACCGGCCATCCGGTCGGTGAAGAAAGCGGCATCACCTACGAATATCGCGCGGTTGCGTACAACGACTACGGGAGAACCGAAGGCGCAACGAGGACGTTCTCCTTCTAGGCGGAACCTCGCTTCAACGGGAACGCTGATTTTCCGTTCGAGACCCTCGAACGGTATCGGTTGCGGTTTGGACAGTTACCGACTCGAACACTCGTTCTCCGGAGAACGACCTACGAGAGCCAATTTTCCGGCACTCTACGCCTGTACAAATATAGTTAATAATTGATAAGACAGTACTTGTTTGATGGCTCATAAAAACGAAACCATCTCGCGTCGAACAGCACTGAAAGCGACGACCGGTTCCCTCGTCGTGTTCGGAACCGGATTCGCAAGCGCGAGTCCCGGAGACACCGTAGAAGTGAACGTCGGGTTCGAGAACGCCACGGGGAAGGCGATGGCGAGGGACGCCGCCGATACCGTCGTCCGCGAGTTCTCGTTCTCGGCGATGACGATGGAACTCCCCGCCCGCGCCGCGGAACGACTCCAGTCCCACCCGGCCATTCGATACGTCGAGGAGAACGGCACGGTTCACGCCAGCGGACAGACCCTTCCGTGGGGTGTCGACCGCGTGGACGCGGACGTGATTCACCCGGAGGGCGGAACGGGTCGGGCCGCCGACATCGCCATCCTCGACACCGGTATCGACTCCGACCATCCGGACCTCAGCGGGAACGTCTCGTCGGGTGAATCGTTCGTCGGGTCCAGTTGGGAGGACGACAACGGGCACGGGACGCACTGTGCCGGTATCGCCGGTGCAGCGGACAACTCGTGGGGCGTGGTCGGCGTGACGACCAACGCCAGACTCCACGCGGTCAAGGTCTTGGATTCGAGCGGGTCTGGGTCGTGGTCCGACCTCGCCGCGGGACTGGAACACGTCGCCGACCAAGGTTGGGACGTCGGCAGCATGAGTCTGGGCGCGTCGTCACCCTCGTCCACGGTACAGGACGCGTGTCGGTACGCGAGCGACAACGGCGTGTTCCTCGTCGCAGCGGCCGGAAACGAGGGACCCTGTACCGACTGCGTGGGCTATCCCGCGGCGTACAGCGAAGTCGTCGCCGTTTCATCAACCACGTCGAGCGATTCGCTCGCCTACACCTCCTCGCAAGGGGCGGACATCGAACTCGCCGCGCCCGGCAGCAGCATCTACTCGACGTACAAGGGAGGGACCTACGAGACGCTCTCGGGCACGTCGATGGCGACCCCGCACGTCGCGGGCGCGGCGGGTATCCTAATGGTGAACGGCTTTTCGGCGGCCGATGCCCGCATCCGCCTCCGCAACACCGCGGAGGACATCGGCCTTAGCTCCGACGAACAGGGCTACGGTCTCCTCGACGTGGAGGCCGCGACGGCGGGCATCGACTTGGACAAGGACCCGATAGCGACGACGGGACCGGTGAACGTCGATGCCGAAACGCAGTCGGCGGAAATGAGCGTCGAAGTAAGCGATCTCGGCGGCGCGAATTCCGCGACCGTCCACTTCGAATGGGGGCCCCAGAAGGACCAAGAGCTCTTCCCGTACACGACGCCATCGACGACCATCAGCGGCCCGGACACCGTGACGAAGACGGTCTACACGCCGACCGACGGCGAGGGATACACCTTCCGAGCGGTCGTGGAGGCCAGCGACGGAGACACCGTTTACGCGCCGGGATTCTTCTGGATGCCGACGGACGGCGGCGGAATCATCCCCACGCCGAAGGGCGAGACGACGA
This sequence comes from Haladaptatus paucihalophilus DX253, assembly GCF_000376445.1. NCBI lineage: Archaea > Methanobacteriati > Methanobacteriota > Halobacteria > Halobacteriales > Haladaptataceae > Haladaptatus > Haladaptatus paucihalophilus. The sequence continues at coordinate 2,416,676 of NZ_AQXI01000001.1, read as the reverse complement.
ACTGAGCCGAACGCTTCGCCGGAAAACCGACTTTTTTGCTCGCACGCTGTGTTACCCGGTTCATGACGTTCAGTATCTGCGTCCGGGAGCGGTACACTGATGAGGAGGGGGACGACCAAACGCGGTTCGGCGTCGCGGTCACGACGCGCTTACCGGGGGTCGGAACGCTGTGCCCGTTCGCCAGCGAGAACGGGGCGATAGCCACCCAAAGCCTCGTCAACGTCGAACTCGGACGGAAAGGTATCGAGTACGTGGACGACGGACTCGCCATCGAGGACGCCCTCCACGCGCTCCTCAACGCGGACGACGGAGTCGAGAACCGCCAACTGCACGGCGTCGACGCCGACGGAACGTTCACCTTCTCCGGCGACGAGTGCAACGGCTGGTACGGCCACGAGAGCGGCGAGAACTACACCGTCGCCGGAAACCTGCTGACCGGCGAGTCGGTCGTGACCGAAACCGCCCGCGAGTACCGGGAGAACGAGGACGACGACCGACCGCTGGCCGAGCGACTCATCGACGCGCTGGCGGCGGGTTACGCGGAGGGCGGAGACAAGCGCGAGGAACTGCACGTCCAAAGCGCGGCGCTGCTCGTCGAGACGACGGAGGCGGACGAGACGGAGCCGTACTACAACGACTTGCGCGTGGACGCGACCGAGACGCCGATTCTGGATTTGCGGGAGGCCTACGAACTCGCCGGGGACGGCTTCGCCGCGGCCGTCGAACGCTACGAAGCGGCGCGGGACGAAGCCGACTCGTAATTCGACTTCGGACCGGCGGTCGATTCGGCTGTCGATTCGGCTGTCGATTCGGCTGTCGATTCGGCGTCGGTTCGGCTGTCGAATCGTCGGTATCCGCCCCGTGTCGGTTCAAACGGGTGGGTTTATGCACGAGACGAACGCACGTCGGATTATGGAAGTCAAGTCTCGCCATCATCTCCGAAGCGACGAGGTTCGAGAGATAGAAACCTCGCTCGAAGACGCGCTCGGCGTCGAACTGGACGCCGACACCTACGAACTGGTGGAGTTGGAGGATTCGAAGTTCGACATCGTGCTCGTCAACGGGGACCCGATGGTCGTCTACATCGACGACGAACCGTTTCTCACCGTGCAGGGCGCGAACGCCTACCCGCCGACGAAGCGGGTCGTCACCGTCGACGCGGGTGCCGTCTCGTTCGTCAGCGACGGCGCGGACGTGATGCGCCCCGGTATCGTGGAAGCGAGCGACGACATCGAAGCAGGCGACCTGGTCGCCATCGCGGAGGAAACCCACGGGAAGGTCCTCGCCGTCGGGCGCGCGAAAACGACCGGCGACGAGATGGTCGGCGACTCCGGGAAGGTCGTCGAATCGGTTCACTTCGTCGGCGACGACCTCTACGAGTTCGTGGTCTGATTCGCGGCGGCAAAAAGGGGAAGTGGGGGGGCGTCGAAGGAGCTAGTATGTGGGGTTCCCGGCGGAACCGGGAGAAAAAGTCAGTCATCTGCATCGCGTGTGGCGACGCCGTTCGCCGCTCCGCGGCCCGCGAATACGATAAGGAAGGGAACCGCTGGGAGCGAAACGGAAAGACGTTCGAGCACCTCTGTAAGGCGTGTCACCGTGAGCTATGCCATCAACCGCGCGACGAACTGGAGGCGCTGTTGGTGGACATCGACGCCGGACGTGTCGATCAGATTGAGTTTTTGACCCGGTACGAAAGGGCGGTTCAAGACCGTTATGGCCCGTTGGAGGAACGCGAAGGGTAGTCAGTCGATACGCCTAACTTCCCAACACCCTTACCAGCGGCCATGACGAGCGACGCACAGGCCGAGGCGGGAACCGCCGAAGGCCAAGGGCCGGTCGAAATCTCCGAAGACCTCGCCGAGCGACTCGACAGCAAGCGCGAAAAGCTGTTCGAGAAGTTCGAAATCAGGGACGGATTTCCACAGGCCGTGATGACCGAGGCCGAAAAGCGAACCGAGAACATCCAGCAGGAGATTCAGGACGAGGCCGAAGAGCGGACAGACCTGCGCGATATGACGACGTGGACGACGGACCCCATCGACGCGCAGGACTTCGACGACGCCATCTCCGTCGAGGAGCGCGAGGACGAGTACGTCCTCTGGGTCCACATCGCCGACGTGACCCACTACGTCCACCCGGAATCGAACATGTGGGAAGAGGCGGTCAAACGCGGGAACACGGTGTATCTCCCCGGCTACACGATTCACATGCTCCCGCCGATGCTGGCGGAGACGGTCTGTTCGCTCGTACCGAACGAGGACCGCCTCGCGCACACCGTCGAGATGCACCTCGACAAGGAGAACCTCTCCTACGAAACCATCGACATCTACAAATCGGTTATCCAAAGCGACGAGCGACTCACCTACTCGCAAGCCGAGGAGCGAATCGACGACGAGGACGCGCCGCTACACGAGGAGTGTAAGCTCTCGTTCGAACTCGCAGACCGGATGCACGAGCAGCGAAAGGAGGACGGCAGCCTCGTCCTGAACCCGCGGCGCGACCGCGCGCACACCATCATCGAGGAGTCGATGCTGAAGGCGAACAAGGCGGTCACGCACGAACTGATGTGGGGCCGCGGCGTCGAGGCGATGTACCGCGTCCACCCCCAGCCGACGCCTGACGAGTGGGGGAAGGCGCTACAGGAAATTCAGGACCTGAACGGCGTCTCGATTCCGGGCAGCACGTGGGACGACCCGCGGAAGGCTGTCAACGCCACGCTGGAGGATGCACCGGGCAGACAGCTCGACAAAATCCAGTGGGCCGTGATGAAGGTGATGCCCCGCGCTCGCTACATGAGCGACCCGTTCGGCGGCCACCACGCGCTCAACTTCGAGATCTACGGTCACTTCACCAGCCCGATTCGGCGGCTGTCGGACCTCATCAACCACTGGATCGTCTACACGAACGACGTGCCCGAGGACCTCGTGGCGCTCTGTGACCGCGCCAGCGACAAGCAGGCCGACGCGGAGGCCTGCGAACGCGAGTACAAACAGTTCCTCGAAGAAGTCGGACTCGACCCCAACGCGGTCAACAACCGCGGCATCGAAGTCGTCGAAGACGACGACTGAACGCGGTCGAACGGACGATTTTCCAGCCATGTTTCCAGACTCGCGCACCGTCCTCGAACCCGACTGCTCGCGGTGTCCCGAACTCGTCGAGTGCCGAAACCGCATCTCGTGGGGGACCGGGCCGCGTTCGGCCGACGTGATGGTCGTCGGCGAGGCTCCCGGCGCGGGGGCACCGGACGCGGAGCAGTGGCGGGGCGGCAACTGGACGGGCATGGCCTACACCACGCGCCACTCGGGGCGAAAAATCAGGTCGCTGTTTTCCGACCTCGGGTACGACGCGTACTTCACGAACGCCGTGAAGTGCTTTCCAGAGGGCGAGGACGGGTCGAATCGAGAGCCACGGGCGGAAGAACTCGACAACTGTTTCGACCACCTCAGAACGGAGCTAGCGACGGTGGACCCGACCGTCGTCGTCTCGACGGGGAAACACGCCACGAAAATTCTACTCGATTTCGAATCGATACCGATGGAGGGGTTTCTCGACCGGGTGCTGTCGCCGGTGGAGTGCGAACGCCTCGGCGTGGTACTGTTGCCGCTCCTCCACCCATCCTACGAGAATGTCTGGCGAGAGAGGCTCGGCTACGACCGATCGGAGTACGTCGCTGCCATCGAGTCAAAGCTCGCGGCACTCGTCTGACTCGTCTTCTCACTCGTCTGCGGGTGCAGTTCCGGACGCGTCGGCCGGGGGGTTCGCGTCATCGGTGATGTGGATCCATCCGTCGCTCTCGTACGTAATTTCGTAGTCGCGATAGCGGAACACCGCTTTGCCCCCGTCCCTGGCTGCGCCGTCGACCCGCGGTCGGAACAGCGAATCCAGCGCGTCGGGGTCGATAACGTCGTACAGGCGCGGTCCGATATCATCCGGGGAGGCATCTTCGTAGTCCGCAATCGCATTGACGACGGCGGTACTGGGACGCTCACCGTCCTGCACACGGTAGGGAGTATGTTCCATTCCGGTACACCCCCTATGATTCGTCAATGGATAAGTATGTCGGAAAAATCTGTGTGAATTCGATTCTGAAGATAGTATTTTCCGAATTTCGAAATAATCCCGCGCGAGTCACTCCGAGACGGTATCGCCACCGAAGTGGTCGAACGGTTGCACGTGCTCGTTCTTCACCAGCACTTCCTCGACGACTTCCACCCCGAGTTCGTCGAGTTTCCGCGCGACGTCGGCCACGTCGTCGCGGGTCGTCGCAACCGCTTCGACGTGGAGGTTTTCGACACCGGCCATGATCTCCCTGACGGTGACCACGCCCGGCGCGTCGAGCGCGCGTTCGGCGAGGTCCTCGCGGTCGGGTATCGGCGCGGTGCAGATGAAGAGGACGCGGAGCGGAAACCCGGCGTCGTGGTAGTCGATTTGAGGATAGTAACCGTCGATGACTCCCTTCTCCCGAAGTTCTCGGAGTCGATTGCCGACGGTGCTGGCGGAGACGCCCACGGCGTCGCCGATTTCGGTCGTCGTCACGTTGCGTGCGTCCTGCTGGAGCAGGTGAAGGATGCCGCGGTCAACCTCGTCGAGTGTGTCGTGGCTCATTGTTCTGGTAACCTCGGTACTCGGTTTCGGTCCTGAAAAAGTCGGCAGGCGTTCGAGATGACAAACTTTCGTGGGAGGCATGGCCGAAACACGGCGAGAGGCCAGCTCGCCACCAGCGCCTCCGGCACCGTCGAACGCTTGCCTGAGAGTACACCCGGGCTTCGGGCGTATTTCACACGAATACCGCTATCGGCTTTATTATATCCCGGCTAAGCGGGGTGCGACGGGCGCGAACTCGGTGAAACAGTTAGGAGAACAGAATCGGGCGATGTGGGCGAATCACCATCGTAAACCGGTCGTACCGCCGGAATCCGCCGTGAAACGGTGGTCCGCCCGGAGGAAATTGACGGACGAAAAACAACTCCCCGACACGTCGGTGAACGGGGGGACGTGCGAATCATTCGAAAATCTCGCGAGAGGCAGGGATTTTCTCACCGCTCGAAGAAATCACGCGCGGTTTCCAACCCGACCGAACAGCCACAGGGCCGACACTCGTGGGTGTCCGGCCCGCGCGTCACGACCAGCAGAACGGGCGCGCCACAGACGGGACAGTCGGGGACCGACACGGATTCCGAATTCTCGTCCGACGAATTCTCGGAGCACATAGTTTCTCACAGGCGTGTACGGAAGCCACACGGACTCGATTCCTGACGCTTCGACTCGCCAAAATGGGGCTGGGTTGGCGATGAGGTAGTCCGTCATTGACTTCCGTATGATGACATCTTCGAGCAGTCACTTAACACTAGCGTATCAAACCATACACTCAGTGTCTCGATAGAGATGGTGAGAAATTGGAATCAATCAAATTAACATACGAATTGGTTTGGTTACAACCGGATGCGACGCCCTCGGGTAGAATGGATGACGCGGGCAGACAACGTTATTTTGGAGTTTCTACTAAACGAGGGTAACAAGCCGATCAACGCGAATCCGGCAGTGGTTCAGGCCAACATCGATTATCAAATCTCCCACATACGGAGTCGCCTCCGTGAACTTCATTCGGCAGGGCTGGTCGAGTACTACGACGAGGACAGGGGGATCTACTGTATCACCGAGAAAGGCAAGCAGTACCTTGCTGGTGAGCTTGCGGCGAGTGACTTGGAGCGAGACGAGAAGTAGTTACCATGCGCCTGCGGGCAGAGTGGATGACTCCGATGGACGACTGTGTTCTGGAGTTGCTACAATCCGCGGGTATCATCCTTTCTCCCTCTATCATCGCGTTCAATCTCGATTTGAGACGTGAAGGTGTGAACCGACGCTTGAACGAATTGGTAGAATACGGTCTCGTAGTCCGAGTTGAGCGAGGAAAATACGAAATTTCGGAGACAGGGGAGCAGTATCTCGCTAGCGAGTTGGATGCGAGTGAATTAGAGAAAGACTAGAAACTACACGACAGAGAATAAAATTTGATTGAGAAGCTGCTGATATGGATACTGCAGGTATCAATAAAACACATATTCATTTGGATTTTCTCACCCGTATCCCTCCTTTCGATTTCACTTTCACTCTGCTGTGTAAACATTTAAGTCATTAGATATCATATATACTTGACGAACCAATGGCAGAAACAGCACGGTTCAGATTCGGACGTATTGAAGTTGATAACGCAAATCTCCCTAGTCCAGAGGTTCTCCATAATAATATAGACAACCAGTTTCGAGAGAGAAGTACAAAGGTTGTTGTAGAAGGAGAAGACCCGATATCATTGGACGAAAAGGGAATGAATTCCTACCTTAGCAATGGGCGTGGAGAACGCGACTTCTGTTACTTCACCTATGTCTCGGAAAAAGAGAGGAGTCGGGTAGAGAGGCAAGAAGATAGTGATGAGCTAGTCCCAACATCTGACAGATCGCCAGTTCGACCGCGTGTGTTTTATTTTGATAATGGATTATACGCGTATGAGAGTCAACAAGGACTGGCAAAAGCATGGATTCCTCAGTATATCGGGAAAAGAACTGGTACGGAAATAAAATCTCAGCCAGAAATTGCATTTTCACAAAGGACAATGTTTGAGTTCTATGAAAAGTGGGACGATATTACATTGTTCAGGTTCGGCGCTTCTGACGAAGAATTAGAGGAAGGTGACGAGTTTGGAAAAGCTCTAAATGAGCTTGCCGAAACCGTGTCAAGTCAAGAATTCCGTGGTAGTAAGAATTTGAAGGGTTTAGGAATGTTTGACGAGGCAGCCAATAAAACAGAGATACTGGCGCTCCGTGGTAAGAAGGGAGATGACTTCACGACGAACATTCTTCAATCTGGAACTAAGGAAATCAAATGGGATAAGCCAGATGTACCTAACAACGAACTAAATGGTGCTCAAGCAGAAGCTATGTACCAGAGACTGTCTCCAATACTGAGAAAGATTGAACGGGACCTAAATCTGTAGGACCTACCATCGGCGGTCAGAGATAATACAATTGTTGATCAAGTATTCACAAAACATAGCAGTGGACTCACTAGCAATGACATAGATGATTTACCATGAATAGCGAGTCCATCCTTTTCCCCTTCTTCCGCGAGCGAAGTTCTCGTGAACGAGAGCACGGAAGAGCGAAGCTCTTCCGAAGCGAGCGAGGCAAGCGACGACCGACGGAGGAGCGGCGTGCTTTTGATCAACCTTTTACAGGGAGCCAGCAGGAGTGGCAACGACAGCCGTCAATCCTGCATGCGACCGTCGTAAATGGTTGAATAGACTCGCCGGGAGTCCCGCGAGCGAAGCGAGGGGGACTACGGCGAGTCCACTGATCGAACGGAACGAAGTGGAGTGAGAGAAGTGGACTCGCCGGGATTTGAACCCGGGGCCTCTTCCTTGCGAAGGAAGCGATCTGCCACTGATCTACGAGCCCTCGACTTATTGTACCGCCCGGTCGTTACTTGTAGCTTGTGTTTCGACGCGGAGTATGTGAAGCCGTCCCGCGATTAGGCCGACGGCGAAGCCGGTGAAGTGGGCGAGGAGCGCCACGCCGGGCGCGGCCGTCATCAGGGTGATGAGGGTGGTGAACGCGACGACGATGACGGCCTGTGCGCGGCGCGAGAGGCGAAGCCGTCCGAACACGGCGTCCGAGACCGGGTTTCCGGCGAGGAGGTAGCCGTACAGGCCGAGGACCGCGCCGCTGGCTCCGAGGACGGCGGGGGCGGTCGGGGAGAACAGGCCGCCGACCCACACCTGCACGAGGCCGGAGAGCATCCCGACCGTGATGAAGAAGGCGTGGAAGCGTGCCGTCGTCGTCACCCGCTCGACGATGAGTCCGGCGAGCACCAGTGCAACGGCGTTGGAGAACAGGTGCCCGAAGTTGGCGTGGGAGTACACGCTCAACGGGAGCGTCCACGGGTGAACCGACACGGGCGGCGCGAGGGCGAACAGGCTCACCGCCCAAAACGGCCTGATGAACCCGACCACGGTTTGGAGGACGAACACGACGGCGAAGGCGACGAGCGTCTGTATCGTCGGCGAGCGGGAGAGACGCATACTCCTACTCATCACCGAGAGCACAAAAAACGACCACACGGTGCGCCCGCTGGTCGATGGGTGAAAAACGAAAGAAGATTGCGCGGGCCTCGAACTGAGCGGGATACGGGGTATCCCTTAGTCTTCGAGGACGATTTCGATGCTTACGTCGTTCGGAACCTGGATGCGCATCAGCTGTCGAAGCGCGCGTTCATCGGCGTCGAGGTCGATGAGGCGCTTGTGGACGCGCATCTCCCAGTGTTCCCACGTCGCAGTGCCCTCTCCGTCGGGCGACTTGCGCGTCGGAATCTCCAGCGTCTTCGTCGGGAGCGGAATCGGACCGCTCAGGGAGACGCCGGTTTTCTCGGCGATTTCACGAACATCGTCGCAGATGTCGTCGAGGTCCGAGGGGTTGGCTCCTGCGAGTCGGACTCGTGCTTGCTGCATCGTTTACTTCTCGTTGACTTCGAGGACTTGACCGGCCGCGACGGTCTGGCCCATGTCACGGATAGCGAAGGAACCGAGTTCCGGGATTTCGCCTGCCGGTTCGATGCTGAGTGGCTTCTGCGGTCGGACCGTGACCTTTGCCGCATCGCCGGACTTGATGAAGTCCGGGTTCTCCTCGGCGACTTCACCGGTGGACGGGTTGATCTTCGCGTCGATGGACTCGATGGTACACGCGACCTGCGCCGTGTGGGCGTGGAAGACCGGCGTGTAACCGGCCGTGATGACGCTCGGGTGCTGCATCACGACGATGCGGGCCGTGAACGTGTCGGCCACTTTCGGCGGGTTGTCGGCCGGGCCACACACGTCACCGCGACGGATGTCGTCCTTGCCGATGCCGCGGACGTTGAAACCAACGTTGTCACCGGGTTCCGCTTTCGGAACTTCTTCGTGGTGCATCTCGACGGTCTTCACTTCGCCGCCGACGTCGCTCGGCTGGAACGACACGTTGTCGCCCACGTTGAGCGTACCGGTCTCGACACGTCCGACCGGAACCGTACCGATACCGGAGATAGTGTACACGTCCTGGATGGGGAGACGGAGGTCCGCGTCCGTCGGTGGCTCGGGTGCTTCGAGGTCGTTGAGGGCCTCGAGCAGCGTCGGGCCGTCGTACCACGGCGTGTTGTCCGATTGCTCGGAAACGTTGTCGCCCTCGAACGCCGAGGTGGGGACGAACGTCGCGTCGTCGGACTTGAAGTTGACCTGCTTCAGGAGCTTGGAAACTTCGTCCTTGACTGCTTCGTACTTGTCCTCGCTGTAATCAACGACGTCCATCTTGTTGACCGCGATGATGAGTTCGTTGATACCGAGCGTCTTCGAGAGGAAGACGTGCTCCTGGGTCTGGGGCGCGACACCGTCGTCTGCGGCGACGACGAGGACCGCGTTGTCTGCCTGCGATGCGCCCGTGATCATATTCTTCACGAAGTCACGGTGGCCCGGACAGTCGACGATGGTGAAGTAGTACTCGTCGGTGTCGAATTCCTGGTGGGCGATGTCGATGGTTACACCACGCTCTCGCTCCTCTGCGAGGTTGTCCATCACGTAGGCGAACTCGAAGCCGCCCTTACCCTTCTCTTCCGCTTCTTCGCGGTGCTGTTCGATAACGTGCTCCGGGACGCTCCCTGTCTCGAAGAGGAGTCGCCCGACCATCGTACTCTTACCGTGGTCGACGTGGCCGATAACGGCCAAGTTCTGGTGTGGTTTGTCGCTCATTGTATATCTCACGCGCAGATGCGCTCTGGAGGAATTATTTGGCAGAAGCGGTTAAAACCATTTCGATACGCTATGCAGGCCATCTCGCCGCCGTCTGGCGGTTAATGGCAACAGATGCCATGGTTAGTTGCGGCACGGACGCCGGTCACATTTCCCGTTCGAGGCGACTCACATCCGCCAGAACCGCCGTCGCCGTTTCGTCGCCGCCCGCACCGCGTCCGCTGATGTTCAGTTGCCCCGCGTGTTGCGTCTCGAACTGGACGATGTTCCGCGTCCCCGAGACGGCGAGCGTCCCGTTTTCGGGTATCAACCGCGGCGCGGCGCTGACGCCGTTCGGGGACACTTCGCCGACCAGCCGAATCGTCCACCCGTCCTCGGCCGCCAGTTCGAGGGCGCTTCCCGGCAGGTCACGGATACCCGAAACGTCCGCGTCCGCGAGCGTGTAGCCGCCGTCGAACAGCACGTTGGCGAGAATCGCGCATTTCAGCGCGGCGTCGGTTCCGTCCACGTCGAACGAAGGGTCGGCCTCCGCGACGCCGAGGTCCTGTGCTTCGGCGAGGACGTGCTCGTAGCTCAGCCCCTCGGTCGCCATCCGCGAGAGGACGAAGTTGGCCGTCCCGTTGAGGACGCCGCGAACCGCGGTGACGTTTTCGGTCCCGACGTCGGTGATGGTCGAGAGGACGGGAATCGCGCCGCCGACCGTCGCCTCGAACAGCAGGCTTCCCTCGCTCTCGCGTTCGAGCGCGCGCAACTCGTCGTAGCGTTCCGCGACCGGCCCCTTGTTCGCCAACACGACGTCACGGTCGCGCGCGAACGCCTCGCGTGCGTGGCCGAATCCGGGTTGCGCGTCGCCGAGCGTCGTCGGCGTCGCCTCGACCAGCACGTCGTATTCGCTTTCGAGCGCGGTTTGCGGGTCTCCGTCCCCGACGGTCCCGTCGCTGGCCTTGCGTTCGAGCGTCGCGGCCACGTCGATGCCGCTCGAATCCACGACCGCACCCGACGAGTCCGCCAGCGCCGTCACGGTGTGGCCGTACTCCCCCGCTAGCTCGACGACGGACCGACCGACGGCACCGGCACCGAACACGGCGAGTTTCATGCGACCCCCTCCCCGTCGGTCAACGGCGCGATGAAGCGCAAATCCTTGTCGTCCGCGACCGTTTCGACGGTTTCGAGAACGTCGCTCGTATCGGCGGAGTCCGTGGCGAGACGGAGGCGCGCGCTCGATACGTCGCTCGTCCCTGCGGGGGCCGACAGGGAGATATCGACGACGGACGCGTTCGATTCGGCGGTGATCCGCGAGAGCGTATCCGAGACGTTCGTGTCGATGATATGACCCGTGAGGATGACGGTCACTTCCTCGTCGTATCGCTCCGCACCCGCGCGGATGACGTTGATGCTCGCTGTGCGAAGCGCGGAAACGATAGTTTCGAACCGGTTGGGATGACACTCGAAATCGACTTCAACCGGGATGTTGCCGCGAGGAGTGAGTGAGCCGCGTTCGTGAAAGACACTGAGTAGATTGCCACCGTAGTCGGCAATCGGTTCGAGAGCCCGGAGCAGTTCACCCGGTTCGTCCGAGAGTTCCAAACGAACCGTGTACGCTTGTACCGGGCCGCCGCCGTGGTCGCTCATGATGACAGGATTGGGGGGCGGGAGGCAATAAGCCTTGAGTCGGTCGCAAAATTCTCCAATCGAAGGACGGCAACGGGATGCAACGGAGAAAAACGGTGTGAAACCGGCGTTAGTCACAGCCTATGTCATGCGTTAACGGGGTCGTAGTAATACCCGTGGACCGTGAACGGGTGAATCGGTGATAGATGATGCGATTTACCGACGCGGTCGGTGCGAGCAGTACCAGTACGAATGAAGACCACGTGTGTGCGTTCTGCCAGACGGCCTTCGATAGCCGTGACCGCGTGTGCCCGGTATGCGACGCGGAGATCGTCATCCGGGGTGACCGATAGCTGCGCAGTCGTACTCGGAACGAGACGCCCATTCTGACGTAGTGACGTCGAAAACCATGCGGTGCGCGATGCGGACGATTCTACGCCGACGACCCCGTGAGACGCATCTCGCCGCGAAAGAGCGAGCGCTGGTTGGTGGCGATGGCACGTGAAAAACGATATCGCGCGGACGGCGACGTGACGAGCGAAATCGAGTTCCTGACTCGGGAGAGACTCAAAAGATAGCGGTTCGAAAGCGGTGAGCGTCGATTAGAAGTAATCGACGGCCTGCGGGAGTTCCAACTTCATCCCCTTGCGCTCTCGGATTTCCATGATTGTCTCGGGTTGGAGGTTGTCCGCCATGACGCGGAACCCGGCGTTCTCGGTGTTCCACGACGCACGACCTTCCGTCGCACTGCGGATGTCCGAGGAGAACCCGATCATCTCGTCAACGGGCGCGATACCTTCGACGACCATGAGGTCGCCCTCTTGGTACATGTCGTCCACGCGGCCACGGCGACCCTGAATCTCGCCGGACGCGGCACCCATGTGCTCGTTCGGAACGTCGATGCGGACGTTCTGAATCGGCTCGAGGAGTTTGATGTGACCGTGGATGAGTGCGTTGTGCACTGCCTGTCGGACCGCAGGGATGACCTGTGCCGGACCACGGTGGATGGTGTCCTCGTGGAGACGCGCGTCGTGAAGTTTGATGAGCGTCCCCTGAACGGGTTCGGCCGCGAGCGGACCGTTATCGAGCGCCTCTTCCAGCCCTTCGATGACGAGTTCCATCGTCTCGTTCAGGTGCTGGATACCCTTCGTGTCGTCGATGAGGATGTTCGTCCCGTGGATGTGCTCCACGTTCTGGCTGGTGTCCTTGTCCATACCGGCTTCCTGCAGGACCTCACGGCGGTCCTGCTCGGGCATGTCCATCGACACGTCGCCGAGTCGAACCTTCTCGACGATTTCATCGCCAAGCGGTTCGACCGTGATGTAGAACCGGTTGTGGCGGTTCGGGGAGATACCTTCGACTTCGGTGGTCGCCCCCTGAACTTGCTCGCGGAAGACGACGATAGGCTCACCAGTCGTCACCGGGATACCCTGGTTGCGCTCGATACGCTGGGTAATGACTTCGAGGTGGAGTTCACCCTGTCCGGAGATGAGGTGTTCACCCGTGTCCTCGTTGATGTCGATCTGGATGGTCGGGTCTTCCTTGGAGACCTGTCGGAGCGTCTCGATGAGTTTCGGCAGGTCGTCCATGCTCTTTGCCTCGACGGACTTCGTGATGACGGGTTCGCTGATGTGCTCGATGGACTCGAACGGCGTCATCTCCACGCTCGATACCGTGGAACCGGCGATAGCGTCTTTCAGACCGGTGACGGCCGCGATGTTCCCGGCAGGGACGCGCTCCACTTCCTCGCGTTCGCCACCCATGTAGATACCGACGCTCTGGACGCGGTTCGTTCCGACAGTCCCGGAGATGTAGAGGTCTTGGCCTTTCTCCAGCGTACCGGAGAAGACACGACCGGCGGAGATTTCGCCAGCGTGCGGGTCGATACCGATGTCGGTGACCATCAGGACGACTTCGCCGTCCGGGTCCACGAGACGCATCTGTTCGGCGAGTTCCGAGTCGTCATCACCACGCCAGACGCGCGGGATACGACGGGGCTGCGCCTCGATGGGGTCCGGGAAGTGCTCACAGACCATGTCGAGGATGACGTCCGACAGCGGCGTCTTCTCGTGAAGCTCTTGGCGATTGTCGTTGCGTTCGAGTTCCATGATGTCCCCGAAGTCCATGCCCGTCGCCTGCATCGACGGCATGGAGACACCCCACTTGTAGAGTGCCGACCCGAATCCGACGGTTCCGTCTTCGACGGAGACGGTCCAGTCGTCCACGTCGTCCATGTCCTCGGTCATGCCGCGAATCAGCTCGTTCACGTCGTCGATGACGTTGAGCAGGCGGCGTTGCATCTCCTCGGGACCCTCTTGGAGTTCCGAGATGAGTCGGTCCACCTTGTTGATGAACAGGGTCGGCTTAACACCTTCGCGGAGTGCCTGTCGGACGACGGTCTCCGTCTGCGGCATCGCGCCTTCGACCGCGTCCACGACGACGAGCGCACCGTCGACGGCGCGCATCGCACGAGTCACGTCGCCACCGAAGTCGACGTGGCCCGGCGTGTCGATGAGGTTGATGAGGTGGTCTTCACCCTCGTACTCGTGGGTCATCGAGACGTTCGCCGCGTCGATGGTGATACCGCGTTCCTGTTCGTCCTCCTCCGTGTCCATCATCAACTGGGTGGCTTCGCCTTGGTCGGCGATCATGCCCGCACCAGCGAGAAGGTTGTCCGTCAGCGTCGTTTTACCGTGGTCGACGTGGGCGGCGATGGCGATATTCCGGATCTGTTCCGGTTTGTCCATGAGCCGCTCACACTGTTCGACGATCTTCTTTCGTCTACCCATATATGGGTATCCCTACCTGTACGAGGTTGAAAAGCGTAGTGTTTTCCCGCCCGTAAAACGGCCGGAAACGGGCCATTTCCCTGCTAAACAGTCACATATGGCACAAGAGTAATGGCGGTGTAGACCGTGCCAACGACACGCATGGATATCCGAGTGCACGGTTTGACGTCCCCGAGCCCGTTTCTCAGCGCCTCCGACATCTTCGAAACCGAACTCGACCTCGAACGACCGGTCCACGTGCGCGTCCGCGACGACCCCGACGAGCGGACGTGGACCGCCCACCCCGAGGACCACCACGTGCTCAACATCTCGCGGCAGGCCGCGACCAGCGTCATGGCCCGCGAGCTCGCGCTCCACGAGTATTCCCACATGGCGCGCAACGAGCAGTCTCACCCCTCGCACACCCAATCAACCCCGGAGGTGCTGTTCCTCGCGTTCGCCGGACAGTCGGTCGAGCGGCGGAAGCTCACCCACTGCTATCAAATCGCGAACCACATGAAGGACATCTACGCCGACGACATCACGCTCCGAGTCGGTCCGAGCGACAAACTCGTCACCTTCCTCGAATCGGAACTCGCGGCGGCGGTCGCGGACCGCCCCGCCGAGGTTCGCGGACGGCGACTGACCGCCACGTCAGACCCGGAGATGACCGCCGTCAACGCCGCGTTTGCACTCGCCATGGTCGAGCGTCACGACCTCGTTCCGCGCGACCACCGCCTCTACGACCTCGCCCGCACCGCCGCCCGAGATGCGCCCACCGTCGACGTGCAGGGATTCAAATACCGATTCCTCTCGCTGACCGACGACCCGACCGAGAGCGAATACAGAAAGGCCCTCGTGGACACCGCGCGCGAGTACGTCCTCGGGAACGGCGACGGTGAGCGCACGCAAGCGGCGGACTGAAACACAGAGTTGAGACTCACGACGAACGATAAACGAGAGAAGTACGAGAGAATTTAACGGGCCGCGGCGGCGACGCGCTCTTTCTCTTCTTTCTGGTTGACAGCGTAGGTCTGGACGTCGTAGTCCGCGGCACCGATGAGCTGGGAGGCAAGCGCCTCTTCAGCGTCGGTCGAGGTCTTGAACGACGCGCCGTGGGCACCCTCCGCGATGAACTTCAGGGACTGGTCGACGCGGCGCTGGGGCGCGACGTCGACTGCCTTGGGGACGGAGATACCACCGTATTTCAGGCGAACCGTCTCTTCACGCGGGGCGGCGTTCTCGACCGCGCGGACGAGAACCTGAACCGGGTTCTCCTCGGTGCGCTCGTGAACGATGTCGAACGCGCTGCGGACGATCTTCATCGTCTGCTGTTTCTTGCCCGTGTTCTCTTCCGTCTGCATGAGACGGTTGATGAGGCGCTCGACGATGCTGATTTCGCTCTTCTGGAACTGCTTGGAGGCGTGGCGGCCCATCGTGTGAGCGACGGGCGTGATGTTGATGTAGCGCTCGGTGCTCGGGTCGTTGAACTCGATCTCCGAGACGTCCCACGTTCCGAACAGCTTCGCGGCCATCTCCTCGCCTTCGGTGCCGACTTCCTGTTCCGGCTCTGGTTGTTCTTCGTCTGCACTCATGGTTATCGGACCGGTTTCTCCGCGTTTCCGCGAACCAGTTCTTTCAGGCTCACGCCGTTGACCTTCTCGACCTTGTAGTTGACACCCGAGATGTCACCCATCGCACGACCCTTCGCACCACCGATACCGGCGATGGTAACCTCGTCGTGCTCGTCGATGAACGAAATCGCACCGTCACCGGGACAGAACGCGGAGACTTGCTTTCCGTTCTTGATGAGCTGAACACGGACACACTTTCGGATTGCGGAGTTGGGCTGTTTCGCCTCAATGCCCACTTTCTCCAGCACGATACCTCGGCCCTGCGGCGCGCCTTCGAGGGGGTCGGATTTCTCCCCGAGACCGCGCTCGCGTCGGGCGTAATCGGAGTCAGACCACCGATGCTTCTGGCGGTCCTTCTTCAGCTTACGAGCTGCGTACTTGCCGTTCGCCATATGCAGTGGACTATCCGACGAAGGTACTTAAGCGTCCCCTTTTGGAAGCGGCGAAACGCCCGCAGGTCGCTCGAAAGGGGCCGATAAAGCGATTTGAGACCGTTTCAATGATTCTAAGCCGAGCCAACGGGTTCGTTCAAACCGGACCGCATCATCGGTTCAGCAGGGTTCCCATCCCCGACGCCCGCGAAACGGCGTCCGTAAACCATCCGAACAGGACGAACAACCACGCCACCGACAGCGAAACGCCGACGGCCACGGCAACGAATTGGACGCCGAGCGATTCTCCGAGAAGCACGCTCAGGCCGAACCCACCGAGGTACGTCACAATGAGGGGCCACCCGACGGCGACACCGAGCAGTCGCTCGACGTCACGAAGCCACACCGGCGTCGGCGTCACGTCGAGTAGTTGAACCCCGAGCAGCAACGAAACGACCGCGAACAGCGCGAGTGCGCGATTCGAGGGGGCGAACAGCCAGCGCCTCCACGCCGAAGCCGAATCCGAATCTCCATCGACCACTTCGACGACCGCGACGGCGACGACGTAGCTCACGACCACGGCACCCGCGGTGAATCCGAGTGCCCGCGGAACGACGCCGGAGTCACCGTACGCCGCCGCGATGTCCGCATCACGTATGATGAACCAGAGGAGCGGGTACAGAACGGCGACGAACGGAAAAGCGAGCGCCCGCTGGGAGCGGACGAGGGAGCGGAGATTCATACTCAAAAATGGTGATTCGCTAAGATAAATCTTGACACGCGCGTTACTCTCGGCGGTTGTGCCGACCATCCCCGACGCTCCGAGAACGTGTCGATGTGCAGGTCGTCCGAACGTCCCGAAAAATCAGTAATCCGTGTCGCCGCCGCGAATGACGACCACCCACCGCGAGCGGGAGCGGAGCGACCGGCGAGCGGGCCGAGCGACGACCAAAGCGAACGCAGTGAGCGACGGGAGGAGCGCTGGCTTTTGGTCCCGCTCTTTCGAGGGAGTAAGGCAGAGCGCGAGCGCAACTCGCGCTCTGCTCACGACCGCAGAAAAAGGTGGGTTAGGTCAACTGGATGTCGTCCACGTCGAAGTGGCGCGACACCAGCAGTTTCGCGGCTTCGATGTTGCGCCCGTCCGTCCCGATGGCGACGCCGGTGTCCTGCTGTGCCACCTCGGCGTAGGCGACGGTATCGTCGTTTTCGCTGATGGTGACGTGACGGACCTCCGCCGGTGCCAACGCGTTGACCACGAATCGATCAGGTTCGTCCGCGTCTTCGACGAGTTCCACGTCCGCACCGAGTTGCTCCTCAACGCTCCGAACGTGTTTTCCGCCCGGTCCGATGGCCTGTCCCATCTCGCCGGGTTTGACGACGAAGATGACACGCTTGTCGTCGTCACCGAGGACGACACAATCACGGGCGGTCGCACCCGTCTCGTCCTCGAAGAGGGCGATGTACTGTCGCGCCGTGTCGGTGAGCGTTACCGTCATCAGTCGGACGGTTCCGCACCGCGACTAACCGAACCCATCCGGAGGTTCACGTCGCCCGTTCCGAGTTTGATCGGTTTACCGACGATGACGTTCTCGATAACGCCGTTCAGGTCATCGACTTCGCCGTGAATGGCGGCATCGAGCAGGTGGTTCACCGTCACCTCGAACGCCGCACGTGCGAGGACGGACTCCTTGCTGCCGGAGATACCGTGTCGGCCGATGGATTCGATAGTACCACGGTTGGTCATGATGTCGGCCACGAGCATCAGGTGCCGAACGTTCACGTCGCCGAGACCCTGTTCTTCCAGCGTGTCCATCGTCTCCTCGATGATGGATTCGCGGGCCGCCTCGACGCCGAGCGTTCGGTAAATCTCGTGGATGTTGTTACACGTCGTCCGGGAGGCATCGACGCCCTCGATTTCGAGCGTGTCGCTGAACGCCGACCCCTCGGTGTAGAGGACGAACTCCTCGCCGTCGTCGAGCGATTCGCGGCGAATGACGACGCGGGAGATCTCCTCGATACCCTTGAAGACGATTTCGCGGAGTTCCTCGACCAACTGCAGGAGTTTGCGGTAACTCGGCTGGTCGGGACCGAACTCGATGACCGACCCCTGTTGTGTCGTCTGGACGCCCAGACTGTCCTCGATGATGGATGCAACCTCGTCGATGGTTATCATCCGCTCTTCGAGCGTGTCCTCGTTCAGGTTGATGGACACGATCATGTCGGCGACGTTCGTCGAGATGTCACCGAGCGCGAGGATTTTCGTCGCCTCGATGTTCCAGACGACTTCGTGTGCCTTCTCGCGGTTTTCCGCGTACTCGTCTTCCAGATAGACGGTCATGATGGGCGTGTCGGGCGTCTTCCGTGCGTCCACGAGTTCGATGAGGCGCGGAAGCCCCTGCGTCACGTCCATCTCCGCCACGCCCGCGTAGTGGAACGTGTTCATCGTCATCTGCGTTCCCGGTTCGCCGATCGACTGTGCGCTCACCGTTCCCACGGGGTCGAGCGGGTCGACCCGCGTGTCGAGGTAGCGGTGTTCGACCGCTTTGGCGATGTCCGTCACCTGTTCGAGCGAGATACCATCGCGCGATTCGATGGTCTCGTACACTTCGTCCTTGAGTCGTCGGGGAAGTTCCGTATCCTCGACGATCGCTTCGATGTCGTCAGTTATCTTAGTCATCTGATTCCACCTGCCGTGTGTCTGCGTGTTCGGACAGATTCGTCGGCGGCTGCCGTTCGCCGAGGAATTCGAGTTTGCGGTCCTCGCTGTCGAACTCCTCTTCGAGAATCTGGTCCGCGATTCCTGCGACGTCTATCGGGTTCTCCTCGTCCGAGGAGACCTGCGTCGGCGAGGTACCGTCCTCGCCGAATTCGAATTGGACGATGGTGTCGCTGCTGTCGCGCACCGTTCCGTCGTACTGGGTTTCGAGTTCGGACAAGGCGTTGATGAGGCGGCGCTGGAGGTAGCCGGACTTGGACGTCCGAACTGCCGTGTCCACCAGCCCCTCACGACCACCCATCGCGTGGAAGAAGAACTCGAGCGGCGTCAGACCGCCGGTGTAGGAGTGTTCCACGAAGCCGTGGGCGTCGGCAGACAGGTCGTCGGCCTGATAGTGCGAGAGCGTTCGGTCCTCGTATCCGCGGTTGATGCGCTCGCCCCGAACTGCCTGCTGGCCGACACAGCCGGCCATCTGGGTCAGGTTGAGCAGCGACCCACGCGCACCGGAGTCGGCCATGATGACCGCCGGGTTGTCGCTGGCGAAGTGGTCCTCCGCGATGTCACCGGCGGAGTCACGCGCCTTGCCGAGCGTCTGCATGATCTTCATCTCCAACGTCTCGTCGACGGTTCGACCCGGAAGCGATTCCAGATCGCCGTTCTCGTACGTTTGGATGAGGTCCTGAACGCGTTCGTAGGCGTTGTCGATGGCTTCGTCGATCTGCTCCTGTGCGCCCACCGGAATCGTCTCGTCGTCGATACCGATGGAGAACCCGAAGTGCATGATGGCACGCATCGCCAGCGTCGCGACTTCGTTGATGAAGTGACGGGCACGGGTTTCGCCGTACTCCTTACAGATGGTATCGACGATCTCCCCGCCGAACGCGCCGACCGCGTCCTCGTCTATCGTCCCTTCGATGAGCTGACCGTTTTCGATGACCACGGTGTCGCCCGTCGAGCTCGTGAACTCGAGTTCGATGCCGTTCGGCAGGAGTTCCGAGAACAGCGTCTGTCCCGTCCAGTACGGGGTTCCGTCCTCCTCCGTCCCGTCCTCTTCCGGCAGTTCGTCGATCCGCGTCGCACGGAGCAGGTCGAGCGCCTGCGTCTCGTTGAAGTGCGGATTGTGGTGGGTGAGGAGATACGTTCCCGAGATGTGGTCCTGAATCGCGCCGATGATGTTCTCACCGAAGCGCGGGGAGATGATTTGTTCCTGCACGCGCATGAGCACGCGCGCCTCCGCGCGTGCTTCCTCGTTCTGGAGCGCGTGCATGTTCATCTCGTCCCCGTCGAAGTCGGCGTTGTACGGCGGACAAACGACGGTGTTCAGCCGGAACGTCTTGTACGGCATCACGACCACTTCGTGGGCCATGATGGACATCCGGTGCAACGACGGCTGTCGGTTGAAGATAACGATGTCGCCGTCGATGAGGTGTCGGTTGACCTCCCATCCCGGTTCGACCTTCTCCGCGAGTTCCTCGCAGTTCTTCTCGGTGACCTTCAATCGTCGTCCGTCCGGCCGCTTGACGTAGTTCGCGCCGGGGTGACCCTCCGGTCCGTTTCGAACGTAGCGTCGGGCCTCCTCGATGCTTCGCGGCGTGACGTTCATCGTCTGGGTCATCTCGCGGGCGACCCGTCGCGGGACGCCGACCTCGTTCAGCGAGAGCGTCGGGTCCGGCGAGATGACGGTCCGTGCCGAGAAGTTCACGCGTTTCCCGGACAGCGAGCCACGGAAGCGACCTTCCTTCCCCTTCAACCGCTGGGAGAGCGTCTTCAGCGGACGCCCGGAGCGGTGACGGGCGGGCGGCGTGCCCGAAATCTCGTTGTCCATGAACGTCGTGACGTGGTACTGGAGCAGTTCCCACAGGTCCTCGATGATGAGCTGTGGCGCACCGGCCTCACGGTTCTCCATGAACCGCTGGTTGATGCGGATGATGTCCACCAGCTTGTGGGTCAGGTCGTCCTCGGAGCGCTGGCCGTTGTCCAGCGTGATAGACGGACGAGCCGTCACCGGCGGCACCGGCAGGACGGTCAGAATCATCCACTCGGGGCGCGAGCGACTCGAATCGATACCGAGCGCTTCGATGTCCTGGTCCGGGATGTCTTCGAACCAGTCGCGGATGTCCGAGGGCATCAGCTTGTTCATGTCCTCGGTCGTCAGGTCGATGGAAAGCGCCTTCTCGATGGCCTTCCGGTCCGCCTCGCGCGGACGGAATTCGCCGGAGATTATCTGGTTGATGCGCGAGAGGTCGATGTCCGTCTTGTCCGCCAACTCCTGTGGCGAGACGGGTTCGAGGTCTTCGTCCTCGTCGCCCTCCTCGTTTCGACCCTGCATCCGGGACGCGATGCGCTCCGAGTATTCGCTCGTGAGCACCTGCTGGACCTCGTAGTAGGTCGTCGGCTTTTCGTGGTTGATGTCGTACTGAACCTCACCACAGTGCGGACACCGGTCCTTCTTCCGCGCCTCTCGAATCGCCGCCTTCGTCACATCAGTGATGTCGTTGCCGAGTTCCTTCGTCCGCGTGAGCATGCCGCGGTACTTCTCCTTTTCCTCCTCGGTCAGGAGGAGTCGGGAACAGTCGCGGCAGGTACCGCGAAGGAGACGACGGATGAGTTTCGTGAATCCGACGTGGATGACGGGGGCAGCCAGTTCGATGTGACCGAAGTGGCCGTTACACGAGCCTGAGTGTTGCCCGCACGTCTTACACTCCAGACCGGGGTCGATGACGCCCAATCGCGGGTCCATTAGCCCCATGTCGATGGGGAATCCGTCGTCGTCGTAGGTGTCGGCGGTGATGATTTTCGTCGCCGACATTTCTCGGTACTCCTCCGGGTCCATCAGGCCGAAGCTGACGGAACCGATCTCCTTGGGAGTTTGATTCGTTGACATTTTAGACTGTATCCTCCAGTTCGAGTCGCGGCGCGATGCCGAGGGCTTTCATCTCGTCGAGCAGGAGCTTGAAAGCGTAGCTCATATCGATTTCGTGAATGTCCGTTTCCTCCTCGCAGTTCGGGCAGTAAACGCGGTTCTGGTCGATGTTCTCGACCGCGCTCATGCCACACTGACCGCAGACGTAGATCCACTCGCGGTCGGAGGAGTCGAGAAGCCGTTCTTTGAGCGCCAGTGCCGCGCCGTGTCCGACGAAACAGTCACGCTCCATGGTCCCGATACGGAGACCACCTTCGCGGGCACGACCTTCCGTCGGCTGGCGCGTCAGCACCTGCACCGGGCCGCGCGACCGGGCGTGGAGTTTGTTCGACACCATGTGGTAGAGCTTGTGATAGAGAATGGTGCCGACGAAAATCTCCGCCTCGATCTTCTCGCCCGTCACGCCGGAGTACATTATCTCCTTGCCGGACGACTTGTAGCCGCGCTCTTGCAGCGCCGAGCGGAGTTCTTCTTTGTCTTCGCCGGAGAAGGCCGTCCCGTCGACTCGGCGACCTTCCATCGCACCGACCTTTCCGCCGATCATCTCCAGCACGTGACCGACCGTCATGCGCGACGGCAACGCGTGCGGGTTAACGATGAGGTCGGGAACGACGCCCTCCTGCGTGAAGGGCATGTCCTCCTGCGGCGCGATGTGGCCGACGACACCTTTCTGTCCGTGCCGCGACGCGAATTTGTCCCCGAGTTCGGGAATTCGCTCGTCGCGCACCGACACCTTGGAGAGCTTCGAGCCGTCCTCACCCTCCATCAGCGTCACGGTGTCCACGACGCCTGATTCGCCCGAGCGCATCGTAACGCTCGTCTCGCGGCGTTTCTGCGGCGACAGTCCGCCCATGTCGTCCGGTTCTTCGAGGAACCGGGGCGGACTCGTCTTGCCGAGCAGAACGCTGTTTTCGTCCACGCGCGTCTCGGGGTTGACCAGTCCGTCCTCGTCGAGGTGCGTGTACGCGTCCTCGCCACGGGCACCGCGAACGTCGTCGCTCGGAATCTCGAAGCGGTCCTCCTGTCCACCGGGGTAGCGACGTTCTTCACCCTCGTAGGTCCGGAAGAAGTGCGAACGAGCGAGCGCGCGTTCGACCGAGCCTTTGTTCATGACGAGCGCGTCCTCGATGTTGAACCCTTCGTAGCTCATGACCGCGACGGTGAAGTTCTGGGCGGCGGGTCGGTCGTCGAACCCGATCTGCTCCGTCGTCTGCGTCTTCACCATGGAGAGCTGCGGATAGTGGAAGAGGTGCTGGCGCGTGTCCGGGCGAATTCGATAGTTCGCCGACGGCAACCCGATGGACTGCTTCATCATCCCCGCACCCATCGTAATGCGCGGGCTGGCGTTGTGTTCCGGGTACGGAATCATCCCGGCACCGATACCGAAGATGAGCTGCGGGTCGATTTCGAGGTGCGTGTGGTCCTCGTTCAACTCGTCGTCGTCGACCGCGACGTAGATGTCCTCTTCTTCCTCGGCGTCGATGAACTCGATCTTACCGCGCTCGACGAGTTCGTCGAACGAGAGGTCGCCCTGGTTGAGCGCCTCGACTTCCTCGTCCGTGATACGAGTCTCGCCGTCTTCGACCACGAGCAGCGGACGGCGGGCACGACCCGCGTCCGCGTTGATGATGACTTCGCTGGTCCGTCCCTTGACCGAGACGTTCACCATCTCGCTCACGTCGCCGCGCCGACGTGCCTCTCGTACCTGATTTGCGAGCTGTTCGGGGTCGGGGTGCGTCCCGACCAAACTGCCGTTGACGTATACTTTCGCTTCTCGTCCCTGACTCATCAGTCTGCGCTCCCTTCGATGCTCTCGATTCCGGGAATCCCCTCGACTCCCATCGACGACAGTTCCTGTTTGAGTTCCTGTTCGTCCTCGATGTTCTGGCTCAGCTCCATCGCCTGCGCGAAGTTCTTCACCAGACCACAGTTCGGTCCCTCAGGCGTCTCGGACGGGCAGATACGACCCCACTGGGTCGCGTGCAGGTCACGGGCCTCGAAGTGAGGCTGGCTCCGCGACAGCGGACTGCGGAGACGGCGAAGGTGTGACAGCACACCCATGAAGTCCGTCCGGTCGACCAACTGCGAGACGCCGGAACGGCCACCAACCCAGTTCCCGGTCGCAATCGGGTGTTCGAGACGTTCGGTGAGAACGTCGGATCGAACCACCGTGTTCACGGACAACTGCCGGTTGCGCATGTTCGCGCGTTCGAGCTGGTACTTCACGTCGCGCGCCAGTTTGTTCAACGCCGTGCGGAACAGGTCCTTCATGAGGTCGCCGGAGACCTTCAGCCGCTTGTTGGCGTAGTGGTCCTTGTCGTCGGAGTCGCGGCGTCCCAGCGCGAGTTCGAAACACGCCTCGGCCATCCGCGCGAGGTAGTACGCCTTGTTGATGCGCACTTCCTCTTCCTCGACACCGTCCTCGTGGAGGTGCGGCAGGAGATAGCGGTCGATGACGTAGTTCGCACGCTTCAGCTGGTAGTTCTTGCCCTGTCCGGAGGCGACCCGCTTCCCGAGGGTTTCGATGGCCTCCTCTTGGGTCTGGACTTCGGCGGCCTCCAGGTTTTCGAGCATGAACTTCACGATCTCCGGGTCGTCGGAGACGCGGTGGACGATCTCCTCGTCGGATTCGAGTCCCAGCGCGCGAACGAGCGTGACGAAGTTCACGCGTCCGGACACCGACGGGAACGACACTTCGAGCAGGCCGTCGCGCGAGCGCTCGACGAGAACCAGCGCGCGGTAGCCGCGGCGTTGGCTGAACGTCTTTGCGACCTGAATCTCGTCGCCGTACTTCGTGTCGTACTCGGCGAGAATCTTGTTCGGGGCGAGGTCCTCGGAGGTCATCAGCACGCGCTCCGAGCCGTTGACGATGAAGTAGCCGCCGGGGTCGGCGGGGTCCTCACCGATCTCCACCAGGTCCTCCTTGTCGAAGTTGGCGATGTTACACTTCTCAGAGCCGACCATGATCGGCATCCGACCGACTTTCGTCTCGGTGGAGTCGACGACGCGCTTGTCGTCGCCCTCTCCTTTGACGATGGTCATCTCCATGAAAACCGGTGCGGCGTACGTGATGTTGCGGAGGCGCGCTTCCTGTGGATACAGGAGCTCTTCGCTTCCGTCCGCCTCACGTACGCGCGGGGTGACCACGCGAATGTCGCCGAGTTCGACGAACACCGGTTCTTCGCCCTCCTTGTCACCGATGTCCGTGTCGATTATTCCCTTCTCGGTTACGACTTCCTGCATGCCGCGATTCAGGAAGGCGTTAAACGAGCGATAGTGATGCTCCGCGAGTCGTTCTTTCGAGAAATACTCCCTCGATAGTGTGCGTCGATCTTCCTGTTGCATTATTCCACCACGAGTCGATACACGACGGCGTTCTCCGTCGTTCGGGAGTTGCGGACGATTTTGATGACGTCACCCGGCTCTGCGTCGTCCGGCAGCGCGGGGTCGGTCCGCTTGATTTTCGGCAGGTCTGTACTCTTGATGTCGTATTCCGCGAGCACCTCGTCGATTTCGTCCGAATCGACGATTGAGTGCTCCGGAACCATTTTGTGTTGGCTTACGTCTACCATGTGTGCGCGAGTTTCCGGCTAGCGGGAGAAATGGCTATCACGAGATACTACAGGGTATTACACGCAGCACTCATTTAAGACTTGCTAAGTCGGTTCGCACACGCTCGGCTATCCCGAACCCCCGTACAAATGGACGGAAGTTCCCAACTGAACACCTGTATCTACTTCGTTCTGGTATAAATGGTTTGGGCAACCGGGATGTGTTAGCATCCCTCGGTACGAACCCCCACACGGGACGGCTTTGGAAAGCCTTAAGAGTACAAGCCAGAAAGGAAAAGATGCGTCGAAGGCCCGGGTGGTGTAGTGGCCCATCATACAACCCTGTCACGGTTGTGACGCGGGTTCAAATCCCGCCTCGGGCGCTTTCTAACGGAACAACGATTCACGAGCGGTGCACCCGCTATTTCCGTCTTTGTGCAAACGGGAATTTGGATTCGGCCTTGAACACTACCAGATAGAACAATAGTTCGTGTGTGGTGGGTCCATCTCTCAACCTCGATGGAAGCCGAATTCTGTCTCGGGCGTTTCTTGGCTGAATGCCGATTAGCGATCCGAGTCAATCATACAATTAAGATCCAGTAATATATCACGCACCGAAATAGTCAATAAGATGGAATCGAGTCTATTTCAACGGATGTCAGAAGAGAGAGGTAACACGAAAGATAGAGGTGATAAAACAGAGGCGAAGATAATCCACGAGATGATATCCTATGGATATAGCGTTTCAATTCCGTTCGGTGACAACGACAAATACGATTTGATAATAGACGATATGGGAGATTTATATCGAGTTCAATGTAAAACCGCATGGCAGAACAAAAAGAAAACGATGCGGTTCAACACTCACACCCAAACGACAAAGGGTGGGAACTATCACGAGAACACGTATGATGGAGAGATAGATGCGTTTGTTGTTCGGTACCCTGGAAACAAGAAAACCTATTGGATAGCGATCGACGAGGCAACCGAGCAAAAGATGGAACTTCGCTTCGAAGGGAAAATAGACCATCCGTCGATCAACTGGGCAGAAGAGTACGAGTTCGACGGAGAAATCCCTCCGAAAAGTGGATCGTAACGGAACCCGAGATAACGGGTACCAAAGGACGACGAAATCGACACCCCTTAATAAGTCCGGGGGAAAGAAGAAGATGCGTCGAAGGCCCGGGTGGTGTAGTGGCCCATCATACAACCCTGTCACGGTTGTGACGCGGGTTCAAATCCCGCCTCGGGCGCTTTCTAACGAAACAACGATTCACGAGCGATTGCTCTGTCTCAGTTTCTATCGGTCGAGAAGATTTGAACCCTGCAAATCGGAGTTAGTCGAGAACCGTCAACCGGGTTCGGTAGACGACGATATAGGCGGTCAGAGAGGCCGCGACCCAGACTATCGCTCGTGGAACCGGGTTACTCCCGGCTAACGAAAGCCCCGAGACGAGTATCACTATCATCCCGAGGAGTCCCCACCCGAATGTGGCGACGGTAAGGACGAACACGTATTCACCGAGCTGTCCGAGCGACCAATCGCCCGCAACCATGGGATACGCTCCACCGACCGCCAGCACACCGATAACCAAGCCGACTGTCGAGGCCGAAGCCGGCGACCCGAAAACTGCGTTTCCGAGCGAGACCATCGGATACAGCACAATTATGAACCCGAACACTGCCAGAAGGAAATCAACGGTCGCTGATACCCACGAGACCAATCCTCGCTCGGCAGTTCCCATATTTACAGTTCATATCGAAGCTACGAACCATTTGGGGTCGATACGGAATCTGAAAGTGAGAAGGGGACACAAATAATCGGATGTCATGATAGATACGCGCCCGTATCCAGCAGGATCACTGAATCTCATCACCGCGGGGGGATTTCTACAAGGCCACATTTTGTGAACGACCGAGACACATCCCCGTCGAACTGACCACCCGGCATCGTTCGACGGGCCAAACCTATAGGAATCATGACGACGTGACAAGAGAGCGGGGGAAACGAATGGCGCAAATGGGGGAGACGGGTTCGACGGGACGTGACGGATGAACGGTCGAGCCGTCATTTCGATAGGACTCCTGCTGCTGGTCGTCCACGGGGGACTGTGGATGGGAACCGCAAATCCGACGAGCGGGGCGGCTATCGAACAGGAAGCACAGGCACCGACGGGTCAATTCAGAATCGTATCGGTCGCCTCGAACGTACCGATAAACGGGACCGGGAACCTCTCCATCACGTTCGAGAACACCGGGGAGGACGTTTCGAACGCGAGCATCTCGGTTCGGTCACCGAACGAGAGCGTTCGGTTCGGACCATCACAGACCGCCCGAAAGCAGGTCGGAAACTGGGCGGCGGGCGAGCGACGGACGGTGAAATACAGCCTCCTCGCGGAGGAGTTCGCCGAAGTCGAGAACTACCCGTTCGAGGCGAACATCTCGTTCACGGCGGGGGACGGCTCACAGAGGCGGGCGGGACCGTACACGTTCGGCGTACAACCGAGCGAGCGGATTCGACTGGAGCGGTTCGAGGTGACGTCCATCTCCTCGAACGTGCAGGCGGGCGATACGGGAGTGATATCGGTGACCGTGGAGAACACGGGGCGGGACGTGAACGACGCCATCGTGTCGCTTCGGTCCGCGAACGAGCAACTCACGCTCGGCCGGTCGCCCAACGCCAGCCAGTTCGTGAACGAGTGGTCGTCGAACGAACGGCAGACGTTCCAGTATCGGGTGACGGCGAAGAACGATACGGTCGGCGGGAGCTACCCGTTCAGCCTCTCGATTTCGTACCGGGAGGAGGGGACCAGGAATCAGACGGAGCCGCATCTCATCGGCATCATTCCCGACCCGGAGCAGTCGTTCTCGTTCGATACCGTGACCAGCACGTTGCGCGTGGGACAGGAGGGAACCGTGTCCGGGACCGTGACCAACGAGGGACCACAGCGCGCGCCCAACGCCGTCCTCGTCCTCACGTCGCAGGGGGAGAACCTCTCGCCGAAGGAGACGGAGTACGCGCTCGGGTCGCTCGATGCGGGCGAATCGACGCCGTTCGAGTACCGAATCGACGTGAGCGACAGCGCCGACCGCGGCCCGCGACAGCTTTCGTTCGTCGTTCGATATCAGAATCAGGACGGCGACCCGCGACAGAGCAATCCGCTCGACGCGCGGGTTCCGGTCGGCCCGCGACGGGACGAGTTCCGAATCGACGCGAAACGCGCCTCGGTCGAGGCGGGATCGACGGCGACGGTTTCGCTCGTCGTCACGAACAACGACGACCGAACGGTGCGGAACATCGACGCGCAGGCGTTCGTGGACAGTCCGTTGACCATCAACGACAACGGTGCGTTCATCGAGAAACTGGAACCGAACGAATCGGCGACCATCAGGTTCGACGTGAGCGCCGACGGGGGGACGCTCCCGAACGCGTATCCGATGTCGGTGGACTTCCAGTACGACACGCCGGACGGGGAGACGAAACTCACCGACACGTACGAGGTTCCGATTCGGGTGACGGCCCCGAGGCAGGAGGGTGTGCTGTCGTTTTCGAGCGGAACCGGGGGACTCGTCGCCATCGTCGTGCTTGCCGTCCTGCTCGTCCTCGTCGCCGTCTTCGTCATTCGACGGCGGTGAGTTCCGATGGTGGACTATCAACGCGTCATCGATTGGCTCGACGTGTGGATAGCCGACCGATCGAAGAGGGTGATACTCGTCTTTCTCGTGCTGACGGTCGTCCTCGGTACCGGGCTCGTTCGCGTTTCGACCGAATCCGGGACGAGCCAGTTCACCGAGGACAGCCCGGCACAGGAGGCGTTCGACGCCGTAAACCGCGAGTTCACGCCGCCGTTCGCGGCGGAGAACGGGAGCACCCAGCTCATCCAGACCGGACGGAACGTGCTCTCGAAACCCGAACTGCTGGCGATGTTGAAGGCGCAGTATCGCCTCGAACGCCGCACCGAATTCCGCGTTTCCTCGACGACGAGCGCGGCGAGAATCGTCGCCGGGACGCTCAACCCGAACGCGACGACGCTCGAAGCGCAGATTCGAACTGTGCGGCGTGCGACCCCGACCGAGGTCGAAACCGCGGTTCGGCGGGCGGCGACGAACCCCGGCTTCCGCGCCCTGTTGAGCAAGGATTTCAACCGTCGGTCGGCTTCCGCGTCGGCGACCATCGGCATCGTCGAGCACGAGATTCCGCGCGGGTTGGCACAGCAGGCGGGTGCCGAATCGAGCGGCGACGACCCGCTGACCCGGATTCAGGTTCGGTCCGAATCGGTCGTCGGAAGCGTCGATAGCGACATTCGGGTGTTCGGGAGCGGCATCATCTCGTCGGAACTATCGAACGTCACCTTCGACTCGCTCATCATCGTCACACCCGCCGCCGCGGTGCTGATACTCGTCTTTCTCCTCTTCGCCTACCGCGACCCGCTCGACCTCCTCCTGGGCGTTGTCTCGCTGGTGATGACCATCATCTGGACGTTGGGGTTCATGGGGTGGATCGGCATTCCGTTCACGCAACTGCTCGTCGCCGTGCCGCCCCTGCTCCTCGCGGTCGGTATCGACTACGGTATCCACGCCATCAACCGCTACCGGGAAGAACGCGTCACCGGGTTGGACATCAGCCCTTCGATGCGTCGGACGACCGACCAGCTGCTCGTCGCGTTCTTCATCGTCACGGGAACAACCACGTTGGGCTTCGCGTCGAACCTGACGAGTCGCCTCCAACCGATTCGCGAGTTCGGGTTGGTCGCTGCGATTGGCATCGTGGTCACGGCCCTCATCTTCGGCATCTTCCTCCCCGCGGCAAAGGTCACGGCTGACCGGTTCCGGGACCGTGTCGGGCTTCCCGTGTTCGGGCTTCGACCGCTCGGCGAGGAGGGGTCCGCCTTGGGACGACTCCTGCAGGGGAGCGTCACGCTCGCCCGCCGGGGCGCGCCGGTCGTTCTCGCCGCCGCGCTCGTCCTGACGGTCGTTTCGGGCTACTACGCGACCGGCATCGACACGTCGTTTTCGAACGAGGATTTCCTTCCGCCGGAGCAGACGCCGAGCTATCTCCAATCGCTTCCCGAACCGTTCGCGCCGGGAACGTACACCGTCACCGAGACGACGAACTTCCTCGACGAGAAGTTCGCCGCCGTACAGGGGGATACAGTGACGATATACGTGCAGGGGCCGCTCCGCGAGGATTACGCGCTCGAATCGATTCAGCACGCCAACCGAAATCCGCCGAAGTCCTTCGCTCAAGCGGACAGACGGGCGGAGTCCGAAAGCATCATCACCGTCATCCAAAATTACAGCCGTCAGTCGGACGAGTTCCGACAACTCGTCGAACGAAACGACATCGACGGCGACGGCGTTCCCGACGATAACCTCGGACAGATTTACGACCGGTTGCTCTCGTCCCCCGCTCGCGGGCAGGCACTCCAGTACATCACGGAGGATCAGCGGAGTACACAGGTCGTCTACACGATGAAAAGCGGCGCGTCGCAGAACGCCATCACCCGCGACGCCCAGCAGGTGGCCGACCGCTACCGTCTCGACGCGACTGCCACCGGCGAAACGGTCGTCTTCCAGTCCATCGCGGCCATCATCTTCGCGTCCGCGCTTCGAAGCCT
Source organism: Haladaptatus paucihalophilus DX253 (assembly GCF_000376445.1). NCBI lineage: Archaea > Methanobacteriati > Methanobacteriota > Halobacteria > Halobacteriales > Haladaptataceae > Haladaptatus > Haladaptatus paucihalophilus. The sequence continues at coordinate 2,385,715 of NZ_AQXI01000001.1, read as the reverse complement.
CGCCACTGCACTCCTCGCCACGGCCATCTTTCTCGCGTTCGTCTATCGCGTCCTCGTCGGCCGGGCCGCGTTCGGCGTCATCAACCTCTTTCCAATCGTCGTCGCGGTCTCACTCCTCGCCGGGACGATGCGGTTACTCGGCATCCCGTTCAACGCGCTGACGGCGACAGTGCTCGCCATCGCGCTCGGGCTCGGGACCGACTACTCCGCCCACGTCGTTCACCGATTCACCGACGAATTCGAACACGAGACGGACGTGTTCGCCGCCCTTACGCGCACCGTCCGCGGAACCGGGGGCGCGCTAACCGGCAGCATGCTCACCACGGTCGCCGGGACGGGCGTCCTCGTCCTCGCCATCACCCCCGTTCTCGGCCAGTTCGGACTCGTGACCGCCCTGAGCATCTTTTACTCGTATCTCACGGCGGTCCTGTTGACCCCCTCCGTCATCGTCGTGTGGGAGCGGTATTTCGAGTAACATCCACCTTCCCTTCGAACGCCGTGGCTGCAGTACAGTTATTCCGATGCCCACCGAACGTGCGGGAGATGTACGGCGAGATACTCGTTCCGACCGATGGCAGTCCCGAAATCGAAGACGCCATCGCGGAGGCGCTCGACCTCGCGGCGTCCACGGGCGGGCGGATACACGCGGTGTCCGTCGTCGATACGCGCGAGTACAGCACCTTGTCGGATGCCAAGTGGCTCACCATCGAACGCGACCGAACCGAACGAGGCGAGAGCGCGATTGCGGACGTTCGAAAGCGGGCGGACGAACGGGGCGTTCCGGTCGAAACCGAACTCCTGCGAGGGATTCCTCACGAGGAAATCCTCGACTACGCAGACGAGAACGGCATCGAAGTCGTGGTGATGGGAACGCACGGCCGAAGCGGGGTCGAACACTTCCTGAACGGAAGCGTCACCGAGAAGGTCATCCGCAATTCGACCCTGCCGATACTGGTCGTTCGCGTGACGGCGTGAGCGGCAATCTGCGGGGAATCAGCAACCAACGGGAGACTGACAACAGGTGGGAAACGAAGGGTCCGCACTCAACTAGCCGAGGAGTTGGACGACGCCCCACGCCACCGCGATGGCGATTCCGGCACCGGCGAGGTTGCCGAAGGCGTTGACGGTCGCGCGCAACCGTTCGCCGGTCTCCCACAACCGGAAGGTCTCGAAGGAGAACGACGAGAAGGTCGTAAACGACCCGCACGCGCCGGTCCCGAGCAGCAGCGCCAGTTGGTTGTCGATGGAGAGGAACGTGAGGAGTCCGAGGACGAAACTCCCCGCGACGTTCACCGTGAACGTCCCGATTGGGAATTCGTCGGCATCGACCCGTTCGCTGACGAAATGGCGACAGAGCGCCCCGATTGCGCCACCGGTCCCGACGATGTGCGCGGGGTCGAGCGAGGTCATTCGCTCACTCCCCCGTTGACGAAGCGGGCGAGCGAGCGGCCGAGCATGACGCCCAGAAACCCGAGGCCGTAGTTGGCCACGACGTTTCCGACCATCCACAGCGGCGACGCCGCCTGCGTCGTCTGAACGGCGAACGTGCTGTACGTCGTAAACGAGGAGAGGAATCCTGTGCCGACGACGAAGTGCGTTTGGTCGGCGAGGTAGCCCATGTAGATGGCTTCGTACAGGATGAAGCCGAGCGCGAAACAACCCGCGACGTTGGCGATGAGCGTCCCCGTCAACCCGGGTTCGACGAGGCTGACGAAGTACCGGAGGTTCGACCCCGCGAATCCGCCGACGCCGATTAGCAGCAGGACTTCTATCGTGTGGAGTGGATGTTTGCTTCCCATATCTGTCGCTCTCGAAAAGGAGTCATCAGCCGACGCGTTCGGCGGTTGGGGAAGGCGGACTCCATCGCCCAGTTAGTCCGGTACTCCTTATCGAACGCACTTAACGGACTCGAAACGACCCGGCAGTCACCGACTACTCGACGATTCTCGGTTGCTCGATGGGTATCGTCTGCCGGCGGTCACCCGTCTGCCAGTTCGCTCGCGCTCGGACTGCCGCCGCCGTGTTCGACGCGCCGCGTTCGAACCTGCACCGCGTGGACGCTTTCGGTCGCGTCGTCAACGACCAGCGCCGAACCGGGCGTCTCGGGCATTCGGTCGGCGAACGACCCGTGCATGTACGTCGGGCGAGCGCGGGCGAGGGCTTCACGGTCGGCCCGCGAGGTCAGACGGTGGGAAACGAGTAGGTCGGACTGTGAAACCGCCACGTCGGGGAGAGCGGCCGGGCGCTGTGTTGCGGCGACGAAACTGACGCCCGGCCGCCGTCCGCGCGTCACGATGGTTCGAAGCGCCGGTCCGGCGATTCCGTCGAAGAAGGCGTGCGCTTCGTCCACGACGAGCCACGGAAGCGTCGCCACGGATTCCGTGACCCGAGCGCGATACAGGTCTTCCGCAACCGCCCGAACGACGGCGTTCATCGGTGCGGCGTCGTAGCCCGAACAGTCCAGTATCGTCGCCGCGGACTGCCTGTCCGCGGCGGTGAGTCCGTCGGGGGAAAACACGTCCCACGAATCCGCGAGTACGAGGTGATTTCGGGCCGCCCGGCGGGTCGCCCGCGCCACGTCGGCGTTCCAGACGTACTCGTCCATCGCCGCGAGCGTTTCCGTCTTCGCGGCCGCCTGCCACACCAGCGACCCGACGGCACTCTCGTGGTCGAGACCGAGGAGTTCGCACCACGCTCGCGGCGAAAGCGCGTTCGCGGAGACGCGCGGCTCCTCGATAACCGAGAATCCCGGAACGTCCGCGAACATCCGAAACGCGCCCATCGGGTCGGCGACGACGGGAGAAACGCCGTCCGCGCGTGCGAGTTCTTCGACCAGCACGCCGAGAGTGTAGGATTTCCCGTAGCCGCGTTTGCCAACCACCAACGCGGCGTGCGGGCCGTCCAAATCGATTCGAACAGGTGCACCCGCGCTGCCGTCGCGTGCCCGGTAGGTTCCGAGTGCACCCGAAACGCCGCCGTCGCCCGTCCGACCCAGAACGTCCGTCATGTGGGGTGCTGGTCCCGACTTCCGATATAAACCCTCGGACGAAGGTTTATATTCGAAACCAGAACCACTCCGGGCCATGTCTGTGCGTCAACGGCTTCGGACGAGGCGAACCAACCGCAAACTGCAACTGTTCCGGTCGGACGACCGAGCCATCGAAGGACTGCCGATTCGGCTGGTCATCGCGCTCGTCGTGGGGGTCGCCAGTTTAAGTGTCATGATGAACATGCTGTCGGGACTCAACGGATTGGCGGTGAGCGAACTCGACGCGAAACCGACCCCGGAAGTAGTTCAACCGGGCCACCAGTCGGTCGATATCTCCGTCATCGATTCGGACGGCAAACCGGTGTCGGGGGCGACCGTCGTCGTGAAAGGGGACTCCGCCACGTTGGAACACATCCAGACGGCGACGACCGGAAAGAACGGAGGTGCGACGCTCTCACTCGACCCCGAACTGGGGCCGAATCAGGAGGACGGAACGCTCGAAATAGACATCAAACCACCCGCTGGGAGCGAGTTTGCGGACAAGCGAGCGAACACGCAAATACTGGTCGTTGCCGACTAAGAATTAGCTGTATCCGTCCCAGTCGATCCACTCGTGTTCCCAACCGTGGCGGGCTTGGGCGTTGCGGTCCGCGAACTCGCGGTCCTCCCGAGTAGTGCGGTTGCGCTCGATGGTGTCCGACTGCTCGCCATCGACGAGGAGCGGGGCGAACGCGACGGTGCCGAACTCACGTCCGATGTCGGGAGTTCCGTCCGAAGCGCGTTCGACGGCGGTCAACCGCTGTATCCCTCCGCCCAGCGGAATCACCAACCGGCCGTCCGCTGTCAGCTGTTCGACGAGGGTGCGCGGCGGTTCGATGGCCGCCGCCTCGACGAGGATGCGGTCGAACGGTGCGTACTCGGGCAGGCCATCGGCACCGTCGCGGCAGTCGACGAAGACGCCGCCGTAGCCCGACGAACCGAGGTTCTGCCGCGCCTCGTAGACCATGGTTCGCGTGATATCGACCGCGTGGACGTTCTGCTCGCCCACGATTTCGGCCAGCACCGCGGACGTGTAGCCGACGCCCGCACCCACGACGAGGACGGAATCGTCCTCACGAACGTCGAGAGCTTCCATCAGTCGGGCGACGGTGCTCGGGGACAGTATTCGCGTCCCCCGGTGGTCGAACGACCGGTCGGAGTACGCGCCGTCGCTGGCTTCGAGGGGGACGAATTCGTGACGAGGGACCGTTCGGAGCGCGAGACCGACGTGCTCGCTCCGGACGAGCCCCTTCATCTCGTGTTCGAGGCTGGCGACCATATCGTCGCGCAGCACCGTCGGTTCCATGAATCCGGTTTGGGGTCCGACGTTCTTCAATGGCGCGGCCTGTAGCCGACGATGGCTTGCTGGTTCGTTCCCGGAACGTCCCGAATCTCGAAGTCATCGAACCCGGCGTCATCGAACCAGCCTTCGAACTGGTCTTCGGTGTACGTATCGCCGTTCTCCGTCTGTGCGAGCATGTGTGCGCCGAACAGCGCCGCGTCGTCGGCCCACCCTCGAACCTTGTCGATGAAGACGGCGACGCCGCCGGGTTCGAGGGCGTCGTAGACGTTCTTCGAGAGCGCGCGGTTTTCGGCCGGACCGAGCGCGTGTGCGACCCGCGAGCAGAACGCGAGGTCGAACCCGGTCGGAAGGTCGTCGGTCGCGTCGCCGGGAACGAGTTCGATGGGTTCGTGTTCGAGGAACGTCCGGTCGACATCGATGACGTCGGACTGGTCGAACAACGTCACGTCGTAGCCGCGATGGGCGAATTCCTTCGAGAAACTACCGGGGCCGCCGCCGATATCGAGGACGCGCTCCGCGTCGGGGTTCTCGTGAACCGCTTCCGTGACACACGTCCGAACCGTCGCGTCATCGATTGTCGCCATCGCGCCCATGAAGTTCGCCGTCCACTCGTCGGATGGCTCGGGCGGACGTCCGGTTCGCATCGTCTCGGGAAGCGCGAACCAGCGGTCGAGACAGTCCATCTGGTGTGGCACCGTCCCGATGGAACGCACGTCCGTTTTGGCGAACAACCCGAGCGCCCGGTTGGTCGCCTCGTATTCGCCGTCGACGCGTTCGAGAAAACCCAATTCGGTCATCGCGGAGAGCGTGATTCGGGCGGCGCGCTCGGTAACGTCTGTTTCGGCGGCGACTTCTGCGGGCGTTCCGGCGCGGAACATGACGGCATCGATGATGCCGGTCTCGCGGGCAGCCCACAGTAAACAGAGTTCTCGGTAGTCCATGCCTGAACGACGATTGCGAGGCGAAAAAAGCTAGGTGCTGGCGCGGTCGATTACCACGCGGACCACGCGGTCGAACCCTCGTCCTCGGCGTAAATCCGTTTCACGTCCTTGGCGAGCACGGCGTCGCCGTCGAAGTCGAGACGGTCGTGGTCGTAGCCGGAGGCGTCGTCCGTGACGAGGATGCCGTCGATGGTGAACTCCTCGTCCGCCAGTTCCTCGGTTTCGCCGACGACGAACTCGTAGTCGCCGGGAATGCTCACCTTGACGCTTCGGGAATTGTCCCGACGGCCGTCGTTGGGGTGAATCGTGACGTTGACGCTCACGTTGTCCACGGCGCGCGTCCAGATGGTTTCGACGTCGGGTGCGAGCGATTCCTCGACGCGGCGATTTTGGTCCTGTTCGAGGCTGGTAATCCTGACGACGAAGATGGCCTCGTCGGTTTCGAGGACGAACTCCTCGCCGACGGCGAGGTTCTCCTCGACCGGAACGTCGGCCTTCGCGGTGAACGACTCGCCTTCCTGCGAGACGACGACATCTATTTCCTCGGTTGTCTCCTCCTCGATTTTCGTCTTGTGAACGTGGTCGCACTCTGTGCATCGTACCGTCGCCTGTCCACCCGGTTTGAGGACCTCGTGAACCGTCTCCAAATCGGGGGAACAGGATGGGCAGACGACTGCCACACGTTCCGCTGTATCGCTCATGGAGCGGTGTAGGGACTCGGCGCGTAAAAGTGCGTGGAGTTGGGCGAAGGGGGGTGTTCGATTGCCGTCGTCAATTTCGGTTCTCGCTGGAGAACGCTTTCTCGTAGACGACATTTTCACCGTCGATGATTCCCGCGGCGTCCTTGACGTGCGCAACGACGACCCGTGACGGGAGGTCCGATTCGAAGTTCACGCTGACCGTGTACGGGACAATCCCCAATTCGAGCGTGCAGACTCCGTGGGAGATATAATCGTCGAAGACGGCCACCGTGAGCGTATCCGATCGTTCGTCGTACCGGAGTGATTTGAGCTCCGTCTCCTTGCACGACCGTCCACCGCTTTTAACCTGTCCAAGCACGCGAACTCGGTTTTCGGTCGAATCGAATTCGACCGTGGCGTAATTACCGAACTGCTTTCCAGGGTCGTAGTTTTCGTCGTCGAATCCCTTCGTCACGTCTACCAGTTCGAATTCGTGTTCAGTTATCGGGGGATCAGTTCGGATGGAAAAGTCCTTGTCGCGGCGATAATCGAGTTGCTGTGCGACGACGACGCCACCGCCGACGAGCGGAAGGGAGATTCCAGCGAGGAGCGTGCGACGGTTCATACCATCCACTACCCCCCATGAAGTAACAATTTTGTGGTGAGTGAGACGAGCGCCGTCCGGTTGGAACATCCGCGTACCGAACTCGGTCGAACTCACCCGTCGAAATACAACTCGTAGTGGTTCGCACACCCCGGATTGAACGCCGCACCGCAGTCCGGACAGCGCGAACCGCAGTCGAGGTACGCGGTAATCGTCATTTCCGCGCCGCAAACGCCGCACAGCACCGCCTCCGTGTCTTGTTCGTCTTCGGGCCACGGTTCCCGCGGATGGTCGGCAACCGCGTCGTGACACCGAAAGCAGGGATAGTATTCCTCACAACACGCGAACCGAATGGCGATTACGTCCCGCTCGGTGTCGTAGTGCGCACAACGGGTCTCGGCGTCCACATCGACGCCGTGGATCGCGGTTCCGTGGATGATTCGCATCGCTCGACCGTTTTAGGGCTGTGGCAGTTCGACCTCTTCGCCATCAGCGTACACCGTCGGTTCCCGAATGATGCCGTCCAAGTGAAGCGGGGCGTCCGTGTCGCCGCCGATTCCCGCGTCGTCGCCGATGGCGATGTGGACCGTTCCGCCAGCCTTCTCGTCCAGTAGGACGGAGCCGACGAGTTCGGACACCGCGACGTTGGTTCCGATGCCGAGTTCGGCGAGGTTGTAGGCGTCTTGGCCGACTTCCTCTGATGCAGTTTCGACCTGAGCGCGAATCTCGTCGTCGCTGATACTCGTGACGTAGCCGTCCTCGACTTCGAATTCGAGGGTTTGTCCCTCTTCGAGGAGGCCGTGCGGGCGCATGGTTCCGTCCACGACGTAGCGGCCGTTGACGTTCTCGGGGCTGACGAACACCTCGCCCGCGGGGAGGTTGGTGAAGTCGCCGGGGTCGTGACAGAGGCCGGTGTCGTCGTACCACTCGCGGTCGCCGGGTTCGAAGGTGATGTCGGTTCCGGCCTCGGTCGTGACGCGGATTTCCTCGGCACCTTCGACTTGCGCGAGCACGTCCGTGCAGTGCTGGTCGATGGTCTCGTAGTCGGCCGCGAGTCCGGTGATCATCACTTCCTTCGTGATGCCGGGGAGGGTGGCAATTCGCGCGCCTTCCTCGTTCGCGTCTCCTCGGGCGCGCGTGTGGCTGAGGCTTTTCGTGGTCGGCGCGAGAACGACGTCGGCGGCGGCCATCGCGGCGGCGACGGAGGCGGGCGGCTCCTCACCGTGCTGAGTTCCGACGGGATAGCGCGTAATCGTCACGTCGTCGGTAATCTCGCTCGCGGTATCGTACAGCGCCTTGCCGATGTCCCAGCGCTTGTCGTCGGTGATTATCGCACACGATTCGTCCGCTTCGAGTGCCATACACTGCTCGACGGCGGTTCTCGCGGCGTCGTCCAGACTCATACCAGGGCGGTTGCGCTCCGGGGCGGTTAGGTGTTCCCTTTTAGTACGGTCGGATGCGCTATCTCTCGGTTCCCCGAGAGGTGAATTCGCCCGAAAACCCGCGAATTACTCGCTATCGAGTTGTTTTCCTGCATCGTCGCTCGAAACCGTTTTAGTCGCGGGGGTTGGAGCGGCAGATGTACATGCTACAGGTCGGCATTAACGGGTACGGGACTATCGGGAAGCGAGTCGCTGACGCCGTTCGGGCGCAACCGGACATGGAAGTCGTCGGTGTCGCAAAAACCCGGCCCAATTTCGAGGCCGAGGGAGCCGTCGAGAACGGCTACCCACTCTACGCCGCTATCGAGGAACGGGCGGGCCGGTTCGACGACGCGGGAATCGAACTGGCGGGAATGGTCGAGGAACTGGTCGAGGCGGCCGACGTCATCGTCGACGCCTGTCCGTCCGGCATCGGCGCGGACAACAAATCGCTGTACGACGAGTACGACACGCCCGCGCTCTATCAGGGCGGTGAGGACGCGAGCGTCGCGGACACGAGTTTCAACGCGCGCGCCAACTACGACGAGGCGGTCGGCGCACAGCACGTCCGCGTCGTGTCGTGTAACACGACCGGGCTCTCGCGGCTCGTCGCCCCCCTCCGCGAGGAGTACGGGGTCGAGAAGGTTCGCGCGACGCTCGTCCGCCGTGGCGGCGACCCGGCCCAGACCGGGCGCGGTCCCATCAACGACATCGTTCCGAACCCGGTGTCGCTGCCGTCGCATCACGGCCCGGACGTGAAGACCATCTTCCCGGACCTCGCCATCGACACGCTCGGACTGAAGGTTCCGGCGACGCTGATGCACATGCACAGCATCAACGTCTCGCTCGAAGCCGAACCGGATGCCGAGGAGGTGCGCGAACTGCTCGAACGCCAGTCTCGCATCTTCGTGATTCCCGAGCACATGGACATCGACGGCGCGGGCAAGCTCAAGGAGTTCGCCATGGACAGGGGTCGGCCCCGCGGCGACTTCTGGGAGAACTGCGTCTGGGGCGAATCCGTCTCGATGGAAGGGAACGACCTCTATCTGTTCCAAGCCATCCACCAAGAGAGCGACGTGGTTCCCGAGAACGTGGACGCCATCCGTGCGGTAACGAACGCTGCCGACGCCGAGGAGAGCATCGAAACGACGAACGACGCGCTCGGAATCGGCTTCTAACCAACCGCTTCTGACCGTCGATTCGACGGTTCGTTTTTCGTGGGGCGACGGGACGGTATTCGTTCATACGCCCGAGTAACGCCGACAACTCGTGGAGCGGTCCTGTTATTCACTGCAGGGAATTGTGATAGATGTTAACATGGGACTTTTGAATTGTGAATTATCATCAATCAGCGCCGGATTCCGCCATTCGAAACACGGGACGAAACGTTTACCGACACGTATCCGCGACCGCGGCAGACGTCCTACGCCCCCGATTTTCCACGTTACCGACGTTTAGGTGCGAGTTCCGTCGTTCACAAACGGCGCAAACGGACTCAACGATGCTACCCGTTCATTTACGACACCCCCGATGAGGCATGATGGGTGGGGCGGACAGCACCGCTGACAGGTGGTGTCCAGTAACGGACTCTCCCGCCCGGAGAGAAAAACAATGAGAAAAGCACTCAAGATCCTGCTCACGATGACCGTCGTGGGAAGTTTGTTCGCAGTCGGATTCGCGGGTAACGCGGCGGCACTCGCCGACGACAACCAAGTACAAGTAAGCGGCCAGTACGCGAGTTCTGACGTCAGCCAGACCCAGTATGTCGCACAGGGTAACGCCAACTCGCAAGAGGACAACTACGCGGTTTCGGCCGCGGGCAGCATCGGTGGCGATGCGGAATCCGACGACGCAACGGCCATCCAAGCGAGCTACCAGAGCAACGAGAACGCGCAGGTCGCCTGGTCCAACGCCCAGAACTTCAACTGGCAGAACCAGGACGACTAATCGACACGTTCGCGGATAGCGGCATTTTTTCAGACGGGAGGCGAGTCAGCGTTCCGAAAGGTCGGACGTAAGTCCGATTCGTCGCAACGGAATCGGAACGGTTGACGCCTGTCCAAAACCTTTTGCCCGGGAAGGGCTTAGCCTCAGGTATGCGACGAGACGACCGCGACGACCCCTTCGACGATCTCTTTCGAGAGATAGAGCGCATGATGAACGATATGATGGGCGGCAACGTCGATATGCAGGTCGATACCGGCACGACCGGATTCGGTGCCGACACGCACGTCGACATCCACGAAGACGACGAACTGATCCGCGTCATCGCCGACCTCCCCGGCGTCGAGAAGAACGACATCGACCTCAAATGCGACGGCGAATCGATGACCATCAGCGCCGCCAGCGACCACCGCGAGTACGACGAGCGCATCGCGCTCCCGGCGCGCGTGGACGAGAGTTCCGCGAAAGCGACCTACAACAACGGCGTCCTCGAAGTCACGTTCGAGAAGACGGACGAATCAGCGAACATCAGCGTCGAGTAGTCCGAACGAGTTCGGCGAGGCGGTCGTAGAATCCATTTTCGTACTTCGTTTCCGCGTCTATCGTCGGCCGCGCGTTCGTCTCGTTGACGACCACCCGGTCGCCGACGACGAGCAGGTCGACGCCGCAGAACGGAATCCCGAGCGTCTCCGCCGTCCGTTCCGCGATATCCCGGAACTCCTCGGATAAGCGGACGCCGCGCGCCTCGGCACCGCGGTGGACGTTGTGCTTCCAGCGTCCGGCCGTCAGCGCGTCCTCGGGCAGCCGCCGTTCGACCGCGCCGACGTACTCGCCGTCGACGACCATCGCGCGGTAATCGACGGCCGCCGGGAGGTACTCCTGCACGAGGAACGATTTGTCCCCCGTCGCGCGGTAGTCGTGGACGAGGTTCAGGTAGTCCACCACGCCGAGGAAGGAATCAACGTCGTCCACTTTTGCGATTCCGGTCCCCCGCGTCGTGGAGTTAGGTTTCACCACGACCGGCGGGTCGAACGCCTCGAACGCGTCCACGAGGTTCGCCTCCTCGACGGGGTTCGAGACGACGACGGTCTTCGGGACCGGAATCCCCGCTCGGTCGAGTCGGGCGATGACGCCGCCCTTGTTCCGCGATGTGAGGACGGCCTCACGGTCGTTCACCCACGGGACGGCCAACAGCCCATCGACCACGCCGCCCTCCATCATTCGTGACGGGTAGACGAAGCCCGCGTCGAACTCGTCGGGACCCCACGGCGGGTCGGCGAGGTCGAACGTCCGCGACTCGCTCGGAACGTGGCGGACCCTGATTTCGCGCTCTGCGAGCGGGTCGCGGAGTCGCTCGAACGTCTCCTTTCGATAGGCGACCGCCAAATTCAGCATTGGCTATGGGTTGGCGTCGGCCGATAAAAAGTTCGCCCGTCTCGTTCGTGTGTCTGTCCTGTCCGTCCCGTCCATCCCATACGTCTACTCCGTTCGCCCGTCCATCTCGTCCCGCTCCGCCGTCCTCACTCGACAACTTCGAAGCGATGTCGGTACACCGTCGCGCTGTCGTCCCATTCGAAGTCGTCGTGGGCGTGATTCAGGCGCTCGCGGTAGGCGTCCAGGTCCTCCGAGCCTTCGGCTTGTGCGTCCTCGTCGGTTAAATCTCCGAGTTTCCGCTCGCTCACTTCGACGACCTCGAACGTCTCGCCGTCGATGTCGAAGGTGTCGCCTTCCTCGGCGTACGGGTTGCCACGGTGGAGTTGCGAGATTCGACCCGCCGTGACCGCTTGTTGGATGTGTTCGGACGGAAGTATCGTGTCGGCGTCTATTTTCGCCATGTTCGGTTCTTTGTGCTCCTCGCAAAAGTCACTCCCGGAGGACCGCTCTGATTCGAAGGTTCGTTCCGCATACCGATGGATTGGCACACCGAACCGGTCCCGTTCCCCTGCAACCGAATCGAGCGCGGTCGTGGCCGAGATCGTCATCGAATTTCGTCTGACGAGCGTGCGGAGAGCATTTGGTGACAGATTCAATTCGGCAGTGTCAGCGGATCAAAGCAACTGCTCACGAGTCGGGGACTCGGGACAACGGATTCACTCCGCGAATGAGGCGACCGTCTGATTGAACTTTTCGGCTTCTTCCCAGAAGGGGCAGTGTCCGCTCTGGTCGAACCGTACGAGGGTCGCCTCGGAGAGGTGATCCTCGAGCCACCCCCCGACATCGGTTGGGAAGATATCGTTCCGTTCGCCGTAGAGCAGCAGGACCGGGACATCGATAGTGGATAACACCGGTCGGAAGTCGGCATAGACGACATCCAGGAAGATATCGATGGCGACGCTCGTCGGTGTCTTGGTGGTCTCGGCGTACATCTCGTCTATCGTGTCAGCCGTCGGTGGTTCGCTGAACATTGACTCGAGGAACGACTTTGCAATCGATGGACGATTGTACGTGAGGTTCGTCGCGATATCGATACCATCGATACCCGAGAACTTACCGGGAGATCCGTGTGGCCAGTCGTCATCGTACTGTAATTTTGGACTCTGATCCACGAATACGGCCCTCGAGAGTCGATGGCTTCCAAACTGGTCGAGATATTCGAGAAGGACTGCTGTCCCCATCGACCAGCCCACGAGGGTAACGTCGGTGAGTTCGAGCGTCTCGATCAATTCCCGAACGTCCCGTGCGTACTGTGCGAGGGTGTGGCCTGCATCAGTCTTTCCAGAGAGTCCATGTCCCCGAAGGTCCAACGCTACGACTCGATGGGATTCTGCCAACACATCGAAGTTCTTCTGCCACCAGTACTCTGCGTTCATCATCCATCCGTGGACGAGTAGAATCGTCTCCCCTTGCCCCTTATCTTCGTAGTAGATCGGCACGCCATCGTGGATCTCAAAGTATGGCATCGCGGACTGTATTCTCAACTGACACAGCCATAAACATCCCGGGAACCGGTCAGGCTCCGAATGTTTCGAGCGGGTTCGTCATCGACGATGAATCGAGAACGGTTTCCTCACCCTCGTACCGGCCACGTTCGCGTCGCCGTCGAACCCAATCCAATCACTCTTTCAGCACGCCGCCGATGGCACCGCCGATGGCGCTGTCGAGCGCCAGCAGGAACGCGACGAAGACGGCCGCGAAGAAGAGGCCGATACCGCCGAACAGCGACCCGACCGGGCCGCCCGCGAGGCCGCCGACGATGGTTCCACCCAGTCCGAGGAACAGGGCGACGATGACGCCGCCGATGGAACCGGCGAGCAGGCCGTGCCAGAAGCCGCTTCCCAGTCCGCCGCCGGCGACGTAGCCAGCGGCGAAGCCACCGGCGAGTCCCGCCGCGACGTGTCCGATTCCGGGGAGGGCGAACGCGACGATGCCCGCGAGGACGGAGACGACGAAGCCGACGAAGACCGCGTACCAGTTGGTCATGGGTACATACGTTGGAAGGCGGAAAACAAAAGTCTCTCGCCAAAATCGGCTCGCACGACGGTATGAACGCCCTTTTAAGGGGCGAGAGCATACGAATGCCCATGATTTTCGAGACCCTACCGACGACGCCCACGTCGGAGGAACTCATCGACAAGGCGTTCTCGCGGGCGACACGAGCAGGCCGGGCCAAGAGCGGCATTCAGGCCCAACAGTCCATGCTCCAAACCGCCTCGAACATCCTATCGGACAATCTGCAGAATATCGTCACCGCGTGGCCGGACTTCGAGGAAGTGGACCCGTTCTACTACGAACTGGCCGACGCCGTCGTGAACGTTGACGAGATTCGAAAGAGTCTGTCGGAAATCCAATGGGCCTCCCGCAAGACGAAGGACATCGGCCGCGAGTACCAAGGAAAACTCCGCGGCGACATCAACTACGCCCGCAAGGTGCGAAAGCAGGGGTTCGCTCGCCTCGCGTCCATCGTGGAGGAAGTCGAGGACGACCTCGACCGTATCAACGCGGCGCGAAACGACCTTCGGGACCTCCCGGACATCGACCCGGCCGACCCGACCGTGGTCGTCGCCGGGTATCCCAACGTCGGAAAGTCGTCGTTCGTCAACACGATAACCAACGCGCGCAACGAAATCGCGGAGTATCCCTTCACCACGAAGGGGATTCACGTCGGTCACTTCGAGCGCGACCACATTCGCTACCAAATCGTGGACACGCCGGGACTGCTCGACCGACCCGCGGACGAGCGAAACGGCATCGAATCGCAGGCGGTATCGGCGCTCACGCACCTCGCCGACTGCATCCTGTTCTTCGTGGACCCGAGCGCCTACTGTGGCTACCCGCTCGACGCCCAACTCGAACTCCGCGATTCGGTCGAAGAGCAGTTCGGCGACGTGCCCGTCCTCACCGTCTGCAACAAGTCCGACCTCTCGACCGACGTGGAGGCCGACCTGTACATGAGCATCGAGGAGGACGAGAACGTGACGGGAACGCTCGACGCGGCCGTCGAAGCCATCGGCTACGAACCCGAACTTCCGTTCGACGGATAAGACCGGTCGGCGAGTTCGGACGTTCAGGCCGACACGTCGTCCGTTTCGACGTACCGAATCTGAACCCCGACCGTGCGACCCGTCCGAGTGGCGATTCGGTCGTAGATTCGCTCGGCGAGATCCGGGTACTGCTCGCCCCGCGGACGACCGACGGTGACCACGACGCGATGTGGTTCGCGGAACGGGAGGTTTCGCGTGTAGGTAGTCTTGCCGAGCGGGAACGTCTGTCGGTACTGGACCTGCATCTGAAGCCGTTCCGCCTGCTGATACCGCGGCTGCTCGAAGACGTTCGTCACCGCCCTGTCTGCTCCCTGCTCGAACTGCGCGCCTTGATACGAGAAGTAGGTAACGCCGCCGAGAAAGACCGAAAGAACGGCGAGGGCGACGACGAGGGCCCCGATTCGTTTGATGGCCTCCTCTCGGGAGCGCTCCAGTTTGAACCAGTTCTTCGGCCGATACCCCATGTACTGGAGCGTCACTATGGCCGAGAGGTTGATGGAGAGGACGTTGACGAGGACGAGAACCCCAGCACTTAACGCGACCACCGGACTCCCCCACGCGATGCCGATACCGACGGCGGCGGCGGGCGGGATGAGGGCCGCGGCGATCATGACCCCGACGAGGGCGACCGATACGCCCGCGGCCAGACTGATAACGCCCGCCGAACCCGCACCGAGCGCGACGATGAGCGAGAGGAAATCCGGAGTCAGCCGCCCGCTTATCTGTGATATTGCCGTGATATCCGTGTTCGGTGGAAAGAGGTAGAGAACTCTGACGAAGAATGCGAACAACGTCGCGCTGGCGATGGCCACGGTGACGCCGAGCAGTTGCAGTTTGACGCCGCGGGTGAACAGGGCGCTTTCGTCCAAAACGGTGCCAACGCCTGCCGATAACGCCGGACCGACCAGCGGCGCGATGACCATCGACCCCACGACGACCGCCGGAGAGTCGAGCAACAACCCCGCCGTGGCGACGACCGCACTCACGACGGTCATGAAGACGAACGTCCGCAACCGCGGGGACAGTTCCCGCGCCGCGGTTAGGATTTCGTCGCGCGCGATGCGGTCCGCGCCGTTTTCCGCCTCGTAGCGTTTCGCCAGTTGTTCGAACTGTCGGGACGTATCCGTCTCGGCGTCGATGATGACCGTGTGAGCCTCGTCGCTCAGTCCCGCATCGTGAAGCTTGTCGATAACCGGCTGCACGGCGTTCTGCGGGAGCGGAAACGTCGCAATCGCGGTATAACGGCGACCACCCGTTTCGTCGGTCAGAAAGAAATCAATTCCCTCGGAGTCGAGCGTCTCGACGACCGTTTCTCGCTCGCCCGTCGGGATGGATACCTGTACGAGTCGCACAGTCACCGATGGGGTTTGCAGATTGATATAATCGCGGGCCGATAGTCGGTTAGTTCATATCAACATGTCAGTCAATTTCTCTCGATACCGCGGCGAGGCGCTTCGTCGATGCTGACGTAACGGATTTGAACGGAGACGTCTCGGCCCGTCCGTCGGTAGAGACGGGCGCGAAGCCGTTCCGCCAGTCCGGGATACCGTTCGTTCGTCGGTTTACCGACGGTAACGATGACCTCCCGTGGCCGATGAAACGGGACGGCGGGGTCGCGGTACTTCCGAGGAAGCGGAACGGACGGCCCGTACCGGACATCAACTTCGAGCCGTTCTCCCCCGGAGTATTGCGGCAGTTCGAGCAAGGCGTCGGTCGTTGTCCGAACGCTCCGTTCGAACTGCGCGTCCTGAATCGACGAGTACGTCACCCCGCCGAGGAAGGCCGACAGGAGGACGATAACGAGGATGAGGAGAGATACCCGTTTGGCCGTCTCCCAGTTGGAACGTTGGAGTTTCAGCCACTCTTTCGGCCGATAGCCCATGTAACGGAGCGTGAGGAGGGCGGAGAGGTTGATGGCCAACAGGTTGACCAACACGAGGATGCCCGCGCTGACGGTCACGACCGGTTCGCCCCACGCGATGCCGATGCCGACCGTGGCGGCGGGCGGGATGAGCGCAACGGCGATCATGACGCCGACGAGAGCGGTCGAGGCACCGGCCGACAGACTCACGATACCGGCGATTCCCGCGCCGAGCGCGATGATGAGCGACAGGAAATCGGGGGAGATTCGAATGGCGACCTCCGGAATTCGCGTCACGTCCGTCCCCGGCGGAAACAGCGGGATAAACCGAACGAGCGTGGCGAAGGCGGCGGCGCTCGCTACCGCGAGAACGACGCCGAGGACCTGTAACCGCACGCCACGTCGAAACAGGTCTCGGTCGTCGAGGACCGTTCCGATACTGGCGGACAGCGCCGGGCCGACCAGCGGCGCGATGACCATCGACCCCACGACGACCGCCGGAGAGTCGAGCAACAACCCCGCCGTGGCGACGACCGCGCTCACGATCGTCATCGTGACGAACGTTCGGAGGCTCGGCGAGAGTTCGCGGGCGTGGATGCGAATCTCCTCGCGGGCGATGCGAATCCGACGACCGCGTTTCGCGGTGTAGCGCTCGACGAGTCGCTCGAAACGCGTCGAGACGTCCACCTCGGCGTCGATGATGATGACGTGGGCTTCCTCGCTGAGTCCGACATCGCGGAGTTCGTCGATGACGGGTTGCACCGCGTTTTGCGGCAGCGGAAACGTGATAATCGCGGCGTAGTCCTCTCTTCCCCCACGTCCGCTCGTCTCCTCGGTGATGTAGTAGTCGATATCCCTCGCTTCCAGCGTTTCGATGACCAGCTCCCGTTCCCCCAGCGGGATGGCGATTTCCACGAGACGCACATCCCGAACACGACACACGGAACAATAAGTCCCGCCGCGTGAGACGGCGGAATTCCGCCGCGGGAAACAGCGGAGTCTCGCCGCGGGAAACCACGGCCGTTAAGCGTCGAGAGGCGAACGGACGACTATGTTCGAAAATCGACCCGGCAGGGACGCCGAAGTCGTGTTCGTCGGGCGCTCGAACGTCGGCAAGTCCACGCTGATGCGCGAGTTGACGGGCCACAGTTTCGAGACTGGCGGCAAGCCCGGCGTCACGCGCCAACCCAATCACTTCGACTGGGCCAGCGAGGATTTCATGCTCACCGACCTGCCCGGATTCGGGTTCATGTCCGGCGTCGAGGAGGACCGGCGCGAGCGGATAAAGACCGACATCGTGGAGTACATCGAGGAGAACGCCGAGAGGGTGTTGGTCGGCGTCCTCGTCGTGGACGGCAAGAGCGTCATCGACATCATCGACCGCCACTCCGGAGAGGACGAAATCCCGCACGACGTGGAGATGTTCTACTTCCTCCGCGAGGTTGGAATCCCCGTCGTCGTCGCCGTGAACAAGATGGACAAGGTGGACGACGAGGACGAGCGACTGAACGACCTCTGTGACCGCCTCGGCCTTCACCCGCCGTGGAAGCAGTGGCAGGACACCATCGCACCCATCAGCGCCAAGCGCGGAAACATCGACGCGCTGAACGAGGCCGTGAAGACCCACCTGCACGAACAGAAGCGCGACGACCTGTTCAAGTTCTTCTCCTAGGCGGGTTTTCGGCGACCGGTTGCGTAGCGATTCGTCGGGCACTGACCGGTTTGGTCCCGGTATCATATATAAAGATTTGGAGGAGAATCGGGGTGCGTTGACGGGGGACGTTCTCGAAAAACACCGCCACGCTCGCTACGAGTGGCTTCTGATTTTGGTTCTCGTTCGATTTCAGCTACGGAGACGACCCTGAAAGCCCCCGCCCGCAACCGCACCGCGACGGCCACTCCCCCCCCAACCGATTCCTTCGCATTCGCTCAGTCATCCCTCGCGTGATAACCAAGCAGGCCCTCGGCCGCGATGGTCGAGGGCCTGCTGGCGCACGCGCCGAGGTATTTTATGCGGATTCCCCTCGTTTCACGTTCGGATTTTCGCGTATCGATTCGCCAACGCTGTAGAGATACTAGAACACACTAAAGAGCACTGAAATATACTGAATGATACAAAATATCACCCGAGCAGTTTCGCCTCGGCTTTCCGCAGATGTTCGAGGAGCGTGGTTTTGGACACGTCCATCTCCTCGGCGAGTTCGGATGCCGTCACGTGCCGCGGCCAGTCGTAGTAGCCGCGCTGGCGGGCGAGTTCGAACACCTCGCGCTGGCGTTCCGAGAGGTCGTCGGTGCGGAGGACGCCAGCGCCTGCTTCGGCGGTTGCGACGTGACGGACGCGGATTTCGGCGTCCATCTCCTCGCAGACCGCCTCGATTCGGTCGTGCAGTTCGTCCTTCTCGACCTCGACGATGACGGTCCAATACTCACGCCCGCCGTACATCCGCACCGGTTCGTCGGGGATGAACCCGCGCGAGACCAGCGCGTCGTTGATGCTGTTGCCGAGGTCGTAGTGGACGACGATACCCCGGCTCGCGCTGCCGAACGCGATGGAGTCCTCGGTGGCGTGCGGATGGTCGGTTTCCCACACGGAATCGGTCAGGTCGGAATCCCGAATCGCCGCCACGAGTTCGTCCACCTCCTCGCGCGTGTTGCCGTAGACCGTGAACCGCCCGGTCGCCAGTCCGTCGATGGTGTGGACGCCGTGGCCGAGGAGTCCCGCCGCCCGGCCCTCGGTGACTTCGAGCGTCCAGCAGTCGGGATGCCAGATGTCGAGGGTCACCCGAAGTCCGGCGTGCTCCGCTGTGGTCATCTGATGTGATACACGGATGAGACGAGCAAAAACGTATGGCAAGGGGAATGACATACGTTGACATGGGCACGGCTCTGAAATCGGGACCGGGCGTCGGCCCCCCTTCTATGAAAGGGGGTAATGTTTTGCCCCGCTATGCGCCTGTGTAGCACATGAACCTCCGGGACGCGTTCGACGCCCCCGCTCCAGCAATCGTTCTCGCCGAGGGAGCGTTCGGAACGATGGACGGAAAGACGGCCAACGGCGTCGTCATGCACAGCGAACTGTTCGACGCACGGGCCGTCATCGACTCGACACACGCCGACGAAGCCGCCAGCGACGTTCTCGGACGCGCGGACGTCCGCGACGTACCGATAGTCTCCTCGACCGAGGGCGCGCTCGAACGCGCGTCCGATGCCGAGGCGCTCGTCATCGGGGTCGCTCCCGCTGGCGGTGCGCTACCGGACGAGTGGGTGAGCGACATCGAGGAGGCCATCCGCGCGGGGCTGGATATCGTCTCCGGACTGCACGTCTTCCTCTCCGAGCAGGAGCGATGGCAAACGCTCGCGGACGAACACGGCGCCACCCTCTTCGACGTGCGAAAGCCGCCGGGCGAGGACGACCTCCGCGTCGGCGACGGGACCGTGGACGAAGCAGACGCACAAATCGTGTTGACCGCCGGGACGGACTGTGCGGTCGGCAAGCGGACGACGACGTTCGAACTCTATCGGGCCGCCAAGCGCGCCGGACTGAACGCCGGATGGGTCGCGACCGGCCAGACGGGAATCATGGTCGGCGCGCACCGCGGCGTCGTCATCGACCGCGTTCCGGCGGATTTCACCGCTGGCGTGGTCGAAGACCTCGTGTCGGCCGTCACCGAGGAGCACGATATCGTCTTCGTGGAGGGCCAAGCCTCGCTCACCCACCGCGCCTATTCGAGCGTCACGCTCGGACTCCTGCACGGCGCGTGGCCCGATGCGGTCGTGCTGGTCGATGACCCCGACCGCGACCGGCGAACCCACTTCGACCAGTGGCCGGTCGCGGGCGTTGAAGCGGAGCGGCACCTCGTGGAACAACTCTCGGACGCGACGGTCGCCGCCGTTTCGACGTGGGCCGACCCCGCCGAAATCGACTACTCCGTCCCTGCGGCGAACGTCTACGACGAAGGCGGCGCGGACGACCTCCTCGCGTCGGTCCGCGAGGCGCTGTAATGCGAATCGAACGGGTGTCGGTCGAACCGCTCGACCTGCCGCTCCGGGAGCCGTTCGAAATCTCGCTCGGCACGCAACATCGGGCGAGCAACGTGCTGGTGACGGTCGAAACCGAGGACGTGACCGGCTACGGCGAAGGCTCACCCCTGACGCCGGTGACGGGTGAAACACAGGAGGCGGCGCTCGCAACCGCTCGCGCCGCGACGACGTTGCTCGACGGAAAGTCCCTCGCCGACTATCGAAGCCTCGTTACCGAAGTCCGAGAGACGTTTCCCGGCATGGTGTCGGCGCTGTTCGCGGTCGAAACCGCGATTCTCGACGCCTACTGCCGCGAACGGGGGATGGCCCTCTCGGAACTGTTCGGCGGCGCGCCTACCTCCGTGACGACCGACTTTACCATCGGCATCATGCCACCGGAAGACGCGCGGGACGGCGCAGCGCGGGCGGCGGACCGCGGGTTCGACCAGTTGAAGGTGAAGACGGGGACGACCGTCGCGGAGGACGTCGCCCGCGTCGCCGCGGTGCACGAGGGCGCACCCGACGCGGAACTAACGGTGGACGCGAATCAGGGGTGGACGCCGAAGGAAACCGTCGCGTTCGTGGACCAACTCGAATCGCGGGGCATCGACCTCGCACTGGTCGAACAGCCGACCCCCGCGGCGGACGTAACTGGACTCGCGCGAGCGCGGGACGCCGTATCGGTCCCGATTGCGGCGGACGAGGCGGTGTTCACGCCGGAGGATGCGATTCGAATCGTCCGCGAGGACGCGGCGGACGTGATAAACGTGAAACTCGGCAAGTCGGGACTCCTCGCCGCGCGGGACATCGCCTCGATAGCCGAAGCCGCGAACGTCGAACTGATGGTCGGATGCATGCTCGAAAGCGCCATCGGAATCCACGCCAGCGCCCACCTCGTCTCCGGAATCGGGTCGTTCTCGCACGTCGATTTGGACGGCAACCTCCTCATCGCGGAGGACGTGATTCCGTCGGACGGAGGACCGACAATCGACATTTCGGGGGCGGGGCACGGAGTCGTGCCGAACGGAATCGAGTAACTCGGCGGTCAACCGCGTGACCCCGAGTGACCCCGAGTGACGCGGTATCATTCGACAGACGTGTCACCGTTTGAAAACCCCTTTAGCCACCAATCACCCACTCCGGCCTAATGAGTTACAAAATCGGCTTGGTCGGAAAACCCTCCGTGGGGAAATCGACCTTCTTCAACGCCGCGACGATGAACGACGTGCCGGAGGGGTCCTACCCCTTCACGACAATCGACCCGTCCATCGGCGAGGCCTACGCCCGCGTCGAGTGCGCCGCCCCCGAATTCGACGAGTCCTGCACGCCCAGCGTCGGTTTCTGCGAGGAGGGCACGCGCTACGTCCCGACGAAACTCGTTGACGTGGCCGGACTCATCCCGGGCGCACACGAGGGCAAGGGCCTCGGCAACCAGTTCCTCACGGACCTGAACGAGGCCGACGTGTTGGTCCACGTCGTGGACTTCTCCGGCAAGACCGACATCGAGGGCGAACCCACCGAGGGCCACGACCCCCGCGACGACATCGACTTCCTCGAAAACGAACTCGACATGTGGTACCTCGAAATCCTGGAGAAGGGCATCGAGCGCTTCCGCTCGGGCTACGCCGGGGAGGAGAAACACATCGAGGAGGACCTCGCGGAACAGATGTCGGCGTTCAAGACGAACAAGGACGAGATAAAGCAGGTCATCCTCTCGCTCGGTCTCGACCTCGACCCCGAGACGTGGGAGGACGAGGACCGCCAGGAACTCGCCCGCGAGATTCGCAAGCGCACCAAGCCGATGGTCATCGCGGCGAACAAGATGGACACCCCCGCGGCGCGGGCGAACTACGAGGAAATCACCTCGGACCCCGAGTACGAACACCTGACCGTCATCCCCGCCAGCGCCCACGCCGAGAAGGCGCTCAAGAACGCCGCCGAACAGGGCGTCATCGACTACGACGCCGGAGATTCGGACTTCGAAATCACGGGCGACGTGAGCGAGGAACAGGAAGGGGGCCTCGCCCAGATTCGGGAGTTCACCAACGAGTTCGACGGGACGGGCGTCCAGCGCGCCCTCGAAGCCGCGCTGTTCGACGAACTCGACCTCATCGCCGTCTTCCCCGGGTCGGCCAACGGCAGCGCCAGCGAGAAGGGCGTCTTCCGCGACTGCTTCCTCCTCCCCGGCGGTTCGACGGCCGAGGACTTCGCGTACCACCTGCACTCCGATATCGGAGATGGGTTCCTCCACGGCATCGACTGCCGGAGCAAGCGCCAAATCGGTTCGAGTTCCGAGTTGGACCACCGTTCCGTCGTGGAAATCGTCTCCACGAGTCAGTAACGACGGACTCTGCTAGTTGATTTTTCTCTCCTGTATTCTTCCCCCATTTCGTGGTTCGGTACGCTTGCTTAGCCGTGATTATGCGTTCAGCGTGATTTCAGCGATTGAGAAACAGCCCTCGAAAGCCCCCGCCACGCTCGCTTCGAGAAAAATCCGTGGCTAACGCCCCCAAAAACACTGACAAGTAGTCTCCAAAAGCCCCCGCCACGCTCGCGGTTGCTGTGCAGGATATTCTGGCCTCTCCGCCACGGTCGGCCAGAATAGTGGCCCGCACAGCAACCACGCAAGCGCGCGAGCGGACGGCCCCTTTCAGTCCCACCCAGCACAGCACCGCAACGGCCACTCCCTCCCCAACCGACTCCTTCGCATTCGCTCAGTCGTCCTTCGCACGGCTTCAGCGAGGGGACTCAGACGTACCGTCCTCGTCCCCTCGCCAGCGCGCGCCATTCGGAAAACCGGGATGAGCGCTACTGACTAACCGCCGTGGCGCGTGCGCCAGCAGGCCCTCGGCCATCGCGGCCGAGGGCCTGCTTGGTTATCACGCGAGGGATGACTGAGCGAATGCGAAGGAATCGGTTGGGGAGGGAGTGACCGTCGCGGTGCGGTTGCGGTTTTAGTGACGTCTGTAATTGCAGTCATAGACAAACCAACACCACCTCCTTGCAAGCGAACGAGGGCTTCGTGTTCCCTAGCGACTGCAATCGTTCTGGAAGTGCGAACCTCGGATCAACCCACAGAAAATCACTATTCTCACCCACTTCCTAGTCGTCACACCGCACATGCTAGGGACGGGGACTAAGCGGGGACATAGGTGTATGTCATCATATGTCATCATCACACGGCAAAGACAGCAATAGCCTCTCGCGGGACATGGGCCTGTTCGGGGCGATGAGCACCGTCGTCGCGGGGACGCTCGGTGCCGGGTTGTTCGTCACGCTCGGCACGGCGAGTTCCACGACCGGGCCGAGCGTCATCCTCGTCGTGGTCCTCTCCGGACTGCTGGCGATGGCCATCGCGGTGAACTACAGTTGGATGGCGACCATCTTCCCGGCCGCCGCCGGGTCGTACGCCTACATCTCCCGGACGTTCGACAGTCGGCTTCCGGGCTTCATCGTCACGTGGTCGAAGTGGTTAGGGTACATGGCCGCCGATGCCGTGCTCGCGCTGGGCTTCGGCAGCTATCTCCAAGTGTTCTACCCCAGTATCGACCCGACAATCGCTGGCTTCGCGCTCCTCACCGTCCTCTTCCTCGTCAATCTCGTCGGCACGAAGGAGTACAGCCTCTCGCAGAACGCCATCATGGCGGTGTTGATGCTGGCCATCCTCGTCCTCGTCATTCCGGGGTCGTTCCACGTGAACCCCGAGAACTACCAGCCGTTCTTCACCGGGGGCCGGAGCGGGTTCATCCAAGCCGCCGTCCCGCTGTTCTACGCCTACATCGGCATCGCCGTCGCGGGGCAGATGGGCGCCGAAGTGAAGAACCCGTCCAAGAACCTCCCGCTGGCGATGGTCGGTGGGACGCTGGTCCTCGTCGTCCTGTACGTCTGGACGGCCGCCGTCATCTACGGCGTCGTCGGGGACTACACCGTGCTGGCGAACTCCGAGCGGCCGCTCGCAACCGCCGCGGAGTCGTTCCTCGGCGGGAGCGCCACCGCGGTCGTCGCGTTCGGCGGCCTGCTGGCAACCGCCTCCAGCGTCCACGCGGTGATGGCGGCGGGCATCAAGATGCCCTACTCGTGGTCGTGGGACGAGGTGTTCCCGAAGCAGTTCTCCGCGGTGAGCCAGCGGTTCGGCACGCCGCACTACTCGCTCGCCACGCTGTACGTCGTTGCCGCCGCGCTGACGTTCTGGAGCGACGGCCTCAACGAGGCCATCGTCATCGCCACGTTCAGCTACCTCATCGCGTACGCCACGGTCTCGCTGACCCTGCTGTACGTCCGGGCGTCGCGTCCCGACCTCGTGGAGCAAGCGGGCTTCGACTACGGCTGGCTCACCCCCGTCACGGGCGTCGTGGCGACCCTCGGTGCGGTCGGGTTGCTGACCAAGGCCGCGAACTTCGGCGGACTCCCCGCCGCGCTCGGCGACTTCATCACCGGGCTTCCAGGTGCGTTCGGCGACTTCTTCGCCGCGCCGTTGGCCGGAACCGTTCCGCTCGTGAGCGCGTTCCGCGCGACGGTGGTGAACGCGTACTGGACCGCGTTCGAGGCCGCGCCCACGCTCCGCATCTACCTCCCGTGGATGGTCGTGGGACTCGGCATCTTCGCCGTCTACTGGCGACTCGGAAATCAGCGCGGGACCGACGTCGGCGCGATTCTCGACACGCTCCCGGGCGTGGCGAGCGACGACCACGACCCGACCATCGGGGATGTGACCTCGGATGACTGAACCCGCTGAATCCGCTGAACTCGCGCGGATCGACCCGGACGAGACCATCTCCCTCCTGCAGGAGATGGTGCAGATTCCCTCGCCGTACTTCGAAGAGCACGAACTGAGCGAGTTCGTGTACGACTGGCTGGATTCGCGCGACCTCGACCCCGAGTACCACCACGTCAGCGAGCCGAAAATCACGGAGTACGAGGGCGATAACGTGCTCGCCCGACTGGAAGGAAGCGACCCGGATGCCCCCACGCTCCTGCTCAACGCGCACATGGACACCGTGCTGTTGGTCGAGGATTGGGAGGAAGACCCCTGCTCGGGGCGCATCGAAGACGGCAAACTGTACGGACAGGGGGCCTGCGACATGAAGGGCGGCCTCGCCGCGGTCATGGTCGCCTTCGAAGCGCTGGCGGAGTCGGACGTTGACCTCGCGGGCGACATCGTTCTCTCCGCCGTGGTGGACGAGGAGGGGCCGTACGGACTCGGCACCGACCGCCTCATCCGCGACGGCTACACCGACGACTACGACGCCGCCATCGTGACGGAACCCGGCCCGATTCTCGCACAGGAGGAGGACATCGACAATCCCGCGCTCCTCCTCGGCGCTCGCGGGCGCTTCCTCTACGACATCGAAGTGAAAGGCCACGCGGCCCACGGGTCGCAACCGCACAAAGGAACCAACGCCGTCGTGGACGCCGGGAAGGTCGCCGACGCGCTCTCCAATCTCGACGTGGGAAGCCATCCGAAACTCGGCGACGGGTCGGTCTGTCCCCTTCTACTGGAGGGCGGCAGCCAAACGCTCTCGGTTCCCGAACGCGCCCAGCTCATGGTGGACCGCCACGTCGTCCTCGGCGAAACGGAGGAAATCGTGCGCGAACAGGCAGAGGAGGCCGTCGCGGCCCTCGACATCGAGAGCGAGGTGGAAATCGGCTTCCGCGAGTCGCCGGACCCCGGCATCAAGTACGGACCCTACGTCACGCCGGAGGACCACGACCTCGTGACGTCGCTCGTCGGCGCGACGGAATCCGTCGCGGGCGTCGAACCGGAGTTCGGCTACTTCGCCAGCGTCGGCGACTTCAACTACCTCGGCGACCGCGCGGACCTCCCGACCGTCATCGTCGGGCCGGACGGCGAGAACATCCACGGTGCGGGCGAGTTCGTCTACACCGACGAAGTTGTCGAGACGGCGCGAATCGTCGCCGAGGGCGCGATGCGCTTCGTCGGGTCGGAGTAGAAACGTACCGCGAGGGAAACGGTTTCCCTACTCTCAGTTCGCCGGTTCGATGTTCTGGTTCACGTGGAAGAAGTTGTCGGGGTCGTACGTCGCCTTGACCGCGCGCAACCGCTCGTAGTTGTCGCCGTAACTGGCCTGAACCCGGTCCTCCCCTTCCTCCATCATGAAGTTGATGTACGAGCCACCGACCGTGTGCGGGTGGAGCGCATGCCAGTAGTCGCGGGCCCACTTGGTGATTTTCTTGTCGTTCGCCGGGTCGGCATCGACGCCCACGATAACCATCGACCACGTCGCGTCGCGAACGCTCCACGCGGTCTCGTCTGGTGCGACGTCGTGGACCGCCCCGTCGATGGGATAGAGGTGCATCGTCGATTTCGGGGTCGGCACCTCGCTAAAACGCTCGTGGACGGCGATGGCGTCGTCGGTCAACTCGCGCACGTAATCCCCCTTCCAGTACCACTGGTCGCCCGGCGGGTAGAGGCCGTCGAACATGCCTTGGATCGCCGGATAGGGCATCGACTCGACGTGCTCGAATAACGGTTCGGCGGCGTCGCGGGCCGACTGGAGCGCCGCATCGGTTTCGGCTTCCGACCCCAGACAGCACCACATCAGTCCGCACACGTTCTTACCGTGGAGTTCTTCCGGGAATGGTTCGCCCGGCACCTCGGCAATCAGGTAAAACGCGTACACGTCCTCCGGGGCCTGCGGGAGCCACTCGCGGTACCAGCGCATCGTCGTTTCGAGTTCCGATATCGGCCAGAACAGCGGCCCCCCGACCACCGTGTCTACCGGGTGCAACTCGTATTCGAACGAGACGACCACGCCGAAGTTGCCGCCGCCGCCCCGAAGCGCCCAGAACAGGTCTTCGTGCTCGTCCTCGCTCGCGCGAACCAAGCGTCCATCCGCGAGTACCACATCCGCGCTCAGCAGGTTGTCGATGGTCAGGCCGTATTTCCGGGTCAGATAGCCGTGTCCACCGCCGAGGGTCAGGCCGCTAACCCCGGTCGTCGAGATGACTCCGCTCACAGTTGCGAGGCCGAACGCGTGGGTCGCGGAATCCACGTCACCCCACGTGCACCCGGGTTCGACTCGCACGGTTTTCGCGTCCGGGTCCACGTGGATGCCCGTCATGCCCGACAGGTCGATGACCAGTCCGTCGTCCACCAGTCCCAGACCTGGACCGCTGTGCCCCCCGCTTCGGATGGCGGCTTCGAAGTCCTGTTCGCGAGCGAACTTCACGGCCGCGATTACGTCCCCGACGTTGGCACACCGAACGATGAGTCCGGGACGTTTGTCTATCATCGCGTTGTAAATCGTGCGCGCGTCGTCGAACTCCGGGTCGTCCGGCCGAATCACCGTTCCTCGAAGGCCCTCCCGAAATCGTTCGATGGTCGTTTCGTCAGCGTCTTTCGCTGTCGTTGCCATTGTGTTCCCCCCTCTGTCGCGCCCATTCAGACGCCGTTCGTGTCCGAATCACCATCACAGCGAGCGCTAGTTCTCCTACTCCACCCACAACGTTAGATGTTATCAACTGTCAAACGATGGCGGCGATATCCACGGAATCCACATCGCATTCGAACGAACTTCGATAAACGTCGTATGGCTCGGTCGGCGAATCGCCGAACACCCCGCACCGGAGACGGCCCGCCTATACGACTCGGTTGGTGAGTTCCTCGTCGGCGTCGATGTGCTGTGCGTTCTCCCGGACGAGTTCCGCGATGTGGCGGTAGTAATCGACCTCCGCCGCGGCGGCGTGGGGCGTGACGATAACGTCGTCCATGTCCCACAGCGGCGAGTCCTCGGGGAGCGGTTCCTCCTCGAACACGTCGAGGGCGGCACCCGCGATGTCGCCGCCCTGCAACGCCGCGACCAAGGCGTCTTGGTCGGCACAATCCCCGCGTGCCACGTTGACGAAGTAGGCGTCGTCCCGCATGGCGTCGAACTCCGCTTCGCCCATCAGCCCCTCCGTCTCGTCAGTGAGGGGGGTCGCCAGCGCGACGAACCGAGCGTCAGAGATGGCTTCGTGGAGGTCGTCGTTCGCGTACACCGTCCGAACGTGCGGTACCGACTCGGCGGACCGGCGAACGCCCGTAACGTGCATGCCGATGGCGTCTGCGCGCTTGGCGATTCCCTGCCCGAGGGTGCCGAGGCCGACCACGCATATCGGTTCGTGCTGGAGCGTGAACGGTTCGTCCCAGTCGGGACGGGTCCACTCGTGCGCGACCTGCTGACGGGAGAATCTGTGGAGGCGGCGGGCGATTTCGAGCATGGTTCCCAACACGGTTTCGCCGACGCTCGTGCCGTGAATCCCCGTGCTGTTCGTCAGGATGATACCCGCTTCTTCGAGCTCGGAGAGCGGAAAGCGGTCGTACCCCGCCTGAATCGAGTGTATCCATTCGAGGTCGGCGTCGAGGAAGGACTCCCGATAGGCGAACGTGACGAGCGCATCGCAGTCCGCGAGCGCGTCTCGGTCGCCGTCGCCGACCACCGCGACCGTCGGGTCGAGCGCGGAGAGTTCCTCGCGCAACTGTTCGGGCGGGAAGACGGCTTCGACCGACTCGTGAATTCCGAGGTGCGAAATCTGCATGCGGAAAGGTACCAACGGCGTCGGAATGAATCTTCGGAAGGGGGAAGGCAATACCGCCCAACCGCCACGCGGCATCGGTAGTTTACTGTCGGTTCGTTTCGAAGACGGCCGCAATGACGGGACGCGGCGACGTCGGCGGGTGGTCGTTCGAGGGACGCGAATGTACTGTCAGGAAACACCTCCTCCGCGAAGAGTTTCGGGTGACCGACCCGGACGGGAACACGCTGCTCACCACCGAACGCAAGGTCGCGGAAGGGCGGGCCACGTTTCCGTTTCGGGACTCCGAGGGGGACGCCGTCTTCCGCGTCGATTCTGGCCAGACCTTCGACATCGAGGGGGAGTACACGCTCGTGAAATCGGAGACGGACGAACCCGAACTCGTCCTCTCGCGGGAGTTGGACTTTCGCCGCCACCACTGGACCATCGACCGACCGGACGGGGAACGCATCGCCGAGTTATCCTCCCGCCGAGGCATCGCTGGCGCACTGAACACCGTCGTGGACGTGTTCTCGCCGTTCCCGCGCACGTTCACCGTCACGGCACCGAACGGCGAACACGTCGGGACGATTTCTGGACGGCTCTCGCCGCGGACCGCCTACGACGTGCGTATCGAACGCCCCGGAGCGATTCCGCGGACGACGCTCACCGCTGGCGCGGTAGCCGTCGCGGTGCTCGAAAGCGTGTAGGAAGAGATTCCTCTCGGGGCGTATCGAAAGGGCGGCTCGGGGAAAATCCTCGTCACAAGGGGCTCGGAGGGGTGAACAGTTTCAACTGATTGATTCGTTCTTTCGTGAATTAGCGGTGGTTCGGTGTTAATCCCTTCATCACAAGGGGCTCAGTGGGGGTAACATTTCGTCATCACCACCATCAGAGGATAGAATCGGCGGGGTAAAAAGCGTCACGTAGTTGAATTCGCTTATTTTCAATAGTTGGCTCAGATTCAGGGTATGTTAGAGAACGGCACTGTCTAGTTTAGCTCCTCTTCGACAGGTGTTCGGTTGTTGAGCGATCACCGCGACCTGCGTCGGCGCTGCCGACGGCGGGTTGGAGACGCTATCAGATATCCGATGGATCCATTGAAAATCGCTCGATGCGAACGTTTTACGCCGAGAGGCGCAAGAATCGCTTTTGTTTCCCTGAGCGAACGCCCGGTCGCGTGGAGCCGGGTGGCGAACGACCGTCAGGGCATTCGCCGTCCGCTCATGCTCCCAACAGTCAATCCTAGCCGTCTCTAAACTCTTTTTGAGCAGGTTTGAGAGTAGCATGAATCACTAGCTCTTCGACCTGCTCGTCCTTATCTAGACAGTGCCCTCCGAGCTATCGTTGCGGACGCGGGTGAAGTCGGGGACTCTGTGCCGATCGTTTACCTTGTCAGTAACCCACTGAAGCTTGTCAGCTGTCTCACTCATAACATCGACAAAGCACTCTGAACATTCAATACCGGAATGAGACCTACTACTAGATCGTAGGCCAATTACGACACGTTCGCGCTAGTCTTCCATCGGGTGACAATGGTGATCGTCACCCATCCACCGATACGACCGCATCCTCGACCGAATAGAGGGGCGACGCACAGACTTATCCCCCCAGCAAACACCCAGAAGATGACTCTGGACAGCGGCCATACCGCCGTGATATCGACCGTTACGAGGAAAATGAGCACAGCGACGAGACCACCAAGGAACCCAGCGCGGAGTCCGGCAGCACTTGGTTCTGTTGAGCGGATTGCAGCGATGCCTCCCGCGACGAGCGCCCCAACAATCATAATTCCACCGCCGATAGTCGCCTCTGAATTCGGAAGCCAGTTGATAATGGCTGAGACCGGGAGCGAGACCAGTGCGCCGATGAGCGCGTATCGCCATGCTGGGGAGAGAATGCGAACGTGAGACGGCGAAACCATTTTCGTATTTATTGTGAGCTGGGACGTATATAGTTTCAGAAGTACCCTTGGTGGGTTGAAGCACAGGGAATCAGGCCGACTAATCGGCTGCCGATTCGGGTCCATGGAGCTACGTCAGTCAAGACTACTCTATTTTTCTCCAAGTGCGTGACTGTCTTCTATCCACAGCCCATTCATACGTTGTTGCACGATATCAGACAGTGTCTGGAGATGCGAAACAGCAGATAAAAGTCTGCATCAACGTCACCACGGATACGAGATAGACGTGTTTCGAATCGGTGTCGCAGACGATATCCTCCGTCTGTTGACCGACGCAAACGATACGGAATTTACGATTCCCGAACTCGTCGATGTGACAGCGGTAACTCGTTCGATAGTCTGGCGGGCCGTACAACTGCTAGACGATCTCGGCGTCGTCCGAATCCGCGAG
The DNA here is from genome assembly GCF_000376445.1 of Haladaptatus paucihalophilus DX253. Lineage (NCBI taxonomy): Archaea > Methanobacteriati > Methanobacteriota > Halobacteria > Halobacteriales > Haladaptataceae > Haladaptatus > Haladaptatus paucihalophilus. The sequence goes on along the minus strand of NZ_AQXI01000001.1, from coordinate 2,354,564 downwards.
ACGCCATAGCGGAACTACGTTTCCATCGACCCTAGCCGCCTCCAGAAAGACGACCCGATACTTGCCATCGGGCGGCCGGAGTTTCACGACCCAGTTCGAGCGTTCATCGAGGAGGTCCAGTTTGCACTCGGTGAAACGGGCGATATCGAGACTGTCGTCGGTATCGTCCTGTTCGGTAGCGTTGCTCGCGGTGAGGCGGACAGGCAGAGTGACATCGCCTCTTCATCGTCGTCGATGGCAACAGAACGAGTGCCAGACGGTGCACAACAGACGTGGTCGGTGAGTTGAGCGAACGCCGGTTCGACGGCGACCGGTTCGACTTCGAAACGTACGTCGAATCGACCGAGAGCACGCGACGGGCGGGCAGGAAATTGCGAGATATCTTCGAGGAGGGTATTACTATGTACGGAACCGAACAGCTTCAGTCGATTCGAAAGGAGGTCTTCGCGGATGAGTAGTTCGAGAATCGAGACGTTTGACTCTTGCGCGTTCGGTCAGTCGTTCCACTCGGCTAATTCCCGCAGTTCGTCGGCTACCGCCTCGATGCCTTCCCGCTCCAAAAGGCCGCGTTCGGTGACGTAGCCCGAAACGAACTCGGCTGGCGTCACGTCGAACGTCGGATTCAGGACCGACAGGTCCGCGTCGCCGTCGTACACCGCATCCGGGTTTCCTTCTTCCAGCACGAGGTCGTCCCCGGTTCGGACCTTGTCCGTCGCGGTGACGACGAACACCGGAACGTCCTCGTTTCTCGCTGCCAACGCCGCCACTCGGGTTCCGGTCTTGTTCACCACGTCGCCGTTCGGGAGGACGGAATCGGCTCCGACGACGACGCGGTCCACGTCCTCCGTCGCCAGCACGTGCGCTATCGCGGCGTCGGTGTGAAGCGTCACGTTCGTCGCGTCGGCCAGCGACTCCGCGACGCCGACGCCTTCGAGGGCGGGGCGGGATTCGGCGACGAACACGCGGTCCGCGGCGCGAAGCGCGTCCAGCACCGTCCCGGAGCGCGAGAGCGTCAGCACCGTTTCATCGGCGACCTGCTCGCGGGCGTTGCGCGTCGCCGCCTCGTCCACGCGATAGGCGCGTTCGATGCCGTCGATTGCGGCGCGTTCGACCGCTTCGGGGGTTCGGTCGTCGGTCGCATCGGACATGACGCGGTTCACGCGGTTCGCCAGCGCGGCCATGCTCGGTCGAGCGTCGATAAGGTCCGCCGCGAGTCGGGTCAGTTCGTCCCAGTCGCCGCCGCGGACCGCGCACAGTCCGGCCCGGTCGCGGAGAACTTCGAGCGCCCGAACGGAGATATACGCGGACCCGTGTTCGGCGTCCTCGGCGACGGATTCGACCGTGGGCGCGACGCGGTCGTAGGAGGTCCACAGGTCCGGCACCGTCTCGCGCCGAAGGATTTCGGTCGGGGGAACCCACGCCGTCTCGGTCGTCTCCCAATCGGTGGTCGCGTCCCGACTCGCACAGTCGAACAGGTACGGGTGAACGACCCAGCGCTTGTCGAGCGAGTCGTCGGCCACGTCGAAGGTGTCCCCGGCGCGGACGAACGTGCAGGAAGAGAGCAGTCCGGTTTCCTCCTCGATTTCCTCGCGTGCGAGCGCGTCCGGGTCGCCCTCCGCGTGTCCGGCGACCCCGCCCCACTGCCCCGAATAGGACCCGACGTCCTCGCTTCTCCGGAGGAGCAACACCGCACCGCGGTTGCGCAGAAAGCAGGTGACGACGTGGGTTTCGTCCATGGGAAGGGAGACGGGCCAGTGGCAGTTGAACCCTCGGGCGAGAGGAGCGACGTCGAATACGCCGCCGATTCAGCGGTCGTACGCGGCGACGGTCTTCCCGTATCCGGCGATAACCGCGTCGTCGAGGAGGACGGGACGCATCGTCGCCCTGTCGGGCAGGTCGTACTTCGTCAACCGTTTGCCACCGGTGGCGAAGACGGAGAGGTTCTTTCGAAACTCGCGGTTCCCGCGGTCCGTCTCGACTTTCTCCATGGTCTCGGCGACGATACCGTCCTCGGTCACGGTGAGCGGCGTCCCGTAGCTGACGCGCGTTCGCCAGCGTTCCGCGCCGGTATCGAGGTGGAAGGCGATGAGGTACGTCTCAGTCTCGAATACGGTTCGGTGATGATTCGAGTAGAGCGACAACACGGCGTAGACGGTCGAGTCGGCCACCGCGGGCACGGTGTCCACGGACGCGATCCAACTGCTCTCGGTCTGCCAGCGTATCGAACCATCCGCGGCGTCGAGGGCGGTCATCCCGCCCCGAGTAGCGACGAGAACTGAATCCCCGCGGTGTGCCAACCGCGCCCCCTTCCCGATCTCGCACCGCCAGAGCGTCCCCCCGTCGTCCGCGCGGTAGGCGCGGACGACACCGGACGGGGACGCGGCGAAGACGCGCTCGCCGTCGGCGGCGATGGACGCCCGAGCGGTGCCGAACGGGCGGATCCAGCGAATCCGTTCGGCGGTCAAATCGAGCGCGAAGACGACGTATTTGCCGAACTCGTCGCTGTAGCCGACGCCGAACATGGACGACCCCAAAACGACCGGAGCGTAGTGGCCGAGCGCCAAGTACCCGGTTCGAAGTCGCGTTTGGGAACTGCCGTCGAGCGCGACGGTGCGGACGATGCCCTCGGATTCGACGAGCGCGCGGTGGTCGTAAACGACCGGGGGCGTCTTGACCTGTATCAGTTCGGCGAGTCGTTGGTACTCGCCGGAGAATCGAAGGTGACCGAGTTCGCCGTCGGGCGTGAACGTCGTTGCGATGACGAGGCCACCGTCGGAGAGAGTCGTCGCTCGTGCCGGGGTCCCGTCGAATTCGACCGACCAGCGCGGGTCTTGACGGGGCGACTGCGCTTGGAGGGCGCTACAGCCGCTGCCGAGTATCGACAGGCCGAGGCCGGAAATACGCAGAAAGCCGCGTCGAGACGAACGACCGACCATAGTCTGAAAACCATCAGCGAAGACTAAAACGTTCCGACGCATCGCGCTCAAACGTTTTTCTACCCGGGCGACGAAACGGCGACCATGCTCCGGGTCGCCGTCATCAGCGACACGCACATCCCGTCGCGCGCGAACCGAATTCCCGACTGGGTTCGAACCCGAATCATGCGTGCGGACCACACGATTCACGCCGGGGATTTCGATTCGGCGGACGCGCTGGCGTCGGTTCACGAACTGACGGACGGCAACTACACCGCCGTCGGCGGAAACACCGACCCGAAGTCGCTTCGCTTGCCCGACGTGGCGACCCTCGAAGTCGGCGGCGTCACCTTCGTCGTCACGCACGGAACGGGACCGAAACGCGGATACAGGGAACGGGTCGCTCGAATCGTCCGCGAGACGGTCGAGGAAGAAACCTCGGCGAAGCGAGCGACGGACGCGTCCGTCGTCGGCGTCGGGGGGCACACGCACCGACCGATGGACGAGACGGTCGATGGCGTCCGCCTGTTGAATCCGGGGAGCGCGACGGGCGCGGCCCCGGCGGAGATGGCGACGATGTTCGTCGTAACCGTCGAGGACGGCGAGATGGACGTCCAGAAACACGAAAGCTGACCCGTTTTGCACCTTCCGGGCGGGTTTTTATCGGCGCGCACCAACGCCCAGCCATGAACGTCTTCGCGGTATCCGGGATTCCCGAGGTCGAACCCGGCGACGACATCGCGGCGCTCGTCGAGGAACGAGTTGACCTCGAACCCGGCGACGTGCTGTTGGTCGCGAGTACCATCGTCTCGAAAGCCGAGGGACGGACCGCAACGCTCGACGAATTCCCGACGAGTCCGCGAGCGGAGGAAATCGCGGGACGCCTGTCGGAAATCTCGGGTGAGGAGAAAGACCCGCGGTTCGCACAGGCCGTCCTCGAAGAGAGCACGGAACTCGTCATGGAAGCGCCCTTCCTGCTGACCGCGACGCGGTTCGGCCACATCGGGGTCAACGCGGGTATCGACCGGTCGAACACGGGGGACGCGGACCTACTCTTGCTCCCGAAGCGACCGAGCGAGAGCGCCGCCAGAATTCGGGCGGGACTCTCGCTGGACGTGCCCGTCGTCGTCACCGACACCTGTGGCCGCCCGTTTCGCCACGGACAGCGCGGGGTCGCCATCGGCTGGGACGGACCCCCCGCGAGCCGCGACTGGCGGGGCGAGCGCGACAGGGACGGCCACGAACTCGAAGTGACCGTCGAATCCGTCGTGGACGAACTCGCCTCCGCGGCGAACCTCGTGAGCGGCGAGGGCGACGACGGTCTGCCCGTCGTCGTCGTCCGCGATTGGGAGTTCGGCGACCACGGGGGAAGCGACAACCTGTTTCGGTCGGTCGAGGGGGATTTCGTCCGGCAGGCGCTCCGGGGGTGGGAGTTTGCGCGGGATTGAACTCACGCCCGAGGAGCCGATTGCCGAGTTGGTCGAACACGGGAAGACGGCCGAGGACGAGGGCTTCGACACGCTGTTCGCCAGCAGCCACTACAACAATCGCGACCCGTTCACCGTCCTCTCGCGGGTCGCAGACGCCACCGAGGACATCCGCCTCGGGCCGGGCGTCGTCAACCCCTACGAGAGCCACCCGGTGACGCTCGCCTCCCGGGTCGCAACGCTCGACGAAGCCAGCGACGGACGGGCGGTGTTCGGCGTCGGCGCGGGCGACCGCTCGACGCTCCGAAACCTCGGCATCGACCGCGACCGACCGCTCCGGCGCGTGTTGGAGACGATGAAGGTCTCGAAGGACCTGTGGGCGGGCGAACGCGTCACCCACGACGGAACCTTCACCGCGCGGGACGCGGGACTGAACTACGACGTCGGCGAGATTCCGGTGTACGTCGGCGCACAGGGGCCGCACATGCTCCGCATGAGCGCGAAACACGCCGACGGCGCGCTGGTCAACGCCTCCCATCCGCGGGATTTCGACTGGGCGAGCGACCGCATCGAGGAGGGACTGGCCGAGCGCCCCGACGAACGCGGCGAGTTCGACTTCGCGGCCTACGCCTGCGTGAGCGTGGCCGAAGACGGCGATGCGGCCCGCGAAGCGGCCCGTCCGCCGGTGGCGTTCATCGCGGGCGGAACGGCGGAGCCGGTGCTCGACAGACACGGAATCGACGAGGAAGCGGCGGGGGAAATCGGAAAGAGCATCGAGGCCGGCGAGTTCGCCGCGGCGTTCGAGGCGGTGACGCCCGCGATGATAGACGCCTTCTGTATCGCTGGGACACCGGAGACGGTGGCTGACAGAATCGCCGCCGTACTCGACTACGCGGACAGTTTCGTCGCCGGGTCGCCGCTCGGACCGGACCGCGAAAACGCGGTCAGTCTTGTTGCGGCGGCACTCGACCGGGCACGTCGGAGACGAGCGTAGCGCCCAGTCCGCCGACGGTCAAGTAGGCGAAAAACAACACGGAGAAGCCGACGAAGATGGCCCCGAAGAGCAACATCAGCGCCGGGATTGGGTTCGACGTCGCCGTCGCCACGTCGGTGAACAGTCGAGCCATTTCGGTGAAGTTCGAGAGGATTCCTGCCATGCCCGATACTCCGTACCGGGGGTACTTGGATGCTCCGTCACGCTTACGACCGGGCGCTCCGTAGGCGCGGACGTGTCAGAGGATACGTCGCTCTCGGAATTCGTCGGGAAGACGGGCGAGTCGGACAGACAGGACGGGGCGGACGGACAGGACGAAACGGTCGAAACGGCCGAGACGACCGACGCGGACGGGTCGGCGACGGACCACGAATCCGCCGAGAAGCCGGACGAACCCGCCGTCGAACCCGCCAGAGCGACGTACGATTGGACGCCCGACGGCGCGGCTTGTACGCGCTGTGGGGCGGCGGTCGAGAAGCGCTGGCGGGACGACGGCGGAATGGTCTGTGCCGACTGCAAGGAGTGGTGAGGTGGAAACGCGGATGGGAAATGAAACCACGCTTAGAAGGTCATCCGGAAACGTGCCGACTAACCGGAGAAACCGCTTGACGTCGGCGGTTGAACGGCGACCTATCTCTTCGTCCGGGAGTGTCTCGTCGAAATCATGTTTGGCGCGAAACCCCGTACAAGTTGTCTTTTTTATCGACAGACAAATCCACAAAGTATTCAAGGATAACTGGAACACCTCTTTGAGTAGCGACAAAAGTTACAAAGGCCCGCTCCCATAGTACGTGTAACGAGGGAGACGCCGTTCACAGTACCCCATTGCCCATCAGGACCCGTTTCGACTCAATCGCGCATTCATAGCATGAAGGAAGCTAACAAAGATCCAGAGCCGACCCCTGTAGAGCGACCCACAGACGAATTCGCGGACCCCCTCTCGGTCGAGGACGCGGCGGATTTGACAGGACGCATCATCGACAACATCGAACACGTCATCGTCGGTCAGCACGACGTCGCGGAGCACATTTTGACGACGATTCTCGCACGCGGTCACCTCCTCCTCGAAGACGTTCCCGGCGTCGGGAAGACGATGCTCGCGCGGTCACTGGCGCGCTCCATCGACTGTTCGTTCAAGCGCGTGCAGTTCACGCCCGACCTCCTCCCATCGGACGTGACCGGCGTCAACATCTACAACCAGAAGACGAACGAGTTCGAGTTCCAACCCGGTCCCATCTTCGGAAACGTCGTCCTCGCCGACGAAATCAACCGCGCGCCGCCGAAGACCCAGGCCGCGCTGTTGGAATCGATGGAAGAAGAGCAGGTGACCATCGACGGGAAGACCCACGACGTTCCCCGTCCCTTCACGGTCATCGCCACGCAGAACGCCATCGAGCAGGACCGCACCTACGAACTCCCGGTCGCCGAAATCGACCGGTTCATGAAGAAACTCTCGCTCGGCTATCCGAACCCCGAGGACGAATCCGAGGTCCTCCGGCGCGTCGTCGGCGAGCACCCGATTCGCCGACTCGACGCGGTTGCGAGCGCCAGCGACATCCGCCGAGCCAGAGCGACCGTCTCGAACGTGAGCGTCAAGAAACCGGTTCGGGAGTACGTCACCCGACTGGCGAACTACACTCGGGACCGCTGTCAACTCGGCGTGAGTCCGCGCGGGTCGATTTCGCTGCTCCGCGCGGCACAAGCTCGAGCGGTCCTCGACGGCCGCGAGTACGTGATACCCGACGACGTGAAAGTCGAGGCGGAGGTCGTTCTCGCCCATCGCGTTCGGGGCAACTCGGGCGTCATGGGCGGCGAGGAAGGGCGGAAGATAGTACAGAACGCCCTCGACAACGTACCGGTGGAGTGAGATGCTGACGCGACGTGGCGGTGCGTTCGTCGCGGTCGGAATCGCCGGGTTCGCGTTGGCGTGGTCGTTCGGCGCGCGGTCGCTGAACGCCGTCGTCGGACCGATTTTGGTGGCGCTACTCGTCGGCTACATCCAACTGAAACGGACGAGCCACCCCCAACTCGACGTCTCGGTACCGAGCGTCGGCTCACGGGAGGACGAAGTGACGATAACGCTCGATTTCTCCGCGCCCGACCCCTTCGCCGGGACGGTCGAATTGGAACTCGATGACGGACTCGAATACGACGGCGGCCCCGTGAAGAGCAGCATCGGCGAGACGACCGTCGAGTTCGACGTTCGACTCGCAAAGCGCGGCGAACAGTCGATCGGACCGGTTCGCATCGTCGGGAAGGACGTCTTCGGACTGTTCAAGCGGACGTTCACCCATCAGGTTCGGGAGACCATCCTCGTCTTCCCGCGGATACGACCGGTCGATGGGGACGCCACCGTTCGCGCACTCCAAGACGCCCACGTGAACGCGGCCCGGCGCGAGTTCGAACAGCTCCGGGAGTATCAGACCGGCGACCCGCTCCGTGACGTCCACTGGAAATCGAGCGCGAAACGACCGGTGGGCGAGATGCTCGTCCGCCAGTTCGAGGCGCAGGCGGAGAGCGAACGGATAGAAATCGTGGCCGAGGCGAACGCGGGGCGCGTCGATACCGTGGCTGACGCGACCGCCAGTATCGCGTCCGCCCTACTCGACGGCGGCGTCGCGGTCGGGGTGACGACGCCCGAAGGCCGCGTCGCGCCCGACGGCGCGACCGAACAGCGGACGAAGATTCTCACTCTGCTCGCGCACATGGAGAGCGGACGGGTTCACGAACGCGAGCGCGCGCGAGCGGACGTCCTCGTTCGCGGACCGACCGACCGGGAGCACGCGGAAATTCAATGGGGCGGCGACACGATGTCGTTCGACGAGTTCGCGTCGGGCGGCGCGCGGACGACCGCGCCACACACGGCCCGCGCGGACGGGGGTGAGACGCGATGAGCACGGCGCGGGGGTTCCAGTTCGGCCGAGTGACGATTCCGTACCGAGGGCTGGCGATGGTCTCGACGGCGGTGCTCATCGGGTCGTACCTGAGCATCCTCTACGATATCGCGAACATCGCGGGCGACAAGGGGGACCTGCTCCTGTTGGTCGCGGGTGCGTTCGTCGGTGCGACCCTGTTGGCGCGGAAACTGCCGGTCTGGGTCGCGTTCGCGGTCGGAGCGGTGTTGTTCGTCGGCGGGATGTTCGCCTACTACGCGACGATACCCGGCGGCGTGAACGTGTTTTCACAGACGGGTCAGATTGCCGCGGACAACATCGCGCTGTTGACCGGGTTATCGATTCTGGAGATGCGGAAAGTCGGCACGTGGGCGTTGGGCGTCGCACCGGCGACCGTCTTCGTGCCGTGGTATCTCGTCTGCCGCCGTCGGTACATGCTCGCGGCGGCGAGCGGCGGAGCGGCGCTCGGCTTTTTCGTCCTCACGGGCGACGCCGGGTCGTTCGTGACGCTCGCGGGGATGCTCGGCGCGCTCGGAATTATCGCCTTCGGGACGATGGTTCGGTACGGTGCCACCGTCGGCCAGATAGACGTGTTGGTCGTCGCGCTGGTCGCGATGGTCCTCCTCTCCGCGACGGCGAGCGTCGTCCCCGGCGGCCGTGCGAGTCCGATACTATCGAACAGCGGCGGCGGGTCGGGCGGTAACGGCGGACTCATCAGCAACAACCCGCGCCTCTCGGTGCAAGGCAGCATCGAACTGTCGCCGAAGGTGCAGTACACCGTCACGGCGAGCCACGAGGGGTATTGGAAGGTCGCGTCGTACGACCGCTATACGGGGAACGACTGGATACGAACCGGCGGCAGTCGCGCCTACGAACAGCAGTCGTCGCCGCCCGGAGACTCCTACGAGATTCGACAGACGTTCACCGTCAAAGCGACGCGGGCGGACGCGATGCCCGCGGCGTGGAAGCCGATTCGAGTCCTCGGCAATCAGCGGTCGGACACGCGAATCAGTAGCGCGGGAAGCCTCTCGCCGAAACGACCGCTGACGAAGAACCAGTCCTACAGCGTCGTCAGTCGCGTGCCGACGAAGAACCCGAGCGAGTTGCGAACGGCCGGAACCGACTACCCGAGCGACGTTCGACAACGGTACACGCACGTTCCGGGGAGCACGTCACAGCGGTTGAAAGAGCGGGCGGGCGAAATCACCGCGGACGCGAAGACGCCCTACGACGAGGCGGTCGCCATCGAGCAGTGGTTGGAGACGAACAAGGAGTACTCGCTCGACGTCGACCGACCGGACGGGAACATCGCCGACTCCTTCGTCTTCGAGATGAACGAGGGATACTGCGTCTACTACGCGACGTCAATGGTCGTCATGCTCCGCACGCAAGGGATTCCGGCGCGGTTCGTGACGGGATACACGCCGGGACAGCGGACCGACGAGGATACGTGGGTCGTCCGCGGCCTCGACTCGCACGCGTGGGTCGAAGTGTACTTCCCCGACACGGGATGGGTCCGGTTCGACCCGACGCCGACCGACGAACGCGTGGACGCGGAACAGTCGATAGTGGAAAACGCCCGCGAAAACGAGAAACCGGGCATCGACGCGTCGGGGAGCGAGAACGGAACGTGGACCCCGGAGCCGACGACGACCACCACGACCACCACCACGACCACCACCACGACCACCGGCGACGGGACGAACAACACGTCGAACGGTTCGACGGGCGGGGAGTTGCCCGACCGTCAGAGGCCCGGTGACGGAATCGTCGGTACGAACAGCCCGGCGCGAACGACGACTACCACGACGAACGCGACGGCCGGTGGCGGAATTCCCATCGAACTGCCGTCGACGTCGCAAGTGCTCTACGGGGGCCTGCTGGTGCTCGGACTGTTGCTCACGGCGAGGCGGACCGGTCTGGTAAATCGGGCGTACCGAACCATGTGGATGCGCTGGCAACCGCGCGACGAACCGGACGCCGACGTCGAACGCGCCTTCGACAGACTGGAGTACTACCTGTCGCGGAAACACCGCGAGCGCCGTCCCGGCGAGACGCCGCGCGAGTACATCGCGTCGCTCTCGCACGTCGGCGTGGACGAGCGAGCCGAACGTGTCGGTTCGTTGTACGAAAAGGCGCGATACGCGGGCGAAGTGACCCGCGACAACGCGGACGAGGCGGTGTCGCTCGTAAACGACATCGTTCGCGGGTCGGACGGCGGCGGGACGAGCGGGTGACGACCGTTCGATATGGCAACACACCCGACAATGTTTAATAGGTTGGTTTCGTAGCCCCATGCGTAATGTCGGAAGTCTGCTCGACGTGCGGGCTGCCTCAGGAGCTTTGCGTCTGCGAAGACGTCGCAAAAGAATCCCAGCAGATCACCATCCGCATCGACGAGCGCCGTTATGGAAAAGAGGTAACGATAATCGAAGGATTTGACCCGAAAGACGTGGACGTCGATAGTCTCTCTTCGGACTTGAAGTCGAAGTTCGCCTGCGGTGGCACGGTCGAGCAGGGTCAGATAGAACTTCAAGGAAACCATACCGGACGCGTCGAGGATTTCCTCCGCGACCGCGGGTTTAACGTCGCCTGACAAACCATCCGTCGGTCGGAGACAGCTACACAATCATTTTTCACCGGTCTCGAACTGCCGAGAGGAGTCCCGTCTCGGTCGAACGGGCGAAACTGAACCTCAGAACGGAGCGTCGCGTTCGGCGTCGGCCGACGATTCGAGTTCGTACTCCCACTCGCTGAGGCCACCCGCCATGCTCTCGACCCGAGTGTCCTCCGGGACGCCCTCGTACGACCCGATGAGTCGGGCGGCTTGGACGCTCGATTTGCCGAGCGGACAGACCGTGACGACGTGTTCGGCACCGTCCAGTTCGCCGATCCGAGAGGGGAGCGTGTGAAACGGGATGTTCTCGCTTCCGGGGATGTGACCGCTGTCGAACTGTGGCTCCGGTCGGATGTCGACGATTCGAACGTCCGCGTCGGACTCGACCAGTTCGTGAACGTCGTCGGTGGAGATTTCCGCGTCCATCGACCGGGGTTATGGGGGCCGCCGGAATAAGCCACCCGGTCGGGGAACACGGAATCGGGCGTCCCACGAACGCTAAATCAACCCTTCCTCGCGCGCGAGCAGGAGCGGGGGCAATCCCCACCCGCAGGTCGGCCCGGCGCGAACCGCGTCGATCGCCTCCCCGACGGGAACCGTCCGAACGTCGATGAACTCGTCGGCTTCGAGGTGCTGGTCGCCGGGCGAGAGGTCGGACGCGAAGACGACCGCCCGCTGTTTTCGCATGCCCGCCGCCGGATAGTACGTTTCGAGGAGTTCGACGTGTTTCGCGCGATAACCCGTCTCCTCGTACAGTTCGCGTTTCGCGGCGCTCTCGTAGGACTCGCCGGGGTCCATTCGACCCGCCGGACAGGAGAGCACTCGTTCGCCGAGTCGCGGGCGGTACTCCTCGATGAGGACGAGTTCGTCACCGGTTCGGGCCACGACCGCCACGGCGTCCGGCGGGTCGAACCAGCCCCTTCGGACTCGGTTTCCGTCAGGCCGTTCGAGGGTGTCGTAGCCGACCGCGTGGCCGAGCAGCGACAGGCCGCGTCTCGCGTGGAGTTTCCACTCCATCAGTCGAGCAGGCCCTCCGCGTTTGCGAGGAGGAGCGCCTCGATGGTCGCGTCGTTGGCCGGGTCCTCGCGCGCGGCGTCGAGGGCGTCCTCGACGGGAACCGTCCGCACCGAGAGGAACTCGTTGTCGTCGAGGTTCCGCTCGACCGGCGTCAGTCCCTCCGCGAAGACGATACCGCGCTCGTGTCGGAGGACGCCCGTGGCGACCCAGAACGTTTCGAGTAGCGAGAGGCCGTCCGCCTCGAAGCCCGTCTCCTCGCGGAGTTCGCGCCCGGCGGCGGTCGTGTACGATTCGCCGTCCTCGACGATTCCGGCGGGACACTCCAAGCAGGTCTTCCGAATGGCCGGGCGGTACTGCTCCACGAAGACGACCCGTCCGTCCTCGACGGCGAGGACGACCACGGCGGGCGGGAGGTCCGCCCAGTAGTACTTCTTCGTCGTCCCGTCGGGTTGTTCCACGAGGTCGTAGCCGCCGGTGTACCAGCCGGTTTCGTACTCGGACTCCGATTCGAGCACCGGCCAGTCGTGGTCGCGCCAGTCGTCGGTCATGGTCGTGACTGAGGTGGCGTGTGGTTAAAATCGACGTGATACCGCAAAATCAGTCGTCGTGGTGGGCCGAGTTGTCCTGCGGGTCGTACCCGAGAACCTCGCGTGCCCGTTCGATGGAGTAGTACTTTCGGTCGTTGTCCGAGATTCCGTAGACGATTTCGTAGCCGTAGTCGGCGGTCAGACAGCAGTCGAACAGGTGGGCACAATCGCGGTAGGACAGCCACATCGCCTGTCCGCGTTCGTAATCTATCGGCGGGTGACCCTCGGTCAGGTTGCCGATGCGGACGCAGGCGACGCTGAGGTCGAACTCGTCGTGGTAGTATCGGCCGAGCGTCTCGCCCGCCGCCTTGCTGACGCCGTACAGGTTACCCGGACGGGGGAGTTCGGTGCCGTCCAGTCGGAACTCGTCGTGCGTCCGGTAGAGGTCAGGTTTCCGCTCTTCCGTCTCGTAGGCACCGACCGCGTGGTTCGACGAAGCGAAGACGAACTTCTCGACGCCCGCATCGACCGCGGCCTGCATGACGGTGTGGGTGCCGTCGATGTTGTTACCCAGTACGCTGTTCCACGGCGCTTCCGGCCGGGGGTCGCCCGCGAGGTGGATGACCGCACCGACACCGTCCACGGCTTCGTACACGGCGTCGTAGTCGGTGATGTCCGCGACGAAGAATTCGTGGGACGGATCCGCCGCTGGTGGTTCTCTGTCGAGCAATCGCCACTCGTATTTCGATTCGAGGTCGCCGAGAATCGCCGACCCGACGCGGCCCTCGGAACCCGTGAGCAGAACGGGATCGTCCATTCAATCGGCTAGAGGTACAACCCCGATAAGAACCATGCGATTTTCCGGCGAGACGACGACAGTTACGCCGTTACGCGGTGCAGAACCTTATCGCGGGCGAGCATGAGGCCCGCGATGAGGGCCACAGTACCCATCCAAACGAACCACAGCGCCATCGTGTTATCGCCGGAGAGCGCGTTCTGGATACCTTGATATTCGGTCACTGCTCCGAGAACCGTCAACAACCCCGACCCGGCGATGTACAGTGCGAACATGCCGAGTTCGAGGAGCGATTCGAACATGCCCGTTCATCGGAACGAGAGGCAAAAGAAGCTTTCGCAGGAACCCCGCTCAGGCGAGCCGCGCGAACGCGAGGTTGCCGCGGACGCTCTCGATGTACACCTGCACTTCGTCGCCCTTCTGTGCGCCGGGGACGAAAATCGTGTACTTGCCGCGTTCCGCAACGCCGTCGCCCTTTCGTCCGGTGCCGGTGATTTTGACCTCGTAGGTCCGCCCCTCTTCGACGGCATCGCGCTGTTGGGTTCGGCTCGTCGTGCTTCGCTTCGTGACCGGTCGGAACGCACCACAGGCGTCACAGCGGAGCATGAGGTTGCGGTTCTCGCGCACGAGTCGCGTGTCCGGCAGACCACACTCCGAACAGATGACGAACTCCTCTACGTACTCGTCCAGTGCGGTGTTGAAGTCGGACTCGGTGAACGATCCGCTGTATCGTGCCTGTCCTTCCTCGTACTTCCCGCTGGTACCGAGTTCGCGCTGGAGCGCGCTGTGAACGTGTTCGCCGTCTCGTGACAGGGCGTCGGCGATGTCGTCCAAGTTGGTCAGTCGTGTGAACGACCCGTCCTTCTGGACGGCCGGGTCGGGATAGCTGAACCGCTCGTCGCTCGTTTCGAGGTCTGGAACGGCGTCCATGCCTCTGTCGAGGGCTGAATTGTAATCCATACCGTTCGTTGAGAGGTGAACACGTAAAGGTTCTCCGTGTTCCATGTCATCACGAACTTTAACCCCCCGACGCTTCGTTTCCGGCATGGAACCGACGACGCGAGACGCCGCCTGTTTCGAAGCCGGAATCAAGTTCGGCGCGCTGTATCACCAGTTCGCGGGCACTCCCGTCTCCCCCGAGAGCGCAGACAGCCTCGAACGCGCAATCGAGGAGAGCATCGAAAACCAGCCCTCCTGTGAATCGGTCGAAGTGGACATCCTGACCGACAAACTCGAAGACGAGATAGAGCACGGGTATACCGAGTTGACGGGGCGATACATGGAAGTCGAAATCGTCATCGACCACGAGGGAACCGAAGTCGTCACCAAAATGGAAATGGAAGACGGCTACCCGCTGATGAAAATCGAGTCGGTTCGGAAGGAGTGAGGAACATCGAGTTCGACCAGCGAACGGACGTGAGCGATAGGCCGTCCGACTTTGCGCCGGGAACTAGAACCCCCACCGCGAGCGACGGAGGAGCGAGCGGACTCGGCGCGGACGGAAACGAACGGCGAACGCGAGTGAGCCGTGAGTCGAGGGAGCACCGAGGTTTTGGTCCAGATTTTGCCAGCGGAATCGCGGCATCGCCGCGATTTCCGCGCAGCAAAAGGTGGAGGTCTGGTCTTTCACTTCCGGTTTCGGGTTATCTTTTAAATGTAATCCCGTCCAATCACGCGACATGAGTCAATCTTCGTTCGATGACGAACTGTTCGGTGAAGCGGCGAACGAAATGCGGGAAGACGTCGAAGAACACCTCGCGGCCGCCCGCGAGGAACTGCCACCCGTGGAAGCCGTCTGGGAGACCGACGCCGAGAACACGCTTGGAGCGCTCAACGCGCTCCGCTCGGCGCTCGACGTCGGCGACGCGGAGGACCACCTCCACGACGCCAAGAAGTGGTACGCGATGGGCCAGCGGGCCGACGCGTTCGAGGACGCCGACGACCTGAAGGACGAAATCGAGACCATCGACGCCGCCATCTCGGACGTCGAGGACGCCCGCGAGCAGGTCGGCGAACTGGCGAGCACGATTCCGAGCCTGAAGGGGTCGCTGGAGGAGTTGGAAGCCGACGACGAAAGCGACGACGATGAAGCCGAGGAATCGGCGGCTGACGACGAGGTGGAAGCGGAAGAGGCGGAAGCGGAGGAAGAAGAGGAAGAGTAAGGGGGACGAATCGACCTACTCGCGGTCGGGACGGGACACGTCCCGCGATTCGACCGCCGAGAGCAGTTTCACCAGCGATTGCGTCGCCAGTTCGAGCAGTTCTTCGCCGCGCTCCTCGTCACCGTCGGTCGGGTCGCCGACGACGCCGTTTTCCGTGAACTCCGCGCTGTCGTAGGCGAGGTTGGTGTAGGACACCCACTCCCCCCAGCCGTCGCTCGCGCCCTCGCGGGCCGCTTCGATTTCGTCCTCGCGCACGAGGTCGGGGCGAGTGTGACGGAGGAAGGCGGTTTCGAGCGGCCCGGCGTGGCCCATGTCGCTCCGGTGGTCGCCGACCGCTTCGAACCACGTGAACGGAACGGCGTAGGCCTCGTCGTGGCGGGTTATCGTCCCCGCGACCTCCCGGAGCGCGGCCACGTTGCCGCCGTGACCGTTGACGATGACGACGCGATTCCAGCCGTGATGGGCGAGACTGGCGACCGTCTCGCGGACGTACCGGCGGAAGGTGTCCTCCGAGACCCACAGCGTGCCGGTGAACTGGCGGTGCTCCTCGCTCACGCCGACGGAAATCGGCGGGGCGACGACGACCTCGCCGTCGTACGCCGCCGCGCCCGCGTCCGCGACGGCTTCGGCGTTCAACCAGTCGGTGCCGAGCGGTGCGTGCGGGCCGTGCTGTTCGGTGCTTCCGACGGGGAGGAGCGCGAGGTCCGTGTCCACGTCGTCGGCGTCGGTCCACGTCGCATCGGAGAGGTGCATACGGGTTTCGTGTTCGGCAATCCCCTTGTAATCGCGGGGTCGGCCGGAAGGACTTACTAACTCAGTGCTGTCGTTCCGTCCATGTCCGACCGCGAGCGAGAGCAAGGTGTGGAATTGGGGGAACTGAGCGGCAAACTGGAGGAACACGACTATCCCGCGGACGTGGACGAACTCGTCTCGGAGTACGGCGAGTACGAAATCGACTATCCGAAGGGATCGGAAACGTTCGAAGAAGTGCTCGGACCGATGAACGATACCTTCGATTCGGCGGAGGAAGTTCGACAATCAATCATGACAATGGTTGACAGTGATGCGGTCGGTCGCCAACGCTACTCCGACCGCGGCGGCGTCGAACAGTCCGCGGCCGACGAAGACCCGGATACGGAGTCGTTCTGACGGAATCGTAACGAGAGGATTACCGCGACTAGTTGTAGCCTACGAGCGCTGTAAGTGGTCGTTACCATCGTTTTTCACGGCGAAACCAGTTGAACGGACGACTGCCTTATTCGTCGCAGTCACGACCCACCGATAACTGATGAACGAATACAGACGTGCAAGTCTCGACCGGGGGTCAGAAGCGAAATCATGACAGGGGATGGACCGACGGCCGAAACCGTCTCCTCGCTCCTCGGGGACCGGGAACTGATAGTCGCATCGAATCGCCAACCGTACAGCCACGAACGTGAGAACGGCGAGATTTCCGTCAGCCGTCCGGCGGGGGGGCTCACGTCGGCGCTCGACCCCGTGATGCAGTCCGCCGGTGGGACGTGGGTGGCGTGGGGGAGCGGCGACGCCGATTTCGACGTGGCCGACGAGGACGGGCGCGTTGGCGTACCACCCGAGTCGCCAGCCTACGACATTCGGCGCGTCGAACTCACGGACGAGCAAGTTGAGGGATACTACTACGGCTACAGCAATCAGGTGCTCTGGCCGATCTGCCACATCGACCCGGCGAAGATGAACGCCGACACCGCGTTTTGGGAGCATTATCAGCGGGCGAACCGCGCCTTCGCGGACGCCATCGCCGACGAGACGACCGAGGAGTCGGTGGTCTGGTTTCAGGATTACCATCTCGGGCTGGCTCCCCGGATGGTGCGCGAGGAACGACCGGACGCGTTCTGCATGCAATTCTGGCACATCACGTGGCCGTCGTGGGACGCGTTTCAGGCGTGCCCGCACTACGAGCAACTGCTCGACGGATTGCTGGCGAACGATCTCGTCGGATTCCACACGGAGCGATACTGCCAGAACTTCCTCGACTGTGCCGCGATGCTCTCGGGGACGCGAGTCGATAGAGCGACGCGAAGCGTGGTCTACGAGGGCGGGCGGACGTTCGTTCGACCGTTCCCGCTCGGCATCGACGCCGACAATCGACAGGAACTCGCCGACTCGACGGAGACGACGGCGTTCTGGGAGTCGTTCCGACGGGAGCACGACCTCGGCGAGACGGTCGCGGTGGGGGTCGAACGACTCGATTACACCAAGGGAATTCCCGAGCGACTCACCGCGCTGGAGCGGTTCTGGGAGCGACACCCGGAGTGGCGCGGCGAGTTCACGTACGTCCAAAAGGCGAGCGAGAGCAGGAGCCAGATAGACGCGTACGGGGAGTTACAAGCGGAGGTCGAATCGGAAATCGAGCGAATCAACGACCGGTTCGGGACCGACGACTGGGTGCCGGTCGTCTATCTGAACGAGCATCTCCCGAAGGAAGGGTTGGCGGCGCTGTACCGCGAGGCGGACCTCGGTATCGTCAGTCCACGGCGCGACGGGATGAATCTCGTGGCGAAGGAGTTCGTCGCCTCGCAAGTGGACGAACCGGGCGTGCTTCTTTTGAGCGAGCTGACGGGCGCGAACGAGGAACTCGGCGACGAGGCGGTGACCGTACACCCCCATCACACGAACGAGTTCGTGGAAGCCATCGAACGCGCGCTCTCGCTCCCCAAGTCGGAGCGAAAACGACGGATGCACGACCTCAGAAAACAAGTGCATTCGAACGATGTGTACGCATGGATGAACGCCCAGTTCCGAACCATCGAAGCGATTCGACGAGGCCGTGAAGTGGCCGCGAAATCACCACAGAGACGATGAGTGAAGACGTACCCGACCCGCTCCACCACCACCTCTACGCGTTGGTACGGCGATTGCGGGACACGGACGGGATGTTGTCGATGTTCGATTTCGACGGGTCGCTCGCACCGATAGAAGACCACCCCGACGACGTTCGGCTGCCACCGGCGACCCGGACCGTCATCGAAGACCTCCGCGATTCGCCGGACGTCCAGGTTGGCATCGTCAGCGGACGGGGATTGGACGACCTCCAAGAACGAGTCGATGTGGACGGCATCGCCTACGCCGGAAACCACGGGTTGGAAATCGGAACGAGCGACGAACGACATACCCACCCGGTCGCGGAAGACGCGACGGACGAAATCGGACGCCTCTCCGCAACTCTCGATTCGAAACTCGCCGCGATAGACGGAGCCTTCGTCGAGGACAAGGGCGTCACCGCGTCGATTCACTACCGACTCACCGACGACGACCGCGTTCCGGAGGTTCGGGAGGCGGTCCGCGATGTCGTCGCGGACGTAGAGGACGTGCGCGTCACGACCGGAAAGCAGGTCATCGAACTGCGCCCGGACGTCGATTGGCACAAGGGACGGGCGATTCGGTGGCTCTACGAGCGGCGCGTCCCGGACGACGAAACGTGGCTTCCGCTGTACGTCGGCGACGACCGAACCGACGAGGACGCGTTTCACGTCCTTCCCGACATGGGACTCGGGGTCAAAGTGGGACACGAACCGCCGACGATGGCGAGCTATCGCGTCGCCGACCCCGCCGCGGTGCAAAAAACGCTCTCGTGGTTGGCCGAGTACGGAGTCAAGTTTCTGCAATCCGAACCCGCGATGAACAGGACATCGCCACAGAGCTAAGGAAACCCTCCGTTACCCGTTTCGAAACAGCCGACGGAACTCCGACAAACCGTCTGAACAGTCACGCCGGTTTATTCGCTATTTGCGAGTATTTCGGGCCAGAGAGACAATGGTATCAGACGAGAACACCGGACGGGAAACGGAAGAGGAGCGAATCACGGACGAGACGACGGAGGAGATATCGGACTACGACGAGGAGCGCGGCGAGGAAGGACGACGAGAGGTAGAAGGACGACGAGAAGTGAAACGACGGCGGGAGGAAGAGCGACCGCATCCACCGGCGGGTCCGGCGCGGTACGAGGGAAAACGACAACCGGAGGGCGAGTACGAACGACCGGCGAAATCATCCTCGTACGGCGGACGGTACGGAAGCAGGGTTCCGAAACGCGGGGCGGAGGAAAACGAACAGAATGCACGCGAACAGCGCGAACGGGAAGGACGCGCGCCGCGAGAGAGCGAGGAGGAAGTCGCCACTGAATCGTCGGAGGAACCGGTCCGTAAATCGGAGACAGGCGAGATACCGAAGTACGGCGGTCGCCGCGACCCGAATTGGAAGCAGCAACGACAGCGGGCGAAAAGCCGACAGCGACAGCGCGAGGAGGTGGTTCGACGATACGAACGACAGGCGAACGCGGCGCTTTCCCGACAACGGGATTTGCAGGTCGAAAAAGGCGGACGACGGTACCACCGCGGGCGGTGATAACCGCCTTCGAGTCGGACCAAATCGCCGCCGTCAGTGACCGTCAGCGGTGCGTAACCGCGGTCAGTCGTTGGCGTCCGTTCGCGCCGTTCTCCGGGCGGCGCGGTCGATGAACTCCTGTGGAAGCTCGTCGATTTCTCCGGCCTGAACGCCCCAGAGATGCGCATACAGGCCGTCGTTGCCGATGAGTTGGTCGTGGCGACCGCGTTCCACGATTTTGCCGCCTTCGAGGACGACGATTTTGTCCGCGTCCTTGATGGTCGAGAGGCGGTGGGCGATGGCGAACGTCGTCCGGTTCTCGGTGAGTTTGTCGAGGCTGCGCTGGATGAGCATCTCCGTCTCCGTGTCCACGTCGCTGGTCGCCTCGTCGAGGATGAGGATTTCCGGGTCCTTCAGAATGGCGCGGGCGATGGAAATCCGCTGGCGCTGACCGCCCGAAAGCTTCACGCCGCGCTCGCCGACTTTGGTGTCGTAGCCGTCGGGCAGATTGGTGATGAACTCGTGCGCTTCGGCGGCCTTGGCGGCCGCCTCTATCTCCGCGTCGGTCGCGTCGAACGTTCCGTACTCGATGTTCTCCTTGACCGTCCCGTAGAAGAGGAAGGTGTTCTGGCTGACGTACCCGATGTTCCGGCGGATGCTCGGCAAACTCACGTCGCGGATGTCGGTGCCGTCGATGCGGATGGCACCTTCGTTTACGTCGTACATGCGGAGCAGGAGTTTGAGGACGGTGGATTTTCCGGCCCCGGTCGGGCCGACGAGCGCCAGCGTGTCGCCGCCCTCGACTTCGAAGGTGATGTCCTCCACGATGGTTTCGCTCTCGTCGTAGCCGAAGGTCACGTGGTCGTAGACGACCTCTCCCTCGGTGACGTCGAGGTCCTTCGCGTCGGGGTCCTCCTGAATCCGACTCGGTTCGTCCATCAGCCCGAAGATGCGGGCACTGGAGGCGTACGCGCGCTGGTACATGTTGATGATGGACCCGAACTGCGCCATGGGCCAGATGAACCGCTGGGTGAGGAGCATGAACGTGACGAACTCACCGGCTTCCAAGTTCCCCGAAAAGAACCACGGTCCTTCGCCGTTGAACACCCAGAGGCCGCCGACGATGAACGTCAGTGCGAAGCCCAGCCCGGAGAGAATCTGGAGCGACGGGAAGAACTTTATCCGGGTGACGATGGCGTCCCAGTTCGCGCCGAAGTAGTCGTTCGACACGTCGTCCACGCGGTCGGACTCGAAGGACTCCGTGTTGCTCGTCTTGATGACCTGAATGCCGCCGAGGTTGTTCTCCAGTCGGGAGTTGACCTTGCCGACCGACGAGCGGACGTCGGAGTACTTGGGTTGAATTATCTGGATGAACTTGTAGGTGAACGCCGCGATGAGCGGCACCGGCACCATCGCCACAAGCGCGAGTTGCCAGTTGATGGTGAAGAGGATGGCCGCGATGGCGACGACCATCACGCCGAGTCGGAAGGCGGAGTTCATCCCGTCGTTGAGGAACCGCTCCAAGCGGTTCACGTCGTTCGAGAGGATGGACATCATCTCACCGGTCTGCTTGTCCGAGAAGAACTCCATGTCCAGTCGCTGCATCTTGTCGTACGTGTCGGTGCGAATCGAGTGCTGGATGTTCTGGGCGAACGAGTTCCAGCCCCAGTTACGCCCCCAGTGGAACATCGCCCCCACGCCGAACGCGAGCGCGATGACGACGACCGAGAACCAGAACTGACCGATTTCGGTGCCCGGTGTAATTCCCTGGGCCATGCTCGCGGACAGGAACGGAACCTGCCCGGAGAGCGCCTCCGAGTAGGGTATTTTCTTGTTCGTGTTGATGAGAGAATCGAGGGCGACGCCGAGAATTATCGGCGGTAAGAGGTTGAGAATACGGGCAAAGAGACTGGAGACGACCCCGACGACGAAGGCGAAGCGATTTTCGCCCCCGTATTCGACGAACAGACGCCGCATCGGATTGTCGGCGTTCTCCCGCTGTTCCTCGAACGGGTCGTCTTCGTCCGTGTGTATGCTCATTATTCTCTCTCAAGGGACACCGTATTGATAAGAGTTTCCTACGAACCGAAACACCGTCACTTCAGTCGATGTTGCACCAACGCAGGAACGGCCAAGTCACGCATAAGCGTTCGGGCAGGGAGGATATCCGAAGCGATGGTCGCTATCGCGGAGGGACGGATACACCAGGGTTCGTTCTCCGTCCGATCACAGGGAGAGAAGGAACAACTGCGGGAAAGATACATTGTTTCTAGAAACGAGATACGTGGTCACTCGAAAACGGAGACGTAGCGGCGGTTACAGGCTACGACTTTCGACGTCGGGGTCGATACCGGCTTCAGTCAAATCCATACGCACGCGTTCCCGGAGCGGGCCGGGCACCGTCCCGCGGCCGACCGGAACCGCCACGTCGCCGTCCCCCTTCACTTTCCAGTAAAGCACGCATTGGCTGGGGTGATAGTACTCGATGCTGTAGTAGTCGTCAGCGCCGCGGTAGTGGACGCGGGCGGCGAACCCGTCCACCTTCCAGCCATCCTGTTCGCCGAGTTCGGAGAGCGTGTCGTCCATACTTGCGGATTGCTAGCGAGCGTGGTAGTCGTTACGAAACCGAGAAAGTAACAGTTATTCCTCCGGAGCGATTTTTCCACGGTACGGGTTCGTGGTCTAGTTGGTTATGACGCGGCCCTTACAAGGCCGAGGTCGGTGGTTCGAATCCGCCCGAACCCATAATTCTGCGCGATGCAACGTGACGAGCGAAGCGAGTCACCGCATCGCGGAAAATTCTCGTGAGGGCGATTGGAAGTAGACCGGGCACGCGCAACGTAGTGAGCATGTCCGGGCGTCGTTCGAATCCGCCCGAACCCATCCACATTCTGCAC
Source organism: Haladaptatus paucihalophilus DX253 (assembly GCF_000376445.1). NCBI lineage: Archaea > Methanobacteriati > Methanobacteriota > Halobacteria > Halobacteriales > Haladaptataceae > Haladaptatus > Haladaptatus paucihalophilus. Next base: position 2,331,956 of record NZ_AQXI01000001.1, on the reverse strand, counting down.
GATTTTGAGCCAACGGATTTGTGCCCTACAGGGCTTCTATCCGTTATTTTCTGCTTTTGGGGTCGGAGACTAGTTTCAACCACTTCTGAGTTCAACCATTCAGTCTCCTCGGGTCGCTCCTGTCTTGCCTTCACTGCGAGCCGACGGTTCGATAGGAGGTAATCAATCGCCGATTGCGTGACCTGCAGCGTCAATTTTATTGATCAATTCACGATTGATGACACAACTGAATTACGAGTAGTAGTTTAGTCAAATAGAAGAAAAATGGGGTTGTATTATTTGTCTTCAGTCGTACTCCCAACATCACGGGAAACGGCTTTTGCTCCGTCAGGGTTTCCAAAAAGTGGACAAATCGAAACGTTCGACGCACCGACAGTGTTAGTAGTAATCAGACGCCACAATCGAGGATATAATTTACTTAAGTTGAGAATTTATTCCAGAGCCATTACTTTGCTCGATGTCAACTGCCCCCCACTACCTATTTTAAAGGAAATATTTTCCCCCCGTATTTTTCCATCTCTCTTTTGAAGTGTTATTTTCATCGAAGTTTTTGATGCACCCGATAACAAACGACATTCAACTATGTAGGTACCTTCCCAACGTAGAAATTCGTGAACGGCCTTTCGCTTGTGCGATTGGATCGTGAATGATGTGTGTGAGAAGGTTCCTGCAATCGGTTCATTAGCCGGTGCTCTCGTAACCCGAATAGCAACCACGTGAGGAAAAGAGTGATTGTTTTCTACAATAACCCCTCCGGCTTGAACTGGGTTCGATTTCTGTAATGAAGGGAAATCCGAACATCCTGCAAGGGATGAGATTCCAGTGAGTGCGGTGATTCCAAAAAACCGGCGAGTACAGCGCATTTCATACTTCACTACGAGTGAACGAGATATAAAATCTACCGAATTTATTTGAGCTGCAATCTATTCTCAAATATATATTTATATATTAAAATTATAAAAATTTTAATTTTTATTATTTCTTGAATAGTTTGCATGGCGTTAAAAGATAGCCATAAAAATAGGCGTACCGTCCTCAAGACAATCGGTGCGAGTGGGTTTGGTATCGTAGCAGGTACCGGGATCACCAGTGCAAAGAAGGGCTCTCAGTATGTGGGTTTCACCTACGATCCCGTTACTAGAGAGATATACGAGCCAGCATCCGCAATTATCAACAAATCTGGCGATGAAATCTCAGGTCGGTTTCAGCTGAATAATCGAACAGGTATCATCAATACAAAAGAGCAAAAAGTAACGGTCCCACTTGCAAAGCTAAACCCGGTCAATCGATTCTCTTCCACAACTGTTCCAAGCTCCACCATTTACGAAGACCGGTCGAAGAACTTCGGAAAACAAGTTCCCACCTCGAAAGCGGTTGGGTCTGATAGCAACAAGATAGTACCGCTGAGTATTGAGATTCACGATGCACAAAACCTCACTGGTGTATTCAAGTATCCAGATGAACGGCACGGTCTTGGCTATGCGCTCGAGCCGGTCGAAGAATTCACGACGAAAGCAAAGGCACGTAAGTCAATCAAACACTCGCTGAAACTGCGACAGCAGGTCGAATATGGCGAGCGTACGGAGTACCACCCAGCTGCCAATAAACTCAACAAATAACGATGAGTAAAGATATACATCCGATTACGACAGGAACCGTTCCCCTACGCAATACTAGCTCCCAGGGAGGGCAAAGCTATACGACGACCTGTGAGATTGCGTATGGTACGAGCGGATATGACCGAGAGATCGGTGAGACACGGTATTATCAACTCCCATCACAAGGCAGAAATAAATGGGTTCAGCAGATCTGGTTTTCCGACAAACCTTCGAATCCATATGAATACGGCGACTACATCTATCAGTGTGAGTTTACACATTCGATCAATGTCTTACCGACAACGGCCCCGGACGGCAAGTCTATTAGCGAACCGGCCTATCTCGAATACCCACACCCCGATAATGACGAGTGGGTTTCCCATGGCTTGGTCATCCAACCAAGTGCAGCGATTGGTCCATTCTCAGTGACATCAGAGCAGGGATACGTTCTAGATATTGGTCCGACTTCAACAGTAAAACAAGACAATGAGCCATATGGTAAGATCACGTGGGATCGCTCACATTTAACTACCAACTCTGGTTGGTCGGACTCCCAAGACACTGCAAGGGGCGTTCGTGTCGATGTCGTTGCCACCAACCTTGACCCAAGCAAAGATTATGCGCCAAATGGCAACGAATATCAAAGTGGAGATATCGGTGTCGAGAGCACGGGAACGTTGTCGTACACATACGATATCGCGGGTACACGGATCTATGAGACTGCAGATCCGGGTCCGTGGTATGAGTGGATCTCACTAGTGTAACTGATCCCCATATCTTTTTACATCATATCATCAGAATTATTTACAAAGTAGAGACATTTCTTTCGCAGTCAACGGGTCAAGGGGGTCGAGGTCTGATCCAATAGTTGAGTCCTATCGAGGGCGACAGAACCCGAATCCCAAACCCTCGTTTGAGGGCTTGCAACGCTGGAGAACTGATGGCTGAGCCGTCCGAGGAATCTGGATTAGTCCAACCCATTGGATTTTCGTGGCATTTCGTGGTGAGCGAAGCGAACCACCGAGGCCACGAAAGGAAACGTTCGGCGGTTCGAACGAAGCAAGTCACAGCCCGCGGAGCGAGCAACGCGAGTGAGCAGGAATGTCTTGCACGTAGTTCGAATCCGCCCGAACCCATAATTCTGCGCGATGCAATCCACCAAAGAGCAGTGCGACACCTTCGACGGCGAACGCTTCTATCGCGGGGAATCGTCGTGCTGACCGCGAGCAGGAGGTCGCTCACGACCAGTGCGCCGACGTTCCTCCGACGACGAGAACCCGTCCCGGCCGATCGTGAAGAACTGCTGATAGCCGATACTCGCTAACAGAGCGAGGAAGGGAAGCGGGTACAGCCAGTACGCGCGATAGGCGCGGACGAACAGGGGAATCGTCATCGCGAACGCGAGGAGGGTCGCCGTGACGACGGGAGCGTTCGTCGAACGAAGGACGCGTTTCGAACCGCGTTCGGTGACGAGTTGGTGGACGACGACAGCGGCCGGAACGAGGAGGAAGAGGTGTTTGATGGTTTCACGGTAGAGAGCGGCGAGCCACCGGCTCGTGTCGCCGATGAGCGACGGAACGGCCGGGTTGGTCGTGTACTTCTTCGCGGCACCGAACGACCAGTAGAGCGCGCCGTGGAAGGACGCCGACCCCCATACGGCGTACACGAACGCGAAGGAGACGGCGACGACGACGAGCCCACCGGCGACGAATTTCGTGAGCCACGCCGTCCAATCATCGCGTTCGAGGTAGCGAAGACCGTCGTAGGCGAGAACGGGAACGGCGAACACCGCGTGCTGGGAGAACAGACCAGCCGCCGCGATGACTGCACCGCGTGCGAGGGGATGTTTGACCCAGAGCGCGAGGAGGATACCCGCGATGGCGAACGAGCGAACGTTGACTACGGTACCCCCGGTGGCCGGAACGCTCGTCAGGAACAGTAGTCCGGCCATCAGTCCGACGCGGGAGGCGTTGCGCTCGGCACAGATTCGCCAGAGGAGGATGGCGGAAAACGCGTTCACGATGCCGATGAGCACGAAGAAGACCAGCAGATACTGGCCGGTCGCCGCGACGGCGACGTTCAGCAGTTCGAACAGGGGCGGTTTGTTGTCCACCGCCGGACGGACGTACATCGGCTTCCCGGCGAGGACGGCCTCGGCGAAGGGTCGCCAACAGCACCGGACGTCGATGTGCGCCTGCCGTCTGCCGGATAGAATTCGAAAATACCGATTCAGCGTTTCGAGGATGCCCAACAGGATGAAACCGGGGACGATGAAGGCGGGTGATTTGAGCGTTTCGCGTTCGAAGGATGAGACGTGCATTGTACTAGCGGGGAAGGAATCTGAACGGTGACGGTGGAGGGTCCGTCTTCCCGTTCGAACCTGTTTGCATATTCACACCAATTGGTAGAATAAATATTTTCTCTTGTTATCCGACGATATGGTCAAGTAAAATATGTATCTGGATTTGCCACCAATTAGCCATTCCAAGAGCGGTCGAGGGGGGGGGAACGGTCGCAACGCGAGGGGAGCACTCGCGTGTTCACCAGCCGGAAATCGCTCGTTACTCGGGTGCAGCTCGATAGACCGCCGAAGTTACGCTTCCCACGAGAGTTCTACGCCGAGATCGGACCAAATCCACGCGTCTTCGTTTTCAGGGTCGTACAGTTCGACCCCGCCGTCGATTTCGCGTTCCAAGCAATCATCCCATCTATCGGTGTTCTCTTGCACCATTTGGGTATCTCGAACTGCGGTACCGTGTAGCAATAAGCTTTCTCCCGGTCGCGGTATTCACCGCTTACTCCGTTCCTGACGGCGACCAGACTGAAAAATGAGACGACACTATTCCGCGGGTTTTTCCCGAGCGGGTGCGGGTGGTTGGAGTTCGATTCCCACGTCGTCGGGCGTCAGAACGTCCGGGAGCGTCTCGTCTCGGTCCCCGGTAATGTCCGCGAGTATCTCTTTCAGGTACGCGTTGAACAGTTCCGGGTGCTCGCTCATCGGGAAGTGGCCGATTTGGGCCATCTCGACGGCAGTCGCTCCGTCGCCGACCCCTTTTGCCGTTTCCCGTCCATCGTCCGGCGTCGTGAGGTAATCGTACTCGCCGTTGACGATGTACAACGGGCACTCGTCGGCGTTCACTTGGTCGAGTTTGTCCCGGTAGTCGTGGTCAACCGAGTAGTAATAGAGGTCGCCCTTGAACACGCCGTTCGCACCCTGTTCGTACAGGTACATCGTCTCTCGTCGCGTCTGCTCCGGGCTCTGTGGAGCCATCAATCCCCAGCAGGAGTAGGCGTTCACCTCGGTGGTGTTGACCTGCGGATGGTCGAGCCAGTCGATGTAAAAGCCCGGACTGTGCGCACCACACTCCAGTCCGATGAGCGCTCGGAACCGGTCGGGATACCAATCGGCCAGTTCGAGCGCGATGTTGCCGCCCATCGACGACCCCATGTAGATAGGGTCGTCGAGGTCGAGCGCGTCCGCGAGCGCGACCAGCGTCTCGGTGAACTGCTTCGCCGTCATCGTGTAATCTTCCTCCCACCACGATTGGCTGGTCGGGGGAACCGACTTCCCGTGATACGGCAGGTCGTGGGCGATGACGCGGAAGTCCTCGGTTATCTCCTCGTCGGTGAGGAGGTGGCGCCACTCCTGACAGTTGTTGCCCGCGGTGTGCTGACAGAGGAGCGGAATCCCGTCTTCCGGTCCGTTTTCCTCGAAGTAAATCCGGTGGTCCGTACCGCCGATCTCCGTGTGGACGTACTTGCCCGTGATCGGCTCGACGGTCCCGTGCTCGGCCATGTTAGCTCCCCCCGTTGTTGTGTGCGACGCGCATCAAATCGAGGGTTCGCTGAAACGCGCGCAAGTTCTGGAATATCTTCTTGTTGTCTCCCCGCATCTGGAGGTGGCCGTCCTCGTTTCTCACCGCGCTGCGATAGTGCGAGGCGACGATTTCGTGATTGAACGCGGGCGGGTTCTCCTGGACGAACTCCTCCCACGCCTCGCGGGAGCCTTCGACGCCGAACGACCAGCGGTCGTTCAAGGTCGGATTCGGCATGATGTCTCGAACCTTCCCGCCCTGCATCTCGACGAGGAATCGCTCGTCGCCGATCTCAACGTAGAAGTTGTCGTTGAACTTGTCGTGGCCCCGAACGCCCATCTCGGGGTCGCTATTCACCGTTTCCTTGTATCGTTCCCACCACTCGTGCGTGGCGAGGTCTGTGTCGTTCATGCTCTCCCCCCAAGACAGGGGGACAAGACCCAGCGTGATAAAAAATCACATAATCAATCCGGTGCGTGAGACGCGGAATCAGACAGCGATCTCCCGCAGTCGGGACACTGCTCATCGACCATCGTCACCGATGCGTCGCACGCGGGGCAAAACTCCAGATAGCAAGCACGTTCACCCATGCGAGAACGTACCACGACAACGGATAAATGGCTTCTGTTACCCGTGCGTGGGTGCGTTAGGAGTTTTCCCTCCGCCCGCCTCCCCTCCGGTGGATTTCGAAATCCTTTTTTGTACCATCCGCCTTTTCCAGAATGAGCCGCCTTAGCTCAGACTGGGAGAGCACTCGACTGAAGATCGAGCTGTCCCCGGTTCAAATCCGGGAGGCGGCATGTTTCTACGACCGACAATGTGAACGAGCGGAGCGAGTGAGCCGTCGGTCGTAAAACTGCACCCGAGCAGATTTTTGAACCCTGCAAGACACAGCCCGCGAACGAGCGTAGCGAGTGAGCCGGAATGTCTTGCTTCGGTTCAAATCCGGGAGGCGGCACTTCTGCGATTTCAAACCGACGAGCGGAGCGAGTCGCGTTGAAATCCAGAGTGGTCCCGAACGGATTTGAAGTAGACCGGACGTAGCGCCAAGCGATAGCGAGGCGACCGTCCAGGCGTAGTTCACAATCCGGGAGGCGGCATTTTCCTGCGAACAACGTGAGCAACAGAAACGGCATCATCCAATCACAGCCACGAAGGGATATCTTTCCAACCGTAACCCTCCAAATTCATACGGAATCCATACAGAGTCCCAACTATGAAAGAACGGTGGCTCTACTCGTGGGCGCTCGGTTCGATTTCGTTCGGCGGTGCGTCCCTGCTGATACCGCTCTACATCGTCGAACTCGGTGCCTCAACGGTGGAGCTGGGTATCTTGGCGGCGACGGCCGCACTCATCGGTGCCCCGGGAGCGATAGTGTTCGGCCGACTCGCCAATCGTGTCGACCATCGGCGGCCACTGGTGGTGATAACACTCGCTACCGTCGCCATCTTCCTCGCCGCGATTCCCTTGTTGAGCAGCGTGACTGCGGTCATCGTCGCCAACGCCGTCATCTGGCTGGTCGTTTCGTCCATCGCACCCGTGTTGACGATGCTGGTCGTGGACGACGCGCCGGAATCCGCGTGGAGTGAGCGTATTGGGGTGCTGAACAAATATCAGGGCTATGGCTGGGCTGGTGGTCTCGTGCTTGGGACCATCTGGCCGTTTGTCGGGGGACAACTCGTCGGGGAGGAAACCGTCACTCGCGCGCTCTTCTGGGTGTTCGCCCTCAGTGCGGGGATGAGCGTGATAGGGGCTGTCCGGTCGCTTCCGCGTCCCGACCCGAGCGCCCACGTCACGAGCGAACGAAAAATCCGCAAGGTTGCGCGACTCCTCTCGACCTCAAATCGAGGCATAAAGGGAACCGCCTTCGTGTTCTCACCGAACCGGTTGTACTGGACCACCCGACAGTTCCATCCGCGCAGACTCCTCAACCGGATCAATCCGGCCTTGGCGACCTACCTAGTTGCCGCCGTGCTTTTTTTCACTGGGTTCGCTGTCTTCTGGGCACCACTGCCCTTGTTTCTCACAGAGACCGGCTTCGACTCCGAGGAGGTGTTCGCCCTCTACTTGGCTTCGAGTCTCGCCTCCGCGGTTCTCTACGAGGGCGTCGGGACGTTCGCATCGCGATACGATGTTCGGCTCCTTCAATCTGGTGCGCTCGCGGTTCGTAGCGTGCTCTTTCCGGGAACTGCACTGGTGGCCGGTTTGGGGGCCGTGACGCTCGGATTCGGGGCCGCTGGCGTCGGTCTCGCCGCGATCGGCTTGACGTGGGCGGTCATCGCCGTCGTCGGCACTGCAATCGTCACCCGTCTCGCACCACGGAACGTCCGTGGCGAAGTTCTCGGGGTCTACACGGCCCTCAGTGCCATCGCAGGTGGTATTGGTGGGGTACTCGGTGGGTGGGTCGCTACCTTCGGTTACGGCGTCGCGTTCGGCGTCGCGGGCGGATTGGTGCTCCTCGGAGCCATTCTTGTCCTATCGCTCCGAGCACTATCGAAGGAGGGTCATGCGACCGAACCACGCCCGGATACGGATGCTTCTCGTGTCGATACGGCCATTCCGACATCGACGAGCGAAGGTAGTGAGAAGCGCGCCGGATGACATCGATTCTCTCACTCACGAGGTCAGTCGCCTCGACCAACTCATCGAGAGCGGAGCGAACTAACATGCACCCGACCGCGATTTGAATTAGACGAGACGCAGCGGGAGCGGAGCGAGGCGACTGTCTCGACGTAGTTTCAAATCCGGGAGGCGGCATTCTTGTGATTCTGATCCGCGAGCGAAGCGAACGACGGCAGAATCACGAATACACGCAACAGTGATTCCCACACCCGCTCACGACCGGTCGGGAGTCATCAGCGAGTAGAACAGAAAGACGAGTCCCAGACCGATGAGTGCCGATTCGCCGGTACGGAGGACGAGCAGTTCGGTCATGTCGAGTTCGTTACTCCGCTTTATCAGGAGTTCGTAGACGAGTTCGGTCAGCGAGCCGACGGTCACGGTGCCGAATCCGAGAATCGCGTATCGGAAGGAGCGCTGTCCCACCCGTCGGTACGCCGCATAGCTCAGATACGTGAGCGCCGAGCCGACGACGAAGACGAACAGGTTCGTGAGGACGAACGTCCAGAAGAGGACGCCGTTCACCACGAGCGCTCACCTCCGGTGTGGACGAGCGACACGTCAATCAACTCCGTTTTCCGGCCCTCTGAGACCGGTCCACGCCGATACGAATCGGTCGATGAGGTCCTCGTCGAACCGAATGGTGACGACGAATTCGCTGTCACTGATTTCGAAGCAGATGCGGTCCATGTTCGTCCGGTACGTGTTGTAATGGTTCCCCCTTTCGTCGATGACGACCTCCTGTTCGAGCAGGTCGTACTCGTGGAGTTTGTTGATACGCCGATACACGGTGGGTTTCGACGCGCCACACTCCTCCGCGAGTTGCTGTACGGACATCGCCGCGGAGCTGCTCAAGAGTAGTATCTCCCTCGCCGTTCCGCTCGCCAGAACGTCGAAGATGTCGTCAGGTCCCCATTCCTTGCTCACAGACGAACGTAGGGCCGCATCGGATAAAAACGTCGGTCCGGTAGGCGGGCGATTTCGGACCCCGAAATAGCGCGCCTGTCTTTAATCACGTGGCGCTCCATACGTCGTTACAGGGCGGGTCGAAATCCGAGTGGTTTGCTCTTAACGTTCGACTCGCCAACGAGTGAGACCCATGAAGGAATCAACGAGCAGCATGCCGGTCGAACCGGCCAACACTCAATCACGGGACAGTTACGAACGCGGTATCGGTTCGGACGAATCCGTCTGTGAAGCCGTGGTATCGGCAGTAATGGCGGCGGAAAACGCCGACATGGACGACCTCGATCCGCTCTACTTCGTCGTCGATGGCGATGCCCTCGAACGGATCACCTCCTCCGACGCGGTGTCGTCCGTCGCGTTCGACTATCTCGGTTATCGGGTGGAAGTGACGGGGGATTCGCGCGTGGTTCTCACCCCGGAGACGTGAGTCGAGACGGAAACAGAAACGGAACGATGCGAACTCCCACTTCCCTTACCGCATCTGAAAAGAACTTTTAGTTTCGATTCGAAACAACCTTCGTGGACGCTCGTTTCCCGAACCGCGACATCCTTCAGCAGCAGTAGTATCCTCGAGTTACCGATGAACGCGTACAGGTGACTGAATGGAGATAGAAAGGGTTGTCCACAGTAATTCGAGGCAGACCCAAGCGGCGATTACGATACCGATACCGATCATCCGTCCGATATCAGAGAACGTTAGCCAGGTGGGCTTTACGAACATTATCGCGTTAAGTATTTTCGTCGGGAGTACCTGTTTCACGCCAGACCACAGGTTTTGTAGTCGAGACCGTTCTATGGTGTGTGACGCTTTTCCATCGACAGTTGTCATACCTCGGCTCTGTAGATTTGCTGTACGGGCGCTCGGACCACCCGCGCTTTCATCACCGGTACCAACTCGCTCGGATTCGTATATTCGACCCGGACCGTGGTAGTTAATCACCGTCTTCTTCTTCCCAGATTTATTTACCTCGATGATACGTCCGGAGTTGGTGTCGGTGATAAGTGTATTTCCGTTCGGAAGGCGATCAGCGTCACGAGGCCAGAGCATTTCACTATCGCTCCAAACCCACGTTTGTTCCCATTTTCCATCGGTTCGTTGATATTCCACGATACGATTATTTTGGGAGTCAGCAAGTACGACAGCGGGGCCACCGTTACTTTTGGAGATATAATCCGGGTTGTGTTGTTCGTACATTATATCATACTCGTTATCAGACCCCAAAGTCCAGTTCTTTTGGAAACCAGTCGTTCTATTGATGAAAATTACCGCATCCTGGTTCCGAAGACTGAGCATGATTCGACCATCATCGAGAACTTCTATATCGTTCAGATGTGTCCAATCGCCAGGGAAATTCGTCCCAAACGCGTTCGAACCCCCCGAAGACAAAGGAAACGCATCTTGTGCATTCCACCGCCAGACGGTTACTCCGGTCCGAACATTTACGATGTATGCCTCGTTTCGTTTGATATCTGCGATGGCGTAGTGAGTGTCATTAATTCGATCAATATCATGCCACTCATTATTTATCGTACCTCGACGAATCCTAGAGAAGATAGAGTTGACACGTCCAGTAGTCAGATTGATTTCTTCCACGACATTGCGGACACATTTCGTATCTGCATGACATTCTGAGCGGGTGAGAACATCTGTTGCGGAATATACATACGTGGACTTCGTTCCCCTGACGGGATCAACATCCCAGTAAGAGTGGTGTGACCTGTTTCGATATAGAAGACCACCACTCCGATTATAGACAGAAAGTGGGCCGTGGAACGCCGTAACAATAGTCAATCTAGATTCATTTTTAAACGTTGAAGGAGATATATTTGAGCCGGCGGACGTTTTCTCGACAGAACGACCACCAGTGGTAACGATAGCTGCAGAGAGGAGCACTAAAATAACGAGAAATAAAATACGGAGCGTAATTTTCGTTCGTTTTGAGAGTACTGAAATTCGATCAATCATATTTAGGAAGGGAATGACACATCACGTAACTGTTTTGGATTAGTAGCGGAAAGCGGTCCTATTCGAGAGATGAATAGAACGATCTGATACTGGAATGTAAAAAGTAGATTCTCGATACAGAATAAAGGGCGTCGACAGGAAGGAATTCTAATGCGAACCGCAAGGTGTGTTTAGATATGTGAAACAGTAGAGTGGTGAAAAGCAAAATACTCATTTCCAGTAGGTCAAATATTCGGGATATGGTTGTTAGAGACATACATCAAACTCTTCGGCATAGACTCCAAAGCGAAGGAGAGATTTGGCTTATTCTATTATTTACTGGAATCTGGTACGGTATGAACATGGACGGAGCCATCTTCATGGATGGAGCCATATTTGCACGAGCAAGTAAATCGATGTTAGAAGGATACATATATGGAAATCCGACTCATTCGCATGCACCCGTAGCAAAATATTTTATGGCGATTAGTCAGGCAGTGTTTGGTCCGACCGAATTCGGAGTGAAATTACCAAGCGTCGTATTCGCACTCGGAACACTGTATGTAACATACCACCTTGGGGAAGAACTCTTTTCACGACGAGTAGGAATAGTAGCAGCAGTCGCGCTTGCTGGCAACCCAGTGTTCACACGATGGACCGCAACCGCCTATCTCGATATAACGTTCACGTTTTTCGTAGTGCTCCTTATGTATTCCCTCGTCAGATGGAGTTCTACCAACTCACTACACACGAAATACGGACTCCTCGTAGGTGCGTTGATAGTAACGACTGCTGCAACGAAACTACAAGGGGCGATATTCGCGCTTGCAATCGCCGTCGGGGTTCTCTATACTATCAAACATCGAATGAACGATAGGCGCGAGGCATTGGAAGATGTTAAAAGACTGCTTACGGGAGGAGTCATCGGTCTCGTAGTTATCTACATTCCATTTCTGTTCTCACCGCATCCCGACTACTATGCGGGACATAGTTTCCCGTTGGTGGTTGAGTTGATATTTCAGATTCCACTTTTGAGTAACATCGTGTATGCTTTTGGAGAAGCCTTCGCACACAACATGGACCACATAAATACGGGGCATCGAGTTCTAGTCGCAGGAAAAGAGTATCAGAAGCCGCCATTTTGGTCGTATCTCTACTGGATGGCCAACGGAAACGGGATTATTCCAGCACTAGGTCTTATCGGACTGCCATACCTGTTCCTCCGCTCGGGTATCAAAAAGAGAGTTCCCGTAATCAAACGCCAAAAAATCGTTCTGATCACCATCGTTACATTGTCCCCACTGATACTCATCAGTTCAGTCAGCGTTAAAAATCCGAAATACGTTCTTCCACTCTATCCTCTCCTCATCATCATTGCGTCCGGGTTCGTCTTCGGAATTCTCGATGAAATACTAGACTTCAAAAATATAGTTCCCTATCGGTACATGGCAACCATAGCTATCGCTCTTTTGTTAGTGTTTTCTGCGCCAGTTCTTGGAATCAGCGGAACTTTCACTAAATCCCCTCGTTCGGATTCTCAGTACGATGATGTGACATCATACGTAATAAATGACACGATGACACGAGAATCAAAGCAACCGGTCCGCGTTGCTGCGGGTGTCCCACTTCCCATTCGTTGGTATCTCGGAGATAAACGAACTATCGACTACTCGTTTGAATCAGAAGCGACAAAACGCTATGACATCGATAATGACGGATCCACGGATCTGGTTCTATCAGGAATCGGATATCAAAACGCTAGCGTCGAAAAAAAGACACGGAAAGCGATACAGGAAAATAAACTTTGCTTCGCGATTGATACGGTTGGCCGGACACCAAAACGCGATGACACGATGCGAAAATTGATATCGTCGAACGGAACAGCCGTGCTTGAACTTGAGAGGACCAGTAAAGGAAAGAAACTCGTGCTGTACCGATTCAAATCAGGTTGCAAATAATTCTGAATGGGAACCATTCAAATCGATTGATATAGAGAGTATATATCGGAATATCCAAACACCCCAGTCTTTTACCGCATCTGAAAAGAACTTTTAGTTTCGATTCGAAACAACCACTGTGGACGCTCGTTTCCCGAACCCGGCACGGTGGACTATTCTCGCAATCGGTCTCGTACTCTCCCGTCTGGGCCTCGTCGACGCGAAAAACGTGCGGCGAACGACGGATTTAGCGTGGCCGCGCATCGTCACCGGCATCGCTCGAATGTCGAAAAACGCCGTCGACGTGGCGTTCGTCGGCATCGCCATCGGACCGGCGGCCATCGCGGGCGTCGGCTTCGCGGCACCGTTTTGGGGCATGGCGTTCTCGCTCGGCGGCGGCTTTGCGGGCGGGACAATCGCGCTCGTCTCACAGCGATACGGGGCGGGCGCGTACGAGGAGATGGGCCAAGCGATTCGGTCGAGCGTCGCGCTCGTGCTGCTGGTCTCGCTTCCGGTTGCGGCCGCCTTCTGGCTATTTCCAACGGAACTCGTCTCGTTGATGACGGGCGACGAGATGACCGTCGAACTGGGTGCGCGATATCTGCACATCGTCTCGCTCGGAGTTCCGCTCGCCGCCCTCAACCTCGTCGGAAGTCGGATTTACATCGGCGCTGACGACGCGTGGACGCCGATGCTGCTTCGGGCGGGCGGCGCGGTGACGAACATCGTCCTGAGCGCCGTGTTCGTCTTCCAGTTCGGGATGGGCGTCGCCGGTGCGGCGTGGGGAACGGTCCTCTCGAACGTCGTCGTGACCGCGGTGTTCGCCGTCGGGGTCGTCGCCGGTCGGCTTCCCGGCGTGGGCGAACTGCCCGTGAAGGTGGACCCGACCGGGACGTATCTCGACGTGGAAACGGTCCGGCAGGTGGTGCACATCGGCTTGCCGGTCGTCGGGCGGAACATGGTGTGGACGGTCGCCAAGTTTCCGATGCTCGCCATCGTCGCCCTGTTCGGCCCGAGCGTCGCGGCGGCGTACGTCATCAGCCGTCGGATTTGGGGCCTGATGAACACGCCCGGCTGGGGATTCGGCTTGGCGTCGAGCAGCCTCGTGGGGCAAGAACTCGGAGCGGGAGACGAGCGGAGTGCCGAGACGTACGCCCGCGATGTCATTCTCTTCTCCGTGGCGACGTACGTCGTCGCGGCCGCTCTCGTGTTCGCGTTTGCAAAACCCATCGTGCTCTCGTTCGTCGCCGACTCGGGAGACCCGTCGATTCCCGTCGCGGTGTCGCTCGTGTACGTCTCGTGCGTCGCCATCCTAGCACAGGGAGTGAACGGGTCGGTCGCGGGGCCGCTCGACGCCAGCGGCGACACCCGCTGGCCGTTCATGGCACAGGCGGTTGGGATGTTCTGCTGTTCGATTCCGCTGGCGTACCTCGGGGCGACGACGGCGCTCGGAATAACGGGGTTGTACCTCTCGTTCGTCGCCGAGACGACGATTCCGGCGGTCCTCAACTACTATCGGTTCTCGACGGGACGGTGGAAAGTCATCAGCCGACAGTTCCGCCCCGAAGCGTCGTACGCGGACGACTGAGCGGGATTCAGCGAGAGCAGAGCAGTCTTATGCCGACTGCTATCGTATGTCTGTTGAGCGATGGCGGAACCACTCGGAGGAAACTATGCACGTCTGGAATACCTCACGTCGGTTCTTCGCCCGCCAACGACATCCCGTCGTCCTGTTCACCTACGGCGTCGCGCTTCTCGCGTGGATACTGCTCGCAACTCGCGTCCTTCCCATGCCGGGGTCGGCGATGGCGATGCACATGTCCGCTCCCGGAGTCCCGGAGGCGATGGCGCTGTCGAACGGGGTGGCCGGTGTCGGCCTCTATCTGGTCCTGTGGGGGGCCATGATGACCGCGATGATGTACCCGTCGTCCGCACACGCGTTTCGAGCGTACGCCGACGCGGTTGGGCAGACGACGAAGGTGAGACGGACGGCGACCGTCGTGTCGGTGATGGGAACGTACACGCTCGTCTGGGTCCTCACGGGGGTCGTCCCGCTCGCGTTCAATCTCGTTGTTCCCATCGGATCCATCGCGCCGGAGAACCGCGTTTTCCTGCTGGCGGCGACGCTGTTGGTGCTGTCCGCGTATCAACTGTCGCCGTTCAAACGCCACCATCTGGAACACTGTCGGCGACCCAGCGGGTTCTTCGAGGGGGACGTTTCGGGGATTCGCGGTGCGCTCCGTTCCGGATGGCGACTGAGCGTGGATAGCGTCGGGTGCTGTTGGGCGCTGATGGCGTTGATGGTCGTCGTGGGTTCGATGAACCTTCTCTGGATGGTCGCCGTCACCGCGCTGATATCCGTCGAGATACTGGCACCCGACGGCGAACGACTGGCACGAGGCATCGGGGCACTCTCGGGTGTCGCTGGAGTCGGACTGGTGGTCTTCGCGGTCGTCTGACGAAACCTCGCTCGACTCCCGTTATGTCCCTTTTCGCCCACAAACCGTAACCGTGGGCCGGATGAATCCCAGTTCGTCATGAAAACATCCACGCTCGTTCTGGTCCTCGGTCTCGCCCTGTTCGTCCTCCCGGTTCCCGGGACGTTCATCACCGGTGCGCTCGTCCTCATTGCGGGAGTAGTTGCACGGATTCTCGGGGAGTAAAAAACCGACGGTCGTGGTAACACAACTCTCGGAAGTGTTATCCGTGGGGCACCATTCCATACAAAAGCAATGGCGAAAGGCAAAGTTGATTTCTTCAACGACACTGGCGGCTACGGTTTCATCTCGACGGACGACGCGGACGACGACGTTTTCTTCCACATGGAAGACGTGGGCGGCGCTGACCTCGAAGAGGGACAGGAGATCGAATTCGATATCGAACAGGCCCCCAAAGGCCCCCGAGCGAAGAACGTCACCCGTCTGTAATCGGGCGACGATTTTGTGAGGAATACCCTACTACAACACTTTTACCGACGCGAACCCGCATAGCAGCGCGGCCGAGCGGTTCGTTTGCGTCAGTTGGAACTAATCACGAATCTGAACGCGAGAGCGACGGTTATCGACGGAGAGAGAGACGACAAACGACCGAGAAAGGGACACGGTGAGACGAAAGTCGGCGATACGGAACCACGACGGTTTTTACTCTACAGCACAATACTGTAGACATAGAAACCGACACCTCTCACCGATTATGACTGACGAAGATACACCCGAACCACCGGATACCAGTGGCACAGAGATCGGCGCGGGACTGCTGGAGCAGAACATGGGGCCGAGTTCCTCGCTCGCGCACCTGTACCGTGGCGAGATTCACCGAATGAAGTTCTGGCGCGAGCGGTTGGACCGGACGAGCAACTGGGCGATAACGCTGATGGCGGCCATCCTGACGTGGGCGTTCTCCAGTCGAAGCAATCCCCATTACATCGTCCTCCTCGCCATCATCACGGTGAGCATCTTTCTGCTCATCGAGGCGCGTCGCTACCGCGCCTACGACATCTGGCGCTCGCGGGTCCGGATGCTCCAGCAGAACGTGTTCGCACTCGGACTCGACGACTCCAAAGGCGTCGTGGACGAGGAGTGGCGACGAAAGCTCAGCGAGGACTACCGCTATCCGAAGATGAAGGTCTCACTGGAAGAGGCGCTGGCACACCGTCTCCGTCGAGTGTACACGCCGCTCTTCTTCGTCCTGCTCGTGGCGTGGGTGTTCCAGCTGACGGCCTACACGAACGACACGTGGCCGGAAGCGGCCGCCATCGGTCACATTCCCGGAACCATCGTCACGGGCATCGTCGTCGCGTTCTACGCGGGCATCCTCGTCGTCGCCTACCGGCCCCGGACGTGGCACATCAACGGCGAAATCCTCCCGAGCGACGTGACGGGGTGGGATTACTCGCGGGAGTGAGTCGGAACGGCTTCGCCGCGAGCCACGTCCCGTTCCGGGTCGGGAACGAAACGGAACAGCAGCACTGATTTTTATCGATATTTCGCCCCAGCGAACGGGCACGAACGGTGTCGGTCAGTCGCTCTCCCTCGAAAACCGGGCGAGGAGCGTCTCGACCGTCTCGGAGAGGACGCTGGTTCCGAACAGCGCGACTAGCACCGCGCCCGCGGCGTCGAAGATGAGGTCGACGATGGTGTCGTCGAGTCCGTACTGAATGAGCACGGGTTTTACACCGATGATGTGAGCACTCCCTCGCGCGGCGAACTCCAGAACTTCCCAGAGGACGCCGGACGCGAGCGTGAACAGGAGGACGTAGACGAACATGAACCGGGGCGGGAAGAACACCGCGTCGGAGTGTTCGTCGAAGGCGCGCGCAGTGGAGTATCCGACGCCCGCGACGAGCGTCGCGGAGAGCAGGTGCGTGAGGTGGTCCCACCACCAAACCTCGTCGTAGAGTCCGAGCATGCCGATTGCGTGGAGGAAGACGGCGGCCGTAATCCACAGCGTCAGCGACGTGTCGAGCGAGAGGCGATAGTCGCGCCGCAACACCCCGGGGAGAACGGTGATGCCGAATGCGAAGACGCCGTTCACGAACACTCCGACGTTCCTCGTCACGAGGCCGACGAACGTGATGCCGAGGATGGCCAACTGCATCAGTCGGACGAGACGAGACGAAGAGATGCCGATTTTCATCCCGATTTGCGCTAAGTGTCGGGAGAAGTAAACAGTGGCTATCGACGTGTGCTATGTAGTACCACGAATTTCCGACAGGTGTTTATGCGAACCTTGCGTATCGATGGTACTATGATGGCAACGACGCACGCCCTTATCGGCGTGCTGCTCGGGAGTGCCTCGCTCTTCGTCGCACCGGAGTTGGCTCCCGTCGCCGTTTTCGCCGGGCTCGCCGGTGGGGTGTTTCCCGATTTCGACCTGTATTCGGGACACAGGAAGACGCTGCACTTCCCGGTGTACTACTCGATTGCGGCGACAGCGGCGCTCGCCGGGGCGATGTTGGTACCGAACCCGTGGACCTTCGCGCTCGGGTTCTTCCTCCTCGCGGCGGCCGCACACTCCGTTTCGGACGCCTTCGGAGGCGGGTTGGAACTGAAACCGTGGCTCGGCCAGTCCGAACGTGCGGTGTACAGCCACTTCCACGGGCAGTGGATTCCGCCGCGTCGCTGGATTCGGTACGACGGCGCGCCGGAGGACTTCGCGCTGGGTGTCACACTCGCGGTGCCGAGCCTCGTGCTCTACGACGGGACGATTCAGACGCTCGTCGTCCTCGCGGTCATGATTTCGGGGGTTTACGCGCTCCTTCGGAAGCCCCTCGTGAACATCGCGGAATGGCTGGTCGGGCGGATTCCGTCGCACATGCTGGCGTACGTCCCTGACCGCTTCGTCGGCGATTTCGTCCAGTAAGCGTCGAACGCGCTTCGAAGGGTTTATTCACGCCCTGACCAACAGATTCAGTAGTAACTATGTCCGACAAACCTGCCTCGATGTACCGGGCCATCGACAAGCCCTCGTACACGCGACGCGAATACATCACCGGAATTCCGGGTTCGAAGATCGCACAGCACAAGATGGGCGAAGTGGACAGCAACGAGGACGACTACCCCGTTCAGATTTCCCTCATCGTCGAAGAAGAATGCCAGATTCGCCACGGTGCGCTGGAGGCCTCCCGCCTGTCCGCGAACCGCTTCCTGCTCAAGAACATCGGCGAAACCGGCTACAAGATGATTCTCCGCAAGTTCCCCCACCAGGTCCTGCGCGAGAACAAGCAGGCGACCGGTGCGGGTGCGGACCGTGTTTCCGACGGAATGCGACAGGCGTTCGGTAAGCCGGTCGGAACGGCAGCACGAATCGCCAACGGTGATCGAGTGTTCACCGCGTGGTGTACCGTGGACGACGCGCCCCTCGTGAAGGACGCGCTCCGCCGTGCCTACAACAAGATCTCCCCGCCGTGCCGCATCATCGTCGAGCGCGGTGAAGAGAAACTCGTCAGCTAAATCCGATTCGTTCTTTTTGCTGCGACGTGCTTTCAGGTGAGCGATAGCGCCGCGATTCAGCGCCGCGATTCCAGTTCCGCGCGCAAGTCTGCGGGTTCCATGTCCTTCATCGAGAGCAGAACGAGCAGGTGGTAGATGACGTCCGCGCCCTCGTAGGCCATCTCCTCCCGGTCGTCGTCCTTCGCGGCGAGGATGAGTTCCGTCATCTCCTCGCCCAACTTTTCGAGGACGGCGTTCTCGCCCTTCTCGTGGGTGAACAGCGAGGCGGTGTAGGAGTCCTCGGGGAGCGTTTCCTTCCTGTCTTCGATGACCTCGAACAGGTCGTCCAGTACGTCGTTCATTGGCCTATCTGGGCGACTTCCCGGATGTCTTGAAGGTCGTCGAACTGTGCGCGTTCCTGGTGGCCGTGGTCGAACACCTCGTCAGCGACTTCGATGGGCGTGCCGGTACGGGCGGCGAGCGCGAGCGAGTCGCTGGGGCGGGCGTCCACGACTTCGTGGCCGCGCGGCGTCTGGATGTGAAGGTCGGCGATGTAGGTGTTGTCGTCCAACTCGGTGACGACGACGCGCTCGATGCGGCCACCGAGTTCCTCCATCACGTCGAGCAGGAGGTCGTGGGTCAGCGGTCGCCCGATATCCTCGGCTTCCATGCCACGGGCGATGCTGATACCCTCCTCGAATCGAATAAAAATCGGAAGCACGTCGTCGCCGTCGTCCGGTGCGAGGACGACCACGGGGAGCGGACCCTCCCCCGTGGCGGCGACACGTACCGCGTCGATTGTAACGTCCATAGCGGACCGAAGCGGCCCAGCGGCAAAAATCTGCTTACCGCGGGCGAATGGAAGCGCCCACAAAACCCGCGCCGACCGCCGAACGCCCTACTCGTCGGCGAAAAACGCGAGGCCGTGAATCCGACTGTCGGGGGTGAGTTCAGGGTGGAACGACGTCCCGACCACCGGTCCGTCCTGGACGGCGACGGGTCGGCCGTCCCACTCGGCGAGGACGGTCGCCGACCCGACGTCGCTGATGAGCGGCGCACGGATGAAGACGGCCGGGTACGGTTCGTCCAAGCCGGTCACGTCGAGGGGAGCTTCGAAACTGTCCTTCTGGCGGCCGAAGGCGTTGCGCTCGACGGTTACGTCCAGCAGGCCGAGGTTATCGACTCGCTCGTCATCGGCGTCGGTCGCGGCGACGATGAGACCGGCACAGGTGGCGAGAACCGGCTTTCCGGCCTCCACGTGAGCCTGTATCTCGGGGGCGATACCCTCCGACTGCAGGAGTCGAGAGATGGCGGTCGATTCGCCGCCCGGCATACAGAGGAGGTCACAGTCCGGGACGATACCGGACTGGCGGATTTCGGTGACTGCGACGGATTCGCCGTGGGCGGTTCCGGCCCGTCGAATCGCGTCGGCGTGTTCGCTCACGTCGCCTTGGACGGCGATGACGCCAGCGTTGAGACTCATATCGGCACTTCGGAACAGGTCGGGAAAAGGGCCTCGTTACAGCGCGAGGAAGTTCAGCACCATGATGAAGACGCCGAAGAAGACACCGAACGCGAATATCGTCTTGGGGTTGATTCGAATCGCGTTCCGGTCTTCGGCATCGAAGTATCGCACGAGTCCGGCGCTGGACATCAGCCCACCGGAGTTTTGACCACTGCTCATGGTTTCGGGTCCGAGAGCGGTCGGGGTAAACCTTTCGCAATGCTATCGAATCCGGTTCTCCAGACACCCAACCCATTTATCGGGGCAGGAGAATTAATGTCTATGGACGAACAGATCGCGGCGGCGCTCGACGACGCGTTCCCCGACCGCGACGTGGACGCGGTACATCCCTCCGGCCCCTCGTGGAACGACGAGAATCGAACCGTCGGCATCGACTTCCGCGACGGCGAGTCGGTGTATCTGAAGATGTCGAACGTCGGCGACGGGTCGCGTATCGCCCGCGAACGGGCCGTAATCGATTACGTGGACGAACACGGCGACGTACCAGTCCCGACGGTGCTGGCGAGTGACAGCGCCGGAGCGGTTCCGTATCTCGTGACGGCACCGGTGGTCGGAGAGAACCTGCTGTCTTCGTGGTCCGACGCGAACGCGACGGAGCGCGCGGAACTGGCCCGACAGGTCGGACTCTCGCTGGCGAACGTCCACGCGCTTCGTTTCGAGGAACACGGCCGCATCGTCGGCGGGAGCGCGGACGGTCTGGAACTGGAGACGAAACCGTGGACGGACGTGCTCGTCGAGACGATGACCGAGATGAGCGACATCGGGTCGCAAGACCGCTTTTCACACCACTTCGACGCCGTTATCGAGGCCGTGGAGGACAACCGAGAACTGCTGGACGACACACCAGCGACGCTCCTCCACGGCGACCCGGCGCGTCCGAACTGCTTCCACGCCGAGGGGCGAAACAAGGGGGAAATCGGATTTCTCGACTGGGAAATCGCGCACGTCGGCGACCCGGTGCGGGACGTAGAGCGCACGCGGGGCCTCCAGTTCGACTCGCTCCGTGCCGACGGTCCCGAGGAGATAGTCCGCGCGTTCTACGACGGCTATCGGGACCGGGCGGGCGGCCTCCCGGACGGGTTCGAGGAGCGCCGCCCCATCTACGACGCGGTTCGGTTTCTGGGACACACGGGATTCTATGACAAGTACGCCTCGTTCCGCGACGAGGACCCCGAGGAACTCGCCGCGTGGATGGACGGAGAGATGGAGCGACGAATCGAGAAAATCACCTGACTGGAGGGCGGCCGATGCGACTGAGAGTGACGAACAGGCGGCAGAGGACGAGGAGGAAGAAACCCTTATGCACGCGGCGACGGAACCTTCCAAGAGCAACGCATGACCGTCAAGTTACTCGACTTCTACGCAGATTGGTGTGGGCCGTGCAAGACACAAGACCCGATCCTCGACGAACTCGAAGAGGACTGGGACGAGAGCGTCGAATTCGAGAAAGTAGACGTGGACGAGCACCAAGACATCGCCAACGAGTACCAGGTTCGCTCGATTCCGACCATCGTCATCGAGGACGACGAGGGCGTCGTCGAGCGCTTCGTCGGCGTGACCCAGCGCGACGACTTGGAACGCGTCTTGGAGAAAGCCGGCGCATAATTCCGGTCCCGCCACAACGCAGTCTTTTTCGAACAGCTACGAACCGTCCGGGATTCACGACCAGCGGACGCTATTCGAACCGCACGCCGACGTCGTGCATCCCCTCGTTTTCGAGCGCGAGGTTGATGAGGAGCGGCGTCATGCTCTCGACTTCCGCGCTGTTTCCGATGCCACCGGCGTCGAGCGCCCGCAGTCCGTCTATCTCTTCGGCGAGTCGTCCGACGAGTTCCTTGGCATCGTCGTCGTCACCGACGAGGAGCGTGTCCTGGTCGAGGTCGAGGCTGAGGTCGGCGAGACGGTCGGCCGAGAGGTTGTGGAACGCGCCGACCACGGGAACGCCGTCCGGTGCGGTGTCCGCGACGAGTTCGCTGACGCTTCCGACGTTCGGCGGCTTGTAGTGGAACCCGGTTTCGTCGCGGTCCATCCCCACGGCGGGGGTGACGAGGACGTCCACGTCGTCGAGGCGGTCCGCGACCGCCTCGATAGTGTCGCGGATGTGGAACGGCGGAACGGCGAGCACGACCATATCTCCGCGTTCGGCGGCCATGCCGTTGGCGAAGCCGTTGATGGAGCGGGAGACGCCCAGACTGTCGAGTTCGGTTTCGTACTCTGTCGCCTTCGTGCGGGCTTTTTCGGGGTCGCGCGAGCCGATGATGACCTCGTGGTCCGTGTCGTACGCCCAACGGAGCGCGAGTCCCTGCCCGATGTCGCCGGTACCCCCTAAGAGTGCGATTCGCATACACGGCCAGTCTGTCGGAGCGCGGTTAAGTTCTCCGGAAGCGGGAATCGAAGGGACGATTCCCCCCACAGGATTTCCGCCGCCACAACCCCTTTTTCGTTGCTTCCCCTTGCAGGAAATACGATGACATACGACGCCAACAGCGACGGAATTCCGAAACTCGGACTCGGAACGTGGGAGAACACGGACAGCGACGAGTGTGCACACAGCGTCGCCTACGCCCTCGATTTGGGCTACGAACACGTCGATACCGCCCAAGCCTACGGGAACGAGGAGGACGTCGGCAGAGGAATCGCCGACTCGTCGGTGGACCGCGAGGACTTCTTCCTCGCCACGAAGGTCTGGATAGACAACCTCGCACACGACGACGTGCTCGAAACGACCGAGAAGAGTCTGGACAAACTCGGCACGGACTACGTTGACCTGCTCTACGTCCACTGGCCCGCTCGCGAGTACGACCCCGAAGAGACGCTCGCGGCGTTCAACGAACTGTACGACGAGGGCAAAATCAAGCACGTCGGCCTGAGCAACTTCGAACCCGAGCATCTGGAAGAGGCGAAAGAAATCCTCGACGCACCCATCTACGCCAATCAGGTCGAGATGCACCCGCTCCTCCAGCAGGACGAGCTGGTCGAGTACGCGCAGGAAAACGACATCACGCTCGTCGCGTACTCGCCGCTCGCCCGCGGCAACGTGTTTAACGTGCCCGAACTGACCGACATCGCCGAGAAGCACGAGACCAGCGAAGCGCAGGTCAGCCTCGCGTGGCTCATGTCGAAGGACAACGTGGTCGCCATCCCGAAGGCCACGGGTGAGGACCACATCGAGGACAACTACGACGCGCTCACCCTCGAACTGGACGACGAGGACATCGAGAAAATCGACAACATCGAGCGGGAAGAGCGCCAAGTTGACCCCGACTTCGGACCGTGGAACTGACTCGCTGAAGTCGGCACGGAGCTGAAACGAACTCGTTTTTCGACCCCGCACCGGGGAAACTATGGGCACCGGGGTGCATCTCGCGGGTATGACCGACCTCGTGACATTCGGCGAGACCATGTTGCGGCTCTCGCCGCCCGACCGCGAACGCATCGAGAGCACCTCGTCGCTCGAACTCCGTGCCGCCGGCGCGGAGAGCAACGTCGCTATCGCCGCCCACCGACTCGGTGCCGAGGCGATGTGGACCTCGAAGCTCCCCGACTCGCCGCTCGGACGGCGCGTCGTCGCCGGACTCCGACGGTACGGCATCGACACCGAAATCGCGTGGAGCGACGAGGGACGACAGGGGACCTACTACCTCGAACACGGCACCGACCCGCGCGGCACGAACGTCATCTACGACCGCGCCGACGCCGCGGTCACGACGGCAACCGCCGACGACGTGGCGCTCGACCGGATTCGAGACGCCCGAACCTTCTACACTAGCGGCATCACGCCCGCGCTGTCCGCGACGCTCGAATCCACCGTGGACGAGGTGCTCGCGGCGGCACAGGACGCCGGGACGACCACCGCCTTCGACGTGAACTACCGGTCGAAACTCTGGTCGCCCGCCGAAGCGCGCGAGTCGCTCACCGCGCTGTTCCCCCGCATCGACGTGCTCGTCACGGCCGAACGCGACGCCAGAACCGTCCTCGACCGCTCCGGCGACGCCGCCGACATCGCCCGCGGCCTCGCTGACGACTGGGACTTCGAAACCGTCGTCGTCACCCGCGGGTCGAACGGCGCGCTGGCGCTCCACGACGGCGAGATTCACGAGCAGTCCGCCTTCGACACGGACACCGTGGATCCCATCGGCACCGGCGACGCCTTCGTCGGCGCGTTCCTCGCCCGCCGCCTCGACGGCGAATCCGTCCCGACCGCGCTGGAATACGGGGCCGCCACCGCCGCCCTCAAGCGAACGATTCCGGGCGACGTGGCCGTCGTCACGCGGGCGGAAGTCGAGGGCGTGATGGACACGGAAGCGCGCGAGATTTCCAGATAGCACCGCGCGACCGCACTGTTCACGGCCGTTTCGACCTGCCGGTACACGCACCGTAGCGATTGACTCGTTCCCCGCATCTCGTCCGTTCATCGTGGCGCGCGCTGGCGGGGCGGCGCGGCCAGCTGTCGGCCGCGTCGCCTCGGTGAAGTTGCGCGAGGGATGAGCGAAGCGAATCGGTTGGGGAGGGTGTGGCTGATGCGGTTTGCGGTTGCGGTTTCAGTGACGTCTGTATTTGCAGTCCCGGACAAACCAATACCAACTCGTAACGAGCGTGGCGGTGGCTTTCGGCGTCTTCGTTACGGCAGTCCCGTTCGGAGGACTCCCGTAAGCGAACTCATTTCCGAGCGAGCGGTGATACTGAATCCCATCGCGTAATACTGAACTCCAGTTTAAAATCCCAAAGTGCACTGAATAATACTAAAAGATACTAAAACCCCCTGTATAGTACTGGAAAAACCGATTTCGAGCCGCCAGAGGCGGTTCGAGAAACCCACCATCCTCGCCGCCGCCTAAACCGCTAACATCCCTGACCGAGACTGGATACACATGACAACGCACGTCGTCATCATCGGCGCGTATGGAAGCGCGGGGGTCGCCGTGGCACAGAGTCTCGCGGAGGACCCGACCGTTCGACTGACCCTCGTCGATGACGGCGACCCCGGCGGCGGGTTGTGCATCCTCCGCGGCTGTATGCCGTCGAAGGAGGTGCTGTCGGCGGCGAGTCATCGGTATCAAGCGCGTCACGACCCGCGGCTGTCCGGGACGCCGGAGGTTGATTTGGAGTCGGTGGTGGAGCTGAAAAACGACCACGTGCTCGGCTTCGCGGAACACCGGCGCGCCGCGGTACACGACCTCGCCGAGCGGGAGAACGTGGCGTTCTATCACGACACCGCACGGCTCGTAGACGACCACACGGTCGAAATCGACGGGCGAGAAATCGAGGCCGATTACGTCGTCATCGCCACGGGGTCGAAAGTGAACGTGCCCGACCTACCCGGCATGAACGACGTGGACTACATGACCAGCGCGGACGTGCTGGACGCGACCGAGTTCCCCGACTCGGGCGTCGTGATGGGGTTCGGATACACCGGCCTCGAACTCGTCCCGTACCTCAGCGAGGCGGCGGGGATGGACCTCACCGTCATCGAACACGACGAGCATCCGCTGGACGAGGCCGATTCGCCGTTCGGCGACGAACTGCTCGACATCTACCGCGAGGAGTTCGGAATCGAGATACTGACCCGAACGTACGAAAAGCGGGTCGAATCGACGGGGGACGGGGTTCAGCTCCACGTCGAACAAAGAGGGAGTGGGAACGGAGGTAGAAACGGCGGCGGAGGCAGAGACGGGGACGGGGAATCGAGGACCATCGACGCGGACGAGTTGTTCCTCTTTACGGGACGGCGGCCAAACCTCGACGGACTCGGACTGGAGAACACCGCACTCGAATTCGGTGGCGGGTGGGTCGAAGACACGATGCAGGCCCGCGACGACCCCCGAACGTTCGTCGTGGGGGACGTGAACGGCAAGGAGCCGATTCTCCACGTGGCAAAAGAACAGGGCTTCAAAGCCGCCGAGAACATCCTCGCACACGCTCGCGGAGACGACCTCGAACCGTACGAGAACGTCCGCCACCACGTCATCTTCTCGGCGGTCGGGGTGTATCCCTTCGCCAGAGTGGGACTGTCGGAGACGGCGGCGGAAGCGACTGGGAGGAACTACGTCGCCGTTAGCCGACGCGCGGCAGACGACGGCGTGTTCAAGACGAAACAGGCGTCGAGAGGGCTGGCGAAACTCGTGGCGGATGCGGACGACGGCACCGTTCTCGGCTATCAGGGGTTGCACTACCACGCCGACGTGATGGCGAAGACGATGCAGGTCGTGATAGAGCGCGGTATGGACGTCCGCGACGTGCCGGACAGGGCGTACCACCCGACGACGCCGGAGATTCTGGACGGCTTGCTTCGGGACGCGAGCGAGCGGGTCGAAGAATAGGAATCCCTACCGCTGGCCGTCAAAACCGTGTTCTAGCGGGCGACGGTCACCCGTCGAACGCCGTAATCTCGTCCAACAGGCGTTCGAGCCGAGCGTCGGACCGATATCGCACGGCATCGGTCTCGGAGTCGTATGCCAGTAGCCCTGCATCGGCCATCTGTGGGAGGTGGGTGTGGTGCAGCGCGACCAGCAGCGACTCTCGGGACGTCGCGTCCCGTTCGGCAAGCAGTTCGTCCGCCAGTTCGTCGATGGAAATCCACCCGTCGCCGGAGGACAACAGGAGGAGTAGCCGCCGCCGTACCCGGTCGCTCAGTATCCGGAAGAGCACGTTCAATGGGACGTCGGAACGGGACGTCGAGTGAGACCGTTCCGCGAGTTCTCGGTTCGTGAGTCGCTTCGGTGCGCTGGGCATCGTTCGACGATGACGTATCGATATGCCAATCGCATAACTCATTTTGACGGCTCGGGCACAGAAGCTGTGAAAGTTTCAATTCGACTTATACCCAGTCGAAACTGTTTCGACCGCGGCGGAAGACGGGTCATTCCTCGCCGGTTCGGTCCTCGTCGATTCTGAACTGCTTCAACGGCTGAAAGTACTGGTCCCGAATCAGAATCTCGTCTTTGAGTACCAGCCCCAACTCGGGGAGCGCGGTTGCGATTCTCGTCAAATCGTCGTTCGACGTGCCGACGGTTTCTATCCGTATGTTGTTCTCGCCGATCATCAGTTCGCGCACGTTCACGACGCCGGGGATGTCGAGCACCCGTTGAGCCAATTCGCTCCGTTCGCCGACGGGCGCGGAACAGACCATCAACACGTTCAGCGGAAATCCGGCCCGTTCGTAATCGACCGTCGCTTGATACCCCGTGATGATGCCGTCGGATTCGAGTTGGTCGATTCGGTTACTCACCGTGCTGGCCGACACGCCGAATCGGTTTCCGAGGTCGGTCGTGGTCGAACCGCGGGCATCGCGCTGGAGCGCGTACAGGATTCCTTCGTCGATTTCGTCGAGCGCGCTGGATGTCATGAGTTAACAAATGTTATCATACACCATGATAGTTTCCTGGAGAATATTTGATACGGTTCCGCTATCGACAGTCGCGTTCCGGAGCACGTCGAAACCGTGCGGCGAGACGCTCCGTCGAGGCCGACGACGTGCTGATTTTTTCGGGGTCATCGGTCGCCGAGGTCGAACGGGAGGTAAGGCTAAAAACCGGGGTGACATAGGGACAAACATGAAGGCCAAGCGGGAGTACCGACGTCGGCCGGACATCGAGGTCCGGGTACTCGACGCCCTCGTCGACCGGAGTGAAGACGGCATGACGGTCTTCGAACTGCGCTCTCACGTGGAGGCGGGCATCGACGAGTTGGAGGACGCGCTCGCGAACCTGAAACAGGATGGGCTGATAGAAGCCGGAATGGAGGAGGGACGAACGCTCATCCGCCCGGACGAGCGCGTCGTTCCCGACCCCGAGGAGGTAGACGAGGAGCCGTCGTTCGTGGACAAGCTCATCGAGCGCCTGCCGCTGTAGCGCATCCGACGTTTTTACTCCCCTACGCACCCGACTACGTGTATGAGCCTCGAAGCGCTACACGAAGACCACGGAGCGACGTTTTGCTCGGTCGGGAATCGTCGGGTGCCACGCGACTACGGCCGACCCGAACGGGCACACAGTGCAGTCAGGAACGGCGTCGGACTCACGGAGATGCCCTACGGCGTCCTCGTCGTCTCGGGCGACGACAGAATCGAGTACGTCGATAATATCGTCTCGAACACGGTTCCGAGCGAGGACGGACGCGGAACCTACGCTCTTCTGCTCGACCCGCAAGGAAAGGTCGAACTCGACATGTACGTCTACTGTGCGGGCGAGCAACTCCTGCTCTTCGTGCCGCCCGGGGAGGCGACACCGCTCGCCGAGGAGTGGCGAGAGAAGGTGTTCATTCAGGACGTAGAAATTTCCGTCGCGACCGAGCGCTTCGTCGTCTTCGGCGTCCACGGGCCGTACGCCACCGAAAAGGTCGCCAGCGTGCTGAACGGCGCGAGCACCCCGGACGAACAGCTCTCGTTCATCCGCGGGAAGATGGCCGACGTGGGCGTCACGGTCATTCGAACCGACGCGCCGACGGGCGAGGAGGGTTACGAAGTGGTCTGCACGACGGACGAGACGGCGGACGAAATCGGACGCGAGCGGCCGAACGTCGAACTCGTCTTCGACGCCCTCGTCACGCGAGGGATGAACGCCGCTCCCTTCGGCCGGGTGACGTGGGAGTCGCTGACGCTCGAAGCCGGAACGCCGCTGTTCGAGTACGAACTACGGGGTGAAATTCCGAACGTGCTCGGCCTCCGGAACGCCCTCGACTTCGAGAAGGGGTGTTACGTCGGCCAGGAAGTCGTCTCGCGCGTCGAAAACCGCGGGCAACCGAGTCGGCGACTCGCGGGACTGCTCCCCGAATCCGTACCGGAAGCAGGCGCGGCGGTCTTCGCGGGCGATGAAGTCGTCGGCGAAGTCACCCGCGGAATCGAGAGTCCGTCGCGCGGGGAACCGGCCGCGATGGCGCTGGTGAACTACGACGTGGAAATCGGGTCGGGACTGACCGTCCGCATCGATGGTGAGGACGTCGGCGCGGAATTGGTGTCCCTGCCGCTGGTGGACGGCAGCGACGAATCCGGGCGCGTGCCGACCTACGACTGAGCGGTTCTCTCCGTGCCCGAAATCGACGCGAGACGCCACTGAATCGGAGTTTTTCGGCAAAATAGAGTCGAACCGATAGCGACGGCCACGTATCACCGACGGAGGAAAACCCTTTTCAACAACTTAGTAATATCACTGAGTGGTATGCAAGCATTCGATGGCTTTGCGGACGTGAGCGAGGCGGAAGTGACGCGAGCGATCGGCACCGCGTGGAGCGACGAGTTCACCGAGTTCTCGGAGACGGACGTCATCATCGTCGGCGGCGGCCCGTCCGGGTTGGTCGCGGCGAAGGAACTCGCCGAGCGCGGCGTCGAGACCATGGTCGTGGAGAAGAACAACTACCTCGGCGGCGGGTTCTGGCTCGGCGGATTCCTGATGAACAAGGTGACGGTCCGCGACCCGTCGCAGGCCGTCCTCGACGACCTCGGCGTCCCCTACGAGGAATCGGACGAGGCCGACGGACTGTACGTCGCAAACGGCCCGCACGCCTGTTCCGCGCTCATCGAGTCGGCCTGTGCCGCTGGCGCGAAGATGCAGAATATGACCGAGTTCACCGACGTCGTGGTCCGCGAAGGTCACCGCGTCGGCGGCATCGTCATGAACTGGACGCCGGTCCACGCCCTGCCGCGGGAACTCACCTGCGTGGACCCCATCGCGGTCGAGTCCGACCTCGTTATCGACGCCACGGGCCACGAAGCGGTCGTCGTCTCGAAACTCCAAGAGCGCGGCGTGCTCGACGCACCCGGCCTTCGCCACGCACGAGAGCACAACACGGGCATGGACAAGTCGGGAGACGGGGAGTACGGCGCGCCCGGCCACGACTCGCCCGGTCACGACTCCATGTGGGTCGCAAAGAGCGAAGACGAGGTGGTCGAACACGCGGGCAAAGTTCACGACGGCCTCGTCTCGACCGGCCTCGCCACCGCGACGACGTACGGCCTCACCCGGATGGGACCGACGTTCGGCGCGATGTTGCTCTCCGGCAAGCGCGCCGCACAGGTCGCGCTTGACGAGTTAGAGGTCGGCGGCACGGTGATGCTGCCGACCGTTACGGACGCCTCTCGGTGATCCACTCGAGGGATATACTGTTGGTGTTAATTCAGTCGTTTCGTGATCGAGAAGAGGTAGGGGAGGGAAACAACTACTTTATGTTGGCCTGTTCGATCAACATCTGTGTGTCATTTGTGGTAGCGTTAATGATCTTTATAGACCCTTCTCCATCCCAAACATCCGTATCGTCTCCATTCATATCACCGGTGCACTGATTCGTTGCCTGGATATAGTCTGTCGATTCGAGATCTGACTTTTCAGATATTTTGCTGGTCGTTCCAATGGTATAGTTGCCGTCTTGCCCGCTGACAGTAATATCCCCATATCGATTGAGACCATAAGAACCCATATCGAATCGCTGGATGAGCATACTACCGCGCAGGTGTGCAGCGTAAATATTCCCGTTTACAACGTAATTGTGATATGACCCATCACTGGTGGAACCCTCAAGCCACGAGATACCCGGAGCAGGGTGAGAGATGTTAGAGTTACTAACACCTTCTTTCGGAGCCACATCCTCGGTATTGACTCTAATAGTGTAGTAACCGGAATTCCGACCGTTGATTTCGAGTGTTGGTTCCGCCGCAGCCACTGTCTGAGCGCTACCGAGGAGGCCACCGGTAATCCCTGTTGTCGCTACTGCTTTCTTCATGAACGAACGTCGTGTGTCGGAGTTGTTTTGATTCATCTTAGTGCTACATTTTTATATTCCTCATATTACTTAATAAGTCTTTATATATAAATAATTTAATGATAAATTGTTAATATTTTATCAGACGATTCTTCTAACCAATTCTCGATCGCCTCAAGCATTTCAGTCAATCATTCCGCCACTCGTCCACCCGTAATCCGCACCACCCCGAGCGCGTGCTGGCTGTCGCGCACCGCCACCGTGCGGTCCGACAGCGCCCGCCGCGATTCCGCGATTCGTTCGTCCAGCACGTACCACGGCGGTTTCTCGAAGCCGCTCGTTCCGCCGGGCGTCGAGGCGAGCACGAGGCCGCGGAAAGCCTGATTCACGGGCCACGAGTAGGCGCGCGAACTCTGCCCGGCGTCGAGCAGGGCGAGACCCCCGCCCGGACGGATGCCGTCCAGCCACCGGGAAACGGTGCTATAGGGGTCGTCCAGCATGCCGATGACGAACGTGGCGAGCACGGCGTCCACATCCTCGCGGAGCGAGAACGTGGCGGCGTCGGCCTGCACGATGTGGACGTTCTCCCACCCCTCGCGGTCGATTCTGTCCCGCGCCTGTTCGAGCATTCCGCGGGTGAAATCGACGCCGATGACCCTACCCTCGGGACCGACGCGCCGCCGGAGGTGCGGGAAGTTCGCTCCGGTCCCACATCCCATCTCGACCACGGTATCGCCGGGCGAGAGTCGGAGTTCGTCCACGACTCGACTCCGGAGTCGGGAGAGGCCGGGAGTCGCTACTGCGAGCAGGTCGTAGAGTCGCGCCCAGCGGCCGTAGAACTGCTGGGCGGTTGACGGTCCGCGCCGTGACATGGTTTGCGGTACGACGGAGGCGGGCAAAAGGTGTTGGGCGGTCACTGGACCGTCGTCAGATGAGCCGATAGCACGGGTGGCGGGAATGGGCATTAATCAGACAGCTCGTGAAATAGAGTAGTCAGAAAAAATCCATAGTGCTAAAGGACCCTCCCGTTGGAGTTTATATTACATGACAACTGCCCTGACCGAAGACGACCAGGGAAAGCGTGTCATCGAGGCGGATGGTACGGCAGTCGGAATGGTCACGGAGGTACGACACGGGACGGCGCACGTCGAAGCCGACCCGAGCGTCGTCGAGACGTTACAAACCGAACTCGACACGGGGGGAAACAACGAGAACACGTACGCCCTCTCGGAGGGGGACATCGAACGAATCGAGGACGACACGATAGTCCTCCGGACTCGCGACTGAGCGGATAGTTTCGAAGAAAAAATTACCTCGTGTACCCCTACCCGAGGTAACTAAAGAGTGCGACCGGATTGGTATATACTTTGTGTGTGCCAATTCGATCGCTGGAGATAAACAGCTCGCACAGGCAAGCACGAGGCAAACATAAATGAGACAACGAAGAAACAAACGAACCATGAACGGTCAGCCGGATTCCGGGGATATCCCCGCTGGCTGGGAACGAGCACCCATCAGGGGGGACGAGATTCAACTCCAGCACGAGGACGGGAGCATCGCGGTGAAGGCGGTCAAAGCGACGATTTCGGACGAGTGGGAACTCGAACTGGAGGACAGCATCGGCAACAGATACACGACGATTCGGCCGGTCGGCCGCGTGGCGACGCGCGACCGCGCTGTTTCGGCGCTGGTATCGTTCGCACGGGAGGTCAACGACCTTCGTCACGAACGCGGGGAGGTGCTGCCGGACGACATCGTTCGGGAAGTACAGCGCAGCGAGCGAGTACCCGTTTAGACGATTTTTCGCGCGACTTCGGCCACGGCCTCGGCGGAGTCGCCGAGGATGTAGACGATGGGTTCGATGCCGTAGCCGCCGGTGTGATAGAGCACCGTCGCGTCCGGCGACTCGTCGAGGGCGGTGCCGACCGCCTCGCCGAGGTCGTCGTACTCGGCGTCGAACTCGGCGGTCACGTGGCCCGCCGATTCGAGGCGGGCCACGATGTCGGGGTCGTAGCGGACGTTGAGCGCGGCGTGAACGTCGGCACCGTTGTCCCGCGCCGCGAGCAGAAGGGAGGCGACGTGTGCGCTGACGCCGAACTCGGGGTCCGCCGGAATCGTCGCCCGACCCTTCACGTCGAAGATGCGGCCGGGGATACCAGCCACGTCGTCGATGCTCTCGGCGTTGGGCAGACTCTCACAGAGGTTCGAGCCAACCGCGGGGATGAGCGAGGTGAAACCGCTCGTTCCCTCCACGATGTGAATCCCGCGGCGCATGGACGAGAGGACGCGCTCGGTCGCCCGGAGCTCGTCGTCCGGGTCGTGGACGTTGAAATCGCCGCCGTGACCCGCCAGTTCGGGCATCGCCTCCTCGTGCAGCTGCGCGATGAGGTCGTGGTCTTCGAGCCGCCGGATGAGTACCTCCACTTCCACGAGCGCCTGCACCTGACTCATGCTTCCCGTCGCCAGCCCCTCACCGACCTCGGTTACGAGGCGGGAGACGCGCTCGTCGTCCCGAATACGGTCGTTTTGCGCGACGTCGCCGTGCGCGTACTTCGAGACGGCGCTCTGGCTGATACCGAGGGCGTCGGCCACCTCGCTCTGGGTCAGGCCCCGCTCGCGCAGGTCTTCCGCGAGCATCGAGCGAAACGTGGGCAGGAACTCCTCGACGACGACTTCCTCCGCGAACTTCACAGTTGGTCACCACCGAACTCGTGGTCGCTCCCGATTCGGGACGCCTGCGGTCCGGCTTGGTCCTGATATTTCGACCCGCGTTCGGACCCGTACGGCCGCTCCGACGGGTTCTTGAGTTCCGTGAAGATGAGCTGTGAGATGCGCGTGCCGGGTTTGAGCGCGACGGGAGCGGTCCCGAGGTTCGACAGTTCGAGGGTTATCTGTCCGCGATAGCCGGGGTCCACGACCCCCGCCGTAGCGTGGACGACGACGGCGAGTCGGCCGAGCGACGAGCGCCCTTCGACGTGGGCCAGCAGGTCCGACGGGATTTCGACGCGCTCCTTGGTCGTTCCGAGGACGAAATCGCCCGGATGGAGGATGAACTCGTCGCCCTCCTGGACGATGGTTTCCGTGACGTAGCTGTCCACCTCGTCCTCGCTATCGGGGTGGATGCACGGGATGTTGGTGCGCTGGAATTCGAGGAACTCCTCGCCGAGTCGAAGGTCGATACTCGCCGGTTGAATCTGCAGGTCGGGTTCGTCAATCGGTTCGACCACCAAGTCGCCGGAATCGAGACGGCGGCGGATGTCCGCGTCCGAGAGTATCATTGTCGGAAACAGGGGTGGGGGTGTGTAAAGACCCACCGGTCGTCAGGCGAGCGTGGGGAGGAACGAGAGGAAGGCGATGGCTCCGGCGGCCGCCGCGGCCGCCGCCGTCGAGAGCCGTCGCGCGTGTTTCAATCCGAACGTCCAGACGACCCACTGCCACGCCGTCCCGAGCGCGGACACGAACAACGTTCCCCCGCGCGCCGTCGCCACGAGCGATTGCAGTTGGTCGAGGACGACCTGCGGGTTGCTCCCCGAGAGGTCCGCCCCCCGAAGCGCGAGGAAGAACAACCCGATACCGACGAGCATCTGAACGAGGGAGGGGAGCATCCCCCATCCGGCGACCGCGAGCGTGTTCGAGAACGACCCCTCACCACCCGCCACCGCCGACGCGACGTGAAGGCCGACTGCAATCAGCGGCCACGCCAGGAGGACGGTGATGAAGACGAACGGGATTTTCTTCTGGAACCCTTCCCAGATGAGGTCGCCGATGACGACGGTCTTCTGTTCGGGTCTGTCACACCCCGTGGAGAAGTTCGCCGCACCACCGGCCGCGAACCCGTCGCAGAACACTTCATCCGGGCGGTTCGGATTGTCTATCTTCGTCGTTCCGGTCATCCGCTGGCTCATAGACCAACCGACAAATCCGAAGACGGCGGTCGTGACGAGCGCGACCACGAGGACGACGCCGAACGCGCTTGCGAGGCTCGGCCGGGGGGCACGGTTCTCGAAGAACCGATCGGGACGGACGAGGGCATCTAAAAGCATAGTTCTCGATGCTTGTCATGTGGTATAAGCTTTCTCGAATCGAGTAGCCAGCGTTTTGGTTCGCTACTACGACGCTCGACTATGAAGCAGGCAATCGTCGCCCGAACCGACATCGGAATGGGCAAGGGAAAACTGGCCGCGCAAGTGGCACACGCGTCCCTCTCGGCGTACGAGGACACCGGAGAGCGAGCGCGAAAGCAGTGGAAGGGAGAAGGGCAGAAGAAGGTCGTCCTGAAGGCCGGAGGCGAGGACGAAGTGTTCCGCCTCGCGGAGAAGGCGCGGGCGGAGGGACTCCCGCACGCCATCATCCGCGACGCGGGTCACACGCAACTCGACCCGGGAACCGTGACGGCGCTCGCCGTCGGCCCGGCCGACGACGACCTCGTGGACCGAGTGACGGGCTCGCTGTCGCTGTATTGATATCGAGCGCAACCTCACTAAAATATATCAGGCCACAAACCTTTTGCTGACCGAGTTTCTCACATCCGGTAGGCTACGAACTGTGTTACCAAAGACCTCACCCGACCACTGATGGACGAATCGACCGTCAACGCCGTACTCGACACGCTGCCGGACGTGTTCTATGTTTTCGACGCGGACGGGACACTCGTCGAGTGGAACGACCGACTCACGGAGGTAACAGGCTACGATGACGACGAACTCGACGGAATGGCACCGCTCGATTTTATCGCGGAGGAGGACAAACAGGAGATAGCGACGGCCATCGACGCGGTACTGCTGGGCGAGAGCACCGAGACGCGCCAGTCGGCGCTCGTAACGAAGGACGGCGAGCACGTTCCGTACGAGTTCAACGCGACGCGGGTCACCGACGAGGACGGGACCGTCACCGGGTTCACCGGAACGGGACGCAATCTCTCCAAACGCCGAAAGCGCGAGCGCACGCTTCGCAGGGAGCGCGACCGAACGAGACAGCTGCTCGAAACGAGTCCTATCGGCATCCTCATCCTCGACGGCGACGGCCGGTTCATCGAAGCGAACGAGCGCGCCGCGACCATTCTCGGCCTTTCGAAAAGAGAGATACTCGACCGAACGTACGACGACGACCGCTGGAACGCCACCGACGAAACGGGAGCACCCATGCCACCCGCCGAGTGCCCCTTTGCCAAAACCATCCGCAACGAAGAACCGGAGTACGACACGGTGATGGGTGTCGAACGGCCCGACGGAGAGCGCGTGTGGCTATCGGTCAAAAGCGCGCCGGTATTCGACGACGAAGGAACCCCCGTGGAAGTCGTCGCGTCGATTTCGAACATCACCGACCGCCGCCACCGTGAACGCGAGCTCCGTCAGCAGCGCGACGAACTGGAGACGCTGAACCGTATCAACGAACTCGTGCGGGAGGTGATTCACGAACTCGTCGGCGCGGCGACGCGCGAGGAGATAGAAGAGACGGTGTGTACTCGACTCGCCGACTCCGACCTCTATCGGTTCGCGTGGGTCGGCGATCAGGACCTCGTCGAGGGCAGTCTCGTCCCGCAAGCACTCGCCGGGGACGACCAAGCGTTCCACGAACTCGTCGGAGAGGTCGAGCGAGAGAACGAGGTGTGGGAACGCCCCGCGACGAAGGCATTCCGGACGGGACGACACGTCGTCGTCCGCGATTTCTCCAAAACGACCGTCCTCACCGACCGTCTCCGTGAGGGGGCGTTAGAGCGTGGACTCCATTCGGGAATCGCGGTCCCGCTCTCGTACGGGCAGACGACGTACGGCGTGTTGGTGGTGTATGCGACACGAACCGACGCGTTCAGCGAGCGGGAAGCCGCCGGGTTCGACACGCTCGGCGAACTCGTCGGGTTCGCCATCAACGCGACCGAGAACAAGAAACTCCTGGCGACGGACCAAGCGGCCGTCGAACTGATGTTCCGCGTCACGGACGAAGCACTGCTGGTTGACTTATCGCGCCAAATCGACGGCACGC
Source organism: Haladaptatus paucihalophilus DX253 (assembly GCF_000376445.1). NCBI lineage: Archaea > Methanobacteriati > Methanobacteriota > Halobacteria > Halobacteriales > Haladaptataceae > Haladaptatus > Haladaptatus paucihalophilus. The sequence goes on along the minus strand of NZ_AQXI01000001.1, from coordinate 2,294,946 downwards.
TCGTCCTCGACGGTACCGTCCCGACGTCCGACGGTCGATATCTCTACTACGTCCGCGTCGAGGACGCGCAACCGAAACAGGTGGCGGATACCGCCGAAACGTTCTCGACCGTGAACAATTCGCGCGTCGTCTGGATTCACGACGACGAGGGGCTTCTCGTGTTGACGGTTTCGTCGTCGCTCGTCGAGAACTTCATCGAATCCAGCGCGAAGGTGCTGACGGCACGGGCACACGACGGCGTGGAGGATGTCGTCGTCGAGGTGACGCGGGAAACAGATATTCGAACCCTATTAACGTCGATTCAGTCCACCTATCCCGATATCGAACTCGTCGCAAAGCGTGACGTAGAGCGAACCGAACGGTCGGAGCGGAGGTCCCGAAACGTGCTTTCGACGGAACTCACCGACCGACAGCGGTCTGCGTTCCACGCCGCGTATCTGGCCGGATACTACGACTGGCCGCGCGAGAGCACGGCCGAACAGGTCGCGGAGTCGATGGGAATCGCACCGGCGACGCTTCATCAACACCTTCGAAAGGCGGAAGGGAAGCTCGCGTCGTCGTTTTTTGACAGCATGATGGAGTGAGGTGCGGTTTCGAGTACGGTGAATCGAGACCCGGTATCGATGTTCCCCGTGATGCGGGAGGCGAGCCAACGTACGTAGGTACTGCGTACTTACCTACGACGTACCACTACACGGGTAATGGAGAGACAAACAACGACCCGAACATCCCCGCCGAACACGCGAACCGAGATATCGGTCGAGACGTTGTTCGACGTGCTTAGCAGCCCGTACCGACGATACGTCCTTTCGTTCCTCTCCGATGCGACGACGCCGACCACGATGGGAGACCTCGCCTACCACGTCGCGGCGTGGGAGGCCGACACCAGCATCACCGAAATCGACGACGAGGACGCGACGGAGGCGGAGATACTGCTGTATCACGTCCACCTGCCCAAGATGGAGACCATCGGACTCGTCGACTACGACGCCGAATCGGGGGTCATCGAACCCGGAGAGCGCATCGAAGTGGCGACGGACTGCATCCCGGCGAGCGAGTAGGGTTTTTTAATTCGGTTCGGACGTAAGGTCCGGACGAATGCGCGAGTCACATCCCATCGAGACCGCGGTCGGCATGGAGTATTACGTCAGCGACGAGGACGGCGTGGGGGGAACCCTCCGGGAGACGAACGAGGACTTCCGAGTGAGAGAGATAGAACGATTCGACGCCGACCCGCTCGACGCGGACCCCGGCTCGTACCCGTATCTGATACTCCGCGCGACGCTCCACGGGTGGGATACCAACGACTTCGCCCGGAGCCTCTCCAGCGTGCTCGGAATCAGCCGCGAGCGGGTGTCGTGGGCCGGGACGAAGGACAAGCGCGCGGTGACGACCCAACTGTTCAGCCTCCGAAAGGTCGAGCCGGACGACCTTCCGGAGATGCGCGCCGCCGAACTCGAACCGGTCGGCCGCGCGGGGCGAGAACTCCTGTTCGGCGACCTCGTGGGCAACGAGTTCGAAATCACCGTCTCGAATCCCGACCACCCGGAGAACGCGGACGAAATCGCGGCCCAACTGCGCGCGTTCGCCGGCGGGGACGGGGCGCTCGCGGTTCCCAACTTCTTCGGCCAGCAACGGTTCGGCAGTCTCCGGCCGGTGACGCACGAGGTCGGCCTGCACGTCGTCCGCGAGGAGTGGGAGGAGGCGGTGATGGCCTACGTCGGCAACCCGTTCGAGACGGAACCGGAGGACACGCGGGAGGCCCGCGAGCGGGTCGAGAACCTCGCGCCGGACTGGGACGCCGTGCTCGATGCCCTGCCGGGACGACTCGGGTTCGAGCGCTCGATGGCCCACCGCCTCGTCGAAAACGGCGGTACCGACCCCGAGGACTTCCGGGACGCGCTCGAATCGCTCCCGACGAACCTCCAACGGTTGCTCGTCAATGCCGCCCAGTCGTACGTGTTCAACCGCATCCTGAGCAAGCGGCTTCAGCGCGGGCTTCCGTTCGACGAGCCGGTCGCGGGCGACGTGGTGTGTTTCGCGGAGGAGGTAGACGGCTTCACCGTTCCCGACATGGACCGCCAGCAGACCGTGAGCGAAAAGCGCGTCCGAACCATCGAGCGCCACTGTCGGCGGGGCCGGGCGTTCGTCACCGCGCCGCTGGTCGGCACCGAGACGGAACTCGCCGAGGGGGAGCAGGGAGACATCGAACGCGAAATCCTCGACGACCTCGACCTCGAACCGCACGATTTCAACCTCCCGGGCGAGTTCCACTCGACCGGCACCCGCCGCGCGATACTGCTCGGAAGCGACTTTTCGCTCTCCCACGACCCGCTCTCGTTCGAATTTTCGCTCCCCTCCGGGTCGTACGCCACCGTCTTCCTCCGGGAGTTCCTGAAAGCGAATCCCCTCGATATGGGATAGGCGACCGCGGGCCGCCTATGCCTCGACGCTCCCCTTCTTTGACTCCACCTCGCGTGCTCTATCGCCCTATTTACTCGACCATACCATCCCCCGAGCCTACCGTCCGTTCGGAATCGTGCGTCCGAGCAGGAACGCCGGGAGTCCGACCAGCGCGACGAAGACGAGGAGGTACACGAGCAAGAAAACGGAGAACAGGAAGTCGTTCGGACCTCTGACCCGAGTGACCGGTATCGTCAGGGCGAGTACGACGGCGAACGCGACGGGCGGAATCCCGAGGACCACCCGCCTGTAGCGACGAACAGCGGCGGCGTAGCCGACCGCGGTCATGAACGATGCCAGAAGGACCGAAAACGCCGCGAACAGGAATTTGCGTATCGCGTACGGATTCGAGGCGAAGAGCCGAGCGCCGACGGCCGAATCGACGGCGACGGCCGCCAGCATCGCCACGCAGAGACCGACCACCCACGCGAGGAGGACGGCGGCCACCGTACGGTAAAACGTCGGCCGGACGTGGCTGAACGCCAGCAACCCGAGGACGGCGTAGGTCCCACCGGCCACGACGATGCCCATCGAGTAGCCCGAGACGGTGTGGTTCAATCGGAGGGTTCCGACGAACAACGCGAGAACGCCGAGGACGCTGACGATACCCGCGACCAGACGAGGCGTCCGTTCGTTTCGGCTTCCCTCCCGACCGCCGAGTCGAACGAAGCCGACGAGGAGCGCGAACAGGACGCTCGCCGGGAGGAGAACGTCGGAGAGAAGGTTAAACGCGATGTCACCGGACAGCGGTAGCGTGACGGCCACGAAACTCCACGCCTCACCGGCAATCCCGTCCGACCGCGCGAACGCGACGAACGGACCGTCTCCGGTGTCGCGGAAGGCGGTCAGGGAGAAGGAATTGCCGTCCACGCTCGCCCCTCGCGGCGCGCGGGTGACGACGGTTCCGGGCGGCCCGACGACCGTCAGTCGGTCGGCACCGAGTCCCGAAATCGACCCCTCCCGTGCGTGTCGGAAGCCGTCGAATCGGACGACGCCACCGGGGGCAGTCGCGGCGGCGCTCGTCCGGTACCGAAGGACGACCGTCTTCGCGCCGACGACGCGAGCGTCGAGGAACGGTTCGGGGTCGAGGGAGGAACCGGGAGCAGCGTTCTCGGCGATTTCGTCGAGCACCCATCCGTTCTCGCGGAAGTACCGCGCCGTTTCCTCGCTCGCAAGCCGGTTTTTCACCGTCCACGTCGCGGTGCCGTTGTCGTGGACCCGAATCGTGGCAGTGGTGCGCTCGACGTCGAACGTCACGTTTTCGACGCCGAGGGTTTCGGCGTACTGGTGTGCTTCTTCGGTGAAACTACCCCCGCACGGGCCACAGAACGGCTCCGGCGGTGGCCTACTCGAAGCGGGCGTCGCCACAACCATCGTGAGAATCGACAGGAGGACGAAAAGGGAGAGGAGTGAGCGCCGGGCGGTGAGGGAGAAGAGTAAACGCCGGGCGGAGAGTGACCGCTTGGAGAGGGTCGTTCGGAAACGCATATCCACAGTTGTCTTTCATCCGATATTTTTCTTTCCCTCACCGAACACATCGTCGAAACGCCGAGGTTAAACGCCGCGATTGGGAAAGAACGCGCATGAACTGTCGGCAGTGTGCGTCCTCGCTCGAACGTCCGGGCGACTACTGCCTCGTCTGTCGAACGCAGAACGCCGATTCCGTCGTTCTCGCCGTGACCCGCGACCACGCCGACATCACGATGCTCAACGACGAAACCGTGGTCGGGAAGACGGGCGTCAGCACCACGCCCGAGGAGGGCGAAACCGAGGTCGTCGAACTCCGTAACTTCGCGGGGCGCATCGCCGACGAAGTGCGACGGAAACACCCCGAGGACGTGTACGCGGCGGGCGACCGCGGCGTGATTCGCGCCGTCCGCGCCCAACTCCACTACGACTTCTACCGCGTCGGCGACGAGAACCCCGTCGAGGAGGTGCTGGCGCGGCGCGGCGAGCGCTCGCTCGAAGTCGTGGACCTCGACCCGGCCGAGAAAATCGGCGGAACACACACAACCCTCATCGGCAACCGCGACGGCATGCGCGTGATTCGTGAGGTCGCCTGCCATCCGCACGTCAAGAAAATCATCCCCGGCCCGATCAACGCGGGGGGTGCGAGTTCCGACTCCGGCGTCCGCGCCAAGGCCACCCGCGCCGACGAGAACGGGAACGTCCGACTCCTCCTCCGCGACGGGTCCAGCGTGCAGGAAAACCGCGTCGTTACCACCGCCATGGACCGCGACCTCGGCGAGCGGATTCGGGAGGACCTGAACGAGGCCCTCCAAGAGAGCGGCTTTCGCTGACGGGGAAGGGCAGGGAATCACTCCGAACGCTCGGTACGAAATGGTTTTGCTTCCGAGACTGTGACCGAGATTACTGAAACGCGGACTTCGAAAGCCCCCGCCCGCTCGCTACGTGTGATAGCCGAGAGTAACTGAATCACAACCACCGGAGAGACGGCCTTGAAAGCCCCCGCCACGCTCGCGGCACCGGAAGACGGTCCTGCTCGGTCGCACGCTCCCCGTGCGGGCATGCGACTTCCGTGCTCACACTCACTGCGTTCGCGTGACCCGCTCGGCGACATCTCGACTCGGCACAAACCGCGTGCCTCGTCGAGAGAGGTCGCCGAAACGACCACGACAAGCGCGAGCGGGCGGCCCCTTTCATTCCACCCACGATACCGCCACCGCATCAGCCACATCCTCCCCAACCGATTCGCTTCGCTCATCCCTCGCGCGAACTGTAACGAGGCGACGCGGCCGAGAGTGGCCGCGTCGCCTCGTCAGCGCGCGCCACGACGGAAATTCGAATGCACGATACCCATAGCCGCTGTGGCGCGTGCGCCAGCAGGTTCGTGGTCAGCGGCCGGCCACGAACCTGTCTGAGTATCACGTGAGGGATGACGACCGAGGAGCAGCGCGACGATGGGAGGAATCGGTTGGGGAGGGAGTGGCTGATGCTGTGCGGTGGCGGTCTCATTGACGTCTGTACTCGCACTCGGAGAGAAGTTACAACCGACACTCGGAGAGAAGTATAGACGAAACCACAGCAGTCACACTGACCCGAAAGTCCGAATCGACCGCATCCCCCGAACCTCACGTCGCGAAAATCAGTCGGCGAGACGTGTTTCGTCGCCGGTACCATCCGTCAGCGCGCTCGCGATTGCACCTTTCAACACGACTTCATCGCCGAGCGTCGTGAGCTGGACGTCCGGCTGATTGTTCAGCAGGTGGTTGCCGACGCGCTCCCGAATCGGGTCGACGACGAGTTCCTCGTTGTTGAGCACGACGGCACCGCCGAGGTAGACGACCAGCGGCGCGTAGGCTTGGACGACGTTCGCCACGCCGACCGTGTTCCAGTGGGCGAGTTGTTCGATAACGTGGTCGGCGAAGGGGTCGATACCGGCGTTCTCGAACACGTCTTTCGCGGAGAAATCGGGGTCGTCGAGCGGGAGCGCGGTCGATACGGTTTCGTCCTCCTCGGCGAGCATCCGGGCGTACTCCGGGATGTTGTTGCCGGAACAGTAGGCCTCCCAGTGGCCCTCCTTGCCACAGCCACAGGTTCGCCTGCCGTGTGGGTCGACTATCATGTGCCCCACTTCTCCCGCGTTGCCGTCCCAGCCGGTGAGGACGTTGCCGTCCACGGTGACGCCCGCGCCGATACCGCTCGAAATCGTGATGTACACCATGTCGTCGGGGTTGCGGTCGCTGTAGAACCGCTGTCCGATAGCGCCCGCGTTGGTGTCGTTGTGGAGGGTCACGCGCTCGCTGTGGATGAGTTTCCCCACCGGTCCCGTCAGGGGGATTCGGTCGATGGTGTCCGGCAGGTTCGCCGGGTTATCGACCGCACCCTCCGCGAGGTCCAACGGGCCGATGCTGCCGATGCCTGCCGCCCGAATCTCACTGGGGTCGATGGTCGCGTTCGAACACGCCCCACGAATGCATTCGAGCACTGCTTCAGTAACCGCGATGCCGGTCGGTCCCTGTGGCGTACCGCGGTCGTACGTGCTGACGACGTTGCCGCCTTCGTCGGCAACCGCCGCCCTGACGTTGGTCGCCCCCAGGTCTACACCCGCGTAGTAGGCCATTCAGGTGAACAAACGTCGTCCGTCCCACTTAACTACAGGCATTTACTCGCCGTCGAGTTTCTTTCGACGGCCCGAGAGGTTCGGCCGGTCGCCTGTCGGAGTTAACTGGTTCGACGGCGTTAATCAGGACATGGCGGACGACCTCCCGGCCATCGACGACGAAACGGAATCCGCGCTCCACGAACTCGAACTGGGTATCGAAGGGCTCCGGAAGGGACACGGCTACCTCGTCCAGTTCCATCACGCCACCGGCCACGCGATGGAGCACTTCAGCGAGGCCGAAACCCACCTCCGGGACGCCGGGCACGACGACCTCGCGGACCACATCCGCGACGAAATCCTCCCGTGCGGCGTCCTCGGCGGCGACCGGTGGACCTACGAGTTGGTCGAATCGTTCGAAACGGAGTTCCTCCGCAACATCGAGGCGTTCGAACGCACGACGCGAGAGGAAGTCGCCGACGGGGAGCGACACATCCGCGAACGGCGAATCCAACGACGCTGGCAGGAACGCGCGGAGGAGTGAGAGACAAAAAAGCGCGACGTCCGATTGCGGGGGTTCAGTCCTCGCGGACGAACGTCACAGGGCAGGGAGCGGAAAGCATCACTTCCTGTGCAGTGCTGCCGAAAACGGCCTTCCCGGTCGGTGAGCGCTTGCGGCCGCCGACGAAGACGCTATCGGCGTTCACGTCCTCGGCGAGTTCGACGATGGTTTCGCCGTGCTCGCCGATTGCGCCCCGAACCGAGTAGCCGATGTCCTCGGCGTCCAGCGCGTCCGAAAGCGAGCGAATCGTCGCGTGTCGCGCCGCCACCTCGTCCGAGTTGGGTTTCCCGGCCGGGTCGTAGTCGAGTCGGTCTACAACGTCGTCGAACTCGTCGTCCGTGAAGACGTGTGCGAGGACGACCGTCGCGCCGGTCGGTCCGGCCACGTCGATAACGGCGTCTGCGAGTCGCCCGGTTCGGTCCGCGTCGCCCGGTCCTACCGCGAGAAGAATCGTCTCTATTGCCATGGTAGCACCTCTCCATGGAGAATATTAAATATAGGGGGAGATTCACTCAAAATCGAGATAATCGGGATGTCAAGATAGTTGGGACTCCGCCGCGAAGCGGACCGTATGATAACGCCGAAACTGGACGGACGAGTCGCGCTGGTCACGGGAAGTTCGAAGGGCGTCGGGCGGGAACTCCTCCTCTCGCTCGCCGACTGCGGGGCGGACGTGGCCGTTCACTACCATTCGAGTGCGGACGAGGCGCGGGACGTCGCCGAGACCGCACGGGAGAACGGCGTCGAAGCGACAACCGTGCAGGGGAACGTCACCGACCCGGACGAAGTGGACGCCCTCTTTTCGACCGTCGAGTCCGAACTCGGAAGCGTGGACGTGCTGGTGAACAACGTCGGCCCGTTCGCTCCCGACCACTGGGAAGACATCTCGTTCGACCGATGGAACGCCGTGCTCGACGGCAACATCAACGGAACCTACCTCTGTTCGAAGCGGGCGCTCCCGGAGATGCGCGAGGCGGGATTCGGTCGAATCGTCAACGTCGGCTACGCCAGCGCGGAGAAGGGACTCATCAACCCGAAGAACGCCCCGTACTTCATCGCCAAGGCGGGCGTCCTGATGTTCACCCGAATGCTCGCCGCGGACACCCAAGCGGACGGCGTGACCGTCAACGCGATTTCGCCCTACGTGGTCGAAAACTCGGACGTGTTCCCCGACGACCTGCCTCGCGGTGAACCGGCGAAGTTCGAGGACATGGGGCAGGCGCTGCGCTTCTTCGTGGACGAAGACAGCGACTACCTGAGCGGCGTGAACGTCGAAGTGGACGGCGGTTGGTTGCCGGAGAAGGTCTAACTTGACTACTATTCGGACAACTCTGGTTTGTATCGATTGAATAATTTATTTGCCCATTCTACAGCTTTAATTGATTTATTTAAGAAAGTATTAATTACATTCCCTCGCTCATCGTGGAAGCGAACCCATACCTCAGAGTGATCAAGGATATATAAACAGAAAGAGATTTGCTGTGAAGTCGGTTGAGTCGAATATTTCGAAATATTAACAGAGTCTGATTTGACAGAGGAGCATTTGTCAAGCAGATGTGCGTGAGACACATTATTTACCAAGATATCAACATCCATCTGTTCAGTGGCAATTTTATCAAGATAGAGCTCAATATCAATCGGAAGGATAACTGGTAGTATGGCAGACATGTCCTCTGATTCTAAAATTCGAGATGAGAGATCTCTAATCGCTCCCAGAGGGGTCTGAGTAGACGAATGTATAATTCGAGCATCCACGAACAGATTTAGAGGGATATTGTTCAGTACTCCATCTGGAAGATTATTAAAAACTTCGCTTTTATTTGAAACATCATATATAAATTTTATAAAACTTTTGTATTTATCCCATAAAATTTTTCCAGAAGTTGTCATTTGATATTGACCGTGTTCGTCTCTGATTAGTTTGAACTCTTCTAGCTCTAAAAGCGCACGTCCGACAGTTGATCGTGATATATCAGTTTTATCGGTGATATCTCGCGGAGTAGAGGGGGATGTGTAAATGACAGATAAAATACTGCTTCGTTTGAGTAGGAGGGACAGCACTTCTTCAGTGTCAGGGTACACCTGGTGCATGACTTATATTTTTCTTCTACCCACATAATATTTGAGATTATATTTGGGCCAATTCCATCTTATGGGTCGGTTCCCATGTTCTGGGAATATTTTCAGTAATTAGCTAAAAGTAATACTACCAGAAATCTGCATCTGTAGCATGAGCAAGAAACTTGGGCAAAATCAAACACGACGTAACATTATCAAATCAGCTGCAGGACTTGCAGTAACTGCAGGTTTTACTTCTGCAGGAGTAAGCGCGAAGCAAGAAAAGACAGGGATTGTTAACGCTGGCATCAAAAATGAGTTTGTTTCCTTAATGAAAAGCGGAGAAAGGAAGAAAGCGTTTGACTTGCTTGATGCACACGATGTAGAATACTCGGTTACAACTCAATCACCACCCAGTGATGGAGTCTCGACTCAAGATTATTTCGACAAAAGCGATAGTAGTGCGTCATTCTTTACTGGAGTCTGGAATGAAAACAAGAACGAATATGCTATCGGCTTATCGTGGGACCTCAAGAACACAAAAGGTGACGTAGATGGTCCAGCACCTGTTGATGTCGGGATTTTGGGATATGAGCAAGATGTTTTCGGATATAAAGATGATAGCATCATTTACAGTGGAACTCTCAAGGATCCGAATACATCGAATTCCGTGAGCGGCGTTACGGACTTAAAGAGCGAACCGAACGCAGCCAACATAGACGCACCAAACAACGCTTCCGTTGTGACTTTTAACGATAAGAGAAATCAAGGAGATGTCGACGGAGACGGAGTTAGTGAGTGGTACCCAGTTGGCACAGGATACGCCCAAATGGTATTAATAAAACAAGATACTCGGACTGTTGGTAACGTTTCAGGGTTGTATAAACATACTTGGAGCTATGGTAATATTGCAGACTGGAATATTCTGCAGAACGTAGCTGTACCTGTTATCGGTACTGGAATTAGTGTTAGCCTCCCTGTAGGGGCAGATTCATGGACAATACCGGGGAATAGACAGAGAGACGACACTCTATAAGTTAATCGCAAAAAATAAACAACGCTTTATCAAATCCTTCTACATGAATATAAACTATCGTGCCATCCAATCAGGAGTTGGTATAGTACTGATGGCGGTAATAGCGTATTTTGCAATTAATAACCTGTTAGTTGCCATCTCACCAAACATCATCTCTATCGGAGGAAGTGGAGATATCGGTGCGGTTGTGAGCGTGGTGATATTTACAGTAGGTGCAGTGCTCACATCTCACGCATTCCTTGTTACGATACATTCTGATTGAGAACCGACAATCGGCTTTAATTTATCCATTCGTGAAATTTCATCGAAAAAACTCTTCACTTGCTTAAAGGTGCACTGTACCTCATGGCTGAGCCAAACGTCTTGATGTTCTTCCAAATACTCACGTATGATGTGTAATTAGATGACAATTATTTAAGCGGCGTGAACGTCGAAGTGGACGGCGGTTGGTTGCCGGAGAAGGTCTGAGTCGGGTCAGTTCCCTTCCAGCGCGTCGATGGCTATCGCTCCCGCGACGAGCGCCGTTTTCGGTATCGACCCCGTGTCGTGGATGCGAACGTCGTACTTATCGCGGAGCGAGAAATGGCCCTGGATTTCGCCGATGGAATCTCCCTCGGGCGAGGTGATGGAGTACTTGTGCGGGAGGAACGAGAGGACGTCGATGAGTGACCGCAGCGCTTCGAGGACCGCACTTCTGGAGGCGACTTCCGCGAGTTCGGTTCCGTCCGGGAGTTGTATCGTCCAGCGGTGGTGGAAGAAGGTGAAGTTCTTGTTGAGCACTAAAACGGGGTCGCCAGAGCGTTCGTCCACGAGGACGTAATCACCGGCGACATCGAAGACGTTCTTCGCCTTCACCCGAAAGACGACGTTCCCGTCGGCGTCGTAAAACGGGAACTCCTCTTTCATCTTGAACAGCTTCTGTTTCGACTTCAGGACGAGGTTTCCGGCGGAATCGTACACCTTGTACTTGTTCCGGAAGTGGCTCTGTTTGACCGTGTACGTGTCGTCGTCGAGAACGACGCCGCCGATGTCGCGCCGCGTTGGAGGTTCCATTGTTCACAGCTTGTCGTGTTATTGTATTTAAATATGGGGGCGAGGCTATCGCTCTCCGCCGTCCGCCTGTGCCTCCGTTCCCTCGACGTCGCCGTCTTCGATTTCCGCCTGCCGTCGAATCGCCCGCTCGATGAACTCCCGCGGAAGGGCTTCGATTTCGCCAGCCTGCACATGCCAGAGATTCGCGTACAGGCCCTCGAACGCCAGCAGTTCGTCGTGAGTGCCGCGTTCGACTATCTCGCCCTCGTCCAAGACGACGATTTCGTCCGCATCCTTGATAGTCGAGAGGCGGTGGGCGATGGCGAACGTGGTCTTCTCGTCCACGAGCGAGGCGAGGCTTCGCTGGATGAGGGCTTCGGTTTCGGTATCGACGTGGCTCGTCGCCTCGTCGAGGACGAGGATGTCGGGGTCCTTCAGAACCGTCCGCGCGATGGAGAGTCGCTGGCGCTGACCACCCGAGAGTTTCACGCCGCGCTCGCCGACCTTGGTGTCGTAGCCGTCGGGCAGATTGACGATGAACTCGTGTGCCTCGGCGGCTTTCGCGGCCGCCTCGATTTCGTCGTCCGCGGCGTCGAACGTCCCGTAGGCGATGTTCTCCTTGACCGTCCCGTAGAACAGGAACGGTTCCTGACTGACGTGACCGACCGCCCGCCGCAAACTGCGGAGGTTCACGTCGCGGATGTCGGTGCCGTCGATGCGGATTGCCCCCTCGTCAACGTCGTACATGCGGAGCAGGAGTTTGAGGACGGTGGATTTCCCGGCCCCGGTCGGGCCGACGAGCGCCAGCGTGTCGCCGCGTCCGGCACGAAAGTCGATGTTCGAGACGACTTGCTCCTCGTCGTAGCCGAATCCCACGTCGTCGTACTCGACGGTGCCGTCCGTGACCACCAAATCCGGCGCGTCGGCGCTTTCGTCCAGCGTTCCCCGTTCGTTCATCAGCGAGTACACCCGGTCGCTCGACGCCTCGGCGCGCTGGTAGATATTGATTATCTGCCCGAACTGCGCCATGGGCCAGATGAACTGCTGGCTCAGGATGACGAAAGTGACGAACACGCCGGGTTCGAGCGCGCCGGTGAGCGGCCCCGGCGCACCCGAGAGCAGCCAAAAGCCGCCGACAGCGAAGGTGACGGCGTAGCCGATGCCGGTCAGGAGGCTCAGGCCGGGGAAGAAGGTGATTCGGGTCGTGATGGCGTCCCAGTTCGCGTCGTAGTAGTCGCCGGACGCCTCCTCGATTCTGCCGGATTCGTAGGATTCCGCGGTTTCGGACTTGATGACGCGGATACCGCCGAGGTTGTTCTCCAGTCGGGAGTTGAGCGCGCCGACGCTCGCCCGCATCGCGGCGTACTTCGGCTGGATGGTCCGCACGAACAGGTACGTGAACGCGGTGAGGAAGGGAACCGGCAGCAGCGCAACGAGCGCGAGCGCCGGATTGAGGGTGAACAGGATGCCGCCGATGCCGACGATGAGCACGGCGATTCGGAGCGCCGAACTCAGCCCGTCGTTCAGAAACGTCTCCAACTGGTTCACGTCGTTGTTCAGGATGGACATCAACTCGCCCGTCTGCTTGCCGTCGAAGAAGTTCATGTCGAGCAGTTGCATCCTGTCGTAGGTGTCCACGCGGAGCCTGTGCTGGACTCCCTGTGCGAACGCGTTCCAGCCCCAGCCTTCCAGCCACGAGAACGCCGCCCCGACGAGGAACGAGGCGAGGACGATACCGATGGAGAGCCAAAGCTGGCCGCTCGGCGTCGTCGGCGTCCACGCCGCCGGAATGAATCGAATGTGGAACGCCTGTTCGTTCAGGAAGATGGAGTCGATGGCGATACCGAGGATGACCGGCGGCAGGAGACCCGAGAGGCGTCCGAGTATCGTCCCGACGAACCCCGCGACGAACTGCGGCCAGTAGCCGCGGCCGTACTCGGCGAAGAGTCGCCACATCGTGTGCCGTTCCGCTTCCTCCGGTATCGCTGTGTTCGATGGCACTTACGTTCGGTAAGGACCGAACGAATATGTCCCGTTCGGTGGTCCGTCTCAGCTCCCGGTTCCGTCTCCTCACGCTTCACTTTCACTCCGCTTGCATTCCCAACCGATAGGCATACCCTCGTCCAGTCGCTGTCTGAGTATAGATGAGCAAGGACTACATCGAAGTGCGGGGGGCCGAGGAGCACAACCTCAAAGACCTCGATGTGAAGATTCCGCGCGAGGAGTTCAACGTCGTCACCGGCCTGTCCGGGTCGGGGAAGTCCTCGCTCGCCTTCGAGACGGTGTACGCTGAGGGACAGCGACGCTACATCGAGAGCCTGTCGGCCTACGCCCGGAACTTCCTCGGGCAGATGGACAAACCGCAGGTCGAGAACGTCGAAGGCCTGTCGCCCGCCATCTCCATCGACCAGAAGAACGCGGCGAACAACCCGCGTTCGACGGTCGGTACCGTGACGGAACTGCACGACTACTTGCGACTGCTCTACGCCCGCGTCGGCACGCCGCACTGTCCGCAGTGTGGACGAGAGGTCGGCGAACAGAGCGCCCAGAACATGGTTCGTCGGGTGCTTGATTTGCCCGAAGGGACCAAGGCGAAAATCGCCGCGCCGGTCGTCCGCGACCAGAAGGGCGCGTTCGCAGACCTGTTCGACGACCTCGTTTCGGACGGCTACTCGCGCGTCGAAGTGGACGGCGAGGAGTTCGATTTGACGCTCGACCGGCCGGACCTCGACAAGAACTACGACCACACCATCGACGTCATCGTGGACCGCGTGAAGGTCAGCGAGGAGGCCCGAAGCCGCATCAACGACAGCGTGGAGACCGCGCTGGAGGAGGCCGAAGGCGTGATGAAACTCATCGTCCCGAACGCACCCGAAGACGCGAATCTCGGGTCCGAATCCCGTTCGACGGGCGACTTGGCCGGGGACGGCGACGACCGACTCGTCGTGGAGTTCTCCGAGGAGTTGGCCTGCACGAGTTGCGGCATCGACTTCCGCGAAATCGAGACGCGGAGCTTCTCGTTCAACAGTCCGCACGGCGCGTGTCCCGAGTGTGAGGGTATCGGCGAGACGAAGGAGATAGACGAGGACCTCGTCGTGGAGGACCCGTCGAAACAGCTCAAACACGTCTTCGAGCCGTGGAGTTACCAGCGGACGTACTACCGCCGCCAACTCGATTCCGTCGCCGAACACTTCGGCGTGGAGTTGACGACGCCGTTCGAGGACCTCAGCGAGGAGGTTCGACAGGGATTCCTCTACGGCACCGACGAGGACGTGCTGTTCAAGTGGAACACGAAGAACGGCATCCGCCGGAAGGAGGAACCGTTCGAGGGCGTCATCCCGAACCTCGAACGACGCTACGTCGAAACTGACAGCGACCGGGCGCGCGGCCACATCGAGGACTACATGGCCGTAACCGAGTGTCCGGCCTGTGACGGCACGCGACTCCGCCCCGAAAGTCGCTCGGTGTACGTCGACGGCACGTCGATTTCCGAAGTCAACCGGATGTCTATCGGGGACGCACTGGAGCACTTCGAAAACCTCGAAGCGAACCTGACCGACCGCCAGAACCGCATCGCCGAGGAGATTCTCAAGGAGATTCGCGCGCGACTCGGCTTCATGGAGGAGGTCGGCCTGCAGTATCTCACGCTCGACCGGGAGGCCTCGACGCTCTCGGGCGGGGAGAGTCAGCGGATTCGACTTGCGACCCAAATCGGCTCGGGACTCGTCGGCGTTCTCTACGTGCTGGACGAACCCTCCATCGGTCTTCACCAGCGCGACAACGACCGCCTGCTGAACACGCTGTGTGAACTCCGCGACTTGGGCAACACCCTCATCGTCGTCGAACACGACGAGGAGACGATGCGCCGGGCGGACAACGTTATCGACATCGGTCCCGGCCCCGGCAGACGCGGCGGCGAAGTCGTCGTGCAGGGCGACGTGGAGGACGTGATGGCCCACGAGGAGAGCATCACGGGCGACTACCTCGCCGGACGAAAGGAGATTCCCGTGCCCGAGGAGCGTCGGGAGAGCGACGCACACCTCACGGTTCGAGGAGCGCGCCAGCACAACCTCAAGGACCTCGACGTGGAGATTCCGGTCGGGAAGTTCACGGCCATCACGGGCGTGTCCGGGTCGGGCAAATCCACGCTGATGCACGACATCCTCTACAAAGGACTGGCCCGCGAGATGAACGACAACACCTCGGTGGACCCCGGCGAGCACGATGCCATCGAGGGGATGGAGAACATCGAGAAGGTGCGACTCATCGACCAGTCGCCAATCGGTCGGACGCCGCGGTCGAACCCCGCGACCTACACGGGCGTGTTCGATTACGTCCGCAAATCGTTCGCCGAGACGAAACTCGCCAAACAGCGCGGCTACGAGAAGGGTCGCTTCTCGTTCAACGTCAAGGGCGGGCGCTGTGAGGAGTGTGGCGGGCAGGGCACCGTCAAAATCGAGATGAACTTCCTCTCGGACGTGTACGTTCCGTGCGAGGAGTGTGACGGCGCGCGCTACAACGACGAGACGCTGGACGTGACCTACCGCGGCGCGACCATCGCGGACGTGCTCGACATGTCCGTCGAGGAGGCCCACGACTTCTTCGAGCACGACTCGCGCATCCGTCGGCGGCTGAAACTGCTGAAGGACGTGGGACTGGACTACATGAAACTCGGTCAGCCGTCCACGACCCTCTCCGGCGGGGAAGCCCAGCGCATCAAACTCGCCGAGGAACTCGGCAAGAAGGACACGGGCGAGACGCTGTACCTGCTGGACGAACCGACGACCGGCCTGCATCACGAGGACGAGCGCAAACTCGTTTCGGTGCTCCAGCGACTGACGGACAAGGGCAACACCATCGCCGTCATCGAACACGAACTCGACCTCGTGAAGAACGCGGACCACGTTATCGACCTCGGTCCCGAGGGCGGCGAGAAGGGCGGCGAAATCGTCGCCACCGGAACGCCGGAGGAGATCGCGCGCGCCGACGACTCCTACACGGGGCAGTATCTCCGCGATAAACTCCCGCACGTCGAACTCGACGGCCCCCGTGCGGACAGACCCGCACCCGCGGCGATGGACGATTGAGGACCGGCGCGCGAGACCGCTCGCAAACCGGGATGCAACTGTTCTCGAGCGAGATACGGAACGATTTTTCGAAGCGGAATGGCGGGCTTACCCGGGAGAATCGGCCGCTTAAGCCCGGTTATCGTAATTAGTTTGAAAACTACAGGCAGCTAAGCACTGGATAACAAAGTGTCGTCCGCGGTAACTTCGCACTCGTGTTACGTCCGGGTGGCGGTGGCATAGCCGAAACAACCGATTGCGACTCTCCGGTGGCATGAGTTCGACTGATGGAACCCCTCAAGAACTGTCCGAAGATCTCATCTTCGACGTTCTGAAAAATAGACGACGACGGTACACGCTCCACTACCTCAAGCAGCAGGGCCGGCCGGTGGAACTGAGCGAGCTTGCTGAACAGGTCGCCGCGTGGGAGAACGACACCACGGTCGAGGGCCTGTCCGCGAACGAGCGCAAGTCGGTGTACACCTCGCTGTACCAGACACATCTCCCGAAGCTCTCGGATGCGGGTATCGTAGAGTACAACCAGAGCCGCGGCATCGTCGAACTCTCCGACAACGCCGCGCAATTGGAGGGATACTTGCGGCCACAGGACGAGTTCCCGTGGATTCGGTATTACCTCGGTCTCGCCATCGTGAGCGCGATTCTCGTCTTCGCCGACTTCCTCGGTATTCCGCCGTTTTCGGCCATCCCCGACAAGATTTGGGGCGTCCTCATCGTCGCCGCGTTCGCGCTCTCCGCGCTCGTTCATTACCTCCGACGTCGGCAACTCGGGACGGGAGAACGACCGCCATCGGCGCGGTAGCGACCCCGACCCGAGAAAGAAGCTATTTTGCCCCGCGGCGAACAACCGACGATAATGTACGATTTCGTGGTGGTCGGTGCCGGTCCCGCCGGGTCGCGGTTCGCGCGACGGGCCGCGGACGCGGGACACGACGTTCTCGTTCTCGAACGCGGGCAGGTGGGAACGCCGCTCGCGTGCTCCGGCCACGTCAGTACCGATATCTGGAAGTTCACCCCCGAGGGTGCCCGTGACGACCTCCTCCAGAACGAAGTCTACGGCGCGCGCTTCCACATCGACGGCCCGCGGTCCCCCGAACATCCCTTCTACAAAGACGAGGTTATCTCGAACGTCATCGACCGGGTGGGACTCGACCGGACGCTCGCGCGCGCCGCGGAGGACGCTGGAGCCGATTTGCGCGAAGGACACAGCGTCTCGGACGTGGACGAACACGGCGAGTACGTGGACGTCACCGCCAACACGCCCGACGGAACCGAGACGTTTCGCGGGAAGATGGTCGTCGGCTGTGACGGTCCCGTCTCGCGCGTCCGTCGGGAACTCCACCTGCCGGAACCGGGCGAGAAACTGCAGGGCGTACTCGGGTTCACGACCGACACGCACAACGGTAATTTCGTGGACGTCCACCTCACCGCGCCGCGATTCTTCGCGTGGCGAATCCCCCGCGGGACGGCCGGTGTCGAGTACGGACTGGCCGCACCGCCGGGTGAGAACGCCCGCGAGCTGTTCGACCGGTTTACGGCCGATTACGGCGTCGAAACCGAGAATTTCTGTGCCGGGATGATTCCCATCGGCCCGGCCCGGAGCGTCACCGCCCACCGAGGCTTCCTCATCGGGGACGCCGCCGCACAGACGAAGCCCTTCACCGGCGGCGGCATCCTCTACGGCATGACCGCGGCGGACCACGCCGTCGAAACCGTGGACCCCGACGACCCCGCCACGCTCGCCGACTACGAGCGCGCGTGGCGCGGGGAGTTGAAAAACGAGATTCGACTGGGCCACTGGGTCCGCCGAGCGTACTCCCTCCCGAAACCCGTCCAGAAGGTGGGACTCACGGCGATGGAGGGCGAAATCGGCGTTCACATGGACAAACCGACCTCGTTCTTCTCGACGGACCACCTCCGGAAACTCCTCTCGCGCTCGTCGTAGGGTCGGACTATCCCGACGGTGTGTGACACCGTTCCGAACCTGCGGTCATCGTCCCGCTCTGTTTCGGGATATAGCCCGGCCCATCGTTCCGCGTTCGAAGCGGCGCACCACCGCCATCCCCACGCCCGTCCCGGACGACGCACGCTGCGCAGACCGGAATCGACCGAACGGTCTCGACAGCGGTTTCCAACGCGTGACGTCGAGCGAGCTAGCCCATTTTCAGTCCTATCTATCGATTCAACAGATAATTAATTGATTAAATTTCTAGAAAAAATATTTTAAATCAGAGTTTGTAAGGTTTAATTGGACCATGACATCCAGACGTAACCTACTCAAGACGATCGGAGTGGCAGGAACGGCAGGTCTCGGTGCGGCCGCGTTCAGCGGAACCGCCGCGGCCAAACCGACGGTCGATTGGGAAGTGGCGGATTCGAGCAACTACACGGCAGCGAACCGCGGTGCGGCAGAAATCGATTGGGTCATCATCCACACCGTTCAGGGGTCGGCCAGCGGTGCGGTCAGCTGGTTCCAGAACCCCGACGCGGACGTCAGCGCCCACTACACCGTCTCCGAGAGCGGCTACAAGTACCAGAGCGTCAGTGACATCAACATCGCGTGGCACGCCGGGGATTGGGACTACAACCAGTACTCCGTCGGCATCGAACACGGCGGCTACGTCAGCGAAACCTACGAGGACGCTCAGTACCGTGCGTCGGCCAAACTGGCCAGTTGGCTCTGTGACCAGTACGGCATTCCGAAACAGCACCCGACGAGCGTCCCGAGCGACGCGGCGAACCCGGCCAACGGCGGCATCATCGGCCACGAGCAGGTTCCGGCCAGCAGTCACACCGACCCCGGCAGCAACTGGGACTGGGACTACTACATCGACCTCGTGAACTCGTACTGAGACAGGGAGCGAACCGCATTATTTTGCGACGGCTTCGAAACGGACGCGAAGTAGCCGCGGGAGGGGTCGAACGACGACGGGAGAAAGATCAGTCTCGACCCATTGTTACGGAAAGAAGGTTTCGCGCCTATTCGAGGTCGTACAGCGCGCCGTACTTCTCGGTCACGTAGTCGAGGAAGTACTCGGCGGTGAACGACTCGCCCGTCGCGTGTTCGATGAGGTCGTCCGTGGTGTACAGACAGCCGTACTCGTGGATGTTCTCGGTGAGCCAGTCGTGGAAGTCGTCGAACTCGCCCGCACGAATCTGGCCGTCGAGGTCGTCGATGTCCTCGTCGGCTTTCGCGTACAGTTGTGCGGCGAGGACGCTGCCCAGCGAGTAGGTCGGGAAGTAGCCGAAACTCCCGTGGCTCCAGTGGATGTCCTGCAGGCAGCCGTCGGCGTCGGTGTCGGGACGGACACCGAGGTACTCCTCGTACTTATCGTTCCACAGTTCCGGCACCTCGTCCACCTCGATTTCGCCACGGATGAGCGCCTTCTCGATTTCGAAGCGCACCACGATGTGCATGTGGTAGGTCAACTCGTCCGCCTCGACGCGGATGAGGTTGTCCTCGTAGACGCGGTTCGCGGCCTGATACATCTCGTCGACGGGGACGCCGTTCGCGTCCGCGAAGCGCTCTTGAACGAGCGGCAGGAAGTTCTCCCAGAAGGCGCGCGACCGACCGACGTTGTTCTCCCAGACGCGTGACTGTGACTCGTGGACGGTCAGGTCGCGGGCTTGGCCGAGCGGCGTGCCGTACTGGTCGTCCGGCAGACCCTGCGTGTACGTCGCGTGGCCGAACTCGTGAACGGTGCTCATCAGCGCGCCGAGCGGGTCGCTCTCGTCGAAGCGCGTCGTCACGCGGGCGTCGAACTGCGTCCCGCTGGAGAACGGGTGCGGCGCGGTGTCGAGACGGCCGCGGTCCCAGTCGTAGCCGAGCGTGTCGAGCACGTCGCGCGAGAGCTCCTCCTGCGTCTCGGCGTCGTAGGTGCCCTCGAACGGCGTGGCGAGTTCGACGTCGCTCTCGCGGACGTCCTCGATGAGCGGGACGAGTTCGTCGCGGAGTTCGGCCAGCGTCTCCTCGGCGGTGTCGATGCCGAGGTAGGGTTCGTACTCCTCGAACAGGACCTCGTAGGGGTCCTTGTCCGGGTCGATGTGGTCAGCGTACTCGCGCTCCAACTCGACCAGTTTTTCGAGCGTCGGGGCGAAAATCGAGAAGTCGTCCTCCTCGCGCGCCTTCTTCCACTTCGGCAGCGCCTCGGACGTGGTGCGCGAAATCTCCTCGACCAACTCGCCGGGGACGCGGGTCGCCCGCTCGTACTCGCGTCGGACCTCGCGGACGACGGCGGCCTGCTCGTCGTCCAGGTCCTCGCTCTCCAGTTCGTCCAACAGCTCACCCATCTCGTCGTCGGTGAGCAGTTCGTGCGAAATAGCCGACAGGGCCGACCGCTGTTGTGACCGCGCGGGGGTGCCACCCTCGGGCATCACGACTTCTTGGTCCCAGCCGAGAATTCCGGCGGCGTTCTGGACGTTCGAAATCCGTTTTACTTTCCCGAGAAACTCCTCGTACGTGGTGTTTTCCGCGGTGGCTTCAGTTGCCATCACCGGGTGTTTGCTGTCACCGATTATCAATGAATGGGTTTCGGTACGAAATAGGTTGGCGGCTCGGTTCGTTATAGTCGCTCCGCCGTGGTCCGATAAATCCGGTAGCAGCGTTCCAGCACGCCGATGCCGACGCTCTCGTCTTTCGTGTGTGCCTCGCCGGGTTCCGAAGCTCCGCAAACGACGCACGTGACGCCCGCTTGTGCCAGCCATCCGGCGTCCGTCGCGTGGGGTTTCGTCACCTGTTCCGGGTCGCCGTCCTGCGCGTCGCGGGCGGCGGCCAGCACCGCGTCCGCGAAGTCGGGGTCGTCGCACTCCATCGGCGGCAAGTCCTGTTCGACGGTCCACTCGACGCCTTCGATGTCCTCCACGGCGTCGAGGTCGGCGCGCTCGCCGGGGACGGTTCGCTCGTCGATGGTTATCTCGCACGTGTCCGGGATGACGTTCCACGCGCTCCCGCCGTGGATTTCGGTGGCGACGACGCTCCCCGAGAGGTCGTTGCCCAACACGGAGACGGTCGGGACGTCGCAGTCCCGAACGACGTCCACGGCGTCGCTGGCGCGGTAGATGGCGTTCACTCCTGCTTCCGGTTCGCTCGCGTGCGCGGCGGTTCCGTGCGCCGTGACGGTGCTCGCCCGCCGTCCGCGGTGGGCGACAACGACGTCCGTGACGTCCGGCCCCGAGTAGTTCGTTGACCCTTCGGCGACGATAGCGCAGTCGGGCGAAAAGCCGCCCTCGATGGCGTGACGCGCGCCGTCGCCGCCCAACTCCTCGGCGACGAAACTGGCGAACACGAGGTCACATGACGGGTCGGCGTCGCGGAACGCGAGCATCGACGCGGCCACGGCACCCTTCATGTCCGCCGCGCCGCGGCCGTACAGTCGTCCGTCGCGCTCCTCGACCACGTACTCTTCACCATCCGCTTGCGAGTCGTCCGGGGGCACGACGTCGTGGTGGCCGACCAAGGCGAGAGAGGTATCGGAGTCGCCGTCTGTGGCCGGTTTTCGTGCGATGACGTTCCCGATGTCGTCCCGCGTTACGTCCGCGTCAGTCTCGGAGCGAAGCCATTCTTCGATAAAATCCCCCGCCGCCGTCTCGTCCTCGTGACTCGGAATCGAAACCAGGTCACGGGTCAGTTCGACCAGTTCGTCCATGCACCTTCCAGTTCGGCGAGGGGGTTAATATCCAACGTCCTCGGCAAGAACGTGGATGTCCTCCTGCAGCGTGTGCAACCGTTCGGCGACCGACCTGTCGGCTTGATGCTCGATTTCCGAAATCCTGTCTTCCGTCTCGCGGAATTGCGTCCGTCTCGCCTCCTTGTCCTCCGGGATGTTGGTCAGCCCCTTCCGAATCGACCGGATTTCTCCGGCGACGTCCGGCGAAGCGTCGTCGGCGACCGAATCCAAATCCATCCGAATCTCGTCGAGTTCTCGTGCCATGGTCGGGACGATGGTATCCGAAAACAAATCGATGCTGGCCCGAAGTGTCCCGTTTTACGCTTGCGGCGTTCGGTGTTCGAAACAGCAGTCCAATAGCTCCTCGAGAAGCGGGGTCTCCCGATACCGAACCGTCTCGCTCCGCTCGTCGTATTCGACGAGCGAAAGCGATTCGAGGTGCGGAAGGTGGACGTGTCGAAGACGCGTTTCGGTCCGGCGCGAATCCCCATCGAGCACGTCTCGAAGTTCGTCGACCGTCGCGGTCCCGTCCGACGATTCGGAGAGATGGCACAGCAATTGGCGGCGTTGGTCGTCGGAGAAGGTTTCGAACACGCTGTCGAGGTTCGACGAGTCCGGGGAATCCCTGAATTCGAATGGCAGCATCTACCAGTGTTTGGGAAAACATTCCCCTAATCCTACTGCCTGAACTCGCAAGGACTCACTCAGATGGCGCAGTCGTCGACGAACTCGTACTCGTCGTATCGGTCGAGTTTTCGCTCGATGGCGTCCAGCAGCCACACGTCGACGGTTTCGTCCGCGAGGTCGGCCTCGATTCGGTCCCGAGTCTCTTCGTCGACAGTAAGCACGATGTGGGCGTGGCGCATCGACCGTCGTACGTCACCGAGGGGCAAAAGGATGACCCACACGCTGAAACCCTTATCAGGCTACCACACGAACCGACAGCCATGAACGTAGTGCCGGACACGAGCGCCGTCGTCGATGGCCGCATTTCCCAACGAGTCGATGACGGCGACTTCGCCGGGGCGACGGTTCTCATCCCCGAGGCCGTCGTCAGCGAACTCGAATCGCAGGCGAACAAAGGAGAGGAGAGCGGGTGGGACGGACTGTCCGAACTCCAGCGGCTCGCGGACCTCGCGGACGCTGGCGATATCGACCTCGATTACGTCGGGGTGCGCCCCGGACCCGAAGAACAGGGTTACGCCCACCGCGGAGAAATCGACGCGCTCATCCGCGAACTGGCGGACGAACACGACGCCACGTTCGTCACCAGCGACCTCGTGCAGAGCGAGGTGGCGAAAGCCAAGGGATTGGAGGTCGAATACATCGCGCCGAAAACGGAGGACGTGGGGCGACTCAGCATCGAGGACTTCTTCGACGAGCAGACGATGAGCGTCCACCTCCGGTCGCGGGTCCCGCCGATGGCGAAGCGCGGCGAAATCGGCGAGATGCACTATCAGCGAATCCGCGACGACCCCTCGACGGACGAGCAGTTGAAGGAGTACGCCCAGGAGATAATCCAGAGCGCGAAACAGAGCCACGACGGGTTCATCGAAATCGACGAACCCGGCATGACCATCGTCCAGTTCCGCGATTACCGCATCGCCATCGCGGAACCGCCGTTCGCCGACGCGTGGGAGATAACCGCGGTCCGACCCATCGTCAAGACCTCGTTGGACGACTACGAGCACGCGGACGAACTCCGCGGGCGACTCCTCGAACGCCAGCGCGGCGTCCTCATCTCCGGCGCACCCGGTGCCGGGAAGTCCACCTTCGCGCAAGCCGTCGCGGAGTTCCTCGCGGACAACGACTTCGCCGTGAAGACGATGGAGAAACCCCGCGACTTGCAGGTCGGCCCGGAAGTCACCCAGTACACCGAACTGGCCGGCGAGATGGAGAAGACGGCGGACTCCCTGCTGATGGTTCGCCCCGACTACACCATCTACGACGAGGTGCGCAAGACGAACGACTTCGAGGTGTTCGCCGACATGCGCCTCGCCGGTGTCGGCATGGTCGGCGTCGTCCACGCCACGCGGCCCATCGACGCGCTCCAGCGACTCATCGGCCGGGTCGAACTCGGCATGATTCCGCAAATCGTCGATACCGTCGTCTACATCGAGGCCGGACAGATAGAGAAGGTCTACGACGTGCGGACGCAGGTCAAGGTGCCCGCGGGCATGACCGAGGAGGACCTCGCCCGCCCCGTCATCCTCGTGGAGGAGTTCGAGACGGGAACGCCGGAGTACGAAATCTACACCTTCAACCGGCAGGTCGTCACGGTCCCTTTGGAGGAGGGTGACGAGAAGGAGACCGGCGTCTCGCGCCTCGCCCGACAGGAAATCGAGCGCGAAATCCAGTCCGTCTCCCGCGGTCACGTCGACGTGGACCTCCAGGGCCAGAACAAGGCCGTCGTCTACGTGGACGAAAACGACATCTCCTACGTCATCGGCAAGGGCGGCGGCCGAATCGACGACATCGAGAACCGCCTCGGCATCGACATCGACGTGCGCACCCACGACGAGAAACCGTCCTCGGTCGGCACGACGGCGACGACCCCGAAGGGCGACGTGGTGACGCCGGAAATCACCTCCCGCCACATCATCATCCCGTTGGACGGCCACGCCGGGGAAACCGTCGAAGTGCAGGCCGACGGCGAGTACCTGTTCACCGCGACGGTCGGCCGCGGCGGCGACATTCAAGTCTCCCGCGGCAGCGCCATCGCGGAGGAACTGGAGTACGCCATCGACCGGGAGCGGCAGATTACGGTCGTGTCGGCGTAACCGCCGACACCGCGGTCGTCTCTCGGTTTTCGATTATCGATACGTCCCCATTTCCGCGACCACGTCGGACGTGGCGGCCCGCCACTCCTCGATGAGCGCGTCCTCGAACGGTTCTTCCTCCCAGTCGTCGATTCGGTCCCGCTCGTCCAGCCATTCGACCGTCCGGGCGACGCCCGTCTCGAAGTCTATCGTGTACTCGAAATCGAGGTCGCGTTTCGCCTTGCGGTTGTCGAACGTCGTCGCGTACTGGAAGTGGTCCCGGAGCATCGCGGTTCGCTCCGGTGCGACGGCGGTCAGCACCTCGGTCGGGACGTGGACGAGTTCCGGTTCGGGCGCGCCGATGGCGCTGGCGACTCGGCGGTGGTACTGGTTCCACGTGATGAACTCCTCGCTCGTGACGTGGTAGGCCTCGCCGAAGGCGTCCTCGTTGCCGACGGCGTTCACGAACGCGCGGGCCACGTCGTCGCGGTGGCACGGCCCCCAAATCGAGGTGCCGTCGCCGTGGACGACGACGGGCTTTCCCGCCCGAAGACGGTCGAGGTAGTACGTGTCGTCGCCGAAGGTGTGGAGGACGCCGCCGCCTTCGCCGTAAGTGCTCCACGGGCGGATGACGGTCGTCTCGAATCTCCCGTCCTCGTGGGCATCCATGAACACGTCCTCGGCGTCGGCCTTGTTGCGGCCGTAGTCGCTCACGTTCGGGTGTCTAGCTGCGTCCTCGGTGATGGGGTTGCGCTCTGGCGGGCGGTGGTAGACATCGACGGTGCTACAGAAGACGTACTGGTCGATGTGGGGCGCGACTGCATCGACGGTCTCACGCGCCGTTTCCGGCGAGAAACAGACCATGTCCACTATCGCGTCGGGGTCGGCGTCCGCGACCGCTTCTTCGAGGACGTCCGTATCGTGTCGGTCCCCTTCGACGTGCGTGATGCCGTCCGGCAGTTCCTCGTCGTGATTCCCGCGCGTGAACACCGTCACGGTGTCGCCGTCGTCGGCGAGTCGAGCGACGATTCCGGTGCTGATGAGTCCGGTACCGCCGATGACGAACGCGTTCATATCCGGTCATCCACGCGGGAACACAAAGCGGTGTGGATAGCGGGCACTGCGGCTTTTGTGAGAGACAGAAAAGAGAGACGGCGCGACTATTCCGCGCACTGGGCGTCCGCACACTGGTCCGGTTCCACTTCGGTCGGCACGTCGATTTCGTAGAGGTTCTGCCGCGCGTCCGCGAAGTAGATGTCCTCGTCCACGACGCCGATGTCTTCGAGTCGTTCGAGCGCGTAGCGGACCGTCCGTGCGGACAGCATCGACTCGTCCACGATCTGCTTCTGGGTGAGCGACCCTTTGTATTCGAGAACCTTGAAAACGAGTTTGGCACTTGGGGGGAGATCGTCGATTTGCTCCCGTTCGGTCTGGCTCATCATCGTTACGAATCGAAACACGCCATCGTGATAAAGCTATTGAGACGCAATGGCACGGAGACGCTCCGAGGGCACCGCTACGGCAAGACGAGTTCGAATGACGAAGCCGGTCTCGGAGCGTTTTCGACGGCACCCTGTGCCGACGTTGGTACAGTATCACACGCATGCCCCAAAAGTCACCCACCGTCAGTATTCGGGTCGGCGTTCGCGGGGAGCATCTCGAACGGCGAGAAGAGGTATGGACAAGCGAACATCTTTTGAGGCCGGGTACCCGATTGCCACTCATGGCGACTGAAAAGGCATCAGAGCGACGGGCGGCCCATCTCAGGAGCATCACCGTCACGTCGCTCGCTTCGATATCTGGCATCGTTGCCGGGTTCGCCTCCGCTATGATAGTGGGGACGTCGGAGACGGCGGCGACAGACCAGATGGGATTGACCATCATGCTCGCGTTCGTGGTCGTCCAACTCCCGCTATTGTATCTCATGGGCTATGAGTTGGACGGAATCAAAGACACACTCTTCGTCGCGTTCATGACGTTCTCGCTCTGGTACATCACGTGGGGTATTCTCCTCATCAACAACGTGAGCCTCTAAACATGGCGGACGACAGTATCGCGGTCGTGGACCTCGAGCGGTGTTCCCCCGACCGATGCAACTACGAGTGTAAGAACTTCTGCCCGCCGAACCGGACGGGCAAGGAGTGTATCACGCTCCGCGGCGAGGACACCGCCGAGGGACAGCCCGACCAGGTGCACATCAGCGAGGAAATATGCCTCGGCGAAACCTGCGGCATCTGCGTCGAGAAGTGTCCGTTCGACGCCATCGAGATCATCAACCTCCCGAGCGAGCTGCAGGAGGACCCCGTCCACCGCTACGGCGAAAACGCCTTCTCGCTCTACGGACTGCCGGTGCCCCAAGAGGGACAGGTCACGGGGATTCTCGGACCGAACGGGAGCGGGAAAACGACGGCCGTGCGAATTCTCGCGGGAGAACTCGCGCCGAACCTCGGCCAGTTCGAGGACCCGCCGGGATGGGACACCATCCTCGACCGCTACCGCGGAACCGAGCTTCAGGACTACCTGAGCGAAGTCCGCGACGGCGACGTAACCGTCGCGCGAAAACCGCAGTACGTCGATAAGATTCCCGACCAGTTCGATGGAAGCACCGCCGACCTGCTCTCCCGAACCGACGAGCGCGGCGTCCTCGACGACCTCCTCGAACGGCTCGAAATCGAGCACGTGATGGACCAGGACATCGACAGCCTCTCGGGCGGTGAGCTCCAGCGCGTCGCTCTGACGGCGGCGCTCGCCCGGGACGCCGACTTCTACTTCCTCGACGAAATCACGCCGTACCTCGACATCAGCCAGCGGGTCACGGTCGCCCGCCTGCTACAGGAGATGGCGAACGAGCAGGGTCGTTCCATGCTCGTGGTCGAACACGACCTCGCCATCCTCGACCTCGTGGCCGACAACCTGCACGTCGCGTACGGCGAACCCGGCGCGTACGGTGTCATCACGACGCCGAAATCGGTGCGCAACGGCATCAACGAGTACCTCAAGGGGTACCTCAACAACGAGAACATGCGGATTCGTCCGAACGCCATCGAGTTCGACGAACACGCCCCGCGGGAGACGGTCACCGCCGACCCGCTCGTGGAGTACCCCGACCTGCGAAAGTCGTACGGCGAGGGCGAGTTCTCGCTCGACGTCGAAGGCGGCACGATTTACGAAAACGAAGTGCTGGGCATCGTCGGCCCGAACGGTATCGGGAAATCGACGTTCGCAAAGCTCCTCGCCGGACGGCTCGAACCGGACGAGGGCGACGTGGACTTCGCGCTCGACATCTCGTACAAACCGCAGTACATCGAAATCGACCAACCGATGCGCGTGGACGTCTTCCTCTCGTCGCTGACCGACGACATGGGCACGTCGTACTGGGATACCGAAATCGCCCAACCGCTCCAACTCGACCGCATCATGGAGCAGGACCTCACGGACCTCTCCGGCGGCGAGCGCCAGCGAGTCGCCATCGCGGCCTGCCTGTCGAAGCCCGCCGACCTCTACCTGCTGGACGAACCGTCGGCGTACCTCGACGTCGAACAGCGCGTCCGCGCGACGCGCGCCATCCGCCGCTACGCCGAGATTCAGGACGCGACGGTGTTGGTCATCGACCACGACACGTACATGATAGACCTGCTCTCGGACCGCCTGATGGTGTTCGATGGCGAACCCGCGGAGCACGGGCACGCCGGACGCCCGAAGGGAATGCGCGACGGCATGAACGACTTCCTCGCCAACCTCGACATCACGTTCCGCCGCGACGAGAACGTGGGTCGGCCGCGCATCAACAAGCCGGGCAGTCAGCTCGACCGCCAGCAGAAAAACGACGGCGAATATTACTACAGCTAAGCGGTCCGTTTCGGTCGAGGCGGTCCGTTTCGGTCGAGGCGTTCGTGACGGCTGGTTTTCCGGTCCGTAATCGACTCCCGGGAATGGACGAAAGATTCTCAATCGAGAGGTTCGAACGGTAATCAAATGGTCCTCTCACGGCGACAACTTCTCGCAACGACCGGCGTAACCGTTCTCGGTGGCTGTCTCGGGGGCAATCAGGACGGTGCGTCGGGCGGGGACTCCACCGACGAAACTACGTCCGCGACGAACGGGAACTCGAACCCCGTTGCGAGCGCACCGATTCCGAAGAACCCTGACGAACACGAGTACGCGATTGCGGGCACGGGCACGGCGGACACGACGGTACGGTATTTCAGCAACTGGAAGTGCCCGTACTGCGCGCAGTTCAGCACGGGATTTCTGGGCGAGATAGTGAGCGAGTACGTCGAACCGGGCGAAATCGACATCGAACTCCGAACGCTCGGATACTTCGGGGACGAGCCGTTTCTGGGGCCGGACGCACCGCGCGCCTCGGAAGCGGGACTCGCGGTGTGGAACGTCGACCCGCAGTCGTTCTGGGGGTACTACGAGTACGTGTTCTCCCACCAACCCTCGGAGAAAAAACAGTGGGCGACGACGGACAAACTGCTCTCGTTCATGGAGAAAGCGGGCGTGAAACGCCGGGACGAGATCAAAACCCAAATCGAGTCGAACGAGTACGAGTCGCTCCTGCACCAGTCTGACACAGCGGCGCAGCGAGCGGGCGTCAACAGCACGCCGATGCTGGTCATCAACGGCGAGGCCGTCGTCGCGCTCAAGAAGGACGAAGTGAGAAAACGGCTTGATTCCGCGACGAAGTGAGCGAGAACCGAATCGCTTTTTTCCCCCTCGTCGTAGTTCCGACTAGTGATTTCAGCGCTCTCCTCGTGGCTTTCGACCTCCGACAACCGAGCGAAACTCTTCGCCGCCCTCGCGGTCGTGCTGTTCGCCACCGCCGGAGTCGGGGCGCTCACCACCCACGACCGACCGTCCCTCTCGGTCGACGAGCAACGTCCCGCCAACAACACCCTCATCGCATTGCAGGGGTACCAACACGAGGGGCGCGCCATCGAGGTGAACCCGGCCGGAGAAACTGTCTGGGAGTACACCGAAGCGGACGACGTGTTCGACGTGGAAGCGCTCGGGACGAACCGGGTGCAGATAGCGGTGGCCGACGAACTCCCAGATTCGGACTGCCCGACCGAATATCGGGACGACGGCTACGACAACTGCGTTCGAAACTCGCTCCGCGTCGTGGCGCAGGACACGAACGAAACCCTGTGGGAGTACTCGTGGTTCGACGCGAAACTGCACGCCCACGAACTCCACGACGCGGACCACTACGTCGTGAACGGCGAGGACCGCTGGGTGATGGTGGACATGGGCAACGACCGCGTGTTCGCCGTGAACCGCGACAAGGAAATCCTCTGGCAGTGGAACGCGACCGACCGCTACGACCGGCCGGAAGGGATGGACGAGGAGGGCGACTGGACGCACGTCAACGACGTCGACCGCATCCGACCGGGCGTCTTCCGCATCAGCATCCGGAACTTCGATACGGTCGCGGACCTGCACGTCGAGAACGGGTCGGCGCACCTCGAACCCGTCGTCGGCCCGGACTCCTACTCGGCATCGGGCGACATCCTCTACGAACAGCACAACCCCGACACGCTCGGCGACACGCTTCTAGTGGCCGACAGCGAACACGACCGCATCGTCGAGATTCGAAACGAAAGCGTCGTCTGGGAGTACGGGGGCAGCGGCGTCTTCGACTGGCCCCGCGACGCCGACCGCCTGCCGAACGGCCACACGCTCGTCGCCGACTCGTACAACGACCGCGTGGTTGAACTGAACGAGAAGGGAGAAATCGTCTGGTCGGTCGAAACCGGGTCGCTCCCCTACGAAGCGGACCGCCTGCCGGGCGAGGGGAGCGACGGCCCGACAGCGAGCGAGGCGGGAATTCCGAACCGGACCCAGGAAGCGTCCCCCGTCAACGAACGGGTCGCGTGGGGGATTTCGATGGCCAAGTACGTCGTCCCCAACAATCTCGCACAGGAGTTGGTCATCATCCTCTTCGGCTTGATGGCGCTCGTCGGCACCGCCGTCGAACGCTGGCGCTAACGCGTTTTCACGGTCATCTCGATGGGATTCGTCGGTTCGAGCGTCGTCCCCATCCGTAAGTCGAGTTCGTCGGTAGTGGTGTCGAACTCGACTCGTTGCGCGATGGTCGCCAACACGAGTCGAATTTCGGCGTTCGCAAAGCGCATCCCGATGCAGTGGCGCGGCCCGCCGCCGAACGGGAAGTAGGCGTAGTCCGGCAGGTCGGCTTTCATCTCGGGGGTCCACCGGTCGGGGTCGAACGTCTCCGGGTCGTCGAACCAGCGGTCGTCGTTCTGAATCACGAACTGCGGGAGCGTCAGCGATGTCCCCTCGGGAATCGTGTAGCCGCCGAGGATGACGTCCTGCTTCGTCTCGCGGAAGACGACGTAGGCGGGAGGATAGCGACGAAGGGCTTCGGTGACTATTTTGTCGGTGTAGTCGAGCGCCCGCAAGTCGGCCATCGTCGGCGCGTCGCCGTCCAGCACGGAATCGAGTTCGTCGTTCAGTTTTCGACGCACCCGCGGATGGTTCGAAAGCAGGTACAGGCAGTAGGTGAGCGCGAGCGCGGTGGTCTCGTGGCCCGCGAAGAGGAACGTCGCCAGCTCGTCGCGGAGCGCCTCGTCCGACATACCCTCCCCTCGGTCGTCCGTCGCGTGGAGGAGAATCGAGAGGAAGTCGTCGCCCGGCGGTTCGTCGCGCCGCTCGTCGATGAGGCGCTCGACGGCCTCGTCGAACCGAGTTATCGCGCGCCGGTACCGCCGATTCGTCGCGGTGGGAACCCAATCGGGGAGCAGCGAATCGACTGACCCCGCGTCGCTCTTCTCGTTGATGGCCCGCGCGATACCGCGCGCCGCGTCGTGGATGGACGAGTCTGCTCCGCGAACGTCGTGGTCGAACAGGGCCGTGGCGAGGATTCGAAGCGTCAACCGTTTCATCACCTGCTGGAGTCGAATCGCCTCCCCGTCGTCCCACGAGTCGGCGGTTTCGGCCGCGAACGCGACCATCGGCTCCGCGTAGGTTCCGATGCGTTCGCGGTAGAACGCGGGTTGCATCATCGTCCGCTGGCGTCGCCAGAACTCGCCCTCGCTGGCGAAGAGTCCGTTCCCGATGAATTTCTCACCCGCCTCCCGAATGAACTCGCTCTTTCCGAACTTCGACTCCTCCGTGACGAGCACCCGCTCGACGTGCTCGGGGTGGAGGAGCGTACAGAAGTCCTCGCCCGCGACGGAGTACGACACCACGTCGCCGTACTCGCGGAGGCCGTCGTAGAACGCGAACGGGTCGCGGAGGAAACCGATGGTGTTCCCCACGCCGGGGTACGATGTCGGTCCCGGCGGAAGCGGGGGGTCGTCCGAGCGCTCGGTCGGCGCGGTTTCGGAGGTCGTCATACCTAGATGTCGGAGAGACAGACCGAAGCCGATTCCGTCGAATCCACTAGGGAATTTATGAGGGGCGGTGTATGGTCGGGTATGAAGTACGTTCGGCTCACGCTTCGCCATCCGCGGGAGATGCGGAACCCGATGCGGTCGTTCATCATGGAGCACGACGCGATGGAGCGGGCGGAACTACTGAACTGGAACCTCTCGCACGAGGACCGGGATTACGTCCTCTTTCGAATCGTCGGCGAGATGGAACCGTACGCCGAGGCGGTGGACGCCGCTCCACTGATCCACGACTACGAGTTGACGCCGCTCGACGACGCCTCGTTCTACGCCTACATCGAACACGAAAAGCGCGACGTGGACGCCGACTTTCGCACCGCGTTCGCGGGGACGAGCATTCTCGTGATTCCGCCAATCACGTACACCAGCGACGGGGCGATGCGGATGGAACTCGTCGGAAAGTCCGCGGACATGCGCGCCGTGATGGAGGACGTGGACGCCGACATCGACGTGTCGGTCGAACAGGTCAGCGAGTACGACACGCCACAGATGGGACTCTGGGCGGAGTTGACGGAGCGCCAGCGGTCGGCGCTCGAAACGGCCGTCGCGGTCGGCTACTACGACGTGCCGCGAGAGGCCGGTGTCGAGGCGGTGGCGAAGGAAATGAACTGTGCACCGAGCACGGCTTCGACGCACCTTCGAAACGCGGAATCGAGAATCGTCAGGAAACTCGTTCAGAGCACCTGACGCTGGCAGGTGCCACAGAGGTTCTCCTCTTTCACGTCCACCTCGCGGACGGTCGGCGAGAAGTTCATTACACAGCGGTTGTTGTCGCAGTGTTCGAGGCCGAGCGTGTGCCCGATTTCGTGGACGACTTCCTTTCGAACGCGGTCCGAGAACACCTCTTCCCGCGGCTTGGTGGAGATGCCGCCGTCGGAGGACAGACCGTCGGTCGCGGGTTGGAGTCGGTAGGTGGAGATGACGCTGCCGCTGCCGTCGAGATAGGCGAGACCGAAGACGTAGTTGCGACGGCGGTAAAAGAGGTCCTGTGGTGTGATGGCGATGTTCTTCTCGCCGGTTCCGATGCGACTCGCCAGTTCGATGAAATCCTCGGCGCGAAACTGGTCGCGGTTGGGGTCGTGGGACCCGGAGGGGATTTCCTGTCGCTCGTGCACCATCACGTCGCAATCGTATATCGCCCGAAGGGCCGCTGACGCCTCGCGTTTGACCCGCCCCGTAACGTCCCCCACGGGGACGATGTCAATCAACATGGCAACTCCTATGAGCGGACGACGCATAAACATCCCGCCGTGAACCCGCACATCCGCGACGAAATCGTCACCCGCCTCGCCGATTATCCGCGCGCAGTCGAGGTCGGAATCGGCAATCGACCGGACGTCGCCGACGAACTCGCCGCAACCGGCGTCGCCGTCACCGCGACGGATATCAGACCGCGAACGGTCCCGGAGGGCGTCGAGTTTCGACTGGACGACGTGACCGACCCGGTGGTGGACGTGTACGAGTCGGCGGACGTGATTTACGCTCAAAACCTGCCGCCGGAACTCCATCGCCCCGCGCTCTCGGTGGCCGAGGAGTGCGATTCTGTCTTCGTCTTCACGACCCTCGGCGGCGACCAACCGTCGGTTCCCGTTCGACGGGAGACGATTCCGGGCGAGACGCTGTTTTGGGCGCGGGAGTAGGGACCGCGGAGTCGATTATTCGTCGGGCTTCTCGACGATTATCGTCTCCGCGGCGTGCTGGTGCGGTTCCCCTCCCGAATTATCGTCGAAGACGAGTTCGTCTTCCTCCAGAACTTCCCAATCGTCGTAGTAGCCCCGGAGTTCGCCGGGCTGGTAGAAGTGCTCGTTGTCGCCCCAGTCGGGCGGGGTCGGAATCCCGGGGTGGTCGACGAACGCGAACAGGACGTGAATCCCGCCGTCCGTGGTCGCGGCTTTGAACCGCTCGAATTGCGCGTCGCGGTTCTCCGGGCGGAGATACTGGAGCGCGCCACAGGAGTACACCACGTCCATCGACGGGAAGTCGAGGTCGTTGATGTCGGCCTCCTTCGTCTGGAGTTGGACGCCTCGCTCCTCGGCGAGGCGCTCGGTCTTCTCCAACCCGTTCGGAATCGGGTCCACCGCGAGGACGCCGTAGCCCTGCTCGGCGAGGTACACCGCGTCCCGTCCCTCGCCGCTACCGATGTCGATGGCGGCGGGCGCGGTTCGCTCGGGCGCGAACTCCAGTACCGTCTCGACCAATCCGTTCGGCTCCGTTCCCCAGTAGAATTCGTCGCGACCGTAGCGTCGCTGGAGTTCGTCGTGGTCCATGGAGGGTCGTTCAAAGGGCAGGACCATAGTCGGTTCGGCGGGGCGGCGGCACACTCGGCGATTCGGCAAACCCTTATCGCCGCGGACGAACGCGAGGGTATGAACGTGGATGCAGTCGTACTCGACATCGACGGGGTACTCGTGGACGTGGCCGACTCCTACCGACGGGCGATACTCGAATCCGTCGAACGGGTCCACGGCGACACCATCCCCAAGGACGCGATTCAGTCGTTCAAGGACGCATCGGGCTTCAACAACGATTGGGAACTGACCTACGCCGCGGCGCTGTACGTCCTCGCCTCCCGCGAGGGGCTGGACAGCACGATAGAGGAATTCACCGACGATATCGCGGCGAACGGCGGCGGCCTCGACGCCGCGGAGAACGTGGTTGCCGAGGAACTGCCCGACGACGCCCACGAAACCGTCCGCGCGGCGTGGGACCCCGAACACCTCCGCGAGGTGTTCCAGCAACTCTACCTCGGCGCGGAACTGTACGCGGAACTCGAAGGCGAGGACCTGAAGCTCGACACGCGAGGGTACATCAACGACGAACCCGTCCTCCTCGGCTCCGAGACGGTGGAAGCGCTCACCGCGAACTACCCGGTCGGTATCGTCACCGGCAGGCCGAGCGCCGAGGCCGACATCGCCCTCGAACGCGTCGGTCTGGACGTGGCCGACGAGCACCGATTCACCATGGACGACTGGGAGCAGGGCAAACCGCATCCCCACGCCCTGATGACGCTGGGAGAGCGCTTCGGCGCCGAACGCGTCGTCTTCGTTGGCGACACCTTGGACGATATTCGAACCGCGGTGAACGCGGACGAGACGGACTCGAACCGCGAGTACGTCGGCGTCGGCGTCCTGACCGGCGGCCTGACGGGCGAGTCGGGTCGCCGAAAGTACGAGGAGGCGGGCGCGGCGGCGGTCATCGACTCCATCGACGACCTTCCGGCGCTCCTCGGGGAAAACTGATATCTTTCGGTCACGAGTCTCTCGTATGGTATCCATCGACCGTCTCACTCGTATCCTCGTCCTCGCCCTGCTGTCGGCGTTCGTCTTCAGCGCACTCTTCAGTCCCCCCGACCCGTTCACGCAAATCATGTTCGCGCCCGTGCTGTTCGTCGCCTCCCTCCCGGTCGCCCGTCTGGCGTCCGACGACCGGTGGACGCTTCGCAACCACAGCCTGTTCTTCCTCGTCGCCTGGCTCATCGGGGTCGCGGGACAACCGCTCATCCGCGGGCTGACCCTCGACGGCACGGCGTGGTTTCTCGTCAGCGTCGGGTGGCTCGCCGTCGCCATCCTGTTCTCGGGATGGTTCACCTATCTCGGCCCGGCGACGACCTTTTTCCGGAAGGAACCGCCTAAAACGGACACAGGCGGGACATAACAAAGCCAATCACGACCTTCCTGTGATGCGATACGCCACGCCCGACAGCGTGGTCTTCGGAGAATCGTGTCTATGACGGCTTACACACTGCTACGCAACCAGTATCGCACTCGGAGGCGACCCGTTCGATGAAACTCCGTCCCGTGCTCGTCGCCCTCCTCGTCCTCTCCCTGTTCGGAACCGCGGTCGCGCTTCCACCGCCGGGACTGCCCGGCGACGACCTGCCCGACGCGCCGACGAACCATCACAGCACCTACGCCGTCGAGCAAGGTGCATCCTGTACGGAGGTCAGTCCGATTCACGGCGACACGAACGTCGTCGATTTCTACGACTACCGCACCCCGTACACGAATTCGAGCAGTTGGGCGTACGGCTACTTCGGTCCGAAAGCGTTCACCCGCGAGAACGGGAGCACGATGTTCCTGTACCAGGCCCCGAGCGGCGTGACGAGCCTCGTGATGATCCACGACAAGATGAACAAGAGCCGAACCGGCGACAACAACCCGATGAGCACGGTGACGTTCGGATTCGACGGCCTGCCGAGTTCCGGCCAGTGGGTGCTGATGGACGATACGTACCCCCACCGTGACGACCGCTGGTCGCGGACGCGCCTCGATTGGATCTGGGCCGGGTCGCGCACCGACGGCGGCGTCTTCCGCGGCGTGTCCGGCGATTCGAAGATAACCGTCACGCCCTCGTGGAACGATGATGCGACGCTCTACAACCCGCAACTCAAACACGAACCCGTCACGTCGTGGGCGTTCCTCTCGGGCGGATCGGGGAGTCCGAGCGCGACGGAACTCGACATGGGCTCACCCGTGACCATCCGGCCGGGAACGTGTGGTGGCTCGCTACAGGCGTCGTTGCGGGCCGCGGGGACGGCCAGCGCCGGAACGCCCATCACCCTCGACGCGAGCAGGTCGAGCGACTCGGAGGGGACGCCGACGAAGTACCGCTGGGATTACGACGACGACGGGACGGTAGACGAGACGACGACGCGACCGACGACAACCCACACCTATTCGAAACCGGGCGAACACATCGCCCGCGTGACGGTCGTCGATAGCAACGGGCACACCGCCAGCGCGACCACGCCCGTAACGGTGGAGCGGACGAAAGCGGACATCCACGTCACGGACGTGTCACTCGACCGAAAGCAGGTGTCGAAGGGGGAGAAGGTGACGGTCAGCGCGACGTTCAAGAATACCGGCGACGGCGACGGAACGATTCCGGCCGTCCTCGCGGTCGGTAACTCAGTCGGAGCCAGAAAGCGGGTCCACGTCGCGGCCGGGAAGACGAAGACGGTTACCTACACCTACGAAGCGACGGCGACGGGCAAACAGGAGGTGGCCGTGAACGGCGTTTCGGCGGGGACGCTCGCGGTCGGGCAGCCGACGACGACCGGTGAAGCGAACACGACCACGCACGCCAAACCCGGCGGCGAGACGACCCCCGGTTCGAACGGATCGCATTCGTTCGGTCCGAACGTCGTGTTCGACCACCCCGGCATGAGCGGGTTCGTGGTCGCGGTCATCCTGCTCGGCGCGGCGCTCGTGGTCCGTCGGTGACCCGCGACCGAGCGCCGCGCGCGGCGCGACGGTGACGAGGCGTTTTTATCCGTGCTCTCCATACCGCCCGGCAATGACGAAAATCCTCGTCGTGGACAACCACGGACAGTTCACCCACCTCGAACACCGGGCGCTTCGGGACATGGGCATCGAAACGGAACTTATCGACAACGACACGCCGCCGGAAGACATCGACGCCGACGGCCTCGTCCTCTCGGGCGGCCCGTCGATGGACGACATCGGCAACTGCGCCGAGTACCTCGACCTCGACATCCCAGTCCTGGGCATCTGTCTCGGCATGCAGGTGATGGCGCACGTCCTCGACGGCGAAATCGGGGAGGGCGAGTACGGCGGCTACGCCGACGTGACCGTCGATATCACGAACGAAGACGACCCGCTCGTCGGGTCGCTGGCACCCGAAACGCGCGTCTGGGCCAGCCACGCGGACGAAGTGAAGCAGGTACCGAGCGGATTCGAGCGAACCGCCACCAGCGACGTGTGCGGCATCGAGGCCATGAGCGATTCCGACCGCGACCTGTACGGCGTCCAGTGGCACCCCGAGGTGGCACACACCGAAGAGGGCGAGGAAGTGTTCGAAAACTTCCAAAGCGTGTGTGAGTAGTATACTTTAACTCTCCGGGGCGTAGCGTTTCGACCAATGACAGCGACCCAGAGCGACCTGGCGAGCCTGTCCCGATACATCTTCCGTGCGCCGCGGTGGTACGCGAGTCTGGGGTTCGCGCTCTTCATCGCTGCGATTGCGGGTGTCGGGGCGTTCGACTCGCAGTACATCCTCCAGGACGCGTGGGAGGGAATCTTCTTTATCGGGGTGCCGACGGTCGTCGCGAGCATCTTCACCACGCCGGTCGACCGGCGTCTCGGCGGGCAGTTGACCTACAACCGGTCGTCGCTGCTCGCGCTGACGTGCGAAATCATCGTCGTCACCGTGCTCTCGGTCGCGGGCATCATCTCGGCGTTCACGGGGATGGGCCAGCAGTTCGTCTTCGACGTACTCATCTTCAGCCTCGCGTCCGTCTTCGCCCTCCGACTCCTCGTCGTGATGGCCGTCTCGCGCGCCTCGTTTCCGGTCGCACTGGTACCAGCGAGTATCCAAACCGGCACCGCCGCCGTCCTGTTTTTCATCTACAGCGAGACGATTCGCGTCCTCGAAGTCGGCGGGCCGCTCGTCCAGAACCTGCTCGCCCGCGGGGACAAAGCCCCGGCGGCGCTCGGCATCATCGCGCCGCGGGATTTCATCCTGCTCGGGGTCGTCAGCGGGATGTACGCGCTCGGGGTCTACGGGTTTCTCACCGTCATCGACCGACCGTGGCGGCGCAGTCTCGGCGTCAGCGCGCTCGATTTCCTCCGGGGATTCATCGGCCACATCGCGGAGGGGACTCGCGAACTGGAGGACTTCTTCGAGCAGATCGGGCAGCAGGCGGTCGTCCCCGTCACCGTCCTCTCCTTTCGCCGCGAGGACGAAAGCGAGAAGGCGCGGTTCGTCCTGCCGATGATTCATCCGGGTCCGATGGGCGAAATCGGCGGCGGAAACCTTCCGCGCCGGGTCGCCGCCGAGTCGGACGGGCTGGCGTTCCCGCCCCACGCCACCGCCGGACACGACTTCAACCTCGTCACCGAGCGCGAAGTGGACACCATCCTCGAAACCGCACACACCGCTTTCGAGCGAATCGAGTACAGCGACGACGCCACCCAGAGCGTTCGAACGCGGGAGGGCGACGCCAAAATCGTCGGACAGTCGTTCGGCGACGACGCGCTGCTCGTCGCCACCTACTCCCCGACGTTCGCCGACGACGTGGAGTACGCGGTCGGTCTCGCCGCCGCCGCGGAGGCCCGGTCGGGCGGAGTGGACGAGGTGATGCTGGTCGATGCGCACAACTGCAACAACGGTCTCCAAGGCGAGGACATCGGCCACATCTACCCGGGAAGCGAGCGCTCGTTCCACATGATTCAGGCCGCGCGAGCGACGGCCGACGAACTCGGAACCGCGAAGCGCGGTCGTCCGAAACTCGGCGTCGCGTGGGACGAGACCGAGTGGACGCCCGCCGAGGGAATCGGGCCGCTCGGCGTTCGCGTCGGGGTGCTCGACGTCGCGGGACAGCGGACGGCCTACGTCCTCGTGGACGGCAATAACATGGAACCCGGCCTCCGGGACCGCATCGTCGCCGCCGTGGACGCGGACGACGTGGAGGTGATGACCACCGACACCCACATCGTGAACATGGTCAAATCCTCGAATCAGGTCGGCGGAGCCATCGACCACGACGAACTCATCTCGCTCGTCACACGGTTAACGGATGAGGCGACCGCGGACCTCGAACCCGTCGAAGCCGGAATGGCGAGCGAGTACGCCGAAGTGACCGTCTTCGGTAACGACCGCACCGAGACGCTGGCGAGTCACGCGAACGCCGTCATCGCCATGGGCGCGGCGCTCGCCGGGGCGGTCATCCTCGCGGTGACGGCCATCAGCGTCCTCATCTTCTTCCTCGCCTGAGGCTGTCGGACGAATCACAGTCGCGTTTATCGACGCCTCTCGCTTACCTCCACACGGTGGGGACAATGGCGATAGAGACGACCGAAACCGGAGTGGAACCACTCCGCGCGCAACTGAAGGGCGAACTCGTCACGCCGGACGACCCGGACTACGACGAGGAGCGCTCGGTGTGGAATGGCATGATAAACAAGCGTCCCGCGATGGTCGCGCGGTGCGACGGCGTCGCGGACGTCCGAGCCGCCGTGAACGTCGCACGGGAATACGACCTCCCGGTGGCGGTCCGCGGCGGGGGACACGGCGTCGCCGGACGCGCGGTGGTCGACGGCGGCCTCGTCATCGACCTCGAACCGATGCACTGGGTCCGGGTGGACCCCGAAACGCGTCGCGTCCGCGCGGGTGCCGGAGCGACATGGGGCGACGTGGACCGAGAGACGCAACCGTTCGGCCTCGCGGTCCCCGGCGGCGTCGTCTCCGATACCGGCATCGCCGGACTCACGCTCGGCGGCGGGATGGGACACGTCCGCCGGAAGTACGGCCTCTCGTGTGACAACCTCGTCTCGGCCGACGTGGTGACCGCGGACGGGGAGTTCCTCACGGCGAGCGAGGACGAACACGAGGACCTGTTCTGGGCGCTCCGCGGCGGCGGCGGAAACTTCGGCATCGTCACCGCCTTCGAGTACGAGGCCCACCCAGTCGGTCCCGACGTCGCCACGTGCTTCGTCTGGTACGACGGCGAGCAGGCGGAAGAAGTCCTCCGGAAGTTCCGGGCGTACGCGGCCGACGCACCCGACGAGGTGAGCCTCCTGCCGTTCTACGCGTGGGTACCGGACCTCCCCGAGTTCCCCGAGGAGTCGTGGGGCGACTCGACGGTGGCCCTCCTCGGGTGTTACGCGGGCGACCCGGCGGAGGGCGAAGCGGAACTCCAGCCGGTTCGGGAGTTCGCAGAACCGATCACGGACTTCAGCGGGACGATGCCCTATGTCGAACTCCAGTCGATGTTGGACGAGGACTACCCGAACGGGCGCTACTACTACTGGAAGTCGCTCTACATCGACGAGTTGAGCGACGACATCATCGACGCCATCGGCGGCTGCGCCGAGCGCTGTCCGGTTCCGCTCTCGACCGTCGATGTCTGGCAGGGCGGCGGTGCACTTTCCCGCGTCGGCGAGACGGAAACCGCGTTCGCACACCGTGACGCGCCGTACGGACTCAACTTCGAGGCGAACTGGGACGACCCGCGACAAACCGACGCGGCGGTCGCGTGGGTGCGCGAGTCCGTCGCCGAGATGCGGGAGTTCCCCGCCGTCCGCGGCCAGTACGTCAACTTCCCCGGACTCGAAGAGGAATCTTCGGAGGTGCC
Organism: Haladaptatus paucihalophilus DX253; assembly: GCF_000376445.1. Classification (NCBI taxonomy): domain Archaea; kingdom Methanobacteriati; phylum Methanobacteriota; class Halobacteria; order Halobacteriales; family Haladaptataceae; genus Haladaptatus; species Haladaptatus paucihalophilus. The sequence goes on along the minus strand of NZ_AQXI01000001.1, from coordinate 2,253,717 downwards.
GTTCGGCGAGAACGCGGACCGACTCGCGGAGATAAAGGCCGAATACGACCCCGAGGGCGTCTTCCGCGCCCACGGGAACCTCGAACCGCGAGCCTGAACGAAACTCCTTTTTCGGTGCTTCGCTAACGGACGGGCGTTCGCCTTCTCAAATGGGCGCTCGCGTGGCTGTCCGCCTGTTCCCTCCTCACCGTCTTCGAGGCGGTTCCTGCTCGCCGGTATCGTCGTCGGGTCCCTCGGAGTCGTCGTCCTCGTCGCCATCGCGTCCGTCACGATGTAGACGCCCGGAAAACAGTGGCTGCCCCGCCGCTAGCCCCCATCGCTATCCCGTCGCTCGCCCGAAAACCGTCCCACACCTATCGGTTCGATACCGAACCTACTCCCCCCCAGCGTCTCCGCCGAGGGTTTTCGGGTCGTCACGTTCGGCCTGTCCCGGCGTGCAATCGTTCGCGTCGGTCCCCGCGTTCTCCCGTGAGGGAGGGCGTTTGCCACTCGATTGCCACCGGTTCGCCCGAGGGAAATGTCTCCCGGTCGTCGGTTGTCCCGACGAGTGACGGGTGGGCGGGTCAGCCCGGAGAACGCTGTCTCACGGCGCGAGGAAAGCGCGCCGATTCCGCCGTTTTTGGCGGTCGTCCCCCGAGCGGGCCAGTGACTGACGACACGTCACAACGTATTAAAATAGAGTCGTAGTTATAATAATTCGGCTTGAATACGCCAGTCAGGAAAGTAACGCTTACGCCGATTCTTCGGCGTCGGCGAACAGATCATCGACCGCCGCGCGGGCGGCCAGTGCGGCGTCGTTCGCCACCTTCTCCTCGTCCCGACTCGCGTTCGGCGCGTTGACGTACACGTCCACTTCGAGGATACCCTCCTCGAACGTGACCGTCACGTCAACGTCCTTGACGTCGGACTGCTTGATTCGGTCGAATATCAGGCCCTCGGCCGCTTCCGAGGCCGTCTGGACGACCGTCTCGTCGCTGACCATCGCTTACGCGCCGCCAGCGCCGCCGGGACCGGTCGGGCCGGACGGACCGCCCGCGCCGCCGCCGCCGAGCATGTCCTGCAGTTCGCCCTGCAGCTTCTCGAACTGCTCGCGGACGCGCTCTTCCTGCTTTTTGAGCGTCTCGACGCGAATTTCGAGGCTGTCAACCTTGTCTTCGAGGTCGGACTGGGCCGTCTCGTAGTCCGTCTTGATGAACAGTTCGCCGACTTCCTGGAACATCGTCGCGTCCTCGTCGATGTCGTCGAGCTCGTCGAGCGCGTTCTCCGACTCGGAGAGCTGCGTCTCGGCCTGGTTCTTCTGCACTGCGACCTGCTGGGCCGTGTCCTGAAGGTCCTGCAGCTGTTCGAGCTTCTCCTGTGCTTCCGGTGGAAGATTACCCTGCATACCCGTCCCTTGTCGCCCGGACTGAAAAAGCCCCGCTTTTACGTTCGTGGAGGCACAGGACGGTTCGGCGAGGTATCGATTAGAACGGGGCGTTTGACTCGCGGGAACGCGTCGAAACGTGCTTCGACTGGCCCTCGTTCGTTCCTTCGTCACTCACGAGAACACACCAGAACCAGTTCAGGCTGGCTCCCGCTCACTCCGTTCGCGAGAACACCTCCCCGAAGACACGCGACTCGGCCTTGCGAAGGTGTTCCGCGGCCGTACTCGGCGCACAGCCCATCGCGTCGGCGACGTCCTCGTGGCTTGCCCGCCGCGGTACGTCGTAATACCCCAGTTCGACCGCGATTCGGGCGGCCTCCCGCTGACGCTCGCTGAGCGACCGCACGACGGACTCGTGGCCCGTCGCTCCGTCGCCGACGAGTTCGACGTCGAGGTCGACACCCTTCGGTACGTCGCCCATGGCGTCCTGGAGCGCGGCCGCCGACCCGCCGACGGCGAACGTGGCTCGACCGTCGTCGTGATACTTCACGGGGGACAACTGAACGATACTTTCCCGGGAGAACGCGGAGAACAACGCCCCGTCGACCGCCGTCGTCTCGTTGTGGACGTAACAGTAGAACTCCTCGTCCGAGATGGACGTCACGTCGTACGTCAGCACCTCGGAAATTTCGTCGAGGGCGGCGGTGAACCGCTCGACATCGCCGCGAACGTACAAGAGGAGGGTCACGATGTCTTCCGGGAGGTCCGACGGGTTGCCGTGGAGCGCACGGGCGTCCTCGACGTACTCCGCACCGGTCAAAATCCCGTACACGGGATGAACGGGCGTCTCTCCGGGGTCGAGCACCAAACGGAGATATTTCATACCGTACGTCACGTTCGGGAGCTTATAAATCGTCCAGAGGACTGCGGCAGAACCGCTATCGGCCGCTCGAACGAACTATCGAGTATGAACGTCTTCGTCGCCGGTGCGACCGGCGTCCTCGGTCGCGAACTCGTCGCAGAACTCGCGGTACGGAACCATCGCGTCGTCGGACTCTCTCGAAATGCGCGAGGAGACGAACTGGTCGCCGAGCGCGGCGGGGAACCGCGACGCGGGGATATCCTCGACGAGGAGTCGCTCGTTTCCGCCGCCGAAGGGTGTGACGTGCTGATTCACGCCGCGACGGCGATTCCGACGAGCAGGAAACCGACCGACGACGAGTGGGTCAAAAACGACCGCGTGCGCGCCGAAGGGGCGCGAAATTTGGTCTCGGTCGCAGACGAAATCGACGCCGACCGGCTCCTCCTCCAGAGCATCGTCTGGGTCGCCCGCCAACCGGACGGACGGACGTTCGACGAGGAGGCTCCGCCCAACCCCGACCGCACGACGCGCTCCGCGCTCGACGCCGAGCGAATCGTTCGGCGGGGCGGAGAGGACGGAGACTTCGACGTCGGTATCCTCCGCTGTGGCTGGTTCTACTCCCCCGAATCGGCGCACACCCGACAGATGGGGTCCGGCCTGCTCGACCGGAAATTCCCGATTCTGGGCGACGGCCCCCTCGGGCGACGGGATGCGGCGCTTTCGATTCTCCACGTCGAGGACGCCGCGCGAGCGTTCGCCGCGGCGGTCGAGTCCGACGCGACCGGCCGTTGGCACGTCACCGACGACGAACCGGTTTCTCTCGCGACGATGCTGACGGCGTTCGCGAACCGTCTCGGAGCACCGACACCGCGACGGATTCCCGGCTGGGTCGCCCGACCGTTCGTCGGTGAGCACTCGGTGCGCCTGCTGACGAACTCGATGCCGACGACGAACGAACGGTTCCGGGAGACGTTCGACTGGAACCCGCGATATTCGAGTTATCGGGACGGACTGGACGAGGTGGTCGAAACGTGGCGAGACGACGGACTGCTCGTCGCGGATGGAGACGACTACGAGTGGCGTAGAAAATGAATCGAGATTCGCCGCGTTTCACTCGCTCTCGAACAGAATCACGTCGTCCTCGTCGTCCTCGTCGTCCAGACAGAGCGGCACCGGCGGCCCCCAGAGATAGCGGTGCTGGTCGCCACAGGCGGGACAGTCGTAGGTCGCAATTCCTTCGCCATCCGCGACGCTGGAATCCCAGTCGTCGGGGTCGGTGTGCTCCGTGGCGATGGGAGTCATCGTCTCGGGGCATCGAATCACGATACGATGGTCGCGGTCGAAATCACCCGTTTCGTCGTCGCTCTTTTTCCGTCCGAACGGGTTGAGTCGGTCGAACACGCCTATCGCCACCCGAGGGGAGTCGGTGGGTACACCCATTCGTGGCGGTTACTGGTTTCCCATCTCTTCTGCAGCACGGTACCAGCGTAAGGAACCCCACGAACACAAATCCGTCGATACAATCGACAAAGTATCTGAACAATCTAGAGTGACAGTTCGCGTACCGAATCACCCGTTTCGGCGACCGTCTCGGCGACGCCCACGAGCGTTTGCCACGTGTTCAGCGCCGCGCGGAGGGCGATGAGGTCCTCGGCCTCGACGCGGACGGAAACCGTGTTCCCGTCGCGTTCGACGGTCGTCCAAGAACGGTCGTCGTCTATTTCGCCGATCTCCTGCTCGACGCTCCGAAAAACGAGGACCGCACGCTCCTCGGCGTCGTACTCGAAATCGAGAAGCGCGTCGTGAGACACGGGCGCTACCGGACGTTGACTTCCTTGACGTCGCGGCTGCGCTCTTTCAGCAGGACGCGGTGTCCACAGTACGGGCAGCGAACGCCGCCGTACTCGTCCAGTTCGACATCCCGCTTACAGCGCGAACACTTGTAGCTCATTATTCGTCGTCAGCCAATGCGGCGCGGATGGAACGCTTGACGGTCCGTCCGGCAGGCGTCTGCGGGCGGTAGGTACCACCGGCGAACGTGTAGCCGCACCGACCGCACTCCCAGATTCCCGTACCCTGTCGGTCCACGGTGTCGTTACCGCAGTCCGGGCAGGTGTGGTTTTCGTTCATGTCCGCTTCGATTTCGGAGATGCGCTTGCGCGCGACGCGACCGTATCGCGCCCCGAACCGACCGGCGCTACCGGTTCGTGATCGAGAGTCTTCGGCCATAGTACCGAGAAATAACCCGAGAGGACTGATAAAGCCTTTGAGTTAGACCGGTGGTCGAGCCAACGCGTACCCGACGACCAGCACCGCTCCGAGCAGGCCGAGTATCGTCATCGGAAACGACGTGAACTGCCCGGCCACGAATCCACCGCCCGATAGCGTCGGAATCGCCGCGAGTACCGCGTCGTAGCGTGAGGCCATGTAATTACATATAATTACGCAACCCCAAAAACGCTGGGGCTGCTCGACGAGTGCGAATGCGGAAGCAACGGGAACGGTCGAGAGCGGGAAACACAAAACCTTCGGCTAGGTCGGAACCGGCATCCAGCACGAACGGTCCACGCCATCGTTTCACCACCCTCGTGTTTATTCCGTTTCCGACCGATTACCGTGTCATGCATCGGCGAGAGTTTCTCCGTACCGCCGCTGTTGGGGGTGGGGCCGCGTCTCTGTTCGCGTCGGGTGGGGTCGTATCGGATGGCGTCGCCGACACCGAAGCGTACCGACCGCTCGGACGGGTCGCCATCAGGAACGCCAAGGAAGCGGTGGTCGGAAACGACGGGAAGACCGCGTTCGTCGCCACCACGGACGGATTCGCAACGGTGGACATCCGAAACCCGAAACAGCCGACGGTGATGGCAGAGCGCCACGACCTCCTCGCCCAGCGAGACGGCGGCCCGCTCCTCCAAATTTGGGACGCGAAGGTGGACGGGGACCGACTGCTCGTCGCCGGTCCCGCGAACCCCATCGGAAGCGACGCGGTGCACGGCGTCCTGCTGTACGACGTGCGCGACCCGACCGACCCGAAACGAGTGGCGTTCCACGAGACGACGTTTCCGATTCACAACGCCTTCCTGAAGGACGACATCGCCTACCTCACCGGCAACGACGGGGACGGAAATCCGCTCGTACTGGTGGACGTATCGAACGACGCGCCGACGGAAGTCGGCCGGTGGTCGATGGTGGACTACGACGAGGACTGGAAGGATGTGGACTCGTGGGTGCGGACGCTGCACGACGTCTGGGTCCACGACGGACGGGCGTACCTCGCGCAGTGGGACGCCGGAACGTGGGTCGTGGACGTGTCCGATCCGAAACGACCCACGTACGTCTCGCATTTCGGCGGGCGGTCGGTGGACGACCTCGCTTCGATTCCGTCCTCGCAGGAACAGGAAGCGGTCATCGGCCTGCCGGGAAACGCCCACTTCGTAACGACGAACGAGGACGCCTCCCTGCTCGCCTGCAACAAGGAGGCGTGGGACACCGACGGCCCCGACACGACCGGTCCGGGCGGCATCGACCTCTGGGACATCTCGGACGTGACGAAGCCACGAAAGCTCGCGACCATTCGGCCGCCGAAGACCGACGACCCGAGTTACGACTTCGCGGCGTCGCTCTCGTCGGTCGCCGCATCGCTCTCGCCGGTCGGCGTCGCGTCGGGCCACGACTGCCACGAGTGCGGGCAGGGGAGTTCGGCAACTGGGTGGACGACTTCGCACAACTTCGATTTCGTCGGCGACCGCCTCTACACGTCGTGGTACAGCGGCGGCGTGAAGCTGTTCGACGTGAGCGACCCGGCCAACCCGACGGAACTCGCGTGGTGGCGAAAGCCCAGCGAAGCCGCGTTCTGGACCGCCCAGCGCGTTTCCGACGACGTGTTCATCGGCGGCAGCATGGGTCAGGAAGGCGACGGCCGAGGCGGTCTCTACACCTTCCCGAACCGCGGGGGCCAACAACGAAACCCGCCGTCGCTCACGGGGACGGGAACCGCCTCGGAAACCACGACCTCGAAACCCGTCACGGGAGGCGACGGGACCACGGACTCGGACGACGGCGGGACCTCGTTGACCAAGGAAGGCCGATTCGGCGCGGGCGTCGCCGGACTATCGATACTCGGGGTCGGCGTCTGGAAGCGCTTCCGGGGGCAAAACTGAGCCGATTGTTCGGGAACGATTTCCGCCGAAATCCCGACCGCGAACCCCAAGCTTACCATACTTCGAGTTCCTACGATACGGTATGAGCGAGAACAGCACGACCGACGCCGCGGAGTCGGCGGACGACCTCACGTCACGGGTCGAACGCTGGCTCACCGCCCAGATGCCCATCATCCAGATGCACGGCGGGACGAGCGCGGTTCGGAAAGCGGACCCCGAATCGGGCGAGGTCGTCATCGAACTCGGCGGTGCCTGCGGCGGGGGTTCCATCACCCCGATCACCTCCCAGAACATCGAAGTCGAACTCCTCAAGAAGTTCGACGAGGTGGACGACGTGACCGTCCGCATCGCCGACGACGGCACCAGCCAGTGGAAGACGGACCAAGCCGAGAGCGTCATGGGCATCGACCGCTCCGAGGGCGGACGCGGCGGGAAACTGAACACGCCGGGCGAGAACGAGCACTTCTAGAACCCACCTTTTGCTGCGGTCGTGAGCGGAGAGCGAACGCGCTTGCGTTCGCTCTCCGCCTTACTCCCTGGCAAAATCTGGACCAAAAGAACTCCTCCTTCCCGTTGGTCAGTCGTCGGCCCGGAAAATCTCCGATTTTCCGGTGAGGATACTAGCGACAAGGGGACTGTGTCACCGGCCGTTTCTGGCGGTTGTGTAGCGTGCCGTTTCTGGCGGTTGTGTAGCGTGCCGTTTCTGGCGGTTGTGTAGCGTGCCGTTTCTGGCGGTTGTGTCATCGACCGTTCCGTGTGGCTGTGTCATCGACCGTTCCGTGTGGCTGTGTCATCGACCGTTTCCCCGGCTGTGTCGCCTGCCGGTTTCCCTCGGTCGCGCTACTTCGACAGTACCTTCTCGACGCTCGCCGCGACGCTTCGGGCCTTTTCAGCGAGTTCCTCGGAGATGTGGCCCGTTTCGACGGCAGCGTCGAGTTCGTCGTCGTCCACCCGCTCGACGGTTCCGTCGGGGCGCTTGACGACATCGACGTGGAGGTCCACGTAGCGGACCGACCGGGGGAACAGTTCGACGGGCGTGCAGACGTTGACGTAGGTGCCCTTCGATTTCCCATTTTCGCTCCGGTAGGCCGTCGGATACCACCATCTTCCCTCGCGGAACTTCGTGATCGCCACGTCGCCGCACTCGCGGTCGGTGCCGATGGCGTCGTAGGTCCCCGAACTCCCCATCTCGCGGCGGACGGTGTACTTTCCGGCCTCGGGGTCCGCCTCCGCGACGGCCCCTTTGCCCAGCGAGAAACAGCGACCGTCGGGCTTGCCGTGGTCGATGAACACCTCGTCGTCCGCATCGGGGCCGAACCCGCGAAGGGTCGCGCCGGTCGGCATCCCGTCGAACGCCTCCTCGCTATCGCCGTAGAGGTCCTCCGCGAAATCGACCGCCGTGCTCGCCGACGAGTCGGCGGCCTTGATTCGGTGATGGCCGGGAAGCGTCGTCGTGACCTCCCGGCGAGCCTCGTCCAGTTCGAATCGGGATTCGCGGCCGAACCACAGCCACGCCGTTTCCTCGGGTGCGGCGACGGTTCGCGGACCGTCAACGTCGGTCTCCTCGGCCAGCGCGCCGTCGATGGTTTCGGCCCGTTCGACGGCCGCGGAGAGGGCGGCGTTCATCTCGTCCAGCGTGGCGTCGGCCGCGGCGTACTCCCAGCGGACGCCCCACTCGTCGGGAACGTCGGTCGGAAGCATCTCGGTCGTGCGGGTGAGTTCGCGCCTGCTGGCGTCGTCCGGCGCGCTGGCGACGACTTCGTTCACCCCCTTCGAGAGGCTGGCGACGCCGCCGAACACCTGCATGTCGGTTCCGAGGAGGGAGCGGTCGCGCGACCACGGCGGTTCGGGGTCGTGGACCTGCACGCGAACGTGGTCGCCGTCGTCGATTCGACGGTCGATGGCGCGGAACGGGAGGAAGCCCTCGCCGTGGTCGTCGCCGAGGTCCACGACGGCACCGCTTCCGAGGGTGTCGCTGACTACGCCATCGAACAGTGCCCCGCGCGGGGCCGAGTCCTGCCAGTGGAAGGTGTCGATGGCGGTATCCGCCACCCGACGTGCGACGTGGGAGACGGTTTCGGGGTCCCCGGAGATGCCGACGCCCTGCCTGTCGTCGGTCGTCTCGACCGTGGCGTCGTACTCGCCGGTGTCGAACGACTCGTCGAACCGACGCCTGATGGGCGGTGAGGCCTGCACCACCTCGAACTCGTCACCGAGCAGGTGCGTGAGTGCGGTGGTGTAGATTCCTCTGATGCGGATTCGGCTCATGGCTGATAGAGAAACGAACGGGGGTCGGTCGTCGTATCGAGCGAGAGAGCGTGCATACCCGCCGGTTGGCGGGCAGGGGTTTTCAGGATGACGAGGTTCGGTCGGTCGCGGGAGAAATCAGTCGTCGGCGGGGACGGTACCGGTCCAATTCGCGTCGGTGACGCTCGAATTGGGGTCAGCCACGGACGGCGTTTCCACGTCGTCCGACGGTTCGGTCGCGTCATCGGCCGCTTCGTCAGCGGCGTCGTCGTTGTCTCGTCGTGTCGTTTCTTTCGGCGGTGCGGAGTACATAATTCCTCGGCTCTGGCTGACGGGTGTCATGGTGTGACGTGATGTGCGATTCTACTTATTAAGAGTGACCCTACAGGAATAATACGTCATATATACCCATACTAGGAATCAAAGGAAACTCGTGCCGAACGATTTACTCTTCGGCTGTGCGAACTCGAAACATGGACGAGAAACGGGACCCGGTCGCTCGCGGGATGGACGATTCGGTCGATCTATACGGCATCTCGACGTGGGAGGAACGGACGCGTCTCGATTGGTTTGCGACGAAGTTGTACGGCGCGCTCGTAGTCTCGACGCGCGCCTTGATCGTTCTCCTCGCCGCGGCGATTCTCCTGGTGCAGTTCGTCTTCGGCGGATTGGCGGTGTTGAGCGACCCGGAGGTCGGCGCGTTCGTCCTCCTCTCGGTCGTTCCCGCGTTCGCGCTCGCGGCCTACATCTGGTACGCCGACGTCACCATGTCGGAACCGTTACCGCTTCTCGTCGGGACGTTCCTCCTCGGCGTCCTCTTTGCCATGTTCGCGGCCGTGTTCAACTCCGCTCTGCAACCGGTGTTTACCGGCGTTCCGCTCTTCGGGGCGGTACTCTACTTCTACCTCATCGTCGGCCCGGTCGAGGAGACGGTGAAGTGGCTGGCCGTGCGGTTGTTCGCCTACCGGAGCGACAAGTTCAACGCCGTCATCGACGGGGCCGTCTACGGCGCGATGGCCGGGTTGGGTTTCGCCACCATCGAGAACGCTATTTACATCAGCCAAAGTGTTCTGTCGTCCACGGGCACCGACTCGATTTTGAACGTCGGGCGAACGGCCGTGTTTCGACTGTTCGCCGGACCGGGTCACGTCATCTACTCCGCGTTCGCGGGCTACTACCTCGGCTTGGCGAAGTTCAACCGCGAGAACGCGGGTCCCATCGCGGTCAAGGGCCTCCTCATCGCGGCGTTCATCCACGCGACGTACAACACGCTCGTCGGGTTCGTTCCCAACGTGATATCCGCCTTCTACCCCACCGTCTCCGTCGAAATAGCCTACATCGCGTTCGTGTTCGTCTACGACGGCTTCTTCGGCTACCTGCTCTACCGGAAGATATCGCGCTACCGCGTCATGTACGCCGAGGTGGAAGAAAAGCAAGGAGACGGCGCGGACGAGCGACGGGACGCACCCGAACCGCGGAAGCGACGCGAACCCGTGCAGTTCGACTCGGGCGACGGCAGCGGACTGCTCGGCGACGAAGCCGAAAGCGGCCTACTCGGGAACGACGGCGACACGGACTTCGCCAACGGTGGGTGGAACGACACCGAGAGCAACGAGGAGAACGAAAGCGACGAAAGCAACGAAGAGGACGAAAACGCCGAAGACGAACGTTCCGACGAGTTTTCGAACTTCGACTTCTAACGCCGCTCCGCGAGCAGTTCGTCGGCGTACTTCGCCAGCACGTCCACTTCGAGGTGCACGGGGTCGCCGGGTTCCTTCTCCGAGAGGTTCGTCACCCGCCGCGTCGTCGGGATGATGGCGACGGTGAACGTGTCCTCCCCTTTCTCGGCCACCGTGAGGCTGATGCCGTCCAGCGCGACCGATCCCTTATCGACGATGTACTGGCCGAACGCCTCGGGGACGGCGAACTCGTACTCCCAATCTTCACCTACTTCGCGCACGTCCACGACCTCGGTCGTCGTATCGACGTGCCCCTGCACGAAGTGCCCGTCGAGGCGGGCGTCGGCCCGAAGCGCGCGTTCGAGGTTGACGACATCCCCTTCCTCGATTTCGCCGAGGTAGGTCTTCGCCACCGTCTCGGCCGCCAGAAACACCTCGAACGAGTCGTCGTCGAACTCTTCGACGGTCAGACAGGCCCCGTTGACGGCGATGCTCGCGCCGTCTGCCACGTCCGAAAGCACCTCGTCGGCCGCGATGGTGAGCCGACGGCCGCCCTCGGTCTCCTCGACGCGACGAATCTCGCCGACTTCCGCAACGATTCCGGTAAACATAACGGAACTGTTACGCCGAGCGGTTGAAAACGGTTCCGAATCGGGAGGCCGTGACGGCGGATTTTTGGTCGGGGGGACGGAAGTACGGGCATGAAACTGGGCATCCTCGACACCGTGAGTCTCGCCGCGACGCTGGTGCTCGCCCTCCCCATCGCCCTCTTGGGTATCGACCGCATCATCGCGGGGGAGGCCGCCCTCGGCGGCGCGTTCGTCGCCATCGGCGTCCTCATGGTCCTCCTCCGCGAGAAACTGACGACCCCCTCCGACGTGCCCACCAGCGCGGCACAGAAGGTCGTCGGCAAGGTTGCGAAAACCGACGATGACGAGGAGTAGGACGAAAAACGGAGATTTTCGCACACGAGCAAACCGGGAGAACGTCGGCAAGGATGGACGACGCAGGGGGATAAACGACGACGTCGCAACCGGAAACTCGAACGCGGCAGTTACGACCGCGACTGCTAGGGACCACCCACCCCGCCGCCTTTTCCGCCGCTCTTTCCGCCACCCTTTCACCGCCTGTTCCACCATTCCGGACGGCAGGCGGGCGCGGTCGCCGACCGCGCCCACCAAGCGGTTGCACGAACTGCCATCGTTTCGGCCGGACGGATAACCGCCGAAAGCGCCCGTGCGGGGAGCGAGGACCCCAGTCCGCGGTCGGCACGGTATCGTCCGTTCTCCTCGTTAGGGAACAGTACGATAGGATAGCAACTAGTAGAATGAGAAGAATGATAGTATAATTTGAGAGTAGATAGTGGGATGAAGTATATTTTAGTAGTATCCAGTATCACACAGTATATTCACGACGAGAGCACGGTCGAGCGTCAAAAGCGGGGTTTCGGAAATCCGCGACGAAATCTGCGTCTCCTCCCTCGTGCCGCTCAGTCCAACTCGTAAATCTCGCCGTACTTCTCGGTCGCGTAGTCGAGGAAGTACTCCGCCGTAAGCGGTTCGCCGGTCGCCTCCTCGATGAGTTCGTCGGTGGTGTACTTTTGCCCCTGTTCGTGGATGTTCTCGGTCAACCAGTCTCGGATGGGGGCGAAGTCACCCTCGCGGATGAGTTCCATCGGGTCGTCCAGTTCCTCCTCGATGGTCGCCCAGAGTTGGGCGGCGAAGACACTGCCGACGGTGTAGTTCTGGAAGCTGGCAAAGCCGCTCGTCCAGTGGATGTCCTGCAGGCAGCCCTCCGAGTCGGTGTCGGGGCGGACGCCGAGGTACTCGTCCATGAGTTCGTTCCAGCGGGCGGGGATGTCGTCCACGTCGAGGTCTCCGGCAACGAACTCCTGCTCGATTTCGGAGCGGAGGATGATGTGCATGTGGTAGGTCAGTTCGTCCGCCTCGACGCGAATGAGGTTGTCCGTGAACACCTGATTGGCCGCTTCGTAGGCGTCCTCGGCCGTTACGTCATCGAACTCGGGGAAGTGCTCGGTCACGGTCGGGAGGAAGAACTCCCAGAAGGCCTCCGTCCGACCGACGTGGTTCTCCCAGAACCGCGATTGGGATTCGTGAATCCCCGAACTCCGCGACTGGCCGAGCGGCGTGCCGTAGGCGTCGTCCCGCAAACCGAGTTGGTAGGTGGCGTGGCCGAACTCGTGAATCGTCGAAAAGATGGGATCCACGAACTCGTCCTCGTGGAATCGGGTCGTCACCCGGGCGTCGAACTGCGTCCCGGACATGAACGGATGCGGGGCGATGTCGAGGCGGCCGCGGTCCCAGTCGTAGTTCAACAGGTCGAGCGCATCCCGACAGAGCGCCTCTTGGTCCGCCGGGTCGAACGTCCCGGCGAACGCGTCGGCTGCGATGTCCGCGCCGTTCTCCTCGATGTCCTCGATGAGCGGAACCAATCCCTCACGGAGTTCGTCGAATATCTCGTCGACGCGTTCGAGCGGGAGATACGGCTCGCCGTCCTCGAACATGACTTCGTAGGGGTCCTCGTCCGGAGCGATGTGCTCCGCACGCTCGATGTGGAGTTCGCGGAGTCGTTCGAGATAGGGGGCGAACGTCTCGAACTCGTCTTCGGCCTTCGCCCGCTGCCACGCCGGTTGCGCTTCGCTCGTCGTTTCGGAAATCTTCTCCACGAGGTCGCTCGGGACGGAAACCGCGCGGTCGTATTTGCGCCGGACTTCGCGCACGACGGCGGCCCGCTCGTCGTCCAAGTCCTCGCTCTCCAGTTCGTCGAGGAGTTCGCCCGTCCGCTCGTCGGTGAGCAGTTCGTGGCCGATGGACTGGAGCGCGGACAGTTGCTTCGCACGGGCGGGGGTGCCACCCTCGGGCATCTTCGTCTGCTGGTCCCAGTAGAGAATCATCCCGGCGTTTTCGACGTTCGAGATTCGTCGTTCCCGGTCGAGAAGCTCGGCGTAGGCGGAGTCCGATTCTTGTTCGGCTGTTGCCATGAGAGGAGTGTGCATCGTGAAACGGTATCAATGCACGGGTATCGGAAAAGACGAAAAGACGAAAGAGCGGGACAGAACCGCGGTGTCGATACCGTTCGGCTATTTCGCTTCCGCGGCGTCGAGGATGTCGTCCACCGATTTTCCGTTCGGTTCGTTGTACAACAGCACGTCGAGTTCGAGCGTCGGCGCGCCGCTGACGAGGTTCTCCATGACGACGAGGCGCTCGCGGGCGCGGCTCATGCCGACGTAGAAGACGCGGCGTTCGTTGTCAGTGAGAATCGGAACGGGGTCGGTTCCGGCGGTGAACTCGTCAACGCTGGGCACGTCGATGCCCTCGTTTTCGACGGTCGCCGCCATCTGCTCGACGACCTTCTCGGTCAGGTCGGTGCCGATGAACACGTGGTCCGCTTCACGACCTTTGGCGCTGTGGATGGTTCCGATACGGACGCGGCTCCGGTCCATATCCTGATATCGGCCGCTGAAGTACGCCTTCATGGAGCGCTTCTGGTAGCTCGTGACCTTCCGAACCATGTCCGATGCGGATTTCGGACCGGGCATGAACGGCGCGAAGTTCCGCACGAAGTCGGCGTCGAACTCCAGTTCGGTGAGGTCGTCCACCTCTTCTTCCTCCTTGCGTTCGTCGATGGCGTCGAACATCTCGTCGCGCTCGTTCGTACCGAACGTGGATTCGGTCAGCATGTCCGCGAGGCGTCGGGCCTGAAGCCCGTCGATTGGTTCGTCCTCGTGAATCTGCTCGACCGCATCGACGTACTGGTTCAGTCGGTCGGTCCACATCCGCTGGTCGGTCAGCGTGCGGAACGGAATCCCCTCGTCGATGAACTCGTCCACGAAGCGGAACATCTGGTAGCGAGCGCGGAACAACACCATCACGGTGCCGTCGAACTCCTCGATGGTGTAGCGGACGTTGCGCACGAGGTCCAGCATCGACGGATTCTCCACCGCCTCGACGGTGCCGCCCTCCTTGCGCGGTTTGAGGTTCTTCTCCTGTCGCTCGTCGATGTGGGTGACCTCCTGCTGGACGACCTTGAGGACGCGGGAGGGAAGTCGGTGCGAGGTGTCGAGAATCACGTCTTCGCCGCCCTCGCCGAGGAGCAGTTTCGGGTCCGCGCCCTGCCACGCGTAGACGACCTGGTCGTCGTCACCGGCGATGAGGACGTTCTCCATGTGGTCTTTCCACTCCTCGTAGATGTCGAACTGGAGTTGGGTGATGTCCTGAAACTCGTCGATGACGAGGTAATCGACGCTCGGGAGGAGCGAGCGTTGTTTCACGCGTTCGAGCATGTCGGCGAAGCCGACGAGTCCCTCGTCGCCCTTGTACTTCCGCCACGCACGGATGGCTTCGGGAACGTCGAACCGGTCGTCGCTGCTCGGCCACGTCGGGGTGTACTTGTTCCCTTCCTGTGCGTTCGGGTCGATGTCCGGCGGGAGGCGAACCGTCTCGACGTCCCACTGGAAGGGAACGTCGTACCAGTCGGCGACCTGTCGTCGGGTTCGCTGGAGCCACTGGGAGGTGGCGATAATCTTGTTTCCGAGCGTCGTGGACCGGGCGGTGCGGCGGCCAGAGCCGCTGTACTCGTCCTCGTATTCGAGACCGTAGTCTTCACAAAACTCCTTTTTGTCCTTCTCACCGACGACATCACCGCGAGAGAGATTGAGTAGTTCGTAGGCTTTCGCGTGCATCGTACAAACGTTCCCCTGCAGGGAGCGCGGGTCGACGTCGAGTCGCTCGGCGAGGCGCTCTCGAACTTCGTTTGCCGCGGCGCGAGTGTACGAAACGACGAGGAGGTCGTTTACCGTGACGCCATCCTGTGAAAGAATGTCCTCTACCCTGTCGAGTAGTTCGGTGGTTTTACCGCTCCCCGGGCCACCGAACAACCGGGTCACTTTTGCGTCCGTCTCTGCCATTGGCGTGGTCATTACACCAGCACAAGTGCTGGGAACGTATAAAACGACGTGAATCGGATTCAGGCACCAGTCACGTGCCGCGAGATGAACGCGCCTCGCGTACGTTCGCGCCGTCTCGAACCTTGTCCTCGCAGTTCGGACAGACACGAGGGTCGGTCACGTCAGGGGGCGTAAACACCCGTGCGTACGCCGTCGTCACGAACGAGCCGCAATTCTGACATTCGGGCATATACTCAACGCCTAAAGTTTGGAAATAATACATCAAATGTCTATCGACACGCAGTCAAGGAATGTGCGCCGGAACGCCGAAAAATCGAAGGGTAGTGGTCGAAAGACGATACGAGGGAAGTTCGAGGAATCAGGACGGGTTACGGATTCCAACCACAGACCGTACACTCGGTCGCGGACCGGTTATGAAGTCCACCACATTCCGGACACTGCTTTTTATTATACTCCTGTTCCCAGTCTACTCGGTCGGTTTCGTGGCCGCGATCTTCGAGGAACTGGTCGAACACGGATTCGTCGTCTCCGGTTGGTGCGGAGGCCATACATGCTATGGTAAGGCACACCACCCATATAACCCTGATGGTCAAACAGACCCACACGTAGCGATAGCTGCGAAAATCGGCGAATCGAAGCTCGGGGATTGGGGTGGAGTACCGAGAAGTGGGTCGGGGATTGGGGGAAAATACCGAGGGCGACCTCAGGGTTTGGGGTCGAAATACCGGGCGAGTTCCGTCCCGAACTCCTCGGCCAACAGCCCAGTCTCGTCGCCGGAGAGGACGTCGTAGCCCGTTTTCAGCGTCGATTCGACGTGGACGCCCAACGCGGCGTCGAGGATTGCGTCGCTCCGGAGGAAGTCCACGGCGCTCGTGAACTCGCGTTCCCGTTCGACCGCGTAGCGGTCGCCGTCGATGAACGGACCGTAGGCGTCCGAATCGGCGTACTTCTCGTAAAAACCGGTCGCGTGAGCGCGGACGTGAACCGGCGGCCCGTCGTGGCGTTCGATAGCCGGGCGTTCGGCGACCGCGAGTTCGAAGAAGAGGACCGCGGACTCGTCGGCGAAGAGGTCGGCCCGAAGCACGTCGAAACCACGCCGCGAAAGGGCGTCACCGACGCCCGCGAGCGATTTCTGGAGTTGCGGATACAGTTGGTCATCGACGACATCCGGCGCGTCGAAGCGAACCGCGACCGGGGTCGTCCCCCGCTCGGCGATGAAATCGTGGACTTCCTCGGGCGCGAGAGGGTCCGGCGGCTCGGGGAAGAACACGGATTCGCGCGGCGTTTCGAGCAGGTCGCGGGCGTAGTGTTGCACCCGTGCGACGTTCTCGGCCGAGAGGACGGCGGCGACGTTGCGCTCCGGGTCCGTCGGGTCGATGACCACCAGCGGGTCGTCGAACGTCGCCGTCCCGTGGTCCTCCGGGTCGAACCGGACGGGTGGGTGCCACTCCGCCGTCGCTTCGAGCACCTCCCGAAAACCGCCGTATTCGAGGACGAGCAGTTCCGCGAGATAGCCCGAAAAGCCCTTCGTCCGAAGGTCGCTGCCGTACGCGCAGATGCCTTTGAGGAACTGCTTGAACAGCAACACTTCGTCGGCGAGGTCGTCGTCCAACCGCGCTTCGAGATACGTCGTGTGGAACGGCGTGCGGTCCACCGCCGACTGGATGTCCGTCGCGGACTCGACGCGATAGCAGGGAACGAAATCCACGTCGAAGCCGTCGAATTGCCCCTTCACGTACGGGTGTTCCGCGTACTCCTCGTGACCGTCCGGGAGGACGGCGTGCCCGAGTTCCAACCCGAGCGATTCCAACTCCTCCCGGTCCATCTCCGGCGGAAACCGAACGAACAGGTCGATGTCCCGGTCGCCGCTCGTCCACGTCCCGCGGGCGGTGCTCCCCACCTGAATCACGTCGGCGTCCACCGACAAGTCGGCAATCGCCTCCTCGGCGCGTTCCGTCAACTCCCCGACCGCCGCTCGAAGTCGCTCCCGTTCGTCGGCGTCGGGTCGTATCCGCGCTCGAACCGCTGAGACGACCTCCTCGAACCGTGCCATCGAGCGAAAGTTTTCCACGAAGGCGTGAAAGCGTATCGATGCGTTCGAACGAAAACGAAAGCCCTATCAAAGGACTCCACCTACCTGGGAATGCAGTTGGAAGCCGCCGTAGCTCAGTTGGTAGAGCACCTGGTTGTTACCCAGGTTGTCCCAGGTTCGAGCCCTGGCGGCGGCGCTTCTTTGATTATTTGTGTTCGGTAAGAGCGTTCTACGAACGGCACGGCCCATCCGAAACCCGGTACGCTAAAGAGGTATGCCAGATTACGATTGACTGACCGGGCCCTTAGCTCAGTCTGGTTAGAGCGCTCGGCTCATAACCGGGTGGTCATTGGTTCGAATCCGATAGGGCCCATTTGCTGGTGCGAACTTCGTTCGTGAGCACCAGCAGTATGCTGCCCGAAGATTCGAACGAGGCGAGTCGCATGCCCGCGTAGTCGAACCGAAGGTGAGACGAGCAGGAACGTCTCGACGTTGTTCGAATCCGATAAGGCCCATTTCTTGTCGAACAATCCGCGAGCACCGCGTAGCGTGTGTGAGCGTCAGCGATTTACAGGCCATCCTTCGAGAATCCTCATTCCTGAAGCGCTATCAACAGCGCGACTGCGCCGACGAGGAGCGCGACGAGGGCGAGGAGCGACTGCTCGCCGGTCGCGGTGCGAAACACCGCGTACCCGATAGCCGCTCCGACGGAGAGCACGACCAGACTGCTCGCCGAACGGACCAGTTCGATGCGGAGCGTCGAAACGCCGCGACCCATCTCCTCGCGGATACCGAATCCGGTGTGGCCGACGTCCCACGAGAGAACCGTGAAGAAGCCCGCGAGGAGGAGAAACAGCGGTGACATCCCGAGCAGACCGGCGACCACGACGGCGACGAAGAGCAGGGCGATTCCCAGGGAGAAGACGCCGGACGAACCGCGGACGAGGCCGACGAGAAGGAAGAGGAGGCCGAACACACCGGCGGTGAGCGTGTACACGGAGATGGCGGTGAGGAAGAGAACGGCGAACGCCGAGAGGAGCGTCACGGCACTGCTCGAAAGCGGGGGCGTCCCGTCGGCGAGTCCCGGGTTACGAATCACGATACAGCACCTCCTCGAACGGGTCGGTCGGGTCCCAATCGAGGACGGGGATGCCCGCGCTTCGGAGGTCGTTCAGTCGGACGTCACGGGCGAGGGACGCGTAACCGTGTGCGGCGTCCGGTGGCGACGACGACGGCGCGGTCGGGTCCGGACTGATGACCGTGACGGGATAGCCGTACGCGTCGAGGCGTCGTGCCGCCCGTTTCGCACCGTCGTCACAGGCGGGGGATATCAGGACGACCAACTGTCGGCAAGATGAGATTTTTGAAACGGTCGAATCCGAGTTCGAGCGGAAAGCAAACGAGGCCCGCCGAACCGACTCACACGTCCGGCGTTTCGAGAATCGGCGGGACACCGGCGGCCGTCACGGTCTCGCCGACGAGGTACGAGGAGGCGGGACTGGCGAGGAACTGCGCGAGGTCGGCAATTTCCTCGGTGGTTCCGATGCGGCGCTTGACGCTCTCGCGGTCGATGTCGTCCGCGCTGACGCCCATCTGGCTCTCGACGCCCGGCGTGGCGACGAATCCGGGCGCGATGCAGTTGACCCGCACGTCGTCGTCCGCCCATTCGTAGGCGAGCGTGGATGTGAGGTTGATGACGCCCGCCTTGGCCGCGCCGTAGTGACTCATGTGGGGCGAGCCCTTCTGTCCCGCGACGCTGGCGAGGTTGATGACGGTCCCGCCGCCGTTCTCGCGCATGTGCTCTCCGGCGACCTGCGTGCAGTGATAGGTTCCGTGGAGGTTGATGTCCACGATGGTCTTCCAGCCGTTCTCGCTGATGTCCTCGAAGGGAGCCATGAAGCTCGCTCCCGCGTTGTTGACGAGGATGTCCACGCCGCCGAACTCGGAGACGGTGGCGTCCACGAGGGCGTCCACGGCGTCGCGGTCGGTCACGTCGCACTCGACCGCGACCGCTCGTCCCTCGCGGTCGCTTTCCGCGATGCCCTCGGCGACGGGTTCGACGTTCTCCAGTTCGCGCGAGCAGACGACGACGTTCGCCCCGTCGGCGGCGAATCGCTCGGCGATGGTCTTCCCGATACCGCTCGACGCGCCCGTCACGATTGCGGTCTTGCCGGTGACGCTGAACTGTTCGACGGTCATGCGATTTCCTCCGGGGTCGGCTGATTCGAAGCGAGTCTTTCCATTGGTAACTACAACGACTACTATCTCGCCTCGTGTTAATAAATATGGGCTGTGGTTTGTAATCGTTATTTTGATTCCCGAGGAGAGCGGACCCGTGGCATGGTCGAATCCGCGAGCGGAACGAAGTGGCGAGCGGTGTTCTGGGACATCGGCGGCGTCATCCTCGACAGTAGGTCGGTTCGCCGAGCGCACGAGGCGTTCGTTCGGACCATCGTCGAGCGGCACGCACCGGAGACGTCGGTGGAGGACGCGCTCGCGCGGTGGCGCACCGCGGTTGGGACCTACTTCCGGGAACGCGACGGGACCGAGTTCCGCCGCGCGCGAACCGCCTACGACCGCGCCGTGGACGAGATTACCGGGGAGCCGATACCCGAGGACGAGTGGCGGCCGGTGTTCGAGTCGGTGACGACCGAGATGCTCCGGCCCAATCCCGGTGCCGTCGAGGCGATAGAGCGACTGGCGGGGGAAACGGAAATACACGTCGGCGTCGTCAGCGACGTGGACACCGAGGAAGGGATGCGAATTCTGGAGACGTTCGGCGTGAGAGAGCGGTTCGATTCCATCACGACGTCCGAGATGGTCGGGCGGACCAAACCCGACCCGCGGATGTTCGAGACGGCCCTCCGAGCGGCGGACGTGTCGCCGAGCGACGCGGCAATGATAGGAGACCGCTACGAGCACGACGTCGCCGGTGCGTCCGCGGTGGGGATGACGGCCATCGGGTACGGTGCCGAGGAGGGTCCAGAGACGGACTACGCCATCGACGACCTTCGAGAAGTGCTCTCGATAGTCGGCGTAGAAGACGAAGGGACGAGCGAAAACTGAGTCGGTCGCGCCGAACTACTCGGCGTCGTACCGGGTCAGGTGTTCGACTTCGCTCGGGTCGAGGTCGGAAAAGGCGTTCCTGGCGATGACGCGCTCGTGCACCTCGTCCGCGCCGTCCACGATGCGGAACTGCCGGACGTTCTCGTAGAAATCCGCGAGCGGCAGGTCCTTGCCGATACCGTTCCCGCCGCAAATCTGGATGGCCGCGTCGATGGCGTCCTGTACGACGTTCGCGGCGTACACTTTGCTCATCGCCACCTCGATGCGGGCCTCTTCGCCCGCCGCGATTTGACGGGCGGCGTGGCGGACCATGGTTCGGACGGCGTGAAGTCGCATCTCGATGTCGGCGACCTCGAACCGTATCGACTGCTTCTCCGAGAGCGGGCCGTCGAACGCCTGCCGCTGGTCGGCGTAGGCTTTGGCGATGTCGATGGCCCGTTCGGCCATGCCGGAGTAGCGCATGCAGTGGGTGAGTCGCGCCGGGCCGAGTCGCCGTTGGGCGATGGCGAACCCGGCGTTCTCCGCGCCGAGCAGGTTCTCCTCGGGGATTCGAACGTTCTCGTACTTGATTTCCGCGTGGCTCATCCCGGTGACGCCGCCGCCGACGTGCGGGATGTCCCGGACGATTTCCACGCCGGGCGTGTCGGCGGGCACGAGGAAGATGGAACAGCCATCGTACGGATGAGCGTCGAGGTCGGTGAGCGCCATCACCAACAGCACGTCGGCCTCGCTTCCCTGCGTGGTCCACCACTTGTGACCGTTGATGACCCACTCGTCGCCGTCCTGCTCCGCGGTCGTCCGGAGCATCTTGGGGTCCGACCCCGCCCCCGTGTTCGGTTCCGTCATCGAGAAGCCGGATTTGGCCTCGCCCGCCACCAGCGGGTCGAGCCACCGTTCTTTCTGTTCCTCCGTTCCGACGAGTTCCAGCGTGTGCATGTTCCCTTCGTCGGGCGCATCGACGCGGATGGCGGTCGGGCCGAGAAGGCTTCGCCCGGCCTCCTCGAAGACGGGCAGCACCTCACCGAAATCCATTCCCATGCCGCCGTGTTCCTCGGGAATCTGGGGTGCGTACACGTCGTACTCGCGCGCCGTCTCTCGAAGCTGTCGAACGGTGTCGTCCGACACCGGCCCCTCGCCGAGGTGGTCCCGTTCGACGGGGATGACTTCTTCGCGGACGAACGTTCGGACGCGTTCGGCGACTTCCGTCCCGCGTTTCGGGTCGTCGTACTCCATACCCACAACCCCTATTCACCAGTGTAAAAATATTTCCCCGTCAGAATTACCCTCGTAAGTTCTATACCGAAGTTGGACGTACAATCGACACGAAACCCGTCGTCGGGATGGCGGTCTGAGCAGCCCCGAGAGGGCGGCGTAACGATCAAGAACCGACGGCAGACACGGGAGAAGGACCAATGACAGAGGACGACCAGACAACGGACGACCAGACAACAGACGACCAGACAACAGACGACCGGACAGCCGACGACCGCGATTACTTCGATCGGCTCGTCGATAGGAACGCGCTACGGAACTACCTCGCGGCGGAACTGGGGGAGGCGACGGAGTACGCCGTCTCCCACCACGCGGAGGGGCACTCCAACGAGACCCTGTTCGTGACGTGGGGCGACAGGGAACTCGTCATCCGGCGGCCGCCGCCCGGCGAGACGGCCGAGACGGCCCACGACGTGCTCCGCGAGTATCGGGTGATGGACGCGCTCCAAGGCACCGACGTTCCGGTTCCGGGGACCGTACTGGCCTGTGAGGACCACTCGGTCATCGGAAGCGACTTCTACGTGATGGAGCGTCTCTCGGGCGACGTGCTCCGCGACGAGGAACCCGAGCGCTTCGGGACGGCCGACGCGCGGCGGCGAGTCGGCGAGGAACTGGTCGGAACGCTCGCGGCGATTCACACGCTCGACTACGAGGCCGTGGGGCTGGGCGAATTCGGCTACCCGTCGGGATATACCGAACGACAGGTCGAGCGGTGGACCAAGCAGTTGGACTGGGCGTTCGAGCGCACCGCCGAGGAGCGGGCCGTCCCGGAACTGGAGACGGTCGGCGAGTGGTTGGTCGAACACTGCCCGACGGAGCACGAACACGCGCTGGTTCACGGCGATTACAAACTCGACAACGTGATGTACGGGCCGGAGACGCCGCCCGAAATCGTCGGCGTCTTCGACTGGGAGATGGCGACGCTCGGCGACCCGCTGGCCGACCTCGGGTGGATGCTGTCCTACTGGCGCGACGCCGGGGACCCCGACCCGGCGACCCCGGAACTGACGGCCACGTTCATGGAGGCGGCGGCGTATCCGACTCGCCGAGAACTCGTCGAGCGGTACGAGCGCGAGACGGGCATCGAGTACGACCACGACCGGTTCTACCGGGCGCTCGCGGTGTACAAACTCGCGGCGCTCGGCGAGATGTTCTACCGGCGCTACCTCGAAGGCAACAGCGACGACCCGATGTACCCGAAGATGGAGGAGCGCGTTCCGGACCTCGCCCGACGCGCGAAGGGGATATTGGACGGCGAGGAACCGCTGTGAGGACTCCGCGACGGGGTGAACGGAATGGGGGACATTTAACAAACTGTTTTTGAAAAGCCCTCTATAGCACCGATACTTGTGGAATGTGCATTTTTCGCTTACAGAAATAACATCCCCGCGGTGGAGTTAAGATACCGCGGGCCGAAACGGTCGGTCGCATGACGGACACGGACATTGCGCGAGTGACGGTTCTCGGGGCCGGAAACATGGGGCACGGAATCACGGAAGTCGCCGCCATCGCCGGATACGACGTGACCATGCGCGACGTGAAAGAGGAGTTCGTCGCGGACGGATACGGGAACATCGAGTGGAGTCTGGAGAAGTTGGCCGAGAAAGGACGACTCGACGAACCGGCCGAGGACGTGCTCGACCGCATCGACACGGGGGTCGAGTTGGAATCGGCGGTCGCGGACGCGGACCTCGTTATCGAGGCGGTGCCCGAGCGGATGGACCTCAAGAAGGACGTTTTCGCCGACCTCGACGAGTTCGCGCCGGAGGGCGCGATTCTGGCGTCGAACACGTCCAGTCTGAGCGTCACCGAGATGGCGGGTGCGACCTCACGGCCGGAGGACGTGGTTGGAATGCACTTTTTCAACCCGCCGGTGAAGATGGATTTGGTCGAGGTCATCTACGGCGACCGGACGAGCGACGACACGGCCGAAGCGGCCTACGAGTTCGCACAGTCGCTCGGCAAGACGCCGATTTACGTGCGCAAGGACGTCCGCGGATTCGTCGTCAACACGGTGCTCGGGCCGTTCGGCGACGAACCGGCGTGGATGGTGTCGAACGACGAGGCCACGATACGCGAGGTGGACGCCGCGATGGTCCACCAGCGGGGCTACCCGATGGGGCCGTTCGAACTCATGGACCTCACGGGCATCGACGTGGGCTACCACGTCCGCAACGAATCGGGGCGAGAGATTCCGCCCATCATGGCCGAAAAGGTCGAGAACGACGAACTCGGTCGAAAGACGGGGCGGGGGTACTACGAGTACGAGGACGGCGAAGGGGTCAACTACGGACCCGGTGACGGCGAGGGATTCGACACCCTCCGAGTCGAGGCGCGGATGGTCAACGAGGCGGCGCGACTGGTCGGCGACGGCGTGGCGCGACCCGACGAAATCGACACCGGCGTTCGCCTCGGCCTCGGCTTCCCAGAGGGAATCTGCCGACGCGGGGACAAACTCGGCCTCGATGTCGTCCTCGACAAACTCGAAACCCTGCACGAGGAGACGGGCGAGGACCGATTCGAACCCGACGACTACCTCGTCGAACTGGTCGAGGCGGGGAAGACCGGCGAGGACGCAGGAGAAGGCTTCCACGAGTACGGCACGAGCGGCGACGGGCCCGGCGACTACCGATTTTTGAACTACGACCTCACAGGGGACGGACTGCTCGCCGTGGAACTCGACCGGCCGGAACGGATGAACGCCCTCTCTGCGGACCTGCTGGGCGAAATCAACGATCTGCTCACATCGGTCGACGTGGACGAGGTTCGGTGCGTCACGTTCGAAGGCGCTGGCGACCGGGCGTTCAGCGCCGGGGCCGACATCGGCGGGTTCGTCGACGCCACCCCGACGGACTTCATGGACGTGACGCCGACGTTCGAGACGGTCAACGACTTCGAGCGCCCGACCGTCGCCAAGGTGGACGGCTACTGTTTGGGCGCTGGACTGGAGTTGGCGCTGGCCTGTGACCTCAGAATCGCCACGGAGGAATCCGAGTTCGGGTCGCCCGAGATTCGCCTCGGCCTGATTCCCGGCGGCGGCGGCACCCAGCGCCTCCTTCGACTGCTCGGCGAGACGCGCGCCAAGGAACTCGTGTTCCGAGGCAACCGCATCGACGCCGACCGCGCCGAGGAGTGGGGTCTCATCAACCGCGCCGTCCCCGCCGACGAGTTCGAGGACGTCGTTGCGGAGTTCGTGGACGACCTGCTCGAAGGGCCGCCGCTCGGCCTGAAGGTGGCGAAGAAAGTGATGAACGAAGGGGGCGACGCCAGCCTCGACGCCGCGCTCGCCATGGAGAGTCAGGGCTTCGGCCTGCTCATGAGCACCGACGACGTGCGCGAGGGGACCGCCGCGTTCCGCGAGGACCGCGACCCCGAATTCACGGGTGAGTGACGTGGCGCTCTCGTTCGAGGAACTGGACGTCGGCCGTCGGATGACGACCCCTTCACGAACCATCACCGAAGCGGACGTGGTGAACTTCGCGGGCGTGAGCGGCGACTTCAACACGCTCCACACCAGCGAGACCGAGATGGAAAATTCGGAGTTCGGGGAGCGAATCGCCCACGGCGCGCTCGTATTCTCGGCGATGACCGGACTCACGCGGCGCATCGCCGACGACCGTGCGGAAGTAGTCGCGTTCTACGGCGTGGACCGACTCCGCTTTCGAGCGCCCGTCTTCTTCGGCGACACGATTCACGTCGAGTTGGAACTGCTCGAAAAGGAACGGAGGGACCACCCGACCGCGACCGGCGTCGTTCGATACGAAGCCGAAGTTCTGAACCAGCGCGAGGAAGTCGTGCTGTCGTGCGAACTCCTCTCGCTCGTGCGGTAACGACGCCCGTTCGTCCGGTAGCGAAGCGGGGACCGGCGCGGGCGACGCGACCTACTCCATGTGCTCGTCGTTCAGCCCCTCGAATATCTCGGGGTCGGTGCGGAACTTGAGCACGTTGTGCACCACCGAGTTGCGGATGTTGTCGATGACGTCCCCGTGTTCCTTGTAGAACTCGTGAATCCACTGTGACTCCGCCTGCCGGTTGGGGAACATCATTACCGTCTTCCACTGGTACTCGCCGTCAGAGAGGAAGTAAAACAGCGTGTTGGGGTCGTCGCGGATGTACTCCATCGCGGCGCGCCAACTGTCCGCGAAGTGTTCCGGGTTGAACTTGAACTCGAACAGGCCGAAGATGTAGTACTCCTCGTTGGGGATGATGGCCTCCCGGAACACACCCTCGTTACGCATCTCCCGAATCGACTCGCTCACGGTGACGTGCGACACCTCGATGTCGTACTCCTCCGCGAGAATGGTCGTGAGCTCGCGCGAGGACAGTTGCGGGTCCCGCGTCAACTCCCGCAGAATCGCTATGTCCCGCTCCTTGAACTTCCACTCCGGTGAATCCGTCTCGTCGGTCATAGTACTCCTTCCGGAGAGCGGGTTATCATAGTTCTCCTTCGAACGCCGCGAGAAAATCGAGAGTTGTGTTCGTTTCGGATAGCTGCGAATCGTGGTGGTCGGCGCGCGGAAGCGAGTGCAACGAGCGGCGCGCGAGGGACGAGTGACGTTCCCGTGCGAACGGGAACGAGCGAGGAGGCTGGGGAGGTCCGAGGGCGGAAGCGGTGCGGTTGCGGTCTCATTGACGTCTGTTACTGCTCGCGTTACCGTTGTACCCTCTTGTCGTGTCTCGACGGCTGTGAGGTAGTCATCATCGACGTCTGTTACTGCTCGCGTCAGAGACACAACTACTGTGATGAAGTCCTCGAAAGCCCCCGGACGTTCGCGGTCGCTGTGTGGGATATTTTGACCTCCCCGCGCCGGAAGAGCTCCGCTCTTCCGAGCCGCCTCTCGCTTCGCTCGCGGCGACAACGCCCGGCCCCTTTCAGTCCCAACCCCGCACTCGCACCGCGCCACGATGGATAGGTGAGTTGGCGTTTGTGACAGTTGGTCGGTCGAGCGTCGCCCCATCCTGTGAAATTCCCTCTCGAAGTCCTAGAGCAGGTCGTCGGAGATGATGTTCTTCTGGATTTCGCTGGTTCCCTCGTAGATTTTGGTGATGCGGGCGTCGCGGTAGTAGCGCTCGACGGGGTGGTCGGTGACGTAGCCCGCGCCGCCGTGGACCTGAATCGCCTCGTCTGCGACGTCCACGGCGTGCTCGCTAGCGAAGAGTTTCGCCATGCTGGCGAATCGAGTCGCCAACTGGTCGTCGCCCGAATCGACGTGGGAGGCGGCGCGGTAGGTCAGAGAGCGGGCGGCCTCCACGTCCGTCGCCATGTCCGCGACCTTGTGCCCGATGGCTTGGTACTCCTTGATGCGTCGGCCGCCCTGCTCGCGCTCGTTGGCGTAGTCGATGGATTCGTCCACGGCGGCCTGCGCGACGCCGACGGCCTGCGACGCGACGCTGACGCGACCCGAGGCGAAGAAATCCATCAGCTGATAGAACCCCTCGTTCTCCTCGCCGATGACGTTCTCGGTGGGGACGCGCACGTCGTCGAGGACGATTTCCGCGAGGTCCGAGGCGCGGATACCGAGTTTGTTGTCGATTTTCGTCGGCTCGAAGCCGTCCACGTCGGTGGGGACGAGGATGGCGCTGATACCGCGGTGGGGCGGTTCGGCCTCGGGGTCCGTCTTCGCCATGACGACGGCGACGTCCGCGACGGTGCCGTTGGTAATCCACATCTTGTTGCCGTCGATGACGTACTCGTCGCCATCGCGCCGGGCGACCGTCTCGATACCCGCGACGTTCGAACCGTGCCCCGGTTCGGAGATACAGCTACAGCAGGCGGACTCGCCGCTGGCGATGCGCGGGAGCCACTCCTCTTTCATCCACTCGTCGCCGTACTTCCGGATCATGTTCGAGCCGAACCCGCGGCTGCCGATTGCGCTCCCGATACCCGCGTCGGCCCGCCAGAGTTCCTCGGTGACGATGACCGACGAGAGGGTGTCCATCCCGGCACCGCCGTACTCGACCGGAATGCCCGGTGCCACGAGGTCCAGTTCCGCCGCCTTCCGAACGAGGTCGTCGGGGTACTTCTTCTCCTCGTCGTGTTCGCGGGCGACCGGCGTTATCTCCGCCTCGCCGAACTCCCGCACCGCCTCGCGTATCGCACGCTGTTCGTCTGACAGTCGAAATGCCATACCCCGTCTTCGGATTCCAATGAAAAGAATCTTCGGCATTTCAGTAACCTATGTTAACAGAAGTCGCCACATATCCGTACACACCGGCGTAGATTTATTTGCGAGAGAAACGAGGATGCGGACATGCGCGCTGCAGTGTTACGCGAGTACGGCGAACCCCTTCGAATCGAGGACGTGGAACGCCCGGAACCCGACCCGGACGGCATCGTGATAGAAACGGACGCCTGCGGCATCTGCCGAAGCGACTGGCACGCGTGGCAGGGAGATTGGGACTGGATAGGCGCGAAACCGCCAACGGGACATATTTTGGGCCACGAACCCGCCGGAACGGTCATCGAAGTGGGCGAGGACGTGACGCGCCTCAGCGAGGGCGATAGCGTCGCCGTCCCGTTCACCCTGAGCGACGGCACCTGTCCGGAGTGTCGAAACGGCCACTCGAACGTCTGTGAAAACCTCCTCCCGCTCGGCTTCGCCGACCCCGTTCCCGGCGCGTTCGCCGAGGAGGTTCACGTTCCCGCCGCCGACCAGAACGCGGTGACGCTCCCGGACGGCGTGTCGCCGGTGGCGATGGCCGGACTCGGCTGTCGGTTCGTCACCGCGTTCCACGGGGTGGTCCATCGGGCGGACATGGACGCGGGCGATTGGGTCGCGGTCCACGGGTGCGGAGGCGTCGGCCTCTCGGCGGTCCACATCGCCTCGGCCATCGGTGCGAACGTCGTCGCCGTCGATTTGGACGACGAGAAGTTGGCGAAGGCGGAGGAACTCGGGGCGCTCGAAACCGTGAACGCCGCCGAGACGGACAACGTGCCGAGGGCCATCATGGGCATCACGGACGGCGGCGCGTCGGTGTCGGTGGACGCGCTCGGCATCGCCGAAACCTGCCAGAACTCCGTCTCCAGCCTCCGACGCCGCGGCCAACACGTCCAAATCGGCCTCACGACGAAGGAGGAGCGGGGGAGCGTGGAACTGCCGACGGACGCGATGGTGATGAAGGAAATCGAGTTCGTCGGGTCGTTCGGAATGCAACCGCCGCGCTACGACGAAATCCTCCGCATGGTCGAGTCGGGGACCCTCGACCCGAGCGCCGTCGTCTCCGAAACCGTCACGCTGGACGACGTTCCGGACCGGCTGGCCGCGATGAGCGACTACGAGACGATGGGGATTCCCGTCGTAGACACGTTCTGAGCGGCGAGGGACTCGTCCGACGCACCGCTCGGAAAACGAGACCGTACGGGTGCCTCGACGACGCGCTTCGGACGGCGTTCAGAGCGACGCGAGACGGGCGATGTAGATGAGGCTGAGAACGTGGTCGCTCGTGTCGAGCGAAGCGGGACCAGCGGACCCGAACCGGTCCGTCTCCGAGAACCCGTACATGTACGAGCGAAGGGACTCGTAGGCCGATTCGCTCAGCCAGTCGATGTCCACGTAGTAGGAGAGCGCGTTGCCGGTGTTCTCGAATCCGGCCTTTTCGATGAGGAAATCGAGCCATTCGAAGACCACGACCTCCGCACCGTAGCGGGTCGGCAGTCCCGTCAAGTAGGGTTTTTCCGGAAGCGAACCGGTCGCCAGCAGTTTGGTTTGCAACTTCACCAGTTCCTCGCGCTGACCGATACGGAGGAGTTCCTCGGCCGTCCGCTCGTCGTCGTCCGCGTCGAGGTCGAGGGGTGGTTCGTCCTCGTCAGCCATCCTGCGGAGTTCGCGCAGGTCGTACTCGGCTGGCTTGATACTCATTCTGATACTTAGAAGAAGAGTATTTCAACCCACTTAACTCTTGGTACGAGGCGGTTCGGGAAAACGAAGTTCAGAAAAACGTCACGTCAGACTATTCGTTGTCGTTTCCGCCGCGGCGCTTTCGCGCGACGAGCACGACGCCGAGGAGACTGGCGAGGAGACCGAGTTTTCGGGTGAGTTTCCCGCTTCCGGCGGGTTCGGAACTGAAATCGTCCGCGCTGATTTCGTCGTCCTCGTCGTCCGTCCCGGAGCGGCGCTTGGCCACGAACAGGGCGGCACCGACGACGAAGAGGAGACCGAGGAGCGGTTTCAGCACCGACGACAGCGACGGGCAGGACGATTCCGATTTCGTGCTGGCGGTCGCGGGTGCGGAGTCCCTATCGGGGTACACTCGTTCCTCGACGAGCGCCGGCTTTTCGATGTTGATTTTGAGGAGTGACATCACCGTTCTATTCGTCACGGAACAAGGTTATAGCTTCTGTCTCCCGCCGACTTTCGATAGCAGTTCGAGGCGGAGAAATCAACGCGAAGAAGAATAAAAAACCCGTCAGACTTACGGTGGTCAACGAATACCGAAGGGTATGTCGATGCCGATCCGCGTGTTGCTGGTCGACGACGAACCGGACCTCGCGGAGATGGCGGCCCAATTCGTACGACGGGAAGGAGACGCCTTGGAGACGCACGCGGAGACGAATCCGGTGGACGCACTCGGCCGGTTGGAAGCCGAAGCGTTCGATTGCGTCGTCAGCGACTACGACATGCCGACGATGAACGGCCTCGAACTGCTCGCTGCCGTTCGGGAGTCGTTTCCCGAACTGCCGTTCATCCTGTTTACGGGGAAAGGAAGCGAGGAAATCGCCAGCGAGGCCATCTCCGCGGGCGTCACCGACTACCTCCAGAAAGAGACCGGCGTGGACCAGTACACCGTTCTCGCGCACGTCGTCGAAAACGCGGTGGAGAAACACCGCGCCGAGCGCGCGCTCCGCGAGAGCGAACGGCGGTTCGAAGCCGTGTTCGACGACCCCTTTTCCTTCATCGGCCTGCTCGAAACCGACGGGACGGTCATCACGATCAACCGAACCGCGCTCGACGCGATTCACGAGGACGCGGCGGCGGTCGAGGGAGAGCTATTCTGGGAGACGCCGTGGTGGACGATTTCGGACGAAGAACGGGAGGAGCTACGCCGACGAATCGCCGCCGCGGCGGACGGCGAATTCGTCCGGTTTCGCGCGGAAAACCTGACCGACGAACTGGGACCGGTCGTCCTCGACGTCATCGTCCGCCCCGTCCGCGGCGAAGCCGGAACCGTCGAAACGCTCATCGCCGAGGGGCGAAGCGTCGAAAATCACGACGGATGGTCGGAAGCCCTACGGTGAGGAAAACGACCCGCGGACCGCCTCGGTGAACGTGCGTCGAACGCCGGGACTGACGGCGAAGAGGATGCCGACGTAGACGACGCCTCCGAGCGAGACGAGCGAGAGGAGGTCGGTCCACGACGCTACGGGGACGGACGCGTGGGCGACGGAGACGACGACGAACATGACGAGACTCGCGCCGACTTGCGCTGCCATCGGACGCGAAACCGGTTCGACGCCGACGAGTTCACCCCGGAGGAATCGAAGCGCGCCGAGATACACGGCCGACTCGGCGACGATGGTCGCGGCGACGACCCCGACCGGACCGAACCGGAGCGTCAGGAAGACGCCGAGAAGGAGGTTGATGCCGACGGCGAGCGCCGAGAGCCGCATCGCCACGTCCGGCCTGTCGAACCCGTTGACCGCCTGCAAGAGCGGCCCGCTCTGTGCGCGGACGACGCGATACGCGGCGAGACCGACCAGTAGGACGGCGGCGTTTCTGTACGCCGGTCCGTACACCGTCACGACGAGGGCGTTCGAGAGCGCGAGCGAGCCGAAGAGAATGGGAAACGCGAGGATTCCCGCGTAGGCCAGCGTGTTCGAGATGTCGTGGGCGGCACCGCCGACCCGCTCGTTTCTGGCGCTGACCGTCGTCATCAGCCCCCGTCCGGCCATGTCGGCGACGAACACGGCCGGGAGGGTGAACTTCCACGCGACCTCGTACCACCCGACGGCCGACGTGCCGTCCACGAGCAGGAAGCCGAGCAGGAGCACGTCGAGGCGGTCGTAGGTCGTTCCCAACAGCGTTGACGGGATGCTGTACCGAGCGTAGTCGGCGAGGCTCCGAACGAACGCGCGGGACGGAATCGCGGGGCGGGCCGCGACGAGGACGACCGCGAGGGGGAGCACCAGCGCGGAGGCGAGCGCCAGCCCGTACACCATTCCGGCCGCCCCGACGACGGTCGCCGTGCTGAGGAGGGCGACGAACCCGATTTGGAGCGGGAGGGTGAACACCGACCTGAGCGTATCGACCCACGTCGCGGCGCTGATTCGACCCCTGCCCTGGACGAGGCTGTCTATCGTCTCGTACACCGATTCGGTGGCGAGCAGGCAGACGAGCAACAGCGGGGCCAGCGCGAGGCCCGTGTAGTCACGAAGGACGTCACCCGCGAGGAAGACGACCGTACCCGCGATGACGACCCATCCGGCGTCGAACAGGAGTTGCGCGCCGAACGCGGGGGGACGGAGCGCGTCGGATTCGGCGACGCGTTTTTTCGCCGCGAGCGACCAGCCGTTCATCGGTCGGTCGGCGAACTTCACCAGCGCGAAGAGGAGGTAGACGCCGCCGAACGCGCTCGGGCCGAGCCACCGCGCGAAGACGATGGTCCCGACGAAGCCGATGAGCGCCATCGAGAACTGGGCGACAGTCCCGCCGAGCGTCTCCTTGCTGAGGCTGGTTCCCGCCGCCTCGCTCATGCGTAGCCGAGGTCGCGGAGTTGCTCCTCGACGGCGGGCGAGAGGGCCGCGTCGTTCGACACCACCCGTCGATTCAGTTCGTTCACGAGCGTTTCCACTCGCTCCCGCGGCTTTTCCGTTTCGCCGGACTGGCGGAACCCGTCGGGCGTCTCCCACCCGTAGTAACCCGGCGCGACCAGCGCGTGGAGTTCCGTGTCCAGCGGTTCGACGTCGAACCCGTCGCGGGAGAGCGCGGCGCGGTGACGGTCCGTCAGACCGTGGTACTCGACCAGCCACTCGGGTCGGTCCGCGTCGTCGGGGTCGACGAGCAGGTTCCGCCCCCGCGAGTCCCCGTCGAGGTCGGCGATGTCGAGCACCGTCCGATGCACGTCGAGCAGGCTGACCGGTTCCTCGCGGCGGGCGGTCGCCCCGCCCGTTTCGTCCGCATTCCAGATACAGAGCGGCACCTTCGTCACCTCGGGATACAGGCCACAGAGGTGCTCCCACGCGCCGTACTCGCCGAGGGCTTCGCCGTGGTCCGCGAGCGTGATGACGTACTCGACCTCCTCGCGGAGTTCGGCGAAGATGGCGCGATAGCGGTCGGCGAGGTAGCGAACGCCGTCGTCATAGGCCCGCCGAATCCTGTCGGGGTCCGCGTCGGGCGACGAAAGCGTCGCCCGAAGGCCGTCGAGTTCCGGGGGGTCCACGGTTCGGAACTCCTCGGGCGGGGCGTAGGGCGTGTGGGCCTCCATCAGGTTGACGAACAGGAACTCGTCGTCGCCGAAGTCGGTCTCGCGGACGAACTGGAGCGCCTCCGTCGCGCCGTCGTCGCGGGTCGTCCGACCCATCCCCAAGTCGCGGAGTTTGAGGAACGCGCCGCGCTTGAGCGACGGCACGGTGTCGCAGTCGCCCAGTAGAATGTCGCGCAACGCGACGGCGTAGCGCTCCGGCCCCATCTCGCGCGTCTCGGCGATGAACCCGTCCCAGTCGAAGACGTCCTCCGAGAGGGCGTCGAGTCGCCAACTCCCCTCGAATCGGTCGAATCCGCGGTGGAAGTCGAACGGGCGCGAGATGTTGACGTTGGCGCTGAACGCGCGGGTAGTGTAGCCGTCCCCGTGGAACGACTCGGGAAGCACCGGTTCGGGGCAGTCGAGCAACTGTGCACCGGCGTAGACCCCCAACTCGCTCGGATACTTCCCCGCGAACAGGGAGGCGTGTGCCGGGACCGTCCAGTGTGAGGTCGAATAGGCGTTCTCGAAGCGCGTTCCCGGAAGCCAGTCGAAGTGCGCATCGAAGGCGTCCTTCCGTAGCGTGTCGAGGACGACGAGCGCGACGTTCATCGGTATCCCAGCGCGGACAGGCGCTCTTCGACCGACGCGTCCGCACCGTCGGAGGCGTCCGTTTCGCGCAACGTCTCCGCCGTTTTCATCCAGCGTTCGGGTTCGTAACTCCCCGTGTCGGTACCGCTGGTGACGACCCACGGGACGTCGCGGAGGGCGCTTATCGGCGTGCTGTCGGGGTGTCCGTAGACGTACCACTCGCCGAATCCGTTGCCGTGGTCGGCCGTGATGACGACGCGCTCGGCGCCGAGGTTGTCGAGCAGCACCCGTACCTCCGAGAGGACGTAGTGGAGATTCTCGCGGTAGGAACGCCACACCTGCTCTGTGGAGAGGTCGCCGCGGCGCAAGCGCTCCCAGACGCCGACGCGCTCGCCGAACTCGTCCCGACTCATCGCGTCGCCCGGAAGCGGAGCGGGAATCGACGGGAAGTGCGGTTGCATGTAGTGAACGACGAGTTTCGTCGGGTCGTCCGCCCGCCAGTCGATGTCCCGCCCCGCGAGGATGGCCCGGTCGGTGACGGCGCGGGCGGGAACCGTCCCGAGTTCGTCGTCCCACCCGTCGCGCCACACCTCCTCCAGTCGGCCGAAGTTCCCGGCGTCGAGGTGTTCCGCGGAGTTCGGATTCGCGGTGACGTGGACCGTATCCGAACAGTCCCGCTTCCCGAAGTTCTCGCGCATCCACTCGTCCGAGCGGGTGCCAGCGGATTCGAAGCGCCAGACGCGCTCGACGAAGGGAACCTCGGGCGCGACCTCGCACATGCAGTCAAACCGACAGCCGTCGAGGACGACGAGCGCGTCCCACGGATGGTCGTAGACGGACTCGCCGAACTCCCGACGTTCTCCGACGCGTCGAAGAAACCCCTTGTACAGTTCGTACGCCGACTTGTCCACGCCGCGCCAGCCGTCCTTCCGAACCCGCTCCCGACTCTCCTCGACCCAATCGCCGAACGTCATCGGACCCCTCCCACGTCTCGAACCCTATCGACCGCGTTCCAGAACCCCCGTCGCCACAGCCAGTCGTTGACCCTGCCGAGCCTCGTCTCGGGGACGATTCGCTCCTCGTAGCGAGTCGGGTACTCACGTTTCAGACGGGCCTCGATGTCGGAATCGATATTGGCGCGGGGGCGGTCGGGGTGCGACATCACCATCGCCGGGTCGTACCGACACGACCCGTAGGACTCCATCCGCCACCCGAATTCGGTGTCGTCGCGCCAGCCCGCGTACTCGCTCCGGAATCCGCCCGCGTCGAGCGCGACCTCGCGGTCGAAGGCGAGGTTACACCCCACGTACAGTCCCGTTCCGTCGTAGGTCCGTCCGCCGCTGACGCTCCCTTCGACGCAGACCGTTTCGCCGTCGAGGGCGTTCTCGATTACGGCGACCCAATCGGGTGGAGGGAGACAGTCGTCGTCGGTGAGCGCCACGACGTCCGCGCTCGCCGCCTCGATTCCGGCGTTTCGCGCCTCGCAGATGTCGAGGGACGCGTCCTCGACGACCAGCACCTCGAACTCGGTGGCGGTCTGGTTCCGCAAGGCGGCGACGACTCCCGCGTGGTCGTTCGATGGAACCGTCGGAATGACGACCGACACCCGCGGCTCATCGGATGCGTATGGGTTTCGTATCATCGGCATCGACTGCGGCGCGCTTTTCGGCCGCTTCCGCGTGCGTTCTGTTGACCAGTTCGAGCAACGACTCGGCGAACGTGGACCGGTCGTATCGACGCGCGAATCGCTGGATTTCCTCGGCGTCGAAGTCGTCGGGGTCGAACCGTTCGACTGCTTCGCGGAGCGACCCGACCGTCGGGTCGAAGCGAATCCCCGTCCGGCCTTCCACGACTTGGTGGCGAGTGTACCCCTCGTTCACGCCGATGAGGGGTTTGCCCGCCGTCAGCGCCTCCGCCCCGACCAGTCCGAAATCCTCGTTCTTGGGCGCGTAGACGACGGCGGTGGCGCGCGAGACGATGTTCTCCACGTTCGGGACGTATCCCCGCAGTTCGACGTTTTCGAGGCCGCGCGCCTTCCGTTCGAGCCGCTCCCGTTCCTCCCCGTCGCCGACGACGAGGAGGCGTTCCTCCAACCCGGCGAACGCGTCGACGATGAGGTCGATGCGTTTCTCCGGCGCGAGACGGGACCACGTGACGAAGTAGCCGTCGTCGCCCTCGTTTCTCCAGTCGCCGGTGACGGGCGGGTAGACGACGGCCGCCTCCCGGTCGTAGTACCGCTGGATTCGGTCGCGGACGAGTTCGCTGTTGGCGACGAACCTGTCGACGTACTCGTTGCCCTCCTTGTCGAGCGTCCGCCACGCCTTCGCGTAGCCCTTCAGCGCGAATCCGACGCCGGGATAGTCGAACTCCGAGAGCCGTTCGCGGAAGAGGTCGTACAGCCACCGCGGCGGACTGTGCGGGTAGTGGAGAACCGTCTGTTCGACCGGCGGCACGTAGGACTTCGAAAGCGGTGCGCTTTCGAAGAGCACGTCGTACGTCGCCAGTTCGTCGTGCGCGTCGGTCAAATCGACCGCCACCGACAGCGTTTCCAGCGGGTTCATCCCCTCGTTCTTCCATTCGAGCAGTCGCCCCGAGAGGCCCCGGGTGTACTTTTCCTGCCGTATCGGAACGATGGTTACGTCGTCCGGGACGGCAACATCGCCCGCCACGTACATCGTGTAAATCGGCGCATCGAGTACCCGAGCGGCCTCGATGGCGAACCGTTCGCCGCCCCCCATGGCGGGAAACCTATCGTGTAAAATCGCAACGTCGCGTGATTCCTGTCTCATTGGCCCACCCCTGAGCGTGACGATGCTACAGCGCGTTAGCAGATAAATTGTGTGCCACCTTTGAAAGTGTAGCGCGGAGAGATAATTCGGGACTGGTCAGGCGTCGGCATCCGATTCGAACGCCGGGTGTGCGTCGCGGATTTCCGCTATCAGTTCGCGGACCTCCTCGCTCGCTTCCTCGTCGGGGACGACCGGTTCCATCCCGTCGAACACCTCGTGGACCATCGCAACGCCGTCCGAGAGCGTGTCCAAACCGTAGCCGCCTTCTAGGACGAATCCGAGTGCCGCTCCCGCTTCGTCCGCCAGTTCTCGAACGCGGGCGGTGAGCATGCCGTAGCCCTCCGTCGAGACGCGCATCCGGGAGATGGGGTCGTGGCGGTGGGCGTCGAATCCGGCGCTCACCAATACGAGGTCGGGGTCGAAGTCGAGAAGCGACGGCGCGACGAGGTCGTCGAACGCCGAGCGGTATTCGGGGTCACCCGACCCCGCGGGGAGCGGAACGTTGAGCGTCGTTCCCTCCCCGTCACCCTCGCCCGACTCGTCTATTTCTCCCGTGCCGGGATACAGTCCGTCCTCGTGAATCGAGACGTAGAACACGTCGTCGTCGCCGTAAAAGATGTCCTGCGTCCCGTTGCCGTGGTGAACGTCCCAGTCGAGTATCGCGACCCGTTCCGCCTCGCCCTCGTCGATGACCGACCGGGCCGCGACCGCGGCATTATTGAAGAAGCAAAATCCCATCGCGTCGTCTTCCACCGCGTGGTGTCCCGGCGGGCGGCCCAGCGCGAACGGCGTCGAGCGGCCGTCTTCCCCCGAGAGCGCCGCCTTGGCAGCCCACTCCGCCAGCCCCGCGCTTTCGAGCGCGGCGTCCCACGTCGCCGCCACGGCAACGGTGTCCGGGTCCCAGTTTCCGCCGCCGTCCTCGCAAAACTCGCGGAACTCCGTTACGTATCCCCCGTCGTGGACCGCGGTCACTTCGGCCTCGGTTGCGGGAGGTGACTCGACGTATTCGACGCCGTGCTTTCGCGTGAGGGCCTGTCGAATCGCACGCAACCGGTCCGGGTTTTCCGGATGTCGCTTCCCGGTGTCGTGAGCTAAACAGGCCTCGCTGTAGCCGAAGTTCATTCGAACAGCCTGAAGTAGGTCTCGATGTCCTCGGCCTTAACCGTTCGCCGGTCCGCGTGATGGGCGAGGATCGACGCCGCGGCCGCGACGTTGTTGGCGTAATCTTCGAGGATGTCGGCAAGCGCCACGCGCGCGTCCATCGAAACCCGATAATCGTCGTCGATGTCGAGCCGCGCGATTCGGTCAACAGGCGCGACCGGAAGGACGAGTTCGTCCTTATCGATAACCTGTTGGACGCCGAAATCCTCCGCCATCAGCGTCTTCCGTCCGTCCTTCGTCGCCCGTTTTGCCGCGTCCACGGCCAACTCCGCTCCGTGAATTTGTATCCGGCGGGCGAGTTCTTCGGCGGCGTCCGCACTGACGCGGAGGTCACCTGCTTTCCGTCGGATTATCGTATCGACCGGCGCAAACGGAAGCTCAACGCTCATAATCCAACAGCGGAAGTCAGTCGCCCTTAATCTTTCCCTACCGTCGTTCGCGGCAAATCCGACGGGGAAACTGCCAGCACGAATAAAAAGGAAGACGATGAACTGCCGAACACGATGAGCGACCCACACGAACGCGACCGAACGATGGCAAAGGAAAAAGAAGAATCCGACGAGGCAAACGGGAAAGAGGAGGCCGAACAGGCCCGTGAGGAGGAACTCGAAGACGAAACCGACGTGGAACAGAACCAAGCCCGCGAAGACGCGGCGACCGACGAACAGAACAAGGACAATCACCGCGACGAAGAGCCGTTCCAGAGTTAAGATTCGAGGCGAAACGAAGGCGACGCGGCGTTAGAAAACGTCCTCGGCGTCAATTTTCCCGCCGCGACGTTCGCCGCGCGCGGTCACTTCTTGTCCGAGGTGAACGTCCGCGTCCGTCTCGACGCTCACCGTTTCTTCGCCGTCGTCCAGTACGACGGGATTACCCGCCTGAACGACCGTCCCGGTGAACTCCACGTATTCGCCGTCGGCGGCCGTCGCGGTTGTGGTCGTCGTCTCCGTCGTGGTCCCGGAGTCCGTCGCTCGTTCGGCGTCGTCTCCGCCACTATCGTCGCTTTCGCCGCTTCCGTCACTGCCACCGCTTCCGTCGCTACCGTTCCCGAACGCGTCGAGGCCGGTCTCCGACTGGGCCGTCTCGTCCGCATCGTCCGACCCGACGTCCGTCGGCGAATCGCTGTCGAGGACGGAGATAGTGGACTGCCACCCCGCGGAGGCTTCGATGTCGTCCGCCCAGCCGTCCTTTATCGAAACGTCGGCGAAGGCCGCTTTGTCGCCCGGCGCGAGTTCGCGGTCGGCCTTCTCGCCCCACAGCGCGACGCGGATGTCGCCGGTTTCGTCCTGCACGCGGACGTTTTTCACCTGTCCTTCCGACCCGTCGTCGCGGTCGAAGGTGCGCTTCGGGTCCGTCGAGCGAATCACGCCAACGATGTCGGCCGTGTCGCCGATTTCGAGGTCCGCAATCGACGTGCTCTCGGGAACGTATTCGATGTCGGCGTCGATCTCCTCGACGGCACCGCGGTTGCCGACGTGCAGTTCGAGGTTGCCGTCGCGCTCGCGGACGTACCCATCGACGATTTCGACGGCGATGCCCGGGTCGAGTTCTTCGGCCGCGTCCGCGCGCTCGTCCCAGAGCGTGATTCGGATTCGCCCCGTCTCGTCGCCCACCGTGAGGTTGGCGACCCTGCCTTCCGACCCGTCGTCGCGGTCGAAGGTTCGAACGGTCCCCGTATCGAGGAGTTTGCCCTGCAGGTTCACGTCAGAGAGGCCGAGCGAGAGGTCGGACACCGAATAGGAGTCCTGTACCTGCACATCGACCTCCGTGTCCTCGTCGGGTTCGACTTGATCGACGTTGACCTCGGTCCCGCTGTAGCCGTCCGTCGGACGGCCTTTGATGCGAAGCACCTGGCCAGTTTCGAGCTGCTCGTCGGCGGCCTGTGCCTGTTCGTCCCAGAGCGAGATGCGAATCGAACCCGTTTCGTCCGCGACGTCGACGTTCAGGACGTGGCCGTCCTCCGCGTCGTCCCCGTCGCGTTCGAAGGTCCGAACGTCGCCGATGCTCGTCACCTTGGCAACGAACTTCACTTCCTCGATGCCGGGTTCGATGTCGGCGACCCCGTTTACTTCGCTCTCGTCTAGTTCGTGGGCGATGAGCATTGCGGCGGTTTCCTCGTCCGCAAGGCCGCCCATCTGTTCGACTTTTTCCTCGACGGCGTCCCGGAACTCGTCCAGAGAGATGTCGGCGTCGAGGTCCCCGTGTACCTCGTCTATAACGCCCATAATCGTACTCGGTTGCAGGGTTGGCCGTCGCTTAAGCGTTGTCTTTGTGTCGGCAATCGGACGGAGTACGTCGATTCCGATGCGATTCGACTCATGCAGAACAGTGGTCCCCCCTTCACCCATAAACCTACGCTCCGTCTCTCGATGACGCTTTCGTCGAAATCAGCTTCCCGCGCTTTCGGTGGTGCTCCCGCGGTCAGCGTCCGCGACGACCTTCGATTCTCCCATGCTCTTGTGGGTGACTTTCACCGACTCCGGGAGCGACCCTTCGAACGTGAACGTCGCGCGGTACTTGATTTCGGTGAGACACTCCGAA
This sequence comes from Haladaptatus paucihalophilus DX253, assembly GCF_000376445.1. Taxonomy (NCBI): domain Archaea; kingdom Methanobacteriati; phylum Methanobacteriota; class Halobacteria; order Halobacteriales; family Haladaptataceae; genus Haladaptatus; species Haladaptatus paucihalophilus. Next base: position 2,213,630 of record NZ_AQXI01000001.1, on the reverse strand, counting down.
CAGCCGACGCTCCCGTCTTTCTTCTTCGTTCCCATCGTCACCGTGAACGCGCCCGATTTCGAATCGGACGTCGCGCTCTCGATTGTGGGACGCGCACAGGAGTCGCTCCCCGTCATCGACCCCGTGACGACGACTTGCTTTTTCGAGTCCTCGAACGCAACCGCGGCCTCGTTGCCGGGTTGTCCGCACTCCACGCTGATGACCTTCAGCGAGCGATTCTTCGCGGTCTCGTCCGTGCCGCTCGTCGGGGTCGTCCCCGTCTCCGTGGTTTCGGTGCCCGTCGTTGTCCCGTCTGTCGTGGTTTGGGTCGTCGTAGTCGTTGTCTCGGTTCCAGAACCGTCGGATTCCGAGTTGCCCGGACTCCCGCCGCCGTCGCTGAGACAGCCAGCGAGCAGTCCGACGGTCGTCGCTGCACCGGCGCGTTTCAGGATGTCTCGTCGTTGCATACCAATAGCTACTGGACCCATTCTAAAAACACTCCCGTAGACGAAAATAGCGATTTGAGTTACCCCCACGGCATCGCCACCGCACCCGGTTCGTGGGATTGGGTCTCTCCCTCACACCGCCGCCACATCGCAAGCGCTATTAAGCCGACCGCGAAATGAATGAATGAGTCCTGGTAGGGTAGTGGACTATCCTCTTGGCTTGCGGAGCCAGGGACCGGAGTTCAAATCTCCGTCAGGACGTTTCTGCCAACACAACACCGACGAGCGCAGCGAGTCGTACGTGTTGGCAGAAACGACTCGCGGAGATTTGAGCAGACGAGACGCAGCGCGCGAACGTATGTGAGCGTGACCGTCTCGGCGAGTTCAAATCTCCGTCAGGACGCTCATTTCATTCGCGACCTGACTTGCCTCACGCTCGCGTCTGCTCGCGTGAGACTCCGTCAGGACGTTTTCAGAGCGTAACGCGATGAGCGAAGCGAAGAGCCTTCGCTCGGAAAACGACTCGCGGAGATTTGAGCAGGGAAATCGCATGCCCGGGAGCGCAACGAAGTGAGCACCCCGGAACGGTTTCACGAGTTCAAATCTCCGTCAGGACGCTCATTTCATTCGCGACCTGACTTGCCTCACGCTCGCGTCTGCTCGCGTGGAACTCCGTCAGAGCGAAGCTCTGACTTGCCTCACATTCGCTACGCTCATGTGAGACTCCGTCAGGACGTTTCTGCCAACACATTATCGACGAGCGGAGCGAACCTCTCACTTCACCGCCCGAATCAACACCTTCTCGTTGCTGAATTCGGTCACGGTTCCATCCTCGATGGTTACGTCGTACACGGCCTCAGCTTCAGGCGTTCGGACGAGTTCGTCCAGTTCCTCGCGCGCGTCCTCTCCGGGATCGGTTCGTTCGGCCCACGACTTGTAATCGAGGGATTTTCGCATGGTCGTGAGTTCGTCAACCGACAATCCGACCTCGCCGATGCAGTCGCGCCACTGCGCGGCGGAGTAGGCTTCGCCGTGGGTCGAATCGCGGAGCCGTTCGAACCGGTTGTAGAACGCGGCCAACGCGTCGTCCTCGGGAACGATGTTGTCCTCGAAGGCGAGGACACCGCCGGGCGTGAGGACGCGGGCGACTTCGGCCACGAACAACTCAGGATTCGGGAAGTGGTGCGCGGCGATTCGGCAGGTCACGGCGTCGAAGATCTCGTCGGGGAAAGGAAGTCGCTCCGCGTCGGCGACCGCGCCGGAGACGGGAAAGGCGTCGGTGGCCGTTTCGACCATCGCGGGCGTGGCGTCGGCGGCGACCACGGTAGGGACGGTTTCGGCGAGCGCACCCGCCGTGTGTCCGGCACCGCAGGCGATGTCGAGCGCGCACGCGGCGTCGTCACACCACGACGCGAGCAGTTCGAGGTCCGCACCGGTTCGGTGAACGTCGCTGTCGAGATAGGCGTCCGCGACGCTCCCGAACGAATCCGTCGTCGCCCGCTTCCGTTCGATATCGTCCATGCAGAGCGTAGGTCGAACGACACGAAGACCGTTGCCGTTCGCGCAGTTTTCACCGAGCGCTCGTCTGCCATGGTGTGTCAGGCCAAATATACCGCGAACCGTGACACTTTTGAACCCGGCGTGAATATTTACTCGTGTATGAGTAAAATTGAGAACTACCGATTGTTCGTTCGCGACTTGAAGAAGTGGGCCGTGAAGAAAGCCGAGAAGTAACCGCTTTCAGACGGTTCGAAACTACTGACGGTGGCTCAGTCAGGTCGATGCATCATCCATTTTCGAGCCATTTTACGCGCGTGACCGGTGTCGGAGGAGTTTTTCGTCGGCGGCGAGCAAGAAGTCGTATGGACGCATCCCTCCGTGCCGGGGTCGCCATCTACAACGCCGGTGAGTTTCACGCCGCCCACGACGCGTGGGAGGACCACTGGCTAGACCTCGAACGGGATACCGACGACGAACGGTTCCTCCACGGACTGATCCAGTTCACGGCGGTCGTACACCACACCGCCGACGCGAACTGGACGGGAATCCGTGGCCTCGCCGAGAGCGCGGCCGAGTATCTCGCCGGACTCCCGGACGAGTACCGGGGAGTGAACGTCGAAACGGTTCGGTCCTACCTCCGAGGCGTGCGGGACGACCCCGAGCACGTCGAGCGAACCGCACCGCCGCAACTGACCAGCGACGGGACCGTTCTCCGCCCCGAGGACCTCGGATTCGACGCGTCCGCGGTGGCCGCCCTGGTCCTCGCCGAGGAGTTCGGCTACGACGAACCGACGTTCGAGCGAGCGGTCGAATTCGCACGGGCGGATTTGGACGCCGGGGACGAGGGAAGCCGGTTCATCACGTTCCTCATGGATTTCGTCCGGCAACCGGAAAACAGGGCGCTGATAGCACAGCGTCTGGGTCAGCACGTCGAAAAGCGGGAGTTCCGGGAGACGGACGTGAGCGACCTGTTCGAGTGACCTCACGAGCAGGTCCGGCACCCGTGAATCGAATCACCGTGGGATACGTTGTTGACGTTGGGAATGATTTATGTCCGTGACACCCGCTAGAGCCAGATGATGAGCGAGGTTTCCGCGAGCGTCGGGCGCTACCTCAGTACGATTCACCTCGTCAGCAAGAGCACGGGGCGTCCGGCCAAAACCGGGGAGTTGGCGAACGCCTTGGACGTGAGCGCAGCCAGCGTCACCGAGATGCTCACGACGCTCGAAGCGCGCGACCTTGCGACCTACGAGAAGTACAAGGGGGCGACGCTCACGAACGAGGGAGAGGAAACCGCGCGGGAAGTGATGTGGAAGCGATGTCTCGCGGAGAACTTCCTGACCGACGACCTCGAAATCGACGACCCGGACGAGGCGCGCGAGATGGGAAACGCCCTCTCGGACGAGGTTGCGAGTCGCATCCGCGAGCACATCAATCACCCCTGTAACGGCGAGTGCAGCGCGCCCCAGACCGAATACAACGAATGTTGTGACGACGTGCGCGACACCGAAGCGAACTAGGCGAAGCGAACGATTTCTTCGAAGCCGTCGAGCGAGAGCGCGTCCCCGGAGGTAATCCCTCGCGCGGCGGAGCGGCCGAACGCGTCGGTAACGAACTGACGAGCGACCAATCCCTTCCGCCTGTTCCCCGCCGCGAGTTCGCCGTCCGCCTCCGACAGCAACAGCGCGGCGGTGTACACGTCGAAGACGTACTCGGCCAGTTCCTTCGCGTGGAGTTGCGCGTACTCCTCTTCTTCCGTCGCAAGCGTCACGAGAGCCTCCTGTAGCCCGTCGAGTTCGTCGCGGGTGGTCGCCACCAAGTCGGCGAGGTCGTCGTGTTCGATACCGTCCAGTCGGTCACGGGTCAGTGCCAGCGCGGGTTCGTGTGCGTCCTCGCGCGCCAGCGCGCGAAGCACGTCGAGCGAGAGGATGTTCGAGGTCCCCTCCCAGATGGGAAGCACCTGCGCGTCGCGCAGGAGGCGGTTCGTGACGAAATCGTTCACGTAGCCGTTGCCGCCGTGAATCTCCATCGCGTACGACGCGACGTCGACCGCCATCCGCCCCGTTCTCGACTTCGCGATGGGAACGAGCAGGCGCATCAGCGCGAACGCGTCCTCGTCGCCGCGGTGGTAGCGGTCGAACGCCCGCCCGGCGTCGAACGTGAACGCGGTCGCCGCCTCGTGAGCGACGGCCATCTCCACCAAATCGCGGCGCATGAGCGGATATCGGTCGATGGTGCTGCCGAACGCCTCGCGGTTCGCGGCTCGAACTTTGCTCTCCAACAGCGCCCGCCCGATGAGACCGCACGACGCGAAGGCGTTGGCGATGCGTTCGAGGTTGAGCATCTCGGACATGTATCGAAAGCCGGATTCGAGTTCACCGACGAGATGCGCCTCCGCCCCGCGGAACTCGACCTCACCGGTCGGAACGCTTACCGTCCCCAGTTTGTCCTTCAGCCGACGGACGAACGCGCCGTCGCGCTCGCCGTTGGACGTCGTTCCCGGGACCAGAAAGAGCGAAAGCCCCTCGGTTCCGTCGGGCGCGTCCGGCGTCCGCGCGAGCGTGAGGATGGCCCCCGAATCGACGTTCGAGCAGAACCACTTCTCGCCGGTCAGTTCCCAGCCGTCGTCGGTGCGTTCGGCGACGGTTTCGGTCGCACCGACGTCGCTCCCGCCCTGTCGCTCCGTGAGGAACATCGCGCCCTGAAGCAGGTCGTCGTACTCGCGGGCGGTGAGTCGGTCGAAGAACTCCGAGAGGGACCCGTCGGAACCGTGGTCGAACCGCTCCAGCACCAACGCGACGCCCGCGGTCATGGCGACGGGGCACGTCAATCCCACGTCCGCGTACGCGAGGAGGTAATCCATCGTCAGGTGGTGGAGCATGGACGCCGGGTCGTCGCGGTCCGGCGGTGCCCGAAACGAGTCGGCGACGATGCCCGCGCCGTACACGAGTTCCTCGTTTTCCAACTGGGCCGGATGGTACTCGATGTCGTTTACGAGCCGCCCGTGTCGGTCGTACTGGCGGAGTTCCGGGCCGTGTTCGTCGATGGTATCCGAATTCGGGGCGACGGTCGTTCCGACGATGGCACCGAACTCGTCGAACCGCTCCTCGGCCCAGCCTCGGTCTCCGGGATAGGTTCGCTCGACTTCGTGTTGCAAAACGGGGTCGTACTGCCAGTAGTTCATCCCGCGGCCGCGGTCGAACCGCCCGTAGTCGATACTCATACTGACCGACACATCGCGGCCGAACTAATTAAACGATGTCCCGGTACACTCGTCCGAAAGCGATGCGCTGGAGGGTCGCAATCGCCGCGTCCTCCTTTTGCTGGTAGGTCGCCGCGACGACCGCCTCCGCCGACGGCGCGACGTGCCACGCGACGTTATCGACGTTTTCGCTCCCCTCGACGTGCACCTCGAATCCGTCGGGAACGTCGGCCTCGAACTCGTCGCGTGTGCCGGTTTTGATTTCGAGCAGCGAGGCGAACAGGGCGTCCCGCGCCGTCGCAATCACGTCGCCGGTCACGCGTTCGCCGTACTCCTCGCGGTCGAAGTCCATCGCTTTGGCCGTCTCCTTGACGACGGTCTGTGCGACCGGCCCGACGTCTTCGTACTGTTCGTGCGCAGCCCCCTCCGTCTCCGGGGCGAAGATTCCGTGCGTCTCCATGGCGGGTACTTTTCGGGGAAGAAACTATTCGTTTTCGTCCTTCGATTCGTCGTCCGCCTTGGCGTCGTTCCGGTCCGCCTTGGCGTCGTTGCCCTCGCCGAGCATCTGTTCGGTCATCTGCCGCGCCTCGGCCATAACCCGCTGGGCGTCAGCGCCCATGGTCGCGTCCCGACCGTAGCCACCGGCCTGTTGGAGTTCGTCCTCCAATCCGCCGTGGTCGTGATGTCCGTGACCGTGATGGCCGTGGTCGTGAACCGTGTCCTCGAACACCTGCGGGTACTCCTCCTCCTCCGCGTACTCCGTGATTCGCGGCGCGAGTTCGTCGGGTCCCTCCTCGTCCCATCCGGGCGCGTGTTCGTCCAGCCACGACTCGTGGTCCGCGTCGCCGAGAATGGCAGCGAAGGCGAGATGGTTGGCGAGGTGTTCCCCATCGGACTGTGGCGTTTCGCACACCGGACACGCATATCCCATGCACGTGGGTATGGCGTCCGCACTGAAAAACGGTTCAGTCGGCGACGGTCAGTCGAGTTCGACGATCATCACGAGTGCGTCCTCGCCGTCCCCGTAGTACCGCGGTATCGTCCGCAAGTAGCGGAAGCCAAAGTCGCGATACAGCGAAATCGCGGGTTCGTTGCTCGCCCGGACCTCCAGTTTGACACTGTGCGTCCCCCGCGCTCGAAGGCCCGAAAGCGCCTGTTTCAGAAGCTCTCGTCCGATTCCCTCACCGCGACGCGAGGGGTGAACCGCGATGTCCTTGACGTGCCCGAGCGCCCGACCGTGATTCGGAATCATGTCGGCGACGATGTAGCCGACTATCTTCGCACCGTCCGTGGCGACGAGAAACGTGGGTTCGTCGATGTACCGTTCGAACGCCGCGAACGGCCACGGCTGGCTAAACGAGGCCTTCTCGATGCGGAAGATGGCGAGCAAATCGGTATCCTCCGCGGAACGAATCGAAATCGACCCGTTCTCGGTCGCGGTGGTAGTCACGAGCGACCATTCGACGCGGAGGACTAAAGCCTTGACCACCACCTTTTTCTGCGGTCGGGAGCCAGCGGTCGGGGCGAGTCGCCCCGACCGCTGGCAGTCTTCTTCACGGCTTCGCCGTTCGCGTTTCGAGGCGCTTCGCGCCTCGCCTCGTTCGCGGAAGAAAAACTCGTGCGACAGCAGGAGGCCTCAGCCTATCGCTCTCTCCGGTCGCTGGATTCAAGCGAGCGACCGGAGGGAGCGAGGAGTGCTTTTGGTCCAGCTTTTACAGGGAATGCGAGGGAGCGGAGCTCCCTCGTTCCTCCACGGCGAAGCCGTGAAGAAGCCAGCAAGAGCGATGGCTGTCGCCATCGCTCTTGCTTGTGACCGTCGTAAAAGGTGGGTGCTGAAAGGTCGTTAGTCGTCCGCGGAGGCCGCGGTGTCGCCGCCCTCTGCCTGCTTCTTCGTGTGGGACAGCTTGCCACCGTCGGCGAGAATCTGGCGCTCGCGTTCGGAGGCGTCGAGGGTCGCGGTGAGTTCCCAGTCGTCGTTCACGCGGACCGTGAACTCTTCCTGACCGGAGCGGACCGCTTCCGCAACGTCGTCGACGATTTCGATGTCATCGCCCTGTTCGAATTTCTCGTAGTCCTCCTCGCTGATTTCGAGGGGGAGCAGACCGAAGTTGAACAGGTTGGCCTTGTGGATGCGGGCGAAGCTCTGTGCGAGGACGCCTTCCACGCCGAGGTACATCGGGCACAGGGCCGCGTGTTCGCGCGAGCTACCCTGACCGTAGTTCTCGCCGGCGACGAGGAAGCCGCCGTCGGCGTCGAGTGCGCGCTGTGCGAACGAGTCGTCGACGCGCGAGAGCGTGAACTCGGAGAGTTTCGGGATGTTCGACCGGTACATCAGGATGTCCTGCGTGGCGGGGATGATGTGGTCGGTCGTGATGTTGTCCTGCATCTTGAGCAGGGCCGGGCCTTCGAGGTCGGATTCGAGTTCGTCCTTCAGCGGGACGTCGCCGATGTTCGGGCCTTTGATGAGTTCGTCGTCGACCGCTTCGTCGGGGGAGATGAGGTCGGGGTCGTCGGCGGTGGTGCCGTAGTTGTCGCCCATCTCGAACTCGGGCGCTTCGAGGTCGCCGAGTTCGTCGGCGAGGTCGCGCGGGTCGATGATTTCGCCTTTGATGGCCGCCGCCGTGGCGACTTCGGGCGAGCAGAGGTACACCGAGTCGTCCTCGATACCGGAGCGACCCTCGAAGTTGCGGTTGAAGGTACGGAGCGAGACGGAATCGGACGCCGGAACGTGACCGATACCGATACACGCACCACAGGTCGCCTCGGAGAAGTTGACGCCTGCCGCCATCAGTTCCGCGACCCAGCCCTCACGGGCGAGCATCTCGGAGGCCTGCTTGGACGCCGGAGCGACGATGAGGTCCGTCTTCCGGTTGACCGTGCGGCCTTCGAGCATCTTCGCGGCGGGGAGGATGTCCTCGTAGCCACCGTTCGTACAGGAACCGATCATAACCTGGTCGACCGACTGTCCGGCGACTTCGCGGACCGGAACGACCTTGTCGGGCATGGACGGCTGTGCGATGAGCGGTTCGAGGTCGGAGAGGTCGATGACGATTTCGTCGTCGTACTCCGCGTCGTCGTCGGGCTGGAGGTCGACGTACTCGTCCTCGCGGCCGAGGCGCGAGAGCCACTCCTCGGTGTTCTCGTCCGTCGGGAAGATGGACGTCGTTGCGCCGAGTTCCGTTCCCATGTTCGTGATGGTCGTTCGCTCGGGGACCGAGAGCGTCTCGACACCGGGACCGGTGTACTCGAAGATTTTGCCGACGCCGCCCTTCACGGAGAAGCGACGGAGCATCTCGAGGATGACGTCCTTCGCGGTCGCCCACTCGGGGAGTTCGCCTTCGAGGCGGACGTTGACGATTTCGGGCATCTCGATGTAGTACGGGCCGCCACCCATGGCGACCGCGACGTCGAGACCGCCGGAACCGATTGCGAGTTCACCCAGACCGCCGGGGGTCGGGGTGTGGGAGTCGGACCCGAGCATCGTCTTGCCGGGTGCGGCGAAGTTCTCCTTGTGGACGTTGTGACAGATACCGTTGCCGGGACGGGAGTAGTGTGCACCGAACGTGCCCGCCGCCGAGCGGAGGAAGCGGTGGTCGTCCGTGTTCTTGAAGTCGAACTGGTAGGTCTGGTGGTCACAGTACTGCGCGGCGATCTCGGTCTGGACCTCGTCCATGTCGAGCGCCTCGAACTGGAGCCACACGAGGGTCCCAGTCGTGTCCTGTGTGAGAACCTGGTCGATCTCGATTCCGATTTCCTCACCGGTTTCGAGTTCGCCCTCGACGAGGTGGTCGTCGAGAATCTTTTCCGTCAGTGTTTGTCCCATATCGGACGAATATCGACCCTCCGAAGGTATAAATCCCGCGTGTTTACGTTTTCATCGTTCGTGGTAAATTCGGCCCTCGTCCGGCAATCATTGCGAAAATAGGGGCGAGAAAATCACAATGTTTTGCGGGGGGTTGTCAAACCGAACGGCGGCGATTTCGACTTCGGTCACGGTCGGCGTTCCGTCGTCGGCACGACTCCACGAAAGGGGCGGAACGACGTCGTACGCTTCGAACCCGTTTTGCAGTTCGAGCGAGCGAACTCGATGCGGCGGACGGCGCGACCGTCGGGTCGTTCGAACGGCGCGAGTAGGCGAAGAAACGCGCGGGCGAACGAGTCAACGGGTGAGAGAGCGAGTGTGAGAGTCACGCACACCAGTCGGGAACGGTAACGGCTTTACTATCTCGGACACGCCGTCCGTCTATGTTCGAGAGCGGAACGTTCGTCGCGGAGCACGTCTCGGAGGTCAGACGGCAACAGGTACAGCCGAACGGTGTCGATTTGACGCTGGAAACGGTGTACGAACAGCGGGACTCGGGCCGAATCGGGCGCAATGGCAAGGAGATCGGCGACCGCCAGCAGGTCGAGTCCGAGCAGATAACCGAGAAGTCCCCGGAGAACTACTACCTGCCGCAAGGAGGATACATCGTCCAGTACGCGGAGACAATCGAAATCCCGGACGGACACGTCGGCTTCGTCTACCCCCGTTCGTCGCTCATGCGGAACTCCTGTATGCTCAACACCGCGGTCTGGGACGCGGGCTACGAGGGCAAAGGAGAAGGGTTGTTGCAGGTTCACCACGACATCGAACTCGAACGCGGCGCACGTATCGCACAACTCGTCCTCGCCGAGGCGGACCACGACGGCACCTACGACGGCGACTATCAGGGCGAGAATCTGGACTAAACGGAACCGCAAACACTAGACAAACCGATACGACTATTTCTATCGGGTTTCGATTGCGTCGTGAGCGAACGTGGTAGAGAAGGACGTACTAAAGCGATGTGTCGAATGTGGCGAGAAATTGCTCGAAATCTACGTCGAAGACGAGCGGTGTCCGGACTGTCGAGACGAGTAACGATTCGCACTGGCCCGAACTATCGTCGTCGCTGGCGGGAGCGGCGGATAGGTTTCGAAACGAAAGGACTTTGCGGGGAAGTTCACAGGTTGTATCGTGCAAAAAAATCGCGCCCAGTTCTACGCGCTCTATCTCACGCGGTTCGCCAGCGGCTTCGGTTTTATCACGCTGGCAGCGCTGCTGCCGACGTATCTCAACGTTCTCGACCCGCAGTCGGGAATCGTCGTCGGCCTGTTCGTCTCAGGGTTGACCGCCGCGCAGTCGGTGGCCGTCATTCCGCTGGCGTGGAGCGGCGACCGCTACGACAAACGGACCGTTCTCCTCTTCAGTCTCGTCGTGTCTATCGTCGCCTACGCCAGTTTTCCGCTGGTCGAGAGCAGTTGGGGATTCATCGCGGCGCGTGCGTTACAGGGCGTGGCCATCACCGGAACCGGTCTCATCACGCTCGCGCTCGTCGGTGAACTCTCGACGGCCGACACGCGGGCGAACCACATCGGCAAGGCGAACGCGGCCCGCTTCGCGGCGTCCATCCTCGGGACGATTTCCGCCACCGCGCTGTACGAACGATACGGCTTCGACGTCGTGTTCGGCGTCATCGTCGCGCTCCTGATTCCGGCGTTGGTCGGCGTTCTCCTCTTCGTCGAACGCGACGACACGCGAATCGAGGGCTTCCCCTTCGCCGACATGGCGCTCAATCGCAAACTGCTGACGCTCACGAGTTTCCGCGCCCAGTACGCGGTGGCGGTGACGATGGTCCGAACGTGGATCGTGGTCTACGCGGGCGTCGAAGCCGCGAAAGGTGGTCTCGCGTACGCTCCCATCGCGGTCGGCGTCGTCCTCATCGCGGAGAAGTTCACGAACATGCTCTGTCAGCCATTCACCGGGCGACTGTCGGACGACTACGGACGGGCGCTGTTCGTCTTCGTCGGCGGCGGCATCTACGGACTCGTGGCGTTGGTCGTCCCCTCCGCACCCGCAATCGGACAGGCGCTGTCGCTTCCCGCCGCGTTTCCCGTCCTCGGCGCACTCTCACCGGCCTTCCTTCCACTGGTCGGACTCAATGCCCTGCTCGGAATCGCCGACAGTTTCCGTGAACCGGCCAGTATGGCGCTGTTCGCCGACGAAGGCGTCGATGGCGCGGGCGTGGCGAGCAGTTTCGGCGTCCGGGAGTTGGTTTGGCGACCCGGGAGCATCCTCGCGCCGATTCTCGCCGGAATCCTGATGACGGGGCCGGGCATCCAATGGGTGTTCTACGTCGGCGGTATCGCGTCGATTTCGGGCGTACTGACGTTCTTCGGCGTCCTGTCGTACTCGTACGGGTCCGAGGCGCTGACCCAGTGGTGAGACGGACGGCGTCGTGTTTCGATAGCCCGGGCGAAAGGGTAAAATTCAGCACATGTCCGTCCACCACATATATTTGAATCCATAGAGACCATTATTCTATCAATATCACATAGATACGATTAATTTGGAAGAGTCGTTCGAATACGATGAATGCGACGCGCGACAGCACTCGTCCTGCTCGTCTGCATCGTCAGTGCGGGGGCGATTCCCGCGCTCGGTGTGGGCGCTGGCGGGCACCAATCCGATACAGGGTCAGCCGACGTGACCGCGAACAGTTCGACGAACGTAACCATCCTCTCTTACAACGACATTCAGACCGCCGCGGCGAAGGACGGCAACCTGCCGCGGCTCGTCCATCGAATCGACGAGCGGCGGGCCGCCCACGACAACCCGACGTTCGTGATGGGCGGCGGTGACGAGTTGTCGCCGCACGCGCTCTCGCCCGTCTCGAAGTGGCGCGCGCCGGTCGACGTGTTGAACCTCATCGGGCCGGACGCGGACACCATCGGCAACCACGACCTCGATTACGGCGTCGATGCGTTCACGAACGCGTCCCGCGCCTCCGAGTTCCCGTGGGTCGTCTCGAACCTCGTCAACGAGACGACCGGGAAGACGGTCGAGGGAACGAAACGCTACGAAGTGGTCGAGCGCGGCGGCGTCAAAGTCGGCATCGTCGGTGCCGTCTACCCCGGTGTCGATGGCTCGGTCTCCGAGAACCTCTCGGCTCGGAACATCACCGCGAAGCCGGTCGTGCCGTCGATTCGGAAGTACGAACGAGTTCTCCGCGAGAGAGAGGACGTGGACGTAACGGTCGTCCTGCTCCACGAGGGGACGAACGAAGCCGAGACGGTCGCGAACCGAACAGACACCGACGTCGTGCTGACGGGACACGACGAAGTGGTCTACCGTCCGCGCGTCGTGAACGGAACCATCATCAGCGAGACGCAGGCGCGGGCCGAGTACCTGAGCGAAATCAACCTCACCGTCGAGAACGGCGAGGTCGTCGCCGCGAACGGGCACCTCCTCAACGTCACCGACGCGACGCCGAAGAACGAAACCGCCTCGGACATCATCGACGACTACCGCTCGGAGGTGGACCTCGACTCGACTATCGCGTACACCGAGACGCCCCTCGACGCTCGGTTCGCCACCAACTACCACCGCGAGAGCAACTACGGCGACCTCGTGACCGACGCGATGCGCGCGAAGACGGGTGCCGACGTGGCCATCACCAACGCGGGTGGCATCCGTTCGAACAGCGTCTACGGTCCCGGAAACGTCACCGGCGGCGACGTGTTCAACACGCTCCCGTTCGGGAACGAGGTCGTGACGGTCGAACTGACCGGCCGCGAACTGGAGGAGACGCTCGCCAGCCAAGTGACGCCGTTGGAGAGCGAGGCCGGACAGCAGTACGGCGCGGAGATGGCCATGCAAGTCAGCGGCGTCCGGTTCGAGTGGGTCGGCCACGAGGGTCGTGACCAAATCCGAGACGTGTACGTGAACGGCGAGCGACTCGACCCGAACGCGACCTACGAAGTCGCCGTCAACGACTTCATGGCGGGCGGCGGAAGCGGCTATCCGCTCGCCGACGAACCGGTCGTAAACCGGACGAACGAACTCCTTTCGACCACCGTGGTCGACTATCTGAAGGAGAAGAAACGAATCGCGCCGACGACGGACGGCCGGATTCGACGGGTTGACACCACCCTCGACGACGCCTCGGTCAGCCTCGACGAACGCGGCAAGGTCGTCATGCACTTCGACGCGCCAGCGGACTACGACGGAACCGTCGCGGGCACGTTCGTCGTCTCGACACCCGGTAACCGCACCGTCGAAGCGGAGAAGGTCACGTACGACGCCGAGGAGGGACGCCTCGCGGTTCGCTTCGACGACGCCGAACTCGCGGCGCTCCTCGGATGCGAGCGGACGGCGGACCTCGACCTGTACGGAAGTTACAACTCCTCGAAGTACGACCAAGTGTACTTCGACCACTCGCGGGTGAACGCCGACGTGACCGCGACGCTCGCGGCAAACGGTGGGCACGCGAAAGAGACCAACGAGACGGACGACACCGACGAGACGAGCGAGCGCACCGCATCGCCGACACCGACGGCGGCGACCGCGTAAGCGGCCTCGCAATCGCGGTTCGAAAAGCGATTTTTCTCAGTTGCCGAGGTCGAACAGCTCGGCGGCCTGTTCCATGTCCTTGTCGCCCCGACCGCTCAGGTTGACCAGAATCACGTCGTCCTCGTCTCGCTCCTCGGCGAGTTGCTTCGCCAGCGCGACGGCGTGGCTGGATTCGAGCGCGGGGATGATGCCTTCCAACTCGCTCAGTTCTCGGAACGCGGCGAGCGCCTCGTCGTCGGTGACGCCGGTGTACTCACAGCGGCCGGTTTCGCGGAACTGGGCGTGTTCCGGGCCGACGCCGGGGTAGTCGAGTCCCGCCGAGACTGAGTGGACCTCCACGTCGTCGTTCAGGATGCGGGTCCGCATCCCGTGGAGGATGTCGGTCTTCCCGCTCGCGAGGGGTGCCGCGTGGCGGGTCGAATCCGACCCCTCGCCGCCGCCCTCCGCGCCGTAGAGTTCCACGGGGTCGTCGCGGAACGCGTGGAAGAGACCGATGGCGTTCGACCCGCCGCCGACGCACGCCACCGCGGCGTCCGGTAGGCTTCCGGTCTCCTCCTGAATCTGACGTCGCGCTTCCACGCCGATGACGGACTGGAAATCGCGGACCATCCGCGGGAACGGGTCGGGACCGACGACGCTCCCGACGAGGTAGTGAGTGTCGTCCACATTGCGGGCGAAATCCTCCAGCGCGGCATCGACGGCATCCGCCAGTCCGGCGTCACCGCGCGTGACCTCGTTCACCTCAGCGCCCATCAGGCGCATGCGGAAGACGTTCATCTTCTGGCGCTCCACGTCCTTTTTCCCCATGTAAATCTCGGTCGGAATGTCGAGCAGCGCGCCGACCATCGCGGTTGCGGTACCGTGTTGACCCGCGCCGGTTTCGGCGATGAGTCGGTCCTTCCCCGCCTGCTTCGCCAGCAACGCCTGCCCGAGGCAGTTGTTGATCTTGTGTGCGCCGCCGTGGAGCAGGTCCTCGCGCTTCAGGTAAATCTGTGCGCCGTACGCCTCGGAGAGTCGTTCCGCGTGATAGAGCGGCGTCGGTCGCCCGGCGAACTTTTCGAGGTACTGCTGGAACTCGCGCTGAAACGCCTCCGTCTCGGAAATCTCGTCGTAGGTTTGCGCCAACCGTTCGAGCGGTTCTTCGAGCGGTTCGGGAACGTGGCGGCCGCCGAACGTCCCGAACTCGGTTGCGGTCTCTTGAGACATGGACGGAAGGTTGCATCCCGACGTATATAAAATTACTCTACAGTACAAATGTGGTGTGGAGTGTACAAAATTGTTGATAGCGCCACCGACGGCATCTCACGTGAGAGCCACCGACAGCCGACACATACGTTTATGGACTGTATAAGGTAGATATGAAACCCGAGGAGAGACGAAACGGGGAGTGAAGAACGGGGAACGACCGGTGAAGAAAGCGAACGACAGGTCGGAGAACCGTCGAGACGACGGAGAGAGTCGCGGAGCAAAACCGACGAGGTGAGGAGTCGAAGTCGGCCTACTGCATGTAGCCGAGGTCGGCCAACCGCTCTTCGACGTCCGCGTCGTCCATCGAAACCGAGTCGTCCTCGTCGTAGGCGGGATACGACTGCGCTCCGGCGTCCTCGACGATTGGAATGACGCCGCCGTCCATCCGGTCGCTGTACGGGATTCCGAGCGCGGACATGACAGTGGGCGCGATGTCGAAGAGGTGGGCTTTGGTCGGCATCGCATCCGCGTCGATTCCCTCCCCTTTCGCGGCGACGACGCCTTCGATTTTGTGGTTCCACGGTTCGGTCGGCGGCGCGAAGTAGTCGCCGAGGAGTTGCGCCGAGAGGAACTGCCCCATCTCGTTCGGGATGGTCACGATGTCCGGCGCGTTGTCCGCGTTCTTTCCGTGGAAGTACGTCTCGCGCGGCGCGACTTCGCCGAAGACGGGTTCGCCATCGGGGGTTTCGACCGCACTGAGTTTCTCTATCAGGTCGTCACGAACCTCGTCGTACTGCTCCGGCGGGACGATGCCGTTCGGTTCGCGTCCCTGCAAGTTGATTCGAACGCCCAGTTCGGTTCGAGCGCGCATGTACGCGGCGGATTTCGGGAAATCGACCTGCTCGTTCGCCGTCCGCGCGACGTTCTTCGGCGCGTACTGCTTTACGATTTCGGCGAGTCCCACCTTCTCCAACCCGGTTCGAATCCGATGAGCGGTGAAACCGAACTGGGCCATCTTCGCGGCCATGCGTTCGATGGTGTTCGGCTCCCACGTCTTCGTGTCCTTTCCCTCCCGAAGCTCGTCCTGAATCGGGTTCCACGACGGCATCCCGCGGCCGCCCTTCCGGGCCTTCACGTAGCCTTCGTCGCGAAGGAACTCGTTGACGCGGAACTCGTACTTCTCGTACGGTCCCATCCCGTGGTCGCTCGCGATGAAGACGGTGTTCGGGTCACACTCTTCGAGGAGCTTGCCGACTTGCCTGTCCGTCTCCTCGTAGACCGTCGTCACCTTGTCCCAGTCGCCGTCGAACTCGTGGAAGACGGTATCGGGCTTCTGGAACTGCACGAACCCGAAGTCGGGGTCGTGTTTGTCGGCGAGATAGCGGAACGCTTCCCCGCGCATCCGGACGAGACTCGTGTACTCGTCCATCTTCTGTGCGTCCGTGTAATTCGACTCCTCGCGGGAGTAGGTCGGGTACACGCGGTACTCGCCGATGGCGTCGCGCACCTCGTCCAACAGTCCTTCGGGGTGACAGCGCGGGTCCTCGGGGCCGATGAACCCCGGAATGAGCGCCCCGTTGATTTCGTCCGGAGGGTGGGTTACGGGGACGTTCACGACGACACTCGTCAGGTCGTGTTTGTCCAATAGCGTCCAGATGGCGTGTTCCTCGACGTCGCTCCCGCTGACGACGCGGAAATCGTATCCGTCGTAGGCGACGAACCCGCAAACGCCGTGTTTGCCGGGGTTAACGCCGGTGTACAGCGACGGCCACGCGCTCGGCGTCCACGGCGGCATTTGTGATTCGAGCGGTGCAGAAGCCCCACCATCGCAGATAGAACGGATGTTCGGGATAACGTCGTCTTCGTATAGGCGTTCGAAAACGGGCAAGCATCCGGCGTCGATTCCGATGAGAAGAACGTCTACGTTACTCATTGTCTGTCACCCAAACCGCAATTTCGGCCAGCGTATCTCGTTTCGTTCGCGGAGCAAGGAGTGTCATCTTGCAATGCGACGGTCGCCAGACTCATTGGAGACGCCTACGCTCTCTAATCATTTTATTATGTTACTCTTAAACGGGACAGCGAATCGTTATTCGCCGTCGCCGTCGGCGACCGCGACGCCCGGTTCGTCGATAACCGTGCGCTTCCACGTCCCTCGAGTAAACCAGAGCGCGGCGACGATAGCGCCGATGATGTTGCCGAATGCCATGCCGATCCAGACGCCGGTCGGTCCCATGTCGCGGACGAACGCGAGGAAGTACACGGTCGGCACCCGGCCGAGCCAGAGCGTTATCATGGAGAAGGCCATCGCCAGTTTCGTGTTCCCCGCACCGCGGTACGCGCCGAGGAGAACCTGCAACACCGCCATGAACACGAATTCGACGGAGCGAATCCGGAGGTACTGACTTCCGAGTCGAATGGTGGCGTCCGCCTGCTTCGTTCCCGTCGCCATGAAAACGCCGACAATCGGGCCGGGGAACAACACCGCGACGATTGCAACGGCGAACATCACCCCTGCACCGACCTTCGCCGCGAGCCACACCGCCCGCTCCGCGCGGTCGGGCTTCCGCGCCCCGAGGTTTTGGCCGACCATGGTGTTCGTCGCCCGACCCAACCCCATTGCGGGGAGGAAAACGAGCGACGCGAGGCGGTTTCCGAGGCCGTAGGCGCTGACGACGGGAGGTGCGAACTGGACGACCATCGCGGTCAGCGAAATCATCGCCAGCGAACTGGTCGATTGTTCGAGCGCACTCGGCGTCCCGATACGGACGATCTTCCAGATGAATCCGAGGTCGGGGAGCAAGTCGTCCAGTCCGACGGTCGGCCCTGCACTCGTGAAAAACAGGACGTACAGGCCGAGCACGCTCGCCACGGCGCGTGCGGAGATGGTCGCGAGCGCCGCCCCTTGAACGCCCATGCCGTCGAGCGACCCCCATCCGAAGATGAGCAGCGGGTCGAGGACGACGTTGACGGCCACGCTGACCATCATGATTCGCATCGGCGTGCGCGTGTTGCCGTACCCGCGCATCAGCGACGTGAAGACGAAAAAGCCGAACAGGAACGGCAATCCGAGGAAGTACGTCTCCATGTATCGCCGCGCGAGCGGAACGACCTGCTCGGTCGTCGCCCCCTGCGACGGCATCACCGCGAGCATCGGGTCGGTGAGGAAATACCCGGCAATCGCGAGGAGAATAGCGAGGATGGACACGAACGAGAGAACCTGGCCCGCGACCTTCCCCGCCGAGCCTTCGCTGTCCGCACCGGTAAACTGGGCGACGAGGATGCTCCCGGCCGTCGTAAATCCGCCCGCGACGGAGATGAGGAAGAAAATGAGCGGAAACGCGATACTCATCGCGCCGACCGCATCGGACGACAGTCGACCCAACCAGAAGGTGTCCGCAACGTTGTACATCACCTGTAGCAGTTGGATAACGACAATCGGCCACGCGAGTTCGAACATCGGTCGCACCAGCCCACCGTCGGTGATAGAACTACTGGGCTGTGTGCTAGTCATCGTACTTTCGAAACGAAATAGGTCGATTTGAATATTTCGAATCGCAAACGGTTCGGTAAGATATGCCGCAATCCGTGCGGCGCGCTGCTCGTCGTTCGCTCGTCTCGATACCGGACAAGGGACCACGGGCGGCCGAAACCGACGAGAAGCACGAAACTGACCATCAGTGAGTTAAACGGTTGCTAAGCGAGTTTAATACGTCGTTTCCAGCATCGTGATGCCCTGCTCTCCGAACGGATGTCCCGATAGCGAGCGGTTTCGCACGGCGTCGCGGGAGATTACCGTTTCAACCGTGCGATGGCGCTGGCGGGCGTCGAACCGGAGGCGAAGCGCCCCTCCTCGGTTCGGGCCACCCATTCGTGGCGGGAAACCTGACGAACGACGGGACACTCGGAGGGATTGCGGACCGCGTATTCTGGAAAGCACTCGAAGGGCATACGCCAACCACAGCGGCCGAAAAATTAAGTAATTGGCAGCTACGAACCGGGTAGCGCCTCCCTGAAGCGCGATATCGACGAGTAGGAACGGCGTTATTCGGGTCCATCTGGGGTTCACAGAGCTCACAAAATGAGCGGACGCGACGGGATTTGAACCACACCAAGACATTCCTGCTCGCTTCGCTGTGCGGGCTGTGACTTGTCGCCTCCAGAATCCGTCCCGGAATTCGATTTCGACTCACCGACGTTCGTCGAAACCGATACGGGCGCGACGGGATTTGAACCACGCCCAGACGTTCCGGGTCACTCACATTCGTTCGTTTCCCGGGCATGCGACTGGTCTGGTAAAAGTCCCTCGTCCGGTTCGCTCGCTGTACGGGCGCGACGGGATTTGAACCCGCGACATCTTGGTCCGGAACCAAGAACTCTGTCCACTGAGCTACGCGCCCTCAGTCTTCCGTTTGCCCACGAGGGCTTTAGTTTTGTGTCTGCGTCAACCGTCACCGTCGCTACTCGATGGTGGGCGGTCATCGTCGGAACACGAATTTCACGAGAGCCATACCGCTCGCTGGGATATGAACGACGTGAATAAGGGAGAAAGTCGGCTCTCCGGGTGAAATCGTGGAGAAACGAATGGGATGGTGTTTACGGCGTTTCGTTCGTCTCGACGCTGAGGTCCGCCTGCGGGTAGGCGGTACAGGAGAGGAAGTATCCGTTGTCGAGTTCCTCGTCGCTGAGCGTGTCGTTGTTGCTGTGAACGATGTCGTCGGGGTCGCCCTCCGCGATGCGCGCACCACAGGACAGACACTGACCTTCCCGGCAGGAGTACGGTAGGTCCCAGCCTTCGTCCTCACCCGCTTCGAGGATGGTTTCGTTGCTGGCGACTTCGATGGTTTCGCCTTCGTTGACGTACTCGACTTCGAAGTACTCGACTTCGTCCTCCGGGATTGCGGACGGGTCGAAGCCTTCGTCCTCCTCCTCGGCACCTTCATCGGCGAGTTCGCCCTCCGCACCGCCGCCGATAGCGACAGCACCGCCACCGCCGATGGACCGGTTCATCGGTTCGGGGAAGTTGGTTTCGGGAACGCTCGCCGCTCGTCGGTCGAGCACTTCTTGGGAGATGTCGTCTGCGATTCGCCACTCGGTACCCTTCGTGTAGTGCAGAGCCACCACGACGAGGGCGAGTAGTAGCCCGAGTCCCAGACCCAGTTCGTTTACCATATGGCGGTGGCTACGGAACGGTGGTTTAACAGCATTGTGATTGACGCGGGTGCGTGACGTCACCGGAGGGCGTGCGTGGGAGAGACGGACGAGTTGGACGTGGCATCGTCCGAAGACGAATCACCTCCCGAACACGCACAATTATATTCGACACGGATGGTTCTGTACATATGCCGGATGCCATCGCAGACGCGGTATCGAAACTTCCGCGGCCGGTCATCACCGCGTTACAGAACACGCCCATCGACGACCTCTATCAGTACAGCCGATACCTGACGGTCGACGTGCGAGAGATTCGATTGACGAAAGGGTCCACAACGGAGTCGCTCTACGCTCCGAAACGGTCCCACCTGTATCGGATACTCGGTCGTGGTGACGAGTACGAACCGCAGTTGACGGCCGCCATTTCCGACGAATTCGATGCCGATGACACGTTTTACGACGTCGGGAGCCAGTTCGGTTACTTCACCACGTTGGCCAAGGCGTGCGGCGTTCCGGACGACCGGATACACGGATTCGAAGCGAACGACTACCACTATCGCGTCCTGAACAGGACGCACGCGACAGACGGCGCATCCATCACACACGCCTACGTCGGGGAGCGAACGACGGCAGAGATGTTGGCGCTCGAAGCGTACGACGGTGACGCCCCGAGCGTGGTCAAAATCGACGTCGAAGGATACGAGTACAACGTTCTTCGGGGAATGGGCGAGAAACTGGACGACGTTCGCTGTCTGTTCGTCGAAATCCATCCGAAATTTTTGGCGCGAGCGAACGACACGCCACGGGACGTGTTCGAGTTGCTGCAAGACGAAGGGTTCGAACTGACCGCGACGGAGCATCGGGAGGAGAACACGTGGGAATCCCTTTCGGACGCGAAACTCCCGCAAGACCACGCGTACTTGCTCCGAGCAAAGCGGTAGCGACGCGAAAGAACCGGCGAGAAAAATCTATCCGAGGTTGAGAGTGAACCCGCTCAGTCCCGTTTGACTTCGTGGCGACCGAAGCCGTACCGGAGTCGGTTCGCCAGTCGCCGCGAGAAACGGCCGTCCTCGGGCGCGCGACTGCCGAACCGCTCGGAGAGCGCCTCGTAGATGAGCGGCACCGGAACTTCCTGTTCGAGCGCCTCCTGTACCGTCCACGTCCCTGTCGAGCCGCCCGCGATGTGGTCGGCGACGTCACCCAAGTCGGTGCCCTCCTCGCGGAACGCCTCCTCGCAGAGTTCGAGGAGCCACGAGCGGATGACCGCGCCGTTGTTCCACGTCCGGGCGACAGCCTCCAAATCGAGGTCGTATCGTCCCTCGTGGAGCAGTTCGAAGCCCTCGCCGTAGGTCTGCATCAGCGCGTACTCGACGCCGTTGTGAACCATCTTGACGTAGTGGCCCGACCCGGATTCGCCCATCCGGTCGTGGCCGTCCGGGCCGGTCGCCACGGCGTCGAATACGGGGGTCAGTTCGTCGTAGGCCCACTCTGGGCCGCCGACCATGAGCGAGAAGCCGAGTTCGGCACCCGCTGGGCCGCCGCTCGTCCCGCAGTCGAGGTACGCCGCCGAGGTGGTTTCCCCGCGGCGGACGGAATCCTCGAAGTAGGAGTTCCCGCCATCGACCACCACGTCGTCACCGTCGAGGTACGGTTCCAAGTCTTCGAGCGCGGCGTCCACCGGTTCCCCGGCGGGCACCATCAGCCAGATTCGTTTCTCCTCGCCCAGTTTCTCGGCGAGGTCGGCGACCGAATCGGCCGGTTCCGCACCCGCTTTCGCCGCGGATTCAACCGCCTCCTCGGCCACGTCGTAGGCAACGATGTCGTGTCCGGCATCCAGCGTTCTGTCCACTACGATTCGACCCATTCGCCCCAATCCGATGACGCCCAGTTGCATGGGAGTAGGTGCAGGTGGGGGAGAGGTAGGGATTGCGGTTCCCGTCGCGGGTCAGGTCACGGAAGAGTTTCGCACCGTCTTCCAAGTTGTTGGATTCGCGTACAGAGTTGAAACCAACGAAAAGAAGTATAGGACTTTTTGGAGAGAATCGTTAGTTACCGATAGTAGACAGGTGGTTGGGTTCGTGGAAACGGAGCGGAGACTGTCGGAATCGATATTTTTCCAACGCCTTATCCACCTCGGTGGCGACGATACCGATTCCTTCGTTGCGCCACTCGGGTGTGTGGACGTTTTCGCGGTGGGAAACGAACCGGGCGGCGCGGCGAATCGGACGGCGGGACAGATATCACGCGTGAGGATGTCGTGCTCCATTTTTCATCCGGGGCAAACAAATAACAAGGCGGAAGGTGAGTAGGTGGTATGGACGAGGACAGAATCGTTTGGCGACTAAATCTGATTATCGTTCTCCTTTGTGGTATCACTGTTTTCGTGGCGATACCGTATCTCCAGTTCCTCCTCACCCACTTCCCGAACTTCCTCTTCGCGGTCATCACCGCGCTCGCAACCATGGGCGGGCTCGTTCTCCTCCGGACGTATCAGACCGTACGGAGTTGATTTACGCGAGAAATGGACGGGAACCTTTATCAGCGACCACACGCAGAGTCACAAGTATGAGCGCGATGGTGTCGGTAGTACGTCTCTAGCGCAGACGGCGAGCCGATCGTGTTTCTCACCGATTCACCATTCAGCGACAGCAATTTGCAGCCATGACTGACGTTCCAAGCGATTACGAACCAGAGCGTATCGAGCAAAAGTGGCAGGAGGAGTGGCAAGACTCCGACGTGTACACCCCGGACGGTGATCTGGAGTACGTCATCGACACGCCACCGCCATATCCCACTGGAAGACTCCACATCGGACACGGACTCCAGTGGAGCTACATCGACTTCGCAGCGCGCTACCACCGCCTGCGGGGCGAGGAAGTCCTGTTCCCGCAGGGATGGGACTGCCACGGCCTGCCGACGGAAGTGAAAGTCGAGGAGAACCACGGCATCCACCGGACGGAGGTCTCCCGCGAGGAGTTCCGCCGCCTCTGCATCGAGCACACCGAAGAGCAGATAGACTCGATGAAGGAGACGATGAACGAACTGGGCTTTTCCATCGACTGGAACGCCGAGTTCCGCACGATGGACCCCGAGTACTGGGGGAAGACCCAGCGCTCGTTCGTCGAGATGGAAGAGTCCGTCTACCGCGACGAACACCCCGTCAACTGGTGTCCGCGCTGTGAGACGGCCATCGCGGACGCGGAGGTCGAAAACGAGGACCGGACGGGGACGCTCTACTACGTCACATTCGAGGGCGTGGGCAACGACGATATCGAGATTGCCACGACCCGTCCCGAACTCCTCGCGGCGTGTGTCGGCATGGCCGTGGACCCCGAGGACGAACGCTACGCCGACCGAATCGGCGAGACGTTCGAGGTTCCGCTGTTCGGACAGGAGATCGAACTCGTCGGCGACGACGACGTTGACGGCGAGTTCGGAACCGGCGCGGTGATGATCTGTACGTTCGGGGACAAACAGGACGTGGACTGGTGGGCCAGACACGACCTCGACCTCCGCCCCGTCTTCACGGAAGACGGCCGCCTGAACGAACTCGCCGACGAGTTCGAGGGCCTGACCATCGACGAGGCGAAGACGGAAGTCGCCGAGACACTGGACGAGGAGGGGTACCTGAACGACTCGGAAACCACCGAACAGTCGGTCGGCACCTGCTGGCGGTGTGACACCCCCATCGAAATCCTCTCGAAGGAACAGTGGTTCGTCGAGGTCGAACCGGACAAAATCGTCGAGAAGGCGAAGGAAGTCAAGTGGATTCCAGAGCACATGTACACCCGCCTCGAAGAGTGGGCGGACGGCATGAGTTGGGACTGGGTTATCTCCCGCCAGCGCGTGTTCGCCACGCCGATTCCCGCGTGGGAGTGCGAGGAGTGCGGTCACTGGCACATCGCCGACATCGAGGAACTGCCCGTCGACCCGACGGAAACTGGCCCCGCAGTCGGCGACTGTCCCGAGTGCGGCGGGGATTCGTGGGTCGGTGAAACCGACGTGATGGACACGTGGATGGACTCGTCCATCACGCCGCTTCACATCAGCGGATGGCCCGAGGACATCGAACTGGACGAGTTCGAACCGGTGGCGCTCCGCCCGCAGGGGCACGACATCATCCGAACGTGGGCGTTCTACACGCTCCTCCGCGTCGGCGAACTCACCGGCGAGCGGCCGTGGGATGAAATCCTCATCAACGGCATGGTGTTCGGTCCGGACGGCAACAAGATGAGCAAGTCGCGGGGGAACGTCGTCACGCCGACGGACGCCGTGGACGAGTACGGTGCCGACTCGGTTCGACAGGCGCTGGTCCTCGGCGGCCAGCCCGGAAGCGACGTGCAGTTCCAGCCGAAGGAAGCGACGTCCGCCTCGCGGTTCCTCACCAAAATCTGGAACATCCTCCAGTTCTCGGAGAACCACTTCGACGAGAACACGCCGGAGATCAGCGACCCGGCCTACCGCGACGCGGACCGCTGGATTCTCTCCCGACTGTCGCACACCGCCGAAAGCGTGAGCGACGATATGAAGCGGTATCGCTACGATAGGGCGCTTCGAACGCTCCGAGAGTTCGTCTGGGAGGACCTCGCGGACGACTACCTCGAACTGGTGAAGGGTCGCCTCTACGAGGGACGGCCGGGCGAGCGAAACGCCGCGCGCCACGCGCTGTACACGTGTGTTTCCTCCGTCGTTCGCATGCTGTCCCCCTTCTCGCCCTTCTTCAGCGAGGAGGTCTACAGCTACCTCCCCGGAACCGAAGAAAGCGTCAATCTGGCCACGTGGCCGGACGTCGAGATGCGCGACGACGAGGCCGAACTCGCGGGCGAAATCATCGCCGAGGTTGCGAGCGAGGTCCGGGCGTGGAAATCCGACGAGGGAATGGCCCTCAACGGCGAACTCGACCGCATCGAACTGTACGCCGACGCGGAGCGTCACCCCGACACCTACGACCTGAGCGAAGCGGTGAACGGCCCGGTTTACCTCGAAGAGGGACGGCCGAACGTCGAACTCGCGCCGGTCGGCGTCAGCCCCGACCACTCGTCCATCGGGCCGAAGTTCCGCGACAAGGCGGGTGCGGTCGTCGGCGCGCTCGAATCGACGGACCCCGCCGAACTCAAAGCGCAGTTGGACACCCACGGCGAAATCACGTTGGACGCCGCGGGCGAAGAGGTCACCCTCGACGGCGACTGGGTGGAAATCGAAGAGGAGTATCGCGCCGAGAGCGGCGAAGAAGTCGAAGTGCTCGAAACGGAGCACGCGACGGTTCTCGTCTTCCCGTAGACGGGCGCATCCGACGAGCCGTCGTCTTTACGTTCCGACCCGTCGTGTCCCCATTGGGGGGAGAACCATGCCAATTAGTGACATTGCTTCGATGGAAGTCATCACCGCCAAGGAAGAGACCAACCTCGTGGACATCGCGTCGATGATGAGCGAGGAGAACGTCGGGTGTGTTCCCATCGTCGACGGGAGACGTCCGGTCGGTATCGTGACGGACCGCAAAATAGCGCTTTCGCTCGCCGACGAGGCCGACGCATCGGGCCGAACGGTCGGCGACGTGATGACGAGAGACCCAATCACGATAGACGCCGACGCCAGCGTTCACGACGCCATCGAGCGGATGGAGGACGCGGACATCCGCCGAATACCGGTCGTGGAAGACGAAGAGTTGGTGGGAATCGTCACGCTCGACGACGTGCTCGTCATGCTCGCGGACGAGATGGACGACGCCGCCGACGTCATCGAGGAGCAGACGCCGCGCTTTTGAATCACCGGAACTTTTCTTTCGCTCCTCGACTGTCGTGGTATGGACGACCGAATTCACGAACACGCGGAGGTACTGGTCGACTGGAGCGCGCGAATCGAGGAGGGCGACGATGTCGTCGTCATCACGGACGAGGGAGCACACGACCTCGCCGTCGCGGTCGGCGAGGCGGTCGGAAAGCGAAACGCGAACCTGCTGACGGTGTACAACTCCGGGGAGGTCGAGCGCGCGTACCTTCGCGCACACGACGGGGAGTTCGACGAGAACCCGGCACCCGAACTGGCGATGTACGAGAACGCCGACGTGGTGCTTCGCCTCGCGGGGAGTACGAACACGACGGCACAAGCGGACGTACCGGGGGAGACGAAGCAGGCGTACAACAAGGCGCGGATGGATATCCGAAAAGCCCGACTCGACGCGGACTGGGTTTCGACGCTCCACCCGACCCGCGCCTACGCACAGCAGGCCGGGATGGCCTACGAGGAGTACCAGGACTTCGTGTACAGTGCCGTCCTCCGCGACTGGAAGTCACTGGCCGACGAGATGGCGACGATGAAGACGCTGCTGGACGAGGGCAGCGAGGTCAGAATCGTCAAGGAGGACACCGACCTCACGATGTCCGTCGAGGAGCGAACCGCGGTCAACAGCTGTGCGACGGTGGGCTACGACTCGCACAACCTCCCGAGCGGCGAGGTGTTCACGGCACCGTACGCGACCGAAGGCGAGGTGTTCTTCGACGTGCCGATGACCCTGCAAGGGAATCGCATCCAAAACGTCCACCTCACGTTCGAGGGCGGCGAAGTCGTCGATTTCAGCGCCGAAACCGGCGAGGACGAGTTGGCTGACATCCTCGACACGGACGAAGGCGCACGCAAACTGGGCGAACTCGGCATCGGAATGAACCGCGGCATCGACCGCTTTACCGACAGCATCCTCTTCGACGAGAAGATGGGCGATACGGTTCACCTCGCGGTCGGACGAGCCTACGACGCCTGCCTTCCCGAAGGAGAGACGGGCAACGAGAGCGCCGTCCACATCGACATGATAACCGACATGAGCGAAGAGTCGCGGATGGAAGTGGACGGCGAAGTGGTCCAACGAAACGGTACGTTCCGGTGGGAAGACGGGTTCGAGGAGTAGATTCGAGCAGTCGTGCCGTGAGCGAGTGAAACGAGCGAGCGGGCAGTTTTTGGCGCGGACTTACTTCCACCAGTCGCTCCGTCGGTCGCGTGCGGACGCGTGCTGGAACGGGGGTGCGAGTTCCGACTCTTCGAGCCCGAACCCGTAGCCCAGCCAGTAGCCGACGTACCAGCCGACGGCATCGGTATCGACGCCGGAAATAGAAATCGTCAGCCGGTCGTACTGCTCCAGCGCGTTGTCGTGGTCCGGGTCGGTTCCGCGGACGCCGCCGCAGGAACCGCTCGACCCCGGATTGCACGGGAGCGTATCGGGGAAGCGAATCAGAACGTCGGCGGCCGAGCGGTCGTCCGTGAAGGTAAACGAGACGTTCGACGGGACGGTTCCGTCCGCGCCGTCGGCATAGTAGTCGAGCGCGTGGCGAACCTGCTCTTTCACGGCCGGTCTGTCGTCCGTCTGGCCGAGGTAGACGGTGAACGACGCGTCCGCCCACGGGAGGTCACGCTCGCTCGCGTCCGGCAGCGGGCGGGACGCGAGCGCGGCCTCGGCGGCCATGATGGATTGCGGGGCCGAGCTGTGGTTCAGACCGAGGGTGTGGCCGAGCTCGTGTTTCAGGATGAGAATCGTCGATTCGTTCGAGAACGAATCGTCCACGTCTATCTGCATGGGCCGGGATATCTGTGCGGCCTCGGTGATGTACGGCGCACAGCCGACGGCGTGGTCCACCCGGGGACAGCTCTCGACGGAATCGACGAAGTTGATAACGAGGTCCGGATTCTCGGCGTCCGGGACGAGTTCGTACTGAATCGAGTACCCCGCGTATTTCGCGCTGTGGCGCTCCCAGTAGTCGAGCGCGCGTCGAACGTCGTCGGTATACCCACGCGTGCCGTCACTCGTATTGATAGCGACCGTCACCGGACCACCCCACGGATTCGAGCGATCCGCGACCGTCCCCGTTTCCGTCGCGGTCCGCGTTCCCTGCATCGTTGGGCGGTCAGTCGCGGTGTGCGTCGTCGTTCGGTCGAACTGTGCACCGGCACAGCCCGCGAGAACGAGACAGACGACGAGCATGAGCGCGCGCCAGTTCATTGGTACAGTTTCGGTTCGTCGTACTATCAAACCTTCCGCCTTCGGAAACCGCGGGCGAAACAAACGATCCGCGCGAGAGATACTTAGACGGACCCTAATCGCGTATTTTTCACGCGACTATCGAGCGGTAATCACGGATTGAACGAGTATGAGAGACATTTCCAATCATTCCATAGAACCTTTCAAACCGACTGTCAATCGTTTAGAACCGTTCAATCCGTTATTTTGCTGTTGAAACGAGAAACTGTGCATAACCATCGTTCTTACTTATTGGTGGTGGAATCATTGTCCGAATTGGGCAGCATGACGTACATCAAAGCAAGCGCCGCCTTGGCGGTCGTGGCAATAGAAATACTCGCTGGGGTCGCATTACTGGCAGTCGCGTTCGGAATATGAATGATGGCTGAGGGGAGTAAGCCCCCTTCTGTTCGACCCAGTATTCGGCTCAGCGTCCGAACCATCTCCGGACGAGGTCCGGAGGCGCGTCGGAGTGTATCCGACGGCGCGTCCGGGCTACCAATATGGCACGGACTTGCACCGGCAAGGATTCACCGTTCCATCCATTCTTCGCGGTCACCGCACTGACAGCGCCAGCGCGGTCGCGTGATGGCATCGCCATCACGCTTCCCTCGGTGGGTTAACTTCCTCCCCTTACGGGTCGGTTCGCACACCTCATCGGTCGCGCGAAGCGGTCTCGTTTCTGTTCCAGAGCCAGTGGTCTCCCACTCCGGACTTGCGTCCGGTTGCCTACCCGGCTGGTGGGGGGACTTTCCTCACGTAGGTACCGGAAATCGATACCGTCCGCACGCGACGAGCGCCGCGTGCACCGCGGAAACCGGGCTCCCTCTGCCGAAGAAAACTAGCCGTTGCACGCGTTTAAGCCGTTCGATACTGGTAGTCACGTCCCCTTAAAGCTGGCCAGATTGAAGGGAAGCGTTGAAGATGTTTCTGTGCATAAGCTACCTGTATGTCTGAGGCACAGGCAGTAACCCTCACCTACGAGGATGGCACGCGCGCGGTCGAACTCGCACGGGAGGCCGTCAATTCCTACGTTATCAACGGACAACGAGAACAACCGGGAAGCATGCGAGAGGCGTTCTACGCACGCACCGGCGTCTTCGTCCGGCTCGAATCCACCCGTGGTCGTGGAAGCCTACGCGGGTGCGCAGGTGCCTACGACACGAGCGAACAGTTAGGGCACGCAATCGTCGATTCGGCCATCGCGGCCGCGAGCGGAGATTCGTGCGGGTCGGAGATCGAACCCGCCGAGTTGTCGAATCTCAACATCTCCGTGTTCATCGTCGAGGACACCACGTTGTCGAACGACCCGGCGAACGACATTCGGCTCGGACGACACGGAGTCGCCGTCGAAGGTCGCGGCGGCGAAGCGTGGATGTATCCGACGCTTCCGGTCGAGCACAACTGGAGCAAATTCGAGTATCTCGACCGAACCTGTCGAAAGGCGGGTCTCCCCCACGGCGCGTGGGAGGACGACGACGTGATGGTAACGAT
Source organism: Haladaptatus paucihalophilus DX253 (assembly GCF_000376445.1). Lineage (NCBI taxonomy): Archaea > Methanobacteriati > Methanobacteriota > Halobacteria > Halobacteriales > Haladaptataceae > Haladaptatus > Haladaptatus paucihalophilus. The sequence continues at coordinate 2,184,291 of NZ_AQXI01000001.1, read as the reverse complement.
CGTCGACGGACCGGTGTTCCGAGAGCGAGAGCCGGAAGGGAGTATCGAGCGAATTTAAAATTCGACCGCTGTCGCGTCGTCGATAGCCCGCCGAGCAGCGGCATCGATATCGAACTCCCGTACCAGTTCACCGTCGCGGATGAGCGGCTGTAGCAACTGCTCGCCCGATGCCTCGTGTCGCGCAAGACCGACGTGATGGCCGCCATCGGCGGTTCGATAGACTTGTTTTCGACCGGAGAGTTTGCCGCGCTTCGAGACCGGTTCGCCGTCCACTTCCACGATGTCGAGCGCGAAATCGATCGGTTCCGCGTTGCTGACGTAGCTCCCGACGCCGAACCCGTCGGCGATGCCATCGAGTTGCCGGAGCTCGTCCGGTCCGAGACCGCCGCTGGCGAAGATGTCCACGTCCGCGAAGCCGTGCGAATCGAGTTCCCAGCGGAGTTCCCGAAGGATGTGCTCGAAGTCGCCGCGCCGCGACCCCGTGGTATCGATACGAACGCTGTCCAAATCGTCGCCGAGCGCGTTCACCGCGCGGAACACCTCGTCCTTTTCGTCCGAGAAGGTATCACAGAGCGCGACCCGCGGCACGTCCTCGCCGACCGCGGCGTCGAACGCGCGCCACGCGTCCTCCTGATTGCCCGCACCGAAACAGAGCATCAGCGCGTGGGGCATGGTTCCGCCGGGTTCCCGTCCGAGCACCTCGCCCGCGGCGACGTGTGAAAAGCCGTCCAGACCCGCGACGAGGGCGGACCGTTCGACGACGGCCGCGATGGACGGGTGGACGTGGCGCGCGCCGAAGCTCAGGACGGTCGAATCGGGGGCCGCGAGTCGTGCTTCGAGCGCGTTCGTCGCCATTCCGGACGCGTGCGAGAGGAACCCCAACAGCGAGGTTTCGTACCGCGCGAAGTCGAGGTAGTTCCCCTCGATGGACATGACCGGCCCGCCGTCGAACAGCCGTCCCTCGGCCATCGAATCCACGTCTATCGGAAGTCCTTCGAGGAGGTGCGCCGCGTCTTTCACGCCGGAGAGGAGTTCGAACTCGCCGGTCGGGAACTGGTCGGCGGTCACTTCGGCGACGACGTGCGGGTTCTTTCCGGCGGCTTCGAGCGTCGTCTCGGTGCGAAGGAAGTAGGCATCCGTCGCGGTTCCGTCTCGAATCGACTCCTCGGGAACCACGTCGAATCGGTCGCTCACGCGAACCACCTGTCTTGCATATCGGGGGTATTCCCCGCGAGAGAGAAAAAGAACCGGATTCGTCGGTCGAGGGAAACGCGGAATCTACGACGCCGCGTTACTGTGGACGTTCGAGAGGTCGGAAACCGTCGGCGCGTTCACGATGACGACGGTGTTGCCGTTCTGTCGAACCGAGAAGGCGTCACCGAAGCCGGTGCTGTCGGGCACCGTCCACGTGTTCTGCTTTCCGTCGACCTGCTTTGCGTGGTGGTAGTTGAGCAACTTCTCGTACGCGTCCACGAACTCGCTGGCGTCCTTCTTCGAGTCCCACTTCGTCTTGAAGACGTAGCCGGTCTCGTTGTTGCCCGCGTTGTCGTTCGTGTAGACGACTATCTTGTCGCCATCCCACCCGTTCGTGGGTTTGCTCTGATAGTTGAGCGGGTCCACTTTTTGCATCTGACCGTCCGCGTTCCGGTTGAAGAAGTTCCGTGACGGGATTATCTGCGTTTTCCCCTGGCTCTCGAAGTAGGGATACATGAACATGGCGAAGAGGCCGGTTTCGCCGACCTCGCCGTAGTTCGGTCGCCCCTCCGGTTGGAGGCGCGTCCAACCGTCGCTCGTCGAGTCCTGCACGGAAATCGTGGACGGTTCGTCCTTCTGGTACTTGTCCGGGTGGATAATCTGCTCCGTGCTGGCGGGCGGGTTGGAGTAAACGTCGTTGACGCCCTCCCAACCCGACTGGTTGCGGACGTGGCGCACGAAGACGGGACCGTCGCTGTAGGGCTGGTATTTGATGAGGTACGGCCCGTAGTTAGCGAGTCCGCCACCGCTTCCGCCCTGCTTGGTGTCGGAGAAACACGTTCCTTTCCACTCGTTTTGACACCGCTCGTCGTAGAGATATTGGACGTTGTTGGCTTCACCTTCGAGCAGGCCATCCACGGCGTTGTGCCGTTCGCGGGTGGTCTGGTCGAACGAAGAGAGGTTGAAGTGCTGGTCCTGAAGCGCGTGCGTGAGTTCGTGGGCGAGCGTGCTCTCGCTCACGTGCAGGTTCTCGTTGTTGTTCGAGACCAGCACGATGGACTTCTTCGACGGACTGTAGAAGCCGCCGATGGACGACCCCGAGTTCTGGTTCTGCACGCCGATGGAGTCCGTCGATTCGCCGATCATGAACAGCGATTCGTACTTCACGTTGTCGAACAACCGTCGGTTCGCGGGCGTGCTGCGGTTGTTCTGATCCTGTCGGAACTGTTCGCGGGAGATAACTTTCACGGGAACCGTGCTCGTGAACTCCAAGTCCCGTATCCGCTCGTCGCGGGCCATCGACCGATTGACGATGGCAGCGATTTCCGACTTGTTCAGCCCGTCACTCTGGTCTATCGAGAGGGTTTCGTTGTACCAATAGCCGTTCTCCCAGCCGAGAACGTCCGATTTGGGGTCCGGTGGATGGACGGCTTTCTCGGTATCCGGACCGGAAACCTCGGTACTGGGACCTTGAGTCGTTTGGGTTACGTTCGGGCCGCTCGTCTGCGTGCTCGTACTCGTTCCGGGGGCTTGCGAACAGCCAGCGAGGACGAGCATGAGAGCGACCGCCGCTACGGTAATCGTTCGCATTATCGTGCGTGTAAACTAGGGCTACTATGTAAAAAAGCTCTTGAAAAAGAAACGAAATAAATCGGCCACCCCGGCGGACGAAACCGTTTCGTAAAAACCGACCGTAGTGACGAACATGAACGTCGATTCCGATTCGACCGCCGTCGTCGTCGTCGATATGCAAAACGGGTTCTGTGACCCCGACGGGAGTCTGTACGCACCGGCCAGCGAGGACGTCATCGAACCGATTCAGGAACTCCTCCAGCGTTCCCGCGAGGCGGGGGCGTCGGTCGTCTTCACCCGCGACGTGCACACGCGGGAACAGTTCGAGGACAACCACTACTACGACGAGTTCGACCGCTGGGGCGAGCACGTCATGGAGGGGTCGTGGGAAGCCGACATCGTGGACGATTTCGACGTCCGCGAGGACGACCACGTGGTGACGAAGTACACCTACGACGCCTTCTACCAGACCGACCTCGAAGGGTATCTGAACGCCCACGACATCCACGACCTGCTCATCTGCGGAACGCTGGCGAACGTCTGCGTGCTTCACACCGCCGGAAGCGCCGGACTGCGCGACTTCAAACCGATGCTCGTGGAGGACGCCATCGGCTACATCGAGGAAGACCACCGCGACTACGCCCTCGAACACGCGGCGTGGCTGTTCGGCGAGGGCGTCGAACTGGACGACATCGAATTCGAATAAGAAAACGGCAATCGACAGAGAAGGCCACGAAGTTCCCCAAGCGGCGAAGATTTTTAAACGAGGACGCGGCCAGAACCGCCACGATGATCGATACCGGAGACTGAAATCGGAGTACCGAACCAGTGCGGAGAAAGCCAAGCGACCTCAGCGGACGCTCACGGAAATCGAGTCACCGACCGAGAAATCGTGTCCCGGGTAGACGAGTTTCGCGCCGAACTGCTCCAGCGAGACGAACAGCGAGAGTCCGGTAATCGGCTCCCCGTTCGCGCGGATGTCCACGTCGTCCCACGTCACGGTGCGGCCGTTCACCTGTCCGACGCCCGCACCGAGAAGCGAAACGGAGGTCGGTTCGCCGCCTCGTGAGTCCGACGCTCGAAGCGCCCCACCGTCTCGCGGCGATGCCGTTCGACGTTCCAATGTGCGGAGAACCCCGCCGCCCTCGTAATGCGGAAGGCCACCGTCCAGCACCACCGCCTCGCCATCCGCACCGACAACGGCCTCGATACCCGCGAACCGTTCGCCGGGCGCGGGGTGGGTCGGCGAGTCGAGGACGACGAACGTCTCACCCGTCTCGACGACGCGCCCAGAACCGTCCCACGCGATGGGTTCGATTTCGACCGGAACGTCGAGCGGGAGCGACCCCGACGCGCGAACCGGGTTCGTTCCGTGCTCCCGAAAGCCGAGATGGATGTGGTTTGCGACCCACGGCGCGAAAAAGCCAGAGCGGACCAGTTCACCCAGCGAGTCGCCGACTTCGACCGTCTCGCCGGGTTCGACGGTCGGGGCGACGTGTAGCATCCGGGCGAGATAGTCGCCGGTATCGACTACGATGAGGTGGTCGTGCGCGACGGCGTAGGGTTTCGCCGGGGCCGTCACCGTCCGGGTTTTGACCACTTTGCCAGCGACGGGACTCGGCGCGAGCGGCGTCCGTGATTCCTCGTTGTCGGGATACAGGTCAATGGCACAACCGTCGTCGTGTGCGACGTACGGCGAGTTGTAGACCGAAAAGCGGGGATAGCTCGACAACACGTCCGTGGTAAGCCCGACCATGGAGTGAGTTACGACCGGGAGCGTTTACATACATCGGGTCACAATGGAATACTATGCGCGTGCTTCGTGGTCGGGCGGAGACTCGGGACGATGACCGACAGGTCACTGCCGCGATGCTCACGGAGACGGCGGAAACGGGCGAGGCGGCGGTTCGCGTTTGGACGCCACATCGACAGATAGCGTTCGGGCGGCGGGACGCCCGCGCCGAGAAGTACGACGTGGCGAAATCGGTCGCCCGTTCGTGTGACTTCGAACCGCTCGAACGAAGCGTCGGGGGGCGTGCGGTCGCCTACACCGGAACCACGGTAGCGTTCGCCACGACGGTCCCGCTGGAGGACATGCGAACTGGGATGGAGGAACGCTACGCGGAGACGACGGAAACGCTCCAGCGTGCGTTCTGGCGACTCGGGGTCCCGGCACAGCGCGGGGAACCGTCACGGTCGTTCTGTCCGGGCGATTATTCGCTCCAGTGGAAGGGGAAAATCGCGGGTATCGCACAGCGGGTCCGAACCGGCGCGGCGCTCGTTTCGGGGGTCGTCGTCGTGGACGACCACGAGGAAATCGCCGCGGTCTTGGACCCCATCTACGCCGCGCTCGACGTGCCGTTCAACCCGGATTCCGTCGGGAGTGTCGCAAAGGCCGGGGGGAACGGCGATCCGAAGGTGGTCGCCGAAACCATCGAGGCGATGTTGGTCGGCGACGCGGACGCGACGGTCGAACACGTTGGCGACCGGGACACTTAGGACGGTTGCCGGAACAGTGGCGAGTATATGCTCACCATCCGGAACGCGACGCTTCCCGACGGCAGCAAACGCGACGTTCGCATCGAAACCGACGCGGGGAGAATTTCGGCTATCGGATCCTCGCTAACGGAGTCCGGCGAGGTCGTCGACGCGACGGGAAAACTGCTGTTGCCCGGTGCTATCGACGCACACGTTCACTTCCGCCAGCCCGGGTTTTCGCACAAAGAGACGTGGGAGACGGGAAGCAAGAGCGCCGCCGCGGGCGGCGTGACGACGGTCGTTGACCAACCGAACACTAACCCGCCGACGGTGGATGGACCGTCGTTCGACGAGAAGGCGGAACTCGCGGCGAGGTCGTACGTCGATTACGGTATCAACGGCGGCGTCACGCCCGACTGGAACCCCGACGAGCTGCTCGACGAGCCGATTCTCGCGCTCGGCGAGGTGTTTCTGGCCGACTCGACGGGGAAGATGGGCATCGAAGCGGACCTGTTCCGGTCGGCGGTCGAACGGGCCACGGACAAGTATCTCGTCGTGACGGTGCACGCGGAGAACGCGGACCTGTTCGATTCGGATGCGAAGTCCCGCGACGACGCGGACGCGTGGAGCGCCTACCGCACGGCCGAGGCGGAGTCGGATGCCGTCGAACGGGCCTGTGAAATCGGCACCGAACTCGGCGCGCGACTGCACATCGCACACACCAGCACGCCGGAGGGAATCGACGCGGCGACCGAGGCGGGTGCGACCTGCGAAGTGACGCCCCATCATATGTTCCTCTCGCGCGACGACCTCGACGAACTCGGGACGTTCGGGCGCATGAACCCGCCGCTTCGGAGCGAGGAACGGCGCGAAGAAGTCTTCGCGCGCGTAGCGGACGGGACGGTCGATATGATTGCGACCGACCACGCACCGCACACCCGCGAGGAGAAGGACGCCGGAATCTGGGACGCCCCGAGCGGAGTGCCGGGCGTCGAGACGATGCTTCCCCTGTTGTTGGAGGAGGCCCGCAAGGACAATCTCAGCTACGAGCGCGTCGCCGACCTCACCGCCCGAACCCCATCGAAGGTGTTCGGCTTGCCGCGGAAGGGTCGCATCGAGGAGGGACGGATGGCCGACCTCGTTCTCGTGGACCCCGACGCGACGCGCGAGATTCGGGCGGAAGACCTCCACACGAAGTGCGACTGGACGCCGTTCGAAGGCTGGACGGGTGTATTCCCGGAGGTGACGATGGTCCGCGGCAACGTCGTCTTCGAGGACGGCGAGTTCGGCGAGCAAATCGGGGAAAACGTTCGAGCGTAGGTCCCCGTAAAATTATCAGGCGTGCTGCGGTAGCGACCGTATGCAAGCAGTCGTCCTCGCCGCCGGAAAGGGAACTCGTCTCCGTCCGCTGACCGACGACAAGCCGAAAGCGTTGGTCGAAGTCGCGGGAAAGCCGATTCTCACGCGCTGTTTCGAAACCGTGGCCGAACTGAACGCGGAGGAAGTGATCGTCGTCATCGGCTACGAAGGAACACAGATTCGGGACCGGTACGGGGACTCGTTTTCCGGCATTCCGATAACGTATGCCCGGCAGGGCGAGCAGTTGGGGATGGCACACGCGCTGTTGCAGGCCGAACCGTACGTCGAGGGGGAGTTCATGTGTCTCGACGGGGATTGTGTGATTCGGTGTGACCTCGAACCACTGGTCGAACGCCAGCAGGAGGCGGGCGTGGATGGGGTTCAGTTGGTCGAACGGGTCTCGACCGAGGAGGCTCGCGTGAAAGCCATTTGCGATGTGACCGACGAAGGGGAACTACGCGGTATCGAAAAGGAACCAAACGACCCGCCAGAACCGAGCCTCGTCGCCGCGGGATTCGCCGTGTACGGTCCGGCGATGTTCGACGCGTGTGCGGCGACGGAACTGTCGGTTCGCGGCGAGTACGAACTCTCGGAGTCGATTCGACGATTCGTCACCGACAACACTATGTTGACGATGCGAACCGAGGGCTGGACGGCGAACGTCAATACACCGGCGGAGCGGGACGCGGCGGAACGACGGCTTCGGGAGTGAGTGGGAACTCGGTGGAAAGTCGAAGGGTGGAGTGGAGTGGAGTGGAGTGGAGTGGAGTGGAGTGGGACGGGCCGTCACGATTAGGCACCGACGCGTCGATAGAGGATACGATATGACGGGAGAAGATACGGTCGAGATTCCGGTCGATTCGGTTCGACTGGAGGGGAATCTCCACGTCCCGAGCGACGCGGACGGAATCGTGCTGTTCGCACACGGAAGCGGGAGCAGTCGGAAGAGTCCGCGAAACAACTTCGTCGCGGAGCGGCTCCACGAGTTCGGTCTCGGGACGCTCCTGTTCGACCTGCTCACGGAAGCGGAGGACGAGACGTACGCGAACCGCTTCGACATCGAACTGTTGACCGACCGCCTCGTCGCGGTGACGGAGTGGGTGGAACAGCGACCGGAGACGGAAGAACGCGACGTCGGCTACTTCGGGTCGAGTACCGGTGCCGCCGCCGCGCTTCGTGGGGCGGCGCGTCGTCCAGAGGTAGGTGCGACCGTTTCACGCGGCGGCCGGGTTGACCTCGCGACGGAGGTGCTCGCGGACGTGACGGCACCGACGTTGTTCATCGTCGGCGGCCGGGACACGCAAGTGCTCGAACTGAACCGCGAGGCGTACGACCGATTACGCTGTGAGAAAGAACTCGAAGTCGTCGAGGGAGCGGGTCACCTGTTCGAAGAACCGGGGACGTTGGAATCGGTTGCGACGCTCGCGGGCGAATGGTTCTCCTCGCACCTGTGACGGGCCGAACCGACCCCGGTGAAACGGCGTCGTGTCAGAGAAGGAAGAATGGAATGAGGACGAGCAATAGCCCGAGCAGGACGCAAAGCAACCCGTAGGTTTGATACCGAGCGACGCCGAGCTCGCCGAGTTCTCCGGTCGATGCGACGGCGACCGATTGTCTGATAAGAAATATTTCTCGCGGTTTCGCCGTCACGAGAACACCGATACCGGCGAAGATGATGCCCACAAGTAACGATTCGAAAACCACCATATGAGCCATAAGAGTGATAGGTCGGCATAACATTTACGGCTCAGTATGCCGCACGTAAGACGAGCGTCATAACGGTCACGCCGACCATGCCGCCAGCGCCGAGACTGCCGATGACCGTCATCGCTTTTCGAGAGTCCGCCTCGGTCCACCCCGTGTTCGAATCGAGGTACTTCTGTGCGTTTTCGACCGCGCTCCCCGCGAACACCGACCCCGACCAGCCGAGGATGGCGAAGCCGAACGCGAGCGCCGCGACGGCGAAAACCTTCCGACTGGCGAACGAAACCGTCTCGCCCGCGGCGACGACGAGCAAAACGCCCGCGCCGCCCAGCGCGAGTCCGACACCGCCGAACCGGGAGACGAGACGAACGCGGGGACGGAGATACCCGACGAAATCCATCAGTCCACGGCTTCGCGCATCCGCGGGTCGAGCGCGTCGCGCATCCCGTCACCGAGCAAGTTGAATCCCAGCACCGTCACGGCGAGGAACAGACCGGGGAAGAACGACCACCACCATGCGCTCGGAACGCTGAACAGGCCGTGTTTGACGCCGTTCGAGAGCATCAGTCCCCACGAAGGGGTTCCCGGGTCGGCACCGAAGCCGAGGAACGACAGCGCCGCGAGGTCGAGGATGGCGAGGCCGAAGTTGAGCGTGCTCTGAACCGTAATCGGCGCGAGACAGTTCGGCAGGACGTGGCGGGCCAGCACGCGCGGGTTCTTCGCACCCAGCGCCACCGTCGCGTCGATGTACTCGTCTTCGAGGACTTTCAGCGCCGCGCCGCGGACGACGCGGGCGAACCGCGGCGTGTAGACGAGCGTCAGCGCGGCGACCGCGCGCCACAACCCCCACTCGTCGGGGAAGACGGCGACCAGCGCGAGCGAGAGCAGGAGCGCCGGGAACGCCAGCAGTACGTCCATCGTCCGCATGATGACGTTATCCGTCAGGTCGCCGTAGTAGGCCGCGATGATGCCGAGGCCGACCCCGAGCGTCGTCGAGGCGGCGACCGTCACCGTTCCGAACAGCATGGCGTACCACGCGCCGTAGAGAACGCGCGGGAAGATGTTCTGTGCCTGCAGATTGGTCCCGAAGGGGTACGCCTCGCTCGGCGCGGCGAGACTCGGCTGGAGGCCGATTCGAGACTGTTTGATGGCCGCGAGGTCGATGGTCAGTCTCGCGTACACCGCCACCACAATCATGAAGAGGATGATGGTGAGACCGGTGACGGCGAGGCGATTCGACAGGAGTTCGGAGAGGAACGGCGAGGCCCGCAGGCGACTGAAGAACCCGCGGGAGACCGTTTCGCTGTTTTCTGTTTGCGTGCTCATTGTTGGATCCTCGGGTCGAGGTAGGAGTAGGTGATGTCCACGAACAGGTTGACGAGCGTGAACAGGAGCGCGAACGTCAACACGGTGCCCTGTACCACCGGGAAGTCACCGACTTCGATGGCGTCCACGAGCATCGTCCCGATGCCCGGAATGCCGAAGACGGTTTCCGTCAGCACCGCGCCGCCGAGGAGGGTACCGAACTGGATGCCGATGACGGTCACGACGGGAATCAGCGCGTTGCGGAAGCCGTGTTTCAGCATCGTGATTTTCGTTCCCTGTCCCTTCGCGCGGGCGGTGCGGATGTAGTCCTGCCGCACGACTTCGAGCATGGACGACCGCATCATCCGCGAGATGAGCGCCATCGAGTAGATGCCGATGACGAGCGCGGGCAGGAACAGGTGCATCACCGCCGACTGGAACGCCGCGAAGTTGCCGTTCAACAGCGTATCGACCGTGATGAGTCCCGTCACGAGGTTGATGCTGTACTCCGAGGCGATGCGACCGCTCGGCGGGAACAGGTGGAGGTACTGGGCGAACAGGAGAATGAGCAGCGGTCCGCTCCAGTAAATCGGGATGCTGATTCCGGTCAGTGCGCCGATTCGGGTGAGGTGGTCGGTCGCGGAGTCCTGCTTGATGGCGGAAATCACGCCGAGCGGGATGCCGAACAGGATACCGAAAATCTGGCCGTACAGCGCCATCTCGACGGTGACGGGGAGCCTGTGCGTGAGAATCTGCGTGACCGGCACGCCTTTTCGAATCTGGTAGGACTGTCCGAGGTCGAGGTGGAGCGCGTTCCACAGGAAATCCCCGTACTGGACCCAGATCGGTTGGTCCAATCCCATCTCGTGGCGAACCTGCTGGACGAACGCTTCCGAGGCCCGCTGGCCCGCGACCACCCGTGCGGGGTCGCCCGGTGAGAGTTGGAGAATGGCGAAAACGAACGTCGCCACCCCGAACAGCACGGGAATAAGTAGCAACAGTCGTTTGATAACGAACCGCTTGGATATCATCTACCCCAATCTCAAACGTCGGGGGTCAAAAAAGGCTCGTTACCGTGGTTTATCAGTTGAGCTTCACCAGGCGCAGGTACGGACCGCTGATGGGAGCGAGTTTGAACCCGCTGACGCTGTTGTGGACGCCGCGGAGGTCCTTCGCGTGGTCCATGAACACCCACGGGGCCTCGTCGTGTGCGATTTTCCCGGCCTTCTTGTACTTCTTCTTGCGCGCCTCGTTGTCGTAGGTCACTTGCGCGTCCTCGACGAGTTTCATGAAGTCGGTGTTCGCCCAGCCCGCGACGTTGAGCGTGTTGAAGCCGTCCGTGTCGAAGCTGATCCAATCCTGTCCGTCCGGCACGTCGTCGATGGAGACGCCGGGGTGGAGCAGCGCGTAGTGGAAGTTGTCCGGGTCGGCGTTGTCCGTCATCCAGCCGAGGAAACACGCGTCGTGCTTCCCGGTTTCCGTGTAGTTGAGGAACGGGTCGAACGCCTGCTGGTTGATGGTCACGTCGATGCCGACCTCTTTCAGGTTGGACTTGACCGTCTGGGCCGCCTGAATCGGGCTCGGGTTGTACGTCCGCGGGTTCTTGAACGTCGCCAGTTCGAACGAGAAGCCGTCGCCGTAGCCCGCTTCGTTCAGCAGCTTCTGTGCCTTCTCCTTGTCGTATGCGTACGGGCTGAGGCTGTCGTTGTAGCCCATCACGCTGCTCGGAATCGGCTGGTTGGCCTCCTTGGCGATACCCTTGAAGATGGTATCGACGATGGCTTTCGTGTTGATGGCGTGGCTGATGGCCTGTCGGACCTTCTTTTTCTGGAAGGCTTCGACCTTCGCCATGTTGAACGCCATGTAACCGATGTTGATACCGGCGTCCGAGACGAGTTCCGCGTTGCCGGATTTCTTGACCTGCTGTGAGGACTGCGCACCGAGTCCGTCGATGATCTGTGCGTCGCCCGAGTCGAGCGTCTGGGCGCGTGAGGTGTTGTTACCGACGACGGTGAACACGACCTCGTCCACGTAGGGGCCGTCGCCCCAGTAGTCCTCGTTCTTTTCGAGGCGGACGCGGTTGTTGCTCTGGTCCCAGTTCTTCAGCTTGAACGGGCCGGTGCCGTCCGGGTCGGACTTGAGCCCTTTGCCCTTCTCCTCGATTGCCTTCTTCGAGTGGACCGCGGAGACGAACATCGCGAGGTTCGGGAGGATGGGCGCGTACTTCTTCTCCAAGTTGATCGTGAGTTTGTGGTCGCCGTCCGCTTTGACGTCCTTGACGACGCCGAGCGTGTACGGACCGTAGGAGGAGGCGTACTTCTTGCCGGGGTAGTACTCGTAATCCTCGTCCACGAAGCGGCGGTAGGTCGCCACGAAGTCGTCCGCGGTGAAGTCCTCGCCGCTGTGGAATTTCACGTCTTTGCGGAGGTCGAGCGTGACCGTCTTGCCGTCCACGTTCCAGTTCGTTGCGAGGCCCTCGGTGAGCGAGGTCTTGCCCGGTTTGAACGCGATGAGAGTGTCGTAGAGCTGATTCGTCACCTTTGCGACTTCGCCGCTGGTCGAGTTCTGGAAGTCGAGGGACCCCGAACTGCTGCCACGGGCGTAGGTGAGCGTACCGCCCGAACCGCCGTTGCCGTCACCGGTTCCGTCGCCGGAGCTGGTGGTTTCGTCGCCCGTCTCGCCGCCGATACAACCCGCGAGTGTCGCTGCCGCGGCCGCGCCGCCAGCAGCTTTGAGGAAACTACGTCTGTCAGTCAATCTGTCGCGTGACGCCATACGCCAGTGTGGTCATATGTTCTATATAAACATACCGGAGCTATAGTATCCAATGAACGAATGAAAGAAACGATGATATTGTGGCGTTCTTCGTATCTATTACGTGAAATCGTATTGAATGTCTGGTGATTCGGGCGGTTTTTACTGTCCTTGCAGCGAAACGAGGTTCAAGAACGGGCCGGAGATGAGTTCGACGACGTAGCCGTCGACGTTGTTTCCGACCCCACGGAGTTCCTTCGCGTGGTCCATGAACACCCACGGAGCCTCGTCGTGCGCGAGCTTTCCCGCCTGTCGGTACAGCTTCGCGCGCTGGTTGTCGTCGTACGTTCGCTGGGCGCGCCGGACGAGTTTCATGAAGTCGGTGTTCGCCCACGCCGCAACGTCGAGCGTGTTGAAGTTCTTCGTGTCGAAGCTCACCCAGTCCTGCCCGTTCGGGACCTTGTTAACCGGGATACCGGGGTCCAACAGCGCGTAATAGAAGTTGTCCGGGTCGGCGTTGTCCGTCATCCAGCCGAGGAAACACGCGTCGTGTTTGCCGCTCTCGGTGTAGTTGAGGAATGGGTTGAACGACTGTTGGTTGATGGTCACGTCGATGCCGACGTCGTTCAGGTTGGACTTGACGACTTGCGCGGCCTGAATCGGACTCGGGTTGTACGCGCGCGGATTTTTGAACGTCGCCAACTCGAACGAGAAGCCGTCCCCGTATCCGGCGTCGTTCAGCATCGAGCGCGCCTTGTCAGGGTTGTAGGGGTACGGATTCAGGTTCTTGTTGTAGCCGAGGACGTTCGACGGAATCGGTTGGCTGGCCTGTTCCGCGATGCCCTTGAAGATGGTATCGACGATGGCCTTCGTGTTGATGGCGTAGCTGATGGCTTGTCGAACCCGCTTGTCGCGGAACGCCTCCACATTCGCCATGTTGAACGCCATGTAGCCGACGTTGATTCCCTCCTTCTCCCTGAGGCTGGCGTTGTTCGACTGTCGGACGATTTGTGCGGACTGTGCGCCGAGTCCGTCGATGATGTCGGCGTCGCCCGAGTCGAGCGTCTGGGCGCGCGTCGTGTTCGACGCGATGGCCGTGAACACGACCTGATCGACGTTCGGACCGTCGCCCCAGTAGTCGTCGTACGCCGACAACCGAATCCGTTGGTTGCTCTTGTCCCAGTTGTCGAACTGGAACGGTCCCGTCCCGACCGGGTTGCTGCTCAACTTCTTGCCGAGGTTCTGGATGGCCTTCTCTGAGAGGATGCTCGACGCGAACATCGCCAGATTTCGCAGGAACGGCGCGTACTTCTGCTTGAGTTCGATGGTCAGGTTGTAGTCGCCGTTCTTTTTCATGTTCTTCACCCAGTTGCCGAGCGTGAACGGCCCGTAGGACGAGACGTAACTGTCGCCCGGATAGTACTGATAGCTCGAATCGGTGAAGCGGCGATACGTCGCTATCACGTCGTCCGCCGTGAACGTCTCGCCGTTCTGGAACTTCACCCCCTCCCGGAGTTTCAGCGTCGTCGTCGTCCCCTTCAAATTCCAGTTCGTCGCGAGTCCCTTCGTCAGACTCGTCTCGCCGGGTTTGAACTGGATGAGCGTATCGTACACCTGATTCGTGACCTTCACGTCCTCGCCGCTGGTCGTGTTTTGCGGGTCGAGGGTCCCCGAATCGCTGCCACGCGCGTAGGTCAACAATCCACCTTGCTGATTGCCCTGTGCCGTCGCCGAACCCACCCCCGAAACCGAGTCGGCGAACGTCGCGGCGGCGGTCGCGCCACCGGCCGCTTTCAGAAAGCTCCGTCTCGAAACCGTGTCGTTTGGTGACATCCCCCAAAAACGTCAACGATAATAGTGATAGTTCTGCCGGACGGGACCACGGTTACCGACGATTGGAACAAGGAGCGAACGTGTCAAACCGAGAATGTCGAACGGCGACGGGGAACGGAACTACTGCGGCGATGGGAAACGAAACTACTCGGGTTGGTCGTAGAGATGGCAGGCCGAGGGGTGGGTGGTGTCCTGGAGTACCGGACTCTTTCGTTCGCAGACGCTCGTGAAGTGTTTCGCGAGGAGCGACTCTGCCGCCTCCCAGTCCTCGTCGGCGAGGTAGTCGAACGACTGGGAAACGATGTCGCGCGGTTCGCCGGTCGGTTCCGTCTCGAACAGTCGGTCCCAGAGTACGGCGTGGAACGAATTATCCCCCGGTCGTCTGGTCGCCTGCCCGCTGTCAGTCGAAGCGCCGGAGCCCACGTCCGACGAGGGTCGGGCGTCCGTCGACTTCTCACCGCCATCCGTGGCGGCCCGTGCCGACCGCCCTCCGTCCGCCGCCTGTTCGTGGACCGATTCGAGGTTGATGGCGCGGTTTTCGACGCGTTCGCGGTAGTTCATCACCTCACGATACGCCTGCTGGTCGATGTCCATTCCCTCCGGCGGGATTATCTGCGGACACCGCGTTCGGAAGTGACACCCGCTCGGCGGGTCGATGGGCGACGGCACGTCGCCCTTGAGGATGACCCGGTCGTCCGTGTCCGCCCGCGGGTCCGGTTCGGGAATCGCGGAGAGCAGAGCTTGCGTGTAGGGGTGTTTCGGGTCCGCGAACAGTTCGTCGGTGTCCGCGACCTCCACGATTTCGCCGAGATACATCACCGCGATGCGGTCGGAGATGTGCCGAACCACCGAGAGGTCGTGGGCGATGAACAGGAACGTCAAGCCGAACTCCTCCTGCAGGTCTTCGAGGAGGTTGATAATCTGGGCCTGCACGGACACGTCCAGCGCCGAGACCGGTTCGTCGGCGACGATGAAGTCGGGGTCCACCGCGAGCGCGCGGGCGATGCCGACGCGCTGGCGCTGGCCGCCCGAGATTTCGTGCGGATACCGGTCGCGCTGGCTGGGGTCGAGACCGACGTTCTCCATCAGTTCGTTCACGCGTTCGTGTCGTTTTCCTTCGGAGAGGCCGTGAATCGAAAGGGGTTCGGCGATGATCTGCCCGATGGACATCCGCGGGTCGAGGCTGGACAGCGGGTCCTGGAATATCATCTGCATGTCCTTTCTCGCCTCGCGCATCTCGTCGCTGTCCAACCCGCCGAGGTCGGTTCCGGCGAAGACGACCCGCCCGTCGGTCAGCGTTTCGAGGCGGAGGAGCGACCGACCGGCGGTGGATTTACCACACCCGGATTCGCCGACCAGTCCTACCGTCTCGCCTTCGTAGATGTCGAACGAGATGCCATCGACGGCTTTCACGCTGTTGTCGCCGTCGGACAGCCACTTGTCGAGGAAGTCGTCCGCGCGCGAGTAGTGTTTCTTCAGGCTGTCCACCGTGACGAGCGTGTCTCCCACCTCGTGTTCGCCGGTCGTAACGCTCTCCTGTTCCTCGACGTACTCGGTCCCGTCGAACGATTCGAGGACGCATTTCGCGCGGTGGTCCACGTCGTCCGGGCCGTGTTGCAGGTTCGGAATCTCGCCCTGCGTACACTCCGGTTGCGCCCACGGACACCGGTCGGCGAAGTGGCAGCCGTCGGGCATGTCGATGAGGTCCGGGACGTTCCCCTCGATGGGAGTCAGACGCTCCTTGTCCTCTCGGGGGATGGATTCGAGGAGGGCGTACGTGTACGGGTGGCTCGGGTTGTGGAAAATCTCGTCCACCGGCCCGACCTCCACCAAATCGCCCGCGTACATCACCGCGACGCGGTCGCACGTCTCGGCGACGACGCCGAGGTCGTGGGTGATCATGAAGACGGACATGCCCAACTCGTCCTGCAGGTCGTTGATGAGGTCGAGAATCTGGGCCTGAATCGTCACGTCGAGCGCCGTCGTCGGCTCGTCCGCGATGAGCAGTTTCGGCTTGCAGGCGAGCGCGATGGCGATGAGCACGCGCTGGCGCATCCCGCCCGAGAACTCGTGCGGGTACTCCTCGACGCGGGATTCGGGTTCCGGAATCCCGACTTCTTCGAGGATGTCGATTGTGTCTTCGAGGAGTTCGCCGTCGATGTCGTCCCCGCTGATTTTCGGGGCGATTTCCCGCACCGCGTTCCACCAGCTATCCTTCCGCTTGCCGCCGTACTGGTGGAGCTGCAGGCTCTCTGCGACTTGCTCGCCCACGGTCAGCGCCGGGTTGAGCGAGGTCATGGGGTCCTGGAAAATCATCCCCATCTCGCTGCCGCGGATGTCCCGCATGACGGATTCGGGCGCCGACATGATGTCGACGTACCCCTCGTCGGGGAAGACGTACTCCCCGACGCCGCTCGGATACTTGTCTGCGAACGTCTCGGCGACCTCCTCGTGTTGGAAACGAATGTCGCCGGAGGCGACCTCGCCCGGTTCGTCGATGAGTTGCATCGCCGAGAGCGCGGTCACAGATTTCCCGGACCCGGATTCGCCGACGAGTCCGATGGTCTCTCCCTCTCGGATGTTCAGGTCGAAGTCGTCCACCGCCTTGACAGTCCCTCGTTCCGTGTGGAACTGCGTTTTCAGATTCGAGATGGACAGTAGATCGGTCACGATTACGCGGCAATGGTAGTCGCGTGAGGAAAAGCCGTTCGGTTGAGTGTAGCATACGACACGCGAACGAAAAGAACCGTTACAGTCGGAGAACCATCTCCAACTCGAAGCTCTCGGCGTCGGCGGTTTCGAACCCGACGTTCCGGTAGAGGTTGACGGCGGCGCGGTTCCATCGCTCCACCGTCAGCCACACTTTGTCGATGTCCTGTGCTCGCCCGTAGCCGAGGAGCGTGCGGATGAGGTGCGAACCGATACCCGCGCGCTGGTAATCCTGATGAACGAAGATGGCCAGTTCGTACGACGAGTTACCGTCGGGGACGAGGGTCGCGTGGCCCGCAACGTCGTCGTCGTTCCACGCGATGACGTTCAGGCCGTCCCCCCCGGTCAGGGTTTCCACCCAGTCGCGCACCCGGTATTCCGTGGCCGGTGGAATTCCCTGTGCGCGGTCGGCCGGGTCGAAATCGACGTACATCGAGACGAGCGGTTCCGTGTCGCTCTCCTCGAAGGGCCGGATTTCGATGTCGCGTCCCTCGCGGTCGGTGAACGTCTGCGGCGGCTCCGGGAAGGGGCCAGCGGGGTCGTCGGGGAAGCGTCGGTCGTCGTTCATCGTACCAGTTTCACCGAAACGTGGGAGTTCAGCAGGACGAACTCGGCGATGTGGCCCAGTCGAATCTTCCCCATGGGACTGCGCTGGCCGCCGCCGAGGACTATCTGGTCGAAACCCTCGCTCTCCGCGATGTCGAGCAGGCGACTTCCGGGGTCTCCCGAAACGTCCCGAACGGACGCCTCCAACTCGGAATCGTCCAGCACCGCGTTCGCTTTCTCGCGGATTTCGTCCTTCGAGCGGTCGCTCTGTGGATTGTCGAGGATGGCGACCGTCAGTTCATCGCCGGCCGCGACCGCGCGCGATACCGTCCGTTCGAGCGCGGTGAGGGAGTCGTCGCTCCCGCCGATTCCCAATAAGACCTTCATACTACCTCCATTTCCGCCGGGTATCAAAACAGTTGGGTGCGATACGCTTTTGCACCCCGCTCGGTAACGACGGGATATGTCGAACGACCCCTCCCCGCCCGAACCGGAGGCCGAAGACGAATACGGAGACGAAGAGCAGCCCCGCGAGACGAACGAAGGGGTTTCACAGCAGTTGGCCGACGAAGCGGCGACGGATGCGGCCGGTACCGACAAAACAGCGACGGATGCGGTCGGTACCGACGACGGACCGACGGACGCCGCCAGCGAACCGGCGGATGACGGCGCGACGGCCGGCGGCGGGACGGATTCGACCCCGGACATCCCGCCGGAGGTGCAGAAGTACGCGCGGTTCAAGAAGATGGACGGGGCGGAGTACGACCGGGTCAACGAGTTCCTCCGCGACCGAACCTACATCACCGCCCGTGAGTGGGCCATCGCGCGCCTCTGTGCCGACTTCCGAACCGAAACCGGCGTGGAGATGACCAAAATCGGGAACAACCTTCCCTACTTGGTCCCGTTCATGACCGACACGTACACCCCGCAGGCGGTGAATCAAGCGCGGTCGGCGTTCGAAGAGAAGATACGGAAAGCGGGAGCGACGTTCCTCTACGGCGCGATGTCCGGCTTCTTCACCGCCGAGGAGTTGGACGACGTGATGTACGAGGTGACCGAGGTGGCGAAGTTTCTGCTCGAAGTCGAGGGCGTGGACCTCGCGGTGGCGGAGGAACTCGCAGCCGAGGACAAGATTTCGAGCGTCATGCGCGAAGTCCGCGAATCCAGCGAGGAGTTGCGCCACGACGAGATGGAGTGCCCACACTGCGGGCACGAAATCGGCGGCGAAAAGTAGGGTTACTCGTCGGTTTCTTCGGCGGACTCCGCGTCTTCGGTCTCTGGTTCTTCGGGCGGTTGGAACAGCGAGGGGTCGTCGTGGGTGAACCGGATTCGGTCCTCGCTCAGCGTTCGGACGAACGAGTACATCGTCCCCGCGTCCATCGCGTCGGCCAGCATCTCCTCTGCGCCCTGCACGTCGTAGTACACCGGGTAGAGAACCGCCGTTTCGTCCTCGCGGTCCTCCATGACGATGACGGCGAAGACGAGTCCGTCGGCGAGCGCGCGGTAGACTTCGAAGGCGTCGAACGAGACGCCGCCGTCCATCAGCTCCTCCAGCGCCTCGAACTCGTTGTCGGGGACGAGAACGTCCAGTCCGAACTCGCCGTCCTCGTCGCTCCAGAGTGGCGTCACGTCGCCGGGGTGGAGTTCCATGGTTTCCCACCCGTCGTCGTCGTACTCCGCCGTCGTCGCTTCCATATCTGCGATGACGGACTCCCAATGTGGCATCGCCCGTGAGTGCGCCGTGGCGTTCGGCGTCGAACCGTCCATACACCGATGGGCGGGTTTTTCGCGTAAAAACGTTGTGTCATCGCGGTTCAGGGGAACGACGAGTGCTCGGTGGTGGTTGCGCGAACGCCGTGCTCGATGGCGCGTCGAACGGCGCGTTTGAAGAGTCGGACGAGGGGAAGGACCGAACCGCCACATCCCTCAATTCGCGGCGATTCGCGGCGAGACCAGATACTCGACGGACCCCGCGCCGTCGGCGAACGGATACCGGACTGCCAGCGGGATGTCGATTCCGAGTTCGAGGTTGACTTCGGGAGTTTTCGGCATCGCTCGGTCGATGGCCCGTAGATAGTCGATGGAGAACAGCGAATGGGCATCGCCGGGAGAAAAATCGACGAGTTCGTCAGCGGGCACAGCGAGCGAAACGTCGTCCGTATCGCCCGTCGCCTCGGCGTAGAAGGAGTCCCGTTCCTCGTCGATGCCGAGCGTGACGTGATTCGAAACCATATCCGCCGCTTTCACCGCGCGACTGAGTTCCCCGGATTCGGTGACGACCGACCCGGTAAATTCGAATTCGACGTCGGTCGCTTCGGGGGGGGAACGAACCGTCCCGGGGTCGAGAAGTGCGAGGGCGTACGTGAGTTCGCCGATTCGAATTTCGAGTTTCCGGGTTTCGGAATCCAACGTGAACGATAGCAACTGCCCGCGGTCGGCCATGCCGACGATATCGCCGAGGCGAGAAAGGTCGACACCGATGTGAGCGTCCTCGGTTTCGTACGCTTCGAACGCGGAACGCCCCAGCGTGAGGTTGACCGCGGCCACGGTCGCCGGGTCCATCGCCGGGATTCGAATCCCGTCTTCGTCGAAGTAGAGGTGACACTCATCGACCAACGCATCGACGAGCGCGACCGTCGTTTGAATCGTCTCGGCGTCTACTACCACGTGTAGCAACTGATCCCCGGCATCGGCCTGTCGGGCACGCGTTCCTGTTTCATCCATCTGTTATCACGTTATCTATCAGAAATCAATCCGATAAGCATTTTGCTAGAACATCAGATAGATAACCCAAAAGGGGTTATTTATATATACTAGTGTCTCATTTCATAACCTGAAACGAGTTATGGACGGGAATTCACGACCACGAGGTATTTTGAGTGAGGCCGACCGCGCGTACCTCCGCGGCGAGTCCGACCTTGCGAGCACGCAGTCGGAACGGAACACCCGCGCGCGGATTCGTGACCGGATATTCGACGCGCTTCTCGACTTCGAACTCCTCGTCGAGCACCTCTCGGAGCACGACCGCGAACTCGTCTTCGAAAAACGGGTCGAGAACATGGAGGGAGCCGAAGCGTTCGACGCGCTCGTCTCCGCGGTTTCGTTCCTGTACCGAGCGACCACGGATACGAGTCTGGAGTTCGAAACGGTGCTGAACGAAGCTATCAACGTGGCCGAGGCGAAGGACGGACGGGTGGCGACGGTTCGACTCGACACGACCTTTCAGTCGCTCACCGTCGAGCAGTTGGTGCACAAACTGGAATCGGGGGAGACGCTATCCCTCACTGAGATCGCGTACTTACACGACAGCGACGAGGTTCGGATGGACGAACTGGCGCGGTATTTCAGGGATTCCGACGAGGCGACCTCGAAAATCGACGACGGCCGGATTCAATCGAAAGTGACCAACTTCTAGCGCGCGACCCAACAACTTCCAGCGCGAACAAACGGGCGAAAATCAAATCGAGAGGACGGGTTGGCTGGCGTAGAGGAGCACGTACTCCGCGGCCTTCTCCAACACCTCGCCGGGTTCGCCCGAGAGCGGTTCCCGCGGGATGACGATGAAGTCGGCGTCTATCTCGTCGGCGCAGTCGAGGACGGCGCTCCCCGGATGTTGGAGTTTTCGTCGCGTCGAGAACCCGTACGCGATGGAACTGCGGAGTTCGATGTCCGACTCCGACGCGACCGCGCGGGCGCTGTCGATGAACGACTCGGTTTCGTCGATGATGTCGTCCTCCTCGATAGCGCCCGTTTCGATGGCTCGGGATACCTCTTCACCGAAGACGTAGAGCGCGTGAACGGCGGCGTCGTACCGCTCCGCGATGGAAACCGCGTACTCGATGGCCCGCACCGATTCGTCGCTTCCGTCCACCGGAACGAGTACCGTATTCACTTCGACTGGCGACTCGGTCATACCCGTGGCTGCGCGTAGACGAGGCAAAAACCTTCTCCCGTGGCGGCCGCTCGCCGTCGGTGTCGTTTTCGGCTGCGGCGGATTCCGCTTCGACTGCGGCGGGATCCTTTGCGACTACCACAGGGTCCTTTTCGACTACCGTGGGGGAACCGTACGGACGTCGCTGCGGCGTAGAATAGAGTCCATGAACAAACCGCAATCGGATGGGATTGCGGTTTGAGTGCAACCTTGCCCCGTCGGGCGTCCTGATAACACGCACCATGCACCTTAGCAGTTTGGATTGACGCAATTTAGCCACTCAGTCTTTAAGAACGATGAGGGAGGATGGAAAAACGATGATAGATACCGTCGTCATCGCCACCGATGGCTCCGAGAGCGTCGAACGAGCAGTGACGGTCGCGCTCGACCTCGCGCACCGATTCGACGCCGACGTTCACGCCCTCTACGTCGTGGATGCGGGCGAGGTCGAGTCCTCTCCCGAAACGCTCCGCGAGGAGTTCCAGGACGCGCTCGAATCGCAAGGCGAGAAGGCACTCGAATCGGTCAGCGAACGCAACGGCGGGAACGTCACCACAGCGGTCAGGGAGGGTGACCCGGCCGCCGAAATCGGGGAGTACGCCCGCGAGCACGACGCGGACGTGGTTGCCACGGGGACGCGGGGACGACACGGCGAAAACCGATTCCTCATCGGGAGCGTCGCGGAGCGCGTCGTTCGGACCTGTCCGACGCCCGTGCTGACGGTTCGGCAACTCGACCCCAGCGAAGCGTGATAAAAGCATATATCAGGTGATTACGATGTTCGCGGCATGACCGCCATCGAATTGACCGACGTTTCCAAGCGCTTCGGGAACGTCGTCGCCCTCCGCAACCTGAACCTCCAAATCAAAGAGGGGGAAGTGTTCGGTTTCCTCGGACCCAACGGCGCGGGGAAATCGACCACCATCGACATGATTCTCGATTACGTGCGACCGACGAGCGGGACCGTCACCGTGTTCGGCCACGACGCCCAGCGTGACACCCGCCGCGTCCACGAGCGAATCGGCGTCCTCCCCGACGCGTACCACGCCTACGACCACCTCAGCGCGCGCCAGCATCTCGAATTCGTCATCGAAACCCGCGGCGTGGACGACGACCCGATGCGAATCCTTCAGCGAGTCGGCATCCCGGAAGCGGCCGACCGACGGGTCGAGGGGTTCTCGAAGGGGATGGCCCAGCGACTCATCCTCGGCATGGCGCTCGTCGGCGACCCGGACCTGCTCATCCTCGACGAACCGACGACCGGCCTCGACCCGAACGGCGCGCTGGCGATGCGCGAAATCATCCGGGAGGAGCGCGACCGCGGGACGACCGTGTTCTTCTCCAGTCACATCTTAGAGCAGGTCGAAGCCGTCTGTGACCGCGTTGGAATCCTCGACGCCGGGGAGTTGGTCACGGTGGACTCCATCGACGGACTCCGCCGAACGGTCGGGAGCGGTGCCTCGCTGACCGTCGAGGTGGACCGCCTCTCGTCGGGGACGCTCGACCGGGTGCGCGCCGTCGAGGGCGTCGGTCACGTCTCGGCCGACGGGACGACGCTCGTAGTGGCCTGTGCCGACCGGGCGAAAAAGCGCGCCCTCGACGCCATCGAGTCGGCGGGCGACACCGTTCTGGACTTCGACACCGAGGAGGCGTCGCTCGAAGAGCTGTTCACGACGTACACGACGGAGGTTCCGGCATGAACTGGCGCGTCATGGCGAAAAAGGACTTCCTCGACGCCCATCGGAAGTGGTCGCTCGGGACCGCGGCCGTCGGGTTCGTTCTCTTCCTCGCCGTGCCGATGTATCTCGGAATGAGCCATGCACGGAACCCCGGCACGGTGGACTTCTTCGGACAGATGGGAATACTGGTCTTCTTCGCGCCGCTGACGGGGTTGATGATGAGTTACGGCGCGATAGCCGCGGAGCGCGAACTCGGGAGCCTGAAACTCTTGCTCGCGCTTCCGTACACCCGCCGGGACGTAATCGCGGGCAAAGCGGTCGGACGGGCCGCGGTGGTCGGAACGGCCACGTTCGTCGGCGTGTTCGCCGCGACGGTGATATTCCTCGCATTCGGCGGGTCGCTGCCGGTCGTGGAGTACGTCGCGTTCCTCGCCCTCGTGTTCCTGCTCACGGCGGCGTACACGAGTTCGGCGGTCTGTCTCTCCGCCGCCTCGCCGACGAGCAATCGGGCGATGGCGACGAGCGTCGGGTTCTTCCTGCTAACGTTTCTCGGTTGGTCGTCGGTTCCGCTCGTGATTCGGTACGTCCTCAACGGGTTTTCGAGTCCGAGGGGCGCACCGCCCGCGTGGGCGAACGTCATCGACAGCCTCAGTCCCGTCAAAGCCTACTCGACCGGGATGGACACGTTGGTACACGGGAACGTCGGGAGCACGTTCTACCACACCGGGTGGTTCGCCCTCCTCGTCCTTGTCGCGTGGGCCGTGATTCCGGTGGTGCTCGGCTACCGGCGGTTCAGTTCGGTGGACATCTGAGCCGCCCGGTCAAGCGGACGATTCCAGTCGCGCTGGAAACCTGTTGTCTGTTTGTATTAATATATATTTTTTCGTTAGAAATCCATAATAACAGTCGATGTGTCGTGTTATTTTGAGATGGTTGACAGCCAGCGTTCAAAATCGAAACGAGTAGTGTCTACCGGTGGCAGTTCGCGGAGAGGATTTCTCTTGAAGTCAGGGAGCGTTCTCGCGGCGGCGACGGCGGCGTCCGGAATCGGTGCGGCGGCGATGGAAGAACGGTCGTCCTATCGGATTCGACGGGGGACGGAGGACGAAACGGAGGTGCACATCACGAACTCCGGTGAACCCGGACCGACGGCCGTCGTCGTCGGCGGCATCCACGGAAACGAGGAGGCCGGGTACCGCGCCGCGGATGCGATTACGTCGTGGTCGATAGACAAGGGGAAACTCATCGTGATTCCGCGCGCGAATCCGGTCGCCATCGAGCGGGGAACGTACTCGAACGACGACGGGAACCTGAATTGGCAGTTCCCCTCGGGCCACGAACCGACGTCGGCGCTCGCCCGCACGCTGTGGGAAACTATCGACTACCACGACCCGAAGACGGTGTTGACGCTCCACAGTTCGAAGGGGATTTACCGCGAGGCCGAAGGACCGGACGGTGACGGACAGGCCGTCTATCCGACGCTCGCGGAGGGTGCGGACCGCGACGCGACGAAAACCGCGACGTACATGAACCGATATCACCTCTCGGACTCGCTCCCGGAGTATTACGAGTTCAAGATGGGGGAGGTCCTCGACGGGTCGAAGCCGGTGTTGATGCACAAAGTCAGTGCGGACATGGGAATTCCGGGCTACCTCCTCGATACGACGCGGTACGGGACGGACCTCCACACGCGGGTCAACTGGACCCTGAACATGGTTCGTCACCTCCTCCGCCGAAACGGAATCGACCGGACGTACGAGTAGCCGACCCGAAAACGGTTGAGAATCCGACCGGTAGGACGACTAACTATCGGGACCCATAACCGGGAACTCTTTGCGTCGGGGGTCGGAGTGGGAGTATGAAAGATTGGGTCATCGACGACGAGAACCTCTCGCTCGAACGGAAATCCCTTCTCCCGGGCGAGGGCTTTTTCTTTCCAGATTCGCTCGAAGCACAACAAGAAGAACAGGAAGCGAAAGAAGAACTGACGGGAGCGGAGCGGGCGGTCGTCGCCGACCCGGACGCCGACGGGTTGGCCGCGACGGCACTCGTCCGCGAGGCGTACGGCGAGACGGCGCTCATCGACGCGGGACCGCACGACCTCGCGGACGCGCTCGAACGAGTCGTTGCGTACAGCGAACCCGGCGCGACCGTGTTCATCTGTGACCTCTGTCCCGACGCCTACGAACCGGTCGCACGGGAACTCGAAACGCTGGTCGAGGAGGCGGACGAAGTGTTCTGGTTCGACCACCACCAGTGGGACGACGCGGTGGCCGACGCGATTCGAGCCCTCGGCATCGAACTCGTCATCGGCGAATCGGACGAGGAGTGCACCGCCGACGTGGTTGCCCGGTCGCTCGACTACGACTTCCCGGACTACCTCGTCGAACTCGCGGAAGTCACGCGGGACCACGACCTGTGGCTCCGGAACGACCCGCGGAGCGACGACCTCGCGGACTACTCCTACTGGGCGGAACCCGAGGAGTACATGGAGGTAATCCAGGCCAACGGCGCGGACCTCCCCGAGGACGTCGAGGAGTTCCTCGCGGAACGGCGCGTCGAGAAGGAAGCCCTCATCGAGCGGGCGGTCGAGCGCGCCGACATGAAACAGATCGGCGACTGGACGGTGGGCGTCACCTACGGTCGCTGTTCGCAGAACGAAGTCGCCGAAGCGATGCGCGAGCGAGGCGCGGACGCCTCGGTCGTCGTCAAACCCGCCGGGAGCGCGAGCATCCGCGGGACCGACGAGTTCGAGCGCTGCCACGAGGTCGCACGGCAAGTCAACGGGGGCGGCCACCCGAAGGCGGCGGGGTGCAAGCCGAGCATCTACGACGACATGCTCGATTACGCCCACCACTGGACGACACAGGGTGCGGTGACGAAACGAGTGATTCTGGAGGCGTTCTGGAACCTGAAACACGCAGACGACGAGGCGGCGGAGTTCGAAGCGGGCGAGACGGACGAAGAGATCGAGACGGACGAAGCGGACGAATAAACGCTCCGCGCTCCGTTCGACGGAAGGAGTCGAACCGCGTTCAGGGAAGCAACGACAGCGCGAGTTCTTTCTGCCGCGTCGCGTCTTTTTCCGGGTCGTCGCTTCCGCGATACCACAGGTCGAACCACGCGAGGGCGCACAGTTGCGCGACGAAGCGATAGGCCCGCTGTCGCCGACGAAACGCATCATCGCGGGTCAGTTCATTGGTCTCCGCATAGCCGTCCAACAGCGCGTCGTGGACGATTGCCCGGCGGTCGGCGTCGAGCGGACGCCGACCGCACAGGTAGTGCTCCGTCGTCGCGAGGTCGAACTCGTGGTGGCCGGTGAACTGGTTCCCCCAATCGAGGACCGTCCGAACGGCACCCGTCTCCGAATCGACGAGGAGGTTCCCGAAGCGGTAGTCGTCGTGGAGGAGCACCGGCTCGGGGTCCTCGGGAACGGCTTCGAGATGGCTATCCAGACCGGCGCGCAGGTCGTCGGTCAGGTCGGCGAATCGCTCCGACTCCTCGATACGCGAGAGGTTCGCCTCGGCGTAGGAACGAACCCGTGCGGGCCAGTCGGGTTCGAGGTCGGCGAGCGAGAGGTCGCCCACGCTCGGTTCGGCGTCGGCGTCCATCCCCGCCCGAAGCCATCCGTAGCCGTCGAACGTGGCGGCGGCGTGAAGTTCGCCGAGGTGTCGCCCGGCGTCGCGCGCGGTGCGAGAGAGGGCGTCGTCGGTCAGCGACGTCGGACCGGAAACCGCCTCGCCGGATGCCCGCTCCATCAGGAAGAAAGGTGCGGACAGGTCGTCGTGCTCGTCGACGTACCCGAGGACGTTCGGTACCGGAATCCCCGTTCGACGATTCACGAAGTCGAGAATTCTGGGTTCCACCCGAAACGACGGCGGGTCCACGAACGAGCGGGATTTCAACACGCAACTCCGGTCTCCGTCCGGCATCTCGACGGTGACGAAGAACACGTCGTCGGTCCCCTCGTCGGCCGGTATCACGTCCGTGACCGACCGTTCTCCGAGGATTTCCTGCACCAATCGCGGCACGCGCTCGGTCTGCAGAGTCGTATCCGTCATAGCTTCGACCGTCGGTGACTCGCGGCCACGGCGGTAGAAACCTTGTGGTGTCGAGTCGCCAACAGCAAGCCGACCGACTCGGTTCGTTTAATCCGGGGCGCGACGAGGCCCCGGTATGAGCATTTTCGAGACTGACGACGCAATCGTCGGCATGGTTCACCTGTCCGCCCTTCCGGGGTCACCCGGTTTCGACGGGAACTTCGACGCCCTCCGGACCCGCGCGCTCACCGACGCTCACGCGCTCGAATCCAGCGGCGTGGACGCCATCATGGTGGAGAACTTCGGCGACTCGCCGTTCTACCCCGACGACGTGCCGAAACACGTCGTCGCCTCGATGACCCGCGTCGTGACCGAACTCCGGCAGGCCGTTGACTGCCCAATCGGCGTGAACGTCCTCCGGAACGACGCCGAGGCGGCCCTCTCGATTGCGACGGCCGCCGACGCCCAGTTCGTCCGCGTGAACGTCCACACCGGCGCACGCCTGACCGACCAAGGCGTCGTCGAGGGGCGAGCGTACGAGACGCTCCGCCTCCGCGACGAACTCGACTCCGACGTGAAGATTCTCGCCGACGTGGACGTGAAACACTCCGCGCCGCTGGCCGACCGGCCCGTGACCGAACTGGTGGACGAAACCCTCGGCCGCGGCCGCGCGGACGGCGTGGTCGTGAGCGGCGTCGGAACGGGCCACGAAGTCGATACCGACATGCTGGAGTCGGTCGTTTCCTGCCGGGACGAACTCGGGTCGGACGCGCCGGTCCTCCTCGGGAGCGGCACGACGGCCGAGAACGTGCGCGACCTCCTCGACGTCGCGGACGGCGCAATCGTCGGGACGGCGCTCAAGGAGGGCGGCGAGACGACGAACCGCGTGGACGAATCGAAGGTCGAAGCGCTGCTCTCGCGGCGTTAGAGAAAGTCCAAAACGTCCTCTTCGGTCGGGAATCCGCCCCTCGCACCCTCCGCACCGCAGTTGAGCGCCGCCACGGCGGCCGCGAACTCACCCGCCTCCTCCGCGCTCCGCTCGCCGAGGAGCCACCGGTGAATCAGTCCGGCGGTGTGGGCGTCGCCCGCGCCGGTCGTGTCGGCGACGGGCACGTCGAAGGCCGGAATCTCGGTGACGCCGGAATCGTCGAACAGGAGTGCGCCGTCCCGTCCTCGGGTGACTGCGCCGCGCTCGACGCCGCGGGCGCGGAACTCCTCGACCGCTTCGCGCGGAGCGACGCCGAGGTACGAGCGGACCGGCACCTCGCTCGTAACCAGCAGGTCGAAGACGGAAAGCGCCTCGTCCAACGTCTCGCGGGTGACGCCTCGGCCGTCGAGTTCCGAGAGCGGCCCGGCGAGGTCGAAGGCGAGCGGTGGCAGGTCGTCGTTTCGGCGTGCGGAGACGAGGCGGGAAACGGCCTCGTCGGGCGCGTAGGCGCTGGTGAAGACGACCCGCGCTCTGCGAAGATACTCGATGTCGGCGGCGGTCAGTCGAAGCGCCGGGACCGCATCACCGCCAGCGATTATCATGCGCTCGCCGTCGGGGTCGCGGAGGATGAGACAGTACGAAGAGTCCTCGTCGCCGCGGCGGACGCGGGTGGCGTCGATGCCGCGGTCTTCGAGGTCGGTTTCGACGAACGCACCATCCTCGTCGTCGCCGACGCGCGCGACGACGCCGGTTTCCCGTCCGAGTCGCGTGAGGGCGGTGGCGACGTTGGCCGCGACCCCACCGGCGGACCGTGATTCGTCGCGGACGAACGCCCCGCCGTCGGGTTCCGGGAGGTTCGACAGCGAGTACACGTGGTCCACCAGCGCGCTCCCGACCGTCACCGCGTCGAATGCCATTGTCGGGTGGTTGCGGCGGGGCGGGAAGTCGGTTGCGCTACGGCCTGCGGAACACGTAGGTCAGACCCGCCCGCTCGATTCGAATCACGCCCGCGTCGTGGTCGAAGACGACCGAATCGGCCCGTCCGTCGAACTCGTGGAGCGGCATTCCGGCCGTCACGTGGCCGTCCCGCGCGACGGTGAACCGGGCGACGCCCATCCGCGCGACGAGTTTCGGCCCGTGGTCGTCCACGTCCGGTGCGAACCGGCGAAGGTTGGTTTCGATTTCCCCCCAATCCGCGATGGGCACACGCTCTTCCATACCCGAAAATCGCTCGGGACGGGCAAAGCGATGTCGGCGAGAATGCGGGTCACGACGCGTCGGGACGTTCGACGCCGGTGAACGAAAACCGAGCGCCACCGGCGTCGCTCTCGTCGATGGAAAGGGACCAGCCGTGCGAATCGGCTATCTGCTGCACGATGCTCAACCCGAGACCGGTCCCCACCTCTTCGGTCGAGTAGCCGGACTGTAGCACCTGTTTTCGGTGTTCGTCCGGGATTCCGTGACCGTCGTCCGCGACGTAAAACCCGTCGCACGTCGAGCCGACGCTGACGGTAACGTCGTCGCCGCCGTGTTCGACCGCGTTCCGAAACAGGTTCGCGAACAGTTCCGTCAGGCGGTCGCGGTCGGCGAGGAGTCGTCCGTCGGCGGGGCCGGTATCGACGGTCGCGGACTCGCTTTCGATGCCGTCCCACACGTCGGCGGCGAACTCGTCGAGGACGACCGTTTCGAGCTTCAGCGTCTTTTGCCCCTCGCGGGCGATTTCGAGGAGGTCGGAGATGATGGCCTCGATTCGGTTCGCGGCTCGCTCGATTTCGTCGAAGTGCTCCGACTCGCCCGTTTTTCGGGCGAGGTCGAGATACCCGTAGACGATGCTGAGCGGGCCGCGAAGGTCGTGTGAGACCTGACTCGCGAACTCGTCGAGACGCTCGTTCTCCCTTACGAGCGCCTTTTCGCGCTCCTTCCGTTCGGTAACGTCCCGAACCGCACACACGTACTCGTCGTCCGGGGCGGCGGAAATCGTGAGCGTCAGCGCGAGCGTTCGTCCGTCCTTTCGTTCGCCCGTGATTTCGCCGCTCCACTCCCCGGCGGCATCGACCGTCGAGACGACCTCCGACGAGAGGGTGGCCACGGCGTCGTCCGTGAGCGTCGTCGCCCAGTTTCGACCGATGAGCGTCTCCGCGTCGTACTCGAACAGGTTGGCGTAGGCGTCGTTGACGTAGTTGAACCGGAAGTCGTCCGTGAGCAACGCGATTCCCTCACGGGTCGTGTCGATGGCTCGAAAGCCTCGATGAACCTGTTTTTCCACGTGGCGGTGTGACACCGCTTGCGTGATTTGAGACGCCAGAGTAACGAAGCGCGCACCGGACGTTCCCTTCTGGAGATAGTTCGTCGCGCCAGCCGAGATGGCGTGGCTTGCGACATCCTCGCTCCCCGTCCCGGTGAAAACGATGAACGGGAAGTACGGACGGCGCTCGCGCACGGTTTCGAGCAGTTCCAACCCCGAACCGTCTCGGAGTTCGTACTCAGTGACGAGACAGTCGATATCGACGTCACGCTCGAAGAGCCACTCGACGGCGTCGTCGGCGTTCGTCACGCCGATGACGTCCTCGATATCGTCCTCGCGTTCCAACGTCTCCCGGGCGAGTCGAAGGAAGTCCTCGTCGGTATCGACGTGGAGCACACGGAATGCAGCGGGAAAATCGTGACCGATAGAAACCGGGTCTACATTCGCCATGCAGTTTTCACTATCGAGAGGGGAAGAAGGCATATATTTAACTAATTAGGTGCGGAGACGGACGCCCGAAGCCGAATGCCGACCCTGCCGAATTTCCGGGCTACCGCTCGCCAGCGACCCACTTGTGGGAAAACGAGGTGCCACAGGAACAGTAGGCGTACGCGTGAATGACGTCGCCCTCGGCGTACAGGCCGCCGACCTCCTCGTTTTGCTCCTCGGCGAACGCGAAGACGAACTCCACGTCGTGGTCCCCCTCCGGACAGTCAGCGCCCGCGAGGTCCGCCGCGACGGTTCCCTCGGTCCCCATCGCCTCCTTCGCAAAGCTCATCGCGTCCATCCCGGTCGCCTTCTTGAACACGTTTCGTCCGGTCTCGCCCGGAACGACCAACAGCACACCGCCCGGAACCGATTCGCCGTAGTCGGCGAGTTTGTCCCCCGACACGAACGAATCGGCGAGAAAGAGCGCAACGTCGTCGGGACGCTCACCGGCGAGGAACTCGTCGCGGGCACTCATTCGTCGTCAACCTGCCGTGCGATGTCGGCGAGACTCTCGGTCGGCGCTTCCGTCGCCTCGTAGACGGCCCGCGAACCGGGTTCGCGGATGCCGTATTTGAACCCCTCTTCAACGACGTCGATGAGAACCGACTGGCCGAACGAGCGGTTGCTGTCGGCGAACCACTCGGAGAGGCGGTTCTCACCCTCGCCCGGATTCCGCGCGAGTCGCGGCGTGTCGTACACCCCCCGGATGAGGCGGCCGTCGCCGGTCAGCGGCCGTTCGATTCGGGCGCGATACTCCGTGTCGTCCATGACGACGCGGACGAGTTCGTCCGCCGGAAAGGAATCCTCGTCGTCCGCAGGAATCTCAATGTTCGCACGGTTCGTCGCACCCGCCTGCGCCAGTGTCGCCCTGACGGTTTCAGTCGTATCACTAGAAACCCGTTGCGTCATAGTCGTGAAAAGATGGTGTAAATGTTTGAGTGTTCCGCCGCGTTACTCGTCGTCTTCCTCGTCGCCCTCACCGTAGAGGGACTCGACGGATTCGTCGCCGTACTCGGAGATACGGACGTTGAGCTGTGCGACTTCCTCGCTGACTTCCTTGCCGCGGACCGAGATGCGTCGTCGCTCGCCGTCTCGCTCGGGGTTGTAGCCCGTACCGCCTTCGAGGAGCACGTCCTTGAGGTTCGGACCGGCGACGTCGTCGCGCATCGGGCGACCGGCGTTGTCCGATCCACCGGTGATTTCGACGGAATACCCGTCGAGACCGACGGCACTGCCGTCGACGTCCTCGCCGATGGACTTGCCGAGGAATCGGTTCGCGTCCTGTCCGTCTACTTCGCGCTGATAGGCCGCCCCGGAGTCGGGGTCAGCAACGACGACCTGAAAGTTTGCCATACGGAACGAATATCGGTCCCTCCCTAAAAGGACATCGAAACCCACTCTCCCGGACGAAACCGCTTTCCGCAATCCGGTCGTGTTCCGAAAGCGGGGGAGGATGACAGACGCATATTACTTCGTCAGCGACCTTCACGTCGGGGGCGACGAGCAGTTACAGGAGTGTGAGTTCGAAGACGAGTTCGTCGAGTTCCTACGGACGCTCGAAACGACGGACGAGGACGCCGAGCTGATAATCCTCGGCGACGCGTTCGGCCTCTGGGAGTTCACCCAGTCGGCGGGCATGACGAAGTTCGACCTGCTCGTCGAACACCATCCGAAACTGTTCGAGCAGTTCCGGAAGACGGGCGAAAACGTTCGCATCACGCTCATCCCCGGCAATCACGACGCGGAACTGGCAGGATATCCCGAGTACGAGGAGCGACTGGCCGAGTACAACGTCACCCTCGACCCGACGCTCTCGCTGACCAGACGCGTCGCCGGGAAGAAGATTTGGATCGAACACGGCATGCAGGAGGACGCGCACAACCGAATGCCGGAGTTCGGCAACCCGCGCGCCAATCCGCTCGGCTACTTCGTCAACCGCCACATCACCGGAAAGGCCGGACAGCTCTCGGGGCGGGGGAAGTACAACTGGCTCAAGGACATCCAGTCGCTCACGCCGTTGGAGGAGATACCGGACTGGATGGCGTCGAACTACTTCTACCGCGAGATGAACCCGTTCCTCCGCTACGGCGCGCTGCCGTTCCTGTTGCTCTTTCAGGTCAGCCTCATCTACCTGCTCGTCCTCGTCTTCGAAGCGTCCGGGGTCGTCGGGTCACACGCCGTTTCGAACTTCACCACATCCGTCCTCCGGCAGTTGGGGGTCGTCGGCGACGTCGTGGAGTTCGTCATCTACGTGAACCTCGTCGTCGTCGGGCTCCTGCTCGTGATATCGATACCGCTGTACTTCTTCGCCCGCGACGTGCGAAAGACGCTCGAACGGTTCGGCCTCGTCAGGAAAGAGAAACCCGAGGAACCGTCGGACGCTCCCTACGTCGCCGCCGCCGAGGACGTGTTCGAGGAGTATCCCGACGTCGTGGCGTACATCTACGGCCACACCCACCGCGTCTCGCTCACGAACGTCGGCGAGCGGGTCATCATCAACACCGGGACGTGGCTCAAGCGACTGCACCGGACCTCGACGCTCATCGGCATCCTCCCGCCGGTGTACTACCCGTCGTTCCGACTGAACTACTTCCGAATCGGCGAGGAAGAGGGGAACGTCGTCGTCGAGTACCACACCATCGAGAAGGAAGCGCCGAAAGAGCTGACGCTCCTCCAGCGGTTGCTGACGCGTCGGCCGAAGGTGGAGAACGACGTTCCGAAACGGACGGTCATCGAAGCGTCGGAGAAGGAAGTGGTCGAATCAGCGTCGAAGGAGTAGCAGAAGCGAAATAGACACGCTTCGAGAGAGCGCATACCCTAGTATCTGTTGACATATTGTGTGAGTCGATGACGTTCGCCCGACGAACGGGAAAATCGTCAGCAGTCGCTGGATTCGTCCCGACGTTACTGGCCAATCTGGTTCCGCTCGGCGGGTTCGTCGCGTTCGGCTGGCAAATCCGGGAACTGCTGGTAATCTACTGGCTCGAAATCGTGGTCATGCTCCTCCTGTACGGTGGTGCAGCGCTCTTCGCTTCGCGAAGAATCGTACTGGAAGGACGAACGCTCTTTCTACCGGGCGTCAGCAGGAAACGGGAGTTGGACGAAGCGAAGTGGGGAACCGACCCGGGGGAGTTCGTCTCACGGAGTGGTTGCCGCCGATATACCGCCGAAACACGCAGGTCGTCGTCCGGTCGGTGATTTGGGGAATCGGTATCTCCGCCGTTCCGCTCATCATCTACGATTCAGCTATCGAGACGTCGATTTTACCCACCGTGGCCGGGTCGGTTCTCGTTATCGCCGTCTCGCAACTCCTCAAGATTCGGCTCGAGTTCTTCAGAGAGCGAAAGTACGAGTCGATGTCCGCGCACATGGTCCTCGAAATCCCCTGTCGAATTATCTTCTTCATGTTCGTGTTCATACAGGGGCTTCAGGCGGTCGGCATTTTCTTCCACCTCGGGGTCTGGGCGGTGTTTGGAAGGCTTTCGAAGCAAGTGTTGACCGATAACACCGTCGAAATACTGTACGTAACGGTACTGGTTCTCGGCAAACTTACCGTCGAATGGGCGCGGTTTCGAGCGAACCGCGATCCAAATCCGAGCGGTGTCGCGAACTGGTTCACCCCACAGGACCCGCTGGCGGAATAGGTACCACGTTTGATGGTCGGTCCCGTAGTCGTCGGGCACATGGACAGTGCAAGAACGGTACAAATCTGTCGGACGGCTCAACCGGAGGTCCCGAGAGCCACCGTTTCCGTCGAGATGATTACCGCGAATATCACGGAGGAATCCACGGCAGTCGTCGAAATCGGGGTGACGTGGGAGGGAGACGCGTCGGTACTCCTGTTCGGAAACACCGTCCCAATCGAACTGCCCCACCGGTGTTCGTGGCCCGAAACCGGTCTGGTACTGCTCCCGTCCCCCAACGGGTACGAACGACGGGCGGACGAACCCGAATGCTGGAAACCGAATCTTCCCGCAGACGACGATTTCGGCCATCCGCTGGGTCTCATGCGGAAGGAAGTCGAAACGGGAGATATTCTCTCCTGTCGAGCGGAAATCTGGGGGGACCACTGGGCAGAAAACTGCCTCGAACCGGGAGAATATTGGTTCGAAGAAACGCTTTCAATCGAGAACGAGGGGTACGCAGGGTGGGGATTCGCACTCCGTATAGAGAGTTAAAATTGTAAGTTCTACTACGAGCGAACGAAGTGAGCGATAGGCGCGCCGTATTTTCAGGGAACTAGCAATCGTACCGCGAGCGACGCGAGGCGCGGAGCGCCTCGGAAGCGAGCGGGCCGACGACTGAGCGGGGTGAGGGAGGAGTGTCTTCCTGAACGTAGTGAAGGAAGGCTGGGAAGTCGCATGCCCGCACAGCGTAAGCGAGCAGGAACGTCTTCCGCTGCTTTTGGTCGAGCTTTTACAGGGAACCAGCAGGAATGACGACGGCCGTCGTCATTCCTGCTCGTGACCGTCGTAAAAGGTCGATTTAGAACGGATACCGTCGCTGGTCGCGCTGCACGGAAATCCACTTCTCCTGCGTGAGTTCCTGCACGATGGCGTCACCGTCGTAGCGGCCGATTCCGGATCCTTTCACGCCGCCGAAGGGGACGTGGGGTTCCTCGTTGATGGGTTGGTCGTTGATGTGGACCATCCCGGCGTCGATGGCGTCGGCGAGGTCCTGCGCGCGGCCGAGGTCGCCCGCGTGGACCGAGGCGGCGAGGCCGTACTCGGTCGCGTTGGCGAGTTCGACGGCCTCCTCGTCGGAGGCAAACGGGATGACCGGCGCGATGGGACCGAACGTCTCGTTGCACGACGCGGACATGTCGTTGGTCGCGTCGGAGAGGACGGTCGGCTTGACGAACAGACCGTCGTGGTGACCGCCGGTTTCGAGCGTCGCGCCCTCCTCGACCGTCGATTCGATGTAGTCGAGCATCTGGTCGCGTTGGCCCTCGTCGATGATGGGACCGATAACGTTGTCGCGGTCGGTCGGGTCGCCGATGGGGAGCGACTCGGCGCGCTCGGTCAGTTTCTCGACGTACTCGTCGTACACGTCCTCGTGGACGAGGTGGCGGTTGATGGAGATACAGACCTGTCCCTGGTGGAGGAACGACCCGAAGACGGCCGAGTCGATGGCCGCGTCGATGTCGGCGTCCTCGGTGACGACGTGCGGGTTGTTCCCGCCGAGTTCCATGGCGGGGAGCGCGAGGTTCTCCGCCGCGAGGCTGGCGACGTGTTTGCCGACTTCGGTCGAACCGGTGAACGCCATGACGTCGAGTTCGGGGTGGGACGCCATGCGGTCGCCGATTTCCGAGCCTTTGCCGGGGACGACGTTGAGCAGTCCCTCGGGCAGTCCGGCCTCCTCGAAGATTTTGGCGAGGAGCAGGCCGCCGGTGACGGGGGTCGGCGAAGCGGGCTTGAGCACGACCGCGTTGCCGAGCGCCAGCGCGGGCGCGACGGCGCGCATCGAGAGGTTGAACGGGAAGTTCCACGGCGAGATGACGCCGACGACGCCCATCGGGATTCGCTTGACGTGGTTTTCCTTCCCCGGAATCATCGAGTCCTTGATTTCGCCGCCGACGCGGAAGGGGAACTCGGCGGCCTGCTGGGTGATGCCGCGCGCGGTCTGCCACTCCGCGAACGCTTTCATGTTCGCACTTCCGGACTCCACCGCGAGCGAGTGGAGAATGTCGTTCCGGTGCTCGTCCAGCAAGTCGAGCGCGGACTGGATGACGCCGATTCGCTCGTTCGGCGATTGGTCCGCCCAGTCGGTCTGTGCCTCCGCGGCGGCCTCGTAGGCGCGGTCTACGTCGTCCTCGGTAGCGGCCGGAACGGACGCGATTTGCTCTCGGGTCGCCGGGTTCGTCACGTCGATTTCGTCCCGGTCACCGCCGTCGATCCATTCGCCGTCGATGTAGAGGGCGTTCCAGTCGCCGTCCAAGGTGTAGGCTCTGTCCGACATCACACTGAACTCCGGCCTTCGGCCCGATAAAGGGACAGGAACCGGCGGCGGTGTGGCGTTTTACTCGGGGTCGAAGAACGGATACGTCGGCGCTCGGGGGGAACGTCGTGGAGTCAACCGAAACGACTCGTTCGGACACGACGAAAAGTATCGAGATCATACATAGAGATATATTTTTCCACTGTTTTCAAGAATAAAAACTCAGAACGAGCATTATTGCAACCGAGACCGAAATGAAAAGTGCATGTGGAGAAGAAGCTTCGTTTCGGCCGCCGGTGCGTTCGGTACCCTCCTGTTCGGGAGCGAATCGGTTCGCGGAACCGCCGACCGGCTCGATGAGCGGACGGACGCGTGTTCACGGCCGTCCCCGCCGTCGAAGACCGTCATTCACCTATCGAGCGGCGAATCGGCGGCGCAGGAACACGCGCTGTTGAACGCGAAGAACCTGCTCGACGACGAGACCGTTCCGGTCAAGGACCTCGTGTTGCTGGCGAACGGGAAGGGAATCCTCGTCTACACCCCGCCGACGGCCGACAACGAGTTCGCGGACCGAATCGCGTCGCTACAGGAACGGGGTGTCACCTTCCGCGCGTGTGAAAACGCGATGGAGATGCTGGACGTGGCCGAAGACGACCTCCTCCCGGGCGTCGAATCCGTCCCCTCCGGTGTCGGCGAACTGGCCCGTCTGCAGGAACTGAACTACGGGTACATCAAGGCCCCGTGACCGCGAGTCGGTGATTCTTTGCGGGGCGGTCGAAACCGACGAAGAAAAACGGCTTCGTCCGTTAGACCCCCCAATGAATATCCAGTTTCTCGGCGGCGCGCACGAGGTGGGCCGGAGCGCGATTCTCGTCAACGACTCCCTCCTCCTCGATTACGGAATGCTGACCGGGAATCCGCCGCAGTATCCGGTCGGCGACGTGAACCCCGATGCCGTGGTCGTCTCTCACGGCCATCTGGATCACGTCGGTATCCTCCCCTCCCTGCTCTCGGGTGACGACCGCCCGCCGATTCACTGGACGCCGCCGACCTACGAACTGACGCGCATCCTCGCGCGGGACACGCTGAAACTGCACGGCGGGAGCTACGACTGCCCGTTCACCGAGGCCGAACTCAAACGGGTGACGCAGGTGTCTGAACCCCACGGCTACCGCAAGTCGTTCGAGGCGGCGGGCCACGAAATCACGTTCTACAACGCGGGCCACATCCCCGGAAGCGCGCACGTGCTGGTGGACGACGGCGAGACGCGACTGCTGTACACCGCCGACTTCCACACCGGCGACCAGCGACTGCTGTCCGGAACGACCGCCCGCCCCGACGCGGACGTGGTACTCTGTGAGAGCACGTACTCGGACGTGGAACACGACGAGCGGGCCGCGACGGAGCGGGAGTTCGCGGAGAGCGTGAAGACGACGATTTGGGAGGGCGGCACCGTCGTCGTCCCGGCGTTCGCCATCGGCCGGACACAGGAGATGCTCATGGTCTGTGAAGCGCACGACATCGACTGCTACGTCGACGGAATGGGAAAGCAGGTCACGCGGATGCTCCGCCAGCACCCCGAGTTCGTCCGCGACCCCGACGCTCTCCAGCGGGCCATCTCGAACGCGCGGTTCGTGACGGGGCGGAACGGCCAGCGCAAGCGAATCGCGCGGAAGAACACCGTCATCGTGACGACTTCGGGGATGCTCTCGGGCGGCCCGGCGATGACGTACATCCCCGAAATCCGCGCCAATCCGGTCAACAAAATCACCATGACGGGCTATCAGGTCGAGGGAACGCCCGGCCGGGACCTGCTCGAAACCGGACGCGGCGAAATCGACGGCCGCGTCATGCCCGTCAGCGCGCAGGTCGAGTCCTACGACTTCTCCGCCCACGCCGACCGGGACGGCCTCCTCGAATTTTTGGATTCCTACCGCGACGCCACGGTGCTGGTCAACCACGGCGACAGGTGCGCGGCGTTCGCCGAGGAGTTACGGGCCGACGGCTACGACGCGAGCGCACCCGAACTCGGAAGTCGGTTCGAAATCGGCGCGGACGCCGCGCCGACGGAAACGACTCGGAGTTAAATCGTGCGGGACCACCACTTCGACCAGCGGCCGTTCGGTTCCCGCTGCCATCGCTGGTGAACCTTCGGACGGCGGGCCGCTTTCGGCGCGTCTTCGAGACCGAAGACGACGAGTCGCCCGTCCGCCGTTCGGGCGACGTCGAGTCCGGCGCAGCGGACTTTGCCGAATCGCTCCCACAGCGACCAGTCGCCGTTCGGTGACTGCTGTGCCAAACTGTGGAGTCGTCGGCCGGTGATGAACACGACCACCCGACCGGCCGCGTCCCGACCGGCAGCGACGGATTTCGCCTTCGGCCGGTGGAATATCTCGAAATCCTCCGGATAGCTCAGTTCGCTCCACGTCTCCTCCCACTCGGTATCCTCGAACCCGACTTGCCGGATGTGAATCGGCACGTCGTCGTCCCGAACGAGAAACGCCATGAAGCGTCCGTCTTCGTTCTCCCCGACGGCGAGCGAGTGGCCGTTCGCTCGTCCGCGTCGGTGCCAATCGGCCCACTCGTCGCCGTCCGGTTCGAGCTGCCAGCAGTGGTGGACCCCGTACAGGAACTCCTTTTCGGCCTCCGTCAGGCCCGCCCCTTCGTCGGCGTAGTTGAGCAGGAACACCTGCAACCGCTCCTCGGCGTCGCGTTCGACGACGATTTCGTCGCCCGCTCGGTCCCCTCGGGACTTCCAGTCGGTCCACGCGGTCCCGTTTTGTTCCGTCTGTCTCGTGTGGAACGTCCCGGTCGTCGGGTCGGTGACGAAGACTTCGAGTCGCCGGTCGCCGTTGGGCGCGACCGCGACCGACCCGCCCGGACGGGGGTCGTCGGCGAGCGGACGCCACCCCTCCCAGTCACCGACCGGGGACTCCGAATCGGCCGTCTCCCGGCGGTTGTGGTACGTCCCGTTCGACGGGTCCGTAACGAACACTTCGAGGCGACCGTCCTCGTTGCGACCGACCGCTATGGACGTTCCTTCGGCCCCGTCCAGTCGCTCCCACTCGGTCCACTCCGTTTCCGACCCCACTTGCCTGCTGGTGTACACCTCGCCGTCGAGGAGGACGAACAGTTCGAACTGACCGTTTTCGTTTCGCTGCGTCGCTATCTTCATGCGTTATTCCTCCGTCTTCGGCAGTCGAACGAGGTCTTCGGGGTTCTGCGAGGCGAACACCACGATGGACCCCTCCTGTCGTTGCTTTTTGAGCAGGTCCTCGCCCATCTCGCGGTCGAGGTCGGCGAATATCTCGATGGCGGTGAGGATGTCCGGTTGTGGAACCCCACGACGAGCGGGCGGCAGTCTGCCGGTCGCCGCGATTTTCTCCTCCAGCATGATTCGCACGTACTCGGCGATGTCTATCGTGTCGCTCAGCTTTTCGTGCCACGACGGCGGATAGATGCTGACGTTCTCCCCCACCCGATAGAGGTTGTTCCCGGGCGTCCACGTCGTCGAATCCGTCAGCCGCTCTTCGAGCAGCGCGTGAGTGCGGTCCCTGTCGTAGCCGAGCGCGTCGGCGTAGGCGTCGAGACACTCCATCGAAATCCCCGGTTCCTCCCCGTGGTGGTGACGTTCGAGGTACGTCACGAAGTCGTCGATTTGATACTCGCGGTCGCGGAGCGAGAGGTCATCGACCAGTTTCTCATCAACAATGACCATGACACTCAGTTCGACCGACAACTCGATAAAAGTCCGCAGAACCGTTCTGAGAACTCCCAGCTAACCGCTACCGGCACTCGCGTCTGTTTCATCGCCGTGGAACGGATGAAAGTAGTGGGACACGACAAGGGAGTGAGCAGTCGAGGACGTCTATCGGACACGCACTAGGAGACGAACATGTTCGGATGAAGTCGGATGACGACGGGCAGCGTAGGACGAGTCGTATGACACGAATCGACGTCCGCGACCTGCCACCGTCCGAACGCCACGCGACCATCCACGCGGAATTCGCCGACCTCGACCGCGGCGAGACGCTGGAACTCGTCAACGACCACGAACCGAAGCCGTTCTTCTACGAGTTGCAGGCCGAGGACCCGACGTTCGACGCCGAGAGCTACGAAGCCGAACAGAGAGGACCGGAGGAGTTCGTGGCTCGGTTCCCGAAGACGACGGCGAGTTCGGTCGTCCACCTCGACGACCTCGACGAGACGCCGCACGCGGTCGTCTTCCCGGACAGCGAACCGAAGACGGTCCGCCTTCGCTTGGCGGCGGGCGAAAGCATCCCCGAGCACCAACATCCGGACCGTCAAATAGTCCTCTACCTCGTGTCCGGCGAGATGAAACTCGACGTCGGCGACGAAACGCGGGACATCGAAACGGGAGACGTCGTGCGATTCGACGGCGAGCAGGAGGTCGCACCGCATGCGACGACCGACAGCACGGCACTGCTCGTGCTCGCTCCGCGGGCCACGGATGCCGACTGAGGGACGCGACGACCGACACCCGTGACGACCGACACCGCCGCCCGCTACGACAGACACCGAACGACCGGCCGCGAATCGACCGTTCGTGACCGTGAGGCCCCGAGACCGAACGATTCCCGAACATGTTCGCACACGGCTTCTCGGTTCCGGGAGTCGTCTAGTGACGTATGAAGACCGAATCGAACGCAAGAGTGGAATCGGGTGAGAAAGTGGAATCGGATGGGAGAACAGAACCGAGTGAGGAACGACCGACGGCCGAAACTACGGTCGAGGTGCGCTGTACGGGCCACGTCCGGGACGCGGTAGGGTCGCCGGGGCTCACGTTCACCTTCGAGGGGACGACGCTCCGCGAATTCCTGACCGCGTTCTTCGCGGAGTACGACGTCGAAGACATGCTCATCGCCGAGACGGAGGCCGACGCGACGACGCGGGGATGGGCGACGGTCCCCGGGGAACTCCCCGGAACGTGGCGGAAGAACCCGGAGGGAGAGCAAACCCGCGCGTACGCACGAGTGGCCATCAACGGGACCTTCAACGAGCACATCGACGGGTTGAACACCCGATTGGAGGACGGGGACCGCGTAGCGCTGATGTATCCGTTTATCTACTGTTGCTGAGGCGAATCGGGATGGGTCGGGTCGGCGGAACGGCGACGGAATACGGGACTACTCGTCGGTACCGACGTACTGCTTGATGACCTTCCCTTCCGCTCGATGGAGCGTCTCGCTGGCCGTCGATTTGGCGATGTCGGCCATCGCCGCGAGGTCCGTGAGCGTGCAGGTTCGCGGCGAGTCGTAGTAGCCGCACTCGACTGCGGTCGTCAGGAGTTGTCGTTGGCGCTCGGTGAGCAACCGCTCGGAAGCCGTCATCTCGCGGACGAACTCCACGTCGAAAGCGATATCGAACAGTTCCAGTTGCGTCCCGAGCGTCGAGAGTCGGTCGTGCGAGGCGGTGATTTCGAGCGTGGCCTCCCCGTCGCGGAAGGTTATCGGCAGTTCGAGCGGAACCCCCGACTCCTGCATCGAGAGGAGGAGAATCGGGTCGGTCGTCTCGAACCGGACGAGCGCCGTCTCCTCGGACGCGCGGAGGGGTTCGACATCGAGAACGTCGTCGTACGCCGCCATCTCGCGGAGAATCGACGGGATGTCGGTCGAAGTCAGTTCGAGGAGTCCGACGCCGGTCTGCTCGGCCGGAAGCGCCGCCAACACCCGGAACTCCGCGGTCGGGTGATTCGTCGAAAGGTCACCGACCCAAACGTCCGTCGGAATCGTAATCGTGAGTTTCGCGGTCGCCATCGTCAGTTCACTCGCTCCGTACGTGGAAATCGATTTTTGAACGTGTCCGAAATCTGGAATTTAAAACGAGAGGTGCGACGACGAACTCGGCATATCGTCTTCGTCGTCCTCCTCGATACCGCCCTCGTGTGCAAACTCACACGTTCGGTCGGTCAAGTAGACGGCACCGTCGTCCACGGTGACATCGACCGAAACGAGGGTCGAACCGGCGGCCTTCCCGTTGTCACAGTGGCCGGAACAGCCGTCGAACATGGACCCGTGTTTCGGGCAGATGATGTCCCCGTCGCGCATCGCCGCGCCGAAACCGCGGTCGAGTCGC
This sequence comes from Haladaptatus paucihalophilus DX253, assembly GCF_000376445.1. NCBI lineage: Archaea > Methanobacteriati > Methanobacteriota > Halobacteria > Halobacteriales > Haladaptataceae > Haladaptatus > Haladaptatus paucihalophilus. Next base: position 2,141,492 of record NZ_AQXI01000001.1, on the reverse strand, counting down.
TGGTCGGTTTCGTGCTGGCAGAAGTTCTTCCACGCGGTAATGCAGTCGTCGCCGTGAACGAGAACGACCTCCTCTTCCGACCCGTCGCGTTCCCGAACCGTGAACAGAAACGAGTCGTTTTCGGGGAGGTTTTCGACCGTCGTCAGGCAGGGTGCGTCGTCCGTCTCCATACGCATCCCGTTCGCGCCTCGACAGTTAAAATAATCCCTCCGTCGGGGAGAACGTCAGTGGCTGACGGACTTCGACCGTCGGAAATCGTAGGTCACGCCGGTCAACTCCTCCGAGGAGTCCCACAGGCGTTCCGCCACCACCTCGTCGTAGGAGCGGTCGCTGGACGATTGGACCGAAGGCGGGCCGCGCATGTTCATCAACCCGTCGGGGCCGACGTACTCGCCGCCCGTGATGCCGCCAGCGGTTGCGGCGTAGAGCATCGGCAGGGCACCGCGTTCGGCGCTCTGGGCGAGGACCGCGTTCGCAATGCGCATCATCCACAGGCGAAGGATCGAACCCTCCTGCCTCGGGCCGCGACCCTGGAGGTTCGTACTCGCGTAGCCGGGGTGACAGGCGACGCTCGCCACGTCCTCGATACCGGCGTCGCCGAGTCGCCGGTCGAGTTCGTAGGCGAACAGCACGTTCGCCAGTTTGCTCTGGGCGTAAGCGTCCCACTTGTCGTACTCACGTTCGCCCTGCAAATCGTCGAAGTCCATCTCCCCGTTCTCGTGCAGGCCGCTACTCTGGGTGACGACGCGCGTCTTGCCGTCAGTTTCGAGCAGCGCATCGAGTAGGAGTCCGGTGAGCGCGAAATGTCCGAGGTGATTGACGCCGAACTGCAGTTCGAACCCGTCCGCCGTTTCGTCCCGCGGGACCGCCATCACGCCCGCGTTGTTACAGAGGACGCGCAGGTCGTCGTACTCGGACTCGAAGCCGTCCGCGAAAGCGCGAATCGACGACAGGTCCGCGAGGTCGAGTTCGCGCACGTCGAGCGTCGCATCGGGAGCCTCGGTGAGAATTTTCCCCTTCATCGTCTTCGCGTGATTCGTCCGTCGGCAGGCCATGACGACGGTCGCTCCCGTTCGGGCGAACGCGCGCGTCACCTCGTAGCCGAGGCCGCTGTTCGCGCCCGTGACGATTACCGTCTCGCCAGTCATGTCCGGCATTCTCTCTGCGGTCCACCCGGAATCGGTCATGGAACCGCCTACGGCCGCCCGGTACAGAAAGTCACCGCCCAACGAGGTGGGACTGGGACCTCCTATCCACTCACTATCTGCCTATCCGTCATCCGCCGCCTATCCGTCCACACTCCGCCTGCTGTCAATCCATCGTCCGACACTACAACCCGCCCGCGCCCGTCGGCGCGTCGGGAAGGTCCGCCGGTTCGACCGGGATGCCGAGTTCCTCCAGCGCGGCTTCGAGGTGTTCGCTCTTCGCGTACTCCGAGCCGTCCTCCTCTCGCTTTCGCTGGGCGACGGCGAGCACTTCCGCGCGCCTGTCGTCCGGGATGTCGAACTTGTCCGTCGTCAGTTCGATGGTCAGCCCGTTGTGGTCGGAGGTGTACAACGAGTAGAAGATACTCCGGTCGAACTCGTTGTATCGGCGACCGTGCGCTTCGAGACGCTCGCGCACCTCCTCGATTCGCTCCGGGTCGAACCGGAACGCGAGGTGGTGCACCGCGCCGATTCCCGTTCGCTGTGGCGCGGGATTCGACTGGCGGCCCTCCTCGACGAAGAACGTGATGATACGGCCGTCGCCGCTGTCGAAGAACAGGTGCGTGACGTTCGGCGCGTCGAGGTTCGGCTGGCGGAGGACGAGCGGCATCCCGAGGATGTCTCGGTAGAACTCGACCGTATCCTCTTCGTTGCTCCCGATGAGCGTAATGTGGTCGGTTCCGGTCAGCGGGACCGCACCGTCGGGGCGTTCGGCGGTAATCGGTGCCTCGCCGTCGGTGGAAGGTTCGTCGGACATGGCGTTCTCGTTTCCTCGTTGGTCCCGAACGACGATATACCCTCGCGGACGGGAGCGTCACCACCTGACATCGATGTCAGTGGGTAAATCGACGGCGGGCTACCGGTAGGCATCGACGGTCCACGCGAGGCGGGGAAACGCCAGCGCGCTTCCGACCGACAGGAGCACCGTGACCGTCGCGGTCGGAGCGGGCGAGTGAAACGCGAGGTCGATAGCCGTCCCGAGATAGGCCACGGCGGCGATGACGACGTTGTAGTACAGCAACCGGAGGAAGAAAAGCGCGGGCGTCACCGGCGGCCAGTCGATGTCGAGCCACGGGCCGCGGAACGTCCCGACGCAGAGGACGAGCGCCAGCCACGCGAACAACGCGGCGAACTTCAGCGGCGCGTTGGGTTCGGCGTCCATCAACCCGTAGAAGGCGGGCAAACCGAGGAAGGTCACCTCCCCAACAGCGAAGAAGACGCTTTCGACCCACTGCTCGACGCCCCTTTTCTCGTCGCGGGGGCGAAGTCGGCGCTCCTCCGTCGAGTAGTCGGTGCTGCGGCCAGTCACGCGGGAAAATTGCGCGGCTTCGTACATAAACGTGGGGTGCGAACGAAAGGTTCGCGTGACGGGTCCGTTCGGGCGGTTCCTTTTTACCCCGTCCGCCCAATCCACGAACGATGACTAACGGCCCGGGAGAGGAGCCACCGGCGGACCGCAAGTCGCCGGTCGGAAAGCCCGTCATCCGCGGGGACGCGGCGATTACCGGTTCGCACGCACGAGAAGCAAAGGCGTTCGACCCGGACGACCCGGAGAGCGTCGCCGAGGCGGCGCGAACCGTCCGCGCGTTTGCGGGTGGCAGTCCGGGAAGCGAGGACAACGTATACATGTTGCGCGGAGCGGCGGCCTGTGCAGCGCTCGTCCGTGGCGTCGGGTCCTACAAAGAGGCCGCGGAACGAGCGGGGGGCGAAACGACGGTCTCCTTCATCCGAAAGTGGGCGCGGGTGCACGACCTCCCGCGGTCCATTCGACGCCACGTCGCCGTCGGCCACATCGCTCCGACGGCCGCCAAACACATCGCTCGGGTGGACGGAGACGCGCGCTACCAACTGGCGTGGGCAGTCCTCGACAACTCGCTGACTGTGCGCGAGGTGCGTGCCATCGTCAGCGACATCAGCGACGGGGTACCCCCGGAGCGCGCGCTCCGAAACCACGGCGTCACGCTCGGCGAGGTGACGCTTTCACTCCCACCGAACCTGTACCGCGAACTCCGCCGGGAGGCCGCGCTCGCGGACGAAGAACCCGAACACGTGATCGCTCGGGCGCTCGAAAAGGAACTCGGCTAAAAGCTGAAGTTAATCGAGGAACGTTCGGGCCGTCTCGGTGAGGACCGTTCCTGCAGTCACGACGTCCGGCCAGTGAACGGTCTCGTTCGGGAAGTGCGCCTGTTCGATGGTCCCCGGTCCGAACAGGGCCGTGGGGATTCCCGCGGCGACGTAGTGACGCGAGTCCGCACCGTAGGTTTCGCCGCGGAGCGTCGTGTCGAGTCCCTCACCGTCCATCGCGGACTGGAGCGCGCCGACTATCGGTTCGTCCGGGTCCGTCTCCGCGGATTCAAACTGGATGGAAAACCGCTCGAACGTCGGTGGATGGTCACGAAGCCACTCGCTCTCCTCGACCACTTCGGCGAGCCGCTCTTCGTACATGGCCTCGACTTCATCGACCGTTTCGCCCGGCGCGACGCCGAGGCGCATCTCCGCGGTGAGCGTCGCGGGGACGGACGACGACCACGTTCCCGCCTCGACCGTCCCGACCACGATGGGCCACGGAATCGGAAACTCGTCGTACAGCGGATGCGTAACGGACTCGCTCCGCTCGGCTTCGAGTTCGAAGAACGCCCGTCGGATGGCCTCGAAGTGGGGGTGGACGCTCTCCCCGCGCCATCGCGTGGCCGCGTGCGCGGAGCGACCAGTAATGCGTAGCCGTTTCATGACCGTTCCCTCGACCGCAACGACCGGCGTGAGGTCGGTCGGTTCGGCGACGATGGCCGCGTCGCGCTCGAACGGATAGGGATTCGAGAGGGCTGCCGCCGCCGCACCCAGTCCGCCCTCCTCCTCGCCGACGACGCTTTCCACGACGAGTCGGCCGTCCAGATTCCGACCCTCGGCGTTCTCGTGGAGGTGTTTCGCCGCGAAGACACAGGACGCGAGTCCGGATTTCATATCGACCGCGCCGCGAGCGGTGAGGTCGTCACCCTCCCACGTCGGTTCGAAAGGGTCCGTGTCCCACGATTCGCGGGCCACGGGAACCACGTCCATGTGCCCGTTCAGGACGAGCGTCTGGCCGTCGTCCGGGTCGCCGAACTCCAGGACACCCGCGACGCTCGGACGCTCGACGAGGGTCGGCCCGTCGGCGCTCGCCTCGGTGTGTTCGATGGCGACAGGGTCGTCCGGGAAGGACGGATGTTCCGCCAACCGCTCGGCGTCGGCCGTCCACTCGTACGTCTCGAAGCCCATCTCGGAGAGCCGATCTGCGAGCCACTCCTGTGCGGGGCCTTCGTTGCCGCCCGTCGTGTCGAACGAACAGAGTCGTTCGGTGAACGCGCGCAACTCGTCACCCTGTTCGGTTTCGAAGTCGGTCATGGTTAAACAGTCGTGACCGGGGGAGAAAACGATGTTCACCCCGGAAATACGGACGGCTGCCGAGCGGAATGGCAAACGTTTAAACGTCGCAACTCGCAAGAAGAGATGAGGGCTGGTAGCTCAGTTAGGCAGAGCGTCTGGCTTTTAACCAGACGGCCAGGGGTTCAAATCCCTTCCAGCCCGCTTCTGTGAGGAACGAAGGTGACGAGCGAAGCGGTTCGAAGGGTTTGAGTTATGGAAGAGGCAGTCTCACGAGCATCGCGAGTGAGGAAGCGTCTTCAGGTGGTTCAAATCCCTTCCAGCCCGTACTTCTCGCGGCGAACAATTCGTGAGCTGCGGGAATACTCCTGAAGGGGTTTGAATTAGACCGAGGTTTTGCACGGAGCGCAGGTTCTCGGACGTCGTTCAAATCCCTTCCAGCCCGTACTTCTCGCGGCGAACGTAGATGAGGAGTGAAACGACTCGAAGGATTTGAAGGAGCCCAAACGCATGCCCGGGAAGCGAACGAACGTGAGCGACCCGGAACGTTTGGGCGTAATTCAAATCCCCACCCCGTACTTCTCGCGGACCGCGACATCGAGAGCGTCGCAAGAAGACGGGTATCGTAGAAACGAACGCTCGCCGAAGTCGTTCAGTAGATATTATAAGTCATCCGAACACAGGACCGGGTATGAACCGGTACATATCGGACCCACTCGAACCGCTCGGAACCGCGTTCGGGGTCCTGCTCGTTCTCATCGGAATCGGAACGCTCGTCGGTATGCCGTGGGCGCACAAATCCGGAAGCGTCCTGCTCATGCTGGGCCAAATACTCGGTGCGGTCGCCGCTATCGGTATCGGCGCGGCTCTCGCGTGGATCGCTCGGACGTAAAAAGCGGTTGTAGCTGTTATCCCTTGAACGGGAGGTAGGCGAGCATTCCGATGAGCGCCGCCGCGATGAAGCTGAGGATGGACACACCCCACAGTCCCGCGATGCGCTCGTGGAAGTGCGACACCGCTTCCTCCTGTTCGTTGTAGGCCTTCACGTCCGACGACAGCAGGACCTTATTGCCTTGGCCGTGTGCGACGAACGTCTTGTTGTTCGGTCCGAGTTCGACCGTCGAACCACTCTCGACCGAGGAAACGGTCGTTTTCGGTGCTTTCCACTGCAGCATCACTGCCTCGGCCGTGATGTTGTCGACCGTGGTGGAGTTGTTCGAGTACTGGAACGAGTCGCCCGTACGCAGCGTCTTGGTCGTCGGTTCGCCGAACTGCTGGCGCTTGTACTCGTCGACCGGAACGAGCGACTTGTTACCGCTGCTGCCGTTGACGACGACGTAGGTTTCGTTCCCTTGTTTGACCGTCTGCGTACCTTCCGAGAGGTTCTGGACCTCCCGAAGCGTCGCTTTCTTCGGCTCCGATTTGTTCGGGATGAGGACCTGGAACGTGGTGTTGTCCTGTTCGACTGTCGAGTTGTTCGCTAGTTCAGCCGAATACGTGGCGGCTTGCTGGGTCCACGCGACCTCCGCGGAGCCCCCACTCAACGAGGAGACATTGTACTGTCGCCCGTCGACAGTGAACTTCTGTCCCTGCTGTGAGAGCGTCTGATCCGGGTTATTCACCGAAACCGTCGGCTCCTTGGCCATGCCGACCAGTGAGTATGCCCCGGCAGAAATGACGAGGAAGATCGCAATGTATACGCCCGCTGCTCGTCGTTGCATACTCTAGCCCCTGTCCGCGTTCGGTATAATGGTTACTTTTTGGTTACACGGTTCACCCCTTCTTTTCATTAGCGTCGAAAACGAATGTGAGGCATGAAATTCGGTGTCATCAGCACGGCAAAAATCGGCGTGAATGCCGTGATACCGGCCATCAAAGAGGCAGGACACGAAGTCACTGCGCTCGCGTCGCGGAGCGAATCTCGTGCTGCGACCGTCGCAGAGCAACTCGACATACCACACACCTACGGAACGTACGAGGGGTTACTCGAAGACGACGAGATAGAAGCCGTGTACAACCCCCTCCCGAACGCACTCCACGCCGAATGGACGAAGCGGGCCGCAGACCACGGGCACCACATTCTCTGTGAGAAACCCTTGGCAGTGAACGCCGCCGAAGCGCGCGAGACGAGTACGTACTGTGACGAGCGTGGCGTCACGCTAATGGAAGCGTTCATGTATCGCTACCATCCCCGAACCCAACGCGCGGTCGAAATCGCACGGAAATTGGATATCCGCTCGCTCAAAGCCAGCCTTCGATTTTCACTGGACGACCCGGAAGACGTTCGACTCGACCCGAACCTCGCGGGCGGGAGCCTGATGGACGTCGGTTGTTACACGGTCAACGCCGCACGACTGTTCCTCGGAGAACCCCGGCGCGTGTACGCGACAGCGACCGACACCATGGACTGCGGCGTCGAAACCGAACTGACAGCCATCCTCGAATACGAAGACGGTGTAACGGCGGTGATTTCCTCGGGGTTCACGACTGTCGGTACGGAACGATATCGCATCGAAGCCACCAACGGATGGATCGAAGCGCCGGACGCGTTCGTTCCATCGAAAGACGACGAAACCGAACTGACGTACCGAATCGACGACCGACACGTCGTCGAGGAGTTCGACCCGACGAATCAGTACGCCCGCGAGGTCGATCACTTCGTCGAGTCCATCCAGAACGGACGACCACCGGTAACGGACGCGACGGATGCGACGCGGACCCTCCAACTCATCGATGCCATCCGCGAAAGTGCCCACGAACGAGAACCGATATCACTATAAATGAATCTCAGGAGACAGGATACCAGTCAAAAAATTTTCGAGCGTAAAACAGACCGAAGCGTGACAAGAGAGTACAGAATGCGTATTACTGGGAGTAGTATCCAAGAAGAAATCCCGGTTGCAGTCACATAGCGGTCGCTACGGGAACGGATTCACGAAAAGCCAAGGGCCGGATTTGAACCGGCGATGGGCGGCTCTGCAGGCCGCTGCGTTCGGCCGGACTCTGCCACCTTGGCGCAGTCTCTCCTTTGAAGTCGGTCACTTTAAACGTAGCGGTCTCAAGCGACTGTATAGAAATAGAAAAACCCGCACAGAGCGGTAGCTCCGTGCGGGTAATGAATGCGAGTATGAATGGGAGGCGGCGAATCGGATTTCCCAGAGGCTCGCGCACTCCAGTACTGACCGAAACGCAGANAGGCTTAACTTCCGTGTTCGGGATGGGTACGGGTGTCGCCCTNTCGCTCTGGCCGCCTTAACGTCAACTCACGGAATCGAACCGTGACGTGGATACCAATCGTTGATGGTTCGAACGAACCGTAGTGTACGTGCAATCCAGTATACGCCTGGACTCACACACGAGAGTGCGTGTGAAACCAGTATGCGGTATGATTGTGTGGCGTCGATCTGTTAGTACTCGCGGACTGAACGCCTCGTTGCCTCGGCGCGTACATCCCGAGCCTATCGAACTCGTCTTCTACGAGTGATCTCGGTGATACTTCTTTTCCAAGTGGGTTTCGAGCTTAGATGCGTTCAGCTCTTACCCCGTGGTGCGTAGCTGCCCGGCACGCGCCCTCTCGGACGACCGGTACACCAGTGGCACCCATTCGTAGTTCCTCTCGTACTATACGAACGTTCTCGTCAAGTATCGTAACACCCCCAATAGATAGCAGCCGACCTGTCTCACGACGGTCTAAACCCAGCTCACGACCTCCTTTAATAGGCGAACAACCTCACCCTTGCCCGCTTCTGCACGGGCAGGATGGAGGGAACCGACATCGAGGTAGCAAGCCACCGGGTCGATATGTGCTCTTGCCGGTGACGACTCTGTTATCCCTAAGGTAGCTTTTCTGTCATCAATGGGCCGCAACAAGCAGCCTCATTGGTTCGCTAGACCACGCTTTCGCGTCAGCGTCCCTCGTTGTGTAGGACACTGTCAGACTTCCTTTTGCTCTTGCGCTCTTCCTCGAGTCTCCGACTCGAGTGAGGAAATCTTGGGGCGCGCTCGATATCTTTTCGAGCGCGTACCGCCCCAGTCAAACTGCCTGGCTACCGGTGTCCTCCGCCAGGAGTGAGGGTCGCAGTCACTACCGGGTAGTATTTCACTGATGCCTCGGTGATCCGCTAGCGCGGATACCTGTGTAGCGGCTCCTACCTATTCTGCACAGTAGCGACCACGTCCCAGCGACAGCCTGCAGTAAAGCTCTATAGGGTCTTCGCTTCCCCTTGGGGGTCTCCAGACTCCGCACTGGAATGTACAGTTCACCGGGCCCAACGTTGGGACAGTGACGCTCTCATTGATCCATTCATGCAAGCCGCTACTGAAGCGGCAAGGTACTACGCTACCTTAAGAGGGTCATAGTTCCCCCCGCCGTTAACGGGTCCTTCGTCCTATTGTACTAGGTGTTCAGATACCCGCACTGGGCAGGATTCAGTGACCGTACGAGTCCTTGCGGATTTGCGGTCACCTATGTTGTTACTAGACAGTTGGAGCGTCCGAGTCACTGCGGCCTGCTCTTATACAGAGCAGGCATCCCTTATCGCGAACTTACGGGACTAACTTGCCGAATTCCCTAACGTCGGTTGCTCCCGACAGACCTTGGCTTTCGCCGCCAGAGTACCTGTGTCGGATCTCGGTACGATTAACACACTCGTCTTTTCACGGGCTCCGGGTACCACCAACTTTCGCTATCCCGCCGTTCATCCGCTTCCTGCCATTACGGCCTCCACGGATTTTGACGGTTCGACCGGGCGAAGGCCCGGCTTGATGTTTCCTGAAGCGTCGACTTTGAATGGTGTTAGCACTGGAATATTAACCAGTTTCCCTATTGTCTCATTCGAATTACGGTGAGACTTAGGATCGGCTAACCCTCAGCTGATCAGCATTGCTGAGGAACCCTTACTCATAAGGTCGTCGGGGGTCTAACCCGACTAACGCTGCTACTATGGCCAGGATTTTCGATACTGAACGGTCCACACGAACTCTCGCCCGTGCTTCCACCCATTCAGAATGCCAACCTACTAGATCGCTCGGTCAAGAGCGCTGCCAGGTCTCGGTGATGAACTTGAGCCCCGATCATTTTCGGCGCCGCAAACCTCGGCCGGTAAGCTGTTACGCTGTTCTTAGAGGGTAGCTGCTTCTAAGCTCACCTCCCGGCTGTTTAGGGCTTGCGACCACCTTCAATCGCACTTAGCTCATACTTTGGGACCTTAACCCGGCTCTGGGTTGTCTCCCTCACGGTACACAGGCTTACCCCGCGCACCGGATTCCTCGCGTCAACGGCGTCCGTAGGTTTGGAGTTTGACAGGGAGGCCGACTCCTCTCGGAGGCGGTTCTCCCAATCGGTCGCTCTACCCCACGAACTACCTTAGCGAAGGTCATGCTTCGACATGTTTCGGTTGGAACCAGCTGTTGCCGGATTCGATGGGCCTTTCACCCCTACACATAAGTCACGAGAGGGTATTGTAGGACACCAACTCTAACAGACCTCCACGTGGCTTTCGCCACGCTTCGTCTTGCTCATGCGTAGATCATCCGGTTTCGGGTCGTATCCAATTGACTCCCCGCCCTTGAAGACGGTGGCCCTCACGCAAAGCGCTGCGGCCGTATTGGTTTCCCTGTGCCTGCCTCGATACTCGAGTTAGGCTCGCCAATTAGATACACTCCCTGGCTCGTTTTTCAAAACGTACGACAGAACACCGGCTCCCACCGATTCCTACTGCGGGCTTGCGCCCGGGTCGTTTTTCGGTGGGCCTTTTGTGCCCTGTCGCTCCATCGCCACCTGAGTTCAGGCCCTATTGCACCTCCCTTTTCGGGGTGCTTTTCAGCGTTCGTTCACACTACTTGTTCGCTATCGGTCTCGAGTCGTATTGAGTCTTCGCGGTCGTTGCCCGCGACATTCACAAGGGATTTCCGACCCCTGCTACTCGGGAGCTGACGCACGTCGTACTGATTCTCATTACGGGATTGTCACCCTGTTTCATGCTCCGTTCCAGGAGACTTCATGAGACGGTTCGGACGATGAGTGTCAGTCCATACACCACATTGCCCGTGAGGGCTTCGGTTTGGACTTTGTCGTGTTCACTCGCCGTTACTAGCGACATCGCGTTTGCTTTTTGTTCCTGCCGATACTGAGATGTTTCAGTTCTCGGCGTTCCCCATTGCGCGAGGCAATTGCGGGGGGATTCCCATTCGGAGATCTGTAGTTCTTAGCCTCCGTGCGGCTTCCTACAGCTTTTCGCAGCTTGGCACGTCCGTCGTCGGCGCTCGAGCCGAGCCATTCACCAGGTGGCACAGTAGCCACGTTGGAATAACTTGGTTTCACTGTTAACTCACGATGTGTGAGTCCAGTGGACGTCTGGATTGCACGTACATACGGTTGTCATTACACGACACGGTGGTCGCCGAGTGCGTGTATCGAACCCTTCCCAACCGCGTTTTCACGGGTTGGTGCATCGGTTTGTTGGGAGTAGTTCGTTTCGTCGCCCACTACTTAAGGGGCACGATTTGAACCGTCCCAAGCCATGGACCCACAGGGATTCGAACCCTGGGCATCCTCCTTGCAAAGGAGGCACTCTACCACTGAGCTATGGGCCCGCCTCGCCACGAGGCGAGGGCTGTGTTAACCCTGGCAGTTCAAAGGTGCCCGACCAGTTGCGTGGTCGAGGTCGTCGAGGATAATCCCAAAGTGAGTCAGGCACGTCGGCCTGATCTCGTTCGTTAGGAGGTGATCCAGCCGCAGATTCCCCTACGGCTACCTTGTTACGACTTAAGCCCCCTTGCGAAGCCCAGATTCGACCATCGCCTGATGGCCTCATCCGGACCTCACTCGGGTGCTTTGACGGGCGGTGTGTGCAAGGAGCAGGGACGTATTCACCGCGCTCTGCTGAAGCGCGATTACTACCGAATCCAGCTTCATGAGGACGAGTTTCAGTCCTCAATCCGAACTACGATCGAGTTTCGGAGATTAGCGCCCCCTTTCGGGGTTGCAACCCATTGTCTCGACCATTGTAGCCCGCGTGTAGCCCAGCACATTCGGGGCATGCTGACCTACCGTTGCCCGTTCCTTCCTCCGCTTTGGCAGCGGCAGTCCTCCTAATGTACCCAGCCACCACAAGGGTGCTGCTGGCAATTAGGAGTGCGGGTCTCGCTCGTTGCCTGACTTAACAGGACGCCTCACGGTACGAGCTGACGGCGGCCATGCACCTCCTCTCAAAAGCTCTAGTAAGCTCATCACACTGACTGTCACAGCTATTGTCGATGCTGGTGAGATGTCCGGCGTTGAGTCCAATTAAACCGCAGGCTCCTCCGGTTGTAGTGCTCCCCCGCCAATTCCTTTAAGTTTCATCCTTGCGGACGTACTTCCCAGGCGGCTCGCTTCTCGGCTTCCCTACGGCACAGCACAGGCTCGTAGCCTGTGCCACACCTAGCGAGCATCGTTTACAGCTAGGACTACCCGGGTATCTAATCCGGTTCGTGACCCTAGCTTTCGTCCCTCACCGTCGGATCCATCCTCTCGAGGTGCTTTCGCCATCGGCGGTCCGTCTAGGATTACAGGATTTCACTCCTACCCCAGACGTACCCCTCGAGTCTTCTGGTCCCAAGCCAGCGGGTTTCCGTCGGACGCCTGCTCGTTGAGCGAGCAGATTTCCCGACGGACCTGTCTGGCCGGCTACGGACGCTTTAGGCCCAATAAAATTGGCCATCACTCGGGCTGCCGGTATTACCGCGGCGGCTGGCACCGGTCTTGCCCAGCCCTTATTCGTGTACCACCTTACGATACACAAAAGCGAGGACGTTATGCCCTCGCACTTGGAGTTCCCTTATCGCACTGTCGTGCAGTGTAAAGTTTTCGCGCCTGCTGCGCCCCGTAGGGCCTGGATTCTTGTCTCAGAATCCATCTCCGGGCTCTTGCTCTCACAACCCGTACCGATTATCGGCACGGTGGGCCGTTACCCCACCGTCTACCTAATCGGCCGCAGTCACATCCTATGGCACCGGAGCGTTTCCGGCTCCACGCATTCCAGCGATGGAGCCTTATTCCGAATTAGCCTCAGTTTCCCGAGGTTATTCGAATCCATAGGGTAGTTTGATCACGTGTTACTGAGCTTTCCGCCACGAGTCTAAACTCGTGCAACTAGCATGGCTAAATCGAACTCCAATAGCAATGACCTCTGGCAGGATCAACCAGAATGTCGCTGAACACAAGGTTCAGCGTATAGGCGGAGACACTCTCAAAGAGAGTGTATCACATATCACACGTTCGGGACACCACATCGAATAACCGACAAGGTGTCACCGAACTACCAAGGCTAACATCAGATTCCATCGTATACGGCTGACCGCAGGGGTGGAATCCTCATTTCCTTCGGACTTGAGTAGAGGCGAGGAAGAGTATTAAACCCTTCGAACCTCGTTTGTCCGAGATTGTGAGACGAGTTGAACGCCTCACAGATCGCGTCTGTGTCTTTCTTCGCGTTTGTATCCTGACGACCCTATCATATAAGGGCGTCGGACTTCGCCCGCCCCCGGCCGGTTGTGGGCCGGAGGCGCTTCGTATTCAATCCGAGTGTCCTGTAGTACTTAAGGGCACCGGATTAGGTGTGTTCCGTTCGTCCCAAACCGCGGGACGTCGTGTACATCACATCCGAGTGCCCCCATACACTTAAGGGCATTGGATTGGGTTTTCGTTCGTCCGAACCCGGCAATCGCATAGTTAAATGCGCCGGATTCGGGCGGCCACCTCGCGGGGCAAACCACGAGGCGTCGTTCGCATTCACACAAAATCGGGAGATACACTTAAGGCCGTCGAATGAAAGGCTCATCGGCATATATTGACTAGCATTACTAGAGAGTCGGGAGGACAAAACGGGGAAAGCACACGAGGGGATTCCTCGTGAAACTCGTGCCACTGGGAGCAAACGAATCGGACGTGTTTGAGAACAGTAGACAGCGGTCGCCGAGAATCCACGAGTCCGCATGAATATCGACTAACTCACGGGGGACGTCCCTCACAGCGGTAGCTCACGAACAGGTCGGTGTTGTCGACAGTGAGTAAATCTATTGCGCGAGCGGAGGCCAAACCGTCATCCCACGCGTCGTGCGTGTAGTCCGGTCGGATGTGCCTCGCGCACCTTGCTGTTTCGCCGAGACACGCAAAAACCTTTCTGCAGTACGCGCATGCGAAGTACAATATATTACGTACGAATCGGATAAAACGCTCGTTGTAGAATACGTACGACTCACTCGTCCAGGTGCTCGATGCCCTGTTTGGAGACGTTTGCCTCAGTTATTTCGTTGGGCATCCAGTCGGGTTTGTCGTCGGGGGCCTCCTCGTGCCACGCCCAACCCTCGTAGATGTGTACCTTGTCGGTACCCTTTTCCCGAAGTCGAAGTTCGATTCTGTCCGCAGCATCTTCGGAACTACCCGGGTCGAGTCGACGCGCCGCTTTGAGCGCGGCCTGTCGTGGGGTGTTGCCCGAAAAGACACTCGATTCATCTCCGTCCGATTGGCGCAGTGCAAAGTTTCGCTTACCATCGTCTCGTACCATGGTTTTCTCCTCCATGCCAACCCAGCACAGGGGCCATTATAAATATATCGCCGATATGAGCGGTTTTCGCCGATAGACATAAATACGAGAGTTACGCCGTGTCGTGGTTTTGCCGTCGAAAACAGGCCGAGCAAGGTAAGTGGTCTCGGATCATAGGGCATTTCTAAGGAAAGCGGAGCGGAACAGTACGGTAGAAAACACTTAAGTACATCCTACGGTGAAGGACTGCATAAGATACCGCGATGGTACGGAAAAAGAAGCTCAGCCCGAGTGGCGCGAAAGACGAAGACGGGGAGTACCACAACGTCCACGTCAACCTACACGAAGACGAACTCGCCGTCGCCGGCATGGAAATCGGTGACGAAGTCTTCGTACGAGTTCGGGAAGACAAAATTATCATCCAGAAGGCGGACAAAGACGAGGTCGAGCACGAATTTTAGTCGCTGCGGCCAAACCGCAGACGATTCTCAGAACGATGAAGGGATACGACGTCGTTAGACCGCTTTTATTTCAATTGCCGACGGAACGTGCCCACGGGACGGGACACACGCTGTTGAAAACGGTACAGGGAACGCCTGTCGAGCGATTGCTGGAACTGTATTATCGGGTCGATGACCCGCGACTGACGGTCGAAGCGTTCGGCCAATCGTTCCCGAATCCGGTCGGCGTCGCCGCTGGGTTCGATAAGAACGCAGAGATACCACACGTACTGGCGAGCCTCGGCTTCGGGCACGTCGAGATCGGGGGCGTAACTGCCGAAGCACAACCGGGGAACCCCAAACCAAGGATGTTTCGCCTTCGTGAGGACGAAGGAATCATCAACCGGATGGGATTCAACAACCACGGGGCGGACAGAATCGGGGCACGCATGGCAACGCAGTCGCTCCCCGACGTCCCCGTCGGCGCGAACATCGGAAAGTCGAAATCGACACCGTTGGAGACGGCGGAGGAAGACTACTTGTACAGTTACGAGCGCGTCTCGTCGCACGCGGACTATTTCGTCGTAAACGTCTCCAGTCCGAACACGCCGGGACTCCGCGAACTCCAAAACCGCGAGAACCTCGAACGGATTTTGACGACGTTGCAGGACGCGGGTGCGAGTCCGCTGCTCGTGAAACTCTCGCCGGACCTGCCAGAACCGGCGGTCACGGACGCACTGGACCTCGTGATCGAACTCGGATTGGACGGCGTCATCGCCACGAACACGTCCACCGAGCGTCCGGACTCGCTTCGAAGCGAGAACCGTCGCGAGGAGGGCGGTCTGTCGGGGATACCCATCCAAGGGCGCGCGACCGAGATGATCCGCTTCGCCGCCGAACGGGTGGACGTACCGATAGTCGGTGTCGGGGGAATCTTCACCGCCGAAGACGCCTACCGAAAGATTCGCGCGGGAGCGCACGTCGTCCAGTTGTACACCGGGTTTATCTACCGTGGGCCGTCTATCGCCCGCGACATCAACGAAGGACTCCTCGAACTCCTCGACCGGGACGGCTACGACAGTATCGAGGAAGCCATCGGGGCGGACCTCCAGTAGCCATCGAACCGGAGGAGTAAGCGTTCGTTTGAAAGTCGAAAGGGGAACGGCGGAATCGACGTTCGAAAACAACGTCCGGCTTCCGGGATGGAACGGAACACGTACTGAAGGGACGTCCCGTTGTTGTCGGGCTATGACTTCGGTTCCCAGTACGTGGTTTTCGACGTGGGCAGAGATTCATTCGTTCGAGCTCGGACTGCTGTTGAGCACGTTGGTCGTCCTCCTTCGGCGGGAGTACCGACCCGTATCACACGCCCTGCTCTGTGTCACGCTCGCAATTTGGGTCGTACCGCCGAGCCACGCGCTCCGTACGACCGTCGCACGGAAGCCGTGGTACTACCTCTTGGCGGTCACTATGACGGAGACGATGGCGCACAGCCGATACGTTCGGTCTCCATCGACGAGCGACGAGCAATCGGGATACGCACACGACGCGGACTGAGGCTGAACTGCGACGGACGGCGGGTCGTACCGCCACGAGACGATAGCGTCCACGTCGTCAGCGGAAATGGGGGAGAATTCATACATCATATAAAAACGGTCGAAGAGAACGAATTTAGGCGTTGTTCGACTGTGGGACGTGCCCGCGAACGACGAACGTTCGCGGTTACTCCAGCGCGTCTAACCGGAATTCGAATCCCGTTACGGGGACTTCCAAGTCGTGTTCCACGAGCACTTCGGGGTGAATTTCACCGATGACGCCGACAGTCTCGCCGTCGATGACCACGGACGCCGCACGCCCGGTGATGAACGTCGGGTGCTCCGTCGGCGGCGTTTCGAGGCCGACGTCGAAGTTCCGCGCGACGGCTTGCAGACGGGCCTTCGCGTCCTCGTAGGAGGCGTCGTGACGGGCGAGGACGCCAGCGACCGTTCGGTGTTCTGCGACACCGGTGTTCTCGCTCTCGTCCACTCGCGCGGCCAGACCGATTTCCGTGAGGTCCTGCGGGTAGGTGCGGTGGGTGTTGTTCTCCAGCACCATCATGAGCGAGGGGAGCGCCCACGTTCGGAGCATGGTGTAATCCTCGCTGTACGGGTTCTTGATGGCCGCCGGGGTGCCGCCGCCAACCACGTCGGTCTCGGGTTCCACGCGCATCCGCTCGTAGTTCTCCTCCTCGCTGATCATGTGGAAGTTGAGCAGGTCCTCGAAGCCGAGGCCGACGAGGACTTCGCGGGCAGCGTCTTCGAGTTGCGAGCGCTCGTGTCTCCCGCCGACCGTCCCCACGTCGGGATAGCGCGGCGAGAGGTCGTTGAAGCCGTAGGCGCGACCGATGTCGTCCACGATGTCCACGGGATGAAGCACGTCCACGCGGTAGGGCGGAATTTCGACCTCGTATGTGACGGTTCCGTCCTCCGTTTCCTCAGCATCGCCGGACAGGCCGGAGCGCGCCAGCAGTTCCACCACTTCGTCTGGGGTGAACTCGATGCCGAGCAGCGTCTCGATTCGGTCGTGCGTGACGTCCTTCGTCGTTACCTCGAAGTCCGGTCGCACCAGCGTCCGGTCGTCGTACTCGACCGCGACTTCCTCGATGGTTCCGCCGCGGGCGTCGAGCGCGTAGCAGATGATGGCACACATCTTGTCGATGGTCCACTGGTCCGTGCCGGTGAGTTCGATGAACAGGTCGCGCGACTCCGTTTCGACCTCGGTCCGGCGGCCGTTGATGACCGGCGGGAACGAGAACAGACCGATGTCGTCGTAGATGGCCGGATACCGGTCGTACTCGGACACGAGGTCGGCGTACTTCTCGCCGGTCGGGTGTGCGCGAAGGACTTCCTCGGGCGTCATCTCGGCATCCGAATCGAGCGGGACGAACCGATCTCCATCGGGGTCAACGCCGACGTACCGGATGGAGTTACTCCCGTCTTCGGAGGCTGGCTGGCTCGCGGCTTCGCCGGAAGCACGTCGCGCTTCCGAGCCCTCGGTCGCTTCGCTCCCGGAGACGCCGCTCGCCCGTTCCGATGCGCTCCGCGCATCGCGTCCTTTCAGCATCGTCAAATCGTGAATCCCGATGGCACCTTTTGCGCGTTTGCGGCCCATCGTCGCGTGGAGCTTCTCCTGCAGTTGGATGAGCGAGTCGAGCGCCTCCTCGTTCAGGTTCACGCCGCGGACGATGGCACCCGTGACGTAGGGGCGCTCGTCGGGGACGCTCTCGTCCACTTCGATGGTCCAATCGGGGTCGTTCGTCTTCGGCACGTAGACGCCGGTGTCGTCGCCGTACTGGTAGCGAAGCGACCGAGCCACGCCTTCGATGGAGAGGCGGTCCAGACGGTCCGGAGCGAACTCCAACTGCATGTCGCCGTCCTCGGTTTCGCCTTCGAACTCCAACCCGAGGCCGAACATATCTTCCTTCAGTTCGTCGTCGCTCTTCTCGTCGTGGCCGGTCAGTTGGCGCAGTTCGTCGGGGTTGACATCGACAGTTGGCATCAGTGAATCACCTCCACGTTGCGGAGCAGTTCGAGGTCACACAGCGTTCCGTGCACGTCGCGGATGTCCTCGAAGCCGTACATCAACATTAGCAGGCGTTCGAGGGCGAGGCCCCACGCCATCACGTCGCACTCGACGCCGAGGGGTTCGAGCACCTCGGGACGGAACATCCCGCTGTTGCCGATTTCGATGAGTTCGCCCGTCTCCGGGTGATTGCCGAACAGCTCGAAGCTCGGCTCCGTGTACGGGTTGTAGTGCGGCTTGAACTGGATGTCCGTGATGCCGAACTGGGCGTAGAACTCCTCGAACGTGCCCATCAGGTCGCGGACCGAGAGGTCCTCGGCCATCACCCAGCCCTCGATTTGGAAGAACTCCAGCAGGTGGGTCGGGTCGAGGGTGTCGTTACGGTACACCTTCTCGACGCTGAAGAAGCGCTGTGGCGGTTCCAACTCGCCCTGCGCGTAGCCCGAGAGGTAGCGCATCGAGAGCGACGTGGTGTGGCCGCGGAGCGCGATGGCCCGCGCGAAGTCCTCGTCCCACGGCGAGTGATAGCCCTCGCCGTGGTCGCCCACGCCTTCGAGGTGCGCGCTGTGAACGCGGTCCACCAAGTCCTCCGGCAGGTCCCCGATTTCGGTCGGGTTCGACAGCGCGAAGCGGTCCCAGTGGGTCCGCGCCGGGTGGTCTTGGGGCATGAACAGACAGTCGTTTATCCAAAAGTCCGCGTCCGCGTGCGGGCCGTCCATCTCCTCGAAGCCCATCCCGACGAGCACGTCCTTCACGCGGTTCGCCGTCTGGCGGAGGATGTGAACCTTCCCGCCGTCCATCCGCTCCGCGTCGGCCGCGACGTTGTACTCCGCGAACTCGACGTCGCGCCACTCGCCGCTGGTGAGCATCTCCGGCGTCAACTGACCGACCGTCTCTGCCGCCTCGATACCCTCCATCATCGCCGTCACGCCGTCGTCGGTCAGCGTCGCCGAGCGAACCGTCGATTCGGAGCGCTCGACGAGGCCGCGACTCTCCAGCTGGTCGAGAACGTCGGCGTCGGCCACCGATTCACCGGCCGCGAGCGCGGCGAGCGCACTCGCTTCCGCATCATCGTCGGAGTCGGCGTCCGGGTCGGCCGTGATTTCGCCGCTGTCGATGGTCCCGTAGCCCTTCCGGGCGTAGTTCGAGAGTGCGATGTTGACCTGCGGTCCGCCGAGACCGGACGCGCCGATGGCTTGCCCCATCTGAATCGGCGCGTCGCCCGCACCGGCGTCGATGGCCGCCTCGTACAGTTCGATTTCGGGAAGGCCGCCCTCGGCGTACTCCTCTCCTTCCTCGGTCAGCGAGACGGACTCCTCTGTTCGTTCGGTCACCGACAGCAGGTCCTCGTCTTCGAGTTCGAAGACCGCACCCGTCACCGTCTCCGGTTTCAGGCCGGTCGCTTTGGCGAGGTCCGCTATCGTTCGTTCGTCGGTTGCGCTCGCGGCTTCCAACACCGCGACCTGTGATTCTGGTAGTTTCATGTACACTCGGTAGTCGTTGGTCGTATCTCCCGTTGCGTCGGTTTAGCCCTTCTGAAGCCAGTCGGGCCGCCGCGGCCGGTTTCGTCCTCTCACCGCGAGAGGAGTCCACCGGTCGCTCAGGCCGCGACGAAAAAGTCGAATCCCGTCGGTGGTCGGTGGTCAACGGCGACACAGCCACGATGGGATTCGGATGGCATGGGTAAAGGGTCGCACAGAATCGACAAAAACGTTGCGAACGGACGGATACCCGACTCGGAGAGGTCGATGCGCAACACGGGACACGACACGTGACTCGGGGACGGTGTGGACGATTCGGAGGAGTTTATTCCGTGCCCCGCCATGGGAACTCCATGATGGACTGGGAGCGGTTCTACGACAGGGCGAACTACGACCGCTGTGCCTACATCGGCGGCGAGCGGATGGCCGACCTCGTGGAGCGGTTTTTCGAGCGTGAGGGAACGCCCGAGGAGTTCGCATCCGTCGGCTGTGGCCCCGGGGTTGTCCCGTTCCTCCTCGCCGAGCGCCACCCTGACATCGAGGTGTTCGGCTTCGACATCTCCGAGACGGTGGTTCGGGACAACGCGGAAAAAGCGACCGAGGAGAAACTCGACAACCTCCACTTCGCCGTCGATTCACTGCCCGACCTCGACACCGACCGACGGTTCGACGTGGTGTACAGCGTCGCCACGCTCTACTTCGTCGAGGAGCCGCGGCGGGCTATCGAGAGCCTCTACTCGCACGTCAGTGAGGGCGGCCATCTCATCCTGAACTACCCGAACGAGGAGAGCAGGAAGACGTTCGACAGGGAGTTCGAGGGCAGAAAGCGCGAATCGTTCGAACTCGTGTTGAGCGGCGCGAACGTCATCAGCGAGGAGGTCGTTCGGGAAGTGACGGGTGTGGACACTCGGAACTACTGGAAACTGGTCGATGCCGAAGCGGAGGGGTTCGTGGACGCCGCCACGCCGTGTGTCGTCGTCGAGAAGTGACTGGACGAGGATGTACTGACGCGTTCCGGTTTCACCCACCGAGAGGTGGAGACCGGGAGGACGAACCGCGCTGATAGGCCATCAGAAGGAGCCCGATTCCGACCAGTGTGAGGAGGATGCCGGGAATCAGAAAGATGATGTTCGGACCGCACTGGCTCTGGACGCCGGTACCGACGGTACACATCTCGTTTCTGAATCCGTACCAAATCGAGAGGCCACCACCGACGACGCCGAACGCGCCGAGTCCTAACAGCAAACGGAGGCGATTCATCTAGTACTACCTTTAAAGCCGTCCGCAAAGCGCTTTTCGAAGTACGAGTGCGAACCGGTTCGAGCTACCGGCGCGAGGACCCCAATTCGATGTCGAGACCGTCCAACAGTTCTTCCGCCTCCTCGCGCTTCTCTTGGTGGTCCTCCAAGAACTCGCGCATCAACTGGGCGGCCTGTTCCTTGCAGTCGCCACAGAGTCGCTCACCGCCGACGCACTCGTCGTACACCCGCTTCGTGAACTCGTCGTCGTCACCCGCGAGCAGGTAGGCGTACAGTTCGTACACCGGACATTCGTCGGCCTTCCCGCCCAACTCGCGCTGTTTTTCCGCCGTCTCGCGCCCGCCCGTCGTCGCGGATTTCACCTTGTCGTAGCCGTCCTCGGGGTCGTCCATCAGACTGATGTGGCTCGCCGGAATCGACGAGGACATCTTGCCGCCCGTCAGCCCGGTCATGAACCGGTGGTAGATGGACGAGGGCATGATGAACCCGTAGCCGCCGTTGTCCATCTCCACCTCGCGGGCCAACGCTTTCGCGTCCTCGCGCGAGTAATCGAACACGTCGATGTGCTCGTCGAAGACCCGCTTTTCGCCTTCGATGGCGTCGATGAGGGAGTCGTAGGCTTCCTCGGTCGCGTTGCGGTCGAGGAACCGGACGCGGGGACGAAGCGGTTCCATCCCGGCGTTTTCGAGCTTCGAAATCGTCGTCTCGACGGCCGGAACGTCGGAGTCGCCGTGTTCGGCCAACCACGCCGCCGCGTCCTCACAGCGGGGCATATCCGGGTCGTCCGCGTACTCCTTGCGCGCTTCGTACGCCGCCGCGACGTGCGACAGTTCCTCCTCGTCGGCCTCGAAACTCGCGTAGGCCTTCGTCACGC
Organism: Haladaptatus paucihalophilus DX253; assembly: GCF_000376445.1. Lineage (NCBI taxonomy): Archaea > Methanobacteriati > Methanobacteriota > Halobacteria > Halobacteriales > Haladaptataceae > Haladaptatus > Haladaptatus paucihalophilus. Next base: position 2,119,785 of record NZ_AQXI01000001.1, on the reverse strand, counting down.
CGAAGTACCGCATCCGAACCGCCAAGTCGCGCGCCAGCCTGACGTGCGGGTCTTGGTCGGGGCCGACGGGGATGACGGTCGGTTTCGGCTCGGAGAGTTGCGGGTAGAGGATGTCGGCCATCTGCGTGACGACGCTCTGGACGTGCGAGACGTTGGTTTCGCCGTCGAAGCCGTAGATGGACTGGAACTCCGAGAAGTTCGCCTTCGACCCGAGTTCGAACGCCAAATCCTGCAGTTCGCGGTTCTCTGACTGGCGATACAGCGTCCCCTCCTCGGGGTCGAATCCGAGCGCGATGAGCGACAGGAGATAGTCGCGCGCGTGCTCGTCGATTTCCTCCCACGATAGGCCGCGGGCGCTGTGAGCTTCGAGGTCGGCGATGAGGCCGTAGGTGTCCCCGCCCTGCTGTTGGTGCCAGATGAGTTCGTCGAACACCAGTTTGTGCCCGATGTGCGGATCGCCGGTCGGCATGAACCCGGACAGCGCGGCGAACGGTTCGTCGTTCCGCATGGCTTCAGCGACGCGGCGGTAACCACGGTCGCCGAAGATGACGCTCCGGCGCATCAGGTAGTGCGGGTTCGGAACGTCGGGGAGCACGTCGTCGAACTCCTCGATGCCGAACTCTTCGAACAGTTTGCGGTAATCGGAGACCGTCGCCGACCCCCACGGGTCGAGGACAACATCGTCCTCTCCCGTCGCGGTGCCGCCGTCAGGGACGGGTTCCCTTCCCGTCTCGGATGAATCGTCTCGTGTCATGGTGTAAGTCGTGTCACCGACAGCCAAGTGTCTATTCGTTCGTTGTCGGTGACGAGTGCAAAAACCATCCGTTTTCGAACCCCGTGAGCCAATCGAACGTCCAGCGCGAGGTCGCGGGGAGAAAACTCGTGGCCGTCCCGGAGCACCCGAATCAGGAACTCGGAGTGGCCGAGGTTCTCCACGGACTCCACGTCGGCGTAGGTTCGAAAGTCGGCACCGAACTTGAAGCCGGTTTTCGGAACGACGCCCCGGTCTCGGAGGGTTCGGTACACCAGCAACCGCCGGTCGAACCGGTCACCCTCGACCTCCTCGCCGCGCTCGACGATTTTCTCGTAGCCACCGTCAACCGACAGGTTTCCCTCCGCGACGAGGTGTGCGGCCTCGACGAGCGACAACTGCAGGATACCGGTCGCGTCGCGGCCGCCCATCTGCTGGCCGTAAAACGACTTCCCGTGGAGTTCGTCCGGGGGATTCCACAGCAACACGCGGTCGGCGATGAGCGACCCCGACAGGTCGGTCGGGACGTCGTGGTCAGTCGTTCCCCGAACGTCCACGCGGTCGGTCTCGAAGTAGGTTATCTCGCTCTCTTCGTCCACGATTGCGAGGACGGTATCGCCCAACTCCGAGACGGGGACCGTCTCGCGCTCGCTTGCGACGCGAATCCGATACAGCACCTCGTCGTCCCACGGGCCGCTTCCGCGGGGATAGACGACGAAATCCGAATCGGTCCGAGCGTCCGACACCCAGCCCTCCCGGTCGGGCGAGAGGTAAAACCCGCGTTCCCGGAGGTCGGCGTAGACGAGAAATCGAGACGCGAACCCGTTGCCCGTCGATTCCTGTAGAAACGCTCGAAAGTCGTTGCCGTCCACCGAATCGAGGTCGCCACGGAGCAACAGGTGAGCGGCCTCGACGCGCGAGAAGGCCACCTCGTTGCCACCGAGCGGGCGACCGTAGCCACGCGAATCGTAGTACCGCTGGCGGGCGTCGCCGCCGACGTGTACCTCGTCGTCGCGTAGGGTTCCATCCATACCTCTTCTGTAGCGTGGGGCATCAAAGGCACTGCGACTTTTCCACGGCCGAGGACTCGCCACTCCCGGGAAACACCGGTGCCGGTCGTGATTTCGCTCGGTCACGCTCGACCGGGGACTCACTTCCCGGACCGCGATTTTTGGAACTCCTCGCAGTTCGTGTTCAGACATCGGCGTCCGGTCCGGGTTCGAAAGACGGGAAGGCCACAGTCGCACGAATCCACGATTCGGCCGTTCGGAACGCCGAAACCGGTGTCACAGTCGGGATAGCGGTCGCATCCGGCGATGATACCGCCGCGGCGTAAAATCCGCATGTCCGCTCCGCATTCGGGACAGTCCCATTCCCTGTCGAACCGCTCCCGAACGGCCTCCAACACCGTCCCGCAGTCGCGGTCGATGCAGAGTTCGAATTCCGCACCTTGTTCGACGCGCATGGTCGGCAGACCACAATCGCACGTGTCGTCGTCCACGCTGGCGTGGCGCGGAATCGGGTACTCCCGGCGACAACCGAGACAGGAGACCGTCCCGTTCGCCCGCGTGAGCGTACCGTCGCAGTGCGGGCACGTCCCGACCGGAATCCCGGCCACGGACCCCGGGTAGCGGGAAATGCCGTGACAGGCGTGACAATCGACGCGGACGCGGCGGTCGTCAGTCGCCGCGACGAGGGTGAACGAATCGCCGTCGAGCGAGGCGTGGGCCGTTTCGGCACGGGTGAGCCACTCGACCGGTTGGTAGCCGTCCACGTCGTGGACGAGCAGGGTGTCGTCGGGTTTCAACAGGGCGACCATCTCGCCGCGCCGCCGTTCTTTGGTGTCGCCGTCCGTGGTGATGGTGCAGTCCCCGGCGAACACGCGAATCGTGTCGGTCATGGCCCGGGTTGGTCTCGGGTTCGGATTTAAAGGTTCGGGCGAAGGGTTTTGAGGGAAACGGGAGAACAGAGGAAGATAGAAATGCAGGGATCCAACGCTGTGTTGTTCGACATGGACGGCGTTATCGTGAACTCCGAGGACTTCTGGGTGGAACTCGAAGAGGAGACCATCTTCCCGGAGGTCGGCGTGGAGGACATCGGAGACAACGAGATAACGGGGATGAACTACCGCGAAATCTACGACTATCTGGACGCGGAGTACGGAACGGACGTGACGAAAGAGGAGTTCGTCGCCCTTTACAACGAAATCGCGGAGGATCTCTACGGCGAGCACGTCTCGCTGATGGACGGGTTCCACGACCTGCTCGACGGCCTGCGTGAGGACGGCGTGGAGGTTGCCCTCGTGTCGTCGTCGCCGCACGACTGGATAGAAATCGTCATCGACCGCTTCGACTTGGAGTTCGAGGAGGTCGTCAGCGCGGACGACATCGACGCGCCGGGAAAGCCGGAACCCGCCATCTACGAGTACGCGGCCGGACTGCTCGACTATCGAGCGGACGAGTGTGCGGCGGTCGAGGACTCGGAACACGGCGTCGAATCGGCGGCTCGGGCGGGGACGTACTGCGTCGGCTACCCGAACGGCGCGAAGGACCTCGACCTCTCGATGGCGAACGTGGTGGTCTCCTCGCCCGCGGAGTTGCGTGAGGAACTGCTCACTCGACCCGCACGGACCGAGCGTCAGTAAATGGAAGAAGGGGGACGTCGGGGAACGCGACGCGGACGGTGAACTCCATCTCGTCGTCGGTACCGCCGAAGACGCCGACGGGGACGGTCGTTTCCCCGTCGAGGTAGGTCGATTTCGTCGTCATCTCGACCCCGTTGACGGTCACGTCCATCGCGGCCTGCTCGCCGTCGCCGTGATTTCGCACGGTGACTTCGCGCATGTCGTTTTCACCGCGACCGATTCGGGTCGGGAACGACCCCCACTCGACTTCCACGTCGGGGAGTTTCCGCGCGCTCGCTTCGACCTGTTCTGCGACGCCTTCCGAGAGGCCCGCAGCGACCAGTCCATCGACGCCCGCCTCGCACACGTCGGCGGGGGTTTCGAGGCCCTCCGTCGCCAGTTTGCTGGCTCGCCCCGCACCAACGCCGTCGATTGCGGTGAGGCCGACCGAACGCTCGCCGACGCCGTTCTCCACGCGGGCCTCGATTCTGGTGACGAGGTTCGCGGCGAACGGCCTGTCGAGGCGCTTCAGGAACGCCCGGAGCGCCGCGAACAACCGGACCGCGTTCTGCTGGATGACCCACGCGTCGCTTCTGAGGTCGCCCGGCGTCGAACCCGTCATGCTGGAGCGGAGGATGGCGAGTACCTTCCGCCCGCCCGCTTCGAGGTCGCCCGAATCCTGCCCGACGAGGACGGAGTTGATGGCGTCGCGCTCTGACTGGCGGGAACTCACGCTGTCGAACTCTGCCGCACCGGCGACCGTCTCGAGGATTTTCGACGCGTCTATCTCCTCGGTTTCCGCGAGACGGCGGAACCGTTCCGCCGTATCGAGGTCAAGGTAGAACTTCGAGGCGAGCACGGCGAGCGCCGTCCCCTCGATTTTGAGGTCGTCACCTCGCTCGACGAAGCCGCGCGAGACGAGGCGCTGAAGGGTGTTTCTGACGCGTTCGCGGTGGTTCTCGAAATCGTACTCGTCGGGTTTGCTCTGGGCGCGGACGTAGTAGAACGTCGTCCTGAGCCACGACATCACGTCGTCCAAGTCCGATATGGTCCCCATGGCGATTTCGGCGTTGAGGTGCGAGTCCAAGTCCTCCGCCAGTCTGGATTCTATCTCCTTCCCGTCGCGCAGGAGCTTCCGGTATTTGTCCGCATCTTTGAAGTCACAGACGACCCACCCGTAGCCCACGTCGTCGTAGCCGGGACGGCCCGCCCGGCCGAGCATCTGGAGCACGTCGAGCGGACTCATGTCCACCTCGCCTTCGAGCGGGTCGTGCAGTTTGGTGTCGCGCAAGACGACGCACCGGGCGGGGAGATTGACGCCCCACGCGAGCGTCGAGGTGGAAAAGAGGAGCTGAATCTTCCCCTGCTTGAACCACTCCTCGACCCTATCGCGGTCGTTCTTCGCCAGTCCGGCGTGATGGAAGGCCACCCCGTCGAGCACGGAGTTCCGCAGGGTTTCGTTGCGCAGTTCCTGCGTTTCGGTGTGGAAATCGTAGTCGCCGCGAGCGCCGATGGGGATGTCGCGCTCGGCGATTTCGTCGCAGGCCTTCTTCGCGGCCTGTACGGTGTCCTGTCGGGAGGCGACGAAGACGAGCGCCTGCCCGTCCTCGCGGATGTGCGGCTCCGCGAGGTCGAGGGCACGGTAGAGTCGCCGGTACTTGTCCGCGAAGGAATTGTCCCCGTGGGTGTACGTCTTCACGTCCGCGTGCAAATCGACGGGACGGTAGTCGTCCCCGAACTCGAAGGTGGTCTCCGGCGGCGCGTCGAGCCAATCGGCCACGTCGCTCACGTTCGGCATCGTCGCGGACAGCGCGACGACGCGGGGGTCACAGAGGCGGCGAAGGCGCGAAATGGTGACTTCGAGGACGGCACCGCGCTTTTCCGAATCGAGCAAGTGCACCTCGTCGATGACACAGCAGTCGATGTCGGTGATGAACGAATAGCGGGCCGAATCGTGTTTCCGGGTCGCCGAGTCGGTCTTCTCGGGCGTCATCACGAGGATGTCGGCGCGCTCGGCGCGCCGCGGATTCAAATCGCGCTCGCCCGTGACGACGTAGACGGAGTAGCCGAGGTCCTCGAACCGCTCCCAGTCGCTTTCCTTCTCGTTCGTCAGCGCCCGGAGCGGGGCGATGAACAGCGCGGTTCCGTCGTCGCGCAGCGCCTTGCAGATGGCGAGTTCCGCGAGCGCCGTCTTTCCGCTCGCCGTCGGCGCGCTAGCGACGACGTTCTCGTCGCTTTCGAGCAGCGCAGGAAGCATCTCGCGTTGCATCCGGTTGAACTCCTCGAAGGCGAACGCCTCCGCGAACTGTGGAACCGCCTCGGAGACCTGCATCGTTTCGTAGGGGGAGTGGGGAACAGAAAGGCGTTTCTGTACCGGTTCGATGAGTTCGGTGGACGTAGCGGGTCGGATACGACCGCCGAAATCCGAATCGGTGTATCTCAAATGGTTCTTTGAGTCATGACAAGATAGTTTCATGGGCGGTGCTGACACTCCCTATGAGACGACGGACCGTTTGTGCGTCGGTTGGCGGGGTAGTAGCTCTTCTCTCCGATTACAGGGGTCTCCTCACCGAATTCGGAAACGGTACATCACTCAGTACCGGCAGAATCGAGGAGACCGAATTCGAGGCCGAGACTCACATGGAACCACTGTTCACGTGCTGGCAGGACGGCGTCACCGTTTCTCGAATCGGCGCAAAAAACCAAATCCGGATTGCCGGGCAAATCGAAAGCGGGGGACGGAGTTGTATGGAGACGGTGCTGGAGACGGTCGGAATCGACGAAGATACCGACACGCTCCTCGTCGTCGTCGCCGACAGACAACAGCAAGGAGCAAGCAGTTGTACGCTGGAGGAAGCACTCGTCAGGTACGATGCGACGATGACGTTGAAAGATGCCGTTCCGAACCGAGTTCGGGTCCGACATCGGAGTGAGCTCGGACGGGGTGGGAGTCACGACCAGTTCGACGAAACAGTCGTCTTCGAGACCGGAGAGGGGGAAACGAGAACCGTTTCCTGTTGATCGACGGCAAATCGAATCGATTTCCGACCGACTCCCCAGCGAGTAACCGTGAGCGCCACAGATATTCACTCAAAATCGGTCTCTCTTCTTCCAACCGTCACCGAATTCCCGGATTCGGTTCCCAAACGATAAAGCGTCGCAAAAACTACCGACAACCATGCTAGAGCTCGAAGACGTGCTGGCGGCGCGGGACCGGGTAGCCGAGACGTCCCGCCACACACCGCTCGACTATTCTCACACGTTTACTCGAATGACCGGGGCGGAGGTCCACATGAAACTGGAGACCTTCCAGCGAACGGGGTCGTTCAAGATTCGCGGCGCGACCAACCGCATCATGACGCTCTCGGAGGCAGAAAAGGACGCGGGCGTCGTCACGGCCAGCGCGGGCAACCACGCACAGGGCGTCGCGCTGGCGGCCACTCGGAGCGGGGTCGATTCCAAAATCGTCATGCCGAAACACGCGCCGATTTCGAAGGTCCGCGCGACGGAGAACTACGGCGCGGAGGCGGTGCTCCACGGCGAGGACTACGACGAGGCCGCCGAGCACGCCCACGAAATCGAGGAGATTGAGGGTCGAACCTACGTCCACGCCTTCGACGACGAGAAGGTGATGGCGGGGCAGGGGACCATCGGACTGGAGATCATGGACGACCTTCCCGAGGTGGAAACCGTCGTCGTTCCCATCGGCGGCGGCGGCCTCATCAGCGGCATCGCAACCGCCGTCAAGGGTCGAAACCCGGACGTTCGCGTCGTCGGCGTGCAGGCGGACGGCGCGTCCAGCGTCGCCGACTCGCTCCAGAAGGGGTCGGTCCAGACCCTCGACAGCGTGGACACCATCGCGGACGGCATCGCCACCCGGAGCGTCGGCCAGCAGACATTCGACGTCATCGACTCGCGCGTGGACGAGGTGGTCACCGTCTCGGATTCGGAAATCGCGGTGGCGCTCGCCTACCTGCTCGAACGGGGCAAGACGCTCGTGGAAGGAGCGGGTGCGACGTCGCTCGCCGCAATCCTCGAAGGCGCGTTCGACTACGAGGACGGGGAGGTCGTCGTTCCCGTCCTCAGCGGCGGCAACATCGACATGAACCTCCTCACGACGGTCATCGTGCGCGGGCTGGTCGAAACCGGCCGCTACGTGAAGCTCAAAACCGTCCTCAAGGACCGACCGGGGTCGCTCCGAACGCTCCTCGACGTCATCGCCGACGCGCAGGCCAACATCTACGCCATCCAGCACGACCGCACCTCGCGCGATATCGGCATGAACGCGACGGAGGTCGAACTCGACCTCGAAACCCGCGGGCCGGAACACGTCGAGGCACTCCTCGACTCGCTCCGCGAAAACGGGTTCGACGTGGAAGTCCTCGTCTGACTTGCAGGTCGTTCGATTTTTCGCACCCTTTTGACGTAGGTTTAAGTTATAGGAACCGAAGACACCGACATGAAGCGAACTATCAGCACGCAGGACGCCCCGGAAGCAGTGGGAGCGTACAGCCAAGCGACGACGAACGGAGACATCCTCTTCACCGCGGGACAGATTCCGATGACACCCGACGGCGAACTCCTCGACGACGAGGAAATCGCTGTCCAGACGCGCCAGAGTCTGGAGAACGTCAAGGGCATCCTCGAAGAGGAGGGCCTGACCATGCAGGACGTGCTGAAGGTGACGGTGTTCATGGACGACATCGAGGACTTCGACGAGATGAACGAGTCGTATCAGGAGTACTTCCAGGACAACCCACCGGCGCGGAGCGCGGTGGAGGTCGCCAACCTGCCCAAGGGCGTGGGCGTCGAAATCGAGGCCATCGCCAGCACCGAGTAACCGTGAATCCCCGCGTCAAGACGAGTCTGCTGTGGGGCGCAATCGGCGTCCTCTCGTTTCTCGTCCTCCTGCAAGGCTACGAGCTAATCAGCGGCTATCGATATTCGATAGCGGTCAAGGCAGGGGCGACGCTCGTCGTCGCGGTCGGCGCGCCGGTCCTCAGTTACGTCGGCGAAGGGGTACTCAACTAGAACAGAAGGGTTTAAAAGCAACACCGGGTAACGAATTGGTAGGCCGGGATGGCCGAATGGCAAAGCGCACGCCTGGAAAGCGTGTTCCCTTATGGGATTCTGGGTTCAAATCCCAGTCCCGGCGTATTTCTCCGCGAAGCAAATCCGTAAGCACCGCGTAGCGTGTGCTTACGTCGACTGGAGCGAGAAATCGCTGAGGGATTTGAGCAGACGAGTCGCATGCCCGGAAAGCGAACGAAGTGAGTGACCCGGAACGTCTCGGCGAGCTCAAATCCCAGTCCCGGCGTTTTCGAGTGAACTAACCGATGAGCACCCGCTCTGCGGTGCTCATCGAAGCGGCGAACAAGAAAACGTTATACTGGATTCGAGCAGCCCGGACACGGCCCGCGCAGCCGAACGAATGTGAGGCGAGCAGGAATGTCCGGGCGAGCTCAAATCCCAGTCCCGGGGTTCGGTATCAGTCAACCGACGCCCACTCCCACTCCTCGTCCGGTTCCGCCACCGAATCGTGGAGGTGGCACGCCGCCGGATGTCCGGCACCGGTCGCCCGTTCCTCGGGAGCCCTCCGTTCGCAAATCGTCGAGAACTCCACCCGAAGTCGTTCGTCCGCATCTTCGATGGTCCCCGAAACGACGTCCGAGAGGGCGGCCGACAGCGCCGATTCGGCGTCAGCGTCGGTCAACTCGTCGGGAATGTCGTACTCCTCGCGGAGCGCGGAGCGGAGGTGGGTATCGGTTACTGCCCCTTCGCTCTCGGCGGCACCACGTGCGACTGCAAGTTTTCGAAGCGCGTCGAGGTTCACGTCCTCGTCCGCGACCGCGACGCGGAGGTCCATGACGGACCGCCACTCGTCCTGCTCGAAGTCGTACCGCTCGGGGGGGATGACCGCCGGGCAGCGCGGATGGAACCGACACCCCGTCGGCGGCGAGGCGGCGTCGGGAACGTCGCCGCGGAGGGGAACACGGTCGGTTGCCGCATCCGGGTCCGGCGTCGGAATCGCCGAGACGAGGGCTCGCGTGTAGGGGTGTTGCGGGTCGCGGAACAGGTCTTCGGTCGGACCGCGTTCGACGATTTCGCCGAGATACATCACCGCCACGCGGTCACAGATTTCGCGGACGACACCCATGTCGTGGCTGATGAGGAGCAACGAGAGGTCGAACTTCGACTGCAAATCCGAGAGCAGGGACAGAATCTCGGCCTGCACCGACACGTCCAGCGCCGAGACGGGTTCGTCCAAGACGAGCAAGTCGGGGTTCAGAATCAACGCCCGCGCCAACGCCGCACGCTGTTTTTGCCCACCGGAGAGTTCGTGCGGGTAACGGTCGAACTCCTCCGCCGATAGGCCGACGCGACCGAGCAAGTCCTCGGTTATCGTCCGGCGCTGGTCGGCGTCGGTCATGCCGTGAATAGAGAGGGGTTCCGCGACCGACTCGCCGATTGTCATCCGCGGGTCGAACGTCGTCGTCGGGTCCTGAAACACCATTTGAGCGCGGCGGCGGAACGCCTTGGTTTCGGTGCGGTCGAACGTACCGATGTCGTCGCCGTCGAACACGACCGTTCCGTCGGTCGGGACTTCGAGCGACAGCAGCGTCGTCGCGGCGGTCGATTTCCCGCTCCCCGACTCGCCGATGAGTCCGACCGTCTCGCCGGGGAACACGTCGAAGGAGATGCCGTCCACCGCGCGGATTCGGCCCGTCTCCTTTCGGGTGATTCCCTCCGTGACCGGATACTGCTTTTTCAGGTCGCGGACCGAGAGGAGCGCGGAATGGTACTCCTCGTGCGGGTCGGCCGTCGCGTCCGTTCCGGTCGGGTCGTTCGCTTCATTCGCTTTCATTGCCGTTCCTCCGGTATCGGTTCGGGATCGGCGCCGAGGACGACCGACGAATCGCGGTCCTCGCGGTAGAAGATACACGACGCGTGTTGGGAATCCGTCACGCCCTGCAACGGCGGTTGTCCGCTCCGCTCGCAATCGTCGGTCGCGTGCGGACACCGCGGATGGAACCGGCACCCCGACGGCGGCGATACCGGGTCGGCCATCGACCCGCCGATGGGTTGTAAACTCGCGCCGCGACCGGGGAGACACGCGAGCAACGCTTGCGTGTACGGATGGGCGGGATGGTCGAAGATGTCGTGAACGCTCCCTCGTTCCATCACCTTCCCGGCGTACAGCACGACCACGCGGTCGGCGATTTGGGCGACGACGCCGAGGTCGTGGGTGACGAACAGAATCGCCATGTCGCGCTCGTCCTGTAAGTCCGCGAGCAACTCCAGAATCTGAGCCTCGATGGTCACGTCGAGCGCCGTCGTCGGCTCGTCCGCGATGAGCAGGTCGGGTTCGCCCGCCAGCGCCATGGCGATGACGACGCGCTGGCGCATCCCGCCCGAGAACTCGTGGGGATAGTCGTCCGCCCGAACCTCGGCCTTCGGAATCCCGACGCGGTCGAGGAGTTCAACTGCGCGGCGACGGGCCGCGCTCTTGCTCACGTCCCGATGGTAGCGGACGGATTCGGCGACTTGACGTCCGACGCTGTACACCGGGTCGAGCGCGTTCTGTGGGTTTTGAAAGACGTACGCGATGCGGTCGCCTCGAATCTCGCGGAGTTCGCTCGACGAGCAGTCGCGGACGTCCTCGCCGTCGAAGACGATTCGACCGTCCGTGATTTCGCCCGGCGGCGTCGGAATTAGCCGCGTTATCGACTCGCAGGCGACGGTCTTCCCGGAGCCGCTTTCGCCGACGAGACAGACCGTCTCCCCGCGGTTCACGTCGAACGAAACGCCGTCGACCGCCTTGACGGTCCCGCGGGACGTTTCGAACGTCGTCCGGAGTCCCGACACGGAAAGCAACGGGTCGGTCACAGTCCCTCCCTCGTTCTGGGGTCGAGAATCTCGCGGAGCGCGTCGCCCAAAAAGCTGAACGAGGCGACGGTGAGGACGATGAGGACCACCGGGATCACCTCCGCCCACCAGAGGAACGTCGGGTGGAAGTCGTTGTGGAACGCGGCGTAGATGAGATAGCCCCACGAGTTCTGCCCGTCACCGTGGAGTTTGAAGTAGCCGAGCATCGCCTCGATGAGGACGAGGGTCGGAATCTGGAGCGTCACGGAGACGAGGACGGTGCTCGATACGTTCGGAAGGAGGTGGTCGCGGATGACCCGGAGGTGGCCGCTTCCCGCACCTTTCGCGGCGCGGACGAACCCGAGTTCGGTCTTCTGGAGCGCCTCGCTCCGAACGAGCCGGGCGGTGCTTCCCCAACTGAGCAACCCGAACACGGCGATCATGAGCAGGATGCTCCCGCCGTAGAGGGCTTGGAGGAGGAGAAAGACGAACAGCGGCGGGATGGCCTGTTGGAGGTCCACGTAGCGCATCAGCACTTCGTCCACCCTGCCGCCGAAGTAGGCCGCGACGGTTCCGACGGCGGTCGCGAGCGGCGCGATGAGCGTCGCGCTGATGAGGGTCACTTCGAGCGCGACGCGCATGCCTTGGAGGATTTCTATCAGCAGGTCTTCCCCGCTTCCGGTCGTTCCGAGGGGGTGAATCAGACTTCCGTGACACGCGTTGTTCGCCAACTGGCCGACACAGCGCGTGATGCCGATGCCGTAGAACGGGACGGTGAACCCGAACGGGGGCTGGTACGGTGTGATATCGTATCGGAACCCGTCCGCGGCCACGATGGCGTCCCGAAGGGGAGAGAGGAACATCGGCGCGACGAGTCCGGTAACGAAGAAGAAGACGAGATAGCCGAGACTGGCGACGGCGACCGGATTCGCTTTGAGTTGCTCCCAGCGACGGCGAGTTAGTTCCCGATTTTGGGCGAGCGGGACGAGAACGTAACAGAAGAAGATTGCGAGCGAAAGCGTGAATATCCAATCCAGCGGGGTCGGGTTCCACTCGAAAACGAGGGGTTCGGTGTCGGGAAAGAAGAAGAGGTCGTAGAGAAACCCGAGAGCGACCGCGAGCGCGACGAGCGAAAACGCTACCGTTCGTCGCGCTATCGACCGCGAGTCGGTCGTGTACTCGCTCCATTCTATCGTATCGAACGTGTCGTTTCGTGTAGCCATGGGCGGTCGAATCCTTCTCTCGTATCCCGTGACGGCGGGAGTCTCACCCGCGGACGAGACAATTCAATGACAGACTAACGCTAACAATGCAACAGGGGTATAAAAAATATGGCCATCGGTAGGCGGGCCGTCCGTCGGGGTGCCCGATTCGACATCGGCGAGAGGTCTGTAACACAAGAAACATTTATTCGGGAGGGACGAATTGTGGGCATCAATAGCATGGGGACGAGTTCACTGCCGACTCGACGCGGGACGGCACCGATAACGCCGGTCGAGGACGAGGAACCGCGAGCGGACGGGGTGCCGTAGCGTGCGTCGATACATCGCCAAACGGGCGCTCTGGACGATATTCGCGGCGTACCTCCTCCTCTCATCCATTTTTCTCGTGTACGCGTACGCGCCGGACCCGAACCAGAGAACCGCGGGGCTCTTAGCGGGGATGGGTGGCGGGTCGGTGGAGAAGGCCGAACACGCCTACGGTGCGGCGAGGAACTACGACCAACCGATACTCGACCGGTACGTGAAGTGGATCGTCGCGTACACGACGTTCGACTGGGGGACGAACATCGGGGGCACGCCGGTAACGAATCTGTTAGCCGACGCGGTTCCGCTCACGCTCGTCTATCTGATTCCCGCCGTCGTGTTGTCCACCATCCTCGGAACGTACATCGGCCTGTACTCGGCGGTGCATCAGCACGGCTACGTGGACCGCCTCGTCACCGCCGTCACGTACCCGGGATTGGGGATGCCGGGCTTTTGGCTGGCGAGTTGGTCGTCGCTCATCGTCCTCGAACGGGTGAGCATTCAGGCGTCGTACTTCGACGGTCGATACGGACTCTGGACGTCCCAGAACCTCCCGTTCATGCTGCTCCCGATATTCGTCGTCACGGTAAACTTGCTCACCGTGCAGATTCGGTACGCGCGGTCCACGTCGCTCGAATACGTTCCCTCCGAGTTCGTGAAGACGCTCCGGGCGAACGGTGCGAGCGCGCGGGACGTCGCACGGCACGTGCTCCGGAACGCCGCGCTACCGCTCGTCTCGCTGTTCTTCACCGAGACCCTCACCATGCTGTTCATCACGCTCCTCGTCGTGGAGATGGTGTTCGGCATCCCCGGGTTCGGGTCGCTCGCGTTCCAAGCCATCAAGAGCCGCGATGCGGGTCTGATTCTGGCGACGACGATGATACCCATCCTCATCGGACTGGTCGGTAACTTCGTACAGGACGTGGCCTACGTGCTCGTGGACCCGCGGGTCAACTACGAGTAGTTCAAGGGACACCGCCCGGACATTCATCTTCGCCGGGGTCGAAAGGCAGACGAATGCGCTCGCTCGTTCCCGTCGCCCTCGTCCTCCTGACAGTGCTGTTTTTCGGGTCGTACTTCGCGGGCTATCACGTTCCCGGCGAACGGACGCTGGATTCTGCACAAGGCGCACGAGTCATCGACGTGCCACACGACCGGCCGGGACGGCTCACGAACCCGAACACGACGCGGTTCCGTCGCTGGGTCGAGTTCTACGTTCACGTCGCGGTAAACGAGGAGCGGACGAAACACGGACTCGACCCGCTCGAATTCGACGCCGCGTTGCGCGACATCGCGCGAAATCACAGCGCCGATATGGGACGGAAAGGGTATTTCGAACACGTCTCACCGACGGGTGTCGACCCCGGCGACCGCTATCGCCGAGAGGATTACCACTGTCTTCGCGGTGCGGGGGAAAACATCGCGTACACGTACTTCGATTTACGAGTACGAACCGATACCGGAGACGTCGTTCGGTATCGAACCGCGAGAGCGTTGGCTCGCGGACTCGTGACGCAGTGGATGCATTCGCCCGAACACCGAAAAAACATCCTTTCGAAACACTGGGAACGAGAGGGAATCGGCATCACCTACACCGAGAGCGGACGTGTATACGCAACGGAGAACTTCTGCTGAATCCGGGCAAAATATTAAATAGCTTGAGACACCTCTCGAAAACAAACATTCGCGGTCGACGGGTCGACATCTAATGAGTAAACGAGCCGACGGGATGGAGAAGACGCCGCTGTCCAGAGACATTATATTTCAGATACTTAGTAATCGACGCCGACGATACGCGATTCACTACTTACGACGGAACGAAGGACCGGTCGAAATCGGCGAGCTCGCGACGCAAATCGCGGCGTGGGAAAACGACGTCACCGTCGAGGAAGTGACCTCACAACAACGCAAGCGGGTGTACAACACGCTGCAACAAGCCCATCTTCCGAAACTCGACGAAACGGGGTTCATCGATTACGATGCGGCACACGGCGACGTCACGCTGACGGAACAGGCGGAACCGCTGAACACGTATCTCGAAATAATCCCCGACAACAACCTCCCGTGGTCCGAGTACTATTTCGTGTTGGGCTGTATCAGTCTCACACTGCTGACCGGAGCGTGGTTCGACGCCGGACCGCTCGGCCTGGTCCCGGACATCGGGTGGGCGGTCGGACTCGCTGCACTGGTGACCGTCTCCGGGGCGACACACATGTACTACTATCGAAACCTCAGGCTCGGCCACACGGAAGTGCCGGAAGACGAGTAATCCGCGACGAGCCACGACGAGGGAAACGGGGAGGATAAGAAACGGAACGAAGCACTCGCCAGCGAATGCGTCGAGCGAGGAAAGGAGGAAGAAAAGTGGCAACGTTCGAGCGAGGAGCCACCGAGCATCAGAGCATATAAATAGAAGTTTGAGACGAGTGTCGAAGAAAAAGAGACGTGTTAACCACCGACACGGATTTCCGCATTTCCGGCCGCCTTACAGTGGTTTCCAACGCTGACAAGATATCGAATACCGTATCCTAACGAACGCCTGGATAAAGATTTATATAGAAGCACAAACATAGTCGCTCTTGTACTATGAGTCAGCGCATGCAAGGTCAGCCGATGATCGTAATGTCCGAAGATTCCCAGCGAGTCAAGGACAAGGACGCGCAGGAACACAACATCACCGCGGCGCGAGCGGTTGCGGACGCGGTACGCTCCACACTCGGCCCGAAAGGGATGGACAAGATGCTCGTCGATTCGATGGGCGACGTCACCATCACGAACGACGGCGTGACCATCCTCAAGGAGATGGACATCGACAACCCGACGGCCGAGATGATCATCGAAGTCGCCGAAACCCAAGAGGACGAAGCGGGTGACGGCACGACGACGGCCGTCGCGGTCACGGGTGAACTCCTCAAGAACGCACAGGACCTCCTCGAACAGGACATCCACCCGACGGCGGTCATCAAAGGGTTCCACCTGGCGAGCGAGAAGGCCCGCGAGGAAGTCGACAACATCGCCGACGAAGTGGATACCGACGACGAGGAACTCCTCCGCAAAGTCGCCGAAACCAGCATGACCGGCAAAGGGGCCGAACTCAACAAGGAAGTCCTGAGCCAGATTATCGTGGACGCCGTGCAGGCGGTCACCGTCGAGGGCACCGTCGACCTCGAATACGTCAACATCGAGACGCAGACCGGCCGCTCCGCGGGCGAGTCCGAACTGCTCGAAGGCGGCGTCATCGACAAGGACCCCGTTCACGACAACATGCCGACCTCGGTCGAGGACGCGAAGGTTCTCCTCCTCAACGAAGCCGTCGAAGTCGAGGAGACCGACGTCGACACCGAAATCTCCATCAACGACCCCGACCAGCTCAAGAACTTCCTCGACCGCGAGGAAGCCCAGCTGAAGGAGAAGGTCGAGCAGATCAAGGACACCGGCGCGAACGTCGTCTTCTGCCAGAAGGGCATCGACGACCTCGCACAGCACTACCTCGCCAAGGAAGGCATCCTCGCCGTCCGCCGCACGAAGAAGAGCGACATCAAGTTCCTCCGCGAGATTCTCAACACGACCATCGTCTCGGACCTCGACAGCGCGAGTGAAGACGACGTGGCGGAAGGAAGCGTCACCCGCGACGAGAGCGACGAGCTGTTCTACGTCAGCGGCGGCGACGACGCACACGGCGTCACGCTCCTCCTCCGCGGCTCCACGGACCACGTGGTTGACGAACTCGAACGCGGCATCACGGACGCGCTCGACGTCGTGGCCCAGACCGTCAGCGACGGCCGAATCGTCTCCGGCGGCGGTGCCATCGAGGTCGAACTCGCCTCCCGACTCCGCGACTACTCCGACAGCGTCGAAGGCCGCGAACAGCTGGCCGTCGAGGCGTTCGCCGACTCGCTCGAACTCGTCCCGCGCGTCCTCGCCGAGAACGCCGGACTGGACTCCATCGACACGCTCGTTGACCTCCGCGCAGCCCACGAGGACGGCGACAAGCGCGCTGGCCTGAACGTCTTCAGCAGCGACGTCGAAGACACGTTCGAGGCGGGCATCGTCGAACCCGCACACGCCAAAGAGCAGGCGCTCTCCAGCGCCACCGAGGCCGCGAACCTCGTCCTCAAAATCGACGACATCATCTCCGCCGGCGACCTCTCCACCGACAAGGGTGGCGACGAAGGCGCTGGCGGCGCACCCGGCGGCATGGGTGGCATGGGCGGCATGGGCGGTATGGGCGGCGCAATGTAAATTTCGACGAAAGGAGAAATTTCATTGCACGGCCGAGGTTGCCTCGGCCAAGGCTATGTAAGCGAGGTTTCGAAGAAACCTCGAATGTCGAACGGGCGAAGCCCGTGAGACGGAAATCGGTCAACGGCCGATTTCCGCCCAACCGCACCCGAAGTATCGTCTATCGAACTCGAACCGATTTTTTGAACTCGTACCGGATAGCGGTGCGTTTCCGGTACATTCGCTAGTTCTAACAGGTCGTTTCGAGAATCGTGCCAGAATTGCTATTTTCACGCCGCAGAGATTCGAAAGTACCGTGTCCACCCCGAAAGACAACGCGGACGAGAACGATGTACAATCACGAAAGTTCGGTCGTCGCCGCCTCCTCACGGCCGGTGCCGGAGTCGCCGTGACCGCAGTCGAAGTTCCTTCCCTCAGCAGTACCGCAGTCGCCCACTTCCCGCAGAAACTCGACATCGACGTGAAACCGGATAGCGAATCGAACGAAATCGACCTCGACAGCCGCGGCGTCGTCCCCGTCGCCGTCCGCCAAACCGATGCGTTCGACCCGACCGGCGAGGCAGTTCGGTATCGATTCGGCGCTCCGGACGCCGTCGCCGACGGCGGCGGAGCGTGCCTGATTCACGACGGGCACGTCGAAGACGTCGATGGAGATGGCAGCGACGAATTGGTTCTGCACTTTTCCGTCGCGGATGTCGAATTCGACGCCGACGAGACGGAGGCCGAACTCCGCTGGGAGCGGGACGAGTCCGGCGAACACGGGTTTTCCGGCCGGGATTCCGTGCAAATCGTGGGTCGTGGCGACGAGCACAGTGGAGAAGACGACCCGATGGACGGAAGCGGGAACGGAAGTGAGCACGATAGCGGAGGCGAACACGAACAGGGCGGCGACGGGCAACACCAGCACGGAAGCATGGAGAAGGACGGAGATAGGTGCTGACGGGGGTCGTTCCCGGAGGAACCCACATCTGTTCGTATCGGGTTTCGGCCGTCTTTCGTCGGCCTCGTCCGAGAAATGACCGTTAATCGGATTTGAACCGATTTCTTGGACACAAGTCGATGAGTGATACCTTTGCCGGATACGACTGCCAACAGCGGTTCGAGAGTGGATATCAATTCAACCGTCGTAAAGGATAATTTTCTGCATGTTTCGTAGTGACATATATCCAAAATCGCCGTACTCGACGGTGGAAGCGGCCCGAAATCGGTAAGAGATGGAACTAAGTGGGAACCGCGTATCCCTCAAAATATGGAGACACTCCTGCTCAACCAGGATGCGGTCGACGAGAACACACAGATGCCCGAACTCATCCGGGCCATCGAGGACGCCTTCGCGGCCTACGCGCTCGGCGACGCGCAGATGCCCGCAAAATCGTACATCGACCTGCCCCAGTACAACGGCGACTTCCGGTCGATGCCCGCCTATTTGGATGCCGACGGGTGGGACGCGGCCGGAATCAAGTGGGTCAACGTCCACCCCGACAACCCCGAGGAGTTCGACCTGCCGACGGTCATGGGCACGATGATTTACAGCGACCCCGAGACGGCGTTCCCGCTCGCCATCATGGACGGGACGGAGCTCACGATGAAGCGCACGGGCGCGGCCGCCGCCGTGGCGACCGACCACCTCGCCGTCGAAGACGCGACGAGCATGGGACTGGTCGGCGCTGGCGTCCAGTCCTACACCCAGTTGGAAGCCATCTCGAAGATTCGCCCCATCGAGGAAGTCGTCATCAGCGACCTGGACGAGGAAGCGGTCGCGGACTTCATCGACTACTTCGACGACGAGTTCGACGTTCGTGCCGGATCGATTTCGGAAGCCGCGTCCTGTGACATCCTCTCGACCGTGACGCCCGTCGAGACGCCCATCGTCTCCGCCGATGCCGTCGGCGAGCACACCCACATCAACGCGATGGGTGCCGACGCGGAAGGCAAGCACGAACTCGCGGACGAACTCCTGCTGGACGCGAAACTGGTCATCGACGACCACGCCCAGACAACCCACTCGGGCGAAATCAACGTCCCGTACAACGAGGGCACCCTCACGGACGACGACATCCACGGCGACATCGGCGACATCGTTATCGGCGAACTGGAAGGGCGTACCGAGGACGACGGCGTGACCGTCTTCGACAGCACCGGACTGGCGATTCAGGACGTCGCGGCCGCCCACGTCGTCTACGAGCACGCGAACGAGAACGACAACGGCTACCCGTTCGACCTCCTCGGACTGTAACGACGCGACCCGAGCCGCGAACACTCGTTTTTAGGTGTTGACGCTCGCGCCGAGCGCGTTGTCCACGACGGAATTTGCGCTCGCGGTGAGCGTCGAATCCTGCGTGACTTCGTAGCCGTATCCGGCGGAGTTACGAACCGTGGAGTGTCGTATCGAGAGCCGTGACCCGTTCGTGACGGCCACGTTCGCGTGTTCCTTCGCGTTCCAGAATTCGTTCCCGCCGCCGCCGTACTCGACGACGCAGTAGCGCAGTTCGTTCTCGGTGCGATTCGTGTCGTCGAAGTAGATGCCGCGCCAGTAGCCCCGGGTCTTCTGCTCTCCGGTGAACGTGATGGGTTCGTCTCCCGTCCCGACCGCGGACAGGATACCGCCGTCGTACATCCGAAGGCCGGTGTCCTGCCCGAATTCGAGGGTCGCGCCCGGTTCGATGGTGAGCGCGCCGTACACCGACACCGCGCCGGTGTCGATGAAGTAGGGAACGTCGATGGCGTCCCACGTCACGGCCATCGATTCGCGGATGTCGTCGCGCTGCCAGACGTACACCCGGTCTTCGTCGTTGCCGGTGTAGGTGCTGGTGTCGGAGAGGAAGTGGGCGGTGTCGTCGCGGACGTGGCCCGCACCCTCGGCGTTCGCGGTGACAGTGTTTCGGGTGAACGAATCGACGGACACGTCGTCCGAGAAGTCGAATCCCCACGCGCCGCTTTCGCGGATGGTACACCCGTCGATTCGCGCCCGGGAGCCGTTCGAAACGGCGACGTTGGCCTTTGCGTCCGCGCTCCAGTACTCGTCGCCACCGCCGCCGTACTCGACCACGCAGTTCCGCAGTTGGTTCTCGGTTCGGTCGGTCTGCTGGAAGTAGATGCCCCGCCAGTAGCCCCGCGTCTTTTGACCGCCCGTGAACGTTATCGGTTTGGACTCCTCGGTGTCGGGCACGATTCCGACGGCCGTGAGGGTGCCGCCGTCCAGCAGTTTCAGTCCGGCGTCCTGCCCGAACTCGACCGTCGTACCGGGGTCGATGGTGAGGTTTCCGTACGTCTCTATCGCGCCGGTATCGACGAAGTAGGGGACATCGATGGCGTCCCACGTCACGTCGAGGTCCGTTCCGATGTCGTCGTGCTGCCAGACGTACACCCGGTCCACGTCGTTGCCGGTGTACGTCCCGGTGTCGGAGAGGAACTGCGCGCGGTCGTCGCGGACGTGGCCCGCCCCGGTCGCGTTGCGTGTCACGGTGTTGTTCACGAACGAGTCTATCGTCACCGCCTCGGCGAAGTTGAAACCGTATCCGCCGCTCTCCCGGAGCGTCGAGCGAGTGATGCGGGCGCGAGCGCCGCCCCCAACGGCGACGTTCGCGTGCGCGTCGGCGGTCCAGTACTCGTCGCCACCGCCGCCGTACTCGATCACGCAGTTCTCCAGCACGCTCGGAACGCGGTCCGACGTCTCGAAGTAGAGACCGCGCCAGAATCCGCGGGTCTTCTGCTCGCCCGTGAACGTTATCGGTTTGGATTCCTCGGTGTTGGGGTCGATACCCGCGGCCGTCAACTGGGACGACTCCGAGACTTTGAGGCCCGCCTCCTGTTCGAACGAGAGCGTCGTTCCGGGCGCGATGGTGAGGTGGGCGTCCGTTCGCAGTTCGACGAGTTTGGCCACGCGATAGCGGGCGTCGAGCGCGTCCCACGTCGCGTCGAAACCGGCCCCGAGTCCGTCGCGGCCCCACACGTGAACGATGTCGTCGTCGTTCCCGGCGTACGTCCCGGAGCCATCGACGTGATGGGCGGAGGCGTCGCGGACGAAGCCCGCACCCGCGGCGTTCGCGGTGACGATGTTCTTCGAGAAGTCGTCCACGTTCACCTCGGGACCGAAGGTGAATCCCCACGCCGCGCTCTCGCGGACGGCGCAGTTCGAGGCCGCGAGTCGGGAACTTCCGCCGACCGCGAGGTTCGCGTTGTCGTCCGCCTGCCAGAACTCGTCTCCGCCACCAGCGTATTCGACGACGCAATAGGCCATCGCGTTGGGGTTGTCGGAGTCCTCGAAGTAGATGCCCCGCCAGAAGCCACGGGTCCGTTGCTGGCCGGTGAACACGACGGGACGCTCGCACGTTCCCTCGGCGACGAGCGTCCCGTCCGCGGCGATCTTGAGTCCGGCGTTCTGCTCGAAGACGAGTTCGGTTCCCGCCGTCACCGTGAGCGTCGCGCCGGTGACGTCGATGGTTCCCTCGACAACGTATCGATTGCAGTCGCCCCCGAGCGTCGTGTCTTCGGTGATGTCGTCGGTGAGCGTCTGCGGTGAACACTCTCCGGGGAGAACGCCGGTACAGTCGCCGAACGCGACCCGTTTCCCGTCCGACGGCGGCGCGTCGGTTCCCGCGGTCGTCCCGTCTTCGGTCGTTTTCGAAGCGGTGGAGGAAGCGGTCGCTTTCGACGTCTCGTTTCCATCTTCGTTCCCCGTGGAAACCGAACTACACCCCGCGAGACCGCTCGCGAGCGCTCCCGCACCGATGGTCTTCAGCAACCGTCGCCGTTTCATCTCCGCGTCCGTTGGTTCGCATGTCATGAGATATCGTTCCGACCGTCAGTGACGCGATTCGGTGACAGACGTTCGATAGTTCCGCGTCGAATGCGCGTCCCGACGCATACCGGTTGATATCAGTACGGATTGATATACGCATTGAGTGAAATAATTCCGCGATGTGGAAAAATACGGGTCCGAGAACACCGTTCGGGTCCGTGTAGGACTCGTTCGTCCCCGGTCGCTACTCCTCCCCGATGGGTGCCCGTCCGGCGAGTTCGTCGGTCAGTTTCGAGATGACCCACGCGATTATCAAAAACGGCAGAAGCGGAACCAACAGGACGAGCAGGCCCAGAAACACCGCGACGCCGATAGTGTTCATCTCGTTGTCCGAGTGGCCGCGGGAAGGCGGCGTGACGGTTCGCAGAACTTTCGTGACGGGGTGGTCCCCCGAGTCCCCCTGACTCATGTGGAAACCGGCAACGGCCTGAATGATAAGCGTTCGCACAACACAACCGATTTGCTCGTTCGGTGCCAGATTCGACACGATGGGCCGACGGGATGGGTGACGCGGACGATAGAGACGTGACAGGAGAATCGGACGGGCGGTGGGGTAGTTGGGTCGTGAGCTATTCGTCGGCGAGTTGGTTGGCCCGGACGATGATATACAGCAGGATGATACCGGACCCGACGGCGAGGACGAGCTGTGTCAGGAACGTGAACAGGAGTTCGAAGAGGGAAGCCAACCCGAGGATTTCGAACAGGGTGGTTCGCAGGAGTATCGGGATGAACGCGACCACACCGACGGCCACGACGAGTTTGGCGAGGGGGAGCGCTTCGTACAGTATTTGATTCGTATCGAGTTCCTCCTCGGGAGCGGTGAAAAACGGTCTGTCGGACGACATACCCTCACGATGAAAATCGCTACGCAATGAATCTTGTGTAGCCCTCCGACTGGTGGGACGGAGACGGACGAACGCCGTCAGCCTTCCAGATGGATAGCCGGGCGGAGCGGGGCGGCGTGTCGCGCCTTGTCCTCGGGGTCGGGCACGTCCGCACCTTCGCGGTACACCTCGACGTCGGCCTCGAACTCGCGTTCGAAGAAGTCCCGCGCGTCCTCGTACACTTCGACCTCGTTCAGGTCGGCCAGCACCGCGACCTGTTCGTCGGGACGTTCGCGCACGTCCTCGACGAGTTTCTGGACGAGTTGGTTCACCTCGTCTCCCTTCTCGCGCAACTCCTCGTCCTGCATGACCTCGCCCATCACCGCACCGACGTTCGGGCCGGTATCGACGACAGCGGCGAGCACGTGTCGCTTCCAGTCGGCGGCGACGTACACCCGAATCGTCTCGGGGTCGGTGTCGGTCACGTTCACGATGTCGCGCACGTCGTCGGTCAATCCTTCGACCAGCGACTCCTCGATTTCGGTGACGGTGCTCTCGAAGTCCGAATCCACGTCGGGCCATTCGGCCTCCGCGATGGGGTTCCCCGTCAGGCGCTCGTGCAGTTCCGTCGCCATGAACGGGATGAACGGAGCCAGCAGGCGCAGGCGGGCGTTCAGCACGGTCCGGAGCGTCCAGCGCGCGCCCGACCGGTCGGTGTCGGTGCGCTTTCGGTACCACTTCAGGTGCTCCTCGAAGCCGTAGAAGGCGTCCTGACTGGCGGTTCGCGTCTCGAACCGGTCCATCGCGTCGGTGACCTCGCGGACGGTTCCCTGCAGTTTCGACAGCAACCAGCGGTCGATGCGTTGCAGGTCGCGTTCGCCCTCGGGGGCCGAGATAATCTCGTTCGCGCGGTTCCAGAACCGCCGCAGTTGGTTCCCCGTGCTCTCGACCTGCTCGCTCCGCCAGTCGTAATCCTGCCACGGTTCCGCGCTGTTCATCAGGAAGAATCGCACGGTGTCGGCACCGTACTTCTCGATGGCGTTCTCGGGCAAAACGACGTGGCCCTTCGAGGAGGACATCTTCTCGCCCTCCAGCAGACCCATGCCCATCACCGTGATTCCCTGCGGCCAGTTCGCCGGGTCGAACAGCTCGGCGTGGTGGAACAGGAAGAACGTCAGGTGGTTGCTGACCAAATCGTTCGCGGAACAGCGGTAATCGACGGGGTACCAGTAATCCCACTCCTCGCGCAGGGCGAGGGCGGTTTCGTTGGGGTCGTCAACCGCCTCGCTTCCATAAAACAACGTGTCGAAGAACTCCTTGTCCAGTTCCTCCACCGGAACGTCCGAGATTCGGTGGGCGATGGTGTAGTAGGACATGTAGATGGTCGAGTCCGACAGGGGTTCGATGACGAACTCGTCGTCCCACGGCAGGCGCGTTCCCAGTCCGTAGTTGCGGATGCAGGGCCACTCGTTCAACCAGTCGATGGTGTGGTCGTACTGCTCGCGGGTGTTCTCGGGAATCGCGTCCAGTTCGGCGACGACCTCGTGGGCCTTCGCCTTCCACGCCTCGTCGTTGTACCGCAGAAACCACGTGTCCTGTTCGGCGACTTCGACGGCCCCGCCGCAGCGACAGACGACCTCCTCGCTGAACTCGTGCATCGTGTCGAACGACCCCTGTTCCTGAAACTCGGCCTTCAGGTCGTCGCGGACGTCCTCCACGATTTCGCCCGCGTAGTCGTCGTACATCCCGCGCAGTTTCCCGCTGTGGAACTCCCGGTTGTACACCTCTTGGGTGGCGTCCTCCAGCGCGGGGTCCGAGGAGTCCTCGATGCCGTGTTCCACTACGGCGTCCTCCGCCGGAAACTCGCCGTAGCCTTCCACGTCGATGATGGCCTTCGGTTCGATTGCCGCGACTTCCTCGGGGTCGATTCCGTACGCTTCCATTCGGGCGTCGGCGGCGTCTCGCGGGCTCTGCCCGCTCGACTGTTCCGCGGCCCGTCGCGCCGCGCTCTTGGCCTCCTGCAAAGCCACCCAGTCGTCGGGGCTGTGCGCCGGGACGGACATGACGACGCCCGTCGCGTTGTCCGCGTCCACGAAGCTCGCGGGCAGGACCAGCACGTCGTCGCCCGTGACGGGGTTCGTGACGTGCTCGCCGACGAGTCGCTCGCCGCTAAAGTGGTCCCGGATTTCGACGTCGTGTGCCTGCAGTTCCAGTTTCTCCGCCGCGGATTCCGAGACGAGCCACGTCTCGCCATCGACAGCAGCCTCGACGTACTCCGCGTCCGGGTCGATGTAGGCGTTCGTCACGCCGTGGACCGTCTCCGGGCGCAGGGTCGCCATCGGAACGGTGATCGCTCGCGGTTCGCTTCGCTCTCCGCTCGAACGGTTCGCGGAACGCCGTTCCGCGCTACTCGCGGATTCCGAGGCGCGCTGCGCCTCGTCGTCCCATCCGAATTTGACCAGCGTGTACTCCTGGAACTCGGCTTCCTCGCCCTCCAGCAGGTCGTGGGTCGTGACGGGATTCCCCTCGTTCGTACAGTATTTGACGGGGTGCAGGCCCTTCTCCAACAGACCGCGCTCCTTCAACGTCTCGTACTGCCACGTGATGAACTTCGAGTAGCGCTCGTCGTTCGTCGTGAACTCGCGCCGCCAGTCGATGGAGAGCCCCAACGACTGCATGTTCTTCTTGTAACTGTCCTCGATGAAGTGGCGGGCGAACCCCATCGGCGTCTCCATCTCGGACAGGTCCTCGTCCGAGACGTTGTAGGTGTCCTGTAAAACGGACATCTGTTCGGGTTCCCGCTTTTTCAAGCGCTCCACCGCGCCGACGATGGGCGTCCCGGTGACGTGCCACGCGATGGGGAACAACACGTTGTCGCCCTGCAGGCGGCGGTAGCGCGCCCACACGTCCGGGACGGTGTAGGTTCGCGCGTGGCCGATGTGCATTCCCCCGCTCGGATACGGATACGGTACCGTGACGAAGGTGGCCTCAGACTGGGATGGATCAACCTCATACCGACCATCTTCCGCCCATCGAGACTGCCACTTCGACTCAATTTCCCGTGGCTCGTAGTCGCTCATGTCCTAGCGAAGACGTGCGACGGTAAAAGAAGTGTCTACCTGACAGATAATTGTGAACGGACGGAGCGGGGGTCGAACGGCGCTCACAGATGACAACGTATAGAAGCCGAACGGAACAAATAGTGAACAACCCGGATTCTCGCATGCAAACACGACGACAGTTCGACCACACGGAAATCGAGCATCGCTGGCAGGAGGCGTGGGACGACGCCGACGTCTTCCACATCCCGGATGAGGCGACCGACCCGACGTACGTCCTCGGGATGTTCCCCTACACCTCCGGCCAACTCCACATGGGCCACGTCCGTAACTACACGATAACGGACGCCTACGCCCGATACAAGCGCATGGACGGCGAGAACGTCCTCCATCCGATGGGCTGGGACTCGTTCGGTCTCCCCGCCGAGAACGCGGCCATCGAACGCGACACGAACCCGCGCGACTGGACGCTCTCGTGTATCGACACGATGCGCGAGCAGATGGAAGGGATGGGCTTCGGATACGACTGGGAGCGCGAAATCACGACCTGCCAACCCGACTACTATCGGTGGAACCAGTGGCTGTTCACCCGGTTCCGCGAGGAGGGTCTCGTCGAGCGCGAGGCCGCCGAAATCAACTGGTGTCCGTCGTGCGAGACGGTGCTCGCCGACGAGCAGGTCGAGGGCGACGCGGAACTCTGCTGGCGCTGTGACACCCCGGTCGAACAGCGCGAACTCGACCAGTGGTTCCTGAAGATCACCGAGTACGCCGACGAACTCCTCGACGACTTGGACGACCTCGACGGCTGGCCGTCCAACGTCCGCCAGATGCAGCGAAACTGGATCGGTCGTCAGCACGGGGCGACTGTCGAATTCGAGGTGAGCGAGGCAGCTGCCTCGGAAACGTCGAGCGGCAAGCAGGGCGAGTCGCGGGACTACGGCCCCGTCGAGGTGTTCACCACCCGACTCGACACCATCTTCGGCGTCACGTTCTTCGCGCTCGCACCCGGCCACCCCATCGCCGAGGAACTGGCCGCGGAAGACGACGATATCGCACACTTCGTGGAGGAGGTCGCCGACCCGGAGGGCGACGAACCGCAAGGCGTCCCCACCGACCTGACCGCGACGAACCCCGCGACGGGCGAGGAGATTCCGGTGTTCGTCGCCGACTTCGTGCTCTCCGACGTGGGAACGGGCGCGCTGATGGGCGTCCCGGGTCACGACTCCCGCGACCACGCCTTTGCAACGTCGATGGACGTGGACATCGTTCCCGTCGTCGCGCCGAGCGAGGACGACGTGCCGGACGTGAGCGAGGCGGCCTACACGGAGGACGGCGTGCTCGTCAACAGCGGCGACTACGACGGCCTCGACAGCGACGAGGCCCGCGAGCGGTTGGAGGGCGCCATCGAGAGTGCCGCCCACGACGTGCAGTATCGCCTCCGCGACTGGGGAATCTCGCGCCAGCGTTACTGGGGAACGCCGATACCCATCATCCACTGCGAGGAATGTGGCCCCGTCAGCGTCCCGGACGAGGACCTGCCGGTCGAACTCCCGGAGTTCGTTCGGACGACCGGTAACCCGCTGGACGCGGCCGACGAGTGGAAGCACGTGAACTGTCCCGAATGCGGTGCCGACGCGCGCCGCGAGACGGACACGATGGACACGTTCATGGACTCGTCGTGGTACTTCCTGCGGTACGTCTCGCCGCACCTCGACGACGCCCCGTTCGACACCGAACAGGCGGACGACTGGATGCCCGTGGACCGGTACGTCGGCGGCATCGAACACGCCGTCATGCACCTGCTGTACTCGCGGTTCGTGACGAAGGTCATCTCGGACATGGACATGCTCGACCACCGCGAACCGTTCACGAACCTCGTCACGCAGGGGATGGTCCTGCTCGACGGCGACAAGATGTCGAAGAGTAAGGGCAACGTCGTCTCGCCGCAGCGCATCGTCGAGGAGTACGGTGCGGACACGGCGCGCCTGTTCACGATGCAGGCCGCACAACCGGAGAAGGACTTCGACTGGACCGAAGAGGGCGTCAAGTCGAGCTACGAGTTCCTCCAGCGCCTCGCCGGGGCGGTCGAATCGTTCGCCGAATCGACGTTCGACGGCGACCGCGACGAAATCGCCGAATACGTCGAGCGCGAAATCGACGCCACCGTCGCCATCGCAAACGACGAGTTCGAATCGCTGACGTTCAACGGCGCGCTCCGCGAGACGCAAGAACTGACCTCGCTGCTCGCACGCTACCGCGAGGAGACGTCGCCGCACGGCCCGACGCTCGAACGCGGCCTGCGAACCGTCGTCAAACTGCTGGCACCCGTCACCCCGCACATCTGCGAGGAACTGTGGAGCGAACTCGGCGGCGAGGGCTTCGTCGTCGAGGCCGAGTGGCCCGAACCGGAGTCGGACCCCGCCGAACTCGAACTCGCCCGACAGTTGGTCGAGAACACGCAAGAGGACGTCCGGCACATCATCAGCGTCGCGGACATCGACGACCCCGAGCGCATCGATATCGTCGTCGCCGCGCCGTGGCAGTTCCGGGCGCTCGATTTGGCCCGCGAGTCCGACGCCGACAACATCATCGGCGAACTCATGCAGGAAGACGAGATACGAAAGCAGGGCGACGACGCCGCGAAGTACGGACAGGAACTCCAACAGGAGCGACAGTCGCTCCCGGAAACGCTCTCGCCGGAGCGAGAGCAGGTCGCGCTTCGACGGGCGAACTGGCTGTTCCAGCGCGAGTTCGGCGCCGACGTTCGTCTGCTGACGGCCGACGAGGCCGACAGCGACGTGGCGTCGAAGGCCCGCCCGGGTCGCCCCGCGATACACATCGACTGAGAGACCCGTCTATCGACTGCAACGTTTTTAGGGACCCGCTCCGTCGGCCAGCTCGTGGGCGAGTTCGCCGAGACCGTACGCGATTACGTCCGCGATACCCTCGCCGAGCGACTGCCGCGGTTCGACTGGGAGACCGAACATCGAATCCGGCGAACGCCCGTCGATGTCGTCGGACGAACCGACGACCGCTTCGTCGCCGTCGAACTGGAGTGGCGCAGGGCCGACTCCGTGAACAACACGGCGAAACTGTTCTACTACGTCGATTCGGGCGATTTGGACAGGTACGACCGAATTTCGGTCGTACAGGTGTTCACGGGGTACTACGACCTGTCGTCGGGCGGCGTCTCCTCGAAGCGCGAAATCGCGGAGTTCGTCGGGACCGTCACGGCCGATTCGTTCGAGCACGTCTCGTTTTCTCCCGTGACGTTCGGACTCGAACCGCCGAAGCGAGGTGGCGAGTGGCCCGACGGGTGGCGGGCCGTCGCGGACGAGACGGTTCGAGAAATCGTTCGAGATATCTGAATCGGTCGAGGAAAAATCAGCGACGCTTATTTCAAGACGGCGAGTTCGTCGTCGAGCATCTCCTGCAGGACGTCCCGAGCGTGGCCGTCGGGGTCCACGCCGGGGTAGAACGCCTGCACTTCGCCGTCCGCGACGACGAACGTCGTTCGCGGGGTGAAGCCGTTTTCGACTTCGACGCCGAACGCGTCCGCGATGTCCTCGCCGTCGGAGTCGGCCAACAGGTCGAAGTCGAGGTCGAACTTCTCGGCGAACGCCTCGTGGCTCTCCACGTCGTCAGTGGAGACGCCGTACACGGTCACGCCCGCGTCGTGATACGTCTCCAGTTCCGCGTTGAACTGCTTCGCTTCGACAGTGCATCCCGGCGTGTCGTCGCGCGGATAGAAGTACACGACCGTCGGTTCCTCGAAGGACGGGGAAACCGTCTCGCCGTGCTGGTTCTTCGCGGTTACCTCGGGTGCGTCGTCGCCTGCATCGAGCGTCATATACGGCGATTGCGGCCGAATTGACAAGCCGTTTGTGGTCCCGGAATCAGTTGACTTCGATGTCGTGGGACTCGTCGCCGCCGCTCGCCTTCGGAAGCGTCACGGTCAGCACGCCGTTTCGGTACTCCGCCGAGACGCTCGATTCGTCCACCGCTTCGGGGAGCGTCAGCGTTCGACTCACCGACTGCTGGCGTCGCTCGCGTCGGAGGTAATCCTCGTCGCCTTCCTCGGTTTCGGCCCCGCTCTCGGCCACGATTCGGAGGCGGTCGCCCCGAAGCGAGATGTCGATGTCGTCCTTCTCGAAGCCCGGCAGGTCGGCGGTCACGACGAACTTCTCGTCGTGGTCCGCCACGTCGAGGGACATGCCGCCGGGTTGCCAGCCTATCCCCTTGGAACCGAACTGGTCACCCATGGTCTCGAACTGGCGGCCCATTCGTTCGAACAACTCTTCGATTTCGTCGAAAGGATTTCTGCGTCCGGCCATTGTATCGCCTCGTCGGACGTTCGACGCGCGACGGCTTAAAAATTCACGCCGACCGACATCAGCGACCACAGCGAGCGCCACCACAATGTCACAGCGACCGTCACCAACGACACACAGCGACCGACAGACGGCCGTTAGCCGTCGAGGACGTGTTGGGTATCGTACGAGCCGAGGCGACGCACCCACCCGTTTTCGGCGAGGGGTTCGACCTCCGCGAGGGCTTCCTCCGCGCGCTCCTCGTACAGCCCCGCCTCGAAATCGAGGTGGAACACGTAGTCGCCCAGTCGTTCGCCGCTCGGGCGCGACTCGACGCGAGTGAGGTTGATTGCGCGCTCTGCGAACGGTTCGAGGAGCGAGAGCAACAGACCCGGATAGTTCGCGCCGGGATAGACGACCAGCGAGGATTTTCCTCCCGCGCGTGAGCGCTCGTCCGCGGGCGCGACGACGAAGAAACGGGTCGCGTTCGACGTTCGTTCCTGGATGTCTTCCGCCAGAACCTCCAACTCCTCGGCGTTGTCGGGGTGAGCGATGGCGGCGACGGACGAGTCGGCGCGGGCGTGTTCGACGCCGCGGGCGGTGCTCGTCACCGCCTCCCGCTTCGCGTCGGGGTACTCGGTTTCGAGGTAGGACCGACACTGGGCGAGCGCCTGCGCGTGGCTGGCGACCGTATCGAACTCCGCGCTCTGTGCCATCAGGGCGTGGCGAATCGGCGTCACGAGTTCGCGGACGACCGCGACGTCGTTGTCGGCGAGGGCGTCTAGCGTTCCCGTAACGCTCCCTTCGATGCTGTTCTCGATGGGGACGACGCCGCGGGGATAGTCGCCGTCGGCGACCGCCTCGACGATGCCGGTGACGGACTCCAGAAACTCGACGTCCTCCGCGACCGCGCTCGCGGCCCGGTGTGAGTACGTGCCCGCCGGTCCGAGGGTAACTGCTTGCATGCCGGGGAATTTTGGTCGGGTGGTCAAAAGCCCGTCGGGGACGGTAGATTATGCGTGTTCCGCCGCGGTCGTCCGGTCCACCAGCTCGTAGAAGCCGCTCGCCCCGTCTCGGTCCTCCCGGTCTCGATACACGAAGGCGAGTTCTTCGGCCTCGAACTCCCGCAACCATTCGCGCCAACTGATGGTCGATAGCTCGTCGCCGTCCGTGTCCGAGAATTTGATTCGAAGATACCCGACGCTGTGGTCGCACGTCTCGGCCGTTGCCGGACTGCCGTCGTGTTTCTCCACCCACTTCGTTATCGTCTCGTGGTTCGTCGTCACCTGCCCGTAAATCGTATCGGTCACATCGCGCGACATGAGTATTCTCGGTTCGACCGTTGATTCGACCGATTTCGGCGTGAGTTCCGTGGTTGCACATTCAGGGACGGTTTATTATCGCTTCCCGACCCCGATATCGAGGGGAACGAGACGCCGACGAAACCCGAGACGGCGGTCGGATTTAAGGCGAAGAACGGAGAAGAGTCAACCATGGTGAGTGATTCAGGAGAGACGCCGGACGAGGATATCGACGTGGAAGAAGTCGAACTCGGACAGCCGGTTCACGACGAGGACGGAAACAAACTCGGTACCATCCGTGGGTTCGACGAGGACGGGTTCTACGTCACGATACGAGAGGGCTACGAAGCACTCTCCATCGGTCACGCACGCGCTGGCCACGATTTCGGTGAAGCGGAACTGATGTGGCGCTGTTCGGACTGCGGCGAGATGGGCGACTTGGACGACAACCTGCCGAACACCTGTCCCAACTGCGGCGCGCCGAAAGAGGACCTCTACTACTGGACGGAAGACTGAGACGACACCGGCAGACGCCCTACTTTTTCACCCACCGCTTCCTCGGTCGAGTATGAACTTCGTCGTGTTCGGTGCGGGAAGCCTCGGAACGCTGGTCGGCGGCCTGCTCGCCCGCGAACACGCGGTGACGCTCGTCGCCCGCGACCCGCACGCGACCGCCGTCCGCGAATCCGGGCTCTCCGTCGCGGGCGAATTCGACTTCCTCGTGGGGGCGGACGCGACCACCGACGGAACCGACCGCCGCGCCGATTGCGCCATCGTGACCGTCAAAGCGTTTCACACCGAAACCGCCGCGCGCGAGTTGGCGACGGGCGAGTTCGACGCCGTGCTGTCGCTCCAGAACGGGATGGGAAACGAGGACCTGCTTGCGGCGCACCTCGACTGCCCCGTTCTCGCCGGAACCGCGACTTACGGTGCGGTCCTGACCGAACCGGGCCGCGTCGAATGTACCGGAATCGGCGAGGTCGTCCTCGGGGCACGCGACGGCGGGCAGTCCGACCCGGCCGACCGCATCGGGACCGCGTTCTCCGCGGCAGGAATCGAGACGACCATCGCGGACGACATGCCCCGACGGCTGTGGGAAAAGCTCGCCGTGAACGCGGGCATCAACCCGACGACGGCCCTCGCACGGGTGGAAAACGGTGCGCTTCGCTCCGGCGACGCAGAGGAAATCGCCGCGACGGCAGCCCGTGAAACGGCCGCCGTCGCCCGAGCGGAGGGCGTCAAACTACCCGACGAGGACGCGGTGGCGGCGGTGCGGACGGTCGCCGAGGCGACCGCCGCGAACACCTCCTCGATGCGCCAAGACGTCGAGGCGGGCCGCCGAACCGAAATCGACGCGATAAACGGCTACGTCGTCGCACGCGGGGAAAAGCGGGATATCGACACGCCCGTCAACCGAACGCTCGCCGGACTCGTAAAAGCGTGGGAGCAGGAGAACGGACCGTAGAGAGGACAGAACGTGGGGGTGCAGAACGCGAGAGGTACAGAACGTAAGAGGTGCAGAACGTGGGAGTGCAGAACGCGAGAGGTGCGGAACGTAGGGAGTGCGGTGGGTCTTATGAGCGCATGATGACGAACAGCGACGCGATGCCGCCGATGAGGAGGACGAACCAATAACTCGCCACGCGATAGACGATGGCGGCGGCCACGCCCGAACTCCACGGAATCGCCGGAACGAGCGCGACGATGAGGACGGTCAGCGCCGCCTCGACGCCCGCAAGTCCGCCCGGCGTCGGCGTCAGTCCGGCCAACGTGCTCGCCGGAACGATGAAGAGCACGAGCACCAGCGGGAGCGGCAGGCCGAGCGCCCGCCCCGCGAAGTACAGCGGCAGGGCGAAGAAAATCCAGCCGGTGTACGAGAAGACGAGCGCGAACAGCAGTTCGCGCGGCTCGTTTGCGATTCGTTCGAGGGAATTGTAGAAGCGGTCGATGCGTTTTCGAATCCCCTCGACAGTGATGCGAGACGTGCGAGTCGCAATCGGTGCCGCGAGTCGAATCACGAGGTCCTCGACGCGCTGTCGATACCGCCATCCGACGTACGCAATCGCCGGAACGCCGAACGCCAGCACCACGAGTCCCTGCGCGAGCGTCTTCGCGTTGTCGGGGAGCGACGCGCGGATGAGCAGGTAGCTCAGGCCGAGCGCCGCGAAGTTGAAGAACGGCAGGAGGTTGAGCAGGTCCGCCGTCACGACGCTGGCGAGGCTATCCTCGTAACTCGCCTCCGTGTCCCGCGAGAGGATGTAGGCGATGAACGGTTCGCCGCCAGCCTGCCCTAACGGGGTGACGTAGTTGGCGAACGTCGCCGCGAGGTAGGTGACGACGAGGCGTCGAAACTCGACTTGGATGTCGAGCACCGCGAGGACGATCTGCCACGCCTTTCCCCACGCGGCGAGGCCGAGAAACGTCGAAAGGCACGCCACCCAGACCCACGTGTAGTCCGCGCCCTCCAAGGTGTCGAGTACCCGCCGCCACCCGGAGGCGACGACGAGCAGGTAGATGAGGACGACCGCGACGACGAACCCCAGCAGTAGCTTGCCGGTCCCCAATCGCTCCGACAGTCCTGCGGACAGCGCCTTCCCGCCGTCCGGAGCCGACTCGTCCGTCACGTTAGTCGATGTAACCGAGGTCTTGGAGTCGGTCCTTGGCGTCGTCGCTCATGTCGCCGAGCACGTCGTCGTCGGAGACCTCCTTCCACTCGCCGCCGACCGTCTCCTCGAACGCGGAGAGGGCGGCTTCGAGTTCGACCTCTTCCTCGGTTCCCTCGCCCGTTACGTCGTTCAACTCGCCGGGGTCGTCGTCCAGTTTGTAGAACTCGTCCTCGATGCGCTCGTTGCGGATGTATTTGGCGTCCGGCCGCCGCGCGGCCCGCATCCGCGAGTAGAAGCGCGAGTTTTCGTCCAGCGTGATGTTCGCGCGCTTCGCCTTCTCCTCCAGCTGTTTCAGTTCGACCACCGGACGGTAGTACTCCACGAACGCACACTCGCCGTCGCCCGGCACGTCCTCGGCGAACGAGCGGTAGTCCGCGTTGAGAAGCGACCGCGCCTCGTCGAGCGGTCGGGTCGAGTTCGACCCGGAGACGCCCGTGTGGTCGAGGACGGTGTGGTACAGGTCGATGAGTTCGACCTGTTCGTCGCTCACGCCGGGGTCCATCTCGGGATGCTTGACCATCAGCGGGACGTTGACGAGCGGGTCGTAGATGCAGAATTCGTGGCCATACAGGTCGTGTTCGCCGTGCAGTTCGCCGTGGTCCGCACAGACGACGACCATCGTGTCGTCCCACTCGTCGTTCTCCTTGAGCCACGAGAAGAGACGCTGGAGTTGGTCGTCGATGTGGCGGATTTCGGCGTCGTAGAGGCCCTGAATCGCACCCCATTCCTTGTCGCTGATGTCGCGCGCGCCGCAGTTGTACTCCTTCGAGTTCTGGCACACCTTCGTCGAATCGACGTTAGGCGCGAACTCCTCACGGTACTCCTTGGGCGGATGGTACGGCAGGTGGGCGTCCATCAGGTTGATGAACGAAAAGTACGGGCCGTCCGAGTCGTCGATGAACTCGATGGTCTGGTCGATGACCTGCGGCGTCTTCGAGTCCGCACCGTCGCCGCTGGCGAGATACTCGTGAGCCACGTTGCCGAGGCTGACGAGTTTGTCGGCGACCTTCCGAAGCGACTCGTTGTCGTTCATCGTCTTCCACGCCTTCGCCATCGGGCCCGAGAGGAAGTCCCCCGGCATCACTTCGAAGAAGTTGTCTTGGTCGTCGAAGCCGTCCGTCAGGTGCGTGTACGGCGTAATCCACGCGTTAGAGGAGTAACACGCCGTGTCGTATCCGGCGGCGGAGAGGGTCTGTGCGAGCGTCGTCGCCCCCTCAAGATAGGGATTTTCTTGGCTCGCGCCGTGTTCGCTGGGATACATTCCAGTGAACAGGGAGGCATGCACCGGTAAGGTCCAAGGAGCGGGAGAAACCGCTTGCTCGAAGACGGTCGCTTCCTCCGCGAACCGTTCGAGGCCCGGCGTCGTCGGGCGGTCGTATCCGTAGACGGAGAGGTGGTCCTTACGCACCGTGTCCATCACAACGAATACGACGTTTTGCGCCGCGGCGTCGTCGTTCGTCATACTGTCGCCTGCTACACCGTCCGGTGGGATAAATATCGTGATTCAGCGCCTGGAATCGGCCGAAAGGTAAAAATATCGGGACTAGAAGGGAGCCTGCGGACCTTCGTCGTCCTCGTCGTCCCCGCTCGACTCGCCGGGGAAGGACGGACTCATACCGCCGCCCATTCCGCCATCGCCGCCCATACCGGTTTCCGCGATGACTTTGTTGATTTCGGGAATCTCTTTCACCATGCGGCTCTTGATGGCCTGAATCGTCATCGGGGAGATGCCACAACCACTGCACGCACCGCCCAGCATGATGGTGACTTCACCGGTTTCGCGGTCGATCTGCTGGATTGCAGCACTCCCGCCGTGCATCTGAATCTGCGGGAAGTTACGGCGCAGGAAGTTGCTGACCCGTTCTTCGAGGTCGTCTCCGTCTTCCTGAGTCTCGGTACTCATGTGTCGGAGTATGGTGCCAGCATCCTTAGGCCTTTCCACTGTCTCACGGTCGAAATCCGGCACGAATCGCCGATGAGTCGTGACTTTTCGGCGATTTCAACGAGGTAGAAAACCGCAAGCGTCGTCAGTTTTCGTCCGGGTCGGTCGGGTCGAATCCGAACACACGTGCCAGTTCGTACTCCAACCGCTCGACGTACACCGAAAGCGTCTCTTCGAGTTTCTCGGCCTCGACGACGACGCTCCGCACGCGGTCGGTCGGGTTCTCGGGGAGTTCGATGCGGAACTCGCCGTCCCCCTCGTAGAACGGCTCGCTCTCGTTCAGCACCTCCTGATCGATGGCGTGGATGAGTTTGGAATCGTACCGCTCGTTCATGTAGTTGAAGGCGTTCTTGTACCCGCGCTGAAGTTCGTTGAAGTAATGGACGTACTTGTCCTCGAACTTCTCGGCATCGAATTCGGCCATGACTGGAACGTGGGGAGGAGGAAGTAAAAATGCGGGCGATTCGAGTGTCACAGTCTCCAAACCGAGAGAGATTATGTCATACGGAACAACGGTCATGGTATGCCGGAAGTCACGCTCATCGACCGCGGCCGCGTTCGCGCCGACACCGCCTACGTCATCGACGGCTATTCTATGGCGAGCGCAGAGAACCCGAACCCCGACCACGAACGCATCGACTTCGTGGTCTGGAACGCCGTCGTCGAGACGGATGCCGGAACGTTCCTCTGGGACACCGGGTGCCCGACGGACGCCGCGGAGTACTGGCCCGACCCGCTGTACGGCGCGTTCGAAGCCTACGACGCCGAGGAGCACCCGCTCGAAGGGGACCTCGCGGATTCCGGATACGAACTCGACGACATCGACGCCGTCGTGATGAGTCACCTCCACCTCGACCACGCCGGACAACTCGGGGCGTTCGAGGGCCGCGACGTCCCCATCTACGTGCACGAGGAGGAACTGAAGTTCGCCTACTACTCCGCGAAGACGGACGACGGGTCGATAGCCTACCTCGCATCGGATTTCGACCGCGATTTGAACTGGGAAATCGTCCACCGCAACACGCACACGATTGCCGACGGGTTCGAACTCCACCACCTGTCGGGACACACGCCCGGCGTGCTCGGCGCGCGAATCGAGACGGACGACGGGACGCTCCTCATCGCGGGCGACGAAGCCTACGTCGATGCGAACTACGCCGACGAGGTGCCGCTCGGTCCCGGCCTCCTCTGGAGCGAACGCGCGTGGCGAGACAGCCTGTACACCCTGAAGGAACTCGAACGTGTCCATGACGCGGACGTGCTTCACGGCCACGACCTCGAACGGTTCGAGGAACTGGCGGCGAAATACTGAACACCGATATCGCGTTCGAAAACCTACCCGAGTTGCTCGCCGACCAGTTCGTCAGCGTGTTCGACGAACGCCTCCTCTTTCCCTTTCGGAACCGTCGCACCCGCCGCGACGTTGTGGCCGCCGCCGTCACCGCCGACGGCTTGAGAGGCCGTTTTCATCACGACCGAGAGGTCCAAACCCTTCCGGGTGAGGGCGGGTGTCCCGCGCGCGGAGACTTTGACCTCCTCGTCGTTCTTCTCGGCAAAGGCGAGAATCGGGACGTTCCGGTCGATGCCGTTCGCGCCGACGGCCATGCCCGCCACGATGCCGACGATGGTTTCGCGCACCCGGTCTTCCGCGTGGAACCACTGGACGTGTTCCTCCTTCGTGACGCCCTCCGATTGGACCCAACTGATGGCCTCCGAGAGGTTTCGTCGGTGGTTTTTCAGCAGCGTCCGCGCCTGCTCCAAGGCGGCCTCGCGGTCGCCGAGACAGACCGCGAGGCCGACGTCCGCCCGGTCGTAGCGCGCCGTCGCGTTGAGCAAAGTGGAAAACTCGCTCACGTCGCGGAGTTCGGTCCCCTCCGGTTCCGCGGCGAGCGTGTAGGTGGTGCCGACCAGTCCCTCGATTTTGCTCGCCGAGACGCCCTTCCGCATCGCGCGCTGGACGAGCGCGCTGGCGACGGTCTGGCGTTCGTCGGCCGTCAAATCGACCCAGCGCCGCCAGTCGCCGTCCTCCTTGAGGTCGATGCCGACGCCATCGAGGAACCTGAGGACGCCGTTCTGGTCGTTCGAGATGCCGGGGATGTACACGTCCGTCGCGTACTCCAGCAGTTTCGGTAGCGGACGCGTCTGCTTGCCGTACAGCGCGAGGTCGGTGCCGGTTTCGACGACGCCCGCGTCGATTCCCTCCTCCACGATACCCGTGTTCGCGCCGACGAGTTCGCCGTCCGAAATCTGCATGTCGCCGACAGCGCCGACGACGGCGAGCGCCGCGAGGTCGCGGTTGTCTCCCGCGTCGGGTTCGAGGGCACGGGCGAGGACGTAGCTTGCGCCAGCACCCGAGAGTTCG
Source organism: Haladaptatus paucihalophilus DX253 (assembly GCF_000376445.1). Taxonomy (NCBI): domain Archaea; kingdom Methanobacteriati; phylum Methanobacteriota; class Halobacteria; order Halobacteriales; family Haladaptataceae; genus Haladaptatus; species Haladaptatus paucihalophilus. Next base: position 2,081,512 of record NZ_AQXI01000001.1, on the reverse strand, counting down.
GACGAGCCGTCGAGACCGAACAGGAGCGGATTGAGATGGAACTCCGTGTCCGCGTCCGCCGGTTGGTGGTGGTCCGCGATGACGGGTTCGAAGTCGCCCGCCGACTCGTGTTCCGCGATGATGTCGAGTTGCCCGCTGCCGAAGTCGGTGAAGAGGACGGTCTCGTGGTCGGTCGCCGCGATTGCCGCGAGCGCCTCGGCGTCGAGCTGTTTGCAGAACACCGTTTCGAACGGAAGTCCCGCGCGTTCGAGGGCGGATGATGCGATGGCCGCGCTCGTCAACCCGTCGGCGTCGATGTGCGAGGCGAGCAGTACGTCGTCCGCGTCGCGTAATCGGTCCGCACAGGCCGCCGCACGCGCGCTCAATTCCGGAACTGGGCCGCTCATAGATAGGTCCTTGTCACGGCTTCCGGTTTAAACTTCAGCCTCGTCGCCACCGTCGGTAATGCGTTCGACCGCTTCGCGCGCCAACCGGTCGAAGGAGGCCGTTTCCGGGACGACATCGACGCGGATGTCCAGTTCGCTGGCGGTATCGTGCGTCGGGTCGCCGATGGCACCGACGGTCGCGTCTTCGAGACCGTCCACGGCCTCCGCTCGGATTCCGCGTTCCTCGGCGGCGTCGAGGAAGTGGTACACGGTGAGCGAGGACGTGAACAGCGCGGCGTCGAGGTCGCCGTCCGCGGCGAGTTCCGCCGAGCGACCCGACCCCCCGGGACGGACGAGTTCGTACAGCACCGTTTCGTGAACGTCCGCACCGGCGTCCGCGAGACCGTCGGTCAGCACCTCGCTCCCGTGGTCGCTCCGTGCGACCTCGACCGATTTGCCGTCCACGCGGTCGGCGAGGGTTGCGACCAATCCCCGCGAAGAGAACTCATCGGGGACGATATCCACGTCGTAGCCGTACTCGCGGAGCGTCGCGGCGGTGCGCTCGCCGATGGCACAGACGGTCGCACCGTCCGGACTCCACCCGGCCTCGTGGGCGAGTTCGACGCCGGTCTTGCTCGTCAGGACGACGTACTCCGCGTGTTGCGGGGCGTTATCGGTCGGGCGGACCGCGAGCATCGGGTCGGGAACGGGGTCGGCACCGAGCGATTCGAGCAGGTCCACCGCCTCGTCGAGGCGTTCGTCGTCCGGGCGGAAGACGGCGACCTTCATTCGCTCCCCTCGCGCGCCGCCGCGATGAGGTCGCGGGCACCGCGGTCCGCGAGCTCTTCTGCCACCTTCTTCGCGCCGGTGACGTGCGTTTCGACCGGCACGTCGCGCTTTATCGAGATGACCTCGGAGCCGTCCTGACTGAACACCTGCGCCTCGACGTGGACGTTTTCGCCCTGAATGATGCTGTGAACGCCGATGGGGGCGATACAGCCGCCGTTCAGTTCGCGGAGAATCGTCCGCTCGACGGTCGTTTCGACCCGCGTTCGCGGGTGGTCGAGAACCGTGTGCAGGTCCTGTGCGAGTTCGCCGTCCAACGTCATGACCGCCAGCGCGCCCTGTCCCGGCGCGGGGACGAACTGCTTGGGCGGCAGTCGGTCGTACTCGACGTGATGGGCGAGGCCGCTCCGTTGGAGGCCCGCTTCGGCGAGGACGATGCCGTCGTATTCGGTTTCGATGTCGCGTTCGAGCGCGCGACGCTCGACCTCCGAGAGGTCGTTGAACCACTCGTCGATGGTCTTGTCGTACGGGAACTCGTAGCTGTCTTTCTTCCCGACGTGGCCCTTTCGCTCCTTTTCCTCCTCGGTTCGCTCCTCGTGTTCGGCCTGAAGGACCGGGGCAAGCAGTTTCTCGATTCGCGTATCGACGTTGCCGCGGAGCGGTTTGACGGTGAGGTCGGGGCGGAAGTTCAGCAGTTGGGCCTTCCGTCGAAGGCTGGACGTGCCGACGACGGCACCATCCGGGAGCGCGTCGATGGGCTTTCCGTCCGGCGTCACGAGCACGTCGTTCGCGCTCGCACGCTCGGGGACGGCCGCGACGACCAGTTCGTCCGGGTGGTCGGTCGGCATGTCCTTCATGGAGTGAATCGCGCCGTCCACCTCCTCGTCAAGCACCTCTTGGTCCAGATTACGGACGAACGCGCCCGTTTTCCCGAGTTCCGTTATGAGTGCGTCGTCCAGTTGATCACCCGTCGTCTCCACTTCGACCAGTTCGACCGAGAACCGGCGGTCTTCCAGTGCCGCCTTTACCTCCCCAGACTGTCGGATTGCGAGGTCGGACCCTCGCGTGGCGAGACGAAGTTCCGTTCCGCGATTGCTCATATTCGACACTGAGAACCCGACATTGAAACCACCTTCGCAACCCGTTCAGGCGGATTAGAGAGTGGTCGCGCTCGGAAACGAAGCATCGTTTACTCACATCATCACACTATGTTTATAACAAGGAACCGTGTAGTGGCACATAGTAATGAGTGGAGAGGAATCATCGGCCGATACCGATGATACCGAAGAAATCGTCGAGGTGAGACGGTACGATTGGACCTCCGTGGCACCGAGCATCGCCGTCGCCGAGGTAATCAGCGACGTAAAGAACAGCGATGCAAACGAACTCGCCCCGCTGTACGAGCACATAGACCCGGAAGCAATAGACCAAATCATCGACCCGGAGATAGCGAGCCGGTTCGACACCCTCAATAGGGTTTCGTTCACGTACGACGACTGTCGGGTCACTGTCCGGAGTAACGGGGAAGTGACCGCCCGATGGGACGGGTCGCCGGGGGACGAATGAAATATCGAAGAATATCGACGGCGGTAGCGGAACTATCCCCCCGAGCGCCGTCACCGTTCGTCGGCCATCGGTAGACTACCGGCTGTCCCTAATCCCGTCGCCATCAATCGGCGGGCGATGATCACGATACCGTTGTCGAACCCGCGCCCGAAGACCGCTTTTTCGCTATCGGTTTCGTCGATCGTGATTCCCCGTTCGGAACTGATCAGAATCGTGCGTCCGTCGACGAGCAGGAGCCGACTGATTACCGCATCGTCGTCGGGGTCGACCGGCGACGTGTCCAGCCACTCCAATCCGGAGACGAAGACGGTTGCGTCGGGGAGTTGCTCCTGGATGAACTCGCGTAACGTCTCGTTCGATGTGCCGATGAGAACGTCGATTCCGGACGTGTGAGCCACCCGTAATCGTTCGATGAGGTCGTCGGTGATGGACTTTTCGTGACCGACGATGAGGAGAATCTCGTCCGTGGCCTCCTCGATGAGTTCCTGCGTCCGCGTTCGAATCGGCTCGGTCCCGGCCAGAGCCCAGACTTCGTGCGTCGCGTCCTCCTCGGCGCCCGGTTCCACTGGCTCGATATCGCTCATCGTCTCGACGAGGGTTTCGGTCCGCGATTCGTACTCTTGGCGGAGCGTCTCGGCCGCCTCCTCTACCGAAACAGATCGAAACTGCTGTGGATTCGAGTGTTGAACCTCGACGAGTCCTTGGGTTTCGAGCGCACGAATCGCGTCGTAGACGCGCGTCCGAGGAACCTCCGAAATTTCGCTTATCTCCTTCGCCGTTCCCTGCGGAATGCGTGTCAACGCGACCAAACATTTCGCCTCGTACTCTTTCAATCCGAGTTGCTGGAGCAATTCGACTGCCTGCTGGTGATTAGATACGTCCTTCATGGGTCCCAACCATGCTACCGGTCGCCGCCGGTGCCGTCTGCGATGTTTTGACGCCGCTCATAAGTCAGTTCCTTTCCTGTCCATTTGATTCGTTTGACAGGTTTGTTTCACCTATTCGTTTAGACCCTTCGTGCGTATGAATGTCACTAGTAAAATAACATATAATTCGGTCCCTTACCGTATGGAGATTCTTCACTTCGAGAAAGAAGCGTCAGGTCGGAGCTGTGAGGCGAAAAACCGGCACACTGGAAGGACTTCATTCGACGAAAACGGTATTTTGAAATGGTAATTCATTCCATCATTCACCCGAATAATCACAGTAAGGTTATACCGAGGTAGTTCGAAACGATACTCGGTACGGAGTTCGACAGGGTCCCAACCAACTGTCTCCGTACCACCCTCTTTCCCGTTTCGCTGGCGATAACCGCGGTTGAGGCAACGATTCGTCGAACAGCAGAGTGATAGTTGTTTGTAACTGACGTATCGTATGACGAACGAACGCGAACAGTACGTCGGTCAAATCACGCAGAAAGCCGTCCTCTTCGGCCCGAACGGGAACGTGCTGGTGACGAAAGTAGCGGACCACTGGGAACCCCCGGGAGGCCGATTCGAGTACGGCGAAACGCTCGTCGGCGGACTTCGGCGCGAACTACGGGAGGAACTCGACGTGGACGCCAGAATCGGACCACCAGTCGATGCGGCGTACGGCGGATGGGTGGACGCCGAAACCGGAAATCCGGTCGTGACGCTCGTCTACCGATGCGAAACGGACGAGACGGAGATAGTCCTGAACGATGAGCACGACGGCTACGAGTGGGTTTCGCCCGAAACGGCGGCGGAGCGGCTGAAAGCCATCTTCGGCGGACGAATGGCGCGCGCCGTCGAGCGCGCCGCAACTCTCGACGACGCGGAGCCGTTCGCGGCAGTGACCGACCCTTACGCGGACACGGAGATGACGACGGAAGAAGTGTTGGCGGAGCTCGCCGCCGCGCGTGCCGCGGACCCGCTCGAGACGGGCGATATCTGAGCGCCGTTCCCGGTCACGGAACGCCGAGGTTGTCGTGGCGTTCGCGGAGGTAGTACAGCGCGAAGGGGACGCTCAGGACGAATCCGGCGATGACCGCGGACGAGATATCGCTCGTCAACAGCCAGACGACGACCGCGGCGGCCAGTCCGAGGAGGCCGGTGAGCGCGTAGTTTCCGCTCGGCGGTTTCCAGCCCTGTTCGGCGCGGTGTATCGCCTGCGTGTCTTGAAACACCGCGAACGGAAACACGGCGATGAGGACGGCGAAGGGGATGCCGACCGCGACCAACGAGACGAGAGCGGCGTGGACGATGGGCGAGTCGTACGTCGAGGGGAGGATGTTCGGTTCCAGCGAGATGGCGAACGCGACCCACGCGACCGTCACGACCCAGAAGACGAACACCACCGGCACCGCCGCAATCCAGTACCACCAGCGCGACTGTACCCGGTCGCCGGAGAGTTTTGGGCGTTGCATCTGTTCGTCACTTGGGACGGAGGGATAAAACGAATGTCGTCTCTCAAACGTCCCCGTCCGGAGAAAGAATCGTCGGAGTCGTCGAGGGTTGTCTGTTAGGTCGGGAGTCTCGTCAGGCAGCGAGTCCGTCGAGTAGAGGGGGTCTCGTCCGGTTCGGCGGCCGTTACAGCGCGTCCTTGTACGCCTCCAGCGTCTGCTCGATGTCCTCCTCGGTGTGAGCGTAGCTGATGAACTGCGATTCGAACTGATTGGCCGTGAGGAAGACCCCTTGGTCGAGCATCGCGGGCCAGAACAGTCGCTCCCAGCGTTCGGTTTCGGCGCGGTTCACGTCGCCCTTGTCCTTCGGACAGTACTCGAAGCGAGGACAGTCGGGGTCCTGACTGCATCCGGCCGCACACTGGCCCTCCAAGTCGCGGGGGCCGTCGCGCGTGAAGATGACTTTGAACATGCTGTCCGTGCCGACGACGGTGTACTCCGGCGCGCGGTCTTCGAGGATGTCGGTCAGCCCCGCGCGGAGTTGGTCGCCGAGCGACCGAACGTGGTCGTACACGTCGTTTTTCGCGGCGTAGCGGAGCGTTTCCAGTCCGGCGGTCAGCGAGAGCGGATGGCCGGAGTAGGTGCCCGCCTGAAACACGTCGCCGGTCGGCGCGAACTGCTCGATGATATCCGCGCGGCCGCCGATGGCACCGACCGGGAACCCGCCGCCGATGACCTTGGCGAGCGTCGTCAGGTCGGGCGTGATGCCGAACTTGCCCTGTGCACACTGCAACCCGCCGATGCGGAACCCGGTCATCACCTCGTCGAAGATGAGCAGGGAGCCGTGGTCCTCCGTCAGCTCGCGGAGGGTCTCCAGATACCCATCGACCGGCGGCACGCTGGCGCAGTTGCCCAGAATCGGCTCGGTGAGGACGCAGGCGATTTCGTCGCCGCGCTCCTCGAAGAGTTCGCGGGCCGCGTCGGCGTCGTTGAACGGGAGCGTGATGGTCTCCTCGGCGAACGCGGGCGGAATTCCGTTCGAGCTCGGCTCCGAAGCCATCCCGGCGGTGCCCTGCACGAGCGTCGATTCCTGTGCGCCGTGATAGCTGCCCTGCATGACGACGATTTTGTCGCGCCCGGTGTAGCCGCGGGCGAGGCGCACGGCGGAAGAGGTCGCCTCCGTCCCGCTGTTGACGAACCGAATCATCTCGACGCTCGGGACGTGGCGGGTGACGAATTCGGCGAGTTCCACCTCGACTTCCGTCGGCGCGCCGTACATCGGCCCGTCGGCGAGTTGAGATTGGACGGCCGACTGCACCGGTTGTGGCAGGTCGTGGCCCAACAGGAGCGGCCCGTAGCCCATCACGTAGTCGATGTACTTGTTCCCGTCCGCGTCGATGACGTGTGCACCGTCGCCGCGTTCGACGAAGAAGGGATACGGTCGGACGGCCCGAACGGGCGAGTTGACGCCGCCCGGCGTCACTGACAGCGCGCGGTCGTACAGGTTTCGTGAGCGCTCGCGGTTCATGTTCGGCCGGTTCGGACTCCCGCGTAAAGTTTGTGTCGAGAGGTGCGCGGGAACGGGGGAGAGGTCGGGTGGGAGCGAGTGGGGTAGAAGCAAGTCGGTCCGGTCCGGACCCATGCTGTACGTTTCCATGCGACATGTGAGTATCGAATCGGCGGAAAAACGACGCGAGCGGTGAACGAACGTCACGGACGGAAACACAACACCGACCGTCCGATGGTGATCGTCCCTACTGCTGGAAGTGGTTCTGAAGGATTTCGAGGGTCTGTTCCCTGTCGTCCCAGTCCACGAACAGGGCGACGCTGGTCGCGCTGGTGATGAGGTCGTGGATGTTGATGTGCGCTTCCGCGATGGGGTCCACGAGTTCGTGGATGATTCCCGGTTCGTTCGGGAGTTCGCCGCCCGTCACCCGAATCACGGCGATGGGGTCGTCCACCGTCACGCTGGAGAGCGATTCCTCGTCGATGACTTCCTGATGAAGGATGTTCTCGGCGCGTTCGGCCTCCTCCGTGTCCACGTAGAACGTGATGCTGTCCATGCCGCTCGCCACCGCGTCGATGTTGATGTTGCCCGTTCCGAGCGCGGTGGAGAGGTCGGCGAGGATGCCGGGGCGGTTTCGAATCGCACGTCCCGCCAAGGTCATGCAGGAAAGCGGCGACTCGCGCATGTCGATGAGGTTCTCGAACTGTCCCGTGACGTTCGTCCCGCCGGCCAGCAGGTCGCCGTGCTGGTAGTGGACGACGCGAACGTGTAGGTTGTCGTCCTTGTACGAGAGCGCCGACGGCGCGACGACCTCCGCTCCGCGGAACGAGAGGTTTCGGAGTTCGTCCACCGTGATTTCGCCGACGTTCCGCGCGCCTTCCACGACGCTCGGGTCGCCGGTCATGACGCCCTCCACGTCGGTGACGATGACCACTTCGTCGGCGTCCATGTAGGTGCCGAGCATCACGGCCGTCGTGTCGCTGCCGCCGCGGCCGAGCGTCGTCACGCCGCCCTCCTCATTCTCGGCGAGGAATCCGGTGATGACGGGAACGATGCCGTCCAACTCCGACGCGAGTTCGGCGGCGCGTTCCTTCGTCGCCTCGACGTTGACTTCCCCGCGCTTGTCGGTGATGACGGGCCACTGCTCGCTGCCGGGTTCGAGAAACATCGCGTCCACGCCGCGCGCGGACAGGGCGGCCTTGAGCATGCGGACGCTCGTGCGCTCGCCCATGCTGACGATTTCGGCGCGGTCGGGTTCGTCCGCGTCGAAGTGGATTTCGTCGAGGAGTTCGTCGGTCGTGTTGCCCATCGCGCTGGCGACGACGGCGATTTCGTGTCCTGCTTCGACGGCTGCTGCTACTGAATCTGCGGCACGGTTGATGCGGTCACCGCTCCCGAGGCTGGTGCCTCCGAACTTGGCGACTACGCGCACCGAACCACCGTCCGTGGTCGGTAATTCATGGGGTGGCATTGCAACGGCGGCCAGATAACTGCTTGCATGTCAAGAATTTCTGCCAGTTATTCCGCTGACAGTATCGGGGCGGTTCGGAGACCCCGACGCCAACCTCGGCAGGTCGAACGGTCGGTGACGAAGACTCAGTTCGTAGAGAGTCGAACGGTCGGTGACGAAGACTCAGTTCGTAGAGAGTCGAACGGTCGCCGTGTCGGTGGCACCGTTCGCATCCGTGACTTTCAGTTCCACCGTCAGCGACCCGCACGTCGGGATGGTAGCCGAGACTACCGAACCGGACTCCTCGTACTGACCGTCACCGTCGATGTCCCACGCGAACTCCAGTTCTCGCCCGGTCGAACAGGAAGCGGCGAGTCGAACGATATCCCCGACATCCAAGGAATCTAAATCGAGATTCGATACGACATCGATACACACGTCGAGCGGCGGGAAGTCGTCCCCTCCGTCGGGGCCATCGGACGGAAGTCGCTCGTCGCCGTCCGGTCGCCGGTCGCACGGCCCGAGGACGAAGAAGTTCGAGTAGTAGGTGTACTTGTAATCGAGCGTCGCGTTGGCTGGATACGTCACGGCGTACAGTTTGCCATCGGTAACGACGGGTTCCCCTGCGGCCGGAGCGTCTTCCGGCGACGTTTCCAAGCCGTCGTTGTCGAGCAGACACGACCACCGCAGGTCGCCGGTCGCGCTATCGACGGCGTGAACGAGTCCGCTACCGGCCGCCGGGTTCAACTTCGGCGCGTACCGGGAGCCCAAATATACCGTCTCGTCACCCACGACAGGACTGCTGAGGAACCGTCCCTGTAGTTCCGTCTCCCATGCCGTTTCGCCGGAATCCGCATCGAGCGCTCGAAGAGTCGATTCGGCGTCCAAATCGACCAAAAAGACGTGACTGTCGGTGATGGCAGGACGGCCGTCCCACCTGTTGTCACCTTTGGATTCGTACGTCCACTCGACCTCCCCGGTGTCGGACGACCGAGCTTCTATCTTGACGGTCGTGTCATCGGCGGCGATGTAATCGGTTTGAGTGTAGTACACCATCTCGCCGTTCGTCGCGGGCGTGCCGAGGGTCGCGTCGTCCTGGGGCGTACGCCACTTCACCGACCCGTCCGTCGCGTCGAGCGCGTTTCCGTCGCTCACGAAGACCGTTTCGTCAGCGTAACTCAGGGCATCGCCGACGTCCTTCGCGAGTCCGCTGACACCATTGGTCTTCCACACGATTTCGCCGTTTTCGCGGTCGAAGGCGTACGTACCATCGCGGTTCGACGTGAATAGCCGGTCGCCCGCGACGACGGGCGGGGACCACACGTCGTGGTCCGTCCGCTTCCACGTCGTCGCCCCCGACTCGGCGTCCAGCGCATATAACCCGTCCCCGTCGGCTTCCTCCGAGGTGTGTGTGGAAAAATAGAGCCGTTCGCCGTCGGTCGCGGGGGTCTTCGGACTGAAGACATCGGTGCGCTTCCACCGTCTGTCGCCGGTTTCGATATCGTACGCGCCGAGATAGCCGGACCGTTCCCCGGGGGTGTTGTTCGTCGTCGCGGCGAGGTACACGACATCATCGGCGACGACGGGTTCGACGTGGTACATACCGCCGTCCAAGTCCATCTTCCAGTCGAGTGTGGGAAACGGGGCGGGACCGCTATCGCCGGTCGCTCCCGCCCTACCCGGGCCGGACCGAGGTCCGTTCCAGCCGTTTTCCCGTCCACCCGTGCCATCGCCAGCGACGGAGACGGTACTCCCGTAGCTTGCGACACCTATCGTAATACCGACGGTTTTCAGGAACGTTCGTCGGTCAGTGCCCGTTCGCGGTGGTGATTCTCCAGACATTATTCGAGTATAAAAACAACCGTTTTTAGTATTGTTATGACGTTCCTGAATCCAATATTCAATCTTCAGGTAATCCATAACAATAGTGAATCCAGTTTTTGTACGAAGCATGCGCCACGGAGAAATCAGTAACGGAAGCACACAAGCATCCGATATCGTGGACCGAACCCTCGTTGCAACGCGAGAACATTTCATCGGGCGGCGGTCGAAGGAGGGGCGCTGAATGCCGACCTACGATATCGTGGAGGAGGGTGCCGATAATACCGGGGACACGGCGATCGATTCGGTTCTCGACGACCTCGTGGGTAGCGATACGACCATCATCTTCCCGTCGGGAACCTACCGCCTCAACGAACTCGTCGTCCCCTCCGGCATGGACGATCTCGAACTCGTCGCGCCGAACGGCGCGCGACTCGTTCCCGGACGGTCCGGCGACGACGTGCGGTGGTTGGAGGTGTCTTCGAGGGGGTTCGTCTTGGACGGATTCGAACTCGACATGCGGAACACGGAGGTCCCACCGTTCGTTCGGATGAACTCCAACTCGGGGAACTGGGAACTCAAACGGCTCGTGACCCGCGGAAAGGTTCGCGCCGCCACCGACACGAACGTCGGGTCGAACGATTCGAGCGATGCGCGCACATACTTCCGGTTGTCGGCGGACGCCGGAACCCGCGGACTCGTACAGGATTGTTACTTCCACGAAGGGGCGTGTGAACCCGACGAAGCGAGCAACCGACGGGCGGTGCTGATCGAGTCCGGGAGCGGGAAACTGCTGTTCAACCGCTGTTGGTTCGAGCAGTGGGCCGAGAACACGATATACGCGAAGAAACCCGCGGGAGCGGTGAAGGTGTACAACTGCTTTTTCCGCAACACGCAAAACGGCATGCGTCTCGGCGGAAACTCCGAGGTGAACAACACCGTCTCGATAAAGGACGCACAGCACGCGCGACAAGCGTGGTCGAACGGGTCGCTACAGCGCGGCGTGAACAGCGAGGCGACCGTTCCGACCGACCTCTCGGAGGGAATCGACAGCTACAACGGGACGCTCGTCGTCGTCAACAGCGACTTCTATCACCGATACCCCTCGTCGAGTTGCGGCGGAGCGATCACGGCACCGCACCCGTGTCAGAATATCATCGTATCGAGAGTCCGCATCAGCTACGATTCGACCAAGAACCACGACGCCATCTACACCTACGAGGGGCAGATGAACGACGGGAGTCCGGTGAACCTCGAGTCCCTCCGACTCCAGAACGTCCACGTGCGCAACGACCACGATTCGGAGTACGCGGTGTTCATCGGCGAAGAGCCGGACACGTGGGGAACGGTTTCCGGTGTCCTCGGCGGCACCGGAGCGGCGACCAACTCGTCGTACGTGCAAAACCGGATGACCATCGATGGGGACCCCGACCCACCGGTTACGGAACCCGCACTGCCGAGTCCGCCGCCGCTCGGGGAGGTCCCGATGCAGTCGGCGAAAGTCGTTCGCATCGATAACACGGGTAACAGTTCGGAATCGACCTTCGAAATCGAGGGAGGCGATCTCGTTCTCCCGAGCGGGGATGACGGCGCGACGGTGAACATGGGATGGGCACGGCCGCTGTCGGCGCGACGGGTCCCGAACTCGACGCAGGCCAAGGGAACAATACCGCCCGGTGAAGTGTACGCGTTTTACGTGACGGGCGGTATCGAGTCGACGCAAGGGAGCGGTCCGGCGACGTGGACGGTGGACGGGGAACCGTTCACACCGGGAACGACCCTCGCAACGAAGTCGTTCACCACGAACCAACCGGAGGAGGACACGTGGTGGAATGCCGAGACGGGCGTTCCGGAGACGCGGGTCGTGGTCATGAAACCGCTCTCGTACAACGGGGGTGAACCGTGTCACACCCGTCTGCGGAACGTCGGGGACGGAAGCTTCCAGTACAAACTCGAAGAGTGGGAGTACTTGGGCGGAACACACACGACCGAAACGGCCCACATGCTCGCGGTGCAACCGACCGAACGAGAGGTACCGTTGGGCGACGGGAGCACGTATTCGGTGACAGCCGGAACCGTGACAGTGAACGATAGCTTCAGTACCGTTTCGCTGGGCGATTTCTTCGACGCGCAACCGGTCGTGCTCACGAAATCACAGACGTTCAACGGGTCCAACCCGATAGTCACGCGAGTGAGGGAGGTATCACAGGGGTCGTTCGACGTGCGAGTACAGGAGGAGAGCGGCCTCAACGGACACGTGACCGAAACGGTCGGATACATCGCACTGGAACAAGCGACGGGGCGGCTCGACGGTGAGCCGTTCGAAGTGGGGCGGACCGGGATGTCCGTGACGGACGAGTGGTATCGTATCGACTTCCAGCAACAGTACGACTCGCCGCAGTTCATCGCGGACATGCAGACGTTCCACGGGTTGGATACGGCGGAACTTCGCTACCGGAACCTGACGGGGACCGGCGTCGAAGTCAAAGTCGAAGAAGAACAGAGTGGTGACGAGGAGACGAGTCACGCCACGGAAGCAGTCGGGTACGCAGTCTTCGAAGGAGCCAATTGATGCTCTCCCCGCGCTGAAGGGAGAGGATTCCCGACCGGGGTCACTCGTCCAGATTTGATTCGCCGGACTCCCCGGGGACGTCGGTTTCGTCGGCCGACCCTCCGCCGGAATCGGCGGAGGACCGATTTTCCGACGCTATCTCCGGGGATTCGCCCACGAAGTTACCCGCCTTTTCGAGTTCATCCATCGGGTCGAACGCGACGAGTCCGTTACCCCCGGTGTACTCGTAGGCGACCCACTCGGGAATCGTGAGGACGCCGTTCATCTTCCGGATGCGAACCCGTTTGATGAGCACGTCCTCGATTATCGATCCGTCCAACTGCAAGTCGATGATTCCGTCGATGACGTAGGCCATGTCGTGGGGAAAGGCGTCCTCTTCCCCGGTGAACGTCGCGCCCGCGAAGACGATGACGAACCGGCCTTTGCAGATGTCCGCTCGGATGTCCTTGACGAAATCGTACGCTCGAACGGGTTGGACGAGGGATCCGAATTCGGTCAGCGAGTCGATGGCGACGACGCCGGTGTCGCTCATAGACAGCGATTCGAGGCAGTTGTCGAGTTTGTTCTGGAGTTCGCTCGTGTCGCTCGGGTCGCGGACCGTCGTCGTCGCGTCCGCGACGATGCGGTGGAGAAACTGGTTCCACTCGTCCATCCGAGTGAACATCCGGTCGCGGTCGCTGACGCGATACGTGAAACAATCGAGGATGTGTAGGAGACCGGATTCGAGGTACGGGAGGACGTTCCACTCCAACGAGAGGAACTGCTCGATGACGGAAATCGGAGGTTCGGTGAAGCTGACGACGATGGCGGGTTCGCCGCGCCGAAGCGTCCGCCAGACGAGTTCCGACTGGATGGCGTTGTCGCGGGTTCCACCCTCACCGGAAAGGAGGACGAACGAGTTCCGCGGCAATCCCTCCGGCAGGTGGTCGTCGAGCGCCGAGACACCCGTGTTTATCTGTCGAAAGCCGTGGTAGGTCGTGAACACGCGGTCGCTTCGGCGCATCTCGTCCCGGCAGGTCCGCGAGCAGAAATCGTAGGTGGTATCGCCGTACTCCAGCGATACCGGAATCTCGGGACACGGCAGACGACAGAAATCACACCGTGTTCGGTCGGCGTTCCGGGGGTCGTCACTCATAGTCACACGTTAGCATCCGAAGGGAATGAAGCTACTCCCGGCCGCAAACCATCGGTAATCGGTATGTCGGGAACGATTGGGCTGGGCTGAAGAGTTAATGCGAGGGAGCGAGAATAGCCACTCATGCGCGTCCGAGACGCGGTAGAGGCAGACGGGGGACGCCTCGCGGCACTCGCCGACGTACCGACCGAGGTGATGGCCGACGTGGTTCACGACCGGACGGTTCGCGTGGCGGAATCGGATGGAGAAATCGACGCCTTCGTCGGGTTCGAAGCCGACGAGGAGACGGTGCACGTCACGCACCTCTTCGGCGCGGAGGCGGCCTGCGAACACCTCCTCGACGAACCGATTCGATTCGCGGAACGGGAGGCGATGCCCGTCGAAATACTGCTGCCCGAACCCGAGACCGATATCGTCGCCGTCGCCGAGAACGTCGGATTCGAAGAGTCCGACCCCGGTCCGTGGTTCGACGGCCACCGAACCCGTCGATTTCGACTGGAGAATCCGACGACCGAGACGGAATGAGTGCGAGTAACACGGCAGAAACCACCATACGCGACGTTCCTTTCCGAAACGTATTTTAATCTCTCCCGATTACCACGACATGCGTGTCCGGGTTGGGGTAGTGGACTATCCTCCAGCCTTGTGGAGGCTGGGACGCGGGTTCGATTCTCGCACCTGGACCTTTTTCGAACATTGCTTCGTGAGCGGGTAGTTCTCGGAACCATCCGCGAGCGACTCACGCGCGACGTTCCCGAAACGGACTACTTCGGTTTCCAGTCGAGTTTTATCGAGACGGTCTCCCGGTCCCCGCGGAGCACGGAGGACGACTCGCGGATGCCGATTTCGTAGCCGATCTTCTTCCGCGGCGAGAGCGTGACCGTCTTGTTACCGACGTCGATATCGGCGGAACCTTTCCCGCGGAGTTGGGCCGCGATATCTTCGAGGAGGTCCGCCGCTTCGTCGCGCGTTACTTGTGCTTCGTGAAGCGTCTTTTCGGACATGGACGAAGGCGTACTTCACACTGGAAAATAGCTGTTGTGGGCACGATGTTCGGACGAAACCCGCGAACGGAAGGTTCGGCCGGGCGAAATCGACCGGTACGGAGGGTGGTACGCTATGTTTCCGTCGGCGTCGGTTTTGCGGGCGAAAACCTGTCGAGTACGAAGTGGCACCCGTCCGCCGGTGTCCTCGTCGGATTCGTGGCGTTCGTCCCGCTGGTGTTCCTCCTCTAATCGACCAACTCGCCGAGCGTGTCGAGCCACCGCGTCACCTGCTCGAAGACCAGGTAGGTGTCCGTGACGTGGCGCTGGGCGCTGTAGGACCAGTCGTCCCACCGCTCGGGCGACCCGAGCACGTCGTCCAGCGTGCGGGCGACCGATGCCGGGTCGCCCGAGTCCGGGACCAACCGTCCGTCCTCGCCGTCGCGGATTTGGGCGCTGATGCCGCCGGTGTCCGCGCCCATCAGGACGGCCCGTTTCCACATCGCCTCCGTCACCGTGAGACCGAATCCCTCCTGAAGCGAGTTCTGGGCGACGACCGAGGAACACCGCTGGAGGGCGTTGATGACGAGCGCGCTGTCGTGCTGGTCCGGCGGCATGACGACGACGGCGACGTCGGACCGTACCTCGGGGTCGAGCGCCAGCCATTCCTCCTCCAGATTTTCGAGCGCCTGGCGTCCCTCCGGGTCGTCCGCCACCGAGGAAGGGTCGGGACCGACGAGGAGGAGACGGGCGTCCTCGATTCGCTGACGGTGAGCGGCGGAGCGCTCCGAATCGGTCGAATCGTCGCCGCCGTTCGCGGCCGTCTTCACGGAGGCGTCCACGTCTTCACGAACGTCGCGTTTGAGTTCGGCGAACCCGCGCAACAGGGGAACGAATCCCTTGAGACCGTCCCAGCGGGAGATCTGACAAATCGTCGGACGGAAGAGCAGGCCGATGTCGTCCGGGTCCGTCGCGGGCGCGAACGTGCCGTCGGCCTGTAATCGCCGCGCCGGTTGGTCGAACCGCTCGACCGGGTGGTCGGTGTCGATGAGGTCCGCCCGCGCCAGAACGGTGGCGGCCTCCTGCGGCTTGAGACGGCGGTTCTTCGCGCTGAACGGGTCGATTGCGGGCGGGATGATGTCGGCCTCGGTTTCCAGAAACGCGGGAACGTACGCGGGGAGCGTGAACACCGTCCGGTCGTAGTCGGCTATCCACGGGCGGAGGAACTCCCACGCGGTTCGGGATTTTTCCGAGTGCTCCTCGGAACCGATGTGACACCGCCAGACGGCGGGAACGTTCAGCGCGTCGGCGACCATCGAACCCGCCGCGAGCGGTTGCGGGTCGTGGACGACGAGCACGTCTTCGGGTGCGATGTGGTCTTCGAGTTCGTCGGCGACCGAGCGACTCGTCGCTTCGTAGATCGACCGCTCGTGGTCCACGAGGTCGGGGTCGCCCGCACCGTGCAGGAGGTTGTGAATCCCCTTCGTGAATTCGAAGAACACCGGTTCGTCCACGTCGATGACCGCCCATTCCGCATCGATACCGAGCGCGCGGAAGAGGCCGACGAGTTTCGGCATCATCTCGGCGACGCCACCGCCGCTCGCCGTCGAGTTCACCATCCAGACGGTGCGCCCGTCCAGCGCTGCCACGTCGTCGGTGACGGCGTTTTGCATCGTTCGGACCGAATCCCGAAGGACGGTATCGGTCGCGTACTCCTCGATAGTGTGTTCGACCTCGATGTCGATGAGTCGTATCATTGGTACCGCCGCGATGCTATGTGGGATGACAGCACACCGTAAACAGATTGTGTTCGAAAACTGGCAAACGAACGGAGAGCGGCGGACGAATTCGGGTCAGTCGTAGGTACTAAAATCTACTGGAAAATACTATTTTACACTGAAAAATACTAAATGGCATCGAATACTACTGAACTCGTTTCTCGACTACTGAACGCTACTCGACCAGTCGGGAACGGGCGATAGACGAACCGTCATCGTTCGCTAACGGTCGTCGAAACGACGGTCCCTTCGTTATCGACGGTCAATCGAAGCGCCTCGGAATCGAGAGGGATGCGGAGACGGAGGCGGGGTGGGTCGTCGTCGAGGACGGTCAGATAGTCACGGTGGAGCGCCCAGTCGAGGTCCCAAAGATACCGCTCGTCGAGTGAGACGCCGCGTTCGGCGTGAAAACCAACGACTCGGGGGTCGTCGCGGACGAGACACCCGACGGGGAGGTTCGCCATCGCCCAGCACGCGGAACAGGAGACGCGGAGTCGGTACGGCACGTTTCCGGTACCGAGTTCGGGTCGGTAGTCGGTGAGGGTGCCGGACATCCGGGAACCGCATTCGGGACAGGTACCGGCGGCCGCGAGGGCGTTCCAGCGGCGGGTCCACACCTCGAAAGCGTCGAGGAGGTCGTCGCGGCGGGTCGTCGGCGCTGGCGGAAAGGGGTTGTGCAGGAGTTCCTCGCCGCAGGATTCACAAGCGATGTGGACGCGTTCCTCCTCGTAACGGGCGAACAGCGCCGCGTCCCCGCACTCGTAACACGTTCCGGGTGCGTCGAGCGTCGTCCCGTCGGCCTGCTCGGTGAACACGCCCGCAGTCAGCGCGCTCGCCACCTTGCGGCCCGCGTAGGTGAGCGCGTAGCCGTCGGACGATTTTCTGACGAACTGCCCGACGAGGCGCTGGAGGTGATAGTTGAAGTTACCGCTGTCGCGGAGGCCGACCCGTCGTTTGAGGTCGGCGTAGGGGAGCGAGGAGTGACCCTCGCGGAACGCCTGCTGGAGTTCGTAGAGAATCGAGACGCGGCGTTCGTTGCCGATAGCGGCGAGCGCGTCGGCCGGGTCGGGTCGCTCGTCCTCCATGTTCGGTCGTTCGGCGAGGGCGAATAAAACCCCCGTGAAAAATGTCAGCGTTCTATGTGCAATCGAGTGCGCAGAAGGAACTCGGTGCTGTCGCACGGTCGAGTAGGTATGTGGCAGTCGAATCGGAACATCGGCCTCTACTACGCCTACAAGTCCACGAAGGCGGTGGAGTTCTACCGGCCGATAATGTATCTCTACTTCCTCTCGCTCGGGTTGGATTACACCGGAATCGCCATCCTCGAAGGAATTTACAACGTCACGACCCTCGTCTCGGAGATTCCGACGGGATACGTCGGCGACCGGGTCGGCCGACGGAACAGTCTCCTCATCGGGACGACCATCATCACGCTGACGCTCGTGGGCATCGGTTTCGCGGGGAACTTCGCACAACTCGCGGTGCTGTACGCCTGCTGGTCGTTCGGCTACACCTTCCGGTCGGGGAGCAGCGACGCGTGGCTCTACGATACGCTCACCGACGACTTGTCGGAGGACAGGTTCGCCCACGTGCGCGGACGCGGGCAGGCGGTCGCCCTGCTGGTCGGCGTCGTCGGGTCCGTACTCGGCGGCTATCTCGGGAACATCGACCTCGCCTACCCGTTTCTGGTCGCCGCCGGGGTGACTGGAATCGGCGTCCCCGTCCTGCTCGCAATGGACGAACCCACGAGTTACGAGGAGAGCGAATCCGACGAACTCGGCGTCCGGGAGGCCGTCGGCGTGATTCGGGAGACGCTTTCGAATCCGCGGCTTCGGGCCTTCGTCGTCTACTACTTCGTCCTCTTCTCGGCGGTGTCCTACCTCGTGTTCATGTACGTCCAACCGGTGTTGGAGACCGTCCTGCCGCAGGTCGGCGTTCCGAAGGGAAGCGTCGAACCCATTCTCGGCTGGTTCTACGCCGCAATCAGTCTCCTCTCGGCGGGACTGAGCTACTACACCGGCGCGATTCGGGAGCGAATCGGCATTCGAACGTGGTTCCTCGTGATTCCGTTCGTCGTCGGCCTCGGCCTCGTCACGCTTCGTTTCGTCCCGGTACTGGCGATTCCGGCGTTCCTGTTCGCACGCGGTATCGCGGAGACGACCCGCTCGCTGGCGTCCCAATACGTCAACGACCGCATCGAGACGCTCGGACGGGCGACGGTGCTGTCCGCGCTGGCGATGGTGAGTTCGCTGACCGTCATCCCCTTCCAACTCGGGAGCGGACTGCTCTCGGACGCCGCCTCCCCGCTCACGGCGCTGGCGGTCGCGGGCGGCGTTCTCGTCGTCGGGTCGCTCGCCGTCCTCGGCTGGGAGTCGCCGGTGAAATCAGCCACCGGACAGCGCGCTGAGGCGGAGTAGCACCCGTATTCGGAATCTCTTTGAAGGCAGAAACCCCACGCCCCCACATGAAGGTGTTCGGGTCGAGCGGGACGAGAGGGGTCGCCAACGACGAACTAACCCCCGAGTTCGTGCTCAAAATCGCGAAGGCGGCGGGGACGGTCTGGCGCACCGACCGAGTTGCGCTGGCACGGGATACACGGGCTACGGGAGACATGCTCGCGGACGCCGCCGCGAGCGGGTTGGCGAGCGTTGGGTCGGACGTGGACCGACTCGGCGTCGTTCCGACGCCCGGCGCACAGGCGTACGCCGAAAGCGAGGGCGTTCCCGCGTTGATGATAACCGCCTCGCACAACCCGCCGGAGTACAACGGCGTGAAACTCATCGGCGACGACGGTATCGAACTCGCCGTCGGCAGCCTCGAACGAGTCGAAGAGAAGTTCCTCACCGAGAAGTTCGAGGAGGTTCGCTGGAGCGAGACGGGTCACAGCCACCTCATCGAGGACTCCCGCGAGCGGTACGTCTCCCAACTGCTCGAATCCATCGACAGGGACCGAATCGCCGACGCGAACCTCACCGTCGCACTCGACCCCGGACACGGTGCAGGGTCGCTCACCTCACCCGAATTCTTCCGCAAACTCGGCTGTACCGTCGTCACGACGAACAGCCAACCCGACGGCCACTTCCCGGGTCGTGACCCCGAACCCGTCCCCGGAAATCTCGCCGACCTCGGCCGGTTGGTCGAAGCAAGCGGCGCGGACGTCGGCATCGCACACGACGGCGACGCCGACCGCGCCATCTTCTACGACGAGAACGGCCAGTACATCGAGGGAGACGCCACGCTCGCCGCGCTCGCCGCCGCACAACTCGAACCCGACGACGCCGTCGTCTCCGCCGTCAACGTCTCACAGCGCCTCGTCGATGTCGCACACGAGACGGGCGCGAGGCTCGAACTGACGCCCATCGGAAGCACCAACATCATCACGCGAATCAGAGAATTGGAGGACCAAGGCGTGTCCGTCCCCGTCGCGGGGGAGGGCAACGGCGGCGTCTTCTTCCCGACCTACCGATTGAGCCGCGACGGCGCGTACACCGCCGCGAAGTTCCTCGAACTGCTGGCCGACGAGCGCGCGAGCGCCATCGTCGAACCGTACAACGGCTATCACAACGTTCGGACGAACATCTCCTACACGACGGACGCGGAACAGGACGCGCTCCTCGCCGCCGCCGAGCGGGAGGCCGAGAAGTCGAACGCGGAACTCAACACCCGCGACGGGTACCGACTGGACTTCGGCGACGCGTGGGTCCTCGCCCGCCCGAGCGGGACGGAGCCGATGGTTCGAATCTACGCCGAGGCGCGCGAACGCCACCGCTCCGAAGAACTCGCAGAAGAGATGGAAACAGCGCTCCGCGCGGCCAAAGCGAACGTCTGAGCGCGGTTCGTTTTTTCGACCCGAACGACCCTACCGCGAGGGATACTCGTCGAGCGCGTCGGAGAGCGTGTCTTTTCGCTCCCGCGCCCGTTCGAGTTCGTCTGTCACGTCGCCACGGGCGAGTCGGTCACGCTCCTCGTTGGAGAGTTCCGAGCGCGCTCGTGCGGCGGTGCGGAGGCGTTCGAAGTCGTCGTCGCGGGTGAGTCGTTCCACCTCGCGGAGCCGCGTGATGGCCTCCGGCGGTGCGAAGCGGTCCGCGACGCGAATCGCCTCGTCGCACCACCAGCGGAGTTCGTTCGCGGCGGCGGGCGGCCAGTCGATGGTGAGCGGTTCGGGACCGAGACGGTCGAGGTACGTCTCGTTCGTGGCGACGGCACGCTTCAGCGCCGCGGGGTCGGCGACGTAGTGTTCGAGTTTCGACCGGGAGTAGTGCGCGTATTCGAGCAGTTCGGGGAGGGTGAGGTCCCCGGCGTCGCTGTCGAGGAGGTACGCGCGGAGTTCGTCCGGCGGCGGTTGGAACTCGATGAGAGGATAGTGTTCGGTCGCGGCGAGGAATTCTATCAGTTCGCGGACGTTCTCGTCGTGAGTGAACGATTCGAACGCCTCGGTGATGGCGTCGTTGGCGGCGTCGATGGGTTCCCGAAGCAGTTCCGTCGGGGCGTCCAAGTCGGCGTCGCCGAGTTCTCGGAGTCGTTCGAGGTCCGCGATTCGCTCCTCAAGTTCCGTTACCCGTTGTGAGACGGTGTGCCGGACGTCCCGGTAGCGCTTGCGGGCCTCGTTTCGCTCGTCCGAGAGGGCGAC
This sequence comes from Haladaptatus paucihalophilus DX253, assembly GCF_000376445.1. Classification (NCBI taxonomy): domain Archaea; kingdom Methanobacteriati; phylum Methanobacteriota; class Halobacteria; order Halobacteriales; family Haladaptataceae; genus Haladaptatus; species Haladaptatus paucihalophilus. Next base: position 2,060,557 of record NZ_AQXI01000001.1, on the reverse strand, counting down.
GATATCTTCGGCGGGCGAAAGGGCGCTCCGTCCGTTTTCGAAATCGCGCTCGCTCAGCCGACGTTTGTCGATGGCGTTTTCAGCCCGTTCGAACGCCTCGCGCGCGGGCAAGTCGTCGGGAAGGTTCTCCACGAAGTCGGCGAACTGCCCTTGGAACTGGACGAACGCCTGGAAGTCGCCGGTTCCGGTCGCCTTCCCCTCGTAGCGGTCGAGGAGGTGCGTGGCGCGGTCGTAGGCGTCGGCGACGGCGCGGATGGACTCCTCGCCGTACTCCGCGACGGCGGCGTTGGCTTCTCGGCACGCCTCGTCCGCGTCGCGGAGTCGGGTCAACGGGTCACTCATAGGCCTCGTCGGGGTCGAACACCCGTTCACCGACGACCGTCGTTTCGGCGGTTACGGCGGACGCGTCGGTGGGGTCGGTCGATTCTTTCTCGTCCCGATTCACGGAGTCGAGGGTTTGGTAGAAACAGGACTCGTAGCCCGTGTGGCAGGCACCGCCCTCCTGCTCGACGCGGTAGAGGAACGTGTCGCCGTCGCAATCGACGCGAACGTCCGCGACGCGTTGGACGTGACCGCTTGTGCCGCCCTTCTTCCAGAGTTCGTCCCGACTCCGGGAGTAGTAGTGAGCGAACCCGGTTTCGAGTGTCTTCTCGATTGCTTCGGGGGTGACGTACGCCAGCATCAGCACGTCGCCGGTGTCGGTATCCTGTGCGATTGCGGGGAGTAATTCGGTGTCATCGAACGCGAGGGCGACTTCGGACGACTCGTTCATGAATGAACGAACGAATCGGTGAAGAATATGCTTTTCCGCTCGGGGAAGAAATGGTTTTTATCCATCATTTTCGGAGGAGAGGTCAGTCCTCGACCAGTCCCGCGAAATCGGCCATCGGGATGATTTCCATCGTCTGCATGTCCATCCCGTGGCGTTCGACCGCGATACCGGCCTTGAACGCGGTGTCGCGGTCCGGCGCTTCGAAGATGAGCAGGAAATCGTACTCGCCGAGCACGGCAAAGCTTCCATCCAGTTCGACGCCGAACTCCTCGAATTCGAGGCGGATGTCGCCCCACGTCGAAACGAGGTCTTGGGCGTTCTGAACGCTCGTTCGAATGTCTACGAGTGCAACGTACTTCGCCATGAATAACGAATCGAGACGCAACGGGAAAACGGTTGTAGCCACCTTCTTAAAACAGTCGTCCGCGACGGCGGACGGGTCAGTCGCCGAGCATCGCCATCGGCTCACGGTCGCCGCTCCGGACCTCCGCCGCGACCGTGCTCACGTCCGCGAACTCGACGCCCGGTTTCGCCCGCATGTGCCCTATCAACTCCTCCAACCGGGTCGTTCGCGGTGGTTGCCCGATGACTTGCGGGTGCATCGCCAGCGTGAAAATTCCGTTTTCCACGTGTTCGTACATCCAATCGAACTGCGCCCGCCAGAGGTCGAACACCGACCGCTCGTCGGCGAAACCCCACAGAATCGACTGCTCCCAGACGAACATCAGCGCCGGGAAGTCCGCCCGTTTCCACGATATCGGCACCTCCACGATGTCGCTCTTCTCACCGATTTCGTAGGGCTTGTCCTGCGGTGCGCTCCAGTTCTTCCGGAGGTAGTACGGCCGGAAGTCGTTGCCCATCTGGCTCGAATCCCACTCGAAGCCCAGTTCGTCGAGGATGTCGAGCGTGTGCGTCGAGAACTCCCACGCGGGGGACCGAAAGCCGACCGGGGGACTACCGGTGATGTCCTCGATGTTCGTCATCGCGCGTTCGTACTCGGCCTTTTCGTCCTCTTTGCTGTCGAACGTGCTCGGGTTGACGTGCCGCCAGCCGTGACACTGGATGTCGTAGCCGCGGTCGTGGACCTCGCCGACGCGCTCGGGGAAGCTCTCGATGGTGTGGCCGGGGACGAACCACGTCGCCGGAATCCCGTGTCTGTCGTGCAGGTCGAGGAGTCGGGGTGCGCCGACCCACGCGCCGTACACCCCCCGGGACAGTTGCGTCGGTGCGTTCCCGACCTCGAAGGTGTGAATCCACACCGACACCGCGTCGAAGTCGTAGGTTAAACAGACGGTCGCGTCACTCATCGAGAACCGTGACAACGGGGAGCGGCTTACCTGTAGCTCATTGGTACAGTTCCGAGAGGAGTTGGATTACGGGTACCCGGCGGGAACCCGTCGAAGCGACGTCCCGCACCCGCACACCATGTCCACAAACCACACCCGCACAAGATATATATATCGTCCCGCGAGTACGGTTGGATGAGCAACACGATGCTAGGTGACTGCTTTACACGCCGGGTTCTCGCCCGCTAATCTAGTCACCACCATCGTCGTTTTCCCGCCCGCTTCCGACACGGAGAGCCACGCGTATCGAAGGGATAGCAGCGGCGCGAACGGGCGTTCGCGCCGCGCGCGACGGCATCCGGTCGAAGCGGGAGAGCGCTCCATCGAAATCAGAAATCACCAGTCACAACCATGAGCCAGCAATCTCAGAACGGAGTAATCGTATCGCTTCCCGACGGGTCGAAACGCGAGTTCGACGGCCCCGTTTCGGTCTCGGACGTCGCCTACGACATCGGGCCGGGACTCGGCGAGGATTGTCTCGCCGGAATCGTGGACGGCAACCTCGTCGCCCCGGAGTATCGAATCGGGTCGAACTCCGACCTCCGAATCGTCACGCCGGGCAGCGAGGACGCCGTGCGCGTCCTCCGCCATTCCGCCGCGCACGTCCTCGCACAGGCCGTCTCGCGGCTGTTCCCGGACGCGAAACTCGCCATCGGCCCGCCGACGGACGAGGGGTTCTACTACGACTTCGACGGCCTCGACATCGACGAAGACGACCTCGCGGACATCGAAGCAGAGATGCGGGACATCGTGTCGGCGGACTACGACATCGTGCGCGAGGAGGTATCCCCCGAGGAGGCGCGCGAGCGCCTCGCCGACCAACCGTACAAACTCGAACTGCTCGACGACATCGCGGCGGACGAACCGGTCACGTTCTACCGACAAGGGGAGTTCGAAGACCTCTGTGCCGGGCCGCACGTCGCATCGACGGGCGAGGTCGGTGCTCTCTCGCTCCTCGAAATAGCGGGGGCCTACTGGCGCGGCGACGAGGACGAGGCGATGCTCACGCGGATGTACGGCACGGCGTTCGAGCGCGAATCCGAACTGGAATCGTTCCTCGAACGGCGGGAGGAAGCCGCGAAGCGCGACCACCGCAAAATCGGGCGCGAGATGGACCTGTTCTCGGTGCCCGACCACTCGCCGGGATGCGTCAACTTCCACCCGAACGGAATGGCGATTCGGCGCGAACTGGAGGAGTACGTCCGCGAGAAGAACGCCGAACTGGGTTACGAGGAGGTGAAGACGCCCGAACTCAACCACACGGAACTCTGGAAGAAGTCGGGCCACTACGACCACTTCAAGGAGGAAGGCGAGATGTTCGCGTGGGAGCAAAACGGACACGAGTACGGCCTAAAACCCATGAACTGTGCAAACCACGCTCACATCTACGACGACCAGCGTCGGTCCTATCGTGACCTGCCGCTTCGGTTCTCGGAGTTCGGCATGTGCTATCGAAACGAGCAGTCCGGCGAACTCTCGGGGATGTTGCGGGTGCGCGGATTCACGCAGGACGACGGCCACGCCTTCGTCCGTCCCGAAGGGATTCGGGAGGAAATCGCCCGCACGCTGTCGGTCATCGACGGCATGTACGAGGCCTTCGGCTTGGACGCCCACCTCGTACTGGAGACGAAACCCGACGACGCCATCGGCGACGACGAACTCTGGGAAAGAGCACACGAGGCGCTCCGGAACGCGCTGGAGGACGAGGGGTTGGAGTACGACGTGGCCGAGGGCGAAGGCGCGTTTTACGGGCCGAAAATCGCCATCAACGTCGAGGACGCCATCGGGCGCGAGTGGACCATCGGAACGGTGCAGTTGGACTTCGTGCAACCCGAGCGCCTCGACATCAGCTACGTCGGCGAGGACAACGAGGAACACCGGCCTGTGATGATTCACCGCGCCCTGCTCGGGTCGATGGAGCGCTTCATGGGCGTGTTCATCGAGCACGTCGCGGGGAAGTTCCCGTTCTGGCTGGCACCGGAGCAGGTCCGAATCCTCCCCATCACGGACGACGAATCGGGCTACGCCGAGGAAATCGCGGACGAACTCGGGTCGTTCCGCGTCGAGGTGGACGACCGGGACTGGACGCTCGGGAAGAAAATCCGCGCGGGCCACGACGACCGCGTACCGTACATGATAATCGTCGGTAGCGACGAAGCCGAATCGGGAACGATTTCGGTGCGCGACCGTGAGGAGAGACAGGAGGGCGGCGTCGAACGCGACGACTTCCGACGCCATCTGGAGGCCGAGTACGGCGAAAAGCGCCTCCACCCGGACTTCCTCGACTGACCCGCGTCACGAACCGAATCCACATAGTTGTGACTAGACGAACCGAATCCAGCATCGAAGTGTTCAAGGTTGCACGATGATGAGTAGCGGGGTATGAACCGAGCAGAGAAGGCCAATCTCCAACTACAGGCCGTCTCCGTCCTTCGAATGCTCAAGGAGACTCGAACCTACGACGAACTCGCCGAGGTGACCGACCTCCCGGCGGGCGACCTGAATCGTTACGTGAACGGACACGTCCTCCCCAGTCCCGACCGCGCGGAAGCGGTCGTGGAAGGGGTCGGACGCGAGCAACTCGCGGAAGAACTGCAGGCCCGGACCCGCCTCGACCCGGAAGGGTACGTGGACAACTCCGGGGTCGTCTTCGACCAGTCGTTCCTCGACCTCGTTGCCCCCGTCGCCGTCGAGACGTTCGACTTCGACCTCCCCGACGTCGTGCTGACTGCCGCGACGGACGGCATCACGCTCGCCGCCGCGATGGCGAGTTACTTCGGCGCGCGCTGTGCCTACGCCAAGAAGTCGAAGGAAACCGCCGTCGAGGAGTTTATCGAGGCCCGCCAGCGACTCGCCTCGGGTATCGAACTCACCTACTACCTGCCCGCCTCGGCCATCGCGCCCGGCGAAACAGTGCTGGTCGTGGACGACCTCATCCGTTCGGGCGAGACGCAGGAACTCCTCTTGGACATCGCCGAGGACGCGGACGCGAACGTCGGCGGCGTCTTCGCCCTCATCGCGGCCGGAACGGAGGGAATCGAACGAGCGAAAGGACGGACGGACGCCCCCGTCGGCGCGCTTGCGTCGTTCGAATAACGTCTCGGTAGCACGCGGTAATGAGCATCGTCATGTAAATTTTGCTCGAATGTGGGCGAAGGATTCCCCGACATATACATAATTACGTATTGGTGCCTAGATTCGATGAGAACTGTTAAGTAGGTATTCGCGTTTATGCTCACTCGTGAATCATGGGGCTAAAAGACATCAACGGTAATCGGCAGGAATCGGGCGTATCCGGCATGCTAGCTGACTACTTCGGTTTCGAGGAGCACGACACGACCCTCGGGACGGAGATCATGGCAGGGATAACAACGTTCCTGACGATGAGTTACATCGTCGTCGTGAACCCGTCCATCCTCGCGGACAACCCGCAGATACCGATTCAGGACGGTATCAACCTCGCGGGCTACTCGTACAACCAGACGGTGGCGATGCTCGCGGTCGTGACCATCATCGCCGCCGCGGTTGCGACGTTGACGATGGCGTTCTACGCGAACAGACCGTTCGCACAGGCACCGGGTCTGGGCCTGAACGCCTTCTTCGCGTTCACCGTCGTCGGAACGCTCGGCGTCTCGTGGCAGACGGCGCTCGCCGCCGTCGTCGTGGAAGGTGTGCTGTTCATCCTCCTGACCGCTATCGGCGCACGAAAATACATCATTCGCCTGTTCCCCGAACCCGTGAAGTTCGCGGTCGGAACGGGTATCGGACTGTTCCTCGCCATCATCGGACTCGAAGCGATGAACGTCGTCGTCGCCGACTCGGCGACCCTCGTCACGCTCGGCCCGGTCGCCTCCGACCCCACAGCGATCCTCTCCGTTCTCGGTCTCTTCCTCACGTTCGCACTCTACTCCCGCGGAATTCCGGGTTCCATCATCATCGGCATCGCCGCGACCACCATCGCCGGTTACGCCGCCGAGTTCTTCGGTCTCGTCGGCGCGGGAACCCTCACCCCGGCGATGACGGGTGCGACTTACGACATCTCTCCCGTCGCCGGTGCGTTCGTGAGCGGCCTCGGAGCCCACGGACTGACCACGCTCGACGGACTGTTCTCGTTCGGCCTCATCGTGTTCACGTTCTTCTTCGTGGACTTCTTCGACACCGCCGGAACGCTCGTCGGCGTCGGACAGGTCGGCGGCTTCCTCAACGACGAGGGGAACCTCCCCGAAGTCGAGAAACCGCTGATGGCCGACGCCATCGGTACCACGGTCGGCGGTATGCTCGGCACCTCGACGGTGACGACGTACATCGAATCCGCCTCGGGCGTCGAGGAAGGAGGCCGAACCGGGATGACGGCGCTCGTCATCGGCGTCCTGTTCCTGCTCTCGCTCGTGTTCGTTCCCTTGGCGGCCGCGGTGCCCCAGTACGCCTCGCACATCGCGCTGGTCGTCATCGGCGTCGTCATGCTGGGCAACGTCGTTGACATCGCGTGGGACGACATCACCAACACCGTCCCTGCCGGAATGACCATCCTCGTCATGCCCTTCACCTACTCCATCGCCTACGGCATCGCCGCGGGCATCGTCTCCTACCCCATCGTCAAACTCGCCGCCGGAAAGCGCGATGATATCCGCCTCGGTCACTGGGCGCTCGCCGCGGCGTTCGTCCTCTACTTCTTCGTCCGCACGAGCGGCGTCCTGCAAGGGAACGTCTGAACGCCACCCCACTCCGCTCCGCTGTTCGAAAACCAGCGGGGTTTCTCATCGCCGGACGGATTCCTTTCGTCACTCGAAATCCGGCGGAATTCCTCGCGAACAGCACACTCTTATTTCTCACTTCCCTATGCGCTCGTATGTCGAACATCGAACTGTACGAACTCAGAGGGTGCCCGTTCTGTTCGAAGGTGACGTCCAAGTTGGACGAACTCGGGCTGGACTACGAGACGCACTCCGTTCCCCGAAGGCACTCGCAGCGAACCGAAGTGAAAGAAATCAGCGGGCAAACCGGCGTGCCGGTGCTGGTCGATACGGAACACGGCATCGAAGGGATGCCCGAGAGCGACGACATCAACGAGTATCTGGAGACAACGTACGGCGAGTAACGATGCCGAGTCGAAGCGTTCGGTGCGGAATTCCGACGTTCGGTTTCGTCCTCGTGGCGAAAATGAACGGAAAACCGGGCTGACGGGAAAACCGGGGCGACGATTTCAGGCCTCGGCGCGTTCCCGAATCAGCTTTTGCAGTTCGTCCGCGTCGTCGATTCCTTCGATTTCTTCGCGTTCGACCAGCGCGGTTCCGTCAACCGTTTCGCGCCGCGCTTCGTCCACGAAGTACACGGAGCGGGTGCGAGCGACGCGGCTGATGGAACTCATGATTCGAGCGCGCTTCTCGGCGGTTCGGGTGAACGCCGAGTGACTCGTCAGGACGCGGTCCTCGCGGTCGTCCTCGCTGACCGTCCTGAACGGGGCGCGGTTCGTCGGATGGACGGTGAACCCGACGCGGGTGAGCGCGGAGAACATGTCCTTGTCGTCGGGTTCGGCTTCCGGTTCGTCCGGTTCGTCGGCGTCCGTCAACTCCTCGGCACCGTCGAACACCTCGACCGGACTCGTCAGCTCGCGGTCGAAGAGCGCTTCGAGTTCGACCGCCACCTCGACGCTGGCGTTCATGCCGCCCTCGTACTTCGAGACGGTGCGGCGGGAGACGCCGAGTTCGGACGCCAACTGCCCGAGACTCCAGCCTCGGTCTTGGCGCTCGTCGCGGAGGATGTCGCCGTCGATGTTGACGTACAGGCCGCCGGGCGCGGCGTACACGAGCGGCGGAACGCCCTCCACGAACAGATCGACCGCCGTATCCGGGCTGAACACGGGGACGCCGTGGCGGAAGTACACCACGCCGGTTTCGAGGTCCTGATTTCGCGTCCGGAGGCCGAGCACCAACGGCGTCGCGTCGAGATACGTGCCGAGACGCCGCATCTCGACACCAGTCTGGGCGTCGAACGCGTCGATATTGCCGAGGATCTTCAACAGCAGGAGGTCTGGTCCTCGTCGCGCTGCCACGTCGAAACTCTTTGGTCGGATAGCACACCGGTCGCTGACTACGAATCCAGCGTCCTCTAACATCGCAGTCACGTTTCCGACCAGTGCAGACCGGGACATGGTGGCAGGTAAGTGATTCCAGTATAAAGGCGTTTTGGCGCGCCACATCGGCGCTGTCTTGCGATTGTCAAAATTGCCGGCGATAGATTCATATACGTTAGATTTCTTCGAAAGCGGTTAGTTCGCCACGCCGTAACCACCGGACGTGACGGTTATCGGTCTCGACGACACCGACTCCCGAAACCGGGGCATGTGTACGACCTACCTCGCGGCGCGACTCGCTGAACGGATTCGAGACGCCGGGGGGACCGTGGAGCGACTGCTCCTCGTCCGACTCAACCCCGCCGTGAAACACAAGACGCGGGGCAACGCCGCGCTGGCGATTCACACCGATTTCGACGCCGACCGGGCGTTCGAACTCGCCCGCGAAGAGTTGTCCGCCGCCGAGACCGACGACCCGAGGACGAATCCCGGCCTCGTCGTCGCTCCCCACGTCCCCGACGAGGCACCCGACGAAATCGCCGACTTCGCGCGGCGCGCCGTTCGGGAACTGCTCTCCCGCGAGGAGGCCGAACGGCGAATCGAGGCCGCGGGCTATCGCCACGCGGGATGGAAGAACGGCCGCGGGAAAATCGGCGCGGTGGCGGCCGTCGGCGCGCACGCCGCCTTCTCCGAGTGGACCTACGAACACATCTCCTACCGCGAACCCGAGCGGTGGGGCACCCCCCGCGAGGTGAACTTCGACTCGGCCTTCGCCGCCGCCGATTCGGGCTACCCGGACGTGTGGGACACCGTTGACCGCGGCACCGGCGAGGCGGTCTGCGTCCCCCACACGCCCTGCCCTATCCTCCACGGGATTCGCGGCGACGATCCGGAGGCCGTCCGGCGCGTCTCGAAGGGCATCGACGGCGAACCCGTCGCCCGAACCGCGCTGTTCGTGACGAATCAGGGAACCGACGCCCACCTGCAGGACGCCGCCCTGCACGAGGTCGAAGACGACAGCGCCTACCGGGTGACGGGGACCGTCGCCTCGGACCCGGAGACGCGGCGCGGCGGCCACGTCTTCTTCGCCGTGACAGACGGCGAGACCGAACTCCCGTGTGCCGCCTTCGAACCCACGAAGCGCTTCCGCGACCACGTTCGAAACCTCCGCCCCGGCGACCGAATCACGGTCTGCGGCGAGGTGACGAAGGGAACCCTGAAACTGGAGAAATTCGCGGTGCGGTCGCTCGACGTGACGGAACTCGTGACGCCGAACTGCCCCGACTGCGGCCGCTCGATGAAGAGCGCGGGGGCCGGACAGGGCTACCGCTGTCGGCGGTGCGGAACCGACGCGGCGGGCAAAGTCGAGCGCGAACTCGACCGCAACCTCGAAATCGGGTGGTACGAAGTCCCGCCGGAAGCGCGCCGCCACATCGCAAAACCCCTCGTCCGGGGCGGTTTCGACGCCCCGACGCATCCGGAGCAGTGACCGGTTCGAGGCGGGGGATTTCCGCGACTTTTTCTGGCGGGTCGTTCGACCGCCGCAACCTCTCAAACCAATAGAATTAACTCACCAGCGTTTGATATGTCGAGCGAAGCAACAGGGTTTCGCCGAAAGGCAGGTGATAGGCCACCTACCCTGCTTGCTTCGAGGATATCGAAGCATGTCGAACAACGAACCTTCTTCGGAAAAGCGTATCGCCACCGAACAGACGCTCCTCCGACTCGGCGGGGTTTCCCCCGAAGACGTGAATCAGGAGCTATTGGTCGATATTCACGACCTGTTCGAGGACCACAACATTCCCATGCACAGCGTTTCGGTCGAACGCTGGCGCACCGGCTACATCTGTTAGCTGGATAGGGTGATTCGGGAATTTTTTCGAGCAGATTCGATACGGCGTGGTGTCGTTGTGAACGACTGAATCGTAACTGCTGCGACGTGGACCTCAAAAGCCCCCGCCTGTTCGCTACGAGTTGGTGGTTTTTCTGTGACTGCAACATGAGTTGGTGGTACTCCTGTGACTGCTACACGAGTTGATGGTGCTTCTGTGACTACAACTACAGACGTCAATGAAACCGCACCCGCACAGCACCGCACCACTCCCTCCCCAACCGATTCCGTTCCTCACTTCGTTGCGGTACTCATCCCTCGCGTGATAACCAATCAACCCCTCGGACGGGGCGTCCTCGGGGTTGTTGGTGCACGCGCCGGGAGAGTCGATTCAGCTTCACGCTACTGAATTTCCATCGTGGCGCGCGCTGGCGAGGCGACGCGGCCATGCTCGGCCGCGTCGTCTCGGAAAAACGTGCGAAGGATGAGGCTTGCGAGACGCGTCACGTCTCGCTGACCTGCGGCCGCGGCCCGCAGGTACCGGAGGCCGAAGGCCGAGAAACGCAATCGGTTGGGGAGGGTGTGGCTGATACGGTGCGGGTGCGGTTTCATTGACGTCTGTAATAGCAATCACAGAAAAACCAACAACTCGTGTTGCAGTCACAGCAAAACCAGCATCACCTCGTAGCGAGCGTGGCGGGGGCTTTCGGGGACTGCCTCGTAGCGAGTGCAATCACACCAAAACCAGAACCCGCTCGTAACAGGAGAATTCGAAAACAGTACGCCAGCGGTTACGACGTCACCGAAGTCACATTTCGACGTCACCAAATCGACAGTACGACATCACGAAAACCGCTATCCGGTCGCCAGTTACGCTTTCAGTCCGCTGCCCGTGAGCGGGACCACCACGTCGGCGTCGTCCGCCAAACTCCCCCGGTCGCGGTACGCCGTCAGACCGGCCGCGGCGACGGCGCTGGTCGGTTCGACGTAGAAGCCGGTTCGATGGAGTTTCTCCAGGGCCGCTTCCGTGGAACCCGCGTCCAGCGCGATGGCGTCGCCGTCCGTCGCGTCGATGGCCCTCACGATCTGGTCGCGGCGGGCGGGATGCGTTATCTGAATCCCGTCCGCGACGTCGTTGCGCGCGTCGGCGTGGCCGTCGGCGTGGATGCCGTCTGCGATGGGGGAGACGCCCGCGGCCTGCACGCCGAGGAGTCGCGGCATCGAGTCGGTCCACCCCGCGTCGAGCAGGGCGCGGAAGCCGCGGTACGCGCCGAGGAAGAGCGTTCCGTGCCCGAGCGGCGTCACGACGGCATCCGGGACGTTCCAGTCGCGTTGGGCGGCGAGTTCCAGCGCGAACGTCATCGTCCCCGCGAAGAAGGCCGGGTTCCAGGCGTGGCTGGCGTACCACCCGTCGCCGTTCTCGACGGCTTCGATGCACGCGTCGGTCACGTCCTGCCTGCTCCCCTCGATTCGGACCGGGGTCGCACCGGCACACTCGATGGCCTTTAGTTTCGAAGCCTTCGCGTCCGCCGGGACGTAGATTTCGGCGTCGATACCCGCCCGAGCGGCGTACTGGGCGATGGCCGCGCCCGCGTTGCCCGAGGAGTCTTCGAGCACCGTCTCGACGCCGAGTTCGGCGGCGCGCGAGAGGGTCGTCGTCGCGCCGCGGTCCTTGAAACTGCCCGATGGGAAGACGCAATCCAGCTTGAACTGGGCGTTCCAGTCGTCGGCATCGACGAGCGGCGTGAACCCCTCGCCGAGGGTCGCCACGCGCCGGACGGGGAGAAACTCCTCGAAGGCCCACAGGCCGTCCCGCGTGTCGATGTCGGTGAACTCGGGCGCGGGACCGTCGGGAAGCGGTTGCTCGGAGAAATCCAACGGATGGCCGCACTCACAGCGCCACGGCTCGTCCGCCCCGGCGGCGTATTCGTTCCCGCAAGCCGAACAGGAGAGGGTAGTAACCATGTGTTGGTCAGTAGCGGCTGACGTCGATGCCCACCGAACAGACGTATTCGCCAGTAGCGACTTGCGGCAGGCGACGCGAGCGCCAGAAGATGCCGTTGCGGTCGGCGGTGACTTCGGCTTTCAGTCTGCCGAACACGTCGGTGATGGTGAACAGCGTCTCGCCCGGCGACACGTCGTCGCCGAGGTCCTTCTGGAAGGTGACGAGACCGCCGCTCGGCGCACCGTAACGGTCGAACCCGGTCGCTCGCGTCTGGGTGTTCACCGTCACGTCCTCGTCGAGGAAGCCGTAGTAGCGCAGGACGTTGAACACGCCGTCGACGCCGTACTGGATGCTCTCTTCGTCCCAGCCGACACAGCCGCCGAGTTCCGGGTCGATGGTCGGGACCCCCTCGTCCGGCGCGGCGCGGGCGAGTTGTCCGTCCGGTCCCTTCTGGTCGAGGACGTAGCCGCAGTCGAACACCTTGGCGAGTTCGAGACACTCGTCGTGCAGTCGGTGGCGCGGGCCACAGCGGACGCGAGCCTCGTTTATCATCCGGCTGGTCGAACCCTGGTGCAGGTCGAGCACGAGGTCGGCGCGCATCGCGGCCTCGAAGGTCGCCGCCGCGATTCGCTCGCTCGACGTTCCCGACTCGTTGCCGGGGTACGTCCGGTTCATCTTCGTGTCGTCGATGGGATTCCTGTGTTCCGCCACCTGAAAACCGTGGTAGTTGACGAGACCGGTGATGAGAATCGTTCCCGAGAGTTCCTCGGGGTCGAGTTGCGGGACGACTCGGTTGACGACACCGAGTCCGTTGAGTTCGTCGCCGTCGCTGACGGCCTGGATATAGAGCGTCTTTCCGTCGTCCGCGCCGTTGATAACGGCAACCGGGAGGCCGAACTGGCTCCCGTCGCGAGTTTCACCGACCGGGAGGCGGCCCGTGTCCATCTCCCCAGGGGCCGCGCTCGCCGTTCCGAGCGTTGTCATTACCGAAACACCGTCGCCGAAAACCCTTAGCAGTTCGGTATTCCTGTTGCCAGGTTCGGCACAGCACGTCGTTTCCGGGTGAAAATCGGTCGGCGATGCGAACGGACGATTTTTGATTGGAGGACGGCTGTCCTCTCCATGAACCGAGAAAAGATATCGCGCGGAACCGAGTGGGAAGGACGCGTCGGCTACTCGCGTGCGGTTCGCGTTGGAAACGAAGTCCGGGTCTCCGGGACCACCGCCACCGACGACGATGGGACCATCGTCGGCGAGGGAGACGCGTATCGCCAGACGAAACGGACGCTCGAAAACGTCGAATCCGCGCTCGACGAAGCGGGGGCGAGCCTCGACGACGTGGTTCGAACGCGCATGTACGTCACCGACATCGAGAACTGGGAACCGGTCGGCGAGGCGCACGCCGAATTCTTCGGCGACGTGCGACCCGCCACCAGCATGGTGGAGGTCAGCAGGCTCATCGACTCCGAGATGCTGGTCGAAATCGAAGCCGACGCCATCGTCACGGCGTGACCGACGCACCTTTTATTCGGCCGTTCCAACCACCGAGCGTGCAAGAAGAGATTCCCGAACGCCCGCCGACATCGAACCTCATCGAGGCGCTGAACGTCCGCCGAAACGCCGCGTTCGGCTTCACGATGAGCATCGTGTTCACCGCGCTCGTCTACGTCTATCGAGTCGTCCTCGTCGGGCACGTCAGGGGACAGGCGGGAACGCCGACCGCGTATCTCGCGCTCGGATTCGTGCTGGCGTTCACGCTCGGCGCGCTGTTGACGGCGGCGTTGACGCTCGTTTCGGCGCGGCGGCTCGCGCGCGACCTCGACTGACCGACTTCGGCCCGCTGACCCACCTCACACGCCGCGCGCCACACCACCCACGTCACGCTATCCGCGCCGCGCCATCCGCACCACGCCGCGCGCCTCACTCTATCCGTTCCCCACCGGACAGTTCGGTGAGCCGTTCTGCACCCAATCGCGTTCCCTTCGCCAACAGCACGTCGCCCGCGTGAACCTCGGTTTCCGGGCCGGGCGAAATCACCCAGTCGTCCGGCGGCCGCCGAACCGCGATGACGCGCATTCCCGTCTCGGTTTCGACCTGTTCCTCGCCGAGCGTCGTGTCGTCGAACGCGCTCCCGTGCGCGACGGTGACGCGAACGATGACCTCGTCGCTCTCCTGTACCGCGTGTTCGACCACCGGATGGGTTCCGAGTCCGCGGAGAACGCCCTCACTGATTTCGACGGCGGCGTCGCTGATGACCTCCGTGCTGTTGGCGAGGTGGACGAGTCCGCGCAAGGAAACGGGGTCGTCCGCGTGCGCCGCCGCCTGCAACGTCCACGCCTCGAAGCGCGACTGAAGCGCGTCCACTTCGGCTTCGAGTTCCACCACCTCTTCGGCCACGTCCGTGCTGTCGAACAGGACGCTCCCGTAGGCCAAATCGACCGCGAGTTCGCTCATGTTCTTCATCAGAACGATGGAATCGACCGCGCGTTCGAGGTCGGTGTCGTCCGCCTCCGGGGGTTCGGGTGGTCGGTACTCCCGACCGGTCGCCTCCTCGTACACGTCGGCGATGCCCTCCTCCGGCCCGCGCAACAGGAGTCGGTCGTCCACCCGGAGGTCGGTGTCGCGGTGGGGGTTCAGAATCCAGTCGCCGCCGCGATGGATGGCGATGACGCGAACTCCGGTCTCGGTTTCGAGATTCAACGCGCCGAGCGTCCCCCCGGCGAGCGGCGACGACTCCGCTATCGTGGCGTGGACGAGCGTCTCTATCGCCTCGGGAAGCGTCGCGCGCATCGCCTGCGGAAGGCCGATGTCCTCCAAGACGACCTTGGCGATGTCGCCCGCCGCGTCGGCGATTTTCTCGGCCGCGCCGACGACGCCGAGGACGGGCGCGAGTTCTTCCGCATCCTCCGGGCTTCTGGCGGCCATGAGCAGGCTCATTCTGGCCTGCATCTGGAGCACGTCCATCTTCCCTTCGAGGGCGATTACCTCCTCGGCGATGTCGTCGCTGCCGTGGAGGACGGCCGAGTACGAGAGGTCGATGAGCAGTTCCGCGGTGTCTTTCATCTCCGCCAAGACCTCCTTCACGCTCCGAGGTTCGTACTCGACGTCGCCGCTCGCGGGTTCCATACGCCGACGTTGGTCACTCTCGCGTAAAAACGTTCGCGGGTCGTTGGGGAACGACCACGAAAGATAATCCTTTTGCGGCTACCCCGTGAATCGTCCGAACATGGCAGACGAGGTTAAAAAAGGCTTAGAGGGCGTTGTAGTCGCGGAGTCGGCACTGAGCCACATCGATGGCGACGAGGGAAAACTCATCTATCGCGGATACACGATAGAAGACCTCGCTCGTGGCGCGAGTTACGAGGAAGTGTTGTACCTCCTCTGGCACGGTGAGCTGCCGAATCGTGACGAACTCGAGGCCTTCAGCGACTCCATGACGGAGGAGCGCGAGGTGGACGATGGCGTCATGGACACCGTGCGCGAACTCGCCGAATCCGATTCCGAACCGATGGCGGCGCTCCGCACCGCCGTCTCCATGCTGGCGACGTACGACCCCGACGACTCCGACACCGACCCCTCGGACCGCGAGGCGAACCTCCGAAAGGGTCGCCGCATCACCGCGAAGATTCCGACCATCCTCGCGGCGTTCACACGCATTCGGAACGGCGACGAACCCGTCGAACCGCGAGCTGACCTCGGTCACGCCGCCAACTTCCTCTACATGCTCAACGACGAGGAACCGGACGACGTGCTCGCGGACGTGTTCGACCAAGCGCTCGTGCTCCACGCGGACCACGGCCTGAACGCCTCGACGTTCTCGGCGATGGTCACGTCGAGCACCCTCGCCGACCTGCACGGCGCAGTGACGAGTGCTATCGGCACGCTCTCCGGGTCGCTGCACGGCGGCGCGAACGCCAACGTCATGCGGATGCTGAAAGAAGTGGACGACAGCGACCAGGACCCCGTGGAGTGGGTGCAGAACGCGCTCGACGAGGGGCGACGCGTCGCTGGCTTCGGCCACCGCGTCTACAACGTGAAGGACCCGCGGGCGAAAATCCTCAGCGAACAGAGCGAGGAACTCGGCGAGGCCGCGGGCGACACGAAGTGGTACGAGATGTCCGTCTCCATCGAGAACTACATGAAAGAGGAGAAGGGTCTCGCACCCAACGTGGACTTCTACTCCGCCTCGACCTACTACCAGATGGGAATCCCCATCGACATCTACACGCCCATCTTCGCGCTCTCGCGCGTCGGCGGTTGGATAGCGCACGTGCTCGAACAGTACGACGACAACCGCCTCATCCGCCCGCGCGCCAAGTACATCGGCGACGAGGACGTCGAGTTCGTCCCCATCGACGAGCGATAAGAGGATTCGCGTTCGATTTTCGATTCCAATCTTCGATTTTCGTTTTCAAGCGATTACTCCGACAGGAGGTCGTCCACCATTCCATCGACGTGTGCGATTTCTTCCTGCACGACCCCGTGGGCCATCCCCTCGAATATCCGTTCGGTGACCGAGCCGTCCAGTTCCGTCAGGACCGCCTCCGTCTCGTGGACGCGTTCGACGGGGATGTGCGGGTCGCGGTTGCCACACCCGAGGTACACCGGCGTTCCGTCGAGCGACCCCTCGTACTCGCGCGGCGTTCCCTCGGGACCGATGAGACCGCCGCTGAACGCCGCGACGCCGCCGTATTTTTGGGCGTTCCGCGCGACGAATTCGGTCGTCAGACACGCACCCTGTGAGAAGCCGAGCAGGAAAACGCGTTCCGGCGGGATACCGACCGATTCGAGGTCGGAGACGAGCGTTTCGAGGAGCGAGAGCGCGGACGAGAGGTACGGTTGGTTCGCATCGAGCGGCGCGAGAAACGACTGCGGGTACCACGTGTTTCGCGCCGCCTGTGGCGCGAGGAAGGCGACTTCCTCGCGTCGAAACTCGTCGGCGAGGTCGAGGATGCTCTGTGCGGTCGCACCGCGGCCGTGCACCAACACCATGGCCGCCGACGCCTCGTCCGGCGACGCGCCGGACGTGACGATGGGTTGTCCCGCGTGCGGGCCGTCGATGTCGCTCGTCTCGAAGTTCGAGTCGGTCATAACCGAGGAATGGGTCCCGTGTTGCCTACCACTTTCTCTCGCGGGGGAACTCTCCGGCTTTCGGCGCGGGAGGAAATCCCGAAATAGCTAGGTGCCGTCCGAACTCCCCCGCTCCTCCATCATCGCCGCGGCGCGGGTCGCCCAGTTGCCGCGATAGAATCCCATGCCGACGACGGCCAGCGCCCACACGTAGTAGAGGATGATTCCGGCGTACACGCCGACGATGCCGTACTGGAAGTGAACGCCGACAACCCACGAAAAGCCGACCATGAACACGAACATTCCCGACGTTCGGGCGATGAAGGGCGTCTTGGTGTCGCTTCCGCCCTGCAGCGCACCGGCGAGAACGACGAAGGAGACGAGGAACGGCGCGGCGAGCCCGTACACCCGGGCGAAATCTGCGGCGTAACGGAGCGTCGCCGGGTCCGAGGTGAAGATGCGCGCCAAGGGTTCGGCGGCGAGAAAGAGGACGACGCCGATGCCGCCGACTGTCAGGAGACCGAGCGCAGTCGTTGCCCACCCCTCGAACCGGGCGCGGTCCGGGTCGCCGTCACCGAGCGCCTGCCCGACGACGACGCTGGAGGCGACGCTGTACCCCCGCGAGAGCGGACCCGTCACCTGTTGGTACACCCGTCGGCCGATCTGGAACGCCGCGTTCACGTCGGTGCCGAAGGAGAGCAGAATCGCGTTGAACGGGAACTCCGCGGCGGTCGCCGCGAATCCCTCGCCGATTCGCGGGGCGCTGACGGCGAGCAACTGCTTCGTGATGGTTCGATTCCGGGGCCGCGTGAACGACGTTCGCGTCACGCCGAACGCGATAGCCAGCACGAGCACGACCGCGGTGAACAGGTTTCCGACCGCGGTGGCCACGCCGACGCCGACGATTCGCAACTCCGGGAACGGGCCGAGACCGAGCCCCAATCCGACCGTCCCGCCGATGTTGAGCACGTTGGAGACCACGTTGACGTACATCGGCGTTCGCGTGTCCCCCGTCCCCTGCAAGGAGCGAGCGGCCACCAGCGAGACGTGGCGAGCGGGCGCGGTGAGAAAGATGACGGTGAGATACGAGCCGCCCATCCGCGCGACGTTTTCGGGTGCGCCGAGCAGCGCGATTGCGGGTTCGGCGACCAGCAGACCGAAGAGGACGAACGGAACGCCGGAAACCGCACCGACGAGGATGGCTTGCGTCACCGCCTCGTCGCGGTTGGCCGTCGCACCGCCGCCCGTGTCCTGACTGGAGAGGGCAATCGCGCCGCCGCCGAGTCCGAGTCCGATTCGGAGCGGCAACCGCGCGTAGAGGTCCGCGAGACCGATCGCCGCGACGGCGGCGGGCGAAAACAGCCCGGTGACGATGATGTCGGTCGTCCGCATCATCGTTCGGAGCACCTGCTCGGCCATGACGGGCCACGAAAGCCCGAGGACCCGCCGCCAAACGGCGACGAACCGCGAACGTCCTGTCACGCGACGGAATCGTTTCCGACGGGGTTTGGCTGTATCGGAACGGGCAACCGACGCGCCGGACGTCCCCACCCGGTAGGGCTAACTGGCCGTCGTTCGTGTGGCAGGTCACATGCTGGTGTTCGTCTACGGTACCCTGACCGACCCTGAGCGCGTCGCGTCCGTCGTCGAGACGTTCGAATTCGTCGGCGACGCGACGCTCGTCGGATTGCATCGCGTCGATGGCCGCTATCCGACGCTCGCACCGGGCGGCCACACCGAAGGCAGGTTGCTCGAAACACCCGATATGGGCGCACTCGACTCGTACGAAGGCGTCGAACGGGGGCTCTACAGCAGAGTCCCGATTCCCGGGGACGGCACCTCCGAGGACGAAATCGCAGTGTACGTCGGCGACCCGACCAAACTCGACGCGACGGAATCGATTTCGTGGCCCGGAGACGGACCGCTCGAAAGTCGAATATACCAATATATTGAAAATGGCATGGTTCGGGTTAGAACGAACGATTAATTTATGTATGACATCCGTCTGACCTCGAACGTCTGCCTTCCGTCTGACACCGGTTCTACCCTCCCGCTTGCTATCGATTTTACTTTCACTCCGCCCCCCGTGCGCTTAAGTAGTACGGCGCGCTGGTTCAAAACGCGGTCACACGCTCCGCGCTCCCATTCTTTCCCCCTTTTGCAATATGAGTGATAACAATAGAGGGTAGTCGAACGAGTATCGAAACGAGTACCGGAACGGATCAGTCGTCAACGGAACTGTTGGCGCTCCGCGACGCGCGCCGGGTCATTCCGTCGCTCACTTGGAAGTAGTAGTAGATACCGAAACCGACGGCAGCCACGCAGTTCGAAAGGGTAACAGCCCAGAAGACGGCGTGAACGTCGTATCCGAGCCACAACACACCGACAGCTGCGATTGGGAGTCGAATTCCCCAATATTTCACCATATCCGCGACCATCGTCGTCTTGGTCCGGCTTGCACCGTTGAACCCGGCACCGAGGAGGTACATCACTCCGATTCCCCAGTAACCGTAGGCGAGGATGCGGAGATAATCGACCGTGAGGTCGTACGTAGCCTGCGAAACATTAGGAACGAATAGGTTCGTCAACATGCCGGGAATAAACCACTGAATGACGCCGATGACCGAGAGACCGACTGCCGCGATGGCGACGCCGACCCACGTCGTCCTACTCGCTCGCATCGGATTTTCGGCACCGATGTTCTGCCCGATGACGCTCTGTGCGGCGCTTTGAAGGCCGCTCGCGGGAATGAAAGCGATGCTGGCGACGCTCGCACCGATGGTGTACGCGGAGACGGCAGCAGGGCCGCCAGCGGCCGTCACGACGGCGATAATGAGGACGCGGACGGATTGTGCAGCAGCGCGCTGGCCGAACATCGGAAAGCCGATGTCGAACAGTTCACGGAAATCGCTCAGCCGGAACGTCATCGCCTCCCGCGTGAGGGTAAAGCCGTCCCGACCGCGAATCATCATTCCGAGGCCGAACAGGGACGAACAACCGTACCCGAGTATCGTAGCGAGGGCGGCACCCGCGATGCCGAACCCTTCGAATCCGGGGATACCAAGTCCGAAGATGAGAATCGGGTCGAGAACGATGTTGATACCGACCGCCACGACGTTGATGTAGAGGGCGGCACGCGAGTCACCCCAACCAACGAATCCCATCTCGATTGCATCGCCCATTCCCAAGATGGGAAAGCCGAGTGAGTAGGTAACCAGATAGGTGACGGCGGCAGACGCGACGGCGGATTCGGCACCGAACAGCGCGATGATATCCCGCCCGAAAACAAAGACGAGAACGGTCATCGTTATCCCGAGCGCGAACGCGAGCGACATCCCATGAAACACCGCTCGTCGAGCACGAGATAACTCGTCCGCGCCGACGCGCTGAGAGACGAGAACTTGTGTTCCGGTCACGGTAATCATGAAAACCGAGAAGATGAGCGACGTTAGGGGGATATTGACACCGACTGCGGCAACCGCGGTTTCACCGAGTCGACCGAGCCAGAAGATATCGACGATTTGTTGGGCGACTTGTACGAGATTTTGGGCGACGAGCGGTACAGCGAGAAGGACGAGAGCACGCACTAACGACCCGTTAGTGATTTCGTCCCGTGAGACATCGAGCATGGTTTTTGCCGTTACATGCGTTATAAAATCGTGATAGTATTTATAGATATGGCAATGAAGATGTGAGAAACAAGAACACGGAGATGAGAAGGAATCACTCGGTCCGTCGCGGTTCCGTCTGTTGTGCCGCCTGCTGTCGTGTCTGTCGGCTCGCACGACCGATTTTGTAACTGGTGTAGATGAAGTACAGTCCCGCCAGACCGACGAGAACGTAGATGAGGTCCGTGACTACTTGTGCGACGTTGGGGAGGAACAGGAGTCCCGCCACCTGCCGGACGACGTTGACTCGCCCGCCGGTCAGGTCGGTGATGCCGAGAATCCCCCAGTTGAGCGCACCGATGATGATGAGAAGCATGCTGAACCAGTCCAGTCCGTTCGTCCGAATGCCGTCGGACGACTCCGTGTTACGATTCGTAGCCATGGGACGGAACTAGGGAAACCACCCGTATTGTTATTTGCCAGTTGTACACGGACCGGCGCGAGTATTCGACCGTTTCCATCCCGAAACGGAAATTATGGACGAACGTGGAGCGGAACCGGACGGAGCACTTCGGACAATACCCTATCCTTTTGTCGTGGCGGGCCGAAAGCGTCGGTAATGAGTGGGCGGCGCAAACCCGACTGGTTGAAGATGCGACCCCCGTCGGGACAGGAGTTTACGGGTATCAAGCAGACGCTCCGAGAGCACGACCTCAATACGGTTTGTGAGGAGGCCAACTGTCCGAACCTCGGAGAGTGCTGGAGCGGGAGAGGTGACGACGGCGGCGGGACGGCCACCTTCATGCTGATGGGACACAAGTGTACGCGAAGCTGTGGCTTTTGCGACGTCGATACCGGCGGCGGCGAACCGCTCGACCCCGACGAACCGGTGAACGTGGCCAGCGCCATCGCCGAAATCGGCCTCGACTACGTGGTGCTCACGTCGGTTGACCGCGACGACCTCGAAGGACAGGGTGCCGAACACTTCGCGCAGACGATTCGGGAGATAAAGAAGCGCCACCCCGGAATTCTCGTGGAAGTATTGATTCCCGACTTCCAAGGCGACGAAACGCTCGTTCGGAAGATAATCGACGCGGACCCGGACGTCATCGCGCACAACGTCGAGACGGTCGAACGCCTCCAAGGGCACGTCCGCGACCCGCGAGCGGGCTACGAACAGAGCCTCGGCGTTCTCGAGCAGGTCACGCGCGAATCGGACATCTACACGAAGACGAGCCTGATGTTGGGCCTCGGCGAGTACGACCACGAGGTGTATCAGGCGCTTTCGGACCTCCGGGAGACGGACGTGGACATCGTGACGCTCGGCCAGTATCTCCAGCCGTCGCGGATGCACCTCGACGTCGAGGAGTACGTCCACCCGGCGAAATACCGAACGTGGCAGGAAGTCGCCGAAGAGGAACTGGGATTCCTCTACTGTGCGAGCGGGCCGATGGTTCGGTCGTCGTACAAGGCGGGCGAGCTGTTCGTCGATGCCATCCTCCGGGATGGGAAGACGGTCGAGCAAGCGAGACGCGAGGCGCGACGCGCCTCGGTCTGAGCGAACGGCGAAGCCGTGAGCCACGAGGCCCGGAGGGTCTCCGTATAGTGATCAGGGAGGGACGACCCGCGAGCCGCGACCCGCGAGCCGTGAGGCGTCGCGCGCGACACGCTTCGTCATAGCAAACAGGGGGTACGAGCCGCGAGAAGGGAAATTCGGCGGATTTTCTGTTTGAACGAACGGTGAAATGAGCTGAATGATGTACAACTCTGTCCGAACATATATACAATAGAATTACCGGTAAATTTCGACAGTAACCGATACGTCCATCATTCAACTGCTATTCGGCGAATAACTTTACATTGGAAAGTTATATTCGGTTTTGGATGACGATTCTGTGAAAATCGTGTGAGAGACAATTCCTATGGGAAGTTAATTACGAAAACCCTATAATGCGCGCGAGAGTTTTTTCGTGTATGTCAGGATGGGTTCGATCGTGAGCATCGTACACCAAGACCCCCAGGACCGAGTACAGATACTGGATGAAGACGGGACGGTGCTGGACGGAATGGAAGTGCCGGACCTCTCCGACGAGGAACTGGTGGACATGTACCGCCAGATGCGTCTCGCCCGCCACTTCGACGAGCGAGCGGTGAGCCTCAACCGGCAGGGACGGATGGGGACCTACCCGCCGCTCTCCGGGCAGGAAGGCGCACAAATCGGAAGCGTCTACGCGCTCTCCGACGACGATTGGATGTTCCCGAGCTACCGCGAACACGGTGCGGCACTCGTCCGCGGTCTCTCGCTCAAACGGACCATGCTCTACTGGATGGGCCACGAGGCAGGGAACGACATCCCGGACGACTCGAACATCTTCACCGTCGCGGTCCCCATCGCGACCCAGATTCCGCACGCGACCGGCGCGGCGTGGGCGTCGAAGCTCAAGGGCGAGGACAAGGCGTTCCTCTGCTACTTCGGCGACGGTGCGACGAGCGAGGGCGACTTCCACGAAGGGCTGAACTTCGCGGGCGTCTTCGACACGCCGTCCGTCTTCTTCTGTAACAACAACCAGTGGGCTATTTCGGTGCCGCGCGAGCGCCAGACGGCCAGCGCCACCATCGCCCAGAAGGCACAGGCCTACGGCTTCGAAGGCGTGCAGGTCGATGGGATGGACCCCCTCGCCGTGTATCAGGTGACGAAGGAAGCCGTCGAGAAGGCGAAAGACCCCGCGGAGGACGAGCAGCGTCCGACGCTCATCGAGGCGGTCCAGTACCGCTTCGGTGCACACACCACCGCCGACGACCCGACCGTCTACCGCGACGACGACAAGGTCGCAGAGTGGAAACAGAAGGACCCCATCCCGCGGATGGAGAAGTTCCTCCTGAATACGGGCCGACTGGACGAAGAGGACGTGGAGGAAATCGGCGAAGAGGTCAAAGAGGCCGTCGCCGACGCGATCGATGCCGCCGAGGCCGTCGAACGACCAGACGCCAAGGAAATATTCAACAATGTGTACGCGGAAATGCCGTCACGGCTCCGCGAACAGATGGAATCGTTCGAGCACCTCCGCGAGCAGTACGGTGACGAAACGCTTCTAGAGGAGTAACTATGAGTCAGGCAACTACCGAATCGGAAAATCTCACGCTCGTGCAGGCAGTCCGTGACGGACTGTACACTGAAATGAAACAGGACGAGGACGTCGTCGTGATGGGCGAGGACGTCGGCAAGAACGGTGGCGTGTTCCGCGCCACGGAAGGACTCTACGAGGAGTTCGGCGACGACCGCGTCATCGACACGCCACTCGCGGAGTCGGGCATCATCGGAACTGCCATCGGGATGGCCGCCTACGGACTGAAGCCGGTCCCCGAGATGCAGTTCTCCGGGTTCATGTACCCGGCGTTCGACCAAATCGTCTCGCACGCCGCGCGTCTCCGAACCCGCTCGCGCGGCCGTTTCACCTGCCCGATGGTCGTCCGTGCGCCGTACGGCGGCGGCATCCGAGCACCGGAACACCACTCCGAGTCGATGGAGGCGTTCTACTCCCACCAGCCCGGTCTGAAGGTCGTCATGCCGAGCACGCCCTACGACACGAAGGGCCTGCTCACCTCGGCCATCCGCGACCCGGACCCGGTCATCTTCCTCGAACCGAAACTCATCTACCGCGCGTTCCGTGACGAAGTTCCGACGGAATCCTACGAGGTTCCGTTGGGCGAGGCCGCGGTGCGCCGCGAGGGGACGGACATCTCCGTGTTCACGTGGGGTGCGATGACGCGACCGACGATGGAAGCCGCCGAGGAACTGGCGGACGAAATCGACGTGGAAGTCGTGGACCTCCGCACCGTCTCGCCGCTCGACACGGACACCATCATCGAGTCGTTCAAGAAGACCGGCCGCGCGGCGGTCGTCCACGAGGCGCCCAAGACGGGCGGCCTCGCCGGAGAAATCGCGGCGACGATTCAGGAGGAGGCGCTCCTCTACCAGGAGGCACCCGTCGAGCGAATCACCGGATTCGACACGCCGTTCCCGCTGTACAGCCTCGAAGACTACTACCTGCCCGAGCCGACCCGCATCAAAGAGGGCATCCGCGACGCGGTGAACTTCTAACATGGTACGCGAATTCAAGCTACCCGACGTCGGCGAAGGCGTCGCCGAGGGTGAACTCGTCAGCTGGCAGGTCGAGGAAGGCGACACCGTCACCGAAGACCAGGCGGTCGCGGAGGTCGAGACGGACAAGGCAATCGTCGAGATTCCCTCGCCGGTCAACGGAACCGTCCGCGAACTACTCGCCGAGGAGGGCGAAGTCGTCCCGGTCGGCAACGTGCTCCTCACGTTCAACGTGGAAGGTGAGGAAGCGGAACCCGAGGAGGAGGCGACCGAGAGCGCCGAAGCCTCGACGGATTCGCAAGAAGCGGCCGCCGAGGAATCGAGCACGTCCGCGGACGCGGAGGAAACCGAGACGCCCGAGGGTCGCGTCTTCGCGGCACCGAGCGCTCGCCGACTCGCGCGCGAACTCGGCGTGGACATCGCGTCCGTCGAGGGCACCGGCCCGAGCGGTCGCGTGAGCGAACACGACGTTCGCGCGGCGGCCGAGAGCGCGACGGAATCGGAAGCCGAGGAGGAATCCGAAGCCGTCGAAAGCGAACCCGCGGACTCCGGACCGGCGACCGAAACCGGAACGGCGGGCGGGACTGGCGCAACCACCGCGGCCGCCCCGGCACAGGTCGAATCGGCCGACCGCGAGCGGACGCTGGCCGCACCCGCGACGCGCCGTCTCGCCGACGAGCAGGGCATCGACATCAACGCCGTGCCGTCCACCGAAGAGCGCGACGGACAGGCGTTCGTCACGCCCGAAGCGGTTCGTGAGTACGCCGAGGCACAGCAGCAGGCGCAGGCCGCCGACGCCGCCGCGGTTGCGACCGGCGAAACCGGCCCGCGCGAGGAGCGCATTCCGTATCGCGGCATTCGACGCACCATCGGCAAGCAGATGCAGAAGTCGAAGTTCACCGCGCCCCACGTCACCCACCACGATTCCATCGACGTGACGGAACTGGTCGAGACGCGCGCCGAACTCAAGGAAATCGCCGAGGAGCGCGGCATCAAGCTGACCTACATGCCGTTCGTGCTGAAGGCCATCGTGGCCGCGCTGAAGGACTACCCGTACCTCAACAGCGCGCTGGACGAGGAGAACGACGAAATCGTCGTCAAGAACTACTACAACATCGGCATCGCGGTGGCGACCGACGACGGCCTGATGGTTCCCGTCCTGAAGGACGTGGACAAGAAGGACATGCTCCAGATATCCTCGGAGATGAACGAACTGGTCGAGAAGGCCCGCGACCGCACCATCTCGCGCGAGGAGATGCAGGGCGGCACGTTCACCATCACGAACTTCGGTGCCATCGGCGGCGAGTACGCGACGCCCATCATCAACCACCCCGAGGTCGGTATCCTCGGTCTGGGCGAGCTGAAGAAGCGGCCGGTCGTCGTGGACGACGAAGTGGAAGCGCGCTACACGCTCCCGATTTCGATGTCCATCGACCACCGCATCATCGACGGTGCGGTCGTGGCGTCGTTCGCCAACCAACTGCTCGAATACCTGCACAACCCGCGACTGCTCCTGCTGGAGTAGTCCGACGCGTCGCAGGGTGACTTTTTTCGCGTCGAAACTATCGAATTCGAACAGGAGTCTCTCCCCACAACCAGTCGGTAAGCCACGTCGCGGCACCGATGAGGGCTAGTAGAAACCGGATGAACCCGATGATGTTCACATCGGAGACGGGCTACAACGAGGGGTCCCTGCCGTGTTCGAACGCGATTCCGGAGACGAAGCCGAACCCTGCTAGTCCGTACCCGAGCACCGCCACGCCGAAGTTCGGCGACGGAGCGACGCCGTTCAACAGACTCAGACACCCGAACGTCATAACCCCGGCGAACGCGCCGGTGACCCATTTCGGACCGTCTTTGCTCCGGAGAATCGGCCAATATCGAAGTGCGACCGCCGTCCCGACGCCGTACACGAGTGCGATTCCGAGAAGGAGCTGAAGGGATTCGCCGGTCGGGGATTCGAAGAACGCGATGCCAGCAGTGACGACGCTCGCGACGAGGAGGCCGGTGGCGTACCGCGAAAGACGGTTCATGGTTCTAACAGATGTGGTCGAAGGATAATGGTTTCCACGCACTGTCAGACTGAGTTTGAAATCGTGGCAGTTGTTGACAATCGTCTACTTGTCAGGGCGTAATCCACCTGATTTTTTACCCGGTAGCTACTCTAGTCGCCCAATGGTCGTCGGAGATATCTCGACTGGAACTGAGGTGCTGGTTATCGGCGCGGGACCGGGCGGTTACGTCGCCGCCATCCGCGCGGGGCAACTTGGACTCGACGTAACGCTCGTGGAAAAGGACGCCTACGGCGGCACCTGCCTGAACTACGGCTGCATCCCGTCGAAGGCGATGATTACGGCGTCGGATTTGGCCTACGACGCCAGTCACGCCGAGGACATGGGCATCTACACGAAACTCGACGTGAACTACGGCGAGATGGTCGAGTGGAAGGACGGCGTGGTGTCGCAACTGACCGGCGGCGTCGAAAAGCTCTGTAAGGCCAACGGCGTCACGCTGATGGAAGGCCGCGCGGAGTTCGCGGACGAGAACTCGGTTCGCGTCGTCCACGAGGGCGAGGGACAGGGTTCGGAGACGGTCGAATTCGAACAGGCCATCATCTCGACCGGAAGCCGACCCATCGAAATTCCCGGCTTCGAGTTCGACGGCGAACACGTCCTCGACTCGCGGCAGGCACTCGCCATGGAGGACGTCCCGGAGAGCATCGTCATCGTCGGTGCGGGCTACATCGGCATGGAGTTGGCGGGCGTCTTCGCCAAACTCGGCTCCGACGTGACCGTCGTCGAGATGCTCGATTCGGTGCTCCCGGCCTACGAGGACGACCTCGCGCGACCGGTCAAGAAGAAGGCCGACGAACTCGGCATCGACTTCCACTTCGGACAGGCCGCGAAGGAGTGGGAGGAGTCCGGCGACGGCATCACCGTCATGACCGAGGACGAGGACGGCGAGGTCTCGGAGTTCGGTGCCGAGAAAGTCCTCGTGGCGGTCGGTCGCCAACCCGTCACGGACACGCTCAACCTCGAAGACGCAGGCATCGAAACCGACGAGATGGGCTTCATCGAGACGGACGACCGTGCGCGGACCGAGAAGGACCACATCTACGCCATCGGTGACGTCGCGGGCGAACCGATGCTGGCCCACAAGGCGAGCAAGGAAGGACAGGTCGCCGCGGAGGTCATCGCCGGGGAACCCTCGGCGCTCGACTATCAGGCCATGCCCGCCGCGGTCTTCACCGACCCCGAAATCGGCACCGTGGGTCTGACCGAGGACGAAGCTGAAGAACAGGGCTTCGAACCCGTCGTGGGTCGATTCCCGTTCCAAGCGAGCGGCCGTGCACTCACGACGGGCCACGCCGAGGGCTTCGTCCGCATCGTCGCCGACGAACCGAGCGGGTTCGTCCTCGGCGCACAGATCGTCGGCCCCGAGGCCTCGGAACTCGTCGCCGAACTCGGTCTGGCCATCGAGATGGGCGCGACGCTGGAAGACGTGGCCGCCACGGTTCACACCCATCCGACGCTCTCGGAGGCCGTGATGGAGTGTGCTGAAAACGCGCTCGGCCACGCGATTCACACGCTGAACCGGTAACGTAAGCGAGGTCCTACTTTTTCGTCGATATCGGCACGTAAGCGCTCGGAAACGAGGATAGGTTCCGGGGGAAGGTTGCGATGAGGAATTCGTGAGCCGACGTTAGCAGCCGTCCGAAAGCGTGATTTCCGCGTCGTCCACGACGGCCTTTCCGTCCATCGTGTACGGGCCGTCCGTCTCCCCCTCGGACGTGAGGAAGTCGTAGGACCCGTTGTCGTCGCTGTCGAAGTGCGGCATGGCGATGAGCGTGGCGTCTCCCTCCAGCATCGACATCTCGTAGTCGCCGCCGGAGACGCCCTCGTACAGCGAAATCTCGATGTCCTCGTGGGTTCCCGCGTCGAGCGCGCCGGAGACGCCGATAACGCTGTCGAACACTTTGCCGTCGAGGAGGCTCGCGTCGTGGATGGTGACGAAGCCGCCGTCCGAGAGGGTCGCCCTGTTGACCCAGACGCTCTCGCCGTCGGACTTCTGGTCGCGGAAGCAGACGTCCGCGGTCGGTTTCGAGTCCATCCCGATGGAGACCATCGCGTCGTCCACGACGGCTTCCCCGTCCGCCGTGTACGGGCCGTCCGTTTGTCCGTCGGAAGAGACGAATTCGTACTCCTCGTTGCCGTTCGAGTCCACGTGAGGCATGGCGATGAGCGTGGCATCCTCCTCGAGCATCTTCGAGTCGAACTCCGTTCCCTTCACGTCGAACAGTTCGACATCGACGGTTTCGTGTGTGCCCGCATCGAGCGCGTCGGAGACGCCGATGACGCTCTCCAGCGCCTTCCCGTCGAGGAGGCGGTCGTCGTGGATGGCGATAAAACCGCCTTTCGGGAGCGTCGCCGACGCGACGCTGACCGACGTGCCGCCCGTGGTCTGGTCGTCGAACGTGACCGACGCCGACGACTGCATCGCAATCGCGGTGCTACTGAGCGCGAGGGCCGATCCCGTTACAGCGGCACCCGCGAGAAACCGCCGACGGGAAGTCGAGTTCGAATCGCCCGGTTGGGTCGTATCGTCCGAGAGGTCTGGTACAGTCATGATAACCGACGATAGCTATTTCCGAATGTGAACGGAAGTACATTTTCGCAAATCTCACCCAAATTCATCTATATTCTACCAATCCACCGATGGCAGTTTGAGAACGCATCTGTAAGTGCGGAATCGGATTTCGGTGTTTGAAATTCGAGGCACGGCAATTTCAACCGACGAGCCACGTTCGGTTCGAAGTTTTTGGCGAGGTACTCTGGAAATCAACCCCACCATTTCGACTGGAAAACGGATAGCAGGAGCCGACTTCAACTCAGACGAACTTTCGAACGGTCACGTCGAGCGTGTCCAAATCGACGATGGGGGCGAATCCGGAGTCGGGGTCGATGTTCACGCTCTTCTGGAAATCCGTCTGGGCCTGCCAACAGCCGGAGTTCATGGCGAGGACGTTGTGGTACTTGCCGAAACCGAGTTTGTGAACGTGGCCGGTGTGGAAGATGTCGGGCACCTCGTCGATGACGAGGTAGTCTTTCTCCTCCGGCGCGACGCGGGTGTGGCCCCCGTACTGCGGCGCGACGTGGCGTTTTTTGAGGAGTTGATACATCGCCTTGTGCGGTTCCTCGTAACTCGCCTTCTCCGCGGGCAGTTCGGCGATAACTTCGTCCAGCGAAACGCCGTGGTACATCAGCACCGAGACCCCCTCAATCGTCACCGTGGAGGGGTTGCTCGTGATCTTCGCGTCGTGGACGTCCATGATGGAGCGGAGTTCGTCGTCGAATCCCGGTTGCGGTTCGGCGAGTCGAACCGCGTCGTGGTTGCCGGGAATCATGACGATCTCCAAGTCGCCCGGCACCTCCTTCAGGTACTCCGAGAACTCCTCGTACTGCTCGAAGATGTCGATGATGTCGAGTTCCTCGTCCTGATTCGGGTAGATACCGACGCCCTCGACCATATCGCCGCAGATGAGGAGGTATTCGACGTGTTCGGCCTCCTCCGTGTGAAGCCAGTTGGCGAACCGATGCCACGCGTCGGCCATGAACTCCTGACTGCCGACGTGCACGTCGCTGATGAGCGCGGCCTGCACGTGGCGGTCGGCGGTCGACGGTCGGTAGGTCCGTGGCACGTCGGGGAAGTGAAGCGAGTCCACGAACAGGATGCCTGCGTCGTCGGAGAGCGTTCCCTCGACGGCGATGGTTTCGTCCAACAGGAGCTCGTCAACGACGCTGGCGAACTCTCGGTCCTTCATAATGAGACACGGGAAGGTCCCGTTCGTGTCTTCGAGTTCGACGAGCCAGTGCCCGCTCGCCGTGGAGCGAATGTCGCTTATCATGCCGACGATGGCGGCGTCGCTTCCGCCGGGCATGCTGGCGACGGCGTTCGTCGGACGGGTGTTCACCCGGCCACGAAGTTTGCCCGAAAGGCGCTGGAACCGATCGCGGAACACCGTGACGAAATCGTCGTATTCGCCGGTCCCAGTGCTCGCGCCGGTCATGTCGTTGAGGATGTCCACCGATTGTTCGGTGGGACTTCGTGACACAGACCCCTTCGTTTCAACTGGAGATGAAGTCGCGTCTGCTGTCGATTTCGCGGCAGAAACTCCACCTGAAGCGGAGGGGTCACGCGCCCCGTCCGAGGAATCATTGAGAACCGTTCGCACGTGTTCGACGGAGAGTTTCAGGGCGTCCTCGGGGGCGGATTCGACTGCACGTTCGAGCGCCGTTCCGGGGTCAGGGGCGGACGCGAGGAGCGTCACGGCCTCGCGGTCGGCGTTGTACCCGCGACTCGTGAGTTCTCTGACGATTCGAGCCGGGGTTTCGAGTGGCACATCTCTTCAGAGACGCGGATAGGCAAAAAGGCTAGCGAACCAACCCAGAAGGTTGACAACGCGGGGAAGATTACGTAACCGTAATGAGTCCCCCAGACGAGTCGTCGTCGGACGGTATACGGGACACCGGACCCGATGGCTCCGGTCCGGTCGCGTGGATTCGTTGGTTCCGACACACCGACAACGGGACAGTCGTGTTCGTCCGTGAGATGCTGGAGAGCGCCGCCGTCGTCGTCGCAATCGGTCTCATCCTCTTCGCCGTCAGCGGCGTGTGGCCACCGATGGTGGCCGTCGAGAGCGGGAGCATGCAACCCCAGATGTATCGAGGCGACCTCATCTTCATCATGGACCAGCACCGCTTCCCGCCGGACGCCGCCCACGGCGACACCGGCGTCGTCACCTATCAGGAGGGAAAGGACACCGGCTACAAGAAGTTCAACGATTACGGTGACGTGGTAATCTACCTGCGCTACGGGAGGAGCGACGAAACGCCCGTCATCCACCGTGCTCGCTTCTGGGTAGACGAGGGAGAGAACTGGTACGACAAAGCGAACAAGGATTACATCCTCGGTGCGGAAAACTGCCAGGAGCTACCCAACTGCCCCGCACCGCACGCCGGATTCATCACCAAGGGCGACAACAACGGCGAGTACGACCAAGTGGTCCGTATCAGCGACCCCGTGAAACCGGAGTGGATTCGCGGCACCGCCGAGTTGAAGATACCGTGGCTTGGCCACGTCCGCCTGTTCTTCTCCAAGGCGGCCGTCATCGGTCCGACCGTCACGCAACAGGACGGAACCAGCTATTCGGCCGTCCCGCCGGTACAACAGACACACCCGACAGCGGACACGTCCCGATCCGCGGCCACCGTCTGATTTCCGCGTCGTTTTATGTATTTTGCGTCACATTGAGCCTTCATGAGTGACGAGAGCGACCCCGACCCTTGTGATGACTGTCAGGAACCGGTACAGAACGCGCTGGCCCGGACGATTCGATTGACCGTGGACCGCTCACAGATAGACAGCCAGCGACTCTGCCCGGAGTGTTTCGCCGATTGGATAGACCGATACGACAGCGAGATGAAACCGACCGCCGACGCCGAGAGCACGAGTTCCGAAATCATCGTCGATTGAACCCCCTTCTTTCGAGTAGAAAACGGGACACGGAAGCGGAAGACCCGCCGCTCGACCCGCTACCGAAACCGTCCCCTGAAACGGTATGGAGCCGTCAGTAGCCGAACCGAGACGGCAGACAAAACTCGGTCGCGTTCGATGGCCCAAGGTGACATAGTTCGGATACGAAACCGCTCACCAACCCCTTCGTTTCCAGTGAAAAATCGGCCACAGGCGGCGGAATTTCGGACGAACCGACCCCGGACGAAACGTACCTCCCCACGACAATAGTTGTCGTTGTCCGGCCGTGGCATTCTGGTCCACCGCGTCGTTCGTGGTCCGCGACGATCTCTCGCGTCCTACTCCTCGGTTTCGTCGTCCTCGTCGTCCTCGTTCGCGGACAATCCGTCGTCGCCGCGGTCCAGTGCCTTCGGCACGTCGCGGTGGTCGGAGTAGCCGTCGAACCAGCGGACGATACGCTCCAGTCGGTCCACGACGTGTCCCGGTTCGCCGCTCCGGGAAAGTTCGTGGCCTTCGCGGGGATAGCGCACGAGGCGCGTCTCCACGTCGTTTTTCTTGAGGAGGAGGTACAACATCTCGGCGTTGTTCACCGGGACGCGGAAGTCGTTGTCGCTGTGGATGAGCAGCGTCGGCGTCGTCACGTCCTCGACGTACGCGGTCGGCGAGCGCTCCCAGAGGAACTCCGGTTCCTCCCACGGCGTCGTATCGAAGTCCCACTCGATGAGTTTGAAGGCGTCCGTCGAACCGTAAAAGCTGCTGAGTTCGTACACGCCGCGCTGGCTCACCGCGCCCTTGAACCGATCTGTGTGGCCGACGATCCACGCGGTCATGTAGCCGCCGAAGCTCCCACCGGTGACGAACATGTCGTCTTCGTCGATGTAATCGCGCTCCGCAACGAGGTCCACACCCGCCATCACGTCGGTCATGGTCGTATCGCCCCAATCGCGTCCGATGGCGGCCATGTGTTCCTCGCCGTAGCCGGTCGAACCGCGCGGGTTGGACCAGAAGACGACGTAGCCTTCCGCGGCGAGCGTCTGGAACTCGTGCCACATCGTGCCGCTCGTGGACCACATCGCGTGCGGTCCGCCGTGGATTTCGACGACGAGCGGATACTGCTCGTCCGCATCGAAGTCCGGCGGCGTGAGGAGCCACCCCTGAATTTCGACTCCCTCGTCGGATTCGAACCGGAGTTCTTCCGGTTGTCCCACCGCGCGGTCGTTCAGGTACTCCGCGTTAGCGCGGGTGAGTCGATGCGTTTCGGCCCCCCCGGGCGTCGAAACGAACAGATCGCCCGGATGGTCCCACTCGGATTTCACGTAGGCGACGGCATCGGCACCGACCGAGAAATCGGTGATGTGCCCGTCGCCGACGACCCGCTGTAGCTCCTCGCTCCCGTCGCCCCGAGCGCGCCAAATCACTTGGTCGCCTTCGTCGGGTGTGCCGAAGTACACCCGCTCCTCCTCGGGGTCCCACTCCGGAGCGATTGCAACCGTTCTGTCGAGCGTTTCGGTGAGCGTCACCGTCTCGCCCGTGCCCCGGTCGAAGACCTTGAGGTCGGCCTGTCGGAGCGTGGCGTTCTCCTCGGGTGAGTAGATGTAGGCGATTCGGCCGTCCTCCGTCGCCGCTAACGACG
Source organism: Haladaptatus paucihalophilus DX253 (assembly GCF_000376445.1). Taxonomy (NCBI): domain Archaea; kingdom Methanobacteriati; phylum Methanobacteriota; class Halobacteria; order Halobacteriales; family Haladaptataceae; genus Haladaptatus; species Haladaptatus paucihalophilus. The sequence continues at coordinate 2,026,644 of NZ_AQXI01000001.1, read as the reverse complement.
CGCCCCACGCACTCGTCTGGAAGAGCGTTTCCTCCTCGTCCGCGTCGATGTCGTAGGCGACGACATCGACGATGATGTTGTCGTCCGGGTCATCTTCGCGTTCGGCACCGAAGTAGAGCGTCGTCTCATCACCCCAGTCGGGTGCCGCGAAGTCGAAATCGCCGTCCGTCAGTCGTTCGACGGAATCGTCGTCCAAATCGGCGAGGTAGACGTGGCTCCGTTTCCCGTCGAAATAGCTCGTGCCCGCCCGGTAGATTTTACGGTCGATAACGCGCGGGTCCGGCGTTTCCGGTTCGTACTCTTCGCCGTCGAGGGAGACGTCCCGCTCCTCGTCCCGGTCGTCCTCGGTGCTCGACTGGACGAACGCGATTTTCGTCCCATCGGGAGACCACGCCAACTGTGAGACGCCGCCGGCCACGTCCGTCACCTGTCGTGCCTCGCCGCCCGCCGTGGGCATGACCCACAGTTGCGGTCGGTCGTCGTCCGCTCCTCGAGTGCTCACGAACGCGAGTCGGTCCCCGCTCGGACTCCACCGCGGGCTGCTGTCCACGCCCTCGCTGATGGTGAACTGCTTCGGTTCGTCGCCACCCAGCGGAACGACGTACACCGTCGCCTCGTACTTCTCGTCGTCCTTCGGAACCGAGCGGACGAACGCCACTCGCTCGCCGTCCGGCGAGACTTGCGGGTCGGTCACGCTAACGAGGTCGTGATACTCGTTGGCACGTATCGTCTCCATATCCCTTCACTCGAAACGCGAGCCAAATATACTTTCGATTCGAAATATTCCATCGAACCAATTTATCGACAGTTACTGATGAGACATCACTCTCCTGTCACTGTGTTAGAATGAAAGTGCGCCCACGTGGCGCTCGTAGCATGGCACGCGACAAACGGTACGCGGGCGCGAGTAGAACTACGCTTTCAGCACTGTTAGGTCTATCGCCATGGTAGGATGACGATGATTTCAACCGGGTCCCCGCCTCACTCGGAGAGTTTCAAATTGGTCGACAGTTGTCGGGTTTGTGGTCAGAATCGAACAGTGGGGAGAAAGTGGCAATAAAATATAAATTTCGGAGGTCGATTCTGGGACCCGCCTACGTTCAGAAGAACTTCGAAATCGCATCCAAGAGTATCGCGAACGCTCTCGGGCCGAAAATTGCGAGGAGCGTTTCGAACGAGAGCGAACCGAGCGCGGAGAGGATGATGAAGTTTCTGTCCTTCATCTCACCGAAACCGGCCGGGACGGTCAACATCCCGCGAGTGAACGGGAGCGTGTTGCTAAGCGGAATGGCGAGCGGACCCCACCGTTCGAGCCAGTGGTCGAACCGGTCCAGCGACGAGTCGTCGATTCGGAACCACGGTTTTTCGAGGAGGTACTCACGCCCGCCGCGCTTCGCCAGCAGGAACAGCGCGTACTGTCCGGCCGTCGAAGCGATGACGGCGACGACGACGATGACTGCTATCGTCCGATAATCGCTGGGCGACTTCGCTAAGACGGTGACGCCGACCGGGACGACGGTCTCGCTCGGCGCGAAGTACAGCATCATCGCGCCTTCGAGGATGAAGATGAAAAACAGGGCGAACAAGCCGTACTGGTCGAGCCACTGTTTTGCGAGCGTTTCGTCGCCGAACAGGAAGAGGAGAATACCGGCGACGGCCACGAGCGCGACGCTGCCCGCGAGCACGAAAACGCCGTAGTTCGCGACGAACGTTCGAATCGAGCGAGAGTTCGGGGCAAACGACAGAATCGCCAACCCGAAAACTGAGAAGGTGAGGAGGGTCGGTATGGTCGTCTCGACCGCAACGAGCGAGGCGATGTGCATCAGATACGGATATTGACGGGACGGGCTAAATGCGTTGTGACCCATCCCCGGAGCGACGCGGTTTTGGGGATTCCGCGGGTAGCAGTGATATGAACTTCACCGAGCGTCCACGTCGGCTTCGTCGTGACGGAATCAGAGAGTTAGTCAGCGAGACGACCCTCGATGCGACCGACCTCATCGCACCCGTGTTCGTCGATGCCACGACGGGCGAACGGGTCGAGATCGAATCGATGCCCGGACACGAGCGCGTTCCGATAGACGAGAGCGTCGCACGTGTGCGGGAAGTGCTGGAAACGGGCGTCGGGGCCGTGATGCTGTTCGGCATCCCCGAATCGAAGGACGAACGAGGCAGTCGGGCGTGGGCCGAAGACGGCGTAGTACAGGAAGCGACGCGTCGAATCACGGCCGAGACGGACGCCACGGTCATCACCGACGTCTGTCTCTGTGAGTACACCGAGCACGGCCACTGCGGAATCGTCGAGGACGAGGCCGCGGACGACCCGCGACTCACGGTGAAAAACGACGAAACGCTCGACCTGCTGCAGAAAATCGCCGTCTCCCACGCCGAGGCAGGTGCGGAGATGGTCGCGCCGAGCAGCATGACGGACGGCATGGTAGAAGCGATTCGCACCGGACTGGACGAAGCGGGCTATTCCGACGTGCCCATCATGAGCTACGCCGCGAAGTACGAATCGGCGTTCTACGGCCCGTTCCGGGACGCGGCGGACGGCGCACCCGCCTTCGGCGACCGACGACACTACCAGATGGACCCGGCCAACGCGCGCGAAGCGATGCACGAAGTCGAACTGGACGTTGAGCAGGGTGCAGACATACTGATGGTCAAACCGGCACTGCCGTACCTCGACATCGTGCGGGACATCCGGGAGGAGTACGACCACCCGATTGCCGCCTACAACGTCTCCGGCGAATACGCGATGTTGCACGCCGCGAGCGAAAAGGGATGGCTCGACCTGCGGGAGACGGCGCTCGAATCCCTGCTGTCCATCAAGCGGGCGGGTGCGGACCTGATCTTGACCTACTTCGCTGAAGACATCGCCGAGGACCTCGCGTAAACCGACGACTTCGTGAGATAGAAATTCGTGAGACGGCAAAAGAAAGGCTCTATCGACGAACTCGTGCCGTTCTCACGCGCGCCGAATCAGCAGGGAACGTCGCGGACGCCGAGGCGTCACGAAACGTTCGTCCAGAGATGAGTCACTGAAGAGCGGTTTTCCGCCCACATTACAACCTTAAACGGATTGTATCTGATAATAAATCGGATGTTCATACAGTTGTGAGTCGAATAAATGAAAAACATTGACAGGTAGGGTTATATGCGACAGCACTGTTCTGGTTTACCATGGCACAAGATACGGGCACGGACAACTATTCGATATACCTCGACAGCCAACCCGACGACCTCGTGATCGTCCCGACAGAAGGAGACGGCGAGTGAGAAGATAGAGCGGAGCGAGGATAGAACGAGCGTGTGTAGCGACTGAGGATAGAACGGAGCGTGTGTAGTGAGTGGGGATAGAACGGGGCCGGACGGTGTTATTCCGAATTCGAATCAGAACTGGTAGCCGAATCAGAATCCGAGTTCGAATTCGAATCCGAACCCACATCGAGCGAACCAAGCGTCTTTTCGGCCCATTTGATGGCGTAGCCGACGCCGTGGTCGCGGTAGGCCTGCGTGTCGAGTGCAGAAAACGGCGCTGGCGGTTCGATACCGTGTTTGATGGCGCTACAGGCGAACTCGGTGGCGTCGGGGAAGTCGGAAGTTCCGGTCACGACTTCCCGGGTGATGCCGTCCACCCGCGGTTCGATTCGTTGACCCGCGTCCCGCCACGCCTCGAACAGCCGAGGATGCGTTCCCTGCCAGTCGGCGAACACCTCGCGTGTGTACAGCCCTTTGTACGCGTCACACAGGGCGACGGCGAGTTGGTACGTGGCCGCGGGTCCGAGCGGAACGACCTCGGCGAACTCCCGGTATCGACCCTCGAAGAATTCGAGGAAGTGTTCGGGAAGGTCGAGTCCGACCTCGACGAGCGCTTCCGCGACCAGAAAGTCGATGAACGACTCGGGCGACCCCTGGACGCGCGCTTTCACGAAGAGGACGGGTGGGTCGGTTTGGTGAGTCCACGCCACGCTACCGTCTCCCGGCATCCCGACAACGAGGTCGGTCCCGGCGAAGCGTCGGAGGAGTTCCGGAGCGTCGCTAGGTAGCCACTCGTCGGGTGCCGAAAACGGGCGGAGTTCGTCCGTCAGGAGTGCGAGGTCGTCGCGCGCCGGAATCGGGAGCGTCTCGAAATCGCGTTCGCAATCCAAGACGAGCGCGTCCGGCGCGTGGTCGTCTCGGACCGCCGCCACGTCGTCCGGCACAGACCGTTGGCGAAACATCAGGCGATGAGCCAAGCGTTCATGATGACTGCAAGTACGGCCACCATCGTCAGTACGACCGTCCCGATGACGATTTTCGTCGGAGTGTTCATACCCATTCGTTCCCACTCGATTGCTTAAAATCTGCCTACTCGGGTCGAAACCCCTTCGTTTCCACTCCAGATTGACCGTTGTTCACCAGTCGGCACGTTTGGCCACCCGGTAGGTACCGACACCGGCGGCATCGAACGTCGAGATGACGAGACGGGCGAAGTCAGAACAGAGGTAGCGAAACCGAAACAAAAGCGGCAAGAACCGAAACGGAATCAGCTATCGGCCGCACCAGTCCACGAATCGGGGACCTGAATGACGTATCGACCGTTCTCACGCATGGCGATGATGTACTCGTCGCGTTCGTACAACTCCATCAGGTTGAGTTCGTACTGCCCAGGTTCGACCACCTTGATGCTCTCGAACTGGCTGTTGAGCTCCTCGCGGAGTTCGTCGAGACTCGGCTGGTTGTCTTCGGGCGGTTTGATAACCGTACCTGTTCCCTCGTTGTCCGGCCGTTCCGGGAGTTCGTCGTCCGGGACGATTTCCGAGCGAGCGCTCGCCTGTGCGCGGTCCTCAGTCGATTCGATGCTGGGTTCCGCCGTCGGTTTTCGAGTCGGCTTCGACTGAGCCGCTTCGTTCGCCACCGCCGACTCGTTCGCCTCTGCCCGCTCGCTCGCTTTTGGTGGTTGTTCGCGGCGGTTTGTCGGTTGGGTAGGCTTCTGCGCGGGTTCGTTACGGTCCGAGTTCGTGGATTCCGATTCCGAACGACCACGCGACCCGACCCATCCTTTGACCGTATTCGCCGCTCGACCTACCGTCCCGGACCCGCCTGCACTGTCAGCGGTCGGTGCAGCGTTCGCGCTCGCACCCGCGGATTCGGTGGCCTTCGTTTCGTCTTGAGATGAACCGGACGGTCGGAATTGGAACTTGTTACCGCCACAGTCGGGACATCCCGAAAGCATCTCCTTCGACCCGTCCGCGAACGTCCGTCCACAGTTCGTACACTCGTGGGGCATTATTTGTGGGAAATGAGGGCGCTGATGAGGTTCTCGTCCTTGTGGAGCGTCTCGATTTGGTTCGCCGGACCGATGACGGTAAGTTTCGAACCGGTGGACTCACGACCCATCAATCGACCGAGGAGACTGCTGTCGGACGTCTTCGAACGGGGATACGTTTCGATTTCGATACCACTGAACTCGTCGGGGCTGATTTCGGTCATCGTCACCTCGATGAGCTTGCTCTCCTCGTCGGGGGACAACCCTTCTTCGAGAATGACAATGTTGCCGTCACGGACACCATCGAGTATCATCCGAATTTTTTCCATGCTGGTCTTCCCAGCCATCCGTTCACCACCGATGAGGTCAACTTGAACGCCGTCGTCTGAATTTTTCACTTCCGGCATTGGAATCACCCGAAGTACTCCGCGATTTTCGTGTACACTTCATCCATGTTGTCACCCTCCAGCGCAGAGAGTGGAATCGTCTCGTGTTGCGGATACGCGTTACGAATCCGCTGGACGCTCGAATCGTCGAGATCGGTTTTGTTCGCGAGGATAAGTACCGGTAGGTCCTGACTCTCGATGATGCCGATGAGCATGGTGTTCACTTGCGTGAACGGGTCGGTCGAGCTATCGAGAACGTAGATGACGCCATCGACGTCTTCACGGAGCCAGTGCATCGCTTCCGCGACACCCTCCGTGGCCTCGCGGGAGCGGCGAACGGCGTCCTCCTTGTCCATATCGTGGTCGAGGAACTCCTCGTAATCGACTTTCGTCGTGACACCCGGCGTGTCAACGATATCGATGGTGACTTTCCGTCCGTCGCGTTCGATTTCGACGTTTTCCTTCCTACGCGCGCGGCGTGTTTCGTGTGGAACGTGGCTCTCTGGACCAACGGCGTCACCCGTCCAATCACGAGCGATGCGATTGGCGAGCGTCGTCTTCCCAGCGTTCGGGGGCCCATAGATGCCGATTCGTTTCGGCTCTTCCGACGAGAAGAGCTTGTCGGTCACACGTGCAATACTTTGCCTGAGACCAGTAAACAATCCCATCCTTTTTCCTCCCAGACCCCAGTGTCGGATAATCACTCTAGACAACCGGTTGTCGAGATGAGCCGGACGTGCGGGGCTGTTGCGCGTACAAATTTACGCCATTCACTTAAACCTATGTCAGACAACTCTTGACGCAATTCCCATGCGGCAGTGGGAAAGAAATAGCGTAAGACTAACTCGAAGAAAACGAGGAACGAACTCGAAGAAAACACGAGCCGGACTCAAAGTGAACACGAGACAGGCTCCAAGAAAACACGAGACGGACCTCAAGAAAGGAACACGAAAAGGACCGGTTCGGACCCCGGTCGATGGTCGAACTGGGAGGTACTTTCGTTGCTCCTGGTCCGTCTTTTTCTCGCCGCATCGAATTTTTGTTCAACGGCCGTGCTCGGGGAACGACTTCCACTGGAAACGAAGGGGTTATCGGGTTACGTGGGCGAAAACGACTGGACGATTCTCACGCAACGGATGGAAAATAGAGACGTAAATGAAAGGAAAGAGAACGGTAGAGAACTACCGACACCCCGTGTTCTACGGTGTCAGTGAGCACGTGAAGAGATAACACGAGAAGGTGTTGCTCCAACGTTGGACTTGAGATGACTCGTTGGTGGAGACGGGTGGATGTGTTGTTGTTTTTACTCGTTGTGACACACCCCCACCCCTTCGTTTCGGGTGGAAACGGTGAAAGGTGGGGTGTGGGGTGTCGGTTGGAGGTAACTTACAGGATACACCCCACTCTAGAAAAGAAATGACTCTAGTTTGCAGATATTGTTAGCTAGATTGTGTAATAAAGGTTCCCGTCCTAGACTAGCCCCCTCCCCCCACCACACTGTTCCCGCGTTCCACCCGAAACGAAGGGGTGGGGGGGTTCAGAGACACGTGGTAACATTCAACATAGCGTCCCCCGCCACCGACTCACCCACCGACTCACCCACCGACTCACCCACCGACTCACCCACCGACTTGCTCATCGACTTGTCAATTCCGAACGGCGTCATCTCGGATAGACAACATTCCGGGTATGGTTCCAAATGAACTTCCCTTTCTCCCCTCTGACAATTCCAACTATGGCGATAGTTTGTACGTGTTCCACCCGAAATTGGGGGGTTCGGATCATATCGTCTCGGCCCCTCTTTTTCGATTCCACCCGAAATGCACGGGTTAAATCGGCTTAAACTCGAACGAAACGGACGGTTGAACCAGTCGGCCTCCGTTCCCGGTACCACCGTCTTGAATTCCCTCGCGTGCTTTCAAAATCATCTTTCGACAATTTTGACGACGGCTCTCCAACGGCTCTCGACGGAACCGCTCGAAAATCTCTCGAAAATCGATCCCTCCCAAAATCCGTGTCCAAAATTCGCGTTCAAAATTCGCGTTCAAAACCGCCACTGAATCATCAATTTTTCACAACTTCTTTTCTTTCGTTCGACCCGAAACGGTGCTCTTTCAGCGTGAAACCGGGAAAAAACCGTTTTTCGTCCATCATTCGACCGATGAGAAAGATTTTAGTACTGTGCTGTACCTCTTTTTCATCTGCATCAACTGGACGCGCTGTCGCTTCTTTGGGACGAAAATCGTGACGTTATTCCCGGTTTTCTCCCGTCTCTCTCCGCACGGCGTGCCAACTCCAGTCGAAACGAAGGGGTACCAAGCCGACGTATGTCAGACGAAAATACCGACCCGCCGAACGAACGAACCGGCCACATGAACCGTGGCTTCGAGGGCATCGATTTGGACGATGTCGTCTTGGACGACTCGGACGAGGAGGGCAATCACGGGTTGTTCGACGATCTGCTCAGCGGCGAGCCGATCTTCGAGAACAAGGAAGTGCTTCGTCCCTCGTACACGCCACACGAACTCCCCCACAGGAAGGAGCAGATCAACCGGATGGCGACCATCCTCGTCGCCGCACTACGCGGCGAAACGCCGTCGAACATCCTCATTTACGGGAAGACGGGGACCGGGAAGACGGCGAGCGCCAAGTTCGTGAGTCAGGAACTCGAACGAACCTCGCTGAAGTACGAAGTCCCGTGCGAGGTCGAGTACATCAACTGCGAGATAACGGACACGCAGTACCGCGTGCTCGCGCAACTCGCCAACAAGTTCATCGAGAACAATTTGTCCGACATCGAAAATCGAATCGAGGAACTGAAAGACATCCGCGAGGGCGTGACTGCCGAATCCGAACAGTTGGCGAACGTCGATTTTGCCTCCGTTCAGGAGATCGACGAGCGAATCGAGGAACTCGAAGCTGATTCGGAAGAGATAGAACCGGTTCCGATGACCGGGTGGCCGACCGACCGCGTGTACAATACCTTTTTCGAGGCCGTCGATTATCAGGAACGCGTCGTCGTCATCATGCTGGACGAAATCGACAAACTGGTCGAGAAATCCGGCGACGACACGCTCTATAACCTCTCGCGGATGAACTCCGAACTCGACAACTCGCGCGTGTCTATCATGGGCATCAGCAACGACCTGAAGTTCACCGATTTCCTCGACCCCCGCGTCAAGTCCAGTTTGGGAGAAGAGGAAATCGTCTTCCCGCCCTACGACGCGAACCAACTCCGGGACATCCTTCAGCACCGCGCCGAGGTGGCGTTCAAGGAGGACGCCCTTTCCGACGACGTGATTCCGCTGTGTGCCGCCTTCGCTGCACAGGAACACGGTGACGCTCGACGGGCGCTCGACTTGCTTCGGACGGCGGGCGAACTCGCCGAACGCGACCAAGCCGAACGCGTCGAGGAGGGCCACGTCCGAAAGGCACAGGACAAAATCGAACTCGACCGCGTGGTCGAAGTCGTCCGCACGCTCCCCACGCAATCCAAACTCGTCCTGTTTTCGACCATCTCGCTTGAGAAAAACGGCGTCCACAACATCAACACGGGCGAGGTGTACAACGTCTACAAACACCTCTGTGAGGAGATCGACGCGGATATCCTTACCCAACGCCGCGTCACCGACCTCATCAGCGAACTCGACATGCTCGGCATCGTCAACGCCGTCGTCGTCTCGAAGGGCCGCTACGGGCGCACGAAAGAGATCAGCCTCTCGGTACCCATCGAGGAGACCGAGGCAGTCCTCCAATCCGACTCACGGCTCGGCGACATCGACGATATTCAACCGTTCATGCAACAGGCGCGGTTCGACAGTTGACCATCGGACACGATTCGGTAGTTGACCATCGGACACGATTCGGTAGTTGACCATCGGACACGATTCGGTAGTTGAACAATAGCTACGGTTCGACGTCGGAATCCTTCGACTGCCCATCTGTCCCGTATCCGCCGTACGGTTTCCACTCGAAATATTCCCCCTCGTCGATTCGTCTTCCGAACAATCCGTAGTATTCTGTAATTTTTAGTGCAATACAGTGTAATTCAGTATTCTACAGTATACACTCCAGTACAATACAGTGAGTTCAGCGTAATTCCGATTTATTTCCCGTTAGACTATCTGTTCGCCGTCGTCGTCGTACACTTTAATCGCGTCCACGGGACAGACGCGGGCGGCCATCTCGGCGTCGAACTCTTCCCCTTCGGGAACTTCGCGGACGAAGATTCCCTCCTCGACCTCCTCGCCCTCCAGCAGGTCGGCCTTGCCTTCCTCGCGGTTTTCGACGAATTTCTCCCACTCCGCGGTGCACTGGAACATCCCCGTGCAGGTGTTCCGGTCGTATTCTATCTTCATAGCTACCACTCTGCCGTGTGCCCTCAAATGGATGACGGAGCGAAGTGGCCGATAACCAAACGATGAACCTCACGAAACGTACGTTCGAAGCGCCGCGACCGTCGGGCCCAGCATCGACGGGAGCGAGGACCGTTCGTCCGAATTCGGCACCCAGTCGTCCGCCGTGAGATAGTCGCCGATTTGGTGGACGACACCCGCATCTACGCCGCGATACTCGGCGACAGCCAGCAGAGCCGCTTCCGCCATGCCGAGCGAGAGGACGCCTTCGTTCGCGTAGTGTTCGATTTCGGGTTCCGTCTCGCGGTACATCGCTCCCATCGACCACGTCGGACCGCGGTGCGTGCCGATTCCGGTATCCGAAAGCGCCGATTCAAGATGGTCCGTTACCGCTGGCGTCGATGTCACCGTCTCCTCCGGTGGGAGATAGTGCTGTGAAATTCCGTCGTCGCGGACCGCTCGCGTCGGGAGAATCGCATCCGAGAGCGGGACGTCCGTCTGCAATCCGGCACAGCCACAGAGAACACAAACCACCTCCGCGCCCGCCGCAATCGCGTTCTCCGCGACGATTGCGGTGACGGTCGGTCCGATGCCGAAGTCGCCGATGAAGCCGACCTCCTCGGAGAGCAACCGGACCGTCTGATTTCGAACGTAGTTCACGCTCTCCGTCGCTCGCTCGTCCACCGCTTCGAACAGTTCGTCCTCGAAGCCGAGGATGACCGCTTTCGGCATCTCGGGAAGCGCGCCGCCGTGAGCGCCCACGGCTTCCTCCGGCGAGAACAACGCTGGAGCGTCGTATTTGTCGCCGTACTTTGGAATCGGCATACTCGAACATCACAATCGTCTGGAAAATAGCTTTCCTCGGCGGCCACCCGACAGTTTAAACGGGAAGACGCGCCAAACGAGGGTAATGACCGGAATCGCACCGCGCACGCAAGGTGAGCGTGCGTGAACGTCGCCGACTTGACGGGCTTGCCGGACGGCGTTCCCGAACACTTCCACGCGCAGGGAATCGAGGAACTCTACCCGCCCCAAGCGGAAGCGGTCGAAGCGGGAATCACCGAGGGTGAGAGCGTCGTCGCCAGCATTCCGACGGCGAGCGGAAAGACGTTCATCGCGGAACTCGCAATGCTGTCCAGCGTCGCCCGTGGTGGCAAAGCCCTCTACATCGTCCCCCTCCGGGCGCTCGCCAGCGAGAAGAAAGAGGAGTTCGAGGAGTTCGAACAGTACGGCGTCTCCATCGGCGTCTCGACCGGAAACTACGAGAGCGACGGGGATTGGCTCGCTTCGAGAGACATCATCGTCGCCACGAGCGAGAAGGTGGACTCGCTCGTCCGAAACGGCGCGAAGTGGATCGACGACCTCTCCTGTGTCGTCGCCGACGAAGTTCACCTCGTCAACGACGCGCACCGTGGTCCGACGCTCGAAGTGACGCTCGCCAAACTACGTCGCGTCAACCCGGACCTCCAGACCGTGGCGCTGTCGGCGACCGTCGGCAACGCGGGCGAGATGGCCGACTGGCTCGACGCCACCCTCGTCGATTCGACGTGGCGACCCATCGACCTCAGGAAGGGCGTTCTCTACGGGCAGGCGCTCCACTTCGACGACGGGACACAGCAGGAACTCGCCCGCGGAAACGAGAAGGAAACCGCCGCGCTCGTTCGCGATACGCTCGAAGACGGCGGGTCGTCGCTCGTGTTCGTCAACTCCCGCCGCCACGCGGAGGCCGCGGCGAAGCGACTCGCGGACGTGACGAAGACACACCTCACGGACGACGAACGTCGGGATCTGCTCGACATCGCCGACCAAATCCGGGACGTGAGCGACACCGAAACGAGCGACGACCTCGCGACGGCCATCGAAAAGGGAGCCGCGTTTCACCACGCGGGTCTCGCCAGTGACCATCGGTCGCTGGTGGAGGACGCCTTCCGCGACAAACTCATCAAAGTCATCAGCGCGACGCCGACGCTCGCGGCGGGCGTGAACACGCCGAGTCGACGGGTCATCGTCCGCGACTGGCGGCGCTACGACGGCGATATCGGCGGTATGCAACCGCTCGACGTGCTCGAAGTGCACCAGATGTTCGGGCGGGCCGGACGTCCCGGTCTCGACCCGCACGGCGAGGCCGTGCTCATCGCCAAGAGCCACGACGAACTGCAGGAACTGTTCGACCAATACGTCTGGGCCGACCCGGAACCGGTCCACTCGAAACTCGCCGCCGAACCCGCGCTCCGAACGCACATCCTCGCCACCGTCGCGTCCGGGTTCGCGGGGACCGAGGAGGAACTCCTCGACTTCCTCGAACGGACGCTGTACGCGACCCAGACCGACGAAACGGGGCGACTCGAAACCGTCACCCAACACGTCCTCGATTACCTCGACCGGAACGGGTTCCTCGAACGGGACGACCGATTGCGCGCCACCGGTCTCGGCCACCGCGTCTCGCAACTCTACCTCGACCCGATGAGCGCCGCCGAAATCATCGACGGACTGCGCGATGCGGACGGGAAACCGACCGCGCTCGGACTGTACCACCTCGTCTCGCGCACGCCGGACATGTATCAACTCTACCTCCGGTCGGGCGACCGCGAACGATACACGGAGATAGCCTACGAGCGCGAACCCGAGTTCCTCGGTCACATGCCCTCGGAGTTCGAGGACAACGCGTTCGAAGACTGGCTCTCCGCGTTGAAGACCGCCCGCCTGCTCGAAGACTGGGCGAGCGAACTCGACGAAGATCGCATCACCGAACGGTACGCCATCGGCCCCGGCGACATCCGCGGGAAGGTCGAAACGGCACAGTGGTTGCTCAACGCGGCCGAACGGCTCGCAGCCGAACTCCAGCGTGACGACGCCGAGGGAATTCCGTCGGCGACCACCACGGCCGTCCGGGAAGCACGGAAACGGGTCGAGTACGGCGTCGAGGAGGAACTGCTCGACCTCGCGGGCGTTCGGAACGTCGGTCGAAAACGCGCCCGTCGGTTGTACGAAGCCGGTATCGAATCCCGGGCCGACCTCCGCGAAGCCGACAAATCCGTCGTTCTCGGTGCGCTCCGCGGCCGGAAAAAGACGGCCGAAAACATCCTCGAAAACGTCGGGCGGCAGGACCCGTCGCTCGATGACGTCGAGGCGGACGCCGAGACGGCGGCGACGAGCGCCCGAGCGACGAACGACGGGGGACAACAGAGCCTCGGTGATTTCGAATGAAACTGGTCGAAGGGACCGCAACTGTCGCCGACGTGAACGAGTTCGTGGGTCGCCTCGGCAATATCGGCGACGAGTTCGACTGTGCGATACAGGCGTTCGACGCCGACTACGTGGCCGGACGGGAGCATCTCGAATCGGCGGTGGAGCACGCGAACCGGGCGTTCGAGCGCGGCGAAAACGTCGCCCGCGACCGCGCCGTCGAAATCCTCCTGTACGCGGCGGGTCGCCGTCAGATCAATCAGGCGTTGGAGATGGGCGTCTCGGAGGGAGAACGGGATGTCGTCGTCGTCGTGGACGGCGAACGGGAGACCCCCGCGAGCGAAGCCGTCGCCGATGTTCTGACGCCCGGCGGTACGCTCGACACTCCGGACCGCGAATCGGTCTTCGAGTTCTTCTCCGTCTCGGAACGCGAACTGGCGGCGACGACCGCCGACCTCACCGATATCGTCTGTGAACGCGTCGCCTTGCTCGAAGTCGAGAAGTGAGGGATGGTGGTGCGAACCGGCGAGAGTGAGAGAGAGCGAGATGTGAAGAAATGGTGGTGCGCGGAGAAGACAACGGTGAGACGGCGACCGCTGCCGCTCCGTTCGATGGCCAGTATGAATTTCAGACGGCATCGTGTAACTTGGGACAGAACCATGTCCGACGAGCATCACGACGCCGAACGCGTGCAGGAAAACGCACGGAAACGACAACGTGATCGGGCGGAACGAGTCGAAGACGCGCTCGGCGATGCGGGTCGGATGCTGGGCGAGCACAAGTATCCGACGACGAGCGAGGAGTTGGCGACGGAGTACGGCGACCAGCCACTCGACTTGCCGAACGAAACCGAGACACTGGGAAGCGTCTTCGACCGTCTCGTGGACGAACGCTACGAATCTCCCGAGGAGGCTCGGGAAGCAGTGTACAACGAGATTTCCGGCAAAGCTGGCGGCACGGCCGAGTACAACGACGAGCGGGAAGTGCGCGAGTTAGACGAAGAAGAAACCGACGCCGAGTCGGAGACGAACTGGCAGTAGGCGGTCGAATCTTCCAGTTGAAATGCAGGGGGTCCGAGGGACTGGTGTCTGTAATTCGTCCGTCACGGAACGTTCGCCGTCTTTCGGTCGAAGAGAGCCGTTCGTTTTGCTACCGCGTTTATTAGGACACCGATGCCTCCGTAGCGCCATCTATTTATTGTTATTCTGTCATATGGTCGTATTCGATAACTCGGCCGTACCGAACGCTCCAGCGGTAATTATCTGGAGACGGTAAACTGGGTTGTCGAATGACAACTTCGCGCATGGACCTATAAATCGTGCATTACCACGGTCTTCAGCAATCATTTGCTATAATATTGTATTCTATGTGGTAATATTAAGATTCACTCCTACGAATGGTCTCTTCTTCGGAAGAAATATTGTTTGTACACGAATGTTTATATGACATTGTGGTATTCCATAATCTGCATTGAAGAAAAGGAATTCTGCGAAGAATGTCTGCCGATCTGTCTCCTCTCATAGGGGTCGGATAGCGGAGGAGAAGCTCCTCGCAGAACTTCAACTAATCGCGAATCGGCTTGACGGAACTCCGAGTATGCGGGAAATGGAAATTCACGGAGCGTACTCGCCCAGCACGTACCAGTCCCGATTCGGTTCCTGGAACGACGCAATCTGTCAGGCCGGTCTCACCCCTAACTCCCGTACTCGACCCAAGTATTCGGACGCGGAACTCCTCTCGGATATTCAAACGCTTGCAAATTCGCTAGGTCGGACGCCGACGCGAGAGGATATGCGGGAACGTGGTACGCATTCTCCGTCAACGTATCTCGAACGGTTCGGCTCGTGGCAGACGGCGGTGAAAGAGGCCGGATTGACGCCGCGAACACGGGGTGTGAAAGTCTCCGAAGACGAATTGCTTCGAGCCCTCTCGGAATTGGCGGAATCACTCGATCGAATCCCGACATCGACCGAAATGGCCGAACAAGGTCGGTTTTCTCCATCGACGTACCGACGTCGATTCGGTTCGTGGAACGAAGCGATAGAGAGAGCAGAGCTTTCGGAGACGTTCGACAAGTCCACCCCCCGACGGTTTTCGAATCAGGAAATGCGTGACGAAATCCGGCGGATGGCCGGGGTTCTCGGCCGCTCACCGACATCGACCGAAATGGACGAGCTCGGTGAGTATAGCGCTGCTACCTACCGGCGCCGATTTGGTTCCTGGGTAAATGCTCTCGCCGATGCCGGATTGTGTCAGGACCGTCTCAAACGGAGTGACAGCGCTAGAATCGACGAACGGACGCTTCTGGACGAATTACGCCATCTCGCTACGGAACTGGAACACTCTCCCACCGCCGAAGAAATGTGGAAACGAGGGTCTCACAGCCCGAAGACGTATCTCGATAGATACGGCACTTGGAACGCTGCGCTGGAGGCAGCGGGATTGGAAACCCGTCACTCCCGACGAGATGGAATCGAGAATCGGGAGCTGGTACTCGGATTACGACGGCTCGCGAAGATTCTCAGTCACGTTCCTCAACGAAAGGAAATGGAAGAACAGGGCCCGTTCTCCGGGATGACGTACTACAACCATTTCGGTTCGTGGCAAAACGCCGTCGACGTCGCCGGACTCGACGCCGGTACTGGACGGAACGAGCCGACGATTCGTGCCTACTGTAACGTCTGTTGTCGTGCCCTCTCCCAACCGCTCGCCCGAATCGAGGCGAACGGAAAAATCACCTGCAGTAGCGATTGTGGTGCTATCTGTGGCGAATCGACGATTCGGTTCGACACCGACGTTCTCGGTCGAACGGAATCCCGTGACGACACGTTCAGTCGATTAGCTGCACTGATAGACTCCGACACGATTTCCGTCCCGGACGTGCTATTGTACCTCCGACATTCGATAGATATCGTCCGCTCCGGATTCAATTCGGCTGTACACGGGAACCACTACGTGACTGTAAACGGCGATTTGATCGAAGTCAAATCACAAAACTCATCGAGACGGTTCTTGGTAAAAACCGGTACCGTCGATGAACTCGTAGACCAAATCGAAACAGTGCAGCGACGGTCGATTGCGAGCTTCGACGGGACGAATCCGACGGAAGACGACCACGCGAACTCGACAAACGGATGATATACGCTGTCCGTTCCGCGACCTGGGCGATTTCTACGAGAGTCAGAAAATTTCTGATAGTCCCACACGGATTACCGAACATACCTTTGTAATCCCTGACTGCGAGACTGTCAGATAGATGGTTGATTTCGACGAAGTACAGGGCTACGGCAGGAAGTTCGAGAACCAATTGGCGAAGCTCCGCGAGGCCTCCATTTCCGATGCAGATAGAGCCGCCATCATCGCCTTCATCCAGCACGAGGAAGCGCAGGGAAAGGTGAACACCGGTACGATGGTCAACCACATCAACCGGCTCCGTCTCGCCGCTGAACGGTCTGACATTTCGCTCACTGAGATGCAGGACAAGACCGCCGTCGATGGATTGCTGTTCTCCCTGAAACATGACCACGGACTCGCTGAAGGAACGCTTCGAAACTACCGGAAAGCTCTCCGGAAGTTCTTCCGCTACCGCGACCGAGATTGGGCAGACGACATCAAAATCGGTGTCAGTCCGGAGCGGACCGTTGATCCGAACGACTTGCTCACCGACGAGGAAATCGAGGACCTGCTCGAAGCCGCGAGTCACCCGCGGGACAAGGCGCTCGTCTCGCTCATCGCGGACACCGGCCTCCGAATCGGAGCCATCGCGAGCCTTCGAATTCACGACGTCGACCTGACCAACCGCGCCGGGACGGTCAGCATCAACGAAGAAGCGAACGTGAAAGGTGCCACTGGCACCGTCCCGCTCACTTGGTCGAGGGGCTACGTCGCCAACTGGCTCGACGTCCATCCCCGAAGCGACGAGGAGGAAGCCGCGTTGTT
The DNA here is from genome assembly GCF_000376445.1 of Haladaptatus paucihalophilus DX253. NCBI lineage: Archaea > Methanobacteriati > Methanobacteriota > Halobacteria > Halobacteriales > Haladaptataceae > Haladaptatus > Haladaptatus paucihalophilus. The sequence continues at coordinate 2,009,527 of NZ_AQXI01000001.1, read as the reverse complement.
CCACAAGGTTCGGTTCGTCGAGGACGGGGAGGACGGCGCGATGTCCTACCAGTACCTCGGTCGACGTATCAAGTGGATCGCCGACGAAGCCGGAATCGACCGGGACCGGGTGAACACCCACAACTTCCGAAAGACGGCCATCAGCCGATGGATTCGGGAAGGCTTGAACGAGCAGGCCATCAAGCATCGTGCGACGTGGGTCAAGGACTCCTCGCAGTTCGAAGTGTACTCCGGGGTGCGCGACGAGGAGTTGAACGAATCGATCCTCGCACACTACGATCTCGTCGACGAGGACGAAGAATCGTCCCGTCCCAACCTCGAAGCGTGCCCGCAGTGCCGAACGCCGCTCCGTCAGCATTCGCGGTTCTGCCCCGGCTGCGGTGCGCCACTGACGCAAGGCGCGGCGGAAACCGTCACCGACGCCGAGGACGACCTGTTTGGAGACGTGTCTTCGGGCCTCAACCCCGGGAGTCGAGCGACGATCAGGGAGTTGCATACCGCGCTTCAGGACGATCCCGGACTGCGCGACCTCCTGTTGGACTGAACTCGCGCTCATTGCCAGTCCTCCGTGTACGCGCGGAGCAGTTTCTTCGCTATCCAATCCGATCTGAAATCACCGTTTGCTATCACTTCTAGTTCCTCCTGTTTGTCTTGGACGTACTCTTCGAGGGTGTCGTACTGCGCGAGCACTTCCTTCGGGTCGTGGTCGTCGAGCCGCTGCACTCCGTGGCTCATCGGCGGTCCTCCCGTTCCTGCTCGAACTTCCAGTCGTCTATCCGCGTGAAGAACGACGTTGGCGACTGTTCGTCCTCGTCGAGAACCCACGCCAGATGGGTGAGTATCGCGTTCTGGCGTTCGAGAATCCGGTTCTGGTCGCGGATGGCCGTGATAAGATCGTCACTCATCGCCTTCACCTCCCGGCGAGCTGGCCGCGCCGCCGTCCGCCTTCAGGTCGCGTAGACCGGTGGACGGGAAGTGCGCACCGCAGGTCTGGCAGTAGTAGGAATCGGTGCCGCGATAGTATTCGATAGACGAGTGTCCGTTGGGACAGCGATAGCGCCACGGGTCGTCGTTCCATTCGTTTTTTGCCGATTCGGTACTTTTAGCTTGTTTGACGTTCTCCGAAATCATGTCTGTCTCGCGGTGGCTTTCGACCGCTTCGGGTCGAGTCGCGGTGACAGACACGCTCCCGACGTCTCTCCCGTCGGGACGTTTCACGCGCGACTCTAAGGTAATATTTCTGTCAGTGCTGGTATAAGGCTCAGCATGATGCACACTGAAAGTGAAAGTGGTGCTCGGGCGGGCGTTCGTTTCGGCGATACTAACGACGGAACCGTTATACGGCGGTGTTGCGTTGGTTTGCATGGCTTTCGGTCCTAGGAAGCCCAGAACAGACCCGTGGAACAGCACGGGTCTGACTAATCCTTTCAGTACAAATTTTGACTAGTCAGAGTTCTGTTTCGCTTCCTTGCGAGTCTAGAATAGAGCACATAAGATATATCTTTCCTAGCACGACAAGAAGCAGATTCTACTGTCATTACGAGATTCATTGGGGATATCTTCCTATGTTGTCCATATCTCATATGCGCTACTCTGGGGATTGGATGTCTCTTGTTGATGATCGCGTTCTAGAATATATCCGGGAACACGGCTCTGGCTCTCCAAAGAAGATGCAAGAGAAAGGGAAGATACGCTATTCACCTCAGTATGTTGCGGAGCGATGTCGAGTCCTTTCGGAATACGGCCTTCTAACTCATCTAGGGAACGGTGTCTACGTAATTACTGAGAGCGGAGAGCGGTATCTTGATGGAGAACTTGACACACAGGAACTTAAGGAAAGTAAATAAAAGAATAGGATGAAATAATCAAACTATTTATTTGATATCCACTCTATAGCAATCTATGGCCTCCGAAATCAATTTTAAGTATACGACAAACCACCGGATGAAAAATACATATATTGGATGTGATGACCTGATTGGGAAAACAATCGGTAGTGGCACTTGTTCTTTTTGTAAAAATGATGCCACATTTACCCAAATGAGTCCTCGTACTGCAAGCTCAATTTATGGGTATATGATCCCTGTCCGATGTAATGGTTGCGAGTCTATTCTGTCAGTAGATATCTCCGAAAGAAAGATCCTGCCAGTTGGTGGCATCGAAGGCCTTGAGGATTTGCCCGATGAAATCGACGAGTACTATCAAGAAGCTTTGAGGTGTATTTCAGCTGACGCCCCAAGTGGTGCAGTCACTCTATTCAGGAAAACGATTCACGCTCTAGCAATGCACTATGAAATCGCTGATATGAATTCTAATAAATCAATCTATGGTATGGTAAAGAAATTGAATGAAGAAGGGCACATACCTGCAAAACTACGCAGGTCTCTCCTCACGGTGAAAGACATCGGGAACGACGGTGCGCATATCAATGAGAATGAACCAGATCGCGAGCAAGCAGAGGCAATTAAGGGACTAATTGACGCGGTTCTTTCTGCAACCGTTCTTACGGACCAACAAATTGAATTTGCCCGAGAAAAGCATCCAAATCCCCACGCAGAAGACAACTAAATTCCTTCAGAGATAGTAGTTTAACAGCGTTGCCCGAATATAATCCGCTGTCGTATCATCAACTTGCTCATAGGGTGACGTAACAATTGCTTTGTCGCCATAGAATTCGACAGACCGCTCTTCCTGCTCTCCCTTGAGCAGTAAACTTGCCTCGAAGCGTTGCTCCTCCATCCAATCATCAAGCGTGAGATCGTTGTCGAGTGAGCCGATGGCGAGTTGACTGTTCGTGTAGTTCCTAATGTCGAACTCTTGGACTAGTCCTCTTCTTAGGAAATCGGCGAAATTGTTCAAGTCCATTAGTACACCCTTCAGCTCGTGAAATGCGAACTCGAACCGAACACTGATACCGATGCTTTCAAGCTTTGCATCGGAAACCGTGTTAACTTCAGCATCCAGAAGGGAGGCATTATTCTGTATAAGATCCAGCGTTACTTCAAAAGGTTCGTTATCGAGATACTCGACCGTCACCTTGGCTGTGTGATCATCAGTCCAGTTTACTGAGCCAAATTTGGTATTATCTTTGCTGAATCTCTCACAGTGGCTTGGAACTCTCTCTATGGCCTCCTTGGCGTCCTTAATGGATATCTCAGTGCGGGTATATGCAGTGAAGTTGAAGTCTGCTTTAATCGTCTTGAATCGTGTGTACTGAGCTTTGATTTTCTTTTTTATCGTGTTCCATGCTCGGTCGATGACTTTCTCCCCTGCGAGACGGACGAAAATAGCATCGGAGATTTTCTTTCCCGCCCAGAGCAACACCAGAGCTAATGAGAAGTCCGAGACTCCAACTAGTGGTAGGACTGGTATGGGGTTCATCTGATTTTTACCTTAATATCTTGCGTCTACTTATTGGATTTGGCTCAATTTCCACCGAAATTCGAGATTGTTGACTGTGACGTGATGTGTGGGAGAATATAGTCCCTTATCATACTTAGATATGAGCGTAGCGTCATATTCGAATAACTCCTAACAAGACCATCATCAGAGATACTCACCACTTTTTCACTCCCATCTCCTACTTTGGATATCGCCATCATGTGCGCATGAACTGCTCCTCGCCGCTTTTCTTCCTCATATTCTGGTTCGTTCTGGTAGCCACGTCCAGTAATACGCTTCTTGTTGATTGACGGTTGTGGATAGTCTCGGAATGTCGTATCCATCAACTCATCAGCAAGGTGATCCGCTACAGCTTCGATATCTCTTGAGTCTAGTTCTGGAATTGGGTCAATAGAGAGCTCAATTTCATCAAATTCATTGGCAACAACGTCTATAACATGTTGAACAAGATTTCGCCCAGCAATCAGAATCACATAAAAGATATCTGCATCCTCGAAAATTGCAAAATTGACCGTTTCTGTATCTAGAATTAGAACTTGTTGTTCACGAAATATCACGGAACCCGTTTCGTCCAACACAATACTTCCAGTGAGTGCTTCGAATTCAGAGGTCTCTACGTGGCGAACCTCTTCTATAGTCGTGACGATTTTTATATCGCCAGACTCATCGGTGAATACTCTTGGTACTTCCAAGTCCTCCTTGTCCAGATAGTCGTCAGGTGGGTCGAGGTGGATTGTCCTGTTGGTAAGATGCTCTTTGAGAAGGTCAAAGTTTAACTCCTCGCTAGTACTGGCGAGTTGGAAAATTTTCCCAGAATAGGTATCTTTCACAGACAAAGGATTGTCGTGTTCTTCAGCATCGTTTTCAGACATCGTTATAATTGCTTATAAAGTCATAATCCAAAACAGATATAACTAACTAAGTAGGAGATATGTCTTCTCTAAATCGACTGAAATTAGCGATTCATTGGCCACATGGGGTGAAGGCAAGCACAGGAAAACAGCTCTCACTACCAATGAATAAATGAATACACAAAGTCTCTTCTATCTCACGAAGGAATTCGAGAAATGAATCGTCCTCGTCCATCTCAAATAACTAATTTAAAGGGAAATACTCAAGTCCTTATCCTGACATATACAATCAGATGAGCAATCCCGAGGAAGTTATAGAGTCGATTTTCGTCTTAGCTGTCGGCTTGGTCGTGCTTGTTTCCTTATATAAATCCTTCTATGGGGGCGGTCTGGGTGATTTTACACTGCTCGTTGGTGATCTCGCCATACCTTTTGTTGTTGTTTTAATAGGGTTATATTTTGTATTTCGTATTAAGGAGGCAGTGTAGACACTTATGGATAGCACCGAGACAGATATTGCTGAGTCGAAAACTCGGTTGTTCGATGATAGCTCCTTGAGAATCATTCTTGCAATGATAGTCATTGCTACAGTTGTACCACCGATTGGATACAAATATTTGAATTTAGGCGAAGGATACGCAAATATTCTTCTCGGAAGTACACAGACTATGGCTTCTATAATCTTGATCCTAGTAACTTGGAAATATACACAATCAACACGAGAAAGTGTTGACATACTGTATAAGCAGCATAGGCACAAGCAGCAACAAGAACATACAGAGATACTCCGCAAGAGGGTGGAACACTGGCTGGGTGATCGAAATGAGAAAATGGCAAGAGCAGAGCGTATTCCTGATTCTGGAACTCTCCCTCGCGTTACGACGACGTCTATTGAATCAGCGAAAGGTGAGTCATTATACGGGCATGATAGCATATTCAGGGCAGCACCTCGTTTCCTTGAAGAGGACCGTTATTTCCAAGATTTGCTTGACTATCATGCATCAGATCTGAGAGAGCTAAAAGATGAAATAGAGGAAAAACACGAGAAATTTGATACACTTCGTCAACAGTTTGAGGCGGAAATTATAAATGACAAAGTATGTGAAATACTTCCATCAGGTGTTCAACCAGCTCGTAACTTTGGAGAGTGGGCATTTTGCAAAGTACTTGCTATTGAACGGTCTAACAATGATGCATCCTATTATGCAGATATTGCAAAATCTGTTGCAGAGAATAAATACCATATAAATGACCATAAGGACAAAGAAGTCTGGTATTTCTCCGGGGACAATAGCACAGAATTAGTAGTAAAATGGAATCGACCTTCTAACCCGAAAATTGGAAAACCAAATGTGGGACCGTCGTTAGAAAATATTGTTCTAAGTTTGGATGAACATCCATCATATTCTACTGGTAAGGAAGCTGCAACGATAATGGATAGTATAGCCGAGGATTGCAAGGAACTAGAAGAAACCCTGATCGAGTACAGGGGAAGGATGGTATACCCCGGCGACTGTAAATATCTTGAAGAAAGCTCTCTTTCCTAACGACATGGTTTAGTCCAACGCCGGAAACTCCTCTGGATTCGGCTTTTTCACTTCCCACGTCCCCGGCCCGGTTCGCTTTACCAACATTTGCTGCTCGACCGCCTTGCCGTCCTCGTCGATCAACCCATCAGCTCGGAGCTCGCTCTTGTCGATGGTCACTCCGACGCTGGTGCCGCCGATATCGGTCAGTTTTCGAAAGGGCATGGTGTTCTGTTCATCTACTAGACTGACATACCAATTAAATATTCCCTTCAATACCACATGACTATAGTCTGATTCCAATTTTACAGATCAATTTAATAATCCCGTGTCTCCGTCCGTTCGTATGCCAAACCAACACGAGAACCGGAACGACACCAATTCGTTGCTCGAAGTCGCCGACAGGCTACTGACCGGCGCACTCCTCGGCGCCGGGGTCATATTCACCACGCGACTTCTCGACCCTTCGACGCCCTCCAAGTCCACCGTCTACCCCCAACAGGTTGGTGACTTCTCCCTATTCCGCGGTGATTTCTACCACCTCGGATGGACTGACGAGGATACCCTGTTGTGGCACGTTCGCCGCGATGACGACCGGTGGATCGTCCACAGGAAGAACATGGACTACGACGTCGCTCCGCTCGGCTACGCCGACACTGACGTCGGCGGCTGGTCGGAGAACACCATCGAACACATCACGCCAGACAAGCGGACCGCCATTCGGGTCGCCATCACCGGGATGCTCGACGATTCCCGCAACTCGACGTCCAATCCCGGATGGGAGTCCACCGACACCGACGAGGAGGGCGCCCGATGGAACTAAAACGGACATCTGGTCCGGACGGGAGCGGCTTTCTCGCCACTTCGAACCCACCCGGAGACGACCGGTATCGGTACTATCTCGATATCGAACGGCACCCGACGGACGACACGGACGGTCGGCTGCGTGTCACGAAACGCGAGAAAACGGACGAAGACGGCTTCTGGACCGACCTGACTCCGAAGAAGACCGACGACCTCGAAGCCGAGTTCGCGGGGTTGAACTTCGAGGTGGTCGTGTGAACCACGATCTCGAAAACGACCGGCTCGCGGTGCAGCCGACAAACGAGGACGAAAAACGGTTTCTCGTCTTCGCTGGCAAGGTGGTGGAGGACGCTGACGTGGACGCGCTCGTGTTCTGGACGTACGATTGTCCCGAGTATCCCGGCCTCGACGACGAACTGTGGGAACGAGTGTCCGCAGATGACCCGGCCGCACAGGCGCTCGTCATCGACTACGATGGCGTGGTAGCATGACGAAGTGGAACGCCCTCGCCCGGTCGCCGTTCGGGCGGAAAACGCACGTCGCCGCCGCCGAAAACGGCGAGATTCGGGACGTCGCGTGCAACCACCACGCGTTCGACGAAACCGACTGGGAACTTCTCGGACCGACCAATCACGAGAACCACCGCTTGTGCGGTGTCTGCGTCAATTATTTGGCGCAAGTCGCGGGCGTCGAGGCCGTGTCGCGCTTCTCGGTCGCCATCACCGACCCGGAACGGTACGCCGCCGCACTGGGTGTGGACGTGGACGCGCCACCAACTCTAGGGGTCGCCTGATGCCTAACCACAGCATGCCCGTCATCGCCGCTACCAGCGGACTGCTGCTTGCGAGCGTAGGCGCAGTTGCCCTCGGCCGTCGCAACCGTCGTGACGATCAGGAGGAGTACGTTGACATCGAGGTGACGGAACCGTGACCGACCTCGAACTCACGGTTCCGAGCGGCAACCTTCGCGATCTCGCCCGTGCTGAAGACGTCCTGCGAACGGCGGGCGTCTCATTCACCGCCTCGACCGAGACGGAAACCCCGGCGCGTGTTCGTCGACGCTGGCACCTCGGGAAACCGACCCAGAACGTCGAACTGGTCGGTCGAACTGCGCAATCGTGCCAGTTGGAGCAGGTCTATCGGGACCGGAATCTACTGGCACTGACGAGTGCGAGACTCGCGGAGGTGGTTCGTCGACGTGGACACGTCGCGCCACACGCCGGGTGGCGCTCGCCGACCGACGACGACGATCCGGCAGGTGACGACTGGGCGGTCGTCTATCTCCAACTCCCGTCGGGGCAAGCCAGTTGGCACGTCCCGCGAACACTCGCGTCGGAATCCAGTCTCACGCCGGACGTCCGGCCGTGGGACGGGCACGACCGAGAGACGAAGAACGACCGGCTCAGGACCTTCGTCGAGACGGACCTGCTGAAGGCTCGACAGCCCCGTCTTCTTGACTAATTCTCTGACTAACTATCGGCTCTCGTCTGTCGATTTCTCACTTTCACTAATTCCCTTCGTACTGGCCGTTGTATCGTTTTCATGTATGTCTAACTCTGGCTACAATCCATCTGATTTTACCGACGGTCGACGACGGCAGTCGACACTCGACGTCGGTGCCGATGCGAATCAAACCAAACACCGCGAGAGTCGCATCGATACCGGTTCCGAGTTCGTCGATACGCGTACCGATGACGACCCGAGCGTCTCTGCACAAGCCGATATGACCGGGACGGTCCAGTGGCCGTCGCACGCGAAGCGGTGGCTCTCGACGACCGACTCGTCCGGCGATGGTATCTATCTCCGTCTCACCAAGACTGACGCCGACTCACAACGTCCGTACCGACTTGTCTTCGAAGACAAGGACTCGGACGAGAAACACCCGGTCGGGGAAGCGCTCACCGAACAGGCAGGTGAGGCCGTGCTTGAGCGAATCGAAACGGAGCTGTCACCGACCGATTTCCCGACGATCTACGACGACTCTGCTCAGTCGGCGGTTCGGCAGATCGTTCTCGACGTGAACGAAGACGTCACCGATACTGACGGTTTTGACGCGTTCACGGCCGACGGGGACGACGACCGCGATCCCGGCGAACGACCCGGCCCGAATGGTGAGACGGGACATCTTGGCTACGTTTCGGACGATGAGGACGAACCAGTCGACCGGACGGAAGATAGGGTCGAAATCACCTTCGAACGCCTCGACGCGGCGAACGACTGGCGTGATGACCATCCTGACGCCCTCGGCCCGTCCGATACCCGTCGGACGAAGACGGTGACGCTCCGCGCCGACGTGGACGACCGAACCCGCGAATCCGCCGAAGATTCCGCGTTCGTCTCGCAAAACACCGGGAAATCCTACGGCCAGATGACGCTCACGGATGCCGAGCGCGACCGCCTCGACGACAGGTCCGATTGGACGTGGGGAACGAAGGGGTTCCACGCGATGGCGTCGAAGGCCGTCCTCGTCGAGGAAGGCGCGGACAATTGGTTGGACCACTACCATCCCGACCTCGAATCTATCGAACACGCCAGCGTCATCGAGAGCGGCAAGGACGACGCCGCCCGACTCGGCCTCGCCGGTCCCGGTGAGACGGGCGAAATCGATGATTCGGACGTCGATTTGAACGACCTCGCTCGCCAGCACGACAAGGGACTCGGCGAAGCGTGTCAGCAGGCCCGTGACTACTGCGAGGAGGGCGATACGGACGCCTGCCACCATCTTCAGAAGGAATGCGACTATTCCGACGAGGATATCGACGACGTGAGGGAGGCGTTCAACCGGGTCGATGAACCGCACGATTTCGTCCTCGACCCGGGTGTGTACGACCCGATGAATGGTGAGATGGTCGAACACGTCGAAGCCGACGTCCCGAGTCAGCCGTTTGATGAGTGGGCGACCGCCCACGAACCCGATGCGGAGCGACCCAGTGACGAGGAGTTGGCCCAACTCGCACCAACTCCGACCGATGACCCCGCAGCGATGCACGAGCAGTTACCCGGCCCGGCGCTGCGGGCGCTGCGGAAAGCGTGGGGTGGCTATCGGGCAGCGCGCGCGAACGAACGGAACGCCGTCGAGAAGGCCGAACACTACGCCGAGATAATCAATGGCATCCGCGCCGTGAACGGCCAAGACCCGCTGTCGTTTGAGCGACTGGACGGCTGGGCCGGTGGTGATCCGCTCCCCGACGATCCGACCGAGACATTCCCCGGCCCAGACGGTGAGGAAACCATCGAAGAGGCAGTGATGAAAGGACGTATCTCATCGACAGTAGAGTCGCCTCTCAGTTTGCTTGGAGATGTATATGATCCCTCTATCGGAGAAAACAGTTAACACGACAGAGTATCCAAATAATAAATCATATCCATGCAATTAATATTTTCCTACATTTAATGTTGTTACTATTCCATAATTTATAAATGATGGTTGTTCGACATCATAGATATGTCTGAGAAAGACAAAAATAAACCGAACAGAAGAATATTTTTGCAATCAGTTGGTGTTGGTGCCATCGGTACTACCATTGGGACAGGTACTGTTAGCGGCTCCAGTAGTAGCTCAGAAACAACTTCGATTACAGTAGATCAGTACGAATTACTACAGACTGATGAGGTTCAGTCTGTTCTCGCTACGCTTGGTAATCCGTCTATGCAACTTGAGAAGGCGAATGCATCAGCAATTACCTTTGACTCGGGGGAGTCGTTTAAGATGGTTGAAATCCCCACTGACTTTGGGACTCTCTTCATCGGGTCGCAAGGGAGTTCTTACACTGAAGCAACAATTTTACTTAACAACCGTGCTCATCGGGCATTTAACAATCCAAATTCGAAGGCCGGTAATGGAGTTTCGTTCGGATGGAATGGGAATGCGGAAGCTCTTGCTACTAATACCGGTGATGGGGTTTCTTTCGTCCGTGAAGCAAATAAAGGAGAACAACAGCGTCTCGCTCGCATCCTTGATCAGTCCCCCAAAGACATTATTGCACTTCGAAACTCCGAGTATGACGCGTTTCTCGTAACGGAACAAGGGAAAACGAACGGTGCACGTGGACAGGTTAGTGCTGCATCCGAAGATGCAAGCCAATTCTGGGTCGATCTTTCTGAAGAGAAAATCATCGGAGAGCGGACGACCGGTGAGTCTGGAGATGTTTCGACACAGCTCAGTAAAGCAGAATGTCTCATCAGCTTCGGCTCGTGTGCAGCAGATCTTGCGTTCCCCAGCGCATGTAGTTACTGCGGTCTGGTTTGTAAATCAAGTAAACTCACCGGGTGGGCAGGTTATGCAGCCTGTTTCATCTGTATCTCACATATCTGTGGTGGAGAAGCATTCAAGTACTTCATGGATTGTGGAACAGTTGTACAGTGTATCGATAAGTACATCGTAGACGTTCCATTCGTCTAGAGTTCACAGATTACCGAAACAGCAATTATTTGGTCTCTTTTGAACAACAAATAAAACAACGAAAATGGCTATGGATACAAACCGGAAGACCGACTCGGGACGCGTCCACTGGGGAATCGAATTCGATTCATGGAGTGCTCTTCGAGTATTTACGTACGTAAAATTGTTCGGAGTGTATGGCTTCGTAGTATTTGTCCTCTCTAATATTCCACTTTTAGCAGTCGCCCCGTCTTCTGGCCGTCTCATCTCTGAACCGTGGCGTTATGTTGGATTATCTGCCGTTTCGTCGCTTGGAATCGTTGCTATCGCATTGGCGGTCTACAAATACAGCGGTTCGCAATCCTCCGGACGAGTTATTACTGTTATAGGTACTGAAATAAGTATCTCCGAATCTATCGGTATCGTCCCGCTTTCTTTTACAGTACTGCTTGGAGCGTGGGCTGCGGCGGTTCTCGTAGTATTCCTCCCAAGCGGGCTGTTTGGAATGGCAGTCATTCTCGTCCCGGTGGTTATCAAAATGACTGACACGATAGCCTCACTAGTGGTTCCACTCTCCGGGTCCGTAGACACTACGAATAAGATATATCAAGCTGATAGTTCGGAACGATCATACGATCTCTCGATAGCGAACGTAGTCGCTTCAGTTGGGATTGGTGGTGTAACTGTATTTTGTGTTCGTGCTAAAGGCGGCCCCCCACACATCCTAGTTCTGCCGACAGAATTGTATGAGAGTATCTACGAAATTTAAAAAACGAGAGGTGGGAATTCACCAGTTGTTCGTGAAAATCAAAGCTATACGGGAAGAGCTTCGTCCACAATCCCGTCATCCGAGGCGTGATGCGGACGAATTCGCGTGAGATCGTTCGTGTCGACCTGCTTCGACTCACCTGAATTCTTGTTCTCGACGATACATCGTCGCTCCCCCAGATGTTCGAGTTGGTTCGCGTCGAAACTCGTCATGTTCTGGAGCTTCTTGATGTCGTTCTCCTCGATAATCTGGAAGTAAACGCGCTTCTCTGCCTGTGAGATACACGTCTTATGGAGCAACTGCGGGCGCTGGCTGATATGCAGACATTCAACGTGGTGTTTCCGACCGCCGGTGATCATCCGCTCGACCCGCTCGTCCGGGTCGCCGCCGTTCGGCACGACGTTGTGCCCCTCGTCACAGCTGACGAAACACGACCGTTCGAATTCCTTGCCGAGCGCCATCGCCGCCGCCGCACACCGTCCATAGAGTTCTCGACACTCCGCTTTCGTCAGACCATCGGGTACGACGCGGACAGCACCGACTCGGTGAACGATACGAAGGAGGTTGATGCCCCGGTCGAAGCGCTCCTTCGTGACGTACAGCGTCTTGTAAAGCGGGTCGTGGTCCGCGTCGGACAGGCCGGTTTCCTCGTCCTCCAAATCGAAGTGAATCGCGTGGTCGAAGTTGGGGACGACCTGTTCGAGCAGCGTGCCGACGTACCAACTCTTCCCGGTCCCAGAGCGACCGAGCACGACAACACGGGCCATCTACGCCTCCGTGTCGTCGGTTTCGATGTCGATGTTCGTCCAGACCTTCTCCGCCTTGGCCTCGACGAACCGCTGATACTGCTCGTCGGTCAGCGCCTCTCGAAGCACGCGGTCGCGGCGGTTCGCTTCCTCGTTGAACGCTTCGATGAGTCCGGCCCCACCGTCGCTGAGACTTCCGGCGAGGAGTTTGCTGGCCGTCTCCGGGGTCATCCGCTCCATCCCCATGTCGATTCCCTGTGTCGCTGCCAGCGCTCGCATATCGAGGCGTTGGACGTTGAACACGTCGGCGAAGATTTCGGCGACCGAGTAGTCCATGTCGTTGTCTTCGTCCTTCTTTTGGAGCAGCTTTGCGAGTTTTTCGGGGTCGCGGACGAACGACGCGAGCTCGCGGAGCGAGAATCGTTTGCCGAACAAGTTGACAGCCATCAGGCGTCACCTCCCGTCCCGAGCAGGCCACGCACCGCGCTCGTGAGGTTCGAAAATTGTTCGTCGCTGTCGGGGCGCATCCACGCCCCGAACGCCGTACAGACGCACACGGACGCCAAGAGCGCCCACTTCGGGTCGATGTCCTCGCCGGGCGAGAACAGGTATTCGTCAGCAAACGACGAGGCGGCCGACCCGAGACGGAACGCCGCGAACACTTCCGCAAATTCTTGTTCCAACTCCGCTTTCCTCTCCTCATCGTCCAACCCCGTCACCAACAGCCGGGCGTAGCCTTCGTTGACGGCGGTTTCGATGGTTTCGGACTTTTCGCCCGACACCTCCATCGGCGACGACCCGGACGCAGACGTCTGCGTCTCACCCTCGGTGGTCGCCTCATCACCGTCCGCCTCGTCCTGTCCGTCGGTGTCGTCCCCTTCGAAGCCGAAATCCATCGACGACAGATCAACCTCGTCGATGGTCGGGTCTTCCTCGTCGACTTCCTCCTCAGCGGCTTCTTCGACGTCGGCTTCTGATTGGACGTCCACTTCGGGCGAATCGTCCTCGTCGAGGTCGGTCGAGCCATCGATGGTCGGGTCGCCCGGTTCGGGACTCTCGCGGCGGGCGTCCGTGTCGGCGTCAGCGTCCGGCGGGACGGTTTCGACCGGTGTTACCGCCATCAGTCACCACCACCGGTGAGCTTCCCAGCGTCTTGGAGGACGCGCGCCACCGCTTCGTCTTGTTCGTGCGGCTGGCCGTTCTGCGGGATGGTGTCCGCGGGCGTCTGGTTCGTCTCGATGACGGCTTCGTTCGTCATGTCCTGTACCTTCGCAAACTCCTCGTTCTCGGGGGACGGTTTGGGGTTGGTATCGGTCACATCGTCGATGTCGCTCGACGACCGTCGACGATAGAGGAGAACGACGGCGACGATAACGAGGACCGCCATTCCGAGCGTGGCGGCCGAGGGACGCGGCAGCGAGAACCCGGACTGTGGCTCTCTGGGGTCCACGCCGGTCGGAACATCCGCCGGTGTCTCCGTCGTCGTGCCGGACGTCTCTTCCTCCTTGAGGTCCTGTACGGTGTCCGCGTAGTTTTCGGGGGTATCGACATCAGACATGGGCGTCCTCCCGGTCGTCGGCGCTGGCGTCTGCTCCCCAGCGGAAGAGCGCATCACAGTTCGGACAGCGCTCGGGGTAGCCCGTCACCGCTTCCTCACAGTGGTCGCATCGGAAGCGGTTGACCGCCACCGCGCCCGTCTCCGGTTCGGGTGAGTCGTTGCCGTCAGCGGCGTCCGTGTCGTCGTTGGATCGGTTGAGGCGGTCCTGAATCGCCTTGAGTCGGTCGGCGTATTCGTCGTCCGGGTCGTCGTACTCATCGAGCGGGACGAGTGCGGCCGGATCGTCGGGGTCTTCGTCGGCCGGGAGAACGTGCGGGAGCGGATGGGCGTCGAAGTAGTCCTTCGACGTCATCGGGTTCCACGCCTCACAGTCCGGGTTGAGGCATTTCCGCCGGTATTTGTTGCCGGGTACGGTCCCGGTGCCGATGCGTTGGTCGAGCACGACGCCAACCGCCTGTTCTTCACAGTAGCGACAGGCTTCGATGTCGTGGCCGTCCTCGACGAGTCGAGAGAGAGTGTCGAGAGAGTCCATAGTCTAATCAGTCTGGATTGTAGAGAGTCAGTCGAGAGCGACGGAGTGTATCGATATCCGCGCTCACTCGTCTGTTGGGTCCGTTTCCTGATAACTGTGCGGAGGGGGTGGATACTAATTCACCAATTCGACCCCCAATTCGGCCGCCAATCCACTAATTCACCAACTAATTAGACCGAATTTATCACCGGCATCCGTACTGGGGGATGTATCATGTCCGAACTAGCAGTTTTCGACTCGCTGTCGGCACTCGTTGACGGCGACTATCTGATCGCGTTCGCGGAAATTCTACTCGGCGCACTCGTCATGGAGTTCGCCACCGGCTATCTCCGCGAAAAACTCTACGACGTCCAAATGAAGGGCGGAGACGCTATCTACGGCGTGCTCGCGGCGGTAATGGTGCTTCTCGTCCCTGTGCCCGATGGCATGGAAATCCACCAGCGAAACGTCGCGCTCGGCTGTCTCGTCTCGGGCGGCCGTGTCTTCCTCTCCGAAGTGGGGGGTATCTAGATGACGGTCACGCTCGGCAACAACGAGGAAGGCGAAATCAGCATCGACAAGGACAAGAAGTTCGTCACGGCACAGGACGTCCCGGCTGACGACGGCGACACCCCGGCGTTCATCATCGAAGGCCCGGAGAACTACGTCGTCACCGTCCTCGCCGGGACCGTCATCGCACCGGAGTTCCGGGACGCGAACGGCAACAAACTCGACAAGGACACCCGCGTTATCGTCCAGAAGTGCGACAAGAGAGGGAACCGCCTCGGTGGGTTCGTCGTCTTCAACGGCACGCTCGGGAACTTCGACTACGACAAGATGCGCAAAGACCCGGACTTCATGCGCCACACCAAGCAGACGGTGGTCCTCAAGGAGAATCAGCGTCTTCACGTCTTCGTCGAAATTCCATCCGGTGCGGCGGGCTTCTCGGCGGAGAAGTCGCGCCTCACGATTGGGGATGAAACGTCTGACTTCGGCGAACCGGTCGAAATTCTCGCGTGGGACTCGCTCGCGGCCCCCGAACAGCAGGCCGTCAGCGCGATGACGCAGGGGGCGAACTGATGCCCGGAAGTAGCGTCGAACGCACGTCCATCTCCCACACCGGGACGACCTACGGTGCAGAGCACGTCACGCTGGGACAGAACCAGCCGGACAAGATGTCCACGGTCTGTACGTGGGAACACTCCCGGCAGTACGAAGGCACCGAGATGGTTGGTAAGCGCGATGCGACGCGCTTCGTTCCGCGAACCCGGCAGAAGCTCACCGGGACGGCAGCGGACGATACGGTCGTCGTCCTCGACTCGGACATCATGCCGGTCGCTGGCAAGCACGACCTCGACAAGCAGGACTACCCGGCGGTCATCGCAATGAACGCGACCACGGATACGGAGATCGCCATCGACGCCATCGACTACGGCACGAACGAAGTCACGCTGGCCGATGACCCGGCCGATGGGGACGAGGTGTACCTGTACCCGATTCTCGCCGAGGGGAGCGTCCAATTCCGGGCGCGCAACAGCATCGGACAGGTCGAGGGTGCGGTCTACAAGTGGCCGATTCCCATCTATCGGTTCCACGACTTCCCGCAACTGGCGCGCGGGACCGAGATCAACCTGCACGGCTCCGTGACGTTCGAGGAACACGACGAGTTGGAGTTCCGCATCGACTCCCCACACCAACTCTGGTGGGAGGACAACTACTTCCCACTGGGACAGTACATCTCATCGCTCGAACAGCAAGTCGAGTTGACCTACTGATGCCGTAGAGACGGGCACCCGTCTCGATTTCTCACTTTCACTATGACATCTGATTCACCTACGAGAACACAAGCACTGGTTCGCTCGCACCCCGAGTACAACAAACTCGTGCAAGCGATGGAGGGCACGAGTGGTACGGCCGCGACCGACGGGGCGAGGACGACCGCGACGGAGGGCGCACCGACGTCCAGTCCGTCGACGGCCACCTCCACCCCCGGCCTCACGATTGAAAAGAGCGACCTCGACTTCATCGTGAACGTCGTTCAACTGCTCGTCCTGCTGCTCATCCTTGCGAGGGTCGGCCAATGATGCTCGGCCCCCGTCTCGAATCGGGCGGCAGTGGCGGCGGCCCTGTCGTCGAGGACGAGAAGAAAAAGAAGAAAGAGAAGGACAAGGAGCAGAACGACAGCGGCTCGACGCCGACGTTTTCGGATGATCGGCGACGGAACGTCGATGGTTCGGGCGAGTCGTTCGACCATCCGCAAGCCGAAGACTACCGGAGTCGGGCCGGATACGGCCACGGAGCGAAGACGAAGGTCGTCGCTGACTCCGAGTCCCAGAAGGAAAAGAATCGCAACAAGCAGAAGCAGAAAGAGCACGACGCCCACGAAGCCGAACAGAATCGCTCGGGAGCGGGTTACGGCAACGGGGCGAAGACGAAGGTCGTCGCGGATTCCAAGTCCCAGAAGGAGAAGAACCGCGAAAAGAAGAAGAGCGATGGCGTTCTCGCGGGCATCTCGCACGCTATCGACAATCCGGGCGAGACGGCCTCGGACACCGTGAAGGGTGCCCAAGAGACGTGGCACGGCGTGGACGAAGGCACGAAGGAGGTCGTCGATACCACGCTAGACAACGACACCTTCTCGGTACAGGACACGATTCGCGGCAGTGCACAGTACGCCCTCGGCTACGACGACAAACAGCAGTTCGCCCGCGAAGTGTCGAACCTTGCTGGCGTGCTCAAGGACCACACCCAAGGGAAGGTCGCGGCCGGAACGCCGCTCGACAATCCGATTACGAGCGGCGTCGTCGATGCGGGCACCTTCCTCGGCGAGAGTCTGGTCGCTGACCCGGCCAAAACCGTCGTCACGGGGTTGACTGGCCTCGACGTGGACAAGGGGACAGCCGAAGGAGAAGTCGGTGCCGCGGGGCTCGCGGACGTGGCGCTCTCGGTCGTCGGCGAGAAAGCCGCGATGAGTGGCCTGCGCGGTGCGAAGTACATCGCTGGCTCCGACGAAGCCGCCCGTGTCGCGGAGAAAATCGGCCTGAAGTACGGCGACGACGGGGTTCGCGTGCTGGACGATGCAATCAACCTCTCGGAGGACGCGCTGAAGAGCAGCGACGAGGTAGGTGACGTGGCCCGTACCGCCGAGAAGACGGGGCTGAAAAGCAGTGATAACCTCGCTGCGAATGCGGCCGAAAACTCCCGGACGGAATCGCGCCTTGCGAAGGAGATCGAGAACTACAAGAAGACCATCACCGGTGGGAGCGACGAAACCGCTGAAGCGGCGGTGAAGTCCACCGACGACGCCGTGAAAACGGCCGAGAAATCGGCCGACGACATCGCGGAAGCGACCGCGAAGTCCAGCGATGATCTCTCACGCACCGAACGGGTGGTCAAGGGTCTCACGAAAACTCGCGGCCGGAAGGCCGTCACCGCGGCGACCGCGGCCGGTGGGACGGCCGTCCTCGGCGGCACGCTCTACAGCGCTGGCGGCGGGTTCGAAACGTCCGATACCGGAACCGGTGACGGGAGCGGTAGCACGGGGACGGGTGGGAACGGTAACAGCGGGTCCGACGGGTCCGGCACCTCGGATACCGGCGGATCCGGATCTGGCGGTGCGACGTGGGGACAGTTGCGAAAGGCCGAAGTCCTCGAAAGCGGGTGGGTACTCGGCTACCAGCAGGTCTTCTCGGGGTCGCGTCGACGGTGGTTCGTGACGGGTATCATGGAGAAGGGCGGCCCGCTCTTGGCGCTCACCGCGTCCGGGACGTCCACTGAAGTACCGAAAGACGGCGAACGGTATCTCCTGAACGAAGCGCCGTCGTTCGAGACGGAAACGGCCGCCCGGAACGCGAACAAGAAGTGGATGAAAAACCGCGAGTACAACGACGGAATCCCGGACGGCACCAATGGCAACGACGACGCCGACGGGAACGGGAACGGCAACCAGCCCGGCAGTGGAAACTCCCAGTGGGGCGACTGGCATCAGATGCAGCAGGTGATGATGTGGAACATCTGGGGACGCTCGCACGTCGATGGCAAGCAAGTCCAACTGCTCGCCAGCGGCTCGCTCCCGGACCAGACGACGATCTACCTCACGGCCGACGGGATGACCAGCCAGACGCCGGTGCTGTTCGACTCGGCCGACGCGTTGCAGTCCGCGCTCGACGCCTACGCGACGAACGTCCAGAACGGGACGATTTCGAAAGATCAGCAACCGACCGGCTCCGGGCCGAACCGCGAGGAAATCTCGAAGACGGTCCGCGAGTCCCATCAAACCCAGTCGAATTCGAAATCGACGGTCGAGAAACTGATGGGGAAGAAGATCGCGCTGGCGGCGGTCGGCGTCGCGGGTGTCGCGGTTCTCGCGGCCGGTGGCGGTGACGGCGGTGCACCGGGAGGTGTCGCCTGATGGGGAAACTCGAAGTCGCAATGAAACTCTCGGACGAACTCGGCGTTACGGCCGCGAAGGCCATGCGCTACATCGACGACGTGGGGCTGAGCACGGCCGCGAAGTCGCTGGACGAGGCGGCGAAACTCGGAGACGAGGCGGTCGAAATCGGTTGGAAACCCATCGCGGCCGTCGGCTCCGTCGGAGCCATCGGCAGCGGGGCGCTCATCTGGCAGCATCAAGACGTCCAGAAGGCGAAGGCCATCGCAGGCCAGAAACAGGCCGCGAGTGACACGCTCTCGAACATCGTCGATTCGGACCTGCCGCCGTCGCTGAAACAGGAGATGGCGAACCAGTTCCTCAAGACGCAAACCCCCGATTCGAACGACTCGAACGGGGCTTCGGGCGGCCTGTTCGACGACATGCAGACGACAATCGTCGCGCTCGTCGTGCTGGCGTTCGTGCTCAAGTTCACACTGGGGGACGAGTAGATGGGCTTCACCATTCCCGACGTCTTCGACGACATCCTTGCCGAGCTACGCACGATTCGAACCCTTGTCGCCAACGACGTCGGCGCGAGCGACGCGAGCGTCGACGGGACCACGAGCGTTCACTGGTTCTCGACCGGGACCGACCGCAAGCCGCTCGACGACGAGTACACCGAGGAGAAGGGGACGTGGGAACCCATCGAGTTCGGCTTTCGGGCGAAGACGGTGACGGTCCGAACGACCGACGACGTGAATATCTGCCCGGTCGACCCGTCCGGTTCGACGCAGGGGGCGAAGATTCGGCCGGATGAGCAGGAGTCGCCCTACTCGCTGGGTGGCGACAACGGTATCGACACGGAAACGATTTGGATTCAGGCCGCCGCGAGCGCGACGAACACCCCGAAAATCGAGGTGCAGGCGTTCGCCTAACGGCGGCTTTCTCTCTTAGACCTATGACCTTTGACGACGCAATTCAGGCGGATTACGGAACGATGCTGGCCGACGTGCGCGATAAAGTCGGCGGGCAGGCGAACTGGACGATTAAAGACGATTCGAGTGGTGGCGCAGCCCAACTCGCCAAGGGCGACTACTTCGTCCTGACGAGTTCGACCCCGACCGAGGACATCTACATCGGCGTAGAGTCGGACCTCGGCGGACTGGTGCTTCAGCACGGGCCAGCGTGGGACGCCGCGAACGAACAGTGGACGGACCGCTATCAGTTCGACCCGGCACAGACCGGGCAGAACTATCCGACGTACACCACCGACTTCGCGGAAAGTGCGGTCGCCTACCCGAAGACGAATGTCGACGTGGATTTCGCCATGCAGATGGCGGATTCCGGGTCCTACTGGCTGGACTACACTGACGAGAAGGGTTTTCAGCTCTACTGGCAGCGCGAAATCGCCGACGGTGACGACGGCGAGCTCTTCCTCGGTGTCGGTAAGGTGAACCGTGCATGGGATTACACGGCCGCGGACGAACGGGAAGCCGGATGGGCGCTTGGCTTCGGTGATACCAACAACGGGCTCAAAGCCGTCCATATGTCGGCGTCTGGCTGGTTCAACAATAACTCGAACTACAACGGTAACAACCGGTACGAACACCACGTCGGGAACAACGACCAACCCGCTCACGGGCACGTCAATCCCGATGCGGCGTTCGACAACTACCCACTGACGAACTCGGTCGTTTCCTCGCGCCAGTATCGGAACGTCGAGGGCGAAGACACGGTGATCGGCGACTTCGATAATTGGGTCGAGGACCGGTCGGGCAGTTCGACGGGACACAAGGACGAGGTGCAGGACGCGGGCGGTGCGGGCGTCTATACCGTCCTGAAACGGCATAGCAACCTCTCTATCGCCTTACGGATGGACTGACCCCGCTCTGTGTTCCATCTATGACGGCACCACCAGCAGACGGTGCGGTGATCAGTGGGAATACGCTGAGTGACGACTTCGATGATGGGAATCTCGATGGCTGGACGACTGATAGCGCTGAGAAGGGAAGCGTCACCAACCCCGGTACCGAAATGCGGGTTCATGATTACAAATGTCACTGGGCGAAAGCCCGGCGTAATCTTGGCAACCAGCGCGGTCAGGTGACGTTCTCATTTGATTGGCGTACTGAAACCGATTACTGGTACGAAAGGCCGAGATTTGCGGTTTACGTCGATGATGTTGAAACCTACCTTTATGAGATTCCGAGAGGGAAAGCTACGACGAAAAGCGGATCGACCACGAAGTCGCTTGATGTCTCCGGGACGGTCGAAGTCGAATTTCGGGTGGACCCATCTGGTCCGTGCGGGTCTGGCGACCACGGTAAAACAGACCTCTTCATCGACAATTTCACCTTCTCGTGGCCGGTCGTTGACGACTCAATCGGACCGTATCAGCAGGCCCGAACAGTCGGTACACCGCACGCCTACGCGACGACCACTACCGCTACACACACCGACCAACCAACGATCAGTTCGCCGAACGTCGAAGCAACAACGACACCGGACCGGTACACTTCAGCGAAGCTCACAAGCAAACCAAGCAGTGAAGCAACGGCAACTTCGGAGCAGCAGATCGGTAATCCAATTAGGGATGTCGTATCCGTCCTCGATCTCGTGCGCTTAATGCCGATTGCCTCTGTAGACAGCAAGCCACGTACCCTTGGTGTGCACCAACAGCAGGTCTTCAACGGCGCTATCGAACACAACGACGCGGCCCGTCGGGAGGCGTTCGACATCGAGCGCACCGTTTTCCCCGGTTCGGCCCGTCGCGTTCCGTCCTCACCGGACATCCGTCTGAGGAAGTTCGAGACGGTCACGACGGGGGCACATCGCCAAACGACGCTTCCCGCGTCTCTTGTCGAACTAGCCCGCCTCACGACTGGAACACACATGGCGGCTCACCTCTCTCCCAAGATCGGGGCGCTGGTCGCAATGGATGCACGCTATCCACTCAGCCGGACCGACATCACGACTGCCGCGTTCGAGCCGATGGATTCGACGTATCTCGCGGCGCTCGAACAGCCAGTTTCGACCGCGGTATCGACCTTGACGAACGACACCTATCGATCCGTGGCTCCAGTGGTCGAGTTGTTCGCACCGTACTGGCCGATAGGAAACAGTGTGTACTCCCTGACGACGCCGGACAGTACGACGATGACCGCAACGGACGTTGGGAAGACGATGACGGGAGCAAAAGCACAGGCGGCCGTCGACGGCCGTCCGACGAAGCGGGCGACAGTCCGGCGGTTGCGAGAGGCTGGCGTGCCCCCGCTGGCGCTCGTGCTCGACGCGCGGACGCCATACCCGATGGTGCTGGTCGCGGCCGACATCTTCGGCGAGGAGAGCGGTGGGACGACGCTTCGGCCACACGATGCAGGACTGGGCGGTTTGGATACGACTGAGGACGTAATCTTCGGCAGTAGAACAAACGGTTTCTCGATGCAATGACTTCTGACTCTCCCAACTCGGAACGGAGCGGTACTGAATCGACGATGATCAACCCCGGAATCCCCTCGAACACGCAACTCGCCGAACGGATGGCGCGGGTCGAGGAGAAACTAGACCACACAACCGACGTCCTCGAACGTATCGACACGTCGTTAAACGAAGAGATGGACGATATCGAGTCCCGGGTCGAGGAGATCGAGCCGTGGTCGATACGTTTTCGTTTCCTCTATCGTGGCGGGAAATGGGTGGTGGGGCTACTCGCGGGGAGTAGTGCTGTTGGGAAAGTCTTAGGTTTGTTCTAGCCCCTATTAATTCTGTTACAGAAACTAGTTGGCATGAATTCATCATTCTGTCCTTTTATCCAAAATTGTAGGAGGATGTTGTTCGATATTCCATAATCATAATTTATTTAATATAAATATTATATAAACATAATTATTTAGTAAATTGGAACTTATAGATTAGAGTGTATTTTTAGAGTACATGGTCGAGATTAACGATGTAGATGCGTTTATGTTCATTGAGTAGCTATTGGCATAGTAATGCCCTTCCAGCGCCGAAATTTCATGAAAACTCTTCTGCCTTTTGGAGCTACTTTTATACTTACTGGATGCTCTCAGACTACACCTAACAACGGGGTCCGTCTAACTCGTATAAGACTAGTAAGCCTAAAAGAATTTGATAACACGGATGTTAGATTGACACTGAAATATGATGGGGATGAGATCATAAATAAAGTATATACCGTAAAGCATGAAGACGGCGTAAAAGCTCAACCAACGGTAATTACAGACCTACCTAAGAAACCAGGTGATTATGAACTCACTATAGAAAATGTAGAGAACGGCAATAAATCTGCAGTAAATGTTGGAAAACTATCTCCTACGAAGTGCTCCTATGTTGATGTTCTCATTCATGACTCCAATGAAACCAGTATTTATGTTGAGAAATGTGGTGAGTGAACTATAGTTCTTCTATCTTTACAGTTGGATTTCTTGCAATGTATACTGGTTCGTCAGGGTCAAGTTCCTGATCAGATAGCATAGCTGCCCTTGATTTTGCTGCAGGAACTTTTTCGACCCCGTATTTTTTCTGCTCAGATGTAGACATATTATTTGGACTTGAATTGATATACATTGACAATCCGAAAGTTTTCACATAATTATCTATCTGATTCATATTGTTATTTTGGGAATTCCTTATTGTTGAATCAAAGTAATCCTTCCCATACTCTTCTCTTGGAGGGACTTTGTGCGTATATTCGACGTAGTGTCCAAGTGAATCGGTCTTGGCACCGCTGGGATCCCAGAAGTTCCAGTAGTTTCCGACGACATCTGCATGTGATCCAGTAGGCTTTGCAGCTTCCTTCCAATAATTGACAATCTGAGCAGCAGTAGCTATTGCTCCTACAGCTGGGCTAAAGTAGGAAATTAGTGCTGTTATGGTATTTTTGGCGGCATTACTCCAATTATTATTGTAGTTATTTGGGGATTTCACACCGAGTCCCCAATCTGCATTTCCAGAAATGGAAGTACTAACCTGTCGAGGATTATCTAATTCTTTTATTGTGAATCCTTCACCGCCGGTTATAACTCCTGCTTTTTTAGACTCATCAGTGCTTGGTTTATGATCAATGGAGTATGTAGCGGCACTTGTCCTATAGACAAAATTCCACTTTCCAGCTAAGAAAGTAGAATCAACGAATTCAACGCGTGATCCTGTATCGACAATGCGCTCATCATAATAATAATGGCTTCCTAGGTCACGTGTCTGGTGTGTTGAGTGTGCTTTTGGGTCATCTGGTCCAATTGGTCTAGCTATAGAAATTCCACTTAGCCCTACCACTCCTGTTGAAATCGTTGCTCCCAATGTTCCTGTCTTCTTAAGAAATTGCCTCCTTCCTTCTGCTCTACTGGATGTATTACCTTCCGATTCTGTTTTTTTTCTAGGCATACACTCTTCACTCAGGTATAGACATCTTAAATCTTACCCATTGAAAATTTGTCAGAGACAATATTTATAGTACTAATTATTTTATATGTAAACATTATAAATCAATAGATACAGCTACTTCAAGTACCAGTTATGAAAATCAGATCCTATATTTTGAAAGACAACTACTACAAAACTCGCAGGAATTATTGGATGATTATCATTTATTGGTTGCTTCAAAACTAATGGTGGGTAAAATGTAAGAATGATGAACTTTAATCTTCTTTATTACCTATGTGATTTGTTTTTATATATAACTTAGTTTTCATCTCCAAGAGGACAATTTACGCGAGACTACTCCCGGTTTCACGCCGACGAAAATCGATTCCTCGAATTGCACATCAGAGAGCGAAGGCAATGTGCAAAATTCGTCGGTCGAGAACAGAGTGAGTCGCGGAGTATACCTGTGAGAAATCCCAAATCCACTTCCCCATATATACTGACGCGGTTTCAGTACCCCCAGCAGAACGTCTTTGTCACCCCGATGTGCAATATCAGCTATGCGAATCAAGTCGGATGGAAAGTACGAGTATCGGAAAGATCTCTACGACCAAGCTGGTGAATTACTCGGCGAATCGACGAGGAGCAAAGGCCTCGATGCGAGTGCGGAGTTTACCCGACGGATGATGAAGAATCTCGAACGAGCTGCCGACCACCCAGATATGACGGCAGAACTAGCGGAGATTCTGAGTACACCACGGGTAACGCTCGAATACCGGGTCGAATCGAGAGTACAAGTCAACGAGTGAGTCTACGGTCTGCAATAGACTTTTTGACTACGAAAGATAATCTTCTGTTATGGCAAGCAACCAAGTCACCGACGAGACCACGGTTAATGACGGTCATTCGGTGACCGTGCCGTCCCAGATTCGGGACGCACTGGACATCGAACCCGGCGATAAACTTCGATGGCGACTCGACGACGAGGAAAACCTGACTGTCGAAGTGGTAAAGCAGCGATTTGGAGCGTTTGATGACCTCGAACCGGTAGACATCGGCGAAGAGACGAATGCAGTCGAATTGGAGAAGGAGTTCGGGGCGTTCTAATGCCGGTTGTCGTCGATTCGAATATTCTCATCGGACAGCGATTAGCCCGCGACCAATACCACGACCGAGCAAACGAAATTGTCCGGGCCATCGACCACGGCGACCTTCCGGTGGCTCACGTCACGGACTACGTTCTCGGTGAAGTCTTGAACATTCTCGGACGGCGTGCAGGACACGATGCCGCTATCGCTACGCTCGACACTCTCATCGAGAGCGCGGGATTCGAAATCGTTCGCTCGCCAAAAGCGGATTTCACGAGCGGTCAAGCGCTCTACCGACAGTATCCGTCACTCACGTTCGTCGATGCTCTGACGACGGCCTATATGCAACGCGAGGGTATCGAGTACGTCTACAGTTTCGACGACGACTTCGATGTGGTCGAAGACATTCGACGACTCAATACCGCGAGCGACCCGTTTTGAAGATACTACTCGAGAACTGTTGAAATTCGTCGAGCGATTATAACGTTGTAAGAACACGAGGAACGTCCAGTTATCTCTCGTTCACACCGCAGAAACACCGCAGAAACAACCGCACTCAGCAGTAGTCGATAGATGCTTACAGAGGGTGGCTAGCGTGAATGTTTTAGCCTGTGGTTGGTGTGGTGTGGCTCACGGGGGGTCCGCCGGGACCCCCCGTATTATGATATCCTAGTCTATCCCTCCCGGTGAGCGCGGACCCACCCGCGGAGGTCGGGGTGGTTCCACTCGACGCGGATGCTCTTCTCCTTGATTTTCGTCGTCGGGTCGATCTCCGGGTTAGCGAGGTGGCCGTCGACGTAGTGAACGCCCGGCACTCGTTCGTCCATTTCCTCCATCACGCGGTACCCATCCGTGTTGTACGCACAGCCGTAGTGTGTCGCTACCTCGCGGTAGTTCAGATACACGACGTCCTCACCCGACTCCTGTGCTTTCTCCTCCGCTCGACCGAGGACGTTCAGATATTTTTCCTGAACTGTTGCCGACTCGGGACGCTTCGTCTTGAAGTTCAGCAGTCCGGCGTTCTCCTTCGACCGCTCGATGCAGTCGTACAGCTCTCCGCCGACGTTCGCCGCTTCCGCCACGAGGTTCGGCGAAGTTGCGTCGACGCTGCTCCCGTCCTCCGACGAATACTCGCGGACGTCGTTGATGATACGCGAAACTGACGCGCGCACGCGTTGGTTCTGTTCTTCCTGTTCGTCGAGTTTCGCGCGGAGCTGTTCGTTCTCGTCTTCGAGTTCCTCGACGCGTGCTTCGAGGCGGTCGCCTCGCTCCTCCTGCGCTTCGACCTTCGCTTCGAGGTCGGCGACGCGTTCCGCGAGCTGTTCGAGCAGTACCTCACCGCCCATTGCCGTCACCTCCTTTCCCGGCGAGGTCCGCACCGCATTCCGAACACCGATAGCAACACGAGGATAGCTCTCCACACGTCGAACACAGCGTTCCGGACATCACTCCTCACCTCCTTGTAGCTGGTCGGGAGCAACGGTACAGCCGCACGGATGGACGTGAGCGGTACTCGGACCACTGACTATCGTCCATGTGATTCGTCCGCCGCACCGTGGACAGGTGCGGCTCATGCAGCACCACCTCCGCGAGAGAAGCCACTATATCTCGGAGGGATTAGTGTAAAATTTCTGATAGTCCCACACGGATTACCGAACATACCTTTGTAATCCCTGACTGCGAGACTGTCAGATAGATGGTTGATTTCGACGAAGTACAGGGCTACGGCAGGAAGTTCGAGAACCAATTGGCGAAGCTCCGCGAGGCCTCCATTTCCGATGCAGATAGAGCCGCCATCATCGCCTTCATCCAGCACGAGGAAGCGCAGGGAAAGGTGAACACCGGTACGATGGTCAACCACATCAACCGGCTCCGTCTCGCCGCTGAACGGTCTGACATTTCGCTCACTGAGATGCAGGACAAGACCGCCGTCGATGGATTGCTGTTCTCCCTGAAACATGACCACGGACTCGCTGAAGGAACGCTTCGAAACTACCGGAAAGCTCTCCGGAAGTTCTTCCGCTACCGCGACCGAGATTGGGCAGACGACATCAAAATCGGTGTCAGTCCGGAGCGGACCGTTGATCCGAACGACTTGCTCACCGACGAGGAAATCGAGGACCTGCTCGAAGCCGCGAGTCACCCGCGGGACAAGGCGCTCGTCTCGCTCATCGCGGACACCGGCCTCCGAATCGGAGCCATCGCGAGCCTTCGAATTCACGACGTCGACCTGACCAACCGCGCCGGGACGGTCAGCATCAACGAAGAAGCGAACGTGAAAGGTGCCACTGGCACCGTCCCGCTCACTTGGTCGAGGGGCTACGTCGCCAACTGGCTCGACGTCCATCCCCGAAGCGACGAGGAGGAAGCCGCGTTGTTCCACAAGGTTCGGTTCGTCGAGGACGGGGAGGACGGCGCGATGTCCTACCAGTACCTCGGTCGACGTATCAAGTGGATCGCCGACGAAGCCGGAATCGACCGGGACCGGGTGAACACCCACAACTTCCGAAAGACGGCCATCAGCCGATGGATTCGGGAAGGCTTGAACGAGCAGGCCATCAAGCATCGTGCGACGTGGGTCAAGGACTCCTCGCAGTTCGAAGTGTACTCCGGGGTGCGCGACGAGGAGTTGAACGAATCGATCCTCGCACACTACGATCTCGTCGACGAGGACGAAGAATCGTCCCGTCCCAACCTCGAAGCGTGCCCGCAGTGCCGAACGCCGCTCCGTCAGCATTCGCGGTTCTGCCCCGGCTGCGGTGCGCCACTGACGCAAGGCGCGGCGGAAACCGTCACCGACGCCGAGGACGACCTGTTTGGAGACGTGTCTTCGGGCCTCAACCCCGGGAGTCGAGCGACGATCAGGGAGTTGCATACCGCGCTTCAGGACGATCCCGGACTGCGCGACCTCCTGTTGGACTGAACTCGCGCTCATTGCCAGTCCTCCGTGTACGCGCGGAGCAGTTTCTTCGCTATCCAATCCGATCTGAAATCACCGTTTGCTATCACTTCTAGTTCCTCCTGTTTGTCTTGGACGTACTCTTCGAGGGTGTCGTACTGCGCGAGCACTTCCTTCGGGTCGTGGTCGTCGAGCCGCTGCACTCCGTGGCTCATCGGCGGTCCTCCCGTTCCTGCTCGAACTTCCAGTCGTCTATCCGCGTGAAGAACGACGTTGGCGACTGTTCGTCCTCGTCGAGAACCCACGCCAGATGGGTGAGTATCGCGTTCTGGCGTTCGAGAATCCGGTTCTGGTCGCGGATGGCCGTGATAAGATCGTCACTCATCGCCTTCACCTCCCGGCGAGCTGGCCGCGCCGCCGTCCGCCTTCAGGTCGCGTAGACCGGTGGACGGGAAGTGCGCACCGCAGGTCTGGCAGTAGTAGGAATCGGTGCCGCGATAGTATTCGATAGACGAGTGTCCGTTGGGACAGCGATAGCGCCACGGGTCGTCGTTCCATTCGTTTTTTGCCGATTCGGTACTTTTAGCTTGTTTGACGTTCTCCGAAATCATGTCTGTCTCGCGGTGGCTTTCGACCGCTTCGGGTCGAGTCGCGGTGACAGACACGCTCCCGACGTCTCTCCCGTCGGGACGTTTCACGCGCGACTCTAAGGTAATATTTCTGTCAGTGCTGGTATAAGGCTCAGCATGATGCACACTGAAAGTGAAAGTGGTGCTCGGGCGGGCGTTCGTTTCGGCGATACTAACGACGGAACCGTTATACGGCGGTGTTGCGTTGGTTTGCATGGCTTTCGGTCCTAGGAAGCCCAGAACAGACCCGTGGAACAGCACGGGTCTGACTAATCCTTTCAGTACAAATTTTGACTAGTCAGAGTTCTGTTTCGCTTCCTTGCGAGTCTAGAATAGAGCACATAAGATATATCTTTCCTAGCACGACAAGAAGCAGATTCTACTGTCATTACGAGATTCATTGGGGATATCTTCCTATGTTGTCCATATCTCATATGCGCTACTCTGGGGATTGGATGTCTCTTGTTGATGATCGCGTTCTAGAATATATCCGGGAACACGGCTCTGGCTCTCCAAAGAAGATGCAAGAGAAAGGGAAGATACGCTATTCACCTCAGTATGTTGCGGAGCGATGTCGAGTCCTTTCGGAATACGGCCTTCTAACTCATCTAGGGAACGGTGTCTACGTAATTACTGAGAGCGGAGAGCGGTATCTTGATGGAGAACTTGACACACAGGAACTTAAGGAAAGTAAATAAAAGAATAGGATGAAATAATCAAACTATTTATTTGATATCCACTCTATAGCAATCTATGGCCTCCGAAATCAATTTTAAGTATACGACAAACCACCGGATGAAAAATACATATATTGGATGTGATGACCTGATTGGGAAAACAATCGGTAGTGGCACTTGTTCTTTTTGTAAAAATGATGCCACATTTACCCAAATGAGTCCTCGTACTGCAAGCTCAATTTATGGGTATATGATCCCTGTCCGATGTAATGGTTGCGAGTCTATTCTGTCAGTAGATATCTCCGAAAGAAAGATCCTGCCAGTTGGTGGCATCGAAGGCCTTGAGGATTTGCCCGATGAAATCGACGAGTACTATCAAGAAGCTTTGAGGTGTATTTCAGCTGACGCCCCAAGTGGTGCAGTCACTCTATTCAGGAAAACGATTCACGCTCTAGCAATGCACTATGAAATCGCTGATATGAATTCTAATAAATCAATCTATGGTATGGTAAAGAAATTGAATGAAGAAGGGCACATACCTGCAAAACTACGCAGGTCTCTCCTCACGGTGAAAGACATCGGGAACGACGGTGCGCATATCAATGAGAATGAACCAGATCGCGAGCAAGCAGAGGCAATTAAGGGACTAATTGACGCGGTTCTTTCTGCAACCGTTCTTACGGACCAACAAATTGAATTTGCCCGAGAAAAGCATCCAAATCCCCACGCAGAAGACAACTAAATTCCTTCAGAGATAGTAGTTTAACAGCGTTGCCCGAATATAATCCGCTGTCGTATCATCAACTTGCTCATAGGGTGACGTAACAATTGCTTTGTCGCCATAGAATTCGACAGACCGCTCTTCCTGCTCTCCCTTGAGCAGTAAACTTGCCTCGAAGCGTTGCTCCTCCATCCAATCATCAAGCGTGAGATCGTTGTCGAGTGAGCCGATGGCGAGTTGACTGTTCGTGTAGTTCCTAATGTCGAACTCTTGGACTAGTCCTCTTCTTAGGAAATCGGCGAAATTGTTCAAGTCCATTAGTACACCCTTCAGCTCGTGAAATGCGAACTCGAACCGAACACTGATACCGATGCTTTCAAGCTTTGCATCGGAAACCGTGTTAACTTCAGCATCCAGAAGGGAGGCATTATTCTGTATAAGATCCAGCGTTACTTCAAAAGGTTCGTTATCGAGATACTCGACCGTCACCTTGGCTGTGTGATCATCAGTCCAGTTTACTGAGCCAAATTTGGTATTATCTTTGCTGAATCTCTCACAGTGGCTTGGAACTCTCTCTATGGCCTCCTTGGCGTCCTTAATGGATATCTCAGTGCGGGTATATGCAGTGAAGTTGAAGTCTGCTTTAATCGTCTTGAATCGTGTGTACTGAGCTTTGATTTTCTTTTTTATCGTGTTCCATGCTCGGTCGATGACTTTCTCCCCTGCGAGACGGACGAAAATAGCATCGGAGATTTTCTTTCCCGCCCAGAGCAACACCAGAGCTAATGAGAAGTCCGAGACTCCAACTAGTGGTAGGACTGGTATGGGGTTCATCTGATTTTTACCTTAATATCTTGCGTCTACTTATTGGATTTGGCTCAATTTCCACCGAAATTCGAGATTGTTGACTGTGACGTGATGTGTGGGAGAATATAGTCCCTTATCATACTTAGATATGAGCGTAGCGTCATATTCGAATAACTCCTAACAAGACCATCATCAGAGATACTCACCACTTTTTCACTCCCATCTCCTACTTTGGATATCGCCATCATGTGCGCATGAACTGCTCCTCGCCGCTTTTCTTCCTCATATTCTGGTTCGTTCTGGTAGCCACGTCCAGTAATACGCTTCTTGTTGATTGACGGTTGTGGATAGTCTCGGAATGTCGTATCCATCAACTCATCAGCAAGGTGATCCGCTACAGCTTCGATATCTCTTGAGTCTAGTTCTGGAATTGGGTCAATAGAGAGCTCAATTTCATCAAATTCATTGGCAACAACGTCTATAACATGTTGAACAAGATTTCGCCCAGCAATCAGAATCACATAAAAGATATCTGCATCCTCGAAAATTGCAAAATTGACCGTTTCTGTATCTAGAATTAGAACTTGTTGTTCACGAAATATCACGGAACCCGTTTCGTCCAACACAATACTTCCAGTGAGTGCTTCGAATTCAGAGGTCTCTACGTGGCGAACCTCTTCTATAGTCGTGACGATTTTTATATCGCCAGACTCATCGGTGAATACTCTTGGTACTTCCAAGTCCTCCTTGTCCAGATAGTCGTCAGGTGGGTCGAGGTGGATTGTCCTGTTGGTAAGATGCTCTTTGAGAAGGTCAAAGTTTAACTCCTCGCTAGTACTGGCGAGTTGGAAAATTTTCCCAGAATAGGTATCTTTCACAGACAAAGGATTGTCGTGTTCTTCAGCATCGTTTTCAGACATCGTTATAATTGCTTATAAAGTCATAATCCAAAACAGATATAACTAACTAAGTAGGAGATATGTCTTCTCTAAATCGACTGAAATTAGCGATTCATTGGCCACATGGGGTGAAGGCAAGCACAGGAAAACAGCTCTCACTACCAATGAATAAATGAATACACAAAGTCTCTTCTATCTCACGAAGGAATTCGAGAAATGAATCGTCCTCGTCCATCTCAAATAACTAATTTAAAGGGAAATACTCAAGTCCTTATCCTGACATATACAATCAGATGAGCAATCCCGAGGAAGTTATAGAGTCGATTTTCGTCTTAGCTGTCGGCTTGGTCGTGCTTGTTTCCTTATATAAATCCTTCTATGGGGGCGGTCTGGGTGATTTTACACTGCTCGTTGGTGATCTCGCCATACCTTTTGTTGTTGTTTTAATAGGGTTATATTTTGTATTTCGTATTAAGGAGGCAGTGTAGACACTTATGGATAGCACCGAGACAGATATTGCTGAGTCGAAAACTCGGTTGTTCGATGATAGCTCCTTGAGAATCATTCTTGCAATGATAGTCATTGCTACAGTTGTACCACCGATTGGATACAAATATTTGAATTTAGGCGAAGGATACGCAAATATTCTTCTCGGAAGTACACAGACTATGGCTTCTATAATCTTGATCCTAGTAACTTGGAAATATACACAATCAACACGAGAAAGTGTTGACATACTGTATAAGCAGCATAGGCACAAGCAGCAACAAGAACATACAGAGATACTCCGCAAGAGGGTGGAACACTGGCTGGGTGATCGAAATGAGAAAATGGCAAGAGCAGAGCGTATTCCTGATTCTGGAACTCTCCCTCGCGTTACGACGACGTCTATTGAATCAGCGAAAGGTGAGTCATTATACGGGCATGATAGCATATTCAGGGCAGCACCTCGTTTCCTTGAAGAGGACCGTTATTTCCAAGATTTGCTTGACTATCATGCATCAGATCTGAGAGAGCTAAAAGATGAAATAGAGGAAAAACACGAGAAATTTGATACACTTCGTCAACAGTTTGAGGCGGAAATTATAAATGACAAAGTATGTGAAATACTTCCATCAGGTGTTCAACCAGCTCGTAACTTTGGAGAGTGGGCATTTTGCAAAGTACTTGCTATTGAACGGTCTAACAATGATGCATCCTATTATGCAGATATTGCAAAATCTGTTGCAGAGAATAAATACCATATAAATGACCATAAGGACAAAGAAGTCTGGTATTTCTCCGGGGACAATAGCACAGAATTAGTAGTAAAATGGAATCGACCTTCTAACCCGAAAATTGGAAAACCAAATGTGGGACCGTCGTTAGAAAATATTGTTCTAAGTTTGGATGAACATCCATCATATTCTACTGGTAAGGAAGCTGCAACGATAATGGATAGTATAGCCGAGGATTGCAAGGAACTAGAAGAAACCCTGATCGAGTACAGGGGAAGGATGGTATACCCCGGCGACTGTAAATATCTTGAAGAAAGCTCTCTTTCCTAACGACATGGTTTAGTCCAACGCCGGAAACTCCTCTGGATTCGGCTTTTTCACTTCCCACGTCCCCGGCCCGGTTCGCTTTACCAACATTTGCTGCTCGACCGCCTTGCCGTCCTCGTCGATCAACCCATCAGCTCGGAGCTCGCTCTTGTCGATGGTCACTCCGACGCTGGTGCCGCCGATATCGGTCAGTTTTCGAAAGGGCATGGTGTTCTGTTCATCTACTAGACTGACATACCAATTAAATATTCCCTTCAATACCACATGACTATAGTCTGATTCCAATTTTACAGATCAATTTAATAATCCCGTGTCTCCGTCCGTTCGTATGCCAAACCAACACGAGAACCGGAACGACACCAATTCGTTGCTCGAAGTCGCCGACAGGCTACTGACCGGCGCACTCCTCGGCGCCGGGGTCATATTCACCACGCGACTTCTCGACCCTTCGACGCCCTCCAAGTCCACCGTCTACCCCCAACAGGTTGGTGACTTCTCCCTATTCCGCGGTGATTTCTACCACCTCGGATGGACTGACGAGGATACCCTGTTGTGGCACGTTCGCCGCGATGACGACCGGTGGATCGTCCACAGGAAGAACATGGACTACGACGTCGCTCCGCTCGGCTACGCCGACACTGACGTCGGCGGCTGGTCGGAGAACACCATCGAACACATCACGCCAGACAAGCGGACCGCCATTCGGGTCGCCATCACCGGGATGCTCGACGATTCCCGCAACTCGACGTCCAATCCCGGATGGGAGTCCACCGACACCGACGAGGAGGGCGCCCGATGGAACTAAAACGGACATCTGGTCCGGACGGGAGCGGCTTTCTCGCCACTTCGAACCCACCCGGAGACGACCGGTATCGGTACTATCTCGATATCGAACGGCACCCGACGGACGACACGGACGGTCGGCTGCGTGTCACGAAACGCGAGAAAACGGACGAAGACGGCTTCTGGACCGACCTGACTCCGAAGAAGACCGACGACCTCGAAGCCGAGTTCGCGGGGTTGAACTTCGAGGTGGTCGTGTGAACCACGATCTCGAAAACGACCGGCTCGCGGTGCAGCCGACAAACGAGGACGAAAAACGGTTTCTCGTCTTCGCTGGCAAGGTGGTGGAGGACGCTGACGTGGACGCGCTCGTGTTCTGGACGTACGATTGTCCCGAGTATCCCGGCCTCGACGACGAACTGTGGGAACGAGTGTCCGCAGATGACCCGGCCGCACAGGCGCTCGTCATCGACTACGATGGCGTGGTAGCATGACGAAGTGGAACGCCCTCGCCCGGTCGCCGTTCGGGCGGAAAACGCACGTCGCCGCCGCCGAAAACGGCGAGATTCGGGACGTCGCGTGCAACCACCACGCGTTCGACGAAACCGACTGGGAACTTCTCGGACCGACCAATCACGAGAACCACCGCTTGTGCGGTGTCTGCGTCAATTATTTGGCGCAAGTCGCGGGCGTCGAGGCCGTGTCGCGCTTCTCGGTCGCCATCACCGACCCGGAACGGTACGCCGCCGCACTGGGTGTGGACGTGGACGCGCCACCAACTCTAGGGGTCGCCTGATGCCTAACCACAGCATGCCCGTCATCGCCGCTACCAGCGGACTGCTGCTTGCGAGCGTAGGCGCAGTTGCCCTCGGCCGTCGCAACCGTCGTGACGATCAGGAGGAGTACGTTGACATCGAGGTGACGGAACCGTGACCGACCTCGAACTCACGGTTCCGAGCGGCAACCTTCGCGATCTCGCCCGTGCTGAAGACGTCCTGCGAACGGCGGGCGTCTCATTCACCGCCTCGACCGAGACGGAAACCCCGGCGCGTGTTCGTCGACGCTGGCACCTCGGGAAACCGACCCAGAACGTCGAACTGGTCGGTCGAACTGCGCAATCGTGCCAGTTGGAGCAGGTCTATCGGGACCGGAATCTACTGGCACTGACGAGTGCGAGACTCGCGGAGGTGGTTCGTCGACGTGGACACGTCGCGCCATACGCCGGGTGGTGGTCGCCGACCGACGACGACGATCCGGCAGGTGACGACTGGGCGGTCGTCTATCTCCAACTCCCGTCGGGGCAAGCCAGTTGGCACGTCCCGCGAACACTCGCGTCGGAATCCAGTCTCACGCCGGACGTCCGGCCGTGGGACGGGCACGACCGAGAGACGAAGAACGACCGGCTCAGGACCTTCGTCGAGACGGACCTGCTGAAGGCTCGACAGCCCCGTCTTCTTGACTAATTCTCTGACTAACTATCGGCTCTCGTCTGTCGATTTCTCACTTTCACTAATTCCCTTCGTACTGGCCGTTGTATCGTTTTCATGTATGTCTAACTCTGGCTACAATCCATCTGATTTTACCGACGGTCGACGACGGCAGTCGACACTCGACGTCGGTGCCGATGCGAATCAAACCAAACACCGCGAGAGTCGCATCGATACCGGTTCCGAGTTCGTCGATACGCGTACCGATGACGACCCGAGCGTCTCTGCACAAGCCGATATGACCGGGACGGTCCAGTGGCCGTCGCACGCGAAGCGGTGGCTCTCGACGACCGACTCGTCCGGCGATGGTATCTATCTCCGTCTCACCAAGACTGACGCCGACTCACAACGTCCGTACCGACTTGTCTTCGAAGACAAGGACTCGGACGAGAAACACCCGGTCGGGGAAGCGCTCACCGAACAGGCAGGTGAGGCCGTGCTTGAGCGAATCGAAACGGAGCTGTCACCGACCGATTTCCCGACGATCTACGACGACTCTGCTCAGTCGGCGGTTCGGCAGATCGTTCTCGACGTGAACGAAGACGTCACCGATACTGACGGTTTTGACGCGTTCACGGCCGACGGGGACGACGACCGCGATCCCGGCGAACGACCCGGCCCGAATGGTGAGACGGGACATCTTGGCTACGTTTCGGACGATGAGGACGAACCAGTCGACCGGACGGAAGATAGGGTCGAAATCACCTTCGAACGCCTCGACGCGGCGAACGACTGGCGTGATGACCATCCTGACGCCCTCGGCCCGTCCGATACCCGTCGGACGAAGACGGTGACGCTCCGCGCCGACGTGGACGACCGAACCCGCGAATCCGCCGAAGATTCCGCGTTCGTCTCGCAAAACACCGGGAAATCCTACGGCCAGATGACGCTCACGGATGCCGAGCGCGACCGCCTCGACGACAGGTCCGATTGGACGTGGGGAACGAAGGGGTTCCACGCGATGGCGTCGAAGGCCGTCCTCGTCGAGGAAGGCGCGGACAATTGGTTGGACCACTACCATCCCGACCTCGAATCTATCGAACACGCCAGCGTCATCGAGAGCGGCAAGGACGACGCCGCCCGACTCGGCCTCGCCGGTCCCGGTGAGACGGGCGAAATCGATGATTCGGACGTCGATTTGAACGACCTCGCTCGCCAGCACGACAAGGGACTCGGCGAAGCGTGTCAGCAGGCCCGTGACTACTGCGAGGAGGGCGATACGGACGCCTGCCACCATCTTCAGAAGGAATGCGACTATTCCGACGAGGATATCGACGACGTGAGGGAGGCGTTCAACCGGGTCGATGAACCGCACGATTTCGTCCTCGACCCGGGTGTGTACGACCCGATGAATGGTGAGATGGTCGAACACGTCGAAGCCGACGTCCCGAGTCAGCCGTTTGATGAGTGGGCGACCGCCCACGAACCCGATGCGGAGCGACCCAGTGACGAGGAGTTGGCCCAACTCGCACCAACTCCGACCGATGACCCCGCAGCGATGCACGAGCAGTTACCCGGCCCGGCGCTGCGGGCGCTGCGGAAAGCGTGGGGTGGCTATCGGGCAGCGCGCGCGAACGAACGGAACGCCGTCGAGAAGGCCGAACACTACGCCGAGATAATCAATGGCATCCGCGCCGTGAACGGCCAAGACCCGCTGTCGTTTGAGCGACTGGACGGCTGGGCCGGTGGTGATCCGCTCCCCGACGATCCGACCGAGACATTCCCCGGCCCAGACGGTGAGGAAACCATCGAAGAGGCAGTGATGAAAGGACGTATCTCATCGACAGTAGAGTCGCCTCTCAGTTTGCTTGGAGATGTATATGATCCCTCTATCGGAGAAAACAGTTAACACGACAGAGTATCCAAATAATAAATCATATCCATGCAATTAATATTTTCCTACATTTAATGTTGTTACTATTCCATAATTTATAAATGATGGTTGTTCGACATCATAGATATGTCTGAGAAAGACAAAAATAAACCGAACAGAAGAATATTTTTGCAATCAGTTGGTGTTGGTGCCATCGGTACTACCATTGGGACAGGTACTGTTAGCGGCTCCAGTAGTAGCTCAGAAACAACTTCGATTACAGTAGATCAGTACGAATTACTACAGACTGATGAGGTTCAGTCTGTTCTCGCTACGCTTGGTAATCCGTCTATGCAACTTGAGAAGGCGAATGCATCAGCAATTACCTTTGACTCGGGGGAGTCGTTTAAGATGGTTGAAATCCCCACTGACTTTGGGACTCTCTTCATCGGGTCGCAAGGGAGTTCTTACACTGAAGCAACAATTTTACTTAACAACCGTGCTCATCGGGCATTTAACAATCCAAATTCGAAGGCCGGTAATGGAGTTTCGTTCGGATGGAATGGGAATGCGGAAGCTCTTGCTACTAATACCGGTGATGGGGTTTCTTTCGTCCGTGAAGCAAATAAAGGAGAACAACAGCGTCTCGCTCGCATCCTTGATCAGTCCCCCAAAGACATTATTGCACTTCGAAACTCCGAGTATGACGCGTTTCTCGTAACGGAACAAGGGAAAACGAACGGTGCACGTGGACAGGTTAGTGCTGCATCCGAAGATGCAAGCCAATTCTGGGTCGATCTTTCTGAAGAGAAAATCATCGGAGAGCGGACGACCGGTGAGTCTGGAGATGTTTCGACACAGCTCAGTAAAGCAGAATGTCTCATCAGCTTCGGCTCGTGTGCAGCAGATCTTGCGTTCCCCAGCGCATGTAGTTACTGCGGTCTGGTTTGTAAATCAAGTAAACTCACCGGGTGGGCAGGTTATGCAGCCTGTTTCATCTGTATCTCACATATCTGTGGTGGAGAAGCATTCAAGTACTTCATGGATTGTGGAACAGTTGTACAGTGTATCGATAAGTACATCGTAGACGTTCCATTCGTCTAGAGTTCACAGATTACCGAAACAGCAATTATTTGGTCTCTTTTGAACAACAAATAAAACAACGAAAATGGCTATGGATACAAACCGGAAGACCGACTCGGGACGCGTCCACTGGGGAATCGAATTCGATTCATGGAGTGCTCTTCGAGTATTTACGTACGTAAAATTGTTCGGAGTGTATGGCTTCGTAGTATTTGTCCTCTCTAATATTCCACTTTTAGCAGTCGCCCCGTCTTCTGGCCGTCTCATCTCTGAACCGTGGCGTTATGTTGGATTATCTGCCGTTTCGTCGCTTGGAATCGTTGCTATCGCATTGGCGGTCTACAAATACAGCGGTTCGCAATCCTCCGGACGAGTTATTACTGTTATAGGTACTGAAATAAGTATCTCCGAATCTATCGGTATCGTCCCGCTTTCTTTTACAGTACTGCTTGGAGCGTGGGCTGCGGCGGTTCTCGTAGTATTCCTCCCAAGCGGGCTGTTTGGAATGGCAGTCATTCTCGTCCCGGTGGTTATCAAAATGACTGACACGATAGCCTCACTAGTGGTTCCACTCTCCGGGTCCGTAGACACTACGAATAAGATATATCAAGCTGATAGTTCGGAACGATCATACGATCTCTCGATAGCGAACGTAGTCGCTTCAGTTGGGATTGGTGGTGTAACTGTATTTTGTGTTCGTGCTAAAGGCGGCCCCCCACACATCCTAGTTCTGCCGACAGAATTGTATGAGAGTATCTACGAAATTTAAAAAACGAGAGGTGGGAATTCACCAGTTGTTCGTGAAAATCAAAGCTATACGGGAAGAGCTTCGTCCACAATCCCGTCATCCGAGGCGTGATGCGGACGAATTCGCGTGAGATCGTTCGTGTCGACCTGCTTCGACTCACCTGAATTCTTGTTCTCGACGATACATCGTCGCTCCCCCAGATGTTCGAGTTGGTTCGCGTCGAAACTCGTCATGTTCTGGAGCTTCTTGATGTCGTTCTCCTCGATAATCTGGAAGTAAACGCGCTTCTCTGCCTGTGAGATACACGTCTTATGGAGCAACTGCGGGCGCTGGCTGATATGCAGACATTCAACGTGGTGTTTCCGACCGCCGGTGATCATCCGCTCGACCCGCTCGTCCGGGTCGCCGCCGTTCGGCACGACGTTGTGCCCCTCGTCACAGCTGACGAAACACGACCGTTCGAATTCCTTGCCGAGCGCCATCGCCGCCGCCGCACACCGTCCATAGAGTTCTCGACACTCCGCTTTCGTCAGACCATCGGGTACGACGCGGACAGCACCGACTCGGTGAACGATACGAAGGAGGTTGATGCCCCGGTCGAAGCGCTCCTTCGTGACGTACAGCGTCTTGTAAAGCGGGTCGTGGTCCGCGTCGGACAGGCCGGTTTCCTCGTCCTCCAAATCGAAGTGAATCGCGTGGTCGAAGTTGGGGACGACCTGTTCGAGCAGCGTGCCGACGTACCAACTCTTCCCGGTCCCAGAGCGACCGAGCACGACAACACGGGCCATCTACGCCTCCGTGTCGTCGGTTTCGATGTCGATGTTCGTCCAGACCTTCTCCGCCTTGGCCTCGACGAACCGCTGATACTGCTCGTCGGTCAGCGCCTCTCGAAGCACGCGGTCGCGGCGGTTCGCTTCCTCGTTGAACGCTTCGATGAGTCCGGCCCCACCGTCGCTGAGACTTCCGGCGAGGAGTTTGCTGGCCGTCTCCGGGGTCATCCGCTCCATCCCCATGTCGATTCCCTGTGTCGCTGCCAGCGCTCGCATATCGAGGCGTTGGACGTTGAACACGTCGGCGAAGATTTCGGCGACCGAGTAGTCCATGTCGTTGTCTTCGTCCTTCTTTTGGAGCAGCTTTGCGAGTTTTTCGGGGTCGCGGACGAACGACGCGAGCTCGCGGAGCGAGAATCGTTTGCCGAACAAGTTGACAGCCATCAGGCGTCACCTCCCGTCCCGAGCAGGCCACGCACCGCGCTCGTGAGGTTCGAAAATTGTTCGTCGCTGTCGGGGCGCATCCACGCCCCGAACGCCGTACAGACGCACACGGACGCCAAGAGCGCCCACTTCGGGTCGATGTCCTCGCCGGGCGAGAACAGGTATTCGTCAGCAAACGACGAGGCGGCCGACCCGAGACGGAACGCCGCGAACACTTCCGCAAATTCTTGTTCCAACTCCGCTTTCCTCTCCTCATCGTCCAACCCCGTCACCAACAGCCGGGCGTAGCCTTCGTTGACGGCGGTTTCGATGGTTTCGGACTTTTCGCCCGACACCTCCATCGGCGACGACCCGGACGCAGACGTCTGCGTCTCACCCTCGGTGGTCGCCTCATCACCGTCCGCCTCGTCCTGTCCGTCGGTGTCGTCCCCTTCGAAGCCGAAATCCATCGACGACAGATCAACCTCGTCGATGGTCGGGTCTTCCTCGTCGACTTCCTCCTCAGCGGCTTCTTCGACGTCGGCTTCTGATTGGACGTCCACTTCGGGCGAATCGTCCTCGTCGAGGTCGGTCGAGCCATCGATGGTCGGGTCGCCCGGTTCGGGACTCTCGCGGCGGGCGTCCGTGTCGGCGTCAGCGTCCGGCGGGACGGTTTCGACCGGTGTTACCGCCATCAGTCACCACCACCGGTGAGCTTCCCAGCGTCTTGGAGGACGCGCGCCACCGCTTCGTCTTGTTCGTGCGGCTGGCCGTTCTGCGGGATGGTGTCCGCGGGCGTCTGGTTCGTCTCGATGACGGCTTCGTTCGTCATGTCCTGTACCTTCGCAAACTCCTCGTTCTCGGGGGACGGTTTGGGGTTGGTATCGGTCACATCGTCGATGTCGCTCGACGACCGTCGACGATAGAGGAGAACGACGGCGACGATAACGAGGACCGCCATTCCGAGCGTGGCGGCCGAGGGACGCGGCAGCGAGAACCCGGACTGTGGCTCTCTGGGGTCCACGCCGGTCGGAACATCCGCCGGTGTCTCCGTCGTCGTGCCGGACGTCTCTTCCTCCTTGAGGTCCTGTACGGTGTCCGCGTAGTTTTCGGGGGTATCGACATCAGACATGGGCGTCCTCCCGGTCGTCGGCGCTGGCGTCTGCTCCCCAGCGGAAGAGCGCATCACAGTTCGGACAGCGCTCGGGGTAGCCCGTCACCGCTTCCTCACAGTGGTCGCATCGGAAGCGGTTGACCGCCACCGCGCCCGTCTCCGGTTCGGGTGAGTCGTTGCCGTCAGCGGCGTCCGTGTCGTCGTTGGATCGGTTGAGGCGGTCCTGAATCGCCTTGAGTCGGTCGGCGTATTCGTCGTCCGGGTCGTCGTACTCATCGAGCGGGACGAGTGCGGCCGGATCGTCGGGGTCTTCGTCGGCCGGGAGAACGTGCGGGAGCGGATGGGCGTCGAAGTAGTCCTTCGACGTCATCGGGTTCCACGCCTCACAGTCCGGGTTGAGGCATTTCCGCCGGTATTTGTTGCCGGGTACGGTCCCGGTGCCGATGCGTTGGTCGAGCACGGCGACAACCGCCTGTTCTTCACAGTAGCGACAGGCTTCGATGTCGTGGCCGTCCTCGACGAGTCGAGAGAGAGTGTCGAGAGAGTCCATAGTCTAATCAGTCTGGATTGTAGAGAGTCAGTCGAGAGCGACGGAGTGTATCGATATCCGCGCTCACTCGTCTGTTGGGTCCGTTTCCTGATAACTGTGCGGAGGGGGTGGATACTAATTCACCAATTCGACCCCCAATTCGGCCGCCAATCCACTAATTCACCAACTAATTAGACCGAATTTATCACCGGCATCCGTACTGGGGGATGTATCATGTCCGAACTAGCAGTTTTCGACTCGCTGTCGGCACTCGTTGACGGCGACTATCTGATCGCGTTCGCGGAAATTCTACTCGGCGCACTCGTCATGGAGTTCGCCACCGGCTATCTCCGCGAAAAACTCTACGACGTCCAAATGAAGGGCGGAGACGCTATCTACGGCGTGCTCGCGGCGGTAATGGTGCTTCTCGTCCCTGTGCCCGATGGCATGGAAATCCACCAGCGAAACGTCGCGCTCGGCTGTCTCGTCTCGGGCGGCCGTGTCTTCCTCTCCGAAGTGGGGGGTATCTAGATGACGGTCACGCTCGGCAACAACGAGGAAGGCGAAATCAGCATCGACAAGGACAAGAAGTTCGTCACGGCACAGGACGTCCCGGCTGACGACGGCGACACCCCGGCGTTCATCATCGAAGGCCCGGAGAACTACGTCGTCACCGTCCTCGCCGGGACCGTCATCGCACCGGAGTTCCGGGACGCGAACGGCAACAAACTCGACAAGGACACCCGCGTTATCGTCCAGAAGTGCGACAAGAGAGGGAACCGCCTCGGTGGGTTCGTCGTCTTCAACGGCACGCTCGGGAACTTCGACTACGACAAGATGCGCAAAGACCCGGACTTCATGCGCCACACCAAGCAGACGGTGGTCCTCAAGGAGAATCAGCGTCTTCACGTCTTCGTCGAAATTCCATCCGGTGCGGCGGGCTTCTCGGCGGAGAAGTCGCGCCTCACGATTGGGGATGAAACGTCTGACTTCGGCGAACCGGTCGAAATTCTCGCGTGGGACTCGCTCGCGGCCCCCGAACAGCAGGCCGTCAGCGCGATGACGCAGGGGGCGAACTGATGCCCGGAAGTAGCGTCGAACGCACGTCCATCTCCCACACCGGGACGACCTACGGTGCAGAGCACGTCACGCTGGGACAGAACCAGCCGGACAAGATGTCCACGGTCTGTACGTGGGAACACTCCCGGCAGTACGAAGGCACCGAGATGGTTGGTAAGCGCGATGCGACGCGCTTCGTTCCGCGAACCCGGCAGAAGCTCACCGGGACGGCAGCGGACGATACGGTCGTCGTCCTCGACTCGGACATCATGCCGGTCGCTGGCAAGCACGACCTCGACAAGCAGGACTACCCGGCGGTCATCGCAATGAACGCGACCACGGATACGGAGATCGCCATCGACGCCATCGACTACGGCACGAACGAAGTCACGCTGGCCGATGACCCGGCCGATGGGGACGAGGTGTACCTGTACCCGATTCTCGCCGAGGGGAGCGTCCAATTCCGGGCGCGCAACAGCATCGGACAGGTCGAGGGTGCGGTCTACAAGTGGCCGATTCCCATCTATCGGTTCCACGACTTCCCGCAACTGGCGCGCGGGACCGAGATCAACCTGCACGGCTCCGTGACGTTCGAGGAACACGACGAGTTGGAGTTCCGCATCGACTCCCCACACCAACTCTGGTGGGAGGACAACTACTTCCCACAGGGACAGTACATCTCATCGCTCGAACAGCAAGTCGAGTTGACCTACTGATGCCGTAGAGACGGGCACCCGTCTCGATTTCTCACTTTCACTATGACATCTGATTCACCTACGAGAACACAAGCACTGGTTCGCTCGCACCCCGAGTACAACAAACTCGTGCAAGCGATGGAGGGCACGAGTGGTACGGCCGCGACCGACGGGGCGAGGACGACCGCGACGGAGGGCGCACCGACGTCCAGTCCGTCGACGGCCACCTCCACCCCCGGCCTCACGATTGAAAAGAGCGACCTCGACTTCATCGTGAACGTCGTTCAACTGCTCGTCCTGCTGCTCATCCTTGCGAGGGTCGGCCAATGATGCTCGGCCCCCGTCTCGAATCGGGCGGCAGTGGCGGCGGCCCTGTCGTCGAGGACGAGAAGAAAAAGAAGAAAGAGAAGGACAAGGAGCAGAACGACAGCGGCTCGACGCCGACGTTTTCGGATGATCGGCGACGGAACGTCGATGGTTCGGGCGAGTCGTTCGACCATCCGCAAGCCGAAGACTACCGGAGTCGGGCCGGATACGGCCACGGAGCGAAGACGAAGGTCGTCGCTGACTCCGAGTCCCAGAAGGAAAAGAATCGCAACAAGCAGAAGCAGAAAGAGCACGACGCCCACGAAGCCGAACAGAATCGCTCGGGAGCGGGTTACGGCAACGGGGCGAAGACGAAGGTCGTCGCGGATTCCAAGTCCCAGAAGGAGAAGAACC
The DNA here is from genome assembly GCF_000376445.1 of Haladaptatus paucihalophilus DX253. Lineage (NCBI taxonomy): Archaea > Methanobacteriati > Methanobacteriota > Halobacteria > Halobacteriales > Haladaptataceae > Haladaptatus > Haladaptatus paucihalophilus. The sequence goes on along the minus strand of NZ_AQXI01000001.1, from coordinate 1,964,738 downwards.
GCGAAAAGAAGAAGAGCGATGGCGTTCTCGCGGGCATCTCGCACGCTATCGACAATCCGGGCGAGACGGCCTCGGACACCGTGAAGGGTGCCCAAGAGACGTGGCACGGCGTGGACGAAGGCACGAAGGAGGTCGTCGATACCACGCTAGACAACGACACCTTCTCGGTACAGGACACGATTCGCGGCAGTGCACAGTACGCCCTCGGCTACGACGACAAACAGCAGTTCGCCCGCGAAGTGTCGAACCTTGCTGGCGTGCTCAAGGACCACACCCAAGGGAAGGTCGCGGCCGGAACGCCGCTCGACAATCCGATTACGAGCGGCGTCGTCGATGCGGGCACCTTCCTCGGCGAGAGTCTGGTCGCTGACCCGGCCAAAACCGTCGTCACGGGGTTGACTGGCCTCGACGTGGACAAGGGGACAGCCGAAGGAGAAGTCGGTGCCGCGGGGCTCGCGGACGTGGCGCTCTCGGTCGTCGGCGAGAAAGCCGCGATGAGTGGCCTGCGCGGTGCGAAGTACATCGCTGGCTCCGACGAAGCCGCCCGTGTCGCGGAGAAAATCGGCCTGAAGTACGGCGACGACGGGGTTCGCGTGCTGGACGATGCAATCAACCTCTCGGAGGACGCGCTGAAGAGCAGCGACGAGGTAGGTGACGTGGCCCGTACCGCCGAGAAGACGGGGCTGAAAAGCAGTGATAACCTCGCTGCGAATGCGGCCGAAAACTCCCGGACGGAATCGCGCCTTGCGAAGGAGATCGAGAACTACAAGAAGACCATCACCGGTGGGAGCGACGAAACCGCTGAAGCGGCGGTGAAGTCCACCGACGACGCCGTGAAAACGGCCGAGAAATCGGCCGACGACATCGCGGAAGCGACCGCGAAGTCCAGCGATGATCTCTCACGCACCGAACGGGTGGTCAAGGGTCTCACGAAAACTCGCGGCCGGAAGGCCGTCACCGCGGCGACCGCGGCCGGTGGGACGGCCGTCCTCGGCGGCACGCTCTACAGCGCTGGCGGCGGGTTCGAAACGTCCGATACCGGAACCGGTGACGGGAGCGGTAGCACGGGGACGGGTGGGAACGGTAACAGCGGGTCCGACGGGTCCGGCACCTCGGATACCGGCGGATCCGGATCTGGCGGTGCGACGTGGGGACAGTTGCGAAAGGCCGAAGTCCTCGAAAGCGGGTGGGTACTCGGCTACCAGCAGGTCTTCTCGGGGTCGCGTCGACGGTGGTTCGTGACGGGTATCATGGAGAAGGGCGGCCCGCTCTTGGCGCTCACCGCGTCCGGGACGTCCACTGAAGTACCGAAAGACGGCGAACGGTATCTCCTGAACGAAGCGCCGTCGTTCGAGACGGAAACGGCCGCCCGGAACGCGAACAAGAAGTGGATGAAAAACCGCGAGTACAACGACGGAATCCCGGACGGCACCAATGGCAACGACGACGCCGACGGGAACGGGAACGGCAACCAGCCCGGCAGTGGAAACTCCCAGTGGGGCGACTGGCATCAGATGCAGCAGGTGATGATGTGGAACATCTGGGGACGCTCGCACGTCGATGGCAAGCAAGTCCAACTGCTCGCCAGCGGCTCGCTCCCGGACCAGACGACGATCTACCTCACGGCCGACGGGATGACCAGCCAGACGCCGGTGCTGTTCGACTCGGCCGACGCGTTGCAGTCCGCGCTCGACGCCTACGCGACGAACGTCCAGAACGGGACGATTTCGAAAGATCAGCAACCGACCGGCTCCGGGCCGAACCGCGAGGAAATCTCGAAGACGGTCCGCGAGTCCCATCAAACCCAGTCGAATTCGAAATCGACGGTCGAGAAACTGATGGGGAAGAAGATCGCGCTGGCGGCGGTCGGCGTCGCGGGTGTCGCGGTTCTCGCGGCCGGTGGCGGTGACGGCGGTGCACCGGGAGGTGTCGCCTGATGGGGAAACTCGAAGTCGCAATGAAACTCTCGGACGAACTCGGCGTTACGGCCGCGAAGGCCATGCGCTACATCGACGACGTGGGGCTGAGCACGGCCGCGAAGTCGCTGGACGAGGCGGCGAAACTCGGAGACGAGGCGGTCGAAATCGGTTGGAAACCCATCGCGGCCGTCGGCTCCGTCGGAGCCATCGGCAGCGGGGCGCTCATCTGGCAGCATCAAGACGTCCAGAAGGCGAAGGCCATCGCAGGCCAGAAACAGGCCGCGAGTGACACGCTCTCGAACATCGTCGATTCGGACCTGCCGCCGTCGCTGAAACAGGAGATGGCGAACCAGTTCCTCAAGACGCAAACCCCCGATTCGAACGACTCGAACGGGGCTTCGGGCGGCCTGTTCGACGACATGCAGACGACAATCGTCGCGCTCGTCGTGCTGGCGTTCGTGCTCAAGTTCACACTGGGGGACGAGTAGATGGGCTTCACCATTCCCGACGTCTTCGACGACATCCTTGCCGAGCTACGCACGATTCGAACCCTTGTCGCCAACGACGTCGGCGCGAGCGACGCGAGCGTCGACGGGACCACGAGCGTTCACTGGTTCTCGACCGGGACCGACCGCAAGCCGCTCGACGACGAGTACACCGAGGAGAAGGGGACGTGGGAACCCATCGAGTTCGGCTTTCGGGCGAAGACGGTGACGGTCCGAACGACCGACGACGTGAATATCTGCCCGGTCGACCCGTCCGGTTCGACGCAGGGGGCGAAGATTCGGCCGGATGAGCAGGAGTCGCCCTACTCGCTGGGTGGCGACAACGGTATCGACACGGAAACGATTTGGATTCAGGCCGCCGCGAGCGCGACGAACACCCCGAAAATCGAGGTGCAGGCGTTCGCCTAACGGCGGCTTTCTCTCTTAGACCTATGACCTTTGACGACGCAATTCAGGCGGATTACGGAACGATGCTGGCCGACGTGCGCGATAAAGTCGGCGGGCAGGCGAACTGGACGATTAAAGACGATTCGAGTGGTGGCGCAGCCCAACTCGCCAAGGGCGACTACTTCGTCCTGACGAGTTCGACCCCGACCGAGGACATCTACATCGGCGTAGAGTCGGACCTCGGCGGACTGGTGCTTCAGCACGGGCCAGCGTGGGACGCCGCGAACGAACAGTGGACGGACCGCTATCAGTTCGACCCGGCACAGACCGGGCAGAACTATCCGACGTACACCACCGACTTCGCGGAAAGTGCGGTCGCCTACCCGAAGACGAATGTCGACGTGGATTTCGCCATGCAGATGGCGGATTCCGGGTCCTACTGGCTGGACTACACTGACGAGAAGGGTTTTCAGCTCTACTGGCAGCGCGAAATCGCCGACGGTGACGACGGCGAGCTCTTCCTCGGTGTCGGTAAGGTGAACCGTGCATGGGATTACACGGCCGCGGACGAACGGGAAGCCGGATGGGCGCTTGGCTTCGGTGATACCAACAACGGGCTCAAAGCCGTCCATATGTCGGCGTCTGGCTGGTTCAACAATAACTCGAACTACAACGGTAACAACCGGTACGAACACCACGTCGGGAACAACGACCAACCCGCTCACGGGCACGTCAATCCCGATGCGGCGTTCGACAACTACCCACTGACGAACTCGGTCGTTTCCTCGCGCCAGTATCGGAACGTCGAGGGCGAAGACACGGTGATCGGCGACTTCGATAATTGGGTCGAGGACCGGTCGGGCAGTTCGACGGGACACAAGGACGAGGTGCAGGACGCGGGCGGTGCGGGCGTCTATACCGTCCTGAAACGGCATAGCAACCTCTCTATCGCCTTACGGATGGACTGACCCCGCTCTGTGTTCCATCTATGACGGCACCACCAGCAGACGGTGCGGTGATCAGTGGGAATACGCTGAGTGACGACTTCGATGATGGGAATCTCGATGGCTGGACGACTGATAGCGCTGAGAAGGGAAGCGTCACCAACCCCGGTACCGAAATGCGGGTTCATGATTACAAATGTCACTGGGCGAAAGCCCGGCGTAATCTTGGCAACCAGCGCGGTCAGGTGACGTTCTCATTTGATTGGCGTACTGAAACCGATTACTGGTACGAAAGGCCGAGATTTGCGGTTTACGTCGATGATGTTGAAACCTACCTTTATGAGATTCCGAGAGGGAAAGCTACGACGAAAAGCGGATCGACCACGAAGTCGCTTGATGTCTCCGGGACGGTCGAAGTCGAATTTCGGGTGGACCCATCTGGTCCGTGCGGGTCTGGCGACCACGGTAAAACAGACCTCTTCATCGACAATTTCACCTTCTCGTGGCCGGTCGTTGACGACTCAATCGGACCGTATCAGCAGGCCCGAACAGTCGGTACACCGCACGCCTACGCGACGACCACTACCGCTACACACACCGACCAACCAACGATCAGTTCGCCGAACGTCGAAGCAACAACGACACCGGACCGGTACACTTCAGCGAAGCTCACAAGCAAACCAAGCAGTGAAGCAACGGCAACTTCGGAGCAGCAGATCGGTAATCCAATTAGGGATGTCGTATCCGTCCTCGATCTCGTGCGCTTAATGCCGATTGCCTCTGTAGACAGCAAGCCACGTACCCTTGGTGTGCACCAACAGCAGGTCTTCAACGGCGCTATCGAACACAACGACGCGGCCCGTCGGGAGGCGTTCGACATCGAGCGCACCGTTTTCCCCGGTTCGGCCCGTCGCGTTCCGTCCTCACCGGACATCCGTCTGAGGAAGTTCGAGACGGTCACGACGGGGGCACATCGCCAAACGACGCTTCCCGCGTCTCTTGTCGAACTAGCCCGCCTCACGACTGGAACACACATGGCGGCTCACCTCTCTCCCAAGATCGGGGCGCTGGTCGCAATGGATGCACGCTATCCACTCAGCCGGACCGACATCACGACTGCCGCGTTCGAGCCGATGGATTCGACGTATCTCGCGGCGCTCGAACAGCCAGTTTCGACCGCGGTATCGACCTTGACGAACGACACCTATCGATCCGTGGCTCCAGTGGTCGAGTTGTTCGCACCGTACTGGCCGATAGGAAACAGTGTGTACTCCCTGACGACGCCGGACAGTACGACGATGACCGCAACGGACGTTGGGAAGACGATGACGGGAGCAAAAGCACAGGCGGCCGTCGACGGCCGTCCGACGAAGCGGGCGACAGTCCGGCGGTTGCGAGAGGCTGGCGTGCCCCCGCTGGCGCTCGTGCTCGACGCGCGGACGCCATACCCGATGGTGCTGGTCGCGGCCGACATCTTCGGCGAGGAGAGCGGTGGGACGACGCTTCGGCCACACGATGCAGGACTGGGCGGTTTGGATACGACTGAGGACGTAATCTTCGGCAGTAGAACAAACGGTTTCTCGATGCAATGACTTCTGACTCTCCCAACTCGGAACGGAGCGGTACTGAATCGACGATGATCAACCCCGGAATCCCCTCGAACACGCAACTCGCCGAACGGATGGCGCGGGTCGAGGAGAAACTAGACCACACAACCGACGTCCTCGAACGTATCGACACGTCGTTAAACGAAGAGATGGACGATATCGAGTCCCGGGTCGAGGAGATCGAGCCGTGGTCGATACGTTTTCGTTTCCTCTATCGTGGCGGGAAATGGGTGGTGGGGCTACTCGCGGGGAGTAGTGCTGTTGGGAAAGTCTTAGGTTTGTTCTAGCCCCTATTAATTCTGTTACAGAAACTAGTTGGCATGAATTCATCATTCTGTCCTTTTATCCAAAATTGTAGGAGGATGTTGTTCGATATTCCATAATCATAATTTATTTAATATAAATATTATATAAACATAATTATTTAGTAAATTGGAACTTATAGATTAGAGTGTATTTTTAGAGTACATGGTCGAGATTAACGATGTAGATGCGTTTATGTTCATTGAGTAGCTATTGGCATAGTAATGCCCTTCCAGCGCCGAAATTTCATGAAAACTCTTCTGCCTTTTGGAGCTACTTTTATACTTACTGGATGCTCTCAGACTACACCTAACAACGGGGTCCGTCTAACTCGTATAAGACTAGTAAGCCTAAAAGAATTTGATAACACGGATGTTAGATTGACACTGAAATATGATGGGGATGAGATCATAAATAAAGTATATACCGTAAAGCATGAAGACGGCGTAAAAGCTCAACCAACGGTAATTACAGACCTACCTAAGAAACCAGGTGATTATGAACTCACTATAGAAAATGTAGAGAACGGCAATAAATCTGCAGTAAATGTTGGAAAACTATCTCCTACGAAGTGCTCCTATGTTGATGTTCTCATTCATGACTCCAATGAAACCAGTATTTATGTTGAGAAATGTGGTGAGTGAACTATAGTTCTTCTATCTTTACAGTTGGATTTCTTGCAATGTATACTGGTTCGTCAGGGTCAAGTTCCTGATCAGATAGCATAGCTGCCCTTGATTTTGCTGCAGGAACTTTTTCGACCCCGTATTTTTTCTGCTCAGATGTAGACATATTATTTGGACTTGAATTGATATACATTGACAATCCGAAAGTTTTCACATAATTATCTATCTGATTCATATTGTTATTTTGGGAATTCCTTATTGTTGAATCAAAGTAATCCTTCCCATACTCTTCTCTTGGAGGGACTTTGTGCGTATATTCGACGTAGTGTCCAAGTGAATCGGTCTTGGCACCGCTGGGATCCCAGAAGTTCCAGTAGTTTCCGACGACATCTGCATGTGATCCAGTAGGCTTTGCAGCTTCCTTCCAATAATTGACAATCTGAGCAGCAGTAGCTATTGCTCCTACAGCTGGGCTAAAGTAGGAAATTAGTGCTGTTATGGTATTTTTGGCGGCATTACTCCAATTATTATTGTAGTTATTTGGGGATTTCACACCGAGTCCCCAATCTGCATTTCCAGAAATGGAAGTACTAACCTGTCGAGGATTATCTAATTCTTTTATTGTGAATCCTTCACCGCCGGTTATAACTCCTGCTTTTTTAGACTCATCAGTGCTTGGTTTATGATCAATGGAGTATGTAGCGGCACTTGTCCTATAGACAAAATTCCACTTTCCAGCTAAGAAAGTAGAATCAACGAATTCAACGCGTGATCCTGTATCGACAATGCGCTCATCATAATAATAATGGCTTCCTAGGTCACGTGTCTGGTGTGTTGAGTGTGCTTTTGGGTCATCTGGTCCAATTGGTCTAGCTATAGAAATTCCACTTAGCCCTACCACTCCTGTTGAAATCGTTGCTCCCAATGTTCCTGTCTTCTTAAGAAATTGCCTCCTTCCTTCTGCTCTACTGGATGTATTACCTTCCGATTCTGTTTTTTTTCTAGGCATACACTCTTCACTCAGGTATAGACATCTTAAATCTTACCCATTGAAAATTTGTCAGAGACAATATTTATAGTACTAATTATTTTATATGTAAACATTATAAATCAATAGATACAGCTACTTCAAGTACCAGTTATGAAAATCAGATCCTATATTTTGAAAGACAACTACTACAAAACTCGCAGGAATTATTGGATGATTATCATTTATTGGTTGCTTCAAAACTAATGGTGGGTAAAATGTAAGAATGATGAACTTTAATCTTCTTTATTACCTATGTGATTTGTTTTTATATATAACTTAGTTTTCATCTCCAAGAGGACAATTTACGCGAGACTACTCCCGGTTTCACGCCGACGAAAATCGATTCCTCGAATTGCACATCAGAGAGCGAAGGCAATGTGCAAAATTCGTCGGTCGAGAACAGAGTGAGTCGCGGAGTATACCTGTGAGAAATCCCAAATCCACTTCCCCATATATACTGACGCGGTTTCAGTACCCCCAGCAGAACGTCTTTGTCACCCCGATGTGCAATATCAGCTATGCGAATCAAGTCGGATGGAAAGTACGAGTATCGGAAAGATCTCTACGACCAAGCTGGTGAATTACTCGGCGAATCGACGAGGAGCAAAGGCCTCGATGCGAGTGCGGAGTTTACCCGACGGATGATGAAGAATCTCGAACGAGCTGCCGACCACCCAGATATGACGGCAGAACTAGCGGAGATTCTGAGTACACCACGGGTAACGCTCGAATACCGGGTCGAATCGAGAGTACAAGTCAACGAGTGAGTCTACGGTCTGCAATAGACTTTTTGACTACGAAAGATAATCTTCTGTTATGGCAAGCAACCAAGTCACCGACGAGACCACGGTTAATGACGGTCATTCGGTGACCGTGCCGTCCCAGATTCGGGAAGCAGTGTACAACGAACCCGGCGATAAACTTCGATGGCGACTCGACGACGAGGAAAACCTGACTGTCGAAGTGGTAAAGCAGCGATTTGGAGCGTTTGATGACCTCGAACCGGTAGACATCGGCGAAGAGACGAATGCAGTCGAATTGGAGAAGGAGTTCGGGGCGTTCTAATGCCGGTTGTCGTCGATTCGAATATTCTCATCGGACAGCGATTAGCCCGCGACCAATACCACGACCGAGCAAACGAAATTGTCCGGGCCATCGACCACGGCGACCTTCCGGTGGCTCACGTCACGGACTACGTTCTCGGTGAAGTCTTGAACATTCTCGGACGGCGTGCAGGACACGATGCCGCTATCGCTACGCTCGACACTCTCATCGAGAGCGCGGGATTCGAAATCGTTCGCTCGCCAAAAGCGGATTTCACGAGCGGTCAAGCGCTCTACCGACAGTATCCGTCACTCACGTTCGTCGATGCTCTGACGACGGCCTATATGCAACGCGAGGGTATCGAGTACGTCTACAGTTTCGACGACGACTTCGATGTGGTCGAAGACATTCGACGACTCAATACCGCGAGCGACCCGTTTTGAAGATACTACTCGAGAACTGTTGAAATTCGTCGAGCGATTATAACGTTGTAAGAACACGAGGAACGTCCAGTTATCTCTCGTTCACACCGCAGAAACACCGCAGAAACAACCGCACTCAGCAGTAGTCGATAGATGCTTACAGAGGGTGGCTAGCGTGAATGTTTTAGCCTGTGGTTGGTGTGGTGTGGCTCACGGGGGGTCCGCCGGGACCCCCCGTATTATGATATCCTAGTCTATCCCTCCCGGTGAGCGCGGACCCACCCGCGGAGGTCGGGGTGGTTCCACTCGACGCGGATGCTCTTCTCCTTGATTTTCGTCGTCGGGTCGATCTCCGGGTTAGCGAGGTGGCCGTCGACGTAGTGAACGCCCGGCACTCGTTCGTCCATTTCCTCCATCACGCGGTACCCATCCGTGTTGTACGCACAGCCGTAGTGTGTCGCTACCTCGCGGTAGTTCAGATACACGACGTCCTCACCCGACTCCTGTGCTTTCTCCTCCGCTCGACCGAGGACGTTCAGATATTTTTCCTGAACTGTTGCCGACTCGGGACGCTTCGTCTTGAAGTTCAGCAGTCCGGCGTTCTCCTTCGACCGCTCGATGCAGTCGTACAGCTCTCCGCCGACGTTCGCCGCTTCCGCCACGAGGTTCGGCGAAGTTGCGTCGACGCTGCTCCCGTCCTCCGACGAATACTCGCGGACGTCGTTGATGATACGCGAAACTGACGCGCGCACGCGTTGGTTCTGTTCTTCCTGTTCGTCGAGTTTCGCGCGGAGCTGTTCGTTCTCGTCTTCGAGTTCCTCGACGCGTGCTTCGAGGCGGTCGCCTCGCTCCTCCTGCGCTTCGACCTTCGCTTCGAGGTCGGCGACGCGTTCCGCGAGCTGTTCGAGCAGTACCTCACCGCCCATTGCCGTCACCTCCTTTCCCGGCGAGGTCCGCACCGCATTCCGAACACCGATAGCAACACGAGGATAGCTCTCCACACGTCGAACACAGCGTTCCGGACATCACTCCTCACCTCCTTGTAGCTGGTCGGGAGCAACGGTACAGCCGCACGGATGGACGTGAGCGGTACTCGGACCACTGACTATCGTCCATGTGATTCGTCCGCCGCACCGTGGACAGGTGCGGCTCATGCAGCACCACCTCCGCGAGAGAAGCCACTATATCTCGGAGGGATTAGTGTAAAATTTCTGATAGTCCCACACGGATTCGAACCGCGGTCGTTGCCCCCAGAAGGCAACAGGATTGGCCACTACCCCATGGGACTGTTATGCTTCAGCGATTCGATTCGCTGAATCTGCATTCAACGGTAGCACAGTTCCGTATTTCAGTGTTTCGAACCCGACCGACCCTTGCATCCCGGTATCACGGTCACGCATTCGGCTGTGAATCTATCCGTTCGGGGTCGAAAGCGCCGATATTAGCTCGATTTCGATGCGTTGTAACTGTTTGCTGACGGTTCCGGGGGCGACCGACAGTTCGTCGGCGATTTCCCGATGCGTCGTCTCGCGGGGAATCTCGTAGTACCCCTTCCGAACTGCCACCGCCAACACCTCCCGTTGGCGGTCGGTGAGCGTCGCAACCGGGTCGGAAATCCGCGACGAATAGTCGCCCATCCGTTCGAGTTCGATTCCGAAGTCGTCCGGAACGTCGCCGAGCGCTTCGCTCAAGGCCCGCTCCGTTCCGAGAAACGTCACTCGAACCCCGCGGCCGGTCGCGGTATCGACGAACTCGACCGGCCATTCGAGAACGATTTCGTGGTCGAAAAGCACCCCGAGCATCGCGTCCATGAGCGGGGCGGATTCGTAGTGGGTGTACGTGATCCCCTCGCTTCCGGACGGAACGTCGTAGTCTAACACCTCCGGTGTCGCCTGTAACACCGCTCGTATCCGAGCTGGCTCCCCACGAATTCGACTCAGTTCGGCGTACGTCCCGTCACGAACCGGATTGATGTAGTACGTCAACTCGATGGAAACGTCCGGTGCGCGCGCCACTGCATCGTCGAGCGGGTGAAGCTCCCCCTCGTCCCAGCGGACTGTGACCGTTGCGTACCTCATGTTTTCGTGACCTCCGTGGCGGACCGACGCCGGAGTGATAATCGATTATCGCCGGCAATCTCTAATAAATACCTGTGGCATGCTAGAGGATAGAGCAACGAATCTCCCTTTTGTACACGCAGCTACGATGACGACTACTATTCGATACGGGAACGATATGCGGATTCTCGTGGTCGGCGGCGGCATCGCCGGGTTGACGCTTGCGGGCCTGCTGGAACAGCGCGGATTCTCACCCGACGTGGTGGAGAAATCGAGCAACTACGGCGGCCTCGGCTACACCCTTAGCCTGTGGCCCGCGGGGTCGAACATCCTGAAGGGACTCGGCAAGTACGACGAACTCCTCGATAACGCGGACCAGTTCGAGGAGTACCACGTTCTCGACCACGACGGAACACACCTACACGGCTACGACATGGGCAGCCTCGCCGACGAGTACGGCGAGACGTATCTCATCTGGCGACCGAATCTCGTCGACGTGTTGCAGGAAACCATCTCCGAGGAGAATCTCCGGATGGGAACGACCGTCACCGAAATCGACCAACACTCGGACGAAGTTGACGTCACTTTCACCGACGGCACGACGGCCACCTACGACCTCGTTGTCGGCGCGGACGGCATCCACTCGAAGGTTCGGGACCTCGTGTTTGGCGAGGTGGAGTTGACGTATCACGACATGACCGGGTGGGCGTTCTGGGTGGACCCTTCGTTGGCGACGTCGGGCGAAGTGCAGGAGCACTGGGGCGCGGGACGGTTCGCCGGTCTGTACCCGACGGAGGACAAGTTGGCGTGTTTCCTCGCCGCGACCGCGCCCGAAGGAGCCCCCGACCCCGTGGACGAGCGCCTCGACCGCGTTCGTGAGACGTTCGACGACATGGGTGGGTTGGTCCCGGACATCCTCGGCGAGATGGACGACCCGGCGGAGATGTGGCACGACGACTTCTACGACCTGCACATGGACGAGTGGACGAAGGGCCGCGTCGTTCTCATCGGGGACGCCGGACACGCGATACTGCCGACCGGCGGTGTCGGTGCGTCGATGGCGATGGAATCGGCGGCAGTCCTCGCGGACGAACTGACCCGAACCGATTCGAAGTACCTCGAACAGGGGCTCGAACACTACGTGTCCCGTCGCCGTGACCGGGTTGATACGGTGCAGAAGAAATCGCGTCGGCTCGGTTCGTTCGTCATGGTCCAAAACCACCTGCTCGCGGAACTCCGCGACAAGAGCGTCAAGTTCTACTCCCAAGAACGGATGGAGGAGTACTTCCGGGACTTCCTTTCGAGCAAAATCTGAGACGACACCGTAACCGTGCACAAACCAGCACGTATTTCAGTCCCAATTACGCATGTTTGTGTATGTACATCGGACGCTTCATCGTCGTCGGTCCAGACGTCGGCGCCTACCGAGTTTCCTCGCGGTCGTTCCCCAACCGAAAAGCGGTCGCTCACGGTGAGACCGTCACCGTCGGCCCGACCGACGACGCACCGGAGACGGACAACCCCTACATCGCGTACAACTGCGCCCGCGTCGTCGGCGACACGGCGGTCATCGGCAACGGCTCGCAAGTGGACCCCATCGCCGAGAAGATAGAACTCGGATACCCCGCGCGTGACGCCCTCGCGGAGAGTCTTCTCGCGCTCGATTACGAAAAGGACGACTACGACACGCCGCGAATCGCGGGAACCGTCGGCGAGGAATCCTACATCGGTATCGTCCGCCGCGACGCCCTGCTCGTGAAGGAGGTCACGGAACCGACGCTCGTGGCGACCTACGAGAAGGACACGCCCGAGGCCTTCGACTTCGATGCCGCGGACGCCGAAACCGCGGCGAGTGCGGCCTACGACCTTGATTTCGAACACCCCGTCTGCGGCGTCGGCGTCGCTCGAAACGACGAGAACGACTTTTCGCTCGCGGTCGAGAACGGGAATTAAGGCTTTCCCGAACGTATCGACCGACATGAAGGTCGGTATCATCTCGGACGTTCACTCGAACCGCGTCGCGCTCGATGCCGTTCTCGACGACATGCCGCCCGTCGAGGAACTCCTCTGTGCGGGCGATGTGGTCGGCTACAACCCGTGGCCGAGCGAGTGCGTCGACAGCCTCCGCGACCGCGTTTCGGCGAGCGTGATGGGAAATCACGACCGGGCGGTCGTCACCGGCACCGCCTTCCGATTCAACAGCATGGCGGCCGCGGGCGTCGAGCACGCCCGCGATGAACTCAACGACCTACAGATCGACTGGCTCTCTCACCGCCCGGATTCGCGTCTCGCGTGCGACGGTCGAGTCAGAATCGTCCACGGCCACCCCGACGACCCCGACCACTACACCTATCCCGAGGAATTTGACCCCGACCAACTGGGTGACGAGGACGTCCTCGTCATGGGTCACACACACGTCCAACACCACGAAACGTACGACGAGGGCGTCGTGATGAATCCCGGAAGCGTCGGTCAACCGCGGGACGGCGACCCTCGCGCCGCCTACGCGATTCTCGACTTCGACGATATGAGCGTCGAGGAGCGACGCGTGGAGTACGACATCGAAGCGGTACAGGAGGCGGTGCGGGAGGCGGGACTGCCGGACAAAATCGGCGCGCGATTGACGAAAGGGCGGTAGGGCCGGAGAGACGTTTCGACCGTCGGCTCGCTTCTGACGATACCGTCGGCTCGCTACGACGGTCGCGTCGAAAAAATCGGTTGAAACTAGAAATCGCTCGGAAACGCGCTTACTCTATCTTCTCGTACTGCTCTGCGAGCTTGTCCGCCGCTTCGCCGAGCTGTTCGCGCTCGAACTCGGTGAGGTCCCACTCGACGACTTCTTCGACGCCGTTCGCGCCGAGTTTGACGGGGACGCCGAGCGCGACGCCTTCGTGGCCGTACTCGCCTTCGAGTTTGATGGAACCGGGGAGCACTTCGCCCGTGTCGCGGATGACGGCCTCGACCATGTGGCCGACGCCCGTGGCCGGGCCCCACTGGGTCGCGCCCTTCTTCTCGATGACGTTCATCGCGCTCTCTTTGAGCTCGCCGAGGATTTCTTCTTTCTCGTCGTCCGAGAACTCGGGGTCCGCGCCGTCGATGCGAACCTTGGAGAAGACGGGTACCTGTGCGTCGCCGTGTTCGCCCATGATGGTCGCTTCGACGTTCTGGACCGGCGCGTCGAAGCGTTGGCTCAGGACGTAGCGGAATCGCGCGCTATCGAGGCGGCCACCGAAGCCGATAACTTTCTCCCGTGCGCGGTCACCCGTCTCGTACAGGTGGCGGTTCAGGAGGTCGACTGGGTTGGACGTCGTGATCGTCACGAAGTCACCGTCGTTGTGCTCGGCGATCGAGTCCCCGATGTCCTCCATGATGGGCGCGTTGTCGCCCGCGAGGTCGATACGCGTCTGTCCCGGCTGACGCGGAATCCCGGCCGTGATGACGACGACGTCGGACCCGGCGGTGTCCTCGTAGGTCCCCTGTCGGACGACCGTGTTCGAGTCGTAGGCGGCCCCGTGGTTCACGTCCGCGGCCTGCCCGACCGTCTTGTCTTCCATGTCCGGAATGTCAACGAGAACGAGTTCGTCCGCGACATCACGCAGTGCGATGTTGTAGCCTGCGGCGGCCCCGACAGTGCCTGCCGCGCCAACTACGCTTACTTTCACCATGTCACCTAAAAGACGCCCTGCTGTTTGGTTAAATCCTCCGGTAGCGTGTGCTATTGCCCCGAATCGTCGCTTCGGCTGAATCCCCCAGAATCGACAGTTTGTCGGGTCGTTCCACCCGAAACGAAGGGGTTACGGCGCGACGCCGACGGTCAGCAGGGTGCCGAACTCGCGGTAGCGTTCGACCATCGCCTCGCGCGTCTCCCAGTTATCCGTCGGAAACGCGTCTTCCGCGGGTATCTCCGTCTCGCGGTCCGGTACGTTGTCCTGTTCGGCGACGTACAACCCCGCCTCATGGAACGCGTCGCGGTACTCCTCGCGGCTCCAGCGCGTCATCTCGACCGAAATCGAGTCCTGCCACGCGTGGGAGTGGACGTTCTCCTCGTAGTAGTTCACGGCGCAGAAGAACGTGCCGCCGGGACGAAGTATCCGCCGCACCTCCCGAAGCGTCTCGTGGGGGTCGTTCGCGTAGTAGAACGCTTCCATGGTGAACACGTGGTCGATGCTGTCGTCGGCGAACGGTAGGTGGTCGAAGTCGCCGACGAGGTACGAGACGTTCGAGTCGTCGGTGTACCCCCGCGCGTTGCGCGCCATCTCGGGCGAACCGTCGAGTCCGTACACCCGTCCCGCTCCCTTCGTATCGCGCACGGCACGTCCGGCGTATCCGCTTCCGCATCCCAAATCGAGGACCGTGTCGCCGTCTTCGACCGGCATCCGGGCGAGAACGTGTTTCGCCGTGTGCCAGTGTCGCTCTTCCATTCCCTTGTCGCGGCCATCCGCCGCCCAGTCGTCGAACTCCTCGCGGACGCTCATGCACGATGGAACGGCCGTCCCCGACAAAACCCGTTCGGAACGCACAGGGCTTTATTTCTCGGCCCCTTCTCGGGGATATGGTCGGTTCGAGAAAACGATTCGCCCTCGCCGATACGGCCCAGCAGGTGCTCGGCGGCTTCCTCCTCGCTGGTCCGTTCGTCGTCACGCAGGAGGTCTGGGACATCGCGGGAAACATGTCCACCATCCACGCGCTTGCGACCGTCTGTATCGTCTTCGGAATCGGATACGGCGCGCTCTACAAGGCGGACCACGAGCGCGACCCCGACCGCGAGGCGGACGTGGCCGGTGTCCCGACCCGCTTCATCTCGTTGATGGTGGTCTCCTTCGGGTCCGTCGCCATCCTCGCCGTGGTGTTCGCCGCGCCGGAGACGTTCCTTCACGACGGTTTGTTCGACGGCCACACGTCCGGGCAGGCGCTCTTCACGACGGTCAAGGCCGTCAGCGTGGGGTCCGTGTTCAGCGTCGTCGGCGCGGCCACCGCCGACAGCGTGTTCTGACGGAATCCGTCGTTCGGAAGCAAACCCCCGCCCGAATGTGTCAGAATATTATATCAGTAACAAAAATGTTAATAATAGAGAATAGTAACGTTTCCTCGATGGCAAACTCACGACTATCGTTCGGAGCACGGCTGCGCCTCGTTATCGGCGGATTGTTGTTGTTGGTTTTCGGCGCCTTCATGTCGTTCGGTCCGCTGGACTCCCTTCTGTTCGGCGGGTTGACCGCCTTCGCTGGCGTTGCGTTCGTGGTGGTTTCGTACAAGGGCCGAACTATCCAGTCGCACCTTTGAGATAGTCTGCAAACTGACTATTGACCGAACGTATCGTGGCACCAACCGGTGTTTTTGGTGACGAAACGGTCCGGTTCACCGGTTGAACAGCCACGTCTCCCTCGGACGTGTTCGGTGCTAACGTGGTGTTCCGACCCGCATTCCCGTATATTTTAAGTCGCTTCCGCTAGTTACCGGATGATATGGATTACCAACTCGATATAGAGAACACGCCAAATTCGATACCGGGCGGCACTGGCGTCCTCCTTTTACATCCGAGCACGGGAGAAACCGACCGAATCGACACCGACTTTTTGAAAACGGATACCGACCGCTTCCTCGTCATTTCGACACGGACGACGGCCCGCGAGGTAAAACAGAAACTCGACCACTACGACGTAGACGAGAACAAGGCCGACATTCTCGACACGTTGAGCATCGAACGCGGCTACTCCCGCCGAAGCACGAACGACGTTCACTACGTCTCCGCCCCTGACGACCTCGAAGGAATCCTCTCGGTCACCGAACAGTTCCTGACGAAGACCGACGGCAAACGCCGCATCAGCTTCGACTCCATCACCGAGATGGCTTACTACGCGGACGAACAGCGGGTGTACAACACCGTCGAGCAGGTGCTCGAACTGCTCGAAGAACACGATGCCGTCGGACTGTTCCACCTCTCGAAGGGGGTTCACGACGAAGTGCAGATAGAGCGATTCTTCGGTCTGTTCG
Organism: Haladaptatus paucihalophilus DX253; assembly: GCF_000376445.1. NCBI lineage: Archaea > Methanobacteriati > Methanobacteriota > Halobacteria > Halobacteriales > Haladaptataceae > Haladaptatus > Haladaptatus paucihalophilus. The sequence continues at coordinate 1,947,899 of NZ_AQXI01000001.1, read as the reverse complement.
ACGCCGTGGTCGACTTGGACCGGGACGGCAACGTCGATACCGATTTCTCGAAACTGGACTGAAACGTCAGTTGACTTCAGCGACGCCTGTCGAAGGCGTACCGTTTCCACCCGAAACGGTGCCCTTCTCGATAGCGGCAGCGATGCCGACCGTCATCCCGGCGTATCCGATGCCGCTGAGCAACGCGCCGACCATTGACCCGACGAGTTCACCGACTACCCATCGTGTGATGGTGTCCAAACTTTCCGAACCGACCCGCGCGACGAAAACACTACGGGGAGCCAACGCTTTTGCTGACCGACGCCGTACTTACCGAAAATGGGGGGAACGAGTGACTATCGTATCGCTGTGGCGGTGGCCGACCCCGAAAACGCCGCCCAGTTGACCCGAACCGCGGTCGATATCGCACGCGAACGGGACGGTGACGTCCTCGTCTTGCGCGTTCTCGTGACCGAGCGCCAGTCGCCGTTCGCACTCTACACCGACGAGGTGATAATCCGCGAGTTCGGTGGCGAAGAACAGGAAATCCTCGACCGAGTTGTCGAAACCGCACAGGGGGCGGTTCCGGTGAGCGGGCAGTTGCTCGTCTCGTACGACGTCGCCCGCGCGCTCACGAACGCCGTTGTCGAGTTCGACTGTGACGCCCTCGTCGTCGGGTGGCAGGCGCGCGAACACCCGAGCGAAATCGTCCTCGGAAGTAACATCGACCGCATCGTGGCGCGCGCACCGTGTGACGTTCTCGTGGAGAAAATCGGCCCGGCGGAGACGGCGGACACCATTCTCGTCCCCGTCGCCGAGGGTCCTCACGCGGAACTCGCGGCAGACGTCGCGCGCGCGATTGCACTGGCGAACGATTCCGAAATCAACTTGCTCCGGGTGGGGGAGGACGACGCCACCACCGAACGGCTGCTCGCCAGCATCGCGGCTCGCGTTGCTCCCGCGACCGTCGAACAGGAGGTCAGAAGCGGCTCCGTCACCGAAACCGTCGTCGAGCGAGCGTCGGACCACGACATCACGGTCCTCGGTTCGACCCGACAGGGGATGCTCCGACGACAACTCGTCGGGTCGGTCCCACAGGCGGTCGGACGGCGCGCGGATACGACCGTCATCATCACTCGTCGGGAGGTCGGAATTCGGCCGCGGCTCACCCGATTCGTTCGGGAAACGCTGTGAGCGTGACAATCAGATGGTCGCCAGGCCGAGGACCGACAGCGCCCCCGACAGCAGGTCGCCGTACCCGACCGCGATGACCATCCCGAGGAACATCGGAACGATAAACGGGATTCCCGGCGACACCCACACTTCGTCTTTCGTCACCAGCACGTCCAGTCCCTCGCGGAGCTGTGTCGGCGTCGTCCCGTAGGCACCGCGGTCGATGCTGTCGAGGAACTGTGCGGCCCCCCACGGGTCCTCGTATCCCGTCGATTCCGTCGCCGACCGTTGTGCGACGACCGCTCCGCCGTCCGTCACCATCCCGTCCGTCGGCGAATTCGGCGTTTCGGGCAGGCTCTCCGGGTCGCGCAGGTCGGTTGCCCGCGCTCGAAGTTCGGCCAGTGTCGTCCCTCGCCATCGGAGATACATCCGAAGCGCGTCCAAATCCACGCCGTTGCGGGCCACCCCGTCGGGAGTTTCGAGCAGTCGCCCGTGGGCCGTCGGAACGGCGTCCCAGTTGATGACCCGACCGACGAACATCACCGACGAAATCCGTCCGGTGAGGAGATTCCTCACCAACAGCGCGGCGGGATAGAGCGCGCCGAGCAGGACCGTGTTGGTCAGAATCGTCAGCGAGAACACGCCCAAAACGGTTCCCTGTATCGGCAACGCCCATTCTCCGAGGTGATAGGTCGGATAGGACGGGAACAGGAGAGCGATGACGAGAAACGCCTTCGCGTCCGCGCCGCCGAACGCCCGGAACCACCAGAAGGCGATGACGAGCGGCGCGACGAACCCGAGACTCACCGCGACGTGAAAGAGGAACAACTTGCGTTGCAGCGGCGGTGCCCCCATCGCGGTCACGCCGTCCCAAACGAGCAGAACGACGGCGAGCGCCGCCAGTGGATACCACGTCTTGTTAGGCACTCGCCGAGTCTTCACGTCACGCCACGCGGCCCATCCGAAGACGGGCAGGGCAAGCAGTCGGAGGAGGTCGGGAATCGAAGTATGCACCAAACGGTAGCCCTCGGTGAGATGTTTTAGCTGTTGCGATATATGTGATGGAAATTGGAAGTTTTACATAAATTTTATTTTGACCCTATGTGTTCACAGAAGATATGAGTACGCAGGACGTCGCCCTCGTGAAGATACGAGGCGCTACCTTCATCCCGTCGGCGTGGATTTCGCGTCCCAGCGACGGCGACGGAACGCTCGAATACAAGGGCGATGCCCGCGAGTTTACGCCCCACGCCGTCAACACCGGTCGCTGTCGCGTCGAACAGGAAGCGGTCGTCGATTTCACGGACGACAGTCTCGTCTCCTACGCCGACACGGGTACGTCGGTCGAACGAATCACGGACCCCGACGGAACCGTGAACCTTCGTCGCGGCAAGGCATCGTGTGACGACATCGCCTGTACCGACCCGCTTTGGCACGACGAATACGTCGAATTCGACATGCACGCGAGCGCGAGCAATCCGCTGTCGTCGCACGCGGACCCGGTTGACTACCACCTCGAAGCCACCGTGTGGCGCGACGGAGCGGTGGATATCCGTGGCCGCCACGATGGGTTCCCGTGTTTCGAGTTCTACGTCCAGACGGATTTCGGTGACTTCCGGCCGCTGTACCGTCACGACTTCCGTGAAACCGGCGACGAACCGCTCGCGTTGGCCGGGCCGATGGACTACGAGTTCGAGCGACGCCTCTGAGCGACTGGCAATTCCACGAGGATTAGTCGGCGAACGCACCGCTTTTCGGCGTGTGGAAACCCCTAAAACCCCAGATTCGATTATATAACGCGGTTCTGCAGGTAGTCGAGGTGCTTGGCGTTGTAGACGATTTTAACTTCGTCCGTCGCCGCGCTACCGATGCAGGTGAGGCGGACGTTCTTGTCTTCCACTTCCTCGTCGCTGAGGATCTGCTGCATGTCCATGTCGATTTCGCCTTCCTTGACGATGGCGGCGCAGTTCGCACAGGCACCCGCGCGGCACGAGAAGGGCCAGTCGTAGCCCTGTGCCTCGGCGGACTCGAGGATGTATTCGCCTTCGTTGACGTCGAGCGAGCCGTAGTCTTCGCTGTCGAGACCGGCGTCTTCGGCCTTCTCGAACAGGTCGTCGTCGTCCATATCCCAGCCCTGGTCGTCCAGCACTTCGTAGTTGAGGTATTCTACGGTAGGCATCACTCGGGGTTTCGTCCGGGGGATGGTTAGTAGTTGTTGTTTCGTCCGCCTATAGTGATGAATCGGGAACGATTTGGCCTGCTGACCGAGATTAACGTCGTCAGGCGGGTGAAAGCGGGACGAAGGCGAACAGGAGATACGACGCGACGGCGGAGATAGAGGGCGTCAGAATCCAGAGGACGATGACGCGGCCGGTCGTGGACGGATCGAACAGGTCCCTCGCTTTCAAGGTCTGTGGCTCTTCCTCACCGATTTTCGCCACTTCCTCTTGCTCCTCCGGAAGGACGTTAACCGCCATTTCCGAATGCTTTTCTCCGTCGTCGCCGCGGACCGCGGCGGCGGCCGCATCGGAGATTCGAACGGTTCGCGTCGCCCGTCCCCAGCCGAGTCCGACGATGCACATCGTCGCACTCACCGCGAGACTGGCGGGGATGCCGATCGCGGAGAGGAACGTGATGAGACTCGCGCTGACGACTTCGACGATGAGCGCCGCCAACAGGGGCAGGTCCGTCAGGTCGTTTCCGACGGTATCGAGCGTTCGGCGGGCGATGGTGAACGCTCCGAGTGCGATAGCGACGCCCGCGAGCAGGACGCCTTCGCTCCCCGTAATCACGTCGCTTCCGACGAGCGGCGCGACCGCGTTGGCGACGTTCGACGCACCCGCCGAGAAGGCCATGTAACAGCCGATGCCGACGACGAGAATGGTGACCAAGACTTCCTTCGCCGACGCGTTCGCGGAGACGGTCGGGTACGGCACCGAACCGACGCGATTGAATTCGAACAGCGGCCCTTCCGACTGTTCGAGATGGAACCACACGTCGAGATACGGGTAGAGATACCGTCCGACGACGGCACAAATCCAGAAGGCGGTGATGGGGGCGAGGAGCCACGCCGAGACGATTCGAAACATGACCGCCTCATCGAGGGTTCCCGTTGCCACTCCGAGTCCCGCGATTGCGCCGACGGCCGTCATCGAGGTGGAGGCGGGCACGCCGAACAGGTTCGAGATGAGCAGCGCTAACCCGACGAAAAAGAGGACGCCGACGCTGGCGGCGAGCGTGAACTGCGAACTCGGGACGATCTCCCCACCCATCGTTTTGATGACGTTCCGACCGACCGTCCACCCGCCGAGGAGCGCAAAGGCCGTCATCAACCCGGCCGCACCGAGTTTGGAGACGGTGTTACTCCCGACCGCGGGACCGAACGCGACGCCGGTCGAAGAACCGCCGATATTGAAACCGACAAACATCGCCACGGCCAGACCGACGAGGAGTAAAATCGCGACCATACACGTACATTCGTCTGAACGTCTTAAACGGTACCGACTCGTTGGGTTTAGACACCACCCCGCCTAAAGCAGAGTATGTTCCCGACGTTCGAAGTCGTCCCGGCGGTGGATATGCAGGATGGCGAAGTCGTTCAACTCGTTCAGGGCGAGATAGGCACGGAAACGACCTACGGCGACCCCGTGGACGCCGCGGAAAAATGGGTCGAGGGCGGCGCGGAAACCCTCCATCTCGTCGATTTGGACGGCGCGTTCGACGGCGAGCGAAAGAACGCGGCCGCCGTCGAATCGATTTTGGGTGCGGTCGACGTCGAGGTGCAACTCGGCGGCGGCATTCGCACCGCCACCGATGCCACCGACCTCCTGTCGCGCGGCGTCGACCGCGTTATCCTCGGCACCGCCGCGATAGAAAATCCGGATATCGTCGCCGAAATCAGCGAGGAATACCCCGGCTCGGTTATGGTGAGTCTCGACGCCAAAGACGGGGAAGTTCTCGTCTCGGGGTGGACGGAATCGACCGGACTCGACCCGGCCGAGGCCGCGACCAGATACGAGGAACTCGGCGCTGGCGCTATCCTGTTCACCGACGTCGACGTGGAGGGTCGGATGGAGGGGGTTCAGACTGGTCCTGTTCGGCGAGTCGCCGAGGCAGTCGAAATACCGGTCGTGGCGAGCGGTGGTGTCGCGTCCGTGGACGACATTCGGACGCTCCGCGATGCGGGTGCGAGCGCCGTGGTCGTCGGGAGTGCGCTCTATCAGGGCGCGTTCTCGCTGTCGGAGGCAGTGGACGCGCTCGATTAGCGGGTCTGTCCGGCGAGGTGACCAAGCACGTCCGGCGTATCGCCGAGTCGGGGGTCTACGATGGCGTAGGCCCCGAGAGCGGCCATGGGGGCGCCGATGACGAGACCGGGCACCGTCCCGGAGAGGAGGACCCCGATGGCGACCAACAGGACGCTGAGCATATCTCGTTTTAACACATGTTCTCTTTGGAGCTCGAGGTAAATATAACTGCGTCAGACACCTGTCTAGCTTCCCGACCGGAACCACCCTGTAGCTCCCTGAACGGAACCACCTTGTAGCTCCGGCCGAATTACCCCGATATGAGCGACCGCACCGCCGCCGTGACGCGCGAGACGGCGGAGACGACCATCGAGGTGACGCTCGACGTGGACGGCGACGGCGAGTCCACCGTCGAGACGGGTATCGGCTTTTTCGACCACATGCTGGACAGCTTCGCCCGCCACGGCCTGTTCGACCTGACCGTCAGGGCCGACGGCGACCTGCACATCGACGACCACCACACCGTCGAGGACGTGGCCATCACCCTCGGCGAGGCGTTCGACGAGGCCCTCGGCGACCGCCGGGCAATCCAGCGATTCGCCGACCGAAAGGTCCCGCTGGACGAGGCCGTCGGCGACATCGTCGTGGACGTGAGCGGCCGTCCGCTCTTCCGGTTTGACGGCGAGTTCTCACAGGAGCGCGTCGGTGACATGACCAGCCACATGGCGAAACACTTCCTCCGCTCGCTGGCGATGAACGCCGGATTGACGCTTCACGCGGGCGTCGTCGGCGAGAACGCCCACCACGAAATCGAGGCGCTGTTCAAGGCCACCGCGCGAGCGATGGACGACGCGACGCAAATCGATGAGAGGAGGAGCGACGTGGCGAGTACGAAAGAGTCGTTGTAATTTCGACGGGGAATCGAACCGGTGTCGCCGTCGTTCCCGCGATTTACACTCTCTCGAAAGCAATTCTCTTCCGTCGAATCCCGTTCGGTCTATTTCACCAGTTGCCAGACCTGAACCCCGTCCCCGTCCGTGAGCGACTCCCCGTCGAACCCGCCCGAAACCGACCATCGGTCGAACGGGGAGTGGCGCGCAAGCAACTCGACTTGTTGTGGCGGGAGATGTGAGAGGACGAACTCGTCGCGGGTCAGGACGTCACCGTCCGAGTCTACGAGTTCTTGTTCCGTACTGTAGGTCTGCTTCACTTGGTCCTCGATGGTCGCTCGGGACCGTCCTCTCAGTTGCCTCCCTTCGTACTCCACTTCCCGGACCGATTGCCACTCGCCGAACGATTCGGCGATAGTGTCGTACCGCGGAACGTACACGTCGAACAGGAGACGGCCGCCGGAATCGAGGACGCCGTAAAGGGCTTCGAGTGCCGCGAGTTGGTCATCGACTCTGCGAAGATTACAGAACGAGTTGTACGGGACTATTGCCAACGAGTAGGTTCTGTCAGCGCCGATAGACCGAAGGTCGGCTTCCCAAACCGTCGGCTCCACATCCTCGGTAGCGGCCTTTTCGCGGAGGATGTCCAGCATCGCGGGTGAGACGTCGAATCCGTCGGCATCGACGCCTCGACGGAGGAGTTCGAGGTAAAGCCGTCCCGCGCCACACGCACCTTCCAGCACTGCCCCGTCCGCACCCATCGCCGCTTCGAGATAGAACGATTCGTCGCCGATATCACCGAACTCGTGAGACGCGTCGTAAAAGGCCGCTACCTCGTCCGAAAACCGATTGGCATCGTTCATATCCGTTGTCACTCCGTTCGTGTCAAAAATACTTCGGATGTATTCTCTAGCACCGAGCGGTCCCGACCACCGTTCCGTCGGCGTCGAATTCCTCCGCGAACCCGACCGTGAGGTGCGCTCCCGACGGCATCCACCGATTCCCTAACGGCGTGTCGTTCCGTGGCTTTGCGTCACCGTGTGGCGTGATGAACCCTCTCGTCCCGAGACGAACCCCAACAGGACTAAACCGTCGGGCACGTCTATCCGACAAGGATGTTCGACAGAATCATGCAGAAGTTCGAGGGCAGTCCGAGCCAACAACAGGTCATCAGACTCCTCCTCGAACGCGGGTTCTCGGTGAGTGACGAGGGACGCGTCGTCTCCGGGAGCATCGAGATTCCCAACACGCAGATCGCCCGCGAAATCGGCGTGGACCGGCGGGTGGTCGATTCGACCACGGACGCGATTCTGAAGGACGAGGAACTGCGTCGCATCTTCCAGAACATCTCCTCGATTCCGAGCCTGATGGATTTGGCCCCTGTCCTCGACCTGTCCGTTCTGACCGTCGAAGTGCGCGACGCGGACGTTCCGGGCATCGTGGCGACCGTCACGTCGCTGTTGGCGGACAACGACATCTCCATCCGCCAAACCATCAGCGAGGACCCGGAGTTCACCGACGACCCGCGGCTCTACCTCGTTACGGACGAGGACGTACCGGGCGACGTGCTCAACGAACTGAAGAACTTGGAGTTCGTTCACCGCATCCAACTCAGCTGAATCTCCCTCGTTCTCTCGTCGCGGCAAATCCACGCCTTTTCGGTGCTCCCCATCGAATCTCGACCAATGGGTGGTACGACGTATCGAACCGTGGCTGGTCGGGGCGAGTCGGCGTTCGAAGTTCGCGGTTCGGAGTTCATCGGGTACGTCGCGCCTGCAGAGAGCGTCGAAGCGGCCGAGTCGTTCATCGCCGAAATCGAAGACCTACACGCGGATGCGACCCACAACGTGCCCGCCTACCGCGTGCAGGATGGTCGAACTGCCACTTCTGAGGGGAGCGCTGACGTCGGCGGGTTCGTCCGAGAATGGTCGAGCGACGACGGCGAACCGACGAGCAGCGCGGGGAAACCCGCCCTGAACGTCCTCCAACAGCGCGACATCGAGAACGTGGTCGCCGTCGTCACGCGGTACTACGGCGGAACGAACCTCGGCGTCGGCGGCCTCGTCCGGGCGTACTCCCGCGCGGTCAAGGAAGCGGTGGACGAGGCGGGCGTCGTCGAGGAACGGCCGCACCGCCGTCTCGCCATCGCCGTCGAATACGACGACTCGGGGACTGTCAGGGGGATTTTGGAGAGCGAAGGTGTCGAGTTCGACGCCGACTACGGCGAAACCGTCGGCTTTTCGGTTCGCGTACCGGTCGAGGAAACCGACGCGCTGTGCGACCGACTTCGGAGCGCGACGAGTGGTCGGGCCGACATCGAAGACGGGTAAGTCGCGTATTCAGAGCACGGCGTCGACGGCGGTGAAGACGCCGTATCCGACGCCGAGCGCGAGCGCCAACGAGAGCACCCACGCGAGGATGGTGTAAATCATCTTTTTGCCGCTGACGCCGCCACCGCTCGCGGCGTAGCCGCTCCCGATGATGGTGCTCACGATGATTTCGTTGAACGAGACGGGGATACCGAAGAAGACGGCGCTCTGTGCGATGGCGAACGCCGGGATGAGCGCGGCGATGGACCGGCGCGGTCCGAGCGCCGAGTAGTCCTGTGCGAGCGCCTTTATCATCCGCGGTGCACCCGTCCACGACCCGGCGAGCAGGCCGAGGCCGCCGCCGATGAGCACCGGAACCACGGGTATCGAATAGGGGTCCAACAGCGGGAGCAGCGGCCCGATTGCGAGACCGACCTGACTCCCACCGGCCGAGAACGCCACGAGTCCGCCGAGCGCGAGCAGAAACCGACGCTGGCCGCGGCTCACGTCGGCGTCGAGTTCCCGCTTGAGTGCGACGGCGACCAGACCGGCCAGAACGAGCGAGGTAACGACGACGCCGAGGTCGAGACCGGCGACGGCGGGAAGCGACAGGTGCTCGCCGACGCTCTGTGCGATGGAGGCGCTCTGATGGGGCGGTCCGAGGAAGACGAACCCGACGTTGGCGATGATGAGGCCGACGAGTCCGGCGAGAAGCGGAATCGAGGTTTCCTCCGCCACGTCGTCGCGCCGGAGCACGCGAGCGGTCGCGTAGGCGATGCCGCCGCCGATGAACGGCGTGAGTATCCAGAGGGAGACTATCTGCTGGTATTTCGGCCACGCGGGGGTTCCACCGAGCGCCAACCCGACGCCGACGATGGCCCCCGTTACGGTGAACGCCGTGGCGATGGGATACCCCGTAAACACGCCGATTGCCACCAGTATCGCCGCCGTGAGGAGTCCCGTGGTCGCGGCGAGGGGCGACAGTTGGACGCCGTGAATCAGCTCCCGTCCCACCGCTTGCGAGACGTTCGCGCCTTGGAGCGCCGCCCCTAAAAATCCGAGAATGCCCACGAGAAACCCCGCACGCATCACCGAGAGGGCGTTCGCACCCACGGCTGGGGCGAACGGAGTTGACCCACTCGACCCCGCGCCGATGGCCCACGCCATGAACAGACTCGCGACCCCGGCGATAATCACCGTCAGCAACCCTCCAGCCATATCTATCCGGTATACCGTCTCACGCCAATAGTGTACCGACTCGAAAGCAAACGACTGGTCACGTCCTGTCGGCCCGCGGACCGCCGCTCCGTTTCGGCGGTTCCACGCCTTCTGCCGCTTCGACCGTCTCGGTTTCCTTCTCCGTCTCGACGTGCCAGCGGTCGATTTCGTCCTCGTAGGACGTGAGCGACTCCGACACTTCTCCTTTCAACTCGTCGTCGTTGACGTTCACCTCGAAAATGAATCCCTCCTCGCCGTCCTCCATCCGACTCGTCTGCTGGATGTTGGCACTAACGAGTTCGTTGTCGAAGTAGTACGGTGCGAGTTGCGTCATCACCTTCTGATACACCGTATCCTCGACCTTCCTGATGGCCTTCCGCCCCGCCGAGTCGGCGGCCCGAGCGACGTAGTTCACCGAGTCCTGCCACCTGTCTACGGCACCTTCCGTGTCGTCCTCTTCCAGTTTCTCGTACGATTCGGTCAGTTTTTCGCCCGCTGTTCGGAGGTCGTCGTCGGGGGACTCGCCCGCTTGCTCGCCTTTCCCTTCGCTGACGTGGGCCTGTTCCGCGGTCTTCTCAGCCACGTCTTCGCCGAGCCGTTCGTGCGATTTCGGCCGCCACTCGTCCCATTCCTCGAACGCGCTACCCGACACGTTCGCCTCACGGAGCGCTTGCGTGATGCGCTCTCCGTGCTCGACGATATCTCCCCAGCTACCTCGAAGTTTGAAGCCAGAGATGCTCTCTTCCATTCGATTACTCGCTCGTAAGTTCCACAGGGTTTTATCTTTTACCGCTAATGTCCGTGACAGCGGCTCCCATGCGCCTTTTCTCGGGGGTTACCGTTTCGAGCGTAGAATTATTAGTCTCCAATGTTTCCGTACGTTACCCGCTCCGCGAACGCGTTCAGTCGGTCTTTCGCGCGCCCGAGCAGTTCGACGTGTCCGCTCACCGACCGCATCTCGTCCTCGGACACCTCGATTCGGTCGTCGCCGTAGATGTCACGCGTCTCACCGTCACTGGTCGCGTCGACGACGGTCGAAAGACCGCACCGACCACACGCTTCCGTCCGTTTGCCACCCATGTTACGGCGTACGGACGCATCCATGTTATGTGTTACCCCGAAATACTAGCCTCCCACTCTCACCGTGTTTCCTTTCGAAGGACGGCTTTGTAGAATCCCTCTCTCGACTGAACCTCGGCGACGTGCCACGGCGTTCCGACGGTTACGTCCCGCAGTCGCTCGGGCGAAAAGAGGACGAAGTGGAGGGTTCGTCCGACCTCCCGTTCGCCGTCCCGGTCGTACTCGAAGTGAAACGTTCGGTGGGCGATTCCGCGGCGCGGGTCGGACCCGTAGCCGAGCAAGTCGTCCGGAGCGAGGTCCGTCGGGTCGTAGTTGTCCACGACGGCGACGCCCTCCTCGTCCGTGATTCGAGCGAGTTCCGAGAGGAATCGACGTACCCCGGCGAGGGAGTGTGCGAGTCCGAGTTGGGTCCCGCTCAGGAGGGCGGAACGGAATCTGTCCGGTCGGAAGTCCATCTCGAACATGTCCATCACGCGAACGTCCTCGACGCCGCGGTTACGGGTGGCTTCGACTGCGCCCGGACTCACGTCGATGGCGACGACTTCGCCTCGCTCTTGGAGAAATTCGGCGTGCTGTCCCGAGCCACAGCCGATATCGACGACGGGTGGTTCGAGCGACGCGAGGAGGGTTCGCCACTCGTCACGCCAGTCCTCCCGTGAGGCGAAGTAGTGCCCTTCGATATTTCCGTCCCGCGTCTCCGCGCCGTCCCGGTACACACAGTCACCGCGCAGTCCGCCGCGCTGGTAATCGAGTATCGCTCGACCGAGTGGGTCTGCCTCTATCACACTCTGTCACAGTGTATCAAATGTAATAAAATGATAACGAGGCTCGGTACCGACTCCCGTGCCAACAACGGATATTTATCGCTCGCTCACAACCGAATCAGTATGGATAGCGGTATCGAGTCTCACGACTCGGAACGACAATCGAATCCCGTCCCGGACTGGGACGACGAGTACGTAGACCGGGTGAGCGACCGCCTCTTCGTCAACTACGACCTCGAAAAGGAGTACGCCACTCGCGGCGAATCGTTCACGCTCTACGGACGGCTGTTGATAGAGACACAGAAGCAGTTCCTCCACCGCTCCATCAACTACGCCAACCACAGCGCCGAAGAGCACCTGTTCGTCCGGCGCGCGAATTCGGTCCGCGTCAGCGACCTCGAAGCGCTCGTCGACCTCGGCCACGAACTCGCCGACGACTGGATAGAGGCCGACGAGGAACACTTCGGAACGACGTTCACCTTCGTCGTCATCGCCCCCGACGTCCCGACCGAAGTGGACGAGTTCGTCTCCGATTTCAGCGACCGAACGCTCCTCAAATACGGACTGCACGGTCAGTACGAAGTCAACCTCGCCGTCGTCGCCCCGGAGAACGAAACGCTCGCAGCCAGCGAGAACGCCGACGTCGGAAAGGCGTTCGCTCTCTGGCAACCGTTGGTGTCCGAAAAATCGGGATTGCTACACCGCGTCGTGCGGCGACTCAAACCTTAGTCGTCCGATTCACCGCCGTCCGTCACCGGTGTGCCACCCGGTTCGCTCCGCGCCGACGTGATATTTTCGTATCCGATACGAACCAGCGAGAGCGCGAGGGCGATGAGTACCAAGGCGATTACCGTCTGTACCCCCGCGGACAGCGCGCTGCCGAGCGCCATATCCCCACCCTTGACGAACTTCTGCCAGACGTTCTGGTAGAGCGCGAGATACAGCAGGCCGAGGATGGTGACGAACGTCATCAGCGCCATCGGGACGCCCGTGCTGATGAGCTGTTTGCTCTTGTTCCAGTTCGCCAGCCAGACCGTCGCGGTCAGCAGCGCCAGCGCCGCGAGCAGTTGGTTCGCGCCGCCGAACAGCGGCCAGAGGTCCGACCACGTGCCGGACGCGACCAGCGCGTACGCGATTCCGCACTGGACGAACGCGTTGAAATACCGGTTCGACGCGACGCTCTGCACTTGCGTTTCGGGCGTTCCGACGATTTCTTCGAACATGTAGCGACCGAGGCGAAGCGCCGTGTCGGTCGAGGTGAGCAGGAAACTCACCATGACGAGCGCCATGAACGGACCGCCAAAGCCGGGGTCGATACCGAAGCTCGTGAGCATGATGCCGCCACCCTCCGCGAAGTTGGGAAGCGCTTGGCCGACACCGCCGCCAGCCTTGGTGAATCCGACCAGTGCGACGGTCGAGAGTGCGAGCGTTGCGAGAAGGCCCTCACCGAGCATGCCACCGTAGCCGATGACTCGTGCGTCCGATTCCCGGTTGAGCTGTTTCGAAGTCGTCCCGGACGAGACGAGCGAGTGGAAGCCGCTGATGGTACCACACGCGATGGTGATGAACAGCAGCGGGAAGAGGGGTTGGCCGGTAACGCCCATGAATCCGTTGTAGCCGGAAATGTTCACGGTGAGCGGTTCCGCCGGCGTGATCGCGCCGATACCGAGCCAGCCACCGACGGTTCCGACGATGACCGCCAACAGCGCGCCGCCGACGCCCGCGTACAGCAGGAACGACGATAGGTAGTCACGCGGTTGCAGGAGCGTCCACACCGGCAGGACGCTGGCGATGAACGCGTAGACCAAAATGATGGGTACCCACGTTTCCGCCGTAAGCTCGAGCGGATACGCCTGCCCGACGAAGACGCTGGCGAACACGCCGATGACGAAGACGACGGTTCCCGGCCCGAAGGGTAGGTTGAGTTGGTACAGGTACACCCCGAACACGACGGCCAGCGCGATGTACAGGATGCTCGCCGTCGCGGCGCTCGGGTACGCCTCGAACACGACGCCGACGACGAACGCGAATACGCCGACGACGAGGATGATGGTCAGGAACGCGAACCACAGCAACATGTTCTTGCCGCGCTCGCCGACGTACTCCCCGATGATGTACCCGATGGACTTCCCCTCGTGGCGGAGACTGCTCGACAACGCGATGAAGTCGTGCGTCGCGCCGAGCAGCGGATTCCCGATGGCGATCCACAACAACGCCGGAATCCAACCCCAAATCACGCCCGCCGTTATCGGCCCGACGATTGGTGCGCCTCCTGCAATACTGGAATAGTGATGCCCTAACAACACGGGCTTCTTCGCGGGCACGTATTCCTGCCCGTCTTCGTATTTGTGCGCCGGTGTCTCCCGGCTGTCATCCAATTCTACGAACTGTGCGAGATATCGTGAATAGGTTAGATACCCTATGCTGAAAAGTACCAGTACGCCGAGTACTAGCCATATGATTGCAGTCGCCATGGTATTGTGCCTCATAACAAATGGATTGATGATGCACAATAAGTGTTCCTTTACTCTCGGCGGTGTGGTACGCCTCAAATCGTCGTTTTCGGAACGATGTATCGTTGTTTTTGACAGGTGAAATTTCGATTATTCGGCCGCCGCCGCTTCGACCTCGACGTTCAATTCGTCCGCGACCTCTTCCAACAGCGTTCCTTTCACTTCCGACACCCTCGATTCGATAACCGCGACCACCGGTTCGTCGAACGACTCGCGGATGTGTTCGATTCGTTCACGTTCGGTCCGACAGCGGTCGCGGAGATACGTCGCGCCCCGTCCCGTCTCGTCCTCGTCCGGTTCCGGCGTCACCTTGTTGATGACGAGTCCCGACACGGGCAACCCGGATTCCGTCAGTTCCTCGACCGCCCTGCCGGTCTCTCGAATCGACAACTCGTCGGGATTGAGGACGAGGAAGAACGCCGCGTCGTTTCGCAACACCTCGCCCGCGAACTCGAAGCTCTCCTTTCGCTCCTGCAGGCGGGCGATGATGGGGTCGCCCTCCGCCACTCGGCGGGGTTCCCGGTCGCCGATGGCGGCCTTCTCGAACAGGTCGATGCTCCGCCGTCGTTTGTGAAGCAGACGGTCTATCCACCCTTCGAGGAACTCGGGAAGCGAGAGGAGGCGGAGCGTTCCGCCGGTCGGCGAGGTGTCGAAGACCACGCGGTCGTAGTCGTCCGAGTTCCGCATCACGTCGATGAACCGGTCGAACAGCGCCGACTCGTGGGCACCCGGTGTCTGGTGGGCCATCTCGACCTGCCGGTCGATGGCGTTCACCAACCCCGCGCTCACGTGGTCGCCCAGCGAGCGTTTTATCTCCATCAGGTGGTTTTCGACCTCCGTCTCGGGGTCGATTTCCATCGCCCAGAGGTTCTCGATGCCGTCCACGGACCGCGGGTCGTCGTCGAACTGCTGGTCGAACACGTCCGACGTGCTGTGTGCCGGGTCGGTCGAAACGACGAGCGTCCTCAGCCCCGAACGGGCGCATTTCAGGCTGTACGCGCTGGAAACCGTGGTTTTTCCCACGCCGCCTTTGCCGCCGAAAAACACGAACTTTCGCATGTTAGAAGTGGTACTGTTGGCCCTTGCGTTCGACGAGCGATTCGCGGTCCCACATCCGACGCTCCCACGCCTCGAACTCGTCGGTCAAGTAGGGGAGCAGTTCGGCGGTGTAGTACGAAACGGGACTCGGCACCCCGAAGACGTCGGGGAAGCACGCGAGCATGAATTCGTCCTCCAAATCCTCGGCCTCCTTCTCTATCAGTTCGTACGCGGGATGCGAAATCATCCCGTGATAGAGCCCCCGAAGCCACTCCTCGACGGAGCGACGGAACGTCTCGATTTGGTCCGCGAGAGACATACCCACACAGTGACGTCCTCGCTATTTAAGCGGGGCGGTCAGCCCGCGGTTCGATTGTGGCCACTTAACACGCTGGAATGTCTGTGCCACGATAACGAATGAATCAGGGGTCCATTCCGGTCACGATTCTGAGCGGCAACCTCGGTGCGGGCAAGACGACGACGCTCAACCACCTCCTCCGCGAGAGCGACGACATGGACATCGCAGTGCTCGTCAACGACATGGGTGAGATAAACATCGACGCCGAACTCCTCCAGGGCGGGACGGAACTCGTCGCCGACGAGGGCGTCGCGGAGCTCTCGAACGGGTGCATCTGCTGTGAACTACAGGACGACCTCCGAACCGAAGTCACCCGCCTCGCGCGCGAATGGGAGTTCGACACGCTCGTCGTGGAGTCCTCGGGCATCAGCGAACCCGCTCCCATCGCCCGACTGTTTACGACCGAATCCCGCGTCGCGGCGCGCTACGACGTCGATACGACCGTCACCGTCGTCAGCGCGCGGCAGTTCGACGAGTTCTTCGCCGACGGAGCGCCGGTCGAGCGCACGGAAACCGAGGACGGCGATACGCGCCCCCTCTCGGACCTCGTTATCGAACAGATAGAGTTCTGTGACGTGCTGTTGCTCAACAAATGCGACCTCGTGGACGCGGACCGTCTGGACGAAATCGAGGCCACCTTACGCGCACTGCAACCGCGCGCGGAACTGATTCGAACCGAACACGGTAGGGTATCCCCCGACCGCATCCTCGACCGCGGACTGTTCGACCTCGGCGACGTGACCGACTCCGCCGGATGGAAACGGGCGATGGACCACGCCGACCACGACGAACACGGGACTCACGCCCACGACGTTCACGACCATTCCGACCACCGTCATCCGCAGGAGGCCTACGGTATCTCGTCGGTCTCGTACCGAAGCCCCCGACCGCTTCATCCCGCTCGACTTCACGACTTCTTCGAGTCGCTCCCGAACGGCATCGTCCGCGCCAAGGGAACGTTCTGGGTCGCCGGACGGGACGACGTGAAACTGGAGTACGGACAGGCCGGGGCCGCCGCCCGCGTGGAAGTCGCGGGGCCGTGGATCGCCAGCCTTCCCGAAATCGACCAGGACCTCTACCGGAGCAACCGCTCTGCGACCTACTGGGACGAGGAGTGGGGCGACCGCCGGACCCAACTCGTTTTCATCGGAAGCGACGTGGACGAGGCGGCCATCACCGCCGCACTCGACGACTGCGTGCTGACCGACGCGGAGATGGACGAGGACTGGGACACGTTCGACAACCCGTTTCCCGAGGACGAGGGCGGACTGTTGATAGTCGGCGAATAGTCGCGTTTCGATGCCCCAGCGAGGCCTGTCACCGCGTCCCGCGGCTTCGCTCGTATCGTTAGCTTATAGCCCCTTCCCGCGCACGAATCGCATATGACTATCGAAAAACGAGGTGACGCCCACCTCATCACGCACGCGATGGCGAAGGACACCCTCTCGAAGATTCGGGACGAGGAGACCGAACAAGTCGGTTTCCGCAAGGGACTCGTAAAACTCGGCCGCATCTGTGGTTACGAAATCATCGACGGCGCGATGGACACCGAGTACGTCTCCATCGATACGCCGCTGACCGAGACGACGGGCGAGCGCGTCAAAGGGTTGGACGACGTGGTTATCATCAACGTGCTTCGCGCCGCGACGCCGTTCGTGGAGGGTCTGCTGAAGGCGTTCCCCCGCGCCAAACAGGGCGTCATCAGCGCCGGACGCGACGAGGAAGCCGGAATGAACGACGACGGCGAGTTCCCCATCACCATCGATTACGTCAAACTCCCCGAAATCACGGAGGAGGATACCGTCATCGTCGCCGACCCGATGCTCGCGACGGGTAGCACCATGTGCGCCGTCCTCGACGAGGTGCTCAACGAGCAACCGAACCCGGAGAACTTCTTCGTCCTCTCGGCCGTCAGCGCACCCGACGGCCTGCTTCACGTCCACGACCAGTTCCCCGAGGCCGACCTCCTGACGGTCAGCATCGACGACCACCTGAACGACGACGGCTTCATCGTCCCCGGTCTGGGCGACGCTGGCGACCGCGCCTTCCGAACGACGTAACGTCCCGGTCGCGTCCTTTTACAGCAGAACTCGAAGCACCCCGATGGCTAACCCCGCGCCCACGAGGCCCGCCCCCCAGAGCGTCGAACTCCCGGGGGCGACGCCGATGAGAAACGAAACGATACCAGAGACGATGAGCGAGATGCTTGCGTGGCTTCGAAGCGACATGGTATTTCATCGGCGATAGCCGTAAAAAATCGGCTGGCACAACACGAAAGCAATTCAAGTGGCACCCCGAACGCGGCGGACCGTCCGCCCCGAGCCATCACTCGTCGGCGTCGTTCTCGGCGAGGAGGTCGGAGGCCGAAAGCAGCGCCTCCATCTCGACGTCGGCGTCGGCCAGATTCTCGCGGCCGCCCTCCTCTCGGTCCACGACGACGAAGATTTTGTTCACGTCCGCACCCGCGTCGCGGAGGGCCTCCACCGCGTCCACCGCACTCTGTCCGGTCGTCACGATGTCTTCGAGGACGATGACCTCCTCGCCGTCGTCGAGTCGTCCCTCGATGAGGTTCGCCGTCCCGTACTCCTTCTGTTGCTTCCGCGCGATGACGTAGGGCGTCTCGGTCTCGACGCTCGTCACCGCGACGAGGGGAACCGCACCGAGGGCCACGCCCGCTAGCTTCGTCCCGTCCAACCGCTCCGCGAACGCTTCCGCGATGAGCGACAGACAGTGCGGGTCCGTCTCGAAGAGGTATTTGTCCACGTAGTAGTCGCTCGTCCCACCGTGGGAGAGTTCGAATTCGCCGTACTGGACGGCATCCGCCGCGCGCAAGGCCTCGATGAGTTCCTGATTCGCCATGTGCGAGTCGGGGTGGCGAGGCGGGTTAAAAGTAGTTCTTTGCCGCCGGTACCGCGGCGTTCTACCACGGTTCGTTCTTGAGTCCGAGGACGTACGCGATGACGTTCGTCACGATGTGCAGGAGGGGCGTCACCACGAGCACGACGACGACGACCGGCAGCTCGAACGTCTCGAGCGTCCACCCCGGCGCGGCGAGCAGGGTGAGCAGGAGCGACATCACGACGAAATCGAGTTGGTCGATGCCGGGAAACGCCGCGCCGCGCTCCCGGCCGGTGCGCCGCTTCAGGAACGAGGCGGTCATGTCGCCGAGCATCGCGCCCGCCGGCAGGGTGAAAACCACGATGGCGGGAAACGGGTCGGGAAGCGTGACGCCCAGCGCGCCCGCCGCCGTCGGACGAATCGCGTTCAGTAGCAGGGCCAGTATCGCTCCGGCCAGAATTCCGGCCGCCGTCCCGCGCCACGTCTTCCCGTCACCGAGAATGCGCTTGCCGTTCCACGTCCGTCCGCCGTCTATCGGCGTGCCGCCCCCCGCGAGCACCGCGAAATTGTTCGGGACGTACGCGGGCAACATCGCCCACACCGCGACGGCCACGGTTTCGAACACGTCCGCACCGAGAAGATTCATATGGGGATAGATACCCTCCGGGTCTTAAGACCCAGCGGTCTGGCCCGGAATATATGCCGATGACTGTCACGGGTGCAATATACAATGATAAGACGCGGGAGTGTGAAAGAAGATGCATGATACCACCGATTGCCAGTCGGTTCGTCGCGGGTGAAACCCCGGCGGAAGCGCTCGAGTACACGCGGGATTTGAACCAACGCAACGTCAACGTCATCCTCAACCTTCTCGGCGAGCATTACCACGAGCGAGGACCGGCAGACGAGGACGCCGAGGTGTACCTTCGGTTGCTCGAAGACATCGAGCGCTCCGACCTCTCGGCGTGCGTCTCGGTGAAACCCTCACAGGTCGGCTTGGACGTGGGCACGCACGTTTACCGCGATAACATGGAGCGAATCGCGGACGCGGCCGACGACACCTTCGTCTGGATCGACATGGAGGACCACACGACGACCGACGCGACCCTCGACCTCTTCGAACAACTCACCCTCGAACACGACGGCGGCGTCGGCGTCTGCGTCCAAGCGAACCTCAAGCGCACGAAAGAGGACCTCGAACGACTCGCCGACCTCCCCGGCAAGGTTAGACTGGTAAAAGGTGCCTACGACGAACCCCCGGAACTCGCGTACAAGGAAAAAGAGCGCGTCAACGCCGCCTACCGTGAGTATCTCGAATTCATGTTTGAGGAGTTCGACGGCGGTATCGCGGTCGGCAGCCACGACCCGGCGATGATAGAGTACGCGACGGAACTCCACGACGAGTACGGAACCGACTTCGAAATCCAGATGCTGATGGGCGTCCGCGAGGACGCACAGATGGAACTGGCGGAGGAGTACGAAGTCTGGCAGTACGTCCCCTACGGCGGCAAGTGGATGTCGTACTTCTATCGTCGCGCGATGGAGCGCAAGGAGAACCTCCTCTTCGCGGCCCGCGCCGTCCTCGGCAGGTAGCAAAAATATTGCAACTAGTTTATATTCCTGCAACCAGACGCTACACCTAAATGTCTTCGTGGAAACGCGATGCTGGAAGCGGTCTCATCGTTTTGGCCCCTCTACTGGTTACTGCGTACATCATCGCGTGGTTGTTCCTCAAAATCGCCGGGCTGCCGTTCTTGGAGGACCTGCCGAAATACGTCCTCTTCGGCGGACTGATCACAATCCCCGCCGCTCTCATCCGCGTCGGTATCGTCCTCGCGGTGTTCACCGCGCTCGTCTTCAGCATCGGCTACCTCATGCGGACGACGCTCGGCAGCGTCGTCGAGAACGCCATCGACGGGTCCATGAACCGATTGCCCGGCCTTCGAATCGTGTACAACGCGTCGAAGATGGCCGCGGAAACCGCCCTCTCCGACACCAACCAACTCCAGAAGCCCGTCAAAATCGAGACGTGGAACGGCCTTCGGATGACCGCCTTCAAAACCGGCAAGCAGGCCGAGGACGGCCGCGAACTTCTCTTTTTGCCGACCGCACCGAACATCACCACCGGATTCGTCATCGAAGTCGAATCGGACGACATAACGGAAACCGACGAGAGCGTCGAAGACGCCTTGACCCGAATCCTCAGCGCCGGGTTCGGTGAGAGCGACCAGGAAGGGATTCCCATCAACGTCACCGACGAGGCGGACGACCGCACGGAAACGCCGCCATCGACCTGAGTTCCCGCCCGCTGCTGACGAAACTATACCATCTTTTTGAGGCTTGCGCCGCTCTACTTTCGTATGGAATGTCCCGAATGCGGCGGCGAACGACGGACGTTCGCCGTTCCGTCCGAACTCCGTGCGGACGTCCCGGACCGACCGTCGTCGATTCTCCTCTGCACGCGGTGTCTCGCCTTCGAACCGGTGGAGAACCCGGACGTCGAACCGTCGAACTTCGCCACGATAAGCGACGCACTCCCGGACGAACCGGACGCCGCCGCCGGGATGGTTCTCGCCACCGCGCTCCTCTCGTCGCTCGCGCTCTATCGCCAACACGTCGATGCGCTGTTCGATCGCGTCGAAGCGGCCGGAGTCGACCCCCTGCTCGTTCTCGACCGATTGGCCGCCGACCCGAACCTCGACCCGAATTTTGACATCGAATCGCGGCGACGGCAACTGCTCCAACTGCGCGATTGATTTCGAAAGTCCCCCCTCGAACTACCGCGGGACCCTCAACTTTCATCTGGGAGTCGCACGATTACACTGACATGCCGAACGACTGCATCTTCTGTCAAATCGTTGCCGGAGACATCCCGAGCAAAACGGTCTACGAGGACGAAAGCGTCCTCGCCTTCCTCGACGTGAACCCGCTCGCGCCGGGTCACACGCTCGTCATCTCGAAGGACCACCACGAAACGCTGGACGACCTCCCGGACGACGCCGCGGCGGACCTGTTCTCGGTCCTGCACGGCCTCACGCCCGCCGTCGAAACCGCGGTGGATGCCGACGCGAGCAACGTCGCGTTCAACAACGGCGGGGCTGCCGGACAGGAAGTCCCGCACGTTCACGGCCACATCATCCCCCGTTTCGACGGCGACGGCGGCCATCCGATTCACGCCATCGCGGGGGACCGTCCCGACCTCTCGGACGAGGAACTGGACGCGATTGCGGACGACATCCGCGACGGTCGATAACTGTATATTTTTATACCAGAACGAATCTATTTAGATTCGAACACGTGAAACGAACTGCCGCACTCGTCGGTGCGACCGGCGGGGCCGGAACGACGCGCCTCTGTCTCGAAACCGCCGCCGTGCTCTCTCACGTCGGGCGTGACGTGGCGATTTTGGACGCCGCTTTCGCTACACAAGGGTTGGCGCGCCACGTTCCGGGCCGCATCGACACCGACATCACCGCACTGCTCACCGACGAGGACGACCTCGCCGACGCGCTCCTCGAACATCCGGTCCCAACCCCCGGACGGCTTTCGCTTTGTCCCGCGTACGCTCCCTTCGAGCGCCTCGCACGGGCGAAAACCGCAACTGCCGCAGAAGCCTTCGAGCGGCTCGTGGAACGAACCGCGGACGAGTTCGACCACGTTCTCATCGACGCGCCGCCCGTCGCCGCGAATCAGGCCGTCGCTGCCGTCCACGCCGCGGACACGGTGACGTTGGTCGCACCGGCCTCCCGTCTCGGTGCCGACGCCGTACAGGGAATGCGCGGCCGCCTCGCCGACCTCGGAACGGACGCGGACACCGTTCTCGCCAATCGCGCGAACGGTGAGCATCCGCTGGAGGACGCGGTACCGATTCCGACGAGCGACGAGACTGCCGTCGAGGACGTCCCGGCGAGCGCACCCGAACTCGACGCGTCGTTTTCTCCCGCCATCGTCGCCGCCGTCGAAACTGTGTTCGACGTTTCGCTCGACGTCGAGTTTCCGGAGGAGCGGTTCTTGGATATCGACCCGGAGGAGTACCTTCCCGACGACTATCTGCCGGAGTCGCTTCGAAGCTGATTTTCCCTGCGTTTCGAAATTCGCTACAATAGGTCGCCCACGTCGCTCATCGTCTCCGCCAGCGCGTCTCGCTTTTCGACGGCAGCGTCCCCGTTCATCGCCAACGCGCTTTCGAGCACTTCGGCCGCACCGTCCAGCGGCTCGTGCGTTTCGATGAACGTCGCCAGCGCGAACTCGATTTCGTTCGCGCCGGACAGCGCGAGCGCTTCGGACCGCGAGCAGTTCGCGGAGAGCCAGTCCTCGATAAGTTCGTGACCGATGGACGAAAGCGGCGAGATACCGCGCACACCCAGCAGGTGGAGCGTCTTCGCGGCCGTCATCGGTGCGACGCCTGCACGGCGGGCGCTTTCGCCGACCGAAGTCCCGGACGCGTGCGTCTCGACTATCGTTACCGCGGCGTCCGTTTCGCAGGGTAACGCGTCGCCGAACGGTGCGAGCCGTTCGCGGAGGTCCCGTCCGGTATCGTCCACGGTTGCGACACCGTACTCTTGCTGTTCGGCCGTCACCTCCAATCCGGCCGCGATATCCGACAGCGCCATGTGTTCTGCTTGTCTCCCCACTGACTTTAATCTTCTAGACAAGTATCATAGTTGGTAATTAGACGACGGCTAGAACGTACCGGTTACCGGTACGCTCGTCACTCGTAACACCGGCTCGTTTTTCGATTTCGGCGCTCGTTTAAATACCATCTCGGACGAAGTTTCAATTGTAATGAGTGCGATACAAAACTCAACCGAAACGTGTCCCGAATGCCGCGGTCGTGTTCGCACACGCGGCACCGAAGCAGTCTGTACCGAGTGCGGGTTGGTCGTCGCGGAAGACGGCTTGGACCGCGGCCCGGAGTGGCGGTCGTTCAGCGACGACGACACCGACCGTAAGCGAACTGGTGCACCACTGACGCGTTCGCGCCACGACCGCGGGTTGACGACCGAAATCGGCTACAAGAACAGCACCGTTCGACTCACGGGCCGGAAACGACGCCGCGTGATGCGGATGCGCCGCCAACACAACCGCGCTAGACTCTCGTCCAAGGCGGAACGAAATCGCGTGTACGGCTTCACCGAGATTCGCCGTCTCGTCGGCGCGCTTCAACTGCCCGAAAACGTCCGCGACCGGGCGTGCGTGCTGTTCGAATCCGCACAGTCGGAGGACCTCCTTCGCGGACGGTCGATAGAGGGATTCGCCGCGGCGGCGGTGTACGCCACTTGCCGGGCATCGGCCGTCTCCCGAACGCTCGACGAAATCGTCGAACGCGCTCGCGCCGAGCGCGCCGAACTGACGGCCGCCTACGACGCAGTGAACCGCGAACTCGGCCTTCCCATCGGTCCCATCGACCCGCGGGAGTACCTTCCCCGGTTCGCCAGCCGACTCGACCTCTCGATGGCGACCGAACGACGTGCCAAACGGTTCGTCGAACGGGCGGAGGAGAAAAACCTCGTCAGCGGCCGCAACCCCAGCGGCGTCGCCGCCGCGTGTCTCTACGCGGCGGCCCGCGACTGCGACGAACGCGTCACCCAACGCGCCGCCGCCGAAGTCGCTGACGTCACCCCCGTGACGCTCCGCTCGACGTATCACGACCTGCAGGAGTAAACCGCCCGCCCGAGTTCCGAAAACTGTTCTCTCGCCTCGCTCTCCGGTGCCAGCGTCGCGACTGGACACCCGTTCCGCTGTGCGTCGGCAATCGTCGTCGATTCCGGTAGCGTCGTCACCGGTGCCCCGAGCGTCCGCTCCACGGTTTCGACCGGCGGGTCCTCGCGGACCCGGTTCAGTACCACTCGACACAATCCCGCATCGAGTCGCCGTGCGAGCGCCTTCGTCCGCACCGCGTCCGCAAGCGCGAACGGCCGCGGAATCGTCACGAGGACGTAGCTGTCTGCCGCAACCAGCGGGAGTCCCGCATCGGCCGCCATCCCCGCCGGGCAGTCGATGACCACGTGGTCGTACTCCGACGCAACCCGCGCTATCGCATCGGCGAACTCGGTCACGTCACACGCCCGCGCACCGGCTAACGTGCGGCCGCACGGCAGCATCAGCACGTCTCCGACGCTCGAAACGGCTTCGATCGCATCCGCTCGTCCGGCGAGTACGTCGTGTAAATCGGGTCCGTGCGACCTCGGCAGGTCCGCCATTGCGAGGTCCGCATCCACGACGACGCCGCCGAGTTCCGCCCCGAGATTGAGCGCAACGGTCGATTTTCCGACGCCACCTTTCCCACCCGTAACGGCCACGATCATTTCGTTCTCCCGACCGCGTTCGATTTCTCCGTCGATTCGACCCGCTCTCGTACTCGTTGCACCCGGTTTGCAACCGCTTCGAGCGTCCGTTCGTCCGCCGCGATTCTCCGTCGCAACTCCTGTTCTTCCGCTTGCTCGGCGACCGTCCGTTTTTCCGGCCTACCGCTTCCCATCTCTTCGCACTTCCTTTCTCCCATCTTTTCTCCTCCCATCTCTCCCCCTCTCGTCTCTTTGTCCCCCGTCTCGTACCGCTCGATTCGCGTCTCGACGGCCGATAGCCACGACTTTACCGCATCGGGTATCTCCACCCGGTCGGGTGTCGGAACCGCGTCCACCGGTGGCCGGGCGTCTCCCAACGCTCGAACGACACCCGCGGTCGTCGGTTCGATGTCGAGTCCGGTGGGAGAATCGTGCCGAGTCGCACCGCCGACCGACGATTCTTCCGTCTCCGGTGCTCGTTCGGTCCAGACGATTTCGGCGGGCGGCGATTCGGTCTCGTCGGCCGCAACCGCATAGCCGAGCGAGCGTCGTTCACCCGCGCCGACGACGCCCTCGAATCCCCCTTCGTCCCATCCCGCTTCCGTGAGTCCGTGCCGCCGCGGTACCCGGAGTTCGCCGTTGAGTCGGTTTCCGACCCGAATCCTGACGGGCATCGCCGCAGAATTTTCGACCACCAGCGCGACCAACGTGACGGTCTCGACCGCCCCCGTCCGTTCGTCCGTCGTCCAGTGCAGTGTCACCATGCCCCGGGTTGGGCTCGTCTTCCGTCTTAAACCTGTAGCACGGGTGCGTTCAAGCAATCGACGGCGGCACACGGCGTCTCGAATCGCTCACACGCCAGCACGACCGGCGCTCGACCCCGCGCCAAACGAGCGATTGCGAGCGCCGCGGTCGTCGAATCGCCTTCGAACGTCCCCGGTTCCGGGACTCGTCCGCGACCCGGCACCGCTTCGACCGCCGCGACGAACCTCGCGTGCACCTGTCGAGCTAAATAGTCGCGCGCTGTTCGTTCGAGGTTCTCCTTCCGGTCACGCAGTCGTAACCGTCGCTCTCGGTCATTCCTCGCCGACCGTTGGCGTTTTCGCGCCGCTTCCAACGCTTGCTCCGCGGCGATTCGTTCCGTCTCCCTCTCGGCCAACTCCCGCGTTGCGCTCCGTAGTTTCGACTCGGCATCTTCTACGTACCCTCCCGAGTCCCGGATTGCCTGTACCCTGCCACGTAGTGCCGCGACTTCCTCCCGAAGTTCCGTTTCCGACCCGCTCACCTCGGCCACGCGCCGCCGCTCCGAACGAATCGAAATCGCTTCCACGTCGAGCGACCGCAACGATACCTCTAGGTTCGCTATTTCCTCGTCCTGCGGTGCGTCCATCCCGAGCGACCGCGCGGCGGCGGCCACTGCCGCGCGGACACGAACGGACGTCTCCGACTCGATGTATCCCACGTAGTCGTGAACCGGGTGCGGGTCGGCACACTCGATATCGAGCGCGCTCGATTCGGCGTCCGACCGAATCGCTGCGACAACATCTGCCGCCGCAACTGACTCCTCACGCAGGTCGATTGCGCGCCCCCGAAACGTCTTTTCTCGCGTTTTTACCTTCATAAATCCGCGTTTCGCATCGAATCCGGTGCCGGGTGGTTCGTCCCCACGGCGAACTTGTCGTAGGGCGTGCTCGGCCGTTCACGGTTCTCGTACGCTTTTGCGGCCTCCCGAACCGCATCCGGTACGTCACGGAACTCGTTCAGCGGTTCGGTGCGTTCGAGTTGCACGTCTGCTCCGTGTTTCTCGTAGAGACGAAGCGCGAGAAACGCACCCAGTTCCGTCTGCTGCAGCAAGGCGGCCCGTCCGAACCGTCGAACGACACACTCCTCGTGTGTCGTGCAGATGTTCCGAAGCGTCTGTCGGGCACCGCTGGAGTAGGTGATTATCAACAGCACAGACGTTCGTTCGAAACGATGTATTTTAAAATTAATTACCGCGTTTTCACGTTCCACTCGTTCCCGTCGAACTCGGCAACAGCGTCGAACAGCGTTTTGAGGGTGTTGATAGTTTGTGAGTCGTGTGCTTCGGGGTCGAGATGGAAGTGTGCGGTCACGTCGGCGGTAGTAAAGCGTCCGGTGAGGACGTGCAGGAACTTATAGACGGTCTGGACGTCCGAGTATTGGAGTAGCGCGGTCAACGAGTGGAAACACGCGACGGTTCGGTTGCCGTTTCCGTGCCACTGTTGTAACACTTCGCTGATTTTGATTCCGAGCCCCGTCAAATCGCCGGGATTCGAGAGCGTATCGACGACGGCATCCGTCGATGTCTCCTGCATCGGTGCCGATGTCGCCACCGACCGAACCGTCTCACCGACACTGATGAATCGCAAGTTCGCTGGCCGACCGTTCGCATGCGCGAGCCAATCTTGAATACACGCGTCCGGCGACCGCGTAAACGTCACCCATAGTACGTTTTCCTCCGCTGGTGGTGAATCCGTCAACATACCGACGCACGCCTCGTCGGTTTCCGAACTCATAGAAGGCGAGAGAACGAGAACGCTAGATTCGCCGTCGAGAGCCGCCGAAAGACCGCTCATCTCGGTCGTCCCTCGGCAACGTCGCACGTGCTCGCTGTGTCGTCCATCCCGTACCATCCCTCGTGTATCATTTAGCCACCTGCATTATTATGGGCCTGATAAATCCCGGAGGTTTTGTCGGCTTTGTCGCATTTGATACACCTACGCACGCTGTCGTTATACTTCTACTCTATTCCGGGCATGTTTATCTAGTTTTCCATCTCCAGAATGCTGTCATTTACTGATGTTCTCGACGTGAAATTCTACCGCTTCATCGCCGAGCAATTCGATGACCCGTCCACGCGCGTCCTCCGCCGACTCCGCGACGACGACGATACCTTCCGCCCGCTCATCTCCATATGCTCGGTAGGCGAACAAGTCACGCTCGGTTTCGAACTCGGTGGCGTACGTCTGTAGCACCGTCAACACTCGACGTTGTGTCTCTCGTAGCTCGTCCGCTCCCGACTCGAAGTCCGAGAGGGCGTCCTCGATGTTTCTGAGTGCGGAAATTCGGTCCATCTCAGGTGGTTCGAAGATGGTTTGTCGACGGCTCGTACACCTCGCCTTTCTGTTTCAGCTTGTCGATTTCGTGTTCGGCTTTCGAGGGGTCCGTGCCGATCTCGTCCGCTCGGTCGAGGACGACTTCCACGGGCGCACCGTCGTCGTACTCCTCCTCGATGTCCGCGATGAGTTGTTTGATGTTCTTGATGCGGTCTCGTTGGGACTTCGAGGTCCCCGTTTCCACCACGTCGGCGTCGAACTGTCCGGTCTCCGGGTCCACGCCGATGTCCTGTAGACACGACCGAACGATTTCGATAACGCGGTCCGCATCCTTCCGTTCGACCGTATCCGACAGTCGAACGCGAGCGCTCGCTTCGGCGAGACGAACGAGCGCCTCCAGCTTCCGGGCCGTGACCGGAATCGGGGCGTCCTCGTCCGTCCCCTTCGAGCGCAAATCGACGTAGAAATCACGAATCGCCTCGCGGGCTTCCTCGGTCATCGTCGGATAGACGTTCGATTTCGCGTAGGCGATGTACTTCCGGAGGAGTTCGGCATCTATCGCCGGTGCCACCTCCTCCGTCTGGCTGTTGACCTGTTCTTCCGTGATGTTCGGCGCGTTGATTTCCGTCCGCTGCGTGTTCAACTCGCCCGCGAAGTTGGTCTGGAGGATGTGTTCTGCCAGTTGCGAGTCGTGATCCGGGTCCGGTTTGTCCGTCACGGTGAAAATGAGGTCGAATCGGGAGATCAGCGCGGGTTCGAGGTTGATCTGCTCGCCGATGGACTCGTACTGGTCGAATCGCCCGTACTTCGGGTTCGCCGCGCCGAGAAGCGAACAGCGGGACTTTAACGTCGCGTTGATCCCCGCTTTGCTCACGCTGATTTTCTGCTGTTCCAGCCCCTCGTGCATGGCGGACCGGTCCTCCGGACTCATCTTGTCCAGTTCGTCCACCGCCGCGATACCCTTGTCCGCGAGCACCAACGCACCCGCTTCGAGCGTCCACTGCTGCCCGTCGCCGAAGTCGTCGCGTACCGCCGCAGCCGTCAGCCCTGCGGAGGAGGACCCTTTCCCGGAGGTGTAGACGGACCGCGGCGCAATATGTTGTATATAGGACAGCATCTGGGACTTACCCGTACCCGGATCCCCGATCAGGAGCATGTGCAGGTCGCCGCGAATCCGCGACCCGTCCGGGAGGTGTTTCGTCACGCCGGAGAACAACTGCAGAATCATCGCCAGTTTCTCCTGGTCGTAGCCGTAGATGGCCGGGGCGATGGAATCGACCATCTGTTCGTAGATGTTCCCCTCGTTCGAGAGTTCGATAATTTGCTCTTTGTCCTCGTCCGTGATGTCCATGTCCTCGAACTCCTCGTCCTCGATTTCCACGGACACGCCCTCCATGTACACGTCGAAGACGGCGGATTTCTCCTGGCCGCTCCCTTGCTGTTCGAGGTGGAGGACGCCCGTCACGGTCACGTGGTCGCCGGGCGAGACGTGGCCGGTGATGTCGTCCTCGATGTGCACGTCGATACTCTGTGGCGTCTCGCCGCCGCGGAGTCCCTCGGGACTCTCCTGTACGCGGAGCTTCTGTGAGTCGATGAACTCCGACTGGTCGAAGTTGATGCGGAACGGTCCCTGTCGCTCACAGCCCTGACACTCGTGGGGTTCCTGAAAATCCCCGCCCGACTGCGGAATGTAAGTCAAGGTTCCACAGCGCTGGCATTCGAACGCCGCCTCCTGAATCTTCGGTCGCACGCCGGTCGCCTTGCGGATGATCCCCTGCACGCTCACCATCGTGTTGACGTGCCGGGCACGGATCGCGCGGATATCCGTGTGCTCCGGCAGGTTCTGTAGACGGACGTGAGCCTGCCCAAGGCTCACGTCCACGGGGAGGTCGTACAGGCGGAGCGCCTCCTCGGCGTACTCCTGTAACTGCTGTGGTTGCGCGAGATAATCGTCCGCGATGTCCGCGTCGTACTGATACAGGTCGTTCCAGTTGATGTACAGCGACCGCTTTTCGTTCGGGTAGCTTTGGGCGAGCTCCCCGATTTCGTTTCGGTAATAGTTCCGATAGAACTGCTCGAACCTGTCTATCAGTTCCGTGTTTTCCGCGCGAGCCATTCATGGGTCATTGGTTCCCGATCAGGTAAGAACTTTCGCAAAGCGTCCAGACCCTCGCGCCACCGAACGCGATTCCCCGCTGCTTTCGATTTCCACCCACACGGTAGAATAAACGACTTGCACCTGCAACCACATCCCGGACATCCCCGTGAACGCAATACCCACAGGCATGTTCGGACCACTCGGACCACTCACGGTCGGCAAAAAGGCCGCGAAGGTCGGCTACCGGCGCTTCGGCAAAGCCGGGGCCGTCGCGTTCGGCATCGGTGCCGTCGGCGGCTACGTCGTGCTGAGAAAGAAAGTGAAGTCGATGATGGCGGGCGATACCGACGACAGTTCGTCGGATGACGGGACCGCGGAAGGCGACGAAGCGGCGTAAGTTCTCTCCTTCGATTTTTGTTTGCACGCGCTGTGTGCCGCTGACGCGTCGCTCGCGGTGTAGTCGTCCAAGAATGAAATCGCCCGGATTGTGAACCCCGCCGAGACGCAAGCGCCTCGATGCGAACGGCGAAGCCGTGAGCACCGCGAGGCGCTTGCGTCTCGTCTGATTCAAATTCGAGCTCAGAATAGATTTGCGACTCACGAGGATGTTCGTCGCAAAATCTATGGGATCGCTCGGATTTGAACCGAGGTTATCGGCACCCAAGGCCGAAAGGATACCAAGCTACCCCACGATCCCGTACACTTCAGTAGCGCACTCCCCGTGTAAAACGTTTCGTTTGCTCGGTACCCGTGTCACTCGTCCTCGCCGAACAGTTCGAGGTCCGCGACGATTTCGAACGGGTCCTTGTCCTTCCGGATGCCGTCCAAAATCCGGAACGCCTCGTCCGGCGCGAGGAAGTGACTCGTGACGACGCGCCCGAGGTGCGTCGGCGAGAAGCCGTGGATGAACTCGTATTCGAGCAGTTTGCCGAGCGCGTGTTTCGTCGGCACGTCGCCTATCATCCGGTCGTTCAGGCGCTTCGCGGCCTTCCCACCGACGGTGATGTTCGCCAGCGTCTCCTCGATGGCGGCGCTCTCGTCGTAGAGGGTTCGAACGTCCTCCATCTCGCCTTTGAGGAGTTTGAACGCCACCTCGTCCTCCGACATTTCCATGCTGTTGTGATAGCTGCCGTCGGGTTCGACGAGGACGTACACCTTCCCGCGGTCGTGGTAGTCGGGCCGACCCGCGCGGCCGAGCATCTGGTGGAACTCCTGTACGGTCAGCCACTCGATGCCCATCGCCAGCGAGTCGAAGATGACCTGCGAGGCCGGGAAGTCAACCCCGGCGGCGAGTGCGGCGGTCGTGACGACCGCCGCGAGGTCCTGCTCGGCGAACATGCGTTCGACCTTCTTTCGCCGTCCGTAGTCCAACCCAGCGTGGTACGGCGCGGAGTTGTACTCCAGTTTTCTGGAAATCTCGTGACAGCGCCGCCGCGAGTTGGTGAAGATGATGGTCTGGCCGCGATACCCCTTCGAGGATTCGCGGTCGAACTCGCGTTTGACGAGTTTGTTCTCCGTCACGGGCTTTTCGTGCCCCTCGGCGAAGGTGACGTGGCGCTCCAGTGCGACGGGTCGCTCCTCGAACTCCACGAGATTCGCCTCCAGCGACTGCGCCAAATCCTTCGGATTCCCGACGGTCGCGGAGAGGTACACCCACTGTGCGCCGCCGTACTCGTTCCGCTCTTTGGCGCGCTCCTCGCAGTAGTATTTTAGCCGCGAGATGAGGCCGTCGAGGCGGTGGCCACGCTCCTGTTCTTGCAGGGTGTGAACCTCGTCGATGACGACCGTTCCGATATCGCCCAAATCGCGCCCCGTCCTGAGCGCGTGGTCGATACCCTCGTAGGTCCCGACGATGATGTCCGCGTTCGGGTCGAAGTGATTGCCGTCGTCGCGGACCCGACTCGCACCGACGCGAATGGTGACGTTTGCGAGGTCACCGTACTCTTCCTCGAAATCCTCGTGCTTCTGGTTCGCCAGCGCCACGAGGGGAACGAGAAAGAGCATCTTCCCCTTCCCGTTCAGCATTCGGTCCAGCCCCGTCATCTCGCCGACGAGCGTCTTCCCGGTCGCCGTCGCGCTGACGACGAGTTGGTCGTCACCGTCGAGGAGACCGTTTTGTACCGCGAGGCTCTGTACGGGGAGCAGGGTATCGAACCGCGATTCCAGCAGGTTCTGGATTCCGGGGTGGAGGTTCAGCGAATCCACCCGCTCCATCTCGATGTCCTCGACGTTCGCGCTGATTTCGTCGAACTTCGTCAGGTCGGGGTCGAGTCGCCCCTTGAGCAGGTTCGTGATTCGCTTCAAATCCTGTACTTCCAGCAGGAGGTCTTCGAGTCGGTCCTGGGCGGCGCTCGTCAGGTTACCCCTGAACGAGAGTTCCCGCTCCAGTTCCCGCGTCGCACAGTCGGGACAGATGTACTCGTCGCCCGTATCGATGGCCGTGTCGCCGTTGATGGGCGAATACCGTCCCTTGTTAGCGCACAACCGACACGTCCGAACCGTTTTCGCGTCGAGTTGGTAGCCGTCGAGCATCTCCTTCAGCTCTTCGCGCGCCTCGGGCGAGGTCTGCTGCGAGATTCGAATCCGCTTCGCGTTCCGTGCGAGTTCGACGAACTCGTCGGGACTGCGCGGTTTCTCGCTCGACCCGTCCTTCAACAGAAACCGTCCCGGTCGCGGTCCGGCGTCCGTCTCCTTTAATTCGAGGATGGCACGGAACTGCCGCTCACCGCCCCGCTGGGCGGCGACCTGATAGCCCCTGTCCGTTTCGTGGCAGAAGAGCGTCTCCACCTGCTGGGCCTGCTTCGACACGAGACGTGCTACACACCGGAGCTATTTCAGCGATTCGAACGAGACGGTGGTGAATCGCCACTTTTCGACCGTGGTAGGTGATGTCACCGTTCGTGGAAAGCCGACGTTGAAAAACGGAAATCTCGGCCTAACACCTTCGAGCGGTCGTTATTCCGCCACTACCGCTCCGCAACCGGCACATAACAAAGCCGGTTCGACCGCTAGCGGTGGACAGCGCACGGTAGCGCTGCATGGTGGCATAATGAAAGGCACGCAAGAAGAAGACCTTCCACGGCGCTTCGACGACAACGTTATCCTCGAAATCGAGGACGGGTCCGACCGAGACCGACCGCTCGTTCGAATCACCGATACCCGCGAAGACGCGGCGTGGGTTTCCTCGTCTATCGACTCCGTTGTCTCGCTCTCCGAGTGTCGTTAGACGAGCTGAATCTCGTCGTCCCCGTTCGGCACCGCACAGATGAACGCTCCCGGTTCGTCGCTCTCGTTTCGATACCAGTGAACCGTTCCCGCCGGAATCAACAGTGAATCGCCAGCGCTGACTTCGTACTCCTCGTCGCCGATGCCGACGACGTACTCGCCTTCGAGCACGAACTGCTCGTGTTCGACTTCGTTCGTGTGTTCGGGCACCGTCGCGCCGGGGTCGAGCGTGAATCGACGGATGGCGAAGTTCGGCGCGTCCTGTTCGTCGCCGATGAGAACCCCTTTCGCCATGCCGTCGGCCGCTCCGACGGCCTCGTATTCGATGTCGTCCGCGTTTCGTACGATTGGTTTGGACATACGTTTCCATTCGAAGCCGACGTGCTAAGGTTTTCCCACCGCTTCGAGTTCTTCGTTCGGGACGAACTCCCCGTCCGGCGTCACCCGCCCGGAACCGAGCGCGCAGTATTTCGCACCGACGCCCCGCGACGACAGCGGCCCGCGCCGGATACAGCGGAACCCGACGTTCTTTGCCGCGTTGTAATCGTCGTTGGCCTCGCTGCCGCATTTCAGACATTCGAACCGGTTGTTCTCCACGTCCCGATTCTGCGGATGCGTGAACCCACACGACGTACAGCGCTGGCTCGTGTACTCAGGGTTCACCTGTACCACCGTGATATCCCGCTCGGCCGCCCGATACGCGACGAACTCGAACAATCGCTTGAACGCTTGCCCGTGGAACGGGGCCGCTTCCGTGAGCATCTCCTGTACGCCTTCGAGTTCGCCGAACGCGATGACGGAACAGCCGTGTCGCTCCGCTTCCGAGACGATTCCACCGGCAACTTCGTGGAGGGTATTGCGGGTGAAATTCTCGATTCGTTCCCCGGCTTGCCGCAGCGTTCGTCGTGCGCTCCGGGTGTTCGTCTCGCGGAGGTCCTCGCGGAGGTCGGCGAACTCGGCGTGTCGGTGGGTGAGTTCCGCGCCGGAGAAAAAGCGGGCCGTGCTCGTCACGGCGAGGTTTTCGACGCCGAGCGAGACGCCGAGGACGGTGGCGTCTTCGGTCGGAAGGTCCACGTCCGGGCGGGGGCGTCGAAATCCGAGATGGAAGTGAAACTCGCCGTCACGGTAGTGCAGCGTGCTCTTCGCTGGCTCCCAGCGGTCGTCGTCCAGATACCGCGATTGGTAGCCGTGGTCGGGAAACACGAGACGACAGCGAACCCGGTCGCCGGTCGTCGTCAGGCTGATGTTCCGATGGTCAAACAGCGTTAGCGTGCGACTGTCGTAGACCACGGTCGGACTGGTGAACTCTGGTTTTGCCGCATCGTCGTCCCGTTCCAGGGCACGTTTTATCGCTTCGGCGGCGCGGTGCGTGGCGAGAACGGCGTGCTGGCTTCCGAGGCTGGTACGCTCGCGCAACTTCTCGTACGCCAGTTTTTGCACCTCGTTTCGGGTGTGACAGACACCCCACGCGGCGTTGACCGCGATTTGGCACCCGCGTTTCCACTCGCGTACCATGGACAGCAGCCGCTCGTGGTCCTCGTCCTCCACCGCCAGGCGCGTCACCGCCGTCCGTCTGAAATATTCGGGACCGCTCACGCTATTTTCTCCCCAGAGCGCCCCCTTGAATACTTCGGGACGCCGCTCACCGCGACGAGGTTTAAGGCGGTTCCGGTGCTACAGCTAACCATGCGAAGCTTCAAAATCGGGAGCGTGCTCGGCATCCCGATAAAACTCGACCTCACTTTCCTGTTCATTCTGCCCGTGTTTGCGTGGCTCATCGGAACGCAGGTCGAACAATGGGTCCAGATAATGAACGATCTCTGGGGTCTCGGGTTAGATGCCGGTCCCCTCTCGTCGGGGATGATGCCGCTCTATCTCGGTGCCGCCGCTGCCATCGGATTGTTCGTCGGTGTCGTCCTCCACGAACTCGGCCACTCCGTCGTTTCGATGCATTTCGGCTTCCCCATCGACTCCATCACGCTGTGGATATTCGGCGGCATCGCTCGCCTCACCGACCAGCCGGAGGAGTGGTCCGAGGAACTCCTCATCGCCGTCGCGGGTCCCGTCGTCAGTATCGTCCTCGGCGTTCTCTCGTTCGCCGTGCTCTTCGTCGTCCCGACGAACCTGCAGGCCGTTCGGTTCGTCTTCGGCTACCTCGCCCTGATGAACCTCGTCCTCGCCGCGTTCAACCTCCTCCCCGGCTTCCCGATGGACGGGGGGCGCGTCCTCCGGGCGCTCCTCGCCCGGACGCGCCCGTTCGCGCAAGCCACCCAGACCGCCGCCGAGGTCGGTAAAGTGTTCGCCATCCTCCTGGGGCTGTTCGGCCTCCTCGGCGGCAACTTGTTGCTCATCGGTATCGCCTTCTTCATCTACATCGGCGCGAGCAGCGAGGCCCAACAGTCGGTCCTCTCGGCGACCTTCCGAAACGTCCGCGTCCGGGACGTGATGACCGGTGCCGAGGATTTACACACCGTCTCGTCGGACATGTCCATTGCCGACCTCCTCGAAACCATGTTCCGACAGCGCCACACCGGCTATCCCGTGATCGACGACGGCGAACTCGTCGGCATGATAACGCTGGACGACGCTCGGAGCGTCAGGCAGGTCGAACGCGACGCCTACACCGTCCGGGAAGTGATGTCCACCGACGTCAAGACGATTCCCGCCGACAGCGACGCGATGGACGCGCTCGAAACGATTCAACAACACAACATCGGCCGTCTCCCGGTCATCGATGCCGACGGGAACGTCACGGGCATCATCTCCCGCACCGACCTGATGACGGCGTTCAACATCATCAACAGCAGCGGGCGCACGGAAGACGAACTCGCCCCGCACGAACAGCCGTCGTAAACAGGTCGCAATCCGAAGGTACCTCCGATTTGCTCTGTCGGTACCTCCGACTTCCCAGTGGAGACCTCCGATTCCGACCCGTCGAACCCGTTTGCCCTCGCGTTTATTCCTCTTCGTCGCGGAGTATCGAGTATGTGTGGCCGCCTTTCGCTCTTCGCACCGCAGGACGAACTCACCGACCGGTTCGACGCCGAACCGGTCCGTCCGCTTCGTCCGCGGTACAACGTCGCGCCCGGTCAGGAACACCCGGTCGTTCGCAACGACGCGCCCGAGGAGATTCGCTTCCCGACGTGGGGACTCGTCCCCCACTGGGCCGACGAGTTCGGCGGCGGGCACATCAACGCCCGCGCCGAGACGCTGGCCGACAAGCCGAGCTTTCGGGACGCCTACCGCGACCGCCGGTGTCTCGTCCTCGCGGACGGCTTTTACGACTGGAAGAAGACCCCGACGGGTAAACAGCCCTACCGGATGACCAGAACGGACGGCGAGCCGTTCGCCATGGCTGGCCTGTGGGAACCGTGGCAGAACGGGGAGCGGAAAACGTCGTTCACCGTGGTCACCACCGAACCCAACGACGTCGTCGGCGAGATTCACCACCGGATGCCCGTCATCCTCGACCCCGACGAGGAGACGACGTGGCTCACGGGCGACGCGGACGAACGACGGGCCGTGCTCGACCCGTTCCCCGCAGGAGAAATGCGAGCCTATCCGGTTTCGACGAAAGTGAACAGCCCGGACAACGATTCCCCCGAAATCGTCGCGGAAGTCGCCGCCGAAGAGGATACACAGACGGGACTCGGCGACTTCTCGTGAACGACGGCGGTTTTCGACCGGACTTCGGTAGGCGGGAATCCGAACGTTTTCCCCGAGTTGCGTCCTTCACTCGTGTATGACCACCATCGACGAGAAGCGAGTCTACAGCGACCGGGAGGGAACGACGACGGTCTTCGTCGCCACCGAACTGGGCGTCGCTCGCGTCGAAGTCTCCGGTGACATCATCGGCGAGTTCTCGCTGGCCCACCGCTGTGCCGCCCGCGACATCGCCGCGATCGACGGAACCCTCGCCGTTGCGACCGACGAGGACGTGCTCGACGCGGCGTTTTCGCCGCTCGAATTCGGCCCCGCCGTCACCGTCGGATTCGACGGCGACGACCTTCTCGCGGCGGGGGAGGACGGCCGACTCGCGCGTTACAACGGTGAGTGGCACGAATTGGCGACGCTCGACGCCGTGCGAGCCATCGACGGCAATCTGGTCGCCACCGCCGAGGGCGTCTACCGCGTTTCGTCTGAAGGTGTGCAACACGCCGGGTTGACCGACGTTCGGGACGTCTCCGCGTCGGGTGTTCCGCTCGCCGCGACCGCCGACGGTCTCTATCGACTCGGCAACGGCTGGATGGACGTCTTGGCGGGCGATTTCCGCGTCGTGAGCGCGACGGACGGGGATGCGTACGCCGCAACCGCCGACCAAGTGGTTTCCCGAGCGGGCAACGAGTGGACGGACGTTTCGCTTCCGGTCGATGACCCTATCGCGGACATCGCGTTCGGCGACGGCGTGTACGCCGCGACCGAATCCGGGACCGTTCTGGCGACCGTCGGAGACGGCTGGCGGAGTCGCCATCTCGGGTTGACGGGCGTGACGGGGCTTTCCGTCCGCTAGTCCACGTCGAGTTCGTACAGCCCCCGATACCGCCGTCGAACGAGGCCGAGACGGGTGAGTTCGTGGAGCCGATTTTTCACCCATTCTTGCGTCACGTCGAGTTCTTGCGCGAGGTATGCGGGTATCGCTCTGCCTTCGGCGAGCAGATTCAAAATACCCCGCTCGGTCGGCCTGAATTGGTCGTCGTCGAACGGGACGTCGAAGAGAACCGCCTCCGTATTTCGATACTTTTCGTGGTCCGTTTCTTCCCCGACCTGTAACTCGTAGAGACCACGGTACGGTTTCCCGACGATATCGACATCGCGGAACCCGTCGAGAACCGACCGCGCCGTGTCCGCTCCGATAGCCAGTTCGCTACCGACGTACGCTGGCGTGCACCGACCTTCCGCGAGGAGATTCAGGACCCCCTTTTCCGCGGGGGTCAACTCGTTTTCGTCTACCGGAAGCGATGTCTCGATGCTCAACCGGGTTACCGAAACCATTGTGTGACACTACCATTTCATTGTATAAATAAAATAGTATATTGGAATATGGTGAATTCATACGTATATTTAGAATCGTGAACCGTTCTCGACGACTCCCGACCGATGCTTCCGTTTCCTTCCCGCCGTGCCCCAATCATCGGCGAGCGACGTTCGAAATCGGCGTGGTTGACGGGTGACTGTGAGGGCTTGACTCGGCACACGTGCCGACGAGTGAAAACCGGTTTAACCCGGCATATCCAGTGTCCGCGTATGATACTCAGTGGGTCCGCCTCGCAATCTCTGGCGGCCACTCTCGCCGACGAATCGAACGAACCTCTCGGGTTCGTGGAGTACGAATCGTTCCCGGACGGCGAACTGCTCGCAACCGCTCCCGAATTCGAGGGTGGTCGTGCCGTCGTCGTCGCCTCGACCGTCTCCAGCGACGCCCACCTCGAACTGCTCCAACTGCAGGACGCCGCCCGCGAGTGGGGTGCCGAGGAGGTCGTCACCGTCCTCCCCTACATGGGCTACGCACGGCAGGACAGGGCGTTCGACCGCGGCCACCCCATCTCCGCCCGAGCGGTCGCTCGCGCCATCAGCACCGGAACCGACCGCGTGCTCACGGTCAACCCGCACGAGGAGGCCATCTGTGACTTCTTCGACGTTCCCGCCGAATCTATCGACGCCGCAGGTCGTCTCGCGGAACCTCTCCCGGACGACTTGACCGACCCCGTTTTCCTCTCCCCGGACGACGGCGCGCTCGACATCGCCGAAACGGTCCGTGACACGTACGGCGACGGCGTTATCGACTACTTCGAGAAGAAACGCATCTCCGGCTCCGAGGTCGAAATCACGCCCAGCGATACCGACGTCACCGGCCGCGACGTGGTCGTCACAGACGACATCATCGCCAC
This sequence comes from Haladaptatus paucihalophilus DX253, assembly GCF_000376445.1. Classification (NCBI taxonomy): domain Archaea; kingdom Methanobacteriati; phylum Methanobacteriota; class Halobacteria; order Halobacteriales; family Haladaptataceae; genus Haladaptatus; species Haladaptatus paucihalophilus. Next base: position 1,908,920 of record NZ_AQXI01000001.1, on the reverse strand, counting down.
CGGTTCGACCATGAGCGAGGCCGTTTCCCTCCTCCAGGAGCGCGACGTGGGCCGCGTCTTCGTCACCTGCGTCCACCCGATGCTCGCGCGGAACGCACGAACGAAACTCGCACAGGCGGGCGTCGAAGCGGTGTTCGGCACCGACACCATCGAGCGGGCGGTCAGTCAGGTGTCCGTCGCGCCGACGATTGCCGACGCGCTGTAAATCCGCTCGCTCCGAACACACTCTCTAATCACGTCCCCCCTTTTATTACGTGTCCGCCGAAGGGACGCGTATGTCAATCGTGAACCGTTCGATGCGAAAACTCGACTGCGGTGATGCGGTCGCCGGTGCGTGGCTTCTGTCGGGGAGCACGCGAGCGGCGGAGGTACTCTCCCGAACGTCGGTCGATTGGGTCGCTATCGACACCGAACACGCACCCCACTCGCCCGAACGCGTGGAAGCGCTCGTTCGAGCGGTCGAACCACACGCCACGCCGCTCGTTCGACTTCCGTCCGTCGAAACAGCCGTTTCGGGCGGCGCGAAACACGCCCTCGACTCCGGCGCGAAAGGCGTCATCGTCCCCGGCGTGGAGACGCCCGAAGACGCGGATTCCGTCGTCCGAGCGACCCACTTCCCACCAGTCGGGGAGCGCGGCGTCGCTGGCACTACGCGGGCCAACACGTACGGCGAGGAGTTCGACGACTACGTGACCACGGCGAACGAGGAAACGCTCCTCACCGTCCAAATCGAATCGCCGGCGGCCGTCGAGCGAGTCGAGGAGATACTCGCAGTCGATGGCATCGACGTCGCGTTCATCGGCGAGAACGACTTGTCCGCGGCGTACGGCCATCCGGGCGAGAAGGACCATCCCGACGTGACGACGGCAGTCGAGCGAGTGTTCGAGGCGGCGAAAGCCAACGACGTGTATCCGGGAATCGCGGGACGGACACCGGAAATCAAATCCGAGCGAACCGAGCGCGGCTTTCGGTTCTTCCTCCTCGGTGCCGATTTGAGTTTCATGCGCACCGGCGTCGAGGATTTCCTGAACGATTCGTCGGCGTAACTACGTTCGACCTTTTAGGGCACCTCTATCTTTCCGGTCACCTTCGACTTCCGCGGTCGGTTTCCTCTCTTTCGCCGCCGGTAATCGCAGTCCAGTTTTCGCCACCGACGGAGCCGACGTGCCGCGACGATGTGACTACAGTAACTCCGTAACTTCTTCCGCCGACAGTTCGTCGCTCCAGTACAGTTCGCCGTCGATTTCGACCGGTGACCGCTCCATTGCGAAATATTCTTCCAACCGGTCCGGAGTGAACTCGAATGTCCCCACTTTGCCGGCTAAAAGATGATACCGGGATGCATTTTCTGCCGCGGTCTCCAAAATCGTACCTCGATGGGTGTTCCTTGTCGGATGTATATCCACTTCAATTTTAAATATTCCCGAATCGACGTCTTTGACCCGGATAACGGGAGTTACAATACTCTCACTTTGACACAGCGTTTTACTGCTGTCCCCGAGAGCTATATATCGGTAACCTGTCAATTTCACCCGGTTTAGCACCGTTAGCGCGGTCTGGAGCTGAAACCCGATGCTCAGCAACTGAACGAGTGACCGACCGATGTCCGTCGCGGTCGTGTTGCTGACCTTGGAGAGGGTGGCGATACCCGCCGTCGAGCCACGCTCGATGAGTGCAGTTCCCTGTCTGTAAGAATTGCACGCGTTGAGCAGAAACGTCGTCGCGTTTACCTCAGAGAAACCCCTTGCATCGAGATAGCCGTCCTCACACTGTATTCCGTCATCCGAAATATGGCCGATGTAGTGGAAAAAGTCGGATTGCTCGGTGAGGTGTTTTTCCAGCTCAGCTTTCGTCGTTCGGTGATGAACGGAGATGTCGAACCGTGGCAGTTCGCGGAGGTCGTAGTAGCGAACGACATCGCTTTCATCCTGCATCGCGGTGTCGTTGCAGACGATAGTGACATCGATAGTTGGGGTAGATGCGTTCTCAGTCGTCTTATTTCGGGTCGCTTCCGCGTGCAGCCCATCGTACGTCAACTTGCTCCACCGAAGCGGGTACCCCGGGCCGACCCATGCACGCTCTATCGTGTCCGGTTCGCCCTTCAACTCGAATATCTCCGGTCGCGTCTTCGATTCGATGTCCGTACTGATGGGTGAATCCGTGACCCCGGCCCGATAAAATTCGTGCATTAGCTCCGGCGATTTCTCCGTCGCTTCGGATGGCAACCGTGCCGTCCGAACGAATGCGAGCTTGTTGGCCAGAAACGGGAGATACTCGACGTTGTGCTCGGACGGCACCATATCGACGGCGAGATGCCACGGCGAAATCGCGGGTTCGAGCGTCTCGAACGGCACACCGAGATACGCCGGGAGGCGCTCTGCCACCGGTGCGTCGAAGAGCGCATCCAAATCGATGTCGAGCCGCGGTTCGACCACCTCCCGCTCGTGGAGCTGAACCGAATAAAACCCGTTCGTCCGCGTGAGACAATCGAGAAAGAACACCTGCCGAAGGACGCGTTCGACCGTCGCCTCGTAGCCATCGTCACCGTCCAACTCGTACTCGAAGCTATCGGCAACGAGGCGCGGCTGTTTTCCGGGGACGACCGACGAATTGAGATAGTAGGCGAGCGAGGTCGCCGGATAGAGATACTCCCGCTCCGGCGGAAGCACGAGCGTGGTCTCCGTCGCCGATGACGGTATCGAGGACGACACGTGGAACTCCTCGCCGCGTTCGATGAGCGGCGGATGTCCGCGGAGCGTCGGATACGACCGTTCCGGACTCGTGGTTTTCAACGCCGACCCGAACACCGACATCGCTCGCATGATGTCGTCGGCATCGTCGGTCACCGTGATGGTTCCTGGCGGCTTCTGAAACTGTGAGCGAGCGCCGATAACGATACGACGCTCACGCTCGAACGAGAACGTCGACTCCGAATGGTTTCGCTCGAACGATACCGACCCGGAAACTGAAAAGTACACTTTCATCGGCGCGTTGCTGATCTCGACTACGTAGTCGTCGCTCGGCAACCTTGCTCCATCGCTATTTTCGCCGCTCTCGAAACGAAGCCGTCCGTCGAAATCCCGAACGAAGATTCCGCGACTCAACGGTATTTCGATGGCCGAGGTCCGAATTTCGACCGCCGTTTCGACGGGGAAGTCGAGGTCGTCGACCGCCACGTCCGCAGGTGACACCCGCGTCGGCGTACGGATCGGGAATCGTGTCTTTTCGACCGGATCCGTGATTTCGATTCCCTTCGAATCCGAAAACGCTTCCAGTATCATGATTGTGAGAACTGTGTTCCGTTCTATAGCTCCGTCTGACGAACGTTGCTACTCACTTCTCGGTAATAGCTTTGGTCACTTCTCACCGTGAAATATCTCGAACGAGAGGTGCATCGAACCGGGGGGCCGTCTGTGCGAATCCCACCGTTCCGCTCCCTTGTCGCCCGAATTTCGAGGCGCTTCGCGCCTCGCACCGTTCGCGGCTCGGTGTTCTACGCTTCCGCTTCCGCCAACGGCGAGATTGCAATCCACCTTTTACTGCACTCGCTCACCGTCGTTCACTCGCTGGTAAAAGCTGGACCAAAAGCACGTCGTCACCCCCGTCCGTCGTGCCTTCGGCACTCCGTCGGGGGTTCCTCGCCCCGCTCACTCACCGAGGCGCTTCGCGCCTCGCACCGTTCGCGGTTCGGTGTTCTACGCTTCCGCTTCCGCCAACGGCGAGATGGCGATTTCCATCTCCACGCCTTCCACGTCCCACGTCTTGCGGTAGCCGTCCTCGACCTCGCCGACGCTCTCCGCGCGGACCTCCTCTTTCACGAGGTCCATGTGGCGCTCGACCAACTCGGCGACGCGTTCGTCACGCACGTCCAGTTCGAGGTCGATAGTCTCCTCGATGTCGAGGTCCTCTTCCTTTCGCATCTCCTGTACGCGGCGGATGACTTCGCGGGCGTAGCCCTCGCTCTCGATGTCCTCGGTGAGGGCGGTATCGACGTAGACGACGCCGAGGTCCGTCCCTTCGACGTCGAACGTCGCGCCGGACACGTCGTCGGGCGTCTTCGTGACGAACTCGACCATCTCGTCGGCGAGTTCCACGTCCTCGCCGAGCGCATCCGAAACCGCGTCTTCGAGCGCGGACAGGTTCTGTTCCGTGACGCGCGCCTCGTTGAGCGCGTTCATGACCCGCCCCGCGTCGCCGCCGAATGCGGGTCCGAGGACGCTCATGTCCGCCTCGGCGCTGTAGGCGAGTTCGCCCCACCCCTCGTCGGGCGAGACCAACTCGACCTCCCGGGCGTTCAGGCGGTCGGCCAGCAGGTCGCCGTGGTTCTCGACGGCGTGGACGACCGAATCGTCGCGCGCGTCCACGACGATTCGTGAGACGGGCCAGCGGAGCTTTCGCTCGGCCTGCTGGCGGGCGTTCGCACCCGCTTCCTCGACGGCGCGGAGAACGGCAACGTCTTCTTCCAACTGCTCGTCCTGCCAGAACTCGTCGGCTTCGGGCCAGTCGAGCATGTGGACACTCTCCTCGCCCTCGTCGCCCGTGAGGTTCTGGTAGATGTCCTCGCTCACGAACGGCGCGAACGGCGCGAGCAGGGCGACCAGTTCCTTCAGGACGTGGTAAAACGTCGCGTAGGCGGCCTGTTTGCTCGCGCTGTCGGCCTCGTCCCACATGCGCTCGCGGACGACCTGGATGTAGAACCGGGAGACGTCCTCGACCACGAAGTCGAGCAGCGTGCGGAGCGCCTTGTCCTGCCGGAAGTCGTCCCAGTCCTCGGTCATCTCGGTCGTCACGGTCTGCAACCGCGACAGCAACCACTCGTCCACGAGTTCTGTCTCGGCATCCTGCACGTCCACCTCATCCGGGTCGAATCCATCGAGGCGCATGTACGGCAGCGGGAACCGGAACACGTTCCAGAGGATGTTCAGGCTCCGTTGCATGTTCTGCATCTCGTCCCACGAGAAGCGCATGTCTTCGCCCTGCGGGTTTTGCGAGAGCAGGAACAGGCGCATCGGGTCCGCGCCGTGGCGCTCGATGGCCTCTTCGGGCGAGACGATGTTCCCGATGGATTTCGACATCTTGCGGCCGTCCTCGGCGAGCGCCCACCCGTGCATCAGCACCTCGTCGTACGGCACTTCGTCCAGTGCGGCGGTTCCCATGCCGAGTTGCGACCAGAACCACCCGCGCGTCTGGTCGTGGGCCTCCATGATGAGGTCGGCGGGCCACAGTTCCTCGAAGTCGTCCGGGTTGCTCGGGTAGTCGAGCGTGCCCCACGACGCCACGGAGGAGTCGAGCCACACGTCGAACACGTCCGGAACGCGGGTGTACGTCGTCCCGTCCTTCGTGATGGTCAGGTCGTCCACCGTCGGACGGTGCAGGTCCACGTCTTCGGGGTCAACGTCCTGATCGACCGCCTCGGCGAGTTCCTCGCGCGTGCCGACGACGACCACGTCGTCCATGCTCCCATCCCAATTTTCGGGTGTCCAGATGGGTATCGGAACTCCCCAGTAGCGCTGACGCGAGACGTTCCAGTCCGGCGAGTTCTCCACGAAGTTGCGGAAGCGCTCGTCGCGGGCCTCCTGCGGATGCCACTCGCTGTCGTCGATGTTGTCGAGCAGTTCCTCCTTGATGTCCGTGACCGTGATGAACCACTGGTCGGTGACGATTTGCAGGATGCCGGTGTCACACCGCCAACAGTGGCCGTAGCTGTGGTGGACGGTGCCGGACGCGAGCAGGTGCCCGCTCGCTTCGAGGTCGGCCATGATATCATCGTCCGCGTCCTTGACGAACTGCCCCTCGTACTTGCCCGCTTCCTGGCTGTACGTGCCGTCGCCGCCGACGGGGCAGAAGATGTCGAGACCGAGTTCTCGACCCCGGTTGAAGTCCTCCTCACCGTGTCCGGGCGCGGAGTGGACGAGTCCGGTACCGTCTCCCTCGACGTCCACGTAGTCGGCCTCGTAGACCTGTAGCGTCCCGTCGCCGCTCGGGTGGTTCGGCACCTCGTCGTCGAGCGGGTGTTCGTACTCCCAGCCGAGCATCTCCTCGCCGGTCAGCTCCGCGACGACTTCGTAGTCGTCGTAGCGACCTTCCTTCAGGACTTCCTCGACTTTCGGCGCGCCGACGTAGAGCGTCTCGGTCTCGCCGTCCTTCGTCGCTCGAACTTCGGCGTACTCCCCGTCGGCATCGACGGCGACGAACGTGTTCGCCGGAACGGTCCACGGCGTCGTCGTCCATGCAACTAAGCTTCCCTCTCGGTCGCGCAAGGGGAATTTCACGTAGATGGACGGGTCGTCCACGTCCTCGTACTCGACTTCGTTGTTGGCGATGGCCGTCTCACAGCGCGGACACTGGCTGATGGAGCGCATGCCCTGTTCCACGAGTCCGCGTTCGTGAGCGCGCTGGAAGCCCCACCACGCCGCCTCCATGTACTCGGGGCTGAGCGTCTTGTACGGGTTGTCCCAGTCCATCCAGACGCCGAAGGACTTGAAGTCCTCGTCCATCGCATCGAGTTGGTCGTTGGCGAACTCCTTGCACTCCTCGATGAAGTTCTCCATTCCGAACTCCTCGATGTCCTTCTTGTTCTCGAAGCCCAGTCGCTCCTCGACCTTGGTCTCGATGGGCAGGCCGTGCATGTCGTATCCCGGTCGGTCGGTCACGTCGTAGCCCCGCATCCGTTTGTAGCGGATGTAGGTGTCCTTCAGCGACTTGTTCCACGTCGTGCCCATGTGCGCCGCCCCGGAGGTGTACGGGGGCCCGTCCACGAAGAAGAACCGCTCTGCGCCCTCTCGCGCCTGCTTCGTCTTCTCGTAGGCGTTCACGTCGTCCCAGTAGTCGAACACCCGGTCTTCCACCGAGTGCGGTTCGTACTGGTCGTCTACTTCGGCGAACCTGCTCATGTGCGATGTGAGTGCTCCCGGCAATAAAGTGAGTTCGGTTGTGCAGTCCGACCAGTACGACCCGTCCGGCGGGGATTGCTCGACGAGCGTCGTCCTTGGCTTGCCAGTTATCGTAAACAACGGCAGAAAATATTTGTATTCCAACGTGAATCGATGGTTATGTCTATTCCCATTGTTACCTATCTCGCCTCCATCCCCATTCTGCTGGTAATCCTCTTCGGAATCGTGTCGTTTTCGTACTGGATGCGAAGTGACGCGACCGCCCGCGGCAGTTCATCCCCTTCCTATTGGGCGGTTTTGGGACCGATATTCTGGCCTGCCGCCCTCTACTACTTCCTCGTCGTTCGACGGGCGAACGAGCGACGATACCCACCGACGCCGTGGCAGGGTCTCGCGGCAACCTTCACCATCAGCTATGTCGGCGCGATGGTTCTCGGATTCGTACTCGGACCCCCCGACGTGTTCACGCAAATCCTCTACACACCTGTCTACTTCGTGATTCTACTTTTCATCACGTATCTCCTCGTTTACCGACGCCGATACGGACGACTTCCGGAGATTGCATGAATCGGCCGTCTCGTATCTCGAACTTCGGGCGCGCCGTGCGACCGCAGAGTGAGAATCGGTACGGAAGTAATGGAACCTAACCCGCCCCGACCGTTCGCTACTAGCGACTGCGTTTATCCCCGTGCGTGTCGGAACCCGTACTCCCGGAACGACCGTCCTTCCGAGACGGCTTGCCGTCCAACAGGTGATACACCATGTCAACCGACTTCGCCGACCTTTCGAACCGGCTGGGACAGTCCATCGAGGAGTTCGACGACGAGAACTCCCGAACGAAACTCACGACGCGGATACAGCGGGCGCTGGCGCGACTCGAAGACGCCTTCGAATCGGCCGACTCCTTCGAGGAGGTTTCCGAGCGAGCCGACACTCTCTGGACCCTCCTCGACGAAGCGGAGGACGTGTTCGACGGCTTCGACGCCGACCCGTTCCTGAAAACCGTCGATGTCGGGCAGTTACCGAACGCAATCGAGTTCGAAAACGTCCCGGATGCGGTCGAAAGCGGAAATCTGCGGGACGCGCTCGACTCGACGGAACTCGTGAAGGCCGTCAACTTCCGCGAGTTCTGGAGTTCCGAGGAAATGCAGAGCCTGTGGGAAGAGGGAACGGAATTGACGGACGCCATCGATTCCCTCTCCGACAGCGATTCCGACGACGACGAAGACGGTTCGGGCCTCGGAGATATGACCGGCGACACGGCCGAGATGGCCTCGAAGGCGACGGAAGGAAAACTCCAGTCCGAACTGGAGGAGAACGCAGAGCAGTTCCGGGAGCAAATCGACGCCGCCCGCGACCGGTTAAAGGACCAAATCGCCCAAAGCGAGCTAGGTTCCGGTGGCGAGCGGGGAGACGACAGTGCCGGGGGCGGACCGGGAGACCGCCCGGACATGAAGGTCACGTTTTCGTACTCCACGATGCCGGACGACAGACCCGACATCGACGCCACGCCGCACTACTCGACGATGCCGAAACGGGACGAAGAGTAGCGAAGAACAATCGAGAAGACAGCAGCAACGGACCCGACGGTTTACACGCCGGTCGAGTAGCGGAGGATGCCAGCGACGCCGCCGAACGCGTTCATCAGTTGTTCTCCCTTCTCGAAGTCGGTGCTGATGAACTTGGTCTCGGTGCCGCGCTGTTCGGCGATGTTCATGAGGAACTCGATGGCGTCCTCGCGCTCGGTCATCTCAGCCTCGGAACCGTTCTCGCAGGTGTGTTCCGGGTCGCCCTTTCGGCGGTCGATGAACTCGTACTCCTCCTTGTCGCCGCACTCGAAGACGGCGACGTCCTTGCGGAGGTCCTCGGAGAGGAGCAGGCGGTCCACGGACCCCATGACGAGGTTCCGGCGCGTGGGTTCGAACCCGTAGGTCGCGAGGTCGCCCTCGTGGAGTTCGCGGAAGAACTCGTTCATCTCCCGCTTGTCCTTCATGACCTCCGCGTCGGCGAGCGTGTCCTCCGCCGCGTTCACGAGGTCGTACAGGCCGGACTCGTCGGTGTAAGCGATGTCGAACTTCCCGAGTACCTTCCCGTCGAGTTCGTGGTGGAGGTAGTCTCCGTCGAGGAACTCGTCCTTCGTCGGCGACGGACCGCCGACGAGCACGCCGTCCAACTCGTGTCGCTTCGGGACGAACAGGTCGTCCGCCATCCCCGCGACCTCCTGATAGAAGTTGTCGATGGCTTCGAGGCGCAGTCGGTGAAAACGCTGGGCGGACTGACCACCTTTGCGCTGTTTGCCGGGGACGAGCGACGAGGCGGATTTGACCGGCTCGATTCGCTTGCCCTTCAACCACCCGACGGTCGCCTCGCGTCGGTCGAGGACGATGAGACCGTACAGCCCCTTGTCGCCGAGCATCTCCTCCAGCGGTTCCGTGAGGAACTGGGAGTCACAGTGGTAGCGGAACGACTCCACCGGGTCCGGCGGGCTTTCGAGCACCTTCGTCACCATGTCGGTCTGGCCGCCGCCGGTGTCGATGGCTCCGCTGAAGATGACGATTCCCCGCTCCGGCGGGAAGGTGTCGTAGTAACGCAGCCGGTCCTTGATGGACGTGAGCGCGTCCTGCACGTTAGTTCGCGTCTGCTTCGACTTGATATTGCTCGCTTCGCTGTGCTCTTGGGTGACGTGCGCAACCACGTCGCTTATCTGCTTGTCCTCCGGGATGTAGATGGTGACGAGTTGGGTCCCCGAGCCTTCGTACTGCTTCAAGTCCTCGATGACCTTCTGGAACTCGTACTTTTTCCTGTCGGACTGTTCTCCGTCCTGCTGGCTCATTACTCCCTTCTAGCCGCTCCAACTGGTAAGTAACCTTTGACCTCGCTTGCGGCGTGTTAGCGCGACATTTCGCCGTCCCGAAGCATCACGCCATCGCCGAAAGCAGGTCGTCGGTCCCGACGACCGCCGCGAACTCGCCGTCGAGGTGTGCGAGCGCGACGCGGTGGTTCGTCTCGGCCGATATTTCCGTTCCATCGGGTGCTATCCGGTCGAACGTCGCCGTCGCGTCCGAGACGAGGACGGGGCGGAAGCCGAGGTTCTCGGCCATCCGCGTCGTGGTCGAAACGCAGTGGTCCGTGGTCAATCCGACGACGACGACCGTTTCGTACCCGCCGTCGCGGAGCCACGTCTCCAGTTCCGTCCCGATGAAGCCGCTGTTGACGCGCTTTTCGAAGACCGTTTCGTCGTCGGTCGGTTCCAGCTCCGGGATGAACGCGAAGCCGTCCGAATCGCCGCGGAGTGGCGAGTTCTCCTCCGTCGAATTATGTCGAACGTGAACGACGGGGCGGTCCGCCTCGCGCCACGCGCGGAGGAGTTCTTCCGCCCGTTCCTCGGCGTCGGGGTTGTTGCGCTCGCCCCACGCGGGGTCGGAAAAGCCCTGCTGGAAGTCGATTGCCAGCAGTACGGCGTCGGTCGGGAGGTCGAAGTCGGACGTCATGCGTCGATGAGAATCGTGCTCTTCGGGTGTTCGCGGGTGGTTCGAATCGGGCACTCGTCCGGTGCCTGCTCCTCGTCCTCGGAAAACAGGTACTGGGGCCACTCGCGGTCGCCTTCGACGCCCCAGTCGCCGAGCTGTGCGTGCGGGCACACGCCGTCGTACTCCTCCAGTCGCCCCTGAATGATTTCGCGGGCCCGCTGTCCGCGCTCCGTGTCCGCCGTAACGCCCTCGAACAGGGCACGCGGTTGGAACGTGATTTCGAGGCCGACGGGACAGTAGCGGCTCTTCCTGTCCTCGTAAAACGGCGCGCGACAGGTCGGAAACATCGGCTCGCCGTTGAAACAGAACTCCCACTCGTTGTCGTCCGGGTCGGTCGGGATATCCTCCGGCCACGGTTCCGGGTCGTGGACGTGGAGGAACTGCAGAATGTGCCACATCGCCTCGTGATACTCGACTTCCGTGACCGTCTCCGCCGACGGCTTGAAGAACACGGTCAGCGGCGCGCGTTCGCTGTGGTCCTCGTAGACTTCGTGGTACTCCAGGAGGGTTTCACCGAGCGAGAGCAGCGCGTCCTTGTCCGTCATCGACGGACAGAAGGTGTACAACGAGTCACCTCGCTGTTCTGTTTCGATGCCGAAGTAACACGGAAACGGGGTGTCGTTTCGCTCTCCGAGCAGGCCGTTCCGAAAGCTCTCGTAGTGTTCGACGCCCCAGTCCGGCACTACACCGGAGTCAATGCGACGCCTGATGGTGGTTTGGTCCATCAGCACGTCGATACCCGGTTCGTTCATGATGCGCCCTTAGGACCGATTCGTACTATCAGTTGTGACCCGCGATTTCCCTGCTGGACGGACTAACTTTATATACGTGCTGTTGTTCGGTTTGACACAACAACCATGACTGGGACAGTATTCGCGGTTGCAAGCGGGAAGGGAGGTGTGGGGAAGACGACGACCGCAATCAACCTCGGGGCGATGCTTGCGGCGGCGGACCACGAGGTAATCGTCGTGGACACGGACCTCGGGATGGCGAACGTCGGCGGCTACCTCGACTTCGAGGTGGACGGTGCGACGCTCCACGAAGTTCTCTCCGGCGACGCGGACGTCGAGGACGCGGTGTACCACGCGCCGGGTGACATCGACGTCCTTCCGAGCAGCACCGACATCTACACGTTCGCACAATCACAGACGGCACAGTTGCAGCGGGTTGTCGCCGACCTCACGGAAGACTACGAGTACGTCTTGCTCGACACCGGCGCGGGTATCAGCTACGACACCATCCTCCCGCTCTCGCTCGCGGACGAGGTGCTGCTCGTCACCACGCCCGACGTGGCCGCGGTGCGCGACACCGCCAAAACCGCGGAACTAACCGACCGCGTCGAGGGAACGGTCGGCGGTGCCGTGCTCACCCAGCGCGGAAACGACATCCTGAACGCGGACAACGTGGAGGGAACGCTCGACGCCGAGGTCCTCACCGTCGTCCCGGACGACGAAACCGTTCCGATGGGAATCGACGCCGGTCGGCCGCTGGCCGCCTTCTCGCCGAACAGCCCCGCCGCGACGGCCTACCGCGAACTCGCGAATATCCTCACCGGAGAGACCGAAACCCCGGAACTGTCCGGCGAACCCAGCACCGCCGAGGCCGCCGTCCCATCGCTCGCCGACGCCGAATTCGAACTCGGAACCGCCCCCGATGAAGAGCCGTCGGCCGCGGCGTCGAATCCCGGCCCGGAAACGTCGTCGGAGGAGGCCGACGAAGCGACCCCGTGGAACGCGGACTCGTCGAAATCGGACCCGGCCAAACCGGACCCGCCGAGCGCGGAATCCGACCCTACTGCCGAATCCGACTCGGACGCGACGCCTGCTTCGCACGCTACATCCACCTCCCCCGACGCTCCCGTCTCGAACGACGACCCCGACACCGACTTCGAGCCACCGGTCGAACCCGACCTGAAGGCCGCCGAGTTGGGGATGGACGTTTCGACCGACGAACGCGAATCGTCATCCTCGGATTCCGGACCCGCCGCCGACTCCGACTCCCGTTCCGATTCCCGACCGGAACCCGCGGCGTCCGAGTCCGCCTCCGAATCCACGGCGTCCGATTCAACCCTCGAACCCGAACCCGAATCTACACCGTCCGATTCCGGACCCGAACCCACGGAATCGAGTTCCGAAACGTCCGCTCCCGAAACCGACCCTGTTCACGACCTCATCGACCGACGGGTCATCAAAACCGGCGACGACCCGCTCGAACCCGCGAACGGGGAAAACGGTCCCGCGGCGGACGACGCGACCCCGGCGGACCCCGGTGCCGCGGACGCTACTACGGAAGATTCCACCACGGCGGATTCCACCACAACGGACCGTGACGGTTCGAACGAGTTCGATACCGTCCTTTCCGACCACGATGAGACGCGAGCCGAAACGACGAGCAAGGACGCCGCACAATCGTCGCCCGACCTGCCGGACGAAATCGTCGAAGCCGAACCGAACGATGATGACGAGGTGGAGGCCGTCCCGTTTCAGGGCGAGCCTGTTCGCCCGGACTTGAACGACGACGTCGACGAGGACGAGGGTAACGAGGACGAGGACGCCGATAAGGAAACGAACGGCCTGTTCGGTCGAATCGGTTCCCTGTTCCGGTAGTCACCTTTCGAATCCCGATTTTCCCCTCGTCCCGCGCGTGCTGTCCCTATCGTCTCGAATTCATTCATAACGCGGCCAATAACCAAGTAGCCAGCGGTGGTCCCTAGTACGAAATGGCGGATGGTAATTCGGTTCCGTTCTGGTGGATCGTCCTGTTCCTGCTCGTCGCGCTCGGGTTGGCGTACGCCGGGATACTGTACGTCGGCGGAAGCCTCTCCGGAGCGGCGGGGGCCGCCTACATCGACTCCGGCGCTTCGATGCCGATGACGCCCAACGCGTTCGCGATGGTGTGCTTCGCGGCGGCGACCAACGCGAGCCGGGCGTCGCGGACCTCCTCGTCCTCGGCGGTCAGGACGGGACACTCGCGGTAGAACGCATTGAACGTCTCCGCGAACTCGCGGGTGTAGGTGGCGACCGCGTGCGGTTCGAGGTCGTCCGCGGCCTCCTCGATGACGTTCGGGAAGCGAGCGATGACCTCGATGAGGTCGCGCTCGGATTCGGAATCGAGGAGGGACGGGTCGATATCGGTCGGAATCTCCCCATCCCCTTCCGCGAGAATTCCACAACAGCGCGCGTGGACGTACTGGACGTAGGGAGCGCTCTGGGCCTCGAAATCCAGCGCGCGCTCCCACTCGAACGTGATGGTCTTCGTCGGCTGTTTCGAGATGATGTCGTAGCGGACCGCGCCGATGCCGACCTGCCGGGCGATGCGGTCTACGTCCGCCTCGGTGAGGTCGTCGTCGCGGATGCGGTCGTCCATCCGACTCTCGACTTCCTCGCGGGCGCGTTTCTCGGCCTCGTCGAGCAGGTCGTCCATGTCGATGCCCGTCCCTTCACGCGTGCTCATGCCACCTTCGGGGAGGTTGACCCACGAGTAGTGGAACGAGGTCAGTTTGTCCGTGTCGTTCCCGAGGATTTCGAGGGCTTGAGCGAGTTGGTCGGCCTGTAGCTTGTGGTCCTCGCCGATGACCGTCACGGCGCGGTCGTAGTTGTCGAGTTTCCACTCGTGGTGGGCCAAGTCGCGGGTCGTATAGAGGCTCGTCCCGTCCGAACGGAGGAAGACGAGGTTCTTCTCGAAGCCGAACTCCGAGAGGTCGAGTTGCCACGCGTCCTCCTCGTAGACGGCGTGTTCGTCCTCCTTGAGGCGCGACACCACGTCGTCGGTGCTGCCGTCGAACATGAACTGCGTCTCTTTGACGAACTCGTCGAACTCGGCCGGGAGGCGGTCCAACGTGACGCGCATGCCGGAGAGGACGGTATCGACGACTTCGCTGACGCGCTCGTAGGTCTCCTCGTCGTTCTCTTCGAGGCCTTGCAGGATTGCCGCGATTTTCGTCTCGGCCTCGTCCGCGTCCTCCGGGTCGGCCTCTTCGAGGTAGGCGTTCCCCTTGCGGTAGTAGCGCACGAGGTCGTAGTCGGCGCGTTCGCGCTCGGGTTTCGGTAGGTCCTCCTCGTCGAACGTCTCGTAGGCCCAGGTGAACACCGCGATTTGGCGACCCGCGTCGTTGACGTAGTAGTGACGGTCCACGTCGTTGCCCGCGAAGTCCAGAATGCGCGCGATGGCGTCGCCGGTAATCGGGTTGCGAGCGCGGCCGACGTGCACCGGGCCGGTCGGATTCGCGCTCGTGTGCTCGACCACGACGTTCTCGCCGGTGGGTTCGAGGCGGCCGTACTCCTCGTCCTGTGCCGTCTCGACAGTCTCGTCGTAGTAGGTGTCGCTGGGGAGGAAGTTGACGTACGGCCCCTGTCCCACCGCGGCCGCGAGGTGGTCGTAGCCGTCGGCGTCGATTTCGTCCGCGATGTCGGCCGCGATTTTCGGTGGCGGTGCGCCGACTTCCCCCGCGAGTCGGAACGCCGCGCTGGAAGCGAGTACGGCGTCCACGCCTTCCGGGGGCGTCTCGATTCCGAGGTCGTCGGTCGGAAGGTCGAGGGCGGAAAGCGCCGCGAGAAGGGCGTCCTCGACTTCTTCCCTGAACGTCAGGAACATACCCGTTCGTTCCGGGGCGGTCGGTAAAGGGGTTTCTGAACGATTCCGGTCGCGGTCCGGACGCCCTACGTCGCCACGCGACGCAACCGCTCGCCGAGCGAATCGACCCAGAGCACGGCCAACCCGAACCAGTAGGCGACCATCACCGCGGTTCCGACGAACAGCATCAACAACAGCCCACCCGGAAGCACCGCCGCGACGACCAGCACGCCGATGGAAACCTCACGCCAGCGCCGCCGCATCGTCCGGTAGGAAACGACGTCGCCGTGATGGAACAACAGCATCGTCACCGGGATTTCGGCCAGCAGTCCGACCCCGACGGTCAGCGCGAACACCAACCAGAAGAACGCCCCCGTGCGGTAGGCGATTATCATGTCCGCGGCGCGGGCGTCGGCTACGAGATAGGACATCACTTCCGGCGCGACGTAGCGGTAGCCGACGAAACTCCCGCCGAACAGCCCCACCGCCAGCGCGCCGCCCCAAACGAGGAACACGTTTCGGTCGGCATGCGCGTCCAGTCGAGTTTCGACGGCGGGCCACGCGTAGTACAGCACCAGCGGCATCACCGCCACCGCACCCGCGATGAGGCTCACCTTCATCTCGAACGCGAGGGCTTCGACCGGATGCAGGAGGACGATGTTCAACGCCTCGGGATTCACGCCTTCGGGAAGCTTCGTCAGGAAATCCCGCTTTATCGCGCCGATGCCGCCCCCGTAGAGGAACGTGAACGTCAGCGCGACGACGGACATGAACACCCCCGCGAGGCGGAACGATTTGCTCCGAAGGCTTCCGAGGACGAACCGCAGGTCGTAGTAGTAGCCGCCGATGTCGTCCTCGGTTTTCTCCTCTTCCGTGAACACCGACGCCATCCGGGCCGTGGTTCCCTCCACCGCAGTCGTCAGGCCGTTCCCGTCGTCGGCTTCGCTTTCGGAGGTTCGTTCCTCCGCTTCGTCGTCCCCGTTGTCGTTCGCGGCGTCAAAGCGGTCGAGGATGGCCGCCGCTCGCTCGTGGTCGCCCGAATCGAGCGCCGTATCCGCCAGTTCGAGCGCCTCGTGTTCCGCGAGCGAATCGAACGTTTCGGGCGGCGCGGAGCGAATCCCGGACGCGTCGAGGGACGAAAGGTCGATTTCACCCGGACGGTCTACCCCGATGCCGGTTCGACTCCCGCCGCTCCCGCGGTCCACGAGTCGCGCACAGCCGAGTCCCACGAAGTAGAGCGTCGTCATCGGTATCGCCACGAGCGACATGGAAAACGGGTCCGGCGAACCGTTCACCATCGAACTGATAACGACGATGCCGAAGACGGCGTAGCGCCATCGGTCACGGAACAGGTCGTAGGGAACGATGTCGGCGTACACCAATCCGCCCATGAGCAACGGCAGTTCGGCGGTGAACCCCAACACGATGGTCAGCAGGAGCACGAACTGCGTCCACTCCACGATGGAGTAGGTCGGTTGAAATCCGGACCGAATCGCGTTGTCGACGAGGAAATCGAACAGCAACGGGAGGAAGACGAGGTACGCGTAGGCCACGCCGCCGCCGAACAGGACGACCACCAGACCCGTGACCAGCAGTCGCGTCCGTCTCGTTCCCGGCATCGAGAGGTCCCCACCTCGCTCCGTCCGCCGTGTTCGATAGAGGAGAAAGACCGCGGCCATCAGCAGGCCAGTGATGAGTCCTATCTTCGCCTGTAGCAGGACGACATCGAACGGCGTCACCGCGACGACGATAGCCTTCGACTCCAGCAGCCGCCGCGCCAACGCGGGCCATATCCAATAGCGAAGCGCGTAGAACGTCGCCAGAAATCCCCCCACGAAGACGACGAACGCCAGCCGTAGCTCGGAGCGTACCCTCCGAAGCGCGATACCCGCCACTCCTCCCAATCTGTCGTATCCAAGTGCCCCCACGCGAACTCCCCCAATCGCATCCCTAGTAACGCCTCGCTCGGCTATCAACGTTGCTCGCCGGAATTCGTGGTTCGGCGCTAGCGGGCGGTTGTGGTTCGGCGCTAGCGGTTGCGGGCCGCCCAGCGGAGCATGTCGGCGAATGCCAGCGCGGATTCGTAGCGTTCGTCCGGGTCGGACGCGGCGGCCCGTTCCAGCACGTCCCGAAGCGGTTCGGACGGCTCGTCGGAGAGGAGCGACCGGACGAGTCCCCCGAGGCGACGAACGTCCGCGGGGACGCTCCGTTCCCTTCCATCCCCGGTCCCGGTAAACCGCCAGTCAGTGACCACCACGCCCGAATCCGTTACCACCACGTTCTCCGGCGAGAGCGATTCGTGAAACACTCCCCGTTTGTGCGCGAGATGGACGATTTCGGCCGCCCGTCCGACGACATCCACGGCGTTCCCCTCGTCGAGCGTTGCAGCGATTTCGGAGGCCGTTCGTCCGTTCACGCGTTCTACCGCTACCCACGGCTCCGGGCCGATGCCCCAGCCGAGCACCTGCTGGACGCCATCGACACCGAGCTTTTTCCACTCCTTCGCGTCTCGCTCGAATGTTTCCGGCGGATCGGTGAATCGCCGTAGGAGAACGGTATCGCCGTCCATCGTTCGAGCGAGATGCGTTTCGGCGTCCAATCGCTCGTGGAGTTCGTAGCCGTTCCACGTCGGATACTCGGGTTCGTCGGCAGACTCCCTCATCTCCCCCTCCGTCTCGTCGCCCGATGAATGGAGTTTCCACACCGCACCGGCAAGTGCCGTGCTTCCGACGACTGCGCCGAAGACGGGTATCCAATCGAGCGATTTTGCGACCTGTATCGCTCCAAATATCGGTGCTGATTCGGCCGTCCCGAGGGCGTGAATGGTCCCATCACCCGTAAGCACGTAGACGAAATCGTTCGCTACGCTCGGAGGACAGCACGGTGGACTTTCGAACCGCCGCTTCCAGCGAAGCTCTCCACTTGCGTCCAACGCGTCCAATTCCTTCCCCTGCCACGCGATAGGGCGGCCGTAATCGTCGGTTCTGCTCCTCGTTGTTCCGTCTTCTTCCGTGCCGAAGCTCCACCGTTGCGTCCCGTTTTTCCGGGCGAAACTATAGACCTCCCCACCGGTCGTTCCGACGAACACGCTGAACCCGTCGGAGTGGATGCTCCCGGATATTTCATCTGGAAGCGTGACGTGCCACCGTTCGTCTCCGGTGGCTGGCGAGAGTACGTGTAGCCGCCGACCGGCGGCGACGTAAATCCGCCCTCCAGCCATGGTTATCGTTGCGTTCGACGCTTTTCGTCCGTCGTTCGCCATGAATCGCCACCGCAGACGGCCTGTGTCCGCCGCACAGGCGGACACGCTCCCGTACGTCGAATCCCACACGAGTACGCTTCCGGTCGAATGCGTCGTGTCGTATTCCGGGATGACCCCTGCGACTGCTATGGATTGCGACGAGGAGCGATTCGGATTCTCGCTGTTGTGGAACGCATTCCATCGTTCGCTCCCGTCTTCCGTGGAAACCGCGTACAGTCCTCCACTGTTGTCCGAGACGTACACCGTTTCGTCGTGTACTACCGGTTTCCGATGTATCGGCTCGTCACCGGCGAACCGCCAGCGAAGTTTCCCGTTCCACGAAGAACGCGCATCCAGCGTTCCCGCGCCCAGATACACCATCTCTTCCGTCGTTGCGATACGGTCGCCTCCTCGGGCGCGCCAGCGTTCGTTTCCGAATGTTCCGGTCGATTCAGTCGAATTCAGGGCGTGGACGACATCGCCGTCGCTCGCATAGACGGTGCCGTCCCTGACGGCAACCGGAGTAATTCCGCCCGTATCGAAGGCGGTTTCCCATCGTCGGTCACCTGTCACCACAGAATGGCCGGCCAACCTGTCGTTCGTCGCCACGTAAACGGTCGCCCCGTCGAGAAGGAGTGATCCCGATTTCGGTTCCTCTTCCAATTCGAACGTCCACCGAACGTTCGGTTCCGGTGCGAAAGAGCGTGTGATGTCCATGCTCGGAACCCAAGCAAAGGGCGCCAGACCGACCGTGGCTAGAAATTCACGTCGATTCGAGGACCCATCTCGCATTTCTCGTCCTATTCATAACGACAATCCTACATCTTCTTTCCGATGTTCCCCTTGCCGCCAGCGTTCATCTTTCTCCGAAAATGGAGAACGATTAATGTGATTCGGAAGCTACGTGTTCCGTATGCAGCTCCGCCCTCCCCGGTTTCGCCCGTTTAGCGTCGCGCTCGGCCTCTTCGTCGGAACTGCCGTCGCGGCCGCCCTCCCGTGGCTGTGGCCCGATGCGCCCGCGAACGAAATCGAAATCGGTCTCCTCGTCACCCTCCTCGGGTGGACCGCCGCCGAGCAGTTCCGCGACGAACTCGACCGCGCGGTCTGTTCCCGCCTCCATCGGTCGCTCGCCGTCGCGGGCGTCCTCCCCTTCGCGGGCGTCTTCCTCGCCGAGGTGTTCACGGACTACGACCCCACGGCCGGAATCATCCTCCGCTTATCCGTGTTTACAGTCGTCGCGCTCGTCGCAACCTCCCTCGGTTCGGGTCGCCACGCGGAGATACTGTACCAAACCCGGTCGGTCCGGGCGAACGTCATCGGTACCAAATCGCGGCGCTACGAACTGCCGCTCACCCTGGTTTCCAGCGCAATCGGAATCGCCGTGGTCAAACTGATACTCGGCGAGTTCGTCACAGTCCAATTCCTCTCCACGACACTCATTGGGACGCTCATCGGGACGACCATCGGGACGCTGTTGACCGGCAAACAGGAGGTCGGACTCGTCGCACTGGACGACGGGTTGCTCGTCCGACCGAACAAAGAAAGCGGCGGGTCCCTCGTCCCGTGGCGGCGCATCCGCGACGTTCGAATCGACGGCGACACGTTGCGAGTTACCCGCGGTTTCCCGTGGCCGATGGTGTACGAAGCGGACCTCTCGTCGGCCATCCACCCCGAGGCGGCCCCGGAGGCGTTTCGGTCCAAGGTGCGCTCGCCGTGACGAATCGGGCCTTCGCTACGACTCGTCTATCGTCTCGATGACTCGCTGGGAGAAATCGACCTCCGATAGCTCCTCGTCCTCCAACGCTCGAAGCCACTCGGCTTCGGCACGCCACCGACCGACCGCTTCGTCGTCGAGGTCGGTCACGGACCCGTGAACGTCCCGCGGCGTCTCGGCGAGGTCCCGGACAACGTTGATAACGCGGCCGACCTCCCGGTGCGGAACCGCGTTCGTTTTCCCGGCGGCGATGGATTCGTACTCGATGTCGATTCTCCCCTCGTCCACGTCGAGTTCGGTGACGTAGACGCCGTGCGTCATCAGTCGCGCTTCGAGTTGATCCGGGTCGAGTTTCATAGCAAAAGGGCCGTCGGCGACGCCTAAAGGGATTGTGTCGAGTCGAGCGGTAACGCCCCGTCAAAGAGCGAACCGTATCGAATCGAAATTCGAATGAGTATGCTGTCGGCTCGCAAACCGACCGAGAGGAAAGAACGTTTTACCTATGGACGACATTAATCCGCCAATGAGCGAATCGGATACCGTCGAGGAGACTTCGGCGAGCAATCGGGACGCGTCGGATTCCGATGACGGACCGAAACAGGTCTCCTCCCCGAACTACCACAGCGAGAACCACACCGCCGCCCAGACCTGCGGCTGGACGGCGAACGCGCTTCGCGGGGAAGGAAAATGCTACAAGAACATCTTCTACGGCATCGAATCCCACCGCTGTATCCAGATGACGCCGGTCGTGAAGTGTAACGAACGCTGTGTCTTCTGCTGGCGCGACCACCGCGGGCACTCCTACGAACTCGGCGACGTGGAGTGGGACGACCCCGAAGCGGTCGTGGACGCGAGCATCCGCCTCCAGCGCAAACTCCTGTCGGGATTCGGCGGTAACGACGAGGTGCCCCGAGAAATTTTCGAAGAGTCGATGGAACCGCGCCACGTCGCCATTTCGCTCGATGGCGAACCGACGCTGTATCCCTACCTTCCGGAACTCATCGAGGCGTTCCACGACCGGGACATCACCACGTTCCTCGTGAGCAACGGGACGAACCCCGAGATGCTGGAACGGTGCGACCCGACGCAACTCTACGTCAGCGTGGACGCCGCGGACCGCGCCACCTTCGACCACGTGGTCCGGGCCGTGGACGACGACGCGTGGGAGAAACTCATCGACACGATGGACGTGCTGGCCGAGAAGGACGACACGCGAACCGTCATCCGAACCACGCTCGTCGGCGGGGAGAACGTCGCTAACCCCGACTGGTACGCCGCCTTCTACGAGCGCGCCGACCCGGATTTCGTCGAACTGAAGGCGTACATGCACGTCGGCCACTCGCGCGGCCGTCTCGACCGCACGTCCATGCTCGACCACGAGGAGGTCGTCGAGTTCACCGAACGGGTGGGCGAACACATGCCCGACCACGACGTGCTGAAGCAGGTTCCCGCCTCGCGGGTCGCACTGCTCTCGAAAACGGAGGATACGTGGGTGCCGAAACTGAAGAAGGACAGCGAGTTCTGGGAACGCGATTCGACGACGTGGACGCGTCTGGGCGAGTAGACGGTCTACCCGCGGTCGGTTCGCTACACCTCTTCGAGGTCCGTCTTCGTCAGCTCGCTCTCGACGTTGCCGGTGTTCGTCGTTCCCGCCGGTTCGAACAGGAGTACTTCGGCTTCCTCATCGGCGACCGGTCGGTGTTCGACGCCCCGCGGAACGACGACGAATTCGCCTTCGTCCAGCACCACGTCCTCTTCCTCCCGAAACTCGATGCGGAGTTGACCCCTCGTCACGAGGAACATCTCGTCAGCGTCGTCGTGGCGGTGCCAGACGAACTCGCCCTCCAGTTTGGCGAGTTTGACGGCTTGCCCGTTCAGTTCGGCCGCGAGTCGGGGTGACCAGTGTTCGTCGAAGGTGTCGAACGCGGCGTCGAGCGTGACTTTCTCCATGCGTAGTCGAGCGTTCCCGGCGCGGAACGGTATATCCGCGGGAAGGGGCGATTTTCGTCGCGCTCAGTTCGGCGCGTAGAACACCCAGCCTTCCGACGGGACCGTGATATCGACCCACCCGCTCCCGTCCGTGGTCACGTCGCCGGACGTGCCGCTGTAGTCGTGGAGGGTCGTGTTCGTCCACGAGGTGTACACCGACTGGGTGCGATTGCTTCCCCCGTTGTTGATGCCGACCAGCAGGTTGTTGTACCGCTCGTAGACTCCGAGGTCGCTGTCCGCGTGTCGCCAGTACGTCTCGCCCCCGGCGAGGTTCGTTTTCACCCAGACCATGTTGTTGATGTCGCTGTCGTCGAGGATGGCGTTCGGGTAGAGGTTGTAAATCATCGGGACGCCCTCGCTGGTGAGGACGAACGCGTGTGCGAGGTGGTACTGCGATGGCGCATCCGCGTCGTGGTTCTGGACGAACGGGTGGGCGTGGAACGGGTCTTGCCCGATGAGACCCGCGCCTTGCAGTTGGCTCATGTCGCCGCCGGAGAACACGTCACCGAGGGTGTAGTACAGGGGGTAGTCGAACGCGTCCATTCCGGTATCGACGTAGCCCTGTACGTAATCGATGCTGCCGCTGTACACCTCGCCGATTCTACTCATGCCGAGGTCGTCCGCCTTCGGGTTCGCGTAATCGCTCCAGTACTTCTCCTCGACGTGTTTGACCGCATCGTAGCGGTAGCCGTCCGCACCCATGGACGCTATCTTCTCCATGTAGTTCATCAACTCGCCGCGGACGTACTCCGAGGTGGACGATTCGTACTGCGCGAGGTCGGGGAGTCCGAGGAGTTCGCCGTGTTCGACCTGATGGTCGTCGCTCCAGTCGTCGATGGACCCGACGTCGTGGTGGAAGTCGTTGTACGAAAAGCGCGGGAAGTCGTAGTCGTATCCCGTCGCCATGTGGTTCATCACGCAATCGACGAACACCTCCAGCCCTTGCGTGTGCGCCTCGTCGATGAGTGCTTGGAGTTCCGCCTCCGTCCCGAACTCGCTATCGAACACGGTGTAGTCCACCGGTTGATAGCCGAGCGGCGGGTCGTTGCGTCCGCTCTGGTCGCTCCACGTCAGGTCGCTCTTCTGGGGTGCCTGTATCCACACCGCGTCGTACCCCCTGTCGGCGACCGTCGAGAGGTTGTCCGTGATGGTCGGCCACGTCTCGTGGAAGTACTGGAAGTGCACCGGTTCACCCGCCGCCGCCGCACGGTCCGAGAGTGCGGGCAGTCCCGCCCCCAAACCGACGACGGACAGGCCGCCGACGAACGCCCGGCGCGTCAGGTCCGCTCGTCTGGCCCTCCCTTCGTCCGCTGCTTCTGCTCTCTCGTTTCTCCCTTCGTCCGCCGCTGATTGCCCTTCTCGACCGTTTTCTGTGTGAGTTACGTTATCTTCTGCCACCATGCATTTGTTACGCATTATCACAACACACTTTAATCTAGCCACTAATCAACTAAATTTCAACTACAATTCAGACTCCAAATCTGGGAGAATAGCGGAGAATGCCTTCAACTTCGATTCGAGGGTTGGTGTGGCTTCGAGTCTCGTGATACATCGGTGCGTTCCCCGCCGAAAATCAGCACACTTAGATGTTGTCGCACTCTATCTTCTGCCCCAGCGGTTCATCCGCACCCACGCCATAACATTTCTGTTACGCATCTCATTTCCGGTATGCTTAAAGGACCGAAGCACGGAGTATCACGTATGTCAGCGACATCGCTCGTGGTTGGGTACGACGAACTCGCCGCGTTGAAACTGCTCGCCCTCGACGGGGCGCTCGAAAGCGAGGTCAAAGTCTCGTGTGCCGACCTCGCCGACCGCCTCGACGCGTCCAATCAGACGGCATCGCGCCGTCTCCAGCGCTTGGACGATGCGGGTCTCATCACGCGCGAAATCGTCAGCAACGGGCAGTGGGTCGCCATCACCGACGACGGCGAGTGGGAACTGAAACGCGAGTACGAGGATTACCGCAGAATCTTCGAGGACCTCTCCGGCGTCGACCTCTCGGGAACCGTCACCGGCGGGATGGGCGAAGGGAAACACTACATCTCGCTGTCGGGCTACATGGAACAGTTCATCGACCGGCTGGGCTACGAACCGTATCCGGGAACGCTGAACGTCGAACTCTCCGCCGAAAGCGTCCGCGCTCGCTCGGCGATGGACGCGCTCGACCCCGTCTCCATCGACGCGTGGGAGGACGGCGACCGAACCTACGGTCCCGCCGTCTGCTATCCCGCCGCCATCGAAGCGACGGACGGCGAGTCGTACGAACCCGTTCACGTCATCGCTCCCGAACGAACCCATCACGACGAGGACCAGTTGGAACTCATCGCGGCGACGAAACTCCGCGACGAACTCGGTCTGGAAGACGGTGACCACGTTACGGTCCACATCGAGGAGAGACAATGAGCCAAACAACCGCCGCGGCGGTCGAAGCGGCAATCTCCGCGTTCCGTGAGGGTTCGCCCGTCCTCGTCCACGACGCGGCCGACCGCGAAGGCGAGACCGACCTCATCTATCCCGCCGGTGCGGTTACCCCGGATGCCGTTTCACGACTTCGAAACGATGCCGGTGGACTGGTCTGTGTCGCCCTCTCACACGACGTCGCCGAAACCTTCGACCTCGATTACATGGACGACATCATCGACCACCCCGCGAGCGAGGGCCACGAACTCGGCTACGATTCGCGCTCGTCGTTCTCGTTGACCGTGAACCACCGCGATACCTACACCGGTATCACGGACGACGACCGTTCATTGACGATTCGGGAACTCGCAAACGTGGCCGCGACCCCCGCCGAAATCGACTTCGCCTCCGAGTTCCGTGCACCGGGACACGTCCACTTGCTCAAGGCCGCCCCCGAACTACTCGCCGAGCGACAGGGCCACACCGAACTCGGTATCGCCCTCGCGGGCGCGGCCGACCGCGCCCCCGCCGTCGTCGTCTGTGAGATGTTGGACGACGAAACCGGCGGTGCACTGTCCCCCGCGGACGCACGCGCATACGCCGAGCGCCACGAGTTCCCCTACCTCGAAGGGTCGGAGATAATCGAATCGCTCGACTGACGCTTTTCACCCGTCTTCCCGGCGAGACGGTAAGACTCCCTTTTACTAACGAAATTTCCGCCCCGAATTGCGATAATATCGGAATAGGTATCTATATTATAAAAAATGTTCATATTTCTGGGGGTCAATATGCTACGTATGGACTTCAAAGCAAAAGCTATCGCATACGGAATCGTCGCAACCATCATCGTCGGCCTCCTCAGTGGTGCTGGCATCCCGTTCACGGACATGACGCTACCGGTCGTCGGTGCTGGCCTGACTGGCATCATCGGTGGACTGGTGGCAGGGTACGTCTCCGGAACGAAACTCGACGACGGCGCGCTCAACGGCGGCGTCGCAACTGCCGCGGGGGCCATCGTCGCGCTCGTCATTCTGACTATCGGCGGACTGCTCGCCGGTCCGGTCCCGGCGATGGGCCTGTTCGCCTTCGGCGTGCTGTTCGTCGTCGTCGCGGCAATCCCCGGCATCGTCGGCGGCGCGCTCGGCTCGTGGCTCAACGGTCGCTCGGAACGGCGCGCCGCGGCGCGGCCCGCCTGATACCACCGACCCATTTTCACACCCGACTCATTTTTGCCGGCGTAAACGGTTCGAGAACGCTTTTCTGATGCCTCGCTCCGGCGAGCACCATCGATTCACGGTTCCCATGGATTACTCTTAGATGAGTAATCCTACACAATCGTCCAAAGACAATCGCCAAAACTCATTACCGTGGCCTTCGTTGGGGCGGACGTATGAGCTTTGACGAAATGGACGTGGACACTATCTGGATGGACGGCGAATTCGTCGATTGGGACGATGCGAAAATCCACGTTCTCACGCACGGACTGCACTACGGAACGGGTGTCTTCGAAGGAGTCCGATGTTACGATACTGAAAAGGGACCTGCGATTTTCCGCTGGGAGGACCACCTCCAGCGTTTCTACGACTCGTGTAAACCCTACGACATGGAGATCGAGTACAGCCCGGAGGAGCTCACGGAGGCGACCCTCGAACTCATCGACCGCCAAGACCTCCGCTCCTGTTACGTCCGGCCCATCGCCTACTACGGCTACGACAGCCTCGGCGTCAGCCCCGGCGACTGCCCGACCGACGTCACCATCGCCGCGTGGCCGTGGGGCGCGTACCTCGGCGAGGACGCCCTCGAAAACGGCGTCGAAGTGATGGTTTCCTCGTGGCGCAAGCACGCCTCCAGCCAGATTCCGACGAACGCCAAGACGACCGGCCTGTACGTCAACAGCCTCCTCGCCGGTGAGGAAGCCCGACGCAACGGCTACGTCGAAGCCATCGTCCTGAACAAGGAAGGCAACGTCGCGGAAGGTCCCGGCGAGAACATCTTCATGGTCCGCGACGGTGAAATCTTCACCCCCGGTCTCTCCCAGAGCATCCTCGACGGCATCACCCGCAACAGCGTCATCACGATGGCCGAGGAGATGGGCTACACGGTCCACGACGACGCGACCATCAGTCGCGGCGAACTCAACACCGCCGACGAACTGTTCTTCACCGGCAGCGCGGCGGAAGTCACGCCCATCCGGCAGGTCGATAACGTCGAAATCGGCAACGGCAGTCGCGGTCCCGTGACCGAAGAACTCCAATCCGCCTTCTTCGACCTCGTGAACCGTCGCACCGACGACCACGACGAGTGGTTCACGTACGTCGGGGAGTAATCCGTTCCGCGAGCGTTCTCGATTCAGAGACTCGCAACCGTTCGAGAACAGGACATCGGTCGCGTTTTCGCTTCGGCTATTTCTCTCGACGACACGACAGCTTCCAACGCTTCGCGTGACCTTCGTATCGGTACGTCACTTTTTGAAGCTGAAATTCGAATCGCGTTCGGTTTCCCTCAGACTTCCGTCTCTCCAAGGGCGTCGTTTCGGATGGAGAGTCGGGGATGCCGTGACCTTCGACGTCCACTTCATCGACTCGAAACGCACCGCTTTCTACTTCCCCAAACCGCAGCAAGAAAATATTGGTGTTAGCTCGTGACGACGACTTCGCCTTCCGCCATCTCCGGTTCGCGGGCTTCCTTCTCGGCCCGCTCTTCTTCTTCCTTCTTGGCCTTGATCTTCTTCATTCGGAAGATCTCTTCTCGCTCCTGTTCTTCGAGTTTCTGCTCGATGTAGTCCTGGGCTTCGTGGAGTTCCGGGAGCAGTTTGAATTCGAGCGCGTTGACACGCCGCTTCGTCGTCTCGATTTCGGTCAGCATCTTCTTCATCGCGGTTTCGACTTCCGCGGCGAGGATGATGCTTTCGAGCAGTTCCTCGTAGGCGTCCGCGGTCTCGTCGATGCGCGCGCTCGTTCCGAGGACACCGTAGCCCCGCTCGTCGAGTGACTTTTTGACCTTCGAGGACTCGATTTGCGGGACGACGACGCCCATGATGTTCTTCGACTCGGTCGTGATTTCGGGGTGTTCCTGCAGCGCGGCGGCGGCACCGCGAACTGCGACGTCGCCCTCCATCGCGCGGGCCATGTTGATGGTCTGTTGTGCGCGCTGGTAATCCTCTTCCAGCCCGGAGCGTACGTCCTGTGCCTGGTCGAGGATGTCCATGAACTCCATGATGAGGCCGTCACGCTTCTTCTCCAGCGTGTCGTGGCCCCGTTCGGAGAGGTCGATGCGGTCCTCAATCGCCATGAGGTTCTTCCGAGTGGGTTTGACGTCCTTGGCCATGTTGGTTGATGCTAGAAACTCGAAGGGGATAATTCTTTACAGTCGAACGCTGCTCTGCGGGGACGGCTCGGGTACTGAGAACCGGAATACTCGCGTCGCTCGTGTCGATTACGCGCGTGAGAAACAAAAATCGAAGCGGAAATCGCGTTAGTCAGCCGTGACTTCTTCCGCCTGCTCTTCGGGGTAGTACTCCTCGATGAACTCCTCGTCGATACGGTTGAGTTCCTCTTTCGGCAGCATCGAGAGGAGGTCCCAGCCGATGGTGAGCGTCTCTTCGATGCTGCGGTTCGTGTCGAATCCCTGGTCGAGGAACTCGGTCTCGAACTGATCTGCGAAGTCGAGGTACTGGTTGTCCCGCTCGCTCAGCGCTTCACGACCGACGATGTTCACGAGGTCGCGCAGGTCCTCACCTTGCGCGTACGCCGCGTACATCTGGTCGGAGACGCCGGAGTGGTCGGCACGGGTGAGTCCCTCGCCGATACCGTCGTCCATCAGCCGCGAGAGGCTCGGAAGCGGGTTGATCGGCGGTTGGATACCCTGCGAATTCAGGTCGCGGTCGATGTAGATCTGTCCCTCGGTGATGTACCCGGTCAGGTCGGGAATCGGGTGCGTGTCGTCGTCACCCGGCATCGTGAGGATGGGAATCTGCGTGACGGACCCATCACGACCCTCGATACGACCCGCGCGCTCGTACAGTTGCGCAAGGTCAGTGTACATGTATCCGGGGTAGCCACGGCGACCCGGCACCTCTTCACGCGCGGCACCGATTTCGCGCAGCGCCTCGCAGTAGTTCGTCATGTCCGTCAGGATGACCAGCACGTGGTAATCCTTCTCGAACGCGAGGTACTCCGCCGTCGTCAGCGCGAGACGCGGGGTGACCGTCCGCTCGACCGCGGGGTCGTCCGCGAGGTTCATGAAGACCACGGAGCGCTCCAGTGCACCGGTGCGCTCGAAGTCCTCCATGAACTCGTTCGCCTCTTCTGCCGTGATGCCCATCGCGCCGAACACCACTGCGAACTCGCTCTCTTCGCCTTCTTCCTCGTCTTCGAGCACGCTCGCCTGTCGCGCAATCTGGAGCGCGAGGTCGTTGTGCGGAAGCCCGGACGCGGAGAAGATGGGCAGTTTCTGTCCACGAACCAGCGTGTTCATGCCGTCGATGGCGGACACACCGGTCTGGATGAACTCTTCGGGGTACTCGCGTGCGTAGGGGTTGATCGCCGCGCCGATGATGTCGTCACGTCGGTCCGGAACGATTTCCGGTCCGCCGTCGATGGGCTGTCCCGACCCGTCGAGCACGCGCCCGAGCAGGTCTTCGGTGACGGGCATCTTCATCGTCTCTCCGAGGAATCGAACCGAGGACTCTCGGTTGATTCCTTCCGTTCCCTCGAACACCTGAATCGAGACGAGGCCGTCGCTCGATTCGAGTACCTGTCCGCGCAGCGTCTCGCCGTCCGGCGTCTCGATTTCGACGATTTCGTCGTATCCGATCGGCTCGTCGACTTCGGCGAACACCAGCGGACCGCTGATTTCCGTAATGGTCTGGTATTCTTTCATTAGTACTTCTCCCTGAGCTCGTCTTTGATCTCTTCTTCGATTTCGCCGATGAAGTCGTCCCAGTCCTCGGCCGTTCCCATGCGGTTCAGGCGCGGGGCGGCGTCGATGGCCGTGATTTCGTCCACCGGAACGCCGGCTTCGAGTGCGTTGAACGCCTCGTCGTTGAACGTCTGGATGGCTTCGAGCATCCGGTAGGTCTTCTTCGGCTCACAGAACATGTCCACGTCGTGGAACGCGTTCTGCTGGAGCCACCCTTCGCGGAGGTAGCGCGCGACTTCGAGCGTCAACTGCTGGTCTTCCGGCAGCGC
Organism: Haladaptatus paucihalophilus DX253; assembly: GCF_000376445.1. Taxonomy (NCBI): domain Archaea; kingdom Methanobacteriati; phylum Methanobacteriota; class Halobacteria; order Halobacteriales; family Haladaptataceae; genus Haladaptatus; species Haladaptatus paucihalophilus. The sequence goes on along the minus strand of NZ_AQXI01000001.1, from coordinate 1,879,389 downwards.
GTCCTTACCGACGAGCTGAACGATTTCCTGCAGTTCGCCCTCCTCGTCGAGCACGTCAGTCGCCCACTGGCGCTTCTCCGGGAAGTCGGGTTCGACGTTCTGTTCGTACCACGGGTCGAGCTGGTCCTTGTACAGCGAGTAGGACTCGTCCCAGTTGATGGCCGGGAAGTGCCGCCGTTCCGCGAGGTCGGCGTCCAGCGCCCAGAACGTCTTCACGATACGCAGGGTGTTCTGCGTGACCGGCTCGGAGAAGTCGCCGCCCGGGGGCGACACTGCACCGATGACCGACACCGAACCCTCCGTGCCGTTGATGTTCTCGAACTTACCTGCGCGCTCGTAGAACTCCGCGAGACGGGCGGCGAGGTACGCCGGGTACCCTTCCTCGCCGGGCATCTCCTCGAGACGCGAGGAAATCTCACGCATCGCCTCCGCCCACCGCGAGGTGGAGTCGGCCATGAGCGCGACGTCGTATCCCATGTCGCGGTAGTACTCCGCGATGGTGATTCCCGTGTAAATGCACGACTCACGTGCTGCCACGGGCATGTTCGACGTGTTCGCGATGAGGCACGTCCGCGACATGAGCGGTTTGCCCGTTCGCGGGTCCTCGAGTTCCGGGAAGTCCTCGATAACTTCCGTCATCTCGTTGCCACGCTCACCACAGCCGACGTAGACGACGATGTCCGCGTCGGCCCACTTGGCGAGCGAGTGCTGGGTCACGGTCTTTCCGGAGCCGAACGGTCCCGGAATCGCGGCCGTCCCACCCTTTGCGATGGGGAACAGGCCGTCGAGGATACGCTGGCCGGACACGAGCGGCGTCCGGGGCGTCTGTTTGTCGACGGAGGGCCGTGCTTCACGGACCGGCCACTCCTGTTGCATTGCGACCTCTTCGCCGTTGTCGAGTTCGACGACGGTTTCGGTCACGTCGTAGTTGCCCTCCTTCGTGGCAACCACTTCGCCGCCCTCGTAGTCCGGCGGCACCATCACTTTGTGTTCGATGCTCTCGGTTTCGGGAACGGTCCCGACGACGTCGCCGGGTTCCACCACGTCGCCTTCGCTGACGGTCGGGGTGAACTCCCACGTCTTCCCCTGGTCGATACCGGGAGCGTCGACACCACGGTCGAGGAACGCGCCCATCTTGTCTTCGAGCACGTCGAGCGGGCGCTGCACACCGTCGTAGATGGAGTACAGCATTCCCGGTCCGAGGTCGACCGACAGCGGTTCGCCCGTGTTCTCGACGGGTTCACCGGGGGCGACGTTCGAGGTTTCCTCGTACACCTGAATGGTGGTTTGGTTTCCTTCGATTTCGATGACCTCTCCCATCAGCCCTTCTTCACCGACGTACACAACGTCGTTCATCCGGGCGCCGAGGTCCGTGGCGGTAACGACAGGTCCGCTCACGCTCTGAATGACGCCGTCCTCACGAACGACGTCGCTGTCTGTTGCCTGGCTCATTCGTTATCACCTTGTTCGTCTTCGTCCATAAGGTCGATACCGATTGCGCGCTTGATTTTGTCGCGGAGTCCGCCGCTTCCCGCGCCACCACCCAGCGTCACAAGGGTGGGTTCCACACTCGTCTCGACGTCGTTTCGGACGTTCCGCGAGAGGTGCGTGAGGTCGTCGTCGTGCATCACGATGATGCCCACGTCGTCGTCTTCCAGCGTCCGAGAAACAGCGTCGTCCAAGTTCGCATCCTTTTCGTCGTCCGGAACGTTCGCAAACTTCCGGACGCCTGCGAGTCTGAATCCGGTCGTAAAGTCCGGACTTCCGATGACGGCGATTTCTTGGCTCATAGTACCACCAGTTCCTCTTCGATTCGGTCTTCGGACAGTCCCGCTTCGCGTCCACGCGCGATGGCACGGATGTTATCGACTTCGCGCTGTTTGGCGAGAACGTAAGCGAGCACCGGACACACGGATAACGGGTACACGTGTGAAAGGTGGTCGGAGTATTCGAGTAGCGCGATATCCAATGCGTGCTCGAATCCGATGAGGCTGTCGGCTCGCTCAAGCTCGTCCAGCGCTTCGTCAAGTTCGTCACCGTAGGTGCTGTCCCGGACCTTCGCGATCAGGTCGTCGGCATTGCCGACGAGTTGGCTCAACTCGTTCGCGCTGAATATGCGACCCCCTGAGATGTAGTACTCCGAAGGGTCGATGTCCGCACCGCTTCGACTGATTCGAAGCACGTTGCGGATGTTTCGGAAGTCAATCTCCGCCTGTAGGAACTCGATGTACAATCGGTTCGCACGGTTTGCCGTCTTCGACAGTCCGTCCATCAGCCTGTCGTAATAGGCTAGATCGACCGCGTTTTCCAACGGAATCAACAGTCCAGTCGATTCGTAATCCTCGTACGCGGCTTCGAGATGCTCACCGAAAATCGTCCCGTCCAGCATCTCGACGACATCCTCGATGGTGTTCGCTTCGGCCAACCGGTTGAGGAACGCCTCCTCGAACTCTCCGGCGTGAATCAAGTCGTCGCGCACGGACTGCCTGTCGGTATCCGCGTAAATTCCCCGAAGCACCGTCTTGATGTTCCACGAATCGAACTTCCGAAGGTACCGGGCGATGAGGCCGTACAGCTTTCCGTCGGCCCAATCCAACAGGTCGTTGAAGTGCTTCGCGAGGTTGCGGTTCAGCGCGTACTCTACGAGATCGACCCCGTCGTAGCGCGCACCGAGTGCGTTCACCTCGGACTCGTATTCGGTCTCCTCCATGTAGCGGGCGATTTCGCCCGGACCCATTCGCAGGAGCTTCCGATAGTCCTCCTCGTCGAACAGGGCGGCTTTGCGCGCCCTGACTCGCGCGGTGACGTACTCGTAATTCGATGTTCCTTCGGTCGTGTTCATTGCTCGAACAACCGCGAACTGATCTGTTGGAGGTTGTCCTCCCACACGTCTTCCAGAATCGAGTCGAACGTGTTGTTCACGCGAACGCGGGAAGCTTCGCTCTCGGCGACGATGCCGCCGAGACAGTCGTACTCACCCGCGTACTCGAAGTCGTCGTAATCCGCGACGATATCGGTGAGGAGATCCTCGTCGTCGGGTCGTCCGTAGATTCGAACGGTGTTCCCCGATTCGTACTCCTCCGCGGCCGCGTCGAGCAGGGAGCGCGTCAGTTCTTCGCGCTCGTCGCCACCGAGGGTGGCGATGCTCTCTTCAGCGTCGGCGCGCACTTCCTGTAGCACGTCGCGGCGGGCTTCGAGCCGTTTCTGCTTGGCTTCGAGTTTCGCGCTGGAGAGTTTCTGCTCTCGTTCTCGCTCGATTCGGTTTGCAACCTCCTGTTCTTTCTCCGCGAGTATCTCCTCGGCTTCCGACTCCGCCTCGTCGACAATCTCGTTCGCGCGGGTTTCGCCTTCCGTGCGAATCTCTTCCGCGCGCTCGCGGGCCTCGTTTCTAATATCCTCAACTACCGTTTCCAAGCTCATTGATGAAGAGGGAAGGGGTGTGTTTAGACGAACACGACGACGAGTGCCAGAATCACGAGCGTCTCCGGCAGAACCGTCAGGATGAGACCCGTACCGAACAGGTCCTGGTCTTCCGTGACGGCACCGACTGCGGCGGCACCGATACCCCGCTCCGCGTATCCCGCACCGAGTGCGGCGAGACCGACTGCGAGGGCGGAGGCTGCGTCTGCCGGGATTGCGGGCGAAGAGGCCGCCTGAGCGGCATTTTCCTGCAGGAGCGGTGCAACTGTGCTGACGAATGCGAATATAGCTTCGAACATTGATTTGATCCTCTTGTAGGCTCTCTATAGCCGAACAAGTCGTAGTTCGAGTCACTGGATTCTTAAAACTTCCCAAAGCGTTTTGCCCGATTCGCTTGTATCGAGGGCTGTACCCGCTAAATCATGGTACCATATGCCAGTGTCCAGGGCGAAAAGAGGCCAGTCTGGTCGTGAAAGAAGAAAAACGACGGACGGAAACCGTTAGTCCTGCGTCGTGTACGATCGGTCGTAGCCGAACGGTTCGTACTTTTCGCCGCCGCCCTCGTAGAACTTGCCGAAGAACTCCACGTACTCGAGACGCACCGCCTGCAGTCCGGCGCTCGTAATACCGAGTGCCAGCACTAGAAGGTGTCCAAGGAGCAGAACGACCAGTCCACCGATGATTCCCGCGACGCCGGAGTGAACGAGTCCGGGGAACATGATGGCTGTGACTTCGTGGCCGTGAGCCATGTCACCGAGATGCGGCATGTGACCGAGCCCGAAGTGCCACGCTTCTAGCGTCTCTCCGCCGTGATGCTCTTCCGTCACGTACACGCCGAAGAACAGCATGTTAACCACGAACGCCATCGCGGCCTTCGCGAGCAGCACTGCCGCAAGACGGGTGTACGAGAGGACGTTCACGAGCACGTTGAGGAACTCGACCGCCTCGATGGGTTCGCCCACGACGAGCAGGACGAGTCCGAGGAAGAATATCCCCAGCCACAGTGAGAAGGGGAATCCGAGTACTGGTATCGTGAACAAGTTGAATGCTGGGAAACCGGTGAACCCGAACGGGAATGGGTTCCCGTTGAAGACGCTCTCGGCGCCGTAGAGAAGGCCGGGAGCGCTTCCACCTGCACCCGAGAAAATCCACGCCCAGAGGCCGAACATCATCATGATCCACGACCCGCTCTCGGTCACGGCGTCCGTGAAGCTGTGTTCCAAGTTCTCAACGAAGTCGAAGCCCCATCCGATGGTGAGGTGGGCGATACCGGCCAGCAGGCTCAGCACGAGCCAACCAACGGCGAACTCGCCTTCGACGGGCTGGAGCCCCTTGTGGAGCGGCGGCCCGTTGCTGTAGATGGTCTCTCCGAGGATGTGTAACCCGAAGACTTCACCGTACAGAACACCAAACAGCATCGTGAACGCGCCCGCCCAGATGGCGATTCCGCCGAGGCTCTTGACGGCCTCGTTGTCGAACTTGGTGTAGATGAAGTACCCGATGAGCGTGTATAGCGTCCCGTAACCGAAGTCCCCGATCATGAACCCGAAGAACAGCGGGAACGTGAGGAACAGGATGACCGTCGGGTCGAACTCGAAGTACTTCGGCCGGTTGATGGTCTGGACCAGCACTTCGAACGGTTTGACCGCGCCGGGGTTCTTCTGGACGACCGGCGGGTTTTCTCCCTCCGTGACGTGGCCGCCGTCCGTGGCGATGCCCGTCTCTTCAGCCTTTTCGAGCGGCGCGTGGTGGCCGCCCTTTTCCTCGTAGGACGCCCGTTCGAGCTCGTCCACTTCGACGTGCTCGCCGACGGCGCTGTCGAGGTTGCTCTTCAGTTCCGCGTACTTTTCCGTCGGAATCCAGCCTTCCGCGACGAAGGCGTTCTCCGTCGTCGCAAACTGGAGCGGCGCTTCCGCCTTCTGGACCTCGATGGCGAGTTTCTCCTCGGCCGCGAGGAGGAATCCCGCGGCGTCGAGCTTCACGTCGTTCAGCTCGTTTTCGACGCCGTTGAGCTTCGATTCGAGCTTCTGCTTGTCGTGTTTGAGCTCCGCGACGTACTCCTCGGGGCTGCCGGACGCGTCGGGGATTTCGAGCGACGCGAAATCGGCGCCGACGAGCGCATCGTCGAGCGCGTCGTCGTCCGCTTCACCCGTCGGATACACGAAGACGGCGACCGTTTGCCCTTGCGTGAACAGTTCGTACTCCTGAACGGCCCCGGAATCCGCGAGCGCGCGCTCGATTTCGTCCGCGTTTCCTTCGCCGACCGCGACCTGTAGATGGTCGTAGCCGGATAGCAGGTCGAGGTCGATACCGAGCGTGGCGAACGGCTCCATCGAGTCGATTCGGTCCTCGACGCTTCGAAGCTTCTCGCCGAGTTCGTTTCGGCGGTCGTCGAGTTCGTTTACCTGCGCTCGGATGTCCTCCAGTTCGTCTTCCAGCGCTTCGCCGGTGACGATTCGCTGCGGTCCGGCGTCCTCCGCGTCCACACCGAGAATGCTCTCGATGGAACGGACGGTGACGAGTTTATCGGATGCTTCGTCCGCACCGCTGACCGGGTTCCCGGGGTCGAACCCGTCCCACGACCCGTCGTAGTTCGACAGGTGGACGAGGTTCAACTCGTGGATGGTCTCGATGACGTCGGACATGACGGTGCGCGAGCCGGTCACCGAGATTTTGCTCATCTGTTCAGGTCTGAGCATGCACCGCCTCCCTGAACCTGTCGAGGACGAACTCTATCGCGTCATCGACGTTTTCCTCGGCGCGCGTTTCGAGTGTTTCGCGCTCCTCCTCGCCCTCCGCGAGGAGCTTTTTGCGCTTGGATTCGATGTCGTCCCGTGCGTTTTCGAGTTTTCTCTGCTCCAGTTCTTCGGCCTCTTCGTGGGCTTCCGAGCGGATCTCCTCCGCTTTCGTGCGCGCCTCGGAAATCCGCTCTTCGCGGGCTTCCTTAGCGTCCGCAACGATGTCGTCAGCCTCCGTTTCGGCCTCCTTTATTCGTTCGAGAACCTCTGGCCTCGGCATATACTGTAATCACGCGGAAGGTTGCGCGAGTGGCTATAAACTACTTGCGGAACCATCTCGACCCCTCCACGGGCGAAAATGGTGGGGATTCATCATCGCTCGGTCCCAACCGCCGGATAATGGGTATCCTCGAAGACAAACGTCGAGCACGAATCTTCTACAAGTACCTCTCGAAGGTGTACGACCAAGTGAATCCGTTCATCTGGGACGAGGAGATGCGTGACGAGGCCCTGTCGATGCTCGACATCGACGAGGATGATACGGTGCTCGATGTCGGCTGTGGCACCGGGTTCGGAACCGAAGGACTGCTCCAACACACCGAGAACGTGCACGGTCTCGACCAGAGCGTCCATCAACTCGAAAAGGCGTGGGAAAAACTCGGCAAATACGACCCCGTGAGCTTCTATCGCGGCGACGCCGAACGGTTGCCGTTCACAGACGACTCCTTCGATATCGTCTGGTCGTCCGGGTCCATCGAGTACTGGCCCGAACCCGTCGAAACTCTCCGAGACATCCGTCGCGTCACGAAACCCGGTGGGGAGGTCTTGGTCGTCGGTCCGAACTACCCCGGAACGAGCATCATGCAGAAAGTCGCGGACACCATCATGCTCTTTTACGACCGCGAGGAGGCGGACCGGATGTTCCGAGAGGCGGGATACGAGGACATCCGCCACCGGGAGATGGGACCGACGTACGACCCCGATATCGCCATCACGACCGTCGCGCGCGTGCCAGAGAAATAAAACCCCGAGAACGGCGCGGAAATAATAGGCACGACGGTACGAAAACGGGGAACCCCGATGTCACCGCACGGTCGTTTCGATTTCGGCGATCAGCGTCTCGTTCTCCACGATTCGAACGTCTATCTCGTCCCCCGATTCGAGCAGCGGCGCGTTCGTTCCAGCCAGTTCGAGACTTGCGACCTCCCCGGCGCTCCACGTCGAATCCGCCGCGCTGTTGAACGGTCCCGTCGGCCCCGCCCGAAATCCGTCCGCCGAAAAAAACGGGACCGGTGGCTGCTCCTTCAATGGCTCGCCGTTCACGCTAATCTCGATATCGAGTTCATCGACGTCGAGTGATTCTCCCGCGCGATGCGTGAACGTCACTCGATTCGTCGTCGCACTGGCGGACACTCCGATGGCGGCGTGCTCCGGTGCCTCCAGCGACAGTGAATGTACCGCAACAGCTCCGATTGTTCCTGCTACAACGAGCGTAACGACGAGAAGGAGGACGGTTGCGACGACGGGTGAGAGCGCGCGATTCGACACGCCGAGGAGTGGTTCGGTGTTGGTATTTCAACCTTGGCCCTACCCGGCGATGTCTTGCGGCGGCCCGTTCGTCGCGTTCGTTCGGGTAACACCGTACGGGGTTACTGTTACGTTTACCCTCTCGGAGCCGTGTCTCGCCGAGACGGTGAACGTCCGCCGCGGGGAAACCGTTAACAGAATTCCGTCTGAATCGGTCTCTCCGACCTCGTTTTCCCCGATTTCGATAGTGGACTGAACCGGGTCACCGTTCGCGTCGGTCAGGTTTATCCGCAGTGGTCCGCCCGGATACGTTCGATTGACGGCGAGGTGGAGATCGGTGCTGTTGTTCCGTATGGCCGTGCCGTAGGGTGTGTGGTTGTCTCCGGTGAGGAGCTTGTACTGTATCTCTCGATAGATTTTCTCCGTCCCGCTGTCGAGATACGCCGTGATGACGCCCTGTGGATAGACCATCTTGGTTTCCGACACGCCTTTCTTGTACTGTATGTTCGAAGACGTTCCGGGATTCTTCTCTTTTACCCACGGATAGCTGTTCACTGTGATATTGGTCTTCTCCCGCCCCGTGAGGTAACTATCCAAACTGCTGTTTCGGTAATCGGATCGATACGCTTCTCGAACGTATTTGTTGCCGAGTACGGTCGACAACACGGTTCCATCGCTCGTCGTCGCTACGTAGACGTACTTCGAACCGGTTCCACTGCGAACGCTCTCGACCACGTTGTTGCGAACCTCTCCACGGAGGGGTATCAAATCCGCTCGAAGTTCGTACTCGTGTGGCGCGAATTGGATGACGCTTTTCCCCTTCGTTTTCATGTGATCGATCGCGCGGTTTACATCGTCCGCCCTGCTATCGAGCATGGCAAGCCGTTCAACATATTCGCGTACTCCAATCTCCTGATTGTTGAACTGCTTGCTCGCGCTCCGTTCTTTGTTTTTTAGCGACGATAGTTCCAATTCGAGATCGGTTCTAAACCGAGTAAGGAGCTGATATCTCTCCTCATCGTCGTCCGCATTCGATAGTTTCTCGTCGAGCGTGTACATCTTCTGCTGCGACTGAACCTTGTTCCTGTCCATTTCGAGCGTGGTGCTGAGGCTCAGTGATGAGGTGTACGTCTCGCTCCGTTCCGGCGTTCCGAGGCTCAGGTGGGAGGATGTCTCGTTGAACCCCGGCGGTTTCGCGGGATTGTTCGCACTCGGCTGCGTCGAAGATGCGGGTTGCGAGCCGACTCCGAACGCAGCGGCAGGCGAACAGAAGAGGAGGAGGGCTACTAGCAGGATAGAGGACACCCGGCTCATATCGTTGATTACGTAACTACTCATTAAAATACGTACGGGATTCCGCGTTATTCGATGACCGGACGAAATCGCGCGAGACCTTTTAAATCGTCCCCTGACCTTTTATCGCATAGATGGAAAGTATTTTCTTGTCTGCTTAACCACAGTGGGATATGCGGTCACATTTCGCCCTCCTCGTGGTCCTCCTTTCCCTTTTAGCCTCGGGAACCGCCCTTGCGGCGGGTGATGTGCAGACTCATCCGGCTGCTACCGATTTCGTAGTGGGAGACCGCAGTGCGGTCAACGAAACGCCGACGAACGGGACGACGATACAGATTACGCCACGGGCCAATGGCGACGCTCACTGGAACGTTTCGATGGATTTCTCGCTTCACGACGAAAACGAAACGGAGGCGTTCAAGCGCTTGGGGCGTGATTTCAAGCAAGGCGACAGCAGTGTCGGCTTTTCGGCGGAAACGTTCCGAGAAATCGCAAAACGCGAGCAGGCCGAAACCGGTCGCGAGATGAAAATACGGAGCGTCAACCGCGATTACACCGTGAGCAACGAAACCGGTATGCTGACTCTCTCGTTCATCTGGACGAATTTCACCCGTGTGAACGGCGATAAAATCTATCTTGGGGACGCGTTCTTGCTCGACGACGGGGAGTCCACGTGGTTCCGTTCGCTGTCCGCGAACCAAAATCTCTTCATTCACTCCCCCGACGAGTACGAGATTCAAAACTCGAATTTCGGTCACAACAACGGGACGATTACCCTCAGTGGCCCGATGACGATTCGTTCCCCGACCGGCGGTGGTCGCTTTATTCGAGTGACGTACGCCGAAGATTCCCGCCCGGTCGAGCAATCGACTCCACTATTGGCGTATATCGCCGGATTCGTGATCCTCGTGGGAATCGTCGGTGCTGGCGTCTACGCGTTCACCCAACGAGATAGGGACGGACCGGGAACCGATTCCGAACACACGGACGAGGAACCCATCCCATCGACGACACCTGACACCGACCCCGAACCGGAAGACGACGAACCGAACCTCGAACTCCTCTCCGACGAGGAGCGCGTCGAGCATCTACTGAAACGGAACGGCGGTCGGATGAAACAGGCGACCATCGTCAAGGAGACGAACTGGTCGAACGCGAAGGTGTCCCAACTCCTCTCGGCGATGAGCGATTCCGACCGAATCGACAAACTCCGTATCGGTCGGGAGAACCTCATCACGCTTCCCGGCGAGGACGTGACCGACTTCGACGACGAGTAAGCGCTCGAACGCCGGAATTGGTAAGATTCTCGATTAGTACGGCACGTGCATTGTCGAGCGTTTCGAAAACGTTTACCCGCTACCCGGAAAGGAATTGATTATGAAGGTCCTTGTAACGGTAAAAGAAGTCGCCGAACTCGCGGATGACTTCGAAGTGGACGGGACCGAGGTAGACGACCGCTACCTCGAATATGACCTGAACGAGTGGGACGACTACGCCGTCGAGGAAGGCGTCCAGATGAACGAAGCGGGCGTCGCCGACGAAGTGGTGACCGTCACCATCGGCCCGGAACGCGCCGAGGAGACGATTCGGATGGCGCTCGCCAAGGGCGCTGACCGCTCGATTCGCGTGTGGGACGAGGCGCTCGAAGACCCCGACCTGCTCGACGTGGAGACGAAAACCAAAATCCTCTCCGCCGTCGTCGCGGAGGAGGACCCGGACCTCGTGCTGACCGGTGTGCAAGCCGGAGATGACGCGTTCGGTGCGACCGGTGTTGCACTCGCGGACGAGATCGACTTCGAGTGGGGTGCGGTCGTCAACGCGCTCGACATGGACGCCGATGAAGGCGTCGCGCACGTCCACCGCGAACTCGAGGGTGGCGTCGAGGAGTTGACGGACATCGAACTCCCCGCCGTGCTGACCATCCAGACGGGTATCAACGAACCGCGATACGCCAGTCTGCGCGGCATCCGACAGGCACAGTCGAAGGAAATCGCGCCCAAGACGCTCGACGACCTCGGCCTCGACGCCGACGCCGTTGAGAGCGACCTGAAACTGACGGACATGTACGAACCCGAGAGCGAGAGCGACGCGGAAATATTCGAAGGTGACGCCGGGGAGACGGCCGGGAAACTTGCTGACGTTCTCCGCGAGAAGGGGGTCGTCCAATGAGCGACGTCCTCGCGGTCACGGAACACCGCCGCGGCGAACTCCGCGACGAGAGCTTCGAAGTCATCTCCGCCGGGCGCGAACTCGCCGACGACGCGGGCGGCGACCTGCACCTCGCCGTCATCAGCGGCGACGTCGATTCTTACGCCGACACGCTGAACCGCGACGGTGTGGACACGATTCACACCGTCGAATACGGCGAGGAGTTCAACCACGACGTGTACGCGCAGGCCATCGAGGCGCTGTTCGCCGACCTCGAACCGACGTTCGTCCTCATGCCCAACAGCGTGAACGGACTCGACTACGCGCCCGCGGTCGCCAACAGCCTCGACCTGCCGCTCGTAACCGACGTCATCGGCTTCGAGTACGATGGCGGGCTCACGGCGACGCGCGAGATGTACGGGTCGAAAGTCGAGACCACGGTCGAAGTCGAAGGGGACCAGTTCGCCCTCACGACCCGTGGCGCGGAGTGGCCGGAAGCGGAGGGCGTCGGTGAAGCCGACGTGTCCGCGTTCGACTTCGACCCCGACGAGGATGCCATTCGCTCGACGGTCACCGGTTTCGAGGAAGTCGGCGCTGGCGACGTGGACATCAGCGAGGCCGAGTTCCTCGTCAGCATCGGTCGCGGTATCGAGGAGGAGGACAACCTCCCGCTCATCGAGGACCTCGTGGAAGCGACCGGCGCGACGCTCTCGTCGTCGCGTCCCATCGTGGACAACGGCTGGCTCCCGAAGAACCGACAGGTCGGCCAGTCCGGTTCGCAGGTGACACCGACGGTGTACCTCGCTATCGGTATCTCCGGTGCGGTTCAGCACGTCGCCGGGATGAAGGGGTCGGACACCATCATCGCCATCAACAACGACCCGAACGCGCCCATCTTCGACATCGCCGACTATGGTATCGTGGGCGACCTGTTCGACGTGGTGCCGGAACTCATCGAGCAGTTCGAATAACGACCGTTTTCTTTTCCGCTTCGGAGTCCGGTGTATGACCGACGAGCGAGAGCGTTCGAACGCGTCTCACGCGAACCGACGTTTCTGTCGGTTCGGGCGGTGATGACAGCGGACTGAACCCGTCACGTATTTGCGTCCGCCGTCCTGAAGCACAGACGAATGGAGTACCTGATGGCCCGCAGGACGCTCGTCGAAGACCGGTTGGAGGAGGTCGTCGAGCGGGTCGAACCACGCGAACTGTCGGAGCAGTTGGCCCACACGGCACTCTCGGGTGGCAAACGGGTTCGGCCGACCGTCGCCATGCTGGCCTGTGAGGCCGCGGGTGGCGATGCCGAGAACGCCGTCGATTTCGGCGTCGGTATCGAATTGGTTCACGACGCGTCGCTCGTCGTGGACGACATCATCGACCGGTCGGACGTGCGGCGCGGGACGGAGAGCGCGTGGGCTGAGTACGGTTACGGCCGGGCCATCATCGCCAGCGACGGGATGCTCGGCGAGGCGTTCGAACTGTTTTCCTCGGACCCCCGCGCGATGGAAGTCGTCGCGGAGTCGATGATTGAACTCGGGATGGGCGAGGCGTCTGAACTCGTCGCCACGCCGTCGAACCAGTCCGAGTACATGGAACTCGCCCGCCGGAAGACGGGCGCGCTGTTTCGTGCCGCCGCCGAACTCGGTGCCATCGCGGCCGACGCCGACCCGGAAACTATCGACGCCTTCGGCGAGTACGCCGAGCGCGTCGGCATCGCCTTCCAGATCCGGGACGACGTGCTCGACGCCACGGCGGACCCAGACGACCTCGGCAAACCCACAGGTCAAGACGAAGAAATCGGCCGCCCCTCCATCGTCCAAGTGACCGACCTCAGCGCGGAGGAGGCCAACGAACTCGCGCACAAACAGTCCGACGCGGCGCTGGCCGCCCTCGATAGAGTTGACGCACCCGATTCCGCCGCGCTGGACTACTTGCGCGACTTCGCCGAGTTCGTCGTCACGCGCGAACACTGAACCGAAGCAGCCGAAAGCCGAAGCTGATTTTCTCCCGTTTCTCGCATTTTCTCACCCGCTTTCAGGACGCGCGATTCGGACAGGTCGCGCGGATGGCGCGACCTGTCCGTATGCCCGGGGAGGAATGGGGACCCCGAGGGCGGTTCGCGCAATCCGCGCGAACCGCCCGAATGCGGTACGGTCATTTTCCCTAGCAACTGTCGTCGTGTCCATCGCTGTTGTCACCGCGGTCGTCGCTGTTGTCGTCGTGGTCGTCACTGCTGTCACCGCGGTCGTCGCTGTTGTCGTCGTATTCGCCGCTGTTATCGCCGTTTTCACTGTTTCCACACGTACTGCCGATACGGTATCGTCCGCGTTTCCCCTTCGTTGACGACACCCTTATCCGAACTCACCGAATAGAAATCCAACAAGCGTGGCTATCACGGACAAAATCTACGTCAAAAACCATCGGCAGATTTCCTCGCAACTGGAGACGAACATCCCGAAAGGGGCGTTCAAGGGCGCGACCCTCGACATCCTGTTTCAGGGTGACGGTCTCCAGAAACTCGACGAGGCGACGCGGGACCGCGTGCTCGACTTCGCCGAGGACTTTCTGGATTGTGACTGCCAGAGCAACCCCTACTGTGGCTGCCCGGAGCGGAAGTTCATGCGTTACCTCCTCGAACTCCGGGAGGGCGGCCTCGGCCCCGACGCCATCGTGGACGTGATGACCGACGACTATCTGGTGTACGCCTATCCGGGCGACATCCTCTCCTTTTTGGACGACTCGGTTCGGACGCTCGAAGCCGTCGAGGAACTCGCCCGCGTCGAGGGCGACGACTCGATGGAATCACGGTCGCGGCAGAAGAAACACTCGCTGTCGGGCTGAGTTCGGAACCCAACTACCCCAATCGGAACGGTTCGTCGCTCTCCAGTTCGTCGTCCAACTCCTCCAGTTGGATGACTTCCTCGTCTTCCTCGTCGCCGACCTTCGTCTGGAGGTGGCGGACGTACTCCTTGTGTTCCTGTAGCTGTTCGCGGAGGTGTTCGGCTTCCAGTTCGAGGCGCTCGTGTTCGCGGACGAAGCTCTTCGGGACCTCGACTTTCGGCGGGAACGAACTCTCGTCGCTTTCCTCCCCGATCTGATTTTCCGGAACGACTTTGACTTTCCCGTCATGGGCGACCAGCAGATCCACGTAGTCACGGAACACTGCCGACAGCGAAATGTCGCGCTTTTCGGCGATCTCCCGCAGGGTTTCGAACGCGTCCTCGTTCACCCGGAAGGAAATCGTCTTGTTTTTGTTGCCCATCCTAGCGTATATTAGCACCGTGGCGCTACTTAAGGTTTCGTCAGACGTTGCCACGGCCGCCGTAGAACGACACCATTCCGCCGACTATCTTGTTCTCCGCCCGTCGCAGGTGCTCCTCCAGTGTCCGCCGCTCGACGCCCATCTCCGCCGCGATTTCGCTCGTCGTGGTCTCGCGCGGAATCCGATAGTACCCCATCTCGACCGCCAACACCAACGCTTCCTGCTGACGCGACGAAAGGTCGGGTAACGCGGTTTCCGGCGTGAGAAGCGGTCTGTCACCCGAAACAGCCCTGATTTCGCGCTTCGATTCTATCGTCACCGGAAACGTCGTTACGAGGTCGCGGTACAGCGCTGTCAGGTTCGCCGAATCGAGCGCCAGTATCCGACACCACTTCTCACCGGCGACGTACCGCAACGGCGGGACGAGCAGGCAGTTGTGGCGGGCGAGAAACGACTCCACGGTGTCGGATTCGTGCTCTTTCAGACACGCTTCGGTCATCGCCACCCGTTCGTCGCCCTCGACCAGTAGTTCCTGCACGCCGACGAGCCGTTCGATGCGTTCGAGGACGGCTTCCCCGTCCGGGCCGCTGAGGTGCAACAGGTCACAGTGGTCGTTACACCACAACTCGACCGCCGTTTCGGTTCCCGCCGTCGCTTCCGCCGGAACGCTCGGCTGTTCGATTCGCATCACGACCTCGTGCATCACCGGGAATTCTCGCCGGAAATATTTAAAGAACCCTCCGAGAGGAGGGTCGTGGGTATTTGCGCCTCGCGTTCATACTACAAGCTAGAAACCGCATGAACGACTCATCGGACCCCGATCACGACATCGGCGACCCGAGCGCCCAGTGGCGCGACTATCAGGGTGCGCCCACCGGGACGGACATCGAGTGCAAGGGCTGGCGGCAGGAGGCGGCCCTCCGCATGCTGAACAACAACCTCGACCCGGACGTCGGCGAGAACCCCGAGGAACTCGTCGTCTACGGCGGGACGGGGCGGGCGGCCCGCTCGTGGGACGCCTACGACGCCATCATGGCCGAACTGCGCGAACTGGACGACGACGAGACGCTGCTCGTCCAGTCCGGCAAACCCGTCGGGCGATTCACGACGCACGAACGCGCGCCCCGCGTCCTCATCGCCAACTCCAACCTCGTCGGCAAGTGGGACGACTGGGAGCACTTCCACGAACTCGAAGCGAAGGGTCTCATCATGTACGGCCAGATGACGGCGGGGTCGTGGGCCTACATCGGTACGCAGGGAATCATCCAGGGGACCTACGAGACGCTGGCCGCGCTCGCCGACGAGCACTACGACGGCGACCTCTCCGGTAAAATCGTCGTCACGGGCGGTCTCGGCGGGATGGGCGGTGCCCAACCGCTCGCCGTCACGATGAACCACGGAGTCTGCATCGCGGCCGAGGTGGACGAGGGCCGAATCGACCGCCGCATCGAAACCGGCTACTGCATGGAAAAGACCGACGACTTGGACGACGCCATCGAGAAGGCGACGGAAGCCGCCGAGAACGGCGAACCGTACTCCGTCGGCGTCCACATCAACGCCGCCGACATGCTGGAGGGGATGCTCGACAGGGGATTCGTCCCGGACGTCATCACCGACCAGACGAGCGCCCACGACGAACTGGAGGGCTACTATCCGTCGGGCTATTCCGTCGAAGAAGCCGACCACCTCCGCGAGGAGGACCCCGAAACGTACGTCGAGGAGAGTCTGGACACGATGGCTCGCCACGTCCGAGGCATCCTCGACATTCAGGACGCGGGTGCTATCGCCTTCGAGTACGGCAACAACATCCGCGGACAGGTGAAAGAACACCGCGACATGCAACACGCGTTCGATTTCCCCGGATTCGTCCCCGCCTACATCCGCCCGCTGTTCTGTCAGGGCAAGGGTCCTTTCCGCTGGGCCGCGCTCTCCGGCAACCCCGAGGACATCCACCGCACCGACGAGGCCGTCGTGGACCTGTTTCCCGAGAAGGAGCAACTCCACCGCTGGATAGACCTCGCACAGGAGCAGGTCGAGTTTCAGGGACTTCCCTCGCGGGTCTGTTGGCTCGGCTACGCTACGGATGACGACGGCCTCACCGAACGCGCTCGCTTCGCCCTCCGAATCAACGAACTCGTCGCGGACGGTGAAATCGAGGCCCCCATCGTCGTCACCCGCGACCACCTCGACGCCGGGTCCGTCGCCAGCCCCAACCGCGAGACGGAAGCCATGCGCGACGACTCGGACGCCATCGCCGACTGGCCGATTCTCAACGCCCTGCTCAACTGCGCGGCGGGCGCGGACATCGTGTCCGTCCACGACGGCGGCGGCGTCGGCATCGGCAACGCGCTTCACGCGAACAACCACGTCGTCCTCGACGGCTCCGAGTTGGCCGCCGAGAAGGCCCGCCGTGTGTTCACCACCGACCCGGGAATGGGCGTGATTCGCCACGCCGACGCGGGCTACGACGAGGCGATAGAACAGGCCGAGAAATCGAACGTCGCGGTTCCGATGCGTGACCGACCATGACCGGACTGAACCCACCGTCCGAATGGCGCGGCACGTCGTCCGATCCGAACGACGAACAGTTCGGCGATGTCGTAGAACCCATCTCGGAACTGGACGACGACCGCCTTTCCGAGTTCGACGCGGTACTCCTCGGCGAACCGTTCGACCACGCCGTCATCGGCCGAAAAGGCGCGGCGGACGGCCCGGCGGCGCTCCGCGAGAGCCTCGCCGGTGTGAAAACCCACCACTTCGACGCCGGACCGGTCGGCAACGTCGGCGACGCTGGCGACCTGATGCTCATGCTCGACTCGGACGAACCGAACGAGGTCACGACTCGACTGCTCCAGCAGGAGGCCCGCATCCTCACGAACCGACTCCACGACGCCGACGCGCTCCCCGTCTTCCTCGGCGGCGACAACTCCTTCACCTATCCGAACGCCGCACCGCTCCTCGAAGATGGTTCGCTCGGCGTTGTCAACTTCGACGCGCATCTCGACGTGCGCGAAGTGCGCGACGACCCGACCAGCGGCACGCCGTACCGTCAGCTGTTCGACGCGGGCCTCGACGCCTACGCCTGCGTCGGCGCGCGCCACTTCGAGACGAGTTCGAGGTACGCCGATACCGTCCGCGAATCGGGCGGCGAAGTCGTCACGGCCGAAGAGGTCGGCGACGATGCCGTCTCCGCCATCGACACCGCGCTGGAGTCGCTGGACGACGTTGACGCGATATACGTGAGCGTCGATTTGGACGTGCTCGACGCCGCGTTCGCACCCGGCGTCAGCGCGCCGACGCCGGGCGGCATCTCCCCCCGCGAACTGTTCCGCATGCTCCGGCTCGCCGCCAGCGACGACCGCGTTGCTGGTTTCGAAGTCGTGGAATGCGCCCCGTCGCTCGACCGCGACGACCGAACGGTGAACGCCGGTGCGCGGGCGATTGCCCACTTCCTCTCCGCCGTCGGAGGTGGCCAATGACCGACTCGGAACCGAACGAAAACGACCTCACCGCCCTCGTCCACGACGCGAAACAGGTCGTCACGGTCGAAGACGACGGGTCCCTCGGAATCTACGAGGACGCCGCAATCGCGGTGGTTGACGGCGATGTCGCGCGTATCGGCGCGACGGGTCCCGTCACCCGCGAGTTCCCGCCGGAGAACGCGACCCACGTCGTCGATGCGAGCGGCAAAGCGGTGATTCCGGGGTTCGTTGACCCGCACACCCACGCGCTGTTCGCCGGGGACCGCTCGGACGAGTTCGAGGCGAAACTGCAGGGGAAGACGTATGGGGAAATCCTCTCCGACGGCGGCGGTATCCTCCGAACCGTCCGCGCGGTGCGGAAGGCGAGCGACGAGGAACTCCTCTCGAACCTGCTCTCGCACCTCGATACGATGCTCGCCCACGGGACGACGACGGTCGAGGTGAAATCCGGCTACGGGCTGGACACCGAAACCGAACTCAGAATGCTCGACGTCATCGCTCGGGCCGACGACCACCACGCGGTCGATGTCGTCCCGACCTTCATGGGGGCCCACGCGATTCCGGAAGGCCGGGACGCGGACGACTACGTGGATGAAGTCGTCGAGAAACAGATTCCGGCCGTCGTGGAACAGGGCGTCGCGGAGTTCTGCGACGTGTTTTGCGAGGAAGGCGTCTTCACAGTCCCGCAGTCCCGCCGCGTCCTGAAAACCGGCGAGGAGCAGGGATTGACCCCGAAGGTCCACGCCGAGGAACTCGCGCACATCGGCGGTTCGCAACTCGCCGCGAATCTCGGGGCGACGAGCGCGGACCACCTTCTCTACGCGACGGATGACGACATCGCCGCCCTGACCGACGCCGGTGTCGTCCCCGTCCTCCTGCCGGGAACCGCCTTCGGCCTCGGCGCGGAGTTCGCCGACGCCCGCGCGTTCCTCGATGCGGGCGCACCGGTGGCGATAGCGACGGACTTCAACCCGAACTGCCACTCCCAGAGCATGGGCTTCGCCTCGTCGCTCGCCTGCGTGGAGATGGGCATGACGCCCGCCGAGGCGCTGGTCGCCGGGACGAAACACGCCGCGATGGCGCTCGATATCGGAGACGGAACCGGGACGCTTCAACCGGGTACCCCGGCCGACATCGCGGTCATCGACGCACCGAGCTACGTTCACGTCCCGTACAACTTCGGCGTGAACACGGTCGAGACGGTGCTGAAGAACGGCGAGGTGGTCCATCATGAGTGAAATCGAAATCGACGGCGAATCGCTAACGCCCGAGGACGTCGAACGCGTCGCGCGCGACGACGCGACCGTCTTCGTCCCCGAGGACGTCCGCGAACGGGTCAGAACCGCACGGAAACGCGTCGAACAGGTCGTCGAGAGCGGCGAGGCCGTCTACGGCGTCAACACCGGCTTCGGCGAACTCGTGGACGAACGAATCCCGCGCGAGGACATCGAGACGCTCCAGACCAACCTCATCAGGAGCCACGCCGCGGGTGCGGGCAGGGAACTGCGCCGCGAGGAGGTCCGGGCCATGATGCTCGGCCGGGTCAACGCGCTCGTCAAGGGCTACTCCGGCATCCGCGAACTCGTCGTGGACCAACTCGTCACGATGCTGAACGAGGGCGTCCATCCGGTCGTCAAATCGCGCGGCAGCCTCGGCGCGAGCGGCGACCTCGCGCCGCTCGCGCACCTCGCGCTGGTCATCATGGGCGAGGGAACCGCAACGGTGGACGGCGAACGACTCGACGGTGCCGACGCGCTCGAAACCGCCGGACTCGAACCGGTGACGCTCGCGGCCAAGGAGGGGTTGGCGCTCATCAACGGCACGCAGCTCTCTGTCGGTCTCGCCGCCCTCGCCGTGCGCGACGCCGAACGAGCGATTCGAGCGGCCGACGTCGCCGGGGCGCTCACGACCGAGGTGACGATGGGAACCACCGCCTCCGCCGACCCCGTAATCGCCGACGTCCGTCCTCACGACGGCCACGCGAAGAGCGCGCGGAACGTAAAGCGCCTCACCGCCGACTCCGAAATCGTCGAGTCCCATCGCAACTGCGACCGCGTGCAGGACGCCTACTCGCTTCGTTGCCTGCCGCAAGTCCACGGTGCGGTCCGGGACGCCGTTGCCCACCTCCGCGGCGTCGTCGAAATCGAACTCAACAGCGCGACCGACAATCCGCTCATCTTCCCCGCAGATACGGTAAACAGTCGGGCCAGCGGTGCGGGCGACGCGGCTGTCCTCTCCGGCGGCAACTTCCACGGCGACCCGCTCGCGCTCCCGCTCGACTACCTGACGAACGCTGTCACGGAACTCGCGGCCATCTCGGAACGCCGGGTGGACCGCATGCTCAACCCGAACACGCAGGAACCACACCTGCCGCCGTTCCTCACCGAACACAGCGGGCTGCGCTCGGGCTACATGATCGCCCAGTACACCGCCGCCGCGCTGTTGAACGAAAATCGCTCCATCGGGCGCGCCTCGATGGACAACACGCCAGTCAGCGGGAATCAGGAGGACCACGTGAGTATGAGTGCCCAGAGCGCGTACAACGCCCGCCGTGCCGTGGCGAACGCGCTTTCCATCGTCGGTATCGAACTCCTCTGCGGCGCGCAAGCCGCGGAGTTCGTCTCCGACGACCTCTCCCACGGTGTCGGTACCGCGGCCGCCTACGAGGCTGTCCGCGAAGTCGTCCCGCCGCTCGTTGAGGACCGCCCCATTCACGAGGACATTTCAGCGGCCGAGACGCTGGTGTGGTCCGGCTTGCTCGAAGAGCGCGTTCGAGACGCGCTCTCCGAATCCCTCGACTAATCGGCCATCGTCCGATTCGAGTCCGTCGCCGTCCCGATTCGCGGCTTCCCAGTTCTGTCGAGCGCCCACACGCCGTGTTCCTCGCACTCGAACACGCGATGAAAGACGCACGCGGACTCCGCACCGCATTTCGGGCACGGGTGAACCGGCCCTTCCGCCGACGTGTCCGCCCCCATCTCCGCGTACACGTCCCGCCAATCACCGCTCGGTGAGGTTCGTTCGTCGGGCATGGGTCGGTGTGGTGTCGGTTTTATCTCCGCTCGTTTCGTCCGTAATCGAGAGCCGTCGCTCTTCGCGTCGTCTACCCGGCCCCTTCGAAATCGTATCCGCGGTCGAAAGGGTGCTCGTGGAGTTCGCTACTGTGGCGTCGTTTCGCCCTCGGTAGCCGCTCCCTCGTCCGCTTCGTCGCCGCCGTCGTCACCCGCTCCATCGACGGTGGCGAGGCTTTCGAGCGCCCGAATCGCGTTGTCGCGGTAGGTGTCGATGGGTCGCTCGTACTCCTCTTTCGCCATCGCGGCGTAGCGGTTCGTCTCGTCGTCGAACGCCTCGATGCGTTCGAGAGTTCGCTCGGCGGTTTCGACCACCCAGCGGTCCCGCGTCGATTCGTCCACCACCGTGATGGACTCCGGTCGAAGCGAGACGTTCACCGTTCCGTCGTCCATCTCGAACGTCCGGGGTTTCCCGGCGATGGCGACGTAGGCCGGTGCTTCGAGTTCTCGAAGCATGGCCGCGGCGTCCGGCTGGTACTGCCCGGCGTAGACGAAGAACGTGTCCCCGTTCGGGTCCACGACCCGTCCGCGCCAGTATTCGCTGTCCTCACCGACGTCTTCCTTCTCGGTCAGCGTTCCGACAACGAAGACTCGGTTCGCTCGCTCGCCCGTGGGGAGGAGCAAGTAGACCGGTGCGCGCTCGTCGTCCGACTCTTTGAACGTGTAACTCGCGTCGTTGAACTCCGCCGCGAAGGTGCGGCGTGCGACCTCTCGTGTTGGTGCGTTGCTCATGTTACATCGACCTCGCTTTGATAAGCGCCGCTTCGGCATCCACCGGCCCGGAGAGCAGCTCGACATCGTTCGCGAGCAGGTACCGACCCATCGTCGGTCCCGTCACGCGGTAGTAGTGACCGAGCGTCTTCTCGCGCATCTCGTCGGCCACGACCGTCGTGTCGAGCGCGTCCATCGCCATCTGCTTCGCTTCCTCCAGTTCGATGCCGGTCAGGTTCTCGGTCGATTCCTGATTGAAGATGACCTCGTGTACGTCGAGACCGTCGTCCAAGACGCCCTTGATTCGGAGGTCGAATTCGCCTTCCTGCTCGCCGTGCTCCGAACAGCGGCCGTTTTGCAGGACGCGCGTGCAGTCTTCCTTCGGACACCGCTTGATGAGCCCGCTGCCGGACTGGATGTCCACCAGCGCGCCCTCCATCTCGGTGCTGTTGTCGCCGACCTCGATGTCGGCGTCGAGTTCCTCGATGGTGGTCGTGCGGTTGAGTTTCACCGAATAGCGGCCCTGATACTCGTCCGTAACGACGTTACCGAGCGAGTAGACCGTCCCTTCCTCCAGTTCGGGGAGGTCGGATTTGGCCCACTTGGTGAACTTGATGGTGCCCGTCTCGTCGCCGAGGAGGCCGACCTGGCCCACGGCGTCGCTTCGCGGTTCCCAAAGGTCGACGACCTTCGCGGTGAGGTTCACCCACTCTTCGTCGGTTTCGATGTCCTCGACGTTCACGTCGCTGGTCCCGCCGGTTCGAATGTCGTCGCGTTCCAATCCGGCTTCGTCGAGATAATGGCTGGTGACGCTTCGTCGCGCCTCCTCCATCGGCACTTTGTACTCGTTGACGAGGCTGTCGAGACGCGAGGCTACGTCGTCTACGGTCACGTCGAGATGGTCGGAGAACTGTTCGTGTATTTCCTCTGCGTGCTGTCGCACATCGGTCATGGTTGCTCCGTCTCCACTTCGTTTTCTATGGGAGACATGCCGTGGTTGGTTCGCAATAGTATAAAAGGTTACGTGGGAGCAGAGCGGAAGTGAAAACGGCTCGTTCGGGTCGCTAGACGCGCTATTGGTGGGATTTCAACCGTCACGAACTCACCGTCTTCCTCTCGGCGGTTGTTTTGCTCCACCGAATCGGGTTAACCTTTCATTCCCCCACCACCAAGAGGGAGGTATGGACGACCGCCTCGACCGTTTCCTCCGCGTCAAACTCCGGAAGGTGGGAAAGAAGTACGCCGAAACCCGTCAATCGGCGAACCGCCAGATAGAGGAGGCGAAGGATGCGTACCGGAACGCTCACGATACCGTCCTCGCCGATTTGCCGCGGGACGAACACGGCCGGGCCAAAATCGTCTGCCGAAGGCACGTCGACCGTCGGGCAGCGCCGATAGACCAGGAGGGACGGCCGAAGTGTTTCGACCCGGACCATCCCGCGTGCGAGGGATGTGTCGAAGACATCCGCGAAGGGACCATCGAGACGTGGTGAGACGACCGATGATGCGACGGTCGTTGAACGGACGGTTCGATTTCGGAATCAAAGGCTACGTTGAAACGGTCAGATAGCAGGGGAAAAGTCGAAATCGGGACCCGAAAAGATGTGATATTTGCCAGATAATTAAAAGTTCTGCCATATTCTACGGATTCGGATTCGGTGGGTAAAACGCTTCTAACTCTTTCAATCAGGCGAAATAGGTCTGACGCTTGGAATTTCCTTCAAATAGCCAACACAATTTATATGGTTAGCTATCGAATATGTATTCGGTGAAGTTCAAATGAGCACTGAAGTACAAAGCGGTGCGGAAATGGTATCGGAGACCACCGAACAATCGTGGCGTGCTTCGATGGGGGCCGGGGCTATTATCGCCGTAATCGGCGTACTCGCCATCTTAGCGCCGTTCGCGGCCGGTGTTTCGCTATCGATTCTACTCGGAGCGTTGCTGGTCGTCGGGGCGCTGGTTCACATCGCACGCGCCTTCTCGGGTGGCTGGAAGCGGTTCTTCGTGCAGGGACTGCTCGCGGTCATCTACGCCATCGCCGGAATTTCGCTCCTGGCGAACCCGGTCATCGGACTGACGACGCTGACCATCCTGCTGGTCGCGTTCCTCGTCGTCGATGGCGTCCTCGAAATCGTCATGGGGTTCCAGGCCCGCGGCAACCGGGGCTGGGGCGCACTCGTCGTGAGCGGCGTTCTCGCGCTGGTGATTGCGGGGCTGATCTGGGCCGGATGGCCCGCAACCGCCGTCTGGGCGGTCGGCCTCCTCTTCGGCGTGAACCTCCTCGTCAGCGGCGTGTCGATGATGTTCATGGCGCAGGGCACCCGAACCGAAGCCCGCGAGGGGACGACCCCGGAAACGGAACCCCGCGGCGCGGCCTAAACACGCTTTTTTACGAACGAGAACTCGACCCCGACGTTCCGATGAGAGGAATTTAAACGCCGGAGGGTCCTGCGCAGGATATGGACCGCCCGCTCGTCGCACTGATTATGGCTGGGGGTACCGGTACCCGACTCTATCCCGCGAGTCGAAGCGACCGACCGAAACAGTTCTTGTCCCTCCTCGGAGACGATTCGTTGCTCTCCCAAACCGTGAACCGCGCCGGTTTTGCCGACGAAATCTTCGTCTGCACCGCAGAGACGCACGCCGACCTCGTTCGCGAACACGCACCCGAAGCAGGCGTGCTCGTCGAGCCCGAGCCGAAGGATACCGGTCCGGCGCTCGTCTACGCCACGCACCGAATCCGCGAGCAAGTCGGCGACTGCGTGCTCCTCTGCTTGCCGAGCGACCACTACATTACGGGCGACTTCGAGACGACCGCTCGCCGTGCCGCGTTAACTGCAGTCGAAACGGAGGGGGTCGTAACGGTCGGAATCGAACCAACTCGTCCCGCGACAGGATACGGATATATCGAACCGGGACACGATTACGGAAGCTATTTTGACGTTTCCCAGTTCAGAGAGAAACCCGACAAATCGACCGCCGAACGCTTCGTCGATGAGGGTTTCTACTGGAATGCCGGTCTGTTCGCGTGGACGCCGGACGCGTTCCTCCGGGCCGCCCGCGACTCCTCCCTCGAACCCCTCGTCTCCGCGCTCGAAGACGGCGACCCCGCCCCCGGATTCGACGCCGTATCTCCCACGAGCGTGGATTACGCCGTGATGGAGCGCACCGACGACGCCTTCGTCGTTCCCGCCGCGTTCGAGTGGGACGACCTCGGTTCGTGGGACGCGTTCGACCGGTTCGATTCGTCCACGAACGTCGTCCTCGGCGACGCGTTGACCATCGACGCCACGGGGAATATCGTGGCCGGAGACAAACACGTGAGCCTCGTCGGCGTTGACGACCTCGTGGTCGCGGCCTACGACGCCCGCGTGTTAGTCGTGCCGAAATCGGAGGCCCAGCGCGTGCGCGAAGTCGTCACGAAACTGCGCGACGACGACCGTTTTTGATCGGCCGTCAGATTTCTGCATTCGCGTCCCGAATCCGGCACGCTATGGCCGACACGCTACGCGTCAAGTCCGTCGAAACGACGGACGAGTACATCCACGTTCGATTCCGCGACCCGGACGTCTTCGACACGATTCGAACCCCCGATTGGGCCGCCGACATCGCACGGGACATTTCGAACGGGGCAGAGGTTCGAACCGGCAAACGAATCGGCAGTGACGAGTGGGAAGTCCAGAGCGTCCTCATCGAAAAGCAAGCGGGCACCGAGAAAGCCCGTGACGAAGCGAAGGAAATCGCGCAGGAAATCGAGTCTTAGTACAAATCGCAGTAGTGGAACTCGCCGTCACCCACCGCTCGGGTAACCGTCTCGCCGACGTCGACCGAGAGCGGCGAGTCGAACGTCGGCCCGTCCCAAACGAACGTGTGAAACTCGCCGTTTTCGCCGCAGGGGTCGACTTCTTCGGGAAGGTCGGCGAGGAACGCCTCGTCCAACTCCCGTCCCGCAAACGATGCGTCGAGCGTGCCGCCATCGACCGTAACGACCGTCGCGCGGAACCCGGCGTCGAGGAACGACCGAATCTGCTCGTCGGTATCGGGATTCCAAACCGGCCAACAGCCCTCGATGGTCGTTTCCGCCAGTCGCTCTTTTCGATACGCGCGGATATCTTCGAGATAGAGGTCCGCGAAGGCGATGCGCTCGATTCCGCGCGCTTCGTACTCGTCTACCACGCTCGCCATCCGTGCGGCGTACTCCTCGTTCGAACACTCCATCGGGAGTTCGACGTATCGAATCGGAATCCCGAGCGCCTCGGCTTGCGCGTCGTACAACTCCCGGCGCACGCCGTGCATGCTGCTCCTGCCGTTCTCCGAAACCGTCGTGAGCAGTTCGGTGACGTGCGGCAGTTCCAACAGGGCGTAGGCGGCGTCCTTGCCGCCGCTCCACGAGAGCACCGTGTTCTGTTGCGCCGTCATTAGCTTCGGAGTCGTCCGCCGTCGATGGGAAGCGCGACGCCGTTCACGAAACTCGCCCGCTCGCTGGAGAGGAACGCCACGGTGTCTCCGAGTTCCATCGGGTCGCCCACGCGACCCATCGGGATGTCGCTCGCCCAGTCCGCCAACCCTTCCTCGTAGCTGTCGTACTCGCCGCGTTCGAGGGCGGCCTCCACGAGGTCCTGAATCCGCGGCGTTTCGTGCGCGCCCGGAAGCACGGCATTGACGCGGACGTCGGGCGCGAACTCCCGGGCTTGCGTCTGCATCAACCCGATGACGCCCCGCCGAACCGCGTTCGAGAGGACGAGTCCGTCGATGGCCTCCCGAACGCTCGTCGAGGTGATGTTCACGACCGTTCCCGCGTCGCTTTCTACGAGGTGCGGATGTGCCCGTTTCGTCAGCCACACCACGCTCATCACCAGCAGGTCGTAGGCGGCGTACCAATCGCGCTCTAAGGTGTCGAGAAACGGCCCGCTCGGCGGCCCGCCCGCCGAGGTGACGAGGTGGTCGAGTCCGCCGAACTCCTCGACGGTCGCCTCGACCAGCGCCTCGATTTCGTCCGGGTCGGTGATGTCCGTCGGCACCGCGAGCACGTCGCCGCCGCCGAGGTCGGCGATTTCTTCCTCCGCGCTCGCCAGTCCGTCCTCGCTCCGCGCGCAGATGACGACGTTGGCTCCTTCCCGCGCCAACGCCTTCGCGCTCGCCAAGCCGAGGCCGCTCGAACTCGCCGTTACCAGTGCCGTATTACCCTCCAGTCCGAGGTCCATACGTTCGCATCCGTGGGAACCGCTAAAACTCCTCGGGACCCGGCCGTCTGACCGCTACCTCGCCGTCGTGCGTCACGCCGATGAGCAGGGCCGTTCGAATCGTCCGCCCTTTCACCGCCTCGCCCGCCTCGTCGCTGATTCGCTTCATGAGTTCGGGAGCCGCGTGGTTCACCTTTACCCCCGCCTCGTCGCACGC
This sequence comes from Haladaptatus paucihalophilus DX253, assembly GCF_000376445.1. Taxonomy (NCBI): domain Archaea; kingdom Methanobacteriati; phylum Methanobacteriota; class Halobacteria; order Halobacteriales; family Haladaptataceae; genus Haladaptatus; species Haladaptatus paucihalophilus. The sequence goes on along the minus strand of NZ_AQXI01000001.1, from coordinate 1,852,334 downwards.
TTCGTACACCCGCGACGGAACGTCGTAGAGGTCGCTGTCGGATTCGACTTCGATTCGAACCGGCGCGCGGAGCGCCTCCGCGAACGCCACCGTTTCGCGCGCCTTGCTGATGTTCTCCCGAGCGCTGGCTTCGATGCTCGACACGTTCGCCCGCGAGGTACCCAGCCGGTCCGCGATGGCCGCCTGTGCGGTGTCGCGCTCGCGGAGCGCGAGCACTTCCGCTTGTCGTCGGGTCAGAACACTCGTCTCCGCGTCGAATCCCGCCCGTCGGAGAATCTCATTCACGTCCAGTTGCTCACTCATTTCGTACCTCCGACATATATCGGCTTACGCCCCCTACCCGCAAATGACTGTCCACTCGTTGGTTTATCCGCCCCAGAAGTTGTCTCGACTTCCAAGGTGTTGTCGCCGTTCCGCTTTCCTGTCGTCTTTCGTCTCGGCATCGCCGTCCGCGGCTTCCTCGCCGCCTTTGTCCGTTTCCTCCGGCTCCATTGGCAGCCGTTCGATGGGGTCCGCGAGCGCGTGGTTTCCCTTCACGTTCGTGATCTTCACCTTGGCGCGGGCGTCGGGAAGAATCCCGTCGACGAGAACGATGAACCCGTCTTCGGTTCGACCGACGCCGGAGCCGCTTTCGTGAATGTCGTCGATATCCACGACGACTTCCTCGCCCGGCTGGACCGGGGCGGTCTTCAACTCGCGGATCGGTTGGTTGTAGTGATTGCACCATTCCGCGCCGCCGCGGTCGCCGTAGTGATGACATCCCATCCCGTTGATTCGTTCTTCGAAACTGGGGCAGTCATCGGCGAGTGGACAGTCCGGCATGCTACAGGCTATAGCGGCGCGTGCCTAAACACTTCCGCAACCTTTTCTTGCGGTCGGGAACCGAATCCGGTGCAAACCGCGCCGGATTCGGTCTACCTCCCTGAGAAAAGGTTGATCAAAAGCACCGGAAGACGTTCCGGCTCACTTCGTTCGCGGGCTGCGACTTCCGAGCCTTCGTTCGCGCTGCTCACGAAGACCCTCCTCACCCCCTCCCGTCGCGTCCGAAGACTCGCGTTCGCTCGTCTTCGACGCGCCTTCGAGGGGTTCGTCGGCCCGGAAAATCGGAGATTTTCCGGAAGAGTCGCTAGTGACTAGCGGCTGTGTCACCGGTCGATTCCGGTGGTTGCGTTACCCACCGTTGCTCTCGTGTTCTTCGTGTCCGTCGCGTATCTCGAAAATAGCTACAAAAATCGCTCGCGGAACTCAGGCCAACGGCGTCCGCTCGACCACTTGCCCGTCGTAGGTCGGATACTGCTCGACGATTTCGCCTTTCTCCACGTCGCCCTCCTCTATCATCTCCTCCAGCAGCCACCACGCGACTTCGATGTGGTTCGATTTGACGGTGTAGAACTCCTCGGGGACGCCGAGTTCGGCGAACCGCTTCTCGTCGGCCCACGTCTTCCCGTAAATCAGGGTACCGTCGTCCGTCACGTCGTCGAACTCGCGGCGAATCTGTCGGGCCATCCGCTTCAGGCGGTTGCGGTGCTGGGCGGCGTCCTTGAACACCGAGGTACAGAAGTACGTTCGCGGGTGGTCACCCATCACGTCGAGGATGTCCTCCTTGGACCCATCGACGGCGGACATGTGACCCTCTTGGAGTTCGAATCCCTCGGCCTGCATCCGACGGTAGTTGCCCTGGGACATCTCGAACTCGTTGATGTTACAGAACTCCGCCGCGCCCTCGTCGAGGAAGTCGAGGAACTCCTCTTCGGCGCGGATACCCGGAATCTCGAACGCGGGGGTGAGTCCTTCCTCGCGGGCGATGTAGAGGATGTCCTCCCACTCGGTCCCGTGAAGTTCTCCCCACTGTTCGTACGGCGGATGGAAGCGAATCTCGTCCAACCCGGCCTCCGACAGTCGTCGCATGTTCTCCCGCCCGCCCGTGATACCGGTGTAGAGGTGCGTGTGGTGGTCCTCGCCGAACTCGTCTTTGAGAAGCGAGAGGTACCGACAGGTCTTGTTCATCGCCTCCTGCGGTTCGCCACCCGTGATGGACGTGCCGAGCGCGTTCATGCGCTTTGCCTCCGTAATCACGTCCTCGTCGTCCTCGACGAGGCGCTCGTTGGCGTACACGTCGGTGACGTTCTTCCGGTTCTCACCGAGGGGGCAGTAAAAACAGTCGCGCTGGTCGCAGTAGCCGTAGACGAAGAGAACCATCTTCCCTCCTTCAGCACACTGTTCACAGCCCTTGGAAATCATTCGTTGTACCGTTTTGCCCGTCGAGCCTCAAAAAGCGTGCGAATCTCGCTTTCCTCACCCGCAGACCGTCCGCAGCAGGCCGTTCATCATCGACCACATCGCGTCGGAGCTCGATTCGAACACGCGTTGGCCGTGCGCGCTTCCATCGACGGTTTCCAATCGCTTGGGGTTCGAAGCGGCGTCGCGCATCCGCTTCGTCGTTTGCACGGACTTTTCGTCGCCGCGACTCACGACGAACAGCTTCCAGCCCTGCATCTCGGCGGCGGAATCCACGCCCGCTTCCGGTGAGACGACGAGCGTCCCGTCCACCGTCCCCGACTTCGCCTGTGCGTTCGCGCGAACGACGGCGCTCGCGCCCGCACCGGCACCGACGAGGAGGACGCTTTCCACGCCGACCCGACGACGAAGGTAGCGCACCGCCGCGAGAACGTACTCCGGTGCTGCGTCCCCGTCCAGATTCAGGTCGATGGGGAGGCAAGTGTGACCGTCCTCGGCGAGTCGCTTCGCTTGGGGGAGCCAACTCTTCCTGTCGAATCCCTTTCCGTGTGCGAAGACGACGCCGCACTCGCCGTCGCCGAGCAGCGTCCCGCGAACAGTCGCCCCGCCTTCGGTCACGAACTGAACGTCGCCACCGTCCGCTGGCGGCGCGGTTCCGGTCGTGGTTTCGTTGGTCGTCGTCTCGTCTCCAGTTGTCGTTTCTGTCGTCGTCTCCCCCGCGTCGGTCGTCCCATCGGCGGTCGTCGTTCCGGTCGTCGTTCCACCCCCCGTCGTCGTCCCGCTTCCCGTCGTCGTTTCTGTCCCTGTCGGTTCGTCGTCACCGGTGGACGAACAACCTGCGAGCGTTGCCGTCGCTGCGACCCCGACCGCGTGGAGGAGGCGGCGGCGTGTCGGCGTTCGAGTCATCGGTCGAAAACTCCCGTATGAGGCCATTATTATACGCGGGCTAATGTCGGTCGAACGACGGCAAACGCACCGTTTAGACCGTTTATTCCCCCACCAATCCTATTTTATTACTTAACACTGTGTCTATTTCACATCGTGCGCTCTTCGTCTGTTCCACTGGACCACCTCTGCACCTCGGGCCCTCACTCCCGAAAACAGTTAACCATCCGCCGCGTACGCACCGCCAATGCTGCTGGTGTTGTGCGTGGACCTCGACGACGACCTCGGCCGGAAGACCCACTTCGACACGCCGGTCGTCGGTCGGGATAACGTCGAGGCCGCCGCCGTCGCGCTCGCCACCGCGGACCCGGAGGACAGCGACGTCAACGTCATGTTCGAGGGAGTCCACCTCTACGACCGAATCCGGTTCGACGAGAGCGTCGAAGTCGCCATCGTCACCGGAAACGACGGAAGCGACATCGGCGCCAACCGGGAGGTCGGCGAGGAGGTGGACACGGTGCTCGCCAGCCTCAGCACCAGCGAGGAGATAACGACCGTCATCGTTACCGACGGCGCACAGGACGAGAGCGTCATCCCCGTCATCCGCTCGCGCATCCCCGTCGATGGCGTCCGCCGGGTCGTCGTCCGGCAGGCACAGGACTTGGAGTCGATGTACTACACCATCAAGCAGGTTCTCGACGACCCCGAAACCCGCGGCACGATTCTCGTCCCGCTCGGCATCCTGATACTCATCTATCCGCTCGCGCTCGCCGCCGACCGGCTCGGCATGCCCGGTGGTGCCGTCTTCGGTGGCCTCTCCGGCCTCCTCGGCTTGTACGTCCTCTTTCGCGGCCTCGGCCTCGAACGCGTCGTGGACCGCCTCGCCGAGAAGACCCGTCGGAGCCTCTACTCCGGTCGCGTGACGCTTATCACCTACGTCGTCGCCGCCGCCCTCCTCGTCATCGGCGGCGTCAGCGGCGTCGATACCCTCGAAGCCATCCGCCAGCAGAACGACGGCCGGAGTCTCGGCGCGCTTCGCGTCCTCGCGGCACTCATCTACGGTGCCGTCGTGTGGTTTTCCGCGGCGGGCATCACCTCCAGCCTCGGTCAAATCACCGACGAGTACCTCGCCGACGAGTTCCGGTGGCGCTACCTGAACGCGCCGTTCTACGTCCTCGCCATCGGCGGCGTCCTCTACGCCGTCAGCGCCTACTTCCTGAGCCGCGCGTCGCTCGAATTCCTCGCCGGAATGCTCACGGCCGGAACCCTGCTCGGCTTGACGAGCACGCTCGTGTTCGCCATCGCCGAATCCCGCTATTCGAGGTCAGGACAGGCGCGAGCGAGCTAGAAATATTGTTTCCGCGTCCCAACTTTCCGGGCGGCGCGCGCTGACGAGGCGACGTGGCCTCTCTCAGCCACGTCGCCTCGGTGAAGTCGTGCGAGGGATGACGGAGGGAGCGTTAGCGACCGGAGAAATCGGTTGGGGAGGGTGTGGCGTGCGAGGGTTCGGAGAACCCTCGAAAACGAACGGCAACGCCGTGAGCACGCGGTGCGGTTGCGGTTTCAGTGACATCTGTACTTGCGGTCCCATGCAAATCAAATACGATTCGCCGGTTCCGGTGAGTTACATGAAGTCCGCGATTCCGGACTGCTTGTTCTTATCATTTTCAAACACGCTCTCCAACGAGCGCTCCAGAATCTGAAGCCGCTGTTTCGTGTACTCGCGGCAGTCGTACTCGTCGGCGACCTGAATCGCGGTGTCCATGTACTTGTTCACCGAGCCTTGATGAACCGTCAGGTTCACCCGGCCGCCACACTCCCGGCAATCGCCCGAGAGCGGCATCCGGCGGTACTTCACGCCGCAGTCCAGACAGCGGGTTTCCTGGCGCGAGAACGCGCGCAGGTTCCCGATGAGGTCCGGCAGGAAGTGCCCCTCGATGACGCGCTCGGCCACGTCGGTCTGGTCCACCGCGCGGGTCTTCCGGGCCAGTTCCAACTGGGCGTTCATCTTGTCCATCATCGACCCGAGGGTCTTGTACGCCGAGAGGTCCGGCCCGAGCGCGATGTTCGAGGTGTCGTGGGTGTGCCGGAACCCGGTGTACTCGCGGTCGGTGCCCAGATACTCCTCCGCGATGGTGATGTCCACGTCCTCCGGGTCCACCATCTCCAGCGTCGCCTCGTAAAACTCGCGGGGATACCGGTCCACGATGTCCATGTTGTGCGCCTCGTCGTCGATTTCCGAGGGGTCGATGCGCGAGGACATCACCAGCGGCGCGTCCATCTGCCCGCCGCGCTTGTCCGGCAGGAACTCCTTCGAGAAGTTGAGCAGGCCGTCCATGAGGAGCATCACGCAATCTTCGTCGCCGTCGCACTGCTTCGTCGCTATTCCGTTTGCGACGAGGTTGTGCGTGTCTCGAACGGTGACACAGTACGTGTTCGAAATCTCGGACTGAACGATTTCGACTCGCGTTACTTCGTCGCGCTCGAAGGAACCACCGTCCGCAACTGCTCCTGAACTCGTGTCTCCCTCCGAGAATCTGGAACCTGCTTCTCCGAGGAAACCGGGAACCGAAGCGCCGGCTTTCAGTTCTCGCGCTTCGATTTCTTCGGGGCCGTTTCCGCTCCACCGAAGCATCGAATGGTCCGGCGTCACCGTAATTTCCCGCCCGCTTCGCGTTTCGATTTCGACCAAGTGATTCGGAGCCGGATGTTTTGAAACCGCTTCGATGGGTTTTCGAACGACGTTCCCATCCTCGTCTATCGACGGCACCAAAACCTCGCAATCGAGTTCTTGGACGAGTGCACCCAAATCATCCTCTCTCGGGTTTTCCAACCGCTCTTCGACCAACTGTCGAATTTCGTCATACCGCCACTCGTCGTCCTGGTCCCGATACCACACCTTCGTCTCCGGATGGAAGCAATTCCGCCGTTTCGCCGCGTGGAAGTACGGATGTGCGTATCCCACCGCCGCGCTCGTGAAGCCGATGACGCGGCCGACGACGGCGGCGGAGGTGTGGGGTGCCATCCCGAAGACGAGTTCCCCGACCAAATCGTCGCGCTCGTCCATGTCGTAGAACGGTTCGAGGCCGTAGTAATCCTCCAGCAACTGGTCCACGAAGTCGGCGGTTTTGAGCAGGTGGGTGGCCGCGCCGTCCGAGAGCACGATGTCCTGTACCCGGAGTTCTACGAGTTGGTCGTCGTGCTGGAGTGGTTCGCCGTGGATGTCCTCCTCGTAGCCGAGCGCGCGGAGTTGCCCCGGTTCCACGTCCAGTTCGGACGCCCTGACCGAGGTGACGGGAAGGTCGGTCATGTCGTAGCGAATCGTCCCGTCCTTGAACGCGCTGACGCCGTGTTTGGCGCGGAGAACGCCCTTCTCGATGGGTTCGGGCGTCTTGTGCGCCGAGGTGAGTCCCTTGACGCCTTTGAGCGTATCGAAGACGTTCGGGCGCTCGCCGACCGATTCGAGCGCGCCCCGGAACTCGTCGTTCATCTCTATCGTCTGCCACTCGACGCTCGTGGCGGGGACCTCGCAGCGGGGGCACTCCGCCCGTCCCGCTTGGTCCGGTTCGACGCGGGTTTCACAGTCGGGACAGCGGTACACGGGATAGGTGTTGCCGCCGCACTCCGGGCACAGGCATTTGAACGTCTCGTGCCCGCACTCTTCGCACTCTCGACGTCCGATTTGGACCTCGATTTGCCCGCGCTTCCCGGACATGCCTTCGGTGTGGGCGGCGGCTTTCGCCACGTCGCGCTGATCGCCGCCCGCTTCGCCGAGCGGGAAGAGGGTGTGTACCGCGGGACTCATCTCGCGCTTTTCCGACTTCTCCGGCCGTCCCATCCGGTTCCCGATTCGCGTCGGTGCGCGCTCCCGGACGGAAAACGGTGCGACTTCGTTGACCGCTTTCACGGCGTTGTCCCCGGGTTCGTTCTCTCCCCACTCGCGCGCCTCGTCTGATAGTGATTCCCACGCGCGCGTGAGATCCGCGTCGAATCCGAGCGACCGAATGAGGGGTTCCCAGTCCGGTATCTCCAGGACCTCGCCCTGTCTGTGTTCGACGAGAAGGTGTTCGAGCGCCGTTCGTACCGTCTCGGTGTTCGAAAGGACGAGTCGCCCGTCGCGGACCTCTCCCGACTCGACGGCTTCGGCCAGCGCTTCGAAGTCCGTCACCGAAATATCGTGCCAGAGGTAGGTGTACTTCGGATGCAGCGGCGCGTCGTACTCCGTCGCCCACGCTAACGCCTCCGCTGCCGAGGGGTCTTCGAGGTCGATGTGGGGGTCGTCGCGCATGGCCTGCACGTCCGCACCGGCGTGTTCGAAGTCCTGAACCCACCACTCGAACACGTAGGATGCGGGCGGGAGCGGGTGGTTGTTCTCCACGAACTCGCCGTAGTTGACGAGGTATTCGCCGAGGTCGAGAATCTCCTCGACGCCGTTCCTGATTTCGAGCGCCTCGTCGGTGTCGTCGATGCGGCGCACGTCCCCGTTCGCCAACCTGACGGTCGGCCCCTCGATGGTATCGACGGGGATGACGCCGCCCGCTTTCCCGGGCCGCTCGGTCTTGATTTGCGTTCCGGTCGCGAGGAAGTCGTCCACGAGGTGCATCGTCGCGGGTTGGACGCCCGCGGTCGCAAAGCCGTGGTTTCGCGCCCGTCCGTAGCGAAGGCGGAACCCGCCGGGACGGCAGGGATGGGTAAAGACGGGACGCCCGGCGATGAGGTCGCGGAGGAACTTCGTCGCCTCTTCGACGCGGGGCGGACCGTGTAACTTGTGGTCGCCCTCGGCCTCGCTTTCCGCTCCCTCTTCCTCCTCATCGTCGTCGGCGTCGTCGTCCGCGTTCGCGTTGTCTTCTTTCGATTTGCCGTCGTCCTTTCCGATGGTGCCGTCGATGAGGTCCTGCAACCACGGCCAGTCGATTTCGTCCAGATTCCGCGTGTATCGCTGAATTTTCGGCGCTTTAAGCGCGATACCCTCCGCGAGAACGAGACACATTCCGCCCCGGGCGCTGTTGGTATCCACGCGGTCCAGGTCGCGGAACCCCGAAACCTCCTCGTCGCCCGTCGCTTCCCCGTCCAGCATGACGGGCATGTTCTTGGCGATGAACTTCGACTCTTTGTCCTTCGGGGAGTACTGCAATCCGGTCTCGGAATCGTAGAGGTTTATCTCCTCGGCGTACCGCTCTATCTCGTCGTCACGCGCCTTGTACTCGCCCAGTCCGATGAGCGCCCGCGTGTAGTCCGCGACGAGGACCGAAAGCGCTTGTGCGGTCCCCCCCGCGGAGCGAATCGGACCGGCGTAGTAGACGTTGACGAACTCCGTTCCGTCGTCGTTTTCGAGGAGTTCCACCCGGTCGATTCCCTCGATAGGTGCGGCGACGACACCCTCGGTCAACAGCGCGACTGCCGTTCGAACCGCGCCCTCGATTTTCCCGGCGCGCGTCTCGTAATCACCGACGTTGCCGTCCGCGAAGTCCTTCGCCAGTTCGAGGGCGGCCTCTTCGCGTGACATCTCGCCTTCGAGTTCGCGGACGCGTTCCGCGACGTTCTCGATTCCGAGGATGTTCTCCACGCGGTCGGCCATGTCCTGTGCGACCGGTATCTCGACTTCCGGTTGCGGGTCGCCGCTGCGCTCTTTAGCCGCCTCCGCGACGTCGAACGCCTCGTCGAGCCGCGACTCCAGTCGCTCGAAATACTGCCGGTCTTCGTCCCGCATGTTAGAGCCAGAGGTCGAGGTCGGTCGGCTCGTCGTGTTCCCGGACGAGCGGTTCCTCGAACGTCCGCATGTACAGCTCCCCAGCGAACACCGTCGCCGAGTCGAGGTGTCCGGCGACCGCTTGTCCCGACCGACGAGAGAGAACCGCGTGCGTGTGCGCGAACGGCTCACCGTCGAGCAGGGAGACGTTGCCTACGCACGAGGCGACTTCCAGCGGTTCGTCGAATCGGACCTCGCGGTACTCCGTTTCGTCTTGGTCGTAGAACCAAACGTCGGCGTCCTGTACCGCGCCCATCGCGACGAACCACGCCGCGTCCACGTCCTCGTCGTCGGCCAGTGATTCGATCTCTTCGCGCCAATCCGCTCCGTGTCCGAGTCGGGCAACGAACTCCTGTTCCCCGGCGACCTCCCGATAGTCCATGTCTGCATGGAACTTCGTCCGGGGACAAAAAAGGTTAGTATCGCCCCGTCAGTTCTCCGTTCCAACGAACGTATGCATCGCTTTCCCGAGTACGGTGCTCCTTTCTTGTCAGTCTTATAATTGGTTCTGACGATGGCTCACCGAGGAGTGAAAAACGTGGAGTCGTGGTGAGAGGGCTGTTCGCGGACCGCGGCGGTATGGGGGACTATCGCCAGTTCGGGAGTGCGGCAGTGTCCGATACTCGCATGCAAATCCACGCGTCGTCGCGTGACACATCCGCGATGACGAGTCGTTCCGTCTCTCCGTCATCGTCCACCGAGGCCATGACCTCGGAGTCGTTTGCAAGCGACACCGACACTGCTGCCGTATCCGGCGTCATACTTTGAGAATGAGTACCAAGGGATATAAGGCCACCGAAACGATGATACCTACTCTCGTGATGCTGTGATTTTCCTGAAAAATCGGGTAAAATCGGCGACAATGATGTATTTCACGAAAATAGCACCACGTTACCCGGTCGATTTTGCCAACGTATCACTTTCTCCAGACTTTATTCTATTTTAATTCTCTGTAAAATAACTTGGTGATATAAAAGGAGAATCGACCTCGGACTGCAATAAACCTCCTGTTTAAGACCGTAACGATGCCATTCTCAAGCGGTAAGTTTATCCGCTGTGATACACAAGCCGAGTGTGGATGACAGATACTGACAACCTGACCCGTCGGCGGTTCCTACAGGCAACTGGGGGTGCGGCATCCGCTGTCGCACTTGCTGGCTGTACTGGTGGCGGTGACGATGACAACGGTAACGGCGACGGTAACGGCGACGGTAACAACAGTGGCGGCAACAAGCTGCAACTCATCAACTCGACGATGACCACGCTGGACCCGGTCAAGGCGGCCGACACGGCGTCCGGAACGGTTATTCAGCAGGTCTTCGACTCCTTGATGAACTACCCGAACTCGGAGATTGCCGTCGAGAAACAACTCGCTAAAGGTCACGAGGTTTCCGACGACCAGAAGACCTACACCTTCCACCTCAAAGAGGGCGTTAAATTCCACAACGACAAGGAAGTCACGGCGAAAGACATCGTTTACTCGTGGCGCCGTCTCGCCGAATCGAAGAACTCCCGTCGGCAGTACTTTATTCTGAGTTCCATCGGCGTCAAACACGAGACGACGACGAAGACGTACAAGGACGACGAGGGCGAACACGAACTGACCGTTGCAAAAGCGAACTCGCTGGCGCTCAAGGCGAAGGACGACTACACGCTCGAGATGACGCTCGAAAAGCCGTTCCACGCCACGCTCGAGATGCTCGCCTACACGTCCTTCGCGGCAATCCCCGAAGGTATCGTCGGCGACATCGATGGCTACGACGGCGAGATGAAACAGAGCAAGTTCGCCACGAAGAACCCGATCGGTGCCGGTCCGTTCAAGTTCGACCACTGGAAATCCGACGTTTCCGCGGAAGTCACCAAGTTCGAGGATTACCACGGTGACGTGCCCAAGGTCGATGGCGTCCACTGGAAGATCTCTTCGAACTCCGAGGAGATGTACACCTACGGTGTCATGAACCAGAACGCGGACATGGGGTACGGGAGCAACTTCATCCCCACCTCGAAATACGACCCCGGCAAAGTCAGTGACACCAGCACCGACGACCTCGGTCGAACCGTCGGTAAGTACGGTCCCATCCAAGGGAACACGTTCGATTACCTCGGTGTCTCGACCATCAACACGTACTACATGGGCTTCAACACGGAAGCGGTTCCGAAGCCCGTCCGACAGGCTATCGCCTACGCTGCCAACCAGGAAACCATCGTCGAAGAAGTGTTCAAGGGCCGCGGTGCACCGGCGTACCACCTCACGCCTCCGATGATCTACCCCGGCGGCGCGAAGAAGTACGAGAGCCACGCCAAGAACAAGTATCCGTACAGCTACGACGAGTCCGACCGTGACAAAGCGAAGCAGATCATGGAGGATGCTGGCTACAACGAGAACAACAAGTTCAAGTTCACCTTCACGGTCTACAAGTCCTCCTCGACGTGGCCCAAGCTGGGCAAGCGCCTCCGCGCCCAGCTTCAGGCGGCACACATCGAGATGGAGATCCAGAGGACGCCGTTCTCGACGCTGCTCCAGCAGGGTCGTCAGGGTAAGCTCGAGGCCTACTCGCTCGGTTGGGTCATGGACTGGCCCAAGCCGGACAACTTCCTCGGTCTGCTCTACCCGCCGCTGACCGACACGTCCAAGGACTCGCCGCAGTCGTACACCAACTGGTCCGGAACGCCAGCAGCGAAGAAGGCGACGAACGCGTGGGATACGATCCAGAACAACACCGGTCCGACGGACAAAGAACAGACGGCTCGCGAGGAGGCTTACATCAAGATGGAGGAGGCCAACTGGGAGGACGTCACCTTCCTCAACATGTACCACGGTCTCTCCGAGCGCTTCTCCTACGAATGGGTCGACGCACCCAAGTACGGTGGCGCTGACTACAGCCGTCAGATGTACAACAAAGTCAAACTTAGCGAACGGAAATAATCAGGACAGTTCGGCGTTCATTTTTCTTTAAACGTCCCGTTAGCGGCGTCTATGTCCAAAAATTCGGGGTAATGGTATCGCAAGACATAATGAGAGGAACGCGAAATACGTACCCGTATCAGCCATGAACGCGGTTACCATTGGGTGCAACCTACCGCACGACACGACCACGCTTGAACAGGAGGTGAACTGACAGTATGAGCCGATGGCGCTACCTCGGTCGCCGTCTGTTACTGTCCATTCCGATCCTGATATTCGGGATGACGATTACGTTCGTCGCCCTCCGTATGGGTCCGATCGACCCCGTTGGGACCATTCTCGGTCCGACAGGCGACCCACAGGCATATCAGCAGATCAGGAATCAACTCGGCCTTAACAAGCCGTTATGGGCACAGTACATCGACTACATGATCAACATGGCCACCTTTAACCTGGGCAAATCGTGGGTGCTTCAACCCGACGTGAGTGCGTACTCGATCATTCTGGACTACGCACCGCGAACCATCTGGTTGGGTTTCTGGTCGGTGCTCATCGCCGTCTTCGTGGGTATTCCCCTCGGATTCTACGCCGGACTGAACCCGAACTCGTGGAGCGACTACGTCGCTTCGTTCGGTGGTATCGTCTGGCGTGCGATGCCGAACTTCTGGTTGGCGATCATCTTCATGTCGGTTCTGTCCCTCTCCGAACAGGTGCTGTTCGGCTTCGACTGGCAGAATTGGATCGTCCATACGAACGTCACCGGCGTTCCGTTTCAGGATCCCAGTAACTTGACCAACCCGCACGACCTGCTCGCGGCGATCAAGAAGATCGCACCGGCGGCCATCGTCCTCGGTTCCGCGTCGATGGGGAACGAGATGCGTATCGGTCGGACCGCCGTGTTGGAGACGGTGAACTCCAACTTCATCGAGACGGCACGCGCGAAGGGCGTCCCTCCGCGCTCGCTCGTCTGGAAACACATCTTCAGGAACGCGCTCATCCCGCTCGTTCCCATCATCACGAGCGAGGCGTTCCTGCTCATCGGTGGTTCGGTTCTCGTCGAGTCGGTGTTCGGCATCAGCGGTATCGGGCAACTGTTCTTCGATGCGATTGAAGGCGGTGACCTACCGCTCGTGGGAGCGCTGATGTTCATCTTCATCCTGCTCGTCGTGATAATCAACATCGTACAGGACATCCTGTACACCCTCATCGACCCCCGCGTCGGCTACGATGGAGGCGCGTAATATGAGTTCAAATTCGACCATTCGAGAAGAACGTCCCCTCCGCGAACGAATCGCAGACAACCCACAACCGGCCACGCTGTGGCTCGCCGGATTCCTACTGCTGATCGCGGTCGAATTCGGTGCGCTCTCGGGCATGATAATGTCGTTCCCGTGGGCGGCGCTGATGGACAAACTGCCCTTCCTCAAACCGGTCGCCGCGCCGTTTGCGACCCTCGGCGACGCGCTGGCGAACCTGCCGACGCTCCTTTCGAGGGAGATATTCGACAACACCGGATGGCAATCGCCACAGGGCGGTTGGAAGGGAACGTTCCTCGGACTCTCCCCGGCCATCGTTTGGACGATTCGGGTTACGCTCATCTACGCCTATTCGCTCGTCTTCCTGTACTGGATTTGGCGTGGCTACCTCACGTTCCGGAAGCACTATCGATACGCCGACTGGACTCCCCGTGACGACATGGTGAACCGATTCCGCGGTCACACGTGGGGTCTGTTCGGGTTCGTCATCGTCTTCATGTTCGTCGTGATGGCGATTTTCGCACCCGCACTCGGAACGACGACGGTCGAGCGCAACATCAAAAACCCGTACTCCTACGAGGTTAACTATCTCAACAAGGACACCGGGCAGGTCGAGAAAGTCAATATCGGTGACGCTAATGCGGGTTCGACATCGGAAGGTCCGAGCGGAAACGTCGCTCCGATGACCTACGACGACTACGGCCGATGGCACCCGTTCGGGACGTTACCGTTGGGGTCGGACATGTTCACCTTCATGGTACACGGTGCTCGCGTGTCGATGTTCATCGGTGTCACCGCTATCTTGGTGAGCGGACTCATCGCGACGGCGTTCGCGCTCCTGACGGCGTACTACAAGGGTCTCGTCGACCTCGGTGCCGTCATCATCGGTGACTCCATCATGTCGATTCCCCGTCTCCTGTTCCTCATCTTGCTCTCGTACGTGTTAGCGGACACCTGGATTGCGCGCATATATAACGGCGGTTTCCTGCTCGCCTTACTGTTCGCCGGGACGGGATGGCCGTATCTCTGGCGTGCGGTGCGCGGTCCCGCGTTCCAAGTGTCCGAACAGGAGTGGATCGACGCGGCGAGGAGCTTCGGACAGAGCCCCGTTACGACCATGAAAAAGCACATGGCACCGTACATCCTCGGCTACCTGCTCGTCTACTCCTCGATGACCCTCGGCGGCATCATCATCGGGGTTGCGGGACTGTCGTTCCTCGGCCTCGGTATCAACGCCCCGACGCCCGAGTGGGGTCGTGCGGTAAGTATGGGACAGGGCTACGTGGCGGGTCCATCGTGGCACATCTCGTTCATTCCGGGTGTGCTCATCGTGCTCGTCGTCACCGCCTTCAACGCGCTCGGCGACGGCATCCGCGACGCGGTTGACCCGCAGAGCGAGACTGGCGAAGACGCCGGTGCCGAAGTCGCGGCGACGGGAGGTGGCGCATAATGGCATCGAGTCAACACCCCTCGTCGATCGCCGACAGGGAACCGATGCTTCGCGTCGAGAACCTTCAGACGGCCTTCTTCACCGACAAGGAAGTCATCCGCGCCTGTGACGGCGTTTCGTTCGACATCAAACCCGGTGAGACGGTCGGCGTCGTCGGCGAATCCGGGTCCGGAAAGAGCGTCACCGCACGCTCCATCATGGGACTCATCAAGTCGCCGGGCCGCATCCTCGATGGAAGTATCCAATTCAAGGGCGAGGAACTGACGACGAAGAGCGAAAAGGAGTACCGACAGATTCGCGGCGGCGACATCGCGATGGTGTTCCAGGACCCCCTGACGAGTCTGAATCCCGTGTACTCCGTCGGAAATCAGATCAAGGAGGCGCTTCGCCTCCACCAAGGGCTGACGGGAACGGAAGCGACCAAGGAGGCCATCAACCTCCTCGAAGCGGTCGGAATCCCGGACGCCGGACGACGGGTCCGCGAGTACCCACACGAGTTCTCGGGTGGGATGCGCCAGCGGGCGGTTATCGCCATGGCGCTCGCGTGCGACCCCGAACTGCTCATCTGTGACGAGCCGACGACGGCGCTCGACGTGACGATTCAGGCCCAAATCCTCGAACTCCTCGACGAGCTTCAGGAGGAGCGCGACCTCGCCATCATGTTCATCACCCACGACATGGGTGTCATCGCGGAAATCGCTGACCGCGTGAACGTGATGTACGCGGGCGAAATCGTCGAGAGCGCTCCCGTCGTGGAACTGTTCGAAAATCCACGACACCCCTACACTCGGGGGCTTCTTCGAAGCATTCCGGGGAACAACCCGGACGCGGACCGCCTCGTCACCATCGAGGGCGACGTTCCGACGCCGAACGAACCGGCGACGTACTGCCGGTTCGCCCCCCGGTGTCCCGAAGCGTTCGATTCGTGCGACAAAGTGCATCCGGTACCCGTCGCGGTCAACGACGATTCGGAGGACCACGCCGCGGCGTGCTTGCTGTATCCGGAAGACGTATCCCAATCAGAGGCCATCGACGTGCACCGAAATGCGGCAACCGAAAGTGAGGATGAACTATGAGCGAAGTACAGCAGAGTAAATCCACCTCTGTCTCGGAAGGCGAGACGCTCGTTGAAATCAACGACCTGAAGACCTACTACGGCGACGGCGGTCTCATCGATTCGACCCCCGTGAAGGCGGTCGACGGCGTTTCGCTCGAAATCAAACGCGGCGAAACGCTCGGGCTGGTCGGCGAATCCGGCTGTGGCAAATCGACGCTCGGACGGACGCTCATCCAGTTGGAGGAAGCGACGTCCGGTGAGGTGCTGTTCGACGGCACCGACATTACCGAACTGTCGGGACAGGAACTCAAAAACTGGCGACGGAACAGCCAGATGGTCTTCCAGGACCCCGAATCCAGCCTCAACGACCGGATGACGGTCGGGGAGATCATCCGCGAACCGCTCGACGTTCACGATTGGAAGACGCCGCGCGAGCGCCGGGAACACGTTCGAGAACTGCTCGACGTGGTTGGGTTGCAACCCGAGCACTACTACCGCTATCCGCACCAGTTCTCGGGTGGGCAGCGCCAGCGCATCGGCATCGCCCGCGCGCTCGCGCTCGAACCCGAGTTCATCGTGCTGGACGAACCCGTCTCGGCGCTGGACGTGTCCGTGCAGGCCCAGATTCTCAACCTGCTCGAAGACCTGCAGGAGGAGTTCGGCCTGACGTACCTGTTCATCGCCCACGACCTCTCGGTCGTTCGGCACATCTGTGACCGCGTGGCGGTGATGTATCTCGGTCACATCATGGAACTCGGTCCGTCGGACGAACTGTTCGAAGAACCGAAAAATCCCTACACGATTTCGCTCCTGTCGGCGATCCCCGACCCCGACCCGACGAGCAGTCGGGAGCGCATCACGCTTCGGGGAACGCCA
This sequence comes from Haladaptatus paucihalophilus DX253, assembly GCF_000376445.1. Taxonomy (NCBI): domain Archaea; kingdom Methanobacteriati; phylum Methanobacteriota; class Halobacteria; order Halobacteriales; family Haladaptataceae; genus Haladaptatus; species Haladaptatus paucihalophilus. Next base: position 1,835,918 of record NZ_AQXI01000001.1, on the reverse strand, counting down.
CCGAGTCCCCGCGACCCGCCGAAGGGATGTCCGTTCAGCACGCGCTGTCCGATGAAGATTCGGCCGGAGGAGTTCCGGGACGCGGACGACGACCTCTGGCTCAACATCGAGATCTTCCGCGAAGTCGTGCGCGCACGAACCCGCGCGGACCGGTCGGTGACCGACCAGGTGAAGGAACTGCTCGGCATGGAGACGCGCTTTTCGGACATCGGCGAGATTCAACAGGAGTTGTTCGCCGATATCGACATCCCGCGCGACATCGAACAGCACATCGACGAGGCGACGGGCTACATCGAGAACAACGACGACCAGCAGGCCCGCGAGTATCTCCGCGACGTGTTCGGAAGCGTCTGTGACTCCGACTCGCCCGGCGACAACGTGGTGAGCAATTCCGGTCGCTTTAGTCACTGTCACCGCCACCTCGACGAGTACGACGAACCGGACGAGTTCACGCCCTACGCGAATCGGTAATGGCTGCACCGGACCGGTCTCCACGGCGGGCACGACAGGCGCTCGACGCACTCGTCTACGCCATCGCAGTGACCGGTGTGGCGTTCGTCGGCGGCGGCCTGGTAAGCTTCCCGCTCGGCGGCGGGCTGGTCGGCGTGAAGTACTTTCTGTTTCTGATCGGCTTCCTGCTGTTCGGATACGGTGCGTGGCAGTTACGACCCGACCGTCCGTGGGACGTGGATAAATCCGACGGCGAGATAGAGATCGTGCGAAACGATACCCGGGGCGAGGTCATCGGTTCGCGCGAGGAGACGCGGTTTCAAGCTACCGTGCAGCGACTGCCGCCGCTGTCGTGGTATTCGATTCCGCCCGAGGAGCGGTTTTCTCCCGGTGCGAAGCTGTTTCTGGCGAGCATCGCGATTCTCCTCGCTTCGTTCCTCATGGAAGCCGTGTTCGGCGTTGGCGCGTAGCAACAGTTTTTACCGCTTCCGCGCCTGAAGTCGCTGTATGCCAGAAACCGGCGACGAGGAAGGCAACTACGCCGAGCGAATCGCGGCGAACGCCGATGCCGAGAAGGATGCGTGGGGGATGACGCTCGAAGACATGAACGCGATGGCGGACGACCTCGAATCGGAGGGGTGGGACGTCGTTACCGTCCCCGCCAGCCACACCGCACCGGAAAACCCGGACGCGGGCGACACCGACCGGTTCGGTTTCGTTTACGTCATCCCGGACAACTACGCCGAGGACTTCAGTGAAGCGGTCGAAGCGGGGACGTTCCCGAAATATCAAGTTTTCCGCAAGGAAGTCGGCTCCCGCGTGTTCCAGCTCACGCAGTTCCTCGACCCCGACACCGAAACCGCGATTCTCATCGCGGGCTCCTACGAGATGATGCACGCGCCGCCGCTCGTCAAAACGGCGATGGAAGAAGACGAGATGTTCAGTCACGTCCAGACGCTGGACGGGACGGTTCACGGGTCGTTCCGGCACGACGACTACACGAAATTCTTCCCGGAGCCGGAAAAGTACGAAGACTACGTTGTGGAAGCGAACGTCGGAACCGACGACGAATAGTCACCGTTCGTCGGTGTCCCTCTGTCTCACCTCGATTTTGCATCCGCGCATCCGCTTCTCGTCCCCCCGCGCTTCGTAGGGTACAAGAAGGGTGAAGCCGTATCCGGCGGATATGAACGTTGCCGAAGCGATGACACCCCGGTCAGACGTGGTTACTGTCGAGCTTCCGGGCACGCGCGACGATGTGCTCGAATACTTGCAGGAACGCTCGTTTTCCTCCGTTCCGGTCGTCAAGCAGACTGACGACGGCGAGCAGTACCGCGGTCTCATCTCGCGCGATGACCTCATCGAGAACCCCGACGAAGACCAACTTGCGATGCTCATGCGCGACGTCGCGACGACGACGCAGGACGCATCCGTCGAAGACGTCGCCAAATTGATGTTGGACGAACGAACCCGCCGCGTTCCCGTCGTCGACGGCGAACTCGAAGGAATCGTCACCGTCACGGACGTCGTTCGAGCGATAGCCGAAGGCGAAGCCGATGGCGACACGGATGTCGGCGAACTGGCGAGTCCGGACGTCAACACCTGTTACGTCGACACGCCGCTGAGCGTCGCCGAACGCGAAATCTACTACGCGAACGTCCCGTACGCTGTCACGCTCGGCGAGGACGGCGAGATGAGCGGCATCCTCACCGAAGTCGATATCATCGACGTCGCCCACGTGGTCGAGGGCGAGGACGACACCGGCGGCAGTATCGCAAACGAGGACGATGCGTGGATGTGGGAGGGAATCAAATCGGTCGGCAACAGTTACATCCCGACGCGAAACGTCCAGATTCCGTCCGCCCCGGTCAGCGAGTACATGACCGACGACGTGGTGAGGGTTTCGAAACACAAGACCGCGCGCGAGGTCGCACAGATGATGCTGACGAACGACATCGAACAGGTTCCCCTCGTTAGCGGCGACCTCCTCGTCGGCATCGTGCGCGACGTGAACCTGTTGGAGGCGCTTAAATGACCGGCGAGTTGGTCGAACTCGCCAAGCGTCGTGGTTTCTTCTTCCAATCGTCGGAAGCATACGGCGGCGTGTCCGGCTTCTACGTCTACGGCCCGCAAGGTGCGGCGCTGAAGCGAAACATCGAGGACTCGTGGCGCGACCGCTTTCAGGTACAGGAGGGCCACCGGGAGATAGAAGCACCGACGGTGATGCCGGAACCCGTCTTCGAGGCGTCGGGCCACCTCGACACTTTCGACGACATGCTGGTCGAATGCCCCGAATGCGGCGAGAGCCACCGCGCAGACCATCTCATCGAGGACAACACGGACATCGAGGACGCGGAAGCCATGCCGCTTTCGGAAGTCGGCGACCTCATCGCCGAGTACGACCTCCACTGTCCGAGCTGTGAGACGCCGCTGGCGGGCGAGCCGGTCGAAGACTTCAACCTCATGTTCGAGACGGACATCGGTCCCGGCTCCGGCCACCCCGGCTATCTCCGCCCTGAGACGGCACAGGGCATCTTCGTCGAGTTCCCGCGACTCAAGGAGTACGCCCGCAATCAACTCCCGTTCGGTATCACCCAAATCGGCACGGCCTACCGGAACGAGATCAGCCCGCGGAAATCCATCATCCGCGTCCGCGAGTTCACGCAGGCGGAACTCGAACACTTCATCGACCCCGAAACCGACGAACCGCCGCTTCACCGCGTCGAGGACGTCGAAGTGACGCTGTACTCCGCCGTCGAACAGAACGACGATGACGGCGACTACCTCCGAACGACCATCGGTGAGGCGGTCGAGGAGGGCATCATCGCCAGCGACTGGGTTGCCTACTACCTCGGCGTCGGTCAGGAGTGGTACGAACGAATCGGCGTGGACATGGACCGTTTCCGCTTCCGACAGCACCTCGCGGGCGAGCGCGCCCACTACGCGAGCGACTGTTGGGACGCCGAAGCCGAAATCGACGGCGACTGGATAGAGATTACCGGCTACGCCTACCGGAGCGACTACGACCTCTCGAAGCACGACAAATACTCCGACGAGGATTTCACCATCTTCCGGCAGTACGACGAACCGAAAGTGGTCGAACGGGCGACGGTCGACCCCGACATGAGCTATCTCGGTCCGGAGTTCGGCGGCGCGGCCGCCGACATCGCCGAGGCGCTCCAGACGCTCGCGGAGCGCGACCGCACCGCCTTCGACGGCGACGTGGTGACCGTGGAAGCCGACGGCGACACCTACGCGATTCCGGTCGAGAAGACCGGTTTCAGCGTCGAGGAAGTCAAGGAGTCGGGCGAACACATCGTTCCGCACGTCGTCGAACCGTCCATCGGTATCGGCCGCGTTCTTTACACCGTCCTCGACCACGCCTACGACACGGACGAAATCGAGGGCGAAACGCGAACCCGGCTGTCGCTCGACCCCGAAATCGCGCCGACGACGGTCGGCGTCTTCCCGCTCATGGACAAGGACGACATGGGCGAGACGGCCAGAGACATCGCGGCCGAACTCCGAAGCCACGGCCTCGATGTGGTCTACGACGACTCCGGGAACATCGGCCGTCGATACCGGCGACAGGATGAAGTCGGCACGCCGTTCTGCGTCACCGTCGATTACGAGGGTCTCGAAGACGACACGGTGACGCTCCGCGAGCGAGACTCAACCGAACAAGTTCGCGTCGCCGTCGACGACCTCCCGAACCTCATCGCCGACCTTCGGAGCGGCGAGCGCGCCTTCTCCGAACTCTAACCGTGGCGGGTGAAGTCAAGCGCAGGCTGGTACACGTCAGCGGAACCGGATTTCCGGCGCTGTACCTACTGGGGTTGCTGACGTGGGAGCAGTTGCGCTGCCTTCTTCTCCTCGGTTCCGCGGTCGCGCTCGCACTCGAAATCATCCGTCTGTTCGTCGGCCTCGACTGGAAGATATACGACGAACTCACGCGGAGTTACGAACAGGACAACCTCGCGGGTTACGCCCTCTACTTCTTCGGCATGACCGCGACGGCGTGGGTGTTCGAACCGCGAATCGCCGTTCCCGCGATGCTCATGCTGACCATCGCCGACCCCATCAGCGGCCTCATCGGGTCGGGCGAACTCGGCATCAAGGCGGCCCACACTTTGCTGGTGACTTTCGCGGTCTGTCTTCTCATCGCATCCGCCTTCGGCCTCCCGCTTCCCGCCGCCGTGTTCGGTGCCGTCGCTGCGACGCTCGCCGACGGCGTGAAACCCGTCATCGCGGGCTACGTCATCGACGACAATCTCACGATTCCCATCGGTGCCGCCGTGGCTATCTTCGTCGGGTTGCGGTATCTGCCGATACTCGTTTGATCATCCGTAGCCGTACTTCGGGAGATCGCCATCGCGCTGCACCTGACCATTCTCTCCCTTGGCGAGTTCGATACTCTGACCGGTTTGGAGACGACGAACTGTCGAACACTTCCGTCGAACGATCGCTCTCAGACAGAGGAACAGCATCCGAACGACGTAGCGGAGGTGCTTTACCATTCGATTGGCGGGTTTGGTCCCGTTTTGTCTTATAAACCTTCGCCGACCACTTTCACTCCGCCACACGAATCCTTTAACCGAATGACGACCAAACTCACGACGAATGGCGACCACGGACGCTGCAACGAACTACGTGGAACACCCCTATCTCTCGCCCTCGTTCATCGAGCGGCGACTCTATCAGATTCAACTGGCCGGGACCGCGCGGAACGACCACACGCTCGTCTGCCTCCCGACCGGACTGGGAAAGACGACGGTCAGCCTGCTCGTGACGGCCGAACGATTCGACGACGTGGGCGGGAAATCGCTCCTTCTCGCGCCGACGAAACCGCTGGTGAACCAGCACGCCGACTTCTATCGGGAAGCCCTCTCGATTCCGGACGAGGACATCGTGGTGTTCACCGGCGAGGTCCGCCCCGACGAACGCTCGGAGCTTTGGAAATCGTCGAAAGTCATCATCGCCACGCCGCAAGTCGTTGAAAACGACATCGTGGGCGGGCGCATCGACCTCGGACCGGTGACGCACGTCACCTTCGACGAGTGTCACCGCGCGACCGGCGACTACGCGTACAACTACATCGCGGAGCGCTACCACGCGGACGCGGACGACCCGCTCGTTACCGGAATGAGCGCGTCGCCGGGTGGCGACAAGGAGTCGATTCTGGAGGTCTGTGAGAATCTCGGACTGCACGAAGTCGAAGTGATGACGGAGGAGGACAGCGACGTCTCGACGTACACCCACGACACCGAAGTCGAGTGGGTTCGCGTGCAACTCCCCGACGAAATCATCGAGATTCGGGACGCCCTGAACGAGGTCATCTCCGACAGACTGGAGCGCCTGAAGGACCTCGGCGTCATCAACACGACGCGCCCCGACGTCTCCCAGAAGGACCTGAACAAGGTCCGGGGTCAGTTGCAGAAACTCATCGACAACGACCAGTCGGAGGGGTACCAGGGCATGTCCGCGCACGCCGAGGTGATGAAACTCCGCCGGGCGGTCGAACTCGCGGAAACCCAGAGCGTCGAATCTCTCCGTCGGTATTTCGAACGCCAGCGCAACTCCGCCCGCTCGTCGGGCGCGTCGAAGGCGAGCCAGCGCATGGTTTCCGAGCCGAAAGTGCAGGAAGCGATGCGCAAGGCGGTCCAGTACGAGGGTCGGCATCCGAAGTTTCAGAAGGTCAGGACCTACGTCGCCGAAACGCTGGGACTGAACGACGGGGAGCGTATCATCGTCTTCACCGAATCACGCGACACGGCGGAGACGCTGACGGACTTCTTCAACGACGAACTCGGAAGCCAGTTGACCGCCCGGCGGTTCGTCGGGCAGGGCGACAAGGACGGCAGCGACGGAATGACCCAGAAGGAACAGCAGGAAACGCTCGACAAGTTCCGGGCGGGCGAGTTCGAGGTGCTCGTCTCCACCTCCGTCGCCGAGGAGGGGTTGGACGTTCCCGAAGTCGATTTGGTACTCTTCTACGAACCCGTTCCGACGGCGGTGCGGTCGATTCAGCGGAAAGGACGGACCGGCCGACAGGCACAGGGGCAAGTCGTCGTCCTTCTCGCCGAGGATACCCGCGACGAGGCGTACTTCTGGATTTCGAAGCGTCGGGAGGACGAGATGGAAGAAGAGCTACGGAAGCTCAAAGGCGTCGCCAAGGAAGTCGAGGAGGAACTGGACGACTCACAACAGACGCTCGGGTCGTTCGGCGGCGACGGTGACGGCGGCGGAAAGACGAGCGAGGTGGGCCACGGCTTACAGGAGTTCGAGACGGGGGCGGCGGGCGACACGGACGATGCCGAGGACGGTGCGGGCGACGGGGGGTCGGAACCGGATGGCGTCGTTGCGACGGCGCGCAAACGCGATAACTCCGATGCCGTCGAAATCGTCGCCGACCAGCGCGAACTCGACGCGAACATCGCCCGCGACCTCTCCGCGCGCGAAGGCGTCGATGTCCGCCTCGAAACGCTCGCGGTCGGCGACTACGTTCTGAGCGACCGAGTTGCCGTCGAGCGAAAGTCGGTGAGCGACTTCCTCGATACGCTCGTCGGAAGCGACCGCTCGATGTTCGAGCAGGTGGGGGACATGAACCGCCACTACGCCCGCCCGGTCGTCATCATCGAGGGCGACGGACTCTACGAGGAGCGAAACGTCCACCCGAACGCGATTCGGGGTGCGGTTTCGTCCCTCGCCGTCGATTTCGGTGCGAGCGTCCTCCGAACCGAGGACGAGGCGGACACGACGGACCTGCTCGAAGTCATCGCCACCCGCGAACAGGAGGTCGCACAGCGCGAGGTCTCCGTGCACGGTGACAAGCACGCGAAGACGCTCGCGGAGCAACAGGAGTACGTCGTGGCCTCTATCGCGGACATCGGGCCGGTGACCGCTCGGGCGTTGCTCTCCGAGTTCGAGACGGTTCAAGCCGTCATGACCGCCTCGAAAGACGACCTTATGGAGACCGAGGGGGTCGGCGAGATAACCGCCGACAGAATCCGCGAGGTCGTTTCGAACGAGTACGATCCGTAAGGCTGGCTTACCGCAGGACAGGAGTGGTGTTTGATACCTAATGGCACACTGTCGGTCATCACGGCCTAAATCCGCTCTTTCGACGCTCGTACGGTGACGATGACGGCGGATAAACGGGGTGAACGGTCGGGACACGTTAAACCCTCCCTGCCGTTTACCCGGATGAGAGTAAACTATGTTACCTCGCCTCATGGGGCAGGATGACGATGAGGAGCGGACAGTCGAACAGTGGTACGGAAAGCCACAGCACGAGATGGCCCCTTCGACCAGCGAACAGGAACTGTACGGTGACCCGCAGCACGACGTAGCAGACGGAGGCTCCCCGTCGGATTTCGACTTGGACCTCGGATACACGTTAAACTGGTTCGACCTCTCCGAGGAGTTGGACGCCGACGTCGAACGCCAGTTGCTTACGGAACGATAGTCACCGGCACCGCCTCGGAGCGAACTATCTTTTCGGCGGCGCTACCGAGAATTGCCCGGTCGACGGTTCCCGACCCGTGATGGCTCATGATGACGTGCTCGTAACCGTTCTCCGTCACCAGTTCGAGGACGTTCTCGCCGACTCGCTCTGCCGGTCGGAACTCCAGTCGCATATCGGTCGAGAGTTTCGGCTCCGACTCGATGTCCGCCGACTCGAGGACGTCACGAGCACGTGAGAGTATCTCGTCGGTTGCGGATGTCGCCTCGTCGGAGAAGTGCACGACGTGGAGCGTGGCGTCGAACTTCCGAACGAACTCCGCGGCGAACACGAGCGCGCGAAAACTCCCGTCGGAGCCGTCGATAGGAACCAGTACGTCCATGGGGTGACTGTCGGCCGGTTTCGGCTTAACGATTCGCCCGGTCGAGCGCGGCGAGCGCCTCCGCCGCCTCACGCGTCGCGGCCAGCAGTTCCCGCGAATAGCCGACGTCGTTCGTCCCTTCCGCCTCCCGCGCAAGGGCCGTCAGTTTCCGCACCAACGCCTCCCGCGCCGCCGAAAGGTCATCCGTTCCCGACTCCGCGGCCGTCCGCGTTCCCGCCGCTCGCGTCTCGGGTTGTCGTGCCCGTTCGCTTCGATTTTCCCCTCCCGTCTGGCTCGGGGGTACACGCCGAGACTGACGCGGAACGCTTTGCGGTGGCGTCGGCGACTGTGCGCGGTTCGGTTCCCGCGACTGACCCATCCCTGTCGATTCCGTCTGTGCGTCCTCCTCGCCGTGTCCGGGCGATTCGACCGAAATCTCGCTGGGCTCTCCGGCGGTTTCGGTTTCAGCACTCGCGTCGCTCTCGACCGTCTCCGGCGTTTCCGCCTCCGTGGTTTCTGCCTTCGACGCTTCGTTCCCGGCACCTTGGCAGGTCGGGCAGAACTCCGTCCCGTTCATTCGGAAAATAGGGTCGCCGCAGGTGTCGCAGTGTTTCCCCGTCATCGTCGCGCCCTGCAACAGCAGTTCGCTCATCCGCTGGGTCGATTTTCGCTCCTCCTTTTCGTTCTCGTACTGCTGGCGGAGCTTTTCCCGCTCCGCTTCCTTATCGAAATCGCTCATGAACGGACAGAGACCGTCCAGACTCTTGCCCCTTTCCCTCGTCTTTCGCCCCGAGATATATATACCAAATCGCGGCCAGAACCACCGTGTCGAAGATACCGTTCACCGAACTCGAAACCGTGGCGTACTGCCCACGGAAGGGCTACTACCGGCGACAGGACGACATCGAAATCCCGGACCTCGTTACCGAACGGCGACGACTCGCGTTCGAATACGACCGCCTCCTCGATGCCCCCGATTCGGAACTCGCCGACCGTCCATTGGAAGTCCCACCCGCCCGATTTCGCGCGAATCTCGAACGCGCCACCGAGTTCGATGCGTGGGACCACCTCCGCTCGCCCGAGACACGCGACAGACTGGTCGAAGGGAAGGACTGTCGCGGCATCGTCCACAAAATCCTCGACCGTGACCCGCCGATTCCGTCGATGGTGTTCACCGGAACCCCACCAGAGACCGGCGTCTGGGAATCCCAAAGCGTCCGCGCGGTCGCAGCCGCGAAGGCGCTCTCGTGGGAACACGAGCAACCTATCGAACACGCCTTTGTGGAGTATCCGGCGTGCGGCGTCGTTCGGAAGCTTCGCCTCTCGACGCGACGGAAGGCGACGTATCGACGCGCCCTCCGAACCGCTCGCGCGCTCGACGGGCCGCCGCCGCGGTTGACCAACCGGTCGAAATGCGACGCCTGCGAGTACCGCGCCGAGTGCGGCGTGAAAACCCGAACGCTTCGCTCGCTACTCGGCGGCTAGCCACGCTTCGATTTCGTCCGCGTTCTCCCCGCGCCGGAGGATTTCACCCTGCTTTACGTTCACCACGGTGCTTCCGGTTCCGCCGGTTTCGCCGCCGTCGATGACGCATTCGGCGGCGTCCCGTATCTCGTCGTCGAGGTCGTCGATGCACGTCACGCTCCCTCGGCCGCTCACGTTGGCGCTCGTGCTGGTGATGGGCGCAACGTGCCGGAGAAGGGACAGCGCGACCGGTTGGTCGGGAATTCGAACGCCGACGCGCGACCGTCCTCCGGTGAGTACGTCGGGAACGATGTCGCGTTTCTCACAGAGCACGGTGACCGGCCCAGGGAGAAACGCCTCCATGAATGCCAGTTCCCGCTCGGTCGGACGAACGTAGTTCCGCGCGGTTTCGACGTCGGGAACCGCGAGCGATATCGGCTTATCGCGCGCTCTTCCCTTCGCGTCGAACACCCGCTCTATCGCCGTCGGGTCGAGCGCGTCGGCACCGAGACCGTACACCGTCTCGGTCGGATAGACGACGAGGTGACCGTCCCGCATCGCCGTTGCCGCGCGTTCGAGTTCGTCTTCGCTCACGCCGTTTCCATCGCTCGCGTCTTCCATAACCGGGTGTTGTGGCTCCACGCGAAAAAAGCGTCGCGTCGTCCTCGATTACTCGCTCCAGTCCGCTAGCGCCTGCTTCACTTCGTCGTAGTCCGGGAAGTCGGGCCACTCCGCGGCGACCCACGCGTACTCGACCGTCCGGTCTTCGTCCAGCAGGAACATCGCCGGTCGCGGTTCGCTGATGCCTTCCATTCCGTCCAACTCGTGTTCGATGCCGTACGATTTTCCGACGTCGTTCGCCGGGTCGCTGAACAGTCGGTACTCCATCTCGCGCTCCTCGATGAACGTCTTGTGCTCGTACGGCGTCGAAATCGAGACGCCGACGATTTGCACGTCGTACTCGTCGTCCCACGCGCGGTCTCGCAGTTCGTTCCACACGTAGGTCGCCGGGAACGCGCCGTCCATACCGTGAAAGACGAGCAGCGTCCGTCCGTCGTCCGTGATGTCGGACAGAGAGACGTCCTCCCAGAGTTCGGCATCCACGAGCGGACGCGTGAAGTCCGGTGCCGTTTCGCCCACCTCGGGATGGTCCGACGGTGGCAGTTCCACGACCTCGAAATCGACCATTATTCGTCCCCTCCGTAGGTGTTCTCGATGTACTGGACGATGTTCGCGCTCTCGCTCATCGTGACGCCCGTGTTTTCGTCGACGATGGCCGGGACGGTCCGCTTGCCGCTGATGCGCTTGACGACGTTGCGGTCCGAGTGCATGGGTTCGACGAATCGCGACTGGTAGGTGATGTCGTGGTCTTGGAGTTTGCGGACGACGCGCTCACAGAACGGACACGCCTGCAATCGGTACAGCGTGAGGTCCGGTTCTGTCGTCTCGGTGCTCATATTCCTCGATTGGGACGAAACGTTCGTAAGGTCTTCGTTCTCGGCAGTTTCGCTCAAAATTTGGAACAGCACAAGAATAAAGAGTTAATCCCGCTGACGCTCAAGGTGGGTTATTGAATGACACTCTCCCCGACACTCATCGCACTTTCACAAACTGCGCCGCTGAATAGTCTGTTCAGCATCAACCCCTCCGGACAGTTGACCCTGTGGGGTGGGATCGCCTCCGTTCTCCTCCTTCTCGTACTCTCCGCGTTCTTCTCCTCCTCCGAAATCGCGATGTTCTCGCTCGCCAAACACCGCGTGGAAGCGCTCGTGGACGAGGGCGTCGACGGCGCGAAGACAGTCGATTCGCTCAAGAGCGACCCGCACCGCCTGCTCGTGACGATTCTCGTCGGTAACAACATCGTCAACATCGCGATGTCCTCGCTCACGACGGCGCTCGTTGGCATCTACTTCGACAACCCCGGCGCGACCGTCCTCATCTCGACGTTCGGCATCACCTCGCTCGTCTTGCTGTTCGGCGAGAGCGCGCCGAAATCCTACGCCGTCGAGAACACGGAATCGTGGGCACTCAAAATCGCAAAGCCGCTCAAATACTCCGAGTATCTTCTCCTGCCGCTGGTCGTCACCTTCGACTACCTGACGCGGGCGGTCAACCGCGTCACGGGTGGTCGCTCCGCCATCGAAACCTCGTACGTCACGCGCGACGAGATTCAGGACATGATCCAGACCGGCGAGCGCGAGGGCGTCATCGAGGAGGACGAACGCGAGATGCTCCAGCGCATCTTCCGGTTCAACAATACCATCGCCAAGGAGGTCATGACGCCGCGCCTCGACATGACCGCCGTTCCGCAGGACGCGAGCATCGACGAGGCCATCGAGACGCTCGTTCAGTCGGGTCACGAGCGCGTCCCCGTCTACGAGGGAAGTCTGGACAACGTCATCGGTATCGTCACGGTGCGCGACCTCGTGCGCGAGAAGAACTACGGCGAGACGAAGACCGACGGCCTGAAACTGAGCAACCTGATTCAGCCGACGCTTCACGTCCCCGAGAGCAAGAACGTGGACGAACTGCTGACCGAGATGCGCGAAAACCGGATGCAGATGGTCATCGTCATCGACGAGTTCGGAACGACGGAAGGGTTAGTGACGATGGAGGATATGGTCGAGGAAATCGTCGGTGAAATCCTCGACGGCGAGGAAGAGGAACCGATAGAGCGCGTCGACGAGGACACCGTTATCGTTCGCGGCGAAGTCAACATCGACGAAGTGAACGAAGCCATGAAAATCGAGCTCCCCGAGGGCGAAGAGTTCGAAACCATCGCCGGGTTCATCTTCAACCGTGCGGGCAGACTCGTGGAGGAGGGCGAGGACATCGACTACGAGGGCGTCCGCCTTCACGTCGAACAGGTCGAAAATACCCGCATCATGAAGGCTCGAATCACGCGGTTGGACGAGGAGGTCGAGCCGAACACGATAGAGGAAGGCGTCGAATCCGGCGCGGAATAGCGGTCGCTGTTCCGTTTTCGGTCGGTACGAAACACCGTGCGTTTCGGTTGGTGCGAAAAATCGGCGCGCGGACTCTCGAACGACAGTCAACAGTCTAACAGGATAGTCAAAACGAGACGTTCGTTTCCATCCCGTCCGTCGCGTCGTCCAACCCGTCCTGTTGGATGTCACTTGTCATTCTATCGGATATCTCTCTGTCTTGTAGAATGTTCTCGAACTCGTTGATATACTGTTGGTTCACTGTTCGCGCCTCGTCTTTCGCCTCGATAACGCGACGGTAGCGCCGAACGGTCGATTCGTCGGTATCGAGTTCCGCCGCGCAGTCGGCGGTCGTCGCGCCGTCCCGGACGAGCGTCCGAAGCGTCTCGATTTCGAACGGTGCGTCGGTGTCCGATGGTCGAAAAAGATGGAGGTCGATTCGGGCGCTGGCGACGTCTTCTTTGAGCGATTCGTCCCCGAGTTCGTCGGCGATTCCGTCGTCGCCGTCCCCGGCGTAAAATCGTCGAACGACCGTCCGTAGCTCCTCGTCGGTGAGCGGGGTATCGAAGTCGTATCGCTCGCGCATCTCCGCCACGACGGCGAGCAACTGCTCCTCGACTCTTTCTTCCGTTCCGAGCGAGCCGTGCGTCTCTTCCTGTTTTTCCGTGACTGTCTCCTCGTCGGTCATATCGAGGAACATGTCACGGAGTTCTTCGGTCTTCTTATTCATAGCGCGTACCTCATGCCGGGAGTCTATAAAAACCTGTTGGGCGGTGGGTGAAATTTCGTTCCGACGATTGAAACAAGCCCCGCCGTCAACCGAAGTCATCATGGTGGTTGACGAGCGACCCTGTTCCATGTCCACCGAAACCGGCTCCGTCGAACTGGTTGGCGAGCAAACCGTCGGAAACATCGCACGAACCGCGCTGTTCGCCGCCATCGTCGGCGCGTTCGCGCAAGTCTCGTTTCCGAATCCGCTCGCTCCCGCCATCCCCGTCACGCTCCAAGTGCTCGGCGTCTTTCTCGCTGGAATCTTCCTCGGACCGCTCTGGGGGTCCGCGTCGCTCGTTCTCTACCTCGTCGCCGGTGCGGTCGGCGCGCCCGTCTTCGCCGGTGGATCCGCCGGACTGGTCGATATTTTCGGCCGATTGACGAGCGGCTACCTGCTCTCGTATCCCTTCGCCGCGTTCGCCATCGGCGCAATCGTCCACGACGGACTGACGCTCCGTGACCCGAAGCGCGCGGGTCTCGTTCGTCTCGTCGGCGGAATGGTCGTCGGTACCGTCATCATCTACGCCTTCGGGACCGTCGGATTCTCCTACTTCGGCAACTACGGACTCACCGAGGCGTTCATGCTCTCGGCGGTCGCTTTCATCCCATTCGAGGCGTTCAAAATCGCCGCCGCGGTCGGCATCGTTCGGAGCGACCGCGTTACGGCCGAATGAAACTCGAACACTGACCGAATGATAACGACGCAAAATATCGTCCACCGCTTCGGCGACGCAGTGGCGCTCTCCGGCGTCTCGCTCACGATTCCCGACGGGGAGTTCGTCGTGATTTCCGGCCCGAACGGGAGCGGTAAGACGACGCTCGTCCGGCACTTCAACGGCCTCCTCTCGGCCGACGAGGGGACCGTTTTGGTGGACGAGACGCCGGTCGAGGAGAACCTCGTGGCCGCCCGAACTCGCGTCGGCATGGTGTTCCAACACCCGCGAGACACCTTCGTCTCCGCGACCGTCGGCGCTGACGTGGCGTTCGGTCCGGAGAACCTCGGCCTCCCGCGCGAGGAAATCGACCGTCGCGTCGAAACGTCCCTGTCCGCGGTCGGAATGGCCGACCGCAGGGACGCGCGCATCGACACGCTCTCGGGTGGCGAGTGCCAGCGCGTCGCCATCGCGGGCGCGCTGGCGATGGAACCCGCCCATCTCGTGCTGGACGAACCGTTCACCGGACTGGACGGCCCGGCCCGCGAATCCGTGGTGTCCCACCTCGAAACGCTCTCGACGTCGGGGACGGGCATCATCGTCGTCACTCACGACTTGCGGGACGTCTGGTCGCTCGCGGACCGCGCGGTCGCGCTTCGTGACGGGAAAATCGCGGTCGATGGGTCGCCCGAGGAGACGGCATCCGAACTCGCACGCATCGGCATCCGGACGCCATGACGCTCGCCTACCGTTCGACGGGGGCGTTCGCGGAACGACTCGACCCCCGCGTGAAACTCCTGTTTCAAGCGGTCTTCGCGGCCGTCGCGCTCGCGCACACGACCCCCGTCGGACTCGCAACTCTGACGCTGGTGGTCGCAGCGGTGTTCTTCGGGGCGGCCACGTCTCCCGTGTGGGTGCTCCGCGAGTTCCGCTACCTGTTCCCGTTCCTCGTCGGTGGCCCCGCGTTCGCCGCGCTCACGCTCGGCCCGCCGTGGGTGGTGCCAGGGGATGCCGTCGCGCCCGCGCTTGCGAGCTATCGCGTGCTCCTCGTCCTCTGTGTCAGCGCGGCCTACGTTCGGACGACGCCTGTCCGCGAGTCGCGCGCGGCGATTCAGTGGCTCGTTCCCGGTCGCGTCGGCCAGTTTCTCGGGATGGGCGTCGCCTTCGTCTTTCGCTTTTTTCCGGTTCTACAGGCGGATTTGCGGTCGATTCGGGACGCGATGGCCGCCCGACTCGGCGACGAGCGTTCGCTGACCGACCGGATGGAACTCGTCGGCGCGGCGGGGCTGTCGCGGGCGTTCTCCCGCGCCGATACGTTCTCGCTTGCCCTCCGCGCTCGCTGTTTCGCGTGGAACCCGACGCTTCCCCGTCTTGCGGTTTCGTCCGCGGACGTGCCCGCCATGTTTCTGACCGCGGCGCTCCTCGTCTGGGGGGTCATTTAAACTACAAACAGATTTTTTATTCTCGCACGACGGCGGCGGGACGGGTGGGTGGCAAGATTTAAGCAATTCGTCTCCTCCTGATAAAACATGGCAATCTTCGCGCTCGCGGAGGCGGCGGGTACGACGCGCCCGACGTTCTGGAGAATCGGTCTGACGGGCGAGGCGATATTCTATTACCTCGCCGCCGTGACCGTCCTCTTTTTCGTCTACGGCGTCTACAACCGCTTCGCGCGGTACACCGACGGCGAGGAGGACTGGTTCGACCGGTTGGACGACCTACCGGGACGGATGACTCGTGCGGCGAAAACCGTCATCACGAACGAGAAGCAGTTCAACCGCGACCTGTACGGCGGGTTGATGCATTCGTTCATCCTGTGGGGCTTTTTGACCTTGCTCATCGGGACGACCATCCTCGCAATCGACATGGACGGCTATCGAAAGTTCACCCACTACTTCCTCGGCGGCGAGAAATCCTTCTTCGTCGGGAGTTTCTACCTCGCGTACTCGCTCGTGATGGACGCGATGGGACTGCTGTTCGTCGTCGGCATCTCGATGGCGCTCTACCGGCGCTACTGGGTCCGTAACGAACGGCTCTGGGGCAAACACACCGGCCGCGAGGACGACCTGTTCATCTGGACGCTGTTCCTGCTCGGCGTCGGCGGCTACCTCACCGAAGGCGTTCGGATCCTCGGCACCAGCGCGGTCCGAAACGTCGATTTCGAGACGGTCAGCTTCGTCGGCTGGTTCGTCAAGGACCTGCTCTCGGCGGCGGGCGTCACCCCCGAGATGGCGATGACGTGGTACCCCGTCACGTGGTGGGCGCACGCGCTCATCGCGCTCGTCTTCGTCGCGGCGATTCCGTACGCCAAACCGTTCCACATGCTGTCGTCGTACGCCAACGTCGTCACCCGCGACGAGAAGGCGGGCAAGCGACTGCCCGGCGTCCCCTCGGACGCCAGCCCCGACGAAATCGGCGCGAGCTCCATCGACGACTTCTCGTGGAAACAGCTGCTCGACCAGGACGCTTGTACGAAGTGCGGCCGCTGTTCGTCGGTCTGTCCCGCAAAGGCGTCCGGCCGCCCGCTCGACCCGCGCGACGTGATTCTCGACCTGAAACAGTACCGCGAGAACCTCGACATGGGCGGCGACGAAAAGCCCATCATCGCCGACGGCGGTTCCAGCGTCATCGACAGCAGCACGATGGAGTCCTGCATGGCCTGTATGGCCTGCATGGACGCCTGCCCGGTCGAAATCGAACACCTCTCCTCGTTCACGGAGATGAACCGTCGGCTTACCGAATCCGGCCAGATGGACGTCAACGTGCAGGACGCGATGATGAACGTCTTCCAGAACGGCAACGCGTTCGGCGACCCCGAGCGCCGCCGTCCCGAGTGGACCGAGGAACTCGACTTCGAAATTCCCGACGCCCGCGACGAGGACGTGGAGTTCCTCTGGTACGTCGGCGACTACCCGTCCTACGACGAGCGCAACCGCCGCGTCGCCCGCTCCTTGGCGACCATCTTCCACGAGACGGGCGTCTCGTACGGCATCCTCTACGAGGACGAACAGAACGACGGCAACGACGTGCGTCGCGTCGGCGAGGAAGGGCTGTACGAGATGCTGGTCGAGGACAACGTGGCCGCCTTCGAGGAGTGCGACTACGACAAAATCGTCTGCACCGACCCGCACAGCTACAACACGTTCAAAAACGAGTACCCGGAGATGGACGAGGACTTCGACTCTCCGGTGTACCACTACACGCAGGTCGTCGAGGAACTGTTCCAGTCCGGTCGTATGGGCCTCTCGGGTACCGAACTCGACTACACGGTCACCTACCACGACCCGTGCCACCTCGGGCGCTACAACGACGAGTACGAAGCACCCCGCGAAATCGTGAAAGGAACCGGCTGTACGCTGGACGAGATGCCGCGCAACCGCGCCAACTCCTTCTGCTGTGGCGGCGGCGGCGGCGGCCTCTGGATGGACTTCGAGGAGGACTCGAAACCCAGCGAGGAGCGCATCCGCGAGGCGCTCGAAGACACCGACGCCGGGTCCGGCGTCGAGAAGTTCGTCGTCGCCTGCCCGATGTGCATGACGATGTACGAGGACGGCCGGAAAACCGGCGGCTACGAGGACGACATCGAAATCGTGGACGTGGCCGAACTCGTCGTCGAAGCCCTCGGCGCTGAAGAGAAGATCAAAGTCTCGAACTGAGCTTTCCGTTCTCGATTTCTGTTTTGCTCGTCGATTTTCCCGACAGTCAGCAGGCCGACCAACCGGCAGGACGCGCAGGTCAGTCGATTCGCACCGCTCGTGCGAATCGACCGAGCGCCCGGGGAGGTATGGGGACTCCGAGGGCGGGCGAGGTTGCGGAGCAACCTCGAAAGCGAACGGTGAAATTGCCGAGCGTTGCTCGGCAGTCAGCCGGACAAGTCCGGCGAAACCGTGAGCAGTGGCGGTCGTGCGGTTCCGGCCGCCCGTCCGCACGCGGTGCGGTCGTTTTCCCCAGCAACTGTCGTCCCGATATCCGTTCCAACAACCCTCGAATCTCTCCCCGAAGAACGCTGAATCCTGACGACAACCGACTTTCATTCTTCTTCAAACGATTGGAACCCTAACAACTATCCGAAGCGAATCCGATTGTGCGAGCGATGAACCCCCTCCTCGTCGGCGTGGCGGTGTTCAGTTTCGTCTCGCACGTCGTCACGCTCTACGTTTGGTATCTCCGAGACAAACCGCCAATCGCCCTCATCACGTGGGCCGCATACGCGCTGTTCTGGGCATACCTCGCCGTCACCGAGTTCTTCGAACTGGAGTTCGCCACCATCGGATTGGCGGTCCTCCTCGTGGTCGTTCTCTCGCTTTCGGCCGTTCTCCTCCATCGTCAGTGGGGGAGCAACAGCACACAGTCCGCCTGACGCAACGACTCCGACCGGCTACTGTTTCCTATCACTTGGCTACTGCTTCCTATCGATTGTTCCTATATCCTCCCTCAAAGTACTATTTCGAATGAAATTCTACTGAATTCTACTGAATTATACTGCTCTTTCACCGTCCCACGATAGCGACACGGTGTTTCCGCTTCCCGTCATTCCCTTTCGCCGTCGCGTTCCCGCGCCGCGCCGACGGCACGCGCGATGAGACCGGCCTGTCCGCCCGCCACGAAGCCCGCGTCGATGTTCACGGTGGAGAGCACCGTACACGACTGCAACATCCCCGAGAGCGCCGCCTCGCCGTCGCTCGCGTGGCCGTAGCCGTTCGACACCGGTAGGCCGATAACGGGGGTGTCCACGAGTCCGGCGATGACCGTGGGGAGCGCGCCCTCGCGCCCCGCGGCGACGACGAGGGCGTCCGCCGCGCGGAGGGCGTCCACCTCGTCCAGCACGCGGACCAGGGAGGCGACGCCCACGTCGTGAATCTCCTCGACGGTCGCGCCCATCTCCGACGCGATGACCGCGGCTTCCCCGGCGGGAATCGCGTCGCTCGTGCCCGCGCTGACGATGCCGACCGTCGCGTTCACCTCGGGCGGTTCGAAGGTCGGCGCGTGGGCGACGAGGACGTTCGCTCGCGTTCGAACCCGAACGTCCGCGTCCGGGTGGTCGGCGTCGAGCCTCCGCTGGACCGCCCCCGCGTGGTCGTCGTCCACCCGCGTGACTATCGCTCTGCCCGCGGTTTCGACGGCCGTGGTTGCGAGTTCCGCGACTTCGCTCGGCGTCTTTCCGTCGGCGAGTATCGCCTCCGGGACGCCGCGACGCCGCTCGCGGGCCGCATCGAACCGTCCGGCCCCGTTCGTCGCGTATCCAGATAACATCGCCTCCGCTTCGGCGACGCTGGTTTCCCCGTTCGCCACCGATTCGAGTAGTTCGCGCATATTCGCCACTCTGTGGCCCTCCTACTCCTGTCTGTCGTCCGCGGTCAATCTACTTTACTTCACTTAAAGCTTTTGGCGGCATCGACAGAGTAGGTCACATTCTTCGACTCGTGGCTGTTCACCGCATAATTTGGGAAGCTTTATTAAGCGCGCTACGGAACGTCAATCCTGTATGGCAGACCTTATTGTCAAAGCGGCTGTGAAAGAAGCGCTCGACGACAAAAACGTTGCCTCGGACTTCTACGACGCACTCGACGTTGAAGTCGAGGAACTCCTCGAGGACGCTGCACGACGCGCAGAAGAGAACGACCGAAAGACGGTCCAGCCGCGCGACCTGTAAAAACGGAACTCCCTTCATTTATTTTTTCGCCGTCCAGCGACAGCGTTCGACGCACCAGCGGTCGTCTCGGCGGGTCTGACGACCCCCCAACGGCGTTTTCCAGCTTTCTCGGGCGCGTTCCGACGCTCTTCGTTACACTCGTCTCACGTCTACACCGTCGTCGTTCCCGGCGTGTATCTCGTCGGCCATCCCGACGAACAGTCCGTGTTCCACCACGCCCGGAATCGCCGAGAAGTCGGCCGCGAGGTCCCCGGGCGAGTCGATTTCTCCGAACTCACAGTCGAGGACGAGGTTTCCGTTGTCGGTCACGACCGGCCCGTCCTTTCGCTCCGCGTCGCGCAACGTCGGGTTCCCGCCGAGACGGCGAACGTCGTCGGCCACCGTCGTCCGCGCGGCGGGTAGCACCTCGACCGGAACCGGATGGTGCAGCCGTTCTGCCGCTTTGCTCGGGTCCACGACGACGAGAAACCGGTCCGCCGCTCCGTCCACGATTTTCTCCCGAGCGTGCGCCGCTCCGCCGCCCTTGATGAGGTCGCCCCCGGCGAACTGGTCCGCGCCGTCGATGGCCACGTCGATTCTCGACACGGTATCGAGGTCGGTGAGTGGAATCCCCTCCTGCTGTGCCAGTTGCCGCGATTGGAACGACGTCGGCACCCCGCGTACGTCGAGGCCCGAATCGACCATCCGACCGAGTGCTCGAATCGCGTGAGCCGTCGTACTCCCCGTTCCAAGTCCGACTACCATGCCGTCTTCGACCGCCTCCGCCGCGCTTTCGCCCGCGTTTCGCTTCGCCTCGTCGCTTCCACCCGTCGTTTTCATGTTCGTGGAAATCGGTGCGGCCCGGAAAAAGGTTGCTAGCGCGTCCGCGAAACTTCCCCCGATAAATAAACTGGACGTTCGAACCGACAGCTACAGGCCCGCTTCCTCGTTACGTCCATTCGGATGTGGTTCCCCACATTCGGGAGGATGGGGTTCGGTTCCTCTTGTAGCCTTTCGCCCGATTCAATCCTCGAACGGGAGGGTTCCGGGCTCCTCGACGACTACCCACCAGTGGTAGTCGGCTTTGGGATGTCGCCGCTCCACGTGTTCTCGCAACTCCTCGCCCTGTTCGAAGTCGCGCCCACAGAGGTTGCACCGGTGATGTCGTTTTCGAGCCATGGGGCTAGAACGCCGTTGAACCGCTAAAACTCGTCGTCCGTTCGCGCGTCGGTAACCGTCGTTTTCTGCACCGCCCATAGCACTATTTCGCTCGCTGTCGTAGCCCCGGCCATGACACGCGAACAACTGGTACACGCGGCGGAGGAACTGAAACAGGCCAGCGCCGATACCACCGGCGAGGTCAAAGAACGTCTCGAATCGCAGGCTGACTCCCTCCACTCGCTCGCCGAGGCCGACCACGGCCCGGACCACGGCCGACTCGACCGCATCATGCACGCCCTCTCGGAACTCGAAAGCGACGTGGACGAAGAAACCGCGAAACGTATCGACAGCGCCTACGACCACGTGAAGGCCCACCGCGAAACCGTCAGCGGCGTTTAAAACTCTCTCGCTCAGCAGACCGGTTTCGGATTGACGCCCATCGACTCCAGCGAGTCGGTGTACTCCTCGTAGGCGGCGGTAATCGCGCCCTCGGCGGCCTCTTTTGCTGTCTCCCAGTCCTCGTCCGAGTCACAACGCTCGCCGAGGAGCGCGAGCGTGTCGTCCAACTGGTCGCCGAGGTCGCCTTTCAGGTCGCGGAACAACTGAGCCGTCATCGGGTCGGCCTGTCCCGTGAAAAAGCCCGTCATCTGCTTTTTCGATTTCTCGCTCGCCAGCGTCCGCCCGACAAATCCGCCGAGGCGCGCGGTGGTGTCGTCCAGTCCGCGGAGGTACTCGTGGAGCGCGGGCACGTCTCCGACGTCGTGGTCGTCCACCTTCCCGGACACACGCTCGTAGTGGTCGTTCTCTACGTCCGCGATACCCGCGAACAGTTCGCTCGCGTCGGTGTCGTCCTCGTCGTCTGCCCACCCTTCGAACGTTCGGGCGGCCGCGTGTTCGGAGTCGGCGGCGGCGCGGAACACTTCGTCGGCGTCCATCTCTCCGTTCGTCGCGGCGTACAGCGACTTCGAGGAGCCGAGGCGCGAGAGGGCGGTTTCGTTTTCCTTGCGGACGACTTCGAGAAATTCCTCCGAGTTCATGCGCCACGGTACGAAGCCGTTCGGCTTGTAATCACCGACGTCGGAAACGCTTGGTCTACCGCATGTCGTCCAACTCGACGAAAACATCCGCGTCCGCGGTTATCCAGCTCGCCATGCGTTCGAGGCGGGTGGCTTCCGTCGGGTAAATTGTACACCGGTTCGGTTTGCCGTCGTACTCGACCACGACGGAGGACAACTCGAAGGACTGCGGGGCGGCGACGTTCTGTTCCGGTTCGGACGGCTTGTCGACGGTATGGAAATGTCCGGTCATGGTGTCCTCGTGGGGGCGTCCCGACGACGCCGTACTATTGAGATTCGCCCCGCTCTCAATAATCCCTGCTAGTTGTTCTCCATAGCCCTCGATAGCGGTCGGTATCTATCGATCGTGTGGGTTATCGGCCGTCTGTGCTATTGACCGTCTGGGTTATCGGTGTCTGGGCTATCGGCCGCTTGGGATGTTACTGCCATGGGGTGTATCGGCTCGAAGAAAAACGGGTCGGTCGTTTCGGTCGTTGTGGTCAGTTTCCGGTTTCGATGGGCGCGTCCACGAGGTTGCCCCACTCGGTCCACGACCCGTCGTAGTTGGCGACGTTGTCGTAACCGAGCAGTTCCGAGAGTGCGAACCACGCGATGGACGAGCGCTCACCGATACGGCAGTAGGCAACGACCTGCTGGTCGTTGGTGACGCCTTCACTCTCGTACAGGTCGCGGAGTTCTTCGGCGGACTTGAACGTCCCGTCGTCGTTCACGGTGGCCGCCCACGAGATGTTCGATGCACCGGGGACGTGGCCACCGCGCTGGGCCGTCTCCTGCAGTCCCGGGGGCGCGAGGATTTCGCCGCTGAACTCCTCGGGCGACCGAACGTCCACGAGGGGGACGCCGCGGTCGATGGCTTTCTCCACGTCGTCGCGGTACGCGCGGATTCCCTCGAAGGGACCGCGGGCGTCGTAGTCGACTTCGGGGTACGACGGTACCTCGTCCGTCGTCGGGAAGCCGTTTTCGAGCCAGTAGTCGCGCCCGCCGTCGAGGAGGCGCACGTCGCGGTGGCCGTAGTACGTGAACTGCCAGTAGGCGTAGGCGGCGAACCAGTTGGAGTTGTCGCCGTACAGGACGACCGTGGTGTCCTCGGCGATTCCGTGTCCGCCGAGCAGGTCCTCGAAGTCGTCCTTTTCGAGGATGTCGCGCGTGGTCTGGTCCTGCAGTTGCGTTTCCCAGTTGATTCCGATTGCACCCGGCGCGTGGGCGGCGTCGTAGGCTTCGGTGTCGACGTCGACCTCTACGAGTCGATAGTTCGGTTCGTCACTTTGGAACTCGTCGAGGTGGTCTTCCACCCACTCGGCGCTGACGAGAACGTCCTTGGCGTAGTCGCTGTCGCTCATGCGTCCCCTTCTTCCCGTGCTCCGGTTATATTCTTGTTACTGCCGGAAGGTTCCGCCTTCTGTCGAGCTTCCCGGCAAAAATCTCCGCAAGTTCGGAGCGGATTCCCGACTACCCGGTCCCCGGTGGGTGGTGAACCGGACGCGACGACCAACTATCGGCAATATCAGCCGGTATCTGCAGTCAGAAGCCGGATTCGACGGTACCCGGAGGGCTAAGACGCTGGACTCGGTACCGAGGACCGATGCACGAGAACGTCGTCGTCTCGGCGGAATGGCTCGCCGACCGACTTGACGAGGTACGAGTCGTTGACGTCCGCGACGCGTGGGAGTACGACGGAATCGGCCACCTCCCCGGCGCGGTCAACATCCCGTTCGACGCCTTCCGCTCGTCCGACGCGGACGACGCCGGAATGCTCCCCGGTGTCGAGGCGTGGGAGGACCTCCTCGGAAGCGCCGGTATCGACGAAGACGACACCATCGTCGCCTACGACGACATGCACGGCGTGTTCGCGGCGCGGTTCCTCGTCACCGCCGAACTGTACGGTCACGACCGACTCCACCTGCTCGACGGCGACTTCAGTTCGTGGCAACGCGACCACGAGACGACGACCAACGCGCCGTCGCCCGACCCCGTTTCCTACTCGGCCCGTGACTCCGAGGGCACCACGCTCGTCGGACGCGAGGCGGTCGAAGCCGCCATCGACGACCTTGACGCCGTGCTGGTGGACACCCGCGACCCGGCGGAGTTCGCCGACGGTCACCTCCCGGGTGCCGTCAACGTGGACTGGCTCGACCTCGTTGACGACGAGAGCCGCGGTCTGAAATCCCCCGACGAACTTCGTGAAATCCTCGAATCCAACGGTGTCATCCCCGAAAAACGCGTCATCCTCTACTGCAACACCGCCCGGCGGATTAGCCACACCTACGTCGTCCTCTCTTCGCTCGGCTACGACGACCTCGGATTTTACGAGGGGAGTCTCACCGACTGGACCGCGGCCGACGGCGAACTCGAACGCGAGTGAGAGCGGTCCAAGTGGGAACGCGATGGCGCTTCCCCGTTCTCTTTTTCGCTCGTTTTGTCTATTTGCCAGTCAGAAAACGGTCCGCGACGAACGAAGCCCGGTTCAGTTTCCACCGCGGTAACGGGCATGGAATCCCCCGTAACCGCCAATACCGAACGGTATCGTGTACGCCCTCGTGGTGAGCCGTGATTGCCCGTCTGACCCTAACGACGATAGTTTTCCATTGGTCACTGAAACAGTCGCGGCCATTTATCTTCGGTTCCGGCCTATAGCCTGTCGCCCCGGGAGGGGGGAAAAGGGATGACTGTGAGAGAACAACAAGACGCAGAAAACGTCGAATCAGAAGAACGTCGCTCGTTTATGAAGAAAGGTGCGCTCGCAACGGGCGCACTCGCGTTGGGCTTAGGTAGCGCCGGGAGCGCCTCGGCGCAGGGCCGAAACGTGCTGGTGTACACCTACGACTACCACCCGCAAGTGGAGTTCCGGGTCGTCAACTCGTTGGAGCAAGCCACTACGGTTCGCCTGCTCCAGCGCCCTGGCGGCGGCAACGTGCCGGAGATCAGCCAGCCGGACGACTACGACGGCTACATCATCCGCTACCTGCTCGGTGGCGGTGGCGGTGACGGTCGAGGTCAGATCACCACGTTCGTCTTCGGCCGCAACCTCTCGCTGAGTCAGGGTGACACGCGTCAGTTCAGCGGTGACGCGTCGATCTTCAGCAGCACGCTCAACCTGCTCAGCACCAGCCTCCGAAGCAGCTAATCGATTCGACGTCGCATTGGGGGGTAACAACGACGCGGTTCCGTACCCATTTTTTGGCCGTCCGTCGGAGCCGACGGTACTGTTACGGACAACACGACAGATTTCGATACCTCGGAGCACACATGAGAGACGAATTCGATACCGAGCCGCCGTCGACGGACCGCTCAGCCGATTTCAGTGCCCTCGTTCGACCGTCCGCCCAGCCATCCGGGAGCGTGCTGGTGTTCACCCGCGATTTCTATCCGAACGTCCCGTTCCGAATCGTCTCCCAACTGCCCGCGTTCATCACGGTGTCCATCCTCGACGAACCGCCCGACGATGTGCAGGTAATCTCGCAACCGGACGAGTACAACGGCTACGTCATCACCTACGAGTTCTACGAGACGCCCGTCTTCGTCTTTCTGTTCTCCCGTCGCTACCTTCCGACGGGAGGCCGATTTCGATTCGCGGACGACGCCACGTACTTCAGCGCCAATTTGGACCTCCTCGAAGTGTCCGTGACGAGGGTAGAGTGAGAGGACACTTCTTGGCGTACTTCGGAACGCGATGGTTGAGGGGCCGTATCGGATTTCATATAGCACCATTTGATTCATCCGCGGGTTTCACCCGCGTTCCCTGTCCGGATGGATGATGCGCTCTTCCCGACATCACGTCCGTTAAGTACCACCGACTACAACCACCGAGTAATGAAACGACGAACCTTCCTTACGGCGAGCGCGACGGGACTCGCCGGACTCGCTGGCTGCCTCGGGAACTCCGACGATGCTGGTTCCGGCGGTGCGGGTTCGACCGGCGACCCGACCGCGACGACCACGGCACAGACCGAACTGAGCGGCACGCTGAACGTCGCAACGTACAGCGCGCTCGTGGACGCACCCAGTTCGTCGCCCGGCGCGTGGTTGAAAAAGGAGTTCGAGAAGGAGTACCCGAAAGCCACCCTCCAGTGGCAGACCCCGGAAAACGAGGTCAACTACTTCATCCAGCGGAAGGCACAGGGCGTCGGCATCGACGCGGACGTGTACGTCGGCCTAAACGTGGACCAACTCATCACCATCGACGACAAACTCGGCGGGAAACAGCTGTTCACCCCCATCGCCGACTCCCTCTCTAACTACGGCCACGTCAAAGAGGGATTGACGTTCGACCCGAAAAACCGGGCCGTCCCGTACGACACGGGCTACGTCAGCCTCGTCTACGACGAGACGAAGGTCGACGGCCCCGGAACGTTCGACGCGCTCACGAAACCGAAGTTCGAGGGGACGCTGTTGACCGAGAACGCCCAGCAAGCCGCGACCGGGCGGGCCTTCCTCCTCTGGACGATTCACCAGATGGGCGAGGATAACTACCTCGACTACTGGAAGCGACTCTCGAACAACGACGTGCAGATTCTCGGCTCGTGGGACGCGGCCTACACCGCCTTCTCGAACGGCGAACGACCCATCGTGGTCTCTTACTCCACCGACCAGGTGTACGCCCACCGCGACGGTGCGAACCTGAAGAAACACCAAATCGGCTTCCTAAACGGACAGGGCTACGCCAACCCCGAGGGGATGGCGAAGTTCGCTGACACGGACAACTCGAAACTCGCCGACGCCTTCCTCGACTTCATGCTCTCGAAGAAAGCCCAGTCGAAGATTCCGACGCTCAACGTCTCGTTCCCGGCGACCGACTGGGCCGAACCGGGCGCGGAGTTCGAGAAGTACGCCAAAGCCCCGGAAAAACCCGTCACCTACTCCTACGACCAACTAAAGGGCAACGTGGAAGGATGGGTTGATGAGTGGGCGCGCCAGATTGCGAGCAAGTAGATGAACCCCGGGCGCTGGCTCGAACGACACACACTCTCCCTCCTCGGCATCGTCACCAGCGCCGTGCTCGTCGTCTTGTTCTACTACCCCGTCGCCATCGTCTTCGCTGACGCGGGGGGACTCGACGCCTTTCTCGACGTGCTGACCGACCGATTCTACCTCTTCGACATCTTCGGCTTCACGGCGTATCAGGCCCTCCTCTCCACGCTCGCCAGCGTCGCCCTCGGTCTCCCAGGCGCGTACATCCTCGCGCGCTACGAGTTTCCGGGCCGTCGCACCATTCGTTCGCTGACCATCCTCCCGTTCGTCATGCCGTCCATCCTCGTCGCCATCGGATTCGTGGCGATGTTCGGGCAGAACGGCCTGTTCAACGACGTGGTTGGCGTTATCGGCCTCGGCCCGTACTCGCTGCTGTACAATCTCCCCGCCATCGTCGCGGCCCACGCCTTCTACAACGCGCCGCTCGTCGCTCGCGTGACGAACGCGGCGTGGGAGAGCGTGGACGCCCGCGAGGTCGAAACCGCGCGAAGCCTCGGTGCCGGACGGTTTCGCGCCTTCCGAGACGTGCTCGTCCCCCAACTGCTCCCCGCGATTCTCACCGGCGCGCTCCTCACGTTCATCTTCACGTTCATGTCGTTCCCCATCGTTCTCGCGCTGGGCGGATTCCAGTACCAGACCGTCGAGGTCTGGGTGTACGCGCTCGTCCAGCGCCTCGATTACTCCGAGGCGGCGGTCCTCGCCGTCCTCGAAACCACTCTCTCGCTCGCGCTGACCTACGGCTACCTCCGGTACGAGGCCCGCCAGAGCGCCGTCTCTCGGGCCAGTAGACCCCTCCCGCGGAAACGCCTCTTTTCGGGCGACGGCGGTCTCGCCGAGACCCTCGAACGGGCGGGCGTCGCGGTGTACCTGTTCGTCGTCCTCGTCCTCTTTCTCGGCCCGCTCGTGAGCACCGTCCTCGAAAGTTTCACCGGGCCGTCCGGGTTCACCCTGCGATACTACGAGTTCCTCGTGACGCGGCAGGTGTCCGGCGCGTCGTTCCAGACGAAACCCGGCGTCGCGGTCCAGAACTCCTTGCTTTTCGGCGTCGGAACGCTCCTCGTCGCGCTCCCGATGGGCGTCGTCATCGCCGTCCTGACGCGGGCACGGAAGAGCCGCATCGTGGAAGCCGTGGCGATGGCCCCCCTCGCCGTGAGCGGCGTCATGGTCGGATTGGGCATGCTCCGCGGCCTCGTCTTCGGGATTCCCATCGCCGGAACGCGGATACGGGTCGGCGGCGCGGTGGCGATCGTCGCGGCCCACGCCGTCGCGGCCTATCCCTTCGTCACGCGCAACGTCTCGCCCATGCTCGCCGGAATCGACCGGCGAACCGTCGAATCGGCGCGGGCGCTCGGCGCGACCCGCGTCCGCACGCTGGTCGATATCGAACTGCCGCTCGTGGCGGTCGGTCTCGCCGCCGGAGCAGCCTTCGCGTTCGCCATCAGCATCGGCGAGTTCGACTCGACAGTTATTCTTGCTACGGGGAGTAGCAGTTACACGATGCCGGTCGCAGTCGAACGCTTCCTCGGCAAGCAGACCCTCGGGCCAGCCACGGCCATGGGCACCGTCCTGCTCGTCGTCACCGCCGTCAGTTTCGTCATCATCGACCGCCTCGGCGGGAGGTGGGAAGGTGGTTGAACTCCGCCTCTCCGGCGTCCGCAAGGAGTACGACGGCGTGACCGCCCTGAACGACGTGTCGCTTCGCGTCGCCGACGGCGAGTTCTTCACCCTCGTCGGCCCGTCCGGATGCGGCAAGACGACGACGCTTCGTGCCATCGCTGGCTTCGAGGACCTCACCGCCGGAACGGTTCGGTTCGGCGACCGCGAGATGGCTGGCGTGCCGCCCGAAGAGCGCGGCGTCGGTTTGGTGTTCCAGAACTACGCCCTGTTTCCGCACATGACCGTCGCGGAAAACGTCGGCTACGGCCTCCGCTTCCGCGACCCGCCGGGTGCGATGACGGACGAGGAGCGCGTCCTCGACCTGCTCGAACTGGTCGACTTGGACGGGTTCGAGGGCCGCGACCCGGACGAGCTATCCGGCGGCCAGCAACAGCGCGTCGCCCTCGCCCGCGCACTCGCTCCCGGTCCCGACCTGCTCCTGCTGGACGAACCGATGAGCGCGCTGGACGCCCGCCTCCGCGACGACCTCCGCACGCAAGTCTCCCGCATCCAATCCGACCTCGGAATCACGACGGTGTACGTCACGCACGACCAAGAGGAGGCGCTCGCCATCAGCGACCGCGTGGCCGTGATGAACGACGGGCGAATCGAGCAGGTCGGCCGCCCCGAGGACGTGTACCGCCGTCCGGAATCCCGCTTCGTCGCGGAGTTCGTCGGCGAGAACAACCTCTTCTCGGGCGAGACCCGCGCACACGAAACGAGGGGGTCGCTGGTCGCCGTCCGCGGCCACGAGTTCCTCGTCCCCGGTTCGACCGCCGACTCGGTGACGTTCTGCGTTCGCCCCGAGGCGCTCCGTCTGGGCGGCGGCGAGAACGCCTTTTCGGCGACCGTCGAAACCGTCGAGTTCCTCGGCGAGGCGTTCCGCGTCCACCTCGATTGGGACGGGAAACCGATCACGCTTCGCGTGCCCGAGGCTCCGGACGACGAGGGCGTTCGCGTCGGCTTCGACCCCGACGACGTGCACGTCATCGACGGCGGGACGGCGGACATCGTAGAGCAGCGATAGCCACACGACGGTCGTCCCGTACGAGGATTGTCCCCGGTT
The DNA here is from genome assembly GCF_000376445.1 of Haladaptatus paucihalophilus DX253. Classification (NCBI taxonomy): domain Archaea; kingdom Methanobacteriati; phylum Methanobacteriota; class Halobacteria; order Halobacteriales; family Haladaptataceae; genus Haladaptatus; species Haladaptatus paucihalophilus. Next base: position 1,806,253 of record NZ_AQXI01000001.1, on the reverse strand, counting down.
TTCGAGCGTCCCGTCGCCGTCGAGGTCCCATTCGTAGGACACGACCTGGCCGTCCGGGTCGGTCGAGTTCGCGGCGTTATCGACTCGTCGTTTCGGTGGTATCGGTGGTGAACGTGCCGTCGGTGGTGTCGCTCGTAAACGTCCCATCGGTCGTATCGGTCGTGAATCTGCCATCCGTCGTAAACGTCCCGTCGGTCGTCTCCGTGGTGAACGTCCCACCGGTTGTTTCCGTGTCGAAGGTCCCTTCTGTCGTCTCCGTCCCGGTCGTTCCAGTGGTGAACGTCCCGCCGCCACCGCCGAACCGCCCCGACCTATCGATGTCCCCGCGCATGCTGTCGGGATGGTACCGGCAGCGGTACCGCCGAATCCGATCTGTCGGCTCGAACGTCAACGTCCGCGTTTCCCCTCGTTTCGACGACGAGTCCGTTCGGTAGATTACTTGGCCGAAATCGCCGTTTTTCTGGCCGAGTATCTGGAACTCGTGTCGCTTTCCGTCGAGGTTGATCCAGATGACTTTGTATCGCTCGGTCGGAATGAACCCCAGCGTCGGGTTGCGCCGTCCTTCGATGACCTTCGGTGCCAATCCGAGCCAGTGACCGACCCGTGCCCCGAGGATGATGGTTCGACGGGACTCCTGTCCCCCGTTGCCATCCGACTGGTTCGTCGTGCTCGTCGTATTCGACGTCCCGTTCGTGGTCGTCGTTCCCGAATCGGTGGTGTCCTGTGCGGTCGTCAGTCGTCCGAGAACGCCGAGTCCCGTCAGCGCACCCGCCGTTTTCAGGAGCGTCCGGCGTTGTGATTTGGGTGTCCCTGTCATATGTCTCTCCGAACGAGGGACACCGCCTCGACGCAAAAAGCGCGCACACCGTTCGAACCTACAACTCGAACTTATCTCCTCGAAACGGTCGTTATTCTCCTCAATTCCTGTCCCAGAACCGCTCCAAGCCGAACGAGAGCATGTCCGGACTGACCGGCTGGAACTCCTCGCGCTCCGTTTCCGGGAAGAACTCCCGAACGCTGTCCCACGACTCGCGGGCGTAGCGGCTGTCCACCAGCACGCGAATCCCCCGTTCGTCCGATCCGCGGATGACTCTGCCGAGCGCCTGTCGCGCCTTCCTGACCGCCGGGACGGTCAGCGCGTAGGTGAAGCCGTCGCCGAACTTCCGCTCGTAGGCGGTTCGCACCGCACGCGTCCGCGGACTGGCGGTGTTGATGATGGGAACCCCGCAGACGACTGCCGCGCGGAGTCGGTCCCCGCGATAATCGACCCCCTCCGTCAGCGTTCCGCGAAGGCTCGTCACGAGCACCTTCGACTCGCCGCCGAAGAACTCGTCCTTCAAATCCTCCGTCGCCTCGTCCGCGCTGCTCTCGTCCAACAGCACCGGTTTGTCCACGACGCCCCGAAGGTGCTCTGCGGCCCACGTCGCCTCCGCGTAGTTCGGCATGCCGACGAGGACGTTGCCCGGCGAGCGCGCCACGTCCCGAATCGCGTCCGCGTACACCTGCCGTTCCGGGGTTTCCTCGCCCGGTGCGCCCCGGTTGTCGTAGGTGAACTTCGGGGCGTCCACCGCGAAGCTCTCGCGGTTCGACTCGGGGAAGTTCAGGCCGAAGGTCCGCTCCACGACGGGCCTACCGTCGGCTTCGAGATGGCCGAGTCCGGACACCTCCTCGAAGATTTCGAGCGGTTCGAGCGTCGCGCTCATCAAAATCCCGCCGCCGAACTCCCCGAGTTGTTCGCCGATGGCACCGCTCGGCACGCAGTTCTGCATGGCGAGTTGCGCGTTGTACGCTCGTCGCCACGAATCGTCGGGTTCGCGGTCGTTCCACGTTCGTTCGAGGACGATTTCGCGGAAGTACTCCTCGTGGTCGTTGCGGTACCACTCGCCGAGCACGCGCCCGGCGGGGAGCGCGGCGCGCTCTCTGTCCTCGTCCTCCGCTTCGTTGAGGATTCGCGCCACAATCGCGCCGACCGCCTCCGCGCGAGCCCACGTCCCGCCGTCGTAGCCTGCGTCCGCCGCCCATTCGGAAATCTCGTCGGGTTGCGGGACGGTCGGGTCGCGGAGCGGTATCTCCTCGTCCGGCAGGTCGGTGAGATTCGTCTTCCACCCGCGGTGTTCGCGCTCCAGATGGGCCGTCACGCGCCGGTCGAGTTCGTCGCGTAAATCGCGGATAAAATCGCGGGTGTCCTCCAGTTCGCGGAGCGTGACGTTCGCGTCCTCCAGTTCCGTCCGAACCAACTCCGCGTCGGCGGTGGTGTGTTTCGCGTCCCGGTCATCGAATTTGACGGGTTGGATGACGCGCGTGAGTTCCGATTCGGCGTCGCGGAGCGTCGAATCGCCGACCGACTGGCTCACGAGGTCGCGGACGCGCGGTTCCAGCATGTGGGCTTCGTCACAGACGAGGAAGGTGGAGTCGTCCACCAGCGCGCCCGTGAACGTCGCCGTCGTCACCGGGTCGAAGGCGTGGTAGTAATTACCGACGACGACCTCCACATGGCCGAGGAGCGCCCCCATCATCGAGTGCGGGCAGGTGCCCCACTGGACCGAATTGGCGACGAGATCGGCGGGTTCGATGAGTCCCATGTCGTCGAAATCGAACGGAACGGCCTCTATCGGGTCGCCGTCCTCCGGCATGTCGTCCAAAAACTGCGCGTAGAACGGGCAGTACTCCACGTCGTTGTACTCGGGCATCTCGGGTGGGTACGGCGTCGGCTCGCCCGCCGTTTCGAGGAACGACGCGCCGCTTCTCCGTTTTCCTGAATCTGCCAACCCCGTCTGCTGGCTTCGGGCTTGGGACGCGAGGTTCTGGGCCGTCACCGCGCCGCCCTCGCCGGTCAGGTCCCGGGTGCGCTCCCGAAGTCCCTCACAGCGGTCGTACACCGTCTCATCGTCGATGTCCCCCGCGTTCTCGCGGCTGTAGGGGCAGACGTCCGCCTTCCCGACGAGCGTCATCGCGGAGATGGGTTTCCAATCGTCGGGGAGGTTCGCGTTGATGGTCTTCAGGTCGGTTTCGAACTGGCGGAGTTGCTGTTTGACGCTCGTGAGGACGAACACGCGTTCGTACTGACTGTCCGGGTCACGTACGAGGTCGAGACCGGCCGTCAGCGCCAGCATAGTCTTGCCAGTCCCGCAGGCACCTTCGATGACGGTGAAGCCGTCGTCGCGGGCGGTTTCGATGGCCGTCTCGATACCGTCCCGCTGCTCGTCGTAGGGCGCGTCGTGTCCGAATATCGTCCGCCAGTCCGGCATCATTCTGTTTCTGTTTCCCCCCTGCTTAGGGCTGTTGACCTGAGGTGGTCCCGTCTCGGTATTTAAACCTAAGCACGCGGCGGAAGTGATAGGGGAAAAAGGGACGAATTGGTGTGCATAGGTAGCGACGCGACGACCTTAGCCGAGAAGTAGGCCGAGACCGATGACGGTGAGGATGACGCCCATCACCCGCGTCCACAGTACTTTCCATTCCGCCGGTTCGACTTCCGATGAGCGTCGTTTGCTTCCGATGGCGTCCATCTGTTCCTGAAATCGCGCAAATCCGTACGGTTTTGCGGCCTGTGCGATACCGAGGAGGGCGATAAAGAGTCCAAGTGGATTTCCCATACGTCCTCCCGGTTCGCGTTCTCGGGTAAATTCTTTGTGGAGAATTGATGTTTTTCCCCTCGATCTCCCGCTCCCGGCGCGACTGGCGAAGGACGGAGCGTTTACCCGCCGCGAACGAGTACGCCACGGTATGACCGAGTTCGAGACCACGGAGACCGACTGGCGCGAGGAACTGCTCTCCACCCGGGCAGAGAAAGACGACTTCTTCGGGAGTCACCCGCAGTCACCGATTCCGCCGGGGGAACGAGACGATTTCGACGGCCTGTCGTACTTCGACCCGGATGCCGACTATCGCGTGACGGCGACGGTCGAGCGACACGACGACCCCGAACCCCTCGACCTCGAAACGACCGCCGGGCCGTCACAGCGCTACCTGCGGACCATGACGCTCCACCTCGACGTGGACGGCGAGGAGGCCTCGCTCGCGGTGTACCAGCAGGAGGGGCAGGACTCGCTGTTCGTTCCGTTTCGAGACAAGACGACGGGGCAACAGAGCTACGAGAACGGGCGCTATCTCGAACTGTACCCCGACCGCGAACCGGCCGACGGAGACGAGATCGTCGTGGACTTCAACCTCGCGTACTCCCCCTTCTGTGCCTACAGCGAGACGTTCTCGTGTCCGCTCCCGCCCGAGGAGAACTGGTTGGACCTGCTGATTCCCGCGGGCGAAAAGACGTGGGACGACCACTGAGCGTAGCACGACGACCTGAGAACCGACGTTCTCCACCGGAAATGAGGGGGGTCGCCGAACCGCGTTTTCCGATTCACAAAACGAATCTGTTCACACGCAATCGAACAGTGTTGTTTGAGCATATTGTTGTGAAATCGGTGAACAAATCTTTGCCATCGACGAATTTGGGTCTGATTTTGGAAAGCATATTTATGCGCTCACCGAGAAGGTTCAGTTGCCGACGAGGTAATCGTCGGCTGACAGCATGCCAAACTGTGACCACTGTGGCGCGCACGTCTCGGAACGATTTGCGCGCGTCTTCGCTGACGAATCCGGTTACATCCGCGCTTGCCCTGCTTGCTCGGCGAACGCAGGTATCGCCGAGGTGGCACGAGAGCGTGCGCAAAAAGTATAGCCCGCTGTGGCTGAACGGGGGCGGAACCGACAGGACAAAGACGAACCACGCGAAGCCTGTCAGGTGTGACCGACCACTGGGTTTACGTCGTCGAATGCAGTGACGGCACTTTTTACACCGGCTACACGACCGACGTCGACCGCCGGGTGGCGGAACACGACGCCGGAAACGGGGCGAAATACACCCGCGGCAGGACGCCCGTTACGTTGCGCCACACCGAGCGATTCGAGTCGAAATCCGCCGCGATGTCCCGCGAATACGAGATAAAACAGCTGCGCCGCGCGGAAAAGGAACGTCTTATCGACTGAGAGGTCTTATCGACTGAGAGTTTTTCGAAACCGGTTTCAGTCGTCCGCCGCCGCTTCCCCCGCCTCCGTCTCGTCGGCTTCCGCCGAGGTGACGTCGGGCGTGATGAAGGCGTATTTCGCGGCCTGTTCGCCGAGTTTTCGCGTTCGCTCTTCCAAATCCTCGTCCTTGAACTCGCCGTTCTCGAACTGGTCGTAGGCCTTCCGAATCCCGACTTGGTGTGGGAGCACCCACCCGTGGACGCCGCGAACGGTGATTCGCATGTGGTCCAGCGTGCTGCCGTAGGAGCCACCACCGGCCACCGCGAGCAGACCGACGGTGGTATCCTCGAACTCGTCGAAGCTACAGTAGTCGTGGACGTTGCGGAAGGCGGAAGTGTACGACCCGTGGTACACCGGACTGCCGAGCACGACGGAATCCGCTTCTCGAATCTTCCGCGTTATCTCCTCCGCATCCTCCGGCATCTCCTCGTCGGGGTCGAATATCGGGAGGTCGTACTCCCGAACGTCGATGAGTTCCGTCTCGGCCCCTGCTTCCGCGGCGGCGTCGAGGACGTGTTTCAGGGCTGTCCGCGTGTGACTTCCGTCGCGCATGCTGCCGCATACCGCGACGACTGTCGGTTTGGGTTGCATTATTCACCTCGTTGGTGCCGCGAACGTTTAACGGGCTTGTTCCGTCCTGGCCGTCGTTGGTATCGTTTGAACTGTCCCGTATTCCAGTAGCACGTCGATGCGGATACCGCTCGTCTTCGTCTCATGAGCGGGAATTCACGTCGAGTTCACAAAACGGTTCCCGAAAGCGCGCTTTGGTTGGGTGTTCTATACTTCTCTGGGACCACGCCACACGGTGGTTTTTTCGACCCCGGCGGTGACGAACGATGTATGGATACGCCGATTTCGTTCGGAACCGACGGCTGGCGGGCGACGCTCGACGAGTTCACGTCGCCACGAGTGCAAATCGTAGGCCAAGCGGTCGCCGACTACCTCCGCGAAGTCGAGGACCGTGCGGGCGAGACGGTCGCCGTGAGCTACGACGCACGCGAAACGTCGCGCGGATTCGCGGAGGACCTCTGTCGCGTCCTCGCCGCGAACGGGTTCGACGTGCTCATCCCCGAGCGGGACACCCCGACGCCGATTCTCGCGTGGACGCTCGTGGACCGCGACCTCGCGGGCGGACTGATGATAACCGCCTCGCACAACCCGCCGGAGTACAACGGCGTGAAGTTCATCCCGTCCGACGGCGCGCCCGCCCTCCCCGAAGTGACCGACGAGATAATGGCCCGACTCGCCGAACCCGACCCGTTGCCGGAGTCCGAACACGGCCGGGTCAGCGAGGAGGACTTGGTTGCCCCGTACGCCGACCACGCCTTCGACCTCGTGGACGCCGACTTCGAGGATCTCTCGGTCGTCTACGACGCCATGCACGGGAGCGGCCGCGGCGTCACCGACGAACTCCTCGAAGAAGCGGGTGCGAGCGTCGAATGCCTCCGCTGTGAACGGGACCCGGAATTCGGCGGGTCGTCGCCGGAACCGAGCGAGGAGAATCTTCAAGAACTCGTCGCAGCGGTCGAGGACGGCGACGCCGACCTCGGAATAGCGAACGACGGCGACGCCGACCGCATCGCCGTCGTCACGCCCGAACGCGGCTTCTTGGACGAGAACCTCTTTTTCGCCGCGCTGTACGAGTACCTCCTCGAAGCCGACTCGGGGTCGGCGATTCGCACAGTCTCGACCACGTTCCTCATCGACCGCATCGCCGAGAAACACGGCGAGGAGGTCCACGAGACGCCGGTCGGGTTCAAGTGGGTCGCACAGGCCATCGCGGACCACGACGCGCTCGTCGGCGGCGAGGAGAGCGGCGGGTTCACGATTCGCGGCCACATCCGCGAGAAGGACGGCGTGCTCATGGCGCTCCTCGCCGCGGCAATCGCGGCCGAACGCCCCTTCGACGACCGCGTGGACGACCTGCTCGCCGAGTTCGGCGAGATACACCAGAACAAAATCAGCCTCGACTGTCCGGACGACGAAAAGGAGCGCGTCCTCGCCGACCTCGAAGCCGAACTCCCCGACGAGGTTGCGGGTCACGACGTGGCCGACGTGGTGACGAAGGACGGCTTCAAAATCCTCCTCGACGACGGGTCGTGGCTCCTCGTCCGCCCGAGTGGAACGGAACCTGCGATGCGAATTTACGCCGAGGGAGAGAGCGACGACCGCGTTCGTGACCTCCTCGACGCCGGGACGGAACTGGTCGAACCGCTGATTTAGGCCTTCATCGACTTACTTTCGGACGACGCGAAGCGCCGACTCGATGGCGTCGGCGAACGTCGTCACCGCCCCCTCGCGCGTATCGAGGCTCAGATACGGCTCGATGAGTTCGAGTTCCATCAGGTGGAACTCGCCGGTCTGCTCGTCGTCACCGCCGTCCCTGTTGTCACCTCCGACCCTGTTGTCACCGCCCTCCCCGTCGTCACCGCCCCGTTCGAGACCGTCCACGCGAGCGTACGGGAGGGAAACGGGGTCGATGTCCAGAATTTCGCACGCAGTTTCGAGCACGTCTCGCGCCTGCTCGACGGGTTTTCGCGGCGGGTCGTAGGCCTCTCCCGTCCCGCCGTACCTGTTGTGGGCGCGGAAGTCCCCGTCGGCGGGATAGCGCCGCCGCGCGTGGCTGAACTCGCCGCCGAAGAAGACGAGCGACCGCTCCCCGTCAGCGATTTCCGGCGCGAACTGCTGGACGAGCACGCCTCGGTCGGCCACGAGCGTCTCGAACTCCTCTTGCCGGTCTGCCGCCTCGTCAACCGACGTGCGCCACGCGTTCGCCGAACTCGTCCCGATGGCCGGTTTCACCACGGCTTCCTGCCAGCCGTTTTCCCGAAGCACCGTCCGAAGGTTTCCGTCGCTCCCCCGCTCCACCCACGCCGTCGGAAGGATATCGACGCCCTCCGCGGCGAGTTCGCGGAGGTAGAACTTGTGCATGTTCCAGCGAACGACCTCCCCCGGATTGAGTAGCGTCACCCCCGCCTCCTCGACTATTTCCGTCCACTCGCGGAAGGCGTCCGGTCGGATGTGATAGTTCCAGCACGAGCGGACGAGCGCGACGTCGAAGCGCGACCAATCGATATCCTCGTCCATCCAGATGACGGGTTCCGCCGCCCAGCCACGGTCGCGTAACTCGGCCTGCACGGAACGTCCGTTTTCCGACAGTTCCGGTGCCCGCTCTCCCGTGACGATGCCGAGGGAGCGTGACTCCTGTCTGACCATTACGTCGAACTACCGAACGAACACAGTAAAGCGCTCCCGAAACTACATTTTTGTAACAATTGTCTCACTTGGGATTCGGGAGGACGCCGACATCGCAACCTCCCACCGACCTCCGCCGCTCCCGTTCAGTTGAACGACAGCACGTCGCCGGGATTGAAGTAGTAGAGCGCGGCCAGTCCGACGCCGAACAGGGCGACAAGAAGGCTCAATAACTCGCCGGTCGCGGCGTCGAACCCGTCAGCGAGCGCATAGTACCCCATCGCCAGCGCGAACGCCATCCAGATGAGCGAGAGACGGCGGCGTTTCGTCTCGTCCATGGTCGTCGTTGGCGAACTCGCGGTATCAGTCTTCGCTTTCGAACCGTCCCCACAACCGTCCGTCCCCTTCGGGTCCCCCGTCTGGCTTGTCCTCGTTTCGCTCCGCCATCTCCTCGATTTCGAACCCCAACGACTCGTAGAACGGCCGCACCTTCGGCGCGAAATCGGCCGTCAGCGCTCCCTCGCGTTCGACGGCGGCCGCTATCAGTTCGCCGCCGATTCCCTGCCCCCGACGCGCTCGTCGCACCGCGATTGCCCCGATGTGGGTCGGTCGGTCCGCCGCGGCGTCGAGCACCGCCGCGCCGAGGAGTCGCCCTTCGTCTTCCGCTACCAGCACGTCCCCGGACTCGATTTTCTGCTCGACTGCCGCGGCGTCGATTTCGAGCATCGCGCCGTTCACGATTCGCAACACGTCGAGGTGGTCGTCCCCGGTCGCGGCCCGGACGGTCATCCGCCCTTGATGAGCCGGAGGATTTTCACGTGTTCCGCTTCGACCGGTTGGTCCTCCGGAACCGGCCGCCCGTCCACCATCACGGACACCTCGTGTGGGCTCAGGTCCACTTTCGACACCAAGTCGGCGTAGGTTTCGTCGTCCACGTCGAACTCGTGGCTCCCCTCGCCGACCACCTCGACGGTCACGTTCATTGCCGTGTCTTACCGTTCTCGGCCCTTGAGCGTGTCGAAGACGACGACTTCGAGTTGGTTTCGCCGAAACCGTGACGACCTCGATGAGGACTTCGAAAGCCCCCGCCCGCTCGCGGTGGGGTGTCGTTAGTTTTTCTATGACTGCAACGACAGACGTCACTGAAACCGCCACCGCACAGCACCGCACCGCACCGCACCGCGTGCTCACGGCGTTGCCGTCGTCCTGCCAGCGTGCGCCGGTGTCGTTCGTTTCGATTTCGATGAGTAGCACCGCGTCGGCTCTCGAACAATAGATTGGTCAGTCGGCTGGCGTCTCCTCGTCGGTTCCCCTGCGCGTCGTTTCGACGTACTCCGGCGTGCTCCGCCGTCCGCGGTAGTGCGCCCGGAGCGCCATCGCCAGCGCGCCGAGTCCCAGCAGGAGGACGACGAACTGGACGATGCCGCCGACGATGGGTATCCGGTCGAGGACGGCGATGACGAACAGGCCGAGCACCAAGCCGATCCACCGACTTCCCTCGTCCGCCAGCGAGAGCAGCCAGACGCCGACGGTGAACGACCCGTACACCGTGGCGATCCAGAGGAAGATGGCGAAGATGATTGCGCCGAGAATCGAGATGGGGATGCCGATGAGGGTCACGGCGAAGACGAGGAGCACGATGGGGATGAGGACGAGCAGGAGGAGGCCGACTCCGACCGAAAGCACCGGGTCGGCTCGCCCCCGGTCGGCGACGCCCTCGGAGAAGCCGGGGAACGCCGCCAACAGCACGATACCCAAGAGGAGATTGACGAAGAAGCCGTACACTGCGCCGACCCAGTTGGGCACTTGCGGCACGGGTGCGGGACCCGCGTCACCCAGCGATTCGTCCTGTCGGACCGTCCCGCTGACGGTCGCCCCCTGTTGGCGGTTGAACGTTTCCGTGTCGTAGACGAGGTTGCCGCCGACGTTCGCCGTGTTGGCGAGCGTGAGCGTCTCGCTCGCAACCCGCGCGTTCCCTTCGACGGTGCCCGCGATCAGGGTGTAGCCCGCCGCGCCTTCGAGGGACCCGACGGTGGCCGACTGGGCGATGGCGAGGTTGCCGGTCTGTGCGTCGACGGTTCCGGTGACCGTCCCCTCGATTCGGACGTTCCCGGCGACCGCCGACACGTCGCCGTTGACCCGGCCGCTTTGGGCGACGAGGACGTTTCCGGAGAAGGCGCTCAGGTCGCCATCGACCGTCCCGCGAATCACGACGGTTCCGCCGGTGGCGGTGAGACCGTCGCGGACGGTTTCGCCCTGTTCGACGACGACCGTTCCGCCGGTTCGTGTCTGTTCTGCCGCCGCCGTCGCGGGCATGATGGCGAGCAGTAGCACCACGACGAGGATACTCACGTGTGCACGCATGGGCCGGTTGTCGGCGTCCGACAGGATAGTAATTGAGTCGTTGTCGCGGAGAATCGTGCGTTGTTCGCCGGAATCGCTGGCCTAACCGGCCGTTCTCCCGACGGGAAATCGTGAAGCGCGGGCGCGGAGTCTCGGGGACTTTAAGAACGATAGGTGCCTCTGCTGGACCATGAGCGAGGCCGACGCGGAAACCGTCCCCGGACGTGGAACTATCTGGGTCGAGAAGTACCGGCCCCAAACCCTCGACGACGTGGCGGGCCACGACGACATCACGGCTCGACTGAAAAGCTATATCGAGCGGAACGACCTGCCTAACCTGCTGTTCTCCGGGCAGGCGGGCATCGGGAAGACGACCTGTGCGGTCGCCATCGCCAAGGAACTGTACGGCGATAGCTGGCAGAGCCACTTCCTCGAACTGAACGCCTCCGACGAGCGCGGTATCGACGTGGTGCGCGACCAGATCAAGAACTTCGCCCGCCACGACCCCGGAGCGGTCGATTTCCAGATCATCTTCCTGGACGAGGCGGACTCCCTGACGAGCGACGCGCAGGCCGCCCTCCGCCGCACGATGGAGCAGTTCTCGGACAAGACGCGCTTTATCATGTCGTGCAACTACTCCTCGAAAATCATCGACCCCATCCAGTCCCGGTGTGCGGTGTTCCGCTTCGGCCCGATTCCCGACGATGCGGTCGCCGGGTACGTCCAGTACGTCGCCGACGAGGAGGGTATCGAAACCACCGACGACGGTATCGAGGCGCTCGTCTACGCCGCCGACGGCGACATGCGCAAAGCCATCAACGCCCTGCAAGCCGCCGCCGTCATGGGCGAGCAGGTGGACGAGGAGAGCGTCTTCGTCATCACCAGCACCGCCCGACCCGAGGACATCAAGGAGATGGTTCGACACGCCATCGACGGCGATTTCACCCGTTCCCGTTCCATCCTCGACGAACTGCTCACCGAGCGCGGCATGGCCGGTGGCGACATCATCGACCAACTCCACCGCTCGATTTGGGAGTTCGACTTGGACGACGACGACGCGGTGCGCGTCCTCGAACGCGTCGGCGAAGCCGACTTCCGCATCACGGAAGGTGCGAACGAGCGCGTGCAACTCGAAGCGATGCTGGCGTCGCTGGCGCTCGATAACTGATTCCTCGTCGCCATCTTGTCACCTTTCTATTACAAAACTAGCTGACCCTTTCAGTCGGATTTTTTACGTCTCGGTACACTCCACGGAGTATGGTTCGCACAGTCCCCACGAGCGTTGCTCTCCAATTCGAACTCGAACGGCCGGAGGGCAGTCGATGAGGCCCGCCATCGAGACGGACGGACTGACGAAGCGATTCGACGACACGACGGTCGTTTCGAACCTCGAACTGACCGTTCCGTCCGAATCCGTCTACGGCTTCCTCGGCCCGAACGGTGCGGGGAAGACGACGACGATGCGGATGCTGACGACGCTGACGCCGCCGACGAGCGGCACCGCACGCGTCGCGGGCCACTCCATCGCCGACCGGGACGCCGTCGTTCCGCACATCGGCTACATGCCCGAGGAACCGCCGCTGTACGACGAACTCACGGCCCGCGAGCAGTTGCAGTACATCGCCGGGCTTCGTAACGTTGAGGCCGACGACCGAATCGAGACACTCCTCCGTCGCTTCGACCTCCTCGACGACGCGGACGAGCGCGTCGGCACCTACTCGAAGGGGATGAAACAGAAGACGGCGCTGATTCAGACCGTCCTTCACGAACCCGACGTCGTCTTCCTCGACGAGCCAACGTCGGGTCTCGACCCGCGTGCCGCCCGCACCGTGCGCGAACTCATCTCCGAACTCACCGCCGACGGCATGACCGTCTTCCTCTCGACGCACATCCTCCCCGTGGTCGAAGAGCTCGCCGATACCGTCGGCGTGCTGTACGACGGGTCGCTCGTCGCCGAGGACTCGCCGGAGCGACTCACCCACCGCGCCGAGAAAGAACAGACGCTCGAAGACGTGTTCCTCGACGTGACGAGCGAGGAACCCGCTCCGGCACCGGTGGAACGATGAACTGGAGCCCCGGGCGGAGCGTTCGAATCGCCCGCATGGAGTACCGCCGGAGCGTCCGTGCCATCGGAAAGAAGCCGATTCAGATGCTCGCCTTCGGGCTGTTCTCCCTCATCTTCATCGGCGTTCCGACCGTCGCCGGTTCGTACCTCGCGTACAAATTCGGCGGCGAACTCGCCACGACGGACCTCCCGCTGTTGGTGGGTGCGCGCGGCGGTATCGCCGTCTCGTGGCTCATGGTCACCGTGATGATAGCCTCGCGCGTCATCGGCAAAACAGGCCGTATCGACCAGGAAGCGGGCATGTTGACGACCGTTCCCGCCCGCGACGTGGTTGGCGGACTGCTCGGCGCGGAACTCGCCCGCGTGGTCTCCATCGCGGCGATACCGCTGCTGTCGATAACCGCGGCGTTGAGTCTCTCCCTCGGCACGCCGCTCCCGCTCGTTACCGTCGTCCTCGCCCTGCTCGGACTCGTCACGACGGCCCTTCTCGCTGGTCACATTCTCGGCCTGCTCATCAAAATCGCGCTCGAACGGTCGGAACTCCTCGCCCAGTACAAATCCGTCCTCGCGGTGCTCGCGTTCGGCATCTACATGGCCGCGGTCATGAGCAACGCGCTCGGGACGGTCATGGCCTCGCTCGCCGAGGTGTTGCAGAACGCCCCGACCGCGTGGCTCGGCGACGTGCTCGTTCTCGGAATACCCGGCACGTCGCCGTCGCTCGCGCGGCTCGGCGGCGCGGTCGCCCTCGTCGTCGTCGGCCTGCCGGTCCTGTTCGCGCTCGACGTTCGGTTGGCGACGCGACTCTGGTACGGCGACCGGGTGCAACCCGAAAACAAACAGTACGACTCCAGCGAGTCGAACGCCGACTTCCTCGCGGCCATCGCGTCCAAACCGACGCGCTCCGTGGTCGCCAACGTCTGGCGGCGAACGAAACGCTCGCCGATTCGACTCCTCTACGTCGTGTACCCGGTGTTTCTCGTCTCCGGTCCGATTCAGGAGGCGGTCCAGGCGGGTCACGTCACCGAATCGTTACCGGTCGTCGTCTCGCTGTACGGCGCGTGGGCCATGGGCGGCGCGACGCTGAACCCCCTCGGCGACGAAGGTTCGATGCTGCCGGTAACGCTCATCTCGTCCATCCGCGGCAGGGAGTTCGTCAAGGGACACGTTCTCGCCGTGACCGTCGTCGGTCTTCCCATCGTCGTCCTCGCCACCGCGATTACCGGATTTTTGAGCCCCCTCGAACTGACGAGGTGGCTTTCCTTGACCGGTCTGAGCGCCCTCCTCGGACTCGCGGGGGCGGTCGTCGCCATCGGAATCGGGACCATGTTCCCGCGGTTCGGCGAAGTCAACGTCACCAAGAGTCGGACGGCCGTCGTCCCGAGCAAGACGGCGTTCGCGACGTACTCGCTCGTGGTGCTCCTCGGCTACGGCGGTGCCGTCACCGCCATCACGCCCGGCACGGCGGCGGGCGTTTCGAGCATGTTCGAGTTCATCACGGGATTCCTCGGGTACGCCGTGGCGATTTCGCCGCCCACGGTCCGCCTCATCGGCGGCCTCATCGCGGTGCTCCTCGGCGTCGTCGCGCCTCCGGCCGCCTACCGCTACTCGGTTCGACGGTTCGAATCGTACGCGCTCGACGCCGACGATTCGGGCTTCGCCGTCTTCGAGTCCGTCGGCGAACTGTTCTGACCCGTTCGACTCTTTCGCCCGTTCCCCGGCATCGCTTCCCTCGCGGGTTCGGAGCGACGACGGACGCGTTCCCCGCTTCTGACGGATGTCTCGCCCGGCCTGAACGTGCTTGCGGAACTGTTTTACGCACCGATGGGTGACAAACTACCAAGAATGAGCGAACTCGAGGAGGAGTATCGCCTCGATTATTTCGAGGAAAACGACTTCGTGCGAAAAGAGTGCTCCGAGTGTGGAGCGCACTTCTGGACGCGCGACCACGACCGACAGACGTGCGGGGAACCGCCGTGTGCGGAGTACGGGTTCATCGACGACCCCGGCTTCGAGGAGGAGTATTCCCTATCGGAGATGCGGGAGGTGTTCCTCTCGTTCTTCGAGGAACACGACCACGAACGAATCGACCCCTACCCGGTCGCGGCGAATCGCTGGCGTGACGACGTGCTACTGACACAGGCATCCATCTACGACTTCCAGCCCCTCGTCACCAGCGGGAAGACGCCGCCACCGGCCAACCCGCTGACCATCAGCCAACCCTGCATCCGCATGCAGGACATCGACAACGTTGGCAAGACGGGACGGCACACGATGGCCTTCGAGATGATGGCCCATCACGCCTTCAACGTCCGCGAGGACGCCGAGGAGGAGTACGCCTACGACGGCGAAGTCTACTGGAAGGACGAAACCGTGGCTTACTGCGACCAACTGTTCGAGTCCGTCGGCGCGGACTTGGACGAAATCACCTACATCGAGGACCCGTGGGTCGGCGGCGGCAACGCCGGCCCCGCTATCGAAGTCATCTACAAGGGTGCGGAACTCGCCACCCTCGTCTTCATGTCGATGGAGCAGGACCCCGACGGCGAGTACGAGATGAAGGACGGCAACCGGTACAGCCCGATGGACACGTACATCGTGGACACCGGGTACGGCCTGGAACGCTGGACGTGGATGAGTCAGGGAACCCCGACCGTCTACGAGGCCGTCTATCCCGACATGATCGCCTTCCTCAAGGAGAACGCCGACATAAATCTCTCCGAGGAGGAAGAGGAACTCGTCCACCGCGCCGCGAAGCTCGCGGGTCACATGGACATCGACGAGGCCGAGGACATGGACGCCGCCCGCGACAACATCGCGGAGAAGGTCGGCGTCTCGACGACGGAACTCGTCGAACTGATGGAGCCGCTCGAAACCATCTACGCCATCGCCGACCACAGCAGGGCCCTCGCCTACATGTTCGGCGACGGCATCGTCCCGAGCAACGTCGCCACCGGCTATCTCGCCCGCATGGTGCTCCGCCGGACGAAGCGCCTCTGTGATACCGTCGGCGTCGATGCGCCGCTGGACGAACTCGTGGACATGCAGGCCGAACGCCTCGGCTACGAGAACCGCGACACCATCCGCGACATCGTTCGGACGGAGGTCGAAAAGTACCGCGAGACGCTCGAACAGGGCGGCCGCCGGGTTCGTCGCCTCGCCAAGCGACACGCCGAGGAAGGCAAACCCATCCCGACCGAGACGCTCGTCGAGTTGTACGACTCGCACGGCCTACAGCCCGATATGGTCGAGGAAATCGCCGACGAGTTCGGTGCCTCGGTGTCGGTCCCGGACGACTTCTACAGCCTCGTCGCCGAGCGCCACGACGGCGGACAGGCGTTCGAGGAGGAGGAATCCGAGGACGACCGTTTCACCGACCTCCCCAAGACCGAACGCCTCTACTACGAGGACCAGTACCGGACCGATTTCGAAGCCGTCGTCCTCGACGTGTTCGACCGCGAGGAGGGCTACGACGTCGTGCTCGACCAGACGATGTTCTACCCGGAGGGCGGTGGCCAACCCGGCGACCACGGAACGCTCTCGACCGACGAGAAGACGGTGAAGGTCACGGACACCCAAATCGACGACGGCGTGGTGCTCCACCACACCGACGACCCCGTCGATAAGGGCTCCATCGTCCGCGGACAGATAGACGCTCAGCGTCGCCGTCGCCTGATGCGCCACCACACGGCGACCCACATCGTCGTCCACGCGGCGCGCCAGATTCTCGGCGACCACATTCGGCAGGCAGGTGCCCAGAAGGGAACCGACAGTTCGCGCATCGACGTGCGCCACTACGAGCGCATCGACCGCGAGACGGCGAAGCAAATCGAACTGCTGGCCAACGAAATCGTCATGGAGAACACGACGGTCCAGCAGGAGTGGCCCAACCGCCACGAGGCCGAGGAGGAGTTCGGCTTCGACCTCTATCAGGGTGGGATTCCCGCCGGGACGAACATCCGACTCATCCACGTCGCCGAGGACGTGCAGGCCTGCGGTGGCACTCACGTCCGCCGAACCGGTGACGTCGGCTGTATCAAACTCCTCAACACCGAGCGCGTGCAGGACGGCGTGGAACGTCTCACCTTCGCCGCCGGTGACGCCGCCATCGAGGCGACACAGGAGACCGAGGACTATCTCGGTGCCGCCGCCGACACCCTCGACGTTTCGCCGTCGGAGGTTCCGGAAACGGCCGACCGCTTCTTCGAAGAGTGGAAGGCCCGCGGCAAGCAGATAGAGGACCTCAAAGAGCAACTCGCCGAGGCCCGCGCCAGCGGTGCGGGCGGCGGCGAGGAAATCGAAGTCGGCGACACGACCGCCGTCATCCAGCGCATCGACACCGACATGGAGGAACTCCGCGCCACGGCCAACGCCATGGCCGAGGACGGTAAAATCGCCGTCATCGGCAGCGGTGCCGACGGCGCGCAGTTCGTCGTCGCCATCCCGGACGGCTCGTCGGTGAACGCCGGGTCGGTCGTCGGCGAACTCGCCTCCTTCGTCGGCGGTGGCGGCGGCGGCCCCGCCGACTTCGCCCAGGGCGGCGGTCCCGACGCCGACAAACTGGACGAGGCGTTGGAGAGCGCGCCCGACGTGCTCAAGCAAGTCGAGAACGCTTGAATTTCGACTTCTGAACTCTCCTCGTTTTTGCATTTTCCGAACTCCGGAGCGACATCTCCGATATTCGTCTGCTCGCATCAACAGCACGGAGTACCGGTAGCGCGAACGGGTTAATAAATGCAGAGTATAGAATAACAACTCCTATTAACTAGTTGTTCTAGATTGTTAAACCGGCATGGACACGATATCACGACGCGGACTGTTGGCAGCGACGGGAGCGGGAATGGCGGGGCTCGCGGGTTGTACCCTCGGAGGGAGCGGTAAGACGGAATCCCTCCACGTCGGGTGGGTTCCGATTTATTCGAACATCCAACACTTCGTGATGAGCGAACGCGGGTATTACGACGAACTCGACGTGAAGCTCTCGACGACGAAGTTTTCGTCCGGCCCCGCCGCCGTCAAGGCGTTCGCCGCTGGCGACATCGACGTCGGTCTCTTCGGCATCACGCCCGCGATGGTCCTGACCGACAAGGGTGTGGACGCGGACATCCTCGTGGCGAACTCGCGGAACGGATTCAAGATGGTTGCAACCGACGACTTCGCGGACCGCTACGACGAGGAAGGGAACGGAGCCTTCCAGTCGTACAGGGACGACCGCGGTTCGAAACCGGTCTGGGGGACCGCACCCGACGGTTCCGTTCCCGATATCCTCACCCGATATTGGCTCGAAGAGCACCTCGAAGCCGGTGAGACGGCAAACGTGATCAACAAGCCGAAAGTGCCGCCCGCGAAGGCTCCACAGGCGGCGCAATCGGGTGACATCGTTGGCACGACCGTTCAAGAGCCGTACGCGACTCTCGTCGAGCAACTCGACGGGTATCGGGAGATAGAGTGGTCCGGAACCGTTCTTCCGGACCATCCCGTCACCGTCGCGTTCGTTTCGAACACGATTTCGGACTCGTTGAAGCGGCAGTTCGTGGACGGACACGTTCGGGCAACGAACGCGGTTCACGACGACCCGATGGGGGCGGCGGCGGACGCCGCGACCGTTCTCGACCTCGATGAAGACCTCGCCGAGCGTGCCATGGGTTCGAAGGCGTCGGATTTCCTCTCGAATCCGAACGATATCGCGTCACAGTCCGAAACGATGTCGAAATTTGTCGCCGAAGTCGGCAACATCGGCGGGGAGATGAGTGCGGACGAACTGTTCGACGTTTCGGTGTACGAGGATGTGGCATGAGCCTCGAAACGAAACTGTCCCGTACTCCGGGCCGAACCGCCGACTCGACGGATATCGATCGAACCGTGGCGGGTACGCTGGGCATCGCCTGTTTCCTCGGCGTTTGGTCCGCGCTGGCGACGCTCGTTCATCCGGAATATCTCCTCCCGGGGCCGCTTCCGGTCCTGTCCGCACTCGGAGCCGAGTTCACCACTAGCGCGCCGTTCGTCCTCCCGGTCGTTGGCGTCCCCGTCGAGCTTCCGCGCGCACTGACGCGGCTCGCTCAGACGTCGCTCCATCTCGTCCCCGGCTTGGTTATCGGTGCGTTCGTCGGAAACGCGGTCGGCCTGTTAGTCGGCTACTCCCGTCGCATCGACGCGACCGTGACCCCCGCCATCCGCGTGCTTCGTCCGATTCCCGAACTCGCGTGGATAGCCTTCGCTATCGTCTGGTTCGGCATCGGCCACGCCGGTGCGGCGTTCATCGTCGCAATCGGCGCGCTGTGGATCAACTATTACGGCGCGTACTCGGGCGTTCACGGCGTCCGCGACGGCTACAAGGAAGTCGCAACCAGCCTCGGCGTTCGCACGCACTTGGGGATGCTCCGTCACGTGGTCCTCCCCGCCGCGTCGCCGTCGATGGTCAACGGCTTTCGAACGAGTATTGGTCGCTGTCTCATGATCGTCGTCGGCGCGGAGCTGTTCGGCGCGCCCGGCGTCGGCTACGAGATTATCAACGCGTCCAACAACCTCGACATGGCGCGAAGCATGGCCTACATGCTCCTGATCAGTGCCGTCTACATTTGCGTTGACTCGGCGTACGCGATGGTCGAAACGAGGTGGTTCGCGTGGCGTCCTTGAACGAGGGCTACGAGTCGAAGACGAACGCACCCGTCATCGAGGTCGATGGTGTTTCGAAACGGTACGATGCTCGTACGACCGTCCAGGCGCTTCGAGACGTATCACTGACGGTCGCGGACGGGGAGTTCGTCTGCCTCGTCGGACCCTCTGGGTGCGGAAAGACGACGCTTTTCCGCCTCGTCGCCGGACTCGAATCCCCGACCGACGGCGAAATTTTCGTGTCCGGCGCTCGGGTCACCGGTCCGGGAATCGACCGGGGAATGGTCTTTCAGGAGTACAATCTCTTCCCGTGGAAGACGGTCGAGGGGAACGTTCGATTCGGTCTGGACCGCCCCGCCTGTGAGTGCTCGGACTGTACGTCGCGGGTCGAGGAACTCGTCGATTTGGTCGGACTGACCGGCTTCGAAGACGCCCACCCGAAGGACTTGTCCGGGGGCATGAAACAGCGCGTCGCCGTCGCCCGCGCGCTCGCCGTGGATCCGGAAATTCTCCTCATGGACGAGCCGTTCGGAAGCATCGACGCACAGACGCGGGACCGGCTACAGCACGAATTGCTCGACATCTGGCAACGAACCGGAAAGACAGTGCTGTTCGTTACGCACGAAATCGAAGAGGCCGTCACCCTCGCCGACCGAATCGTCGTGTTCGGTCGCAATCCCGGACACGTCGTCACGACTATCGACGTGGACATGGAACGGCCGCGTGAGCGAACGGATCGGGAATTCGTGGCCGCTGTCGAGCGGATTCGAAAACGAATCGAATAACGGGGCCTCCGGAACCGTTCGGTAGCCGAAACCGACGGCCCACGTAATTCCGGTAGTCACGGTAGAACGGTCACCGTAGCAAAAATAAATCGCATATTGCGATATGAAATCGGTCGAGTTCGGAAACAAGGATTTCGATACTGATGCGAGCGCTGACTTCCCACCGCAAAATCCGTGGTAGCTCTCACGACCAACTCGGTTCGGTCAGAACGCGTCGAGAACGACGAACGAGAGATACAACTGCCCGATACCGGCCAGTATCATTAGCCCGCCCGCGACGCGTTCCAAGGCGTACGAATACCTGCCCAGTTCGCGCCACCAATCGACGCCCGCCGCCATCAGTAGCGTCACGCCGCTCAAGGGAATCACGACGCCCAGCGCGTAGCTTCCGAACGAGAGGATGCGGCCCGAGAGCGGGAGCGTGAGCGTCTGGGCGACGACGCCGAGGAAGACCGGTGCGACACAGCCCGCCGCGGCGAGCGCGTACCCGCCGCCGAAGAGGACGAATCCGGTGGTCGACGCGGGGCGTTCCGGGAGCGGAACGCGAACCGTCGGTCGTTTGCCCGCGACGACGAGCAGTCCGACGACGAGCAGGACGACGCCCGCCAGCGGTTCGAACCACTGGAGGTACCGAACGAGTTCCTGTCCAGCCACGAAGACGGCGACGCCGACCGCACCGAGAGTGGCGAGCGCCCCGACCGCGGCACCGGCGGCGGGTAAGAGTGCAGACGAAACCGTTTCGTCGTCCTGATGTTGCAGGTAGTAGCCGATGTACCCGGGAAGCAACGGAAACGCACACGGCGCAAAGAACGTGGCAATTCCCGCGCTCGCGGCGAACGCGACCGTCGGCAGGAGGGTTGACGCGCTCATTCGTTTTTGGCCGCCGTAATCTGCTCGCGGAGCGTGTCGATGCCCGCCACGCCGTGGTGCGTCCACGTGACCGTTCCGTCCGGTGCCGCGACGCCGACGAACGGGAGGCCGCCCGCGTTCAGCGCGGCCATCACCGACGAATCCGGGTCGAGACCGAGCGTCCACTTCCCGTCGTTTTCGTTCCACCACGAGCGGATGTCGTCTTTCGTCAGCGTGCCGCCGATGCGCTCGTTCGTGATGGAGACGAATCGAACCTCGTCGCCGTATTCGTCGTGCAGTTTCGTCAGCGCCTCCATCTGCTCTTGACACGGCATACACCACGTGGCGAAGAGGTCGATGACGGTGACGGTTTCGGGAGTCGGAACCTGCACCGTCCCGGCGGTCGAACCTTCCGCACGCATCGTCTCGACGCGTTTCGGCAGTCCGCCGTCGTCCGACAGGCCGTTCAGCGCGACCCACGCGCTACCGCCGGTGATGCCGAGTCCCGCGAGTCCGGTGAGGAGGCGACGTCGATTCATCCGCGGACGGTTTCGAGGTCGTCGATTATCTGCTGTTGCTTCGGCGACGTGCCGTGGTACGCCCGTTCGACGTATCCCTTTTCGTTGACGAGCAGGATGAGTGCCGAGTGGGAGAACATGTAGTCGTCCTTCGATTTCTGTTTCGTCTTCTCGAACTGGACGCCGAACGTGTCGGTGATGACGTGTTTCGCCCGCTCTTCCGATTTCGGCCGGAGGAAGCTCCAGTCGTCGATGGACTGGTCCACGTTCATCTTGTCCGTGTACGCCCGCAACTGCTCTGCGTCGTCCCGCTGGGGGTCGAACGTCGTCGGCAGAAATGTCACGTCCTTCGCGTACCCGTTCTTGGTCGCGTGCGTCTGGACGTTGCGAAGCGTCGAGATGAGCACCGGACAGATCGTCATACAGTGGGTGTAGAAGAACGTGACGATGCTCGGCGTCTCGACGTCCCGAAACGAGACGGTCCGGTCTTCGAGCGGTGCGGGAATCGTCACGTCGGGGATCTTCTCGCCCCACGCCGGGTACGGGAGATCCGAACTTTCGACGTTCCTGTCGGGTTCGCTTAGCGCCACGTTCGGGTTCGAGTCGCCGAGCGACCCCAGACAGCCCGCCGCCGAGACCGCCGCTCCCGTCGCCGCAACGGAGCGGAGGTACGTCCGTCGATGCATGTCCGTGATTTTCGACGGAAGAGCCAAATGCAATCTGGTTCATTCCTCGAAGGCGAGAATGGGGTCGTTCGAACGGCTATCCGTTCCTCACACGCTGGCGCTGGTCGCCCGTCTGAGGACGACCAACGCGATGCCGGTCAGCACGAGGTCGAGCGCGACGAGGATGGCGATGGACGGCAGAATCGTGTTCCACTCCCAGCCGGTGATGACGAGCGCCCGTGCAGCATCGACCCCGTAGGTGATGGGGTTGACGGCGCTGATGTACTGAATCCACTGCGGCAGTCGGTCCACCGGGAGGAACGCGCTGGAGACGAACAACAGCGGGAGTTGCAGGAAGTTCACCGCGATGATGGTCGATTCCGTGTCGCCGGTCTGGATGCCGACGACGTTCGAGAGCGCCGTGAACCAGATGGAAAACAGGATGCCGATGAGCATCAGCGCGAGCACGCCGAGGAAGCCGGTGGCGATGTTCGCACCGAGGAGGACGCCAACCACGACGACGATTATTATCTGGACGCAGATGCGTGCGACCTCGGCGAGTGTCTTTCCGAGGAACACCGCGCCGCGGTTCATCGGCGAGACGAGCGCCTTGGCGAACATCCCCGTCTCGATGTCGTTGACCAACCCGATGCCGGAACTCGCCGCCGCGACGAGCGACACCTGAATGATGATGGCGGGAAGGAGGAAACTGATGTACTCGACGTTTTGCCCGGGACCGCCGATAGCGCCGCCGGTGACCTGCCCGAACACCTGCGAGAACAGGACGAGGAAGATGAGCGGTTGGACGATGGAGGAGGTGACGATGAACGGGTTTCGCACCGACTTGAGCAGCCAGCGGCGCATGTTCACCCACGTGTCGCCGAGGAAGCCGTTCCCCGGCGCGAGCGTTCGGTCCTCGCTCGCCCCCAAATCGGTGCTCACGCGGCCACCTCCGTATCCGACGCCGCTTCCTTGTCGTCTTCGACGCCCTCTCCGGTGACCGCGAGGAACACGTCGTCGAGCGTCGGCGACCGCACGTCGAAGCCGTCCACCGCGACGCCCGCGTCGCGGAGTTCGGCGAAGTAGTCCGCTCCGTGCGTTCGAATCGTCGTCGCACCGACCGAAATTCCGGTGTCCGTTTCGGTCACGACGGCATCGTGGAACACGTCGCCCGATTCGGCGAGGCGCGTCGCCACGTCGACGTCCGACGGCGCGATTTCGAGTTCGAGGATGTCGCCGCCGACCTCGTTTTTGAGTTCGTCCGGGGAACCGGTCAGCGCGATTTCGCCGTCCTTGATGAGCGAGATGCGGTCACAGAGCTGGTCGGCCTCCTCCAGATACTGCGTCGTCAGGAACACGGTGGTTCCCTCGCGGTTTATCTCGCGGAAGTAGTCCCAGAGGCGGTTTCGCGCCTTCGGGTCGAGTCCCGTCGTCGGTTCGTCGAGGAAGACGACCGGGGGATGGTGGACCAGCGCGGTGACGGCATCGAGCCGCTTTTTCATCCCTCCGGAGAACGTCTTCGCCGACTTGTCGGCCACGTCGAGCAGGTCCGCGAGGTTGAGGAGTTCGTCGGCGCGCTCGGCGCGCTCCGACTTCGGAATCCCGTACGCCGCCGCCATGTATTCGACGTTCTCGCGCGCGGTCAACTCCTCGTCGATGCTCGTCTCCTGTGCCATGTAACCGACGGAGCGGCGCACGCTCTCCGGGTCGTCGCCGACGTCGTAGCCGTTCACCGTGACGGACCCGTCGGTCGGCCGCAACAGCGTCACGAGCGTTCGGATGGTCGTGGTCTTTCCGGCACCGTTCGGGCCGAGGAAGCCGAAGAATTCTCCCTCCGGCACGCGGAGGTCGACCCCGTTGACGGCGCGGGTGCCGTCCGGATAGACCACGCGCACGTCGTCGGCGCGTATCGCGTCGGTCATTGCTGTCCCTCCGCCATCTCTCGGAACTTGAATATGAGGGTGTGAGTCACACCCTTACTTTCGCTTCTGTAGCTAAATACTATCAAGTCAGTAGTCGTGTATCGACTACAGAAATTGTAGTAGTGGCGTTGTCTGGTGTTTAATCGTTCTCGTTCGGTACACCGATCTCACCATAGAGGTCGTACACTGACGCCCACTCATACAGGTGGATGAACACGGGTGCGAGACCGTTGGCCGCGTCGGTCGGTTCGTACTCGACTCGCGGAGGTATCTCGTCGTACGACCGTCGCGTCAGCAACCCCGCCTCGGTGAGTTCGGAGAGACGTTTCGAGAGCGTCGTTGGCGATACGTCGAGTCGGTCTTCGATATCCGAGAACCGGAGCGGTCCCTCGTTCATCGAAAAGAGGTGGAGAACGGGGAGGGCGTAGGCCCGGCCGAGCAGCGTGAATAGTTCCGTAACCGTCTCTTTTTGCTGGTTTTCCCCATACTCATCGAGTCGGTCCCGATACCGCCGTCCGCGTTCGATTACCGCCTCCGGGTCGGGAAACTCGTCGCCGCTCATGGTGACACTTCGTATTCCGTAGTAATAGCGTTCCCGCCCCGTTGCGAGCGAAATCCGGGGTCGAGCGCCGTGCTCTTCCGTTAAAATTCTCGGAAAGTAGAGACGTAACGGAAACGGGCGTCTTCCGCTCCCCTTCCCGTTCCTCCGCTCCAATTGTAGAACCTCATCACCGATTTGATATCGCAGAATTTGATTTATGTCTCCTTCACGCGAAGCTACTCTTCGTTTCGTAGAATCGAACGAAACGGCCGATAACCTACCGTAGAAGCGATATTGTGGGCGTTCGTCGTTCAGTGAACCAGTCCGAGCACCGACGTCGCCGCTTTCTCCACCGCATCCGTGACCGCCTCGGGTGCGTAGACGCCCAACCGCCACTGGGTTCGTTGAGAGGCTTGCAGTCCCTGGACCAGCGGCGATTGGTCCGCCAACCGCCTGATTTCTCCGTTGACGACGACGCGACTGGACGATTCGGGGATGCTCGGTTCGCCGGGTGTGTCGAGCAGGACGTGTTCCGGTTCTACTCCCGCCTTCGCCGCGATGTCTCGTTCGAACTCGCGGACGTCGGCGTGGTCAGCCGCGACCACTTCGCCGGGTACCGACTCCCACTCCGCCCACACCGCCCGCTTGAACAGGTTCCGCTCGGCGATTCGGTTCGCCATCGGTCGGGTTTCCTCGTGGTTGCGAAGCGCGGCGAGCAGTTCGGCGTCGGTGAATCGCTGGAACTCCGCGGCGCTCACGTCGCTGGAATCGAGGAGGCGCTCGCTCGTCCGCTCCAACATCGCGCCAGCGATTCTGGAGACGTGGTGGCGATACACCGTCGCGTTCATCAGCGCGCGGGCGACGAGCAGGCTTTCCGCCGTCTGGACGTTCCCCTCGGCTAGTACGAGTGTTCCGTCCGTGAACCGGAGCGCCGCGAGCAGGCGGCCGTAATCGACCGTTCCGTACGGAACGCCGGTGTGGTGGGCGTCCCGGACGAGGTAGTCCATCCGGTCCACGTCGAGTTCTCCGGCGACGATTTGCCCGAGTTCGCCCTCTCCCGCGACCAACGCGGCGATTTCGTCGGGTTCGAGGTCGTGGCGTTCGAGCGTGGCCGCGAGTTCGCCGCGGTCGAGCAGGTCCCCAACCTCGTCGTGGTGTCGGCCCAGTCGCCGCTCGATGATACCCTCGGTCTGGTGGCCGTAGGGACCGTGGCCCACGTCGTGGAGGAGCGCGGCGGCCTGCACTCCTTTCGCCCGCCGGTCGTCGATGCCGAGACGGTCGAGCGCCCGTCCCGCGAGGTGGGCGACGCCGATGCTGTGTTCGAAGCGGGTGTGGTTCGCCGACGGGTAGACGAGTCGAACCGTGCTCAACTGCTTGATGTGTCGGAGCCGCTGAACCGGTGCCGTGTCCAGCAGTTCGGCGGCGACCGGCGGGAGTTCCACGTAGTCGTGGACGCTATCCTTGATGGCCTGCATGAGGTGTGGGTCTTTCGGCGGCGAGGGGTAAAGTGACTAGATTTCCGACGGAAATCTCGAATCTCCTCGGTCGGTTTCACGCATTCGAATATCTGTTGTGGCGTGCGCTGGCGGGACGACGCGGCCACTCTCGGCCGCGTCGTCGTGCTGTAGCGTGCGAGGTCTTCGTGAGTGACAACGGAACGAGCGAATGGCTCGTCAGAGCGTTGCTCTGACGGTGGATGAGCATCACAGCGAAGCGAGAAGCGCAATCGGTTGGGGAGGGTGTGGCTGATGCGGTTTGCGGTTGCGGTTTCAATGACGTCTGCATTTGAGGTCACGGAAAAATATCAACAACTCGCAACGAGTGGACGGGGGCTTTCGAAAACTACACCTTGGAAGTTTCAACGGCACCACTATCAACGTCGTTCCATCCCGACCCATGTCGAGTTCGAAACGCACGATTTGAAACACTCCCGTGCCCTACCCCTCGCCAAGGATGCCTTTCGCTGACAACGACGGACTCTCGATATACTACGAAACGGACGGCTCGGCGAACCACGACACGGTGACGTTCATCGGGGACGCGGCCTTCGGCGCGTGGCAGTGGGGCTGGCAGCACGCGGCGGTGGCCGGTCCGTTCGAGTCGCTGGTGTGGGACAACCGCGGAACCGGGCGCTCGGACGCGCCGGAAGGTCCGTATTCGGTCGCGGCGATGGCGGGCGACCTGGAGGCGGTGCTGGCCGACTACGGGGTCAGGAAGGCCCATCTCGTCGGTGCCGGACTGGGCGGGATGGTCGCGCTCCACTACGCGAAGCAGTTCTCGCGGGCGAAGACGCTGACGCTCATCGGGACGGCGGCGAGCGGGTCCCGAATCGACCCGGCGGTTCGGGAGGAACTGCTCGCCGAGAAGACCCCCGACGCGCTCCACGAGTCGCTCCGCCCGGTCGTGAGCGAGGCGGCGTTCGCCGCCGGATTGGAGGACGTGGTGGAGTGGCGGCTCGACGACGACGCCGAACTCCCGGCCCAACGCGCCCAGTTCGCGGCGCTGGACGGGTTCGACGTGAGCGACAGCCTGTACGAAATCACGACCCCGGCGCTGGTGCTCCACGGCACCGACGACCGCGTGGTTCCCGTCGATGCCGGAACGGAACTCGCTAACGGACTGCCGCGCGGCGAGTTACGGACGTTCGAGGACGCACCCCACCTCGTGCACGTCGAGCGGTCGAAGGAAGTGAACGACGAACTGCTCGACTTCATCGCCGCGAACGCGGAGAACGCGTTCGACTGACGTCCGAACGCTCGGTTGAGTCCTCAAAATAGGAAGCGGCAACGCGTTTTTCACACGGCAACTCGGACACGAAAGGACCGCTATGAAATGACCGCTGTGCAAGCGACGCGTGAACTATCCGTCTCGACACTTCACGCACACGCCGTTTTCGAGGTACACGCTCAGCGTCGTTCGTCCACACTGGTTACACTCGTCGAGTACTTCGTCCGGCTCTGGTTCGTTCTCGGTCACTGTGCGTCACCCTGTTGTGACGTTGTGGTGCTTGCACATCAAACTATTTTATATATCGATATAGGATGACGGACGGAGGACAATTGGCGCACGGCGTTCCCCCTACCGCGTCCCCGAACTGCTAACCGCTCTCGCGTCGCAGACGGTGTATGTCACTCTTCTCGGAGCGACACGCCGACCGCTGGGGGGACCGGACGGCAATCGTGGACGGAGGCGAGCGCCTCTCCTACGCCGACCTCGACGACCGAATCACGACCGCGGCGGGGCGACTCGCAACGCTCGGTATCGACGAGGGAAATTCGGTCGCTCTCGTCTCGCGGAATCGCATCGAGGTGCTGGTCTCCATGCTCGCCGTCTGGCGCGTCGGCGGCGTGTTCGCACCCGTTTCGCATCGACTGACGCCCGCCACCGTCTCGCGGCCGATGGAGCAAATCGACCCCGACCTCGTGCTATTCGAGTCGGCACAGCGGGACCTCGTTCGGCAGTTCGACGCCCGCTCGTTCGAGGAGTTCGAACACGTCACGCCCGCCGATTTCTCAGCCGTCGAGCGCGCCGACGCGGACACGCAGCTGCTCGTCCACACCGAGGACGGCGAACGGGTCGTGGAACTGTCGAAGCGGGCCGTCGAGTGGAACTGCCGAACCGCAACCGCCGGGTGGGGTCTCGGGAGGAACGATTGCACCATCGCCCTGTTGCCGCTGTCGCGCCCGGACTGCTTGCTCGGGTTCGCGCTTCCGCTTCTCGCCGTCGGCGGTCGAGTCGTACTGCGGCGCGCGTTCGACCCGGACGACGCCGTGACCGCAATCGAAGAACGCGGCGTGACCTGTCTCGTCGCCGCTCCGACCGAGTTCCGCGAACTGGCCGACGCCGGGTTCGAAGGGTCCGCTCCGGCGCTCGATTGGCTCGCCGCTCGCGGCCGCGTTCCGCCGGAGGTGCGCGAGGGGCTTCCGATTCCGCCCGTTCACGTCTACGGCCGCGCGGAAACCGGCGTCAATGTGCTCCGCGAAACGCCGGGGTCGGGCGCGGTCGCGTACCCGTTTCCGAACTGTGGGGTCCGAATCGAGGGCGAGGGGTCGGGCGACTTGCTCGTTCGCGGTCCGACGACCGCGACGGGCTATCTCGACGGAGAGGCGTTCGAAGAGTGGGTGTCGATGGGGGACGTGTTCCGGCACGAATCGTCCGCTAGACCCGACGCGACCGATTCGCGTGGGTTCGTTCCCGTCGGTGACGGCGACGACGATGCGTCCGAAACCGGCGGTCAGCGGGTCCATCCGCGAGCGGTCGAAACCGTGCTCGAATCGCATCCGGACGTACGGGAGGTCGGCATCGTCGAAGCCGTCGCGGAGACGGGCGGAACGGCACCGAAGGCGGTGGTCGTCGGCGACGTGCCGCCGGGCGCACTCCGCGAGTTCGCGGAGGAACGACTCGAACCGCACGAGGTGCCGCGGGCTATCGAACCGGCCGCGTCGCTTCCGCGACGCCCCTCCGGCGAACTCGACCGGGCGGCACTGCGCGAGCGGTTCATGACATGGGAGTGAGCGATGAATACGACGGATGGAACTCACGTGACGTCGCGGAATCGGCGGCTAAATCCCCTGTAGCGAAACTCATTTGATGACTCGCGTCGCTAGTGTCACCCGAATGAGTCGGCTCAGAATCGCATTTTTGAACGCCGCACACGGCGACGAAAACACGCGGCGAAATTTCCGGCGCGAACTCGACGCGGACCTCGTGGAGTTCGACGCGACCGAACGCCACCTCCCCGAACACTTCGACTTCGACGCGGCCGTCATCACCGGCTCGCGGTCGTCCGTCTACTGGGACGAAAGTTGGATTCCACCCCTCAAATCGTGGGTCGGGGACGCCATCGAAACCGGGATGCCCATGCTCGGTATCTGCTACGGCCATCAACTGCTGGCGGACGTTCTCGGCGGCGACGTTCGTGACATGGGCGAGTACGAAATCGGTTACCGGACGGTCGAACACTCCGGCGATTCCGTGCTGTTCGAAGGGGTTGACCGACGGTTTACCGCGTTCACGACCCACTCGGATGAAGTCGCGGAGCTCCCGCCCGGCGCGGAACCCATCGCGGAAAACGACTATTCGAACCACGGCTTCCGCAAGGGGGACGTGTTCGGCGTCCAGTTCCATCCCGAGTACGATACGAGGACGGCGGAGGCCGTCACCCGCGGCAAGGACCTCGGGGAAGCGCGTCTCACGGAGGTCTTGGACGGCATCAACGAGGAGAACTACGCGGCGGCGTGCGAGGCGAAAGCCGTGTTCGAGAACTTCACCGAATACGTCCGAACGGTGCGGAATCCAGCTGCCGACTGACACGAAATTCCGATAGTGTGATAAATAACCTGAATACTGAACCACCAGAGTCACCCCCGTAGGACGAGTGGTTTCACTCCATGGCAGACCAGACGACAAACGACGACGGTGGTTCGTCACGCGCCACCGCTTCGCCGACCGGGCCGAGTGCCGACGTCCCCCCGCTTTCACAGGACGCGCTCTTCGACGCCCTCTCGTCCCGCCGAAGCCGATACATCCTCCACGAGTTGCGGACCGAAGACACGCCGGTCACGCTCGAAACCCTCGTTGACACCGTTGCCGCGTGGGAGACGGACAAATCCATCGACCTCGTGTCCGACGAACACCGCCGCAACGTCCTCATGTCGCTCCAGCACACGCAACTCCCGAAACTGGCGATGGCCGGACTCGTCCAGTACGACGACGATAGACGGCTCGTCGATACGGGCATCCATTCCGACCAAGCCGACGCCTATCTCGACATCGCAATCGCGCGCGACGATGCGGTTCCGACCTCCGAGTAACGCTATTTTGCGGTCGAGTCCGAAGAGTCGGTAGCGATGCGTACGGTGCTACATCCTCGTCTCGGTTTCCTCGCTCGTAGCGTCTCTTTCGTCGCTCCCGTTCTCCGCAGTAGGAGGGCTTTTTAACATCCCCTCCGGAGAGTTTTGCATGCTCGATTACGTGGATTTGGAGGCAGACCTCGGACAGGAAGAGCGGATGGTTCGGGACACCGCCCGCGAGTTCGTCGAAGAGCACGTCAAACCCGACATCGGAGACCACTACGAAGCGGGGACGTTCCCGGAGGAAATCATCCCCGAGATGGGGGAACTCGGGTTCTACGCGCCGAACCTCGACGGCTACGGCCTGCCGAACCTGAGCGAGACGGCCTACGGCCTGCTGATGCAGGAACTCGAAGCCTGCGACTCCGGCCTGCGCTCGATGGCGAGCGTGCAGGGCGCGCTCGTGATGTATCCCATCCACGCCTACGGGTCCGAGGAGCAGAAAGAACGCTGGCTTCCCGACCTCGGCGAGGGCAAGGCGGTCGGTTGTTTCGGCCTGACGGAACCCGAACACGGGTCGAACCCGTCGGGGATGGAAACCTACGCGGAAAAGGAGGGCGACGAGTACGTCCTCAACGGCTCGAAGACGTGGATTACGAACTCCCCCATCTCGGACGTGGCGGTCGTCTGGGCGCGTGACCGCTCCGCCGAGGACTCGCCGGTTCGCGGCTTCCTCGTGGAGACCGACCGCGACGGCGTGACGACGAACCAGATACACGACAAACTCTCGCTTCGCGCGTCCATCACGGGCGAAATCAGCCTCCAGAACGTCACGGTTCCGGAGGACGCCGTTCTGCCCGGCGTCGAGGGGATGAAGGGACCGCTCTCCTGTCTCACGCAGGCCCGCTACGGCATCGCGTGGGGTGCGGTCGGCGCGGCCCGCGACTGCTTCGAGACGGCCCGCGACTACGCCACCGAACGCGACCAGTTCGGCGGCCCCATCGCGCGGTTCCAACTCCAGCAGGACAAACTGGCCGAGATGGCGACCCAGATTACGACCTCGCAACTGCTCGTCCACCGTCTCGCCGACTTGAAAGAACGCGGCGACCTCCGCCCGCAGCACGTCTCGATGGCGAAGCGGAACAACGTTCGGATGGCCCGCGACCAAGCCCGCGTCGCCCGCGAGATGCTCGGCGGCAACGGCATCACGACGGACTACCCGCCGATGCGCCACATGGCGAACATGGAGACGGTGTACACCTACGAGGGAACCCACGACATCCACACGTTGGTTCTGGGGCAGGATCTCACTGGCATCGCCGCCTTCGAGTGAGTGACGAAGGAGCGAAGTCGAGCCTGCGGGAACTCTGTTCCCGCAACGTTCGAGTAGTACCTTTTTCCTTCGGGTCCTCCTCGATGCGCTTCACGCATCTCGTCGAACCGCTCGCAAAAATCTACGCTAAAAAGGCCGTCAGCGAAGTGCTGCTTCGCTGACGGTGAACCGCGCTCGCTGCGTTCGCGCGGATGCTAGTTCCGATGTTTCATTTGTCCTCGGAGTGGGTGGCCAATTCATCTGTCGAAATCTCACACCTCTCACCATGCACTCCGTCGTTGCAGGTAGAGAAACAGCAGACCGACGAGGAAGAGTGCGACGAGAAATGCGATAATCCCGCCCATCGTAGTGATGAGGCTCTGAGGACCTTCACCAGTGGTCATGAGTATCCCGAAAACGGTCAGGCCGAGGGCCGTCCCGAAGATGATTCGCAAGTCCGTCAGCGTGATTTCGGTCATGGTTCGGACAATGGTTGGAAAAGTATTAAGTCAACCCGTGTCCCTCTTGAGGTCGTCCACTCTTTTCGGTCGGAGCGACAGCGCCCGCGCTCGAAGCGGTCCTTCGTCCCGACCGGTCGTCGCACGTGACGCGACGCAACTATGAAAGAAGACGAACGAGCGGTACGCGAGCGACTCGAATCGCATACGAACGACTACGAAGTGGGACGAAAACTGCACGACGTGCCGCCGCACGTCACGCACGAAGTTCGACTGGACGGGAGGCGGGCGGTCTGCAAACGTGCGACGAGCGACGAGGGTGACCCGGCGATGGAAGCCCGAGTCATGCAGCACCTCGAAACGAACACGTCGGTTCCGGTGCCGCACGTCCTCGTGCTCGGAGACGACTACTTCGTCGCGGAGTGGTGCGACGAGATTCCCGCGGACGGGAGCGTGGACGAGGCGAGCGCGCGAACGATGGGTGCCGGACTGGCGACCTTGCACGCCGAGACGACGTTCGAGTCGTACGGCTTCTTGGGAGCGCGGGACGGCGAACTGGTCCTCGACGCGCGGGAATCGTGGCACGGGACCGTCCGCGACTTCCTCGCCGACCGACGCGATTTCTTGCGAGACGGCGGGTTCGTCGCGGACGCCAAGGCGGCGGCCGACGCGCTGACGTTCGTCCGTGAGTGCCCGGACCTGTTCCGCGACGTCGGTGAACCGGTTCTCTGTCACGGTAACTACCTCCCCGACCACGTTGGACGCGATGGGGGTGATGTGACGACCGTCATCGACTTCGAACACGCGCTCGTCGGACCGGGAGAGTACGACTACTGGCGCACGGCGATTCCGCTTTGCGCCGGGCCGGGCGGCGTGGACGAGACGGTGGCCGAGGCGTTCCGAGCGGGCTACGAATCGGTTCGGGAACTCCCGCCGGGATTCGACCGCCGGGGCGACGTGTATCGATTGATAGTCGTCGTCTCCTTCTTCCGGTCGCTTCGCCTCCAACGTCAGCAAACCGGTGCGGAAGCAACTCGAACCGCGCGCCGTTTCCGGGAACTCGTTTCCGGGACCATCGAGTCGATACGGGAGGACTGTGACGACTGGTAACGACGCACACTGTCTACCAGATTTTATGCCACCCGAACGCAATCGACGTGCATGAACGGAACGGGAGAAATCGAGGCGATTCACGTCGCCGACGAGGCGGAAACCGAACCGGAAGGAGTCGCGGAAGTGGAGGCGGTCGCAGGGCGCGGACTGCGCGGCGACCGCTATTTCACCGACGACGGAACGTTTTCGGGCGACGACATCACGTTCATCGAAGCGGAGGCGCTCGACGCTATCGAGGAGGAGGCGGGAATCGCGCTCGAACCGGGTGCCCACCGCCGAAACGTGACGACGCGAAACGCGGCGCTGAACCACCTCGTCGGCGAACGGTTTCGCGTCGGCGAAGCGGTTTGTGAGGGGGTCGAACTCTGTGAACCGTGCTCGCATCTGGAGTCGCTGACCGAGAAGGGAACGCTTTCCGCGCTGGTTCACCGGGGCGGCCTTCGCGCCAGTATCGTCGAATCCGGCGAGATTCACGTCGGCGACGGCATCGAACAACTGTAGAGGATGGCGATTGAGACTGCTCGGCGAACACGCCGGTAGGCGGTTCCTACACCGTAACCTGCCGTCGATTACGTCGAAACGTTTTCCGTGAACCGTTCGAAGGTCTCGCGTACTCGAACGTAAAAACGAGTCAACGACAGAGTGTTTATTTCCACTCTCGTACGTAAATTACCCATGCGCCGTAGAAGATTTCTGCTGACGTCCGGAGCGACACTCGCCGGGGGGGCCCTGGCGGGGTGTACCGGTTCCGAACCGAAGAACGGCGGGAATGGGGACGATTCGACTACGAACGAAACGAGCGGGTCGGGGATGTCGAACGAGACGACCACGAGCGGAGGTGGTGGCGGTGGCAAAACGACCGTCGATGGCTTCCAACTCGTTTCGACCGACGTGCCGAAGCAGGTCACGATGGGACAGCAGTTCTCGCTCTCGCTCACGCTCAAAAACGTCGGCGACGAGCCGAAAGCGTTCCAGTCCTCGGTTCAGGTGGACGGCAACTCGCCGGGG
The DNA here is from genome assembly GCF_000376445.1 of Haladaptatus paucihalophilus DX253. Taxonomy (NCBI): domain Archaea; kingdom Methanobacteriati; phylum Methanobacteriota; class Halobacteria; order Halobacteriales; family Haladaptataceae; genus Haladaptatus; species Haladaptatus paucihalophilus. The sequence continues at coordinate 1,772,047 of NZ_AQXI01000001.1, read as the reverse complement.
GCACAGCAGACGGGGCAGATGCAGACCGACAAAATCGACCCCGGAAAGACGACGAAGTGGTCCACCACGCTCACGTACCCGTACGTGGCGAAGGTCAACTATCGAATCGAGAAGTTGGACGAGACGTTCACCATCGATATCGTCGGCGAGAAACTCTCGTTCGGCGAGACGTTCCGTAGTCCGACTGAAGTCGCCATGACGATACAGGACATCACGCTCACCGACCATTACCGATACGAACCGAGCGGTGGGGGGTCCGAGAACGTGGAAGCGAGCGACGGCCGACAGTGGGCCTTCGTCACCGTCAAAGCCGAGAACAAGTTCCGTATGAAACAGACCCTTCCGAAGGGCGAGCAGATTCACCTGATAGTCGGCGGCGACAAGGTTTCGATGGCGGACATCGCCAAGGAAGACGGGAAGTACGAGGTCAACCGGTTCGGCGACCGAACCGTCGCGTCCGGTGAAAGCCTGACCGGCTGGCTCGCCTACGAAATCTCCGCCGATACGTCGGTGGACGACTTAACTGTCGAGTGGAAAGGCAGCGACGGTAACGGGTCGTGGTGGGCGCGCTGGAGTCAGTAGTTCAGTTCCACGCGGCCCCGTCCGGGTCGATGAGTCGCTCTTCGTTGTCGATGGCGGCGATTACCTCCATGTCCTCGTCGGCCAGTTCGGGGGCAGAGAGGTTTTCTCGGAGATGACTCTCTCCCGTGGCTTTTGGGATGGGGACGACGTTCTCTAGCCCCTGCAACCACGCGATGCTGATTTGGGTCGGCGTCGCGTCGTACTTCGCCGCGATGTCGCGGAGTTCGGGCACGTCGTCGGCGTCGCCCCGCAGTATCGGTGCGTAGGCGACGAGCGTGATGTCGTGTTCCGTGGCGTACTCGTGGAGTTCGTCCTGCTGGAGCAGCGGGTGCATCTCGACTTGGTTGGCGACGACGGGGGCATCGAGCAGGTCGCGCGCCTCGTCCAGCAGTTCGGGCGTGAAGTTGCTCACCGCCACGTTCCGTGCCGTTCCGTCGTCGTACAACGTGTCGAAGGCCGGAAGGGTGTCTTCCGCGTCGTAGGCCTTCATGGGCCAGTGGACGTAGAGCAGGTCGATGTAGTCGGTACCGAGTCTGTCGAGGCTTTCCGCCGTGCTCTCCAGCACGTCGTCGTGTGCGAGGTTGTCCGGGAGGACCTTCGTGGCGAGGAACACCTCCTCGCGGGGAACGTCCGCGGCGGCGATTCCGTCGCCCACCCCCGATTCGTTGTCGTACATCTGCGCGGTGTCGATGTGTCGATAGCCGAGCGAGAGCGCGGTCCGAACCGTCTCGGCACACTGTTCGGGGTCTTTGTTGCCGGACGTTCCCAAGCCGGGCGATGGAATCTCCGTCATGGCGTCGAGGACGGACGCGATGGCGAAAAAGGTCCGTATCGCGGAAGCGGTGGCCCGTTCGAGCGGCGGCGATGGGTTGTTACCGTCACACCCGCCGCTTTCGCGGCCGGTCATATCGACTTTCTTCGCGCCGACTTTCGTCCCGAACTCGCCACGCTTCCACTGGAAACGGTGGGGTCCTCGATGTGCCACCAACCCGCACGTCTGACGTGTGTCTGTCGCTCGGCACCCTATCCCGAACGTTCCCCTTTCGATGGTCGGCGTTCGACCACCTGGATGCGGTTTGTGAATCCTTCTCTAACCCCTCCGTTTCCGGTGGAAAAGTTATGCCGGGGTTTCGAGGGGGTTGTGTCTCGCGCGGAAACGCGCGTCAGCGGCCGGTGGCCATCGTTTCCTGTGGAACTTCGAGACGGTAGGTGCGGTCGTTCGGGCGGTCCGTTCCCGGGCGTGGTGGTCCGTGGTCGCTCAGTAGTCCCCGGCGATGACGTACGGGTTGCTCCACAGCGTCACCTGCAGGACGACCGCCTTGAACCACGCGTCGTGCATCTTTTCGACGGTTTCCTCGTCGTGGTCGCCGTTTTCGAGGAACGGCCGCATCGTCGCGGTGATGGGGTAGATGAACGCCGACATGTAGCGGAAGGGAATGTGGTTGACCGAATTCACGTCGTCGGTTTGGTTCTTCTTTCGGCGGGTGTGACGCAGGCCTATCTCCTGTTGGTACCGGAGCCAATCGTCGTCGTAGGGCGGGTTGCAGGTGTCCCGTATCCACTGGCCGAACCGGGCCCGCACCCGCTCCAGATACTCCTCGATGGGTTCGCCGCCGGGAGTGCTGAAATACTGCATCAGATGGGGGTGGTCGGCGACGAACCCGTACCACGTGTCGAGTACGTCGTCGATTTGTCCGTCGAGGACCTCGCCCGCCAGTCGAAGGTGCTCTTCGTCCTCCTCGGTGAACATCACGGTCTCCTTGAGCAGGTCGAAATCCTCGCGGTCGATGGGTGAGTCGGGAACGGACTCCTCACCGTAGGTGTAGCCGGGGATGTCTTCGTGACTCATGGGAGTTCGGACCGAGTAACGACCCCCGAGTCGATAATCGTGATGGCCGTCACGATGGTCACGCAACCGCCCTCAGTCCATCGTTCCGGTGACTGTATCGCAGGTGAGACAGTACACTTCCACTTCGTCCCCATCGTCCGTCATCCGCATCCAGTGTTGGGTCTGCGCGCCGCATTCGGGACAGTCCCTGAGGAGTTCGCCGTCCTCGCTCTCGCCCGGTGCACCGAGTGCGAGGGCGACGACACGCTCGTCGCCGTCGTTTTTGCCCATCTGGTAGTCGCCCGGCGCGAACAGGACGATTTCGCCAGCCTCGACCACCACGCTGCCGTTTTTCGTCTCGAACGTCGCGGTGCCGGATTGGACGTAAAAGACCTCCTCTTGGTCGAAGTGGGTGTGGAGGCCGGGGGAGAAGGTGTCGCCGGGCGCGAGTTCGTAGTAGTTGATGGCCATGTCTTCGGTGCCGAGTGCGTCGCCGACCGGTCGGGTCAGGTCCGCCGAACTGATGCGTCCGTCAACGTCGTCGATGGTGACTTTCTCCATACTCCCCGTCCGATGGCCGGTCGGAAAACGGTGTTCCCAACGGGGACCCACTCGGTCGAAGCGGTTCAGTCGAAGCGGCCGGTTTCCGCGCCGCAGTCCAGACAGGAGGTGACGAGTTCGTCTCGGCTGTCGGCCATCTCGATTTTGTTCCGGGTTCGCTCCCCGCACTCCTCGCAGTGGCGGTACATCTCTATCTCCTCGGTGTCGCGGGGCGCGCCGAGTGCGAGGGCGACGACGCGTTCTTCGCCCTCGTTGACGCCGCGCTGAAACTCGTCGGGCGCGAACCGAATCAGTTCGCCCGCCGAGACGACGACATCCTCGTCGTCCGTCTCGAACGTCACGGTGCCGGATTGGACGTAAAAGACCTCTTCTTGGTCTCCGTGTGCGTGGTAGCCGAACGCGAAACTGTCACCGGGCGCGAGTTCGTAGTAGTTGATGGCCATGTCCTCGGTGCCGAGCGCCTTCGAAACCGGGCGTCGAACGTCGGCCGCGCTCATCTGTCCGTCAACGTCGTCGATGGTGACTTTCTCCATGAGGGTTCCTTCGGAGGAGGCGCCCTAAAACCTCCCACCGATTCGCGTCGATATTTAAAGCTACCGTCGGGCGAAAAACCCACTCCCGGTTTTCCGGGCTTCTTCCGCTTGTTTTTAGCCCAGCCTAAAAAATCTCGTCCGCACGAAGTTTTAAGTGATGTACTGGGATTTAAGTACTACTTTCGCGTCTACCCGATAGGTGAGAGACCGATGGCTATTGACCCACAATTTCACGAAAACCGCGAGAAAGTAGACGACCACGAGGGCCACGACGTGTGGGGTCCGGTGGACGAACCCGACAAACTCGGCATCCACGGCACCCACGTCGCGGTCGACTTCGACCTCTGTATCGCCGATGGGGCGTGCCTCGAAGACTGCCCGGTCGACGTGTTCGAATGGGTGGACACCCCGGGCCACCCCGAGAGCGAGGAGAAGGCAGACCCGGCCAACGAAGCCCAGTGCATCGACTGCATGCTCTGCGTGGACGTGTGCCCGGTCGATGCCATCGACGTGGACGCTGGCCGCGCCTGAGCGGAAGCGAAAATCCTCTTTTGTGTTATCCGCGGTTATTTATATATCGGCTCACAACTAGCTGTATGAATCTTCGAAGCCCTCCAACCTCCGTGGGGCGGTGGTAGCCGTGGGTCCGACTATCGGAAGAGAGGAAGACGACGTTCTCGACCTCGACCTCGACGACGTTGAGGTTCCGTTCGAACCCGTTGACGTCCTCGGCACGGAACACGAGGACGACACGCTCACCGTCTACACCGTCACCGGCGGCGGCGCATCGCTCGTTCTGTCCGTCGAAGAACCCTCCCGAACGCGTTCGACGCCGGTGGCCGATACGGACCTGACGGCACCGCTCAGAACGGGACTTTCCTATCTCTTTCGGGACGGTATTCGAACGGTTCGCGTCCGAATCCCCCCTGAATCGGCTACCGACGCGCTCTCGTCGCTCGGCACCGCTTCCTCGTATCGATACGACGAACTCTCGTTTACCGCGAGCGTCGAAAACTAACGTTCGTCCGCGCCGTCCGACCCGTCTACTCCGTCAATTCCGTCTACTCCGTCTACGCCGAGTTCTCGCTGCAAGTTTTCCATCACGTCCGACTCCGAGAGCGATTCGAACTGCTCTCGAAAGTGGTCGTCGCAGAGGCCGACCACCACGCCGTCCATCTCGGGTTCGAACGTCGCTTCCCGATCACAGTAGTGACACCGCATGGGACTGGCTATGGGTTCCACGAAATTGAACCCACCGCTCCGGGACGCCGAACCGACGTCAGAGCGTCACTGCGCTTCTGAAATGACGATACTCTTCCTTCGAAAGTCCCGCTTTCCCGAGCACGTCCTCGTGAGCGTCGCTTCCGCCAGTCGGTACGAGGTTGTTGTCGGCGATGGCGCGTTCTATCGGTCGCGTGTCCACCTCGCGTCCGTAGGGATAGTATCGCTCCACGGCGTCCAACTCGCTCGTCAGGTCGAGCGCCGACCGCGGGTCGTCGTACCGGTACGGGTGGGCCAGTCCGACGAGGCCGCTCGCTTCCGAGAGGAGTTCGACGCCGCGCTCGAAACTCGACACGTCTCGGGCGACGTAACACGGCCTATCGGTTCCGATTAGTTCCTCGAATGCGTCGGAGAAACCGTACTTCGTCTCCGGATGCGCGGCGATGGCTCGGGCGATGTGCGGCCGTCCCAACCCCTCGCGCGATTCGAGGTCGAGGGAAATCCCGAGACGGTCCTCGACGCAATCGATGATGGCTTGGCCGCGCTGTTTTCGGTCGGTCTGCAGACGCTCCAACTCGTCGGCGAGTTCCGGCGTCGGATAGACGCCGTAGCCGAGCAGGTCGAGGTGCTGTCCGTCCGGTGCTTCGACCCGGAGTTCGATGCCGTGGACGACCGTGATGCCGTCCACGACGGAGACCGGCGTCGGCAGGTCGGGGTGAAGTCTATCGTGGTCGGTGATTGCGACGACCGAGACGCCCGCCGACCGGGCGGCCGACGGAACCTCGGATAATTCCATCGCGCCGTCGGAGTTGGTCGTGTGGACGTGAAGGTCCGCGAAAACGCTCATACTCCCTGTCGGGCGGCTCCGACGAAGGTGTTTGTGGTTCGGTCACCGTCTTTAACCCACCGTCTTCCATGATAAAAACCCGAGACGCCCCCGAGTTTATACTGATTGTACATCCTTATATTCTCCTATGACCCTTGCCGACAAAGTTTATAATGAACTTTACTGTATGACCTCTCGTAATGACGCTGAAACAGGCAAGCCAACTGCTCGACTCACACCAGTATCCGACCGACACGGAGCGGTTGATCGCGTCCCACGGCGACTACACTATCGACCTCCCCAACGGCACCGAAACGCTCGAAGAGGTGTTCAACCGCGTCGGGAACGAGACGTACGAATCGTCACAGCAGGCACAAGAAGCGATGTACAACGGTCTGAGTAGCAAAGCGATTGGCCGCCGCCACTACAGCGACCGCGACCCCACGACGATGGGGACGTTCGGGCCCGACCAGATCTCCTTCTAACCTGTCAGACCCATTCGAGGGCCCGATTCAGTGAGAGCGGAACCGACCCTTTTTCGTAGGCCTCGATGTGCCCGGACGGTCGAGCGCGGAAGACGACTGCCGGTCGGTGGCGAACACCGGGTTGTTCGCCGACGACGGCGGCCCACTCGTCGTCCCGGAAACCGGTGCAATCGACGAACAACACAGCACCGCCGCCGTGTTCGCTCAACTGCCCGTTCGTCTTCGTTTCGGCCGTCTCGCGCACCGCCGCGACGGGTGTATCGGCGGCCCGCCGCGTGGGTGGACGCGGACGGGTCACTTCGACCAACGAGGACTGGTCGCCGTCCCGCGGGTCGGCGCGAAAGTCGAGCGAGTGGCCGGTCGTCACTTCGATTTCGGGCTCCACGTCGTATCCGGCGTCGGTCAACACCTTCGCCACGGTGAACTCGCTCATCGTGGAACTCATTCGGTTCTCGTCGAAGTACTCGCTCGTCCCGAGTTTCGAGGCCATCGTGTACCGATAGTCGTCCAACGCGCCGGTGCTGAGGAACCGTTCGTAAAACGAGAGCGCCTCGTCGCGCGTCGCGTCGGGGAATCCCGCCGCGTACTTGCGGAAGAACGCCCGCGAGGTTTCCCGCCCGTCCTTCGAGAAGAAGACGGGAAGGAAGAACCACGAGAGGTAATCGTACTCGGCCAGCCACGGCGATTCGACGGCCAAATCTGCGAGGAGTTCGCGTTGACTCCATCGCGCGATGGGGTACGGAACCTCGTCGAAGGTGTGCTTGTTCGTTCGCCACAGCGCGGGCGGCGTCTCGGTGTTCCCGAGCCAATAGGCGAGGTCGTCGTTCCAGACGAACAGCGCCACGTCGCCGTTGTCCATCTCGAAGCGTCGCGCCTCGAAGCCGTTCGGTTCGACGTAGTGGGGCGTCGTCGAACGCGCCCCGAGGTTCGAGTCGAGGTGCGAATACAACTCCGTCGTTATGCGGTCGTCGTCCCACCGCTCCGTAGAGCGGCGAAAGCGGAGCGGGCTTGCCACGTTGACACCTAGTAACCGAGAATGTTTACGTGTTGTGCACCTCGTGGGATTCTCCCGCCTCCCTTTTCCGTCGTTTTCGCCGTCGTCCCGTTCGGTCCATTTTTCCTGATTCCCCCTTCCGTCTGACGATGTTCCATCGTGAAGGTATAATGTGATTATCCGTTACATTAATAACTGACCCTCGCCAAGTATGAGTGTGGTTGTCATGTCAATGGGTGCCTATGACGAAGAAGAACACGAACGTCGTGAGCGGAAGAACAGTACCGTCGATGCGGCTTTCGACGACGAACGGTCGCAGTATCACGGGACTGTCGAGTACGACTCCGGCGATTCGGCCGAAGACCTTCTCAAGCAGTTCGAGAAGATGAAGTCCGAGTAGCACGTTCCTTCTTCGCGCTTCGTTCACCAACCGGGAGGCGATGGTGCACCGGCTCCCGGTTCGATTCGCTCCGCGACCGACGGGTCCGGAACTCCGGTTTTTGTTTGCGACATCGCTTCCCACGCACGAATCGACCGACCGACCCACGAGTCGGTCTCGCGTACCGTCGCTAACACCGTTTCGTACGTTTCACGGTTGATGCTCGTCGTCCCAGGTCGATTAGCCGCGGCAGTGGCGACGAACCGTGCGCGGTCCTCGTCGGTTAGCTCGCCCGCACGCATGCGCTCGACGACTCCCGCCAGTTCGTCGGGTTCGGGATGGACGAAAACTTTTTCGCCGACGGCTTGCGGTCCGAGCAGGAGTCCCGAGAGCGCGTCCGGCGGTTCGTCGTCCACCAGTCGGTCTCCGTCGAACGCCGCCTCGACTCGTTCACACTCCGTCTCTTGTCCCAACTTCAGGTTGTGACCGGGGTACTCCGAACACTCCAGCGGATACAGGTCGTCGTCGTGAATCCGGCACTGGAGCGTTTTCGGGTCGAGAAACGCACAGGTCGGGAGCCATCTCGGTTCCTCGCTGTCGAACGGCTCGACCGGCTTGAGCGGTTTGCGAAGGCCGAGAAAGAACGCGGGCTTTCCCTCGATGGCGGCCAGTTTCACGCCGCCGACGTCCGTCCCCGAATCGTCCTGCCAGAGCCGCGGCGTCAATGCGTCGGCGAGTCCCGCTTCGACGAACGCCACCACTTCCTCGCGCATGAGCGGGACGAAATTGTGGGCGTCGTCCAACGGCTTTCGTGCGCCGCGTCGTTCGTGGTCCGGGATTTCGGGTGCGATGTCGCGCCAATCGATACAACAACCCGCACATCCCTCACAGTTCACCTCCATACCGACCGAAGTACGGTAGTCGTTCGCATAAACGGTCGGGTGGAACTATCCCGTTGTGGAACCAATCGTGCGTATGGACGACGATACCGACGTGCGCGTCTGGTTGGTCGAACGGACGTATTCGGACGACGAACAGAACCTCATCATCCTCGTCTACGCGACCCCCGACGGGTCGCGCTACTTCCGGAAGGAGCGTGCACTCACGAGTTTTACCGGTGCCGCGCGGGAAACGACCGCCGCACTCGACGTGTCGCCGAACCAACTCGGGGCGGTCGATGACCCGGAGACGCGCGAGCGATACGCGACTGAAGCCGAACGTATGGCGGACGAATACGACCCCGCGGAGTCCGTGTGAACTATTGTGCTACGGACGGATATTTTCTACAAATATCTAAATATATGAGGGCGTAGAAGATTAAATACTAAGATAAAACAGAATAATTTATATCTTACTAGCTGTATTTTCGAAGCGATGCGAAGACGAACGTTCATGTCAGCGCTCGCGGCGGCAACCGCAACGGGACCGATCACCACAACCCTCAGCTCCGAAGTACGCGCCGCTTCGGGCGATATTCCACCCCTCGTCTGTCACTCGACGTCGAGTTTCCTCGACGCCAGCGGCGGCGAGTTGACCGACAGTTCCATTATCGCGGTGTGGGCGGAGGACACCGCCACGAATCACGACGCCGACTCGAACGGCGACGCGACACTCTACAGCAGCGGAACGCCCATCCCGCTGGTCGTCTCCGACTCGAACGTCGTCGCGTTCGGGTCGATGCTGGTCGAGGACGGCACGAACTGGCAACAGGGCAACGAGGAGTTCGTCCTCAACGCGTGGGACGCCGAACTCGGCGGGTCAGGTACCGTCCTCTTCGACGAAGGTCACGGCCAGTACTACGACCTCGCGTCGTTCTCCAAGTTCGAGAGCTACGCCGAGAACAACGGCTACACGGTCACGGCCACCTCGAACCTCTCGGCCGAACTCGGGAGCGCCGACGCGGCGGTCATCACGTCGCCGAGCACCGCGTTCTCCAGTTCGGAACTCGACGACCTCGCCACCTTCGTCGCGGGCGGCGGTACGCTGTTCGTCCACGACCAATCCGACTACAACGACAACGATACCACGGCCAACCTGAACGACTTCGCCAGCTATCTGGGTCTTTCCTTCCGATTCAACGACGACGAGGTGCTCGACACCTCGAACAACGGCGGCGCGGATTACAAACCGCTCACCAGCCAGTTCAACACCGCGTTCGACTACTTCACCGACCGCGACGGGTTGGGACTGGACAAGAGCAAGACCTACACCGTCGACGTCACCAAAGTCTCGGACGGCGACACGGTGACGGTGCAGTTCGCGGACGGTTCGACCGAGAGCATCCGAATCCTCGGCATCGACACGCCGGAGAAGGCGTCGAACAGCTCCGCCGAGCGGATTCAGGAGTGGGAAGGCATCGAATCGATGACCTACCTCCAGACGTGGGGATCGAACGCCACCGACTTCGGCAAGAGCGAACTGGGCGGCGCGACCGTCGAACTCTCGTTCGACCAGAACGAACCGCTCCGCGACACCTACGGCCGCGTGCTCGGTTACATCCACTACGACGCCACGGGCGACGGCACCCGCGACGACTTCTACAACCTCCGCGCCGTCGAAACCGGTAACGCCCGCGTGTACGGTTCCGGTTCCTCGTACCACGACGACATTTGGCGCGCGGAAGACACCGCGCAGTCGAACGGCACGGGCGTCTGGGGACAGAGCGACCCCGACGCCTCCTCGGAAATCCGAAACCGGGCGGTGAACGACCTCTTCCTCCCGCAAGCCGCCAGCGTCAAGACCCCCTCCGGCGGCGTGAGCGATTCCCGCGTCCCGATTTACGCGGAGAGCACCGCTACCCAGTCCGGCGGCTACACCTATAGCGGCGACATCCCGCTCGCGGCGGTGGACGACGCCGCCAACGTGGCCGTGGTCGGTAGTCCGCTCATCGACGAGAGCTACGAGAGCTCCGAAGGTTTCGCCGTCGATACGTCGGACTACGAGAACTTCGTCTTCCTCACGAACCTCATCGACTACGTGAGCGACCGAAGCGGGGACATCCTCATCGACGGTGGCCACGGTCAGTTCGACGCGAGCTACGCCGTCTCCAACGACGACGCGGCGTACTACCAGCGCTACCTCGAAGGCGTGGACCTCTCGTTCGACCAGGCGAACGACCTCGACACCTTCGACCTCTCGCGCTGGCAGGCCATCGTCGTCACCACGCCCGCCGACGCGTTCACCAGCGCCGAAATCGACGCGCTCACCTCGTTCGTCGCGGACGGCGGCGCGGTGGTCCTCGTCGGCGCTGGCACGGCACCGTCGGGTGCACGCACCAACCTGAACGACCTCGCGTCCGCGCTCGGAACCGACCTCCGAATCAACGGCGACCACGTGACCGACGGCACGAACAACGTCAACGGCGATTCGGGCATCCCGACGACGACGGTCTTCGACACCTCTTTCCCGCTGTTCGACGCCTACGACGGCTCGACCGGCGGCGGCGACGGCGGTAGCGGCAGCGGCGACCTCTCCATCGCTCAAATCCACGAGGACGCGGCGGGCAACGACAACAACAACCTCAACGACGAGTACGTCGTCTTCGAGAATCCCGGAACTGGTTCCATCGACCTCTCGGGGTGGACCGTCGAGGACGAAGCCGCCCACACCTACGCCTTCCCGAGCGGCTTCACGCTCGACGCGGGCGCGCAGGTGACGCTTCACACCGGAACCGGTTCGGACACGAGTTCCGACCTCTACTGGGGCAACACCGGTACCGCGATCTGGAATAACGGCGGCGACACGGTGTCCGTCTACGACGACAGCGGCGCGCTCTACACGAGCGAGTCGTACTGAAACGGACGACGCGAACGACTTTTGCGGCTTTTTTGACTTGCACCGTTCCCGAGCGATTGCACCGATTTCGGATGGAACGGCCGTCTACGGACGGATATCTGTGTGCGGTCCGAATCCAGGGATGTATCGGATAGTGCTATACGAAATGATCCACCTCGTTCGATTGTCGATACCGCTTCGAAACGGCGTCCGGGTCGAGACCCGTGTCACTCCCCGTGACGGTCAGACGCGACCGTCACGTCGAACGCCGCCGGGTCGGCGTCCGCGACGGCGGGGAGATTTCGGAGCCGCGGTCGTAGAAGTACGTACAGTCCCGTGAACCCGAAGCCGAACGCGGCGAGTCCCATCGTCGTCGTCGTTCCCAGCACCTCGGCGACGACGCCGCCGACGAGCGAACCGAGCGGCAGCGTAGCTCCCGAGGCGGTTCCCTTGATGGACGACACGCGGGCGAGGCGGTCGGCCGGAAACACGGTCTGGTTCAGCGTCGCCGTGAGCACGCCGCTGATGCCCGCTGGCACCCACGCGAGTCCGAAGAGAACGACGGTGAGCGTCGTCTTCGGCGCGTACACCGCTGCGAGCCAGCAGCACGCGGCCACCGAGTGGCCGACCATGAGCAGCCGTCCGTACGAAACGCGTTCGAGATAAGGCGCGAGGAGCGAGCCGACCAGTCGGCCGATGCCGAGCGCACCGAGCAGCAGGCCGTAGACGGCGGGGCCGCCGAGCGCGTCGCCGAAGGCCGGGAGAATCGCGAGCGTCACCCCGGTCGCCAAGTTGGCCACCGCCGTGGTGAGTACCAGTTCGACGAAGACGCTCCCGCGGAGCACGTCCGCTCCGTCCCGTAGGTCGCCGACGTACGAGTCGAGTATCGACTCGTCGGTCCGCTCCGCTTTGTCGCCTCTCTCGCCGACCTTCGGGACGGCGATACCGGCGAACAACAGTCCCGCGACGGCGAACGTGGCCGAGTCGAACAGGAACAGCGTCGTCGCGCCGAAGACGGCGATGAACGCGCCTCCGAGCGCGTCGAACACCATGTCGAGTCCGAGCGTGACGGTTGCGAGCGCGGAGTTCGCCCGCGAAAGCCGCGAATCGGACACGATGCGAGGGACGAGCGTCGTCTGCATCGGTGCCATCAGCAGCGTCGCCAGCGTCAGTATCGGGACCACGGCGAGCAGGACGCCGACGCTCATCCACCCCGTCGCCGCGGCGAGCGGGAGTGCGAGAACGACGACGCCTTGGAGGACTTGTGCCCCCACGAGCACCGGTTTGAGCGGGAGTCTGTCCACGACCGGTCCGGCGAGTATCTGTAAGAGCCACGGGAGCAACAACAGCGAGTTGGCGATTCCCGTGAGGACCGTCGAGCCGCTGAGGTCGAAGACGAGCCACAGGACGGCGACGGTGTAGAGGCTGTCCCCGGCGTTCGTCACGAACTCCCCGGCGAAGAACCGCCGGAAGTCGCGGTTTCGCCACAGCGATGGCGCGGTCCCGTCCGCGTCGGCCGTGGTCATTCACGACCACCTCCGGCGGTTTCGGCGGTCGTCGGCCGTAGTTCGAGCGGTCGCCACGGCCGCGAGCGATGCGTCTGTCGTTCGAAAAGCGATGCGTTCACTGGTGAGTCGCGGCTGTGTGCCCGCGACTCGGCGGATATCGGCATATGCGTGTGTGTTCGGTCGAGAAAGTGCGGCTACGGAACGTAGCGGAACGAAACCCGAGTGCTGCGGCTATCGGGCCCCGCTCCTGGGCGTGAGCGCGAGGGGTTCGAACACCGGACGATACGCGTGCCGGCGGGTCATAGAACGGTTCGTACGGAACGTGTGTCGTATGATATATAGATTTGATGGTGCTATGCCACGGGATCGCAAACCGCTAGCCGCCCGTCCGGTGGGACTCCTCCTCGACCGTCCGCTCCCGCGAACGCGCCGAACGTTCTTTGTCCGTGACCCACCAACTCCCACCGATGAGCACCGAGAAGTGCGACGGTTGTGGGGCGGACGTACCCATCGCGGGCGGTATCGCCAACCTCTGGAGTTCGAACCCGCAAACGACGGGCGGAATGACGCTAGAGTTCGAGGACGGGAGCGAGCATTTCCTCTGCTATGCCTGCATCGAGCAGTTACCGGACCATCCGTCGGCCGCGGACGTGGCGGCGCTCGAACGGAGCGAGTAGTCGAGTCGCTCGTTCCCGCCGGTTCGGACGTTTCGACGTTAATCGTACCGCCGTCGTTCGCTGTACCATCCGCCGAAGAACCCACAGGTTTTACGCGTTCGCCGTCGTTATCACGGATAGTGAATCCCGAGCGGATTTTCGACGAGTTCCCCGCACCTTCCTTCCGTGGCAACCAGCGGGAGGCGCTATCGGACATTCGGGAAGCGTTCGAGGGGGACAACGACGTGGTGTTGGTTCGCGCACCGACGGGGAGCGGTAAGTCCCTGCTCGCTCGGGCGATTGCGGGGTGTGCCCGTCGGGTGGACGAGGCCGCCCCGACCGATTCGACGGGGGCGTACTACACCACGCCGCAGGTATCCCAGTTGGACGACGTGGCCGAGGACGCCCTGCTGGACGACCTCAAGATAATCCGAGGGAAGCGAAACTACTCCTGCATCCTGCCGGGCGAGCACGACACCCCCGTGAACCGAGCACCTTGTGCCCGCGAGAAGGGCTACGACTGCTCGGTCAGACACCGGTGTCCGTACTTCTCCGACCGCGCCATCGCCAGCAACCGCGAAATCGCGGCGATGACCTTGGCGTACTTCATGCGAACCGCCGGGTCGGAGGTGTTCCGCAAGCGGGACGCGGTGGTCATCGACGAGGCCCACGGACTCGCCGAGTGGGCCGAGATGTACGCGGCCATCGACCTGAATCCGCGCACGGTGCCCATCTGGGACGACCTGAAGATTCCCGAGATAACCGGACTCGACAGGGCGGTCGACTACGCGGACCGACTCGTCGGCACCTGCAAGCGACGGAAGGACGACCTCATCGCGCAGCCCGAACTCACGGCCGCCGAGGTCGCCCGACGGGACCGGTTTCAGGAACTCATCTCCGAGTTGGACTGGTTCGTGGACGACTACCGCGACCCGGACAGCGCGACGGAGTGGGTGGTGGACCAACCGGACGGCGCGGGCGGGCCGATAACCATCAAGCCGATGAACCCCGAGCGCTACCTCGCCCACACCGTCTGGGAACGCGGGAACAAATTCGCGCTCCTCTCGGCGACGATTTTGAACAAGGAGGCGTTCTGTCGGCAGGTCGGCCTCGACCCCGAACGCGTCGCCCTCGTGGACGTCGGCCACACCTTCCCGGTCGAAAACCGGCCGCTGTACGACGTGACGCAGGGGAAGATGACCTACGAGCACCGCGAGGAAACCCTGCCGAAAATCGCGCGGACGGTCGTCAGAATCATGCAGGAACACCCGGACGAGAAGGGTATCGTCCACGCCCACTCCTACCACATCCAGAAAAAGCTCGCGGAGCAGTTGGAGGCGTTCGGCGTCGGCGGGCGGGTGCGCGCCCACGGCCGCGATTCGCGCGACGCCGACCTCGATTCGTGGAAAGCGACCGACGACCCGGACGTGTTCCTCTCGGTGAAGATGGAGGAGGCGCTCGACTTGAAGGGCGACCTCGCGCGCTGGCAGGTGCTCTGTAAGGCTCCCTTCTTGAACACGAGCGACTCGCGGGTCGCCCACCGACTCGAACACGGGCAGTGGGCGTGGTACTACCGCGCCGCGCTCCGAACCGTCATTCAGGCCTGCGGGCGGGTGATTCGCGCGCCGGACGATTACGGCGCGACGTATCTCGCGGATTCCAGCCTCCTGCAACTGTTCGACCGCGCTCGCACCGACATGCCCGACTGGTTCGCAGAGCAGGTGGACCGCATGGCGCACCCCGACCTGCCGGAGTTCGACCCGCGTTCGGCGGGCGGTTCTGGCGGCAGCATCGGCTACGGCGATACCCGGCAGTTCGATGGTAACACCAGTGGCAACAGCGGACGCAACGATTCGTCCGACGGAAACGAGTCGGGAGGCACCGATTCCGGTTCGAACTCGCGCCGGAATTCACGTTCGCGGCGCTCCCGGAAGAAGAGTCCCATGGCGGACGTGTGGGACACGGAGTAGCCGCGATTCTTGTCGAGTCCGTCAGATGAACGTGACGGTGTAGGCCACCGCCGAACTCAACATCAGGAGCACGAAAAACAGCGAGATGAGTTTCTGTCTATCCATGCGAAAAGCGAACAGTTCTCGGGTGATAAGTATTTTCCACGACCGATGTTTCGTCACTCCACCCGAGCGTCAACCACGACGTGCCACACGCCCTCGCTGTGGCTCTTGACGCGGCGCGTATCCAGAATCTCCACGTCCCGTCCGTGCTCGTGGGCCGCCGATTCAAGCCGCGAAACCGGGCGCTCCCACAGCCGATTTTCGGGCGTCGTCTCGTGCATGTGGACGACGCCGCCGGGTTCGAGGGCGGCCAGTGCCGTGTCGAGGTACTCGTGTGCGTCGTAGTAACCCATGACGACGCGTTCGACGCGCACGTCCGCCATCTCCCGGCAGTCGGCGCGGTAGGCGTCGATGCGGTCGGGGACGTCGTTCAGCATCGCGTTCTCCACGAGGAACTTGAACGACGCCGGGTTGCGCTCAACCGCGGTCACGTTCGCCCCGGCGCGGGCCATCGGGAGCGTGAAGTAGCCGATTCCGGCGAACATGTCGAAGACGCGTTCGTCCGGCGAAACGACGTCGCCCATCCGGGAGCGCTCGCGTTGGTTTCCGGGGGCGAACATCACCTCTCGGAGGTCGAGGGCGTACTTCGTCCCGTGCTCCGTGTGGACGGTCTCGGTATCGCCAGACCCCGCGACGACGCTCACGTCGGGTTCCCGGTGCTCGCCGGAGATTCCGCCGCGGGAAAGGACGGTTTCGGCTTCGCCGTGGAGGGCGAGCAGTTCCTCGCCGACCTCCTCGGGTCGCGGACAGTCGTCGAACTGGACGAGAATCACGCTTCCGACGACGGCCCACGACTTCGGTGCGCGGTCGATGTCGTCGTCCGACCACCCGCGCTCCCGAAGCAGGGAGTCGAGGTCCGTGTGTCGAATCTCGGGGTCAGACTGTTCGACGATTTCCTCGAACCGCGTTTCGGTCGGCCGCGCGGTCACGGGCAGTTCGACCAGTTCGTCGTCGTGTTCGCTGACTTTTCTGGCGTCGTCGTAAACGCCTTCCGCCTCCAGTTCCGCGATGGTCGCTTCGGCCCGCGGTTTCGCCACGAGGACGGCGAGGTTACGCATCCGGAACCACGTACAGCCCGTTTCGACTCTTGAACACGGGGACCGTCTCCGCGTCCTCGTCCATGTACGACGGCTTGGAAATCGTCTTCGTCTGGTAGGTTTCCGGGTCGAGCACCTGCACCGCGCGCTCGTCGGTCACCGCGACGAGCGTCGTCTCCTCGGCGTCGTCGATGGTGCCCAACTTGCGCGCGTCCGAGGCGTCCTCGTCTCCGAACTGCGCCTCGTACTCGTCGCCGGTCGTGATTCGCTTGCCTTTCAGGTTTCCGCGCACGCTCCGAACGAGCACCGGCCCGTCGTCGTCCGGGCTGATGATGTCGCCGGGCGTGAACGGCGGCAGGCGGACGGAGTAGGTGACGCGATACACCTCGTTGCCGTCCTCGTCCTCCGTGACGAGGGTTTCCGAGTCGGTGAAGCTCCCGCCGAACTCCTCGACCAGTTTGTTCGAAATCTTCTTGCCGATGTTGTTGGTCGAGACCTTGATGTTCAGGCCGTCGGGCGTCGCGTCCATGTCGGTGACGAAGGCGTTTCTGTCGCCCGTCGCCTCCATGTCCGCGACGATTTCGTTGGCGATTTCGCGGGCGCGCTTCTCCTCTTCCGGCGTCGGCGTCCGGTCCACGCCGCGTACTTGCACGATGCTCGCGTAGTAGTCGCCCGCGATTCGCCCACAGCGGGTACACGTCTGGCGGGCGATCATCACGGGGACCATGATCTCCTCCTCGACCAGCGTGTCGCGGACGACGCCGGAGAAGTAACAGTGCATCCGAATCGTGTTCGGGTCTATCTGTTCGGGTTCCACCTGCCACGACACGTCGCGGGCATCGACGTGGACCGCGAGCGCTTCGCTCACTTCCTCGATGGCGATGTCGGTGTAGTCCCGCGCGCCCACGTCCACCCAGCGTCGGCCGCGGTAGACGGCACCGCACTGTGCACACACTCGGACTTCGATTCGCTCCGGGGCGTCCACGAGGTCGAATCGGTCGAAATAACACGCGTCACAGAGCTTTCGCTCGCGTGGAGAGGCGGAGGTCGGATAGTCCCGTTCCGTGATATCGACCTCGATGGGGTCGCCACAGTTCGGGCAGAATTCGCCAGAATCGGTCATTGACGGTTCTATGTCGTTCGCGCTTTTAAGCCTGTAGAAGGCTCACGGCAGGACGAACTCGTCATCGTCCACGGCATCGCGCCACGAGTGGGTCGGTTCCCAGCCGAGCATCGACTCGGCTTTCGCGGTCGAGAAGGCCGAGTCGGTCCCGGCGATATCACACCGCTCCGGGACTCCACCGAAGAACTCGACGAGGGCGTCTTCGATGGGTTCGTCGAGGTAGTTGTCGGCCGCCGAGACGATGAAGGGTTCGTGACCATCGAAGTCCGCCGTGATGGCGCGTTCGATGGCCGTCACGACGTCCCGAACGTCCACGTAGGACCAGAAGTTCCCCGCGCCCGTTGCGAGGTTGGTCCGCGCGTCGAGACAGTCGTACTCGTCGGGAAACTGCACCCACGACCCGCGCATCGACGCGACCGGAACGTCGTATCGACGGGCGACCATGCCCCCGATTTGTTCGCCGACGACTTTCGAGGTCCCGTACGGGTCTTCGGGTCGAAGCGGGTGTTCTTCGTCCAGCGGCAAGTACTCGGGGAGGGTCGGTTCGCCCGCGAGTTGGAAGCCGTAGGCGCTCTCGTTCGACGCCCACGCGATTCGGGCGTTCGTTCGCCCCGCCGCGGTGAACACGTTGTAGGCCCCGACGACGTTGTTTTCGAAGATGCGCATCCCCGCGTGGCGCTCCGGCGACGGCAGCGTCGCCCAGTGAACGACCGCATCGGGATTCTCCGTCGAAATCGCCTCCGCGGTTTCGACCTGATCAGTCAAATCCGCCGCACGAAACGAGAGCCCCCGATATCCCCCGAGTTCCCAGTTCGACCGAGAAAGACCGAGACAAGTGACGTCCCACCCTCGTTCGGCGAGGTGTTTGGCGAGCCATCGGCCAGAACGGTTGAGACTACCGGCTAAGACGACCGTACCGGTCATCGAGATACCCTCGCCGGTTCAAACGAGAACATACGCCCCTTATTCCGCCTCCGGGGGTAAGCGTTCCGGCCTCAGCGAAACTGAAATTTCAATTTTCGTTATGTTTCTCACCGGTCGGAGAAAACTCCCCCTTCCCGCTTGCTACTTATCCGCACACGACGACGAATCTTTAAACGGTCGGAATCCCTAGACTGAAGCATGAAATGGAAGGCAGATTGGGGACTTCGAGCCAGGATGGGCTTTACGATGTTCCTCCTGTTCGCCCTGTACCTCGTATTCGCCGTGATATTAACCGAGTCACTCGGTTATGCAAGCCAGTTGGTCTTCTTAGTTATGGGTGCGGTCGCATTCAGCCAGCTCTTCTTCAGCGACAAACTCGCGCTGTGGAGCATGGGCGCACACGAGGTCAGCGAGGACGAGTATCCCGACCTCCACGCGACCATCAGCCGACTCTCCCAGCAGGCCGACCTGCCGAAGCCGAAAGTCGCCGTCGCGCAAACTCGCGTCCCGAACGCGTTTGCGACCGGGCGCTCCCAGAAGAACTCCGCCGTCTGCGTGACGACGGGACTCCTCCAGACGCTGAATCAGGAGGAGTTGGAGGGCGTGCTCGCTCACGAACTCGCCCACGTCAAGAATCGCGACGTGATGGTCATGACCATCGCGTCGTTCCTCTCGACCATCGCGTTCATGATCGTTCGCTGGGGCTGGCTGTTCAGCGGCGGGCGCGACAGCCGGGACGGGAATCAGGTTCCCGTCTTCGTCGCCATCCTCGCGTCGCTCGTGGTGTGGATTATCAGTTACTTCCTCATCCGCGCGCTCTCGCGCTACCGCGAGTTCGCCGCGGACCGCGGCGGGGCGACGATTACGGGCAAGCCGTCCGCGCTCGCGTCCGCCCTGCTGACCATCGACGGCGGGATGGACCGGGTGCCACAGGAGGACCTGCGCGAGACGTCGGAGATGAACGCGTTCTTCATCATCCCCGCAAAAGCAGGCTTCATCAGCAAGCTGTTCAGCACGCACCCCAGCACCGAGGCGCGGGTCGAGCGACTCCGCGATATGGAACGCGAGATGGAGTCCTACTGACGCTACGGCGTCTTGATGTAGGCGTATCCCTCTTTGGCCTGTAGTTTCGTGAGTTCACCGACGCCCGCGGGGACGACTTCGACTCCTTCGAGGAGGTCCTCTTTCGTGTAGTTGAGCTTGTTCATGCTGTTGTGACACGCCTTTAACTTCACGCCCTTCTTTGCGAGCGATTTCACTGTCTCGGCTTGGGTGGAGTCGGTCGAGAGGAGTTTGACGCCCACGCCGTTGGCGACGAGCGCGATGGTCTCCGTGTCGGTCGAGTCGTCGTTCAACAGGTTGGCGACGTTCGCCACCGCGTGTTTCTGGTGGTCGTCCCCCTCGCTGAAGTGGAATACTGAACTCATTGTGATGTCGTTGGAAGCGTCTTCCGTGGTTTCCTCGTCAGTCTCGGTCGTCTCCGTCGTCTCGGTTTCCGTCGTGGAGGTGTCGGCACCTTCGGCGTCGCTCGGGCCGCTCGAACACCCCGCGAGCGCGACGGCGGTGCCAGCACCTGCCAGTTCGAGAAACCGGCGTCGGGAATGCGTTCCCATCGGTTTTACGGACGGGCTCGATACCCTTTATTAACTGCCACATAAGTATCGCCTCCCTTTTTCCGCACCGACTTCGTACACCTCGGTATGGGATTATTCGACGGCATCCGTGAGGTGCTCGGCATCCGCGCCGAGACGGACGCGGGACGCGAGGCCGACCCCGAAGACCTCTTCGGGATGAGCACGGCCTACGTCACGATGGAAGCCGACCTCGGCTACGAATCGGTCGGGCAGGCGGCGCTCTGTTTTTCGGAGGTCGATAGCACCGACTTTCAGGACGCGGTGGACGAAGTGCACGCCATCCTCGAAGCCGGAAAGGAGGAGACCGGCACCGAAGCGACCGCGCACGTGGACAATCACGGCTACTCGTGGTTCGTCCTCGAAGACGACGACCCCGAAGACCTCGTGACGAGCCTCCACTTCGCGGCGGACACGTTCGTCGAGGAGGGCTACGGGTCGCGTCTCCTCGCCGCTATTTTCGGCTTCCAGCGGGACGGCAACTACGTCTACTGGGTGTACTCCTTCCGCCGCGGGGCCTACTATCCCTTCGCGCCGAAGCGCGGCCACGAGCGCGACTCGGCGGCCGAGTTCAAACTCCGGAGCAACATGGACGGCGAACTCGAAATCGAGTCCGACGAACAGTACTGGTATCCGCTCTGGCCGGACCACACGAGCAAACATCCGTGGGAATAACTTCCACGCGATTTCCTTTTCGTATCTAAAGGCTTCCCTTCCTATTCTGATATCCCGACACCGCCCGCCAGTTTCACTTTCACTCCGCTGTTAACGGAGGTTTATATGATGACGGGAACAAGGCAAGAGTACAATGGCAGACGTAGACCTCGAAGCACTCCCCGGCGTTGGTCCAGCGACAGCAGAAAAACTCCGTGACGCGGGATTCGATTCCTATCAGAGCCTCGCGGTTGCGAGTCCCGGCGAACTCAGCAACACCGCCGACGTCGGCGAGAGCACGTCCGCCGACATCATTCAGGCCGCCCGAAAGGAGGCCGACATCGGCGGGTTCGAGACCGGTTCGCAGGTTCTCGAACGACGCGAGCGAATCGGCAAGCTCAGCTGGCAGATAGACGAAGTGGACGAGTTGCTCGGCGGCGGCGTCGAGACCCAATCCATCACCGAAGTGTACGGCGAGTTCGGTGCGGGGAAATCCCAGATCACCCACCAGCTTTCGGTGAACGTCCAACTGCCGCCCGAACAGGGCGGTCTCCACGGCAGCGTCATCTTCATCGACTCCGAAGACACGTTCCGCCCCGAACGTATCGACGACATGGTTCGCGGCCTGCCGGACGAGGCCATTCAGGCCACGATGGACGACCGCGAAATCGACGGTTCCCCGGACGACGAGGAAGCGATGGAGGAACTCGTCGCCGACATCCTCGACAAGATTCACGTCGCAAAGGCGTTCAACTCCAACCACCAGATGCTCCTCGCGGAGAAGGCACAGGAACTCGCGGGCGAACACGAGGACAGCGACTGGCCCGTCCGACTGGTCTGTATCGACAGCCTCACCGCCCACTTCCGCGCCGAATACGTCGGTCGTGGACAGCTCGCCACCCGTCAGCAGAAACTCAACAAACACCTCCACGACATCGACAAGGTGGGTAACCTGTACAACACGGCCGTCGTCGTGACGAATCAGGTTTCGTCCAACCCCGACTCGTTCTTCGGCGACCCGACCCAGCCCATCGGTGGCAACATCCTCGGCCACAAATCGACGTTCCGGATGTACCTCCGAAAATCGAAGGGCGACAAGCGTATCGTCCGACTCGTGGACGCGCCGAACCTCGCCGACGGTGAGGCCGTCATGCGCGTGCAGGACGGCGGTCTGAAGCCGGAATAATCGCCGACTATTTTGAGTTTTTCTCGCAATATCGAATATCGAGTGAGCGGCTGAAATCATCCGAGCGCAGTTCGATGATATCGACTGCCCCGAGTTCACCCGTCTTCACCGTTTCTCTCTGGTTTATTCCATTCCGTCCTCATATTGTTCGTGAACATGTCTTCGAATCTAGTTCTCATGCTCTTGGAATAGCATCACAATATTATGCCTGTGCGTCGCGTCTCTTCAGGTGTGATGAGCACATGAACGGCTATGCAATCGTCCTCGCGTCCGAGGACATCGAAAAAATTCAGGCGGCGAGCATGATCGGGTCCATCGCCGCGGCGTCCGACATTCCGGTCGAGGTTTTCGTAACGATGAACGCGCTCAACGCGTTCGAAACGGAGACCGTCGAACGGAACGACTTCAAAGGCGGCCGCGTCGCCGAGGCGATGATGAGCGCTTCGGACGTTCAGGTTCCCCTGTTCACCGACCAACTCGAACAGGCGAAGGACCTCGGCCCGATGACGGTGTACGCCTGCACGATGGCGATGGACCTGCTCGGAAACACGCTCGACGACTACGTGGACGTCTTCGACGACGAACTCGGCGTCGCCGGATTCCTCGAACGAGCACAGGACAAGAACGTCATATTCGTCTAAACTGGTGATTACAATGAGCGAAACAGAAATCGAACCCGACGTAACGATCGACGCGCGCGGTGCGACCTGCCCCGGCCCCCTGATGGACCTCATCGGGAAGATAAAGAGCGTGGACTCGGGCACCGTCGTCGAACTGCAAACGGAAGACAGCGGCTCGAAAAAGGACGTCCCGGAGTGGGTGGACAAGGCCGGACACGAACACCTCGATACCGTCGACCACGACGACTACTGGAGCCTCTACGTGAAGAAAGCATGAAACGAATCGCAATCGTCGGTGGCGGGACCGGCGGGACGGTCCTCGCCAATCGACTCGCCGACGAACTCGCGCCGGAGATAGACGCGGGCGACGTCGAGGTCACGCTCGTCACCGACGACCCGGACCACGTGTACAAGCCGCTCTACCTCTACGTGGCCTTCGGTGAACGAGAGGCTCAGGAAGCCCGGCGACCGATTTCGGAACTCCTCGACAGCCGCGTCGAACTCCGAATCAATCGGGTCGTCTCCATAGACACCGACGAGAAACGGCTCTCGTGTCAGGACGGGGGGACGACGCTCGACTACGACTACCTCGTCCTTTCGACCGGCGCGAAACTCACGCCGGAGGATGTCCCCGGCCTGAAGGAGGGCGGACACCACTTCTACGGTCCCGACGGGGCCGAGGCGTTGCGCGACGACTTGGCCGAGTTCACCGGCGGGCACCTCGTGCTCTCGGTCATCGGCGTCCCGCACATGTGCCCGGCCGCGCCGCTGGAGTTCGTCTTCATGGCCGACGACTGGCTCCGCGAACGGGGACGGCGCGATGACGTCGAAATCACGTACACGTACCCCATCGGACGCGCCCACGGACTCGAATCCATCGCCGAGTGGGCGACGCCGGAACTCGAAAAGCGGGACATCAACGTCGAGACGTTCTTCAACGCGGATGAGGTCGACCCGGAGGAGAAGGTCATCCGGACGATGGAGGGCACGGAGATGGATTACGACCTCTTGGTCGCCATTCCGCCCCACAGCGGCGACGACCTTATCAAGGAGTCCGGTCTCGGCGACGACGGCTGGGTGCCGGTCGATAAGGAGACGCTCGAAGCGGACGCTGCGGCGGACGTCTACGCCATCGGCGACACCGCCGACGTGCCGACGAGCAAGGCGGGTAGCGTCGCCCACTACGAGGCGGGCGTCGTCGCCGACCGCCTCGCCAGTCGGGTCCGCGGCCACACCCCGACGGCCATATTCGACGGCAAGACGGTCTGTTTCATCGAATCGGGCATGGACGAGGCGACGTTCGTGGAGTTCGAGTACGGCCGACAGCCGACGGTCCGCGACCCGTCGAAGTTCGTCCACTGGGCGAAGCTCTCGTACAACGAGTCCTACTGGCTGACCGCACGGGGACTCCTGTGAGGTGACCGAGATGGTAGAACAGACAACGCAGGACGATGCCCGGGACGCCCTCGAAACGGCGATAGATGAGAACCCGGAGGAAGTCGCCCGCCTGATGGAACGACTCGGGCTGGTAAACGGCGTCCTCGATGCGGTCGAGGTCGGGACGTCCGCCCTCGACGACCGGATGGTCGCGGAACTGGCCGGGACGGGTGAAACCCTCGCCGAGGCCGCGGACGGTCTCGCAACGAAGGAAACCGTGGAGCTGTCCGAATCGGTCGGCGCGAACGGGGCGGAACTCACAGAGGCGCTGGAGACGCTGGTACGACTACAAAAGAGCGGTACGTTGGACGAACTCGCCGCGCTCGCCGACCTCCTTCCGTTGGCGTCGGGCGCTCTGGACGACGAGATGATATCCACGCTCGTCGATGCCGGGAGTTCGCTGGGCGAGGTCGCGGATACGGCGTCCGACCCCGACACGGTTCGGGGCATGGAGACGGTGTTGCAGGCGGTCGGCGACGCCAGCGACGCCGAATCGCCGCCGGAGCGCGTCGGCGTTGTCGGCCTGCTTCGTGCGACCCGCGACCCGGAGGTGCAGGCGGGCTTAGGCTTCGTGCTCGCCATCGCAAAAGCTCTCGGCCGGGAGACGCGCCGGGAACCGGCGAGAAAGTAGTCGATGGGTCACACCATCGACCCGATTCTGGGTAGAAAACCAGTTAGTCTTCGGTCGTCGTGCGCTCTTCGTCCTTTTCGCCTTCGTAAATCTCCGCTCCGTCTTGGACGACTTTCTCGGCCAAAACGGCGCATTTCACGCGCATCGGGCTGATTTCGACGCCCAGCATGTCGATAACGTCGTCACGGTCCATCGCCGCCACTTCGTCCAGACTCATTCCGGGGAGCTTCTGGGAGAGCATGCTGGCGCTGGCTTGGCTGATGGCACAACCGTCGCCGCGGAACGCGACGCGTTCGATGGTTTCGCCGTCGTCTTCGAGGGAAACGTCGAACTCCAGTTCGTCGCCACAGGACGGATTGACCCCCTCGTGGCTGAACTGGGCGTCGGCCAACTCCCCGTAGTTTCGCGGGTTCCGATAATGGTCGAGAATCTGCTGCCGGTACATGTCCGAACCCATGCTCATAGTTGAATCTGGGTAAGAGAGAGTCACCTAAAAGGATTCCGACGATTCGGCCCCTGTTGCGGTCGTGAGGCCGTACTTCTCGGCGTCCAACTCGTCGGCCTTTGCGATGTCTCGGAGCAGCGGGTGTGCCACCCAACAGAACGCGATGCACAGGAACCCGAACCCGGCAGTCGTCATGACCGGTGCGGTCCCGAGAACGTCACCGCCGACGCCGCCGAGGAGGGACCCGAGCGGCATCGCGCCGACGGATGCGCTCGACAGGACCGACGACACGCGGCCCATGAGTTCCTCGGGGACGACGGACTGTATCATCGCCGCGAAGATGACGTTCGTCGCGCCGACCGGAATCCACGCGAGGAAGAACAGGGCCATCGTCGCCGGAAACCAGCCGATGAGGACCGCGGCGAGCCACGTGATTCCGCTGAAGATGAACCCGCCGATGCTCAGTTTGGCGAGCGAAAACCGCTTGAGCGGCGTCGCGGCGAGCGACCCGACGAGCATCCCGCCGACCACCGTGGCGAGGAGGAAGCCGTACGCGTCCGACCCGCCGTTGGCCTGCGCGTAGGCGGGCAGCACTGCGAGGGTGCTGCCGATGGTCGCGTTGACGACGAGGCTCCCGGCGAGTATCCAGACGAGCACCGACCCGCGAACGTACTGGATGCCGTCGAGGAGTTGGCTTCGGTACGCCGCGACGGCGGCGGTGATACCCTCGGATCGAGTGGGATTCGTATCTCCAGCCGAATTTGCGCCCGTCTTCGTCTCCCCATCCGAATCCGCGTCTGTCTCCGGTTCGGAATCGGTTTCCGCGGGCGGGATTCGAACGCCGAGGAAGACGAGCGTCGCGGCGAGGAAGGTCACGGAGTCGAGGACGTAGAGCGCGATCGCGCCGACCAGCGCGACGACGATGCCGCCGAGCGCGGTGAAGGCGAAATCGACGCCCTGGTAGGCGAACGAGAACGCCGAGTTGGCTTCCACGAGGTCCTCCTTCTCGACGACGCGCGGGAGGGCGGCCTGCTGTGCCGGGTAGACGAACTGGTTGATGAGCGAGACGACGGGCATCACGACGAGGACGACCCAGACCGAGAGCCACCCCATCACGTACGCGACGGGGACACAGAGAACGAGGATGCCCTCCGCGACTTGCGTGGCGACCAGAATCCGGCGGATTCGCCACCGGTCGACCAGCGGTCCGGCGAGGAACTGGAGCGTCTGTGGCAGCATGGTGAGAAACCCGGCCAGTCCGGTGTAAAACGACGACCCGCCGAGTTGGAAGGCGAGCCACATCGCCGCGACGGCGTACGCGCTGTCCCCCGCGTTCGTTATCAACCGACCGACGAACAGCCGAGTGAAGGTCCGATTTCTGAATAGGGAACGCATGAACCGAGACAGGAGCGGCGGACGGATATATGATTTCAGAATTACATTTCTGTTGCCGAAACGACCGAAAACAGGTTCTGTTGGGAATGTGGTCTATTCGACGCTGACGGCCAACTCCTCATCGACGCTCAGCCTGAGTTCGTCGCCGTCGAGTTCGATGACGCATTCGACCAGCAACGGGTCTTCGGAGATGATTCGGGCGTTCTCGGGACGTGGCCATTCGAGTTCCCACACGGGGTAGTCCGTGAGGTCGATACCGTGGTCGTAGTGGAACGCGACGACCGCCGGATGCTCCAAGAGGTACGTTCCGAGGTTGCCGACGGCGTAGTCCCCACAGCGCTCACAGCGGAATTCGATGCCCGCTTCCTGCTCGTCGGCGAAGTACTCGGACTCGGTGACGAGCGACCCGACCGTCTTCCCGGAGCAGTTCAGACACATGCCGTCGGCCATGAGCGAGAACACGTTGAGGAGCCAGCGCTCGAACGTCTGCCGCAACTCCGTCTCGTTTCTCCCCTCGAACGCCCCCGGCGGCAACCCGAACGTCGAGCGGTTCCGCTCGCACGTCTCACAGCGGACCCGAACCGTCTCCTCCTCGTACTCCGCGATGAGTTCCGTTCCGCAGTCGGGACAGTACGTATCGAGCGCGAACGTCTCGGCTTCGGCGCGCTGGGTGTAGGTTCCCGAGAGAATCGCACCCATGATTCGAAACCCAGCGTAGGTGAGTTCGTACTTCTCGTCCGTCTGCCGGACGAACAGGCCGACGAGTTTGTTCAGATGGTAGTTGAACTGTCCGCTGTCTCGAATTCCCACTCGGTCGTGCAGTTCCGAGAACGACAGCGGGTCGTCAGCGTCCCAGAGGGCTTGAATGATCTCGATTCGTGTGTCGTTCCCGAGCAGAGAGAAGGCTTTCTCGGGGGACACGTCCCGTTCATCCGCGTCCATGCCCGGTGATGGGAGGGACGTGTGAAATAGCTTTCAGCACGTGTTCGATTTTCGTTCGGTTTTCATCCCCTTTCTCCGCTTCTGTTTCCGTCCGCTTCCGTTCGCCTCTGTCCGCTTCCGTTCTCCTGTATCCGCTCCCGTCTCTATCCGCTTCCGTCCGCTTTCGGTCCCGAAGACTGACGTCTCAGCGCTCGCCCGCGGCTTCCGCTTCGAACCGCTCGACGAACGCCTCCACGAACGTCCGGCGCTCTTCGGCCATGCGTTTGCCTGCGTCGGTGTACATCCGCTCCGGGAGTCGGAGGATTTTCTTGTGGAAGTGGTTCACCGACGTCGCACCCGAACGTGTCTTGTCGGCCTCGACGGGCACGTCGGGGTCGTGCATGGGTTGGTCGTGTTCCGCGCCGTAGCAGAAGACGCGCCCGATTCCGACGGCACCGAGAGCGTCGAGGTTGTCGGCATCGGACAGCAGTTTCGCCTCCAACGTCTCGGCGTCCACGTCGTTCGAGAAGCGGTGTGCCCGAATGCAGTGCTGGACGGCCTCGATTTCCGAATCCGTCACGTCGAATCCGCCGAGGAGTTCGCCCGCCTCTTCGGCACCCCACTCGGCGTGGTCGTCGATTTCGCCGCGGTCCTCGCGCCCCCGGCCGATGTCGTGCAACCACACCGCGGAAAAGAGGATTCGCTCGTCGGGGTCGTACTCGGCGGCGAGCGTTTCGGCGAGGGCGGCGACCCGCTGGACGTGGTGCCAGTCGTGTGCGGGTGCGACGTTTTCGAAGTACTCCTCGGCGTGCGGTCGAATCTCGTCCGGGAGGGTTCGCGGTGACATGTCGTTTCCGAAGTGTTTCGATGGCGTCGATAAAAACGATGTGAAGGACGACTTCGAGGGTGAAACGGCCGGATTCGTTTCCTTCGTTTCGGTGCGTCATTCCTCGCGGAGTTCGTGATTTCGACTGCTAGGGTCCATACCGCATGCGGACGGTTCGCGCGAGTTGCGCGAACCGCCCTCGGCGTCCCCTGACCTCCCCGGGCACGCGGACACCTGCGCCGACCGCTGGCGCAGGTGTCCGCGTCGC
Source organism: Haladaptatus paucihalophilus DX253 (assembly GCF_000376445.1). Lineage (NCBI taxonomy): Archaea > Methanobacteriati > Methanobacteriota > Halobacteria > Halobacteriales > Haladaptataceae > Haladaptatus > Haladaptatus paucihalophilus. The sequence goes on along the minus strand of NZ_AQXI01000001.1, from coordinate 1,743,530 downwards.
GCGTCCAGAAAGCGGGTGCGTCGCCGTCGCTCTCCGGGATGTGCGTTGAAAACCTCGAAAGACGAAATGACGCCGCTTACTGAGCGAACAACTGCCGGGCGTCGTCCACGGCATCGACCAGTTTGTCGATTTCCTCGCGGGTGTTGTAGATGTAGAAGGAAGCCCGCGCGGAGGCCGCGATGCCGAGTTTGTCGTGGAGCGGTTGCGTACAGTGGTCGCCCGCACGGATTGCGACGGCGTGGTCGTTGAGGATGCTGGAGAGGTCGTGGGCGTGGACGCCATCGACGTTGAACGAGACGAGGCCGCCGCGGTCGTCGGCCGGGGGTCCGTAAATCTCCACGTCGCCCTCCTCGGTCAGGCGGTCGTAGGCGTATTCGGCGAGTTGCTCCTCGTGGCGCTGGACGCGCTCCATGCCGATGTCCTCCAGATAGTCCACGGCGGCCGCGAGCGCGATGCCCTGTGCGATGTTCGGCGTTCCGGCCTCGAACTTCCACGGCAGGTCCTCCCACGTCGAATCGTCGTAGGTCACCTTGCGAATCATGTCGCCGCCGTAGAGGTACGGCTCCATCTCCTCCAGAACGTGTTCCTTGCCGTACAGGCCGCCGATGCCGGTCGGCCCGACCATCTTGTGGCCCGAGAAGGCGTAGAAGTCGGCGTCGATGGCCTGCACGTCCACGGGACGGTTCGGCACCGCCTGTGCGCCGTCCACGAAGATGTAGGAATCGTGGTCGTGCGCGATGTCCGCGAGTTCGCCCACCGGGTTCGTCGTCCCGAGCGTGTTCGAGACGTGGACGACGCTGACCATCTTGGTATCGTCCGTGATGAGCTTCTCCGCGGCCTCCATGTCGAGGTAGCCCTCGTCGGTCACGGGGATGTACTTCACGTCCGCCCCGGTCTTCTTGCCGAGCTGTTGCCACGTCACGAGCGACGCGTGGTGTTCCATCTCGCTCAGGACGACCTCATCGCCCGGACCGAGTTCGTTGAGTCCCCACGCGTAGGCGACGAGGTTTTCGGATTCGGTCGTGTTCTTCGTGAACACCATCTCCTCGCGGCCGTTCGCGCCGATGAACTCGGCGAGTTTGTCGTGGGCCTCCTCGTAGGCGATGGAGGCCTCCTGGCTCAACTGGTGGATGCCGCGGTGGACGTTCGCGTTGTAGTTCCGGTAGTAGTCGCTGATGCTCTCGATGACGGGTTCGGGCGTCTGGGTGGTCGCCGCGTTGTCGAGGTACACCACCTGATTGCCGTTGAACTCCCGCTGAAGAATCGGGAAATCCTCACGGATGCGTTCCACATCCAGCGCGTCGGATTGCTGTGATTCCATTGCGTAGGAATTGGGTTTCGAGTGGGAACACTTCTTCGGTCTTCACAGGCCGTCGAAACCGTATTTGGTTACGAGAACGATGGTGTGGATTAAGTCGCTTCGACCCCACCGTTTCGGCATGGTTTCGAAACGACGGCTCGGCGCGAGCATGATATTTCTCGGCCTCACGTTCGTCGGCGTGTTCCACGCGTTCGCCGCCATCGCGTTTCATACCGGACTGCTGTCGGTCGCGGTCGGAACGGTCGTCGGGTCCCTGCTCTGTCTGGTCGCGGTGAACGTCCCGGCGTACCTCGATTGACTACATCCGCAAGAACTGCGCGTGCCGGGTCGAATCCAGTTCGAGGACGTTCGCCTCGTTCACGAACCCGGCTTCGACCGCGAGCGCCACGGCGTCGGTGCCGACGATGTTCGCCACGTCGGCGCGGTTGAGGCTGTGGACAACTTCGTCCTCGTCGGCCTCGTCGCCGCCGTAGAACTCCTCCGTCACGGTAAACGACATCTCGCCCGTCTCGAACGTCTCGCCGAGCACGTCGTCGTCGCAGACCGCGACCAACAGTCCCTCTCCGGTCTCGCGCTCCTTGAGTATCATTCCTGGACCAGCTCTTCCTCCGCCTCCTTGCGCATTTCTTTCGCCTCCTCGGCGAGTCGCTCTGCTTCCTCGTCCTCGCCTAGTTCCTCCAGCGCGCGCGCCTTCTCCTCGATGACGTGCGCGTTCCGGAAGCCGAGTCGAATCGCGTTGTCGAAGCAGTTCACCGCGTCCTCCACGAGGCCGCGTTCGAGCAGGAAGAACCCGCGGTTGAACCACGCCTGCGGGAAGCGCTGGTCGATTTCGACCGCGCGCTCCGAGTGTTCGAGCGCCTGCTCGGTTCGTCCCGACTCCCAAAGTGCGTACGCGAGGTTGGTCTCCGCCGTCGCGGCGTGTTCGCTGTCGTCGTCGATGTGGATGGATTCGCGGTACGCGCTGATGGCTTCGTCCCACTCTTCGAGTTCGGCGTGCGCGACGCCCTTGTTCGTCCACGCCTCCTGTTCCTCGCGCGACCCATCGTCGGCGAAACGCGCCGCGCGCTCGAACGTTTCCGTCGCCTCTTCGAAGCGATTTATCCGCGTGTAGCTCAGACCGACCTCGATGAGGTCGCCCACTGACACCTTGTCGCGCGGAATCGACTGCTGGTCGAGGAGGTCGGTGACGACGCGGGAGTCAACCGGGTCCACCTCTTCCGGGTTCACTTCGAGTTCCGGCGGGTCCAAATCGAACCCTTCGTACGGGTCGTCAAAGCCTGTCCCCTCCGAGAATTTATGACTTCGCTCGTCGCTCATTACCCGCCGATTGGGGCGGCGCACTGTTAAGGTCTGCGCCATGGAATATCGACGGGATTCGATTCGAAATACGGAAAACCCGACTAATAAACCTCCTACATCAGGATTTCGTTCGTCGGTCGCTCATAAAGGCCGATTTCGTCGTGTCAGTCTGGACTACCAACCTTTATAAACCTTAAATACGTCATTTAAGTCGCGCTATGACCGACCCCAAGGAAACCATCAACATTGAAAACGTGGTCGCCTCGACGGGCATCGGGCAGGAACTCGACCTCCAAAGCGTCGCTATGGACTTGGAGGGCGCGGATTACGACCCCGAGCAGTTCCCCGGTCTCGTCTACCGTACCCAGAACCCCAAATCGGCCGCACTCATCTTCCGCTCCGGCAAAATCGTCTGTACCGGCGCGAAGAGCACGGCCGACGTCCACGAGAGTCTCGAAATCGTCTTCGACAAGCTTCGTGAACTCAACATTCAGGTCAACGACGACCCCGAAATCGTCGTCCAGAACATCGTCACGAGCGCGGACCTCGGACGCAACCTGAACCTCAACGCCATCGCCATCGGTCTCGGCTTGGAGAACATCGAGTACGAACCCGAGCAGTTCCCCGGCCTCGTCTACCGTCTCGACGAACCCGAAGTCGTCGCTCTGCTGTTCGGCTCCGGCAAACTCGTCATCACCGGCGGCAAGAAGCCCGAGGACGCCGAACAGGCAGTCGATAAAATCGTCTCCCGTCTCGAAGAACTCGGTCTGCTGGAATAACGTCTCATCTCCTTTCCTTTCGCGGTCCATCGTTCCGGAGTGACATCGCCATACACAAGCCGATTCGGTCCGGAACCACGGGTATGGCACTGCTGGGTGACTTGACGCCGCTCGTCGGAACGTACCTCCTGTTGGCGGGGTTCCTCTCGTTGACGGGGTTCATCGCCGCGCGAAACGTCCTCGGGAGCATCCCGTTCAGGCGCGCGCTCGTCGTCGGCCCGCCGATAGCCGCCCTGCCGTTTCTCCTCCAACAGTACTTCCCGCCGCTCGTGGTCCTCATCGCGCTCGCGCTGGACGTCTCTCTGTTCCACATCGTCTTCCGCCTGAAGTGGCGCACGGCCGGGTTCGTCACCTTCATTCACGTCGTCGTCACCATGCTCGGCGGTATCGTCATCGGCGGACTCGCCTACCTCATCTCCATCGGGCCACCGTCGCCCCAGTGAGCGGGGAAGAAAGCATTTATTCTCAGACTGACAACCATACGGTATGTCCCTCCCTCGCCGCCTCGAACAGGTCGGCATCGTCGTCGGCAGCGTGCTGATGCTCACGCTTCCGTTTTCCGTTCTCTGGGCCGTCTTCCTCAGTGGCCCCGGTTTGGTGGACAACCTTCTCGTGTACGTTCCGGGCCTCATCGTCGGCGTGCTCGTCGCTCTCCGGATGCTTCCGGTTTCGTACGGACAGGTGTGGCTGTTCGGAATCGCCAGTTGGTTGGCAACCTTCTCCCTCTGGTGGGTTCTCGGGGCCGCAGACGTTGCGAAAAATCAACCGACGCTACTCGGCACGTGGGTCCTCGCCCTTCTCGTCGGCGCGGTCGTCGCGTGGGCGAAACCGAAACTCCGGTGGCGCGGAAGCGAGGCGTAGATGGGCACGCTCACCGACCCTTTTTGGTACTACAGCGGAACCGGGTGGGCTCTCACGGTTCCGACCTTCGGTGTCGTCGGAATCGATAGTCCGTACTACGATACGCTGTTCTTTCTCGGATTCGGCGCGACACTTTTGATGACGTGGCTGTGTCTGTCCTACCGCCCCGAAAAACCGAAACGGATCGCGCTGTTCGGCTTGCTGACCATCGTCGGAACGGCGGTTCTCGGCATCGTCACCGGCACCGACGGCGTTCGAGCGCCCGTTCCGACGCTCGCAAAGTGGGTCGTCGCCATGCTGTTCGCGGCCGCCGTCGTGCGGTTTCGAATCGACAAAAAACTCCGTGCGGCGATTCCTCACCGCTCGTAGCGAACGAAATCCAATTCCTCGCGCTCGTCGCGCTCGACTTCCGTCCACTCTTTCGGGTCCCACTCCGGGAAGTGGGTATCACCCTCGTACTCGTCGTGAATCTCGGTCAGAATCAGTTCGTCCGCGTGCGGGAGGAACTGCTCGTACACCGTCGCACCGCCGATGACGAAGGCTGTGTCGTCCAGTTCTTCGACCGTCTCTATCGCCTCCTCGACGCTGTGGACGAGGACGACTTCCTCGGGCAGGTCGGGATTCGACCGACTCAGGACGACGTTGGTTCGACCCGGAAGCGGGCCGTCGAGTTGCCCCGCGATGCTCTCGTAGGTCGTCCGCCCCATGACGACCGGATGGCCCATCGTGGTCTCCTTGAAGTGGCGCAAGTCGGCCGAGTAGTGCCACGGCATGTCGCCGTCGCGTCCGATGACGCCGTTTTCGGCGACCGCGGCGATGCAGACGAGACGGGTCATTCGGCCACGCTGAATTTGATGCCGGGGTGGGCGTCGTACTCCCGGAGCACGATGTCGTCGTAGGTCAACTCGTCGATGGAATCCGCCGCCACCTCGATTTCGGGCCGAGATTTCGGGGTGCGCGAGAGTTGGGTCAGCAGCCCCGGCACGTGGTCCATCGCCTCCGTCTCCTCCTCGGGGGCTTCGGATTCGAGCCACTCACGGACCTCCTCGTACTCGGATTTTTGGGTAACGTCGGCGAGACGCGTCTGGAGGTCTTCGAGGTTGTCGCGGTACCACTCCCCGCGGTCGCCTTCGCCGCAGTAGACGTGCGCGTCCACGATGGTGTGGGCGAACTTCCCGACCTCGAAGCCGGTCTGGCGGGCGAGCACCGTCGCCAGCAGGGCGTAGGCCGCGACGTTGAACGGGATGCCGAGCGCCACGTCGCCCGAGCGCTGGGTGAGGTGGAGGTTCAGTGTGTCGCCCTGCACGTTGACGACGAAGGTGTAGTGACACGGCGGGAGCGTCGAGACGGCCGCGTTCGCGGGATGCCACGCGGAGACGACGAAGCGACGGGAGTTCGGATTCTCGTCGAGGCCGTCGATGAGGTACTGAATCTGGTCGAACGTTCCGTCCTCGTTCATCCAGCGGTGGTCCGCCTCGGGCCACGATTCGCCCGGCAGTCCCTCCTCGGGGACCGGGAACCGTCGCCAAAATCGGCCGTAGGCCGTGTCGAGGGTGCCGTCCTCGTCGGCCCACTCGTTCCAGATGCCGGTCTTCTCGCGGAGGTTCCGGATGTGCTCCTCGCCGGAGAGATACCAGAGGAGTTCGTGGAGCATCGAGTCCCAGCGGAACCCGTCCATCTTCTTCGTGGTCAGCAAGGGGTACCCCTCGCGCAGGTCCACCTCGTAGTGCTGGCTGAAGGTCGAAATCGTGTCCACGCCGGTTCGATTGGGCTTGTACGTCCCGTCCCGGAGGACGTCCTCGACGAGTCCGAGGTACTGCTTCATGGGTGGGTGTCCCCCCTACGAGTTTGAAAAGATATTGATGCCCGACCCGTCTCACCGCTACTTCTCTGACTCCCCTGTCACCTTACTCGCCGACCGTGACCCGATACTCCGAACCGACGAACCGCGGGTTCTCCTCCGACATCGGGGACAGCTGGAAGTCGTCGAGGTCCTTTTTCACCCCGAAGGCGTTCTTCGGCTGGTATATCGGCAGGTGCACGCGGTCCTCCAGCAGGGTCGTGATGGTCTCCTCGTAGAGTTTCCTCCGCTTCGCGTGCACGTCCGATTTCCGCGCGTTCAGTATCTTCTCCATCACGTCGTCGTTCTTGTAGAACACGCCGTTCGTCTCGCCCTCCGCCCGCTGGTGGAACAGGGGATAGACGTAGGCGTCCGGGTCGGGAAACGCCGACCACTCCGTGACGAACATGTGGTAGTCGCTCGGCGACCCCGAGACGATTTTGTCGTGGAACACCGACCACGAGTACTTCTCGACGCTGGCCTGCTGGAACCCGGCGAGCGTCAGCCCCTGCTTTACGGCGTTCGCCATCATCATCAGCAGCTCGTCGCCGGAACTCTTCGACGCCGGAACGGCTATCTTCGGTGCCCACGCCTCGACGCCCGCGTCGCGGAACAGCGTTCGCGCTTTCTCGATGTTCCGCTCGTTGGGTATCCGCTTCCACTCGTTGACGGGCATGTCCCACTCCTCGGCCAACTGGTGTGGAAGCGGGCTGTACGTGCGCTCGCCCGCCGGACGGAGGATGTTCTCCACCATCTCGTCGAAGTTGACGCAGTAATCGACCGCCTTCCGGACTTTCTCCTCCGAGGTCGGCCCGCCGTTGCAGTTGAAGCCGAGGAACGTGTAATCGTAGCTCTCGCTGGATTTCACGGTCGCGTTCGGTTGGTCGTTCGTCGCCTTCCAGAGGTGGGGCTCTACCTCCTCGACTAGCTGGTTTTGCCCCGTCTTCAGGCTCATCGTCCGCGACAGCCCCGAGTACTCCGAGACGAACTTCAACCGGTCGATTGCGGCCTTCGGCGAGTCCCAGTAGTCGTCCCAGCGCGTCAGAATCGCGTACTTCTGGGGCACGAACCGGTCCACCTGAAACGGCCCGGAGCCGACCGGGTTTTTGGCGAACGTCTCGGGGTCGGGGTCGCGGGCCGATTTGGGGACGACGGCCCGGGTGAGCACCTCGTGGAAGGCGTCGTACGGGTACGACAGTTCGAACCGCACCGTGTGGTCGTCGGGCGTCTCGATGGTGTCTATCATGTCCACCTCCCACTTGTTCGGCGTCCCCCGCCGCCACGACGTGTTCCCGTCCCGGTGGCTCGGCGCTTCGAACGAGTATTTCACGTCCTCCGCCGTGACTGGGTTTCCGTTTTGGAACCGCGGTTCCGACTTCAGCGACACCTCGTACCGCGTCCCGCCGTGGCTCACCTTCGGTTCGCCGTCGGCGAGTTCGGGTTCCAACGTCGTCCCCTCGCCGTAGGTGTACAGGCCTTCGAACACCTGCGTGGCTACCTGCGCCGACGGCACGCTTTCGATGACCACGGGGTCGAGGACCGTGGCCGTGAGCGGTTGGGCGATTCGGAGTTGCGAGCCGTTTCCGCCGGACACCCGTTCGATGGCCGAACAGCCCGACAGGGCGCCCGCGCCCGCAATTCCGAGCGATGCAAGCAGTTTCCGTCGCGTCAGTCCGTTTTCCTCGTGTTTCGTCATGATTGCGCACCTCCGGTCTGCGCACCGGCGAATTTGAAGTACACCAGTTCGGAGCCGACCACGAGCAGGCCGATGACGACGACCAGCCAGAACGTGGACGAACTGTGCACGTACAGGTCGTACAGCAACACCGGGAAGAAGAGCGTACAACCGACGGTGCCCACGACGGGTATCGTCGGATGGATGTCGAGGTTGTCACGTTCCCGGTATGCGACGTAGCTCACGCCGCCGAAGACGGCGATGAACGCGAGCGACGCGAACGTCGTGATGCTCATCAGGCTCCCGTACACCGCGAACGCCATCGACAGCACGCCGAGACCGATGACGATTCCCGAGGGAATCTGATTCCCGTCGCTGTCGCTGCTTTCGTCGCTGTTTCCGTCGTCGCTGTTACTGTTGCTGTTGCTGCTGTCATTACTGCTATCGCTGTTGCTGCCGTCGCTGTCACTGCTATCGCTCCCGTCACTGCCGTCACTTCCGCTCTCGCTACTGCTCCCGTCTCCGCCGTCGCTTTCCACGCCGGTCAGGTCCGGGAGGACGCCGATTTCGATGAGTTCCCGGGAGAACTGCGCGCTGCTGAATAGCGTCGCGTTGACCGCGCTCGCGGTCGAAAACAGCGCGGAGAACCCGATGAGGAGCGCTCCGAGCTGTCCCGCGAACGGCAGCGCGGCGTACAGCAGCGACGTTTCCGGGCTGACCATGATGACGGGCAGTTCGAGGATGCTCGTCGTCGTGAACGCGACGAGGACGTACAGCAGGGTCGCCACCGGGATGGCGATGTAGATGGCTTTCCGAATCGTCTCTTCCGGGTTGCTGAACTTATCTTGGTCGTACAGCAACAACTGCCAGCCCTGAAACGCCACGAACGACATCGCCGCGCCGAGGAACGGGTCCGCGATGCCGATGGTCGGGTTGAGCATGAACTCGTAGAATCCCGGCTGGAAGATGTTGCCCGTGACGGCGAAGTAAACGCCCCAGATTCCGAAGCCGCCGATGACGGCGACTTTGAAGAACGTGAGGAAGTCCTCGGCTTTGCCGGTCGAACCGGCTCCCATCAGGTTGAGTCCGACGAACGCCCCGATGACGAGGATGGAAATCAGATTTGCGATGGGTATCTGATTGAACGCGAGCCGACCGAACAGCTTCGTGAAGAACGACGAGAACGCGTAGGCGTACAGCGCCATCGAGACGATGTATCCGAACAGGAGCGTCCACCCCACCATCCCCGTCAGCATCGTGTCGCCGAACAGGTCGTGAAAATAGGTCGGCGCGCCGCCGCGGTCGCCGACGTACTGGTTCATCTTGATGTAACTGTACCCCGCGCTGAGTGCCACGATTCCGGCGAGCAGGAACGCGATCCACGATAAGCGTCCCGAGATGGAGACGACGAGGCCGAAGGCGGAGTAGATACCACCTCCGATCATCCCGCCGACAGCCATCGCTACTGCCTCTTTGAGACCGAGCTTTCCCATGCTGTTTCCCCGTAAGCCGACTTTCAGCAAACATCCATTGCTTGCTACAGCAACCATCAAATCCCCGCCACGACGCGCTCGATATCACCGCCGTTCCCCCGGAACGAAAGCATGCCATGGCAAGCAGGGAGACTAACACGTCCTTCGGCGAAGCTATCGTGTCCATGTCAACGCAAACGTCACTTCGCGTCGAGGGACGAACCGACACCGGCATCGGGATACTGCTCAGCGGGGGCATCGCCGGACTCGTCGCCGCCGCCGTGATGGCTCCCGTTTGGATATACTTCCGCCCGTTCATCGTCACGAACGCGGCCGCGGCGCTCTACAACCTTCAGGGGTCGCTCATGGGGTGGGTCGTCCACCTCGTTCACGGAACCGTTTTCGGCGTGCTGTTCGCGTTCCTCGTCACGAAATCCCCGCTCGGGACGAAAGTCGGCGGTGTTTCCCGGAGCGTCGCCTCCGGCATGGCATACAGCCTCGTGCTCTGGGTCGTCGGCGCGGGAATCGTCCTCCCGCTCGGATTGATGATTTCCGACGTTCCGGCGGCACCGCTCGTGCCGAATCTCCATCCGTCGGGATTGTTGGCCCACCTCGTCTACGGTGCCGTCCTCGGTCTTCTCGTCCCGCCGCTGCTGTCGGCGACGGGCAAAATGAGCTGAACTCGACGCCTTCTCAGCGCGAGAGCACCACGACGTACCGCGTCAGCGACCGATGCACTCGCCGCTCGAACTGGTTTTCGACGTTCCACCCCGCGTCGGTCGCTTCGTTCGCCCACGAGCGGTCGCCGACGACGACGGCGCGGGAGGCGACTCGTCGCGCCTCCGCGAGCGCACCGGCAACGAGGTCGTCGAGGTCGAGGTTCGCTATCTTCGACTGCCTGCCGTAGGGCGCGTCGAACACCACGCCGTCGATGGCGTCGTCGGGGAACGGCAGGTGCGTCGCGTCGCCGCGAACCGTGGCCGCGGCGGCGTCCGGTGCGTAGTGGTCGAGGTTTTCGGCTGCCCCGCGGACCATCTTCTCCTGTGCGTCGGCACCGAGCGGCCGCGCACCGACCAGCGCGGCCTCGATGAGCACGCCGCCCGTCCCGCACATCGGGTCGAGGAGCGTCGTTCCCGCTCTTGCTCCGGCGATGTTCACCAACGCGCGTGCGAGCAACGGGTCCATACTTCCGGGCTGGAAAAACGGCCGGTCGGTCGGTTTGCGCGTGCCGTAGTCGCGCACGCTCTCGGTTTCCAGCCACCCCAGCGCACACAGGTCCCCGGAGAACGTCGCTCGGAGTTCGTGGTCGGGGTCGTCCAAGTCCACGGCGAAGCCGCGGTCCACGAGCACCTGCCCCAACTCGCGTTCGGCCTGCTGGGTGCTGACGTCGGCCGTCTCGCGGACCGCGCGCGCACGCACCGCAACCGTCCCCTCGCGCTCTATCGGCGCGGCGGAGAGCAACGTTCGGGCGCTCGCCACGTCGGCGTCTGTCGTTCCGACCAACTCGCTCGCGCGGTGGGTGTACGCGAGGCTGGAAACGCGCTCCGTAATCGTCGCCGCGCGCGCGAGGCCGGGCGCGACGAGTTCCACCCCGCTCGCCGCGCTCGCCGCTTCGCACGCCGCGAATTCGTCGTCTTGTCCGCCGAGTTCCAGTACGTACACGATATTTCTCCGTCGTCCGGTTTCGTTCGAGGGGAGTGGGGCCGTCGTCTTGGGGATTGCGAATCACGACGGGGACGAGGAAGTGCTCGTTCGGGGTTTGGTGGTGGTTCCGTCACTACTCCAGCGCCGTTCGATTTGGCGATCTAGACCGCAGCGACTAGGCACAATGAACGACCGCAACCGCATGCGGACGGGTGGCCGGAACCGCACGGCCACCCGCCCTCGGCGTCCCCTTACCTCCCCGGGCACGGGAACGATTCGCGCGATTGGCGCGAATCGTTCGCCATCGCGCGTCCCGAAAGCGGTTGTGTCGCCACTCTCGAACACTGCTGTCGAAAAAATCCGGAGTCGATTACTCCTCTTCTTCCTCGTCGCCGAGCAGTCGTTCGACCATCCGTTCGGGGTCGAACTGCTCGATGTCGTCGTAGCCCTGTCCGGTTCCGAGGAACAGGATGGGCTTGCCCGTGACGTGCGAGATGGAGATGGCGGCACCGCCCTTCGAGTCGGCGTCGGCCTTCGTCAGAATCGAGCCGTCGATTTCGGCGGCCTCGTCGAACTCCTTCGCGCGCTGCACGGCGTCCTGCCCGGCCACGGCCTCGTCCACGAAGATGGTCATGTCGGGGTCCACGACGCGGCCGATTTTCTCCAACTGGTCCATCAGGCCTTCGCTGGTGTGCAGGCGACCTGCAGTGTCGCCCAGCACGATGTCGATGTCGTGGGCGTCGGCGTACTCCACCGCGTCGTAGATGACGGCGGCGGGGTCGCCTCCCTGCTCGTGGGCGATGAGTTTCGTGTCGAGCGCGTCCGCGTGCTCCCGAATCTGCTGGTTCGCACCGGCGCGGTAGGTGTCGCCGTTCGCCATCACCGAGGAGTAGCCGCGCTCCTCGAAGTACCGCGATAGCTTGGCGATGCTCGTCGTCTTCCCGACGCCGTTGACGCCGGTGAAGATGATGACGAGCGGTTTGTCCGCCTCGGCGACGCGCTGGTCGAAGTCGAACTGCCCGACGCTGATGACCGACAGCAGGGAATCGCGTAGGGCGTCCTCGACGACATCACCCGTTTCGGCGCTGAACTTGCGGGTCGCGCCGACCAGGTCGTTGCGGATGCCGTCGAGCATCTCCTGTGCGACGCTCATCTCGACGTCGCTTTCGAGCAGCGCCATTTCGAGTTCCCAGAGCGGGTCCTCGACGTCCTGCTCCTCGATGACGATTTCACCGCGAGCGAACGATTTGGCCTTCTGGGCGAAACCGCCGCGCCCGTTGCCGGACTCTTCGTCCTTCGAGTCGGAGTCGTCCGTCGATTCCGGCTCGGGTGTCGTCTCCGTCTCCGCGGGTTCCGTTTCGACCGTTTCCTCGACCGCTTCAGCGTCCGCGTCGGCGTCCGCTTCGTCGGCCTCCTCGGCCTTCTCCTCGGTCGTCTCCTCGACGTCCTTACGGAACCCGCTCAGCTTATCCTTCAGACTGTCGAACATCGCCGGTTATTCGTCCTCGTCTTCCTGCTGCTGTTGCATCTGCTGCATCTGCTGTTGCATCTGCTGCTGTTGCATCTGCTGTGCTTTCTGCTCGAGCTGGTCGCTCTCGGCTTCGACCTCGCCGATTTCTTCCTGTAGGTCGGCGATCTGGTCGTCGAGAAGGTCCTTGCGGCTCTTCAGCGACGCGATTGCGCCCTCCTGGTCGCGCTCCGCGGCGTAGCCGCCGCCGAGTTCGACGACGATTTCGTCGATGTCCTCGACGTTCGTGCGGATGTACGCGCCGCCGCCGAGCGGAACCTGGACGACAGAGCCGGTGTCGAGCGATTCGATTGCCTCGATGGCCTCGTCGACTTCACCTTTCTCGTTGCGCAGGTCTTCGACTTCGCCGTTCAGTTCTTCCTTCTCAGCTTCCAACTGCTGGAGCTGCTGTTGCATCTGCTGCATCTGTTGATTGCCGCCGCCCATCATCGTGCTTCACACTCCGTTCCGCGAGTAATCGTGCTCATGTCCACACGTGCGTGAGCAAGCGGGAAGAATGTTGCTAACTCGGACCGAAAACGTAACGAGCCGAAAATCAGTCGATATAGCCCAGCGCGTCCTCGATACGGCCGAGTTCGGGACCGGTCGTCTCCTCTCCGACCACGTAGCCGTGGGCGTTGGCGAGGAGTCCGGACCCGACCAGCGGCCCACCGTAGTTGATGGTGCCGATGTCGGCCGGGACGCCGAGGATTTCCTCGATAGCGTCGAGTTCCGAGTCGGTGGCTTTCGGGTGGCAGAGAACACCTCTGTTCGTCGCCACTCCGGCCGTTCCGACCGTTTGAACGCCAGCGATGGTGCCGCGTTCGACCGGAACGTCGAGCCCGTCCGAAACCGCTTGCACGGCCTCCCGAGGGAGGTCCGGGTGGACGTAGGCCCCGGTGTCGTTCGCGAGCACGACGTTTCCGGCGGCGTTGATACGCCCCGGGAACTTCGTGAGCGGAACGTCCACGACGGCCTCGATTCGCTCGCGCTCGTGGTCGGTGATGCGACCGCTGACGAGCAAACCGTTCTCGTTGCCCGCCACCAGCGCGCCGACGGTGGACGAGCCACCAAGCGTGGTTCCGACGACATCGACTTCCAGCTCCTTGCGGAGGGAGTCGAGGAGTTCGTCGTCCAAATCCGGGCGGACGAGCAGATACTCGTCAGTCGCACGTGCGAAGACGCCGATGTACGCCGAGCCGTTGAACGCGGTACGAAGCACCGCTCTACTCTTCGTACTCCGCCTCGACGACGGACTCGCCCTCTTCTTCGAAGCGGGCGGCGTGAACGCGGAGCTTTCGCGGCGGGTTCTTTCGACCGCGCGACCAGATCGCCTCGTTGATGGAGGGGTCGAGACGCACGTCGTCCTCGTCCACCTTGAAGTGCTGGGCGAGGTGCCCGCGCACCAGTTTCATCGCCTTGTTCGCTCGCTTGTGCTTTGCCTCTGCTTTCACGTCTCGGAGCGGAACCGTCACGACTCGCTCCTCGAAATCACTTGCGCTCATTATTCGTCAGTGTCGCTACGCCGCCAGCTGCGGCGCTTCGGGTTTCGCATTACGTCGCGGTCCGTCTTCATGATGACCCACGCCGGGATGCGGCTGTTCTGCCGTTCCAGCTTGGCCAGTCGCTTCTTCTTGGCCTTCGACTTCTTGCCCATAGTGGTTGCCACTTTTCCGCCGTCGCATAAAATCTTGTTCCTTTCAAGCGGCCTCACAGGGGGAACGCCGCGACGGTCGAATAGCTCGGCCCGTTCGCGCCCAGTTCGCTCTTCGTCAGCCTGACCTCCGAAACGTCCATCCGACCGACCGTCGGGTCGAGTTCGCGGACGTTCCGCTGAACGAGCTCCTTTCCCCCCGCGTGCTTCATTCTGGCGATGGTGATGTGCGGGACGAACTCGTCGTCGTCCGGCGCGAAGCCGAGGTCGTACAACCGCGACTCGACGGCATCGTTGAGCAGGACCATCTCCTCCGCGCCGTCCCCGGCGCCGACCCACACGACCCTGATGTACTCCAAACTCGGAAAGACGCCCAAGCCGCAGACCTCGGCCTCGAACGGTCCGAAGTCGATGTCGTCATCGACGGCCGATTCGAGCGCGTCTTCGACGACGGGTACGCGGTCGTCGTCCACCTCGCCGAGGAACGAGAGCGTGACGTGGGCCTGTCTCGGATCCGTAAACGAGAGCCCGTCGGCGTCGCGGAACCTGTCTTGAACGCCGTCCACGCTTTCCGCGAGGTCGTCGGGCAGGTCGATGCTCACGAACAGTCGCATACGCGACCCTTCGTCGCCAGCGGGCTTGAACGTTGACGCCGGTGACCGGTTCGACCCGACCGCAGGGGAAGAGGATTTATGCGCTCCATTTCCTACCACTCACATGTGGACTCCCCGTTCAGCGTTCTCGGACTCGATTCGGATGCGGATGACGAGGAAGTCGTCGAGGCGTATCGACGACGGATAAAGGAGGCCCACCCGGACCACGGTGGGTCCCACCGCGAATTCCAGCGGGTCCGAGCGGCGTATCAGGCGATTCAATCGGGAGACCTCGGCGGCGAGAAAGACGAGAAAGCCGCCGACGAAGAACGCGTCGAGGAGCGGGACCGAACGCCGAAGCATCCGATGGTCGAATTTCTCAACTACGAGGTCATCGACGACTACGACTGGAACGTGGACGACGACGGACTGTTCGACAAGGCCGCCGCCATGGGGCTGGACGCCGAGGATTACGGGCAGTTCTACGTTCTCAACAACGAAACGCTTCTCGAAGCGGCGGAAAACAGGGGGTACGAGTGGCCGTTCGCCTGTCGCGGCGGGGCGTGTGCGAACTGCGCGGTTGCGGTCGTGGACGGGGAGATGGACATGCCATCGAATCACGTCCTCTCGTCCGAGATGCTGGACCGCGGGTTCCGACTCTCCTGTATCAGCGCGCCCATTACGGACCACATGCAGGTCATCTACAACATCAAGCATCTGCCGGGTCTCGACGAACTCCGACTGCCGCCCCAGCAGTTCGGGCAGGCACGCTCCGGTGACTGACGCCGACGGACTAGAAAAAGCCTTTAAACGACTACGAACCCAAGGAAGCACAACGATGGTGCTCGACAATCTCGGCAGTTCTCTTCGCGGCTCACTCGACAAGCTGAGTGGGAAATCGCGCGTCAGCGAAGACGACGTCGAGGAAATTGTAAAGGAAATCCAGCGTTCCCTTCTGCAGGCCGACGTGGACGTGAGTCTCGTGATGGACCTCTCCTCGTCCATCAAGGAGCGCGCGCTGGAGGAGGAACCGCCGGGCGGGACGACGGCCCGCGACCACGTGCTGAGTATCGTTTACGAGGAACTCGTCGGCCTCGTCGGCGAGAGCACGGAAATCCCGCTCGAAAACCAGACCATTCTCCTCGCCGGATTGCAGGGGTCGGGGAAGACGACCACCTCCGCCAAGATGGCGTGGTGGTTCTCGAAGAAGGGGCTTCGCCCCGCCGTCATCCAGACGGACACCTTCCGACCCGGCGCGTACGACCAGGCGAAGGAGATGTGCTCCCGCGCGGAAGTCGATTTCTACGGTGACCCGGACAACGAGGACCCCGTGGACATCGCGCGGAAAGGACTCGAAGAGACGGCCGACGCCGATATCCACATCGTGGACACGGCGGGCCGCCACGCGCTCGAAGACGACCTCATCGACGAAATCGAGGAAATCGAGTCCGTCGTTGACCCCGACCGGAACCTGCTCGTCCTCGACGCGGCTATCGGACAGGGTGCGAAAGACCAAGCCCAGCAGTTCGACGAGTCCATCGGCATCGACGGCGTCGTCATCACGAAACTCGACGGGACCGCGAAGGGTGGCGGTGCCTTGACGGCGGTCAACGAGACGGACTCGTCCATCGCCTTCCTCGGGTCCGGTGAGACGGTCCAAGACGTGGAGCGCTTCGAGCCGAACGGCTTCATCTCGCGCCTGCTCGGCATGGGCGACCTGAAACAGCTCACCGAGCGCGTCGAGCGCGCCATGTCCGAGACGGAGGAGGAAGAGGACTGGGACCCCGAGGACATGATGAAGGGGTCGTTCACCCTGAACGACATGCGCCATCAGATGAACGCGATGAACAAGATGGGGCCGCTCGAACAGGTCATGGACATGATTCCCGGCTTCGGCGGCGGAATCATGGACGAACTCCCGGACGACGCGATGGACGTGACGAAAGACCGGATGCGGAGTTTCGAGATCATCATGGACTCGATGACGGACAAGGAACTCGAAAACCCGCGGTCCATCGGCGCGAGCCAGATTCGCCGCATCGCTCGCGGGAGCGGGCAGGACGAGGAACGCATCCGCGAACTCCTCCAGCAGCACAAGATGATGTCCCAGACGCTCAAACAGTTCCAAGGGATGGGACAGGGCGGCGACATGGAGCGCATGATGAAGAAGATGCAGGGCGGTGGCGGCGGTGGCGGCGGTGGCGGTATGGGCGGCATGGGGCCGTTCGGATAGTCGTCTCTCTCTTCGATTTCGTCCGACCAGAACTATCGGCGCAAGCGGAACCGCGACACACCGCTTTTTTGTCCCGTGCCCGTGTCCACAGCAGTAGATGACCGTCCGGGAAGTCGCCGCCGAGGCGTACCGCGAAGCGCTCCCCGCCCTCGCCGCGAGCATGGTCGGTGGGCTGTTCGCGGGCGTCGTCCTCAGCGGAATGCGCGCCGAACTCCGTCAGGTGGCGGGGTTGCTCGTCCTCGTCCCCGCCCTCCTCGCTACCCGCGGGAACGTCTACGGGTCGCTCGGCGCGCGCCTCGCGTCCGGACTGCACCAAGGACTGGTCGAACCGTCGTTCGTCCCGGACGACGACCGGGTGTGGGCGGCCATCGTCGCCTCGCTGGCGAACGGCATCCTCGCCAGCCTGTTCGCGTCGGTGGTCGCGTTCGTCGTTCTGAAGGCGCTCTCGGATTCGGTCGCGCCGCTTCCGACTCTGCTCGCAATCGCGCTCATCGCGGGATTGCTCTCGGGTGTCGCCTTGACAGTGGCCGTCGTCCTTGTCGTCTTCGCGGGGTATCGCCGCGGGAAAAACCCGGACACGCTGGTCGGTCCGCTCGTGACGACGACGGGCGACGTGTTCGGCATCTCGTTCCTCCTGCTCGCCGTCCGAATCGTCATCGCGCTCGGGGGTGGCTAGATGCCGACGCGCTGGACGGTTCGCTCTATCATGCGAGCGATGCTCCCGGTGTTGCTCGTCCTCACGATGGTCGAAATCGGAAGCGGCCTCGTCCTCGGGTCGTTCGAGAGCACCCTGCTACAGTATCCGACGCTCCTCGCGTTGGTACCGGTAACTATCGGCACGGCGGGTAACCTCGGAAGCATCCTCGCCGCCAGACTCTCGACCGCGTTTCACCTCGGGACGCTCTCGTTCGGTCGGGGGGACGAGGTGCTCGCGGGGAACGCCGTCGCCACGGTCCTCCTCGCGGTCACGATTTTCCCGGTGGTCGGGTTCGGCGCGTGGACGCTGACGTGGCTCATCGGCGAGACGCAACTCGGCCTCTTCATCGTCGTCCTCGTCTCGCTGGTCAGCGGCATCGTGTTAGCGTTCGTCGCCATTCTCGTGACCCTCGTCGCCACGTACGTCGCCTATCGGTTCGAACTCGACCCCGACGACGTGGTGATTCCGGTCGTGACGAACGCCTGCGACGTGCTGGGCGTCATCGTGCTGTTCGTCGTGGTGCAACTGTTGGTGTAAAAACGAGCGCCGCTACTGCCCTTCGTCGGTGTCAATGGGTTTTCCGTCCTCGGTCGGCGGTGCGACGTAATCGACGAACTCCTCGACGGTCGGGTCGGTGACCCGCATGCGAACGTGGAGTTCGCCAAGTTCGTCGGGGTTGCCGACGGCGAAGTTGACCACGCCCTGAAACGCGGCCTGTTTTTTCAGGTCGAACGAGAGCGTGTCGCCGTCCCGTCCCGAGAAGAACTCGCCGCGCGCCGTGTCGAGGATTTCCTGTCGGTGGAGCAGTTCGGAGAAGTGCTCGACGCTGTGCGCTTCGGCGACGACTTCGCTCGCCTTCGATTCTGTCTCCGCGCCGGGAAAGACGTTCTCGATGGCGTCCGTGACCCGCGCTTCGATTTCGGTGTCGTTTACGGGTGCCGTGATTCGGATATCGACGCTGTATATCATCGGTTTTCACCCGCCTCTACGCTCTCCAACCCCGAAAGTCCGTCTTCGAGGAGCGCGCGAATCCGGCGGCGGAAGCCGTCGAGCGTTCCGGTGTTGTCGATGACGGCATCGGCCCGTGCCATCGCTCGGTCGAGGCCGAACCCGAGTTCACGTTCGTCGCGCTTTCGAAGGCGCGCTTCGTCGGCGTCCGAGTGGTCGCGTCCCCGCTCGCTCAACCGGTCGGCGCGGACCTCGAACGGGGCTTCGATGCTCACCAGTACGAAATCGTCGCCGAAGGCGTCCTCGAACCGTTCGACCTCGACGCCCGAGCGAATTCCATCTACGAGGACGGTTTCCGAGGTGGTCAGCGCCGCGTCGATTTGTGGGAGTGACGCCTGTGCGATGGCGTCCGGGCCGTTCTCCTCGCGGAGTGCTTTGGCGATTTCGCCGTGGTGCTCCGCCGGGTCGAGGCCCCGTTCGCGGCACGCCGCGCGGATGACGTCGCCCATCGTGACGACGGGGATTCCCATCTCCTCGGCGACGGTGGCGGCCTCGCCTTTTCCGCTCCCCGGGAGGCCGACGGTTCCGATTACTCGCATCGTCTTCGTTTTCTCGTGAACCGTGCTTAAGGGCTGTGTTTGCGGGGGAGAATCCCAACCCCTTATGAAGGCGCACCGATAATGCGGTACCGAGGGCACGTAGCTCAGTCTGGATAGAGCGTCGGACTTCTAATCCGACGGCCGTGGGTTCGAATCCCATCGTGCTCGTTCGTTAGGAACGGACGTGACGAGCGACGAGCACAGGATTCGAAGCCTGCAAGTCGCACGCCCGCGCAACGAACGGAGTGAGTGAGCAGGACCGTCTTGCTTCGGTTCGAATCCCATCGTGCTCGCTCGACTTCGCTTCCGCTCGTTTCGCTCGCACGATGTAGTCACCCTCGCTCCGCAAGAGTAACGCTCTTGCTTGCTCTCGTTCGCTCCTTTCAGTCGCTCACGAGAACACCGCTCGCGGTTCTACTTCTGGACGGCATACCGCACCGCAACCGCCAACGAATCGCTTGTGAATTCCGCTCCGGCATTCAACCGGGAGCCCATCACCGAAAAAGCAGGTCACGAACTGGGGAGGAGGCCGGGAGGGCTATCCGTCGCGGCGTCGTGGGCTAGTCGAGCATGGAGTACGAAATCACGAACCAGCCAGCGTTCGCCGAACTCCTCCTCACGCTGGACGCGGACGAGGAGATTCGGGTCGAGGCGGGGTCGCTGGTCAGCCATTCGGCGGGAGTCGAAGTGCCACCGGATTCGGAAGCACTACTCGAACGCTCCGTTCTCGGTGAGGAGACGCCGTTTTCGACGACGTTCGCCGCGGACCACCCCGGAACCATTCGGCTCGCGCCGCCGTTTCCGGGCGATATCTTTCACTACGAACTCCGGGACGAAACGCTGTACGTCCAGTCCTGTGCGTTCCTCGCGGCGGAGTCGGGTATCGATTTCGAGGAAAAAGGAAGCTTCGTGGAGTGTGCGGGGGACTTCCTTCTCGAACTCTCCGGGTCGGGTCTCGCGTTTCTTTCGAGCTACGGGGCCGTCTCGATAGTGAGCCTCGACCCCGGCGAGCGATACATTCTGGACACCGGCCACGTCGTCGCGTTCGAGGGGTCCGTGGACTTCGAGGTGACGCGCGTCGATACCGTTCACTCACATGCTGGCGGGCGGGGCGGCCTCGTCTGCGAACTCGAAGGCCCGGGGACGATTTGGACGCAATCCCGAAGCCCGGTCGCGCTTCTCTCGTGGATTGCGCCGAATCTGCCGGACGGCGAGTAGGCTCGTTATCGTTCGGCGTGGGGGCGACACCGCCCGCGGATTACTTAGGTATCGAATGATGCCTTCGGACAAGAGGCGGAATTTGCGCCCCGCACGACGCTTATTTAGGGGGAGGTAGAACGGGTGTGTATGCGAGAGGATTTTCTCCTACTCAATCCGGGTCCGGTACCCCTCGCGCGCGACGTTCGACAGGCGATGAGCGAGCCGATGGTATCGCACCGCTCCGCGGAGTTCGAGTCGGTGTACGAAAACGCACAGGACGGTCTCGATTACATCTTCGAGCGCTCCTCGCTCGACGGAACGCCGACGACGAGCGGCGGTACCAGCCTCATCTTCAACGGGACGGCGACGATGGCGATGGAGGCCGCCGTCGCCAACCTCGCCGGTGAGGACGACGAAGTGGTCGCCGTCGTGAACGGCAAGTTCGGGCGGCGGTTCAAGCGCATCGCCGACCGCTACGCGAACGTGACGCCGGTCGCGTTCGACTGGGGCCAGTCCATCGACCCCGAGGCGGTCGCGGAGGCCGTGACGGACGAGACGAAAGTCGTGACGATGGTCCACAACGAGACGAGTACGGGACTCCTCAATCCCGTCGCCGAAGTCGGCGAAATTGCGGCGGACCACGACGCCTACTTCGTCGTGGACGGCGTGACCTCCCTCGGCGGCGACGAGTTCCTCGTTGACGAGTGGAACGTCGACGTCGCGGTGACGGACGCCCAGAAGGCCCTCGCGGCCCCGCCGGGGACGAGCGCCATGTACGCCACGCCCCGCGCACAGGAGGCTTTCGACGGCGAGAGCGCACCGTTCTACGAGGATTTGGACTGGCACCTTCGCAAGGCCGACTCCCACCAGACGCCGTTCACGAGCGCCGTGCCGCTCTTCCGCGGCCTCGCGCTCGCCGTCGGCCACATCGAAGAGGAGGGTATGCCCGAGCGCATCGCCCGCCATCGCCGTCAGTCCGCCGCGTTCCGGTCGGCGTTCACCGCGATGGGGCTGTCGCTGTTCCCCGAGCGAAACGACGCCTCGGAGTACTCGAACACCCTGACGGCGGTTTCGCTCCCCGCCAGTGTCCGCGAGACTCCGACCGAATTCTTCGACGCCGTGACCGAGCGCGGCGCGAGCATCAGCGGCGGGCAGGCCCACCTCGGCGGCGAAATATTCCGCGTGAGCAACATGGGCAACCTCTCGTCCGAGCAGATTCTGCGCGGCGTTCGCACCATCGGCGAGGCGTTCCTCGACGTCGGCGAGGACGTGGACTTGGAGGCCGGAATGGCCGCCGCACGCGAACAGTTGCGATAACGCTGAAAAAGCGAGATTCGGGTTTCTTTTTTCGAAGTAGTGAGGTGCTGGTGTTCAGCCTGAGTAGTGGTATTTAGTATCTTTTAGTAAAATCCAGTAGAAGATAGTATTTCATCGTGGGGATTCGTTTTCGACCGTGAAATCCGCTCGGTGGCGGGATATTGACGGACGGTAGCACCGTCAGAGCGTTGCTCTGATGAGCTGCTTGCGAACGCTTCGCGTTTGCACATCGAGAAAATCTTCGATTTTCGGGACTTCGTTCACTCCGGAAGACGCGGAGCGTCTTTCGTGTCCTCGTTCGTTGCACTCACGAGGACACCGTTCGCAAGACCTCGAACGCTATCAGCACACCCCTTCGGACGATGGCTCGCGGCGGCGCCGCTCGCTGTCCTCAGGGCTGTGCCAGCGCGCGCCGGGGACGTTTGTGTGGCTTCACGCGACCCTCGTGCGAAATCGTCCACCGATGAGAGCTCCAAAACGGCGTCCGTTCGAATGGTCCTACTCGTCCGGGAAGGGAACGTCGATGAGGTCGCCGTCGTCGGGGGCGAAGACCTCGCCGTCGAACTCCTCGCGGGCCTCTTTCAGGTGCTCGGAGACGTTTCCGGCGTAGCGCGAGGAGACGTGCGTGATGGCGAGGCGAGCCGCATCGGCGCGCCGGGCGACGTTCCCGGCCTGTCTCGCGGTCGAGTGGGCGGTCTTCCTCGCGCGGTCCTTCCGGTCGTCGGCGAACGTCGCGTCGTGGACGAGCAAGTCGGCGTTTTCCGCCTCGGAGACGACTTGCTCGGTGGGACGGGTGTCGCCGGTGTAGACGAACCGGCGACCGGGTCGCGGTTCGCCGACGACTTGCTCGGGGCGGACGACGGTGCCGTCGTCGAGTTCGACGGGGTTTCCGGCGTGGAGTTGCTGGAACTTCGGACCGACGGGGACGCCGAGTTCCTCCGCCCGCTCGCGGTCGAAGCGGCCCTTCCGTTCGTCCTCGACCAACGCGTAGCCGAGCGAGTTCGCGTCGTGGTCGGTGCGGAAGGTGCGGACCTCGTACTCGTCGCGTCGGATGGCGACCTCGCCGGGCGCGACTTCGGTGATGTGGATGGGAAACGACGGTTGGTGACCCGCCGTGCGAACGAGCGCGTCGATGTCGTCGCCGGTTCCGCGCGGCGTGTATATCATGAGCGGGTCGTCGCGGTCGTTGAAATCCCACGTTTGCACCAGTCCGGGGATTCCGAGGATGTGGTCGCCGTGGAGGTGCGTGATGAAGAGGTCGGAGACGGTAAAGCCGGTGCCAAAGCGCATCATCTGGCGCTGGGTTCCCTCACCGGCGTCGAAGAGCAGGCGGTCGCCTTCCCGGTTGACGAGGATAGAACTCGGGTTTCGGTCCGTCGTCGGCACTGCCCCGCTGGTTCCGAGGAAGGTAACGCGCATCGACATTGACCCCAAATCGATGGCCGACGATTAAACAGCCTTCGAAAGCGTCGCTGTGGCGGTCGGAAATCGTCGGTTGTTCGTCCCGCCGCGTGTCCGCGCCGTCCGGGGAAGGAGCGACCTAACCCGACGAATCGGCGTCTTAACCTGTGAACGGTGGACGGCGTTTATCGGTCGCCTCGTCGTCGCATCGTTCGCGGAATGGGAGAGATATGACACGAATCCCGAGAACAGTAAGTGCTGTACTCGTGTCCCTTCTCGTCGTCTTCGCCGGCGGTGTTGCGACATCGCTAGCGACTTCGGGAGGGTCAAGTACGGCATCGGAAACGCAAGTTACGAACCTGAACGATGTGACACAGATGAACACATCGCAGGCAAACGTAACGATAAACGACCAACAAAGTGACGGCGAGACCATCGTCATCTCGTCCGTGACCATGCAAGAGGGTGGCTTCGTCGCCATCCACGACCAGAGCCTGCTCGACGGGAACGTCGTCGGCAGCGTGTTGGGCAACTCCGTGTATCTCGAACCGGGAACGCACGAGAACGTCACCGTGACGCTCGCGCGACCCATCAACGAGACGGAGACGCTCATCGCGATGCCGCACATGGACACGAACTCGAACCAAGTGTACGACTTCGTTATCGGTAACGGCACCGTCGACGGACCGTACACGGCGAACGGCGAGGCCGTCGTCGACGACGCTCAAATTTCGGTGGGCCAGCAAGGCCCCACGATGGGGAACGAGACGAATCAGACGGGACAGCAGTTCGTGTTCCGCATCGAATCGCTTTCCATCGCCGAGTGGTCGTTCGTGGTGGGTGACAGCACCCAGCCCGACCGCACCGAAGTCATCAGCGGCGTCGACCTGAAGGACGAGACGGTTCGCATCAACACGACGGCGCTGCTCCAGAACGGCTCGGCGGAGGAGGTCGTCCAGCGCGGACCGAGCGTCTCGCAGAGCGACGTGGACAAGGTCTCGGAGCAAGCCAACGCGGCGGCGACGACGGGCGACCTCGATACCGTCCGCGTGGTGCTCCGCGACATCACGATACAGAACACGACGCTCATCGTGGATGCGCCGCAGAACGTGACCCTTCCGCAGATGCCGGGCCAGCCCGGCGTCCCGGAACAGCCGACCCAGCAACCGCTGGACGCGAACGTCACGTTCGACAACCAGACCAGTGACGGGCAGACCGTCACGGTCGATTCCGTCACCATGTCGGAGGGTGGCTTCGTCGCCATTCACGACACGAGCCTGCTCGACGGGAACGTCGTCGGCAGCGTCGTCGGCGCTTCGGAGTACCTCGAGCCGGGAACGCACGAGAACGTCACCGTGACGCTCGATAAGCCGTTGACGGAGAGCCAGACGCTCATCGCGATGGCGCATCTCGACACCAACGACAATCAGGTGTACGACTTCGTGACGTCGGGTGGCAGCGCGGACCTGCCGTACGTGGTCGATAACAACATCGTCGTCGACCCGGCCTACGTGACCGTCGAGAACGGCGGCGGTGCGACGACTACGACGACCACGACGCCGGAAACGACGACCGCGACCGCCACCGAAACGCCGACCACCACGTCCACGACGACGGGTGCGGCGACCACGACGGCGGCAGCGACCACGACCGCACAACCGACGACTACGACGACTACGACGCAGGCCGGTGGAACGACCACCACCTCGACCGGAACGAGCGAATGTGGGTGTGTGAAGACGACGACGGAACAGCCGACCACGACGGCGGCAGAGACGACGACCACGACGCCCGAAACGACGGCGGAAATGACGACCACGACGGCAGAGACGACCACCACGACCCAAGCGGAAAGCGGTTCCGTGGAGAACGTCTCTGACCTCGGTCCGTCGTTCGAGGTGAGCAACCTCGAAGCGCCGTCGAACGCGACCATCGGGGAGACGATCTCCGTGAGCGCGACCATCAGCAACCCGACCGACCAGCAACTCACGCAACCCGTGGACTTTCGGTTGGAGGGTAACGTGGTTCAGCGCAAGAACGTCACCTTGGACTCCGGTCAGAGCACGGACGTGAACTTCGAGATAGATACCAGCGGTGCAAACCCTGGAACGTTCACTCACGGCGTGTACACCCGTAACTTCGGTGAAATCGCGTCGATAACGCTCGAAGCGGCTGGCAACGAGACGACCACGACGGCGGCAACGACGACGGAACAGCCGACGACGACAGAGACGATGACGGCGGAAACGACGACGCAGACTGGTACGGCGACCGCACAGCCGACCACGACGGCCGCTCCGGCGACGACCGCACAGGAGACCACGACGGCGCAAGCCGCGACGACGACCAGCGCAGGAAACGAAACGATGGCCGGGACTGAAACGACCAGTGCCGGAACCACGACGACGCAGGCAGGGACGACGACTAGCGCGGGAACCGACACGACGAACGCGAGCGTCTTCGCGTCGGTCTTCGACGCGTTCGGGGACCTCTTGTAACGTCCTCGGTTGTTTCTTTCGTCGAGCGTGTTCATCGGCTGCTATTTTTCGCCGCGCGACGCAACCGACCGATTCTTGTCCGGCGACTCCCTACCGATTCCCAATGGAGTCGCCGCTGTGGACCCAAACGCACGCGCCCGACCTCGCCGACCTGCCCCAACCGGAGGTACGCGACTATCTGGAGCGGGCGGTGAACGAGCCGATAAACCTCGTTCTTCACGGCCCGGAAGGGAGCGGGAAGACCGCCGCCGTGCGTGCATTGGCACGCGAGGCACACGACGACCCGGACAACGACCTCGTGGAGATCAACGTCGCGGACTTCTTCGACCGGACGAAAAAGGAGATTCGGGAGGACCCCCGATTTTCCAACTTCCTGCAGGGCCAAACCGAGTTCTCGAAACAGTACCGGCAGGGCTCGGGCAAGAAGAAGTACAAGCGCAACTGGTCGAAGCGTGAGATGATAAACCACGTCCTCAAGGAGTACGCGGGCTACGCGCCATCGACGGGTTCGTACAAGACCATCGTCCTCGACAACGCCGAATCCATCCGCGAGGACTTCCAACAGGCGCTCCGCCGCGTGATGGAGCAGTACCACGAGACGACCCAGTTCGTCATCATCACGCGCCAACCGACGAAACTCATTCCGCCCATCAAATCTCGCTGTTTCCCCGTCTCGATGCGCAAACCGACCGGTGGCGAAATCGAAACCGTCCTCCGGTCGATTCTGGACGACGAAGGGGTCGAGTACGACGAAGACGGGATTCAGTTCATCTCCGCCTACGTGAAAGGCGACGTGCGGAAGGCCATCCTGTACGCGCAATTGCTGTACGAACAGGAGGGTCGGGTTCACAGCGACGACTACGAAGTCATCCGCGAGTTCGGTATCAGCGGGCGCATCGGCGACATGCTCGACAAGGCCGAGCGCGGCGATTTCAACGACGCCCGCAAGGACTTGGACGACCTGCTCGTGGACGACGGCTACAGCGGCGAGGAAGTGCTCGAAGCCATCATGGACGCGTTCCGGCAAAACCGCTATTCGGGCGACGAACTCGCCGAACTGGTCGTCCTCGCGGCGGAAATCGACATGGACTTGGCGCGAGGAACGAGCGACCGGTTACAGCTTTCCCATCTACTGGCCGAGTTGGGCGCGTAGAAATCGGGTCGTCCTGTCCGCTTCTCCTCTGTTCGTTCTCTCCACTTTCCTCCGGTCGTTCTCTCTGCTTCTTTCCAGTCGTTCTCCTCACTACGTGTTTCGCGGACGCGAGAAAGATGGCAAAATCGCCGTCGAACTGAAACGGTCGTCAGTCCACGAGCCGTTCGATTTCCGTCACGAGGATGCCGCTGGCACCGAGTTGCTTGACCTCGTTGATGGTCTCGAACACGTCCTGCTCGTCGACAACGGTATGGACGGCGACCTTGCCGTTCCCGGCGATGTCCATGACCGTCGGCCCGCCGAGACCGGGAATCACGTCCCGAATCTCGTCGAGTTTGTCCTCGGGTGCGTTCATCATGAGGTAGCGTTTGCCCTCCGCGGAGATGACCGACTGGAGCGCCATCATCACCTGTTCGACCTTATCGTCGCCCACCACGTCCTCGCGGGCGAACAGCCGAACCGAACTCGACAGCACCTCGTCGATGATGCCGAGGCGGTTTACCTTGAGCGTCGTTCCGGTGCTCGTGATGTCGATGATGGCATCGGCCATATCGACGTGCGGGGTGAGCTCCGTCGCACCCGAGACCTCCACGATTTCGGGCGATACTTCGGTTTCGGCGAAGTACTGCTCCGCGACGTTTGGAAACTCGGTGGCGACGGTTTTACCCGCGAGGTCGGTGACTTCGTTAATGTCTCCCTCCTCGGGTGCTGCCAACACGAGCCGACACTGGCCGTAGCCCAAATCGAGGAGGTCCGAAACGTTGCCGGGGTTCGCCTCCCGCATCTGGTCGAGACCGGTGATGCCGATGTCGGCGGCGCCGTCGCTCACGTACTCCGGGATGTCGGCGGCTCGGGCGAACAACAGCGTCACGTCCGGGTCGACGGTGTTCGCGTACAGCTTGCGGTCCGCACCGTCCACGACATGCAGCCCGGCGTGTTCGAGCAATTCCATCGACGGGTCGTGCAACCTGCCCTTGTTAGGGACCGCGATTCGCATTATCTCGGGTTCGGTCGGCCAGACGGATTACTCTTGCTTTCCCGGTTCAAACTGCAAACCGTGATAAAACGTACCGTATCGCGGACTCCAATCCACCAGAGTCGTGTCGCGGACTCCAATCCACCAGAGTCATGCGAGAGCGACGACAACCCCGAGCCATGACGACGCTCCGAATCGCCGGGGGGCAGGTACTGGGACCGGACATGACCGTCGAACGAGCCGACGTACTGATAGACCAGGACGACGGGACGATTCTCGCCGTCGGCGACGTCGCGGACGCCGACGAGACGCTCGACGCCAGCGACGGCCTCGTGATTCCGGGCCTCGTGAACGCCCACTGTCACGCCGCGATGACGCTCCTTCGCGGGTATGCGGACGATAAACCGCTCGATTCGTGGCTCCGCGAGGACGTGTGGCCGGTCGAGGCCGCCCTGACGCCGGAGGACGTGCGTGCCGGAACCGAACTCGGCATGCTGGAGATGATAAAATCCGGGACGACCGGCTTCGCGGACATGTACTTCGAGGTCGACGAGGTTGCCGAAGCCGTCGAGGAGGCGGGGCTTCGCGCCCGAATCGGCCACGGCGTGGTGACCATCGGCAAGGACGAGGAAGTCGCCCGCGAGGACTTCGAGACGAGCCTCGCCATCGCCGAGGAGTTCGACGGCGCGGCGGACGGCCGCATCAAAACGGCCGTGATGCCACACAGCCTCACGACGGTCGGCGAGGAGTATCTGGACGACTACATCTCCCGAACGCGTGACCTCGGCGTCCCGCTCCACTACCACGCCAACGAAACCCGCGACGAGGTTGCCCCCATCGTCGAGGAGCGGGGAAAACGACCGCTCGAATACGCCCGCGAGAAGGGTATGACCGGCGAGTCCGATTTCGTCGCCCACGGCGTCCACGTCAACACGACGGAAATCGACCTGCTGGCGGAGACGGGCACGGGCGTCATCCACTGTCCGGCCTCGAACATGAAACTCGCCAGCGGGATGGCCCCCGTGCAGGCGATGTTGGACGCGGGCGTCACGGTCGGACTCGGGACGGACGGCGCGGCGTCGAACAACGACCTCGACATGTTCGGCGAGATGCGAGACGCGGCCATGCTCGGGAAACTCGCCGCGAACGACGCCAGCGCGGTCGCCGCCGAGTCGGTCGTGGAGATGGCGACACGCGGAAGCGCGACCGCCCTCGGGTTCGACAGCGGCCGCATCGAGGAGGGTGCGAACGCCGACCTCGCCGTAATCGACCTGTCGTCGGCCCACCTCGTTCCCCATCACGACCTCGTGAGCCACCTCGCCTACGCCGCGCGCGGCAGCGACGTGAGGCATACGATTTGTGATGGGACTGTTCTAATGGCAGATAGAGAACCACTCACGTTGGACGAAGATTCGGTGATGGAGAACGCAGAAAAGCGGGCGAAGGAACTCGTCGAACGCGCTATCGAGTAGATAGCTGCGGCTCACTTACGAGGGGTATTTCACGCCTGAGAATACATACTCTGTAGTTGTCACCAACGGTAAATTGAACGATTATATCGGTTTTTAAACTCTCTAGCGTTCTCTGAACTATTTATGTACAAATATAACGATGCCAAACGGGAATCGGGGTTTATGGGGGTATCCCCGGTGGAAGAAATCGCATGACAGCAAAACGATTTGCGATACTGCTCGCGGCGGCGGTGCTGCTCTCCGTCGCCGCGCCCGCCTTTGCAACGACTGGCACTGACGGACTGACGGTCGGTGTCTCCCAAAACGAGAGCGTCGTCGTGACTGTGACCACGAACGGAACGGCGGCCGAGAACGCCTCGGTCTCCGTCGAGGCGCTCAACAACTCCACCTACGCGGGTGCCGGGAGTTACACCACCGACGAAAGCGGAACCATTGCACTACCGACTCCTGCGAACAACACCACTATCCACGTCGTGGCGACGAAAGGGAACCTGACCGATTCGACGACCGTCGCGCTGGTCGCGCCCGCGAACGAGGACGTCGAATCCGACGACTCCTTCGGTCACGGTGTCTCCTCGTTCGTCCACAAACTGCTCTCGGGCGAGGACGTGAAACACCCGGGGAGAGTCATCTCGACGTGGGTGACGTCCCACAACCCCGGTGCACAGAAGAAAGCCGACCACGCGAAGTCGAGCCACGACGCCGACGACCATCCCGGAAACGGTCACGGTGCGGAACACGAACAGGGACACGGAGCAGACGGTGACCATCCCGGTAACGGCCACGACGACCACCCCGGAAACGGCCGTGACAACGGCCACAAACAGGGACACGACAAGGGGAAGAAGGGCCACGACGACCGCGGTGACGACTCCGACGACGAATAGGCGTTGACCGCCTTCGGTACCGTTTTGAACGCGCTCGCCCATCTCGAACGTATGGGAACCTATCCGCCGATAAGCGAGCAGTTGGACGACGTTGAGTCCGCTCGCGCCGAGGGGCACCGCAAGATGGACTGGGCGCGCCAGCACATGCCGATAATGACGACGATTCAGGAGGAGTTCGTCGCCGACAAACCGCTGGAGGGCCAGCGAATCGGCATGGCGATGCACGTCGAGGCGAAGACCGCAGTTCTCGTCGAGACGCTCGCGGAGGGTGGCGCGGAAGTCGCCGTCACCGGGTGCAACCCGCTCTCGACGCACGACGACGTGAGCGCCGCGCTGGACGAACACCCGAACATCACCAGCTACGCGAAGCGTGGTGTGGACGACGAGGGCTACTACGAGGCCATCGAGTCCGTCATCGACCTCGAACCCACCATCACGGTGGACGACGGCATGGACATGGTGGCGGCCATCCACGAGGACCATCCCGAACTCATCGAAACCGTCGTCGGCGGCTGTGAGGAGACGACGACCGGCGTGCACCGACTCCGCGCGATGGACGAGGACGGCGCGCTCGACTACCCCGTCTTCGCCGTCAACGACACGCCGATGAAGCGCCTGTTCGACAACGTACACGGCACCGGCGAGTCGTCGCTGGCGACCATCGCCATGACGACCAACCTCTCGTGGGCCGGGAAGAACGTCGTCGTCGGCGGCTACGGCTACTGTGGCAAGGGCGTCGCGAAGAAGGCGGCGGGCCAGAACGCGAACGTCATCGTCACGGAAGTCGAACCGCGCCGCGCGCTCGAAGCCCACATGGAAGGCTACGACGTGATGCCGATGGCCGAGGCCGCCGAAGTCGGCGACGTGTTCATCACGACGACGGGTAACCGCGACGTCATCACGAAAGAACACTTCGAGGTCATGAAGGACGGCGTTCTCCTCGCCAACGCGGGGCACTTCGACGTGGAGGTCAATCTGAACGACCTCGCGGACCTCGCGGTCGCCGAGCGCGACGCCCGCGACGGCGTTCACGAGTACGAGATGGAGGACGGCCGCCGACTCAACGTCATCGCCGAGGGTCGCCTCGTCAACCTCGCCGCGCCCATCGCGCTGGGCCACCCGGTCGAAGTCATGGACCAGAGCTTCGGCGTGCAGTCCGTCTGCGTCCGCGAGATGGTCGAGAACGGTGAGAAATACGACGCCGGGGTCCACGAGGTGCCCGACGAACTCGACAAGGAGATTGCGGAAATCAAACTCGACGCGGACGGCGTGGAGTTCGACTCCCTCTCGGACGACCAGAAAGAGTACATGGGTAGCTGGCAGCACGGGACGTAGGGGACGTATCGCAGTTACACCGTTCTCACACGGTGGGGAACTGACCTTACAGAAAATAATCCTTATCAAATCGACACTTCTGGGCGGCTGGCAACGGAAACGACCACCCACATTTCTCCTTCACCGTGCTATCGGCCGTTTTATTGCCCGCCACCGCCGACAATCGACCGAATGTGTGCGAATCGGAAAGGTGACAGGCGGGAGCGCGAACTCGTCAACAGGCTCGACGACACGGGATTCGCGGTCATGCGCGCTCCCGCGAGCGGGGGGGCAACGCAGCGCGAACTGCCGGACGTGCTGGCCGGAAACGGGAACGCGTTCTACGCCATCGAGGCGAAATCGAGCGCGGGCGACCCCATCTATCTGACGGGCGAGGAGGTCGAAGCGCTGGTGTACTTCTCACAGAACTTCGGTGCAAAGCCGAAAATCGGCGTCCGCTTCGACCGGGAGGACTGGTACTTCTTCCACCCGGCGGACGTCCACCAGACGAAGGGCGGGAACTACCGGGTCAAGAAGGAGACCGCGCTGGACGAGGGTGAAACGATGGACGAGTTGTGGAAAGACGACGAGGACGAGGCGTCGAAACACAGCGTCTCGGACGTTCTCCACGCGGTCGAACAGGGGGTCCTCTCGGTGGACGAGGCGACGGAGATTTTGGAGTAGCCGTCGCTCCGCGGTCGGGGGTGAAAAACCGAAAAACCGGTTCAACTACTTCGGTTCCGGGAAGTCGGACAGTTCCGACTGGTTTCCCGGACGCCCGGGGCGTTGGAGCCGCGAACGCGGGAACGAGTAGCGCCGCACGTGACGCGGCTCGACCTGTTCGGGGCGAAGCCCCGACGGAATCGGGTAGAGCACTTCGACCACCGGGTCGTCCGCCGGGTAGCCCTCGTTCGTCGGGTACTCCGCGACGGTGCAGTCGCGGCCCGGAACCTCGACTTGGTTGGCCCGGTAGTCGGTCATGGCGACGACGACCAACAGGTCGCCGGTCGCGCGGTCGACTACGGGTTCCCCGGGTTCCAGTCGGCAGCGGTCGCAGAAGTGCGGCCCGGCGGCCGCCGTCTTCTCGTCCACGAAGACGACCGACTCGCATCTCGCGCACTCGACCGCCTCTTTTCCCGGCGGCGGGACGCGACCTTCGTTGATCTCGATTGCGACCCGGCGGATGTGTTTGCACCGGACGCCCCGCATCATGTGGTCGGGGCAGGTGCAGCGACTCCCGAGCAGGTCCACGAAGTACGTGTTGTCGCTCTGGCTTTCGACTTCGTACAGTCCGCCACCGAGCGGCGTGACGGACATGCGCTCCGCTCTGGCGCGTTGGGACCGCGGATCGGTCTCCTCGGTCTCGGCCAGCGGCGTCAGCGATACTTTTCCGGAAGCGGCTGTGTCTATCATGGGTGCTTCCTCCGACGTGAAACCTGACGACGAAAATCGGCGCGTTCCGACCACACAGCGGTGGTTTCGACGTATTATCGTACGTGCCGAACGACCCTAAGGCTTTCACCTGTCAGCGCAAGTATCGAACGCGTTCTCCCGTTCGCACCGCGTGGTGTCACGAAATAACGACGATTCCCGACACCGACTTCGAAACGGAGAACTTTTGATGTAACCCCCGGAAATCCAGAACATGGATATCGAGGGCGATACGCTCCGCGACATCGTCGTCTCCGTCGTGTCAGTTGGCTTCTTTATCGTAGCGATGTTTATCGTCGGCTCGCAGTTCGAGGCCGGCGGCATCACGGGAGCGGGTGCGCTCGAAATGGTCGGCGTCATCACGCTCTTCGTTCTCGTCATGACGGGCGTCGGTTTCTGGCTGGCCAACCAACACTAACGGTCGCGCCAATCGGTCACGGTACCGCTTTCGTCCAGCGCATCCTCGTAATACACGAGCGGATGCGTCACCGTCTCACATCGTTCGTCCTTGTTCACACAGTCCCCGTACGCTTGGAGCGTCGCGCAACTCGGC
This sequence comes from Haladaptatus paucihalophilus DX253, assembly GCF_000376445.1. Taxonomy (NCBI): domain Archaea; kingdom Methanobacteriati; phylum Methanobacteriota; class Halobacteria; order Halobacteriales; family Haladaptataceae; genus Haladaptatus; species Haladaptatus paucihalophilus. The sequence continues at coordinate 1,710,206 of NZ_AQXI01000001.1, read as the reverse complement.
GGCGCGAACTGCGTCGTCCGTTCGTCCCGAAGCCGTTCTATTCGGGCGCGTAACCGGTCTGCGCGTCCCGACGACCGAACTTCACAGAGCGAGAGGATTTCGTCCGCGTCGAGTCCGATGCTCGTGAGAAACGAGACGAGCGTGAACTCGGAGTGTGCGGGAAGCGACTCCGCGTCACGAGCGCGTGCGAGCAGTGCCGACATACACGGCGGGAACAGTTCCGGGGCGAGCGTGTCGATGTCGTGGGAGAAATCGGCGTCGGTGAACGACGACTCCAGTTCCGACAGTTCGTCGGCGAGCGCCACGCCGATTTCGTCGGGGACGGGAAGGGGAAGGTCGTCGGCGATGCGTATTTCGACCGCCGTCCGAAGCAGTTCGTGTAGCTCCGCCTGCGAGACGACCACGACGCCATCGTCGAGTTGACGCGTAACGAGTCGCCACTCGTCGCCGAACTCCCGGGCGAGCGAGATGTAGGTCGAGACGGCCACGCCGAACCCGTCACGACGGGTCACTACGTCGTCGTCGAGGTCGAAATCGGCGAGAAACGTTTCGAGCGTGAGCGACGTGCCCCGCGTGCTTTTCAGTCCATCATCCGGCGTCTCGAAGTCGGCGGTGAACCGCTCGTAGGCCGTCGTCGCCTCGGCGTTGGCGTACTTCTCGACCGCTCCCGGCGCGTCGAGGAGCGACACCAACATCCGGGCGATGGGGTACGAAAGCACCTCCGCCGACGTCGACCAGCGTCGCCCGTCGTCCGGCGCGCGCACGGTCCCGTCGAGGAGCGCCCGTCGCACGCGCTCCACGCCGCGCTCGACTGCCGGGTGGCGGTCGCCCTCCCCCGCGATGACTGCCGCGAGGTCGAGGTTCGCGTCCCGAACCGCCTCGCGAGCGGACGCGAGAAACGGGTATCGGGCATGGAGCGAATTCATTAATCGCCTTTTCGAGCGGTGCCCGATAAACGCGACGGTCGCGCGGTAACGCGAGATTTCCCCGACTCGACCCCCGCGGAAATCCCGCGTTTCCCCGGTTCGGTCGAATCCAATCACCTATTACCGGGGCGTGAGAAGCGGGGTTCGTGCCACGCTTCGCCTATCCGTGCCCCGACTGTCGAACGACGACGAACCTCCACGGCCCGGACTGCCGGTTCGACGGGGAGCCGTGGACGGACATCGAGAAAGCGTATACCGACATCATCGCGGTGCTCTCGGCCGATTCGGTGACGGAGGAGGAACTCCGCGACGCGGTTCACGGCCGTTGGAACGCCACGCACGTGGCGGCGCTCGACCGCCTTCGTCACGAAAAGCGGGTCGTGGAGAGCGACGGAACCTTACGCCTCCTCACCGCCGACGAGTTCCGGGAGACCGTCTCGGAGCCGAGCTTCGAGCCGATGCGGACGATTTACGAGAAGGGAAGCGTTCCGGGCTGTCACGACAACGCCGTCTTCGCCATGATCGCGTGGTACGAGATGGTCGGCCTGTCGTGGCCCGAGACGCGCGAGAACGTCGTCGAGTGGCTCCACAAGAGCGGAACGTGGGGACGCGGCGGGTTCGAGGAGTCCACGCCGGAGGAACTGGTCGAAACCAAGCGTCACGTCTACGAGGCCGGGTACGGGTGGAAAGAGAAGGCCCAGTCGGCGAAGGCGGTCATCGACCGGAACCTGTAGAAGCGAAAATCGAATCGAGTCGTTTTTCCTCAGTCGCTCTGGATACGCGGCGCGAGCATGTAGGTCACGTCACCCATGCCTTCCGCGATTTCGAAGTGAAGCTTGACGGGGAACTCCTCGCCGAGGTCGATGGACACTTCGCCGTCGTTCGGGATCGCCTTGTTCATGTCTTTGAGATAGTCGAGGCTGAACAGGGAGTGGGCGGGACCGGTCGTGAGGTCGATGAGGTCGTCGCGGTCGAGTTTCAGGTCGACGTTGTCGGTGTCGCCTTCGGCTTCGACGTAGAATATCTCGTCGTCCTCGTTCACGCCGAGGGCGATGTGGTCGGAAACCATGTCGGCGGCTTTGACCGCGCGGTCGATGTCGGACCCTTCGACGACGATGGTCGCCGAGAGGTCGAGGTCCGGGATGTCGGGTTCTTGGCGGATGGAATCGGGGTCGATGAGCGCGAGGGTGTATTCGAGTCCGTCGATCTTGATGTGGAGTTTGCGCGTCTCTTCGTCCAACTCCATCTCGATGAGTTGGTCGGAGCTGGCCATGCCAGCGATGCTTTCGAGACGGTCGAGGTTGACGCCGAGGACGCCCCCGTCAGCCTCGTAGGATTCGAATGCTTCGGAATCGAGTTGGAGGTCCACCATTCCGACGTTGGCCGGGTCCACTGCCTTGATGGTGAGGCCATCCTCCTCGAGGTGGATCTTGCATTCATCCACCAGAACGCCCACGGAATCGATCGTCGTCCGGAGCGTATCCGCGCTCACGATAGCCTTGAACATGTTGGTGATTCCTATGAAAGGGTGGCATAAAAAGTCACCCGTTCGCGCGCGCGAGGTGCCGTGCAGAAACAACGGACATCGGATAGGAACCGGGAGCGGCCAGAGTTTAACTCACCGCAGTCTCCCTATTATTACAGTAGATAATATAAAGATTTTTGATAAACGTTTTACGCTAGAAGGTATTCTGAACGTATATGTCGCAGGAGTGGCGGCCGGAAGAATACACGCTCGACGAAGACGACCCTCGATGGGGAGTCTGTAATTACTGTAAGAAGAAGGTCTTCGTCGGTGGCAAGAACAAATCGGATCTCATTCGGCATCAGGCCGAATGTGAGTATCGAGACGGGTAGTTTCCCGTCGGCGAATCATTCATTTTGGTCGTAACGGCCAGCGGCGGGGCGACGAACGAAGGGCGTAAACATCCGCGTAGACAACCGTCTCACAACGAATGGCCCGTAAAGACCACTACTACAACAAATCCAAGCAGCAAGGCTACCGCTCGCGGGCGGCCTACAAACTCAAGCAGTTGGACGAATCCGCACACCTCCTCCACGAGGGCGAGACGGTCGTGGACCTCGGGGCGGCCCCCGGCGGTTGGCTCCAAGTCGCCGCCGAGGAAGTCGGCGACACCGGCACCGTCATCGGGGTCGACCTGCAGCGAATCAAGGACATCGACGGCGTGGAAACCATCCGCGGCGACATGACCGAGGAGGAAACCCAAGAGGAGGTCATCGACGTCGCCGGGTCCGCCGACGTCGTTCTCTCGGACATGGCACCGAACATGACCGGCGAGTACAGCCTCGACCACGCTCGCTCGGTGTACCTCGCCCGACAGGCGTTCGAGACGGCGCTCGAACTCCTCGATTCCGGCGGCGACTTCGTGGTCAAGGTGTTCCAAGGCCCGGACTTGGACGACCTGCGCGAGGACATGGAACCCGAGTTCGAGTACGTTCGAACCATGAGTCCCGACGCCTCGCGCGACGAGTCCTCCGAGGTCTACCTCGTCGCCCGGAAACGCCTCACCGCGCCCGTCAGACCCGGCGACACCCTCGAAGTGACCATCGAAGGCGTGGGGAGCGAAGGCGACGGCGTGGCGAAAGTCGAGGAGTACACGTTGTTCGTTCCGAACACCGAGGAGGGAGAGACGGTCGAAATCCGCGTCGATGACGTGAAACCGAAGTTCGGCTTCGCACAGCGATTGGACCGAGACTGAAGTCCGCGTTCAGTCGGCCGAACTCGGCACCCTACTTGCGGACGTTTGCGACCGGAGAAACCCGACGACGGCGTAGACGAACGGCGTGTCGAGCAGCGCGACGAACAGTTTGAAGACGTACTGGCCGACGATGAGCGAGAGGATGACGTTCTCCGGGAGTATCGGCCCGATACCGGCGAAGCGCGGGAGCGCGTAGAACGCGACGCCGACGAAGATGACGGTATCGATTGCCTGACTGCTCGCCGTGGACCCGATGTTGCGAGCCCAGAGGTGGTCGCCGTCGGTGAGGTCGCGGATTCGGTGGAAGACGATGACGTCCCAGTTCTGACTGACGACGTAGGCACAGAGGCTTCCGACGACGATGTTCGTGCTCGCGCTGAGGACGGTGCGGAACTTGGCGGGGTCCACGCTGTTCTGCGCGGCGGGCGCTTCGATGGTGGACCAGACGAGCACCAGCATGGCGAATATCATGACGAAGGCGACGTTGACCAGTCGCTGGGCCGCCTTTCGTCCGTACACCTCGGCGTAGCAGTCGGAGGCGAAGAAGGTCAGCGCGTAGGCCAGCGCCGCCCCCGGAAGGACGAGCGCGTCGCCCGTAATCGGCAGGGTGAGCGGAATGGTGAACTGGAGCACCTTCGCCGCCGTGAGCTGTGCCGTCACGAGCGCCGTCACGAACAGCGCGGTGAGGCCGAGTTGCCCGGTGGCCAGTACCGAGTGAGCGTCCCGCCGCTCAGTCATCTTCAAGTCTCCCGTGGCGTTCGTCGATCTCGTCCAGAATGTCCAGCATCTTTCGAATCGAAGCGCGAATCGCCTCGCTCCTGTTGACGAACTTCCCGTCGTCGCCCACGTGGTCGTCCAAATCCGAGAGGAGTTCGTCGGGCACTTCGACGCTTATCTTGGTCATACCAGGATATTCCGGGAGGAATACTTAAGCCCAGCGTCAGGCGCGTCGTCCGCCGAGCGTCCCTATCCAGAGGACGCTCAGTCCGAAGATGTACGCGACGGAGACGGGGATGGCGACGAGGAACATCGTGTAGAGGCTGTCGGGGGTCACCAGTGCGGCGACGGCGAAGACACCGATGACGACGCCGCGCCAGTATTCGAACATCGACTCGAACGGGACGATTCCGGCCCAGTGGAACAGGAACATCGTCACCGGTACGTCGGCGAGCAACCCGATGCCGACCGTGGTGAGGAACACGAGCCAGAAGAACGCCTTCACTCGGTAGTAGATGAGCATGTCGGCGTTGTGGGCGTCGGTGACGAGCCACGAGATGATGTTCGGGGCGACGATGGTGTAGCCGACGTAGCTCCCGACGATGAGTCCGACGAACAGCGTGCCGCCCCACAGGAAGAACACGTTGCGGTTGCCCCTGACGAGTTTGCGCTCCTTCATCGCGGGCCAACTGTAGTAGAGCACCATCGGGAGCACCGACACGGCGGCGAGCAGGGTGCTTATCTTCACCTCGAAGATGAGCGCCTCGACCGGGTGCAGGGTGACGACGTTGAGCTGTTGACCGTTCGCCAGTATCGACTGTGGCACACGGCTCGTGAAGTCGCTGTTGATGTCGCCGATGCCGCCCTGGTACAGGTAGACGAACACGCTGGCGAGCACGAGCATGAACACGCCGACGATGCGGAAGAACTTCGACGTGAGACTCTGGAGGATGAACGCGAAGTCGTAGTAGTAGCCGCCGATGTCGTCCTCGGTCGTCTCGTCTTCCGTGAACGCGTTCGTCACGCCCGCGGCGGTGCGCTGGAGGACGTTGCCCTCTTCTCGGGCCTCTTGGCTCGGTTGCTGGGCGACGTCCTCGGCGAGCGGTGCGCCCTCGGCCTCGCGGACCTCCGGGTCCGATTCCGCGGCTTCCTCTTCTTCTTCCTCTTCGGCGTTCGCTTCGTCGAAACGGTCGAAGATGGCCTGCGCCTTCTCGGGTTGGTCGGCCTCCATCGCGGCGCGGGCGTAGTCGAGCGATTCGCCCTCGTCCATCTCGGTGAACACTTCGGGCGGAGCGGCCCGAACCCCGGCGGCGTCGAGCTGTTCGATGTCGATCGCGGCCGGTGCGCCACCGCGCTGCTGGCCGACTGCGGCGTTCGCTTCGAGCGAGACGAACAGGTAGTAGAGAGCGGCGACGACGAGGGCGACCAGCCCGACCGCTCCGGCGACGAGGAGGATGGCCGTTCCGCGCGGCATGCCCAGCGCCTCCTCGATGGGGGAGAACGCCGCGGGTCGGAACCCGGCCGGAAGTGCCGGGAGCAGTTGGCTGTTCACGTAGCTGACCCCGGCTCGGCTGAAGAAGAGGTACGTCGCGCCACCGGCGATGAGTGCGATACCGAGGAGGTAGTTCCACCGCTCCGCCACCGATTTTCTGATGCTCACCTTGCTGCTCCCGCGCTTGATGGTGACGAGGATTTTCGACAGATAGAGACTGAATCCGTAGAGGATGACGAGCGGAATCGCCCACATGACCTGCGTGAACGGGTCCGGCGGGGACGCTACCGCGCCGAAGACGAAGATGGTGAGGATTGCGTAGCGCCACTTGTCGCGGAACGTCTCGTATTTGACGATGCCCGAGTAGCTGAGGCCGCTCATGATGAGCGGCAGTTCCGCGGCCAGACCGAACGAAAGCGAGATAATGAGGACGAACTCGGTCCACTGCACGATACCGTACTTCGGGCTCAGGTTCGCCTGCACCGCGTTCTTGGCGAGGAACTGGAACATCAGCGGGAGATAGACGGAGTACCCGTAGGCCAGTCCGCCGATGAACAGGGCCGCCGCGAGGCCGACCAGCGGGATTATCTTCCAATAGGAGATGGAGAACTCGGGATACCATTCGCGTTGCCGAATCGAATCACGGCCGAGATAGAGCAAAACGGGGATAGCGAGAATAATACCGGAGAACATCGCTATTTTCGCTTGGAGGAGAATGACGTCGAACGGCGTCACCGCGACGATTTCGACGTGTTTCATCACTGTCTGTGACATCCCGGAGGTCGTCACGTCGCGCAGGAACGGCCACACCACCATCGACATGGCGTAGAACATGCCGATGAAGCCGAGAACGAATACGATGAAGACTTTCTGAAGGTGTGTCTGTGCCGTCGAAAGCATCGCTCCGATGGTTTCACGTCCGGAAGCGACGGTGTTGGCGGTATCCTCGTCGATGAGACTGTTCCCCGAGGTAGACATTGCTTGGGAATGGTAACCCCCTGCCAGTTATCAATCTTCCCGTCTCGCAAGATGAAGAAAGCCTATAATAACTCGGCTGCTTATCCCCGGGTGAATGGGCGAAGAATCGGAGGCGACGGCAGGCAGTAATATATCGAAGGTCCCGGCGTCGGAAGAAGCGCCGGAGCCGCCGGACGAGAACCTGTACGCGCCCGAGGACCCGGAGCCAGCAGTCGAGCGGCCGAGCCAGCCGATGGACGACGAGGAGATGCCGCTCGCCGACCACGTAGAGGAGATGATAAAACGGCTCGCCATCGTCCTCGTCATCGCTGGCGTCGTGAGTCTCATCACCCTCCCGTTCGCGGATCACGTCATCAACTTCCTCTGGAATCAAATTCTGCCGGTCGGTCCCGAAACCCGACCACGGCTCTACGCGCCGCTGGCACTCGTGATGACGAAACTCAAGGTCGCCAGCCTCGCGGGTCTCATTATCGCCCTCCCCGTCATGGTGTACGAGACGTACCTCTTCATGCGCCCCGGTCTCTACCCGCACGAGCGTCGATACTACCTCGCGGCGGTGCCGACGAGCCTCGTCCTCGCGTTCGTGGGCGTCAGCTTCGCGTACTTCCTCATCCTCCCCGCCATCTTCACTTACTTCCTGTCGTACACACAGAGCGCGAACGTCGCCGTCGCGTTCGGTCTGACGAAGACGTTCAACCTCATTCTGATGATGATGGGCGTGTTGGCCGTCGTCTTCCAGATTCCGCTCCTCATCATGCTCGCCATCATGATGGGCCTGACGACGCGCCAGTGGATGGCCAACCGACGGCTGTACTTCTGGGGTGCGTTCGCCGGGTTCGCGTTCCTGTTCAGCCCCGACCCGACCGGGATGGCTCCGTTCCTCGTCGCCATCACGATGGTCGGCCTGTTCGAAGGCACCTTGCTCCTCCTGAAGTGGACGGGCAAGTGACGGTTTTGAACCGTTCTCCCGTCCTCCTCGGATATTCGGAATCACGCAATGGCACCTTTCGACGTTCGTAACCGGGTTATAACTAAGGGAGTTTATCTCCAACGGAGCGGTAGCGTTCGTGCCTACCCTTAGCTCGCGTGCCAGCAGCTACAGACCGCAGTTCGCGTGCCAGCAGACTGCCACCCTTCGGGTGCGAACGCCCGACGCTGCTTTCTACTGACCACCGGTCGGATACTCCGTGCTGAACACGTCTTCGACCAGCGGTTCGCCTTGCGGTCCCGACTCGCTCGCATCGCCGTCGGCTTGCTCGCGGGTCGTCCCTCCCCGCTCGCCGTTCGATGCCCGCTCGTCTATCGACTCGCGCGCATCGCCTTCCGGACTTACACTCCCGGTTCGATAGCCGTGCAGGTCGAGCGTGACGTGTTCGAATCCGAGGTCCGTCAGGTGGTCCCGTGCGGCGCGAACGAACTCCTCGTCCAGCGCCCGCGACAGTTCGTCCTCGCCGATTTCGATGCGCGCCAGTCCGTCGTGGTCGCGGACGCGGAACTGGGTGAACCCCCACTGGCGGAGTACCGTTTCGGCGCGTTCGATTCGGGAGAGGCGTTCCTCGGTCACTTCCAAACCGGTCGGGATGCGCGAGGAGAGACATGCCATCGCGGGTTTGTCGGCGACGGAGAGGTCGTACGCTTCCGCGATTTCCCTGACCTCGGCCTTCGAGATGTCGTGTTGGAGGAGCGGCGAGTAGGCGTCCAACTCCTCGACGGCGCGGAGACCGGGGCGGTGCCCTGCGGATACGTCGTCGGCGTTCGTCCCGTCGCAGACGATATCGATGTCGAGTTCGGCCGCCTTGTCGAACATCGCACCGAGGCGCATCGTCCGGCAGTGATAACAGCGGTCGTCGCCGTTCTCGACGAAGTTCGGGTCGTCCAACTCGCTGAACTCGGCGACGACGTGGCGGATTCCGATTTCGTCGGCGACACGATTCGCGTCCCCGAGTTCGGCCTCGGGTAGGGTTTCGCTCTTCGCGGTGCATGCGACGGCATCGTCCCCCAGCGCATCGTGGGCGATAGCGGCGACGACGCTCGAATCGACCCCACCGCTGAACGCGACGAGCACGCCGTCGCGCTCCGCGAGGTCTGCCTTCGCGGCGGCCAGTTTCTCCTCGACGGTTGGCATACCTCGTGATTGTTGCGAACGGGCAAAAGCGCCTCGTCACGCGTCCGTGTCGTCGCAGTTCGATTCGATTTCGACGCTCCACTTCGGGTGCGGAACCGTCTTTTCACCGATGCACGTCGGGAACGTTTTTTATGTATGACGCAATATCACGGAGCGAATGGACCTTGAGGCGGTACCCGGCGTCGGTGCGAAGACCGCGGACGCGCTCGCGGAACTCGACGACGCCGAGCGAGCGTTGGAAACCGGCGATGTCGCCACGTTGGCGCGAGCGCCGGGAATCACGGAAGGGCGGGCCGCTGCCATCGCGCGCGGTGCCATCAGGATTCGACACGACGACGACGGCGGCTTTCTCGCCACCGACAGGGCGCGGGAGTTGTACCGAGACGCCCTCTCGCTCGTGAAAGCGCGGGCCGTCACGACGTACGCGAAAAAGCGTCTCGAAACGCTGTATCCCAGTTCCGCCGCATCCAGAATCGAAGAGGTACAGGCGTTCACGCGCGCGTCGATGGAACGAACGCCGACGGCGGACGTTCGGGCGGCGTTGGCCGACGTCGAACCGCTCTCGGCCCCGCAAGGCGTTCGGGTCACCGACCGCTGTCTGGCGACGACCGACGCCGAGCGGTACGCGAAAGCGCGCGAGGTGATTCCCGAACTGCCGGTCGAAGTCGTGGAGGACACGCGGGAACTGGCGGAACTCGCGCGCGGGTACTCCACCGTCGTCGCGCTGGACGAGGCGTTCGCGGGCGTCACCATCGACGGTGACGTTCGCGTCGAACCGGGTGCGCTGGAAACCCCTGCGGAACTCGTCCCCGAGCGTCCGCTCGCCTTCTTCGCCGCGAATCGGGACACCCTGCTCGCCGCCGCCGAAGTCCACCGCGTCGCGGGGATGGACGCGCTGCTCGACATCGACGGATTGGAGTCCGCACTCGCCCGCGTCACCGCGGATGGCGGGGTGACGGGCGACGACGAACTCGCTCGGTTGACGGACGCCATCGCCGACTTGGACGCCGCCGTCTCGATGGCCGAAAACGTCGCCAACGACCGACTTCGGGAGGCGATTCGGGAGCGGGACGTGACCATCGAAGGCTCCGACCTGCTCTCGCTGGTCGAGCGCGGTGCGGGCGTCGATTCGCTCCTTTCGCGCGAGTTGGGCGACGAGTACGACGCCGCCGTCGAGGCCGCCCGCGAGCATTTGGTCGAGACGCTGGCGCTGGACGCAGGTGAAACCGAACTCGCGCGGCAGGCGTTCCCGGAGGACCCGACGTTTCCCGTGGAGCACGACGAGAGCGTGATTTCGCGGCTCCGAGAACAACTGGAAGCCGAAAAGTCGCGGCGGGCGGCGCGACACAAGCGCGAACTCGCCCGCGAACTCGCGGACGAGCGCGAGGCGGCGGAAGAACTCGTTCGCGCCGCGCTCGAACTGGACGTGGAACTCGCCGTCGCCCGGTTCGCCAGCGACTTCGAGTGCGTCATGCCCGACTTCGACGGCGACGGCTTCGACATCGCGGCCGGGCGCTCCCCGTTGCTCGACGTGGAGTTCGCCGCCGTCGAACCGGTCGATTACGGCGTCTCGGGCGTGGCCCTCCTCTCGGGAGTCAACAGCGGCGGGAAGACGTCGACGCTCGACCTCGTGGCGCTCGTCGTCATCCTCGCCCACATGGGCCTGCCGGTTCCGGCGGACTCGGTTCGCTTGCGACGGTTCGAGGAACTGCACTACCACGGCAAGACGCAGGGAACTCTCGACGCGGGGGCGTTCGAGAGCACGCTCCGGGAGTTCGCGGCCCTCGCCGACGGGCAGGCGGGCCGCCTCGTGCTCGTGGACGAACTCGAAAGCATCACCGAACCCGGCGCGAGCGCGAAAATCATCGCGGGGATTCTGGAGGAGTTGGGCGAGCGCGACGTGACCGGCGTCTTCGTCTCCCACCTCGCCGACGAGATTCGGGACGTGGCGCGGTACGACGTGGCGGTCGATGGCATCGAAGCCAAAGGACTGGTCGACGGCGAACTCGTGGTCGAACGCTCCCCGGTGAAAGACCACCTCGCTCGTTCGACGCCCGAACTCATCGTGGAGAAACTGGCCGACGGGGGAGAAAACGGGTTTTACGACCGACTGCTGGCGAAGTTCGAGTAGCCCGACAGCCAGAACTGTTACCTACGAGGCTGTCGTTCCCGTTTGTGCCCCGTCGGGGGGAGGAGAGATATAATATGGCACACCAGTTCGAATGTACGCAACAGGATTGTGACTTTATGGTACGAGCCGACGACGAGCAAGAAATCGTCGATATGGTGCAGGAACACGCTCGAGAAAAGCACGGTATGTCGATGGACCGAAACGACGTCCAAGGCGCGATAGAGCAAAGCTAGTCGCTCAAACGACCGTTCATCGGCTCTTTTGTCTCTGGCGAAGGATTAAGTAGCTACGCGAGCGTGGTGAAAGTGATGGCAGACGACCCCGAGGAGGGGATGTTGTCGTGGGACGAGTCGGTGTTCCGCGAGGAGCACGTCTTCGAAATCGACTACGTTCCGGAGACGTTCAAACACCGCGAATCCCAGACACAGAGCCTTCAATACGCGCTTCGGCCAGCAGTTCGCGGGTCGCGCCCACTCAACGTCATGGCGCGCGGACCGCCGGGGACTGGCAAGACGACTTCCGTACAGAAACTGTTCGACGAACTGTCGGCCCAAACCGACGTTCGGACGGTTCGCGTCAACTGTCAGGTGGATTCGACGCGGTACGCCATTTTCTCGCGCATCTTCGAGGGGATATTCGATTACGAACCGCCGTCCAGCGGTATCTCGTTCAAGAAGCTGTTCCGCCAAATCACGGACAAACTGGTCGAGGAGGACGAGGTGCTCGTCGTCGCGCTGGACGATGTGAACTACCTGTTCTACGAGGGGGAAGCCTCCGATACGCTCTATTCGCTCCTCCGCGCTCACGAGGCCCACAGCGGGGCGAAAATCGGCGTCATCGTCGTCTCCTCCGACCTCAACCTCGACGTCATCGAGGAACTCGATACCCGCGTCCAGAGCGTCTTTCGACCCGAGGACGTGTACTTCCCGGTCTACGACCGACAGGAGATCGTCGATATCCTCGGCGAGCGCGTCAAGCGCGGCTTCCACGAGGGCGTCATCGGCCCGGACGTGCTGGAGCGCGTCGCCGAACTCACCGCCGAGAGCGGCGACCTTCGCGTCGGCATCGACCTCCTCCGGCGCGCGGGCCTGAACGCCGAGATGCGCGCCAGCCGAACCGTGAGCCTGCAGGACGTGGAGGACGCCTACGAGAAATCCAAGTTCGTCCACCTCTCCCATAGCCTGCACGCCTTGAGCGAAAACGAGGTCGCGCTCGTCCGCGTCATCGCCGAACACGACGGCGAGCAGGCGGGCGAGGTGTACGACGTCTTCCACGAGGAGACCGACTTGGGTTACACCCGATATTCCGAAATCATCAACAAGGTGGACCAACTCGGCATCATCGACGCCACCTACACCAACGTCGATGGTCGCGGACGGTCGCGGTCGCTGTCGCTGCGATACGACCCCGAAGCCGTGTTGGCGCGGTTGGACGACTGAGACATCGGCCGATTGGTTCTTTTTTCGGTGTGTTTCGACTGTCGTAGAACCGTCGGGTATCATGCAAGCGACCTTCTCAAGTACCTCGAATCCTTACGAAAGATACCATGAGCGACACCCAGTCCGGCCCGCTTCGACCGGACAACCCGGACGCCGAAACCGACTTTCGAGTTGACGCGCCGTTCGACCCGGCGGGGGACCAACCCGAGGCCATCGAGCAGTTGGCCGAGGGGTTCGACGAAGGGATGGAGAAACAGACCCTGCTCGGCGTCACGGGGTCGGGGAAGACGAACACGGTTTCGTGGACCATCGAGGAGGTCCAGAAACCGACGCTCGTCATCGCGCACAACAAGACGCTGGCGGCGCAGTTGTACGAGGAGTTCCGGAACCTCTTTCCGGACAACGCGGTGGAGTACTTCGTCTCCTACTACGACTACTACCAACCGGAGGCCTACGTCGAGCAGACGGACACCTACATCGACAAGGACGCGTCCATCAACGAGGAGATAGACCGGCTTCGACACTCCGCGACGCGCTCCCTGCTCACTCGGGACGACGTTATCGTGGTGGCGTCCGTGTCGGCGATTTACGGCTTGGGTGACCCGCAAAACTACGAGGACATGCGCCTGCGACTGGAAGTCGGCGAGGAAATCGGACGTGACGAACTCCTCGCCCGTCTCGTGGACTTGAACTACGACCGGAACGACATGGACTTCACCCAAGGTACCTTCCGCGTCCGGGGCGATACCGTCGAAATCTTCCCGATGTACGGGCGCTACGCGGTTCGCGTCGAACTCTGGGGCGACGAAATCGACCGAATAGTGAAGATAGACCCGCTCGAAGGAGAAGTCAAATCACAGGAACCCGCCGTACTCGTTCACCCGGCGGAACACTACTCGATTCCCGAGGAGACGATGGCGGAGGCAATCGCCGAAATCGAGGAGGATTTGGAGCGCCGAATCCGCTACTTCGAGCGAAACGGGGACTTGGTGGCCGCCCAACGAATCGAGGAGCGGACCACGTTCGACCTCGAAATGATGAAGGAGGCGGGCTACTGTTCCGGCATCGAGAACTACTCGGTGTACTTCACCGAGCGCGAGGTCGGCGACGCGCCGTACACGCTTCTCGATTACTTCCCCGACGACTTCCTCTGCGTCATCGACGAATCCCACCAGACGGTGCCCCAGATTCGGGGGCAGTTCGCGGGCGACAAGTCGCGCAAGGATTCGCTCGTGGAGAACGGCTTCCGACTCCCGACGGCCTACGACAACCGTCCGCTCACATTCGAGGAGTTCGAGGAGAAGAGCGCGAAGACGCTCTACATCTCGGCGACGCCCGCGGACTACGAACGCGAGCAGAGCGAGCAAATCGTCGAACAGATCGTTCGCCCGACGCACCTCGTGGACCCGAAGGTCGAAGTCGCCGACGCCTCCGGTCAAATCGACGACCTGATGGCGCGCATCGACGACCGAATCGAGCGCGACGAGCGCGTCCTCGTCACGACGCTGACGAAGCGGATGGCCGAGGACTTGACCGAGTATCTGGAGGAGGCGGGCGTCGCGGTCGAGTACATGCACGACGAGACGGACACGCTCGAACGCCACGAACTCGTTCGCGGACTCCGGTTGGGCGAGTTCGACGTGCTCGTCGGCATCAACCTGCTCCGCGAGGGGTTGGACATCCCGGAGGTGTCGATGGTCGCCATCCTCGACGCCGATCAGCAAGGGTTCCTCCGCTCGGAAACCGCGCTCGTCCAGACGATGGGCCGCGCGGCCCGGAACGTCAACGGCGAGGTGGTCCTCTACGCCGACGAGGTGACGGACGCGATGGAGAGCGCGATGGACGAAACCGGACGGCGGCGTCGGATTCAACGGGAGTTCAACGAGGAGCACGGCTACGAACCACAGACCATCGAAAAAGCGGTTTCCGAGGCGAACCTGCCGGGAAGCAAGACCGACACCGGCGGCGTCACCCGCAACTCGCCGGAGACGGACGAGGAGGCGCTCGAACAGATTTCCCGACTCGAAGACCGGATGGAGGAGGCCGCCAACAATCTGGAGTTCGAACTCGCGGCCGACATCCGCGACCGGATTCGTGAGTTGCGCGAGGAGTTCGACGTGGAGACGGAGATCGGCGGCGTCGAACCGGAGCGTGGGGAGTTCTAATCCGGAATTCTGCCTCATCGTTCCTCGATATTTTCCCGAACATCAACCTTTTTCAGTGTAACTGTGCGTGTAGCAGTCACGATGTCACGATTACATGGAGCGACCGCACCGTGTCGGTTTTCGGATATTTCCGGCGAGACCAACCGCGTTCGATACGCGCCGTTCCCGAACGAGGGTGTTAGCTGAGGATGTCGCTTCCGCTAGGATTCTCGCCGACCGGGTTGGCTTTCTTCGTCCTATTGACTTTCCTCATTGCGACGACGGTCAACACGTTCGCCATGGAAGCGGCGGTACTGTTCACGCCCGCGTTCCTGTTCGTCTATCCGGAACTGGTTCCGGCGTTCCCCGACCTCGCGTTGCAGGGTGCTATCGGTCTCGCGCTGTTCGTCGAACTGTTCGGGTACACGAGTAGCGTTTCGGCCTACTGGTTCCGCGGACAGGTGGATTGGACCGTCGCCAAAGCCGTCCTCGCGGTCAGCGTGCCGGTCGCAATCGTCGCCAGAGCGGTGTCCTACTTCGTCCCGTCCACCGCGCTCAAAGTACTGTTCGGCGGGATGTTGCTCGTGCTCTCTTTCGTCCTCTATCTCTCGCATCGGGACGGAAAATCGCTCGGCGACTTGGTTGACGCGAGCCGACTCTTTGGAGATTCGTCCCGAATACGGACGGACGGTGGAACACCGGACACCACCCAGTTCGACCGGTTCGACCGCACAATCGCGGGCGTCGGCGGGGCGATGGCTGGCCTGGTCGGTATCGCCATCGGCGAACTCGCACAGACCCTGTTGACGGTCCGAAAGAACGTGTCCATCCGCATCTCCACGGGGACGAGCGCGCTCATCCTGCACGGAACCATCGTGTCCGCGCTCGTTGCGAACCTCCTTCTCCTGCGCTACGCGCCCGAATCGTTCAGCGGCCACGACTTCACCGTCCCGTTCGAGTTCGGCCTCGTCGCCGGGGTGACCTGCGCTGTCGGCGGTCAGACGGGTGCGTTCCTCAACAGCCGCGTTCCGGAACACCGGACCGTGCAGACGATGACGGTCGTCTACTCCCTCGTCGGCGTGTTCACCCTCGTCCGCGTGTTCGCCCTCGGCTGACGCCCTTCGAAGGGAATTTCGGTCGAATCAGTTCGATTCCGGTTCGACCTTTTCACCGATACTCGCGGTTTCGACCGCCTCGGTGTCGATTTCGGAAAGCGTCTCCTCGATGTCGTCCAACCCGAGTAGTTCGCGCGTCTCGGGGTCGAATTCGTTCGATTCGAGGAACTCCGCGCCGTCGCGCACGTCGCTGCCGGTGAGGTGCTTGCCGTAGCGGCCGACGAGCGAGGAGAGTTCCTGCGGCAGGACGAACGTCGTGGATTCTCCCTCGCCGATGGTTTGGAGCGTCTCCATCCCCTTCTCGACGATGGCGCGTTCGCCCATCGACTGGGCCGACTTCGCGCGGAGAACTATCGACACCGCATCCCCTTGCGCTTCCAGAATCTGGCTCTGTTTCTCACCTTGCGCGCGGATAACGTTCGACGCCTTCTCGCCTTCCGCCCGCTCGACGGCACCGCGGCGTTCACCTTGCGCTTCGAGAATCATGGCGCGGCGTTTCCGCTCGGCGCTGGTCTGCTGTTCCATCGCGTTGACGACGGCGCGGCTCGGCATCACTTCCTGCACTTCGACGCTCTCGACGCGAATGCCCCACTCGTCCGTCGGCGGGTCTATCTCCTCGCGGATTCGCCGGTTGATGACGTCACGGCGCGAAAGCGTCTCGTCGAGTTTCATGTCGCCGATGACGGCCCGGAGCGTCGTCTGTCCGAGGTTGGCGACGGCGCGTTCGTAGTTGTCAACGCCGAGAAACGCCCGCTCGGGGTCCATCACGCGAACGTAGAGGACGGCATCCGCGATGACGGGCGAGTTGTCTTGCGTGATCGCTTCCTGTTTCGGCACGTCGAACACCCGGGTTCGCATGTCGAATCGCCGCGTGGCGCTCACGAACGGTGGGATGAAATGGATACCGGGGTCGAGCAGTTTGCGGTACTCCCCGAAAACGGTCAACGCGCGCTTTTCGTACGGACCGACGATTTCCACGGCGCTGTTCACCGTGGCAATCGCAAGGGCGAGCAGGAGGAGCCCCGCTATCGCCATCGTGTCGAGAAACGGGAGGGCGAGAAAGAAGAAGACGGCGAAACCGATGGCGAAGAGGGCTTTCCCTGCATTCATCCTCGACGTCGCCTTGCCGAGGGTGTAGAAGGGATTGTCCATACTACCCGATAGTTGTTCAGTTCGCATAACAGTTCCCACCGCGTCCGTCCCGAATCGAAGTATATAATCGGATTTGGATTATACCAAATCGATTTCGAGAGATAGAGTTAAACCCGGAACCGGCGCAGTATCCGGTGCATGATAGTCGTCGAAAACAGATTGTTCGTCGCCGAAGAGTACGCGGACCAGTTCGTCGAGCGGTTCCGAAACAGTATGGGTGAAGTGGAGTCCCAGCCCGGTTTCGTCAAGTTCGAGTTGCTGACTCCCGCTCGCCCCGACACGGATTCCTACGTCGCACAGACGTACTGGGAGTCGATGGCTGACTTCGAGGCGTGGACCGACACCGACGCGTTCCGCGAGGCGCACGCCGACCGACCGCCGAGGGAGATGTTCACCGACAAGAACCAACTGGAAGTGCACGAAGTCGCGTTCGAGCGGACGGGCGAGTAGTCGAGGCTCGTCTCTTCTGACGCTCTTTTCCGCCCGACGCACGTCTCACGGCCAGCGCTCGACCCTCTCGACGTTCGACTCACAAGCGGCGTCGTAACGCCGTCACCGTTTTTTCACCGATACCGTCCACGTCCCGGAGTTCGGCGTCGGAGGCCGCGCGAATCCCGTCCAGACTCCCGAACCGTCGGAACAGTTTTCGACGCGTCTGGGGTCCGACGCCGGACACGTCGTCCAAGGCCGTCGAAACGTCGTCGCGGAGCGTCTGGTGGTACTGCACCGCGAATCGGTGCGCCTCGTCGCGCACCCGCTGGAGGACGTGGAGGTGTGGCGCGTCGTTCGGCCAGTTGTAGGTGCCGTTCGGCGTGACGACGATTTCCTCGGCTTTGGCGAGTCCGACGGCGGGGACGTCCCAGCCGATGTCCGTCAGCGCTTCGCGCGCGGCGTCGAGTTGGCCCTCCCCGCCGTCGATGAGGAGCAGGTCGGGGTCCGGTCGTTCGTCGCGGCCTTCGACGGCCCGTTTCGCCCGCCAGCGAACGAGGTCGTGCATGTTCGCGTAGTCGTCGTTCTTCTCGGTCAGCTTCTTCCGACGGTAGTCGCGCTTCTCGGGCGACCCGCCGACGAGGACGACGTTGCTCCCGACCACCGACGACCCCTGCGCGTGGCTCACGTCGAAGCCCTCGATTCGCTCGGCGGACGGGAGGGAGAGCGCGTCCGCCAGCGCCCGGAGTTCGTCCGGGTTGCCCGCCCCTCTGCGGGCGTTTTTCAGCGCCAAATCCACGAGCGTCGCCTCCCGACCGGCACCCGGAACGCGAGTTCCGACGCCCTCCGCGTCCAACCAGTCGAGCACGTCCGCGTCGTCCGGTCGTTCGGAGAGCAACAGCGCGTCGGGCAACTCGCGTTCGGCGTAGAACTGCGGGATGAACCCGCCCAGTACCGCCGCCGCGTCGTCGCCGTCCGGCACCGACAGCGAGTGGTGGTCGCGGTCCACGAGTTGGCCGCGTTCGCTGTGCAACCGGGCGACGGTCGCCCGTTCTCCCTCGACTGCGGCACCGAGCACGTCCACGGTTCGCTCGTCCGTCCGTGACGAAATCGCGCCCGCATCTCCACCGTGGAACGATTCGACGGCTTCGAGTCGGTCCCGGAGGTTGGCCGCCCGTTCGAACTCGCGGTTCTGGGCGGCGGCCTCCATCTCGCGGCGGAGCGGGCGCGCCAACACGTCCACCTCGCCGCCCAGGAACCGCTCGACGCTCTCCACGTCGCCGAGGTACGCTTCCCGGCCGATTTCGTTCGTGCACGGCGCGGTACAGAGGCCGATGTCGTGGTCGAGGCACGGTCGGTCGCGGTTGGCGAACTTGTGGTCCGAACAGCCGCGGATGCCGTACGTCTCCCGGAGCGCCTTGACGACCGTTTCGACCGTCGATTTGTTCGTGAACGGGCCGAACACCGTCGCCCCCGTGCGGTCGGGGTCACGGGTGATCTCTATTTGCGGAAATTCGTGGCCCGTCACCTGCACCAGCGGGTAGGATTTGTCGTCCTTCAGGCGGACGTTGTACCGCGGCTGGTAGCGTTTGATGAGGTTCGCTTCCAACAGGAGCGCCTGCGTCTCCGTGTCCGTGACGGCGAAATCGAGCGCGTCGGCGCGTTCGACCATCCGTCCGATGCGGTCGCTCCGCGGGTCCGCGTACGACCGAACCCGTGCTCGGAGGTCGACGGCCTTCCCGACGTACCGAACCGTTTCGTCTTCCAAAAACTGATACACGCCGGATTCGCGCGGTAGTTCGCCCGCACGCTCCCGAACGGTGGCCGCGTCCATCGATTTCGACTAATCGGCGCTCGGCTTTGAACTTGTCCCTACCGCCGCTCGAATCCGACGGGCGGCGTCTTTCGCCTCGTCGCCATTTACGGGTACGCGAATCGGGTCCCGACCCGCACGTTCGATTATCAGTTCCTCCGACCGAGTAGTGACGTAGAGGGCGCCGAAGACGGCGGCGGCGAGCAACAACACCCCGCCGACCGGTAGTAACACGCTCGTGAGTAGGGTGAACGCGCTCACCATCATGCCGACCATCTGCTGGAGACCGAGAATAACGCCTCCCTCGGTCGGTGTCGTTCCGTCGAGGTTCGTGAGCAGACCGCTGCTGTTGAGCAGGTAGCCGCAGCCAACGAGAAGTAGGCCGTAAACGAAACTCCTGACGCTCCACGAGAGGTAGTCGGGCTTTCCGGCGGCTTGGGCGCGAGCGTCGAGAACGTTCGGTCGGTCTTCGTGGTCGAACCGTCTCTCACCCCCTTCGGGCATGAACGCGAGTAAACGATGGCTCGTCACCGCGATTCGTGCACCTTCCAACTCTATTTCCTCCTCTATTTCTTCACCCGCAAAGAGCATGTCGAGCAGGCGGTCGTCGGACGCCTGTGACAGCGGGGACTGTTCCATCGTTTACCGGGACAATCACTGCGATAAATAAGGTTGTGGCTGGGAACTCGCTCGCCAGATACAAATTCGAGACTCGCAAACGTCCCGTCATGGACGACGTTCGAGTGTGGTTGGTCGAGCGAACGTACAGCGACCGCGACCTACTGACGCTGGTGTACGCGACACCCGACGGCGAGCGATACCTCAGGAAGGAACGGGCGGGACGACTCGGCGGCGAGACGACCGCCGCAATCGACGTCGATGGTGAGCGGCTCTCCCCCGTTTCCGACGAGGACGACCAGGAGCGATACGCCGCCGAAGCGACTCGAATGAAGCGAAAACGCGACCCGAACGACACTGTGTGACACAGAACAACAATGTTATATGTTCGTTACCGAAAGCTGAAACTATGACCGCCATTCGACTCGACGGCGTGACGAAACGGTACGGTGACGTCACGGCCGTTAACGACCTCTCTCTCGACGTGAAAGAGGGGGAGGTGTTCGGCTTTCTCGGGCCGAACGGTGCGGGGAAATCGACGACCATCGACCTCGTTCTCGATTTCATTCGTCCGACGAGCGGCACCGTCACCGTCCTCGGGCACGACGCACAGGCAGAAAGCATCGAAATTCGGAATCGGACCGGCGTGTTGCCCGAGGGGTTCTCGGTCTACGACCGCTTGACCGGCATGCAGCACCTCGAATTCGCTATCGAAGCGAAGGACGCCGACGACGACCCGGCGGAACTTCTCGACAGGGTAGACATCCTCGACGCCGCGGACCGCAAGGCGGGCGGCTATTCGAAGGGGATGGCCCAACGCCTCGGGCTTGCCATGGCGCTCGTGGGCACGCCGGACCTGCTCATCCTCGACGAACCCTCGTCCGGGTTGGACCCCACGGGTGCCCGCGAGATGCGAGAAATCATCCGCGAGGAACAAGAGCGCGGGGCGACCGTGTTCTTCTCCAGTCACATTCTCGGCCAAGTCGAAGCCGTTTGTGACCGCGTGGGTATTCTCCGCGATGGCGAACTCGTCGCAGAGGACTCCATCGAAGGGCTTCGAGCGAACGTCGGCGACGGCACGACCCTTCGGGTCGAAACCACCTCGCTTCCGTCGGCGGCAGTCCAGCAGGTACGAGACATCGACGGCGTGGGGGGCGTCGAACGCGACGGCGAAACGCTCACCGTCGATTGTGATCGGAACGTCAAGACGACGGTCATCACCACCCTCGAAAACGCGGGTGCAACTGTCGCGGACTTCGACACGGAGGAAGCCTCGCTCGAAGACCTCTTCGTGGCCTACACCAGAGGCGGGGTGACGGCATGACGTGGCAATCAGTCGCACGAAAGGATTTCCGCGACTCCCTTCGGTCACGGTGGCTGTGGGTGTTGACGGCGCTGTTCGTCGTCCTCTTCGCCGTCCCACCGATTCTGGCCTTTTTGATAGAGAACGGGTCGATACAGGGTTCCGCCGGACAGAGTACGGACCAGTATCTCTACCTGATGAAACAGGAGACCGCCGTCCTCATTCCCCTCATCTCCATCGTCATCGGCTACGCCGCCATCACCGGCGAACGCGAGTCGGGAACGCTCAAGCTCATGCTTTCCCTGCCCCACTCGCGGACCGACGTGGTGCTCGGCAAGGTCCTCGGTCGAAGTAGCGTCGTCGGAATCTCCACCGTTCTCGGGTTCGTCGTCGCCGCTATCATCCTCCTGGTGACCTCTCTCACGTTCAAATTCGTCAACTACGTCCTCTTTGCCTCGCTCACGCTCCTACTCGGACTCGTGTTCGTCGGCTTGGCGGTCGGCATCTCGGCGGCCGCGAAAACCGGCCGTCGAGCGATGGTCACGACGATATCGTTCTACATCGTCTTCCTCGTGCTCTGGAGCGGGCTGGCCAAACGGGTGGCTAGCCTCCTCGGACGGTACGCCGGTGTGGGAACTGCCGGACAGATTTCGACGATTCTGTTCATCCGACTCCTGAACCCGATGACGGCCTACAAGACGTTGGTCGATACGATACTCCTGTCCAGCCAGCTCGATGCACGGGTCTTGCTGTTCAACCGCTACCTCCAGAGCACCGTCGCCACCATCCTCGGCAAACCCATTCCGATATACTTCAGCGACGCCTTCGTCATCGTCTACCTGCTGTTCTGGCTGTTCGTCCCCGTCGCGGTCGGCTACTACGTCTTCGACCGGGCGGACCTCTAACGGTCGATACCCGCCTCTTCCAACAGGTTCCAGAACTCGTCTTCGGACAGTATCGGTACGTCGTTTTCGTCCGCGTCGTTCGGCTTCGACTCCCCCGGATTCTCGCCGACGACGAGGTAATCCGTGTTGCCGGAGACGCTCCCCGTCGCGTTCGCGCCGTGATTTTCGACGAGTTCGGAGATGTCCGACCGCGGTTCCGAGAGCGACCCCGTGAACACGAACGTCAGGTCGGCGAGCTCGTCGCCGCCTGCCACCTCCTCCCGTTCGGGTTCGACGTGTTTCAACAGTTGCTCGACGACGGACCGGTTCCGTTCCGAGTCGAAGAACTCCCGAATCCCTGCGGCG
This sequence comes from Haladaptatus paucihalophilus DX253, assembly GCF_000376445.1. Lineage (NCBI taxonomy): Archaea > Methanobacteriati > Methanobacteriota > Halobacteria > Halobacteriales > Haladaptataceae > Haladaptatus > Haladaptatus paucihalophilus. The sequence continues at coordinate 1,687,854 of NZ_AQXI01000001.1, read as the reverse complement.
ACCTTCGGCCCGATGTCCGGAACGGCTTCCAGTTCGTCGCTATCGGCGTTCATCACGTCGTCCATCGATTCGAACGTCCGCGCCAACTCACGGGCCGTCTCGGTGCCGACGCGGGGAATTCCGATAGCCGAGAGGAAATCCGCGAGCGAAGGGCGTTTCGACTTCTCGATTTCGGCGAGTAGATTCTCGGCGCTCTTCTCGCCCCACCCTTCCAGTTCGAGCAGTTCCTTCTCGTCGAGTTCGTAAAGGTCGGGCAGGGATTCGAGCAGTCCCGCGTCGATGAGTTGGTTCACCCGCTCCTCGCCCAACCCGTCGATATCGAGCCCGTCGTCGCTTCCGTAGTACGCCACGGCCTGCCGAAGCTGTGCGGTACAGGCGAGTCCGCCGGTACAGTAGGCAATTGGCCCGTCGCGCTCGACCGGACTCCCACAGACGGGGCACCGGTCCGGCAGTTCGTAGTGTCCCTCGCTGTGCTTCTCGACGACTTCGGAGACGTAGGGAATCACGTCCCCCGCGCGTTTCACCTGCACCTCGTCGCCGACGTTGATGTCCTTCTCGGCGATTTCGTCTGGGTTGTGGAGACTGGCGCGCGAGACGGTGACGCCGCCGACATCGACGGGTTCGAGCAGTGCGACGGGGGTCAGCCGTCCCGTTCGTCCGACCTGCACCGTCACGTCCATGATGCTCGTTCGCTCCGAGCGAGCCGGGAACTTGTAGGCGTACGCCCAGCGGTACGAGCGCGCGGTCGTGCCGAGTTCCGCGCATTTCTCCCGGTCGTTCACCTTGATGACCGTCCCGTCGATTTCGTAGTTCAGGTCCGCGCGGTCGGCCATCAACTCGTCACGATATTCGATGCAGTCCTCGATGTCGTCCACCCGTTCGGTTCGGTCGTTCACCTTCAGACCGAACTCGGGTAACGCTTCGTACTCCGACCAGTGAGTCGGGAACTCCTCGCTCGCGGCGAGCACGTCGTAGAAGAAACAGTCGAGCGGACGTTCGGCCGTCACCGACGGATCGAGTTGTCGAAGCGACCCCGCGGCCGCGTTTCGCGGATTGGCGAACGGGTCTTCTCCCTGTTCGACTCGCTCGCGGTTGAATTCGGTGAACGCGTCCAGCGGAAGGTACACCTCTCCGCGAACCGCGAGATAGTCCGGGTAGTCGCCGCGGAGGTGGTGGGGAATGCTGGCGATGGTACGCACGTTCTCGGTGACGTCTTCGCCCGTCTCGCCGTCGCCGCGCGTGGCGGCGCGAACGAACTCCCCGTCCTCGTAGACGACTTCCAGTGATAGTCCATCGAACTTCGGATCACAGACGTACTCGACGTCCCCGACTTCCCGGTGAATTCGGTCGTCGAATCCACGGACGTCCTCGGCTTCGCCGCTCGAATCGATGGAGAGCATGGGTGCGACGTGCTCGACGCTTTCGAGTTCGTCCAGCGGTTCGCCGCCCACCCGCCGAGTGGGACTGTCCGGCGTTTGGACGTCGAATGCCTCCTCTAACTCCTGTAGCCGCGTGAAGAGTGCGTCGTACGTCCGGTCGCCGATTCGCGGGTCGTTTTCGACGTAGTAACGGTAGTCGTGATGGCGAATCGCCTCCCGGAGCAGTTCGGCTTGTTCGCTCGCTCCGGCTTCGTCCATCTCGGCTACGGGTTCGAAATCGGTGTCCGGCTCTTCGACGTACGGGTTCTCGTCCGCGCTCACCTCTGCCATCGTTCGGGCATTGTTCGTCGTCGGGTAAATATCTCGGTACCGCTGGTGCGCGGGAAACAAACCCCTGCAGTAGCAACCCCAGCGTTCACACCGCTTCCTGTTGGAATACCGCTTGATGACGGAGTACAGCGTTCACGAGCCGACGTTCAACGGAACGACCGACGACGATTGGAGTGCGCCCGAGGAGAAGGACTTCGACACGAACGACCTCTCGGACATCGCGAGCCACTTCGTCCTCTCCTCGTCCGGGTTCGATGACCCGGACCGGTACACCGACCTGACGCTCCCCGTCGTCGGCCCGGACGGACAGTTGAACAAGCACGCGGTCGAAACCGCCTACAGTGGTGCCCATAGCGTCGAACGGGTGGACGATATCGACGATGACACGAAATCGGACGCGAAGGACGTTCTCTCCGACCTCGCCGATAACTTCGACGACCTCGATGTGAACGACTGACGCGTTCGTGAGTGTCGTTGGGATTCGGTGACTGTTCCTGCGACTGGTCGCTATCGAACTGACGACGAGTAACGATGTGCGATATCGACCGTCCACTGTCGCTTCACTGCTGCTCGATAGAACGTCTCAAAGAACAGTTACAGCAGCTCAGCGACGTTCTCGATGGCGTTCCGGCAGAACGGACAGCGGTAGTTCGTCGAGAAGCCACTGGACTGAGCAATGGTTCTGGTTTCCAGTTCGTGGAACGCGATGTTCCGTCGACAGTCTGGACAGGCTACTTTTGACACGATTGTTGGTTTTCGACTGGACCCACTTAACTCCCGGGGGCCACAACAAATATATACTAACTCGTCGTTGGGCGTTGTCCTACGTGGCACTAGGATCGTCCGCAGGTACTCGAATCCGCGGCGAACGTCGAGACGACGACCCGTTCTCCCCGAATGTGTCTCTATGATTTGTCGAACTGAATGCGAACAGGCGGCACAACCGGTTTCGCGCGAGGGACGGCCACGCACCCGCCTCGACCGCTCGCGCGCCGACGATCAGGTCATGCCGGGGTTGGTCCCGGCACGGTATATAAACCCTTGCTGTGCTCCCTCGTGGACCTATCCCTCGAAGCCGTCTTCGAATTTGAAGGTCCGCATTCCACGTTTTTACGTCGTCGGGTCGGCTTCGCCGACCACTCCTCGCAAAAACCTGGACTAAAAACTCCCGCTCGGTCACGGTGCTCCCTCGCGGACCTATCCCTCGAAGCCGTCTTCGAATTTGAAGGTCCCGTTGCGCTGGACGATTTCTCCGTCCACCTCGATGAACGAGTCCTCGCTCATATCGACGATGATGTCCACGTGCACCGCGCTCTCGTTTTGCTCTCGCTCGTCGGGAACACAGATGTCGTAGGCCATGCCGACGGCGAGGTGAACGGTGTCTCCCATCTTCTCGTCGAAGAGCATGTTGTAGGTGAAGCGGTCGATGTCGCGGTTCATGCCGATGCCGAGTTCGCCGAGTCGCCGTGCGCCCTCGTCGGTGTCGAGCACGCCAGCGAGGACCTCCTCGTTCTTCTCGGCGCTGAAATCGACGACCTCGCCGTCCTCGAATTCGAGCCAGACGTTCTCCACGATGTTGCCCTGATGGACGAGTGGTTTGTCGAAGAGCACTTCACCCTCGACCGAATCGGGGACGGGTGCGGTGAACACTTCCCCGCCCGGAAGGTTGTTCTTCCCTTCGTCGTTGATGGTCTTCATTCCCGACACGGACATCGTGAGGTCGGTGGTGTCGCCGGAAACGATGCGCACCTCGTCGGCCGGGTCGAGAAGTTCGACCATCTGCTGTTGGAACTCGCGCTGTTCGTCCCAATCCTTGTTCATCGCGCTGTAGACGAACTCCTCGTAGGCTTCCGTGCTCATCTCGGCGAGTTGCGCGCTGCCGGGCGACGGGTACTGCGTGAGACACCAGCGCGACGAGAGGATTTCCTGCTGTATCGGCTGATACGCCTGATTGTACGCCGCGTGCGTTTCGGCGTCCACGTCGCTCATGTCCGAGGCGTTCTCGTGCGCTCGAACGTGGACGATGGCGTCCGCGGCCTCGAAGAGCGCCCGCTCGTGTTCGGGGGTTTCGAGGTCGTCCGGGTCGATGGCGCGAAGGAAGGCCGCCCGCTTTCTGTCTCGCCGACCCGCGGTGACGAGCGGAAACGCACCGCGTTCCCCGAGGAGTTCGGAGAGCGCAACCGCGAGGTCGTCCGCGACCGTCGGTGCGCGAACGACGACAGTATCGCCCGCTTCGACGTCGATGGAATGGTCAACTATCGTCTCGGCGTGGTCCCGAATTCGTTGGTCCATGGTGGAAAATTTTGCTGATACTGGGAACCACTTTCGATGTAATTTCTCCGGGAGCACCCTGCTCTTACCCTCGACTATTTGTCCGCCGGTGCGAAAGGAGCGCACATGCTAGACCTTCGGAGCGACACGGTAACGAAACCGAGCGAAGCGATGCGGGACGCGGCCACCGACGCCGACGTGGGCGACGACGTGTACGGCGAGGACCCGACCGTAAACGAACTGGAATCCGTCGCCGCGGAGCTGATGGGGATGGAAGCGGCCCTCTACGTTCCGACCGGGACGATGGGCAACCAGATAGCGGCGCGCGTCCACACCGAGCGCGGACAGGAGGTGCTGGTCGAGCGCGAGAGCCACATCTACAAGTGGGAACTCGGCGGACTGGCCCAGCACTCGGCGCTTCAGGTGCGAACGCTGGACGGCGGCGACCGCGGGATTCCGACGCCGGAACAGGTCCGTGACGGCTACGTCGAGGAGGACGCTCACCGACCCGGAACCGGGCTGTTGACGCTCGAAAACACGCACAACAGTAAGGGCGGCGTCGCCATCGCCCCCGAGAAGATAGACGCCGCGGCGGAAGCGGCCCACGACCTCGGCCTTCCGGTCCATCTCGACGGTGCGCGCGTGTGCAACGCGGCGGTCGCGCTCGACGTCTCGCCGTCTCGCATCACCGAGAACGTCGATTCCGTGATGTTCTGCCTCTCGAAGGGGTTGGGTGCGCCGGTGGGGTCGGTTCTCGCCGGTGACGAGGAGTTCATCGCTCGCGCACGACGCGTGCGGAAGTTGCTCGGCGGCGGCATGCGACAGGTAGGCGTGCTGGCCGGGCCGGGCCTGCTCGCGCTGGACAACGTGTCCCGACTCGAAGCGGACCACGAGAACGCCCGCGTTCTCGCGGAACTCCTCGCCGACGTGGACGGCCTCTCCGTCCAGTCGCCCGAGACGAACATCGTCCTCGTGAACACCGAAGACGCCGGACTCACCGCCGGAGAACTCCTCGACGCGTGCGAAGAACGCGGCGTTCTCGGGTCGGAATTCGGAACGCACGTCGTTCGGTTCTGCACCCACTGGGACGTGGACCGCGAGGATGTCGAAACCGCCGCAGAGCGGGTTCGAGACGCGCTCTAACTCGACAGGAGAGATTTACCGTCCGATTTGGGCGCCAGTGTACGCGAACGTCCGACTAGCTCTTGCTCGGAATCCTGTCGTCCCCGTTCGGCGGAATCGCGCTTATCCGAAACGTCGTCCTTCCTCGTCCTTCCGTACGAACGGGCGAAAGCGACGATGTGCAGTACTGTTTTCCGACCACTGTGTAGCGGCGATCTATCGAGCGACCAGGACGACACCAATAACCGCGAACGCGATACCGGCAAATTTGGTCATCGTAACCTCGTCTCCGAGGGCGACCATACCGATGATGGCTGCGACGACGAAGTACATGGCACCGAGAGTTGAGACGACCGTCGTTGACCCTTGTGCTAATCCGAAGTACATCGAGATAAGGCCGATTCCGGTGAACAATCCGGCCATGCCAGCAAGCAACCCTCCTCTCGCGGTAATGGCGATGGATGCGTCTGAAACGAGGATGAATCCGAGTGCGAGGAGTCCCGCTGTGAGATACGAGATGGCGGCTGCAGTCCTGGGGTCGATGGATTCCGACGCGGCGTTACCCAAGACGATCCAGATTCCCCACGTCACCATCGTAATCAAGCCGAACAAAACGGCCGAATCCGCTTCGATGAATTCCATTGGTGAGCGTCTCGTGTCTCCCCCCTAAGTAATCTCGTCCTCGTAATCACAGATTATTAAGTACCCTCTGCTACAGCGATATCCTCCTCGCCGTGAACGGCGTGGCTTGAGAACCGAGAAACAGCACGGCGGGCCAGCACGATAGCACGTTCGACGAACCAGCGGCGTCGTGACTTCGGCAAGGTATCGATTTCACCCCGCGCTACTCACTCGTCATGTTTCTCAGCAATGGTTTCGACAACGCCAAAATAGCGTACTATCTCGATGTCGGCTATCGCTGCCCCTTCTGCACTCCTTCCTGAAACCCCGTCAGCGTTCGGCGGATGAACAGATAGACGAAGAAGACGAAGCCGAGCATGATGACGAGAAGCGCGACGAATAGGGGGTCGTTGAGGAAGTTTTCGAAGATTCCGAGTGGTTCCATACCCAGTCTATCAGTCCACGAACCAAATTCGTTTCGCCGTTCTAGTGACAAAGTTGATTGACGAGCGGTTTCATACGGTCACTTATGGCTGATCTCTTGCCCTCCAGTTCCGACGTGGAACCCCCTTCGGGCGGCACTCCTCGGGTGCTCGGGGTGGACAGTGACGACGCCGACGATCTACTCGGGGCGCTCTCGTCCGAAACCGCACGCAGTCTTCTCTCCGAACTTCACGACCAACCGGCGACCGCTTCTGAACTGAGCGACCGCGCCGACACTTCGCTTCAGAACGCCCAGTACCACCTGAAGAAGTTGGAAGATGCGGACCTTATCTCCTCCGTCGATACCATCTACTCCGAAAAGGGCCGGGAAATGAAAGTGTACGCGCCGACGGACGGCCCGCTCATCCTCTTCGCGGGCACGGAAGAGCAGACGACCGGACTGAAAGACGCGCTCTCCCGCGTCCTCGGCGTTGCCGTCCTGCTCGGTCTCGTCAGCGCCGCGATTCAGTACGCCGTCTCCGAAGGGCTGTTACAAATCGGCAAGAGGGCCGCGGAAACGGCATCCGGCGGCGGGCAGATGGGGACGTTTTCGACCGAATCGACGGCGGACGCCGCCGGAAATGTACTGGCGACGATTCCGCCGGGAGCGTTGTTTTTCGCGGGCGGTGCGCTCGTTCTCGCCCTCGGTGCGGCGGTATATTTCGTTCGAAATCGATAACTAAAACGCTCTTTTGAGCTTACCAAGGGTACATTATGTCCCTCCGCATAGGATGAAATGGAGCCGCCTTGCTTCGGCCCTCCACTGGTACGCCATCAACTTTCCAGCCCTCCAACGGGAATCTCCCCCATGATTTTCCCGTCCTGCCTGTAAATCCTCCCAGCGAAGCCCTTCTCCCTCGGTTCGAGTTCGATGTGTGTCGGATGGTTCCCCCGCGGCTGTGCGTAGCTCCCCGGATTCAACAGCAACACCTCGCCAGCGCGCTCGGCGAGGTGTCGGTGCGTGTGCCCGAACACGACCACGTCCGCCTCTCGCTCCCGGCCGAACAGGGACAGTGCCGTGCTGCCCCCTCGTTTCCGGTGCGTGAGAGCGAACCGAATCCCGTTTTCCTCGAACGTGCGCACCTCCGGAAGCCGGTCGGCGACCGCTTCGGTCGCGTTGTTGCCGCGAACCGCCACCAACCGCGAGCTTTCCGCTTCGAACGCGTCGAGCGCCGCCGCGGTCGTAAAGTCCCCCGCGTGGACGACGAGTTCGGCGTTTCGCACGGCGTCGAGCGTTCGTCCCGAAAGCTCGTGACCGGTCGTGCTGTGGGTGTCCGAAACGATGGTTATCATGCTCCGACGTTGGTAGCCCCTCGTTTTCCGTCTTACGTCGGGTCGCGCTCGATTCTCACGGGTCGGTTCCGCGGTGTCGTCGGACTTCCGTTCGGCCCTCCGTCGTAAGGACTTTGACACCTCCTCGCCGCTAGTGGCATAATGGCGAATAGCAAGTCCGTCGTGATTGCCGCCCTCGTCGCAAACGCGGCGATTGCCGTGATGAAGTTCGTCGGTTTCGTCCTCACCCAGAGTCCGGCCATGCTCTCCGAGACGTTTCACTCCATCTCCGACACCGGGAATCAGGTGTTCCTCCTCATCGGTATCTGGTTCGGCGGGCGGAAACCGACGCGCGCTCATCCGTTCGGCTACGGCAAGGCACAGTTCTTCTACAGCTTTCTGGTCAGCGTCCTCCTCTTCGGCATCGCCGGGTGGGAGAGCGCGAAACACGGGTACGAAGCCCTGCTCCACCACGAGACGGTCAACGGTGAGGCGGTCCATTTCCTCGGACAAACGTTCCCGCCCGTCTACGTGAACTACGCGGTCCTCATCGGTGCTATCGTCTTCGAGAGCTACGCCTTCAGCAAGGCGTACCGCGCGACGAAACTCGAAATCGACCGCCGAAACTGGAGCGGATTCCGCGAGGCGTTCCACAAGACGAGCGACGTTTCGACGTTGACGGCGCTCACCGAGGACACGGTTTCCGTCAGCGGTGCCGGGTTCGCGCTGTTCGGCATCTGGCTGTCGCAAATCACCGGGAACCCGATTTACGACGCCGCCGCGGCGCTCCTCATCGGGCTTCTCCTGATGGGCTTCGCCGTCGCGCTCGCGTGGGAGAACAAGCGCCTCTTGCTCGGCGAAAGCCTGCCCAAGGAAGAGGAGGACCTCCTCCGGTCCAAGCTCGACGGCTGGGAGGGCGTCACCGAGATAATCGACTTCCGCACGGTCTACTTCGGCCCCAACCGCATCATCGTCACCGCCGACGTGGCGTTCGACCCGACGCTCGACACCGGCGAAATCGACGAACACATCACCGACATCGAAAACGAACTGTTCGAGACCAACGACAGCGTGAAGAAGGTGTACATCGAGCCGGAAGTGCAGGAGACGGCATCGGAATCGGTCGTCTAATCGCAGCACTCGAAACCGGTCCGCATCGGGTGCAAAACACGCGTTTCTCTCACGTAGGCAAGGGTTTTTGAACCAAGCCGCGAATATCCCGTATCGTGTCCACGACGAACGAGTACATGCGGTTCTTCCCGTACGATTCTCCCTACGAGAACCAACGGGAGGCGATGGACCGCATCTACAACGGATTGACGCGCGGGCAGGACGTGCTCTTCGAAGGCGCGTGCGGGACGGGCAAGACGCTCTCGTCGCTCGTCCCCGCGCTGGAGTTCGCGCGCGAGGAGGACAAGACGGTCGTCATCACGACCAACGTCCACCAGCAGATGCGCCAGTTCGTCACGGAGGCGCGCGAGATAACGCGAAAGGAACCGCTCCGCGCCGTCGTCTTCCGGGGGAAGGGGTCGATGTGCCACATCGACGTGGATTATCAGGAGTGTCAGGTGCTCCGGGACAACACCTACGAGGTCGTCGATAAAGAACGCGACAAGCGGGAACTCGAACAGCGCCAGAGCGAACTGCTCTCCGATATGCAGGAGGGCGATTCGAACGCCGCCGAGGCGCGCAGCGCGGTGATGGACGAACTCGAACAGATTCAGGACGAGGTGGAGAATCTGAAGGAGAAGAACGTCTGTGAGTACTACTACAACAACCTCACGGGGAACACCGAGGAGTTCTATCAGTGGCTCTACGACGGCGTTCGGACGCCCGACGACATCTACGAGTACGCCGAGCAACAGCACATGTGCGGCTACGAACTGCTGAAGGACGGAATGGAGGGCGTGGATTTGGTCGTCTGCAACTATCACCACCTCCTCGACCCGATGATACGCGAGCAGTTCTTCCGGTGGTTGGGCCGCGACCCGGAGGACGTCATCACCATCTTCGACGAGGCGCACAACATCGAGGGGACGGCCCGCGACCACGCCTCGCGCACGCTGACCGAGAACACCATCGACAGCGCGCTGGACGAACTCCAGGAGAGCGACGACTTCCGGAGCGAGGCGGGATTCAACGTCCTCGCCGCATTCCAGCGCGCGCTGAAAGCCACCTACGAGGATTCGTTCGGCTTCGGCGAGCGCGAAGCGGTCGGCGAGAACTGGCAGGACGTGGCCGTCGCGAACGAGAACAAACGCGACGACCTGACGCTGAACTTCTTGCAGGAGTACTCCGGGAAGGGCATCGACGCGGAGTTGGACGACGCGCTCTCGCTCGCCAAGGAACTCGACCAGAAGTACGAGGACGCCTACAAGGAGGGCGACGCGACGACGCGAAAGGAGTGCCAGACGTTGCAGGCCGCGGCGTTTGTCAAGTCCTATATGGACGAGGGGGCGGAACTCGGACAGTATCCGGTCGTCGCGGTGCGGCGCGACGAGGGAACCGACCAAGTGTACGGACGAGCGGAACTGTACACCTGCATCCCGCGCGAGGTGACGCAGGCCCTGTTCGACGAGGTGTACGCGACGGTGCTGATGAGCGCGACGCTTCGCCCGTTCGACGTGCTGTCGGACGTGCTGGGGCTCTCGGAACCCGTCACGCTGGCCTACGGACTCCAGTTCCCCGAAGAGAACCGTCGCACTTTCGCGGCCGAGACCCCGGCGTTGTTCGCCAGCGAGCGAAGCGACCCGGAGACGCAGGAGACCATCGCCGAGGCGTTGACCGACGCGGTTCGGTTCACCGCCGGGAACACGCTCGTCTTCTTCCCGAGTTACGCCGAGGCGGAGCGCTACCGCGACCTCGTTCGGAACCGCGTCGATGCGACCCTCTACTTCGACGAGGCCGGAACCCCCGTCGAGGAACTCCGCCAGCAGTTCACGTCGGACGGCAACGGCGTGCTCTTCACCTCGCTGTGGGGGACGTTGGCAGAGGGCGTCAGTTTCGACGGCGACGACGCGCGGACCGTCGTCGTGGTCGGCGTCCCGTACCCGCATCTCGACGACCGAATGGATGCGGTGCAGGACGCCTACGATACGGTGTTCGCGGACCGCTCCGGCCGGAATTCGGGCTGGGAGTACGCCGTGGAGATTCCGACGATTCGGAAGACTCGGCAGGCGCTCGGGCGGGTGATTCGCTCGCCCGAGGACTTCGGCGTTCGCATCCTCCTCGACAAACGCTACACCGAGAAGAGCGTCCGTGAGATGGGAAAGTACAGTGTTCGGGAGACGTTCCCCCCCGAGGAACGCGGGGAGACCATCGACATCGCGCCGGAAAAGCTCAAGTTCGCCATGCTGAACTTCTTCACGGACAAGGACGCGTGGGACGGCGACCCGCCGAAACCGCAGTAAAAACGGAACCGAGAGCGAATCAGACGGGAAGCGAGAGTCTGGCGGCGGTTTCCTCGTACTTTGCATCCCAGAGGTGGAGTTCCGTGACGCTCCACGAAATCGAATCGATATCGCGTTGGGCGAGTTGTCGCGCCGTCTCCACGTCCCCGCCGCGCGCCAGCGTGACGTGCGGAACGTAATCCTCGCCTTCCAACCCCTCGATGGTCCCGAACTCCTCGGTCAGTTCGTCGTGGAGGCGCTGCAGGCCGGGGCTTTCGACGCCGAGATAGACGACGGGACCCGCGCCGCGCGTCGGCGTTTCGAAGTAGTCGATGTCCGAAACTTTCGCCTCGAACGCGGGCGTTCCGACGAGCGCGGTTCGGACCCGCATCTCCAGTCGGTCGTAGCCCCCGTCGTTTCCGAAGCGCTTGACGACGAGCGTCCGTCGGTCACGAACCTTGTCGAACCCGTAGAGGGAGGGGCGTAGCTCCTCCGCGAGTCGAGCGATGTCGCCGGGAACCGGGACGTTGAGGCTGAACACTGTTCGCTTCGAGCAGTGGGAGGAATATCAGGGTGGCGTTTGTCTGTCGAGACCGGCTGAACTCATGCGGTGCTGTTGCTGTCGTTCCGTATCGCGGAACCCAAAATCGAAACCCGCCACCTCTCCGTTCGGAGGCCGATACCCGACGCCCATTTGGTGTGGTTTATCGCCGGGTTGATCGACGACGGATGGTTGATCGTCGCGTTTCCAGTGATACGGTAGGAATGTCCTTCTGTGTCTTCGAGGGAGGTGACGGTGATGTGGGCAGCGTCACCCTTTTCGAGCGATTTGGGGAGCTGAACCGTTCCCGAACCGAAGATGGTATCGTTCGAAACGGACACCCTCACATTCGTTCCTGCCGGAATACGTTTCCCGCCGTGGTGTTCCACGGTGACCTCGCTCTCGTTCCGTTGAACGGTCAATCGCGGACGGTCGTCCATCCACTTCGGGGGCGTGGGCGGGTTCGAAACCAACTCGTGCTGATAGTCGAACTCGACGGTCGCGGAGCGTGTTCCCGTCGTTTGAACCGTTCCGGATAGGTCGTGGATGATGCCGCGTTCGTCGACGAGTGCGGTCGCGGAGAGCGTCTCGACGCCCTCCAGCGTCGAGGACCCCGAGGCCTCGTATCGGTACAACTTCGTTCCGTTGCGAACCGTCGTTCCGTTCGCGAGGAAGTCCGCGCTGGAGAGGATGGTTTTCATTCGTGGAGCAACGGATCCGATGCGTTGTCGGATGAAATTGGAGTCCCACCCGGAATTAACTCGGCAGGTGTCGTCCGCGAGTCGACACCATGCTACGCTATCGTTCCACGTGTATCCTCGATACGGGTTCCCCATTTTGTTCACTACCACTCCCTCACCCGTCTCCCGTATTCCCGCGCGGCCACCTCCTACGTGCGCGGTGAGGGTCGAGTTCATCCAGTTTCTCGACCCGACGTCCTGTCTCGGGCGGATACGAACGGTCATTCGATAGGGCTCCGATTCGAGCGCCGACTCGTGGGCGGACACCAACCGCTCGGCGTCGACTATCCACTCTCCGTTCGCGCCGGGCGGCGGTGACAGCGAACCGGTCGAAGTCGCGGTCGGTGTTTCTTCACCGGAACCGGAGTCGGTCCACGGGAGAAACCCCGAACAGCCGGAGGTCAGGACGAGGAGGGCCAACAGGAGGGCGGGTAGCCGTCGCATTCCACGACGTTACCGTCGGAACACAATAAAATCTATCTACGAAGGGAACCGCTGGCAATCGTTGCCGTGCCGAAAGGCTTTAAGGGGTGAGCGACGGAAAGACTCGATAATGTCGCGGACTCGCGTTACCGGGGTCGCCCCTCTGGTGAGCGACGAGTCCGTCCGTGACTCCTTCTGCGTGCGACGACGACCGGGGCTTTTCTAGTCCCAATAATACCTATTCCACTCCGTTCCGATGTTCGTTCAAAACGCACTCACCTGTGATTAACTCGTCTTTAGTCTGCTCTCCGATTTTATTTCTCAAATACTTGAGAAGAATTTAAGTAGGTGTAGCCCCTGGCGACTCGTACAATGAAAACGGTTGCACTCGCCTTCTCGGGCGGACTCGACACGACAGTATGCGTCCCACTCCTCGAAGAGGAGTACGGCTACGACGACGTTATCGGCGTCACTGTCGACGTGGGTCAACCCGAAGAGGAGTTTGCAGAAGCGGAGGAAACAGCGGAGGCATTGGATTTGGACCACTACGTCGTGGACGCCAAGGACGCGTTCGCGGAGCAGTGTCTCGACGCGGTGAAGGCGAACGCCACGTATCAGAGCTATCCCCTCGGCACCGCGCTCGCCCGCCCCGTCATCGCCGAAGCGATTCTCGACGTGGCGAAGGAAAACGACTGTGACGCCGTGGCCCACGGCTGTACCGGCAAAGGGAACGACCAGTTGCGCTTCGAGGCCGTCTGGCGCGCCTCCGACTTGGAGGTCATCGCTCCCGTGCGCGAGATGGGCCTCACCCGCGAATGGGAGATGGGCTACGCAGACGAACACGACCTGCCCGTCGAGGGCGGCAACGAGGGCGTCTGGAGTATCGACACGAATCTCTGGAGCCGCTCCGTCGAAGGCGGCAATCTCGAAGACCCCGGCTACGTCCCGCCGGAGGACATCTACGAGTGGACCCTCGCACCCGGCGCGGAAACCGAACTCGTCGAAATCGAGTTCGAGGCTGGAAAACCGGTCGCGGTTGACGGCGAAGCGATGGACGCGGTGTCGCTCATCGAGTACCTCAACGAACTCGCCGGAAAACACGGCGTCGGTCGCACCGATCTGATGGAAGACCGCATGCTCGGCCTGAAGGTCCGCGAGAACTACGAACACCCCGCCGCGACGACGCTCCTCAACGCTCACGAGGCGCTCGAAGGATTGGTGTTGACGAAGGAGGAGCGCTCGTTCAAGACGAGTATCGACCAGCAGTGGGCCGAGAAGGCCTACGAGGGACTGCTCTCCGCGCCGCTCGTGGACGCCCTCGACGGCTTCATCGACACCACGCAGGAGAAGGTGACCGGCACTGTCACCATCAAATTCCAGGGCGGGCAGGCCCGCGCGGTCGCCCGCGAGAGCGAACACGCCGTCTACTCCGAGGACGCCGCCTCGTTCAACACCGAGACGGTCGGCAAAATCGAGCAGGCCGACGCGACAGGGGTCGCGAAATACCACGGCTATCAATCACGCCTCGCGAACGATGAGTGACGGCGGACACGCGGCGAGCGAGGACGACTTCGGGGACGGAGACGTCGTTCGCGGCGACCGCTTCAGCGGCGGTCCCGCCCGCGGGTTTCTCTCGTCGCTCGCGGCCGACGAGCGCATCTTCGCGGCGGACCTCGAAATCGACCGCGCCCACGTCGTGATGCTGGCCGAAAAGGGCATCATCGACGACGAGGTAGCGGGCGAAATCCTCACCGCGCTGAACGTGGTCGAAGTCGAAGGCCACGAGACGCTCCCCGAGGGCGAGGACGTTCACGCCGCCATCGAAACGGCGGTCGTCGGACGGGTCGGCCACGACGGCGGGAAGATGCACACCGCCCGCAGTCGGAACGACGAGGTGGCGACCTGCATCCGCTATCGCCTCCGCGAGGACGTTCTCTCGCTCCTCGAAACCACGACGGCGCTCCGCTCGGCCCTGCTCGACGCCGCGGAATCGCACGCAGAGACGGTGATGCCGGGATACACCCACCTTCAGCCCGCGCAACCGACGACCGTCGGGCACTTCCTCGCCTCCTACGAGCAGGCCGTCGCCCGCGATGCGGCGCGCCTGCTCGACGCTTACGGGAGAATCAACCAGTGTCCGCTCGGCGCGGCGGCGTTCGCCGGAACGCCCTTCGACGTGAACCGCGAGCGCGTGGCGGAACTGCTCGGCTTCGACGGCGTTCTGGATAACTCGATGGACGCGGTTTCGACCCGCGACTTTTTGGTCGAGACGGTCGCCGCCGCGGCGAACCTCGCCACGACGGTCTCCGGTGTCTCCGAGGACCTCGTGATTTACTCGAACCGCGGCTTCGTGGAACTCTCGGACGATTACGCGTCCACGTCGTCCATCATGCCACAGAAGAAGAATCCCGATACGCTTGAACTGGCTCGCGCGGTCGCGGGCGACGCTCACTCCGGACTGTCGGGGCTGCTCACCACGCTGAAGGGACTGCCCCGCGCGTACAACCGTGACCTGCAACGCGCGACGCCGCACGCGTGGGACGCCATCGACGCCGTGACCGACGCGACCGAAGTCGCGGCTGGTGCGGTGGCGACCGCGACGTGGAACGACGACGCGCTCGCGGACGCGGCCGGAGAGGGATTTTCGACCGCAACGGGCGTCGCCGACCTGCTGGCGATGTGCGGCGTTCCGTTCCGCACGGCCCACGAAGTCGTTGCGACGGCGGGCGAAGCGGACTACGACGCTCTGGACTCGGCGGCCGAGGAGGTCCTCGGCGCACCGCTCTCGGAGTTCGTCGCCCCCGAGGAAGTCGAATCAGCGCTCGACGCGGCGACGAGCGTCGCCATGCGCGATTCGGTCGGCGGTCCGGCGAGCGAGTCGCTGGCCGACTCGCTCGCCGACGCGGAAGCGACGCTCGTGGACGACGAAACGACGACGACCGAACTCGCCGAGTCGCTCGAAGCGGCCGGTGAAACGCTCCAGACGGAGGTAAACGACTATGCCTGAACTACCGCGACCCCCGCGTGGGGCACTACTTGATTACTAACGTCGAAACCGCGGTATCCGCCTTCTAACGCCGTTAGACGGCAGTCTACGCTTTTATTTCATAATTAATAACGATGGATTTAAGTTCGATAGGGCGATACGGGAGAGTACAATGGCAGAATGCGTTGAGTGCGGAGCCGACGTGGCTTTGCACGACGATTTGGAAGCGGGCGAAATCATCGACTGTGGAACCTGCGGTGTCGAACTGGAAGTCATCGACGTGAACCCGCCAGTCCTCGACCGAGCGCCGGAGCTCGAAGAGGACTGGGGGGAGTAAATTGCACAGCACAGACGTTCAGAGCTTGCTGGCTCACGCTCGCACCCAGAGTGGGGTGCTCGCATGAAGATAGGAATCCTCTACTCCAGGATTCGCCGCGACGAAAAGCTCCTCCTCGCGGAGCTCCGCGAGCGCGGACACGAGGTAACGAAGATCGACGTGCGCAAGCAGACGTTCGATCTGACCGAGCCACCTGCGGCCTTCGAGGGGCTCGACCTCGTCGTGGACCGCTGTCTGGCGACGAGCCGGAGCCTCTACGCCACGCAGTTCTGCGAGGCGTACGGGGTTCCCGTCGTCAACAGCCACGAAACCGCGGAGGTGTGTTCGGACAAGGCGAAGAACAGCCTCGCGCTCGCGGGCGCTGGCGTCCCCACGCCCGAGACGAAGGTCGCCTTCACGACCGACAGCGCGATGGAGGCCATCGAAAGCTTCGGCTACCCGTGCGTCCTCAAACCCGTCGTCGGGTCGTGGGGTCGCCTGATGGCGAAAATCGACTCGCGCAGTGCGGCGGAGGCGATTCTGGAACACAAGGCCACGCTCGGCCACTACGAGCACAAGGTGTTCTACGTGCAGGAGTTCGTGGACAAGCCGGAGCGCGACATCCGCGTCGTCGCATTGGACGGGAAGCCGGTCGCCGCGATGGTCCGCCATTCGGACCACTGGCTCACGAACGCCGCGAAAGGTGCTGAGACGGACGAGTTCGAACTCGACGCGGAAGCGAAATCGCTCGTGAAGAAAGCCAGCGATGCGGTCGGCGGCGGTCTCCTCGGCGTCGACTTGATGGAGACCGAGTCGGGCTACACGGTCCACGAAGTGAACCACACGGTCGAGTTCAAGGCGCTGAACGAGGCGGTCGAAACGGACGTTCCCGCCGCCGTCGTGGACTGGCTTGAAACGAAGGTTCCGGCGGAGGTGGTGGCCTGATGGCTACCGCGACCGACGCGGAGACGGATACGAGCGCCGAGACGCTCTCGGCGACCGTCATCGGAGCCAGCGGGTTCACCGGCGGAGAGCTGCTCCGCCTGCTCGCCGGACATCCGAACTTCGAACTCGCACAGGCGACCAGCAGGGAATACGCGAACAAGACGCTCGGCTCCGTCCACCCGAATTTACGTGGGTCCGACCTTCGCTTCTCGGAGCCTTCGGACCTCGAATCGGTGGACGTGCTGTTCGCCGCGACGCCACACGGCGTCTCGATGGAACACATCGACTCGTTCCGCGAGGCCGCCGACACGGTGGTCGATTTGAGCGCGGACTTCCGCCTCGACACGGAAGCCGAGTACGACGAGTGGTACGACGGACACAGTTGTCCCGAATATCTGGACGAGGCGGTGTACGCCCTGCCGGAACTGACGCGCGAGGAACTTCCCGGTGCGGACCTCATCGCCGCGGGTGGCTGTAACGCCACCGCGACGCTGCTCGGCCTGTCGCCGCTGTTCGACGCGGGAATCCTCTTCGGGAGCGAGCAGGTCGTCGTGGACGTGAAGGTCGGATCCTCCGAGGGTGGTGCCTCGCCGAGCAAGGCGAGCAGCCACGTCGAGCGCTCGGGTATCGTTCGCCCCTACGCGCCGACGGGCCACCGCCACGAGGCCGAAATCGAGGGGATTCTCGGAACGAGCGTGTCGTTCAGTGCACACGCCGTGGACATGGTTCGCGGAGCCTCCGCGACCTGTCACGTGTTCCCCGACTCGCCCGTCTCGAAGGGAGACCTCTGGAAAGCGTATCGGGAGGCCTACGAGGACGAATCGTTCGTCCGCCTCGTCGCGGGGGGCGGCGGCGTCTATCGCTACCCGGAACCCAAGGCGGTCGCCGGGACGAACTACGCCGAGGTCGGGTTCGAACTCGACCCGACCAATAAACGCATCGTCGTCTTCAGCGCCATCGACAACCTGATGAAAGGGTCGGCGGGACAGGCGGTCCACGCCGCCAACCTTGCGCTGGGATTCGAGGAAACAGCCGGATTGGAATTCGAGGGACTACATCCCGTGGGAAGCCCATGACTGACGAATACAGCCGCGAGGAACTGCTGGCCGCACACGACCAACTCATCGACAACGACAACGACGACGGGCTTCGAGCGGACGGCGGGGTCGTCGAGGACGACACCGCCCCCGTGGTCGTCAAAATCGGCGGCGCGCGGGCGGTGAATCCCGACGGCGCGCTGTCGGACGTGGCGCACCTCACCGCAAACGGACAGGACGTCGTGGTCGTCCACGGCGGTTCGACGGCGGTGGACGACACGCTCCACGAACTCGGCGAGGAACCCGAGTACGTCGAGTCCACCAGCGGTGTCATGGGCCGGTTCACCGACGAGAAGACGATGGAGGTCTTCGAGATGGTGATGCCGGGCAAACTCAACACCGAGTTGACGGCTAATCTGCAGAACGAAGGCGTCCGCTCCATCGGACTGTCCGGCGTGGACGGCGCGCTCCTGACCGGGCCGCGCAAGTCGGCCGTCAGGGTGGTCGAGAACGGCAAGAAGAAGATACGTCGCGGCGACCACTCCGGCAAAATCGAGGACGTGAACGCCGACCTCCTCGAAACGCTCCTCGACGGCGGATACACGCCGGTCGTGACGGTTCCCATGCTGGCCGACGACGGAACGCCGGTCAACGCGGACGCGGACCGCGCGGCGGCGGCCATCGCCGGCGCACTCGGCGGCGAACTCGTCGTTCTGACGGACGTGCCGGGTCTCCTCGAAGACCCCGACGACGAGACGACGCTCATCGAGCAAGTGGACACTCCCGAGGAGATGGAAACCGCGAAATCGGCCGCTGAAGGGTTCATGACGAAGAAGGTCATGGCCGCGACGGAGGCGCTCGAAGGCGGTGCGGAATCCGTCGTCGTCGCGGACGCGAACAACCACGACCCGATTACGACGGCCCGGAAGGGGCACGGAACTCGCTTTACGCCCGCCTCGCTGGGGGTGTCGCCATGAGCGGTTTCGTCTACAACGAGAAGCCGATTCGAATCGCGAGCGGCGAGGGACCGTACCTCTACGCGGAGGACGGAACCGAATACCTCGACTTCGGCGCGAGTTACGCGGTCACACCGGTCGGCCACTGCCACCCGGACGTGGTTTCCGCCGTCCAAGAACAGGCCGCGGAACTGCTGTTCGTCCACGCGTCGTATCCCACCGACGCCCGCGACGACCTCTACGCGAAACTGGCCGCCGTCGCACCCGAGGGCCTCGAAAACGTCTGGCTCAACAACTCGGGAACCGAAGCGAACGAGGCGGCGCTGAAGTTCGCCCGGAGCGCGACCGGGAAGTCGAAACTCGTCGCCGCGAAGCGCGGCTTCCACGGCCGGACCATGGGGTCGCTGTCGGTGACGTGGAAGAAGAAGTTCCGCGCGCCGTTCGAACCCCTCGTGGACGACGTGGAGTTCGTCACCTACGGCGACGAGGAGGAACTGGCCGACGTCATCGACGACGACACGGCGGCCGTCATCCTCGAACCCGTACAGGGCGAGGGCGGCGTCAATCCCGCCACGAAGACGTACCTTCAGGCCGCCCGCGAGTTGACCGAGGACGCTGGAACGGCCCTGATATTCGACGAGGTGCAGACAGGCCTCGGCCGGACGGGTGCCTTCTGGGCGTGCGAACACGCCGACGTCACCCCCGACGTGCTCACGACGGCGAAGGGGTTGGCGAGCGGCCTGCCCATCGGCGCGACGCTCTGTGCCGACTGGATAGCCGAGTCCGCGGGGTCGCACGGTTCGACCTTCAGCGGCAGTCCGGTCGTCAGCGCGGCGGCGGAGGCGACGCTCTCGGTACTCGTGGAGGAGAACTTGCCGGAGCACGCCGCCGAGATGGGCGAGTACCTCCGTTCCGAACTCGAAGCCGCCGACCTGCCCGTCCGCGAGGTTCGCGGCCACGGCCTGCTCGTGGGTATCGAGGTCAAACGCGGAGCGAACCGCGTGTTGAAGGAGCTGGCGCTGTCACACGGCGTTCTCGCGCTTCCGGCGGGACGGAGCGTCGTCCGCCTCCTCCCGCCGCTGACGGTGGACACGGAACACGTCGATACCGTCGTTTCCGCGCTGGCCGACGTGCTGGGAGGGAACGAATGATAGGAACGATGATGGATTCTACTTCTGTATCACAAGCCGACGCGCACGATTTGCTGGTCGAACTGGTCGAAACGCCCTCGGTTTCGGGCGAGGAAGGGGACTGTGCCGAACGACTCGCTGCCTTCCTCGAAGCGAACGGGCGCGACGTCTGGATAGACGACGTTGGCAACGTCCGCGCCCCCGGAAACGGGGTGCTCCTCACTTCGCACATCGACACCGTGCCCGGCGACGTCCCGGTCGAACTGGACGACGGAATCCTCCACGGTCGCGGAAGCGTGGACGCGAAGGGGCCGCTCGCCGCGATGGCGGTCGCGGCGGTCGAAACCGGCGCGAGCTTCGTCGGCGTCGTCGGCGAGGAGACGAACTCGCGCGGCGCGCGCCACCTCGTTTCCGACGTGGACGAACCCGAATTCGTCGTCAACGGCGAACCCAGCGGCTGGGACGCCCTGACGCTCGGCTACCGCGGCTACCTGACTGGTACCTACTCGGTCACGGTCGATTCCGTGCACACCTCCCGCCCGGAACCGAACGCGATTCAGTACGCGACGGAGTGGCTGACGAGCGTCGAATCGGCGTTCGACACGGCGGCGTCGGACGCCGACGAATCCTCGACGGCGACCTCGGTGACGGTAAAGCCCGTCGAGTTCGACGGCGGTCTGACCCCGGACGGCTTCGCCACGGAGGCGACGGTCGAAATCCAGTTCCGCATTCCGTCGGGTACGACGGCCGAAGAGATTCGGTCGGTCGCCGAAGCCGAACTCGATGCCGGTAAGCTATCGTGGAACACCCCGATTCCGCCGACGCTCTCCAGCCCGCGGACGGAGTTGGGTCGTGCGTTCCGCGTCGCCATCCGCGAGGAGGGCGGCGACCCCTCCCTGCTCCGGAAGACGGGAACGAGCGACGCGAACCTCTACGCCGAGGCCTGGGACTGTCCGGTCGTCACGTACGGACCGGGCGACTCCTCGCTCGACCACACGCCCGAAGAGCACATCGAACTGGCCGAGTTCGACAGGTCGATTTCTGTGTTGACTGCCGTCTGCGAGAAACTGGAGGTGGATGCATGACGCGTCACTTCCTCGACGTGGACGACCTGTCGCCGGAGGAGGTGGCGGAGGTGCTGGCGCTCGCGTCCGAATACAAGGAGAGCGGGTCGCCGCACGTACTTTCCGGCCAGACGCTCGCCATGCTGTTCGAGAAGCCGAGCACGCGCACCCGCATCTCGTTCGAGACGGGGATGACGGACCTCGGCGGGCACGCCATCTTCCTCGGGCCGAACGACACGCAACTCAACAGGGGCGAACCACTCTCCGACACGGGGCGGGTGCTCTCGGGCTACGTGGACGCCGTGATGGCCCGCGTGTTCGACCACGACAGTCTGGTCGAGATGGCCGAACACGCCACAATTCCGATAATCAACGGGCTTTCCGACGTGGCGCATCCGTGTCAGGCGCTCGCCGACCTCCAGACGATTCGGGAGCACTTCGGCGGGTTCGAGGACCTCACGGTCGCGTGGGTCGGCGACGGTAACAACGTCGTCAACTCCTTCGCCATCGCGGCCGCGACGGTCGGTATCGACCTGACCATCGCAACTCCCGAGGGGTACGAACCCTCGACCGATGCCATCTCGACGGCGGCCGCCCGCGGACCGAAGCCGACGGTGACGAACGACCCGGACGCGGCGGTCGCGGACGCAGATGTCGTCTACACCGACGTCTGGGTCAGCATGGGCGAGGAGGACGAACGCGAGTCGAAACTGGCCGCGTTCGACGGCTTCCAACTGAACGAGGAGTTGCTCCCCGATTCGATGCCGGTCATGCACTGTCTGCCCGCCCACCGCGGCGAGGAGATTACCGGTAACGTCCTCGAAAGCGACCGCTCGCTGTCGTGGGACCAAGCGGAGAACAGGCTTCACGCACAGAAGGCGCTCCTCGCGTTCCTCGCGGGAAAACGGTGAGTCAGCGCCGGTAGGCGATGGCGAACACCGCACCCAACAGGACGCCGTAGACGACGTGGCCGACGAGGCTCACGACGTCGAACGTCGGGACGGCGAGCGTCATGCCGACCGCGCCGAGCCAGAACGGCATGACGAAACTCGCGGCGACGACCCACAACACGATTCCGTACGCCACGCCGATTCCGGCCGTCGGGCCGGGGCGGTCGGCGTACGCTCGAAGTCGCGTCATCGTCATCACGGCCCCGAAGACGAGACCGAACACGACGCTGTTGAACAGGTGGGCGACCCACCCCATCGTCGTCCCGTCGAGTCCGTACAACGCCGCGACGGTCGGCAGCACCCCCATCGACTGCAGCAGCAGGCCGAACACGATGCCGCCGACCAGCCCCCCGAGTATCGAACTCGACCACGTTCTGTTGATAACCCCGCGCTCTCTGATTCGCTCGCCGATGGTTTCGCTCCGTTCTTGTGCCATATGTGAACGTAGGCCACGGTGGTTGATGTGGGTTTCCGCAGGAACCGAACAGGACGGTTTCCTGCCCGATTGCCGTCTCACGAGCGAGTAGCCTTTTGCCGGTGTCACGCTACCTCTAGGTGGGTGAGAAAGGGGGATGACTCGACTCGGTTTTACGGGGGACGTGATGCTCGGGCGGTTGATAAACGAACGACAGCAACGGCGGAGCGTCTCGGGGGTTTGGGGCAACGTTGAAGGGACCCTCCGCGCGCTCGACGGTCTGTTCATCAATCTCGAATGCTGTCTCTCCGCGGGTGGTACGCTGTGGACGGACACGTATCGTCCGTTTCACTTCCGGGCCGACCCGGACTGGGCGATTCCGGCGCTCGAATCGGTGGGCGTCGAGTGGGCGAATCTGGCGAACAATCACGTGCTGGACTACGGCCCGGACGCGCTCGCGGACACGGTGGGTCACCTCGACGACGCCGAAATCCGCCATTCGGGTGCGGGGGCCGATTTGGAAGCGGCCTGTTCCCCCGCGTTCGTCACCGTGGACGGGTTGGAGGTCGCGTTCGTCTCGTTCACCGACAACACGCCGGAGTTCGCGGCGAAGTCGGACAAAGCCGGGACGGCGTACGTGAACTTCGACGTCACCCACCCGCAAGCGGTGCGACGCGTCGGGCGGTCCCTCGCCCGCGCTCGAACGGAGGACCCCGACCTGCTCGTGGCGTCGCTTCACTGGGGTCCGAACATGCGAACCGAACCCACCGTCGAGTTTCGGGAGTTCGCTCGCTGGTTGGCGGAGGAGGGCGTGGACATCGTGCACGGTCACAGCGCGCACGTCTTTCAGGGCGTCGAAGTCATCGACGATACGCTCGTGCTCTACGACACGGGGGATTTCGTGGACGATTACGCGACCGATTCGGAACGCCACAACGACCGGGGTTTTCTCTTCGAAGTGACCGTCTCGGACGGTGAACTCTCGGAGCTTCGACTCCGCCCGACGGAGATTTACGACCTCGCGGTCCACGAGGCGGAACACTACGCGGGAACGTGGAGCGTCCAGCGGATGGACGCGCTTTCGTCGGCGTTCGGTACCGAGCTCCAGCGCGATAACGACGACCTCGTGCTCTCGCTTTCGTCGTAGCGTTGCCGTCGTTCGCGGCGTTTTCACGGGTCGGCGCGGTGCTTCCGACGGCCGCTGCCAGCGTTGCCACCGTCCGCGCCTTTTTCACCTCGGAACCCATCCACCCGCTCAATGAACCTGACGCTCTCGAATCCGACCGCACCCGAACCCGACGGTGCGGACGACGGCGTATGGCTCGCCTGTATCGACTGCGAGTGGACCGGCGCACCCTTCGACGAGATTCGCTACCGCTGTCCCGACTGTGACGGACTGCTCGAAGTCCGCTACGCCGACCACCCGACGTTCGACGACTTCGAGGGGAGCGGCGTCTGGCGCTACGCCGACGCCCTTCCCGTCGAGTCCGGCGTGAGCATCGAAGAGGGGAACACCCCGCTCTACGAGGTGCCGACCATCGAGGAGGAAGTCGGCGTCGACGCGCTCCGCGTCAAACACGAGGGGATGAACCCGACCGGGAGTTTCAAGGACCGCGGCATGACGCTGGGCGTCAAGGTCGCCGAAGAGTTGGGCGTCTCCCGCCTCGCCTGTGCGAGCACCGGGAACACCAGCGCGGCGCTCGCCTGCTACGGCGCACGGGCCGGAACCGAAGTGCTCGTGCTCCTCCCCGCCGGGAAAGTCGCCGCCGGAAAGGTCGCACAGGCCAGCCTCCACGGCGCGCGAATCCTCGAAGTGGACGGCAACTTCGACGACTGCCTCGACATCGTTTCCGACCTCGCAAATCGGGGCGAAGCCTATCTGCTCAACTCGCTCAACCCCTTCCGACTGGAGGGGCAGAAGACCATCGGCCTCGAAATGATAGAGCAGTTCCGCGACCAGACGGGCGAACTGCCCGACCGAATCGTCCTCCCCGTCGGCAACGCCGGAAACACCAGCGCGCTGTTCAAGGCGTTCCGCGAACTCGTCGCCGCCGGGGAACTCACGCCCGAGGAGGTGCCCGTCCTGACCGGCGTGCAGGCCGAAGGCGCGGCCCCGATGGTCGAAGCCGTCGAGAACGACGCCGAGGAAGTCCGTCGCTGGGACGAGGTGGAGACCATCGCAACCGCCATCCGCATCGGCAATCCCGTCAACGCCCCGAAGGCGCTCCCAGCGATTCGGGAGACGGGCGGCACTGCCGTCGCCGTCACCGACGAGGAAATCACCGACGCCCAGCGCGCGTTGGCGCGGGATGGCGTCGGCGTCGAACCCGCGAGCGCGGCGAGCGTCGCCGGATTGCGAAAACTCCGCGAGTCGGGTGAAATCTCGCCGGGCGAAAACGTCGTCTGCCTGACGACGGGCCACCTCCTGAAAGACCCCGACGCGGCGGCCGCGGCGGGCGTCGAGCCGGAACCGGTTCCGGCGGACACGGACGATGTGCTCGACGTGCTCAGTCAGTAGCCGAGCGTATCACGTCGAAACGTCGCTCGGTAGCCGCCCGACTGACGACGAGTCGATAGAATCCATCCGAACGTTCGATATTTTCATTATGACAATCGCAACAATATTCTCCGTCTCTCGAAAACATCATAGATATGATGGTTCGGAACCAGATATTGCAGTGGGATGATTTATCAGTCTCGATACGAAATCTGGAACGCAAAGCGATATCGAAATGCAAGTCACACCGTCCGCGACCCTCTCGGTCGTTTCGACTCTCGTCATCCTCGGCGTTACCGCGTTCATATGGCGCTATCGCTCTCGTCCGGGTGCGACGCCGTTAGTCGGATTCACGACAGCCGCGGCCGTTTGGACGGCCGGAAACGCGCTGCAGATAGCGAGCACGTCGCTCGCTGGGAAACTGTTCTGGGTCAACGTTCAGTACTTCGGCATCGTCGCAATTCCGATAACGTGGTTCGTCTTCGCGTGTGAATACACGGGCCACGATGAGTGGCTGACGCGGCGGACGTTCTCGATACTCTTCTTGTATGCTGGCGGTACGCTGGTGCTCGTCTGGACCAATCCTGTCCACCACCTCGTTCGAACGTCGAGCGAACTCGTCGTCACCGACGGCGTGGTTCGGTTGGACCGAACGTTCGGCCCGTGGTTCTGGACGAGCGTCGTCTACTCGAATCTCGTGGACGGTCTCGGGACGCTGTTGCTCCTTCGAGGATTGATACGAGCGCGCCGGTTCTTCCGGGGACAGGCGACCGCGCTGATAGTCGGGACGATGATTCCGTGGACGGCTTCCGCGCTGTTCTACAACGGGCTGTTGGGAATCGAACCGGAGGTGTTTTTCGCCGCCACGGCCATCGCGTTCGCCTACGCTATCTGGCACCACCGGTTGTTCGATCTGGTTCCGGTCGGACGCTCCGCGGTCGTGGACGAGATGACCGATGCCGTCATCGTCACCGACGACAGCGGCCGCTTGGTGGATACGAATCCCGCGGCAAACCGACTGCTCGACGTTTCGTCCGACGATATCGGCCGACGGTTCGATGACGTCTGTGCGGCGTTCCCCGAACTCGTGGAGTGTTTCCGTGCACGGCGGGTTCCCGAAACGCCCATCGTCAGCGACGTCGGTGGCGACCTTCGGTACCTCGACGTCCACTGTTCGAAGGTGTCCGACTCGGGGACGAAGCTTTCGGGGACGATACTCATCGTTCGAGACGTGACCGAGTTCGAGCGGAAAAAGCGGGCCGTAGAGCGGCACAACGAGCGACTGGAGCGGGTCGGGCACACCATCGCCCACGACCTTCGCAATCCCCTCAACGTCGCCGAAGGGTACCTCGGACTCGAACGCGAGCGCTCCGACGGCGAGTACTTCGATAACGTCGAACGCGCCCACGACCGCATGGAGGAGATAATCGATGACGTCCTTTCGATGGCACGTCACGAGCGCTCGGAACGGTTCGAATCCCTCGATCTCGAACGACTCGCCGAGCGGGCGTGGGAGAACGTCGAGACGGACGCCGCCACGGTCTCCATCGAAACCGGTCCCGTCGTCGTTCGAGCGAACGAGGGACAGTTGTCGAGCGTGTTCGAGAACCTGTTTCGAAACGCGGTCGAACACGCTGGACCGACCGTGGCCGTCGAGGTCGGGTGGAAAGAGGACGAGAACGAACAGCGGAGTGGAACGATATACGTCGGTGACGACGGGCCGGGCATCCCGCCGACCGAACAGGGTCGCGTCTTCGACCACGGCTATTCGACCCGAACCGACGGGACGGGTGCGGGACTCTCCATCGTCGCCGGTATCGCCGAACGACACGGCTGGGAGGTGAACGCGACGGACAACACTCGTCGCGGAGCACGCTTCGACATCAGCGGCGTACAGACTTCATCGCCGGGTCGAGAACTCGATTGACGGTCGCTCACCGTCGTGGTTTCCGATTTCTGGCGGCTCACGGCGCGACCCCCCGTTTCACGGTGTCACCCCGACCGCGACCACCGCGCCAGCGCGAACACGATGCTCGCGCTGACGATGAGACACGCGAGCAGTCCGGTGAACGCCGTCTCGTATCCCGACTGCCCCGCGACGTACCCGACGTACGTCGTCCCGAGGCTGCCGAAACCGATGTAGACCGTTCGCGTCGCGCCGAGGTCGCCGCCCATGCTCCCGTCGGGAAACACGTCCATCAGGTGCGCCTGCATGGCTGGCGGATAGGCCATCAACCCCGCTGCGAACAGGGCGACGCTTCCGGCGACGGCCAGCGTCCCGCTCGCCAGTACGAGCGCGGCGAGGGCGACCGTCGCCAGCACGAGCGACCCGGCGGCGACGACCGGGCGCGATATCCGGTCGCCGAGCGCGCCCGAAACCGGTTTCACCAGCGTTCCGACGATGAACAGCGCCGCGAACGCGCTTCCCGCGAGTTCGGGCGAAAAGTCCTTCGACTCCTGGAGGAACGACGGGAGGAACCCGGCGACGGACTGCCAGACGAACGCGTAGAGCGAATAGGCCACGAGGAGCGCCACGGTTCGGCGGTTGCCGAAGCGCCGCGCCGTCGCTCTGACGTCCGCGATGACCGCTCGTCTCGCGTCCGCGTCGATGGTCGGTCGGGTGTAGGCCTCTCGACTCCAGCGGTGGAGGAAAACGAGTACCAACACGGTTACCAGCACGACGGGAACGAACGCGGCCCGCCAGACGGCGACGGCGAGGACGGCGACCGCCAGCCCCGCCGCTATCACTCCGCCCGTGTCCCCCGACGCGCCGTGAAGGCCGAACGCTTGCCCTCGACGGGAGACGAACAGGTCGGAGACGAGCGCCCGCGCCGGTGTCGGATACAGTCCGGCACCGCACCCGACGACGGCCGCGCCGAGCAGAAAGACGGCGTAGGTCGGCGCGGCCGCGAGGACCGTGAATCCGACCGCGAGGAGCGAAAGCCCGGACACGAGCAGGCTTTTGCGCGAGAAGCGGTCGGACAGCCTGCCGCTCGGATACTGACCGAGCGCGTACAAGCCCCAAAGCAGGGTGAACGCGACGCCCGCCTGAAGCTCCGTGATGTGGAGGTCCTCCATCACGGCCGGGAGCATTGGCGAGAGGACGAGCCGTCCGGCCTGAATCATCATCCATCCGAGCGAGACGACGAGGAGCAGTCGCCCGGAATACCCCGTCACGAGCCGCTCCTCGCGTCCGGGTCGTTCGTCGCCGCGGTTGGATTCGACCGACGTCACGATTCGACGGTGGCGTGGCGGCTACTTGAGTCCCGCTTTCGCGGCAGGGCAAGCGGTCAAAGATTCGTTCGACTGGTCCTCACACCGACTGCTGGCCTCGTTTCCGTATAAAAAGGTTCGTCGCCCGCGGGTCGATTTTCAGTTCCCGTTCAGCGCGATGTTCCGCACTTCGATGATGCGCTCGTCCGCTTCGAGCGCTTCCTTCGCGGCCGTACTGACTTCGCTGTCCAGATTGTAGACCGACAGCGCCTCGCCGCCGTCGGTTTCGCGGGCGTTGAACATGCCCGCGATGTTGGTGTCGTGTTCGCCGAGGACGGTTCCGATGAATCCGATGACGCCGGGCTTGTCCTGATTGCGAGCCACGAGCATGTGGCCGTGGGGGATGGCGTCCACGCGGTAGCCGTCGATGCGGACGATGCGCGGGTCGTCGTCCGCGAAGAGGGTTCCTTCGACCGTTATCTCCCCGTCGTCGCTTTCGACCGTGACCGTGATGAGGCTCTGGAAGTCGGCGGCCTGCCGGGTCTTGCTCTCGGTCACTTCGACGCCGCGCTCCTCCGCGATTTGGGGGGCGTTGACGGCGTTGACCTGCCATTCGAGCGGCTGGAAGACGCCCTTCTGGGCGCTGGCGGTCACGAGGTCGACTTCCTCCTCGGCGATGTCTCCCTCGTAGTTCACCTCGATGCGCTCGATGCGCTCGTCCAGCAGTTGCGTGGCGATTTTGCCCGCGGTTTCGGCGAGTTCGATGTAGGGTCGAACGCGGGGGAACGCACTCTCCTCGACGGACGGCGCGTTGAGCGCGTTGATGACGGGTTCCTCGCGGAGCGCGGCGACCACTTGATCCGCGGTGCTGGTCGCCACGTTCTCCTGTGCGGCCTCCGTGCTCGCGCCGAGGTGAGGCGTGAGGATAACGTCGTCCACGTCGAGCAGCGGGTTGTCCTTGGGGAGCGGTTCCTCCGCGAACACGTCCACCGCTGCACCCGCCAGCACGCCGTCGGCGACCGCTTCGGCGAGCGCATCCTCGTCGATGACGCCGCCGCGGGCGCAGTTGACGATGTACCCGCCTTCGACCTGCGCGAGTTCCTCGGTGCTGATGAGCCCCTCGGTTTCGGGCGTGAGCGGGGTGTGCACCGTCAGGAAGTCGGCTTGTTCGAGACAGTCGTCCAGTTCGACCAGTTCCGCGCCGAGTTGCCTGGCGAGGTCCTCGCTGATGTACGGGTCGTACGCGACGAGGTTCATGCCGAGGCTGTCGAGTTTCTTTGCGACCTCCTGCCCGACGCGGCCGAGGCCGACGATGCCGAGCGTCTTACCGTTCAGTTCCGTTCCGAGGTAGTCGCCCTTGGCCCACTCGCCGCCCTTGAGTCGGGCGTGTGCCTGCGGGATGGAGCGCGCGGCGGCGAACGCCATCGCGACCGTGTGCTCCGCGGCGGCGCGAACGTTGCCTTCCGGCGCGTTCGCCACGATGACGCCGTTTTCGGTCGCGGCCTCGATGTCGATGTTGTCCACGCCGATACCCGCACGTCCGACGATAACGAGGTCGGACGCCGCTTCGAACACGTCTCGGTTGACGTCCGTCCCCGAGCGAACGATGAGTCCGTTCGCATCGGAAACCGCGTTCAAAAGTGCATCGCCCTCTACGTCGTATGCCGTTTCTACCTCGTATCCGCTTTCACGAAGTCGCTCGAGACCCGCGTCCGCGATGGGGTCCGTGACGAGAACCTTCATTGCTGGAGAGAATGCACCCCCCACCCGTTAACCCTTTCTCTCACAGCGAAGATTGCCAATATATTTTCGTATTCTATATTCTAAAAATATGTTGTCATTGGGGGGACTGCTACGGTCGGTGGCTACTGATTCCGCTCACGTCGGTCGGAGGACTGCCGTTCCGTCTCGTCTTTTTCGTGGGCTTCGACCGCTTCGTCGCTCGCATCGCTTCCATCGTTTTCGTTCCCATCCGACTCGGCCGCGAAACACTCACGACAGTAGTCGTTGCTCCCGCTTTCGACCAGCGCAATCGGGACGCCATCGACGACGAGTTCCTTCACGAACCGCCGTCGAACGCCGTTCCCGCCGTGCGTGCCACAGACGCCACACTCCCCGTCACCGAGCGCAATTCGCTCGGTGACGACGCGACGGCCGACGCCGTACCGCCCGCGGTCGTAGGCGCGTTCCGCCCGACTGAGACGATAGGAGAGGAGCACCGCCGGGACGAGAACGACGAGCAACAGGAGGAACGCCTTCCAACTCACCAACGACCGGACGACGACGCCGAGGAGCACCGCGAGCGAGGCGAATCCGACCGCGACGAGGACCCACTTCGTCAATCGGGCCGTGGCGTCGTTCGTCATCAGGCCGACGCGTTCGTCGAGTTGGTGGACGTCCGCGACGGCGAATCGCCGTTCGACCCGTCGATGTTTCGCACGAACTGCGGGTAGCCGTCACCGCCGACCGGAATGTAAACCGTATCCGTGTCGTCGAGTTTGTCGATGTACTGCTGTGTGAGAACCTTCTGGTCGAGCGATTCGCTCAGGATGCGGTTCGCTTCCGCCTCCCCGTTCGCCTCGATTTTCTTTCGGTCGGCTTCGAGTTTCTCGACTTCGAGTTCGTTCTCCTTCTGCTGTCGGCGCTGTTTCGTGATTTCCTTCTGTTCGACCGCCTGCTCGTACTGTTTCGGAAGGTTGACCTTCCGAATCTGGACCGCTTCGAGGATGAGGGCGTCGCGGGCGAAATCCTTCTTCAGGGCGCTCTGGGCGGCCTGTTTCAATTCCGTCTGGCCCTTTCCGGTGTATATTTCGGTCACGGGGAGGGCACCCGCCTCGGTGCGGAGCACGGAGCGAATGCTCGGGCGGATGAGTCGCTGCTCCGCGGACCCGAGCGTCCGGTAGTTCTTGTAGAATTTCACGGCCTGTCCCGCATCCACGCGATACCGCACGGTGATGTCGATGTCCACCCGGAGTCCGTCCTCCGTCAGGACGGTGATGGAGTCGTCTGTACCCGCCTTGTTTCCTTCGCCCTGTTGACTGGACATGGTGTAAGACTGGGGTCGCGTGGAGAGCGACACGGTGTCCTGCGAAACCGGGTTGATGAAGTGGGCTCCCGGTTCGAACACCGTTCCCGTCGCGGCACCCCACTTTTTGACCACTTGGACGTTCCCCTCGTCGACGGGCGTCCACGAGAGGAACCCGATTACCGGGGCGACGATGAGGACGATGACGAGGACGATGAGGAGGGTGTTGCCGAAGATGCTTCGGAGGTCGATATCGGGAATGTTCGGTCCCGAGGAACCGTCGGGGTCTATCGGAATGTCACTATCGGAACTCATTCAGGTACGACCACATGTCTCGAGAGACATGTTATATCTCTTGGCGTTTGTCGCCGACGTGCATCGAACTTTATACCGTTGGGTTGTGAACCACGACTCGAATGACGTTAGTCGCGTTCGATTTCGACGGAACGCTTTCGGATTCGGAGATGACCGTGCTCCTCGGGAAACAGGTCGGCGTGGCCGACGAGATGGCCGACATCACCGCCCGAGCGATGAACGACGAACTCAGCTACGCGGAGAGCCTGCGCGACCGCGCGGCCTTGCTCGACGGGTTGTCACTCGCGGGTGCCGAGGACGCCTTCTCCGAGGTGACGCTCCGCCCCGGGGCGGCGGAAATCCTCGACGAACTTTCGGCGAAGGGAACCCACGTCGCCATCCTCACCGGCGGGTTCGAGCGCGGGGTACAGGCCGCGCTCGACCGCGAGGGCGTCTCGGTGGACACCATCGTCGCCAACCGACTGCTCGACGACGGGGAGGAACTGACGGGCGAGGTCGAGGGGCCGCTCATCGAGGGGACGAAGGACGACGCGCTCGAAGCGCTCGCGGAAGAACAGGGCGTCGACATGGTGAACACCGTCGCGGTCGGCGACGGCGCGAACGACCTGCCGATGCTCGAAGTCGCGGGCTTGGCCGTCGGGTTCGACCCGAAACCCGCCGTCGCGCCCGCCTGTGACACCATCGTCACGCACATGGACGAACTGGACGACGTGCTGGGACGGAAGAACGCGATTTGAGCGTTCGCCGTCATTTCATATCGGGGATGTGGTGGTAGGGCGCTGAGACACGTGATATTCCGCATCTCGCTATCTTTAATATCTCAGCGAGCGTCTAATACATTCGGTGATTGTCATGGAACGATACACCCCCTTCGAGGACATGGACCGAATGTTCGAACAGATGCGTTCCCGCATGTGGGGGACGAACGCCCCGCGGAGCGAACTCCGAGGAGCATCCCACGGGACGCACGTGGACCTGAAAGAACGCGACGGCGAGTTCGTCCTCGTCGCCGACCTCCCCGGATTCGAGAAGGAGGAGATAGAACTCGCGTTCGCGGACGACACGCTGACCGTCGCCGCGAAACACGAGGTGTCCGGCGACGACTTCAGCCGCGCCCGCGAACTCTCGGAGCGCGTGACGATGCCCAAGCCGGTCGAGAAGGACGGAATCGAGGCGACCTACCGCAACGGCGTCCTCGAAGTTCGGCTTCCCATCAGCGAGGTGGAGACCGACGACGGCGACCGCATCGAGATTTCGGACTGATTTTTTTGGCGCGACCCGTCGACCAGCGACGGCACCGTCTCGCGGAGCGCGCTCGCTGGAATCGCAAAGCCGAGGTTCTCTCCGCCGACGATTCCCGCCGTGTTGACGCCGACGACGCGTCCGTTGCAGTTCACGAGCGGTCCGCCGCTGTTGCCCGGATTGATGGCCGCGTCGGTCTGCACGACGCCGGAAATCGTCGCCCCGTGCTGGGACGGCAGCGTCCGGTTGACCCCGCTGACGACACCCTGCGTGATGGTCCCCTGTAGACCGAGCGGACTGCCGAGGGCGGCGACTGACTGTCCCGGTTCCGCCCGCTGCTCCGCGAGCGAGAGCGACTCGACGTAGGACGGGACGTTTTGCACGCGGAGGACCGCGAGGTCGCGTTTCGGCGCGGCCCCGACGACCGTCGCACGTCGCCATTGACCGCGGTCGAACTGGACGCGGAGTCGAGTTGCCTGCGCGACGACGTGCTGGTTCGTGACGACGTAGCCGACCCCCTCGGTCAGTTCGTAGACGAACCCCGACCCTTCGCCTTCGCTCCGGGGCGTTTCGACGCCGACCGAGACGACGGAATCGATGCTCCGGTCGTAGAGGCTCGAAAAGTCGCACGTCGATTGCTCCGCTCCTTGTGTGCCCTGTGCTCGGACGGTTCCGTTCGACGCGACGGTCCCCCACGACGGGACGACCCCCCAACTCGCGGTGACGAGAAGAACGGCAGCCACGGAGACGATGGCGACGGTGAGCGTGCGAGACGGCGGAAGCGGTCGAGTTCCCATCTCGCACTCTGGACGTCACGCGCGCTAATCAGTGCCACGGCCGAACGACGGGGACGGCGGCGTTCACGACTGAACGACGGGGACGGTGGCGCGACGGGAACTACTGTGCGAACAGGCTGGCGTGAACGGGCGCGAAGTCGCTCGAATCGGACGAGAGGAACCGGCGAATCGGCGGGCCGACCAGTTCGGGTTCGGTGAGAAACGCGTCGTGCCCGTGGTCGCTGTGGAGGGAGCGGTGCGTCGCTTCGACGCCCGCCCGTTCGAACGATTCCATGAGGTGATTCGACTGCTCGACGGTGAAATGCCAGTCACCAGAAATCGAGATGAGGAGCGCCTCGCCGTCGAAGTCGGCGAGCGCCTCGGCGTCCGAGTCGCAGTTCGCGGCGAGGTCGTAGTTCTCCATGGCGTGCGTGAGGTGGAGGTAGCTGTTCGCGTCGAACCGCCGGACGAACTTCTCGGCCTGATAATCGAGGTAGCTCTCCACGTCGCGGTAGGAATCGGGGCCGAATCCGGCGATTCGGTCGTCCGCTCCTCGGCCGTTCGACGGAAACGTCCCCGGCGCGCTGTCGGCGAAGTCCCGGCCGAACTTCTCGCCCATCGACTCCTTCGAGAGGTACGTGATGTGGCCGAGTTGGCGGGCGAGCGCCAGTCCGCTGTCCGGGTGGTCGGGGTAGTAATCGCCGCCCTGCCACGCCGGGTCGGAGGTAATCGCCCGCCGCGCAACCGCCGACAGGGCGAGCAGTTGCGGGTCGAGTCGGGGACCGGTGGCGACGGGAATCACGCGTTCGACCATCTCCGGGTATCGCTTCGCCCATTCGAGCGCGTTCATCCCGCCGACGCTGCCGCCGACGACGGCCCGCAGTCGGTCGATTCCGAGGTCGTCGAGGAGTCGTCTCTGGACGCGAACCCAGTCGCCGACAGTCACGGCGGGGAAGTCGGAGCCGTACGGGTCGCCCGTCTCGGGGTTCGTGCTGGCCGGGCCGGTGGTCCCGTAGCACGACCCCGGCACGTTCGCGGCGACGACGAACTGCTCGTGTGTGTCGATGGCTTTGCCGGGGCCGACGATTTGGTCCCACCAGCCTTCGCCCTGCCCGTCGGCGGCCCCCGTCACGTGGTGGCTTCCGGTCAGCGCGTGACAGACGAGAATCGCGTTGTCGCCGGTGAACTCGCCGTAGGTCTCGTAGGCGACTTCCAGTTCGGGAATCTCCTCCCCGCACTCGAACTCGAACGGACCGAGCGAGAGCGAGGAATCGACGGTGGCGTCGGTCGGTTCGGTCATCGTGTCGAGTCCTCTGTTCGTGTCACCCCGTTTTTCGTCGCGGCGGCCGCCTCGTCCGTCGCCGACTCGATGGCGTTCTCGATGTCGGCAAGGATGTCCGCGGGGTCCTCGATTCCCACCGACAGGCGAATCAGGTCGCGCGTGACGCCCGCCGCCCGCTGTTCGTCGGGAGAGAGTTGTGCGTGCGTCGTGCTCGCGGGGTGGATGACGAGCGTCTTCGCGTCGCCGATGTTGGCGAGGAAGGACGCGAGGTCCACGTCCTCGCAGAACGCCTTGCTCGCCTCGAACTCCCCGAGGCCGAAGGCGATCATGCCGCCGTAGCCCCCCGACAGGTACCGACTCGCGCTGTCGTGCGTCCGGTGGTCGTCGAGGCCGGGATACGCGACCCACGCCACCTCGTCGTGGTCCGCGAGGTACTCCGCCACGATGGCGGCGTTCTCGCAGTGGCGGTCCATCCGAAGCGGCAGCGTCTCGATTCCTTGGAGGGTCTGCCACGCGTCGAACGGGGACTGTTGGTTGCCGAGGCTTCGAACCGACCGAAGCCTCGCGGCGGCGGCCAGCGGCGCGTCCGAGAAGTCTTTCGAGAAGTTCACGCCGTGGTAGGCCGGGTTCTCGCCGCCGATTTCGGGGTAGTCGCTCCAGTCGAAATCACCGCCGTCGACGAGGACCCCGCCGACCGTGGTGCCGCTCCCGTGGAGCCACTTCGTCGTGGACTCCCAGACGGCATCCGCGCCGTGTTCGAGCGGGCGACAGAGCGCGGGCGTGGCGAACGTGTTGTCCACGACGAGCGGAACGCCGTGGTCGTGGGCGATGGCCGCCACGCGCTCGAAGTCGGGCGTGACGAGCGACGGGTTGCCGACGGTTTCGACGTGAACGAAGGCCGTGTCGTCGTCGATTTCCTCCTCGTAGGCGTCGTAGTCGAGCGTTTCCACGAGACGGGCGTCGATTCCCCGGCGGGTCGCGGTGTGGGCGAAGTAGGCCGTCGTGCCGCCGTAGGTGTCGGTCGAGAGGACGACGTTATCGCCCGATTCGGCGAGGACGAGCGTGAGGGCGTCAAGCGCGGCCATGCCGCTGGCGGTGGCGACCGCATCCGTCCCGCCTTCGAGCGAGGCGATGCGGTCTTCCAGCATCTCGACGGTCGGGTTGCTCAAGCGCGAGTAGATATGGCCGTCGGCCTCCAACGCGTACAGATCTGCCGCGTGGTCGGCGTCCTCGAACGCGTAGGACGTGGTTTGGTAGAGAGGTGGGGCGACCGCCCCCGTCGCGGGGTCCGGCTCCTGTCCCGCGTGAACGCTTCGAGTATCGAATCGGGACCCGTCGTTGCTCATGTGTAATACGCATATTCTCCCAGAATTTTATAACCAGCAGTTACGGCAACGTTTGCTGTCCGTGGGGTTCCGTGTCACGGGTTTCGTGCCTGCTACTCACAGTTCACCGTCACGGCCGTGAACACCACCGCTAGAACGAGGAACACGACGCCGAGAGTGACGGTGAAAAACCAGCCGTCCCCTCTCACGCTGATACTCCCGCCGAGCGTGCGGAGGATTTCGATGGCGAAGAGGAGGAGCACCGCCACGGAGAGCCAATTCAGTTTCCGATTTACCGCCGCGAGGTTGGGGTCCGTCGTATGAAACCACTGTCAACTTTGATTCGTATCCCTTTCGAACCGCCGCTTTCGTTTCGGTCACGTGGCAAGCGGTACGAAACAGCGAAGCCTTCCGGACGCGTTTTCATCGCAATGACCGCCCCGTCTCCTCCCGCCGGATACCGTCCTCCCGAACGGTTCCGCTACTCCTCTGCCTTTCTCGCCCTCGCGTCGCTCGTCGCGTTCGTCGTCTCCGTCGTCGGCTTCGGTGCCCTCCTCTGGTTCCTGCAGGGAACCCCCGAGGGCGGGTCCGTCTCGTTCGGCTTCGCGGGAGTCGTCGCCGTCTTCCTCGTCTGTCTCGCCACGCTGGTCGTCCACGAGGCGATACACGGCCTCGTCTTTCGGTGGCTGGGCTATCGCGTCTCGTTCGGCTTCGCACCGCACGTTCCCGCCCTCTACACCGCCGCGTTCGGGCAGTTCGTCACCCGTCGGGACAATCTCCTCACCGGAGTCGCACCGCTCGTCGTCATCACCGCCGTCGCGGTTCCGCTGTTGGCAGCGCCGCTCCCCGTCGCGTCGGTGGCGTATCTCGTCCTCCTCGTCAACACCTCTGGTGCGGTGGGGGACGTCTACATGTCGTGGCGACTGTGGCGACTGCCACCCGAGACGCTGTTTTACGACGTGGATATCGAGCACAGCTACGCCTTCGAACCCGCGAACGACACCGCTATAGGTGCCGAGTAACTCGCCACAATCGATGCAAAAGCGCACGTTCACGCTCCTCGGACTCGGTGCGTTCGGCCTCACCGTCATCAGTTTCGTCCTCCTCGGGTTCGGCCGCCTCGTTCTCTCCTACCGGACGGCGCGCTATCTCTCCGCCCCGACGATGTTCCTCTCCTTCGCGCTCCTCGTCGGTCTGTTCGTCTACTCCGTGCTCGTCTACGTCGGCGTCGCGGAACTGGAGTGAGGGGAGGCGGAGTGGGGACCGTCTACCTTGCGTCGCCGATTTCCTCCACGCGACACGCTACCACCCGCGCCGGATTTATATTTCGACGGGTCCTACCACGGACCGTGAGCGAGCGCACGAGTGCCCTTGACACCCTCGTTTTCGGTGTCGATATCCAAAGCGGGGACGTTCGGGGTGATTCTCCCTCTTACGCACTGGTCGTCTACGACGGCGAGGAGTTGGACCGCGACGTCGTCTCCTACCGCAAACTCCGTCGGCTCATCGACCGCGACGAACCGACGTTCGTGGCGACGGACAACATGTACGAACTCGCGGCCGACAAGAACGCCCTCGTCCACTTCCTCGGTAGCCTGCCGGACGAAACCCGCCTCGTGCAGGTGACTGGCGCGGAACGACCCGAACCGCTTTCACGGGTCGCGTCTCGCCACGGCGTTCCCTACGGGAAGAAACCGATGCGCGAAGCGGAGGCCGCGGCCCGCCTCGCCGCGATGAACGTCGGGCAGGTCGTGTCGGCGTTCACGGACACGACGCGCGTCAAGGTCTCCCGCGGGCGCTCGACCGGAAAAGGCGGCTGGAGCGAGGACCGCTACACCCGCCGGATTCACGGGTCGGTGAAAGAACACTCTCGGACGGTCGAATCCGAACTCCGGAGCGCCGGACTCGACTACGAGCGCGAGGTGACGGAGAAGTACGGCGGCTACTCCAACGCGACGTTCGACGTGGACGCCCGTCCGGGCGACATTCCCGTCTCGTCCCGGCGCTCCGGCGATATCCGGGTCGAAATCGAGCGGCTCCGCCGCGACGGAATCGAGTTCGAACCCCTCGCAAAGCGCCGCGACCACGTTATCGTCGGTATCGACCCCGGTACCACGACGGCGGTGGCGATGACCGACTTGGACGGGACCCTCCTCGACGTGTTGAGCACGCGAACCGCCGACACCGCCGACGTCATCGAGTGGATAATCGAGCGGGGCCGACCGGTCATCGTCGCGGCGGACGTGACGCCGATGCC
This sequence comes from Haladaptatus paucihalophilus DX253, assembly GCF_000376445.1. NCBI lineage: Archaea > Methanobacteriati > Methanobacteriota > Halobacteria > Halobacteriales > Haladaptataceae > Haladaptatus > Haladaptatus paucihalophilus. The sequence continues at coordinate 1,649,552 of NZ_AQXI01000001.1, read as the reverse complement.
GGAAACCGTGGAGAAGTTCCGCCGGAGCTTCGACGCCGCCGGGTGGACGCCCGAACGCGACCTGCCGGTGGACGAAAAGCAACACCGGACGCGGGAGGACGGCTACGACAACGACCACCAGCGCGACGCGATGGCCGCCGCGTTCTTCGCGTTCGACAGCCACGAGGACCAGTTCCGGCGAATCGCCCGCAAGGTGCCGCCGGGAATCAGTCGCGGGGAAGTCACCGCCCGGGTCGTGGCGAACGACGAGAGCGTCGAGAGCGTCCTCCGGGACCTTTCGGACGACCCGGAACCGGAAGCGGAGGAATCCGAACACACGGTCCGCGAACTCTCGGCCGAGGAGAAGCGCATCAAGCAACTCGAATCGCAGGTCGAGCGCTTGCAGTCGCACACGGCGGAGTTGAACGAGACCGTCGAGAAGAAGGACGAGCGAATCGAGGAGCTGGAAACCGAACTCTCGGACACGCGTCGAAAGGAGCGCCAGAACGCCCGCGAACGTCGGGACATCTCGCGTCTCCGGCGTGAGAACAACCGACTGGAGGACGAACTCGACGACCGCGACGACAGAATCGAGGAGTTGGAGGGCAAACTCACCCGACTCAAGAAGTTGTGGAAACTCGACCATTCGAACTTCAGCGACGTGTCCGAGAAGAAGGCCGGACTCGTCGCCGTCAAACCGGTCGAGAAGTTCACCAACGACGCCATCGACGCCGCCCACGAGAGCTACGGACTCGCCGAAGGCGACGTGATATTCCTCCGCGACGCGAGCGGGGCGGGTCGTTCGACCGCCGAGCGACTGGCCGACATCGGGCCGCGCGTCGTGCTCAAGGCGGGCGGGATTTCGGATGCGGCCGACGAGGTGCTGTTCGAACACGAGATTCCCGTCGGCCCCGCCGACGAGGTGACGATTCAGGAGATAGACGAACTCGCCGTGGCGCGCGAGTCGGAAGTCGAAGCCGTCATCGACGACTGGCACGACCGCGCCGAGGAGCGACAGAAAGAGGAGAAGGCCGAGCAACTCGACCAACTCATCAGCGAACACCGGGCGGAGCGACGGGCGGACGGCCGCGGGTCGTCGTCCTCGTTCGGCAACTAACCGCTCTCGTTCTCTCTCACCTTTGCTACGTCGTCCACTCTGCCGTCAGCGTTCGGAGGACGCTCAATCCCCAGATGGCGATGCCGAACCCGACCGCCAGCAGGGCGGCGTAGAGAAAGACGTACTCGGGAAGCGTCGTCGAGACGCCCTCCTGCAGGTGAATGGCGGGATACAACGCGAGTCCACCGACGACGGCCAACCAGAGGCCGATTCGTGTTCCGTTCATACCCTCGCATTTCGACCCGGACGACTTGGCTGTTGGGACGTGCGATTCCCGGTAACACGATGACGCAACCCTAAAGCCGGTCAACACTCTTTTTCCGGGCATGGACGCCTACGAGCTAATCTCACGGAACGCCGAGGAGTTGGTAACCGAAGCGGAAGTGCGCGAACTCGCGGAGGACCCCGAGGGCAAGCGCGCCTACGTCGGCTACGAACCCTCCGGCGTGCTCCACATCGGGCACATGCTCACCGCGAACAAACTCATCGACTTGCAGGAAGCGGGCTTCGAAGTCGTCATCCTGCTCGCCGACGTGCACGCCTACCTGAACGACAAGGGCTCCTTCGAGGAGATTCGGGAGACGGCGGAACGGATGAAAGAGCAGTTCATCGCCTACGGGCTGGACGAGGAGAACACCGAGTTCCGGTTCGGCTCCGAGTTCCAGATGGACGACGACTACGTGCTTGACCTCCACGCGCTCGAACTGGAAACCACGCTCAACCGCGCGAGCAGAGCGATGTCGGAAATCCAGAGCGGCGAGTCCACGAAGGTCTCACAGGCGGTTTACCCCCTCATGCAGTCGCTCGACATCGAGTACCTCGATTTGGACCTCGCCATCGGCGGCATGGAACAGCGCAAGGTCCACATGCTCGCCCGCGACACGCTCCCGAGCATCGGCTACGAGTCGCCGACTTGCCTGCACACGCCGCTCATCGCCGAACTCTCCTCGGGCGAGGGAAAGATGTCTTCCAGCAAGGGCGTCACCATCTCGATGGAGGATTCGACCGAGGACATCGAGGAGAAGGTCAACGGCGCGTTCTGCCCGCCGACCCGCGACCCCGACGGGGACCTCGAAAATCCCGTTCTCCAAATCTTCGAGTACCACGTCTTCCCCCGCTTCGAGAACGTCGTCGTCGAGCGTCCCGACAAGTACGGCGGCAACCTCGAATACGACGACTACGAGTCGCTCGAAGACGATTTGGAGAGCGGCGAACTACACCCCGCCGACGCGAAGAGCGCGTTGGCGACGTACCTCGACGAACTCATCGCACCCGGCCGCGAGAAGCTTCGACAGGCCGAGTAGCGCGGTTTCGATTGCTATCCTTTTGCGTGTAACGGGCCGAACGGAAATCGGTTCGGGAGTTCTCGACGAGAAACTATACTATGATTCGAGAATTTGTCACGTGTGATGACGGCATCCCTACCGGACGGCCTTCGCCACATCGACTGTCGGACACGGGACAAACCGAACGCGTACATCGTCGACGACGGCGCGATTACGCTCGTGGATGCCGGTTGGCCCGGCGACGAAGCGACGGTACGGGACAGCCTCCGCGACGCCGATATCGGTCCGGGGGATATCGACCGGGTGCTGTTGACTCACTACGACGCCGACCACGTCGGGACGCTCTCCAGACTGACTCCCGAGTTGGATGCGCCGGTGTACGTCCATCGGCTGGAAGCACCGTACGTCGCCGGGAATCGACTTCCCCCGTGGACCGCCCGCCACGGAATCGAGGCACTCCACCGATTGTACTACCGGCGGCTTACGCTTCCGGACCTCCCCATCCGTTCCGTCGAAGACGGGGATACGGTCGGTGACTTGCGAGTCTATCATACGCCGGGACACACGCCCGGTCACGTGGTCTACCTTCACGAGGACCTCTCCGCCGCGTTTCTCGGCGACCTCGTGTACGGGTTAGGGGACCGCCTCCGCCCGTCGGGTCGGATTTCCAGTTACGACACCGGGCGAGTCACGGACAGCATCGAGTCGCTCTGCGACCGAACCGAGGGGTTTCGATACGCGTGTCCGGGGCACGGTCCCCCGCTCGAAGGTGGCCACGACCTGTTGTCGAGTATCGTCGGATAACCGAGCCCTCGATTACTTCTCTCGGGATTCGACCGAGTGAAACGCTCGACGTTATCGACTCCCCTCCACACGGTCCTCCGACCTGTGACTCCCGTCCCGATTATTGTCACGATGGTGATTTGATATCGTCAAAATCAGTTTATCGAGGGTACGTTTCGGACCACTCTCTGGCTTCTCCGACGTGACCTCACTGTTCGAGAAGAGAGACACCCCACGAAACCAGCTCTCTCGACGAAATCCGTGGACGATTCACTGACCCAGCGAGAATCGATGGCGTCTGATTATTCGAATCCGCCCATCATTCCGCCCATGCCGAAACTGGAGAGCATCCCCGAAACGAGTCCCCAGGCGGCTAGAACGAAGCCGATGACAACGAGGCCTATTCCGGCGGCGATAATGACGCTCTTGATAGCGATGACGCTGATTCCGGCGAGGAGGACCAATAACCCCGCGATACCTTTCGCACCGAGTTTGTCGAACATAGGCCGGATTGCGTCTGCCACTGCCTTAAAACCGACAGTTGGCGAGACGAGCGCTCGAGTTCCGTCTCCACGACGTACCCCCACCGCTCGGGGTTCGTGTTCGGCACGTGCGACCGAAGCCACGGACGGCGGATTTAAAGGTATACCACACGAACGTGGGGACGAGACATGAGTGACAGCAGTGGACGGAACAACCTCCGAATGCCGGACGACGACGAGGTATTCGCCACAGTCACAAACATGCTCGGTGCCAACCGGGTGAAAGTGCGCTGTGCCGATGGCAAGGAACGAACCGCTCGAATCCCCGGAAAGATGCAAAAGCGCGTCTGGATTCGGGAGGACGACATCGTACTCGTCGAACCGTGGGACTGGCAGGACGAGAAGGCCGACATCACGTGGCGCTACGACAAGCAACAGGCGGACCAACTTCGACGCGAAGGTCACATCAACTGATTCGGCGGCGAGCGTTTTAGTCGGACAGTGCACCGAGAGCGATTGCTGTAGCGGTTTTCAGCGTCGTCTGCTACCACACTCCAATCGGAAATCACGGCCGTTTCCGTGGTGCGGTTAACTACCCAGTCCCTTCGGTCGCGTATGTCCGAACAACTCGCTGCCGAAGACGTCGCACACGACGCGGAGTTTCCCGAACTCATCGAAGGACTGCAAACCCGCCGCTCGGGTCACAATTTCGACCCGGAGGAGGACATCTCCGACGAGACACTCGAAGCGCTCATCGAGGACGCGGCGATCGCGCCCTCCTCGTACAACCTCCAACCGTGGGAGTTCGTCGCCGTGCAGGACGACGAACGACTGGACGAAGTCGTCGAACTCGCCTACGGCCAGGAACACATCCGTGATGCGGGGACGGCCATCCTCGTCGTCGGCCACACGAACGCCAAGACGGCGGACGCCGTGTTCGAGGATTGGGTCGACGCGGGCCGCATGGACGAGGAAACCGCCCAGCAGACGAAGGCACAGACGGCCGAGATGTACGACGACGACGGAATGGGTCGGGATTACGCGATTCGGAACGCCAGCCTCGCCGCGGAGAACCTCATGCTCTCCGCGCACGCACGCGGCCTGACCGCGACGCCGATGATAGGATTCGACCAGGAAGGAATCGCGGAGTTCCTTGGCCTTCCCGACGACGAGATTCCCGTGATGTTGCTCGCGGTCGGCCCGAGCGGCGGCGAGGAACCGGACCGACTCCCACGTCGGTCCGTGGACGAAATTCTGCACCGCGAATCCTACTAACCGAACGGGCCACCCTTTTACGGTTCCTCCACATAGTCGGAAGTAGATGAACGAGGAGTACGGATTGCTCGACCCGGACAACGCGGACGCCCCCGGCGACGAGTGGGAGGAGATAGACGTCTCCGACACCGAAGCGGACCGCATCGCACGGCGGCGTGACCGCGAGTTCAACCAGTTCAGAGAACGTATCAAGGACTCCGAGCAGTTCAAAGTCGAGCAGTCCGTCTTCGATGACGCCACGCTAGCCGCGCTGTACAAACTCGTTCAGGACGGCTACGTCCAAGCGTTCGGCGGGCCGATTTCCTCGGGCAAGGAAGCCACCGTCTACAGCGCACTGGGCGACGACGACGAACACGAGGAGGTCGCGGTCAAAATCTATCGTATCAGCGCCAGCAACTTCCGCGACATGCGGGAGTACCTCGTCGGCGACCCGCGGTTCGAAGAACTCGGTGGGGACAAAAAGCGAATCGTCCTCGCGTGGGTTAGAAAGGAGTTCGCCAACCTCGAACGCGCCCGGAAGGCGGGCGTTCGCGTCCCGGAACCCATCGCGGTCCAGCGGAACGTGCTCGTGATGGAGTTTATGGGCAACGACGGCCGTCGCGCGCCGACGCTCGCGGACGCGCGACTCGAAAACCCACGGACCGCCTTCGAAGTCGTTCGGGAGTACATGCGGCGACTGTTCGATGCGGGCCTCGTTCACGGCGACCTCTCGGAGTACAACATCCTCGTCAGCAACGGCGAACTCTGCATCATCGACGTGGGGCAAGCCGTCACGTTCCACCACCCGAACAGCGGCGAGTTCCTTACCCGGGACTGTGTGAACGTCGCCTCGTTCTTCCGCCGGGAAGGAATCGACATCCACGGCGACGAACTCGAAGCGTGGATTCGGGAGAACGCCGAGTCGGAACGCTGATTTTCCACCTCTCTGGACTGTTTGCATGGGTGATATAGAGATTCGTCCCGCATGTGTGTCGGACGTGCCGGACATTCGCCGCGTGGCGAGGCGGAGTTGGTTCGATTCGTACGCTGATTTCCTTTCGACGACGGTCATCGAAGCCGAACTCTCGACGTGGTACACGCCAGATGCCGTCGAGACCGCGGTCACGGACCCTACTCGTCCGTATTTCGTCGCGGTGGACGGAGACATCGTTGTAGGCTATTCGAAAGGGGTTGCCGACACGCCGGTCGCCGACCTCTCGACCCTGTACGTCTCGCCGGACTGTCAGCACGGCGGCGTCGGAACCCGACTCCTCGAAATAGTCTCCGATGAACTCGAATCCCGTGGTGCAACGACGCTCGAACTGACCGTCTTCGCCGAAAACGACGGCGCAATCGGGTTTTACGAAGCGCGCGGATTCGAACGCGTCGGCGAGCAAATCTCGGAACTCGAAGCGGGAAGCGCCCCGGAGTACGTCTATCGGACGGAACTCGACCCGTAACGACCGGTGAGACAACCACCCGAAACGGCCGGTGAGACAACCACCCGAAACGGCCGGTGAGACAACCACCGTTGCCCCCCTTTCCCCACCGGAAAATCTTCGATTTTCCGGGCCAAGGAATCCCTAACGGCGCGTCTTTGACGCGCCGGCGGGGATGACGCAGGCTTTTGGTCCACCTTTTGTCAGGGAGGTAGACAGAGAGCGGGCGCGAATCGCGCCCGCTCTCTGTTCCCGACCGCGACAAAAGGTGGTAGGGAAGGGCTTAAACGGCCTCATGTGATAGGATTTCGTATGAAGCACGTGACGATTCCGCAGGACAGGATTGGTGTTCTCATCGGGCAGGGTGGTGAGACGATGCGCGAAATCGAAAGCCGTGCAGAGGTGCGTCTCGATATCGACTCGGACGACGGGTCCGTTCGCGTCGAGCAGACTGGCGACCCCGTTCGTGGGTTGAAAGCGCCGGAAATCGTCAAGGCGATCGGCCGCGGGTTCTCACCCGAAGAGGCCCTCGTCCTCCTCGACGACGACCTGATGCTGTTCGACCTCCTGGATATCGAAGCCGCCGCACGGAACAAGAACGACCTCCAGCGCCAGAAGGGCCGTCTCATCGGCGAGAACGGCAGAACGCGGCAGTTGATGGAGGAACTGACGGGCGCGAACGTGGTTATCTACGGCACGACGCTCGGTATCATCGGCCAGCCACAACAGGTCGAGGCCGTCCGAAGCGCCGCCGAGATGCTCCTCGACGGTGCGCCACACGGGTCGGTGTACTCCTTCCTCGAACGCAAACGCAACGAGATGAAGCGACAAGGAATGGAATACCACCAGTTCAGCGGATAACGACCTCCTTTTTCACATATAAACGCTCTGTGTTACTTTGTGCCACTCGTCCGCGAGAGTCCTGTGTGGCACGTTCTCACTGCGCCAAGAAAAGATTTATATAGAATCGCAATCAACGAACGTGATGACTATGTCACAGCCAATGGGCAACCAGCCGCTTATCGTTCTTTCCGAGGACAGCCAGCGAACCTCCGGACGGGACGCACAATCGATGAACATCACCGCCGGAAAGGCGGTCGCAGAGGCCGTACGTACCACACTCGGCCCGAAAGGGATGGACAAGATGCTCGTCGATTCGATGGGCGACGTCGTCGTCACGAACGACGGCGTAACCATCCTCAAGGAGATGGACATCGAGCACCCGGCGGCGAACATGATCGTCGAAGTCGCCCAGACGCAGGAGGACGAAGTTGGCGACGGAACGACCAGCGCCGTCGTCGTCGCGGGTGAACTCCTTCAGAAGGCAGAGGACCTCCTCGAACAGGACATCCACGCCACGACCCTCGCACAGGGGTATCGACAGGCCGCCGAGAAGGCGAAGGAAGTCCTCGAAGACAACGCCATCGAGGTCGACGCGGACGATACCGAATACCTCGAAAAGATCGCCTCGACGGCGATGACCGGCAAGGGCGCGGAAAGCGCCAAGGACCACCTCGCCAACCTCGTCGTTAACGCCGTGCAGAGCGTCGCCGACGAGGATGGTGTCGATACGGACAACATCAAAGTCGAGAAGGTCGTCGGTGGCACCATCGACAACTCCGAACTCGTCGACGGCGTCATCATCGACAAGGAGCGCGTCCACGACAACATGCCGTACTTCGCCGAGGACGCCGACGTGGCCCTCGTCGACGGCGCGCTCGAAATCGCGGAGACGGAGATCGACGCGGAAGTCAACGTCACCGACCCCGACCAACTCCAGCAGTTCCTCGACCAAGAGGAAAAACAGCTTCGTGACATGGTGGACTCCTTGGTCGATGTCGGCGCCGATGTCGTCTTCGTGGACGGCGGTATCGACGACATGGCCCAGCACTTCCTCGCGCAGGAAGGCATCCTCGCCGTCCGCCGCGCGAAATCCAGCGACATGCAGAAACTGGCCCGCGCGACGGGCGCGACCCTCGTCAACAGCGCCGACGACATCACGGAGGACGACCTCGGATTCGCCGGCAGCGTCGCACAGAAGGACGTCGGCGGCGACCAGCGCATCTTCGTCGAGGAAGTCGAAGAGGCGAAATCCGTCAGCCTCATCCTCCGCGGCGGCACGGAACACGTCGTCGATGAGGTCGAGCGCGCAATCGAGGACAGCCTCGGTGTCGTTCGCGTCACGCTCGAAGACGGCAAAGTGCTCCCCGGCGGCGGTGCCCCCGAGACGGAACTCGCACTCGCCCTGCGCGACTACGCCGACAGCGTGGGAGGCCGCGAACAGTTGGCCGTCGAAGCCTTCGCGGACACGCTCGAAGTCATCCCGCGCACCCTCGCGGAGAACGCTGGACTCGACCCCATCGACTCGCTCGTGGACCTCCGCAGCAAACACGACGGCGGCGAGGAGAGCGCCGGACTCGACGCGTACACCGGCGACATCGTGGACATGAAAGACGACGGCGTCGTCGAGCCGCTCCGTGTGAAGACCCAAGCGGTCGAGAGCGCAACGGAAGCGGCCGTCATGCTCCTTCGCATCGACGACGTTATCGCGGCCGGTGACCTCTCCGGCGGCAAGGTCGGCGACGACGATGACGAAGGCGGCGCGCCCGGCGGTGCCCCCGGCGGCATGGGCGGCATGGGCGGCATGGGCGGAATGGGTGGCATGGGCGGCGCAATGTAAATTTCGACGAAAGGAAATATTTCATTGCACGGCCGAGGTTGCCTCGGCCAAGGCTATGTAAAATCGGTCAACGACTGATTTTACATAGCCCGTCAGGCTCTGCCTGACAGAGACTATGTAAGCGAGGTTTCGAAGAAACCTCGAATGTCGAACGGGCTGTGCCCGTGAGACGGCCCCCGTACCCACTCCGACCGACGAACCGTCTTCGAGAGAAACGCCCGTTTTAACCGTTATTTTTCGTGCATCGAGTCGTACCGCTCTGCCAGCAGCAGGTATGGTTCGATGGCATCCGCATGTTCTTCGAGCGTAACGCAGTCGCCCTCGATACGTACTATCCCCGAATCTTCGAGTTTCGGGAGGTGGCTGTGGTGAAGTTGGGCGAACACGCGCCGCTGGTCGGTATCCGACTGTTGGTCGGCAATCCGCTCGGCGAGGGTCGGTACGGTGAGCGATGGTCCGTGTTCGATGAGTTGCCGAAGCACGAGTCGTCGGCGCGAACTCGCCAGTGTGGAGAAGATGACGGACGGTGCGGGCGTGTCGATGTTGTCTAAGGTGGGCATCCGTGAGGTCCTATGATTGGTGGAAATCCGTCGTTACGGTTGTGTTTCGAGTCACGAAACTTGTACTCGGAAATATGTGCGCGAACCAAACTGAATGTTGGCCTTATATTTCAGGCAGTTTATTTCATGACTGCTTTCGTTTCCCGAGAATGGTGTTCTCGACGAGGCGGGATTGTGCCCGCCGCAATCGCTCGGAAACCGACTGTTTGCTGATGTTCAGCGTCGAACTCAACTCCGAGAGCGTGGCGTCGCGTGGCACTTCGAAGTAGCCCGACTCGTGGGCCGACACGAGCGCTTCGCGCTGTGGCTCCGTGAGCTGAAACGCCGTTTCGCTGTCGCCCGGCGTGTACAACCGTTCGAGGGAAAATGCGATGTCGTTTCGGTTGCAGAACTGCTGAAACTCGACCAGCCCGGTCCGCTCGGGGAAGCGGACTCGCCGCGTCCACGTCCCGTCCGCGCCGTGGCCCGCCATTGGAACGGCACCGAGCTCCTGGTAGGCGGGGTACACCGGGAACAGCGCCTCCCGATTCATCCGAAGTCGATACAGTTTTCGAACGTCTAACTCCTCGACGATAGAGTGCGACTCTATCGTCGAGTCGTGGTGAAGCGCGTCGTTGAACGCGTCGAAGTCTCCGCCCGTCGCCCAGACGATGAGGAGCGCGGTTTCCGACGAACTCGCCATCTGCTGTTCGAGTTCGACGGTCATCTCCGGGACCGCTTCGAGCGTCGCTGTCAGTACGAGGTCCGGTGCACTGATGGTGAACTCCGCGATGACGCTCATGACCGAGGCGACTCACCCCGGGGTTAAGTAGTATTGGTCGTTTACTCGTCCTCGTCGAGTTTGAACTGTTCGTGCTCGCTCGCGGCGTTGAGCACGACGCTCGTGTTGCTCTCCTTGATGTCCGGGTCGATGAGCAGTTTCTTGATCTGTTTGTTCATCCCGTCCGTGTCGGTGAACTTTCCGATGGCGATGATGTCGTAATCTCCCGTCACCTCGTACACGCTTATCATCTGGTCGTGGTCCTGCAGTCGTTCGGTCACTTCCGGGAGCGCGTTCCCCTCGACTTTCAGCTGGACGACCGCTGTCACGTCGTATCCCAGTGCGTCGTAATCGACGCGCGGGGAGTAGCCTTGAATGACACCCTGTTCTTCGAGATGGGTCAGATGATTCGAGATGGTCGTCACCGAGACGTCCAGCTTCTCCGCCAGGCTCCGAAGGCTCGCTCGACCGTCGCCAAGTAGTTCGTTTACGAGCTTCGCATCCAGATTTTCGTACGTCATTACACCAACCAACTCACCCCACCCATTAGAATTTAACGAATATCCAATTCTGGACCAGAATCGCACAGTTGACCAACCGATACTGTTTTAATGGTGGATGTATTTGCGTAGGGTGTCTATAAAGATGACAGACGGAAATATTGCCACTGATGAGGATACAGGGCTATCCGCTGAGGAACAGGAAGTTTTGGACGCGATTGAGACGGAAAACGTCGATTTCGTCCGTCTCCAGTTCACCGACATCACGGGGACGGTGAAGAACGTTAGTATTCCTGCCCATCAAGTCGAAAAGGCCTTCGAAGAGGGAATCTGGTTCGACGGCTCGTCCATCGAAGGGTTCGTTCGCATTCAGGAAAGCGACATGCGTCTCGAACCCGACCCGTCGACGTTCGCCGTCCTCCCGTGGCGCTCGAACGGCAACTCCGCGAGCGCACGTCTCATCTGTGACGTCGTGAACACCGACGGAACGCCGTTCGACGGCGGTCCGCGCCAAGTGCTGAAACGCGTCCTCGCCCGGGCCGAGGAGATGGGCTACACGGTCAGCATCGGACCCGAACCCGAGTTCTTCCTCTTCGAGAAGGACGAGGAGGGCAACGCGACGACCATTCCGCACGACTCCGGCGGATACTTCGACCTCGCGCCAAAGGACATGGCGAGCGACGTTCGCCGCGAAATCATCTTCACGCTGGAGGAGATGGGCTTCGAAATCGAGGCCAGCCACCACGAAGTCGCGGACGGTCAGCACGAGATTAACTTCAAGTACGAGGACGCGCTCGCGGCGGCGGACAACATCGCTACCTTCCGCGCCGTCGTCCGTGCGGTCGCCGAGCAGAACGACATCCACGCGACGTTCATGCCCAAACCTATCAGCGAGATCAACGGCTCGGGCATGCACAGCCACATCAGCCTCTTCGACGAGGACGGTAACGCGTTCGACGACCCCGACGACGAGTTCAACCTCTCCGAGACGGCCTATCAGTTCATGGGCGGCATCCTGAACCACGCCGAGGCGTTCACTGCGGTCACGAACCCGACCGTCAACTCCTACAAGCGCCTCGTTCCCGGCTACGAAGCGCCCGTCTACGTCGCGTGGAGCGACACCAACCGCTCGGCGCTCATCCGCGTTCCCGACGCCGCAGGTGCGAGTTCGCGCTTCGAAATCCGTAGCCCCGACCCGTCGTGCAACCCTTACCTCTCGCTCGCGGCTGTCATCTCGGCCGGTCTCGACGGCATCGAGAACGACGCCGACCCCGGCAAACCCGTCCGCGAGGACATCTACGAGTTCACCGACGAGAAGCGCGAGGAATACGGCATCACGACGCTCCCAGGGTCCCTCGACGAAGCGGTCGACGCGCTCGAAGAGGACGACGTTATCAGGGAAGGCCTCGGCGAGCACGTTGTCGAGAAGTTCATCGAAGCCAAGCGCGCGGACTACGCCGACTACCGCGTCTTCGTCTCCAACTGGGAGAAGGAGAAGTACTTGGAGAAGTTCTAAGCGTCAATTCTCTTTCGACCTATTATTTTCGGATACGCGAGGATTCCACCCTGAACGACCGCATTGATGGCGAAGACGACGACGAGCGGTAGCGACGCCTTCAGTCCGATTACCGACAACCCACCGAAGACGAGCAGTCCGACCACGCTCGACCAGCCGCCGACCGTCCCGTCCGGCGGACCGACCAGCTCCCACGTCACGAACGCGCCGACGGTTCCGCCGAGCGCGGTGACGGCATCGACGAGGCCGGTCTCCGCGAGGGCCGTTTCGACGGGCGACAACACCACCGCGACGGCGAACGCCGCGAACGCACAGAGGACCGCGAGGGCGAACGCCGCCCGCGGTCGCCGATTCAGCCCCCAGACCACGACGGCGAGGTAGGCCACTCCGACTGCGACCCCGGCGACGACATCGACCGCGAAGTGGACGCCGAGGACGAGCCGCGAGAGGCAGACGACGGCGACCATGGCACCCGCGGCCGCGAACCGCTTCCCTCGGCTCCAGCGGTCGAGCGACAGCGCGAGGAGGAACCAGAACACCGTCGAACCGATAGCGTGACCGCTCGGGAAGCCGTACCCCGTCGCCTCGACGAAACGGACCGCATCCGGGGGTCGTGCCAGCGCGAAGAATCCCTTCAGCGCGAGCGTCAGCGAGAGTGCCCCAAGCGTCGCGCCGAGGAGGAACCCGAACGCGTCACGGTCGTCGCTGTACCAGTAGAGGAGCGCGCCGAGGAGGAAGAACAGCCACGCGTCTCCGAGTTGCGTGACGACGGAGAACGCCTCCTGTACCCAGTGCGGCAATGCCCTGTGGAGGAATTGAACGACGCCCCAACCCCGACTCATGGCTACGAGCGCCAGTCCTTGATCCGACCGCCGACGCGTCCCGGTACCCCGGCGGCGCTCACGCCGAACCCGACGAGCACCATGAGGGTGTACAGCCCCAGCGTGGAAAGCCAGACGATTATCATCGCGCCGATGGCCCATCCACCGTCGAGCCATCGGAACGCGCCGAGCGTCATCACCGTCCCGTAGAGGAGGACGAGATACGGACCCCACCCGCGTGCGTGTCCGCGACGCATCCGTCTGCGGACGTACCCCTTCAGCTCCGACTCCAGCTCGGATTTCTGAACCGTGCGCTCATCGACGTCGTGCTCGAACTCCTCGAACTCGGACTGTAGCCGTTCTACGTTGCCGTGGAGTTCGAGGATGTCCGGTGCGGACTGCTCTGTATCGTCGGTCATGTCCTCTCCTTTGACTCCCTGCTGTCTTTCTGTGGTGCCCGCCACGCCTTTAGTTTTCCTGAAGTGCCGTCCCGCGAGAACGGCGTTGATGACCGCCCCGAACAGCAGGACGATGCCGCCGAGGTAGAGCCACGTGACCACCAACAGCGCCCCGCCGAGGACGCCGTAGGCGGAAAACTGGGCCGCCGAATCGACGTAGACGCCGAATATCGCTTGGAGGGCGGTCCACCCGAGCGTGGCGAACAGCGTCCCCGGAAGGACCTCCCGAACGGTCACGTCCGTGTCGGGAAAGAAGTAGTACAGGGGTAAGAAGACCGGAATCAGCCCGAACAGGAGCGCGACGGAGACGATGGTCCGCCTGAAGGGAACCCACGAGAGCGACGGCAGGAGGATGTTGACCACCGCGACCCCGGCGACGCCGAGCGCGATGACCGCCAGTACGACGGCGGCGTCGGTCATCGTGTCGATGAACGGTTCGGTGACGTTCACGTCGTAGACCCGGGAGAACGCCTCGTCCAATCCGCGGAACACCCGCAACGTGCTCCAGACGAGGACGAGCGACCCGACGACGGTCGCGCTCCGGCGTCCGGACGCGCTAGAGAGCGAATCCTGCACGATGCTCTTCGCCTTCGGCGAGAGCAGACTCTGAACCGTCCCGACGACGGTGTTGGCGAACGCGTCGCCGCCGACGAACGACGCGATGGCGAGCGCCAACAGCAGCGCCGGGAGGATGGAGACGAACGCGTAGTACGCGATTCCCGCCGCGAGAAACGTTATCTCCTGTTCGCGCGCGTAGTCGATGGTTTCGCGTGCCGTCGTTCCGATAGTCACGACGGGTACTTCCACGAAATCGACCAAAAGCGTTGGCTACTATCGACCCCGTGCTACGGTCGCGTCGCCGCCCGAATCTCGGCGACGCTGGCGGGCGTCTTGAACGTCGTCCCGCCGTAGTGGGTGCGCGAGGCGTCGTAGCCCGCATCCCGGAGGCGCTCCAGGAACTCGTCCATCCCCGAGGCCGAACGCGTCCACTCCTTGCAAAGCCGGTGTTGGTCGTAGTGGGTCGGTCGGTGGAGTTCGCCCGAGAGTTGCGTTAGAAGTTTGTTCGCCTTCTTCGCGGTTCCCATCTCCTCGGTCACGTTCTCGCGCACCGCGTCCACGAAGTCGGCGTCGTGGGTCGGGCCGAGCCACACCGGACCGGCGGTGAGAACGCGGTTTCCCTCGCACGCCGGGCAGGTTTCGGGCGGGTCGGCGATGAGTCCGTACTCGTGATCCCGGTGCAGACAGTCCTCGCAGTGATAGAGGTGGCCGAGTTCGTCGATGGCACCGTTGGCCGTCGTCGCCCCTTCGTCGAGTTCGAGGTACGTTCGGACGTAGTGGCTCGTCGCGTGCGTCAGGAGCGGCGTGACGCCCTTGTCGTAGCGGGCGGCAGTGCGGGCGAGCGCGGAGAGGAGGATTCGAACCCCCATCTCGGCGTGGTAGTCCGTGTTGCGCGGCACCGCACTGTACTTCCGGACGCCGCTGTGGAAGTGCGCGCCACAGAGCGGCGCGGTGTCGGTCGCCGTCACGCAAACCAAATCGCGCGTGTTGGCGAAGGCGGCGTCGGCGAAGGGAATCGGCGTCCCGAACGGGTCGATGTCCACCACGTCGAACACCTCCTCGTGCATGAGCGCGTTGGCGTTCCGGTGGACGACCTCCCCCGGCAGGTCGTTGCGCTCGAAGTTCTCCCGGCAGAGTTCGATGGCGTCCGGGTCGATGTCGGCACAGGTCACGTTCCAGTCGTTCGCGGCGGCGCGGACGCCGCGAATCCCCGAGGCCGCCATGGCGTCGAGGTAGTACTCCGCCCGCGGTTCGCGGTCGCGGTACGTTCGTAGGACGGCCACCGTCAGGTCGCGGTTCAACTCCTGCACCGGATTGAAAAACACGTCGTCGATGATGGCGTCCCCCTCCTGCTCGGGAACTTCCACCTCGATTCCTCCTTCGCGGACGTTCATGCGTGCTCGTCGGCGTTCCGTCCCGAAAAGGGATACGGGTTGCCGTCGCGGCGGCCCGACCGCCTCCTCGCTATCGGAACGGGTTTATTTCGTCCGTCCGAACCGATGGCCCGTGCCCTCGGTTTCGAACTCCGTCTGTCGGTCGCATTCTCCCGGGGAGTGGATACCGTGAACCGCGTCGAGGAGTGGGAAACCGAACTGGCCGACGCGGGGTCGCTCACGCCCGACATCGTGGGAAGAATTCTCTCGACGCACGACGACAGGGGAAAACAGGCCATCGAAGCCGTTTCCGAACGGCGCGTCAAGGAGTACCGGGATTTCGTGGTCGTCGTCGGGTTCGAGGACGAGTACATCGTGGAGGAGGGGTGCACCTGCCGTGATAGCGAGTACAATCTCGACCCCGCCGACCCGACCGACCTGTGCTGGCACGTCCTCGCCGCCAAAATCGCCCGACACATCGACGCGATGGACCACCACGACATGTGGTACTCCGACGTACGCGAGTTCCTGTAATCCGCTTTAGCTATCGAGACAGATGTTCACGAAGTTCTCGAGGATTCGAAGCCCCGTGTCGCCGCTCTTCTCGGGGTGGAACTGCGTGCCGAAGACGGTCCCCGACTCGTCGGCGATGACGCTCGGAAAGTCCGTGCCGTAGTCCGTCGTCGCCACCACGGCGTCGTCGTCCTCGGGGACGGCGTAGTAGGAGTGGACGAAGTAGGCGTACTCCCCGTCCACGCCATCGACCAACGGGTGGTCGCGCTGGACGGAGAGTTCGTTCCAGCCCATCTGTGGCACCTTCTGGTCCCCGTCGAACCTGACGTTCGTCCCCGGAATGAGGTCGAGTCCGGTAACGTCGCCCTCCCCGGCGTGCTCGGCCTCCTCGCTCGTCGTCAACAGCATCTGCATCCCGAGACAGATGCCGAACACCGGCGTCCCGCTTTCGGCGGCATCGACGAGCGCTTCGCGGTACGGTCCGGCGTTTTCCACACCCTCACGGAACGCGCCGACACCCGGCAGAACGATGCCGTCGGCCGCGTCGAACGTCGCCGGGTCGTCGGACACCTCGACGTCCGCTCCCGCGCGTTCGAGACCCTTGACCGCGCTCCGGAGGTTGCCGAGGCCGTAATCGACCACGACGACCGACGCGGCCCGTTGCTTCGCGTGCGTACTGGCTTCCATACCGTCATCTACCAACTCGATCTACAAACTGTTTCGCGTTTGCGCGAAATTTGACTTCTAATCGTGGCTATGTATCTCACGATTGGGCCAAAAGGTTTGAATAGGAAGATTTAAACTACAAGTACAGAACGAATAACATGAATCCAGATGGTCAATCGACGCACGTTCATTAAATCCGCGAGCACGGCGGGACTCGTCGGACTTTCGGGCATGGCCGGATGTATCGGAACCTTCGGAAAACAAGCCTACAAGGACGGAAAAGTCAAGTTCCTGATGTCTCCGACCGAGCCACAGGAACAGATGATGGCACAGTACACGCCAATCAAAAAGCGTCTGAACAACTACATCGACGCTGTTGACACCGTGAACATGAAGTACGCGAGCGACTACAGCGCGACGCTTACCGCGCTCGATAGCGGGACGGCGGACGTTGCGGAAAGCGGTCCGTTCGCCGCCGCACTGGGCGTCAAAAATGACCGTGCGGACATCATTCTTCAGCGCCATGCCTACGGAACGTGGACGTACTACAGTGTGATTATCACGCGCGAGGATTCGGACATCTCGTCGCTGAAGGAACTCAAGGGAAAAACCGTCGCGTTCGCCGACCCCCTGAGTGCCAGCGGGTCGCTCTACCCACTGTACATGCTGAAACAGGCGGGGCTCTCGATTCCGGAGTCACCGGGCGACCCGAAGGGTGCCGACTTCACCCCAAAATGGTCCACCCACGACAAAGCGTACAACGCGCTGAAAAGCGGTCAAGCCGACGCCGCCGGTGTCGGTCGATTCATCGTCTGGGACTACGACGCGGACGATTACGTCAAGGGCGTCAAGGAACTCGATATTCGCTCCGAAATCCCGCGTGCGCCGATTATGGTTTCCCCAAAACTCTCGGACGACGAGAAGGAAAAAATCACGAAGGCCTTCACCAAAGCGCCGGACGAGATGTACTACGGAGCGGACGGCAAACAGGACACCGACGACGACATCTGGTTTGATGGCGTGAAGAAAGCCGACGCCTCGACGTACCAACCCGTTGTCGAAGTGGCCAACAAACTCGGATACGGCGAAGATATCTTCAAGAACTAACCTCCTCAAAAGATGGATCAACGACAGTAAATAATAAACTATTAGATTTTAGGACTTCGTTCAAATAATCACATGGCATCATTGACGGTATCGGACATCACCAAGGTTTACGGTGGCGAGACGGTGGCGCTCGACGACGTTTCGTTCGAGATTCCCGACGGGGAGTTCGTCGTCCTTCTCGGTCCGTCCGGGGCGGGGAAATCAACGTTGCTTCGTCTCCTGAACGGTCTCGAACGGCCGACGGAGGGAGAGATTCGGATCGGCGACGACCGGGTTTCGGGTACCCGTAGCGACGTGGCGATGGTGTTCCAGATGCACTACCTCGTCGAAAGCATGAGCGCGTATCGAAATGCGCTCACCGGGGCGCTCAACCGGACCGACACGGTCGATAGCGTCTTCACACGGTACGACGAGGACGACAAGGAAATGGCGTTGCGGTCGCTCGAAACCGTCGGGTTGCTCGAAGAAGCGAACCAACGAGCGGACAGCATGAGCGGTGGCCAGCAACAGCGCGTCGGCATCGCTCGCGCACTCACCCAGGACCCGCAACTCCTCCTCGCCGACGAACCGGTCGCGAGTCTCGACCCGAAAGCCGCCCAAGACGTAATGCACTACATGAAGCGTGCGGCGGCGGAACGAAATCTCACGTCCATCGTGAGCCTCCACCAGGTCAACATCGCCCGCGAGTTCGGCGAGCGGTTCATCGGGCTCAGGGACGGAAACGTGGTGTTCGACGGTGGAAAAGACGACCTGACGATGGAAGACGTCGACCGGATCTATTACGGCGAATCACCGGAGAATTCGGCCATCAACAACATCGCATAACATGGCTACGGACATCACCGAAATCAAACAGCGAATCGAGCACGAACAGCGCATCCGGCGAATATCCGGCGGATTGGGAATTCTTGCGGTCCTTCTGATAACCGGCTTGGGGATGACCTATCTCGGCTTCCTGCTGGCGGACCTCGTTCGCCAGTTCGGAACGTGGATCAACTTCATCGGGGCGTTCCTCAAACCCAATTTCGTCGATTTCACGAGCTACACTCACCAGCACGATATCGGCGGCCTTCGTGCGATCTGGATCAGTTTCACGCATCCACAGTATTTCGTTAGTACCATCGCCAACGCGTCCGTTTCGAGCGGCTCCGTACTAGTTTCGGCGGCGTTCGTGACGGTCCTCGTCGGCTTCTGTGGTACCGTGATCGGGTTTCCGCTCGCGCTCGTCTTCGGTATCCTCGGCTCCGAACGCGTGACCCCGTTCCCGTTCAACTTCATCTTCCGCGGGGCGATGAGTACCATCCGCGCGGTTCCGGCGTTGGTTTGGGTGCTCATCTACATCCCGCTGACAGGCATTAATCCGTATGGCGCAGTGCTCGCCATCGCAACCGATACCATTGGCAACCTCGGACGACTGTTCACCGACGAACTCGAAGAGATCGATAACGGGCCGATAGAAGCGATTCGATCGACCGGCGCGAAGCGCCCACAGGTTGTCATCTTCGGCATGCTCAGTCAAGTGTCGAACTCGTTCATCGCGTGGACGCTCTACGTCCTCGAAATCAACACCCGAATCGCCGTCAGCCTCGGTGTCGTCGGTGCCGGCGGGTTGGGGATGTACATCAACCTCCGCCTGCAGACCGTGAGTTCCGCCTCGTACGCCCGTGCGGCGGCGGGACTCGTTATGGTCGTCGTCATCGTCGTGACCGTCGAACTCCTCTCCTCGCGCATTCGTGCCCGCCTCCGGCCGGGCGAACACGAACGCTCGGGATTCTTCGAGACGATACGAGGTCTCGGAGACACGGGTCGCTGGCTCGGTTCCGGCAACAAAGATTAATCTCACTCGTTCCGTATCTCCAACTATAAATAACTCCACGCAGTGACTTCGAGTATGAATCCCTCGCCCTCCTCGCTCTCCAGACGTGGATTCTTGACGACGACGGGAACGCTCGGCGCGGCGGTCGGCGTCGGCGGTGCGACGACCACGACGACCGGAACGACGGCGTTCTCGGACGACGCGCCGAAACCGGCGTGGACGGTCCCCGAATCGCCGGAGGACTCCGACTCCCGGTACGAAGCCGCGTATCCCATTACCGTCGCCGACGGAATCGCCGTGGTCATCGTCATCTCCGATTCGACCGAATCGACCACGTACCAGTTTCGCGGGTTGGACGAATCCGACGGGACCGAGCGGTGGACGAAGGAGTTCCCCGGTATCTCCTTCCCGGTCATCGACGACGGTTCGATGTACTTCTACGTTCGGAACGTGCGGAACGACACCGACTCGGAAGGGGCGTTCGTCGCGCTCGATTTGAAAACCGGCGACGAACGGTGGCGCAAATCGACCGACACGTCCTCGACGCAGACGGCAGTGGGCGGCGGGAACGTGTATCGCCTCTCCTCCGACGACCGGTTTATCCTCGCGTTGGACGCCGAATCCGGAAAGCAAGTGTGGAGTTACCAAGCCACACAGAACGATATGCGCGCCGTCAGTTTCCAGTTCGCCAACGACACCCTCTACGCCAGTTTCAACGACGCCATCTACGCGTTCGCGCCGGACGGGACGAAACGCTGGCAGAACGTCGAAACCGACCTCACGACCCTCTACGTGCGGTCGGTCACCGATACCCACCTGTACGCCATCGAAGACGGTTCCATCTACGCGTTCGACGTCGACGACGGGTCCCGGGACTGGTCCGTCGAGAGTCTGGGACAACCCGTCGAGAAAGACGGCGTGCTCTACTCGTGGGGACCGGACCTCAAGGCCATCGACGTGGAAGACGGGGCGGTCCAGTGGCAGTACGACGACGTCGGACGCACTCGCGCCGAACCGGTCGTCGCCGACGGAGCGGTGTTCGGCGTGGACAGGGAGGGGACCGTCTCCGCGATAACGACCGACGGGACGGAGCGGTGGACGTTCGACATGGAGTCCACGGAGGAGTACAGTTTCACCACCCTCAACGTCAGCGACGGGTCCGTGTACGTCTCTTTCGAACGAACGCTGTACGTCCTCTCGACCGACGACGGTTCGTTACAGTGGTCGTTCACGGGTGCGAACCGTGCCATCAACACCATACTCGCGGACGATGTACTCCTTTTCGGGACCCGCGGTACGCTGTTCGCGTTCGACCGCCATCATTCGCTTCTCTCCACGGCCATCGACGGAACGGGTGAATTCCTCACGTCCGGTCCGGGGATGGCGCTCTCGGGCATCCTCGTCGGGACCACGGCGTTCGCGGCGTACCGACGGTGGAACGATGACGACGGGGCGGTCACGGCGGACGTCACCGAACCGACGCTCGACTACGGTCGGCTCGACCGCCTCGCTTCGGACGCGCTCACCGAGACGTATCGCGTCAGGAAACGCACCGACGACGGCCCGGAAGTCGTCCTGGAGCGACACCTGACGGACCCGCAAGTCGCGGGGACGTTCCGCTCGGCGACCGAACGCTGGGCCGAGATGAGCGACCGAACCGGCGTCGTTCCCGTCCTCGAAACCGACGGCGACAGCATCGAATTGCCCTACTACGCGGACGGGTCGCTCGCCGATTCCCACCGGCCAGTCGAGGAGCGACTCGACGCTCTCTCGGACGCGAACACGGTGGTCCACGACGCACACTCTGACGGCGTGATTCACGGCGGTCTGACTCCGAAGTCGATTCTCCTCGACGGCGACGACGTTGCCGTGGCCGATTGGGAACTGGCCGCCGCGCTGGCCGAGTTCTGCGACCGGTCGCCCTACGACGCGCCGGAGCAGATCGCGGGCGAGGCGGGTGACGAGCGAACCGACGTGTACCGCCTCGGCGCGATTGCGGCCTTCGTTCTGACCGGCGAGGACCCCGACGGGGGGTCGCTGCGCATGCTCGACCCGGAGTATCGGAAACTTCTCCTCGCCCGGGCGGACCCGAACGAGTACGAATCGCTTCGCTCGGATTCCGTCTCACCGGAACTGTACGAGGTGATATCGAAAGCGATGGCGGACGACCCGGACGACCGGTTCGAGTCGGTCGTCGCGTTCGACGACATGCTTCGCTGGGCGGCGTTTCGCGCTTGAGGTGCGAGCAAGAACGAAATAGTTTGCCACCGTTGTACGAGTGGGGGAAGAGAGTGGTCACCGCATTACTGATAGTCGGATTGTTCGTCGCCGTGTTCGTCGGCTACAACATCGGGGGGTCCTCGACGGGGGTCGCCTTCGGTCCCGCGGTCGGCAGCCGAATCATCGGGAAAGTCGGAGCGGCGGCGCTATTCACCGGTTTTGCCCTCTTGGGCGGGTGGACGGTCGGTCGAAACGTCATCGAGACCATGAGCAACGGTATCGTCCCGGCGAGCCAGTTCACGCTGGTGACGAGCATCGTCGTCCTCTTTTTCGCCGGGTTCGCGCTGCTCATCTCGAACCTGTTCGGCGTGCCAGCGTCCACCTCGATGACGGCCGTCGGCGCAATCGTCGGCTTGGGGTTGGCGTCGAACACGCTCAACGAATCGTTGATGTTCACCATCGTCTCGGCGTGGATCGTCGCGCCGCTTTCGGCCTTCTTCGTCGGGTTGGTCGTCGGTCGGTACCTCTACCCGCATCTGGACGCCCGATTCTCGTTCTCACGAATCGAGGACGGATTGCTGACGGTGGACCGTTCGGGGTCGATTCCCCGACCGAAACTCGGCGGTAACGTCGGCAAACGAGAAGCGGGCGGCGCGGCGTCGGTGCTCATCATCGCCTGTTACATGGGGTTCAGCGCGGGTGCGTCGAACGCGGCCAATGCGGTCGCCCCGCTCATCGGAAACGGGTCGATAACCGCCAGCCAAGGAATCCTCCTGGCCATCGGTGCCATCGGGCTCGGCGGCTTTACCATCGCTCGTCGGACCCTCGACACCATCAGCGACGGCATCACCGACCTGCCGATTCTGGCCGCGCTCATCGTCTCGCTCATCGGCGCGACCATCATCACGATTCTCTCGCGGCTCGGGATTCCGGCGAGTCTCGCGGTCAGCACCACGTCGTGTATCATCGGACTCGGATGGGGTCGCGCCAGTCGCGCGGTGACGGTCGCGGAGGTGGCGGACACCGCACTGCAGGGCGAACAGACGCCCACCGCGGAACTCTCCTCGGGTGCGTTGATAGCGGAGACCAGCGAATCAGAGGTGCCGCCCGGCCCGACCATCGGCGACGTGGCGGACGGCGACGTTCCCGACTCGGGCACGGTCGGCGACGGCGGTGAAACCGGCGAAGTGCCGCCCATCGGCGAGGAGAGCATCGAGGAACTGACCGCGGAAAACCTGTTCGACCCGGCGGCGACGAGCCGAATCGTCCTCCTCTGGGTCCTCTCGCCGACCCTTTCGGCGGTCGGGTCGTTTCTCATCTTCGAGTTCATCCTGAACGTCGGGTGAGTTCGTTCCCCGGGAACAGCTGTCAACGACAGAGAAAACTGTTTTACTGGCGTTCGCCCGTCCAACGTGCCATGGGGGAACACGTTCTCGTTCCGTTGGATGGTTCGCCGAAATCGGTGGAGGCGTTCGAATACGCGGCGTCGATGCCGGACGTCGAACTCACGCTCATCACCATCGTCAACCCGTTCGATATCGACCCGCTCTCGCCGGGGTATCAGTCGCCGATAGGGAAGTCGGGGATGCCCGCCTATTCCCAGGAGTGGTATCAAGAGGAGTGGGACAACGCTCACGAACTGCACGAGGAACTCGGTGAGCAGGCGAACGTTCCGGTCGAGAGCGTCGTCAAGATGGGCCAGCCCGCCCGCCAAATCCTCGTCTACGCCCGCGAAAACGACGTAGACCACATCGTCATCGGAACTCACGGAAAGGACGACATCTCGAAAATCATCCTCGGCTCGGTCGCCGACAAGGTGATGCGCCGCGCGCCGATGATGGTCACGGTCGTCCGCTGATTCGTTCGGCCGTTCACCGTTTCTCCCGGCCGTTTGCTGATTCGTGCGGCAAAGACGGGTCGCCGATTCCGATAGCGGTGGGTTGTTGATTCCGATAGCGGTGGGTCGTCGAGTGTGACGATTGTCGCGCGGATTCACCGGTTTCGGTCGCGGTGGTGGTAGGTTTCTCGTCCGTCTCGGACGTTTCTTGCCGGATGGTACTCGTTGAAACCGGGACCGTCCCGCGATTTTGTTCTCGTCGATGAGTGATAATACAACATCGGGATACGTATTCGAATCCCTACAATTTTTGTTCGTTTTACCGTTATAACTAGGTCCTACTCGCTAAGTATTGCCGACAGGCGGCTCATAACGAAATGTGAACCGATGTTTTACCAGGTTGCACTATGCGAGGAACCAACCGAAATCGCGGCAAGCTTAAACGCAGAGGCTATTTGAAGGGAATCGCGGCAACTGGCATCGGCGCCGGAGCAGTGAGCAAGTTCTCGGGCGCAACGAACGCGGCCACGGACGATGTCGTACAGGCGGACGGAGATAACGTCTACCTCATCTTCGGGGTTGACACCGACTCCACCGACCTCGAATCGTGGCTGGCAGACCACAAAAACGACCTCCAGACCAGTTCACAGGAGTCGTCGTCCCAGGTCATCCAGTATCAGGAGGTCTCCCAACTGAACGTCAACCAGCAGAAGTACGCCGTCGCCATCTCCATCGACGGTGGGGAGGCAGACGCCATCCAGCGCACCTACCAGAACAACCAGAACGTGCAGGCGGGGAAGGCGTGGTCGAAGAACGCGAAGGCCGACCACAAGAAACAGACGTTCAAGGACGTCAAGAACGCCTACATCATCTTCGCACACGAGACGGAATCGAGCGAGTTCTCTGGGTGGGTCGTCAGCGACGACGAATACCAGAGCGAACAGTCCGCCGACGCCGAAATCGACCAAGAACAAGAGGTCGATCAGGTCAACTACAGCAGTCAGAGCCGCGCCGTCGCGGTCGCGGAGGGCGGAAGCTACGCCCGTTCCTACCAGCGAAGCTACCAGCTCAACGAAAACGTGCAGGACGCGGAGGCGCTCGCGAAGAACGTCGGCGACGGCGATAACCAGAGCGCCGACTCGTCCGTCGACCAGTCACAGGAAGTCAACCAGCTGAACTACAACAAACAGGGCGTCGCGGTCGCCCTCGCCGTCGGCGAGGGCAGTACCGCCAAGGCGTGGCAGATCAGCTGTCAGTTCAACCGGAACAAGCAGATAGCGAAGGCCACGGCGCTCAACTTCGACCTGACCCCCGTCAGCGAGTACATGTCCACCGCCAAGATGACGGGCGACTACTCGGACTCCGACGTGAAACGCACGTCGGACGGGTCGATGCAGGCGAACAAGCAGGGTGCCGAATCCGAAATCGACCAGTTCCAGGACGTCAGCCAGCGTAACTCCAGCGTGCAGAACGCGGCCTTGGCGGTCGCGCTGAACGGTAGCGAGTCGACGGCAACGCAGGCCAGCTATCAGGGCAACTTCAACGCCCAAATCGCCTCGGCGACTTCAGTCAACGTGGACGAGGGAGCCCTCCAAATCGAGGGCGTGGTGAAGGGTACCGATGCGAAAGGCGACGGGTCGTGGGCGGTCGCGTACGACAAAGGCCACAACCAAGTCAACACGCAGAAAGCCATCAGCGAAATCGTACAGGAACAGTACATCGAACAACTGAACGTGAACGAGCAGAACAGCGCCATCGCATTCTCCATGGACGACGGTAACGCGACGGCGGAACAGCTCAACTACCAGCGGAACGAGAACGTCCAGTACGCAGAATCGAACGCGGGCAACTGCCAGAGCTAAACGATTCGAGACTCGGCTTCGAAACGTCTCGTCGGTGACGAAGAGAAAGCCCCGTTGATTCTGTCGTTATTTTCGCGGTTCGTGTCCGACTCCGTAGCCATGGCGTCGCCGAATCCCGTCCGTCTCGCCCGCTCAGAAATCGCCGAGGTTCGACTGGCCGCCGTTCGCGCCCGCCATCGTCGCCGCCTTGTCGAGCGCGCTCTCGAACGTGGACTCCTGACTCCGGTCGTAGAGCGTGGCGGCGGGGTGCAGGCAGACGAGCACGTCGCGTTTCGTCCCGCCGAGTTCGACGGCTTCTATCGACCCGGCTTCGTTCGTCACTGCCACGTCCCGGTCGAGGACATGCTGGCTCGGAACCTTTCCGAGCGTGACGATGACGTCGGGGTCCACGAGTTCGATTTCCCGTTCCAGATACTCCCGGCAGTTGCCGAGTTCCTCCGTCGTCGGGTCGCGGTTCTCCGGCGGGCGACAGCGAACGCAGTTGGTGATTCGAACGTCCGCCCGCGACAGTCCCCTGTCGCGGAGTTTTTCGTCCAGCACCGACCCGCTCCGACCGACGAACGGTTCGCCCCGTTCGTCTTCCCGCGCGCCCGGTGCTTCCCCGATGAACAACACGTCCGCGTCCTCCGGACCGACGCCGTTGACGATTTGACTTCGGCACTCGACTAGTGCCGGACAGCGCGTACAGTCGGTGACGTCCAGTCCCTCCATCGTACCCATGGTCGCCCGAACGGGCGGGACGTATTAAGTATCCTCGGCCTACGCCGCGACAATCGAACGGAGAGAATCGACGACGGCTCCGACCTCGTGTGACCGCTCGGGCGAGCGATCCGTTCCATCGCACTGCTCCTCAGCGATCCGTTCCATTGCACACTCTTCAGCGGTCCGTTCCGCCGCGCCACTCGTCCGCGGCGCGGGCGGCCAACCGCGCGACGCGGAGCGGTTCGGGTCGGCCGCCCTCGGGCGTAAACGCCCGGACGACATCGCGGGCCTCTCCCTCTGGAAGGCCGACCTGTCGGACGAAGACCGTCTGGTCGTTGACCGAGAGTTCGCGCCGCGGCGGTTGCCCCCGATAGCGTTCGCGCCGCCGGTCGAGCGCATCGCCGGAGAACTCGGCTTCGAGCGATTCGAGCAGGCCGTCGCTCTCCTCGAAGGTGACGGCGATGACCGGTCGGTCGGTCGCTTCGTGAAGGCGGTGCATGTCCACCACGTTGTACCACGCGAGGGCGATGCCGCCGACGAGGACGTAGCGTACGTCTTCGCGGTCCAGTCGCTCCACGAGGTCGATAATCCCGTCGGTCACGTCCGTTCCGCCGACCGTACAGTCTCCAAAAACAAAACC
Organism: Haladaptatus paucihalophilus DX253; assembly: GCF_000376445.1. Lineage (NCBI taxonomy): Archaea > Methanobacteriati > Methanobacteriota > Halobacteria > Halobacteriales > Haladaptataceae > Haladaptatus > Haladaptatus paucihalophilus. Next base: position 1,622,623 of record NZ_AQXI01000001.1, on the reverse strand, counting down.
GTCCGTCACCCTGCTCGCGCGGGTGACCACGCCAGCGAGCGTGCTGGTGTCGCGGCGGTAAGATTCCGCGACACCGAGCGCTCGAACACCCGACTTCACGCTACTCTTCGTCTTTGATTTCGCTGAGTCGGTCCAACAGCTCGTCGTTCGATGCCCCAATCTCGAAATCTACGCTGCCTTCGTGGTCGTGCTCCGACGTTTCGACACCGCTGTCGTCGTCCAAGTCCGCGCTATACTCCCGATTTTCTTGTTCTGATTCGTCGTAGCTCCCGAAGCCCATACGATAGTTAGTATGCACTTCGAGCACTAAAAACGCTCGCCGCCCATCAGAATTTTGGTAGATGGGGCAAAACGACCCGATATGCAAGTCGTCACCGTCACCGCCGACGCCGAGACGTTCACCTGCAACGCGTATCTCGTGCTCGGCGAGCGCACCGTCCTCGTCGACGCCGGGGCGATGGATGGCGTCGTGGACGTCATCCGCGAACACACCGACACGCTCGATGCGGTCGTCCTCACTCACCAGCACGGCGACCACGTCGAACAACTCGACGCCGTGTTGGACGAATTCGACGCGGAACTCGCCGCCTACGCCCCGCACCCTCGTCGCGATACGCCCCTCTCCGACGGCGATACGGTTCGTATCGGCGACGAGGAGTTCGAGGCCGTGCACACGCCCGGCCACGCGGACGACCACCTCGCGTTCGTCAGCGATTCGACCATCTTCAGCGGCGACGTCGTGGTCCACGACGACGGCGCGTTCGACGACGGCAGTTTCGGACGAACCGACATGCCGGGGCAGTCCCGCGAGGAGCTCATCGAGAGCATCCGCGACCTCCTCGACCGCATGCCGGATTCGGTCGAACACATGTACGCCGGACACGGCGACGAATTCCACGGCGACGGTCCAGGGGGCCATTCTCCCGGGAGTCAGTCGGAACGGCAGGACAGTTCCGGCGACGTGCGCGACGTCATCGAAACCGCACTGGAGCGGGCGGAGAAACGCGAACCGAAGTATCCCGAGTGAGCGAGACACTCCGTGTCGCCGGATAGCGAGACGCTCTGCGCCGTGTGGTAGCACGCATCGAACACGCTTTTCTCCTCGGTCGAACCTCTCTCTTTCATGCCCGGACCCGTTTTTCTACGCGGCGACCGAATCGAACTCAGGACGGTCGAAGCGGACGACTTGGACTTCCTGCAGGAAACGATAAACGATCCAGACGTCCGCCGATTCCTCGGCAGTCGCTCGCCCATCAACGGCGAACAGGAACGAGAGTGGTACGAGGAGCGCGCCTCGGACGCCGACAGCGACCACACGCACCTGCTCATCTGCCGCGACGGCGAAGCGATGGGGACCATCAGCCTCCACCCGCACGACTCGACGGGCGTGAACGCCGAAATCGGTATCTCGCTCGCCGAGGAGTTCTGGGGCGAGGGCTACGGTACGGAGGCCAGTCGGCTCATCACCGACTTCGGGTTCCGCGAGCGCCGCCACCACCGAATCTTCGCCCGCGTCTTCGAAGGCAACGTCGGGTCCGCTCGCATCTGGGAAAAACTCGGTTTCCGCCACGAGGCGACACACGTCGAAGCCGAGTTCCTCGACGGCGAATACGTAAACGTCGAGCGCTACGCCGTCCTCGAAGACGAATGGTTCGGGGAAGACGAATAGCGGGACGCGGAGAAACGCGCGGCTCTCGGTTGCGATTCGAACGAAAAATCGGCGACCCGATTATGCGCTGCGCGGTTCCTTGCTCTTCGGACGAAGCTTGCTGTAGCCGCACTTGCGGCACTTCTCCGCTCGCTGCGGGTTGCGCGCGTTACAGCGCATGCAAATCATCTTTTCGAGCGTTCGTTTCTCTGCTGCGTCGAAACTGGCCATACCGTGCGTTTTCTTCCGCGCGCGTTTAAACGTTTTTGAGTCGCCCCGCCGTTACTCCTCGCCAGCGTCCAGATACTCCTGTTGTACCGCCACGACGTCGGTCGAATCGGCACAGTCGGCGTAGCGGCGGAGCGGTTCCGCGTTCAGTTCGAGGAACGTCTCCCCCCAGCGGAACTTCGAGAGTATCTCTTCCGCTTGGTCGCGCTCCCCGAGGATACAGAGTCCCGCCGCGAACGCCTCCACGGTGTTCAACCGAAACGGCTTGCCGTAGTTGACGGGGTTCGCGGCGACGAGGAACGGCAACGCTCGGTGGACGCCGGGCATCTCGAACAACGCCCGTTCCGCGCTCTCCCACGAACAATCGAGGGCGACGAGGGTGTCGGTTTCGGCGCGGTCGGCGGGCGACAGCGCCTGCTCCGCGTGCGGATTGAGGACGATGCCGTACGGCGTCGCTCGGGTCGTGCGGTGGAGTTCGGCGAGGTCGAACCGCGCGAGCTTCCGCGCCGTACACTTCTTCGGGTCGTCGTCACCCTCGTACCGGACGTGGAGGTTCACTGCCGAACGCTTGGCGTGGCTCGGTAAAAAGTGGCGCGAAGAAGGCCCCGCCGGGGGTGCGGTGCTGTGCGGAGCGGAGCCGTATGGAAACAGTTCCTCTGTCGTACTGGCGTACCGGATTCCACCGGCGAATGTACGAGTTCGCTGGGACAACATAGCCGTTTATATGACCGCTATTGTGGCCTCAAATTCATCCCGCGGACTATCGAGAACTCAATAGCTCCTGCCGAGGGGATAAAGAGGGTCGTCCGCGTTGTCCCGCGTATGGACTCCGAAGCGGTCGTTCGGGCGTACTACGATTCCATCGACGCACACGACTACGAGACGTTCGCCGGGTTGTTCACCCCGGACGTGGTACACGAGCGACCCGACCGGACCATCGAGGGACGCGACACCCTCGTCTCGTTCATGCGCGACGACCGCCCGAACAAGGAGACGAGTCACGAACTCTCGCGGGTCGAGGAGAACGAGGAAGCGACCGTCGCCGAAGGTCACCTGCTCGACGCCGACGGCGAGGAGATGTTCGCCTTCGAGGACGACTTCACCGTCGTGGACGGCCGAATCGCACGGATTCGGACGCGGACGCGGTAGCCGTCCCCCCGTTTCGAGATCCGCAGAAATAATCTCCCCCGACCGACGAAAAATCAGCGCTCGAACATTCTTTACATATCAACCCGCCGTTTTTCGACATTTGGTACCTTGGTGCACAGTTGATGGCATCTTCACGAACGTCGGCGAATCGAGGCACGCGGAACAAAGTCATGGGCACGATAGCCGTACTGGCCGTCGCACTGTTGCTCGCCGCGGCGACCGGGGCGTATCGGCTGTTTTCGTACTGCGCCGCGCTGTTCATCGTGGCGAACTTCGCGGCCGCGGCCGTCGAACGGAACGACGGCGAACTGAATCTCGCCCCCTACACGTGGTTGCTGGTCGGACTGGCCGCGGTTTTCGTGGCCGGGTTCAGCATAATCTGGCTGCAGTGGCATCCCGGCGTGACCGACTACACGTACGTCCTCGGCCTGCCGGTTTCCACGTTGGCGTACTTCGTCTTCCTCTGGTTGCTCCCGATACTCGGCGCGGTCTACTACGCCCTCGTCTTCCCGGACATCGGCAGCGACGACGTTGTTGACGACCTCATGGACGACGTGCGGCGGGTACAGGGACGCAAACAGCTTCCGCTGTCCGTCGCCAGAACGGAACCCGACGGCGGCGAATCCGGTGGTGCTGACCCCGGCGGCAAGTCGCCGCAAACGGACGGAGGTGACCGACGATGAGTCCCGTTCCGTTCGCCCCCCTACAGGAAATTCCGGTGACGGATAGCCCGTACGTCCTGCTGTTCGGTGGTGCCTATCTGCTGATCGTGTTGGCAATCGGCGTCTGGGGCTACATGCAGACCGAGAGCACCGCGGACTTCCTCATCACCGGCAAGAGCATCGGCACGTGGGTGCTCGCGCTGACGGCGTTCTCGGTCATCCAGTCCGGGTTCGGCTTCGTCGGCGGTCCCGAACTCGTCTACTCGTTCGGAACGACGGCGCTGTGGATTTTCTTCACCGCGCCGCTCGGATTCGTCATCACGTGGGTGCTGCTGGCGAAGCGGATGCGCCTGCTCGCCGACATCCGCGACGTGATGACGCTCGCCGACGGAATGTACGTCAGATACGAGAGCGCGTGGGTTCGCGGCCTCACCGCCGTCGCCGTCATCGTCGGCGTCATGGCCTATCTGGCGACGAACCTCGCCGCGCTCCAGTACGTCATGCGGGCGATATTCGGCCTGCCGGTTATGTGGGGCCTGCTCATCGGCGCGTTCATCCTCCTGCTCTACAGCATGCTCGGCGGCATGATAGCGGGCGTTTGGACGGACTTCGTGCAGGCCATCACGATGATCGTCGGTTCCCTCTTCGTCTTCGCCTTCGCGCTGTCGTTCGGCGGCGGCATGGGGTCGATTTCGCGCAACCTCGCCACCGCCGACCCGGCGTTCGTCTCGCCGTTCGGCGCGATGGGTGCGCCCGCGGCGACCATCTTCACGGCGCTCGGCTGGTGGATTCTGTTCTCCGTCGGCGCGGCGGGACAGCCACACCTCATCACCAAGTTCTACATGAGCCGCAACCTCAAAATCCTGCGCTGGGGCGCGCCAATCGCGGCGGCGACGTACGCGATTTCGAGCCTCCTCGCCTTCTCGACGGGTCTGTCGATGCGCGCCATGGTCGAGGCGGGCCAGACGGCGGCCCCGAAGAGCGCGTCGGTCGTCGGGCCGGTTTTCGTCCTCGAACACACACCCGGCGTCGTGGCCGGACTCATCCTCGCGGCCCTGCTCGCGGCCATCATGAGCACCAGCGACTCGTTCCTCAACATCGGCGCGGCGGCGGTGTCCCGTGACATCCCTCGCGCGCTCGGCCGCCCCATCGAAGACGACAAGACCGAACTTCGCGTGACACAGGCCGCGCTGGCGGGCTTAACCATCGCCTCGACGCTCATCGTCTTCTACTCGCAGACTTTGGTCGGCATCCTCGGAACCATCGGTTGGGGCTTTTTCGCAGCGGCGTTCTTCGCCATCGCGGCCCTCGGCCTGAACTGGAAGGGGGCGACGAAGGAGGGCGCTATCGCCGCGCTCCTCGGCGGGTTGGGCGTCAACCTGTTCTACAGCGCGGTGCCGCGAATCGCGGAGACCGCGGGATTCGCCGGACTCAGCGAGGCCGTCTCGGGCCTGTACCCGTTCCCCGGTTCGTTCCCGGTCGGGACGGTGGCGCTCCTCGTCGCAATCGCGCTCTTCATCGGCGTCTCGCTGGTGACGCAGGAGCGACAGACGGTTCCGGAGGACATCGCCATCCTCTTGGAGGGATAGAATGAGCATGACCGAGACACGAGACGGCGAGGACGAAACGCGAATCGCCCACCTCTCCGGGTGGTTCCGCCAGCGCCCCACGTCGATGGAGTACTGGGAACTGCTCGTCACGGACGAGCGACTCGTCTGGTGTTTCGTCGGCGAGTCGTTCAAATCCATGCTGCTGCGCGCGGACACGGGCGAACGCGGCCGGAAGGAGGTTTCGGACGCCACGGCCGACCGTGCCCTGTCGTTCAGCGACCGCAACTTCGCGGTTCCGCTCGATTCGGTTCGGTCGATTCGCCTTCGGGAGGGAACCCTGTTCCGGCGGGCGAAACTGACGGTTTCGTGGACCGACGGCGACGCCGACGAATTCGAGCTTTCGGCGACAAAATCGCGGGACCCGCAGGTCGCAGATGTGGAGGCGCTCGAAAACGACTCCCGACTCTCGCACGTCGATATCGACGTCGAATCCGCCGGGTTGTTCTGATTTCGGTTTCTGTTTTCGCTCCCGATTCGACTCTCCGCCCGCCTATTCGTGTGTCAACAGCTCTTCTGATTCGATTTCGGGGAACGACGAGACGACGCGTTCGAGCACCTTTGCCTCCGCCCGTCGGAGGTTGTTCGACGCCGCCGTCTTCGAAACGTCGAACTCCTCGGCCAACGTTCCGAGGTCCGCGTCCCGCGGCGTTCGGAAGTACCCTCCATCGACGGCTTTGCGGAGCGTTTCGCGCTCCGTCTCCGACAGTTCCCGACAGCCGTCGAGGACGTTTTTCGCCGCGCCGAGGTGCTGGATGACGTCGAGGTACTCCTCGAACGACGTGGCGTTTCGGCTCTCGACGCGGAAGTCGTTGTTCCTCTCCAAATCCGAGAGGGCGTTGTCGGTGTTGTCGGCGGAGTCGAATCCGACGTTCCAGCGTTCGCTCCCGTCGCTGATCTGAAACGGCCCCGTGATGTAGCCGTCGTGCTTTCGAATCGTCCGCATCGCGTCCGTCTGCCCGATGAACGACTTGATGACCGCGGTGTCGCCGCGGCGCGAGAGGAGTTCGAACTCCAACATCCGGTCGTGGTCCTGCAACGCGCCGAGACCGTTGGTCAGCGCGCCCCGGTCGTCCCCGCGAACGAGAATCCGCGTCTCCAACTTCCGCTGGGCGGTGTTGAAGTCCCAATGCATGGTGTGAAACGAGACGTCCGTTTCGTCCGTCACGTCGATGTATGGACAGTCATACTGCACCATGTCCATTGTTACCGAAATCATATCCCATTTCATCGTTCATTATGGAAATAAATATCGGAAACTGAACCCTCTATTGTAAATCCGTTCCGTCAGGTACCGCCCGGAAACGGGGGTGAGAACGATTGATCCTCGTTCGACCGAGGGACGACCCTCGGTCGAATTCCAACCGGACTTCAGTCGAGTTTTCCGTGGAGGACCTTCGCGGCCGTGAGCACCGGGTCCCAGACGGGACCGAACGGCGGCGCGTACGCCAAGTCGAGGTACTCGACCTCACCGACGGTCATCTCGGCGTGGAGGGCGGTCGCCACCGTGTTGATGCGCTGTGCGACTCCCTCGCGTCCGACCATGCTCGCGCCGAGCAGGCGGCCGGACTCCCGGTCGGCGGTCAACCGGACAGTGATGGGCGACCCGCCGGGGTAGTAGTGCGCCCGCGACCCCTGCTCGATGACTTGCGATACGGGGTCGTATCCGGCGGCTTCGGCTATCTCGTGGTCGATGACTCCCGTCCGTGCGGCTTCGAGGTCGAACACCTTCACCACCGCCGTGCCGACGATATCGCCGACGGGCGTCGGGGTGCCCGTGACCGTTTGTCCGATGGCGCGTCCCGCCCGGTTCGCGGTCAGCGCCAGCGGCACGTAGTCCGGTTCGCCCGTCACGGCGTTGCGCGCTTCGGCGCAGTCGCCCCCGGCGAACACGTGTTCGTCGTTCGTCCGCCCGTACTCGTCGGTGGCGATGGCCCCCGTCTCGCCCAGTTCGACGCCGTTCTCCCCCGCGAGTTCGGCGTTCGGCGCGACGCCGGTTGCGACCAGCACCACGTCGACTGGGACCGTCTCGCCGTCGGCCTCGATGCCGGTCACGCGGCCGTCCTCGCCGACGATGCGCTCGACCATCGTGTCCAGCGAGACCCCGACGCCGTTCGATTCGAGGTGGCCCTCGACCTTCTCGGCGACGTCTTCCCCGAACGGGGCGAGCACGTGCGGCAGCATCTCGAAGACGTGGACGTCCATATCGCGGGCCTCGAACGCCTCCGCCATCTCCAGGCCGATGTAGCCGCCGCCGATGATGCCCACGGAATCCGGATTCGCCGCGGCGAGGTATTCGTGAACCTGTGCGCCGTACCCCTCTTGGAACTCGTCGTCCGGCACCGCCGCCGGTGGGGAGAGCGCGCGCTTGACGGTCGCCGCCGAGTTCATGCTGTGGAGCGTGAACACTCCGTCGAGGTCCGCGCCCTCGATGGGCGGGACGACGGCGCGCGCGCCGGTGGCGACGAGCAGGTCGTCGTAGGACTGTTCGACTCGTTCTCCGTCGTGGACGGCCGTGACCGTCTGTTCCTCCCGGTCGATGGAGACGACTTCGTGGTGCTGTCGGAGGTCGATGCCACGTTCGGCGAACTCCTCCGGCGTGAGCGTCACGAGGTCGTCCAGCGACTCGATTTCTCCCTTCACGTAGTACGGAAGCCCACAGGCTCCGTAGGACACCCACTCGCCCTTCTCGAAGACGACGACTTCGAGGTCGGGGTCGTCCCGTTTCGCCTTGCTCGCTGCACTCATTCCCGCGGCATCACCGCCGACGACGACGAACGTTCGTCCCATACGTTACACTTGGTCGTCACCGATTAAAACAGTATTGCACAAATTGAACAAGACGGTTCGCGGAGCGAAACTCCCTCAGTCCCGTTCGCCCGACCCGAGCGCGCTCTCGCCGACGGGTTCGTGACCGTCGATGACTTCCTGTCCGCCCATGTACGGCCGGAGGGCTTCGGGAATCGTCACCGTGCCGTCGTCGTTCTGGTAGTACTCCAGAATGGCGACCATGACGCGGGGGAGCGCCAGCCCCGAGGCGTTCAGCGTGTGCAGGTACTCCGTCGATTCGTGGCGTTCGGGGCGGTAGCGAAGTCCCGCTCGACGGGCCTGAAAGTCCTCGAAGTTCGAAGCGGTCGAGACTTCGAGCCAGCGGCCTCCTTCCTCCGGGCCGTCGTCCAAGTCGTCGCCGGGTGCCCACACTTCGAGGTCTATCTGCTTGGTCGCCTTGAACCCGAGGTCGCCCGTGCAGAGTTCGAGGACTCGGTACGGAAGTTCGAGGCGGCGCAGGACTTCCTCGGCCTCGTCCAACAGGATGTCGAGGCGGTCGTAGCTCTCCTCGGGTTCCACGAAGTTGACCATCTCGACCTTGTTGAACTGGTGGACGCGCACGATACCGCGGGTTTCGGTGCCGTGTTCACCGGCCTCGCGCCGGAAGTTCGGCGTGTACGCCTGATGTTTCAGCGGCAGGTCGTCGCGCAGGAGGATGTCGTCCGCGTACATGTTCGTCACCGGCACCTCCGCGGTCGGGCAGAGCCAGAGGTCTTCGCCCTCGATTTTGTAGGCGTCCTCCGCGAACTTCGGCAGTTGGCCCGTTCCCGTCATCGAGTCGCTGTTGATGGGTATCGGAGGGAAGATGTCCACGTAGTCCTGCTCGCGGTGGACGTCCAGCATGAACTGCATGATGGCGTGCTCCAGTCGCGCGCCGTCGCCCTTCAGGAAGTAAAAGCCGCTGCCGGTGGTTTTCGCCGCCCGCTCCTCGTCGATGATGTCCAGTTCCTCGCCGAGTTCGTAGTGCGGAATCACGTCCGCCGGGAGGTCTCGGAGGTCGTCGAAGCCCTCGCGCCGCTGTTCCACGTTGTCGCCCTCGTCCGCGCCGACCGGGACGCTCTCGTGTGGCACGTTCGGGATTTCGAGCATCCGCTCTTCGAGCTCTTCCTCCAGTTCGCTCGCCTTCGTCTCGACTTCTTCGAGCTCTTCTTTGAGCGCGCTCGACCGTTCGATGGCCGCCTGTGCTTCCTCCTCTTTTCCTTCCTGTTTCAGCTCGCCGATGCTCCGGCTGACCTCGTTTCGTTCGTGCCGAAGGTCGTCGCCGCGCGCCTTCAGTTCGCGCCATTCGGCGTCCAAATCGAGAAAGCCGTCCAAATCTACGTCGTCGCCTCGGTTTTCGAGCCCCTCTCGAACTTCGTCCGGGTGGTCCCGGATAAACTTCCTGTCGAGCATTCCTGACTCGGGTTTCAGCACGCCTGCAAAAAACCGTGTCGCTATATCGAGACGATGTGACACTGTTCGTAATCGGACCTGAGGACGGTGTCGGTGGGCGTCTCTGAATCGTACCGACCGGGTAGGGGATGTCGAGGAGAATCCGTGGCTAACGCTCTCAACACTGATACGAAGTCTCGGAAAGCCCCCGCCACGCTCGCTACGAGGAAAACCCGTGGCCAACGCTCCCAACGACATCGATAAGAAGTCCCCGAAAGCCCCCACCCGATCGCGGTCGCTCGCCAACATATCGACTCGGCACAAACCGCGTGCCTCGTCGAGAGGGGTCGGCGAGTCGACCATGCAAGCACGCGAGCGGGTGGCCCCTTTCAGTCCACCCGGACACTGCGACCCCACAGCACCGCATCAACCACACCCTCCCCAACCGATTCCGTTCCTCACTCCGAAAGAGCACGCTCTTTCGTGCTCTCGCTCGCTCCGCTCACGAGAACTCCGTTGCGGTACCTGCGGGCCACGGCCGCAGGTCAGCGAGACGCGTCGCGTCTCGCAAGTCTCATCCCTCGCGTGATAGTCAACCAACCCCTCGGACGAAGCGTCCTCGGGGTTGGTGGCGCACGCGCCGATGTCGTTCGGTTGGTATCGCGCACGTCGGATGTCCTCGTTGTTTCGCCCGATTACGATTCCGGCAGGGTGCGCCAGCGCGTATCCGCGAGACGTGAGCGCCGCGAACGGCGAGCGCACTGCCGCGCTGGCGGGGAGGTGTGGGGACACCGGCGGTGCGGGTGCGGGTATGGGTGCCGCCAGCAATCCCTCGGAAGGCGGAACCAACGCGAGCGGAACCGAGCCGAGATGAAACGGGGAACTCCTCGCGGGTGAATCACGAAACACGTGTGACGCGAATCGTTTTTCCCGTCTCCCCACGCGAGGTACGGTATGGCAATCGGCGACCTACGGGAAGTCACGATGGGGGACTGTTCGGACCTGTACTACCTCGACACCGGAATGTACGACACGGAGGCCTACGGCGCGGTGTACATCCTCGACACCGACCGACCGGCCATCGTGGAAACCGGCATCGGGACCCACTACGAGCGAATCCTCGACGCGCTCTCCGAGTTGGATATCGCGCGGGAGGACGTGGCGGTTATCGCGCCGACGCACGTCCACCTCGACCACGCGGGCGGCGCGGGCTTTCTGGCCGCGGAGTGCCCGAACGCGGACGTGTACGTCCACGAAATCGGCGCGCGCCACCTCGTGAACCCCGAGTATCTGGTGAAGGGGACGAAGGCGGCCGTGGGCGACCAGTGGCAGTTCTACGTCGAACCGAAACCCGTCCCCGAGGAGCGCGTCGTGGAAGTGACGGACGGTGACACCATCGACTGCGGCAGTCACGAACTGGACGTCATCCACGCGCCGGGGCACGCGCCGCACCAGACGATGTTCTACGACCCGGCGAACGACGCGGTGTTCACCGCCGACGCCGCGGGGATTTGGGTGCCGAGCATCGGCGAAATCCGCGAGACGTCGCCGCCGTCGGACTTCGATTTGGACCAGTGTCTGGACGACGTGGAGACAATCCGCGACCTCGCGCCGGGGACGCTCCTCTACACCCATTTCGGGCCGCGCGAGTACTCCGAGGACGCGATGGACGAGTACGGCGAAGTCCTCTCGAAGTGGGTCGCGGCCGTCGACGCCCAGCGCGCGGCCGCGGACGACGACGAGGAGATAATCGAGCACTTCGTCGAGGAGGGTGAAATGGACGAAATCTGGGGCGAGACGAAGGCGCACGCCGAAACGGCGATGAACACCCGCGGCGTTCTTCACTATCTCGACACCCACGAAGGCATGTGAAGCGCTCGAAACCCGAACAACTGGAGTAAACTTTCGCATCGTTCTACACTACCTTAATGGGTGAGAACTTGCAAGTGACTGGTATGGAGTGGCGTGACGCCGAGAAGGAGTTTACCGACCCAGCCATCGAGCGGACGACGCTGGCCCGTATGTTCGAGGACAGCGCCGAACGACACCAAAATCGTCCCGCACAGCAGTACAAGGGCGGCGTCTACGGTCGCTCGCTGACCGAAACCGCGCTTCCGGCGGCACCGGACGGCGAGTTTCGGTCCATCTCGTACGCGACGATGCGCGACATCGTTCGCAACCTCGCCGCCGGGTTCCGCGACCTCGGCGTCGAAGCGGACGACAGAATCGGCATCTTCGCCGACACGCGGATGGAGTGGGCACAGACCGACTTCGCGTTGCTCGCGGCGGGCGCGGTCGTGACGACCGTCTATCGGAGTTCGTCCGTCTCCCAAGTCGAGTACCTCCTCGGCGACCCCGAGGCGACGGGCGTCGTCGTCGAGAACGAGAACTTGCTGGAACGCGTGTTCGAGGCGGAAGACGCACTCGACCTCGAATTCATCGTCGTGATGGACTCCCTCTCGCGGGAGTACGACCGCGACGACCTCTACACGCTCGGCGAAGTACACGACCGCGGCGAGACAGTCTTCGACGCCGACGAGTACGAGTCGTGGATCGACGCCCGCGAGTTGGACGACCTCGCCACGCTCATCTACACCAGCGGAACGACCGGCAAACCGAAGGGCGTGAGACTTACCCACTGGAACTTCCGGTCGAACGTCAACCAGTGTTATCGGCGGTTCGGCCCCCGACCCGACAAGGAGGTGCCGGTCGTCGACCAGCACTCGAAGACCGTCTCGTTCCTCCCGCTCGCGCACGTCTTCGAGCGAACCGCCGGTCACTTCATGATGTTTGCGGCCGGTGCGACGGTCGCCTACGCTGAAAGTCCCGACACGTTACAGGACGATTTCCGTGCAGTCAGGCCGACGACCGGCACCAGCGTCCCGCGCGTCTACGAGCGAATTTACGACGCGATTCGGTCACAGGCCGACGAGAGCGACCTGAAACGCCGCATCTTCGAGTGGGCGACGGACGTCGGCAAGGCGTATCACGAGGTGGACTCGCCGGGCGTCGGCCTCCGTGCGCAGAAACTGCTCGCCGACAAACTCGTCTTCGACCAGGTGAAGGACGGACTCGGCGGCAACATCGAGTTCTTCATCAGCGGCGGCGGCAGTCTCTCGGCGGATTTGTGCGCGCTCTATCACGGGATGGGACTGCCCATCCTCGAAGGCTACGGACTCACCGAAACGTCGCCCGTCATCTCGGTCAACCCGCCCGAAGCGCCGGAGATCGGGACCATCGGCTACCCTGTCGTGGACGAAAAAGTGAAGGTCGACGATTCCGTCGTCGGCGAGCAGTTCTCGGACGCGGCGGGCGAGGTCGGCGAACTCCTCGTCAAGGGTCCGAACGTCACCGACGGCTACTGGAACAAACCGGAGGAGACCGAACAGGCCTTCACCGAGGACGGCTGGTTCCGAACCGGCGATATCGTCGAAATCCGACCCGACGGGTACATCGCGTTCCGCGAGCGCGCCAAGGAACTGCTCGTCCTCTCGACCGGCAAGAACGTCGCGCCCGGCCCCATCGAGGACGCCTTCGCCGCCAGCGACATCGTGGAGCAGTGTCTGGTCATGGGCGACGGTCGGAAGTTCGTCAGCGCGCTCATCGTCCCAAACGTCGAGGAGGTCCGCGAGCGCGCCGCCCGCGAGGGGCTCTCACTCCCCGACGACGACCGCGAACTGTGCCGGGACGACACAGTGTACGAGTGGGTCGAAGCCGAAGTCGAGCGCATCAATCAGCGCTTCGAGTCCTACGAGCGGATAAAGCAGTTCAGGCTCGTCCCCATCGAGTTCACCGAGGACAACGACTTGCTCACGCCGACGATGAAGAAGAAACGCCGCAACATCCTCGACCGCTTCGCCGACGACATCGACGCCATCTACGTCGACTGAATCTCACCTCGAACCGGTCTTTTCGAAGAGAATCTTGACAAACGACCACTTTTCGGCCGAGAATCGAAACGATTGGCAATCCAGTTCGGCTCCTTTCCCGCTGCAGTGTCCCATTCAGACCATGCTATTTTATACCCGTCCAGCTTTTCCTTCCCGATACATGGAGGGCCAGCAGTGAGTGCCGAGGCAGCGAGTGCGCAGTTGCTGTACATAGTCACCGCCATCATCGGACTGGGCGTCGTCTCACAGGTGCTCGCGGATCGGTTCCAAGTGCCGAGCGTCCTGTTTCTCATCTCGGCCGGTGTTCTCTTCGGCCCGGTCGGACTCGGGCTGCTCGACCCGTCGGCGTTCGGTGACGCGCTCTCGTCCATCGTCGGCTTGAGCGTCGCCATCATCGTCTTCGAGGGGGCGTTCCACCTCAAAGTGAGCAAACTCCGGGAGGCACCGTCGGCACAGATACGCCTCATCACCGTCGGTGCCCTCATCTCGTTGCTCGGGACGGCCACCGTCGTGCGCTACGCGCTCAGGCAACCGTGGGACCTCTCCCTTCTCATCGGGTCGCTGCTCGTGGCGACCGGTCCGACGGTCATCAGCCCGATACTCTCGGTCGTGGCGGTGCGGGACCGAGTCGGTGCCGCGCTCGAAACGGAAGGTATCGCGAACGACGTGTCCGCCGCCATCCTCGCCGTGGTGATGTTCGAAGTTCTCGTCCTCACCGGGTCGAACGGGTTCGACTTCGGCGAGTTTCTGGCGTCCTTCGTTCGCCGACTCGGGACCGGCGTCCTCGTCGGTCTCGTCGTCGCCGGTATTCTCTGGTACGTACTCCACCGGCTCAACCTCTCGCGAGGGAACGCGCCACAGAACTCCCGCCTGCTGATTCTCGTCGGGGCGCTGACCGCGTACGCCGCGGCCGACTTCGTTGCCAAGGAAGCGGGCATCGCGGCCGTCGCGACGGCGGGCATCCTGCTCGGGAACGCGAACCTTCCGTACGAGGAGAAGATAGAGGAGTTCAAGGGCGACATCACGCTCGTCGTCCTCTCGTTCGTGTTCATCACGCTCGCGGCGCAGCTGAAACCGACGTACCTGTTCGACCTCGGTATCGGCGGTATCGTCGTCGTCCTCGCCGTGATGTTCGTCATCCGACCGCTGGTCATCTTCGTTTCGGCCTCCGGCGGTCGATTCACGCGGGGCGAAAAGACGTTCATGAGTCTCGTCGGACCGCGCGGCATCATTCCGGCGTCGGTCGCCACGCTGTTCGCGATTCGCATCCGGAACGAAGCCGACGTGATTCCGAACGCCGAGACGGCGGCGGCGGTGCTCATCGGTACCGTCTTCCTCGTCATCGTCGTGACCGTCGTGTTCGAGGGCGGATTCGCTCGACACATCGCAGAATATCTGAACGTGATTCCAATGCGCGTACTCATCATCGGAGGCGGAAAGGTGGGTCGGTCGCTCGCCGCACGCCTCGAAGACCGCGGAGAGAACGTCGTGATCATCGAGAACGACGAAACGATACTGCAGACCGCACGTGAGGAGGGCTACACCGTCCACGAAGGTGACGGGACCGATACGGAAGTCCTTCGGGCGGCGGGAGCCGACAACGCGAAAATCGTCGTCGCCGCGACCGGTGACGACGACGTGAATCTCCTCGTCGCACAACTCGCCGAATCGAAGTTCGACGTGGAGACCATCATCGCTCGGGCGAACAACCCGGACAACGTGGACGCCTTCGAGGACCTCGGGGTTCGGACGATTTCGTCGTCGCTCGCCACCGCGTGGGCCATCGACAACGTTATCGAACGCCCCGCGCTCTCGAACTGGATGACGGAACTCGGTCGGAGCGGCGACGTACAGGAGATAGAAGTAACCGAACCGAGCATGGTCGGCAAGACCATCGAGGAACTCGACTCCGAACTCCCGAACGGCGTCCTCATCGCGCTCGTCGGCCGCGACGGCGAGACGCAAGTTCCGAGCGAGGACTTCACGCTTCAGAACGGCGACCACGTGACCTTCCTCGGTCGCAAGTCGGCCGTCAGAAGCGCCATCTCGCTGTGTCATCCGCGATAGACGAGTCTCGTTTTCGTCGCACGAATTCCAAATTCGCCGCCGAGAGAAGGGTGAACCCTGCGAGAAGCAGCGCGACGTACACGAGGATGTGTACGAGCGAAAACGGATACATCCCGAGGAGGTTACAGACGATGGCGATCCCGCCGACGAGCGCCAGCGCGAGGTAGTATCGACTCCAGTTTTGCGTCTTCGACGACGGATTGACGAATTTGTCGAGTTCGGTCGCCGTATCGCTGAGTCGTACCTGTCCGCGCTGTCTGTCGTAGACGATGATGCCCGCGTCGGCCATCTTCGGGAGATGGGTCTGGTACAGCGAGGTGTACACCGACTTTCGCTCCTTCGAGGAGACGAGTTCGACGCTGGTGTCCTGCTCCCACGCGGCGACGGCCTCGGCGAGTTCGCCGATGGAAACCCGCCCCGACTTCGACCCGAGGTAAGAGAGGGCGTACCGACGCCGCGGGTTGGTGAGAATTTCGAACGCGGTATCCGGCGAAATCCGCCCTTCCCCAGTCGGTGGCTCGGTGGTCATTGTCGAAGACTGTGTGATGTCCCGGCCGTACGATACACTACCCGCCATTTGGATAGCTGACCGCAAAAAGATATTCGTCTGTTTACACCTTTGAAGTAGAGAAACAAGGCCGTTTCGGGTTCCCGGAACGCGACCTGTGTCTTTATCACCCTCAATCTCTCATCGTCGTTCATGTTGCACTCGACAGGTTCGCTCCTGACTATCGACGTGGGCGACCGGACGACCGTCGCCGAGGACGTTGACGACGTGCTGTCGTCGTTCATCGGCGGACGCGGCGTCGGCGTGAAACTCGCACACGACCGGATTCCGTTCGACGCGGACCCGTTCGGTCCCGAGAACAGCCTCTTTTTCACCACCGGTCCGCTCCAGTGTTCGACGATGAGTTTCACGGGACGGATGAACTGCACCGGCGTCTCGCCGCTGACGGACGGCCTGCTCTCCTCGAACGCGGGCGGATTCCTCTCGCGTCACTTCGCGGCCACAGGGTACGGCGCGGTGCAAGTCACCGGCCGAAGCGACGACCTGGTGGCGGTTCACGTCACGGACGAAGGAATCGAGTTCGAAGAAGTCCCCCAACTCGCCGGAGCGACCGTTACCGAGGTCGGCGAGTACATGGCCGACGAACACGATTTGGGCGACGAGCAGTTGGTCGTCGCCGGACCCGCGGGCGAGAATCGCGTCCGCTTCGCGTCCATCATGACGACCGAACACCGGGCGTTCGGTCGCGGCGGCCTCGGTGCGGTGCTGGGCGCGAAGGGCGTGAAGTGCATCAGTTTCGCGGGCGATTCGGCGCCGGATATCGACATCGACCCGATACAGATGGACGTCCACCGGGAGGCCGCCACCGCGAACGACCACCCGATGAAATCGGCCGGGACGACCAGCGTCACCGAGTACGCGAATCACGTGAGCGCACTGCCGACGCGCTACTTCTCCGAACTGGAGTTCGAGGGTGCGAGCGACATCGGCGGCGAGGCCGTCGCCGAGAAGAAGTACAAGAAAGGCACCTGCTCGCAGTGTGCCTTCGCCTGCAAACTCCCGACGAAGGACGAGGAGACGGGACTCGAAACCGAAGGCCCGGAGTACGAGACGGTGATGGCGTTCGGGAGCAACGCTGGCGTGGACGATATCGTCTCGGTGATGAAGTCGAACGACCTCTGTGACGAACTCGGCATGGACACCATCTCCTGCGGCGACGTGATTTCGGCCTACCTCGCCGCCAACGACGAGTTCGGCAACGACGAACTCGTCCACGACCTCGTGGAGAAGATCGCCTACCGCGAGGACGAGGGCGACCTCCTCGCGGAGGGCGTCCACCGCGCCGCGGACGACCTCGGTGTCGAGGACTGGACGGTCAAGGGACTCGAATTCTCCGCCCACGACGGGCGCACCCTGAACGGGCAGGGCCTCGCCTTCGCCGTCTCGAATCGCGGCGCCGACCACATGTACGCCGAGTTCTACTCGAAGGAGTACCCCCTCGTCGGCAAGGACGAGGCGGTGGACCCGACCGGACTCGACGGCAAACCGCCGCTCATCGTGGCGAAAGAAAACCACAACGCCGTTCTCGACAGCGGCGTCGTCTGCAAATTCTCGCGCGACTTCATGACCGAGGAGCGCCTCGAAACCCTGCTCGATACGGAGTACGAGCGGCTACAGGATATCGGCGCGGAAATCGTCGAACTCGAACGGCACTTCAACAACGAACGCGGGTTCGACCGCGAGGACGACACGCTCCCCTACGACCTGCCCGACTTCGAGGCCGCCCTCTCGGAGTACTACGCCGAACGCGGGTGGAACGACGACGGCACGGTGAAGTCCGCTTCCGCCAGCGCGGACGACTGACGATTCGTCTTTTCTCGGTCGTTGACCTGTACGACCGCCACGTCCCGATTTCGGAAGACGACCCTCGTCCCGTTCGACGTTCCGAGGCGTTCCAGCATCTCATTCCACTGTGCCCGATTCAGTGTCTCGCGGGCGGTCCAGCTCCGGGAGCCTTCGCGGGTGAGATAGACGTACTCGGGCGATACGTCGTCCCGGTCGAGAGTTTGCCGGATGCAGGTCGCCGACGCGCAGGCCGACGCGTTCCGGTATATCGAGATTTGCCGTTCGCGCTCCTCGGGCGGCAGCCACTCGGCACCCCACGGGGAGGCGACGACCGTTCGATGGGTGAACACCGGGAACCACTCCGCGGCGTCACCGGCGACGAGGACCGTCGCGTCCGCCGCCGTCCGCTCTCGAACCCACCGCATCGCCGTCATATCGTCGCCGTCGATGTACGACGGGAGCGGTTCCTTTTGAAGCCGGTGGAGCGGCCGCTCCGGGACCGGCCCGTAGTTCGCGGCGTAGAGGCCGCCGGTCGCCACGCCGTAGGTCGAAAGCAACAGGAGCAAAACGAGCGAAACGCGCGGCAATCGTCCGCCGTCGGTCGAGATGCCGTCCCGCTTCGACGCCGCCTCCGCGATGGTCGGCAACCAGTCGAACACTGCGGCGGCGACGACGAACGCGCCGACGAGCATGAGGAATCGCGGCTTTGGGAACATCACGACCGTCGCGGCGAACCAGAGCGGCAGGAAGTAGCGCTTCCGCACCGCGAGCGCGACCACGCCGACGAGCGTGAGGACGTGCCAGACGGGGAGGAACCGCGTGCGGCGGGCGTAGAGGAACTTCGAGGGGAACCAGAAGATTCCCCGACCGATTCCGAGGCGCGACCCGGCGGTCCGGGTGAGGAGGCCGATGCCGTGGACGGACGCGATGTGGCCCCACCACGGAACCGCGAGGAGCAGGCCGCCCGCGGCGACGAACGCGCCGCGCTTCAGTCCGGCGACAGAGCGGTCGAAGACGACGAAGAAGACCAGATAGCTCGTCCCGAAAAAGACGGGGTACGACGGATGGGTGAGTATCGACAGGCCGAACAGGACCGCCCCCGCCACCGCCCAGCGAACGGGGTTCTCCGGGGTCCGAAACAGCCGCAATCCGACGTACAACCCCGTCACCGTGAACAGGAAGGCCGGAGCGCGGACGATACCGCCCGCCGAGAGGTGCCATTTGAACACGGCGGGACTGACCGCGACGACGAGCGCCGCGAGGCCCGCTCGTCGGTTTCTGTCGGGTGCGTCGGCGAACACCTCGCGTCCGAGGAGATAGGCCGGAACCACGGTCAGGACGGTGACGATGCCGGGCAGGAAGCGCGTCAGGGCCAGTGGGCCGACGCCGAGGACGTCGCGGGCGAGCGCGGCGACGTAGAACGCGAGCGGCGGATAGCCGAACGGAATCCCGTTCGGCGTGTACCGCGGAACCCGCGCCGGAAGGCGATAGCCGTTGTCGCGTATCGCGTCGGCCATCGCCAGATACAGGCCGCCGCCCGTCGCGGGATACGGGTGCGTGAGCAGGTAGGCCGCGAAAACGACGAGACTGGCGAGGACGGCGGGAACCATCCACGCGAGCGTGATCGTAGAGGGACGACTTCGGGGCACGTTCCGCAACTCGACCTGCTCCGTAATTATTCTGTCCCGGAACCGTGAAAGAAGAGTGAAAAATTCAGCGGACGGTGAGTTCACTCGCGCTTCAGCGTGATTGTCGCACCCTGCCACGACGACCTTTTACGACGGTCACGAGGTCGCTCCGCTCCCTCGTTCCCTGTGAAAGCTCGACCAAAAGGACTTCCTCGTTCCTTTCGAGGTGTCCCACCTCGACAGTCACTCGTCGCCCGCGAATCGGGGATTCGCGTCGATTACTCGCGCTTCAACGTAATCGCCGCACCTTGGCCGAAGCCGACACAGAGGGTTGCGAGGCCCTTCTTCGCGTCGCGCTTTTGCATCTCGTGAGTGAGCGTCACGGGTAGGCGTGCACCGGAGGCACCCAGCGGGTGACCGATGGCGATGGCACCGCCGTTGACGTTGAACTTCTCGTCCGGGACGCCGAGTTGGCGCTGGCTGTAGAGCGTCTGGCTGGCGAAGGCCTCGTTCAGTTCCACGAGGTCGAACTCGTCGATGCTCTCGCCCGTGCGCTCCAGCAGGCCCTTCGTGGCCGGAACCGGTCCGATTCCCATCACGGTCGGGTCCACGCCAGCGACGTTGTTGTCGCCGACGGTCGCCAGCACGTCGAGGCCGTGGTCCTCCGCGAACGCCTTGCTGGTGACGAGGAGCGCCGCCGCGCCGTCGGAAATCTGGGAGGCGTTGCCCGGCGTCACGGTGCCTTCGGCTTTGAACACGCTCGGGAGGCCCTGCAGGGCTTCCATGCTGGTGTCCGGGCGGATGCCCTCGTCTTCTTCGACCAGTCCGTCCTCGGTTTCGACGGGGACGATTTCGTCGTCGAAACGCCCGGCTTCGGTCGCCTCGGCGGCGCGCTGTTGACTCCGGAGCGCGTACTCGTCTTGCTCTTCGCGGGAGACGTCGTACTTCTCGGCCACCTTTTCGGCGGTCATTCCCATCTGGAGTTCCGGGATGTTGTATTGTTCCGCCAGTCCCGGATGGACGGATTCGTACCCGCCGGACATCGGCACGCGCGACATGTTCTCGACGCCGCCCGCGATGATGGCCGTGCGCTGGCCCGCCCGAATCGCGTCGCTCGCGCTGATGAGCGCCTGCATCGAGGAGGCACACCAGCGGTTGATGCTCGTCGCGGGGACCTCCTCACCGAGGTCCGAGAGGAGTGCGATGACGCGCGCGACGTTGTTGTCCTGCTCGCCGCGCTGTTGGGCGACGCCCCACATGAGGTCGTCCACATGGTCGCTCGTCAGTCCCGTCTCGTCGAGGATGGTGTCCACGAGCGGAATCGAGAGGTCCTCGCTCCGCACGTCGGCGTACACGCCGCCTTCTTTCCCCTGCGGGGTCCGAACCGCCTTTGCGATGACTGGTGTGGTATCGCTGTCCATGGTTCACGATTCTCGCTCATGGCCCTTAAGTGGCCGTAGAACTCGGAGTAAATGGAAAACAGTTTGTAAGTTTATTGACTATCTATGCGGCTTCAGAAACTATTTGGTCGGACCCACACCATATCGTCGGTAACTCCCGACGATGCAAGGTTCCGACACCGCCCAGAAGCGTGCTCGCCCGCTCACATCGAGCGACGAATCAAGCCTCCTCCAGCGACTCACCGAACCGGTCCCCCTCGTCGTCCTCATCACCGCGTTCGGGCTCGCCCTCCGCCTCGTAAACCTCGGCGCGCGCGTCGCTCATCAGGACGAAGCCCGCGTCGCCTACTGGGCGTCCAGATTCGCCAAGAACGGTGTCTGGTACTATCGGCGCATCATCCACGGTCCGTTTTTGTTACAGATGGATTCCGTCGTGTTCTCGCTGTTCGGCGCGAACGACTTCACCATGCGCCTCATCGTCGCCCTCATCGGTGGCCTCTTCCCGCTCGCGGCGCTCCTGTTCCGGAAGCGACTCAGAGCGTCCGAGACGGTCGCTCTGGCCTTCTTCTTCGCCGCGAATCCCGTTCTCCTCTACTACTCGCGGTTCATGCGCAACGACGTGATGCTCGCCGCCGTAATGGTGTTCGCGCTCGGGTTCGTCGTCCGCTACTTCGACACCCGTCGCCTTCGGTACGTCTTCGCGGCCGTCGCGTGTTTCACGCTGGGATTCACGATGAAGGAAAACGCCCTCCTGTATGCGGCGTGTTGGGCGGGCGGGGCCGTACTGCTTTACGACCACCGTCTCTTTCTTCGACGCGTCGGCAACGAAGGCATCGGCGCGGCGATTCCGCCGCGAATCCGAAACGGTGCGCTCCGACTGTACGAGCGGGATAGGTCGGTCGTCAACTCGCTTCTCAAAGGGGTCGGTATCGCACTCGTCGCCGCGCTGGAAGCCCTCGCCATCATCGTGTTCTTCTACGCGCCGCGCTCCCAGGGCCAACCCGGACCGGGACTCTGGAAATCCTTCTCGAATCCGTCGATGATTCCGAAGGTGTTCACCGCCGCGACGACGGACGTGGCGAACGAGTTCATCGGATGGCAGGGACACACGGACCACGCCTACCTTCCCTACCTCGACCACTTCCTCACGTCGCTGAAAGTCGGCGCACTCGCGCTCTGCATCCTCGCCGTCGTGGGCTTCATCGTCGACCGCTACTCCGGCGACCGCCCGCGCGACCTCGTTTCGCTCGGCTTCTACTGGGGCGTCGTCAGCATCCTCGGTTACCCGCTCGTGATGGACATCAAGGCGGGCTGGGCGACCGTCCACGCCATCGTCCCGCTTGCGTTCCCCGCGGCAGTGGGCCTCGCGCTGATATTCCGCTGGGGCTGGGAAGCGTACGAGGACCACGACGACGTGAGCCTCGTCGCCGCCGCGGTGCTCCTCCTGCTCGTCGTCGGTTCCGTCGGGGCGACCGCCTACAGCACGTCCTATCAACATCCGCAGGACCCGGACAACCAGTTCGTCCAGTACGCCCAATCGTCCTCGACCGATGCGAAACCGCTCCTCCACGACCTTCAGCGCATCTCACGCGAGAACGAGGGAACCGACGTGCTGTTCTACGGGAGTAAGTTCTACTCGTCGAACGAGGCCGCCGACGACGTGTATCCGGTAGAAGCGGGTGAAGGCGGCGGTGGATGGTTCGCCCGTCTCCCGCTCGCGTGGTACTTCGACACCGCCGACGCGAACATTGCGAGCACGACGAACGCCTCGGACCTCAGCGGCGACAAACCGCCGATAGTCGTCGCTCCCGCGGACGTCTCTACCTGCACCAGCCAGGACAGCACCGCGCAGGACATCGAGGGTTACATGTCCGGCTACACGCGCTACGAGTTCCAGCGCTTCGGCTTCAACAGCGGGTGTCACATCAGCACGACCGTCATCTACGTCCAGAACAGCTCTCTGCACTCGAATACCACCCCGACCGCGTAGGTCGGCCCTTCTTTTCGGCTCTCGAAACGCGTAGCGAGCGGAACGTCTCCGACGGCCTTAAGATTCTCCCGTGATTACCCACGGGAGAATGAACAGCGGGGCGCTGGACGTAATCGAGTTCTTGCTCACTGCACGGGTCTACAGTGAGAACCGAAATCTGGACGAAAACGACCTGCCGCCGAAGATTCGGCAGGTGTTCTGGCACGACGGAACGATAGAGCGACCGCTTCGGACGACCGTCGAGACGGCGCGCGAGGCGACCGGCCTCGACCAACCGTGGGACGCGATCTCCGAACTGATGTTCACCGACCGGGATACGTTCTCGGGAAGCATCGAACTCACCCAACAGGAGATGGCGGAAGAGTGGTTCGTGGACCGCGACGAGGAGCGAATCGCCGCGAACCCGACGCTCGCGTACGCGCTCTCCGACCGCGACGGCGTGGACGCGTCCTACGAGGCGGTGCGAGAAGCAAACCGGCCGGTCCAGTCCGACCGGGCGTGGATAGACAGCCTGCTCGAAGAGCACTTCGACGAGGACGAAGACGAGGACGGGGAGAGCATGCTCGACCTCGTGGACATCCACGCGCCCGAGGAGGTCGAACTGACGCTGGACGACCTCGTGCTCACGGAGGACCAAGAGGCCGAAATCCACAAAATCGTCAAGGCCATCGAGCACCGCGAGTATCTGGCCGAAATCGGGCTGCGCGAAATCGGGAAACTCCTCTTCGTCGGCCCGCCGGGAACCGCGAAAACCTCGACGGCGCGCGCGCTGGGGTACGACTTGGACCTCCCGTTCGTCGAAGTCAAACTGTCGATGATAACCAGCCAGTACCTCGGCGAGACGGCCAAAAACGTCGAGAAGGTGTTCGAGGTGGCGAAGCGACTCTCGCCGTGTATCCTCTTCATGGACGAGTTCGACTTCGTGGCGAAAACCCGTCGGAGCGACGAGCACGCGGCCATCAAACGCGCCGTCAACACCCTCCTCAAGAGCATCGACAACATCTCGCTCATCGAGGACGACGTGTTGCTCATCGGCGCGACCAACCACCCCGACCAACTCGACGCGGCGGCGTGGCGGCGCTTCGACGACATCCTGAACTTCCCGAAACCGGACGAGCAGATGCGCTCGGACATCCTTCGGGTCATCACCCGGCGGATGCGCATCGCCAACTTCGACCCCGACGAAATCGCGGAGATGACCGAGGGACTCACCGGGAGCGACCTTCGACTGGTCCTCCGCGAGGCCGTGCTCGAAGCCCTGACCGAGGAACGGACGGAACTCACGCAAGAGGACCTCCACTACGCGATTCAGGACTTCGAGGAGCGCGACCACCTGAAGGATATGGACATGATAGACGGCGACCACGACGCGCTGGTCGCCGGTGGGGACATCAGCGGTCACTCCCACGACCACTGACGGCGCGACGATTTTTCCTGCAACACCATCGCGGACCGCGACATTTAGCATCCGTCGCCGTGCATCTTGTACCGATGGAAGTCACCCTCCTCGGAACCGGCGATACGACGGGCACCCCGACGGTCGGATGCGACTGTGACACCTGCCGCGAGGCTCGGGACAGCGGTGTGGAGCGCTCGCGGTTCTCGGTCCACGTCCGCAACGAGGAGACGGACGAATCGCTCCTCATCGACGCCAGCCCGGATTTTCGCTCCCAGTTTCTCGACAACGACGTTTCGCTCCCCGACGAGGTGCTCATCACGCACATCCATTTCGACCACCTCGACGGGTTGGGGAACGCCTATCGACTGTTCGATTCCCTCCCCGTCCACGCGACGGACGAAACCGACCCGAAGACGGGCGAGAGCGTCGCCGACGCGATTCGAAACAAGTTCGACTACCTCGACCGCATCACGGTTCACGGCCACGCGCCGCTCGCGTCGTTTTCGGCGTGCGGGTTCGACGTGACCTTCGTTCCGGTCGAACACCCCCCGCTCGTCTGTTACGGCGTCGTCGTGGAGAAAGACGGTTCGAAACTCGCGCTGACGGGTGACACGGGCTATTCGATTCCGGACGCGTCTCGGGAGGCCCTGTCGGACGCCGACCTCTTTCTGGCCGACGCCATCGTCCCCGCGTCGCTCTGCGAGTACCACCCGGCGGGCGGCCGCCACCACACCGAGGACGGCGTTCCGCGCACCTTCGGGCACAAGCACATGACGCGCGAGGGTGCGCTCTCGCTGGCCGACGAACTGGACGCGTCGGAGACGCGATTGGTGCACGTGTCGCACTTCTATCCCGAAGAAGAGGCGTTCGAAGAGCCGTTGGCGGTGGACGGCGAACGGTATCTGATTTAGTCTCGATTCTCTCGGACCAATAGCGCCGCCGCGGCGAGCAGGCTGACGAGCGCGACGACGACGTTGAAGCCGGGGAGCGACGTGGCGGAGTTGCCGGAGTCGTCGTCCTGCACGCCCGCTCCGTCCGCGGTGGTCGTGTTCGCCGGTTTCTGCCCGTCGGCCCACCCGTCGATGGAGTTGAGGTAGGCGTTACACTGCTTCATCGACTCCGCGTCGTACTTCTGGGTGGCTCCCTTGAACGCGTAGCTTCCCGTGGCGTTCTGGTCGGCGATGGTCGGGCTTTCGGCCCGCTCGTCGGGGAGGCGCGCCACGTCGTAGACCAACCACGGCGTGTAGAACTCCCAGACGACCTTCCCCTTCGGGGTGACTTCCATCACCCGTTCGTGTTTCGAGTCGCCGACGAGGGTGTTGCCGTTCGACAGGCGGTCCGCGTCGCGTGGCCACGAGAGGTCGTCGCCCTTCCCGAGCGACCACGTTCGGTTCCATCCGTCGCCCTCCTTTTCGTACTCGACGATGCGGTTGTTCTCGGAGTCGGCGACGAGGAGCGTCGGGGTGCCGTCCTCGCTCTCCAAGTAGTCCGGGTTGTGTTGCTTGTCGAGGGTGTCCTTCTCCCCGTAGGAACCGAGTTGCATGTCGATGTTCCCCGTCGAGCGGTTGATGACGATGGCTTGGTCCAGATTGCGCGGCGAGGCGAGATACTCGCCGGGGCCGATTTTGTCCACGTCGTTGACGTGCGTCCAGTCTTTCGTGTAGTTCCCGCCCACGTCAGAGTCGTAGTGGTCCCGGAAGTACCAGCGCCAGACCACCTCGTCCTTCTGGAGGTCGTAGACGAAGATGCTGTCGTCGTTCCTGTTCTCTTCCTCGTTGTAGTTGCGCAGGTTGGCGACGAGTAGTTGCGTCCCGTTGTTGATGAGGTCGATGTCGTGGGTGTCCTCGATGGGCAACGTCTCCCTCCAGACGTGCTCTTGCGTTCGGGGGTTGAACTCGTAGACGACCGTCTTCCCCTGCGTCGTTCCCGTCACGAACAGGTTGCCGTTCGGCATCGGGTCCACGTCGTAGCCCCAGACCATGCCGTGGTCGCCGGTGTGGTGGACCCACTTCACGGTGCCGTCCGGTCCGATGCCGACGAGTTTCGCCTCTCGCTTTTGTCCCTTGTCCAGCCATGAGTAGCCCTGCACCGCGACGACGGTCGTTCCGTTCGCGGGGCGCTCGATGGTTCCGACGCAGGGATTCGAGGCGATGCTTCCTTGGTCGTTCGACTGGGCAGTGCGGTTCGACTGCGCGGCGAGCGTCGGTGCGAACAAGGAGAGACAGCACAGGAGTATCGCGCCGACGGCCAACGACTGCCGTCGGGAGGGCGTATGCATACACCCCCCTTCTTGACCGCGGTTCTTGTATGTTTACACTTCACACGCCCGGCAAAACGGATTGTATTTTACACGTCTCGGCCGAATCTGTCGAGTCCCGCCTGCCGACGTTGCCGCCCTGTCGGGTCAGCGACCCACGGCGTCCGAACGTCTCGCTCGGCATCGGTATCGACCGCCGGCGGGTCGGCGGGGTCGTGTCCCGGACAGTCTTCTCCACAGCGCGCGGGATCGACGACGCGGCCCTTCCAGCGACAGTACGGCACCGCGCCGCCCCGCGGTTCGATTTCGCCGCAGGCCGGAAAGTCGTACGTCCGCCAGCCCTTTCCGTAGGCGCGCTCGGCCATCCGCCGTCGCCGTTTCGCTTTCCCCTCCGCACTCGCCACGCGAACGTCCGTTCGCCCGACGCGCTCCTCGATGAGTTCCGTCCCCGCTTCGTCCGTGTCGAGTGGCGTCGGCTCTCGAATCACTTCGATTCTGCCGCTCCCCTTTCCCGCTTCGCCTTTTTTCCCTTCATTTCCTCTTTCTTCCACTTCATCTCCTCTTTCTCCCACTTCATCTCCTCTTTCTCCCACTTCGTCTCCTCTTTCTCCCACTTCGTCTCCATTTCCACTTCCCTCCTCTCCGCCGTGGAACCGCCAGACGCCGACCTCCTCGGGGATGCGGTTCAGGTGCGCGCCGGTGACGTAGCTCTCGGTCGCCAGAATCACCTCGTCCACGAGGCCGAGGCTCACGTCCTTGCGGAGTTGCGTTTCGAGGTCGCCGGGGTCCGCGAGGTCGGGTTTGTTCTCGATTCCCACCAGTCGCCCGAACCAGTCGGGATAGCGGGCGACCTGCCGGACGTACTCCCGGCCGCCCCGCCGCTCGCGCTCGAAGAAGCCGATTTCGACCGCTCGGTCCACCACTCCCCGGGCGTACTCCGGCGACGTGTCGAAGGCGTCGCGCCAGTAGCGCGCTTCCCCGACGCCCACGTCGCTCTCGATTGCCGCGTCGGGAATCCGTTCCGCCGAAATATCCGTCCGGGAGCCGAAATCCGGGCCGGGTTCGACGCACAGCACGTCGATGATGCGGTTCGAGGGTGCGTGGACGCCAGCGCCGACCTGCCGGGCGATAACGTCGTCGGTCGTCGCTTCCAGATGGGCGCACAACGCCAACTCGAACGGAAACTCTCGCACGACCCTCCAGAGGGATTCAGTCGGCAAAAAAGTCGCGGGAACAGGGATGTCGAGACGTGTTCTTCTTCGTTCGACTTCTCGATTGCCGAACCTACCACCGCGGCGCGTGCTGGCGGGACGACGCGGCCAGCGAGGTTTCTCCGAAACCTCCGGGTGGAGCGGTGGAACCGCGAGCACGCGGTGCTGTGCGGTTGCGGGCGGGCTTTCGAGGGCTGTCTCGTAGCGATTGCCATCACACCAAAATCATCGTTTGTTCGTAGCGAGCGTGGCGGGACGTTCGAAGTCTGTGCGGCCGAATCGCAACTACTGGGACTCTCAACTACGACATGGGGTGAACGTATTAGGGAGTGTTCGAAAATCCCATCCATCGAACCGAACGGGAAAGCGGAACGTCAGCGGGAAGATGGCGGCGAGCTATCTAGAGTCGAAACGCGGAGAGGGCCGCGGTCACGAGGCGGACGACGAGGAACGGAAGCGCGAATACGACGCCGATGCTGGCCGCCCAGCCGAGAAGCAGTATCGGGACGCCTGCCCCGAGCAACGCCGCGCCGTAGACGAACACGGTGCCGACCGCGAGGGCGCTTGCGACGCCGAGCGCGAGAATCGACAGGGTGGCGAGTGCTCGGCGAACGATGTCGTAGCCGGGAGTCGGTTCGGCGAGTCCGGGGGTGGTCTCGTACTTCATGGGTGCTCTCCTCGTTTGAACGGAGGGGAGCCACCGACAAAACTGTTAGCTGAAAAACACTTCTGTAGAATGCGCTACTGAAACGCGTTCCTGTGTGCGAACTGTCAGACGGCGCTTTTCGCGTCGGTTGAGGACGAGCGGGTGCGCTCGATTTCGACGACGGCCATGTCGCCGTCGAGGGTCACGTCGAGCGTCTCGTCGTCAAGCGGAATCGTGACGTGGACTCGCCACGGGTCCTCCGAGCGAATCGTGGTGTTCTCGTCCTCCACGCACCACGGGAGCGCCCAGAACGGCTTCGTGCAGAGGTCGATGCCGTGGTCGCTGTAGAACGTGACGACCCGCGATTGGTCGAGGAGCGACAGTCCGGCCGTCGAGTGGAGTTGGTGGTGACACTGCGCACACTCGTGGTCCACCCGGACCTTCGTGCCGAGGAGGTTCTCGGTGTCGCGGGTCACCGTCGTCTCCATCCGTCCGTTGCACTCCGGGCAGACGCCGTCGGCGGCGAGGCAGTGGAGGTGGCGCACGCGCTGGTTGAACGCGTCCATTATTTCGTCGTCCGTCCGGTCGTTCAGGCCGCCGGGCGGGAACGGGTAGTTGCCGTGGGCTTTGCCGCAGTCGGGGCAGGCGACGGTCAGGGTCTCCTCCTCGTAGGCCGCCCGGAGATGGGCGTCGCAGTCCACGCACGTCTCGTCGAGTTCGATGGGGTCGAGGTGGGGGTGTTCGTTGAACGACCCGGCCAGCACCGCGCTCACGACCTTCTTTCCGGCCTGTCGGAAGTCGTAGCCCGCGTCGGTTCGAACGACGAAGTGGTCGGTCAACTGCTTCAGGTGATAGTTGAACTGGGCGCTGTCGCGCATTCCAACCTCCTTGCGGAGTTCCGAGAAGCCGACCGGCCGCTCCGGGGCCTGCCAGAGCGCCTCCAGAATCGAGAGGCGCGTCTCGTTGGCGATGACCGAGAACGCCTCCGCCGGTGCGAGACAGTCCTCACACTCCTGTAATCCGGTGTCGCTGCCGGTATCGCTGCTCATGCTTGTACTATCGTCCGGAGGCGAATAAAACGTTACCTGAATTACAATTTTGTAACGTCCTTGTCAAGAACGCGGGCCATACGAGAACAGTAGGTTTATCAGTCGTTCGGGCCGAATCTACGACAAATTACTTCAGGAGGTCAACGTTGACAGGAACACACAACCAACCGGAGGTGAATATCGGACTCGTCGGCCACGTAGACCACGGAAAGACGACGCTCGTGCAGGCTCTTTCCGGAGAATGGACCGACCAGCACTCCGAGGAGATGAAACGGGGGATTTCCATTCGACTCGGATATGCGGACGCGACGTTCCGGCAGTGCCCGGACGTCGATGCGCCGGAGTGCTACACGGTAGACGAGACGTGCGCCGACGGTTCGGAAAGCGACCCAATTCGAACAGTATCGTTCGTGGACGCGCCCGGCCACGAAACGCTCATGGCGACCATGCTCTCGGGAGCGTCGCTGATGGACGGCGCGGTGCTCGTCGTCTCGGCCACGGAGAACGTCCCGCAGGCCCAGACGGAAGAACACCTGATGGCGCTCGACATCATCGGCATCGAGAACATCGTCATCGCACAGAACAAGATCGACCTGGTTAGTCCCGACCGCGCGCGACGTAACTACGAACAGATTCAGGAGTTCGTGGAGGGAACAGTCGCCGAAGACGCGCCGGTCGTCCCGATCAGCGCCCAACAGGAGGTCAACATCGACCTGCTGATTCAGGCCATCGAGGAGGAGATTCCGACGCCGGACCGCGACCCGAACGACGAGCCGCAGATGTACGTCGCTCGCAGTTTCGACATCAACCGTCCCGGAACGACGTGGGACGACCTCACCGGCGGCGTTCTCGGCGGCAGTCTCGTCCAGGGGAAACTCACCGAGGGCGACGAACTCGAACTTCGACCCGGCCGCGAAATCGACGAGGGCGGCCAGACGCAGTGGGAACCCATCCAGACCGACGTCCGCTCCCTCCAAGCGGGTGGCGAGATGGTGGACGAGGTGACGCCCGGCGGACTTCTCGGCGTCGGAACCGGTCTCGACCCGAGCCTCACCAAGGGCGACGCGCTCGCCGGACAGGTCGCGGGGACGCCCGGCAGCCTCCCGCCGACGTGGGAGCAGTTCACGATGAAAATCGACCTGCTCGACCGTCTCGTCGGCATGGACGAGCAGAACGTGGACGAAATCAGCACGGGCGAACCGCTCATGCTGACGGTCGGGACGGCGACGACGGTCGGTGCCGTCACCAGCGCGCGCGACGACGAGTGTGAAGTCTCGCTCAAGCGTCCCGTTTGCGCACCCGAAGGTGCTAAAATCGCCATCAACCGCCGTATCGGCGCTCGCTGGCGACTCATCGGCATCGGGACGCTTACGACCGAGAACTGATGGTTCCCACCGTCGTCATGGATACCAGTGCCCTCATGATGCCCGTCGAATCCGGCGTCAGGGTGTTCGACGAACTCGACCGGCTATTGGGTCGGTTCGAGTGCGTCGCGCCCCGCGCCGTTCTCGACGAACTCGACGGCCTATCACAGGGCAACGGAAAGGAGGCAACCGCGGCGAGTGTGGGTGCCGACTTGGCGACGCGCTGTCGAACCATCGACCACGAGGAATCGTACGCGGACGACGCGTTGGTCGAACTCGGTCCCGAGTTCGACTTCGTTGTCACGAACGACGCACCCCTTCGGACGCGCCTGCTCGACGCTGGCGTACCGGTAATTCATATAAGGGGGAAGAACAAACTCGCAATCACTCAACCATAGCATGTACAAACGGGCCAGATTGAAGGACACGGTCGAAGTACCTCCCCAGTTCCTCGCGGACGTTACGCCGGAACTGGTGAAGCGGCTACTACAGGACAAACTCGAAGGACGGATGGACGAGGACGTTGGCAGCGTCGTCAGCGTCACCGAAGTGCACGACATCGGCGAGGGCGCAGTGTTGCCCAACCGCCCCGGCGTCTACTACGAAGCGGAGTTCGACGCGTTGACGTTCGACCCGCAGATGCAGGAAGTCGTCGACGGCGAAGTCGTCGAAGTCGTCAACTTCGGGGCGTTCGTCGGTATCGGACCGGTGGACGGCCTGCTCCACGTCTCACAGATTTCGGACGAGTACCTCGCGTTCGACGAGGAGGGCCAAGCGCTCGCCTCCCGCGAGTCCAACCGCGCCCTCGGCGTCGGCGACTCGGTTCGAACGCGTATCGTCACGAAGAGCATCGACGAGCGCAACCCGCGCGAGAGCAAAATCGGTCTCACGGCAAAGCAGGTCGGCCTCGGAAAGCACGGCTGGCTGAAAGAAGACCGACAGAAACGCCACGCGACGACGGAGAGTGAATAACCATGGCAAGCAACCGACTCGCCTGCCGCGATTGTCACGCCGTCGTCGAAGCGGACGAGGAAATTTGTCCCATCTGCAACTCCACCAGCCTCACCGAGGACTGGAGCGGCTACGTCTCCATCGCCCACCCCGAGAAGAGCGAAATCGGGCAGGAGATGGAAGTCACGAAGCCGGGGAGCTACGCACTGAAAGTCAGATAGACTCGTGACCGAAACCGTCGTCTCGCTCCCGCGCGCGTTGCGCGGCGAGTTAAAGGAGCCACTCGGACCGATTTTCACCGACGCGGAGCGACTGCTCGAAACAGCCGAGACGCCCATCGTCGCGGTCGGCGACGTCGTTACCTATCACCTCGAATCGGCGGGCGTCACGCCGGACGTCGCGCTCGTCGATGGCATCACGAAACGCGAGCGCGTCGCCCCCGAAGTGCGCGAGGCGGTCAGCGACGACGCCCGACGCGTGACGGTCGAGAACCCGGCGGGCGTCCTCACGGACGACCTCCTCACGGCCCTTGTCGCGGCCATCGAGGCGGCCGACCCGATGGTCCTCGTCGTGGAGGGCGAGGAGGACCTCGCGGCGCTTCCCGCTGTTCTCGCGGTCCCGACGGGTGCGAGCGTCGTCTACGGGCAACCCGATGAAGGAATGGTGCTGGCGCGGGTTTCACCCGAGTTGCAGGCCGAGGTCGCCGACTTGTTGGCTCGAATGGACGGCGAGACGGACCGACTGTTCTCGCTCGTCGGCTACACGGACTGTCGCTAGCTAGCAAGCCGAAACGGTTTATGGGATGACTCTCACTATTGTATCACGATGGATGGGCGTGAAACTGACGAGGTGGTTGCGACCGAGTTCGCTCGGACGCTCCAGCAGTTAAAGCTGCAGGGGTGTAACCTCCTCCTGGTCGGTTCCGTCCCGGACGCCGTGCTGTCGGCGGCGAGCCGGAAACTGTTCGGCGACCCGGACGAGCGGCGGTTCCGGGTCGCGGTCCTGTCCGGGACGCCCAGAACGACGGTGTACGAACGGCTCCCGGAGACGACGCTCGGCGAAACTGCGACCGTTATTGAACACGACACGGACGCGATGCCGCCGCACGTTCGATCCCCGGTCGTTCACGTCGAGTCGGGTGTCCGCGAACTCACCTGCTCTATCTCGGAGGCGATAACGTCGTTCGACGTTCCGGGCGGTTTCCGACCGGGGGAACTTCGTTTCGGCCTCGACTCGCTGGCGTCGATGTTGACGCGCTACGACCCGACGCTCGTTCGGCAGTTCCTCGGCATCGTCGGCGGGCAAGTCCGCGGCGCGAACGGGATGGGACACTACGTCCTTCCGCGGCCGTACGACCACGAACTCGTGGGTACCCTCGCGCCGCTGTTCGACGGAATCGTCGAATACCGGGTCGATGCGGGGCGAGAGGAGCGGTGGCACTTCCCCAATCGGGACCTTCGCTCGCCGTGGCTCCCGCTGTGATTCCGTCGGTGGAATCGCCCACTTCGAAATCCTTTTACACGCTTCGGGGAGAAGAACACTATAACTGAGTGTTACACATGGAAGTCGAAATCCTCTCACAGGAGCAAAACCCAATGCTCCACCGGACTGAAGTGCGGTTCCAGATCGTTCACGACGAGGCAACGCCGTCGCGTCTCTCCGTCCGCGACAGCCTCGCGGCGAAACTCGACAAGAACGCCGACGAAGTAGTCGTTCACGAGATGAACACCAAGTTCGGCATGCGCAAGACCGTCGGCTACGCAAAGGTCTACGACAGCTCCGAACACGCCCGAGACATCGAGCAGGACTACATGCTCGAACGCAACAAGATCACGGCCGACTCCGAAGGCGAGGCGGAACCGGAAGCCGAGGAGGCTGAATAATGCCGCGACACGAACTCTACAACGACGACGGTACGACCGAGCGCGAGCAGTGCCCGCGCTGTGGCGACTCGTTCCTCGCGGACCACGGCGACCGGCTTCACTGCGGCAAGTGCAGCTACACCGAGTGGAAGTAAATGCGAATTCTCGGCGTCGAAGGGACCGCGTGGGCGGCCAGCGCGGCTCTCTTCGATTCTGAGACGGATGCAGTTTTTATCGAAACTGACGCCTATCAACCCGAGAGCGGCGGCATTCATCCGCGTGAAGCCGCGGAACACATGAGCGATGCGATTCCGCGCGTCATCGAGACGACGTTGAACGAGGCGGCCGGGGACATCGACGCCGATGACCGAAGCTCATCGAGCAAACGGGTGTCGCCCGTTGACGCCGTTGCCTTCTCGCGGGGACCGGGACTCGGCCCGTGTCTGCGCATCGTCGGGACGGCAGCGCGAGCCCTGTCGCAATCGTTGGACGTGCCGCTCGTCGGCGTGAATCACATGGTCGCCCACCTCGAAATCGGGCGGCAACGCTCGGGCTTCGACTCCCCGGTCTGTCTGAACGCGAGCGGTGCCAACGCCCACGTCTTGGGCTACCGAAACGGTCGGTACCGCGTCCTCGGCGAGACGATGGACACGGGCGTCGGCAACGCCATCGACAAGTTCACCCGCCACGTCGGGTGGTCCCATCCCGGCGGGCCGAAGGTCGAGCAAGCCGCGAAGGACGGCGAGTACATCGACCTGCCCTACGTCGTGAAGGGGATGGACTTCTCGTTTTCGGGCATCATGAGCGCGGCGAAGCAGGCCGTGGACGACGGCCACGCCGTCGAAGACGTCTGCTTCTCGCTGCAGGAGAACATCTTCGCCATGCTGACGGAGGTGGCCGAACGCGCCCTCTCGCTGACCGATCGGGACGAACTCGTCCTCGGCGGCGGCGTGGGGAACAACGCGCGCCTCCGCGAGATGCTCGCCGAGATGTGCGAGCAACGCGGCGCGGAATTCTACGCCCCGGAACCGCGCTTTTTGAGCGACAACGCCGGGATGATAGCCGTCCTCGGCGCGGAGATGCTGGCGGCGGGCGATACGATTCCGGTCGCGGACTCGGCCGTGGACTCGAACTTCCGCCCCGACCAGGTGTCCGTCACGTGGCGCGGGAGGGAAGCCGACGCCTTCCGTTCCGACGAGGCCGACGAGGTTCGCGGCGCGGAAGCGACGGTGGACATCGGCCCGGAGCGCGTGGAAAAATGTCGGACGCCGAAATCTTACCGCCACCCGACGCTCGACGCGACGCTTCGAAAGGAGCGGACGACGCTCGAAGCGCGTCTCACCAGCGACGCGCGGCGTGCGGGCGTCCCGACGCCGGTCGTCTACGACGTCGACCTCGCGGAGTCGGCCATCGAGTTCGAGCACGTCGGCGACGCCGACCTCCGGGACGAAGTCACCGCCGACCGGGTGCGCGACGTGGGTCGGCACCTCGGAACCCTTCACCGAAACGGCATCGTCCACGGCGACCCGACGACGCGGAACCTCCGCTGTTCCGCCGACCGCACCTACGTCATCGACTTCGGCTTGGGCTACTACTCGGACGACGTGGAGGACTACGCGATGGACCTGCACGTCTTCAGCCAGAGCCTCGCCGGAACCGCCGACGACGCCGCGGAACTCCAGCGCGCCTTCGAATCGTCCTACGAGGAGGCGGGCGACGATGCGGTGCTCGACCAACTGCGCGAAATCGAAGGCCGCGGTCGGTATCAGTAGCGCCGGTTTTCGCGCCGAAACTTCCCGCGTCTGATTTCCCTTCGCAATTACCGTCCCGTTGTGTCCGTCTTCATCGCTGTCTGCCTCGATTCTCTCCGTTGGCGAACGCACCGTAGCGTCCGCGCAACCCTTCCAATCCAATGCCCCAAATGCTATAATAGGTGCGGCCCATGGCTATCACATGTCCGACAAGGAAACCTCCGGCACGCTCTTCGGTGTCCCGTACAACTTCGAACGACCCAGCATGGGCCGAATGCTCTCGGCCTACTGGAAGCCCGGCGAGGGAATGTTGGTCGAAAAGCCGTTCGGCATCGGTTACACGCTCAACCTCGCCAACTGGCGCTCGTGGGTCATCCTCGCCGTCGCCGGACTCATGTTCTGGATGGAGAGCAACAAGGCCTCCGAGACGGAATCCGAAAACGAGCCCGTCGAAGTCATCGTCGACGACGACTGATTCGACGCTTCTTTTTCCCCGCGCGACTCTCTCTCGCGTATGATTCGGTTCGTCACCGGAAACGAGGGTAAGGTCCGCGAGGCGCGCGAGTATCTGAACGACGACGTTCGCCAAATCGACTACGACTACACGGAGGTGCAGAGCGACGACCTCGCCGAAATCGCGCTCCACGGCGCGCGCGAGGCGTTCGAGGAGACGGGCGGCGAGGAACCCATCGTCGTGGACGACGCGGGCCTGTTCATCGATGCCGTCGGCGGTTTCCCGGGACCCTACTCGGCCTACGTCGAGGACACGCTCGGCGTCGAGCGCGTCTGGCAACTCGCCGAGCGCGAGGAGAACCGCCGCGCGCACTTCCGCTGCGTCGTCGCCTACTACGACGGCGAGAACGCGGAGACCTTCTCCGGCGCGGTTCCGGGGACGCTCGTCGCGCCGCGCGGCGACGGCGGGTTCGGCTACGACCCCATCTTCGAACACGAGGGCAAGACGCTCGCCGAGATGAGCACGGAAGAGAAGAACGCCATCTCACACCGCGGGCGCGCGCTGGCGAAGTTCGCGGACTGGTTGGCAGAGCAGTAACGAACCCGTTCTCTTCCGGCCGACGTGAGTTATTCCCGAGCGTCTTCGTCCGGGCCGGGGTACTCTCCGCCCACTACCACGTCGTACAGGCTTTCGGGGTCGAACAGGGTCACGAACCCGTCGGGGCGCTTCACGCTGACCGGAATCCGGCCTTGGAGCGCGCTCCCGGTCTTCGCGCTCCGCAACGAATCGTCGTAGGAGAGGATGTGCGCCGCGTTTCCGGCGTGAGCGCTGGCGAGCGCGGGGTGGTCGCCGGGCGTCTGTTCGACGCGGATTCGGAGGTCCTCGATCCGTTCGCGCCAGTCGCTTGCGAGGTCGTCGTTCGCCAGTTCGCGGATGACGGCTTCGGCGTCGGAAAGGAGGTCGTCGCTGGCGACGAGTTCGACCCACGAGTGGCCGCGCACGATGTCCATCGCGTCGCGGGCGTCGCCGCCGACTAACACGTCCGCCGCCAACACGTCCGCATCGACCGCGAGGCGGGCGGGATGCGGGTCACTCATCGCGTCGCTCCGCGAGCGTTTCCCGAATCGTTTCGACGTCGGTTTCGGCCCCTGCCACCCGCTCGAACAGTTCTCGCCACGTCATGATTCGACGTGAGGTCCCGAACGGGAAAACTGGTGTGGGTCCCTCCGTGATACTTCTCCGTCGAATCATATCGGATATCCTAATTCACGAGAAGCGGTGCCATACCGCAACGATTCGGCATAGCAGAAGTATTTTAACACTTCCACAGAATGATATCTTCATGGTACGGAACATATCGAAGTACACCGTCCTCGCCCTCGTGCAGGTACTGGTGTTACTCATTGCCCCCGTTGCGGCGACCGGACCGACTACCGGGCCGCAGTCCCCCCAGCAACGAACGCTCTCCAACAGTGCCGACCCCGCCGATTCCATCTACGTGATGGAGAACGGCGACGCGGTTCTCGCCTACAACAATTCGAATTCGGGGAACGGCACCATGGAGTTCGGAGCGAACGTGACGAGCGGTCTCGTTCACATCCTCGCCACCGACGAAACCGAGTCGGACATGGACGCCGCGGCGTCGCTCGTGATGACGCCGGACGGCTACAGCGGAAACGGGTCGCTCACCGCCAACCGCCCCGACTCGATTTCCGACCTCACGCTCGACGTCAACAGCAAGCAAAACGAGCAGACGTCGACGGGCGACCTCTCGCTCGACGCGACGTTCGACAGCGGTTCCTCGCTGTCCATGCTCAACTCCGTGAACACCGAGGGTCACGTGACGGTCACCGCCGACTCGTTCAGCACGAAGGGGTCGGGAACGGTGTCCTCGGCCATGGCGGCGGGTGCCGACAAAAAACTGAAATACGACCTCCGCGAGACGGAGAACGGCTTCGTCCTGAAGGGCACCCAAAGCGGTGCGATTTCGCCGTACATGTCCAGTTCGTGGGACAGCCGTGAGAACGCGAAGGAACACTTGAAATCCCAGTACGCCTCCGTTGCGACGCAAAACGGCGGCTCCGCGACGGTGACCATCGACAGCTACGAGTACGACGAATCGGGCGTCAAGCCGACGCTCGACATCCAGTACCACGTCGAGTTCACCGGCCTCAAGGACGCCATCGCACAGTCAATCGCACAGAGCCTGAAGTCCTCACAGCAGGTTTCGCTCTCCGACGAGGAGATAGACTCCCTCTCCGAGGACATCAAGAAGATGCGGATCGACCACGTGACGTTCGGACTGAACCAGCACGACGGTACGATGAAGCTCAGCTGGGACGTCGAGGTAGATAACTACGATTCCGCCGCCCTCGCCGCGCTCGAAGTGGCGGGGAACACGAACGCGTCGTCGATGAACGGCCAGAACATCGACCGAATGAAAAAGACGCTCGAAGCACAGCAGGCGGCGAACCTCGAACAGACGGTCGAGTGGTCCGCCGAAGCGACCCACCCCTCCTCGGAAACGACCACCGTGACGGCCGAGGTCCACTACGACAGCAAGAACTGGAAGGAGTACGTTCAGGAGCTGAAGGACCGTGACATCGAACTGGGACGCTCGTCGGTGACGCTCCACGCCGAGTCGAACGGCGACGAGGTGACCGCGCGCGGCTCCGTCGAGATGAAACAGAAGGAGATGCTCTCGAAGGTGACCGACTCGATGCTCTCCTCGTTCGGGTCCTCGAAAGCGACCTCCGGCGGGACGGAACTGGTGAAGGCGTTCCGAAGTAGCGACTTCCAGTCCGCTCGCATGGACGTGGACGTCGAGTCCGGGACCGTCACCCTCGAAGGTGGCGCGAAGTTCGACAACATGACCGCCTTCGCGGACGTGCTCGGCGACTCCTACGGCGACACGGAGGTCGCCAGCATCGTCGGTCGGACGAACAACGACACGACGACGACCTACGTCCGCGTGACGGGTCTCGTCGATGAGAACGCCACGAAGGAAGACGTTCGCGCGCTCGCCGTCGCCAACGCCGACACCGAGATTCACATGCCCGGCGAGTGGGACCGCGAGTTCCCCTCGATGGACACCGAAGACGCCGCGACGTATCTCGGCGTGCAGCAGGCGAACGGAAAGGAAACGAAGTCCGCGAGCGAATCCGGTCAGCCCGGTTTCGGCGTCGGAATTGCAGTCGTCGCCCTCGCCGGTGTGGCGCTGCTCGCGCGCCGCGACTGATTCGACTCCCGACTGAACGAAACTACGTCCGCTTTTTCCGGCTGCTTGCGTCCCACGTTCCCTCGTTGCTACGGATTCGTATCTTCGAGTTCGAGTAGCTGGCTCGCACGCGGTCACCGACTTGCGCCC
Organism: Haladaptatus paucihalophilus DX253; assembly: GCF_000376445.1. NCBI lineage: Archaea > Methanobacteriati > Methanobacteriota > Halobacteria > Halobacteriales > Haladaptataceae > Haladaptatus > Haladaptatus paucihalophilus. The sequence goes on along the minus strand of NZ_AQXI01000001.1, from coordinate 1,583,490 downwards.
GATTGAAATCGTCGCGTCCCGTCGGCGCGGTGTAGCACCCGACCGAATCCGAACCACTCGACCAGTCCGGGCTACACACGCCCACGACGTAGCCGAGGCTCTCGTACTCGTCGCGCAAGCGGTCGTCGAACGTCTCCGAAATCCGCAATCGCTTCGGATCGGGGAACCGCTGGACCCACCGTTCGGCGACGCTGACGACGGGGTCGTCGGCCAACTCGCTCAACTCCACGCTGACGACCGTCTCGTCGCGTAATCCCCCGTTCTGCCGCCGCGTTCCCGTTATTTGCTTCTTCTCGACGTAGCCGCCGACGGCGGCGAGCGCGGAACAGCCAGCGAGAGCCCCACCGGCGGCGCACGCCGAGATGGTTGTTAACACGTCTCGCCTCGAAAGCATACGAATACCTCGACCGTCGACAACTAATAAATTATGTCAGATTGTACCATGGGTTCGGGCACAACCGAACGCACGAAATAAAATCGGGTATCCTCAGGCCGACGCGTTGCCGAGGACGTTCGTTCGCACCGTCTTCCGGTAGTTGAGCGAGTCGAGAGCGATTCGCTGCGTGTGGCCGCGATATTCGACGACGACGTAGTAGCTGACTTCGAGCGTACTCTCCTCGCCGCGGCGGAGGTGGGTTTTCCACCACGGGCCGAGTTTCGCGTTGTCGAGCGCCACCGTGTCCTGAATCGTCGTCTCGCTGTGCGGACTGATTTCGACGTTCTTCGCCGTCGATTCGTCCGAGAGGACGATGCCGTTCATCGTTATCCGGGAGCCGATTTCGACGACGCGAACGGACTCGCTCCGGTCGTTTTTCACCGTCGCCGACGCCTCGATGGGCGTTTCGTCCATCGTCGCGTGGCCCCAGTCCGCCCGTATGTCCTCGATGCGTCCGATCGGTCGTCCCGCGACCGAGAACGTCTGACTCGACTCCGAGTCAACCGGCCCGAGCATGTCAGTTCGGATGGTTCCGCGGTCGGCCTTCCCGCCGACGGGGAGGCGGGCGAATCCGGCATCGACCGTCACATCGCGCTCGACCACGCGGTCGGTCTTCTCGCCGTTATTGACGTGGGTGGCCCACCACCGTTGTATCTTCTCGTCTGTGATCTCTCCGGTGAGATTGATCTCGGTCTTCCCCGGTCCGATATCCCGGGTCGTCTTACCGTCGACCAGCGGCACGTCGTTCATCAGCACGCGGTATTTCGCATCGACCGAAAGGTGTTCGGCGAACACCGACCCCGGTTCGTTCGGGTTGGTCACGGTCGCGTGGGTTCGAACGCCGGTGTTCCCCTCGTCGGGGACGACCCACTCGCTTTGAACCGACTGGAGTTCCGGCGGGGCGAACGACTGCGCTTCGTTCCGTGGCACGACCTTCGTCGTCGTCTTGCCGCCGCCGAGCACGTCGGTCGTGAACACGATGCGCTTGCTCATGAACGGGAGTCCGACCTTCCGAGTCGTCCCGTTCTCGTGGACGACCGCGTAGAACTGCACGTCCATCGTCGTCTTCTCGCCGTGCTCGATGTGGCTCTGCCACCACTCCGGTAGCTTGCCGTTGTCGAACGTCGAATCGATGCCGAACGAGGTCGTCCGGCCGGGTTCGACGTGCACTTCGCCGTCGGTCGTTCCGTCGGCGACGGTCACGTTGTTCATCGTGATGGTGTAGCCGAGTTCCGAGAAGACGACCTCGCCGCTGGTCGGATTCTCGACGGTCGCGTTGACGTTCAGGGGCGTCGTCTCCGTCGTCGCGTGCCCCCACGACGCTTCCGTCTTCGTGACCCGAAGGATTTCCCGATTTCCGGCGGTCATCGTCCGCGCTTTGCTACTGTCGAACGCGCTCAGCAGGTCGGTTTCGAAGGCTCGCTTCTCCGCGGGCAGGTCCTTCGAGAACATGGGGACGCTGATGGACGGTCGGATGCTGACCGTCGTCTTCTCGCCGTTGTTGATGTGGGTCGCCCACCACGCCGGTATCTTTCGATTGTCCATGCGGGTCGTCATCGACACCGTCGATTGTCCGGATGGCAGGCCGAGGTTCTCGACCGTTCCCGTGGCGACCGTCACCTCGTTCATCCCGACTTCGTAATCGAGGTCCGCCACCTTCGGTACGCCGACCGAACTGGGGTTGTTCACCGCGATGTCCGTTCGAATTTCCGTCGTTTTGGCGGTGACGGCGCCCCAGTCGGTCTGGACGTTCTCGACGGTCGGTTGGCCGACCGTCACGATTCCGGACGTGAGCGCGACGCCGACCCCGCCCGCCGTCACGACGAAGAGGGTCAACACGGCCACGACCAGTTTTCCGATGAGGCTACGAACCGCCATCGTCGTTCGCTTCCTGTGATGTATCTTTTGATATACAGTTCATTATGGGGTCAATTCGCACCCACCACCAAGTAAGTTTACCTGTAACTATCCACAGGAGGCGAAACTGTTGTCCTTATCCACTCATTTATCTGTCTGTTTGTTCTCTGACTCTCCCTCCGGAAACTGTCGTCACACGTACCGAATCGCCCGGCGTGAAACCTCGCTTCGCGGTCAGCGCTCGGCGGCGCGGACGAGTTCGACGACTTCCGCCCGAACCTCCTCAGAGGCGGGGCGATGCGGGCGTCGCGGCTCCCCGGCGGGTGCTCCGCGTTCGCGCATCGCCGCCTTGGCTCCGGGGACGCCGTGTTCGCTCGTGACCGCCCGATTCAACTCGACGAGACTGGCGTTCAACCGCCGCGCCTGTCCGTCGTGACCGCCTCGGTGAAGCCGGTAGATTTCGCTGGCACGCTCGGGTGCGACGCTCGCCAATGCGAGGACGCCGCCGTCGGCACCGGCGTCGAGTCCGGCGGCGTAGACGCTCCCGCTCCCGACGAGGAGGTCGAAATCGTCGTCCTCCGTGCGAGCGCGTTCCCGCTGGAGTCGCGTCAGGTTCCCGCTCGAATCCTTCATCCCGGCGACGTTCTCGTGTCCGGCGAGTTCGCCGACTGATTCGGGCGACAGGAAGACGTTGGTGTACGCCGGAACGCTGTAGAGGTATACGGGGAGCGGACTCTCGTTGGCCACCGAGCGATAGTACTCGACCATCGTGTCCTCGTCGTGGCCGTAGTAAAACGGCGTGACGACGAGCGCGGCGTCGGCACCCGCTTCCGCCGCGAGGGTCGTCTGGCGGAGCGTTTCGCGGAATCCGGGGTGGCCGGTTCCGGCGAGAACCGGCACGTCGGCCTCTTCCGCGACGATTTCGACCACGCGAGCGCGTTCCTCGACGCTCATCAGTTCGGCCTCGCTGTTCGACCCGCAGGGGACGATGAAATCGACGCCCCGTTCTTCGACCCACGCGACGAGTTCCCGGAGGTCGTCCTCTTGCAGGGCACCCTCCCCGTCGAACGGCGTCAACAGTGGCACACCAGTTCCGTGCATGGCTATCACCTCTCGCGGCGACCGTATGAATTCGAGGGTCGCGGTAGAGGCATACGGCCGTCTGACGCGGTTTTAAGTTATCACCGAACCCATCCGCGAACGGGCGCGCACAACACCCTCTCTCCCATCCTCCCACTCCGCGCGCCCGGCACACACCACCCACACCCACCCTGCACCCCGCTCTCCCACACCCTCCGCTCGGCACTCCCCCCTTTCGTCTGACGCGATGTTTCCCGTCGTAGGCAGTACCTTCGCCGTCGTAGCCGCGTCCTGATTGGGGCAAATGGTTCCTGTCCCCCGGACAAACGGCACATAACAAAGAGGTGTCCGGCCATTCGTACAGTTGCGCCCGACGGCTCGGGCGCGAAGCGTGTCGCAGTCTCGCGGTGGGTCTCCCGGCGGGGCCGGGGGCTCTGGCGACGGGTTGGCTTCCCGTTACAGTGTCACCAACCCCCCCACGAAAGTTCTCGTCCCGGACGACCCTAGAACCCCGCGCTGCCCAATCGTTTTTCGCTTCGTTGATAATCTCCCGTCGAGCGGTGTCGCCGTGGATGGCGGGTCACCGATGGTCGCGTCTCTTCCGCTCGGATAGGTCCGCTCCTCGGACAGTCACGCTGCTCGAAAACGGATACGTCGAACGTCCCTCAAGCGGTCGCCTGCAGCCGTTCGCGCACGTCCGGGAGCGCGTCCCGGGCGGCGATGAGCGCCACGCGGTCACCGCCTTCGATTTTGGTTCCCGGTAGCGGAATCGTCATCCGCTCTCGGTCACGGCCATGGGCGTAAATCCGTGCGTCGGTCGGCAACTCCACGGCGTGCACCCGCGTTCCGACGAGCGGCGATTCGCTCGGAATCGTCATCGTCGTCAACTGTAGGTTCTCGGTCAGGTCGGCGATGACGTCGAAGTCGCCGCCGAGCAGCGCCGTTTTCGCACCCGCCGCTCCCAGTCGCTCGGGGTATATCACTTCGTCCACGTCGTCCGCGTACTTGTGATAGATGTCCTCCCGGTAGTCCTCGTCGATGCGCATGACGGTCCGACAGCCGTGGTGTTTGCCGACCATGCAGGCCGCGAAGTTGACGTTCAGGTCTCCCGTCAACCCCGCGATGGCGTCCGCGGTATCGAGACCCGCGTCCACCAGAGCGTCTTCTTTCACCCCGTCTCCCTCCGTGACGGTGAATCCCTTGTCACGCGCCCGTTCCACCCTGTCCGGGTCGTCGTCGACGATAACGACTTCGTGCCCTTCTTCGGTCAGAACCCGGGCGGTTCGGAGTCCCACGCGACCGGACCCGACGATAATAAATCGCATGGGAATGAATGGCACGGCAGGGGCAAAAACGTTGGTGTCAGAGATGTGAATAGAGGAGTTCTCTCGGAGTGAAAGCAACTGCTAACGAACTGAATTCGAAGAAAGTCTAGGCCGGGATTCTAGCCACGTGGTTAAATCCTGCTCGTCCGTGGTGCTTAATACCGTATGGCCAAGCGCGAACGAATCCGGGTACTGAAAGAACGCATCCGGGATGGGGGTGCTGCCAATTACTATGACAACCCGCGATACGCAGATGACACCATCAGCGACGATGACGCCGCCACGCTGCTCACCGTCTCCGACCAGTTCGACCTTCACGACTACAGCGACAACCGCCACGAGAAGCTCCTGCGCCACCTCGTCCGCGTTGCCGAGAAGGTCGGCGGACTGACCGACGCCCTCGACGACCGCGAAGCTGCCGAGGCCCTTGTCCGTTGGATCAATCTGGAATACGATAATCCTCGCACGAAGTGTGACTACCGACTCGCTATCCGCGCCATGGGTAAGCACGCCTTCGACGCGGTACGCACGGCGAACCACCGGAGTCCATCGCCTGGATGTCCTCGAACACGCCCCGGAACTACGACCCGCAACCGTCGGGAGCCGATATGCTCGACTGGCAGGACGGCGTCCTCCCGCTCATCAACGAGGGAACCGACCCCGCACGGAACAAGGCACTGTTCGCCGTCCAGTTCGAGGGCGGGTTCCGACCGCACTGCGAACTCTACGAAATGCGGGTCGGCGATGTCAAAGATACCGACTACGGTGTCGAAATCGAAGTGGACGGAAAGACCGGTGAGCGCTCCGTGACGATGATCCTCGCCTTGCCGTATCTGAACCGCTGGCTGGGTGACCATCATCCCTGTTCTGGCGACAAAGACGCCTACCTCTGGGTGAAGTCCAACGGCGAGCGGATGAGCTACGTCACTTTCCAGCGCTATTTCAAGCGCGCTGCCAAGCGTATCGGCCTCGATAAACCCGTTACGCCGAAGAACTTCCGCAAATCGAACGCGACGTGGCTCGCCAAACTCGGCAAGAACGAGTCGTTCATCGAGGATCGCCAGGGCCGCAAACGCGGCAGTGACGCCATCTCGCATTACGTCGCGATGTACGGCGAAGACCGCGCCCGCGAATACGCCGCGATGCACGGACAGGACGTCGAAACTGAGAATCCGCAGGACTACACGCCCATGACGTGCCCCCGATGCCGGCAGCAGACGCCCCGGGACAAGGACATCTGCATGTGGTGTAATCAAGCGCTCGACCACGATACCTACGAAGACCTCGCAGAGACCGAATCGACGGTCACAGACATGGCCCTCCATCTTTTCCAACAGGACGAGGAATTCCTCGAAGACGTTCTCACGCGGAAGGCGGTCACCAAGATGCTCCTCGAGGATGACGATTTCTTCGAACAGGCAGTCGATATCGCAGACGATCTCGATGTCGATGTTCCGGCGGCTATTGAGTAGCATCAGGGATCAGCCCTCCATTTGGCCACCAATTCGAGTTCTTCGGAGAGCGTTTCAAAGTCGTTGTCTGGCGTGTAGCGGTCGAGCAACGCCCACGCGCACGCTCGGGCAAACGGGTCGTAGCTTCCGCGGATGACGGCGAGGATTTTCGTACGGTTCTCTTCGATGTATTCGGTGGGGTCAACGTCGTAAGTCATGGCCGGGGTACCTCCTGTGCCGCTCGGCGGGTAGCGATAGGGCGGTGGGTCGTGCTTAGTTCGACGCCAGATTGGGAGGACGCCGTAGTCTGCCCCTGGTTTGGTATAAGAAAATACGCCTGAGTCTCGGGGAATCGTCGGCCACTGATGCCTCTGATAGAGATTTCAAGCCCTCGATGGGTCTGGGTTACGCGTTTCTTCGGTAACGGGATAGCTTTACAAAACGTGGTCGCCAAGATGTGCTTGCTCTGGGACATGGTCATGGACTTGTAATTTGGTCATGATGCAGGTGCCAGAGATGCTCGGTGCGCCCGCGAACGAGTGATTAGAGCCCACTAGCGTTCGCGTGATTCGCGCACCGTTGGCTTTCCGTCCGGAGCCGCACGTTTTCAATTCTCGAAGCCGTCAAACCGACGGTTCAACCGGTTGATGGTCGCCGAGACGCGATCTCTGACAGCTATGGTTACCCACTACGGTATATTATTTGCACCGGCGTTTACACCGTAAAAGCGTGTGAAACACTGGAAGTTCTGCATACAAGTGCTGGGGGCGTACGAGGAATTGGAATAATCAGTCTTGTTGATTCTTCTTTGCCTATTAGAGTAATCGCGTTAACTCGCCAGCGGGTATTTCGTTCACAACTTCGAGAGAATCTCCTGCAGTTTCGCACAGTAGCGGCGAGTGACTTGATTCTGAAGGGTGCGGGGTGCTGGATGAACTCTCTGTATTCAGCAGCGTTACTGAAATCTATCTCCGATTGAGGACTTCAACAAGGCCATTGCTAGTGAGGCGCGCGACTGTTCCATGTAACGTTCAATGAAGGCCACATCTGTGAAATTCTGGATTAGAATGCTGTCGAGCACGTCATCGAATATCATTAGACGATGTTCAGACATGATCTGGAAATAGTATTACGGGTTTCTTAAACGGCTTCTACTACTTGTTAGTTGGCAGACGTATTAGCGTATGTCGGTAGAGAGTACAGATTGACGGTGGGGTACTGTAGCAGTCCGAACCATAAGCTCAGCCGTGCTATATAATATCTACACTACTAGAATATCGTCAATTATTTATTTTCGAAACATTTAACTATTAATACTCAGATATTATAATTGTAATGCAAAGGAGAAAGTTCCTGAAACTTGTAGGTGCATCGGGCGCACTGTCGGCAATCCCAGCCGTCAGTAATGCTGAACCAGACGACCTCGAGAAATTCAAACGGATTGTTGAAAAGTCATCCAAAATCCGGGCCACTGCAGGCAAGGACGCCATGATGCGATGGCTAGAGAACCAGCCGGTGGATGCCCACTTCGAGAAATACAAGCTCCCGATTTCTCTCGGCCCGAAGGCAGAAAATATCGGGATGGAAAAAATTGAGGATGGCTCTATCATTATCGACATGGGTCTATATCAATCATATTATAATCCGTATGTCTCTGCCTTTATGGAGTTCTACTACGACCTCAAGCTCGACAGCTGGACGGCTCCCTACGGCTGTGGCACCGAAAAGGTTAGCTACGGCGATAACCCCAAGGACGCTGCCGCGATGACCTGGAACACCAACCATTACGAAGCCATCAGCTACGACCGATTCGAAGCAAGCAATGGCACCGAGTACGTCGAAACCTCTGATCCGTTCCAAACCGGCCAGCTCGGCTATGACACTGGGAAAATCGGGTTCCGAATCAACGACTACCAAGCCAGTGCCGACTGGATCGACATCGACGCACTCGATGTCTACTGCGAGACAGACTCGACACGAGTATATGCAGGCCAAGCATCGCTCTTCCTGACAGCGATCGGTGACTACGACCCAAGCGAACGTATCGTGAAAGGCGGGTATGTTCACACCTACGATGCCGGGTCGCCAACCGTTGGTGCGAGTCTCTCGATTCCCGCAGGCGCTAGCGTTTCGCTCACGGGCGCGAACGAGAATATCAAACAACGCTCGGTTATCCGCGACCGGAACGGTGACGAGATCGCGGTCACCGGCGACGAAGTAGAAACCGGCCCCTGAGAACCGACCGGGTCAACATTGCCGCTACCTTTTCTCTCGTCGAGACGGTGTGAAATATTCTTCACCCGGCGGGCGACGCGCGCTATGTACTCAGTGCAGACACCAGTGTGTCTGCAACGCACGTCGTGGAAGCAGGGACTCCCACCCCCTCGATTGTGAATTGTCAATAGAGCGACAAAGTGGGTATCACCGTAGTGAATACTGTTCCAGAAGAGCCCCGTCAGTTGCTGACTGCCGTGTGAGCAAGCCACTGGAATCCGGCGTGATCCAAGTGACTTGCCTGTCAGTTCCGCGCGAGTCGATGTGTCTTCCGGTCTCAGCGTTGATAGCGGTCAGTGTCGTCCCACCTGGGGCTGTGAACACCGTATCGCCCGCGATGACCGGCGGGCACGTACTCAGTGACTGGTCTGCGCGCCACTGTTGTTCACCGGTTGCGGGATTGATTCCGAGCAGTTCCTTGTTGGTCGATACGACAGCGATGGTCTCGCTGATTGCAGGTGCCCACACAGGTGGCTTGCTGACTCGCCATCGAACCTGGCCATCGCCGGGGCTAACGCCGACGGTCGCATCGCTCGTTGAGGCGACGACCGTGGTATCACTAGCAATCACAGGGGGGAACACCGTCTTCTCCATCGAGCGCGTCCAGCGTACATCGCCCGAGGCACGGTCAATTTTGACGAGTGCGTCGCGGTGCCCGATGTAGACTCCGTCTGGGCCGATTACTGGGCGGAGGTACGAGAGGGTTTTCCGCCAGTCAAATGATTGGTCGAAGGTCTGGCGCCACACGATGGTTCCATCTGCTGTGAGGCGGTACGATTCGCGGTCTGATTGGACGTAGATGTCATCAGCGACAGCGACCGAAGCGAGGTAGTTTCCGTCAAGTGCGTGTTCCCACGCCGGCTGCTTGGTTTTGCGGTCGAGAGCGTACAGTGTTGGTCTTTGCAGGTCGATCTCCGAGTCGAAGCCTTCTCCAAACGTGTCTCTTGGGACGAGGATGTGGGTGTTGGTTACTGCTGGGGCGGCGGCCATGCCGCCGGGGAGTGGGTGTGAAAACGCAATCTTATCATCGGCTTTGTCGAATCCGATGAGTTTCGACTGGGTGCTCACGAGGGCATGGTTTGGGGTTGTGACGATGGGGCTGGCGAACTGCGAGTCGATGGATTCGCTCCAGGAGACGTCGTCGATTTTGGAACCTATTATGGCGTCGAGTCGGGATGTGTTGTGTGCGTTCTCACCGGCCATTGCCCAACTCGCGGAGGCGGGTTTTTGCGAGTTGTCTGAACTTGTTCCCCTAATCACAGAGGAGGTGCAACCACTGAGTCCGACAGCTGTAGCGGTTAGTATGGCACGCCTCCCAAGCTTGTTTGTTCCGATTCCAGTTTTCATAATTCTTATAATATCTTGTAACTGTATATGTTTTATGGGTTTTAGTGAATCAACATATTACGTTTGGGTGGACTGGTGCTCGTCGAGGATCGGATGTTCATCACTATCGGGACATCACTGTACGAACTCACTTAGCCTTCGTCGAGGGCTTGAGAACGTACTTTTCTCCCTTGGGTATTCGGCATCCCGTTGCGAACGAGCAAAGACGTTTTGCTACATACGCGCCCTGTATTCAGCACGACCATTGAATCCTGTCGCCTGTCGAGAGTTCTAACAAGGTCCAAACCGTGATATGAGCGTGTTAGGATGCCTATCTCCTATTTAGATCAACTTCGGTAGCAGGACACGCGTCTGCACGATAGGATTCGTACAAATTCGTTCCCCATTTGACCAGCCTCTTATTCGAACTCACGATCATCGCAATGTGCTTTCCACTGCCAGCCTCGTTGTACGCTGCAACAGCGACTTTCCGATCGTCATAGATTCCGATTCCGAGTGTCTGAGACTCCTCCAGCACGAAAGGGTGGTAGTGACTGTATCGTTCACTCTGGACAGCGTATCGGGTACCTGTGTTGCTAGCCGCTTTCAGCGCTGTCGGCCGATCAAGGATTGCCTCTGACTCGATACCGAGTTCGAGCAACCCACGATATGCGTGGAAGAGAACGGGATTGTACACGGAACAGAGGCATCGAAACTGGCTGATGTTTCGGTCATACAGCTTCAGACACGTCGAAAGGACCGATGCAGGATTGCGGGGGTTTGAGACGACGAATTCTCAGACGTTCCGTTGCCTTCAGTATCCAGATGTAGCTGCCTGAAATGGTAGTCACAGAGTGCTCCGGGACCAACGGAGTGGACCGCGTCTTGCGGGCAGCGGGGCATCGAACAGCCACGACTCGGTGAACTGTCGCGGCTCATAGAACCACCTCCAGATGACCGTGGTGGTCACTGAGGGGGTTTATATACGCAGGATTTAACCATGTTACAGCAAGCCTAGGCCGGGATTTGAACCCGGGCTCTCGTCCTTACCAAGGACGCGCTTTACCGCTAAGCTACCCAGGCGCGGGTATTAATTTCTACACGCCGAACCGGGTTTAGGCGTTTCGATTCGCGTCAGGGGTCGGTGGCCGACGAGGTGGTTTCGTCGCGCCAGTTCGGCCGTCGTCCCGACAGTTTCGTCAGTATGTCCACTGCCTCGTCGAAGAGCATCTCCGTCGAGTCGCGGTACGCGACCGAGGTGGCGAGTCGCTCCGCGTACCGGCGGATACCCGTCGGGACTTCGCCGCCGGTCGCCGTCGTTCCGGCGACGATTGCGAGTTCGAACACGTCGGTTTCGAGTGCGTGGTCGTCACGGCGTTCGGTCTGGTCCCGGCCGAACGATTTGACGGTTCGAACCGCCGTGTCGGCCGCCTCCGTCCGGGCCAGCAGCGAAAATCCGCGAGAAACCATCACGTCCGCGGCCAAGATGGCGACGTTGCTCTCCGTGTATGGCTGTTCGCCGTCCCACGGCTCGTCGCGTGCGAGCGTCCGCGTGAGTCCCAATCCTTCGTAGATGAGTTGTACTCCGGCGGCACGACTTTCGACCTCGCCGGTGCTGGCACCGCTCTCGACTGCTCGCGCGCTCAGTAGCGTCAACACCCCCGGGACGACCGTCGATGACTCCAGTAGTCCGTCGATGTGGTCGCGGAGATGCGCTGGCGTGATGTCTCCGATAGCCTCGCGCGCAGCTCCGCGCGCCCGGACGGCCTCTTCCATTGTCGGGTCTTACGACGGAATCGCCAAAGACCTTTGGAAAGCGTCTCCAACGTGATGGTATGATTCGCGTCACGGACGACCCGAAAATTAGAATCGTTACCATCGACCGCCCGGAACGGCGGAACGCGCTCACCCTCGACGGGTTGGATGCTCTCTCCGAGGCGGTCCGGGAAGCGGCGCAACCGGTCGTCTACCTCCGTGGCGCGGGTACGGCCTTCTGCGCGGGCGCCGACCTCGACGTGGTGGCCGGATTGGACGACGAATCGGCGACGGAACTCGCTACCAGTGGACAACGCGTGGCGAACGACATCGAAGACGCAGAAAGCGTCGTCGTCGCCGGTATCGACGGCGCGGCACGCGGCGGCGGCGTCGAACTCGCGTTGGCCTGTGACGTGCGGGTCGCTACCCCCGACGCGACGTTCGCCGAACCGGGCGTTCGCCTCGGCATCTTCGGCGCGTGGGGCGGTACGACCCGCCTCCCGGAAATCGTTGGAATGGGCGACGCGCTCGACCTCGCACTCACCGGCCGCGTCGTGACCGCCGAGGACGCCCATCGGATGGGCCTCGTCTCCCGCGTCGTAGCGCAACCGCGGAAGGTGGCCGACCGTCTCGCCGCGAACGATCCGGACGCGCTCCGCGTCGTCAAAGGTCGCGTCCGCGACCGGTCGTCCACGGACGTTCAACTCGCCCGCGAAGCCGAGTCGTTCGGCGAGCTCGTCGCGGCGAACGCGGACGATATCGCGGCGCGGCGCGAGTAGCGGAAGAGCGGGTCTACACAGAGTCTACAGCGGATCAGGCGCTGGCGGGACGCCGCGTTTGTGCTCGCTTCGGTCGTACATTTCGCCGATGCGTCGAACGTCGTCCGCCGTCGCGCCCTCGACCTGTCGCGCGGTCGCCGAAACCGACAGCGGTCCGTCAACGTGCAGCGCCAGAATCGCGTCGAGCGTGTCGTAGTCGATGCCCAGTTCCTCCTCGTCGGTCTGTCCCGCCCACAGCCCCGCTGTCGCTTCCTTTTCGGCGAGTTCGTCCGGCGCGCCGACGTGCTTGGCGAGTTGGCGCACCTGTTGCTTGTAGAGGTTGCCGATGGGGTGACAGTCAACCGCGCCGTCGCCGTACTTCGTGAAGTAGCCCACCAGCGCCTCGGTTCGGTTGCCGGTTCCGAGGACGACCGACCCCTCGTGGTTGGCGACGAGGTAGTTCATCACCGCGCGGGTTCGGGCGCGGGCGTTGCCGACCGCCATGTGGTCGCCCTCGGCTTCCGAGTAGGCGTCGAGGAACGAGTCCACGATGGGGTTGATCTCGAACACGTCGTAGGTGATTCCGAGTTCCGACGCGACCCATTCGGCGTCGCTCATGTTGTCCTCCCGACTCACCGCGCCGGGCATGACGAGTCCGTGGAGGTTCTCCGTTCCCAGCGCCTCCGCCGCGAGGTAGGCCGTCAACGTGCTGTCGATACCGCCCGACAGGCCGAGGACCGCCGTCTCGGTTCCCGCGTCCGCCACCGTCTCGCGGATGAACGATACGATGTGGTCGCGGCGTGCGTCGAGTTCCTCGTCCGACAGTTCGAGGTCTATCATGTATGGCCGTAGGAACGCGGGCGACTAAAACCTCTCCTCCGTGTCGTATTTCTGGACGAACGTCCGAAACGCTACGTTGAAGTGAGCGCGGAATGAAGGGGAAAACGAAGCAACCGCTCGCTCTCGTTCGAATGGATTCAAACATGGGTCCAAGTGCACCGGTGGTGAGCAAATCCGACGGATTTGCGAATCACGGTGCGAATGCAATGAGCACCGGTGGTCTAGTGGCAGGACATAAGCTTCCCAAGCTTATAGCCCGGGTTCAACTCCCGGTCGGTGCATTCTGCGAGGAACGAACGTGACGAGCGGATGCGCTCACGGGCGTTGTGCACGCGAGTCGCAGCCGAGCGAAGCGAGGTCGTCTCGCCCAGTTCAACTCCCGGTCGGTGCATTCCACTCTTCTACACGTCGTCGATTTCGAATCGCACGCCGTCGTTCGTCCCGTCCGTTACCGCAATCGACCAGCCGTGGGCGTCGATAATCTCTCGGACGGTGCCGAGGCCCGTGTCGTCGTCTGTTCCGTTGGGGTGGAACACCTGCCCGTGTTCGTCGGTGGAGAGTCTGTGGCCGTCGTCCTCGAAGTAGAAGCCGGGGCGGTCGGGGAGCGTGCCGACGCGAATCGTCGCGCCGGTGTCGGCGTGTTCGACCGTGTTTCGAATCAGGTTTTCGAAGGCCCGTTGGAGGTGGCTGTGGCTCCCCACGACGGGTTCGAGTCCGTCCTCGACCTCCAACGTTATGGTGTCGTTCGCGGTGGTCACCCACGCGTCCACGACGACGTGTTCGAGGTCCACCGCGGTGGCGTCGATGTCGTTCGCTTCGGCGTCGGTGAGCGAACGCGCGTCGTCGATGAGTGCCTCGATTCGGTCGAGCGCGTCCTCGATGCCGTCGAGGTGCTCGGTGTCGTGTTCCTTGCGGGCGAACTCGACGTACGCTTGCGCGACGTGTATCGGGGTCCGGAGGTCGTGGGTGACGGTGGTTTCGAACTCCGCAAGGCGGTTTCTCCGTCGGGTGAGTTCCGCCTCGCGGCGGTCGCGTTCCAGTTCGTCGCCGATCCACTTCCCGATGAGCTCGACGAGCGTGATTTCCCACTGGGTGAACTCCTCGATGCGGTTCTGATTGTCGTAAAAGCAGACGGTGCCGTACACGTCGTCGTCGATAACGACCGGCGTTCCGATGTAGCAGCGGACGCCCATGTCGGTGAACCCGGCGCGGGACGTCATTTCCGGGGCTTCGGCGGCGATGTCGGCGAGGGCGACCGTTTGCCCGGTGTCGATGGTACGCTGACAGTTCGTCTCCGCCACGGGAACGACGTCTCCCGCTTCCGTCTCGTCCGTCGGGTCGTGGACGAATTCGAAGACGTACTCCTCCCCATCGACGGCGGAGAGGGCACAGAACTCCGTTCCGAGGACGTCGCGGCCGATTTCCAACAGCGCTTCGACCTTCCGTTCGAACGATCGTCCCGTGTCCGTGATGACGCGGTAGATGTCGGTCAGAACGGGGTCGTCCCGCTTCGAATCCGCTTCGAGTCCCGCGTGCTCGGTTCGCTTGTCCTTGTCCATGTTCCGGTGTCTCCGTCTGGTCGGTCGCTTGCGACCATCGTGCGGACCGACGGACTCGGTGCCGGTCGATGAATCGGTCCGGTCTCCGTTATGACCTCGTTCCCAGTATCACAATTTAAATATGATTGTTGAATTCTCTGTTCGGTCGTTTACATTCAACCGTCATAAAAGCACTCGCTTCGACCCGTACCGCTCTTCTGAGCCGTCAAAAACAGCGTTCGAAGGCGTCGTCGTGTCGAACGGCGAGCAGTTCCTCCGTCTCGTCGTCCCCGAATTTCATGGGTCGTCGCCACCACGGACCCTTTCCCGAATCGCTCGACAGTTCGGTTACGATTCGGTTCGCCGTCACTCCCGCTTCGGGGCTGCTCAACGGAACCGCCGTCTCGTAGAGTTCCGACCCGTCTTCGCGCCCCGCCACCAACACCTTCGCGTCGAACTCCTCGCGCTTCAGGTGGGCGTTGTTCTCGAACGTCGCCCGCGTCTCCGCCGGAAGTTCCGCGAACTCCGCGCCGGAAATCGGGTCCCGCGCCAGCCGAAACTGGCCGATGATGTACGTCCCCCACTCCGGTGCGATCCACTCGCGCTTTGGTTCCCCGGCCGTCGAGAGCGTCGCGTAGAAGAAGACGTAATCGCCCGCGGTCAGCGACAGCAGCGGTCGGGCCTTCACGCCGAAGGGGTCCCCGTAGGTGTAGCGTTCACAGCAGGGGTACTCCGCGAACTCCGGGTCGAGGTGAACGGGGAGTTCCCCCGCTCCGCTCGGCAGTTCGACGGTGGTGTCGAGGTCGGCGTACGTCGGAACGGAGCGAGCGGTCGGCTCCGATTCCGGTATCGGGAGGTACTCGAACCGCCCGTCCGGGAATATCGGGCCGCGGACGCCGGGTTGGTTCGTGTTAGCGGCGACGTTGATGGCGACGGCGCGAGGCATAGCTCACGGTGGGTGCGCGGCCGGGAAAAGCGTGACTACCACACGCCGAGCGGGCCGATACACTCCCGGCAGAACGTGTACTCGGTACCGTTTTCCGTACCGCAGTGTGGACAGACGCGTCTGTCCGAGTCACTTTCGTTGAACTCCTCGAGGATGCTCTCCCGATGGATGTCGTCGGGAACCCGCCCGTCCGGTCCGGATGGTGTGGACGCGAACAGCGGTGAATCGTCCTCACTCCGGAGATACCGGTAGATGAGGAGCTGTAGGCCTACGAACAGGACGACGTACAGGATTATCCACCCCCAGACGTTCATGGGATACCATGACATACGTCGCCATGCTACTTGGTAGCTTCGCACGACAGGATTCAGAAGTGTTTTCGAACTGAACGAACTGCGGCGGTTACGCCGGCTGAAGTTTGAGAATGCGGTCGTCCTGCGGTGCCGGGTTCGACGCGCGCCCGTCTTGGTTGCTCGTCATGACGTACAAGTCCCCGTTCGGTCCGGTGAAGGTGGTCCGGAGGCGGCCGTACTCCCCGTCGAGGAGTCGCTCCTGTTCGACCACGTTCCGCCCGTCGATTCGTACCCGGTGAAGGTGCGTATCGACGAGCGACCCGAAGAAGAAGTCGCCCTTCCACTGTGATATCGGACCGTCGTAAAACGTCGCTCCGCCGGGCGCGATGGTCGGCGTGTAGGTCGCAATCGGGTTCGCGTACTCGTCGCTCTTCCCGGTCACGTCGGGCCACCCGTAGTTGTTCCCCGCTTCGAGGACGTTGATTTCGTCGTTCACGTCGCGACCGTGTTCCGTGCTGTAGAGGGTCCCCTCGTCGAACGCCAACCCTTGCGGATTTCGATGACCGTAGGTGAACACCTCGTTGTCGAACGGATTCTCCGGGTGCGGCCGTCCGTCCAACGTCAGCCTGAGGACCTTCCCG
Organism: Haladaptatus paucihalophilus DX253; assembly: GCF_000376445.1. NCBI lineage: Archaea > Methanobacteriati > Methanobacteriota > Halobacteria > Halobacteriales > Haladaptataceae > Haladaptatus > Haladaptatus paucihalophilus. The sequence continues at coordinate 1,566,970 of NZ_AQXI01000001.1, read as the reverse complement.
GCCAACGAGTCCACGTCCTGTGCCCGTTGGCGGTCCGACGCGTCTCCGGTGGTGACGAACAGCGCGTCGTCGTGAATCAACAGTCGTCCACCGTCGTGGTTGGACGCCGCCGGAATTCCATCGAGAACGACCGTCTCCCGTTCGAACCCGTCGCTGACGCGGTGGCGGACGACCCGGTTTTGGAGCGTTCCTCCGGACTCGTAGGTCTGGTAGGTGTACGCCAGATTCTCGTTTTTCGGGTGGAACGCGAGGCCGAGCAATCCACCTTCGCCTGCGTGCGCGATTCGGTTCGTCATGTCGGCGATTATCTTGTGGTCGTTATCTCGAATCCGACGAATCCGTCCCGGCCGCTCGGTGAAATAGAGGTCGCCGTTCGACGAGAACGCGGCACCCCACGGCACTTCGAGGTTCATGGCGACCGTCTTCACACGCACCCCCCGTTCCCCGTTCGTGGTCGTCGCTCCCGTGGACCGGCCAGGGGAGTCAATACACCCGGCGAGTCCCGTGATACCGAGTGCCATCGATTGGAGGTACGTGCGGCGTCGCATACCTCACATGACGGATTGACAGGAGAAAAGCGATACGGGTTACTCCGACGAATCGAGGGGTCGCTGGAACTCGTCGAACGGTTCGAAGTCCTCCGGGAGTTCGTAGTCGATGCGCCGCGACTCCTTTTCCGTCGGCGGAACGTCGTCCAACGGAGCGGCCTCGTCCTCCCATCCCGGCTTGATTTTGATGCTCTTTGCGGGGGTGCCGACGGCGATGTGATGGGCGGGAATATCGCTCTGGACGACGGACCGCGCCCCGACGACGGCATCTTCGCCGACCTTCATACCGGCGCGCACCATCGCGTCGTAGGTCACACGCGCGTCGTCTTCGATTATCGTGTGGAAGTTCGTCACGTCCGTCTGGTCCACGATGTCGTGGTCGTGGCTGTAGATGTGCACGTTGTCGCTGATAGAACAGCGGTTCCCGATGGTCAACTTCCCGCGGTCGTCGAGGTGCACGTCGTCGTGGATGACCGTGTTGTCGCCGACGGAGATGTTGTGGCCGTAGGTCATCGTGACGCCCTTGAAGATTCGGAGGTTGTCGCCCGCCTCCTCGAAGAGGTGGTTGGCGAGCATCTCGCGGAATCGGAGGGCGAACTCGACGTTATCGGCCATCGGCGTCGCGTCGAACTGCCGCCAGAGCCACTGGAGGTGTTTGGACGTGCGGAACTTCTCCTCGTCCTTCTCGGCGTAGTATTCGCTCTCCAGCGTCGAGTTACAGGGGTCGTAGCTCTGGAGGCGCACGCGTTCGGCGTTCGACACCGGTTCGCCGTTCTGCCACGATTCGTAGGCGTCCCGGTCGCCGTGCAGGTCGATGAGCACCTCCTTTACCACCCTGCACGTGTCCTCGTCACTTGCGAGCCGTTCGTCCACTTCGTCGATGAACCCGCGTACGCCCGCCTCAGCGGACTCCGGGAGCGTGACGTGTCGCTTTGTCATAGGCTTATTTCACTCTCGATTTTCTTATCGCTTAATAACCCACCCGTGGGGAAGGGGGTTTTGGTTGCGGCGGCGAGTGCCCGCTCTTCGAATTTTCGATACGAACCGTGATTCGAAGGACGGTATCGAGTTCTTTGTGGCCCATCTCTGTCGCTCGGAACGTGGACCCATTCGTTCTCGCCCAACCTTCACACCTCGACCGACGAGCCGTTGACCGCCACCTTTCGGCTGAACTGGCGGGACGAACGTCAGTCGCCGGGCATCGACGTCGAGTCGGTGTAAAACGAAACCGGCGGTTCGCCCGCTTACGCCAGGAAGACGTGTCGCGGTCGGTCGGCCAGAACGTCACGACCCCAGCTAACCGTGTTCCTGAAGTCGTCGCTTCGGAAGAAGTCCATCGCGTCGTCCTTCGAGCGCCACTGGCTGGCGATGAACATGTCGTTTTCGTCCTCGTAGTTCGACAGCAGTTCGGAGTCGAAATGGCCGTCCATCTCGGCGAGCACTTCGCCGACGGTTCCGAACTTCTCGACGAAATCCTCGCGGTGTTCGGGCTTGACGGTGTAGAACATCCCCATCGTGCCGAAGCCGCTCTCTTCACCAGCGCGAGCGACGACTCCGGGGAGGTCGGCGAGGAAGCCGCCCGCCGTTTCGGCCGCGCTCTGGGTGTCCCAGATACTCACGACGGCGGCGCGCGAATCGCCCTCGTACACCGCCGTTTTGACGTGCGTGTCGTAGTGGTCGAAGTTCTTCCGGAGGCCGTCGACCTCCTCGAACAGTTCGTCCGCGTCGGCCTCGGAGTACAGCACGATGGAGTACACGTCCTCGCCGTGCGGCTGTCCGGCGTAGATGTCGAGGTCTTGGAGTTCGCCGCGGATGCCTTCGGCCTCCTCCTCATCCGTTCCGTGTGGGCTGTCCGCCCCGTCGTCACCGTGTCCGTGGCTTTCGCCGTGTTCGGCGTGTCCGTGTTCATGTTCGGTGTCCCCGTGACCGTGCTCGTGTCCGGCGGCCCCGTGTGCGCCACCGTGGGGGTGTGCGTCCTCGGGCGTCGGGATTTCTTCGCCCGCCATGAACGCGGGGAGGTCCTCCGGCGGGAAGCGCCGTCCGAAGGAGAACGACCCGAACTCCGCGAAGCGGGAACTCGCCTCGTCGAAGCGCATCTCGTACAGGATGTCCTTGATGTGCGTCGGGTCGTTGCTGAACAGGTCCACGCCCCACTCGTACTCCTCCATCCCGATGCTTCCGGTGATGATCTGGGTGACCTTTCCGGCGTAGGTTTTCCCGATTTCGCCGTGACTCGCCATCATCTCCGCGCGCTCGTCGTACGGCGTGTCGTACCAGTTCGCCTCCGGCAGGCGGCGCTTGCTCATCGGGTAGAAACAGACGAACTCCGCGTCCGGGATATCGGGATAGAGTTTGCTCGCCACGTAGCGGGCCATGCCGGTGTCTTCGATGTCCTCGGGCGCTTTCACCATCTCGTCGGAAGTGTAGCTCCCGACCTCGGTGACGGAGGTGTAGGAGTCGGTCCGCTCGGTGAAGTCCGCGAACTCGGTCCGCTCGAAGGCCCGTTCCGCCGTGTCGAGGGCCGCGACGGTCGGACGGAAGTGGAGTATCAGCAGGTCCGCCTCGTGGCCCATGATGCTGAACACGGCCGAGGAACCGTCCTCCGCGTCGGTGACGCTTTCGCGCGCTTGGAGAAACTCGACGCCATCCGCGAGTGCGGCTTCCCGGGTTCGTTCCGGTGCGTCTCGCCACGCGTCCCAGTCGATGGTTCGGAAGTCGTGAAGCGCATACCATCCTTCGCGGGTCGGTGGTACCTGTTTCGGCATACGTGGAGGTTGGGAGCCACCGGACAAGGAACTTTTGAGTTTGGGCCGTCCACAGTTCCGACCGTTGATAGTACTCCGGTAGCGGTCGCCCCGACCGAAAGCCTTTCAAAATCACGACTTAAATCCCCACCCGATGCGGAAAAGTGGCCCGCCGAAAGGCCTGATATCGTACCTCGTGCTCGAACTTCTAGACGAAAAACCACGGTACGGGTACGAGATACTGAAAGAAATACGCGAGATAAGCGGCGGCCACTGGGAACCGTCCTACGGGTCGGTGTATCCCATTCTCTACAAGTTCGAAGACAAGGGATGGACCGAACGAATCGAGCGTGAGGACGAATCGGACCGGAAATATTTCAAGCTGACCGACGAGGGACGCGACGAACTCGACGAGAAGCGCAAGGAAAGCGGAACGAAAGCCCGCGAGTTCGCCGACGTCATTCTCGGCTTCTATCACGTCTACGTCTCCTTTGCGACCGACGACCGGTTCGAAGTCGAAAGTCCCGAGGGGGAATGGCAGTTCGACGAGACCTTCAGTTCGTGGATTGTCGAGCAGATAATCCGCCACCACGAGCGCGACTTCGGCGACTTCGAGCGCATCCCCGACACGCCCGAGGACTTCTACGAGCGGATGGGCCTCGAAGACTGACCGGTCGGCGATTCGACGTTCGCCGCTCTCGTTTCTTCCCGTTCGTGTTTTTCGCCGATCTCGTCGCTTCTTGTCACCGACCGCCCTTCAGTCCGCGTGACTGCCGTCCGTCGATTTTTCGCCGCCGTCGATTGTCGGCGGCGTCTCCCCGAAGTACGACTGCAGTGCACCTTTCACGCCGAAGTAGACGGACGTGACGAGGATGAACCAGCCCCCGAACACGAATCCGAGCAGTTCCAGTAGCGACATGTCATCCTCAAGCGCGACGGGAACGGTAAATCCGACGATTGTCGCGCGGGTGAGAACGATCGAACGACGGAAAATTGACCCGACGGAAACAGGGACGAGAACAGACGGAAAACGGCGGACAAAAGAACCTGACTCGTCGGCGAATGTGCGATTAGCCCGACAGCAGGCGCGGCCCGAACACCATGAGGATGAGGCTGGCGAGCATGACCAGTCCGACCGTCGTCGTTATCATCGTGGTCACCTGCCGTCCCTGTTTCGTCGGGAGGCGCGAGACGATGGCTTCGGCACCCATGCGGAGGATGTGCCCGCCGTCGAGCGGGAACGCCGGGATGCAGTTGAAGAAGCCGAGGTTGAGGTTTATCCACCCCGTCCAGAACAGCACGTTCGCCAGCAGGAAGGTGCCGCCGCCGAGGGCCGACAGCGGTCCCTGTACGACGAAGAAATTGCTGTTCCAACCGACGAAGCCAGCGAAGTTGTAGCCGACCGGCATCGAGAGGCTGGCAAACGGGAGCAACAGCGTGCCCGCGATACCGAGCAGGAACGTCGTCACCGGTCCGCCGCCACCGCCGCCGCCGAACACGGAGATGAACTGCCCCGACACGAGGTCGTGGAACGTTCCCGCCGGGTAGAGTCGGGTTCCGAAACTGCTCACCGAGATTCCCGAGACGCCGGGCGAGACGAGGATGCCGACGATGGCCTTCCCGTTGTCGTTGTCCTTGAGCGTCACGTCGTAATCGTGTCGAACGTAGGTCCCGCTCTGGTTGACGTAGGCTTCGACGCTCACGGTCTGGCCCGCCTCGTACCCGTCGAGGGTGTCGCTCAACTCGCTGCTGTTGCCGATTCGGTTGTCGTTTATCGACGTGATGACGATGGCGTCCCCGGACTGCAAGTTCGTCTGACTGGCGATGGGACCGTCCATCTGCACGGTCGAGAGCGCCCCGACCGGACCGCTCACCTGCTGTCCGTCCACGGTCAGGGTGGCGATGTTTTCGTCCGCGAGTTGCCGACGCAGCGCGCGTTCGGTGTATACGGACTGTCCGTTGGCCGCCGTGATGTTTTCTCCCTTCTCCGCACCCGCCGCGAACGGAGAGCCCTGTGCGACGCCGGTGATGAGCAGGCTGCGCTGAATCGTGGTCTCGCGTTCCTCGCCGTCGCGGTTCAGCGTCACCGACACGGACCGACTCTGGATGTCGGCGAGTTTGTCGTTGAGGTCGCCGTTGCTCTCCACGGCCGTCCCGTTGACGGCGACGATTCGGTCGCCGCGCTGGACGTTCGCGGTGTCCGCCGCGGACCCCGGGAACACCCCGCCGACCGCCGCGCCCGAGGCGACGGAAATCGAGGCCATTACCGGGCCGAACAGGAGCAGGAAGGCGACGATGGTTATCGCGAAGTTGTTCGTCACGCCCGCCGCGAACATGCGGCTTTGACTTCCCCTGTCGGCGTCCTTTCTGCTCTCCTCGTCCGGTTCGACGAACGCGCCCACCGGGAGGAACGCGAGGAGCGCCAGTCCCATCGACCGGATTTCGATGTCCTCGACGCGGCAGAAGATGCCGTGGCCCCCCTCGTGGACCACGAGTCCGATGAGGAGGCCGAGCAGGATTTCGGGGGCGACCGACAGCGGCAGGAACTCGTTGACGCCCGGGATGACGAGCACGTTCCGGGGCTGAGTAACCGCCGACGGTGCGGGTGGATTTTGCACCACGACGATGGCCTGCACGACGAGCAGGAGGAAGGTCCCGACCATCACGACGAGCGCGATTCCGAGACCGAAGTTCCCCCACGCCCGCCAGAACCGTTTCGGCCGTGCGAGGCGGTCGATGAGTTTCTTTCCTCGTTGCGTGTGAAGGGTCAGCACCGGTCCCTGCATGCCGATATAGGAGGGCAGCATATCGTTCGCCCGTAGTCCAAGCAGGATGAACCAGTAGGCGGCGAGTCCGAGGAGGACCCAGAGGAGCGTATCCATTGGTGAAACGAAGGGGGCCGTCGCTCAAAGGCGTTTGGGAACGAACGTGAAAAAATTCCGGACGGTACTCCGTTATTCCGCAGTCTGCCAGTCTTCTTCGAGTTCCTGCTGCTCTTCGTCCGTACCGCTCCGTTTCTGCTGGAGCTTTCGGGCCGCGGCGAGTCCGGCGGCGGTGCCACCGAGGACGGCCGCGCGGCGGGCGAAGGTGTGGACTTTGCTGCCGCCCTTCGTCTCCTCGACGTCCGTCTCTTCCGCTTCCGTTGTTTCGGTTTCCGTTTCTGGTTCCTCGGCCGTCTCGACCTCGGATTCTTCGACGAGTTCGGTTCGCTTCAACGCTGGCTTCTCTAGATTGAGTTCTATCAGGGCCATGATATTATATCGGTTTAGTCGTTGACGTGATTGGTCGTCAATCCGACTCTACATTGTTTCGTACGACTGGGAGGTACTTTGTTATGTCCTTGTTAGTCGGACGTAATAGGTTACTACCTGCCAATCAACTTAACTCTGTTGGCAGCTAGCGTTCGCGTCGCAGACGCCCTAAGACGAACTCCTCGTCCAGATTCGAGAGGAACGGACCGAGTTTCGGACCCTGTTCCTCGCCGAAAAAGAGCTGATATCCCACGCCGAAGAAGTCGCCGATGTCGATGTCGTGGCGCTTTGCGGTCTCGTAGATTTCGCCCTGAATCTCCTCGCCGTCGTGGCCCGCTTCGATGAAATCCGCCAGTTCCGACAGCGCGGCGTCGGTCTCGGTATCGAGGTCCACGTTCGGCATCTCGGTTCGCTTCAGGTCGTAGTCGTACTCGTTGCCCGTTCGCTTCGCCCACGCCTCCGCCTGTTCGACGCGTGCGAGGGCGGCCTCGACGGCCCACTCCGGCGCGTCGTCCGGGATGTGGCCTTCGCGCCGCGCGATTTCCTCGCGGAGTTCGGGGTCGTCCGTCATACCCAAGATGGCGGCGAATGTGTACGGGATGCGAATCCGCTCTTCCCGCGGGTCCGCCACGACCATCGGGTACACCCGCTCGGCGAGCGCCTGCTCGCGCTCGTCGGCGTCCTCTTCGCCGAAGTAAATGCGCTCGAAGCGGTCGAACTCGTCCACCAGCAGGTCGAGGCGGCCGATGTCGAAGTCGCGCGCCTTGCTCGGGTCCTTGGTGAAGAAGTAACGCAACACCTCGGGTTCGAGCAGTTCCAGCACTTCCGAGACGAGCACGATGTTCCCTTCGGAGGAGGAAAACGGCTTCCCGTTCAGCGTGAACCACTCGTAGGTCATCGGCACCGGCGGTTCGAAGTCCATCACGTTGCGGGCGATGTCCTCGCCGCTCGGCCACGAGCCTTCAGCGTGGTCCTTTCCGAACGGTTCGAAGTCCACGCCGAGCGTCTTCCACTGGGCTGGCCACTCGAAGCGCCACGGGAGTTTCCCGTCGCGGAGGGTCGCCGTCCCTTCGTGTCCGCAGCCGTCGATAACGTTGTCGCCCGCCTTCAGGTCGGTGCAGACGTACTCGACGGTGCCCGCGTCCACGTCGAACGCCGTCACCGTCTCCGTCACCTTGCCACACTCCTCACAGATGGGGTTGAACGGGATGTACTCCTCGTCCACTTTGTCCTGATACTCCGCGAGCACCTCGCGCGCGGCCTCGGCGTTGTCGAGGAGGTCGCGCGTCACGTCCTCCAACTCCCCGGACGTGTACATCTCGGTGTTCGACATCACGTCGATGGGGACGCCCAGTAGGTCCGCGCTCTGCTGGATGAGGTTCGAGAAGTGCTTCCCGTAGGAGTCACAGCAGTCGAACGGGTCGGGGATGTCCGTGTACGGTTTTCCGAGATTGCGCCCGAGCGCTCCGGCGTTCACGTCGCCCAACTCGACGATGTTGCCGTCCAAGTCGGCGAGTTTCCGCGGGAGCTTTCGGAGCGGGTCGCGGTCGTCGGCGGTGAACACCTGTCGAACTTCGTGTCCCCTGTCGCGGAGCACTTCGGCGACGAAGTAGCCGCGCATAATCTCGTTGACGTTGCCCAGATGGGGAACGCCGGACGGAGAGATACCTCCCTTGATCGTGATGGGGTCCTCGGGGTCCCGCGCCTCGATTCGGTCGGCCACCTCGTCGGCCCAGAAGACGTGGTGGTTTTCCTCGTCCACCTCGTCGCGGTCGTCGGTCGGTGCCGTCCCGGCGCTCATTCTTGTACCCAGTAGGTCATCTCGTCTTCCGCTCCCTCGGGGATGATGTCCGTACCGGTGTGGTCCCCGTTGAGGACGGCATCGGCGATTCGCTCCGGTTCAGTTCCGTCGAGGACGATGGTTCGAACGCCGGAGCGCCCGATGAGTTTCGCGGCCAGCAGGTCCACGGGTGCGGAACTGCCCGCGGTCATCTCGAGGTCGGCGATGACGTCCACGAGTTCGCTCGCGGAGAGTTCGTCGTACTTCGTCGCGTCCGCAACCTCGTTCGGGTCGTCGCTGTACACGCCGTTCACGCTCGTCGCGTAGACGAGCAGGTCGGCGTTGGTGTACTCGGCCAGCGCGGCGCTCACGGCGTCCGTCGTTTGACCGGGCATCACTCCGCCCATGACGGCGATGTCGCCGCGATGCATCGCGGTCCCCGCCTCTTCGTACGTCTCGGCCGGACTCGGCGCGGCTTGCTCGCCGAGCGCCGCGATGAGCAAGCGAGCGTTGAGTCGCGTCACGTCGATTCCGATATCGTCCAGTTCTATCTCGTTCGCGCCGAGGTTCCGCGCGGTTCCGATGTACTCTCGGGCGACGCCGCCGCCCCCGACGACCGCGCCGATAGTACACCCCTCCGTTGCGAGCGATTCGATGACTTCGGCGTGTCCGCGCACTCGTTGGGACTCCAGGTCCGGCGCGAGCACACTACCGCCGATAGAAACGACCACCTTCATGCTATCGCCGTCTTACCCGGACGCGGCCTTAAGCGTTCTCAACTTCCGACCGAAGGCTAAAAGCGACTCGCTCCCGCCTGTACGTTCATGAAGGTAGTGGGTGTCGTCGGCGACGAGGCGGATGCCGTCGCCGACCGACTTGCCGACCGATTCGCGGACCGAGGAAGAGTGGGAGCCGTCCAGCACGAATCGCACGACTCGGAGGTTCCCGAGCCATCGGACGCTTCGAGCGCCGAGACCGCGTTCGAACTCGATGCCGACGGCTGGCGAGCACGCGGGGAAGACAAATCCGTGACCGACGTTCTCGATACGCTCGCACCGACACACGATTACGCCGTCGTCACCGGATTTCCGAACGCCGACCTGCCGACCGTCGTCCTCGGCGATGCGGACCACGCGGGAACGACCCTCGTCCGCGCGGACGGTTCCGCGGAACTCGACGTCGAAGCGGTCGTGGACGAACTCGAAGCGACCGAACCCTACGAGACGCTCGAATCGCTGGTCGCGCGGGCGAAACGCGACCCGAAGGCGGAGCGCTCGGGTGCCATCGCCACGTTCACCGGACGCGTTCGGGCGAAGGACTCGGACGACGACACGCCGACCGAATTCCTCGACTTCGAGATGTACGAGGGCGTCGCGGACGCCAAGTTGGACGCGATTCGCTCCGACCTCGAAGCGCGAAACGGCGTTTTTCGGGTTCTCATGCACCACCGAACCGGTCGTATCGACTATGGTGAAGACATCGTGTTCGTCGTCGTGCTGGCCGGGCACCGCGACGAGGCGTTTCGGACCGTCGAGGACGGCATCAATCGGTTGAAAGCCGAGGTACCGATTTTCAAAAAAGAGGTGACGCTCGACGAGCAGTTCTGGGTTCACGAGCGATAACGGCGGAAAATTGTCCCTATTCTGTCCACTTTCCTCCCTTTCGGGTAGCGATCTCTCTTCTCGGAAATAAAACGCGAGAAGCGATTTTAAACATTTAGAAGCGATTAGAGGCGTCCGTAAAACGTCGTTTTTACCCGCGTTCACGCTACTTTGCGTTCAATTCTCCTAAAGATTCCCGAAACTACCCTAAGCTTCCTCCCTTTATAACATATCCCCGCTCCATGGTGAAACCGGAGTCAGCACATGAGCGCTACCACCCAAGCCGCCACCGAAAGCCCTGAACCGGAATCCAAGGAAGCCCGCCTCAAGCAGTACCTCTGCGAGAAAGCGAGCGATGGCGAGCTCTACTTCAAGAGCAAGTTCATCGCGGACGAAGTCGGCCTCTCCTCCAAGGAGATCGGCGCGCTGATGGTCAAACTGACCGACTGTGCCGAACTCGAAGTCGAGAAGTGGTCGTACACGAGCGCGACCACGTGGCGCATCGCTCCCGCGTAACTTCGGCTCGCCGCTCCCCGCGTGCGCCCCGCAATCTCTGACCGCCCTCCGAATCTCACACCCACGACCCCCGACCTGAATCAACCCCGAACTCCACCACAGCCACACCCTCCACCCCAGAACACCCGTCACAACGACGCTCCGTCACCCCACATCGCAACCTGCTCAAAAACCCCGCACCCCCGAAACACTCCACACCCGCCGAATCGCTCCCCGAACTCGCAACCTCCCCCACCGTCCCCCGAACCGATTGCCCCTCGGTTCACGACCTGAAACGGTCCCCGTCCGCTGTCCCGAGTCTGCCACGCACGCCCTCCCTCTTACTCGTCCCCTTCACCCCGCTCTCCTTCTCACTCGTCCCCTTCACCCCGCTCTCCTCCGTTCCCTGCATTCCCTCCCGCCCGTTCCGTTCTCGTCATCTCTCCTCGTTATCTTCCCCCTGCCGCCCCTCGATGTTCCACCTCTTGCCGCCTCCCGCTTTTCCGCCTTCGACGCTTTTGTAGTCGCTCGCTGTTTTCGTTCGACCAGTGTCACTCCTCTCCGCGTTGACGTCCGCGATTTTGCCAGTTCTCGCCGTTGCCGCCGTCGGATTTCTCCTCGGAACCGTGCGCGACATCGAGGTGAGCGCCCTCGGAACGGTCACGATTTACGTTTTGACGCCCGCGCTGGTGTTCCACAGCCTCACGACCTCCTCGCTCGGCGGGGAAACGGTGCTCACGCTCGCCGCGGGTGTGTTGGTCTTCACGGTCGGCATGGCCGTCGTCGCGGAACTGGTCGGCCGTGCGCTCGGCGAGACGGAACCCGTTCTCGGCGCACTCGTCCTGTCGAGCACGTTCCCCAACGCGGGTAACTACGGGATTCCGCTCTCGCAGTTCGCCTTCGATGGCGTCGGGCGGAGTACCGCGATTCTCTACATCGCCGCCCAGTCGGTCTTGACCTACACCCTCGGCGTCTACATCGCTTCGCGCGGCGACGAAACCTCGAACCTCGCCGCCGTTCGGGAGGTGTTCAAACTTCCGCTCGTCTACGCCGTCCTCGCGGCCGGGGTCGTCCGGTTCCTCGGCGTCGTCCCGCCCGCCGACTCGGCGATGATGAGCACGCTGAAACTGACCGGCGACGCCGCGATTCCCATCATGTTGCTCATGCTCGGGATTCAACTGGCGAACACCGATTCGGGGGCGGCCGTGGCACGCGTCGGCGTTTCGAACGTCTTGAAGCTCGTCGTGGCCCCGGTCTTTGCCGTCGGCGTGGTCTACCTGCTCGGGTTTTCGGACGTCACCGTCGCACGCGTGTTCGTCCTCGAATGTGCGATGCCCGCCGCCGTGACGCCGCTCATTCTCTGCATCGAATACGACCACGGGTCGAGCGGGGGGCTTTCCGGCCCGGAGTACGTAAGCACCGCCATCTTCGTGAGCACGCTCGCGAGCGTCCCGGTCCTGACGCTCCTCATCGCCGTCCTGCAGTCCGGCACCGTCGTCTAGGGGTTTATACCCATTCGTTCCGTAGTAGGACCGAATGGCTTCAACGGAGCCGCCCGAGGCAGGCCCCTCGCTAGAACGGTTACGCTCGGTGTTTCGGGTGTACGACGTTCGAGCTGATGGCGAGCAGTTGGTTTATTACGGGGAACCCCTCGTCACCCAAGAGCGGCTTATGCAGACCGTCTGGCCGCTCTTTCGTGAACAGGGATACGAGGTCTCGCTTTCGACGCGGATGGGTGAGTACGTCCTCGTCGCCGAACCCGTGCACCTCGGCCCGAACGGAGTTCCGTGGAAGAACGTCGTCCTGTTTCTCGCCACCGTTCTCTCGACGCTGTGGGCGGGGACGCTGTGGTACCACGTCAATCCCGTCTCGAACCCGGTCGGGGCCGTGATGACCGCGTGGCCGTTCACGTTCGCCGTCATGGGCGTGCTCGGGACTCACGAACTGGGTCACTACGTCATGAGTCGCTACCACGGCGTGGAAGCGAGTCTCCCGTATTTCATCCCCGTTCCGCTTTCTATCATCGGAACGATGGGTGCCGTCATCCGGATGAAGGGCCAGATGCCCAACCGAAAGGCGCTCTTCGACATCGGCGTCGCCGGCCCCATCGCGGGCCTCGTTGCGACCGTCGTCGTCACCGCGGTCGGTTTGACGCTCGACCCCGTGACCGTCCCGCAGTCGGTCATCAACAGCGCGAACACCATGGAAGTGCAGTTCGGCTACCCGCCCCTGCTCAAGGGCATCGCCGCCGTGATGGGGCAACCGCTCACCTTCGCCGACCCGTCGCGGTCGGTCAATCCGGTCGTCATCGGCGGGTGGGTCGGCATGTTCGTCACCTTCCTCAACCTCATCCCGGTCGGCCAACTCGACGGTGGCCACATCGTTCGCGCGATGATCGGCGAGCGCCAGGAAAGTATCGCGGCCCTCGTCCCCGCGATGCTGTTCGGCCTCGCCGCCTACGTCTTCTACGTCCTCGACGTGAGCAACGCGACCGTGCTGTGGGTCATCTGGGGCTTCCTGTCGATGTTCTTCGCGTACGTCGGCCCGGCGAACCCCGTCAACGAGGACGGCCTCGATGCAAAACGGATGGCGATCGGAATCCTGACCTTCATCGTCGGAGTCCTCTGTTTCACGCCGGTTCCCATCGAGATAATCGGTCCGTAGACTGAAGCAGATAATCGGTCCGTAGACTGAAGCAGATAATCGGTCCGTAGACTGAAGCAGATAATCGGTCCGTAGACTGAAGCAGATAATCGGTCCGTAGACCGAATTACCCGATGACTGAATCGTTCACTCCCCGTGCGTGTAGCCGCGGTCGGGAAGCGCCTCGTCGTCCAGTTGAATCCCGTCCTCCGTCACCGACCCGACGACGGAAATCGGCGTCGGCGATGCCTCCCGCGCGTCCTCTACGGTCGCCTTCGGCACGGTGAACACCAGTTCGAAATCCTCGCCGAAAAAGAGGCTCAAGTCGCGCTCGTCGTCGGCGTCAGTTGCGACTTCCCGGACGCTCTCCGCGACGGGAATCGATTCGCCGTCGAGCTCGAACCCGCACTCGCTCGCCTCCGCGAGTTGGTGAACCGAGCGAGCGAGACCGTCGCTCGAATCCATCATCGCGGTTGCGAACGGTGCGAGCGCTCGTCCGGCGGCCACCCGCGGTTCGAACCGGAACAGTTCGTTCGCCCGCTCGATTTCTCCCGCTTCGAACAGTCGGAGCGCCGCCCCGCTCCGTCCGAGCGTGCCGGTTACGCACAGCGCGTCTCCCGGTTTCGCACCCGAGCGTAACACCGGGTCGTCGGTTTCCCCGAGCACCGTCGTCGACGCCGTGAACTCCTCGAAGGTGTCGAGGTCGCCGCCGACGTACCGCGCGCCGACCGACTCGCACACGTCGCTCGCACCCGCGACGAACGACTCGAGGTCGTCGGGGTCGAACTCCGGTGCGGCGTAGACGGCGACGCTCGCGACTGCGTTCGCACCCATCGCGGCAACGTCGGAGAGCGAGGCACCGACCGACCGCCAGCCAGCGGTGTACCGCGTCGTCCCGTCGGGGAAATCCGTCGTCTCGTGGAGCATGTCCGTCGTCAGCACGTGTCCATCGATGACTGCTGCGTCGTCCCCCGCGTCGGAGAGGGTTCCTTCGAGCAGACGGAGCGCGGCCCGTTCGTCCATACCCGACGTTTTCTCACGGTGGGGAAAAAGACGAACGGTCTTCGTTGGCTTCAAGCCACCCGCGCGTTATTGGAAAGTTGATGCGTCTCGACCTGGGTGACGTGCAGACGATTCTCGTCGGCTTCGTAGCCGCGCTTGCCGTCCTGCTCGTCATCTTCTTCCTCGCCGGTATCGACGAGGTGATGACCACGCTCTCGATGGCCGACGGTCGCGTTATCGTGCTCGTCGCCGTCGTCGCCCTCGGGTGGCTCTTCGCGTGGTCGATGTCGCTTCGGACCGTTCTCGGCGTCCTCGGCATTCGTATCACCGTCCTCCGATCGTTTTTCCTCTACGCGGGGGCGACGTTCGCTAACAACGTCACGCCGTTCGGGCAAGCGGGCGGCGAACCGTTCGCCGCGCTCCTCATCTCGCGGACGACGAACGCCGATTACGAGTCGAGCCTCGGTGCCATCGCCAGCGTGGACTCCATCAACTTCGTTCCGTCCATCTCGTTCGCGCTGGTCGGCGTGGCCTACTACGCGACGGTGCTCACGCTCGGCGATACGGCGGTGATGATCGCGCTGTCCATCGTCGCACTCGCCGTCGCGGTTCCGACGGTCGCGGTCATCGGGTGGCGAAAGCGGGACACCGTCGAGTTGACCATCGCAACGGGCGTCGTTCGGGTCGTCGGCTTTTTCGCTCGGTTCGTGCCGCCGGTTTCCCCGACGACGAAACCCGCGGTGGTCCACCGACTCCGCGGGTTCTTCGACGCCATCGAACGGGTCGCCGGAGACCGCCGTAAACTCGCGCTCTCGGTCTTCTTCTCCGCGCTCGGGTGGCTCCTGTCCTCGGTCTCGCTGTGGCTGTCGTTCTACGCGCTCGGCTACACCGTCCCGTTCGCCGCCGTGTTGTTCGTCGTCCCCATCGGGAGCATCGCGGGTGTCGCACCGCTTCCGGGCGGTCTCGGTGCGCTCGACGCCGCGTTAGTCCTCTTGCTCGTCCCCATCGCCGGAGTTTCGGTGGCGACGGCGAGCGCGGCGGCGGTCATCCACCGCGGCGCGACCTACCTGCTCCCCATCCTCATCGGCGGCTCTACCACCGCGATGCTGGAAGCCGACAACGCGAGTACCGGCAGCGTCAGGAGCGATTGACGGGGAGACGCCCGCTCCCGTTTGAACTCCGTAACGATGGCTTTAAACGCCGCCGCACGGAAATCAGTCGTATGACGACGCTCTACGACGTTCCGGCGGATGCGCTTATCGAGGCGCTCGCCGACGAACTTGAGGATCGATTCGACCGACCGGACTGGGCCGAATTCACCAAAACCGGTTCCCAGCGCGAGCTTCCCCCCGAACAGGAGAACTTCTGGCACATCCGTGCGGGGAGCCTCCTCCGTAAGGTCGCCATGAACGGCCCGATCGGCGTCGAGCGCCTCTCGACCGAATACGGCGGCAGCAAGGGCGGTTCGAACCGCTACGCCGTCGCACCGAACCACCGCTCGGACGGCAGCAAGAAGGTCATCCGCACCATCCTCCAGCAGCTCGAAGAGGAAGACCTCATCCAGTCCAACGAGCACCGCGGCCGCGAAATTACGGCGGACGGCCGAAGCCTCCTCGACGACACGGCTGGCGAAGTCCTCTCGGACCTCGACCGACCGGAACTCGAACGCTACGCATAAACTGAGTACCGTCTTTTTCGGTTGCCGTTTCTCCCCGGCCAACCACTCGTTTTCCGACGAGTCGTGCGTCCGCTCTCGGTCCTCCGCGGGACGGACGCCTCCGTAATTGTTTTTGGTCGTGCGCGGTAAACAACCGATAAGGCATGAGTGGAAGTCCCGACGATGACCGACTCGAAGAGCTTCGAAAACAGAAGATGGAGGAGCTACAGGACCAAAAACAGCAGGAGGAGGCCCAACAACAGGCCCAACAGCAGGCCGACGCACAGAAACAGGCGCTTCTCCGCCAGTACCTCACCGACGGTGCGCGAAAGCGACTGAACTCGGTTCGGATGAGCAAACCGCAGTTCGCGGATCAAGTCGAACAGCAGATACTCGCCATCGCACAGAGCGGCCGTATCAACGGCAAAATCGACGACCAGAAGATGAAGGAGTTGCTCCGAGAGCTGAAGCCCGACAAGAAGAGCTTCAACATCAAGCGCCGCTGAGATGGACCTCGGACTCCTCTACAGCGGCGGCAAGGATTCGACGCTCGCCGCCCTCTTGCTCGCCGACTTCTACGACGTCACCCTCGTCACCGCCCACTTCGGCATCACTGACGACTGGAAAAACGCCCGTGACACCGCCGAAGCGACCGGATTCGACTTCGAAGCGGTCGAACTCGACCACGACGCCGCGGTGACGGCGGTCGAACGGATGGTCGAGGACGGCTACCCGCGGAACGGCATCCAACACGTTCACCTCCACGCGCTGGAAACCGTCGCCGCGATGGGCTTCGACGCGATAGCGGACGGTACCCGCCGCGACGACCGGGTTCCGACCGTCTCGCGCGCGCAAGCCCAAAGTCTCGAAGACCGACACGACATCGACTACATCGTTCCACTCTCCGGCTTCGGTCGCGGGGCGGTCGACCGCCTCGTCGCGGCGACGCTCGACGTCGAATCCGGGCCGAGCGACGAGATTCGAAAGGCCGACTACGAGGCCGAACTCCGGACGCTCCTGGCACGCGAACACGGCGCGGAAACCATCGACGAGGTGTTCCCTGCCCACGAACAGACGTACGTTACGGGATTTACCGAGCGGCGTTAACTCGGGTTTCTGACTATATTTTGTCGATACGCCGCTCGAACGTCGGTCCTGTGTTTCGGTACGCGTTCTCAACGAGTTCGTGAACGCGCGGTAACATCCGACGAACTATACCCTCGGATTGTGTATGGATTGGCGATGCGTGCCTTTCGAGTCGCCTATGACGGCCGCCCGTTCTACGGATTTCAGCGCCAGCCGGACGTCCCGACGGTCGAGGATTCGCTGTTCGAGTCGCTTCGCGCCCTCGGCGTCGCGGACAGGGTGCCGGACGGCTACGCCGCCGCCGGACGGACGGATTCGGGGGTGTCCGCCCTCGCACAGACGGTCGCGTTCGAGTGTCCCGAGTGGCTCACGCCGTCGGCGTTCAACAGCGAACTTCCAGCCGAGATTCGCGTCTGGGCCAGCGCCGACGTCGTTCCCGCGTTCCACGCAACTCACGACGCCTACTATCGGGAGTACGTCTATCACTGCTATGCACCTCGTGCGAACCTCGGATTGGCGAAGGAGGCGTCCGACCGCCTCTCGGGGGAACACGACTTTCACAACCTGACGTCGGACACCGAGGGGACGGTCCGGGACCTCGGCATCGACGTGGTACAGGACGGCGAGTACCTCGTCTTCACGTTCCAGGCGGGCGGTTTCGCCAGAAACCTCGTTCGACGGGTCGTCTCCTTGATTCACTCGATTGCGACCGGCGACGCCGAGATGGCGAAAATCGACACCGTTCTCGCACCGGAACCGCTCGACGGGAGAGCGGGCGTCCCGTGTGCGTCGGCACACCCCCTCTATCTAGCCGACGTGGGGTACGACTGCGAGTTCTCGGTCGACGGCGCGGCGGTAAAAAGCGTCCGCGACGTGTTCGGCGACCTCCGCGTCGAGCGGCGGACGCGGAGTCGTGTAACGCGTGATATTTGTCGCGGCGTGGAATAATTTTATACCTCCTTTCGTCTTTTCTATCTCCATGGTTAACGATGAGCTGCTGTGGGAGGTAACGACGGATATCGTGCTCGGGATAGTGGCCGTCCTTCTCGGACAGACACTCGGCGGCATCGCGGCGAGCGTGTTCGGATTCCTCGGTATCCTTCTCTACGCGCTGTTCGCCCTCGGTTCGCTCATCGTCGGCGTCTATCTCGTCGTCCGCGGACTCGGAAAGCTCGTCGAGGAAATCGTCCGGCGCGAAGTCAGGTTCTGCGCTTAGTTCCAGCCCTCCGGCCAGATTCCCGCCGCCCGCATCCCCTCCTCGTACTCCTGTTCTCTGAGGTTCGCAACGATGTCCTCGGGTGTCGGTCTCGGAATCTCCTCGCGTGCGGCCACCTCTTGGACCAGCAGCGCCGCCAGCATGGCGTGTTCGCGGAGGTTGCGGTCGTCCACCTTGTCCCGGGTGTCGGCGTGGGTGTGACCCCAGCCACGGCCGCGTTCACCGGGTGCACTGCCGTCCGGTTCGCTGTGCAGTTGCAGCGCCGGAACGCCCGCCTTCAGGAACGGCCAGTGGTCGCTGAAGGGGTGGACCCCTTCCTGGAGCAGTATCGGCTGATTCGCCTCCTCGGAGACGGTCTCGACGACCGACCGCATCGTCTCGGAGCCGTGGAGGTAGGCGCGCATGTCGCGGAACCGTCCCGCGCCATCGACGTTGACGACCGCTCGGACTCGTCCGGTATCGAGCGACTCGACCAACGCCTCGCTTCCCAGCAGGCCGGTTTCCTCACAGCCGACGCCCGCGACTCGGACGCGCGTGTCGAGGTCCAGTTTCGAGAGCAGGTGTGCCATGGCGACGACGACGGTGATGCCACACCCGTTGTCGAGCGCCCCTTCCGCGATGTCGTGTGCGTCCAAGTGGGCGACGACCACGACCTCCTCGTCCGTCTCGGGACCGAGTTCGGCGACCGCGTTGTGGCTCGTTCCCGGTTCGGTGTTCGCGTCCACGACCAGTCGCGCCGTCGCACCTTTTTCCGCGTACTCGGTCAACCACGCGCCCGACTCCTTGCTGACGCCGACTGACGGAACCGCGGCCTCGTCGCCGAAGGTGAGCGAACCGGTCGGCGGTAGCTGTCCCGGCACGTGATTGTGGAAGACGAACCCCTCCGCACCCGCGGCGGCGGCGTGGCCGAACTTCTCCATCCGATGGATGAACCGACTGCCTTTCGGCGTCGTCGTGCTGGCGACCGCTATCTTCCCGGCGACGTCCTTTTCGTCTATCTCCTCGGGCATGCCGTGACCAACGTCCACCAGTTCTCCCCGCACGTCTCCCGCGAGCGAGTACGGAAGCGCGATGGTTTCGAAGGACCGTTCGACCGGTTCGGTCAGGGCGAGTTCCGCAGACCCGCGAGTCCAGCAGTTCATGTCGAACGGTTCGATGTGTGGGTTGCGCGCCCCGGCCCGCTCGAACCCCTCGACGACCAACTCCGCCGCTCGTCGCTCGCCGGGATGACCGCCCATCCTGTTTTCGAGTTCGGTCAGTTTCGTCAGGAATTCCCACGGGTAGTCATCGGTCCACGCATCGCCAAGCGCACGTTCGACATCGCTCATACGACGAGACGTGTTGCCACGGGTCAAAAAGGTACGCTACCGCTCACGTCTCGTCCCCGTTCGCTTTCAATTCGACCCCGGACACCTCGAACCGTGCGCCGCCGTCTTCGCTCTCGCCGACGGCTATTTGCCATCCGTGGGCATCGGCGATCTGTTTCACGATAGCGAGGCCGAATCCGGTCCCCTCGGATGCGGTCGTGTACCCGGATTCGAAGACCGTCGCGCGCTCCGTTTCGGGGATGCCCGGTCCGTCGTCGGCCACGTAAATCCCCTCGTCGGTCGTTCCGACGGTGACGGACACGTCCGAACCGGCGTGGACCACCGCGTTCGAAAAGAGGTTCTCCAACAGTTGGCACAACCGCGTTTCGTCGGCGACGATTCGTCGGTCGCTATCGACCGATAGCGTTGCATCGAGCGTGTCGGTCAATTCCCACGCGTTCGTCGCCGCGTCGGTAAGCGCCACCGGTTCGGGGTCGAGCACCGCCTTCCCCTGTTCCGCGAGTTTCAGGAGTTCGTCGATCAGTCGGTCCATTCGGGAGGCGGCGCGAAGCGCGGCGTCGAAGAACCGTTCGTCGCCCCGCTCGCGTGCGAGTTCCACCTGCCCCTGAACCACGTTCAGGGGATTGCGAAGGTCGTGTGCGACCGTCCGTGCGAACGATTCGAGGCGCTGGTTCTGTTCTCGAAGTTGGTCTTCGTAGGCCTTCTGCCGCGAAATATCCCGGTTGACCGCGACGAACCTCGTCACGTCGCCGACCTCGTTGGTGATGGGAGCGATGGTCTGTTCGATGGGGTAGTGATACCCCGACCGGTGACGATTCTCCAGGCGTCCTTCCCACACTTCGCCGTTGAGGATCGTCATCCAGAGGTCAGTGTAAAACTCCCGGTCGTGCTCGCCCGATTTGAGGATGCTGGGACGGCGGCCAACGGCCTCGCTTTCGTCGTATCCCGTCGTTCGCTCGAACGCCGAGTTGACGTACTCTATCGTCCCGCTCCGGTCGGTTATCATGATGGCGTGCCCGGCGTGTTCGACCGCCTCTCGAAACCCTGCGAGGTCGCGCAATCCACGGCAGAGTTCGACCTCGCGGCGAATCCGCCTGGAAAGGAGTTCCGGGCGTCCCCAGTCGGAGAGGACGACCGGCAGTCCGGGTCGGAGCGCTCGAACGTCGGCGAGAAACGACTCCACGTCGTCCGGAAACTCCGCTCGGGCGATGACGAGGCAGTCGATGGAGCGCTCCTCGTCGAGACGGCCGAGTGCGTCGTTCGCCGAGGGCACGGTTCGCGTCGAAAGTCGATGCTCGTCCTCCAAGGCGGATGCGACCCGCTTCGTCTCCGCGTTCGTCGCAACCATCAACACCGTAAGCCTGTCCGGTTCGATACCGTCGCTCGAAACGTCCGTTGGAGTGGAACAGTGACCGTCGTCAGTCATGCTGCTCTCCGGTGGCTGCCTTCAGTGCTGCTTCGTAGTCGCTCCGGAACGATTGCAGCGACTCGTCCGTCTGCTCGCGGAGTTTCTCGAACCGAGCCGTGAGCTCGGCGAACTTCGAAGACTTCGAGAGTTCCGCCTCGTCGAGCGTATCGAGTAACGTGGCTCGTTTCGTGGCGACCGCGTACAGCTCCTGTAACTGCTCTCCGTACGCCAATCGTCGTTCGAGTGATCCGACCAGCGAGCGAAGTCCCTCCCGACCGATCGGTTTGGTGGCGTAGTCGTCGAACGGCATGTCGATAACGCTCACGTCCGGGTCCACCGCGGTCAGCATACCGACCTGAACGTCGATACCGCGTTCGTCTATCTCGTCCAGTAGTTCGTCGCCGGAGGTACCCGGCATCTTGCGGTCGAGCAGTATCACGTCGGCGGTATCGAGATACGCACGCGCCGAATCGACGTCGTTCGCCTCCTGTACATCGTACTCGTGGTCGAGCCACGCCGCGAACGTCGCCGCGAGGTCCGGTTCATCGTCCACGATCAACACGGTAGTTCGTTCGGAGTCATCTCTAGTCATCACTCATCGGTGCTCCGGAGTCCGTTGGAATCCATGTACCGATTTCGGACAGGTCTAGATTAACGCAGTGTCGAATTGTTCGGGGGTTTAAACGGCGTCGTCGAAATCAGCCGTCCTCGGAAAGTTGACACAGCAGTTTCCGAACTGCAAGCCGCACGTGCGTCGAAAACGTTGACGGCGAGATGCCGAGTTCGTCCGCGAGTTCGAGTGCGTCGGACCCTTCCGGACCGAAGTAGTCCCCGGAGATAGCGAGGTCGAGTGCGTCCCGTTGGCGACCGGTCAGGGTTCGAAGGTCGAGAACGACGTTCGACTCGGCTCCGGGTTCGCTATCGCCGTGCAGGAGGTGTTGGAGTTCGATGCTGTATCCGCCGGTCCGAAACGACTCGACCAGGGCCGACAGTTCGCGTCGGTCTCGAAGCGCGAACGAGAGACAGAGCCGTCTTTCCCGCCAGGACACTTCGTACGGGTCCGCCGGGAGCGACGGAAACCGGTTGAGGAGGCAGGTCGTGACGGTACAGTTCCGACACGACGAACAGCTGACACCGCCGTCGTCGATAGCTTGTCCGAAGCCGCTCAATCGATAGTAGGTGTGCGATGTCGTTTGTAACGTCTGGCTGAGATGCGGCCAGTCGTCTACCTCGCCCGCTCGTTCCGCTTCGACCGAGATTTGCGCGGGTATCCCCCCGCCGCTCCCGGGAACGAAGTCGGCCACGAGCCCTTCCTCCGAGATATCCACTATCGGACAATGGCCCGTCGGTTTGATTCCCACCCTCACATCGAGTCCAACAGTCACTGTCCCGTAGAGGAAATAATCACGTTTGAATGTTTTGTTATTGGGTTGTTTTAGCTCCTCCTTTCGAACAAATATGTGCTTTAGAAAGAGATATTGGTATAATAACTACATACAGACATTAAAAGTCGAAGTTCACTGTTCTGACTTCACACCACTCGACCAGCGCGACGAGTGGGTTCCGAAAGCGACGACGTTTCCGAACCGTAACCGAGAAAACCTCGTTTTCCGGTCCCGTCCCGGAATCGAATTCCGAATAACAAAGCCTTACAGTCTCGGTTTCCGTACATCGGACTATGAGTTCTGTTCCCGAACGGAGTGCTATTGATGCCCAATACAAGTGGGATTTGGAAAGTATCTACGCGACCGACGAGGAGTGGGAGGAGGCGTACGAGGACGTCGAAGAGCGACTGAGCGAGTTGGAGGCGTACGAGGGACAGGTGACGGACGACGGCGAGACGTTGCTCACCGTGCTTCAACTCTCCGACGAACTCGGACGCGAAGTCTCCATGGTCGCCTCCTACGCTCGGATGCGGAGCGACGAGGACACGTCCGATCAGGAGTATCAGGCGCTCGCCTCGCGCGCCCAGTCGCTCGCTTCGCGCGCCGGGAGCGCGACGAGTTTCATCGAACCCGAAATCCAGTCGTTGGACCGCGAGGAACTCGACCAGATGATAGCGGAGACGGACGGGTTGGAGACGTACGAACACGCCTTGGACGACGTGATTCGGATGAAAGAACACACCCGTTCGGCCGAAATAGAGAATTTGCTCGCGGAGTTCGGCGAGGTCACGGGCGCGCCGAACGACATCTACAGCATGCTCTCGAACGCCGACATGACGTTCCCGACGGTCGAGGACCCCGACGGGGAGTCAGTCGAAATCACCCAGAGCAACTTCGTCAACCTCCTCAAAAACCCCGACCGAGAGTTCCGCCAGACGGTCTACGAGAACTACTTCGACGAGTGGAGCGACGTCCGCAACGCGGTCGGCGCGGCGTACAAAAACAGCGTCAAAGCGGACGTGAAATACGCCCGCGCTCGGAACTACGACACCGCACGAGAGGCGGCGCTCGACGGGCCGAACGTCCCCGTCGACGTATACGATAACCTCCTCGACACCGTTCGGGACAACCTCGACAAGCTCCACCGACACGCGGAACTCAAGCGTCGGAGCCTCGGCGTGGACGAACTCCGGATGTGGGACGTGTACATGCCGATGACCGACACCGAGAGTCCCGACCTCGACTACGACCAAGCGGTCGAGTACGTCGTGGACGCGGTGGGTGCGCTCGGCGACGATTACCAGTCGCGCGTCGCGGAGGGTATCGAGTCCCGCTGGATAGACGTGTACGAAACCCAAGACAAGCGGAGCGGTGCCTACAGCGGTGGGACGTACGACACCCAGCCGTTCATCCTGATGAATTATCAGGACGACATCTCCTCGATGTACACGCTGGCCCACGAACTCGGCCACTCGCTTCACTCGCAGTTGACGAGCGAGTCCCAACCGTACACGTACAGCAGTTACGAGATATTCGTCGCCGAAGTCGCCAGTACGGTCAACGAGGCGCTGTTGACCCACCATCTCCTCGAAACGGTCGAGGACCCCGACTTCCGACGACACGTCCTGAACGAGTACCTCGAACGGTTCCGCTCGACCCTGTACCGGCAGACGCTGTTCGCCGACTTCGAGTATCGGGCCCACCAACTCGCGGAGGACAACGAGGCGCTCACCCCCGACCGGTTGGACGGTATCTACGGCGACCTGAAACGCGAGTTCTACGACCCCGCCGTCGTCGACGACCGAATCGAGCGCGAATGGATGCGGATTCCGCACTTCTACCGCGCGTACTACGTCTACCAGTACAGTACGGGCATCAGCGCCGCCGTCGCGCTGGCGGACAAGATTCTGGAGGAGGGCGAACCCGCCGCCGAACGGTACCTCGACTTCCTCAGCAACGGGTCGCGCGAGTATCCGCTCACCCTGCTCCAAGGCGCGGGCGTCGATATGAGTTCGCCGGAGCCGATTCAGCGCGCGCTCGACGTGTACGGAAAACGGCTCGACGAGATGGAAGAACTCATCTAACCGCCGCGGAATCTCGGTTTTTCATCGCTCGGCTTCTCGTCACGCGTACGTCTCTCGGCGAGGCACGCCGATTTCCCAACCGATACCAATCTTCTGTATCGCCCGCGACCCAAAGGCACTTTTAATGTGGTCCCATACGCTTGAACAAGAAATGTCACGCAGCCCATCCGTCCCGGACCGACCAACGCTCGAACTGGACCCCGAGATGTCCGACGAGGAGCGCCTGTCCGCGCTCAAGGAACATTTCACGGACATCACGAAGGTCAACCAGAAACTGCGTGAGCGCGTCGATGCCGCGGCCGAGCGACGAGACGATCTCGCAAACGAGGTCGACCAACTCCAGCGTGAAAACGAGATGCTGAAGACGACCTCCCTGTACGTCGCGACCGTCGAGGACGTGACCGAGGACGGGGTTATCATCAAGCAACACGGCAACAATCAGGAGGTGCTGACAGACGTGGCGGTGCAACTTCGGGAGGACATCGAGGCTGGTGACCGCGTCGCCGTCAACGATTCGTTCACCATTCAACGGTTGTTGGACACGGAAAAGGACGCACGAGCGCAGGCGATGGAAGTGGACGCATCGCCGACCGTCTCGTACGAGGACATCGGCGGCATCGACGAGCAGATTCGGGAGGTCCGCGAAGCCGTCGAGGAACCCCTCGTCAACCCCGAGCAGTTCGAAGCGGCGGGTATCGAGCCGCCGAGCGGCGTTCTGCTCCACGGCCCGCCGGGAACCGGGAAGACGATGCTGGCGAAAGCGGTCGCCAACCGGACCGACGCCACGTTCATCAAGATGGCCGGGTCCGAACTCGTCCAGAAGTTCATCGGTGAGGGCGCGAAACTCGTCCGCGACCTCTTCTCCCTCGCGGCGGAACGCGAACCCGCGGTCATCTTCATCGACGAAATCGACGCCGTGGCGTCCCGGCGAACCGACTCGAAGACGTCCGGTGACGCGGAGGTCCAACGCACGATGATGCAGTTGCTCTCGGAGATGGACGGCTTCGAGGACCGCGGCAACATCCGCATCATCGCGGCGACCAACCGCTTCGACATGCTCGACAGCGCCATCCTCCGCCCGGGCCGCTTCGACCGCCTCATCGAAGTCCCGAACCCGACCGTGGAGGGTCGCCACCGCATCCTCGAAATCCACACCGGCGACATGAATCTCGCCGACGACGTGGACTTCGACCGCCTCGCCGACGAGACGGAGGGCTTCAGCGGTGCGGAAATCGAGAGTCTGACGACCGAATCCGGCATGTTCGCCATCCGCGACGACCGGTCCGAGGTGACCATGGCGGACTTCGAGGGTGCGCTCGAAAAGATGGAAGCGGGTGACAAGTCGTCGGTCCCGAACCTGCGGTACGCGTACTAACACCCACCTTTTGCTGCACGAGAAGTCGCGGCACCGTCGCGATTTCTCGCTGGCAAAATCTGGACCAAAACCTCGGTGCTCCCTTCGAGGCACTTCGTGCCTCTCCGGTCCGCACCGAGTCCGTTCGCTTCACTCACGGGGAACAACGAAGAACCCGCGGTTGTGTCGTCGGCCTATTTCTGACGGTTGTGAAAATACGGGTTTCTGGCGGTCGTGTCGGTGGCTGACTCTGGCGGTTGTGAAAATTCGAGAAACGACGACGTTGGTCGACGATTCCTTCTCGACGGAAAATCGACCTGCCATCCGAGAACTATTTTCCCGCGTCGAAGGAGGTGTCTTTTTCACGTCTGACGGTGCGGAGTTTCGTATGCGAGTAGACCTCGGCAACGCCCTCGACTCCGTTGCCTCGCCCGGCGTCTCGCGCGATGCACTCTCCCGTTTGGACGAGCGCGTCGCCGACGCCCACGAGCGAATCGAAACCGGACGAGCGGACGACGAACACGGCTACGCGGCGCTGAACCTCCCGGAAACGACGGATACCGACGAAATCCGTTCCGCGGTCGAACCGTTCGCCGACGCCGAGACGGTTTTGACGGTCGGTATCGGCGGCAGCGCGCTCGGTGCGGCGACGCTGGCCAACGGTCTCGACTCCGACGTGGACGCCTACTTCCTCGATAACGTCGACCCGGAACACGTCTCGGCCCTCCTCGACCGACTCTCGCTTTCGGACACGGCCGTCAACGTCGTCTCGCGCTCGGGCACGACGGCCGAGACGTTGGCCAACTTCCTCGTCGTCCGCGACGCGATGGAGTCCGCGAACGTGGACTGGACGGACCGCACCTTCGTCACGACGGGCGAGGAAGGGAACCTCAGGAATCTCGCCGACCGACACGACCTGCCCGCGCTCGACGTTCCCGACGGCGTTCCGGGTCGCTTTTCGATGCTCTCGACGGTCGGCTTGGCGTGTGCCGCCATTCAAGGTCACGACATCGACGCCGTTCTCGACGGGGCGCACGCCGAGGCGGACCGGCTTGCGGGGTCGCTGTTCGAGTCGCCAGCCTACGCCTACGGTGCGGCCACCTACGCGCTCGACGAACGCGGTGCGGGCATCAACGCGATGATGCCCTACGCGGAATCGCTCGAAACGTTCGCGGAGTGGTTCGCGCAGTTGTGGGCCGAGAGCCTCGGGAAGGACGGACTGGGCCAGACGCCGGTGCGGGCGCTCGGTGCGACCGACCAGCACTCGCAACTCCAACTGTACCGCGCCGGACCCAGCGACAAGATGGTGACGTTCGTCCGACCGACGGAGCGCGCCGACCGGTCGATTCCGGAAACCGACCTGCCCGGCCTCGAATATCTCGGCGGCGGCAGTTTGGGTTCGCTCCTCTCGGCCGAGTTCGAGGCGACCGAAGCGAGCCTCGCGGCGTCGGGACAACCGAACGTCCGCCTCGAAATCGACCGCGTAGACGAGTACGGACTCGGCGAACTCTGTTACTGTCTGGAAGCGGCGTGCGTCCTCGCGGGGGAACTCTACAGCGTCGAGACGTTCGTCCAACCGGCGGTCGAGTGGGGTAAGCGCGCCGCTCGCGGCCTTCTCGGTGGCGGCAACTTCGAGGAAGCGGACGAAGTTGCAGAAAAATCGACCCTTACCGTGGAATAGCGGCGTTCACAAAGCATTTACCGACCCGCAAACTTTCATTCTATATCCCTTGCGTCGAACCCTGAACGGCGCATTTTCAGTATGAACAGGCGACATTTAATTCGGATGGTGATTGTGGCAATCGTCGCTCTCTCGACCGTCTCGGGCGTGACGAGCGCACGCGGCGGTACCGCTCTCGACGCGACGGGAAAAACCCCGCTTAGCCACGACCAAACGACCGCGAATAACAGTTCGGTTTCGATTTATCACGAGGATGTTCCTCTCGTTCTCAATGCTGCAGGCAATCAGTCTATCCGTGGAAACACGACGCTCGACCCCGGCACGGAGCTCGAAATGCAGATTCACGCCACGAATCGGTTCTTCATGTCCCGATTGGTGACCGTGGCGTCCAACGGCACCTTCGCCGCGACGTTCAACTTCTCCGAGTACGAACCCGGCACGAAGTTCGGCGTCATCGTCGGCCGTCCGCAAAACAACTCGACGGACGTCGACGCGCTGACCGTCGTCGATGGCGTCCTCCGAAACCGGACGAACGAGTCGGTACAGCGTTCGACGACCACGGCGACGACGACCGAAGCCGCGACGATGACCTCGACGACCGCCGCGACGGACGGATCTGACGCGGCCGCCAGCACAACTCGGACGACGAGCACCGAAACCGAGATGGCGGCCGAGGCACCGACCGAGAGTGAAGGACAACCCGGATTCGGCGTCTTCGTCGCCGTCGTCGCCCTCGTGGGCCTCGTCGGACTCGGTTTCGCCCGCCGAATCGACTGACCGGTCGGAGCACATTTACCGCCGGGGATACATTTTTTCGGTATGGAAGACGGTACCGCGGCGGGGGTCGGCGAGTCGTCTCCCCCGCGCTCCTTCGAGGGGATGGTGCGTGCAGTGCTCCAAAGCGGCGCGCTCGGATTCTCCGGATTGCTCGCCATCTCCATCTGGGCGTCGATACTCGTCTCGCTGGCGGGCGGTGAGAGCGTCGGCGTGATGGTACGCTCCGCGCTCAGCATCGTTTCGCTCGGCCTCGGAACCGGCACCGTCGCGCTCGTATTCCTCCGCGTACGGGGAATCGGTCGCTCGTATCTCGATTTCAAACTTCCGACCCGGCGCGACGTCGGCTACATCGTCGTGGGGATACTCTCCATCTTCGTCCTGATGTTCATCCTCTCGTTCCTGCTGACCGAACTCGGCATTCGGACGGCCAGTCACAGCGTCGAGCAACAGGCGAAAAGCGGCAACCCGGACATCCTGTTGCTCTTCGTTCCCCTCTCGTGGCTCGTCATCGGGCCGTGCGAGGAACTGCTGTATCGAAACATCATCCAAAAGTCGCTGTACGATTCGTTCTCGGACTACGGAGCGGTCGTGGTTGCGAGCGTCGTGTTCGCGCTGGCGCACGTGCTCGCCTACGCGACGGGTTCGACGCCGCTCGAACTGGCGGGGACGCTCGTCGTCATCTTCTTCCTCTCGCTCGTCCTCGGAACGGTGTATCTGAAAACGGACAACCTCACGGCGTCGGCGCTCGTCCACGGGACGTTCGACGCCATCGTGTTCGGCGTGATGTATCTCCAGTTTGCAGGATAAATCCGGTTACTCGTGGTCTCCGCTCGGTCAGTTGGGATTCTTCCGTGAGAGCGGGCTGCCACAAATCGGGCACCGGTCTTTCTTCTCGTCGAACTCCCGACCGCATCCCGAGCACTGGAACGACCAGTCGCGCTGTTCCTCGATACCGTCCTGCGCGATGACTTCGACGGAAACGTCCAGTCGGTCGGCGACGTTCTGCATCGCGTAGTCGTCGGTGACGAGGGTCCCATCCAGTTCGAACGCGGACGCGACGAGTCGGATGTCGGTGTCCGAAAGCACGTCCAAGTCGCCCGTGTGGTCCGCCGCTCGGCGTACCTTCTCGACGGCATCGTCGCGGGGGATGTGAATGTGCATTCCCGAACCCTCCATGGCGTCGAACCGGAAGGCGTGTTCGCCTTCGAGTTCCTCCTGAACCATCGGAATCGACGCTGTCTGTTGGGTGGTGTGATACTCGTTGATGAAGGCTGAGGAGTCTAAAACGTACATTTACCGCTGAACGACGATGTAGTCTTTAACCGCTTGCACTCGGTTTACGGGTAGTTCGAAATGACCGTCCTCATTCGTTTCGAGGTCGACGGTGTCGGTATCGAGCTGTTCGTCGGGTTCGACGACGAGGCTGGACAGCCCCCCCGTCTTCAGGTTCATGGTGATGTTGTAGAGCATTCCCAGTTCCGTACCGTCCGAACCCATGACGGCCTTTCCCGAGAGATTTTCCGCGAGTATGCTCGGCATACGAGGTGATTACCGACCGCTACTACATAAACTCCACGGGGAGTAGCCGCCCGCTTCGAATGAATTCGAGGCGAATCGGTGGACGGCCGGACGAGCGTGGCGATGGAGTTAAATGCCGTGCGGGGCTGTTCTGTGATAAGAACTTCTCCCGGGTGGTAGGTATGTCGGACACAGATACACACGAAACGGAAACTCGATCCCTCAGGACTCCCATCGTCGCAGTCCTCGGTCACGTCGACCACGGCAAGACCAGCCTGCTCGACAAGATCCGAGGCTCGACGGTCATCGAGGGCGAGGCGGGAGCGATTACACAACATATCGGCGCGACGGCCGTGCCGCTCGACGTGGTGTCGAAGGTCGCCGGGAAACTGGTCAACCCGGACGACTTCGACCTGCCGGGGCTGCTCTTCATCGACACCCCGGGTCACCATTCGTTTACGACCCTTCGGTCGCGTGGTGGCGCGCTGGCGGACATCGCCATCCTCGTGGTGGACGTCAACGACGGCTTCCAGCCACAGACGGTGGAGGCCATCAACATCCTCAAACAGTCACAGACGCCGTTCATCGTCGCCGCGAACAAGATAGACACGACGCCGGGGTGGAACCCCGAGATGGACGCCCCGGTCCAGCAGACGTACGAGGCCCAGAGCGACCGCGCGCGCTCGACGCTCGACAGCAGTCTGTACGAACTCATCGGCGAACTCAGCGACGCGGGCTTCTCGGCGGACCTCTACTGGCGCGTCCAGAACTTCCAGAACAACATCGGCGTCGTCCCCGTCAGCGCCGAGACGGGCGAGGGCGTCCCCGACGTGCTGACCGTGTTGATGGGTCTGGCCCAGCGCTACATGCGCGAGGACATGGAAATCGACGTGGCCGGGCCGGGTGCCGGAACCGTCCTCGAAGTCAAAGAGGAGAAGGGCTTCGGGACGACCCTCGACGTGGTGCTGTACGACGGCACCGTCCGTGCGGACGAAACCATCGTCGTCGGCGGGATGAACGAGCCCATCGTGACGGACGTTCGCGCCCTGCTGAAACCGCGACCGCTCGCCGAAATCCGAACCGAAGACCGGTTCGAGAAGGTCGATTCCATCGCGGCGGCGGCCGGGGTGAAAATCGCGGCACCGAATTTGGACGAGGCGATGGCGGGTGCGCCCGTCCGCGTCGTCCGTGACCGCGAAATCGAAGACGTCATCGAGGAGGTCCAAGCCGAACTCGCGGAAGTCGAGGTCAGCACGCAGGAGGAGGGCATCGTCGTGAAAGCCGACACCCTCGGAAGCCTCGAAGCCATCGTGAGCACGCTCGAAGAGGAGGAAATACCGGTCATGCGCGCGGAGGTCGGCGACGTCGCCCCGCGCGACATCCGCTTTGCGACGACCGCGGAGGAGCCGAAACACCGGACCATTCTGGCGTTCAACGTGGACGTGCTCGCCGACGCCGCGGACGAAGCGGAACAGCGCGACATCCGACTGTTCGACAGCGACGTCATCTACCAGCTCATCGAGGAGTACGAGGAGTACGTGGACGAGATGGAGCGCGCCCAACAGCAGACCGTCCTCGACAATATCACCCGTCCGGCCCGCTTTCGCATCCTCGAAGACCACGTGTTCCGACAGAACGACCCCGCCGTCGTCGGCGTCGAGATAATGTCAGGAACGGTACGGAACAACTCCTTCGTCGCCAAGTTCGAGGCGAACGAACCGAAACGCGTCGGCACCCTCAAGGGGATTCAAGAACAGGGCGACGACGTGGACGAAGCCCGCGCGGGAAGCCGCGTCAGCGTCGCCATCGACGGGCCGACGGTCGGCAGGCAGATCGACGAGGGCGACGAGTTGTGGATCGAACTCCCCGAGAAACACGCCAAGATTCTGGAACAGGAGCTTTCCGAGGACATCCCCGGCGACGAACTCGAAGCGCTCCGGATGTATCTCGACAAACAGCGCAAACGCGACCCGTTCTGGGGCAAGTAATTCCGCACAGTCACCACGAGGCGAGGGAGTTACGTTTTAGTTTTTCGCGGTAATAGTATCCGTCGGAGGTATCAATCGTGCGTGTGAGAAACCGATTCGGTAGCCGTATCGCTCGCGTCCCGGTTTCGTACTACGACTTCGTTCTGTTCGCCGTTCCGCTCGTGTTACTCGCGGGGTTGGTCGCGGCGGCAACTCTTCCGATTCCGCTTCACGTCGGCATCACCGTCTCCGGCATCGTGTCGGTGGTCGTCCTCGCCGACGCGATGTTCGTTCGACCGCCGTCCAATCGCCCACCTAACGGGCGGTCGGCGTGATTTTGTTCTCGACCGCCTGTTTGACTTGGAGAGCAGCACTGGCGGCGAGGCCGCGGGCTACCTCGTCGCGCTCCTCGGCGTCGATGAGTTCGTCGTCGTCGAGTTCGTGTTTCTCCGGTTCGAACCCGGCGCTGACGATGTGGCCGACGGGGGGTTGCACCGAGACGGACGCCTGCGGACCGGTGAGACTGTTCGTCACCTGCGAACCGATGACGTACTCCTCGGGGAGGTATTTGCGAGTCAACGTCGCAATATCGGCGACGCTATCCCGGAGATGGCGCCGCTGCTCGGGGGTAAGTTCGTCGACATCGACGGACGCGCGCTGTCCGGCCTGCGTCACGTCGGGAATGCCAGCGTAGGGAGTATTTCCATTCATGCGGTCTGCTACCCTTCGATAAGGGCGAGCGAGGTATAAACCCGTCGTCCCCGGAAACTAACAAATCGGCTCGCTCTCGCCGTACACCGCGAGGACGAGGGCGGTGACGTACGTCCCGGATTCGGCGTCCGCGGTGACGATCTTCGTCTCCTCGCCGGAGAAGTCCCAGTCGCGTAGCTCCCGGCCTGCTTCCAATCCGGCCCGAACCCGTTCCTCGATTTCCGCCGCGTCGGTTTCGCCCGACGCCTCGTAGAACAGTCCCGCGCCGTCGCTCTCGCTCCATCCGAGTCCGGCGGAGACGTGTCCCGGTCCGGCGCGCGTCGCCCGCGCTTCCACCACGGTTAGGCGATTTCCGGCGGGACCGAGGTCGGGCGCGGTGCCGACCGTCTCGACCGGCGTGTCGGCGGGGATGACCGACGAGACGGAGACGAGGTTGTAGTTGTGGACGTTCGCGTCCGCCAGCGCGGCGTCGTAGGACGACATCTTCGTCGGCCCGCTCGCGGTTCCCCAGACGACCCGAATCGTGCTCATGTTCGGTGGTCGGTTCGTCGCGCGAAAGGGTCTGTCGATTACCGTTGGACCTCGACCGAACTCCCGAGGTATTTCGAGACGACTTCCGACACCGAATCCGCCTTGAACGCCGCCAAATCATCGCCGATTTCGGCCTTCAGCGCGTCGTAGTACTCCTCGTCCGTCTCGAACGCGCGGTACTCGACGCTCGTCACGGGAACCCCGAGCGCCTCGCTCGTCAACTTCCGGAAGTAGCGCTCGTCGCCGATATCGCCGCGCCAGAGGTTGTCCCGGAAGAACTGCCAGCCTTCTTCCCCGGGCGGGTCGGCGCGCCGGTAGAGGCGCGTCTCGAACTCCCGCGGTTCGAGCGTCACACCCGACGCGTCGGGGTCGAGCCGGAATCGAACCGCGAAGACGTAGCGGGCGTCCATCAGCGCACGTCGTCGAAGCGCTCGGCCATCTCCACGTCGGTATCCGTGATGCCGCCCTCCTCGTGACTCGTCAACCGAACTTCGACTTCCTTGTATCCGATGATGATTTCAGGGTGGTGGAACTCCTCCTCGGCGACTTCGCCGACTTCGGAGGCGAACGCGACCCCCTTCAGGTAGTCGTCGAACTCGTAGGTTCGAACGATTTCGTCGCCGTCGCGCTCCCAGTCGTCCGGTTTCTGCTGTTCTATCTCCTCGTCCGAGAGCAAACTCGCCATAGGCTCCCGGACGGCGGGGATGCAAATAAAGGCATTCGCCAGCACCCACCTTTTGCTGCGGTCGGGAGCCGAAATCCGCGCCAAACGGCGCGGATTTCGGCCTACCTCCCTGGCAAAAGCTGGACCAAAAGCACGGCGTCATCCCGCTTCCGTCGCTCCTTTCAGTCGCTCCGTCGGGGATTCCTTGGCCCGGAAAATCGGAGATTTTCCGGTTGGGTTACTAGCGACTGACGGTTGTGTCACTGGCCGCTCTTAGCGGTTGTGTCGCCTGCCGTCCCGGAGAAAATCCTCTGTCGAGCGCTAAGCGGTCGTGAAAATGCGCGTCGCAATCGTCAATCGTCTGCGGTCGATTCGAGGTGTTCGGCCACGAACGCGGGCGGGTCGTCGCGGAACTCGGGGTCGAACAATTGGAGCGCGGTGTTGATGGTCGTCCAGTCGTCGTTCGCGGCGGCGTCGCGGAGGCTCTTGGTCGGCGGCGCGAGGAGTTGCGAGACCAGCGCGTCGGCCAGCGACTCGACGATGGCCCGCTGCTCCTCGTCGAAGTCCTCCGATTCGAGGCGCGAGAGCGCGGTCTGCAGTTCGCGCTCCTTGACCTGTTCCGCTCCCGCGTACATCTCGGCGATCACTTCGTCGGCCCGCTTTCGCTTGTACTGTTCGAGCAAGTTCTCGAATTCGCGGTCCACCATCGCCTCGACCGCTTGTGCGGCGGCGCGTCGTCGCTCGCGGGTTTCGTCCGTCACCGATTCGAGCGCCTGCATGTCGTGGACGATGATGTCGTCGAGCGCTGAGACGGCGGGGGACACGTCGCGCGGTTGGGCGATGTCCACGACCAGCGTCTCGCCGCAGTCGTCGAGCAGGTCCGCATCGAGGACGTGTCCGTCGCGTCCGGTCGCGGTGATGACGACATCCGCGCGCGGCAGACAGGCCGGGAGCGCGTCCAATCCGACGGCGCGGGTGTCGGGCAGGTACACTGCATCCGCGACCTCCTCCGCGCGCTCGATGGAGCGGTTGGCGACGATGAGCGTCTCGACCCCGGCCTCGGCGAACGCGTGGGCCGCGATGGTGCCCATCTCCCCGGCACCGATGACGAGCGCGGTCGCGCCCGCCAACTCCGAGTGGTCGCTCACGAGCGTCACGGCGGCGCTGCCCACCGAGACGACGCCCTCGTTGATGGCCGTCTCGGTTCGTGCGCGCTCGCCGACGTGGATGGCCTTCGTCAGCGCCTCCTCCAACATCGGGCCGACCGCACCGATTGCGCGCGCCGACGAGTAGGCGTCGCGTACCTGGCCGATTATCTGGTCCTCGCCGAGGACGAGCGATTCCAGTCCCGCGGCGACGCGGAGGAGGTGCCGAAGGCTCTCCTCGTGGCTCATCTCGATGACCGCCGAGCCGGTCACGTCGGTGACGAAATCGGCGAGCACCGTTCGTCCCGTTGCCGGTGCGTCCGTGACGACGTAGGCTTCGAAGCGGTTGCACGTCTGTAGGACGAACGCCTCCGAGACCTCCGGCTCCTCGGCGAGTCGCGCAACGGTGTCCTGCTGGTCGGTGTGACAAGCCGCCGCCACGTCGTCCAAACTGGCCCGGTCGTGGGAGACGCGGATGCCCGAAATAACACCAGTGCTCGGCGTCACAGGTTTTGCCTCCGGTGAATAGAAAACATACAGTTCATACGAAACACTCCGGACGTTCTTA
Source organism: Haladaptatus paucihalophilus DX253 (assembly GCF_000376445.1). Lineage (NCBI taxonomy): Archaea > Methanobacteriati > Methanobacteriota > Halobacteria > Halobacteriales > Haladaptataceae > Haladaptatus > Haladaptatus paucihalophilus. The sequence continues at coordinate 1,531,826 of NZ_AQXI01000001.1, read as the reverse complement.
TCACGTGGTTAGGAAGGCGCGTACGTAAAGCCTTCTAACTCGTCCCGCTCTTCACTCCTCACTCGTCCCGCCCTTTACCCTTCGACGCCCGTTACCTCGAAACCGAGGTCGCGGATGTCCTCCAGTATCGCGTCCTGGTCGGCGCTGGCTTCGTAGTAAAACACGATGTCGAACGTTCCGTCGCGGAGCAACTGCTGGCACTCCCAGACGAACTCCTCGTCGTCGAGCGTCAGTCCTTGGTGTTGGTTCGACGCGAAGTTCGTGTCGTCGCTTCCGGAGTAGACGTAGGTGTCGCGCGGGTCGTGGCCCGCGTGCTCCGCGATGATGTCGCCGACGTCCACCGACGCTTGGTGCATCTCGATGTCCTCGTCGCTCCCGAGGTCGGTGTGGACGATGGCTCCGTTGAGTTCTATCTCTCCGGGTTCGAGCAGTCGCTTCGTGCGCTCGTAGAGGTCGTCGTCGATAACGCTGTCCATACTCACGGATACGTGGCTGCCGTTATACGACCTACGGTTACCGCCGCGGCTCAAAAATCGTTGTTTTCGCGCGGCAGCGTGAACTCCCGCGAGAATCAGTTTCTACTGATACGTTTACAGGCGCTGGACGTTGGTCGCCCGCGGTCCTTTGTCTGCCTGTTCGATGTCGAATTCGACTTCCTGCCCTTCCTCGAGGTCCGGGCCACCGACGTCTTCCATGTGGAAGAACACGTCTTCGTCAGAGTCCTCAGTGTCGATAAAGCCGTAGCCACCGGTGTCGTTGAAGAAGTCAACCGTACCTTTCGCCATTGCGTTCTACCAAAGTAATCCCATACTTAAAAAGCTATGCAACTCCCAATGTTCATTGTGGGCACACACCACGATATTCGGAGGACAAGGCTGATACTCGTCGGGTGAGTGGAAGGGAACAAGACGATGTTGAGGTGGGTTCGGCGACAACTGGAAACGGCCTACGAGCGGCAGTTACGGCGAAGCGTCTCGGGCGCACCCGCGCACGTCGCGGTCATTCAGGACGGCAACCGACGCTACGCCAGCAAACAGGGCGGGGAAGCGTCCGACGGGCACCGCGAAGGGGCGAAGACGACCGAGCGCGTCCTCGACTGGTGCGACGAAATCGGCGTCGAGGAACTGACGCTGTACACCTTCTCCACCGAGAACTTCGAGCGCCCCGACCACGAACGCGAGGCCCTGTTCGACCTGCTCGAAAACAAACTGTACGAGTTCGCCGACGCCGAGCGCGTCCACGACAGCGGCGTCTGCATCCGCGCTATCGGCGACGTCCAACAACTTCCGCCCCGCGTCAGGGAGGCAATCGACTACGCCGAGCGGCAAACCGGCGACTACGACAACTTCGTCCTCAACATCGCGCTCGCTTACGGCGGCAGAAACGAACTCCTCGGCGCGGCGCGCGACGTGGCCCGCGAAGTCGAGTCGGGCAACCTCGACCCGGCCGATATCTCCGTCGAAACCATCGAGTCGCGCCTCTACGCCCGACCGCTCCGCGACGTGGACCTCATCATCCGCACCGGCGGCGACGAGCGGACCAGTAACTTCCTGCCGTGGCACGCGAACGGCAACGAGGCCGCCGTGTTCTTCTGTACGCCCTACTGGCCCGAGTTCTCCAAAATCGACTTCCTCCGGGCGGTCAGAACCTACGAGTCGCGCGCACAATCGTTCAGGCAGGCGAAAGTCCAGCGCGCGCTGGCGCTCGTCCGTGCCGTCGGCGGCGTGGAGTTGGACGAAGCACGCTCCGTCTTGCACAAGTTCGCCGAGTACGTCCCCGACAGTGCGACGGTCGAGGAGATAGAGGGCGGCGACGAACGCCAAACGACCAAATAAGACTGCTTTCTACATCGAGTCCAACAACGAGTCGCCCAACCGTCTCAGCGAACCGATTCCACCCGTCTCGACGTTCTTCGTTAGCGGCGTCGTCCCTGACGCGACGATTGGGGTGCCGCTCACCCGGAGGTGCGCGTCGTGAATCTCCGTCCGTCGGCCGCTCTCGATGGTGATGCCGTCTCGACTGCCGAAATGGTGTTGAACGGTGACGTCCGACAATCGGCATCCGTCCCGTCCCGCGAGCAGGATGGCGGTCCCCTTCGGGGCGGCACCGTAAATCGAGACGTTCTCACAGGTAACTTCGTGGTTCGCCGGAAGGTGGTCCATGCTCGGCATCGTGGTCGGGTCGTATTCGGTGGTCGGCGTCCGGACGTGAATGGCCGGAACGCTGTGGTTAGTCTGAATCGCGGTGTTCGTGATTCGGGCGGTCCCGAACTGCTTTTCGACGACGATTCCCCCGGAGCTGTACGTGCCCGTCAGGTCCGTAATCTCGACGGTACAGTTGTCCACCCTCGCGTTCGTCCCTTCTTCCAACCAGATTCCCCGCATGTTCGGCTTCACCTCCGGGTTCCGCGGGCCGTCGATACGGACGGTTGCGCCTTCGACCCGCGCGCCGCTCGTCCCGCCGCCGATGCGTATCTGGTCGATGCCGTTGTTCGCGTACGTTCCGCCCCGCACGAGGAGCGGGCCGGAGTGCGGTGACGCGTACAGCCCTTCCGCCCAGTGTTCGACCCGACAATCGACGAACTGAAGCGACCCGTCGCCGCTGTGAGTGAAGATGGCGTTTCCCTTCTTCGACCCGCCACGCATGCGGACGCGCTCGACGAGCAGCGACGCGGCGCGCTTCGGAACTTCGAGTTCGAGACCGCTCCGCGGGGTCGTCCCGTGGTGCCCCTCGAACGCGAGGTCCCGGAGGACGTTTCGCTTCCCCGCGACGGAGAACGCGACGACTGGGGCCGCCGCGGGGTCCGCGTAGTCGAACGTGAACCCGTCGAACAGGAGGTTCCGAACCCGCTCGCCGTAGATCCAGTTCCCCTGCTCTTCCGGTGGAACGAGCAGCGTGGCGTCGTTGCCGACGAACCCACAGTTCGAGCGGCCGGAAAGGTCGAGCTCCGTGAGTCGATACGTTCCGGGCGGAAAGTAGAACAGCGCGCCGTCGCGCATCGACCGGTTCAGGACGTCATCGACTGGCTCGGTTCCAGTCCCGTCCGCGCCCAGTTCACCGACGTCGATGACCGCCTCGAATCGGTCGCGGTACGGACCCACGACGGACTCCTTGCTCGGGGGAGACCGTCCGCCACAGCCCGCAACCGCCGTCGAGAGCGCGACACCGGCCGCTCGGAGATACGCTCGTCTCCTCGTCCCGTCGCTCGGAGTCCCCATCCCAGTCGGTTTGACCGTCGGATTCCATTTGAGAATTGGGGACGTAACGGATGCGGACGAAGCTGTCGGGAATATAAGCGGACCCTGCAACGCCAAAATCTGAGGTGCCCCGTCGGCCTGAGTGACCCTACCGCCCGAATCGCCGTTGTCGATTCTCGTGATTCGAAGTCGCACCGACGGTCGAAACGGTCGGACGAGCTCCCCCCGCCCGTCGTACATAGCCGTTAGAGCCGCGAAGAAGCGTATACGCCGACGAGAACACAGATTCGACTGCAAAGGTACGCGGTCGCGTACAGCGCGCTCGACGACGGCTGATAGAGCAGTAAAATCGCGTACGTTCCGAAGGTGAACGAAAACCCGACCGTCCTGACGCGGACCGAATCGCTCAGTCGTGTCCGTCTATCTTCTAACTGCTGTGTGAGGAAGGGAACGACGCCGCCGAGGAGCACACCCATCGCGATTCCCACGTATGCGGGGTACGTCGGCGACGGGGGTCCGGCGTCGAACACCCGTGTCACGCTTTCCACATCGCTCAGCAGGTATGCGAGGAGGGCGAAGACGATGAGCACCCCACCCAGTTGCACGACGTTCACTACGACCGAGGGCGTTTCGGTCAGGTCGAACTCCACGTCCGAAAACCGATCCACGGTCACGAAGAACGCGGCCCCGAGAAGGACGGTTCCCGCGCCGAGGACGGCACCGACGATATCGTCGGTAATCGCGCTAAGGGCCAGGAGGGCGACGCCGAGCGGAACCAGTACCACCGAGAGGAGTCGTCCGAGTCGTGTTCTATCCACATGCGTTCTGTTGGATTGATTTATAAATACGTTCGGATAGTCGTCGAAATAGAGGGTACTCGACCGCTTTCTCGTTCGCTACCGTCCGAACCGCCGCTGTCGATTCTTGTAATCGAAAATCGCGCGCAGATAGTCTCGTTTGCGGAAATCGCGCCAGTTCACGTCGGTGAAGTACAGTTCGGAGTACACCGACTGCCAGATCATGAAGTCAGAGAGGCGCTCCGCACCGGTTTTGATAACGAGGTCGGGGTCGGTCGGGAAGACCAGTCGGGACTCGATTTCCGACTCGTCGATGTCGGCGGCGGAAACCGTCCCGGCCTCCACGTCCTCTGCGACTGCGCGGACCGCCTCGGCGAACTCGTGTTTGCCGCCGAGTCCGATACTTATCTGAATCGGCGCGTCAGCAGGCGTGAGGTCGTCGGGTCCGCGAACGGCGATGGATCGGGGCGCGCGGACGTTCTCCAGTTCGCGTTCGAGGGTCGGCACCGCGCCCGAATCCAGCACGCTCACGTAGACCGTGATGCGTTCTGCCCCGTAGTCGAACGCCCACTGGAAGAACGATTCGAGCGTCTCGTACGCGCCCTGTTCCAGCAGGTCGCGTTCCGTGATGACGACGGCGACGTGGCTCGGCGGGTCGGCGTCGTGTCGTCGCACGCGGGCCGTGAGGTACTGGTCGTAAAGTCCCACTGCGGTTAGGTTGCCGCTATCGACGCTTAAACGTCACGCCCTGCGCCGTTCGGGAAGATTAAGTGCCCGTCCGCGAAAACGAAACTCGTGACTTCGAGCATTCGGCGGGCGGCGGCGTTCGCGGCTATCGCCACGCTATCCCTCGCCGCATCGGTGCTGGTTGCGGGTGTGGCGGCGCTGTTCGCCGCGGTGGGTGCGGTCGCGCTCGTCATCGACGACGGCCCGTTGTTCGACCTCTTTGCACGGCCGAGCGACCGCAGTGAAGGACGATTGCGCGGACTCGCCGCGTTCTCCTTTGCGACCGCCGGACTCGCCATGCTCGTCATGCTCGTCGATTTACCGACGAGCGTCTTCGCCGCCGCCGTCTGCCTGCTCGCCTACGGAAATCTGACGGAACAGCTCGTCAGAATCCGGAGCAACGCGACTATCACCGCGACGGCCGGGTTCACGGTCGGCGGGTTCTTCGCGGCCGCAGTCGCACAGGTATTCGTCCGAAGCGTCCAAGGCAGTCCCGTCGAACCGGTGATCCCCGAAATCGTCTTCCTCGCCGCGAGCGGCGCTCTGTTGGCCGGGCTACTTCGGTCGGTCCTCTTCGAGCGCGACGACCCGTTGGTGATGTTCTCCGTCGCGCTCCTGCTGTGGCTCTTTACCGACCTCACGATGACCGTCACGGAGCTCGACATCGTGCTCGCCATCGCCATCACTGTCGGCTTCGGCTACGTCTCGTGGGCGCTCGATACGGCGTCCGTGACCGGCATGCTCACCGGCATCCTCCTCGCGTTGCTCACCATCGTCCTCGGCGGCTACCCGTGGTTCGCCGTCCTCATCTCCTTTTTCGCGCTGGGGGGACTGTCGACGAAGTTCAGGTACGAGCAGAAGCGAGAGAACGGCGTCGCGGAAGCCAACGAGGGCGCGCGCGGCGGCGGCAACGTCCTCGGGAACGCTGCCGTTGCGCTGGTCGCCGTCCTCGCGTTCGCCGCCAGCGACCGGCTTCCCGTTTCGGAAGCCGTCTTCCTCTTCGCCTTCGCGGGGAGCATCGCGGCCGCAATGAGCGACACTCTGTCGAGCGAAATCGGCGGCGTCTTCGACAATCCGCGACTCATCACGACGTGGCAACCGGTCGAACCCGGAACCGACGGCGGCGTGACGTGGCAAGGCGAGGTGGCCGGGGCGTCCGGCGCGACAATCGTCGCGCTCATCGCCGTCGCGCTGTTCGGGTCCATCGGTCCGCTCGGCGGTGCCGTCATCGCGCTGGCCGGTATCGGCGGCATGACGGTCGATAGCCTCCTCGGCGCGACGGTCGAAGGTGAGGGTGTCGGCAACCAGAGCGTCAACTTCCTCGCGACCCTCTCGGGGGCGCTCCTCGGTGCCGGACTCGCGTTGCTGGTGGGTCTGGCGGCGTGATTCGACCCGCCACACCGGACGACCGTCCGCGGCTACAACGGATTCGGACGTGGCTTCCCGAACCGACGCCGGGACTCCTCGAAACGGCGATTTCCGGGGTCGGGTCGGTCCTCGTCTCGACGGCCGACGGCGTGCCGGTCGGCTACGTTCTCACCATGGTCGCGGACGACGCCTACGTCGCCGAACTCGTCGTGGAACCCGCACACCGCGGGGAGGGGCGGGCGACGCGACTCCTCGGCGCGACGGCGGACATGGCCCGCGACCGAGGTTGTGATCGCGTTTCGCTGACGGTGCACGAAGAAAACGACGTCGCACGGTCGCTCTACGAGTCGCTGGGATTCGAACGCCGCGGGCGGGAACCGGACTACTACGCCGACGGCGGCGATGGATTGCTGTTCGAAAAGCGGTTGTGAGGATTACTCGTTCAGGAGGTCGTCCGCGGTGATGATGCGGACGGTCGTCGGCTTTTTGACGAACTCGCCCTCCTCCCGGGCGATAATCTGTTCGACGCCGCGCTGGGCGGACACGTCGAGGATTCGCTGGCTCAGACTGCCGTCGATGACGACGGCGTGCGGGACGGTCGCCGAGTCTTCGATGGTTGCAAACGCTTCGTCCACCGGTGCGTCCGCGAGGACGCCGAAATCGTCGTCCAGCAGGCGCACGGTGTCCGTTTTGCCGTCGATGACCGCTTTCGCGTGCCCGCGAAGCGTCATCGGTTCGCGTTCGGCGCGCGATTCGGCGACGGTTTCGGACGCATCGCGTTCGTCAGCGTGCTCCGCGGCGTCCGACTCCGAATCGTCGGCCGTCGATTCCGAGTCGGCTGTCGAAGCGTCGATTTCGTCGGCCGAGTCGGGTTCTTCCGGCGCGTCGGCTTCCTCGACGCGTCCGCTCTCGCCGTCTTCACTCTCGCGTTCGGGTTCGTCGCGGTCCGCCTCGCCCGACGGTTTCATCGGGTGGGGCACCGTTTCGCTCTCGGTTTCGGGTGCGGGGAGCGTGCTGCCGTCGGTCGCGGCCATCACGGTCCCGTCGGAGTCGAACCGCTCGAACCGTCGTTTCTGTCGGAGGGACGCCATCACCTCGTCGCGCGAAAGGTCCTCGACGGACGTCCCCCGGGGCGCGACGGCGACGTAATCGATGTCGCCCACTTGGTCGAGTTCCTTCAGAATCAGGTCTCCGCCTCGGTCGGCGTCGAGGAACGCCGTGGTCGTCCGCTCCTGCGTGAGGTCCGCGACGGTGTCGGGGACGTTCGTCCCCTCCACCGCGATGGCGTTCTTGATGCCGTATCGGAGGAGCGTCAGGACGTCGGCCCGGCCTTCCACGACGATGATGGCGTCGCTGTCGGTGACGTTCGGTCCCGCGGGAAACCCTTCGTATTCGGTGATGTCCTCGACGCGGATGCTCTGGCGAACTTCGTCCAGAATCTCCTGGCTGGTCATCACGCTGTCGTCGAACGAAGAGGAGAGCAGGTCCTTGGCGCGGTCGACCACTTCGCGGCGTTTCGCGGCCCGGACGTCTTCGATGCTGGCGATGCTCACGCTGGCCCGACACGGGCCGACGCGCTCGATGGTTTCGAGCGAGGCCGCCAGAATCGCCGTCTCTACTTTATCGAGGCTGCTGGCGATGGTGATGGTGCCGAACGACTGCCCATGTTCGCTCTCGATGTGAACGTCGATACGGCCGACTTTGGATGACTGTTGGAGGTCGCGTAAATCGAGGTCGTCGCCGAGCAGACCTTCGGTCTGGCCGAAGATCGCCCCAACGACGTCACTGCGTTCTACCACCCCGTCGGCGGTAATGTCTGCGTGAATGAGGTATTTCGCTGTATCGTCCATGAGTGATGAACTGCCCTCGGGGAGGGCGTGATTGTGATGCGTCCATGAGCGTCGCCATGGATACGTCTCATTGTGGCGCTCCGACGCCCAAATACCTGTCGTCACGGGGGTTCCGTCCGGTGATTTTACCGCATTATTCCAACTAAATTCATCGATGGTTGGAATTTGACCGATGGGAGGTTCGTTACCCGTTCAATTCCCGAAGGCGTTCCGCACCGTGGGCGAGTGACGCGAGCGGGTCGGCCGGGTTATCGTGTTCGTAGACGAGCCAATCCGCTCCGACTTCCTTCGCCGTATCCACACACGCGGTCAGGTCCACGTCGCCGTCCCCGAGTTCGACCGGCTCCCCGTCGTGCGTGTCCTTGACGTGGACGAGCGGAACGCGGTCGCCCAGCGACCGGAGGAGCGAACGCGGGTCCGCCCCCGCCGCGACGGCCCATCCGATGTCGAGTTCGATTTCGACCTCCGACTCCGAGAGGAATACCTCGAAGCCGGTTTCGCCGTCCACCGACGCGAACTCGTGGTCGTGGTTGTGGTAGCCGAGCGAGGTGCTGTGTCCCTCCATCCGCGCCGCGAGTTCGTCCAATCGGCGGGCCGTTCGAGTCGCCGCCTCCCGGCTCTCGAAGTGTGCGGCCTCGAGGTAGGGAACGACTACCCACTCGCAGCCGAGTCGATGGTATTCGCGTGCGACCCGTCCGGGGTCGTCCTCCAACTCGCCGATAGGGACATGGGCGGCGGCGGCTTCCAATCCCGCGTCGTCCAGCGCGTCGGTGACGGCCGCCGGGTCCGCATCGCCCAACCCCGCAAACTCCACGCCGTCGAAGCCAGCCTCGCCGACCCGCGCGAGCAGGTCGGGGAGCGGTTCGTTCAGTTCACGGAGCGTGTACAGTTGAATCGCGGTTCGCGTCATGGGTTCCACGTGCTACCCCGACGGCTTTAGTGGTTGTTCTCCCTGCAACGCTCGTTCCCCGTCTCGATTTCATTCCGTCGAAACCGCATCAACGGGACGGGTACGAACCCGAGTTTCGAAGAGGAATTCTCTTCGAAATCGACCTCCGAACATTTTTGGCAACTCTTATCACCGTCGGTTCATACGTTCGGATAATGATTAGCAATCTCGGGCGAATCGGTTGGGCGGTCGTGTTCGCGGTGCTCATCGCGCTCACCATCCCGTGGTTCCTCTGGGGCGACGGGCGGGTCGCGTACGGGTTGCCGGTGTGGCTCTGGTGGCACATCGGTTGGATGATCGTGGTGTCGCTCGTCTTCACGCTGTTTGCGAACCGCGCGTGGGGCACCGGCATCGAGGAGGGAGCATGAGCGACACGACGCTCCAGTTGGGCATCATCGGCGGCTATCTCGTCCTCTCGCTGTTGATCGGCCTGCTCGCGTATCGGCTGACCGACCGAACCGCGGAGGATTACTACCTCGCCAGTCGGACCTTCGGGACCGTCGTCCTGCTGTTCACGACCTTTGCGACGCTCCTGTCGGCGTTCACGTTCTTCGGCGGGCCGAACGTCGCCTACGGGTCCGGCCCGGAGTGGATTCTCGTCATGGGATTGATGGACGGCGTGCTGTTCGCCGTCCTCTGGTACGTCGTCGGCTACAAGCAGTGGCTCCTCGGGCGCGAACACGGCTACGTCACGCTCGGCGAGATGCTCGGCGACCGGTTCGGGTCGCCCGCACTCCGCGGCCTCGTCGCCGCAATCAGTCTCTTCTGGCTGTTCCCCTACGTCATGCTTCAGCAGGTCGGGGCCGGAACCGCGCTCGAAGCGCTGACCGGCGGCGACATCTCTTACGCCGTCGGCGCGGGTCTCGTGACGGTGTTCATCATCGCCTACGTCGTCCTCTCGGGCATGCGCGGCATCGCGTGGACCGACACATTACAGGGTGCGTTCATGCTCGTCATGGTCTGGGCCGCCACGCTCTGGGCGCTTACCGAGTTCGGCGGAATAAGCGCCGCAACCGCGGGGATGGCCGAGTCGAATCCCGAATTTCTCTCGCTCGGCGGCGTGCCGTACTCCCCGCAGTGGATGCTCTCGCAGGCCATCGGCATCGCCTTCGGCGTGGCGATGTTCCCGCAGGTCAACCAGCGCTTCTTCGTCGCCCGGTCGAAGAAAGTCCTGAAGCGCACGTTCTCGCTGTGGCCCATCCTCGTCGTCCTGCTGTTCGTCCCCGCGTTCATGCTCGGCGCGTGGGCGCGCGGCCTGCCCATCGACGTGCCGGAGAACGGCAACGTCCTTCCCATCGTGCTCTCCGAGTACGCCCCCGCGTGGTTCGCCGCGCTGGTCATCGCGGGTGCCATGGCCGCGATGATGTCTTCGTCGGACTCGATGCTCCTTTCCGGGTCCTCGTACTTCACCCGCGACCTCTACCGCCCGTTCGTCAATCCGAACGCCAGCGATAGCTGGGAGGACACCCTCGGACGCATCGGCGTCGCCGTCTTCGCAATCGCCGCGTTCGTCGCCAGCCTGTACACCCCCGGCACCATCATGACCATCGGTTCGACGGCCTTCGGCGGATTCGCCCAACTCGCGCTCCCCGTCATCGTCGCCCTCTACTGGAAGCGGGTGACGCGAACTGGGATGTTCGTCGGACTTCTCGGCAGTCAAGTATTCTACCTCGCCAGCGTGTTCCTGCCGTTCGTGCCGGACACCTACGGCGGGTGGCTCGCGTCCGTCGTCGGCATGCTCCTCGGTCTGGTGCTGACCGTCTCCGTTTCCGCCGTGACCGCGGCCGCTCCGAGCGAGGAGACGGACCTCTACTTCGACCTCCACGCCGACTAGCGAGGAATCGGTTTCGTCGATGTAAATCGGTGGATTCTGTTCCATCCGTCTCTGAACGTTTCACTCGTTTTGGTTTCGACTCGGACGACGATAGTTGGATGGCTGATGCCTCGAAAGCCCCCGCCCGCTACGAATTGTGATTGGGAACAGATGAATCGGAACAATCGAGAAGCAGTCCTCGAAAGCCCCCGCCCGCTCGCGGTCGATGTGCGAGATATTCTGGCCTCTCCGCCACGTTCGGCCAGAATAGTTGCCCGCACACCGACCACGCAGGCGCGAGCGGGCGGCCCCTTTCAATCCACCCACACAGACAGCACCGCGATACCCACACCCTCCCCAACCGATTGCGTTCCTCACTTCGTTGCGGTACTCATCCCTCGCGTGATAACCCGCAAGCCTTCGGCCCCAATAGCCGAAGGCTTGCTGTCGCACACGCCGAGGTGGACTGCCCAAATTCGAGCAAATCTCGTCTTTTACTCTGGCGCGCGCTGTCGGGGCGACGTGGCCAGCGGTCGGCCACGTCGTTCCGTCGTAGCGTGTGAGGGATGACTGAGCGAATGCGAAGGAATCGGCTGGGGAGGGAGTGGCTGATGCGGTTGCGGTGCTGTGGGAGGACTTCTGAAAACCTCCGCCGTTCAACTCCCCGCTCGTTCCTTGCGGGGATGAAAGAGGCCGCCCAGTCAGCGGGAGGCCGCCCGGTCAGCGGGAACTTCTCGTCGGCCCGAACGGGGAACGATTTTGAAAAATCTCCCACGCATCCCCCAAACGCGTTGACGACGACTTTAAACCCGTTTCGTGAGAATTTCCGCGCATGCAGACACACATCGTCCCGGTCGGCTTCGACTACGACCGGCTCATCGCGCCGCTCGTGCGCGACCAACTCGACGTGGACCGCGTCATCCTCCTGGAGGGCGCGGTGGGCAGCGAGGCCAACGTCGAATACTCGCGGAACCTCTCCCGCAAACTCGGCAAGGACTTCGAGAACCTGCTCGGCGCGGAAACCGAGCGTGTGATCATCGAAGACGTGTACGACTACGACACCGCGTTCGAACAGGCCTACGACCGCATCAACGCCGAACTCGACGGCGGCGGCGAGGTGTGGGTGAACGTCAGCGCCATGCCCCGAACGGTCAGCTTCGCGTTCGCCACCGCCGCTCACTCCATCATGGTCGAACGGCAGGAGGACCGCGAGCGGATTCACACCTACTACACCGCCCCGGAGAAGTATCTGGAGACGGAACTCGCCGAGGAACTCCGCGAGGAGACCGATCTGCTCGAATCCGTCTTGAACGGCGAAGTGGACGAAGGGAGCATCGAAACCCACCTCGAACGCGCCCGCGACCTGCTCTCGGAGTTCGACGAGCGCGGGACGACCATCGGCGCGAAGCGCGTCGGCTCGGGACACATCGTGGAACTGCCGGTCGCCTCGTTCTCGAACGTCAAGCCGTTCGAGGAACTCATCCTGTTCACGCTCGGCGACCACGGTCAGTTCGAGAGCGTGAGCGAACTCGCCCAGACCTTGGCCCGCGACCTGAACGAGGAGTACACCGACAGCTTCCGCTCGAAAGTCATCTACAACGTTGACCGCCTCGGACCGGGCGGAAAGGGCTACATCGAACAGGAAGAGGAGGGCAAATCCTACCGCACCCGACTCTCACGAATCGGGGAGCTGTGGGTGCGGGCACACACGAACGGGGACGCGTAGGGCGGAGGACAGACGCGTAGGGCGTAGGTCGGAGGGCGGTCCAATCGGCTGTTTTCCCTTCTACAGGTACTCTTTCCACTGCTCGCGGAGGTCTTCGAGGAACCCCTCTTCGCCCGCCGCCTCCAACTGCTCTGTCGCGAGCGTCCAGTACTGGCCGCGGTGTTCGACCAGTTCGTCGTCGGCCAACTGGCTCAACACCGGGCCGACGCTACCATCCGGGATGTCCGTGCCGTCGCGCACCTCGGACCGAGTGAACGCCTGCTGGTCGTTCACGGCGAGAAACGACATCACGCGGTGGGCGTTGGTTCCTTGTCGAATATCGAGCGCGGCGTCCGGCAGGTGTCGAAACTCGTCTCTGTCGATGGGCATGGAACGGATTTCGACGGGATTATACTAAAATATACTGGGTAGTACTGAATGCCATCGAATACTACTAGAACAGCTGTTTCGATACTGATTCCTCTCCTGTTTCACTGATTCCTCTCCTGTTTCGATACTGATTCCTCTCCTGTTTCGATACTGATTCCTCTCCTGTTTCACTGATTCCTCTCCTGTTTCACTGATTCCTCCGGTTTTCAACTGGAACGTCCCGAGAACACCGAACGCTGGTCGTGACTTTTCGCCTCGTTTTTATCATCCCGTCTCTCCCGTTCCGCTTCTATCGTCCAGTTCCTATCGCTCCGCTTCTATCGTCCCCGCCTCCAACTTCTCCACCCGCGTCGTGAGCGCCAGGAACGTCGCCAGCAGAGTGATGACGACCGCACCGGCCGCCGCGATTTCGTGGGTCGGCGACGGATGGCTGTATCCCGCGGCGAGGATTTGTTGGGCCGGAACGCCGGTGTGGTGGGGTGTACCGACGATGGGAACGAAGTAGTCAACGAGGTCGTTGAAGCCGTACCAGACGACGGCGACGAAGACGGCACCGACCGGAAAGTCGCTGTAGCGGTGGATGAGGAACGCCTCGACGACCATGGCGAGGTGGCTACAGAACAGGAAGGCGTACATCGGCCAGCCGACGCCGATGAATCCCGAGAAGAACGCGGCCAGCACGAACGGCGTCCACAGGCCGAGTTTGATGCACCCGAAGAAGGCGAGCATGTTCACCCACTCGTTGTTCCGTCCGAGTTTCCACAGGGCGAGCGACAGCGCGATGAACAGCGTCGCCATCGGGCTGTCGGGGACGAAGGGCCACATGACGGCCGGTTCGACGCCGAACTGCCACGTCATTAGCGGGTCGGAAAACGGGTACGGGTGAAAGCCGTAGTACCAGAAGCCGAACGCGGTGCCGACGAGGTTGATTATCACGATGGGCCACGCCATCCGCAACCCGAAATCCTCCAGCCATTGCGGGAGTGGTGCGACGTACCACGGAAGGCGTTCTCGCGGCGGGAGGGTCGTCATACCCACGGCGAGGAATTGTCGGGGCAAAGAGGCTTCGGTTGGCGTGTCACCGCATTAGCCGTTCCGCAATCGGTACGTCTTAACCCTCCCCTTCGTTAGGGGCATGCATGGCAGAGCCAACCGACATCGAGGAACTGAAGCGCGGCACGGAACTGGTCAAGCGCGGGTTCGCCCGCATGCAGAAAGGCGGCGTCATCATGGACGTCGTGAACCCAGAACAGGCTCGCATCGCGGAGGACGCGGGCGCGGTCGCCGTCATGGCGCTCGAAGCCGTCCCGGCGGACATCCGAAAGCGCGGCGGCGTGGCGCGGATGGCCGACCCCGCCGACGTCGAGGAGATCATCGACGAAGTGTCCATCCCGGTGATGGGAAAGGCGCGAATCGGTCACACGACCGAGGCCCAAATCCTCGAATCCATCGGCGTGGACATGATAGACGAGTCCGAGGTGCTCACCCCGGCGGACGAGAAGTACCACATCGACAAGCGCGAGTTCACCTCGCCGTTCGTCTGCGGCGCGCGCAACCTCGGCGAGGCGCTTCGCCGCATCAACGAGGGCGCGGCGATGATCCGAACCAAGGGCGAGGCCGGTACGGGCGACGTGAACCAGGCCGTCCACCACCAGCGCACCATCAAGGGCGCGATTCGAGAACTGCAGGGCAAGACCCACGAGGAACGCGAGATGCTCGCCCGCGAACTCGAAGCCCCCGCGGAACTCGTCCACGAAACCGCCGAAGCGGGCCGTCTCCCCGTCGTCAACTTCGCGGCGGGCGGCATCGCCACGCCCGCCGACGCGGCGCTGATGATGCACCACGGCTGCGACGGCATCTTCGTCGGGTCGGGTATCTTCGGTGCGGAGGACCCCGTGCTGATGGGCAACGCCATCGTGGAAGCGACGAACAACTGGGACGACCCGGAGCGCCTCGCCGAGATTAGTAAGGACATCGGCTCGGGCATGAAGGGCGAGGCCAACGTGGACCTGCCCGAAGAAGAGAAGATGCAGGGCCGCGGAAATTAATCGAGACCCCCTTTTCGCCGCGCGTTAACGCGCTTTCGATTCGAGACGGAGTGGCAACCGCGTCAGTCGGTTCGTGCGTCCATCAGTCAGTTCGTGCGTCCATCAGTCAGTTCGTGCGTCCATCAGTCGGTCTGCCGGTACGTCATTCGAACCAGCGTCTCGACGCCGCCTTCGGGGACTTCCATCTCGGGGTCGAACAGCTCGAAGCCGACCGACTCGTAGTAGGGCACCAGTCCACGGCGACAGAGCAGCGAGAGACCGACGACGCTCTGTAGGTCGGGGTGGTCCACGACGGCTTCCATGAGTATCTTACCGAACCCTTCGCCGCGGCGGTCGGTGGCCACTATCACGTCGAAGACGTTCGCGTAGTACGTGTAGTCGGTCAGGATACGTGCTGCAGCGACGAGAGTACCATTCTCCTCGACGCCGACCGCGACTTCGGTTTCGGCGAGGGCGGTTCGGACATCTCCGGCCTCGCGGTCCTCCCACCACTCGTATTCCTCGTACAGGTCGGTCAACTCCCCTGCGTCGTCGAGTTCGATGTCGCGTGTGAGCACCATCTGTTCGTTCGTTCCCTTTCTTAAATGATGGGTTTTTCGAGGGTGTGGGGGTGTGTGGCGTGGTAGTTCGTAGAATTTGCCAGCGATGGTGGCCGCATCGATCACTTCCGCAGTTCGACTTGTATCGACTTCGCCGTACTGATCACCTGACCGGTTATGTCCTCCTGGAGGTAGCGACCGGACAGTTGACCTCTGGGTCCACAGATTCCGATCGCGGCGGCTGGCGCGCGCTCGTCGAGACCGAATGAGATTCCGATGCCGACGACTCCCTCGAACTGTTCTTCTCTGGAAAACGCGATCCCCTTATCTCGAATCGACCGCAACTCCGTTTCGAGCGACTGTCGGTCTGAAATAGTGTGGTCTGTCACCGATGGCAGGCCGTGTCGCGCGACAATCTCGTCGATTCGGTCTGTTTCGAGCGCAGCGAGAATCGCCTTTCCGGGCGCGGAGACGTGTAACGGGAACGCATCGCCACAAACGTAGTCCGGTGACCAGATGTCGGTACCCGCCATGTACGTGCAGATGCCGAGTCCGTCTTCCTCGACGAGGAGCGTCACGACTTCGCCGGTCGTCGTGGCGAGGTTGTCGACGTGTGATCGTGCGACGCGGTAGGCCTCGTGGTTCGAGCGCGTCTGCTCGCCGGGCGATAGCAAGCGGAGTGACGGACAGTATTTTCGGTTTTCTTTCCGGACGTAGCCGAGTTCCGAGAGTGTCCCCAAGTGGTTGTAGGTCACCCCTTTCGAGAGTCCGACCGCGTTGGACAGTTCCGTGACTCCCATCGGTCGATCTGCCTCGACGAGCGTCTCTAAAATTTCGAACGAATGTGTCGTTGCTTCGACGATCTTCGGGCTTTGGCTCGACATCACTCGATTCCCGATAGGAGCTAGAAATCCATATCAGTTGTTCTTCAGAGGAAAACAACCCTCTCGAAAGAGTCGGTTGATAACTGGCCGAGACGTACATAATCGTTCATTATTTGGGTTTTCACTTACCATTTTTACGTTGAATTGAATCCTGTTTTTCAGAGAAGAACGATTCTGAAATGCAGATATCGTGGTTCTCGACGCGTGAAAGGCGATATTTGATTTTTGAGGGGAAACATTTAACAGGGACTTCTGAATGGGGTTGGGCAGTTAGTTCGATGAAGGCAGCAACATTCACGGACGTAAACTCGGTGGAAATCGACGACCGGCAACGACCGGAGCCGGACAGCGATGAACTGCTCGTAGAAGTCACTGCCTGCGGCGTCTGTACGACGGACGTGCACATGTACAGTGGGTCACTCACCGTCGATTACCCGATGACCCCTGGCCACGAGAGCGCCGGGGAGATAGTGGCAGTGGGCGACGACATAGACGACTACGAGGTGGGTGACCGCGTCGCGATCAACCCCTCGATCCCGTGCAACGAGTGTTCGGCGTGTAAATCCGGACGGGAAAACCTCTGCAAGGATCTCACCTCGCTCGGCGGCGCGGCCGAACACATCATCGAGGGTGCGTTCTCGGAGTACGTAACGGCCCCTGCCAGCAACGTCGAAGACATCGGCGACATGGATTACCGGACGGCGGCCTTCGCGGAACCCCTTGGTTGCTGTATCAACGGCGTCGATCAGATCGATCTCACCAGCGGTGAGACGGTCGTCATCGTCGGCGCTGGTGCAATCGGGCTGTTGCTCACGCAACTGCTCCGGGCGAGTGCTACTGGGCCCCTCGTCGTCTCCGAACCCGTCACGGAACGACGTGAGGCGGCGCTCGACATCGGTGCGGACTACGTCATCGACCCGACCGAGGAGGACCCGACGACGGTGATCCCGGACCTCGTCGGTTCCGTCGATGTGGCCATCGAAGCCGTTGGACTGCCAGACACCATCGAGCAAGCCCACGAACTCACCGGACCTGGCGGTCGAACCCTCGTGTTCGGCGTTCCGCCGGAGGATGCGACGGTCGAAATCTCACCGTTCGACGTGTTCTACGAGGAACGAGAGATTGTCGGTACCTACTCGTTGACTCCGGACTCGTTCGCCCGTGCGGTCACGCTTCTCCAGAACGGTCGCATCGATGCTGACACGCTCGTCACTGACGAGTTCTCACTCGACGACATCGAACTGGCGTTTGAACAGATGGAGGCTCGAGAAGGGCTGAAAAAGATAGTCTACCCCAATCGGTAGTGCAGTAACCACGAACACCACAGAGATACACACAGATCTGACATAATTATGAACGGAAAACACAATCGACGGACGTTTCTGACGGCGACCAGTGCAGGATTGCTCACCAGCATCGCGGGCTGCACACGCGGTGGAACCGGTTCCGATGACAGCGCTAATACCGACTCCAAATCGGACGGTGGCGCGGATATCCCACTCAAAAAGTACCAACAGGCTGATATCGACTGGAAACAGTTCGAGGACTCGAAGATCAACATCGGTGCCGTCCAGCACCCGTGGGTCGATGCAATCAAGCCCGCCGTTCCGATCTTTGAGAAACTCACCGGAATCGATGTCGTCTGGAACATCCTGCCGGAAAATCAATTCCGGACCAAGCGACAAACCGATGCCAGTACCGGTGCTGGACAGTTCGACGTGTTCTTCATGGATCAAGTCGTCAACCAGTATCGCCACGAAGGGTGGCTACAACCCCTCGATCCGTACTTCGATGACAGCAGCTTGTACGACGAGAGTTGGTACCATCCGGGCGATATGTTCGACGCGTCGAAATGGCAGGCCCACGGCGGTGGCTATAGCGACAAGTGGACCGGACTCCCGATCACCGTCGAGGTCCAGACCCAGTTCTACCGGACAGACCTATACGAGAAACACGGATTAACAGTCGCGGAGACCCTCGACCAATTCCGACAGAACGCAAAGACGATCCACGAAGCGGAGTCCGACATCGCCGGGACGGTCGGACGCGGACAGAAAGGCTACGGGATGAACATCTACATCCTGAACACGTTCCTCCGCGAGTTCGGCACATCACTCTGGACCGACTTCCCGAACAACTCCGGTCTCGATACGGACGGCACCATCGACGCCGCAAAGTGGTACGTCAACCTGCTGAAAGACTACGGTCCACAGGACGCGTCAACCCAGACCTGGTCCGACGTGCTCACGACGATGCAAGAGGGGCGCGCCGGTCACATCGTCGCGGACGCCAATCTGTTCTGGCCGGACCTGACCGGATCCGACTCCAAAGTAGGTGATAAGATCGGTATCGCGAAAGCACCGAAGCCGGCCGATGGTCAGTTCTCCCCTAACGCATACAACTGGCAGATATCGACGTCGAAGAATGCGAAGAACTCGAAGCAGGGTTTCCTCTTCATGCTGTGGGCGACGTCTAAACCGACCAACACGTGGATGCATCTCAATAACGACGCCGCATTTTCGGTTCGCCAGTCGGTTTGGAAGAACGACGAGTTCCGGTCGCGTGTCGGCGAGGACTTCGCCCAGATCACGCTCGATTCGCTGAAGGCAGCGAAACCGGACCCGTTCGACCGGAAGTATCCCCAGTGGGGCCAGCAGTACTCCGAAGAACTACAGCGAGCCATCGCCGGGCAGAAATCGGCCGAGGCAGCGATGAAAAAGGCCGCCACCGTCGCCGAAAACATTTACAGCGGGTGAGTTAGCCGTTCGGACACAGATAAAATCATGAGTACACCAACACAGACGCAATCGGAAACGCGAACAAAGCCCGAGGGAAAGATCGCGAGGGTCCGGAGATTGTGGAACGACCATCTCCCGATCTGGTTCATCGCACCGATGGCGACGGTAATGGTTCTGATTACCTTCTTCCCCGGCGCCTACGACCTCTATCTCAGCTTGATTAAAGAGCCGACGCTGAACGTATTCGCGGCCGATTTCGTCGGTCTGAGTAACTTCTCGACGGCGTTTTCCCGTGGTGGTGCGCTGCATTCGCTCATCATCACCATCACTGTCGTCGTCAGTGCGTTGATCCTCGAGAGTGTCCTTGGGTTCGTCTTGGCAGCGCTCGTTGCCGGTGTCGGCTCCGGCCGGGTCAAGTCGTTCTATCGGGTTCTGTTCATTATTCCGATGGCAGTCGCACCCGTGTCGCTCGCGACGATCGGACGAATCATGTTGAACAGCGAGGTTGGAATCATTCCGTACGTGATCAACTCCGCGACCCCGTTCACCGCACCGGCGTTCCTCTCGAAGATGCCGCTGCTAACGGTGATTCTCATGGATACGTGGAATTGGACGCCGTTCATGTTCATCATCTTCTACGCGGGCTTATCCTCGGTACCCGACACGCTGGTCGAGGCATCGCGAGTCGATGGAGCGCCACTCTGGCGTCGCTACGTCCACGTCATCATCCCGTACATGAAGCCGGTGGTGTTCGTTGCGACCCTCATCCGGATGATCGATCTGTTCCGGACGTTCGGTGTCGTGTACGGGCTGACCCAAGGTGGGCCGGGGACAGCGACGCAGCTAGTGAGCATCAATATCTACGAACAGATGTTCGTCAACAACCAGGTTACCGTCGCCGCAGCCATCGCCGTCGTCTACCTAATCATGGTCGTCGCGCTGTGTAATATCGTCATCGCAAAAGTCGGCTTTGACGGGGTGTGGGACTGATGGCGACGACAAAAGCCGAACCCGGTTCGTCCCAACGCTTCGAAAAAGACACGCGCGAGAAGATCGTTTCGGTGGTCCGACACGCCATCCTGTTAACGTGGTCATTCGTTGTGCTGTTCCCCCTCTACTGGCTCGCGTCCATGTCACTGAAGCCTCCGGGACAGGCGAACACGCTCCCGCCGGACTGGGTTTTCTTGCCGACGGTGTACAACTACCTGCAGCTCTTCCAGCGGTCGAAGTTCGTCACGGCGTTCGGTAATAGCCTGATCATGGTGGCGGCATCGGTGGTGCTCGTCCTGCTGATCGGTGTACCGGCGGCGTACGTGCTCTCTCGATACGACATCCCCATGGAACGGGACGTACTCGTGTGGATCCTCTCCTCACGGATGCTCCCGCCGATCGCCGTTGTGCTCCCGTTTTTCTTCATCTTCCGGAACCTCAACTTGTTCGACACCAGGATCGGGATGGTCCTCATGTACGTCAGCATCAACCTCTCGTTGGTGGTCTGGGTGATGAAGGCGTTCTTCGATGGTATCCCCGTGACCTTGGAGGAAGCAGCGCGGGTCGACGGCGCAACGCGATTTCAGGGGTTCCGAAAAGTCGTCCTGCCGGCGGCAAAACCCGGAATCTACTCGGTCGCCATTATCAGTTTCATCTTCGCATGGATCGAGTTGCTGTTCGGGCTCGTGCTGACCAACTCCAAAGCAGTCCCGGTGACGTTGTACGTCTACTCGTTCATCGGCTCGCGCTCGATCGAGTGGTCGATGCTTGCAGCTGCTTCGATGGCGATGATCATCCCTGTCGCGGTCTTCCTCATCTTGGTCAACAAGTACCTTGCTGCTGGACTCAGCTTCGGTGTGGTGCTAAAAGAATGAACGAAACTACGACTGTACACGGACGACACGCATCGCTCGCAAACGACACCCATGCAGCGTGGACAGACTGCTGCACAATGGCGGTACGATAATGGCAAGAATCACAATCGACGACGTTACCAAACGATTCGGTGGAGACAACAACTCAGTAGTGGCGGTCGACGACGTATCGCTCGAAATCGACGACGGTGAGTTCGTCGTGTTTGTCGGACCGTCGGGCAGCGGGAAATCGACACTCATGCGGATGGTAGCAGGGCTGGAAACCCAGACGGAAGGTGACATCACGATCGGTGACACGGTCGTCAACCAATTCGGACCACGCGCGCGCGACATTGCGATGGTATTCCAGAACTACGCGCTGTACCCGAATATGACCGTTCAAGAGAACATGTCGTTTGGACTGAAGATGTCGACGAACATGTCCGCGAGTGAGATAGAACGGAATGTCACGTCGACGGCGGAGATGATGGGTATCGCGAACCTGCTGGATAACAAACCAGGGGAGCTCTCCGGCGGGCAGCAACAGCGCGTCGCGCTCGGCCGGGCGATCGTTCGCGACCCGAACGTCTTCCTGATGGACGAGCCACTGTCGAATCTGGACGCGAAGCTTCGGACGGAGATGCGAACGGAGATCAACCGGCTCCAGAACGACCTCGGAGTCACCACGCTGTACGTTACGCACGACCAGACCGAGGCGATGACCATGGGCGACCGCCTGGTCGTTCTCAACTACGGTGAACTCCAACAGGTCGGCACGCCACTGGAATGTTTCTACCGCCCCGCCAATCGATTCGTCGCGGGGTTCATCGGGTCGCCGTCGATGAACTTCTTCGCCGGGACCGCGCGAGGGGGAACACTCCAGTGTGACGGGTTCGGGTACGACCTCTCGGAACGAATGCAGGAAAGCGTCGGGAGCTACGGAGATCTGGAACTCGGAATCCGCCCCGAGGACGTAGCCCTACACGACGAGGCCGTCGATCGGAACAGTTTCGAGGTCGTCATCGATGTGGTCGAGCCGATGGGTAGTATCTCGTACGTGTACTGCCGGGTCGCGGACCAGGAATCCGAGGACACGTTCGTCGTCGAAGTCGGCGGACAGCGGCCAATCAGTGAAGAACAGACGCTCTACGCGCATATCCCCCCCGAAGATGTGCACCTCTTCGACGGCGCTACCGGCGAAACGCTCCACCAGCGCAAACTCGACAGCGACATTGGGACGTCCGCCGCCGGACAGTCACAGAATGCAGGCGCGAGTTCCGGCACGCTATAAGTTTTCACATGAATGGATACATTCGAAGAGGCGGGTGCTGCTCGGCCGGTTCCCCGAACGCAGCTGGCGCGACTTGTCGGCCTAGTTGTTGGGCGACCTCCGTCGGGGTTTGAACCCTGTCCAGAAAAGTCAATCATTCTTACCGTTGTTCGTCCCGCTCTCTCATCTTTGTCACTTTTAACAACTGTATCGGAACTCTTTCCGTCTATTCGAGCGGGGAAGATATCGTCGTCGTTCGCGGCTGTCCCAGCATCAGTTCGGTTCGACGGCGACTGTCCCGAGAATCGCGCGTTCTAAAAATCATCGAATACTCCGTGTCTTGAAGTAGTAGTCGTCACAACGTGTAGCATGCGCATCACTGACTACGAACTCTTCGCTGTTCCACCGCGATGGCTCTTTCTCAAACTGGAGACGAGCAACGGCCTCGTGGGCTGGGGTGAACCGACCATCCAGGGACGACTCGAAACAGTCCAAACTGCTGTCGACGAGCTCGTCAGTGCGTATCTCCTCGGTGAAGACCCGTTAGAGGTTGAACGTCACTGGCGGACGATGTACCAAGGAGGGTACTATCGCGGTGGGCCGATCCTGATGAGCGCCCTAGCCGGGATCGACCACGCTCTGTGGGACATCAAGGGGAAGCACTACGGGGCACCGGTTCACGAACTACTCGGCGGGCAGGTTCGGGACCGGGTGCTGGTCCACCAGTGGATCGGCGGCGAGGACAGGGAGGCGATCGCGAAAGAGGCGATTTCCCGTCGCAATCAGGGATACAAGGCGATCAAGATGAACGCAACCGCCGAGTTCCGTGCGCTCGAACCACCGGGTACTGTTGAACGGGTGCGAAAGCGCGTCGCTACCGTCAGGGACGCCGTTGGTGACGATCTCTATCTCGGCGTTGACTTTCACGGGCGCGTCTCGAAGCCGATGGTCCGTCGGCTCGTCGAGACGCTGGAATCGTATGGTCTAATGTTCATCGACCAACCAGTGTTGCCGGAACACTCGGGGTTCCTCTCGACGCTCACGGAACAGACAAGCGTCCCCATTGCGACAGGTGAGCGATTCTACTCGCGGTACGATTTCAAACCGCTCCTCGTAGAGGGCGCAGTCACGGTCATCCAACCCGACGTGACACACGTCGGCGGGATTACAGAGCTGCGGAAGATTGCGACGATGGCAGAGGCGTTCGACGTAGCCGTCATTCCACATTGTCCGTTGAGTCCGATCGCCTTCGCAGCGACCCTACAAGTGGTCCTCTGTTCGCACAACGGCGTCATGCAGGAACAGGATTTATCCTTTCACGACCCAGCAGAGAGCGTCGGACTCCAGTATCTCGACGACCCCGAGACGTTCGAATTCGATGACGGCTACGTCAGTTGCCCGACCGAACCAGGTTTGGGAATCGAGGTGGACGAGTCGTACGTGCGTGAGCAGTCACGTGCTGACGTGAAGTGGTACAACCCGGTCTGGCGTCACGAAGACGGCGGGATAGCCGAGTGGTGAACCTGTCGTGGTTGAGCGATTCGTCTGTGATCGTTGAAAGGGTATATCGGGTCACAAAATTCTCAAGCATTGGTGCGGTAGGCCACTATTCGACAGACTACTTCCACGAAATTAATCGAAAAAACGACACAACAGGCTCTTGCGAAAGTCGCTATTCGAAATCTCGTCGCATGGCGATTTCGAACCACGGACACAGGCGAAGCTGACGGTACCAGCGCGGGTTCTCGTGCAGGCGCTCGTAGGGAACCCACATCACGCCGCCGACTTCTTCCTCAACGGGGTCGAGCGATTTGTCCGTCAGGGTGAGTTTGAGGACGGAACAGACCTCGTGTTCGACGCCCTCCTGCGGGTAGTAGCGCTTGTACTCGAACTTATCCGTCACGCGCAGATCGTCGTACTGGTCGGGCGAGATGCCGAGTTCTTCTTCGAGGCGCTGGCGCGTGGCCTCCTCTTGGGATTGGCCGGGTTCGGGGTGGGACGCGACGGTACCGTCCCAGTAGGTGTCCCAGAGGCGCTTCGTCGGCGAGCGCTGGGCGAGGAGGATGTTGTCGTCCTCGTCGAAGATGAGCGCGGTGAACGCTCGATGGCGGATGCCGTCGCCCATGTGGGCGTCGAGGCGGTTCACGATTTCGAGTTCGTTGTCGTCGCCGTCCACGGCGACGACGTTCTGGCGAGCGTTCTTGTGTCGCTCGTCGGTTTCGGCGCTCTCGTTGGCGGCTCCGCCCGACGAGTTGGCGGCGTTGTCAGTGCTCATACCGCTATAGAGAACCATCCGTTTCAAACGTTCTTCGGAAATCGTTCGACACGAAATCGTACCGTCGGTCCTCCCGACTCGAAGTCGCGCCATTTACCTTCGCGCGAGTCCGAGTGTCGTGTGATGACCGACGCCGCTACCGCCGGTGAGGACGACTACTCCGGGTTGCTTGGCGCGTTCCGCTACAGTTTCCGCGTCTCCGACTCGCTCGTTTTCCGTCTGTACGTCCTTCTCAGCTTCGTTCTCGGGGTCATCCTCGGGTTCGCGTTCGTCCTCGCACTGGTTCGCTGGTTCTACCTCACGCTCGGTCACTCCGCGCTGGAGACGACCTCGAACGCCTTCCTCGGCGTCATCGCGCTCTTCGTCCTCGGACCGCTGTTCGCGCCCGTCCTGTTCGTGGCGCGTCGTCACCGACGCGACGAAGGCGAAGACGCCCGCTACGACACGATTCTCGCGCTCTCGGGCGTCCTCTTCCTGCTCTCGCTGTACGTCGGGGTCATCATCTCCGTTCCGGCACAGTACCAGTCGGCGAACGCCGGTGCCCTCGGGAGCTTTCTCTACTCGCTCCCGCAACTGTCCGGCCTCGTCCCGCCCATCGTCTCGGCGCTGTTCATCTACGCCCTCCATCGGTTCCTCAAGTAGCGAACGGGAGCGCAACCCGGAAAAGGAACCGCGACGTACCACCTGCCATGACCGAGAAGACGAGCACGTTCCTCGTCACACACGCCGAAGACGACTCGGCGGTGTTGAAGGACGTTCACGACGGACAGGTACACACGCTTTCGAGGAACCCCGGCGTCGAAGCGGACGACGCCATCGAGGCCACGGTCGAACCCGAACCCCCGATGGAGGTGACGTGGACCGCCGTCGAAATCGACGAACGACGGTCCCTCACGGTCCACGAGAGCGACGAACCGCCGACGAGTCACGAGCGAGACATCGCCGACGAACAGGAGGTTGGCGACTTGGAACGCACCGAACGCGCCGGAATCGGCGAGATTCACGTTCTATCTGTTCCGCCGGAGGAAACCGAAGACGCCGTGGCCGACGTGCTGGACGACGAGGGAACGCTCTCGCGCGCGGCTCGACTCGGCGTGAACCGCGTCGAAGTCAGGTCCGAGGACGGAACGGTGAGCGTTCGGTACTTGCCCTAGTATTGTTTGCGGTCAATGTCTTTAATAAGTGCTACTTACTCAGTGCCACATTTGGCGCGAATCGTACTACTATCGACTCTCTTGCCATTCTGGTAGGCGACCATTTCGTACGTTTCTCCAGTAGGACGTCGATTTCTCACGTCCCAAGTAACGTCTGTTTGCTTCTCTGTCACCTTTGATGTAGAGATTTTGGAACCATTTTCCGAGTAGACCGTAATCTTCCCTACAGACTTCGGTTCGATTTCCAGAGTGGTTGTAATTTGAAACACCGTTTCCGTTCCATCGTCGGTATCTCGTTTGACAGAATCTCCCTGATACTTGAGCGCTGTAATCGCATCCGTCTTGAACGCACGTTTAGTCGAGTAGGTGCAAATGCTTTTGTCTCCACTATCTTCACCGAGACAACCTGCAAAAAAGACTGTGCATGCTCCATAGAGGACTTTTCGCCGTTTGTATAGGGCGGACATACTAGCGGTATTGCACCCATGCATAAGATTCTTATCAATTAACTTATCATAGAACTATTAATCCACACTTCATGTCTATGATATATTGTGTATTATAATGTGGCCTATATTTAAAACGCAAGAAACGAGGCGGTGACAGCCCTTATTCGTACTACGTCGCCACCTCGCTCGGAAAAGCAGTGATGAAACACGGTATCGGCGAACTCATCCGCGAGGAACACGACATCCTGACGCGTTACAGCTACTCTTTTCTACCTCACCCCAAAACCCCTCGTCCATGGCAATGCAACCGCACCTACTCGTTGACGAGGGCGACCTGAACGACATCGCGCTGATTCCCGGCGACCCGGGGCGCGTGGACCGAATCGCGGCGCAGTGTGACTCTTCGGAGGTCGTCTCCGAGAACCGCGAGTACAAGGTCGTCAACGCGGAGTACGAGGGGACGCCGCTGACCATCTGTTCGACCGGAATCGGCTGTCCGTCGGCGACCATCGCCATCGAGGAGATGCACGCCGTCGGCGTCGAAACCGTCATCCGCGTCGGGACGACGGGTGCGCTCCAGACGGACATCGAAATCGGCGATATGGTCGTCGCCACGGGCGCGGCGAAAGACGAGGGGACGACCCGTCGCTACGAGAAGGACACCTACCCGGCGGTGCCGGACTATCACGTCCTCTCGGCGCTGGTCGATTCCGCGGAATCGAACGACGAGGACGTTCACGTCGGCCCGATTGCGTCCGACGACGCGTTCTACGCGGAAACCGACGAGTACGTTCGGTCGTGGGAAGAGGCGAACATCCTCTCCGTCGAGATGGAAGCGGCCGCGGTCTTCTCCGTCGCGCGACGCAAGGGCATGCGCTCGGGGGCCATCTGCACCGTGGACGGCAACCTCGTGAAGGGAACCCAGAAGGGCACCGACACCGAGGACGACGAACTGCCCGAGAAGGCGAAGAACAACGTCGAGCGCGCGATTCGCATCACGCTCGATGCCGTCGTATCGTTGGCGTAACCGAGAGCTGATACGGGGGTGATTTTCGTAAAACCGACCACAAGAGTGTAGCGGCTCCCGGTCGTGATGCTCTCTATGGGTGGAGGGGACGGGAGCGAGGAGGCGGCGAGCGACGAGCCCATGTTAGGGAAGGTTCGTTCGCCCCTCTCCCCGCATTCCCTCCGGTCGCTTCCGGCGGACAGCGACCTTCGAATGGTGGTGTTGGCGCTCGCAATCGGGATTATCGCCGGACTCGGCGCGGTGTTCTTCCGGTTCGCCATCTGGGTCGTCCAAGAGGTCTTCTACGGCCCGGCGCTCAATCCGGGGAGCGTCGAGTTCGCGCTCGTCCCGGTTCCGAACGCCTTTTCGATACTGTCGGCGCTCGGTCCGGTTAGACTCCTCCTCCTTCCCGCCGTCGGCGGCCTCATCGTGGGCGTCATCATCAAACTGACGACGCCGGAAGTGAAGGGCCACGGCGTCCCGAAGGTCCTCGAATCCATCCTCGTTCGGAGCGGCGAAATCGACCCGAAGATTTCGGTGTACAAGACGGTCGCCTCGTCCATCGCAATCGGTAGCGGCGGGTCGCTGGGTCGTGAGGGTCCCATCGTCCAAATCGGGAGCGCGGCGGGGTCCTTCTTCGGGCGGTACGTGGACCGAAGCGCCTACACCCGGACGCTGGTGGCGGCGGGTGCGGCGGCGGGTATCGCCGGGACGTTCAACGCGCCGCTGGCGGGCGTCATGTTCTCGTTGGAAATCCTCCTGGCGGAGTACTACCTGCAGAACGTCATCGCCATCGTCTTGAGTGCGGTAATGGCGACGGCCGTCGCGCGGTCGTTGCTCGATTTCACTCCCAACCCCGGCGTCCGCGAGTTCCTCGTTCCCATTCAGTACCACCTCGTCTCGCCGGTGGTCGAATATCCGCTGTACGTCCTGCTCGGCGTGCTCGTCGCGCTCGTCGGCGCGGGCGTCGTGAAACTCCTCTACCGCACCGAACACGTCTTCGAGGGGTTCGACCTTCCCCCCGTGACGAAACCCGCGCTCGGCGGGGCGCTCCTCGGTCTTTCAGCCCTCGTCACGGCGGTCGCGTTCGGCGTCTCCCCGCTCCGCGGTGCGACGTGGCTGTTCGGCGTTGGGTACGGCACGATTCGCCACAGCATCCTCGGCGATTTCGGATTCGTCCTGTTGTTGGTGCTCGCGCTGATGAAGGCCGTCGGGTTCTCGCTGTCGGTCGGGAGCGGCAGTTCCGGCGGGGTGTTCTCGCCGTCGCTGTACATCGGCGCGATGCTCGGCGGCGCGTACGGGGCCGTCGTCCACGCGCTCGTGCCCGGCACCGCCGGACCCGGTGCGTACGCGCTCGTCGGCATGGGCGGCATCTTCGCCACCTCCGCCCGCGCGCCGCTGACGGCGACGCTCATCATCTTCGAGTTGACCGGCCAGTACACCATCATCCTCCCGCTCTTGCTCGTCTGCGTCCTCGGCAACGAACTTTCGAACCGCCTCCTCCGCGGGAGCACCATCTACATCGAAAAACTCCGGGAGCGCGGAATCACGGTGCAAGAGCGCCGTATCGGCAGTCTGGAGGACCTGACCGCGAGCGACGTGATGACGACGACCGTCGATACGCTCCCCGCGGAACTGTCGGTCGAGGACGCGATTCCGACGATTCGAACCAGCGACCACGGCGGCTTTCCGGTCGTCGATTCCGAGGGGAATCTCGCCGGAATCGTCACGCTCACCGACCTCGAACCGTTCATGTCCGGTCGCGCCGAGGGAGAAACCGAGCGTCCCGAGGCGGAACAGACCGTCGGCGACGTGTGCACGACGGACGTCCATACCGTGACGCCCGGCGAGAACTTGCTGTCGGTCGTGGACAAGATGGAGTCATTCGATATCGGACGGTTACCGGTGGTCGAAGACGGCGGGGTGGTCGGAATCGTCACCCGGAGCGACGTGTTGGATGCGTACGACCGAATGCCGTCTTTCGTTTAAGAACGTCCACTTTTTCGGTCGTCTGCATATCGAAAGGGAAATCCCCCCTCGCTCAGTATAGGCACGCAAATGGGGTTATTGAGTTCATTACCTATCCTATCAGGGTCACAATCAACTACCGGTGATAGCTCTCGGGGGTTATCACTCGGTGACGAAGAAATACAGATGAACCTTATTGCGATCGTCATCGGAATCATTGCGGGACTCGGGGCGGTCGTTTTTCGGCTGACGATTTGGGCGGCACAGGAGGTCTTTTTCGGAACGACACTCAACCCGGGAAACGTCGAGTTCGAACTGATAGACTTTCCGAACGTGTTCGGCGCGCTGTCGTTCCTCGGTAACGCGCGGTTCCTTTTGCTTCCCGCCATCGGCGGCCTTCTCGTCGGCGTCATCGTCGTGCTGACGACGCCGGAGGTGAAGGGCCACGGCGTGCCGAAAGTCATGGAATCGATGCTCGTTCGCGGCGGGAAGATAGACCCGAAGATTTCGGTGTACAAGACGGTCGCCTCCTCGCTCGCTATCGGCAGTGGTGGATCGCTGGGTCGTGAGGGTC
This sequence comes from Haladaptatus paucihalophilus DX253, assembly GCF_000376445.1. Classification (NCBI taxonomy): domain Archaea; kingdom Methanobacteriati; phylum Methanobacteriota; class Halobacteria; order Halobacteriales; family Haladaptataceae; genus Haladaptatus; species Haladaptatus paucihalophilus. The sequence goes on along the minus strand of NZ_AQXI01000001.1, from coordinate 1,502,282 downwards.
CCATCATCCAAATCGGGAGCGCGGCGGGGTCCTTCTTCGGTCGCTTCATGGACCAGAAGTACACCCGGACGCTGGTGGCGGCGGGTGCGGCGGCGGGTATCGCCGGAACGTTCAACGCGCCGCTGGCGGGCGTCATGTTCTCGTTGGAAATCCTCCTAGCGGAGTACTACCTGCAGAACGTCATCGTCGTCGTGTTGGCGTCCGTGATGTCCACCGCCGTCGCGCGGACCATCCTCGAATTCACGCCGAATCCCGGCGTTCGGGCGTTTCTAGTTCCCGTCGATTATCAGATGGTCACGCCCATCGTGGAGTTCCCGCTCTACATCGGCCTCGGCTTCGTCATCGGCCTGTCCGGTGCCGCCGTCGTCAAGATGCTGTACGGTACCGAACACGTCTTCGAGCGCCTCGACCTGCCCGAGTACGTGAAACCCGCCATCGGCGGTCTGCTCCTCGGTGCCACCGTTCTCATCAGCACCGTCCTGCTCCACGAGTCGGCGCTGACGACCGCTGACTGGCTGTTCGGCGTCGGTTACGCGACTATCCACTCGGCCATCGCGGGCGACCTGACGCTCAAGATCATCCTCGCGCTGGCGATTCTGAAACTGCTCGCCTTCTCGTTCTCGGTCGGTAGCGGCAGTTCCGGCGGGGTGTTCTCGCCCGGTCTCTACATCGGCGCGATGATCGGCGGGGGATTCGGCATCCTCGCCAGCATGCTCTTCCCCGGCACCGCGGGACCCGGTGCGTACGCGCTCGTCGGCATGGGCGGCGTGTTCGCGGCGACCGCCCGCGCGCCGCTGACGGCGACACTCATCATCTTCGAGTTGACCGGCCAGTACACCATCATCCTCCCGCTGCTCGTCGTCACGGTCATCGGCAGCGTCGTCACCCAACGCCTGCTCAACCGCGGGACTATCTACACCGAGAAGCTCCGAGACAAGGGCATCACCGTGCAGGAACGTCGCATCGGCAGTCTGGAGGATCTGACCGCGAAAGACGTGATGACGACGAACGTGGACACGCTCACGACCGGTTCCAGTTGCGAGGACGCCCTCATGATGTTCCAGCAGACGAAACACCACGGGCTTCCAATCGTCGACGAGAGCGGCAGTCTCGTCGGTATCATGACCCTGACGGACCTCGAATCCGAACTCACCAACTCCATCATCCACACCATCGAGGGCCGCGAGGAGATCAACCTACCGGACGAGGAACTCGCCCCGGTGGAGAAGATCGGAACGACCGAGGTGCTGACCGTCCCGCCGTCCGCGAACCTGCTCTCCGTGGTCGATATCATGGAGAAGTTGGACGTCGGCCGCATCCCCATCGTGGACGAGGAAAACCACCCCGTCGGAATCGTCACTCGGAGCGACATCCTCGACGCCTACGACAACATTCCCGAGTTGTCCCGAGGGACCGAAGTCGATATTCCGGTGGTCGCCGAATCGAAGCTCCCCAACGTCAGTGCCGACAAGCAGGACTGAGAATCGATCTGACCGACCGAATCGGTCCGATTCGGCAGGAACGCATATAGTTCACGCTGGAAAACCCTTCGTTGATGCGCAACTGGTTGCGGACGATGTACGAGCGGTCGTTAGCGCGCGCTCGACGCGTCAGACGCCGCGAAACCAAGGAGTTTCGTCGCTGGTTGGAAACGAGTGCGAACCTCCGCCATCTGACGGCGTTGATAGCCCTCCCGCTGCTCATCGCCGGAATTACGGCGCTCTCCGACCGCATCGAAGAGCTTTCGTTCCTGCTCTATCCGCCGCTCGCATCGGGTACCTACACCCTCTTCAGCGACCCGGACGGACGATACGCCTCGCCCCGGAACTTCGTCGGCGGCCTCGGCACGGGCGCGGTCTGTGGCTGGTTTTCCGTTCTCTTCTCGGAGGCGTTCCTCAACGTCCCGGAGATACAGCCATTGCAGGCCCACCCCGTCACCGCGGCGCTCGCCGTCTTCCTAACCATCGCAGCGACGTGGGCGCTCTCGCTCGAACTTCCGGCGGCGTTCTCCACGTCGCTGCTCGCCGTCGTCGTCGGCGTTCACGACCCGTACTACGTGGCGAGCGTCATCGTTTCGAGCGTCATCGTCATCTCGGTCTTCGGTGCGTGGCGACGGGAATTCTATCAGAAACGGTCGCGCTATCTCTACCAATCCACGAACGGTGACGATCACGTTCTCGTGCCGATGCGGGGACAGTACGCCGAGGGAGCGGCCATGTTCGGCGCGAAGCTGGCGTCCGCCCACGACGCCGGAAAAGTCGTTCTGGTGGACATCGTGGACGATACCGCCATCGAGAACGCGAAAGGGGACGACGGGGACGGGACCGATCCGACGCTCGTCGCGCGCGAGAACGCGGAACTCGACGCCGATGGGGTGGCAGAAACGCAAGCCGCGGACGAAGCGGCCGCCCGCCTCGAACGACAGGCACAACGGATTCGAACGCGGGTTGGTGTCCCCTGTGAAGTCGTCATCGCCGGTGACGGGAGTAAACAGTCGCGGACGATACTGCGGACGGCCCGCGAGACGAACTGCGACCTCATCGTCACGCCCTACGAGGAGAAACACGGTAGCCTCTCGCCGTTCGTTCGCAAACTGTTCCGCGGGAGAATCGACGCCATCGTCTATCGACCCGCCCCGGACACCGACTCGGCGGACGCCCGGAGGTACGGGTGGAAGCGAATCCTCGTTCCCGTCCGACGGGCTGGCGACACGGCCCACGCGATGATCGACTTCGCCCAACGTCTCGTCGGTCGAACTGGGACGGTGAGCGTTTGTACCTGCATCGACCGTGAGTCGGAGCGGCGGAGAGCGGAATCGACCCTCGCCGACCTCGTAGAGGCGTTCGAGGGGTCGTTCGAGACGCGAATTTCGCGGGACCACATCGAGCAGTTCCTGACGGCGAACGACGACCACTACGACCTCATCTTCATCGGGGCGAGCACCAACCGAAGCGCCGCGTCGCGGTTCATCTCGCCGCCGACGTTCGAGCGACTGCACGAGGTCGAATGCGACGTGGCGGTCGTCCACCGCGGTTGAATCGCGCGAAACGGCTCAGAAATCGTCCAGCGTTCGGTTCGACGGCTCGCCCGCCAACTGCGCCGCTAACTCCTCGACGTGTTCGCCGCCGAGGGCCGCCTGAACCAGCATGCGACCGATGAGCGCCGGACTGACCACGATGTCCGCACCCGCCCGACGGAGCTTTCGCACGTTCTCGCGCTCGGTGGCGGCCGCCACGATTCGAATGTCCGGGTTCAACTGCCGAGCGGTCAGGACGGCGAGCGAGTCCGCGGCGTCGTCTTCGGTGGCGACGAGCACCGATTTGGCGCGGTCGATGCCGACGCGCTGAAGGACGTCTTCATCGCTCGGGTCCCCGTGGATGACGGTTTTCTTCGCCTCCCGGAGGTCCTCTACGAGGTCAGAATCCTCCGCGACGACGACGTATTCGGTTCCTCCGTCGAGTTCGTCGAGTATCGATTCCGTGAGCAGGTGGCCGTAACCGAGGACGAGCAAGTGGTCTTCCATGAGGTTGATGTTCGTGTTCGTCGATTTCCCGAGCGCGCTGGCGAAGCTGTTTTCCAGAATCGGTGCGAAGAGCACGCCCAGCGCCGCCGCGAAGCTCCCCGCGCCGAAGACGATGACGGTCATTCCGAACGCACGAGCGACCGTGGTCGTGGGGTGAATGTCGCCGTACCCGACCGTACTGGCGGTGATGAGCGTGAAATAGAACGCGTCGAACCACGTGTTTAGGTCGGCGAAGTTCGTGCGTAGCGCGTACGCGCCGATCGTCCCGTAGAGCTGTGCGCCGACGACGGCGGCGGCGGTGGCGACTTGCGCCGCCGACAGTTCGACCGGTTGCTGAAACCGCGTTCGAACGAGGAACAACGCGGGAAGCGTGAGGAGCGAGAAGACGACGAGCGGAAGCGAGTACGGTGTCGACTGGAGGAGGCCGTGAATCGCGGTGACCGGCAGCAAAATCGCGCTCGCGTACCACGCCGCGCGAAGGCCGCGACGAAGGCCGACAGCCGCGACGAGGAGCAGAAACCCCACGATGGTGCCGGTGTACGAAGTGGCCTGACGGACGGCGCGCGGAATCAGTCCCCCGAACAGGCCGCCACCGGTCGGACCTGTCGCGGTGGTCACGAGACCCGTCGCTATCGAGAGCAGCGCGACCCCGATCACCAGCCATACCACGACGCGCGCCGACGTGAACCGCCGGACCCCCCTCGCCATACGACCGTTCGTGCGACGGCCGCCGCGATAAATCGGGTGGCCGAACGGTCACGTTTCCCACTCGAGTCGTGGCCGGAACGGACCCGATTCGTGTCGCCGAATGACAAACCTCGGCGATTCGACCATCCGAATCTTTATGTCGGATACCGGGACCAATCCGCCCCGATGGTGACGGAGACGGGGCTGATACGGATTGCGACCGCGGTTGCGCTAGCGATAGTGATGAGGATAGAGATATTCGTCCCGGCGTCCGTCTGCGGGCAGTGCCTCTCCCGTCCCGAACCGCGTCCGTCACGAAGATCCTTCGCGGAAAGAAAGTCACTTGCCGTCGCCGCCCGTTCCATCGTCCATGCAGTGGAAACTCTTCGCGGACTTGGCCGAACTCGCGGGACAAAAGGAGGTGTCCGTGGACGCCGAACCGGGCGAAACCGTCGGCGACGCCTTGGACGACCTGCTTTCTCCCCGGCCCGAACTCGAAGACCGCGTGTTGGACGACGATGGCCGCCTCCGCGACCACATCAACGTGCTCCGGAACGGGACCAACGTCTTCACCGAAGACGGGTTGGACACGACCCTCGAATCGGGCGACGAGTTGGCGCTCTTCCCCCCCGTTAGCGGCGGATAGCGCGTAATTGTGGTCGTCTTCCGGACGACGGAGCCGCTGCTCTCGGCATCGACGCGTCGTCCGAGTCACGAAAGGAAAAACTGCTAACCGCCGCGGTCCGTCAACAATCGACCGTCAACAGCTGGCGCCAACAGCTGGCCGTCAACAGCTGGCCGTCAGCGGTCGTCCTTGGTCAGGTCCATCCCCATCACGAAGTCCGGCTCGTCGGAAATTTTCACCCGGCAGTAGGCCGTATCGGTGACGAACCGAGGTGTCTCGGGGATGAGGACCCGCGTTTCGTCCGCACCGCGTTCCGCGGCGTCGCGGGAAATCGCGGCGAACAGCGAGCGCGCGGCGTCCGCATCCGTCCACGCACCGACGGCGTATTCGACGAACGTCGTCGTCTCATCGTCCTCGTTCGTTCGCTCCTCTTCGCGGGAGAGACACGCGAACCCGTGCGTTCCGTCCTCCTGCACGACGAGGAGTTCGTCGTTCTCGGCGCTTCGATGGAGTCCGGAGCGGGTCAGCTCGGACACCGCCCACGACTCCTCGAAGTCGAGGGCGAGGCCGCGGAGATGTGCGCGCGCGTCGCTCTTGCTCCAGTATCCCCACGCGGCGTCCGCGTCGTCGGTCACGGTCATGACCGGGTCGGCATCGGCGTCGGGTTCGGGGTGCGCCCACCGAAACTCCGTAATCGGGTCGTAGCCCGTCGCCCGCGATTGGCCGAGTCCGGCGATGTTCCACGAAAAGACCATGTTGCGGAGCACGGTCGCCCCCTGCGCTCGCGCCCAGTCGAACAGTTCGTGGGTCATCCGGTTTGCGACGCCGTGTCCGCGGAAGTCGGGATTGACGCGCATTCCCTGTCCCCACGCTTCCCAGTCCGAAAGCATGACGCACTGGACGATGCCAGCGATGTCGTCCCCGGCATCCGCGACGACGGTGTACCGGTCGTCGCCGTCTATCCAGTCGTGGTAGACGTGCGGGATGTAGTCGCTGCCGTCCCGGTCCGCCCACGTGTTCTCCGTGAACGCCGCGACCGCATCGTAGTCGTCGTGGGTCGCCTCGCGGAGTTCTATCTCCATTACTCCCATGGCACCGACCGCTCCGTAATCTCGCCCGCGATGGGTTCCTGCATCGTCGTCGCGGGGTCGTCGCTGTTCGCCAGCGACCACATCAGCTTCACCTTCGCGGTTCCGGGGAGCATGTCCTCGCCCTCGATGATGCCCGCGTCGAGCAGGTCGCGGCCCGTGTCGTACACGCGGTCACAGACGCGGCCGCCGAGACACTGACTGGTCATGACGACGGTCGTCCCGTCGTCAACGAGTTCGCCGATTCGGTCCACCCAGTCGGAGTGGACGTGGCCCAGTCCCGTCCCTTCGAGGACGAGTCCGGCCTTCCCATCGGCGTAGTCGAGCGCTTCCACGCCCATCCCCGGCGTGAACTTCAGGAGTTCGACGTCGCTTTCGAGGTCGTCCGCGAGCGCGAGTTCCTGTGTGCCTCGTTCGTCGTACTCGCGTCGGAACGTGACCTCCTCGGCGTCGTAGTCTACTTCTCCGAGCGGTTCCGCGCCGATGGTCTCGAACGCGTCGCGGCGCGAGGTGTGGTTCTTCCGAACCCGCGTTCCGCGGTGGAGCGCGCAGGTGTCGTCGCTCTCGCTGGCGTGCATGCAGACGAGAACTTCCGCGCAGTCGGCCTTCGCGGCCTCGACCGAACAGACGGCGTTCATCACGTTGTCCGAGGACGGCCGGTCGGCCGAGCGCTGGCTTCCCGTGAACACGACCGGAACGGGGGTGTCGAGCATGAACGAGAGCGCGGACGCGCTGAACTGCATCGTGTCCGTCCCGTGCATGACGACGACGCCATCGGCGCCGTTTGCTATCTCGTCGTACACGGCCTGTGCCAACTCCCGCCAGACGTCGGGCGTCATGTTCTCCGACAGGATGTTTGCGACGACGCGACCGCGGTAGTTCGCCCGTCCGGCGAGGTCCGGTACCGCGCGAAGCACGTCCTTCGCGTCGAACTGTGCGGTCACCGCGCCGGTGCGGTAATCGACCGTCGAAGCGATGGTTCCGCCGGTGCTGATGAGCGAAATGGTCGGCAGGTCCGGGTCGAATTCGACGACCGACGAGTCGTCCGACTCCTCGTCTTCGATATCGTAGACCTCGGATTCGAGCACCTCCACGTCCGACTGGTCGCGGTCGATACCGACGTTGTATCCCCCGTCGAGTTTGACGACGAGATTGTCCGGCGTCGTGGAGGGAAGCAGTACGCCCTCGTAGGTTTCGTCCGCTCGCTCGACGCGAACGCGGTCCCCTGGATTCATACCACGGGGTAGCGCGCCGTTCGACTTGAATCCACTCGTTTCGGGGAAAGGCACATTACCCACGGGAGTCAATTCGGAAACATGACCCAGCGCACTCGGACGCGCGAAGCCGACGACGACATCTCCGACCTCCTCAGCGACATCGACGGTGATAGCGAACAGCGCACGGGGGGAAGCGAAAGCCGTCGGAGTCGCGCAAAAAAGCGCGTCGGGAATCTGTTCTCGGTTCGCTACTTCGGCCTCGCGACGGTCGTGTTGACGGTGGCGATGTTCTTCGGCGGCGTCATCCCGTTCATCGGTGGTTTGACCGGTCTCATCGCCATGTTCGCCGTGTCGTTCCTACTCGGCGCACTGACGAGCGAGTCGAAAATCGCCGAAACCGCGCTCGCCGGTGCGGTCGCTGGCGGTCTGACGTTCGCACTCAAACATATCGTCGCCCTCACGGTTGGGGGCTTCCCCGTCGCCGCCATCGGTCTCGTCTCCGGCCTGCTCGTCGCCGGTTTGGGCGCGTACTTCGGCGGCGATTTGCGCGACGGCCTGACCCGAGACCTCTAACCGGTCAACGTCCACTCGTCGTTTTCGCGGTCCCGTTCGACGACTCCCCGCTCCGCCATACTCTTGAGGTGGCTCTCGACGATTCGTTCCGGGGCTTTTATCTCTCGACTTATCTCGACCGTCGTCTCCGCACCCGCCGCGAGCGCGGCCAAGATTTCGGCTCGAATCCTGTTCTCGCCGTCTCCGTCCACAGCCTCGCTCAGCGAGTCGAGGACGCTCGTCATCCGCCCGTGAACCCATCGCTGTGCGAGCGACAGCTCGCTCTTCAGGTCCTCCAAACAGTTGAGTTCGGCGGCGAGCTCTGCCACCTCGCTCGCTTCGGAGTCGCTTATTCGCTCGACGTCGTGCTCGATGTCATCCTCGGCGTCGTCCGCGGGTTCGACGCGCTCGTTGAGATACTGGACGTTCAAGGAGAGATACTGACACGAGCTCACGTCGAGGTTCGGACTCGCGGGATACGCGCTCTTCATTCCGAACTCGTAGGGGGAAACGTCGACTTCGAGCCGGAGGTTCCGCGAGATGTTGAAATACTTGCGGCGCTGGTCGTCGGTCCGACTTTCGACTAATCCCGCCTCCTCCAGTTTCCGGAGGTGGTCGATGACCGCCTTCGGGCTGACACCGAGATAGTCGCTTATTTCGGTGACGTAGCAGGGTTTGTGTGAGAGGAGCCGCAGGATACGTCTTCGGTTTTCGTTTCCCAGTATATCGAGCAGCGCGGCGGAGTCCATTCGCGCTCACAACTTGGCAACCCGGACGGAAAAGGGTGTCTCTCGGCGTCAAACGGTGAAATCTCCCGAAAAAGAGTGGATGGACGGCGTTTCCCTGCCGCCAGCGTTAGTTTCCGTTTCCGCTGCCGTGTCCGTTTCCGTTACCGACACCGACGCTTCCGTTCCCGCCGTTGCCGTCACCGTTTCCGACGCCGATGCCGACGGTACTGTTGCCGTCACCGTTTCCGATGCTGATAGTTCCGTTCCCTCCGATTCCAGCTCCGGGGTGTTCACCACTCGCGTTTCCCGTTCCGTTTCCCACTCCCGGTGCGCTCGTGGAGTTGTTCGCGTTCTCGGCACGGAGGTTGACGCTGTGCATCGATTTGGCCACCGCGGCTATCTCGGGACCGCCCACGGTGTTGGCCTGCTTGTCGAGTTCGTTGACGTCCCTTACGCGCGCTCCGACCGTCACGGCGCGCGGTCTGGTCGCGTTGATGGAGTGTTGGACCGCGCGAATCTCACCGATCAACTGGCTCATTTCCGACTGGTACTTGAGCTGGCTGATCTGTCCGTCGTTGCGCGCCTCGACGAGCTTTTGCTTTCTGTCTCGAAGGCTCGCGAGCTGGTTTTTCATGTCGCCGACGTGGTTGCTGACGAGCGCCTTCTGTGCGGATTTGTTCTTCGTCTGGTTGAACCGGGCGACCCACATACCGGTATCGACCGTTCCTTGCGCCTGCGTGGTGCTGACCTGCATGAACGACGATATTTCTGCACCGAGGGTGCTGTTGTCGTCCGCTTGTTGGTTCGCTTGGAACGATGCCGCGGTGATGTCATCGGCCTGCGTGTTTTGCGTCGGTGCCCCGGCGGTCGGGACGGCGAGGGCGAACCCGGATAGAGTAAGGACGACTAAGAGGACGGCACGAGGGGAGTTCATCAACAGGCCATTACCACCCGCTGATTAAAAAGGGGGTAATTCGTTCGTTCTGTTCACGGGCCGAAATGAGGGTGCGAGAGACGAGAAGAACGTTTAAAAACAACGCTCAGTCGTCCAATCTCCCCATCGCGTGGGAGGCGGCGAAGACCGAGACGAAGGAGAGTGCAACAGTTATTAGGGGAAGCACAAGGCCGACCTCGTACCGAAGCGGCGGGTGGTAGCCGAAGCCGTAGTCGAGAACGTCACTGCCGAGCGACACGACGAGCGCCGCGGCCAGCGCGCCCGTGGTCGTCTTCCCGTAGTTCGGGATGAGGTACGCTTCGGCGACGAACCCGAGATGGGTGATGATGATGCCCCAGTAGTCCCAGAGGGCCTGTTGGTCCCACGGCGGGCCGAAGTAGAGCGAGAAACCGAGGTTGAGCGCGAGGAACGTCCAGAGTCCGAACTTGACCAACCAGACGAAGGCGAACGTATTGAGATACGCGAGCGGGAGGTTCTGTGGCGCGTCGGAGAGTCGATTCCCGAGATTCGGCAGGAGCGTAAAGAGCGAGGCGGCCATGAGCGCGAGCGCGGTCGGAGAATCGGCGTACAGCGGCCAGAGAAACGTCGGGAAATTCGGCATCGTCCGGATGTAGAAGTCGAGACCGACGAGGATGGCGGCGACGTTGACGACTATCAACCAGACCAAACTCGGCGTGTTCTCCAGATAGTAGCGGGCGTAGCGCTCGGGAATTGCCATATTGTATCCGCGTTGCGAGTTACTAAAAGAACTGCTATCACCGTTGCAGGTCCGAAACGGGTGGAACGAACGACGGGTAGATTTGTCCTTCTTCATAACTGTTCGGCATAACTACTATATAATTATTGGTCCTTGTGTGCTATTGACTATCATGTTTGAGTCGTTTTCCAGCGGCTACTACCTCGGGCGATTGTACGTCGAACCACACGACGGTGAACACGCGGTCATGAGCCGCGACGAACACGAGTCCGTGAACCAAGCCCTGTACTCCTCCGGTGAAGGCGTCGAGCGGTTGGACTGGCCGCTCGTGATGAAAATCGACCAGCAACACTTCCCCGTCCACGCGGAGGAGGGCGTTCCCGAGAACACGCTCGCGCTTCCCGATACCGTGCTCGAAAACACGCAAATCCGGAACCCGCCGGAGTTGAAGGAGGTTCTGCTGGCGAAAGCGGACCGCGCCGAACAACTCATCCGGTACCACCGCGAGCATCCCGGATTCGGAAACACCGGCGCGGTGTAAGCGACCGACCAGCGGGTGTAAGCGACCGCCGACCGCACGTTCTCACGGTGCCGTGCTCACCAGGATGCACCTTCTCGCGCGCCATCCGGTACGCAAAAGAGTACGGACTTCGTATCTCCGGGTATGGTTTCGGCCGCCACGATGCTCGGACTCTTCGTCATCATCCTCGTCAACACCGTCATCACGGCGGTTGTCGTTCGCTTCTTCCGTCTCCGCCTCTCGACGCGCTGGGGAGCGGTCGTCTACACGCTCCTACTCGTCCCGCTCGTCTACGTCGTCACGACCATCGTGTTGAGCGGCGTGGTCGGGTTCGGGGGCAGCGGTATCCGAGACATCGGAACCGCCCTCATCCTCATCTGGGTGCTTCCGTTCTCGCTCGGCGTCTCCATCGACCTGTTCTGGATGCCGCCGCCCGAGGAGGTCGAATTGCCGGACAACTCGCGTAAGCAACAACAGGGTCGCTGAGGGAACCACCGTCACCCATCCCACCCCGAACACGACCGCGAGGGGTTCCCAGAGGTAGAGGAGGCTCGCGGGACCTATCAGCGTCGCCGTGAGACCGACGCCGACGAGCGCGCGGAGCCACGGCGCTGGCGAACCAAGCCCCACCGCCAGTATCGCGTCCAGCAGGTCGAACAGCAACAGCGCGGCCACGAGATATTTCGTCCGCACGCGAACCTGCGAGGAACGCTCCGGTCGCTCGGGCAGCTTGAACAGCGGAACGACGAGTCGAATCTGCTCGGGAAGCGAGAGCGGCGGCAGGTGCATCGGCGGCAGCGTGAATCCGAGTCCCGAATCGTCGTCCCCCTTAGTCATAGGTGACGTACGCCCTCGACCGTCAAAACTACTCGTCCGCGTCCTCGGTGACGCGTTCGATGGTGGAGACGACGCTCTCGATGACGTCCTCCGGCGACTGGGTCGCATCGACTCGGACGAACCGACCGGGTTCCGCGTCCATCAGCCGTTCGTAGTTCGATTGTACTTGCGCGAGGAAGCCTGCCTGTTCGAACTTGTTCGTCGCGCCGCTCCGCGCCGCGCCTGTCTCGGGGTCCACGTCGAGGTAGATGGTGCAGTCAGGCGGGCGCGTCCACGGCTTGTGGACGCCGATGATGTACTCCATCGGGCGCGAGACGACCCCATCCAGCGCGACGGCCTGATAGGCGTATCGGGAATCGGAATAGCGGTCGGAGATGACGAGTTTTCCCTCTTCGAGCGCGGGACGAACGGTGTCCGCGAGGTGGGCTGCGTGGTCGGCCGTGTAGAGGAACAACTCGGCGACCGAATCCGCGTCGTCGTCCTCGATGGAGCGGTTCACGGCCTCGCCGTACCACGAGTCGGTCGGTTCGCGGGTGAACACGGCGTCGGGGAACTCCTCGTGGAGCACTTCCCAGACGGTCGTTTTTCCGCTCCCGTCGAGTCCTTCCAGCGTGAGCAGCATAGCGAGACGTTCGGGTCGCTGGGTAAAACGTTCGGGGTTTCGGACGGGAACCGTCGAACGAGTTTCTTGTTGGCAGGTATCTTTAGGTCCGTTCGTCACCTATCTGAACTATGAAGATTCTCGTGACCGGCGGCACCGGTTTCATCGGCCGACACCTCGTCCGCGAACTCCACGACCGGGGACACGAGGTGACCGCGCTCGCTCGGAGTCCCGACGAGGCGGCGTTTCCGGCGGACGTCGAGCGAGCCATGGGTGACGTGACGGCCTACGCGTCCATCGAGGGAGCGTTTGCCGGACAGGATGCGGTCATCAATCTCGTCTCGCTCTCGCCGCTGTTCGAACCGCCGCGCGGGCTCAACCACGTGCGCGTCCACCTCGGTGGAACTCGAAACGTCGTCCGGGCCGCGGAGGAACACGGCGTCGGAAAAATCGTCCAGATGAGCGCGCTGGGTGCGGACCCGACGGGGCCGACCGAGTACATTCGAGCCAAGGGACGGGCCGAGGAACTCGTGAAGGGGTCCGACCTCCGGTGGACGATATTCCGTCCGTCGGTCGTCTTCGGCGAGGGAAGCGAGTTCCTCTCGTTCACGAAGAAACTCACGCCGCCGTACCTCGCGCCGCTTCCCGGCGGGGGAAAAACGCGGTTTCAGCCCATCTGGGTGGACGACCTCGCGCCGATACTGGCCGACGGACTGGACGAATCCCACGACGGGAAGATCTACGAAATCGGCGGCCCGGAAGTGTTGACCCTGGCGGAAGTTGCGAAACTCGCTCGACGGGCCGAGGGGCAATCGGTTACCGTGCTCCCCATCCCGATGGAACTCGCGGGCGTCGGGCTGAAAGTCGGCGGCGCGATTCCGGGATTCCCGATGGGTGCGGATCAGTATCGATCACTGAAGTTCGACAATACGACGTCGGACAACGATGTTCGGAACTTCGACATTAAATCCGAAGAATTGACTACGCTGGAGGAATATCTCGGGATTGAGTCCGTCGATCCGACATAACACAAACGAGACCATTCTGGATATATGCAGACTTAAAGAGGGGGCATATGATACAAATTAGGTCGGAAAGGAAACTGCACCAAAATCCGATGCCGTATTGCGTTTTTGTGTTGTGAATGTCTGCAGTTTGAAACAGAACATACCACAAAGTTTATGTCCTCTTTCCTTCTGTTCTTCTCTCAACGGAGAACGGTACCGAAAAATGAAACTCGCGATGATCGGATTTGGTCAGGCAGGCGGGAAAATCGTTGACAAGTTCCTGGAGTACGACCAGCGAACACAGAGCGGCATCGTCCGTGCGGCTGTCGCCGTCAACACCGCCCGTGCTGACCTCATGGGCCTGCAGCACGTCCCGGAGGACAATCGGGTGCTTATCGGACAGTCCCGCGTCAAAGGACACGGCGTGGGTGCGGACAACGAACTCGGCGCGGAAATCGCCGAAGAGGATATCGACGAAGTACAGGGCGCTATCGACAACATCCCCGTTCACGAAGTGGACGCCTTCCTCATCATCGCCGGAATGGGCGGCGGTTCTGGAAGCGGTGGTGCACCAGTCGTGGCGAAACACCTGAAACGCATCTACACCGAACCTGTCTACGGGCTGGGTATCTTGCCCGGCGGCGACGAGGGGGGAATCTACACGCTGAACGCGGCGCGTTCGTTCCAGACGTTCGTCCGCGAAGTGGACAACCTGATGGTGTTCGACAACGACGCGTGGCGCCAATCCGGCGAGAGCATGGAGAGCGGCTACGAGGAGATTAACGAAGAAATCGTCACCCGTTTCGGCATCCTCTTCGGTGCCGGTGAAGTCGGCGGCGGCGATGACGTCGCGGAAAGCGTCGTCGACTCCAGCGAAATCATCAACACGCTCGCGGGCGGCGGCGTTTCTACCATCGGCTACGCCGCGGAAGAAGTGGAGATGCAGAACTCCGGCGGCCTTCTCTCGCGCTTCACCGGCGGTGGCGGCGGACGGGCCGAGGACACCGCACACACGACGAACCGCATCACGAGCCTCGTCCGAAAGGCGGCGCTCGGTCGTCTCACGCTTCCGTGTGAGATTCAGGGAACGGAGCGCGCTCTGCTCGTCATGAGCGGGCCGTCGCACCACCTCAATCGGAAAGGTATCGAGCGCGGCCGGAAGTGGCTCGAAGAGCAGACCGGCAGCATGGAAGTTCGCGGCGGCGACTACCCCGTCAACGAACCCAGCGTGGCCAGCGTCGTCCTGCTTTCGGGCGTGACGAACGTGCCACGCATCAAGGAACTCCAGCAGGTCGCCATCGAGGCGCAGGACAACATCGACGACATCCAACAGGAAAGCCAAACGAACCTCGAAAATCTCGTCGAGGATGATGAGGATGAACTCGACCCGTTGTTCTAAGCTGTTCGCCCTGCTCCTCGTCGTCACGCTCGCCCTCTCGGCGGTCGCACCCGCCACGGCGATTTCGACGGAGCAGAGCGGCGTCCCGAACGACGCGGCGGTCGGCGATTCGGTGACGGCGAAGCTGACGCTCACCGACCTCTACAGTGACTACGAGCAGTGGACCCTGAACGGGGAGACCGAACTGACCGACGTGACGTGGACCGTCACGACGTTCGACCAAGCGGGCAACCAGAAGGCGAAGGAGTCCTACGACGGCCGGTCGTTCAATCACTCCCTCGCCCTCGACACCGACGCGAGCAAGGCGGTCGTGAAGGTGTCCGGCACCGTTCCCGAGGTCGAGAACTTCACGTTCGACCCGCAGCAGGAGTTCACGTTCGCCACGCTGAGCCAGACCCGGAAGGGCGGCAACAGCGAGGAAATCGAGACGTGGACGGCGAACTACCACACCGAGGACAGCAAGAGCGCCCGTGAGGCCATCGTCGGCGCACAGGGTGCCATCGACGACGCTCCCTCGGGTGCGAACACGAAGGACGCCGAAAGCACCCTCGACAACGCCATCTCGGCCTACGAGGCGCAGAACTTCGACAACGCCATCGACCTCGCCGACAAGTCGAAGAAGAGCGCCAACTCGGCCGCGGACAAGGCCAAGCAATCCGAACAGCAGAACAAACTGCTGATGTACGGCGGCGTCGCGGTCATCGGCCTCGTCGTCATCGGCGGCGCTGGGTTCTGGTACCGCTCCCAGCAGCAGGACAACTACCGCCTGCGCTGAATCGGCTTCCCCGTTTTCGCAACCGCTGAGGTAGCCGTATTGCGACCACGCTTCCTCGTTTCGCAACCACTTAACCCGTCACCCGAGTAGCGTCGCGTATGCAGGTGGTGGTGCCGTTCGCCGCTGGCGAACCGAAGACGCGACTCGCCGAGACGCTCACGGCAGCCGAGCGCCGCGAGTTCGCGCTGGCGATGCTCGACGACGTTTGTGCGACGATTCGTTCGACCGGCCGGGAGCCGCAGGTGCTCACGACCCGCCGCATCGACATCGACGCGCCGCTCGCGGTGGACGAACGACCGTTGACGCCCGCCGTGAACGGGGTGTTGGCCGACGGCGACCCCACCGCAATCGTGATGGCCGACCTCGCGTTGGCGACGCCGACGGCGCTGGAGCGGCTCTTTTCGGCCGACGGCGACGTCGTTCTCGCGCCGGGTCGCGGCGGCGGAACCAACGCGCTCGTTTCCCGCCACCCCCAGTTTCGGGTGGATTACCACGGCACATCGTATCTCGACCACCGCGAAATCGCGCGGGAGGTGGGTGCGTCGGTCACCGAACTGGACTCACACCGCCTCGCAACGGACGTCGATGAGACCGCGGACCTCGCGGAGGTGTTGCTGCACAGCGAGGGGACCGCCCGCGATTGGCTGCTGGACGCGGGCTTTTCGCTCTCCGTGACGGGTGGTCGGGTGTCGGTCACGCGGTGAACCGCGAAGAAAAGCCGAAGCGCCCCGTCAGAGCGCCAGCTGAACCCAACCGAGCCACGGAATTCTGAGCTTCGCCTTGCCGACGATCTACGACGATTTGATAGGGCCGCTCATCGGCCCGCCGATACCACGGTAGACCTGGTCGTACTCGCCGTTGTGGTCGCCTTTGGTGATGAACCCGGCGTGCGGTGCGGGGCAGTTCGGAAGCTCCTCGCAGTCGTCGGCGCCGCCGACGTACGCCTCGTCCCGAAGCTCCAAACCCTTTTACCCCCAGTCCCGTAGCCCACATCATGATTCCGGGGGCCGACGAGTACGACATCGACATCAGCTTCGACGAAACGGACGTGGACCGACTCCTCGCCGTCACCCCGGCGGACGCCTCGCCCGCCGACGCGCTGACCTACGCGAGGAACGTCTTCGTTCCGCTGACGACGGCGTGTCGGTACACCTGCACCTACTGCACGTACTTCGACGCGCCGGGCGAGGCCTCCCTGTTGTCTCCCGAGGAAGTCCGGGAGATGCTTCGAACGGGCGCTGACTCGGGGTGTACCGAGGCGCTGTTCACCTTCGGCGACGACCCCGACGAGCGGTACACGCGGGTACACGAGCAGTTGGCCGACTGGGGTCACGACTCGATTCACTCGTACCTCCGCGAGGTGTGTGAAATCGCGCTGGAGGAGGGACTGCTCCCGCACTCGAATCCGGGCGACCAGACGCGCGACCAGATGGAACTCGTCGCGGACGTGAACGCGAGCATGGGCGTGATGCTGGAGACGACGGCGGACGTGGACGCCCACGCGGGGCCGCGGCGGAAGAGTCCGGGCCAGCGCCTCGCCACCATTCGGAACGCGGGCGAACTCGACGTGCCGTTCACGACCGGACTGCTCGTCGGTATCGGCGAGGACTGGCGGGACAGAGCGGAAAGCCTGCTGGCGATTCGTGAACTGCACGACCGATACGACCACGTACAGGAGGTCATCGTCCAGAACGTGGTGCCGAACGAACGGTCCCGCTTCGAGCGGCCGTCGGTCGAGACGATGCGCCGCGTCGTGGCGATGGCGCGGGTGGCGCTTCCCGACGAGGTGTCGGTGCAGGTGCCGCCGAACCTCTCGCCGACGCGCGACCTGCTTGATTGCGGCGTGGACGATTTGGGCGGCGTCTCGCCCGTGACGGACGACTACATCAACCCGGACTACGCGTGGCCCGCCGTACGTGAACTGGAGGACATCGCGGAATCGGCGGGCGTTCCGCTCCGCGAGCGCCTCCCCGTTTACGAGCGGTTCGTGAACGAAGGTCGGGTTTCAGACCGGATTCGAGCGGCGCTCGACGCCGACGGCGAGGCCGGGGAACGGTACCGTTCCGCGATGGACCACCCGTAATCGTCGCTTCCGGTAATCATCGTTTCCGAACGGTCGCGTCGCCGTCGTACTCCGCACCCGAACCCCGCTCGGTTCGTCAGTCGAGCAGCGGCGTTCCGTCGGCGCACGGCCCGAGCGTGGGGCCGAACGGCGGGTCGTCGGGGTCGATTTCACGGATTTGGCGATAGTCGGTCGAACGCTCCGCCGGGACGCGGCCGATGGCGGTTATCATTTCGACGTACTCCTCGAACGAGCGGAACTCGCCGAACTGCCCACCCGCCCGCTTCGTAATTTCCTCCGAGAGGATGGTGCCCATGAAGTCGTTCGCGCCACACGAGAGCATCTTCAACCCCTGTTCGTCGCCGTACTTCACCCACGACGATTGGATGTTGTCGATGTTATCCAGAAACAGGCGGGAAACGGCGATGAGTAGTTCGTCCTCGTGGGTGCTCGCGCCGTTTTCGACCATGCCGCGCTCGTACAGCGGCGTGTTCTGGTGGACGAACGAGAGCGGGACGAACTCCGTTATCGCGCCGGTTCGGTCCTGTAGCTCCCGGAGTCGTTCCAGATGGAGGACGCGGTGCATCTCGTTTTCCACGTGGCCGTACATGATGGTTGCCGTGGTGTCGAGGCCGACGTTCGCGGCGGCCTCCATCGCCTCCATCCACTCGTCCGTGCCGATTTTTCCGGGACAGATGACGCCGCGCACCTCGTCCACCAGAATCTCCGCGGCGGTGCCCGGAACGCTGTCGAGGCCGGCAGCCTTCAGCTTTCGAAAGACGTCCTCGTAGCTCCAGTCAGTGCCGCGGCGAGCGTGGTAGGCCTCCTCGGGCGTCATCGAGTGGACGTGGATTCCGCGGAGGCTCATCGCGCGTATCTGCTCGGTGTACGTCGCGGGGTCGATCGTGTACTCGTCCGGCGATTTGTAGTTCAGGTCGCCCCGTTCGCTCGCTTCGAGGAGTTCGAGGTGGTCGTCGTCCAGCGCCATTCCGGGATGCAGGCCGCTGACGGACGTCACTTCGTAAATCCCTCGTTCGCGCGCGTCGGCGACGATTTCGCGTGACTCCTCGGGCGTTTTCGTGAATCCGCCGTGCTCCTCATCCGAACCGACCTCGAAGTTCTGGGCGGTGTTCTTGAAGTTACAGAAGAGACACCCCGTGTTGCACGCCGTCGTGACGTTGTTGTTCAGGTTGGCGACGAAGGTCACGCGGTCCCCGACGACCTCCTCGCGCCGTCGGTCCGCGGCTTCCAGCACGCGCTCCTTTCGGGTGATGTCGATGCCGGGACGGTCGGTGCCGGTCGTCAGCAGTTCCACGCCGTCGGCGACCGTCAGTCGGTCGCCGTTTCGCGCCCGTTCCAGCGCGTTCTCGAACGATTGGTCGGTTTCGGGTACGTGTTCGAACCCAAACCCCTCCCGAGGTACGTTGCTCTCCGCGCGCACGTTAGTCATGCCCCATCAATCCCGTCGGACCCCCAAAAATCGCCGGGTCACGGCAGTCCGTATCGCATACATATGTACATCTTTCGGCCACATGTCGGTGCAGTTCAGCACGAAGATGGAAACTACTTAGTCGGGGGGCGGCCGACCCAACACCATGACGAGTGTGAAGGAGTTCCGGGTCGAACGCGAACCGACGCCGGACTCGCTCGGGCGCGGGTCGTTCGTGTTCACGGACGACTACTCGGTGTTCGATTGGGGCAAGATGCCCGATACGATTCCCGACAAGGGTGCCAGCCTCTGTACGATGGGCGCGTTCAACTTCGAACGACTGGAAGAGGAAGGTATCCCGACCCACTACCGCGGCGTCGTTTCCGACGACGAGGTCGTCCCCCTCTCGGACGTCACCGAACCGCCGACCGAGATGGCCATCGACCTCACGCAGGTTCCGAACCTGCCGCGCGAGGGGCGCGACTACGACTACGACCTCTTTCATAGCGGCGCGGACGACAACTACCTCATCCCGTTGGAAATCGTCTTCCGCAACAGCGTACCGGTCGGGTCGAGCCTTCGACGACGGACCGACCCGGAAGACCACGGGCTCGACTTCCCGGAGTGGCCCGACGGGGCCGTTCAACTCGAAGAACCCGCCGTCGAGTTTTCGACCAAGTTCGAGGAGAGCGACCGATACCTCTCGCGGAGCGAAGCCGACGAAATCGCCGGAAAGGCCGACGTGGACGAACTGGAGCAAATCGCTCACGAGGTGAACGACTTCGTTACCCGGCAGGCTGCCAAAGCGGACCTCACCCACGAGGACGGCAAAATCGAGTGTCTCTACTACGACGGCGAGATTCGCGTCGCCGACGTGGTTGGAACCTTCGACGAGAACCGATTCACCTTCCACGGCCAGCAGGTCAGCAAGGAGTCAATCCGCCAGTACCACAAGCGCGAGCAGACCGAGTGGGTCGACGCGGTTCGAGACGCCAAGGTCGAGGCGAAAGAGCGCGACGTGGCCGACTGGAAATCGCTGTGCTCGGTCGAACCGCAACCCCTCCCGGACGGCGTTATCACCGCCGCCCGAGACCTCTACACCGCGGGAACGAACGCCTACGTCGATAGGGACCTGTTCGACGCGCCGTCGCTGGAGGACGCGGTGATGGCCATCAAGAACCTGTAACGCGGACTTTCGAAACGACGGCACGAACGCCGTCGGCGAACCTTTTTATACGAGACCGAACCATGGAACGACAGTACGGTTTCACCGTTCCGACCCATGCCCCACGAGAGAAACGACGTTCGTCGCGCCTACGACCGAATCGCGGATGACTACCTCGCCGAGCGAAACGGCAGCGACGAGGAGAGCGAGGACATCGCCCTCTTGGCGGAGTTCCACGGCCATCTCCCCGACGACGCCCGCGTCCTCGACGCCGGATGCGGTGCGGGCCGTCCCATCGCGGAACTGTTGGCGACTCACACGAACCTCGTCGGCGTCGATTTCTCCCGCGAACAGGTCGCCCGCGCCCGCGAGAACGTCCCCGAGGGGCAATTCTGCCAGGCCGATATGACCGCGCTCGGTCTGACGGACGAGGCGTTCGACGGTATCTGTGCGTATCACTCCGTGATTCACGTGCCGACCGACGAGCATCCCGACGTGGCGAGCGAGTTCTATCGCCTGTTGCGTCCGGGTGGCCACCTCCTGCTCACGGTCGGTTCCACGGCGTGGGAAGGGAGCAACGACGATTGGCTCGGCACCGGCGTCGAGATGCACTGGAGCGTCCCGTCCCCGGACGAGAGCGTCACGACACTCGAAAACGCGGGGTTCGACGTTCTCTGGCGACAGACCGTCAACGACGTTTTAGGTGGCGACACCTGTTTCGTCTTGGCGCGAAAACTCGACCCCGAGGACTACAATCAGTAGGTCAGTCGTCCGACTTGCCCACGGTAATCGTCCCATCGACGGGTCCGTCGGGCGTCACGTCGTCGAGTTCGTCCGGCATGCCGAGGTGGTAGGTTTCGTCTCCGCCGTCGCGGAGTTCGGTCCGGCCGCGGCGAATCTCCACGTCGTCGTTCAGGTGCAGGCGCACGGCTTCGAGCAGGGCGTCGGCTTCGAGCGGTTGGCCTCGCTCGCGTAGTTCATCGACGCTCGCGCCGTCCGGCACGTTGAACGCCCGCTGGGTGATAATGGGACCTTGGTCCAAGTCGGTCGTCACGTAGTGGGCGGTGACGCCCGCTATTCGCGCGCCCGCTTCCTTCGCTTGCCGGTACGCCTTCGCGCCGGGGAAGGCCGGAAGCAGGCTCGGGTGGATGTTGATGATACGCCCCTCGTACCGGAAGACGACGTTGGGGCTGAGGATGCGCATGAACCGCGCGAGGACCACGAGGTCGACATCGTAGTCGTCCAACAGAGAGAGGAGTCGCTCCTCGTCGTGAACGCCGCGTTCGTCGCCGACGTCGTGGAACGGGATGCCGTGTTCCTTCGCAACCGGTTCGAGGTCGTCGTGGTTCCCGATGACGACCCCGATTTCGGCGTCGAATTCGTTGCGCTCATCGAGGAGTCGCCGGAGACAGTGTGACTCCTTGGTGACGAGCACGGCGACCTGTCGTGAGTCGCGCTCCGACGGGAAGCGGACGCGAACGTCCACGTTGAGGTCGTCGCCGAGTTCGGCGAGGTCGCGCCGGAGTCGGTGCTTGCTCACGGACATCTCGCTCGTCTCGACGAGTATCGTCATGCGGAAGACGCCTTCGCGGACGGCTTGGTCCACGTCCTCGATGTTGATTCCGCGCTCGAAGAGGAGGGTCGTGACGCGGGCGACGAGTCCGGTATCGTCGTCCCCGACGACGGTGATTTCGGTCAGCTCTCGGTGGTTCATCGCTTCACCTGCCGGTTACGAGGTACGGCCATGGAAGAAACGTATCGGGTCAGGGTGGCAAAAGCGTTTGTGACGGTGCAAAATTTCCCGTCCGCGTTGACAAGTAGCAGGGTGTGCCTACTCGAATACCGCCCGGCGACAACCACGGCGTGAACCGAAACAGGCGGAGCGAAAACGAGGACGAACGGCGTCGGCCGCTGGTCGTGGGGTGACGCTCCCCCGTTAGAACCACACGAACGTGCACAACGACTTCGTTCCAAAAGAGCTTTTGAACACGGACGCGCACGGTCAACCGATGACTGCTTACACCGCGACGGTGACGGTTCGGTTGAAAGGGGGCGTCCTCGACCCGGAGGCCGAAACGACGCGAGGCGCGCTCGAACGACTCGGCTTCGAACTGGACTCGCTCCGCTCTGCGGACGTGTTCGAAATCGACCTCGACGCCGAGTCGTCCGCGGACGCGGAGGAGCGCGCCGGTGAGATGGCAGAGCGCCTGCTCGCCAATCCGACGATTCACGACTACACGGTCGCGGTCGAGGAGCGATGACGGTCGCAATCGTCCAGTTCGGCGGGAGCAACTGCGACCGCGACGCGGTGCGCGCGCTCTCCCACCTCGGAATCGACGCCGAACTCGTCTGGCACGAGGACGACCTGCCCGAGGACACGACCGGCGTGATGTTGCCGGGCGGATTCTCGTACGGCGATTACCTCCGTGCGGGGGCCATCGCCGCCAACTCGCCCATCATGGCGCAGGTCCGCGAGGCGGCAGAGTCGGGCGTTCCCGTCCTCGGCGTCTGCAACGGCGCACAAATCGGCTGTGAATCCGGCCTGACGCCGGGCGCGTTCACGACCAACCGGAGCGCGCGCTTCCAGTGCGAACACGTCTATCTCCGGGTCGAAAACGCCGACACGCCGTGGACCGCGGCCTACGAGGAGGGGCAGGTTATTGAAGTCCCCATCGCGCACGGCGAGGGTCGATTCGAAATCACCGACGAGAAGTACGACGAACTCGACGCGGACGACCGGATTCTCTTCCGCTACTGCGACGAGAACGGCGTAGTGGCCGACGGAACGAATCCCAACGGGTCGAAGGGCAACGTGGCCGGAATCGTCGGCGAGTCGGATTCCGTCGCGGTCATGATGCCCCACCCCGAGCGAGCGACGCTTCCCGACATCGGTGGCACCGACGGCGAAGGCGTCCTCCTCGGATTCGCCTGAGTTTCGAGACGCGATTTTTCAGCGGCCGGACGAGAACGCGCCGGTTATCCGCGGCAGTTCGCGCGAAATCGCGCGCCGCTTCAGCAGGCAAAAGCCGGTGAAGACGATACAGAACCCAGCAACGGTCAGCGGCGTCACCGGTTCCTGCAGGAAGAACCAGCCCGTAATCGCGGCGAACACCGGCGCGACGTAGGAGACGAGGTTGATCTCGACCGCCCCGAGGCGGTCGAGCAGGTCGAAGTAGATGAGGAACCCGACGGCGCTGGCGAAGATAGAGAGGTAGGCGACGGCGGCGATTGCCTCCGGCGTCACCTCGATGGCCGAGACGGATTCGCTCGGTCGGGCGATGCTGATGCCGTGCATCATGAGCGCGCCGAGGAGCATCGACCACGCCTCCATCGTTTCGATGGGGAGTTCGGCCTCGATACGCTGGGTCAGCACGCTTCCGAGTGCGAAGGAGAACGCGGCGAGGAAGACGAGAATCTGGGGGACGATGCTCGTCGTCAGCGACTCGCTCGACCCTGCGTTGGCGAAACTCAGGACGGCGACGCCGACGAACCCGAGGAGCAGCCCCGCGATTCCGGCGGGGGTGAGTCGCTCGCTCGGGAGGAACACCCGCGCGAAACCGGTCGTGAGGATGGGACTGAGGCTGACGATGACGGCCGCCGCCGCGCTCGGCGTATCCTGTTCGCCGACGAATAGGAACGCGTGGTAGGCCGCGATCATGAGCGCGCCGCCGACGAGGACGAGTTTCCACTCGCCGCTCGTCCGCGGGCGCCACCGGTCGGTGACGTAGATGGCGTAGGCGAGCATCAGGACGCCCGCCACGTCGTAGCGAATCGCCGCGAACAACACCGGGGGGATGAACTCCAGTCCGGCCCGGATGGCCATGAACGCGGACCCCCAGAACGCGGCGAGGATGATGAACAACAGAAGGTTTCGATACCGGCTCACTCTACGAGGTCTCTTCCGTGAGGGGGAGTAGCTTTCGAAAACCCCCCTCGAATGCCGGGTTCGGTCGCGGATTCACGATGCCGGTCGGACTCCCCGCGTTCGACTCCTTACTCCTCTCGGCGCTCGTCCCGAAGCGCTCGCAGCACGTCCTGTCGAGCGATTATGCCGACGAGGCTCCCGTCCTCGACCACCGGGAGGCGGTTGATGTCCCGTTCGGTATCGACGAGCAGGTCGAGGATGTGGTCGATGTCGTCGTCGGGCGTCACCGTCACCACGTCCTCGGTCATGACGCTTCGAATCGGCTTTCCGGCGTTTTTCGCGAGGTCGAGACTGGTGTCCAGTTCGTCCCACGAGAGGTCGAAGCCGTATTCGAGGCTTTCGAGGAACGGGGGAAAACCGATGGGAATCCACAGCGTTCGGTCGCTCGGCTGAAACATGTGTACGAGGTCGTGTTGGGTGACGATGCCGACGACTTCCCCGTCCTCGGTGACGGGGAAGCCGTTGAACTGAACCCGTGCGAGACGCGTCAGCACTTCGCCGATTTCGTCGTCCGGTGCGACGGTTTCCACGTCGTTCGTCATCAGGTCGCGGGCGGTGATTGCCATACGTGAACGCTGGTGCGCACGCGGGGTAAACGTTATTACACGACTGCGCTCCGTGAGAATCCGTCGAACGCCTCTGTGGTGCGGTCAGGGGACCTCGACCGATCCGTCACCCGAACGAATCGCCGCTCACTCGCCGGAATTCTCGGGATATCGCTCGTACTCTTCGCCGACACAGAGTTCCATCGTGCGGGGTCGAACGCCGAGCGTCAATCCGTCCCATTCGCCCTTCTCGCCGTCCAGACTGAATTCGACGGGCGAATCCTGTTCGACCGCTATCTCCAGCGCGGGCGTCTTGAGGTGGGTCACGTTCTCCGTTTCGCTGCCGAACAGGCGTCGCATCGTCGCCTCCTGAAGCAGGTTCGCGGTGGGGGTCTTCTCGATGACGGTCACGTCCAGCAGACCGTCCTCCATGTTCGCCTGCGTCCGGCCCTTCGCCGGGAACCGTCGCCCGTTGCCGACGAGGACGAACACCGCGTCGCCGGACCACGTCACGTCGCCCTCGTCGGACGCCGCTATCGTGAGCGGAAGCCCCTCGTAGTCGGTCATCAACCGAAGGGTGTTCACGACGTATGCCAGCACGCCGAGGCGCGCCTTCTGCTCCGGGTCGGTTTGGTGGCTCGCGTCCGCGGTCAGCCCCCCGACACACGAGTTGACGAAGGGCCGTCCGTTCGTGGTGCCGAGGTCGATTCGCCGCCGTTCGCCCGCGTCGAGGACCTCGAAGGCGTGTTCGATTCCGGTGACGCCGACGTTTCCGGCGAAGTTGTTCCCCGTTCCGGCCGGAATCACGGCGAACGTCACGGCGTCCAGCGCGTCGGCGTCGTCCAATCCGCGGACGACTTCGTGTATCGTCCCGTCGCCGCCCGCGGCCGCGACCACGGCGGCACCGTTCTCCGCGGCGTGGCGCGCGAACTCGCGAGCGTCCCCCTCGCCCTGTGTTTCGAGGACGGTACAGTCGTACTCCGTCGCGAGGCGCTGGACCTGCTCGCGGTGGTTCGCGTTACCGCTGACGGGGTTCAACACGACGACGCGCTCGTACTCGATGGCGTCCTCGTTCGCCACGAGGTCGTCCACCGCACCCTCCTCGTCGGCTTTCATGCACTGACTGACCGGCGGAAAAACCAAAGAGCTATCGGCGGTATAGCTACGGACGTGTTCGCCCTCGACCTTCACGCTCACACGCGATTCTTCCACGGCCGTGAACGCGCCGCCGCGCTGTTCGACCCGCTGGGAGTCAGACTCCTCGAACTCGGCGCGCGCTACCGCGGACTGGACGGCGTGGCGTTGACGAACCACGATTACTATCACCCGTTCGTCGGACGCGTCGTGAAGACGATACCGGGTATCGAAATCTCCACGACGAAAGGCCACGTCCTCGTCGTCGGTCCCGACCCGCCGACGCGCACCGAACCCGGGACGCTCACGCCGAAGGAAACCGTCGCCCTCGCCCACGAACGAGGCTGTGCCGCCATCGTCGCCCATCCGTACCGGAACAGCACCGTGCGCGAAGTGGACGCCGACTTCGACGCCATCGAAATCAACGGCAAACACCCGCGAACCGAGGAGTGGGCGCGGGAACTGGCGGAGAGCTACGACCTGCCGCTGGTCGGCGGCAGCGACGCCCACTACCCGGTCGAAGTCGGGCGCGCGTACACGATGGTCGATGCGGACGTCTTGACGCCCGAGAGCGTCGTCAGCGCGATTCGGGACGGCCGCGTCGAACCGCGAGTCGAGCGGGGAACGTTCGACCAACTGGTCCGTCGCGGGTATCAGAAGGTACACGAAGGGAAGGACAACCTCCACCGCCCGGCGGAGGAGTCACCCGGCGTCGGCGAACCGCCGAAACCGGAAGACTAGCCGAGTCGCTCGTCCAAAATCAATCGAGTCTTCGTACTCACAACTTCCTCCAACTCCCGCGCGCGGGTTATGAGTTGGTTCACGCCTTGCGTGTCGGAGGCGTCCACGACGAGCACGATGTCGTCCTCGCCGCTGACCTGCCAGACGAAATCGACCTGTTCCCACTCCGCGAGCGTGTCGGACATCCTCGTCGTGTCGACGGCCACGTCCACGCCGATTTCTATCATCGCTTTCACGTTCCCCGTGTGGGTCGTAACCGTGAACCGCTCGATAACGCCGTCCTCGGTCATGCGTTCGACTCGATTTCGAACGGTCCCTTCCGACGTTCCGACCGCTTCGGCTATCTCTGTGTACGGTGTGCGGGCGTCTCGCCGGAGGAGATTCAGTATCTGTCGGTCGAGTGCGTCCATGGAGATTTGCAGGTAGTGGTGCACGCTACTTGACGATTACGAATTTCGTAACAATGCTTCGAAAGCAAGGTTTATAGGCCCGGATTGCATATGAATCTCGTAATGCCGGGTGCCTACGTCGCGCTGGAGGGTGGCCATGTGGTGGAAGCCCGTGGCCGTTCTCCGGGAACGGCTTGCGGAGAACTGGTTTTTACAACAGCATACACGGGTTACGAGGAGAGCCTCACCGATCCGTCCTACGAAGAACAGGTACTCACGTTCTCGTACCCCCTCATCGGGAACTACGGCGTCCGAGAGGAGCGCTTCGAGAGCGACCGAGTACACCCGCGCGCCGTCGTCGCGCGTGAACTGACCGAAGACGTCGCCGAGTGGCTCGAAGCCGAGGGCGTTCCCGCGGTGGACCACCTCGACACCCGCGACCTCGTCGGCGGGATTCGAGAGCAGGGTGCGATGAAGTGCGGTATCGCGGTCGGCGAGAACGCCACGCCCGAGGACGCGCTCGCGGAACTCGAACGCTGTCCGGGCATGAGCGACCACGACGACATCGGCGAGCAGGTCAGCGTCTCCGAACACGAGATTCACCCCGGTGACGGTGACGAGACCGACACGACCGTCGCGCTCATCGACTGCGGCGCGAAGGGGAGCATCATCGACTCGCTGGTCGAACGCGGTGCGGACGTCCACGTCCTCCCGCACGACGCGACCGCGGCCGACGTGGAGGGCGTCGATGCCGACGTGCTCTTCGTTTCGAACGGTCCGGGCGACCCTGCGAACTTCGAAGCGGCCCAGAAACTGGTCGAGACGTTCGTCGGCGAACTGCCGCTCGCGGGCATCTGCCTCGGACAGCAGATCATCGCCCGCGCGCTCGGCGGCACGACCGAGAAGATGGACTTCGGTCACCGCGGCGTCAACCAGCCCGTCCGCGACCTCGAATCTGGACAGGTCGTCATGACGACGCAGAACCACGGCTACACCGTCGCCGACCCCGGCGACCTCGAAGTCACGCAGATCAACGTCAACGACGACACGCCGGAAGGATTGGAGAGCGACGATCTCGATATCCTGACGCGCCAGTACCACCCCGAAGCCAACCCCGGACCGAACGACACCCTCGGATTCTTCGACGACGTTCTCTCGATGGCACCTCGACGGCGACTCGTCGCCGCGGACTAAGACTCCGACTCCACTCACCGACCGCTGATTATCGGCGGTAACGCGACGTACCGTTTTCCGATTATTCCTCGATTTCGATTCCTTTCTCGCCCGGGACGTTCCAATCGAGTTCGACCAGCCCCCGCGACGTTCCGCGGTGGCCGTCCCGACTGACGACTTCGAACGTCCGGTTCTCGGCTTCTGGCGTAAAGAGTGAGGCGAGCATCAGTCGAGCGACGTCCGCACGCGGGATGGACCCGGAGACGGTTTCGCCGCCCTCGCCGACCAACACGTCACCGGTCGCGGGCGCGTTCGTCAGTCCGCCGGGGCGGATGATGGTGTACGGAACACCCGAGGTCCGAAGCACGGATTCGGCGTGATTTTTCGCGTTGAGGACGCGCCAGAGGAGGAATCGAAACGGGGCGGGAATCCCTTCACGGGAGTCGCCGACGCCGATGGAACTCTCGAAGACGAAGTGCTCGACGTCGGCGGCGACGGCCGCATGGACGAGGTTCTCGACGCCCGTCCCGTCCACGAGGTCGCCCATCAGAGCGTGCAATCCCGGCGATGACCCGACAGCACAGAGGACGCCGTTGCAGTCGGCGACGGCGCGGGAGGCGTCCGCCGGGTCCAGCAGGTCGCCGACGATAACCTCGTCCGCACCGTCTTCCGACAGCGTTCGCTCCTTCTCGCGCGAGCGAGTCATCGCCCTGACGGTGATATCCGTATCGCGCAGTCGCCGGAGAAGTTCACGTCCCGTTCCGCCGCTGGCACCCGCGACGAGCAGTCGCTCGATTTCGTTCGACATTGTAGCGTGGGTAGGCGTAGAACCCTGAAAGGTCTCGCGGCCAACGGTGTCGTGCCGACTCACCGGGATCGCTACACGTCTCTACCCATATATTTGCATAAGTAATAAAATAATAAATTTACTAAGGTCTAGATTAATTATTTATTATTGCACTCTATTAAATAATCTGCAGCTATGAAGAGAAGCTACAACGGAGATACGGACGGAACGCAACCTGACAGGCGGGCAATTCTCAAAACCGGCGCGCTCGGACTGACGAGCATCGTCGGTGGGACCGGTCTTGCCAGTGCGGAACTGAACCAGAAGCAACCACAGGGAAGCGCGGTTTACACGGCGAAGGCGTCGGGAGGCGCGGCCATCTCCAACGAACGGCGACGAGCAGTTCGACGGCAGGCCGCCCGCGATTTCGAACGGAAAAACGGTCGCGCCCCCGCAGCCATCCCGGCGAGCGAGCAGGTGACGAGTTCCGGCGAGGTCGTGGCGTACGCCTACGGCTTCGACGCGAACGGTGTCGGGCGCTCTTACGTCGGCATCGCCGGTGAGGACATGACGGAGCCACAGGCGGAGTCGGGACGCGCTGAAGCCCAGATTCACGACCAATTCGACAGTCACGTCGCGGACATCTCCTCGGCCATCGAAACATCCGAGCAGGTTACCACGATGGCTGGTGGGATGGTCTCCGATACGAACAACATGGAGCAGGTGTTCTCACAGAAGCTCGAATACCTCGAAGACCCGTACGGCACGGTCGGTTCCACGTTCTACTGGTTCATTGACACGCTCGGCAGTTCCGAGGGCGATGTCCACGCGCTCCACTCCCCGGCGGGTTACGAACCCGGCACGTCCAAGTACGGGTCCGATTACAAGAACGAATGGGGTCGCGTATTCCACCGCTGGAACCAGAGCGAGATGGGTAACACCGACGTGGACTACGGGCAGTGGAAACCGTACGGAACCCAAGGCGGGTCGTCGTCGACCAGCTATTCGCTCAGTGTGAGCGCCGGTTGGATGACGGCGTCGGTTACGGCGGGTATAAGCTGGTCGTACTCCCAACCGAACGTCGAGGTCGTGGACGAGTCCTCGCCGACCAGCGAGTACAACCAGTGGCAGTTGAAGCTCAACTCCGCATGGGACGATGACACCCGCGAGAACTTCATCGGCTTCCAGCCGTCGAGCGCGGCGTCGATGAACCACTACGACTCATCGTCGATGGGAAAACGAACTATCTCCGGGAACGAAGTGAAAGCGCAGTTCTCGAACGGGGATTCGAGCCGCAACCTGTGGTCGAAAAACGAGTTCTACCTACAGCCGGCCTGAGTCGAACGTCGAGCGGTTAGCGACCCCACTCGCGCTCGACCTTCGGCCTGTCGCCGACCGACTGCACGCAAATCGGTTCGTCGCGCGCGCCGAGCGCTTCGACCGCCGCCGTCGCGCTGGCGGCGGTCGTGAAGTACGTGATATCCTCCTCGACAGCCATCTCCAATGCCTCGCGGTCGTCGCTCACGAGGAGGTCGATTTTGCCTTCCCGGACCGCCTTCGCGGTGTCCTCGAACTCGGCGAGTTCGTAGTAGTCGCCGAAGCCGTCCACGTCGAGTTCGACGACCGCAACGCCCTCCGTCGGAAGCGCGTTCGAGGCGGCGGATTGGGCCTTCTCGTAGGCCTTGCCGAACGAGTCGGCGGTGCCCATCACTTCACCCGTCGATTTCATCTCCGGGCCGAGGCGCGGGTCGGACCCGGAGAGGCGGTCGAACGGGAGGACGACCTCTTTCACGCTCGTCTGCTCGGGAATCTGTTCGGCGGCATCGAGGTCAGCAAGCGTCTCCCCGGCCATCACCTTCGCCGCGAGTTTCGCTATCGGGACGCCCGTCGCCTTCGAGACGAACGGTACCGTCCGCGAGGAACGCGGGTTGGCTTCGAGGACGTAGACCGTTCCGTCCTGAACGGCCAACTGGACGTTGAGCAGCCCGACCGTATCGAGGGCGCGGGCGATGTCTTCAGTCACGTCACGGACGCGAGAGAGCGTCTCCTCGGACAGCGAGCGAGTCGGAATCATGCAGGCCGAGTCGCCCGAGTGGACGCCCGCGCTCTCGACGTGCTCCATGATGCCGCCGATGACGATATTCTCGCCGTCGGAAACGGCGTCCACATCCAGTTCCACCGCGTCGGCGAGGAACTCGTCCACGAGGATGGGTTTGTCGGGCGAGACGCGGACCGCCTCCTCGATGTACTCCGTGAGTTCGTCGTCGTCGTACACGATGTCCATCGCGCGGCCACCGAGGACGTAGGACGGACGCACGAGGACGGGGTAGCCGATGTCGTGCGCGAGTTCGAGGGCTTCCTCCTCGCTCGTCGCGCTCCCGCCGGTCGGCTGTTCGATTCCCAAGTCGTCCATCAGGCGGTTGAAGCGGTCGCGGTCCTCCGCGAGGTCCATGGCATCCACCGTGGTGCCGAGGACCTTGCAGTCGAGGTCCCGGCGTTCGAGTTCTTCCTCCAGCGGGTGACCGATATCGACCGAGGTCTGACCGCCGAACTGGACCATCACGCCGTCGGCGTTCGTCGCCTCGATGACGTCGGCGACCTCTTCCGCCGTTATCGGTTCGAAGAACAGGCCGTCGGAGGTGTCGTAGTCCGTCGAAACCGTCTCCGGATTGTTGTTCACGACGTGGGCCTCGATGCCCATCTCGCGGAGCGCGCGGACCGCGTGGACCGAACAGTAGTCGAACTCGACGCCCTGCCCGATGCGAATCGGGCCGCCGCCGACGACCACGACGCTCTCCACGTCGGGATTCACCTGCAGTTCGTCGTTGCCGAACACGTTCGTCTCGCGGGCGGACCGCGCGGAGTAGTAGTACGGCGTCGAGGCGGCGAACTCGCCCGCACAGGTATCGACCTGCTTGAACGAGCGCTCGGGTGCGGCCGTCTCGACCGACCCGACGTCGGCACCGGCCATCGCTGCGACCTCCTGGTTCGTGAACCCTTTCTCGGCCGCCGGGGCGAACTCGCCGTCCTGTGCGGCCTCGACCGATTCCGCGATGCGGCCGTAGCGCTCGACGTACCACGATTCGATGCCGGTCAGGTCTGCGACCTGTTCGGCGGTGTAGCCGCGCTCGAACGCCTCGAACATGGCGTACGGGCGGTCGGGGCTCGGCCGTTCGAGATAGTGGGTTTCGAGTTCGTCGTCGGAAATTTCGTCCCACTCCGCGTCGGGTTCGTACTCGGAACTGCGGAGGGCTTTGAGGAGGCTCTCCTCGAAGGTGCGCCCGATGGCCATCGCTTCGCCGGTCGATTTCATCGCGGTGCTGAGTTCGAAGTCCACGTCGTCGAACTTGTCCTTGGGCCAGCGCGGAACCTTCGTCACCACGTAGTCGATGGCGGGTTCGAACGCCGCCGTGGTTTCGCCCGTGATCTCGTTCTCGATTTCGTGCAGGCGCTTACCGAGCGCGACCTTCGCCGTGACGCGGGCGATGGGGTAGCCCGTCGCCTTGGAGGCCAGCGCCGAGGAACGCGAGACGCGCGGGTTCACTTCGACGACGCGGTACTCGCCGCCGGGCGTGCCGTCGTCGTGCCACGCGAACTGGATATTACACCCGCCCTGAATCCCCAAATCGCGGATGACTTCGAGGGCCACGTCGCGCATCTCTTGGTGTCCCTCGTCGGGGATGACCTGCGAGGGCGTGACGACGGTGGACTCGCCCGTGTGAATCCCCATCGGGTCGAGGTTCTCCATGTTGCAGATGATGATACACGAGTCGTCGGCGTCGCGCATCACCTCGTACTCCAGTTCGACCCATCCCTCGATGGATTCCGTGATGAGCACCTCGTTGTTGCGCGAGAGGCGCAGCCCCTTCCGCACGCGCTCTTTCAGTTCGTCCATCTCGTGGACGACGCCGGACCCGGACCCGCCGAGGGTGTAGGTCGTCCGCGAGATGACGGGGAGGCCGCCGACCGTTTCCACTGCTTCCTCGACTCGTTCACCCAGCGCGTCCTCGTCCAACTCCGTGACCGATTCGCCCTCGTCGAGCGTGATGGTCGTCGAACGCGGCATCGGTTGGCCCAAGTCCTGCATCCGCTCGCGGAAGAGGTCGCGGTCTTCGGTGGCGTAGATGGTGTCGAGGGGCGTTCCCATTATCTCCACGTCGTACTCGTCGAGGATGCCCTCCTCGCTGAGTTCGGCGGTGACGTTCAGTCCCGTCTGTCCACCCAGTCCGGCGATAACGCCGTCCGGGCGCTCCTTCCGGATGATTTCGGCGATGGCTTCCGTCGTGATGGGTTCGATGTACACCTCGTCGGCCATCTCCGGGTCGGTCATGATGGTCGCCGGGTTGGAGTTCACGAGAACGACTCGCGCCCCCTCTTCCTGTAGCGCGCGGCAGGCCTGTGCGCCGGAGTAGTCGAACTCCGCTGCCTGCCCTATTTGGATGGGTCCGCTTCCGATGAGCAAAATCGTCCTGTCCTCGGTGTCCTCACTCATGGCTGTTATCGGTGTGAAGTTCGTACATCGTAATAAGCCCCACGAATCATTACGAGGAACGAAACTGAATTTCGAATTTCGGAAATCCACGAGCAGATTTGCGTTGTTCGGGAGGATTCCGGGGATTACAGGACGGAAAGCGGGGGGCGGTGTCCAGAACTGAACGAAAGAACAATTGTCGTGGGCGCAATCGGCGTTTCAGCAGGGGATTTTTCCTTCCTCACGTTCGCCTCTTCGAGTACATATCTGCAGGTAAAGGGTTTTACAGCCTGAACCACTACGTCGAATCATGTGGAAACGGTTGCTGGCGCTGTTGCTGTTGATACCGTTACTCGACGGGCTGTTCCTCATCTTCGTCGCCTCGCAGATCGGCTGGATGATCACCGTCGCGCTCGTCGTACTGACCGCCCTCATCGGCATGATGCTCGTCCGTGCCGAAGGGAGACACACCATCAGACGGATTCAAACCGACCTCGCACGCGGGGACGCCCCGACGAACCGAATCATCGACGGCGGCTTCCTGCTCGTCTCGGGTGCCTTCCTGCTCACGCCCGGCCTCATCACGGACACGCTCGGGTTCCTGTTCGCGCTCCCGCCCACGCGTGCGGTGTTCCGTACGGTGGCGAAAAAGTGGGTCATCACGCCCTACCTCGACAAACAGACCGGCGGATTCGCCACGGGCAACGTCTACACCTTCGGCTTCCCCAACGGCGGCAACGTCACCGGAACCGGAAATTCGGGCAACACGACCTCCTCGAACGGCTCCAGTGGTGACACGTACCGGGTAGATTCGGACGCCTATGATATCGATTTCGATGACGACTCGGAGGAGAAAGGAAACCCTTAAAACTCACAACCGGCAACGAGTAAATGCGTCCAACCGGGGCCAATAGCTCAGTTAGGTTGAGCGCTCGGCTGATAACCGGGAGGTCCGCGGTTCAAATCCGCGTTGGCCCATCCCAATTTCACTCGGTCTTTGACCGATCGAAAACGGGGCGCAACCTCCCCAGCCAACTAATCTTACGGTACTCACATTCTACAGCGACCCGCTTTTCGTGTGACGTTGAACTTGTTTCCCGACGGCTATCTACGCCTTCTGGCGATTTCCATAGCCAGAGGTGGTCGCTGTGAACCCCTTCCCGAAACCGGACGGGTCGTTCGATCTATCGACGTGTGCAAAAATACACGGTTTATCTTCTACTTCACGCTCTTGTCCGATTACGCAGCCGTCGTTTCGTCTTCGAGTTCGGTTTCCGCCGCACTCCGACGACTGGATACCCACGTGCTCAGGGCCACTGACACCCCGGTCAAGATGCCGATCCGCGTCCCGAGTTCTTTCCCGCCGACGATACGCGCGGCGGCTGTTGCGACGATGAATGCTACGAAACCGCTCAGAAGGCTCTTTTTCAGGGCCATGTGCCCACTACCTCAGGTAGATAAAAGGTCCCATCGATTGAGCATTGGACGGAGAACCCGTGAACGGGACTCGTGATTTCTGGAGGGACGACGAGCCTTCGAGAGTTCTCTCTCGCGGTTCGATTCTCCACCACTTTACGACCGTCAGCAACTGCTTCGGCTCTTCTGCACTTTCCGTACCACCCAGACGAACGAGATGACCGCCACCCCCGTCAGCAGGTGTTTCGCAAGTCCGCGCCAATTCGGATAGTCGGTTTCCGCCCCTTCGTTCTCCATGGGTTCTCGTCGGGAGAGTCACTGAAATCGGTTGTGGCGCTCGGTCCGTTCTTCGAAAACTCGGAAGAAACCGCCGTCAGTCGAATTACCGTTCCCGCTTCCGCCGCTCCCGTTCATGCCGCGCTGTCACGTCCCCGACCGTCTCGTTCTCCAACAGTAGGTCCGCCCGCCGTTCGAACTTCTCCACTAGAATTTGTAAAAATTCTTCCACTCGTTCGGGCGCAGGTTCTTAGCGCGTGCGACCCAATCACAACCATGGCGAACCGGGTACCATCGGGACCGGAGGGGGTACCGTTTCTGGGGTCGAGCCTGCAGTACGCGGACGACCCGCTGGGGTTCATGGAGCGCGTCGCACGCGAGTACGGCGACGTGGCCCGCATCGACGTGTACGGGACGGAGGTCTACCAGGTGACCGACCCGGCGGCCATCCGACGCGTCCTCGTGACGAACGCCGCGAACTACCGCAAGCCGAGTCTGGGCGGCGACGAGGGACTCGGTGGTCTCCTCGGCGACGGTCTGCTGACCAGCGACGGCGACCACTGGCAGCGTCAGCGTAAGGCCATGCAACCGTCCTTCTACGGCGAGAAACTGGACGAGTACGGGGAGATAATCGTCCGCGATACGACCGAGTTGGCCGACTCGTTTTCCGACGGTGAGCACACCGACATCCACGCCGAGATGTCGGAACTCACCCTCAGAATCGTCGTCGAGAGCCTGCTCGGCGCTCGAATCGACGGGATGGAACGCGCGATTCGGGAAGCCCTGATGGAAGTCGGCGAGCGCTTCCAACCCGGTCCGCAGGGATTCGTCCCCGAGGAGATACCGACGCCGCGAAACGTGCGGTATCGCCGCGCCGTTGATAGATTGGACCGAATCCTTCGAGAAATCCGACGGCAACACGAGTACACCGGCGACGAGGACGACCTGCTCGGCGTGTTGCTCGACCGACGCGACGATGGAGCGCTCTCCGACGAGAGCGTCCGCAACGAGATGATGACGATGTTGCTCGCTGGCCACGACACGACGGCCTTGACGCTCACGTACGCGTGGTATCTGCTCTCGAAACACCCCGAGGTCGCGGAGCGATTTCACGACGAACTCGATTCGGTGGTGGAGGGGACGCCGACGGTCGCCGACCTCGCGGACCTCGATTACCTCGACAACATCGTGACGGAGACGATGCGACTGTATCCGCCCGCCTACGTCGTCTATCGGCAGGCGGCAGCGGCGGACGAACTCGCCGGATTCCACGTCCCGGCGGACACCATCGTCTCCACGCCGCAGTGGGTCGTCCACCACGACGAGCGGTTTTTCTCCGACTCGTGGGAATTCCGCCCCGAGCGTTGGACGGACGAGTTCCGCCGCGACCTCCCGCCGTTCGCTTACTTCCCGTTCGGCGGCGGCCCGCGCAAGTGTATCGGCGACGGCTTCGCCATGCGCGAGGCGAAACTCGTGCTGGCGACGCTCGGCACGCGATTCGAGTTCGACCTCGTTTCCACCGCGCCGTTGGACCTCGTTCCGCTCGTCACCTTGCACCCGGCAAATCCGGTCGAGGTGACGGTGCGAGCGCGGTAAACCGTTCCTCTTTCAGTCCATCTCCCGGACGACATCGACAAGTGACTCGTGTGCAGTCGCTTACCTCTCGGCGGGCAAAACCGTGCGATTCACGCAAGTGGAGTACGAAGCCGGTGGTATGAGCACAGGGAACGCCGCGAAGAAGGTTCGGTTCGGCCTGGCGATGGCGCTCGGCGTCATCGTGCCGGGCATGCTGAAATACGTCCTGACCCAGAGCGGATACGGTCTACTCGGGTCCGTGATCTTCTACACCGGTTATCTCTCGGCCGCCGTCGTAATCTGGTACGTCTGGATCAGACCGCTGGAGTTGACCGGTTCGAGCGGGGCATAGCGGAAGTTTAAAGGAGAACTCACACCGACTTTCGGACAGGAATGTTCGAGTTCGTCCCATTACCGCTCGTCGACGACTTCCTTCTCAAAATCAACGTCGGAGACGCGATTTTCGCGCTGTTCGCGGTTTCGCTCGTGGCTTCGATTCCGCTGAAGTCACGGAAAGTACTCTCGCTGAACTCGATTCTGTTCGGCATTCTGTTCCTCCTCATCGTGTCGATGGGGGCACCGGCCACGTACGCCTATCTCGGCGTCGTGTTGCTGGTCATCGCGCCCCTGCTGTACACGACGGCCGGTCGATAGATAGAACGTCTTTTTTCCTTGGAGGCCGACCGTTCGGACATGGCAGACGACCTAACGGCCACGCTTCACACGAATCACGGCGACATCGAGGTTCGACTGTTCGACGAACGCGCACCCCGAACCGTCGGAAACTTCGTCGGTCTGGCGACCGGCGAGCGCGAATGGACGGACCCGCAGTCGGGCGACCGAATGACCGACCAACCGCTCTACGACGACGTACTCTTCCACCGCGTCATCGACGGCTTCATGATTCAGGGCGGCGACCCGACCGGAACCGGCCGCGGCGGTCCCGGCTACCAGTTCGACGACGAGTTCCACCCCGAACTCTCCCACGACGGTCCGGGCATCCTCTCGATGGCGAACTCCGGCCCGAACACCAACGGTTCGCAGTTCTTCATCACGCTCGACGCTCAACCGCACCTCGACAACCGCCACGCCGTGTTCGGCGAGGTCATCGACGGCATGGACGTCGTCGAAGAGATCGGCAACGTTGATAC
Organism: Haladaptatus paucihalophilus DX253; assembly: GCF_000376445.1. Lineage (NCBI taxonomy): Archaea > Methanobacteriati > Methanobacteriota > Halobacteria > Halobacteriales > Haladaptataceae > Haladaptatus > Haladaptatus paucihalophilus. The sequence goes on along the minus strand of NZ_AQXI01000001.1, from coordinate 1,464,832 downwards.
GAACCCGCAGGACAAACCGCTCGACGACGTGGTTCTCGAATCCGTCGAGATTCACGACTGAGCGCCGACGCGAACGTCGATTCTTTTTCGGTTCATCTTCACAGCTACCGGGTGATTTCTGCCCGTTCGATTGCGACACTCACACACCGTAACAGACATGACGACGAATTCGAACACCGAACTCGCGGAGCACAGCTGGCCGGAAGTCGAAGCCGCCCTCGACGATGGAAGACGGACCGTTATCGTAGCGGTCGGGTCGGTCGAACAACACGGTCCGCATCTCCCGCTGATAATGGACACGCTGGCGGGCGACGAACTGGCGAAACGAATCGCGGAGAAACTCGGCGACGCGCTGGCCGCACCGACTGTTCGTCCCGGCTGTTCGGGGCATCACATGGAGTTCCCAGGAACGATAACGATTCCCGCGGCGGTGCTCATGGACTTGATTCGCGCGTACTGCAAGTCGTTGGACGAACACGGCTTCGAACACATCGTCCTCGTTCCGACTCACGGCGGCAACTTCGCACCCGTCAACACCGTCGCTCCGGAGGTCGCCCGCGACATCGACGCGAACGTCATCGCGCTCGCTGACCTCGCGGACCTCATGGAACTCCAGAACGAGGGCCTCCGAAAGGGCGGCGTGGAGTACCAAGAGGACGTGATTCACGCGGGGGCCGCGGAGACGGCGATGGTACTGGCGATAGACGAGGGGCTGGTCCGAACCGACGAACTCGAAGTCGGCCACGAGGAGGAGATTTCCGTCTCTCGGTTGCTGAGCGAGGGGTTTCAGTCCATCACCGAGAACGGCGTCCTCGGCGACCCGCGCGAAGGGACTACGGAGGCCGGTGAGGAGATTCTCGATACCGTCGCGTCGGCGTACGCGGAGCGAATCGACGCGGAGCGCGAGGCTATCTGAGCGTACCGCTCGGTGGTCGGCGCCTCGAAACTCAGATCGACGCGTTGTCGAGGACGATTTCGACCAGCGCGAGGCAGACGAGAGCAGTCCCGCGAGAACGCCGCTTTCTGTAAAACCGTAGTGGAACGGGTACACGTGCAGAGAGAGAACGAGGAGGGCACCGACGACGAGAAGGCACGCGCCGAGCAGGTGTTTCGCTTTCGGACTCATATTCGAAACGACATGTCGTGTTTCTACATGTTTTTGCCCACGAACGGAGAATCCGTGCTGTTCGTCTTCTCGGTGGAATCCCGAAAATCGTTCATTTTCGACCGTTCGCCGCCGAGGGTTTCGACACGACGACCGGTTTTCACCACGATTGCTAGGGTCCACGACCGCACCGCATGTGGATGGGCGGCCGGAACCGCACGGCCGCCCATCCTCGGCGCCCCCGTTCCTTCCCCGGGCGTGGTCGCGGCGCGTTCATATCGAACGCGCCGCGACCACCGCGCGTCCCGTTGGCCGGACGGCTATCGATTTGCGGCAGTTTGTCCCCTTCCGTCGGCATGCCGATTCCGAAACCACTTCCGTCGTTCGACGCCAAGCCTCGCCATGGACGACTCTGCGGAACGGACGAAAGTCGAGTGGCGCGAGTGGGGTGACGCGGCGTTCGAGGAGGCGCGGGAGGAAGACAAACCCGTCCTGCTCTCGCTGTCGGCGCGCTGGTGTTCGTGGTGCCACGAGATGGACGAGACGACCTACGCGCTGCCGACGCTGGCGGCGAACGTCAACGACTCATTCATTCCGGTTCGGGCCGACATCGACCGTCAGCCGCGCGTCAGGGAGCGATACAACATGGGCGGCTTCCCGACGACGGTGTTCCTCACGCCCGAAGGCGAACACCTGACCGGCGCGACATTCCTCGACGCGAACACCATGCGCCAGGTCGTCGGACAGGTACGGGACCTCTGGAAGCACAAGGGACGCGAGGCGTCGCAAGTCCCGCGAACCGTCCGCGACCAGAACCCCCCAGCGGGCGAGGTCACGGACGAAATCGAGCGCCTGCTGGTCGGTCAGGTGGAAGACCGGTTCGACCCGACCAACGGCGGTTGGGGAGACGACGCGAAGTTTCCGCTTCCCCGGACCGTCGAGTTCGCGCTGAAACGGGACCGGAAGCGAGCGCTCGCCACGCTCTCGCCCATCACGGCGAACCTCTACGACGACTACGAGGGCGGCTTCTTCCGATACGCCGGAACCCGCGAGTGGAACGACGTTCACCGCGAGAAGATGCTCGACGTGAACGCCGCGCTGTTGCGCGCCTACGCGAACGCCTACCTGTACACGGGCGAGGAACGCTACCGCGACCCCGCCGCGAAGACCGTCGAGTACCTGACGACGACGCTCTGGGAGGGCGACGCCTTCGGCGGCAGCCAGCGACCCGGCGACGGCTACTACGAGGGCGACGTGAGCGACCGCGAGAGCCGGGAAGCCCCGGCGGTCGATTTCACGGCCTTCGCCGACCGGAACGCGCTCGCCGCCGACGCCCTGCTCACCTACACCGCCTATACGGACGACGAACACGCCCGCCGCTACGCCGAGCGGACCCTCGATTTCCTCGCATCGTACGTCGAGGACGGCGCGGTCGTCCACTACCGCGACGGCGACGAGGAGGGCGAGCGGGGCCTGCTCGCCGACCAAGCCACCGTGATTCGAGCGTTCGTCACCGCCGCGCAAGTGCTCGGGGATGAGGAGGGCTATCTCGACATTGCCCGCTCCGTCGCCGACCACGCCATCGACACGCTACAGACGGACGACGGCGCGTTCATCGACGGGCCGGAGGAGGGACCGGGCCTGCTCGACCGGTCGCTCCGCCCCGTGGACGACAACGCCGCAATCGCGGACGCGCTGGTCGATTTGGCCATGCTGACGGGCGAGGAAGCGTACGAAGACGCGGCACGGGACGCCATCGGCGCGTTCGCCGGTGCGGCGGACAGAATCGGCGTGCAGGTGGCTGGCTACGCAACCGCCGCGTCTCGGCTGTGTCGTCCGCCCCTGCGAGTCGTCGTCGCCACCGAACCGGGTTCGAACCTGCATCGCGCCGCGCTTCGTCTCGCCGACCACGAGAAGGTGGTCGTGCTCGCCCCCGACGGCGAGTACGAGCGGGGCACCGCCCGCCTCGTCGATGGCGAAACGGTCTCGGACGCGGCGACGTCGCCCGCGGAGTTGAGTGAACTTGCGGCGAGTTTCTTCTGAACTGATCGTGAGAAAATAAGCGGGCATTCGGTCGAACGTCCGGAAAACGCACGTAGCGTTTTTATACTGTCGCCCTAATGTCACCAGATATGGCAAATCTCCGCGATTTGGGTCTCTCCGAATACGAAGCTCGCGCGTACCGGGCGCTGTTGAACACCGGCCCGACGACGGCGAAGGACCTCTCCCGTGTGAGCGACGTTCCGATGGGGCGGATTTACGACGTTCTCAACAGTTTGGAGACGCACAATCTCGTCCGGAGTCAGAGCGCGAGCCGTCCGAAGAAGTACGTCGCGGTCGAACCCAGCACCGCACTCGACCGACTGCTGGACGACAAGCTGGACGAACTGAACGCCAAGGCGAACCAGTACGAAGATATCGTCGACGAGTTGAGCACCGAACTGGACGCCGTTGAGCCACCCATCGAGGAGGGGTTCTGGACGGCGGCGGTCGGCGCGGACGACTCGCTCGAACTGCTCATCGAGCGGTTGGACGCCGCGGAGCGTCGCATCGACATGGTCGCCGGGCGCGTCTCGCCGACGTTCGATATCGGAAATATCGGCGATACCGTTACCGAGCACCTCGAACGCGCGTTGGATCGCGGGGTGGACGTGTCCGTCCTCATGTCGCCGGAACTCGTCAGCACGCTCCCCGAGAGCGTCGGACAGCGATACGCATCGACCCTCTCCGACCATCCGCAGTTTTCGGTTCGGACGACGCCGGAAATCGACGGCACGTTCAACCTCATCGACGACATCGAGGTGTGCATCGAGGTTGCGAATCCCCTCTCACCCGGCGAGGCGTTCGCCATGATAGACCTCAAAGACCCCGAGTTCGCGGCGAACGTCAACAGCCAGTTCTCCTCGCGGTGGGAGACGGCGGAACCGCTCCACTTTTGATATCACTCGCGGCGCGCGAGACCGGCGAGGTGGCCCGCCTCTTCGAGAATGATTTCGGACAGGCCGAGTCGAACCGCGTTCTCGCTCCCGGGGAGACAACAGACCACGACGCCGTTCGCGACGCCCGCGGTCGCTCGCGTCCCGACGATCTTCGTCCCGATGTCGTCGTAGGAGAGCCGCCGGAACAGTTCGCCGAAACCGGGTAGCTCCTTCTCGAGCAGCGGGCGAACGGCCTCTACCGTCACGTCGTCCGGCGTGACTCCGGTGCCGCCGGTCGTGACGACGACGCCCACGTCGTCGCGCCCGACGATGTTGTGCACCGTCTTCTGCACCCCGTCGTGATCGTCGGCGACGAGTTCCCGCGTCACGACGTCGTGTCCCGCATCCTCGACGAGTTCCGCGATGGCGTTGCCCGCCGGGTCGTCGTCCACGGACCGCGACGAGGAGACGGTGACGACCGCGAAGCCGAGTTCGCTCACGTCGTGGCTGTGATGGTCGTGGTCGTGGTTGTGCGCGTGGTTGTGGTGGCCGTGTTCATCGTCGCTGTGGCCGTCGTGACCGTCTTCGTGGTCGTGGTGGCCGTGTTCGCCCTCGTCGTGTCCAGTGTCATCGTGGCCGTCGCTGTGGTCTCCGCCGTTATCGTCGTGATTAGTCATGTCCGACTCTTGGGCGGGCCACCCCAAAAGTCCACACGAACCCCCGATTTGCACACAGTTTTGGTCTTCGCCGCCGACGGTGCAAGCATGAAGGCCGTCCAGTTCACGGAACACGGCGGAACCGAAGTCATCGAATACGGCGATTTCCCCGACCCGGAACCGGAACGCGACGAGGTTCTCGTCGACGTGAAGGCGGGCGCGCTGAACCACTTGGACGTGTGGACGCGCCGCGGACTGCCCGGAATCACCCTCGACATGCCGCACATCCCCGGCAGCGACGGGGCGGGCGAGGTCGTGGACGTCGGCGAAGACGTGACGCGCTTCGAACCCGGCGACCGCGTTGCGCTCTCGGCGGGCGTCAGTTGCGGGAAGTGCGAGTTCTGCCGCCACGGCGAGCACTCGATGTGCGTCAACTACCACATCATCGGCGAGCACGTCCGCGGCGTTCACAGCGAACTCGCCGCCGTCCCCGAGGACAATCTGCTTTCGGTTCCCGAGGGCGTCTCGTGGGAGACGGCCGCGGCGGCCCCGCTCGTCTTCCAGACCGCGTGGCGGATGCTCATCACGCGCGCCGACGTCACGTCGGGCGAACACGTTCTCGTCCTCGGCGCGTCCGGCGGCGTCGGCCACGCGGCGGTTCAGATCGCCGACTACGCCGGGGCGACGGTGTACGCCACGGGGAGCAGCGAGGCGAAACTCGAACACGCCCGCGAACTCGGTGCCGACCACGTTATCGACTACGAGGCAGAGGATTTCGCCTCGCAAATCCGCGAGCTGACCGGCGGACGCGGCGTCGATGTCGTCGTGGACCACATCGGCAAGGCCACGTGGCAGGATTCGCTCAAGAGTCTCGCCAAGGGCGGACGAATCGTCACCTGTGGTGCGACCACCGGGGGCCAACCGGAAACCGACATCAACCGAATCTTCTGGAACCAGCTCTCGGTCATCGGTTCGACGATGGCCAGCCTCGGCGAGGCGGACGACGTGATGGAACTCGTCTGGGACGGCACCTTCGAACCCGCGATTCGGGAGGTCCTCCCGATGAGCGAGACGGCCCGCGCCCACGAGATGCTCGAAAACCGGGAAGGCTTTGGTAAAGTGGTGGTAAAACCCGATAGCGAGTTATGATGACCGAGAACAGCGAATCGAGGGAGTTCGGACGGAGCGGGTGGATTCTGGTCGGCGTAATCGTACTGGCGTTCGTCGTTTCGCCGCTGCTCATCTACCTCAATCCGCCCTATCTGCCGTTCAAGTTCGCTTACCTCATCCTGCCGCTCATCCCGGCGCTGTTGCTCGGCGGGGTGGCGGTGTGGTCGGCCCAAAAACGGGTGTAGGTGCGACCGGATCGACCCGAACGCACGTCCCGGTGTCTCATATTGTCCGACATTTTCTCGAATCGATCGTCTTCTTCTGAAATGTAATCTCCGCAATACACAAATTTTTCATGATGTGGGAGAATGACACACGCAGAATGAGCGTCATCCACGTCTCGGAGAAACACGACGGAACGACACATCGGCAAGTGGAACTCAAATTCTGGCATCCGGGATGCTGGACGCTCGAAGTCTCCGACGAGTACGACGGAACCCACATCATCGAGAAGTCGCTCTACCCGACCGACGAGATGGTTAAGGGTGACTTCATCATCGTTTCCGAGGGTGACCACGACATCGAGACGTTCGTCGAAGCCATCGACTCCCACCGTGTGGTCGAGAGCACGGCCATCCTGAAACACAGCGGCGACCGCGCCCGCGTCGTCGTCACCTACGCGCGCTCGTCCAGCATCGTCCCGGAAATCGTCAACTCGGAGTTCATGCCCATCGAACCCGTGCACATCACCGGCGGGTACGAGTACTGGACCGTCCTCGTCCGCTCGGACCAACTCGAATCCGTCTTCACCAGACTCGAAGACGAGTACGACGTGCAGTTGGAATCGATTCACGAGGTGGACCCCCACGACAACGTGGAGTTCGCCAACACCAGCGACCGGATTTACGACTCGCTTTCGGCCCGCCAGACGGAGTGTCTCTTCTCGGCGCACGAGGCGGGCTACTACAACTGGCCGCGTGACGTGACCGCGAACGACATCGCCGCCGACTTCGGCATCAGCGGCCCGACGTTCCTCGAACACCTCAGGAAGGGCGAACAGAAGGTCCTCAACGCCTTCCTCACCAAACTCGCCAAGCGAAACTACTGACCGCGCCGTCCCGTTGGCCGCATCACGAACCGATTTGAGGGTCGCCCCGAATGGTGATGCATGCCACCTTCCCTCACTATCTCCGACGTATTGGACGTGGAGTATCCCGGCCCCCCGGCGTGGTCCGCGGACGGCGACTTTCTCGCGGCGACAGCGTACGAGGACGACGGGAACGCCCTGTTCGTGACCGACCCCGACGGGAACCGCTCGTGGCGATTTTCCCCCGAGGAGTGCTACGTCTCCGACTTCGAGTGGTCGTCGACGAACTCCGAGCTTCTCGTTGCGACCGACGCGGGCGAGTTACTGCTCGCCGATCCGGAGCGACGGACGACCGAGCGACTGCTCTCCGGGCCGGAGCCCACGGAATCGTACACGTGGTCGAACGACGGGACGCGGTTCGCGTTCTACCGCGACGGACGACCGACCGTCCGCGACGCCGAAACCGGAACCGAACGCGGGTTCGACGGGCCGAAACGAGGCCCGTTCCTCGGCGAATCCCGGATGTTCGCGTGGTCCGACGACGACACCTATCTGGCCTATCGGTTCGTGGAGGACGAAACCACACACGTCGGCGTCATCGATGTCGAATCCGCCAGCGGCCAAACCGACGAACTGGTCTGGCGCACGCACGGCGAGATGGCGAATTCCTGCCCCGCGTGGCTGGCCGATGGTCGCGTCATTTTCGACCGGCGTGGTGAGGGCGGGACGATGAGACGAATCGTCGCCGCGGACCCCGAGACGGGCGAGGAGACCGTTCTCGTCGAGGAAATCGACCGCGAACGCGGTATCGTTTCGAGCGGTGCCCCGGCGGTGTCCCCCGACGGGACGAAAATCGCACTCTCGCTCCCGTTGGACGGGTGGGACCACGTTCACGTCGTCGATGTGACGTCTGGAGAGCGAACCCAACTCACTCGTGGGGCGTTCGAGGACAAGGGTGTCGCCGACGCGACGCCGCGGTGGCTGGACGACGAGACCCTCGTCTTCGCCTCCAATCGGAACGATTCCGGGCAGCGCCACCTGTTCGCCGTTACGCTCGACGGTGACACGACGCCGCTCGTCGAGACGCCCGGAACCAACGTCCACCCGCGCCCAGCACCGGACGGCGAAACCCTCGCGTACGTCCACGCCGACCGAGCGCGTTCGCCGGAGCTTCGGGTTTCGAGCGTGGTCGACGGCGAACCGAGGCGACTCACCCGCTCGTCAGTCGAGGAATGGCCGACGGCCCCCATCGACCCCGACCGAATCGAGTTCGAAAGCGCGGGACGGCGTATCGACGGCTATCTGTTGGACCCGCGGAAGTCCGATTCTGTCGCGGACGACGCCGCGGACCTTCCCGCCGTCGTCTGCGTTCACGGCGGGCCGATGCGCCAGATGCGCGACGGTTGGCATCCGTCGCGCTCCTACGGCCTCTTTTACACCTATCACCAGTACCTCGCCGCGAAGGGCTACGCCTGCCTCTTCGTCAACTATCGCGGCGGCATCGGCTACGGGAGGGAGTTCAGACAGGCCATCGCGGGGTCCCGCGGGGAGGACGAAATCGAGGACGTGGCGCGTGCGGGCGAGTTCCTGCAATCGCTGGACTACGTGGACGCCGATTCCGTCGCCGTGTGGGGCCTCTCCTACGGCGGTTACTCGACGCTCCAAGTCCTCGGGACGCACCCCGATACCTTCTCGCTCGGCATCAACCTCGCCGGATTGGCGGACCTCGAACTGTACCGCGAGTGGGCCGAGGAGACGAAATACCCGGCGGCCGTCTCGACCGAAGTGTTGCGGATGGGCGGCGAACCGTGGGAGGTCCCCGAGCGCTGGGACGAGGCTTCCCCGGTGACGCACATGGCGGACTACGAGGTTCCGCTGTACAACTTCCACGGGACGGGCGACCGGTACGTCAACTTCGAGCAACTCGACGTGGTGGTCGAAACGCTCACCGACCTCGGAAAGGAGTTCGACGCCGACCACTACCCCGGCGAGAATCACGTCTTCTCGAAGCGGGCGACGTGGAGGCGAACCTTGAGGAAGGTCGAACGAGTGTTGGAGGACGAACGATGAAGGTCTTCATTTCCGCCGACATGGAGGGAATCACGGGCATCGCCGACCCGAGCGACGTGGTGAAAGGCGAGGCAGATTACCCCGCCGGACGGGAGGCGATGGTCGCCGACGTGAACGCGGCCGTCGAGGGTGCTCTCTCTGGTGGCGCCGAGGCGGTGCTGGTCAACGATTCGCACTCCTCGATGACGAACCTGCCCCGCGAGTCCCTGCACGAATCGGCCCGCCTGATCCGCGGCGGCACGAAACCGTGGTCGATGATGCAGGGCCTGTCCGAGGACCACGACGTCGCCTTTTTCGTCGGCTATCACGCCAAGGCCGGAACGCCGGAGGCCGTCCTGAACCACACCTACTACGGACAGGTCCTCCTCTCGCTCCGCGTGAACGGCACGGAGGTCGGCGAACTCGGCTGGAACGCCGGACTCGCGGCCTCGATCGGCGTTCCGGTCGGCCTCGTTACGGGCGACGACGCGACCGAAGCGGAGGCCCTCGACCGTCTGGAGGACGTCGAAACCGCCGTCGTCAAGGACGCCGTTGACCGGTTCACCGCGAACTGCCTCCCTCCCGAACGGGCACGGGCGCGGATTCGGGACGGTGCGGAGCGGGCGGTCCGCCGGGCGTCCGACTTCGCGCAACCGACGCCGGACGAACCGGTGACCATCGAGGCCGACTGGGCGGCGACGAATCAGGCCGCCAGCGCGGCGGGGATTCCGTCGGTCGAACGCGTCGCTGGTCGGACGACTCGCATCGAAGCGGACTCGTACGTCGCGGCGTTCGAGGCGTCCGTGGCGATGTTGCACGGCGGCGGTGCGGGGAGGAACGAGTTCTACGGGTAGGCGGTGGCGGTCCCGCGTCGATGATGTTCGACGCATTTCTTCCATCCGGGTCGTGTTCGTCCGCGGACTGTACGCTCGCGGACGTTTGCCTCTTTTCGCTGTAATACCTCCGCGGGTACAACGAGACTGGAAACGAAATCGGGAACCGGAACACCACTCGAACCAGCTGCTCGACGGCTATCGTTCCGATGGATTCGAGGAACCGGTCCATGGGGCGGACTGGCCTCGTTTTTACTGAAAAACCTTCGCGCTCAGTCAGCCACTCCCGACACGAACGCGTCGATTCGCTCCCGCGCCCGCTCCTCGTCGTCGCCCACGAGTCCGCCGAGGAGGACGGAAAACAAAACGTCGGTTCCGTCCTCCCTGCGGACGATTCCCGAGAGCGTCCTGCTCCCGGTGAGCGTTCCGGTCTTCGCCCGAACGCCCGAAACGTCGGCGAATCGCTCCGCCAGCGTTCCCTCGCCGGGTGCGGGAAGCGAGTCGAAGAACGCCTCGGACCACGGCCGTTCTCCGACCCATTCGAGCGTCCGCACCAGCCCCCGCGCCGAAATCAGGTTGTAGCGCGAGAGGCCGGACCCATCGCGGATTCGAGCGCGCCCGGCGTCGCGGGCGTCGAGGAAGTCGCCGACGACGCGTTCCCACGCGTCCCACGACCCCTCGGCGCGAACTTCGCGGGCGACGGTTCGGGCGAGTTGCTCCGCGAGGAAGTTGTCCGAGGGGACGTTCATCTTGCGGACGAGTTCGGAGACGGGCGGAGAGGTCACGGTGGCGACCGTCTCGCCCGATTCGGCATCGTCCGTGACGCGAACGCCGCCGGTGTGGTTCACGCCCTTCGCTTCGAGCGCGTCACGGAACGCGAGTAGACAGTGACGAACGGGGTCACCGACCGAGACGGTTTCGGTTTGGGGTTCTCCGGGGGGCTTTCCTTCCACTCGAATCGTATTCTCGGGACAGTCGCGGAACACCCGCAACTCCGCCGCGGCTTCGTCGAATTGGGCGCGGATTTCGACGGCATCCGTGTCCGGCATCACTTCGACGTCGGTGCCGGACACCGTAACGGAAACCGTGTTGCCGGAAAGCGCCAACGGGGTGCTCTCCGCGCCGTAGCCGTATCGCCCGTCTTCCCACATCCAGCCCGGTCCGCGAGATTGGTCGCCGAACCACTCCGTATCCGCGATGATGTTCGTCACGCTCCCGATACCGGCGTCCCGAACCGCGTCGGCGAGCCGCGAGAGGTCGTCCGGCGACAGAGACGGGTTCCCCCGCCCCGAGAGCACGAGCGAATCTCCCAGCCGCGAGACGCGCGTCTCGAAGCGATAGGACGGGCCGAGGTGATGCAGCGAGAGGGCGGCGGTGAGCAGTTTCGTGTTCGACGCGGGCGGGAGCGGCACGTCCGGGTTCCGCGACGCGAGGACGGACCCGCCGCGTTCGCGGGCCAGTACGCTCGTGACGAACGAATCCGAGTCGAGGATGTCGGTGTGGGGAGCGTCGGCGTCGGGAGTGCTCGCGTCGGCGTCCATTCCGCTCACCACGAGAACGCGGCCCGGTCGTCGACGTCGAGGTGACAGGCCGATTGCTGTCCGTCGGCGACCGATTCCAGTTCCGGCACGTCGGTTTCACACGGCGACTGGTACGTATCGAGCGCCTCCCGTGCGCCGTTCCAGTCCCCGCTCGCCGCAGCCGAGACGGCCTGCTCGACCGTCTCGTCGACCGCCGTCGGGAGCGTTTCCGTGAAGTATTCCGACCGAACGGCGGCGGGTTCGGCGTCCGTTTTGAGGGACGCCGCTCGAACGTCCTCCTTGAGGTTCATGTACTCGCGGTAGGTCTCGCGCGTGAACGGATGGGGGACGATGATGTCCGGACAGCGCGTGTGGAACTTACACCCGGACGGCGGGTCGCTGGGACTCGGCACGTCGCCGACGAGTTTCGGTTCGACGGCGCGCGTGTCCGGGTCGGGGTTCGGGACCGCATCGAGCAGCGCGCGGGTGTAGGGGTGATGTGGCTCCGTGAAGATGCGCTCGACAGGTCCCGTCTCCACGAAGTCGCCGAGGTACATCACGGCCACGCGGTCGGCGACGTTCCGGACGACGCTCAGGTCGTGCGTGATGAACAGGTAGGTCAGGTCGTACTCGTCCTGAATGTCCTGCATGAGCGAGAGGATTTGGGCCTGCACGCTCATGTCGAGGCCGCTCACGGGTTCGTCGGCGACCACGAGGTCCGGGTTGATGGAGAGCGCCCGCGCGAGGTTGATGCGCTGGCGCTGCCCTCCCGAGAACTCGTGGGGGTAGCGGCCGTAGTGTTCCTCCTTCAACCCGACCTGTCCGAGCAGTTCGACGACCCGCTCCCGCCGTCGGTCCTCGTCCCATCCGGCCGCTTCCAGCGGGTCCGCGATGATGTTCCCGACCTTCCGTCGCGGGTTGAGACTCGACTGCGGGTCCTGAAACACCATCTGGGCGTTCCGGCGGAACGTCCGTTTCGCGTCCGAATCGAACGTTGTCGTCCGAGTTCCGCGGAACTCGACGGCACCGCCGGTCGGTTCCGTCAACCCGAGAAGGGTTCGTGCGAGCGTCGATTTCCCACACCCCGACTCGCCGACGACGCCGAGCGTCTCGCCGGGTTGCAGGTCGAAGCTCACGCCGTCGACCGCCCTGACGCGCTGGTCGTCCAGCGTCAGCGGAAAGCCGCCGTCGGAGTTCCACCGAAGCGAACTGATGAACCCGGTGTTCACCGGAAAGTGTTTCGTCAGGTTCTCGACCCTGAGGAGCGGTTCGTCCTTCCCTCTCGGTGGCTGTCGTACCTGTTGACTCATGGTTTTCCTCGCTGGTGCAGTCGCGGTTCGTCGGTTCCGTACCCCTCCTCGTAGAGGATGCAGGCCGAATCGTGGTCCGGCCCCACGTCGAGTCGCGGCGGTTCGATTCGCGCACAGTCGTCGACCGCGACGGGACAGCGCGTACGGAATCGACACCCGGACGGCGGGTCGATGGCGCTCGGCATCGTCCCCTCGATGGGATTGAGATTATCCACTCGTTCGTCCGGTCGAACGACCGAGCGCAAGAGCGACTGCGTGTACGGATGTTTCGGATTGCGGTACAACTCCTCGTAGGGCGCGTGTTCGACCACCTTGCCGAGGTACATCACGGCCACGCGGTTGCACACCTCGCGGACGACGCCGAGGTCGTGGGTGACGTAGACGATAGCGGTGTCGTACTTCGCCTGAATCTCGTCGAACAGGTCGAGGATTTGGGCCTGAATCGTCACGTCGAGCGCCGTCGTCGGCTCGTCCGCGATGATGAGCTTCGGGTTGCACGACAGCGCCATGGCGATGAGGACGCGTTGGCGCATCCCCCCCGAAAACTCGTGCGGGTACTGGTCCACTCGCTGTTCGGGGTCCGGGATTCCCACGTCGTCCAGCAGTTCGATGGCCCGGTCGTAGGCTTCCGATTCCGTAGCGTCGGTGTGATACTCGACGATTTCGGCGATTTGGTTCCCGACGGTGAAGACGGGGTTCAGCGCCGTCATCGGGTCCTGAAAGACGAACGAGATTTCGCTCCCGCGGACCTCCCGCCGGAGTTCCCGCTCGGAGCACTCGGTCAAGTCGCGTCCGTCGAACCGGACGGAGCCATCGACCACTTTTCCGGGCGAGTTGACGAGGCCGAGGAGGCTCTTCACCGTGACGCTCTTTCCGGCCCCGCTCTCGCCGACCAGTCCGAGCGTCTCACCCCTGTCGACCTCGAAGCTCACGCCGTCAACTGCCTGCACGATACCGCTCTCGGTGTAGAAGTACGTCCGCAGGTTCTCGACTTCGAGTAGGCTCATCGGTTTCCTCCGTCTTCGTCGGGTCGTCTATCGACGGCCGTTCCGCCGTCCGTCGCCGCGCTGTCCGTCACCGCGTCGGGTTCCTCTCTCTGTCGGTCGTCGGTGGGCAGGAAGTCGTCGCCGAGTTCGTCCCAGTCGGGCTTCCACAGCGTGGTCCGCGGGTCCATCGCGTCGCGGAGGCCGTCGCCGAGCATGTTGAATCCCATCACGGTGAGGAATATCATCATGCCGGGGAACACGGCGGCCCACGGCGCGATTATCATGGCCTGCTGTGCATCGTTCAGCATCCGTCCCCACGAGGCCGTGGGCGGCTGGACGCCGAATCCGAGGAACGACAGCGCCGCCGCGCCGATGATGACGCCGCCCATCGAGAGCGTTGCCTGAACGATAACCGCGGTCAGCCCGTTCGGAACGATTTCTCGGAAGAGGATGGTCCGGGTCGGAAGTCCGGCGGCGCGCGCCGCTTCGACGTACTCCGCCTCCCGAAGTGAGAGGACTTCCGAACGCATCACGCGGGCGTACGCCGGAATGCCGATGACCCCGTAGGCGAGAAAGAGGTTGTACACGCTCGGTCCCATGATGGCCATGAGCGTCATGGCGAGGATGAGACCGGGAATCGAGTACAACACCTCCAGCGATCGCATGATGAGGTCGTCGATTCTGCCGCCGAAGTAGGCCGCCGTCGCACCGCAGGCGACGCCGCCGAGGAAGCTGATTCCGACGGAGATGACGCCGATGGCGAGCGCGATTCTGCTCCCGTAGATAACACGCGACAGCACGTCACGCCCGAACTGGTCGGTCCCCATCGGGTGGGAAAGCGACGGTGGCGAGTAACGGTTCATCGTGTTCATCTGATGAGGGTCCGCGTGGATGGCGGTGATGAGTTGCTTATTGAACACCACGAGGTCGATGGTCGAGAAGACGGCCAGCACGACGAGAACGCCGACCATTATCGCACCGGCGATAGCCGTCGGACTGTGCCGTAACTCTCGAACCGTCCCTCGTAGGCGACTCTCCGTGTCTATTTCGGCTTCCGTAATTGGTTGATTCGTACTCATGTCAGTCGTATCTGATTCGCGGATCGATGTAGGCGTAGGCCAGGTCCGTCAACAGGACGCCCATCAGGAACAGGAACGCGAATATCAGGGTGAGACCCATGATGACGCCGTAATCCTGGTGCGTCATGCCGGTGAAGAACAACCGGCCAATGCCCGGAATGGCGAAGATTTTCTCGGCGATGACGCTGCCGTCCAGCAGGAACGACAACTGCAGTCCGATGATGGTGACGAGCGGCAACAGCGCGTTCCTGAAGGCGTGTTTGAGCAGGATGCGCCGCTCGGGAAGTCCGTAGGCGCGCGCCGTTTGGACGTAATCCTGCGATAACTCCTCGACCATGCTCGAACGCGTCATCCGCATCAGCGTCGCGGTCTGTGCGGTCGCGAGCGTGATGACCGGCATTATCAGTCGTTTCGTGGACTCGACCGGGGCTTGGGCGAACGGGACGTACCCGGACGCCGGGAGCCACTGGAACTCCAAGGCGAGGAGGAAGATGAGCATCAGTCCCAGCCAGAAGTTCGGCGTCGAGAGTCCGACCAGTCCTAAGAAGCGCGACACGTGGTCGCCGAGCTGGTTGTGCCGCGAAGCGGCGTAGACGCCGAGCAGGATCGAAATCGGCAACGCGATGGCGTAGGAAAGGCCCATCAGCGTCAGCGTGGGGGCGATGCGTTCCATCATCAGGTCGGCGACGGGTCGTTTTCGCATGAACGACTCGCCGAGGTTGCCGTGCAGGATTCGCCCGAGGTAGTCGAGGTACTGTTGCCACAGCGGTCGGTCGAAGCCATACTGGTGAATGAGTTGGTCCGCGAGCTCCTTGCTCGGGTTCAGGCCGAGGTAGATTCGAACCGGATTGCCCGGAAGGGAGTGCATCATGACGAACGTCAGCGTGAAAACCCCCAGCAGGACCGGTATCATTTGAAGGAGCCGCCGGGCGGTGTATCGATACATACTCATGATTCGTGTGTACGGAAATGGATGGGGAGTTAGTTGCTCAGCGACGAGTTCGACCACTCGTTACACAGCGGCTGTGAGACGAATGCGGTCGGCTCGTAGTCGTTCACCTTCTTGCTCCACGCGGTGGCGGACTGCTCCGAGTAGACCGGAATGTGCGGGTACTCGGACATGAACGTCTCCGCGGCGTCGATGTACAGCTGTCGGCGCTCGTCGCGGCTCTGGAGTTCTCGCGCTTTGCGGATCTTCTCGTCGGCTTTCTGGAGCTTCTTGCTGTCGGGGTGCGCCTCGTAGAGCATCCCGGCGGACGCGTTGCCCACGTAGTCGTCCGGCACCGGGCTGTCATCGTTGCGCGGGTCGCGGAACAGGTAGTAGTAGAACCCGTCCGGGTCCTGCCCGCCCGACCAACCGTAGAAGGTGACGTCGTACTCGCCCGTGTCGAGTTGGTCGAGCCACTCGCCGATAGACACCTCCTGCACCTTGGCGTTGATGCCCACCTTGTCCATCTCGTTCTGGAGCATGATGGCCATGTTCTTGAACTTCCCAGAGGAGTGGGTGGACATGTTCACGCTGAAGCCGTCGCCGTAGCCCGCCTCGTTCAGGAGCTGTTTCGCCTTGTCGTGGTCCTTTGCCGGGTAGTACTTCTCCTTCCATTCCTTCCACGGGAAGTCCCATGCCTCGTTGACTTCTTTCGGCATGAAGCCGTAGACGCGCTTGCCCAGCTCGCCCTTCGTCACCTTTAGCATCTCGTCGTAATCGACGAGGTACTGCATGGCCTTGCGCACCTTTCGGTTGCCGAACGGCTCGTGTTTCGCGTTGAAGATGAGGCCGTTGTAGTCGAACTGCGAGATGCGCTTCATCTGGATGTTGCTCTGGCCCTGTGCTTTCTTGAGGAGGTCCTTCGGGACTCCCGCCTGGTGGACGTTGCCCGTCGCCAACTCGACGAACTGCACCGACGCCTTGGGGATGATGCGGTATTTGAGCTGCTTCAGGTTCGGCGCTTCGAGGAAGTAGTCGTCGAAGCGTTCGAGCGTGAGGTCGGAGCCGGACTGCCAATCCTTGAGTTTGAACGGCCCGCTTCCGACTGGTTCCTGGGCGAACTTCTTTTGGCCCTTGCTTTCCGCGGCCTTCTTCGGGATGATGGCGGCGTTCATGCCCGCCAGCGTCAACTCGAACAGCGCGTAGGGGTGCTTGAGGTTGAACGTCACCTCGTAATCGCCCGACTTCTTGACGTTATCGATGAACGCGAGGTTCTCCTGATTCGTGGATTTGTTGTCCGGGTTGAGCACCCAGCTGAACGAGTACTCAACGTCGTCGGCAGTGAGCTTGCTTCCGTCGTGGAACGTTACGCCCTGCCGAATCGGAACGGTGTAGGTCGTCTCGTCCTGCTTTTTCGGCTTCTCCTTGGCGAGGTGGGGGACCACCTCGCTCCCGTCGGGTTTGACGGCCAAGAGGGGGTCGAAGATGTAATTCAACATCCCGTTGGCCCACGCGAGTTCGTTCATACGTGGGTCGAGGGTTGTCGCGTCCTCGGGCGCGGTGTTGACGAACGTTCCACCCTTTGCGCCGCCGTCGCCGTTTCCACCGGTGTCCGTGTTGCCAGAGTTGTCCGTTCCGGCTCCGCCGGGATTATCACCGGTCGTGCTTTTACCGCCACAGCCGGCGAGCGCGGTCGCACCGCCGAGTGCGCTCACCGTCAAAAACCGCCGTCGATTCAACGAGTATTCGTATTTGTCTGTCATGGTATCGGTCGTCGGGGTAATTGCCCCGGTTCGTGATACCTAATAGCAAAGATGGACGCGGCATATAACGCCGCCCTTTCATACTAGGGCTAACGCGAGACGACACTTATTTCCACGCTATCGGCCAGATTTTGACGGTCCGTATCCGTCGCAAGAAACGCCGAGAGGGTTTGGGTCCCCTGTATCGGTCGCCACACGTCCCCGTCGTCTCCGGCGCGACGAATCTGTCCGTCCCACGTCCCCTCGAACACTCTGACTCCCTGCCGTCGAAACGCGACCGTCCGCGGTGTCTCTGGCGGCTCGAACCCCCGCTCGTCGGCCTCCGGGATTCCGTTCACCGACCATCCCCACAGCTTGCTCGTCGGCAATCGAACGCTCAAGGGAATCGGAAACCTGTTTTCCACCCGAAACATGAACCGCGCCGGTTCTCCGACGACGATTTCACTGGGCGCGCGGAGTTCGACGGAGAGACAACGGAGCGCGACCGAATTCGGCACGAGACCCGCGACAAACCCCCCCGCGTCCTCGATTTCCCCCACCGGGTCGGGCGAAAGCCTCTCTGACGGTTTCATGGATTCGTCACCGTCCCCGCCACGCAAAGGTCTTTCTCACGGCGGGGGCCGTTGCGACTATCTTTCTCACGGCGGGGGCCGTTGCGAATGGCTTTCTCACGACGTTCGTCGCTCGGACTACTTCGCTCACTGCCGTTCGTCGCCCAGTCCTTCGGGGATCGAGTCGTTTCCGAGCACGTCGTCACACGATTCGCGTTTCCTGAGCAGGTCGTATCCGCCGTCGCTTCGGACCAACACGACCGGCGGTTTCGGCTCGGCGTTGGTGTGACTCGCGCTGCCGAGCGAGTACGCGCCGATTCTGTCCACCGCCACGAGGTCGCCGGGGCCGAGTTCGGGCAGCGGGACGTCCTCGCTCAGCACGTCGCCGGAGTAACAGAGCGGCCCGGCGACGTGGTACGTCCGCGTCGGTTCGCGGTCCTTCACCGCGTAGACGGGATACGGCCAGTACGACGACACCGCGTTCGTTCCCCCATCGAGGACTGCGAAGTCGGCGTAGGGCGTCTCCTTGACGACGCCGACCGTCCCGAGGAAGGTTCCGGCGTTGCCGACGAGGCGTCGGCCCGGTTCGACGAACAGCCGCGGCTCGTCGAGGTCGTATTGTGCACACGTTTCCCGAATCGTCTCGGCCATGTGCGCCACGATGGTTTCGGTGTCCGGCACGTCCTCGTCGTAGGGAACGGGGAATCCGCCGCCGAGGTCGAGCACGTCGATTTCGACGCCGAGTTCGTCCCGCACGTCCGCCGCGAAGCCGAGCATCTCGCGGCCCGCGACTCCGTAGGGTTCGACGCCGCGAATCTGGCTGCCGACGTGCAACTGCACGCCCGCGAGCGAGACGAACTCCGATTCGACGGCCTGCCGCGCGACCGCCATCGCCCGCCCGCTCTCGATGTCGAGCCCGAACTTGCTCTCGCGGGTCGCCGTCGCCACTTCGGGGTGGGTCGGGACCTCCATCGCGGGATTGCCGCGAATCAGCATGTCCGGCACGGTTTCGGTCGCCTCGGCGGCCACGAGTATCTTCTCCAACTCCGTCGCGTTGTCCACGAGGAGGTGGGAGACGCCCCAGTCGAGCGCCCGTTCGATGTCCTCGGGCGCTCGGTTCATCCCGGTGAGGAGCACGTCCTCGGGGTCGAATCCGGCCCGTCGGGTGGCCGTCAGTTCACAGCGCGCGTAGGCTTCCGCCTTACAACCGGCGTCCCGAAGCACCGACAGGACGCCGAGGTTGTAGTTCGCCTTCACCGCGAAGTGGACCTCGGAGTTCGGATACTGCTCGTCCAACGCGTCCCGGAGCGTCCCGTAGTTCGCGCGGAGGTCGTCCTCGAAAAAGGCGTACAGCGGCGACCCGTACGCCGACACGAGGTCGTCGGCGTGCCTCCGCAACCGCTCCGTTCGTTCCGTGAGTTCCATGCCCGAACATCCCACAAGCGGCGGATAACGGTTGACCCTCCCATGCTAGGTGGCGCTTCCCCCGATTCGTCGGTCGTTCTTTCCCAAACCCCCTCCGACACGAAACTATTTGTAGGCGCGGGCGACCAGTGTGTCGGCATGGCGACGAAATCGGGGTCGATGACCGATGCGTCCTGACACCCCCGCTATCGACACGCGCGACGAACTGGCGGCCACCATCGCGGCGTACGACGAGACCATCGACGGCGACCTCGGCGTCTTTCTCGGCTTCCCGTCCGGCCCGGACGAGTTCGACGTAGTGTGTTCTCACGACGAGACGCGCGTCTTCCAGAGCGCGAGCACCGTCAAACTCCCCGTCTTCTACGCCCTCTACGAGCGGTACGACGCCGACGACCGACTCGACGAACTCGACCGGCCCTGCCCCCTCTCGCCCGAAAACCGCGTCGGTGGGAGCGGGTTGTTGCACCTCCTCAACGCCACGCCGACGGTCGAGGACCTCGCGCGTGCGATGATTTCGGTGAGCGACAACGCCGCGACGAACCAACTCATCGACCACCTCGGGATGTCGGCGGTGAACGACGCCGCGGCCCGTCTCGGCATGGACCGAACCCGCCTCGCGCGAAAGATGATGACGACGCTCGAAGACACCGACTTCGGGGAGTTCGACGTGCACGTTCCCGCGGACGAACCGACGAACGCGACTACGCCGCTCGACTGTGCGCGGTTCTTCGCGGACCTCGCGTGCGAGACGACGCTTTCCGCGGCCGCCTACGAGCGAATGCGCGTCCCGCTCGCCGCCCAGAAGGACACGTCGATGGTCCCGCGCTATCTCCCCTACGAAACCGACGTCGCGCACAAAACCGGACGGCTTCCGACCGCCGCACTCGATACCGGCTTCCTGTCGGTTCCGGACCGCGACCGACCGCTCGTTTTTTCGGTCTTCATCGACGGGGTTGGTGGGACGGAGACGGACGGCGCGCGAGCGACGTCCGACACGGGTGCCGACGCGGCGGACGCCATCGCCGAAATCGGGGACGCCGTGTTCGCGTGGCTCAGATAAGCCGTCGCGCGAGTTCGAACTTCTCGTCCAAGTCGGGGATGTACGAATCGCTTTCCGGGTCGAGACTGTTGATGACGACGGCTTCCGCGCCGCCGTAGGCGTGGACGTATTCGTCGCCGCCGAGGCTGATGGCGACGTGACCGGGGAAAAAGAGCAGGTCGCCGGGGCGGAGGTCGTCGCGCTCGACCGACTCACCCATGGCCCGCTGTTGGTCCGCGTCGCGGGGAAGGACGAGTCCGTTGATCCGATAGGAAATCCACACCAGCCCGGAGCAGTCGATTCCGTCGCTCGTCATGCCGCCCCAGTCGTACTCCGTTCCGAGATACTCTCGTGCGATTTCGACGATATCGTCCCCAGTGGGATTCTCCGGCGGTCGCTGAATCGCCCCATCCGCCGAAGCCACCCGTTCGCCGGTTCGGAAGACGGCCGTCGTTTCGGTATCGTCCTCGACTTTGCAGGGGGTTCCGGCGTACACCGTCTCGCCCTCCGTCGTCGTGGTATCGCGGGCGACGACCGCGTTCGCGTCTTCGACTTCCATCTCGGCGAGCGCGTCCACATCGACCCACCCGAGATACCCGTCGGGCGTGAACACCCGCGCCCAGTCGCCGTCGCGGTCGAAGACGGCGACTCGCGCGCCGTACAGGACTTGCGTCACCTGTTCGCCCTCGTCGTCCGCGTCCCCGCGAACGGGGACGACGGACCGCGCGACGGTCTTCTCCGTTCGGAGCGATTCGAGGACGGTGAGGTCGCTCGTCGTCGTTCGTCCGGTCGCGCGCTCGACCGCCTCGCACGCTTCGCGTTCGTGTCGGGAGGTTGAAACCGATCCACGGAGTACGAGTTCGTCCCCGTTCGATTCTCGTCCGGCGGGAGTTACGTCGAAAACCGCGACCCGCGAGTCGGGCGCGTGTCTCGTCTCGCAGCACTGTAGCGCCAGTTTCGCGCGGTGGGTCGGGTCCATTCGGTCGGCCGCCTCGACGGGTTCCGTTTCGTCCATGCCACCTGTGTTCGAAGCGACGTAAAAAATCCCGCCCCTAGATTGCTACCGTCCTCGGTGGTTGCGGCGGTTCGCGCGGCTACGTCAGCCGCACCACTTCCGGTTCGAATCCCTCGCCGGTCCAGCGCCACGACCCGACGAACGGGTGCGAGCCGTTCAGCGAGACGATGACGTAGGAGTAGCCGTCCCACGTCGCGTCCGCCGCGTCGGTCGCGCTCGGTTCGTCCGGGCCGAGCGGGTGGGAGTGATAGAATCCGACGACCTCCCGGCCGTCCGCTTCGATTCGTTCCATGACCGCGAGTTGCTCTTCCGGGTCGATTTCGTAGTGCGTTCGCGCGTCCGCCGCGACGTTCTCTGCGTGAAACACCTCTTCGACGTTCGCGGGGTCGCCGCGGGTGCCCGCGAGGATTCCGCAAATCTCCGCGGGACGGCCGCGACGCGCGCGACTGACGAGCGTATCGTACGCTTCGCGCGAGAGGGCGAGCATGGACGGGGATTCGGTTCGAGGCGTGATAAACACGGGAGGCCACCCCTAACCGAAACCCACTTGCAGGGGAAGCGGTAATCGACTGACGCGCGAGGGTTGCCAAGCTAGGCCAACGGCGGCGGGCTTAAGACCCGCTCGTGTAGACGTCCATGGGTTCGAATCCCATCCCTCGCATGAATCGGCGCGACAGTCCGTCGCGCCGTACGAATCGGCTGAATAGGTTCGAATTAGACCGAGGTTCTGCGCGAAGCGCAGGTTCTCGGGCGTTGTTCGAATCCCATCCCTCGCATTCTCCGCGAACCACTTCGTGAGCGGAGACTGCGCTCTGGGATTCGAAGTAGACAAGACGCACGCCCGCGGAACGGAGCTCTCGTGAACGAAGTGAACGAGAGCAGGCAAGAGCTTGCTCTTGTCGAGTGAGCAGGAACGTCTTGCCGTGGTTCGAATCCCATCCCTCGCATCGCATTCTGCCTGCTGTACTTGACAACCGAGTAGACACGTTTGTCCGAGGCGCATCACCGAACTGAACGACGATTTCCACCGTACGGCCCACCAAAAAACGAACTGTCGGAACTTCCTACGCGGCGATTCGATGTCCACACGGCCACAGCCGCATGTACTCGGGGTCAGTCACCGTTATCATCCTGACCCGCTCGTCACAGCGCGGACAGGTTTTCGGGAGCGGTTGCTGAGCGGTACGCTTTTCTTGCGGAGAATCGTTGTCAAACATGCTTCGGTACGGGTCCGAAGCAAACGAGGTAGGTGTTCTAGCACCTGCCTTTGCGGCTATAACCTCGTTCGCTTCGTCCTACATATCTGATTCCGGGGGCTTAATGGTATCGACCGGCGGGTTCGAATTTCGGGTGCGACGAGCCGAAAGGATGGGTTTCGCGGCGATACTCGACCAGCATTGAACCGAATTTTGACAGTTTCGACGGCGGCTAGCGACCTGCACGTGTCTTCCCACGAGAACGATAACTGTCGTACTTGTCGTACAAATGGAACCAAATCTGATTCGACGTGCGAAATCCCATCACGTCGGTCGGATTTATCACTTATCCGCTACATACGAATTTTGAACATTTCAAACATCACTTCCGAATTTCGCACATACAATACCAATCAGAACAAATTATTGTAAGATATTTACGTTTGTTCGGAATAATCGTAACAATAATCAACCGATGACGGGAACCGATGACCAGCGACCCATGCTCCCGGTCCAGACGCGAACCTCGGTATCCCGTGTGCTCACTCTCTTACTCATTGCAGGACTTCTCATCGCAGGGAACGTCACCCCGTCCGCCGGTCGCGGCGGTGGTGCTCCGGGCGTGCTCGCCGCGACGACCAACGCGACGGCGACCGCTACCAACACGACCACCTCGTCGTCTACGACGGCCACCACGACCAACGCGACCACGACCACCGGGACGTCCACGACGACCCAGACGACCACGACGATTCCGACGACAACCACGACGACTACTCAAACAACCACGACCACAACGACCACAACCGCAACGACGACCACCACCCAAACCACCACAACAACGATACCGACCACCACGACCACCACAACAACGATACCGACCACCACGACCACCACAACAACGACGCCGACTACGACGACAACCACGACGCCGCCGCCCTCCACGACCGCGACCACGACGACTTCCACGTCCACGACGACTCCGACGACAACGACCACGACCCCAGTGACCACGACGACTACGGTACCAGCCACGACGCCGACCGACGCGACATCGGCATCATCGACGACCGCAACGGCGACCGCTATCGAGTCCGAGACGACGCGGGAGCGGACGACGGAAACCGACCGAGGGACCGAGCGCACGAGCGCCGTCCCGAACGGTTCGACGACCGATTCGGGCACGCCGGAGAACGCCGGTCGTCTCTCCCCGCCCGGCGGCGATTCGAAGCGGTGGACCCTCGGGGATATGGCGGCCCTCTTCGCGATGTGTCTCGGCGGCCTGCTCGTCGTTGTTCCGTGGATGTTCTCCCGCGCGTACGAATGGGTGGGGTGAACTGGACGGTGCGGTGAGTGGACGAGGCGATGTGGTCGGAGCGGAACGAACGTCGAGAGCGGTTTCCGCGGTTCGAGAACCGACGGAGAGCGCGACGAAAATACCTATCGGACGAAATCATTATCAGAGAAGTGACGATGGGTTTTTCACTGTCGCTCACAGAAGCTTAAAAAGTATATGACTGAGGACGGTTCCCCTGACGAGCGCGGTGTGTACCGCGTGCAACACGACCTCTCCAGCCCGCAGTCACTCAGCACGACGGTGACGGTGGCTGTCGCGGACGTGGCAGGCGTCGAACCGGCGGACATCCCCGAACAACTCTACGACGTTATCGACCCCGAGGCGCTCGACAAACTGTTCAAGTCACGCGACGACGGCACGCCGCGACGCGGCGGGCGACTCTCGTTTTCTCTGTACGGCCACCACGTAACCGTTCGCGGCGACGGGTCGATAACCATCGAGCCGGGTCTCGCACGCATCAAGCGACTCGGGGGGAATCTGCTCGTCGTCGGGTCGGTCCCGGATTCCGTCGTCGACGCCGCCAGCGTCCCGCTACTCGGCGATTCGACGCGCAACCGAACGCGGCTCTTCGCGCTCCACGACCGCAGCATCTCGACGGCGCGTACTCGTCTCTCTCGCGCCGGTTCCGCCGGGTCGGACGCGCACGTCGTGGACTATCACACCGGCGCTCGGTCCGCGGCCGCCGAATCTTCGGTACGGACCACCCCGACCGTCGAACGCGTGGACGGCGATATACACGAGTTCCGCGACGAAATCGTCGACGCAATTGAACGCCTCGACGCGGAACACGGCGGGTTCGCACCGGCCGAACTTCGCTTCTGTTTCGATACGCTCCGCCCGCTGGTGGAGACCCACGACGACGCCGAGGTCGATGCGTTCCTCGATACCCTCTGTCGCCGCATCAAGGACGTCTCCGGGATGGGCCACTACGTCCTCCCCATCGACCGCGATTCGCCGCAGGTTCGCGCCATCGCACACCGGTTCGACGCGATAATCGAACTCCGTGCGGGGGACAGCGGCCCGGAACAGCGCTGGCACCTCCGCGAGACGAGCTACACGACCGAGTGGTTCGACGTTTGAGGTCATCCGCCAATGAGTGACGTACCCGTCCCCAATACCATCGGCCGAAGCGTCGAGCCGCTTTTTCGACCGCGGGACGACCGACCCGGGGTTTCCATCATCGACCCGCTGGAACGGTGTCAGTACGCTATCGAAACGTCACAGTGTGTGGAACCCCGTCCCGTCTCCGTCGATGGGTTCGCCGCGCCGGTCAGTGCGGTGGCTCGCGTCCGAACGGACCGAATCGAGTTCCCGTTCCTCGTCTCCGCGTTCGTCCGCGACACGTCCGGCGAACTGGTCGCTACGGTCGACCACGAGACGGAGGTGACGCTCCCGTCCGACGAATATTACGTCGAACTGACGACGCCGGTGAAGACGTATCTCCGCGTGGAATCCGCGCTCGACTTCGAGGTTGGAGACGACCGGTTGACTCTCTCGTTGGGCGACGAATCCCCCCTCGAAATCGGTGCTCGGTCCGACCACACCCGCCCGGCGGGGACGGTGACGACGACGAGCGACCCGGCGGACGTGATGGCGGCCATCTCCTCGTTCGGGTCGGCGTTGAAGACGACCAGTCCGGAGCGGTCGTTCCCCACGCTCCGCGGACACCCCCCGACGGTCGAGTTCGGCGACGAACTCCACGTTCCGGACGACCTGCAACCGCCGGAAACGGGCGTGACCATCGAAGTCCCGCCGGCGTTCGAGTTCGTCTTTCCCGTCGCCTCGCTCGCGTACTATCTCGGCGCGACGGTCGTCCCCGGAGATTCCCCCCGAATCGTCACGGACAGCGGTTCCCACGCCCTCGACCACCCGGAGCGCGGGTTCGAAGGCGAAACGGCCCGCGTCCTCAAACAGACCCTGTTGCTCGACTGTCTCACCCGTACCGAGGGGTTGTATCGCTTCGACTTACACGAACGGCGGGAAGTGGAACCCTTCGTCAACCTCGACTTCGCGGCCCTCTACGATGCGTCGCTTTCGGACCGACTGCTGGCGTACCTCGACGTGCCGTTCTCGCTGCTCGATGACGTGCTTCCCACGTGGCGACTCGCGGTGCAGGCCACGGACGACCACCGGAACGCGGCCCAACTTCCGTACGTCATTCGGGACTTGCCGATAATCGGCGTGGCGACGACTGACGGAGCGTTCAGCGAGCCGGTCGCGACGGCGGCAGATATCGGCGAGTTCACGCGGACGACAGACGTGGACAGGAGGTATCCCGTGGAACCCGCCCCCGACGAGCGGTACGTCGTGCCGCCGAAGACGGAAACGCTCGAACACGCGTGGCTCGGCGACGGCGCACCGGTCGGCGGGAACAAACTCGTCGATGCCGGGTTCGAACATCGCGTGGACCGCGATGGATCGACGGACGACCCGCAGATCACTATCATCTGTAACGACCCGAAGATGGAAGCGGAGTACCGCGATTCGCTGTACTACCACCGGGACGAACTGCCGTTCGACGTGACCATCGACCGGAACTGCTCGACGGCGGACCTTCGGCGACACCTCCGCGAACCGACCGACTTCTTCCACTACATCGGCCACGTCGAAAACGAGGCGTTCGTTTGTCACGACGGACTTCTCCATCCCGACGATGTGGCGACCGTGGGCGTCGATATGTTTCTGCTGAACGCCTGTCGGTCGTACGTCCCCGGCAAACGCCTCATCGAGGCGGGCAGCATCGGCGGCATCGTCACGTACAGCGAAATCGGCAACGCCGGAGCCACCGTCATCGGCCAAACCATCGCCAAACTGCTCAACGCCGGATTCCCGCTCCGGGCGGCGCTTTCCATCGCACGCCGACGGCGACTCGTCGGCAATCAGTACGTCGTCGTCGGCGACGGCAGCATCCAAGTCGTCCAATCGGAGAGCGCACCGGTCGTGTTCTCGGTCGAACCGCTCGGCGACGACGAGTACGCGCTCGGCATTCGAACCTACCCGACGAACCAACATTCGATGGGGTCGTTCCTCCTTCCGTACATCGACGACGAGGAGTCGTACTACCTATTGGGTGGCGACCTACCGACGTTCACTGTCACGGGGGACGAGTTGCAACGATACCTAAAACTCGAAGATACGGCGGTCGTCTACGACCACGACCTGTACTGGTCGTCCGACGTCGATGTCCGCCGCGACTTCTCGTAACGCCCTTCCGTTCTCCGGCCCTACCGACGGGCAATGACGCAGACGAACGCGGTCGAACGAGCCTTCGGCCTGCACGACGGCTTCGAATCGGACGACGACGGCTACCTCGTGACCACGACGCCGTTCGACGGACGCGTTACCGTATCCGACTCCATCCGAGTGACCGTCAGAATGCCGATGCTTTCGGGCGTCGTGGCGGACGATTCGGTCGCCGACGTCGTTGAAACCGGTTGGTTCGAAACGCTCGAACTCCGACTGGAAGACGCCCACACGGTCGTTTCCTCGGACGACGCGACGCCACCGACGATAAGGCGAGACGGCGACGAAGTAGTCCTCGAAGTCGAGTTCTCGGGGTATCCCGACAAAGCGGCCGAGAACGCGAAGGCGGTCGTGGATTTCGCCGAGGGGACGTGGATGCAAGGTCTGATTCCCGGCTACGACTACGACGAACCCGCCGCGGGGATGTTGAACCGGGCACACCAATCCTACGACTAACGGTCGGCTATCGGTCGTGTCGCGGCCGGGTGTCGGTCAAATATTGGTGGAGGGGCATCCGAACGGCGTACAAAGAGGACGAGCGGCGTCGTTTTGCGATTCTCTCGGCCCCGTATGTTAGTCCATAGATATGTACGTCTGAGTGTCCTCGACGCCCTGCACGCCCTGAATTCCGTCGGCAGCGACGGTCTTCACTTCGGCGGGGTTCTCGACGTCCACCTTCACGATGAGGTCCACGTCGCCCGCGACGATGTGGGCGTCTTCCACGCCGTCGATGTCGAGAATCGCGTTCTTCAACCGGTCCGCCTCGCCCGTGTTCGCCTTGACCATGATGTATGCGGCGACCATCTCAGACACCCCCCGCTCCCGCGGCCGCTCGACTGCCGTCGCCGACGAGTATCTTCCGAACGTCGTCCAACACCCCGAAATCGGCGAGGACGGCTACCCTGTCGCCGACTTCGAGGGAGTCGTCCGGGAGCGGAATGCCGATCCGCTCGTCGTGCTTGCCGAACGCGAGGATGCGCGAGTTCGCGGGTAGTTCGAGTTCGCTGATGGAGTAGCCGCGCATGGGTGACTCCTCGGTGATGGTGAGTTCGACCACCTGCAAGTTCTGGGCGATATCGGCGATGGCGCGGATGTTCCCGCCGAGGAGGGCGTTTTTCGCACCGATGGCTCCCAGTCGCTCGGGGTAGACCACTTCGTCCACGTCGCTGGCGAACTTCCGGTAGATGTCCTCCCGGTAGTCGTTGTCGATGCGCAGAATGGTTCGACAGCCGTGGTGTTTGCCGACCATGCAGGCCGCGAAGTTGACGTTTAGGTCCCCCGTCAACCCCCCGAGGGCGTCCGCGGTGTCGAGGTCCGCCTGTTCGAGGACCGACTCGCGCGACCCGTCGCCCTCGATGACCTCGAAGTCGTCGGTGCGCGCACGCTTCACTTTGTTCGCGTCGTTTTCCACCAACACGACCTCGTGCCCCTCTTCGCGGAGGACGCGAGCGGTTCGCAGGCCGACCCTACCTGCACCTATGATAACGAATCGCATGTCACTCCGTACGATAGAGAGGTTGAATAAGCTTTCTCCGGTGACGAACCGGCCCCTCAATACCGCCGCTCGGGAGCGCGCTGGTCGGCGTCTTTGGCGGATTCGGGACGAAACGACAGTATCGGATCGTCGCCGGGCAAAGGTTTTTCTCGCATGATAGAGTATCACACGGCATAATGGTGCACGCGTTTATCATGGTTAACACGGCCGCCGGAAAGTCCCAAGGGTTGCTCGAATCGGTGCGCGGCCTGGCGAACGTGGGGGAGGCGCACATCGTCGCCGGGGACTTCGACATCATCGTCGAGGTGGACACGGACGAGGTGTACGAAGTACTCCAAACCTCCTCGTCCGATATTCAGGGACTCGATGGCGTCGTGGACACCAAAACGTACATCGCTATCGACTGATTCGTTCTCCCGAGCGCGGTTTTTTGCTATCCTTCTCAGTGTTCCAGTTCGTACACGTCGTGGTCTTCGAGGAACGAGTCCAGCCATTCGCGCTGGTCGCGGAGTCGCGGGGGCACGTCGGCGTACACCCGGTCGAACACGTCGTGCGGGTCGGGGTCCTCGACTGCTTCCGCTTCCTCGACGGCCTCCGCGAGGAGTTCGTCCGCTTCGTCGTAGGCCTCCTCGACGAACTCGTCGTCGATGACACCCTGCTCGCGGAGCCACGTCTCGTAGCGGTCGAGGGGGTCCGCCTTCCGCCATTCGGGGAGGTCCTGTTCCACGTCCTCGTACTTGCTCGGGTCGTCGCTCGTGGTGTGGGCACCTTGTCGGTAGGTGAGACTCTCCACGAGGACCGGTTTTCCCTTCCGGGCGGAGTCGAGCGCGTCGGCGACCGTTTCGCGGACCGCCAGCGGGTCGTTGCCGTCCACCTGCACGCCCTCGAAACCGTAGGCCTCCGCCTTCACGGCGATGCTGTCGCTCGCGGTCTGCTTGTGTCGCGGGAGGCTGATGGCCCAGTTGTTGTTCTCACAGAAGAAGACGACCGGCGCGTCGAACACGCCCGCGAAGTTCAGCCCTTCGTGGAAGTCGCCCTCGCTCGTCGCACCGTCGCCGAAGTAACAGAGAACGGCGTCCTCGTCGCCGCGGTAGTTCATCGCCATGCCCGCGCCCGCCGCGTGGGGGATTTGCGTGGCGATGGGTACCGCTTGGGGAAACGTCGGGATGTCGTGCTCGGAGTTGAACTCCGGTCGTCCGCGACGGAACAGCAAGATGTCGCTGATGGGGACGCCGCGTGCGACCTGCATCCCGTTCGAGCGGTAGGTCGGGAAGAGCCAGTCGTCGTCGGCCATCGCCAGCGCGGCACCGACTTGTGAGGCTTCCTGTCCGCGGTACGGCGGCCAACTGCTCATCCACCCGCGTCGTTGGAGCGCGATGGCGCGCTCGTCGAATCGCCGGGCGAGAACCATCCGTTCGAACGTCTCCCGGGCGGCTTCCGCGGAGAACGGCGTTTCATCCAATTCGCGTTCCCCGATGATTCGGTTCATGCCTGCGGGGATGTATCGCGGTTTCAAAGTCGTTCCGAAAGCGGTTACCTCGACTAGCGGACGGTGCCGTTGTTGGAGCAAACTGCAACTTCGACGGGAGTTCAGGCGACGAACCGCCGATAGCCGTCACGAGCGAGTCTCCCTGCCCCGCCCACCGTCAGCACCGTCGCGCCGACCACGACCGCGCTGTGAACGCCCGCCACGGTCGGGAACGAGGTGTACTTTCCGAGAACGAGCAGGACGGTGGCGAGAAGCCACAGGACGTAGAGCCCGAGCGCGAACCGGCGGAGGGAGTGGTTCATCGTCCGCTATTGTCGGCGAGACGGAACAAATATCTTCCGCACCGAATCCGTCGAAAAGAGTCCCGCCGCCGTCACGGAAGCGGGCAGAGGCTCGCCGTCAGCATCGCCACGTCGTCCGAGTCGTTGCGCGCGCCGTGGACGACGCCGCGCTCGTGGAGCACGACGCCGGGAGCCGAGACCGTCTCTTCCTCGTCGTCCTGAATCACCGTCACCTCGCCGGAGATGACGTGAAAGACGTTCGTGCTGTCGCCGTGTTCGTGCGGGCTGAGTTCCGCGCCGGGACCGAGCGCGAAGGCCTTCACGAGCACGTCGTCGGTGACGACCAGTTCGTCCGTCAGCACCTCTCCGTCGTCCGGGTCGAGGTCCGGTGTGCGGTCCAACACGTTCATTCCTCCGCGTATTCGGCGTTGTCGCCGACGAACCCGGATTTGAAGCTGATCCACGCCAGTACGCTGATGAAGAGCATCGGCGGCAGGATGGCAAAGCCCCACAACGGGTTGAGTCCCCATCCGAGGATGAGCACGAGGTCGAACAGTCCGAGCGCGAGAAACGGAAGGACGGCTTTCGTCGCGCGCCACCGGTCGATGTCGCGCGTCTCGGTCGGCAGTGGCGTTCCCATAGCAGGAGTTGCGTCTCGCACGACCAAAAATCACCCGTTCACGCTCAAGTGGTTGGCCGTCGTGGGTCCGATATGGTAACGCAACTCGCGGACGACGTGTGGTGGCTCGACCTCGGGAGCGTGAACTGCTATCTCGCCGACGACGGCGGCGACCTGACCCTCGTGGACGCCGGGACACCCTTCGACAGCGGCGACATCATGCGCGGCGTGCGGGAGGCGGGGTACTCCATCAACGACGTGGACCGCGTGCTGCTCACGCACTACGACTTCGACCACGTCGGGTCGCTCGCGCGCTTGCCCCTCAACGCGCCGGTGTACGCCGGGGCGGCGGACGCGCCGCTGCTCTCGCGCGCGGACGCCCCCGACTGGCACAACCACAAGGGAGCGCTCCAGCGCGTGACCCGACCGCTCCTCTCCCGTCCCGACGAGGAGATTCGTCCCATCGAGGACGGCGACGAAATCGGGAGTTTCACCGCCTACGCCACGCCGGGCCACTCGCCGGGACACACGTCGTACGTCAGCGAATCGCTGGGCGTCGCCTTCCTCGGTGACCTCGTGCGCGAGAACCACGGGAAACTCGAACCCTCCTCGTGGGCCATCAGCTACGACACCGAAGCGGTCCACGACAGCATCGTCTCGCTCGAATCCCGAACGCCGGAGTTCGAGGTGGCCGCGATGGGCCACGGCGTCCCCTTCCTCCGCGAGGGGAGCGAGCGACTGCGCGAACTGGTCGCGTCGATGTGAGTCGAACGCACGCGAGAGGGGACGGGAACCATCCCGAACGCCAGTCGAGCGAACAACGTGGCGCGCGCTGGCACCGGCCTGAGGCCAACGAGGTTTCGAAGAAACCTCTGGGTGAGCGGTGAAATTGCCGAGCAACGCTCGGCAGTCAGCCAGACGGAGTCTGGCGAAACCGCGAACCAGCGGTCGGCCGAAGGTCGATGCTGGCAGCGTGCGAGGGATGACGAAGGGAGCGCCAGCGACCGAAGGAATCGGTTGGGGAGGGAGTGGCCGATGCGGTGCGGTTTCAGTGACGTCTGTACTTGCAATCACGCGACAGCCCAAAATGCGATTTCTGTACTGGGTTGCGGTGCGGTCTCATTGACGTCTGTATTTGCAATCACCGCAACACCAACCACGAGTCAGAGAGTGGACGAGGATTTTCGAGAACGCACTTCGTATTCGTCACATTCGCTGGTACATCCCCCGCGAAGCGGGAGCCGTGTACTCGAAGCCGAACTGCTCGTAGAATCCCTCCACGTCGGCCATGAGGTTGACGTAGGCTCCTTCGGGTGCATTTTCCTCCAGATATTCCATCAATCGCTCCATCATACGGGACCCAAGCCCCTGCCGCTGGTGGTCGGGGTGGACCGCCATGTCGCCAATCTGGTACACCGACCCGCCGTCGCCGATGATGCGGGCCATGCCGACGACCTCGCCGGTTTCGCCGTCCACGACCGTCACGCCGAACACCGAGTTCGGCAAGCCTCGTTCGACCGCCTCCAAACTCCGGGGTGCCATGTCCGCGGCGTCGCGGAGGGCGATGAACTCCTCGGGTGTCGGTAGCTCGTCACGGACTTCGTAGCGCATGCAAAATCCTCGTTCGGATGGGGGATTAACCCTACCCCTTCCGACCGATACCGTCGATTCTCTTCCCGCTTCCGTCTCCTGCTTTCGCCCCTGGGCCGTCGTCGCTCAGGCCGTCAACTCCTCTGCGACTGCGTTCGCATCGAGGAGGTTCGGGTCCACGATGAGGTCGGCCTGACTCCGAGCGAATTCGGGGATGGACTGCTCGTCGTAGACGACGACGCGAACGTCCGGGTTCACGTCCTTTGCAACCGCGATGGCCGTGGCCTGTCCGACGTCCGTGAGGACGAAGAGGTCGGCCTCGGTGATGGCCGCGTCTTCGAGCGCGGGACGGGAGGCGACGCCGTTGACAGCCGTCAGTTCGACGCCCTCTGCTTCGAGGGCGCGACCGAGTTCTCCGTCGTCGGGACCTGCGATGACTGCGCGCATCACTCGTACTCGATGGTCGCCGGGGGCTTATGTGTCACGTCGTAGACGACGCGGGCGACGTTCTCGTTTTGGCCGGTGATGCGCGACTGGATACGCTGGAGCGTCTCCCAGTCTATCTCCTGCGCTCTGGCGGTCATGCCGTCGCGCGATTCGACCGAGCGCACCGCGACAATCCAACCGTGGACGCGGTTGTCCCCCTTGACGCCGGTTCCCTTGCCGACGACGGCGGCGAACGCCTGCCACGGGTCGTACTCCTCCAGTTCCTCCTCCACGACGTGGCACGCCTCGCGTGCGACCTGCGCCTTCTCGGGCGTGACCTCGCCGATGACGCGGACTGCCAGTCCCGGTCCGGGGAACGGCATGCGCTCGGCGATGATTTCTTCCATGCCGAGGGCGCGAGCGACCTCGCGCACTTCGTCCTTGTAGAGGTCGCGGACGGGTTCGACGATGCCGTCGAAGTCCACCACGTCCGGCAGGCCGCCGACGTTGTGGTGTGACTTGATACCGCCCTCGCTCTCGATTCGGTCGGGGTAGATGGTCCCCTGCACGAGGTAGTCCGCGTCCGTGACCCGCGCTTCGCGCTCGAACTCGCGGATGAACTGCTCGCCGATGACCTTCCGCTTCTCCTCGGGGTCGGTGACGCCAGAGAGCGCGTCGAAAAAGCGGTCTTCCGCTTCCACGACTTCCAGCGAACTCATGTAGGAGAACGTCTTGCGAATCTGGTTCGTCTCGCCCTTGCGCATCAAGCCGGTATCGACGTAGACCGGCGTGAGCTGGTCGCCGATGGCCTTGTACGCGAGTCCGGCGGCGACGGACGAATCGACGCCGCCCGACAGCGCGATGATGGCGTGCGAGTCGCCGACCGCTTCTCGAATCTCCGCGACCGCTTTCTCGATGAACTTGCCGGTTTCGACCATCAGGCTTCCACCTCCTCACGCTGCTCGGCTTCGTCGAGGACCGCATCGAGAAGGCCGACGAACGGCGGACTCGCGCGGTCGGGACGGGAGCGGAACTCGGGGTGGAACTGCGTCCCGAAGAAGTACGGATGGTCGTTCATTTCGAGGATTTCCATCCGGTTTCCGGCACTGCCGGAGAAAACGAGGTCCTCGCCCTCGAAGTCCTCGAAGTACTCGGGGTTCACCTCGTAGCGGTGGCGGTGGCGCTCCGTGCAACTCGTCGCGCCGTAGACTTCCTCCGCGAGCGTTCCCGATTCGATGTCGGTTTCGTGCGCGCCGAGGCGCATCGTCCCGCCCATGTCCTCCACCTCGTACTGTTCGGGGAGGATGTCGATGACGGGGTGCGGTGTGTCCGCGTCGAGTTCGGCGGAGTTCGCGTCGTCCAGTCCGAGGACGTTCCGGGCGTACTCCACGACGGCCATCTGGAAGCCGAGACACAGGCCGAGGAACGGCACGTCGTTCTCGCGGGCGTAGCGGATGGCCTCGATTTTACCCTCGGTTCCGCGACTGCCGAACCCGCCGGGGACGACGATTCCGTCGGCCTCCTTGAGGCGTTCCTCGTGGTCGTCGTCCATCTCGTCGGAATCGACCCAGAGGACGTTGACGTCCACGTTCTTCTCCAGTCCGGCGTGTTTGAGCGCCTCGTGGATGGACATGTAGGCGTCTTCGAGCGCGTACTTACCGACGAGCGCGATATCGACCTCGCCCTCGGTCTCCTGCGTGACGAGTTCGCGCCACGCGGTGCTCCGGTCGTCGCTCGGAATCGCCTGGTCCGTCAGGGAGAGTTGCTCCATGACGTACTCGTCCAAGCCCTCCTCCTCCACGACGAGCGGGACGTGGTAGATGTCCTCCACGTCGGGGTTCGAGAACACGGCGTCGGTCGGCACGTCGCAGAACAGCGCGATTTTCTCCTTCGTTTTCTCCTCCAGTCCGTCGCTACAGCGCCCGACGAGCACGTCGGGTTGCAGGCCGATGCTCCGGAGTTCCTTCACGCTGTGCTGGGTCGGCTTCGTCTTCTGCTCGCCGTTCTTCGAGTGCGGGACGAGCGTGACGTGGGTCAAGAGGAAGTCGTCGTCGTCCTGTTCCGTGGCGAACTGGCGCAGCGCTTCGAGGAACGGCATGCTCTCGATGTCGCCCACGGTGCCGCCCACTTCGACGATACACACGTCGTGGCCCTCGGCGGCCTCGCGGATGCGGCGCTTGATTTCGTCCGTGATGTGCGGGATGATCTGGACCGTCTTGCCCAGGTAGTCCCCGGCGCGCTCCTTCTCGATGACGTACTGGTAGGCCTTGCCGGTCGTGATGTTGTGGTCGAAGGTCATGTCGATGTCGAGGAACCGTTCGTAGTTCCCCAAATCGAGGTCGACCTCGCCACCGTCCTTCAGTACGTACACTTCTCCATGCTGGTAGGGATTCATCGTCCCCGCGTCCACGTTGAGATACGGGTCGATCTTCACGGCAGTCACGTCGAACCCGGCGTTTGCGAGCAGTCGCCCAGTGCTCGCGGCGGTAATGCCTTTGCCAAGTCCGGACATGACGCCCCCTGTGACGAAAATGAACTTCTTCCCCATCTCGGGGTCGTAGTCTGTCTCGGGGTCAGTCGGCATACTGACTTTCCGCAACCGTTCTTCAAAACCATTTCGGAGGCCGTCCGGTTCGACAGGAGGTGACATATGTTGGATACGTCGGAGGTCCGCCGTGAGATGAACGCGAGGCCGGAAAAACGGAAGGGAGGACGGCGGTGAAAGGACCCATCAGCGCGCGATACGGCGGAGGATCTGTCGGAGAAAAACAAACCAACGTCCCCGGCGCGTGTGTCAGTCGGTTCGAGGACTTCACGTCCGAGAGCCTACTGACTATCATGCGAGGGATGACTGAGCGGATGCGAAGGAATCGGTTGGGGAGGGTGTGGCGTGCGAGGTTTCGGCGAAACCTCGAAAGCGAGCGGCAACACCGCGAGCACGCGGCACGGTAGCGGTGCGGTCATGTGACGTCTGTAATCGCGGTCGTGGCGAACTCACGACCATTATAACGAACTCACGATCAACGTGTCCTGAACGTGGGCTTTCGAGGGCTGAACCATCCCGCTGTCTTCTCCGCCTCGGTCAGCGGAGACCCAAAAACCACCGTACCACCGCCTTTCAAAGCCGTTCGACCAAGAACTCGCCCAACCGCCCCGCCACCTTCGCTTCCTGTCCGATGAAGAAGTGGTCCGCGCTGAACTCCTCGGTTTCGAAGCCCAACTCCTTCGCGCGCTCCACGAGGGGTTTCCAGTCGGCCGTGTCGTCGCGCGTTCCGTAGAGGACTTTCAGCGGAACGTCCACGTCGTCCAGCGCCGCGGCCGCGTCCAGTTCCGTGGTCAGGCGGGACGCGGGCGCGAGCAACGCGATGGCGTCGGCGGTCTCGTCCACGCCCGCGAGCGTCGCTATCGCGCCGCCAAAGCTGAAACCGAAGATGCCGACCGAATCGTAGCGCTCGCGCGCCCAGCGGAGGGCGTTGCGCGCGTCCTCGCGTTCGCCGTACCCCTCGTCCCAATCGCCGTAATCGAAGCGCAGGCAGGCCACGCCGTGCTCCGTGAGGTAGTCGGCGAGCGCGACGAGGCGGTTGTCGCCTCTGTTGCCGTCGAATTGCGGATGTGGTGGACAGGCGACGACGACGGTATCCGTCGGTGCTTCGGGTTCGTCCAGCGACCCGCGCACGTCCCGCGCCCCGGGGACGACGACTTCGTTCAACGTCATGTGGGCGTGTTAGCTTGGTGAGGATTTTAAGGGTCGGGTTCTGAATGTAGTAGTATGGGAGTACTTTCACGCATGTCGTACGTCGTCCGCTCGAAGATAAACGCCGTCCTCAACAGGGCAGAAGACCCGACCGAGACGCTCGATTACTCCTACGAGCAGATGCGCGACGAACTGCAGGACGTAAAGCAGGGTATCGCGGACCTCACGACGCAGAAAAAGCGCCTCGAAATTCAGAAGCGCCGCCTCGAAGAGAACGTCGAGAAGCACAACCAGCAAGCGCGCCAAGCGGTCAAGCAGGACCGCGAGGACCTGGCCCGGCAAGCCCTCGAAAAGAAAAAGCAGAAGATGAACCAAATCGAGGACCTGGAGGGCCAGATCGCGCAACTCCAGAATACGCAGGACAACCTCGTCGAGAAGAAGAACGAACTCCAGAACCGTATCGAGGAGTTCCGCACGAAGAAAGAGAGCATGAAGGCTCGCTACGAGGCCGCGGAAGCCAACAGCCGCGTCTCGGAGGCCATGACCGGCGTCGGCGACGAGATGCAGGACGTCGGGATGGCCATCGAGCGCGCCGAGGAGAAGACGGAGGACATGGAAGCCCGTGCGGAAGCGATGGACGAACTGCAGGACACCGGCGCGTTCGAGGACGCGCTTTCCGATAAAAGCAGCCTCGACCGCGAACTCGAAGAGATGCGGTCGTCCGGCGAGGTCGACTCCGAACTGGAGACGCTGAAAGCCGACATGGGTGTGGAGGACGAACCCGAGGAGGAAGAAACGTCGTCCAGCGACGACGACATCGACCTCTCGGACCTCGAAGCCGATGTCGCCGCCGAGGAGACGGAAACCGAGACGGAGAGCGAAACCGAACAGGCGACCGAGGAGAACAACTCGTAATCGCCTCCGGTAAACCACCCCGCAATCACCTCCGGCCCCGCAACAACCTCTCGCCCCGCAACCACCTCCGGGAATCCCGATTCGTTCCGGGAACCCCGATTCGGAGCCATTTTTGCACGACTCCGCGCCAGACCCATCCTCCGGCAAGAGTAACTGGTTTCGGCAAGTGTCTATTTGACGCTACTCGCGTTTTTGTTCCGTATGAGCGAGTCCGACGGGAGCGCGCAACCCGGAGACACGATGCGCGAGCGAGTAGACGAGAGTCGGCTCAAACTATGGATTCTGATGGAGGCCAATCGGTGGCTCGTCGCGGCCGTCATCCTCCTCGCCGTCTTCGCGGCGTTGGTCGTCCTCGGCGTTCTCGACCCGTCGCCGCTACAGCAGTACATCGGGCCGAGCGACGACGCGGTGGACACGGTGTTTCAAGGCTTCGTCGGGGCGATCATCACCGGCGTGACGCTCGTCGTGACGCTGAATCAGCTCGTCCTCTCGCAGGAACTCGGTCCGGTCGGAGACCAGCAGAGTCGCATGGAGGGCGCGATGCAGTTCCGACGCGAAGTCGAGGACGCGCTCGACGTCCCGACCGCGCCGCCGGAACCCGCGTCGTTCATGCAGGCGCTCCTCGAAGAGACCAAATCGCGGGCGAACGCCCTCGCCGACGCGGTGGACGAGAGCCGCGACGAGGACCTGAAAGACGAAATCGGTAGCTACGTCGATGGTCTGACCGGCAACGCCGACGAGGTGAGCGACACGCTCGAAGACACGCAGTTCGGGACGTTCGACGTGCTCTCGGCCATCCTCAACTTCAACTACTCGTGGAAGATTTTCCTCGCGCGGAAGATTCGCAACGAACACGCGGACGCCCTCACCGACGAAGTGGACGAGGCGTTCGACGACATCATCGAGTCGCTGACCTTCTTCGGCCCGTCGCGCGAGCACTTCAAGACGCTCTACTTCCAGTGGGAACTGGTCAACCTCTCGCGGGCCATGCTGTACACGGCGGTCCCGGCCCTCGTCGTCACCATCTCGATGATAATCTACTTCGACGCGAAGGCGATTCCGGGGTCCACGTTCGGCATCAGCAACGACGTGCTGACGGTGAGTCTGGCTTCGACGATTGCAATCGTCCCGTTCATCATCTTGCTATCCTACATTCTGCGGATTGCGACGGTGGCAAAGCGGACGCTTTCGATTGGGCCGTTCATTTTGCGGGAGACGAAGCGGAGCGACGAGTTGGACTGAGAAGAGCGAACGAGGTCGGCAACTCTCCCGACATTCGTCAGCGGTGGTGTGCTGGATACCGAGCGTAGGTCGAACAGTGGGAACTGCAGTTTAGAAGACGATTATTTGGACGAGAAATAGCGCAGTTAATACGAGAGCGAGAATCGCCATTCCATACGCTAATAGCCCGTACTCCGTCGGCTTTCGCTCGTATTTCTCGGGATTGTACAAACGGAGGAGTCCGGTTCCCAAGATGGAGAGGCCAACGCCGAGTTGTGTAATGACAGCGATAGGAGACTCGAAGAGGAAAACGGCCTGTGCTAGTAGTACTATTCCACTATATACGAAACAGAGGGTTACGAACCGAACAGGTTTCATCTATCTCGTAGATAACAGCGAATATTCATATGGTCACCGGTGACTACTGACCACGAATCCAGTAGTCCGTGAAGTAGAATACTAAATACGCCTCCTCTATTCGTCAATACTGGTAAAATCCGACCCCCACCGAATATTTCAGCAAAACCGGAAAACCGCAGTCCAGCCGCCTCAGTCCAAGAAGCCGAGTTCCGTACTCTTCTCGTCCCGCTCTGCTTCCAGATGCTCGCGGAACGCCTCCAACGAAACGTCCTTCTCCTCGCGCTCCAGACGGTCGCGGACCGAAATCGTGCCCGCTTCCTCCTCGTCGCCGCCGACGATTATCATGTAGGGAACGCGGTCGTCGTGGGCCTGCTGAATCTTTCTCCCAACCGTCCACGAGCGGTCCTCGACTTCGACGCGGAAGTCGTCGAGTTCGTTGGCGACGCGGTGGGCGTAGCCGAGGTTGTCGTCGCTGACGGGGAGGACGCGGACCTGCTCGGGCGAGAGCCAGAGCGGGAACTTGCCGTCGAAGTGCTCGATGAGCACCATGAAGAAGCGCTCGTAGCTACCGTACAGCGCGCGGTGGATCATGACCGGGCGCTCCTCCTCGTTTTCCTCGGTGACGTACGTCAGGTCGAAGCGCTCGGGCATGTTGAAGTCGAGTTGGACCGTCGGGCCGTCCCAGACCCGCCCGAGGGCGTCCTCGAAGCCGAAGTCGATTTTGGGGCCGTAGAACGCGCCGTCGCCCGCCTCGATGTCGTAGTCGATGCCGGTGGATTCGAGGACGGAGCGGAGTTGTTCTTCGGCGTGCTCCCACAACTCGTCGCTACCGACGGACTTCTCGGGGCGGGTGGCGAGCGCGACTTCCACGTCCAAGTCGAACGTCTCGATGACCTCGAAGATGAGGTCCATGACCTGTCGAATCTCGCGCTCGATTTGGTCGGGACGGACGAACAGGTGGCCGTCGTCGATGGTGAACGACCAGACGCGCGAGAGGCCGGAGAGTTCGCCGCGCTGTTCCTTGCGATACACCTTGCCGTTCTCGAAGTAGCGAATCGGCAGGTCGCGGTAACTCCAACTGTGCTGGTCGAAGATGGTCGCGTGGCCGGGACAGTTCATCGGCTTCAGGCCGTACTCCTCGTCGTTCACGTCGAGGAGGAACATGTCGTCCACGTAGTTGTCGTAGTGACCCGATTTCTTCCAGAGTTCCGTGCGGAACAGGTGGGGCGTCTCCACCTCGTCGTAGCCCGCGCCGCGGTTGAGTTCGCCCGCGTAATCGGACAGTTCGCGGAGAATCGTCTTTCCGTGGGGGTGATACAGCGGCAGGCCCGGTCCCGTCGTCTCGTCGATGGAGAACAGGTCGAGTTCCTTGCCGAGTTTGCGGTGGTCGCGCTCTTCGGCCTCCTCCATGCGTTCGAGGTACTGTTCGAGGCCCTTCTCGGTCGGGAACGCCGTCCCGTACACGCGGGTCAGCATGTCGTTCTCCTCGTCCCCGCGCCAGTACGCCGCGGAGGTTTCGAGCAGCGTGAAGCCGCCGATTTCGCCCGTCGAGGAGACGTGCGGTCCCTTACACAGGTCCGAGAACTCGCCCTGTTCGTAGAAGGAAATCGAGTCCTCGTCGGCCGCTTCGGTGTCGAGGATGTCCTGTTTATACTCGTTGTCCTCGTACATGTCGAAGGCCTCTTCGCGCGATTTCTCGACGCGCTCGATGTCGAGGTCCTCCTCGATGATGTCGTGGCCCTCGTCCTCGATTTCCGCGAGGTCGTCGCTGTCGAGTTCGATGCCTGCGATGTCGTAGTAGAACCCCTCGTCGGTCCACGGGCCGATGGTGAGTTTCGCTTCGGGGTGGAGTCGCTTCAGCGCCTGCGCGAAGACGTGGGCCGCGGAGTGCCGGAGGACGCTCAGGTACTCGTCGCTCTGGTCGGTGACGATGACGAGTCGGCAGTCCTCGGACAGCGGCGTCGCCTTGTCGACGAGTTCGCCGTCCACGACACCTGCCACCGTGTCCTTGCCTAGTCCCGGGCCGATTTCGTACGCCACGTCCTCCACGGTTGCGCCTTCCTCCATGTCGAGTTCGGCGCCGTCCGGGAGCGTGACAACGATATCGCTCATGCGGTTTGGTACGCGCCACGCGCCAGATAAGTGTGTTGAGACGGCGCGAGCGACGGTGACGAGTCGAGGTGATTTTTCGAGGTCGGGTCGGGCGAGAAGTAGCCGGAATAACCGAGAAGCAGTCCCGGAAACCCCTCTCCACGTTCGCTACGAGTCGTGTCTGATTTTCCGTGGTCGCAAATGTCGCGGTTGGTTTTCTACGGCTGCAAATGTCGCGGTTGGTTTGTGGTGACTGCAAGTACAGACGTCACTAAAACTGCGCCGCCACCGCCCTCGTGCCTCCCCAACCGATTCCTTCGGTCGCTGGCTCCCTCCGTCATCCCTCGCGCGAACTATAGCGAGGTGACTCGGATGACCGCTATCCTCGTCACCCCGCCAGCGCGCGCCATTCGAAAACCGGGATGCGCACTACTGACTAACCGCCGTGGCGCGTGTGCCATCGGGTCCGAGGACAGCGAGGTTTCGCGGAAACCTCGAAAACGAGCGGCCGGAATTTTCGATGCAGTCATCGATTACGAGATAGAAAACTCGACCCCTCGTATCGGCGGATACGCTGATGGTGATGTCGGTCGAACGAAGGATATGCGCAAATCACCGAAACCGAAGGACGTGGACAAACCGGTGTTCAACGTGGACGACCAGAAGGTCGGCATCGTCACCGACGTTCGGGACGGTATCGCGTACGTGGACCCGCACCCCAGCCTCTTCGACGAGTACAAGATGCTCCTCGGGTGGAAAGACGAGGCGAAGGACATCTACCCGCTTCCGCACGACGCCATCCA
Source organism: Haladaptatus paucihalophilus DX253 (assembly GCF_000376445.1). Taxonomy (NCBI): domain Archaea; kingdom Methanobacteriati; phylum Methanobacteriota; class Halobacteria; order Halobacteriales; family Haladaptataceae; genus Haladaptatus; species Haladaptatus paucihalophilus. The sequence continues at coordinate 1,422,678 of NZ_AQXI01000001.1, read as the reverse complement.
CGAGATAACGGACAAAGAAGTTCGGCTACGGACTCACGACACGGAACACGAGAAGAAGAAGTAATTACGTCGGACGGCGGCACGCGCAGTGAAAACCCACAGTCTCAAGTCGTGTGGGTGTGTGCCATGACCATCGATGCGCGTCCAGACCCTCGGCGATGGAACGCCGGACCTCGCCGTCGTCGCCTGCCTGCACGGGAACGAGCGCTGTGGCAAAACAGCAATCGAGCGCGTGCTGGCGGAGAAGCCCGCCTTCTCTCGGCCGGTTCGGTTCGTCCTCGCCAACGAGGCGGCCATCGCGGAGGGCGTCAGGTTCATCGACGAGGACCTGAATCGCGCGTTTCCCGGCGACCCCGAGGGGGACACCCACGAGTCCCGACTCGCTGCGGAACTCCTGCCCGAGATTCGGGACTGCGGCGTTCTCGACCTGCACTCCACGAGGTCACATCCGGAGGCGTTCGCGCTCCTCTCGCGGATAAACGACCGGACGAAACGGTTGGCGCGGGCGACGGGCGTCGCGCGCGTCGTCGATATCAGCTACGTCGCCGGTGGTCTCATCGACCACGTGGACGGCGTGGCGGTCGAGTGCGGCCTTCGGGGGACGGAGCGCGCCGAGCGAAACGCCGAGCGGGTCCTGCGGAACTTCCTCGGCGAAACCGGGGCGGTCGACGCGCTCTCGGAAAGCGGGGACCCCGAACTGTATCGCATCTTCGACGCCGTTGAAGGGGCCGATTACGAGTTCGTCGGCGAGAACTTCGTCCGCGTCGAGGAGGGCGAGGTGTTCGCCAGAAAGAGAGGAACGGGCGACACGGGGAGCCCAGGAAACGAACTCCGCGCCGACCGTCCCTTTTATCCCGTCCTGATGTCCACCGACGGCTACGACGAGATGGTCGGCTTTCGGGCGGAGCGGGTCGGAACGCTGGAGCGCTGACGACCTACGATTTTCGAACGCCGGTGCCCGCGCGTCCCGTTTCGAGGTCGATGACGCCGTTCGGCATCGGGACGCCCTCGTACTCGTCCTCGGCGAGCAGGAGCGACCCGTCCAAATCCGCGTAGTCGAGCAGGGGAACGAGGTGACACGCCGCCGCGATGCTGGCGTTGCTCTCGACCATGCACCCGAGCATGAGTTCCAAGCCGTGGGCGTTCGCGGCGTGAATCATCCGCATCGCCTCGCGGAGGCCGCCGCACTTCATCAGTTTCAGGTTGGCGATGTCGGCCTTGCCCGCAATTCTCGGGATGTCCTCCAGCGTGATGCAGGACTCGTCGGCCGCGATGGGGAGGGCGGCGCGTTCGCGGACGAAGGCCATTCCGTCCGGATTCTCGGCGGGGACGGGCTGTTCGACGAATTCCACGCCGAAGTCGGCGAGCGCGTCGATCTTCCGCACCGCCTCGCGCGGACTCCACGCCTGATTCGCGTCCACGCGAATCGTCGCGTCGGGCGCTTCCTCCCGAATCGCGCCGACGATTTCCTCGTCGCGGTCGGTGCCGACCTTCACCTTCAAGGTTCCGTACCCGGCCGCGACTGCCTCGCGCGTCTTCTCGCGCATTACGTCGGTCGGGTCGATACCGATGGTGAACGACGTTTCGAGCGTCTCGCGCCCGTCGAGTCCCCAGTAGCGATACAGCGGCAGTCCGGCGCGTTTCGCCACGAGGTCGTGCAGCGCGATACTCACCGCACAGCGCGCCGCCGGGTTGCGGTTCACCGTCTCGCGCATCTCCCGTTCGATTCGGGCGAGCGCGTGTGGGTCGTCCACCCGTTCGACGACGGCGAGGAGGTCCGGCATGACGGCTTCGACCGTCGCCGCCGTCTCGCCGTAGTGTTCCGAGGGGGCGGCCCCGCCGATGCCGACGTTTCCGTCGTCATCCTCGATTTTCACGACGACGTTTTCCGCGGCCGTCTGCGTGCCTCGCGAGATGGTGAAGGCGTGTTCGAGCGGGAGCGAAATCCGCTCAAACTCGGCCGTGAGGCTCACAGAATCGCCTCCAACACGGCCTCGGCGTCGAACCGAACGAGGTCCGCTGCGGGCGCTCCGAGCGCGGATTCGTACTCGGCGACCGCCGCGCGGGCGTCCTCGTCGTCCTCGATACCGGACGTGTTGATGGCTCCGGCGACGATTTCGGTCTCGTGTACCGGGTGGGCGAGGCCCTCGTAGAGCGAGACGTACTCCGAAATCGGCGGCAGGGAGACGGACTCGTAGCCGTGGATGACCTCCTTTCCGGCCTCGTGACAGAGGACGAGTTTGTCCGGCATGGATCCGTGAAGAATCCCGCACGTCACGGCCGAGTAGGCCGGGTGGACGATGCTTCCCTGTCCTTCCACGAACAGGTAGTCGTACTCGTCGCCGCGCTCCAAAATCATCTCCTCGACGGCCCCCGCGGTGAAGTCGCTCACCACGCGGTCGATAGGGTTGCCCCATCCGTCTATCATGATTCCCGTTTGTCCGGTCGGGATGAACCCGACGCTCTCGCCGCGGTCGCGGGCCGCCTGCACGAGTTCGAGCGTGGCGGTCATCTTCCCGACCGAGCAGTCCGTTCCGACGGTGAGGACGACTTCCGCGTCCACCTCGTCGGCCACGCCTTGGCTGACGGTGAGGTCGTCGCGGGGCTTTCGAACGTCCCAAATATCGCAGTCGTTCGCCTCGGCCAATCGGGCGAACTCATCGTCGTCTTCGAGGAAGTAGTGCAGTCCCGAAATCACGTCACAGCCGCGTTCGAGCGCGCTCTCCACGTCCGGTCGCCACGACTCGTCGAACCCGCCGCCGATGGGTGCGATGCCGATGACGAGCGCGTCCACGTCCCCAACGTCGTCCATTCCGGCGACTATCGGTGCGTCCTGGACGTCGGGTACGTGGTCGGTGACGCGTTCTCCGGGACGGTCGCGGTCGAGTACCGCCGCGACGTCGTAGTCAGCGTAGCGTAGAATCCCGACCGCCGTCTTCGCGCGACCGGGGAACTTTTCGTGCGCCAGTATCGCAACCTGCATGCGTGTGCGGTGGTGGCACGGTGGCTTAAACCCGTCTCTCGCGGTAACGTAGTAATCGCATCCGGTTGTCGGGTTTCGAGGATGTCGATTCCGCCCCGAGGCGAAGGTTTTTGTCCGTGCTTTCGATAGCCTTTGCATGGTCACAGTGCGGGCACCGGCTACGAGTGCCAATCTGGGGTGTGGGTTCGACGTGTTCGGATTGGCATTGGAACGTCCCGCCGACATCGTTCGGGTCGAACGAGCGGAGGAGACGACGATAGAGGTGACGGGCGTCGGGGAACAGTACATCCCGACTGAACCGCCGAAGAACACGGCGGGCGTCGTCGCCGAGGAACTCGGGACGCCCGCGCACATTCGGATCAACAAGGGAGTTCGACCGTCGTCGGGACTCGGGTCGTCCGCCGCCAGCGCGGCCGCCGCGGCCGTCGCCCTGAACGAACTCTACGACTGCGGGCTCACACGGCGCGAACTCGTCCGCGTCGCGGCGGAGGGCGAGGCCGCCGTCTCGGGCGAAGCCCACGCGGACAACGTTGCGCCGTCGATTCTCGGCGGGTTCACGATGGTCACCGACGACGCCATCACGCAAGTCGAGGCGTCGATTCCTGTTGTCGCCTGCCTGCCGGAAATCGTCGTCTCGACGCGGGATGCGAGGCGCGTCGTTCCCCAGTCGGTGGACATCGACGAACTGGTCGATACCGTCGGGAACGCCGCGACGCTCACCGCGGGGATGTTCCGCGACAACCCGGAGCTCGTCGGAACGGGTCTCGAAGACGGTTCGGTCACCGGGTCGCGGGCGTCGCTCATCGACGGCTTCGACGCGGTGCGAACCGCCGCGCTCGACGCCGGTGCGACGGGCGTCGCGGTCAGCGGGGCCGGACCGAGCGTCCTCGCCGTCTGTCACGACGACGGGCAGAGCGCGGTCGCGAGCGCGATGTTGGACGCGTTCTCCGACGCCGACGTGGAGGCGCGCGCCTATCCGACCGCCGTCGGGGGCGGAGCGACGATAGAACGTCGGTGAGTCGGTGTGAGTCGGGGAAAGCGGAACACCCACGGTTTCTCGTGAAAATGGTTCTCGTATGATGAGTCGTGACCGCTGTCCCGACTGCGACGTCTCGCTCGAACCGGTCAAGTTCGGCATGAACGACGCGTGGAAACCGTACGTGAAAACGAGCGAACGTCGAGAGGGACTTCTCGGCTCGCTCGGCATGAACGAGCGAAAGGAGGTCGAAACGGGCATGTGTCCCGAATGCGGCCGCCTGCTGTTCCACGCGAAGCTGGACTGAGAGGAGTCACACTCGAAACAGCCGCGTCGTCCAGAACTCGTAGAAAGCGTCGTCGAGTGCCTCCTTCGGTTTGCCGGTCGCGTCCACCGGTTTGGTCGCCTCGGCATCGTCGCGGAACTCCGAGAGGAGCGTTCGCTGGCCGACGACGTACAGACGCTCCGCGTCGCGGGCGTCTATCTCCTCCCGACAGCGCTCCAGATGGTCGGCAATCTGTTCGTCTCGAATCCGCTCGAACCGAGCCTGTGAGAACCCGCCTTTCGAGTGGTCCCCCTTCACGTCGCTTTCGAATCCCGCGACCGACAGGCGGTCCCGGCCGTCGTACTCGGCGATGGCGAACAGGTCGGAGCGGACGAGCGCGAACGCGAACCGACCCTCCGGCCGGAACCACGACGACTCGAACGCGAAGTCGTCGCTCCACGAGACGAACGGTTCCGGAGGATTCGGCGTGACGAGCGCCGCGCTGACGAGTCCCGCGTCGTCGGTCACGGCCAGACACGGGGCGGCGCGAGCGACGAGCGACCCGTGGTCCCCGAACGCCTCGGCCACCGCTTCGGGAAGGTCGTCGTCCACCATCGCGGTCAACGCCCCTTCCGGTTCCGTCTCGAAGCTGTCGAGTCGGGCCAACACGTCGTCCACCCGTTCTCCGTGAAGCGTTTCGGTGCCGCGGAACTCGACCGATTCCTCGTCGCTTTGCAGTCGCTCCACTCGATCTTCGAGTTCCACGATGCGGTTTTCGAGGCGGTTGACCCGCTCTTCTGCGTTCTGGCGTTCGGTGACGGCTTCCGCCCGCCGTTCCTGTTCGGCTTCCAACTGCCGTTCGAGATGATGTTTGTCGTCTTCGAGGTCGTCGATTCGCTCTTTCAGCTCCGCGCGCCCGAGCAACTCGTCCAGCATCGACTCGAAGGGGGCGTTCCGGGGTCTTGTAGTTTGGTGTACAACCGGGATTCGCGTCGCACTCAGAGTTCGTATCGATACGGCGAGGACCGAATCACGGTCACGTCGCCCGCCTGTGCCCGTCGCCCGAGGACGGTGGCGATTTCGTGTGTACTCTCGAACTCCTCGTGGGCGTCGCTCTCGTCGAGGAGGCAAAGGATTTCCCGCGCCGTCAACGGTTCACCGGTCCCGTGTTCGGTCACGACGTCCCGAATCCGTTCGAACGCACTCCCCCGAAGTGGCATGGTCGTCATATCGGTCATTAGGTACTTAAATTTCAGTCAGACAACCACCCCGGTCGGAGCGTCCCCGCTCACGCCGGTCGGTCGTGCGGCCCGGAGAAATCGCGTTCCTTCCGATACTGTTCGACGAAGGTCGGCACGTCGAAGTTCAGCATGTCCGCTTCGAACTGACTCATCGCCTCGTCGTCCTCGGCGTGGCTGACGGCGTGTTCCATCAGTTCGACGATGAGTTCGACGACGACCTCGTGAAGACGACGCGAGTCGAAGTCGGTCACCCAGACCATCGCGTAGCCGAGGTCGGGGTTTTCCGCCACGTCCTCGCTTGCGACCTCCTCGGGGAACTCCTCCATGACGACGCCCATGATGTGGAGCGTGCCGAATTCGACGTTCTCGTCGGTCGTATCGATGGTTTCGCGGAGGATATCCACGAGGAACTCGGGGACGAACCGTGACGGCGGATGGACGTCCATGACGACCGCATGCGATTCGCCACAGTCACAGTCGTACTCGCGCATCCCCATGTCGAGTTTCCCGGTCGCCACCGACTCGCCACAGGGGAGGTCGAGCGTCGCACCGTCTCCTCCCGGTACGCGCGGTTCTGCCATACGCTCCGTTTGTCCCTGACGAGTTTAAAGAACGTGATTGGTCGTCGTCGGAGCCGATTCGTTCGCCCGACACGTACCGCGACCGTACAGATAGTGCTCAATAGTCCTCCCCCGTTCCAGCCCACGATACATACCCCTCTTAGCGAGCTATTTGATGGCGGAAAAAATACTGACTGCTATGGCACAGGCCAGCGGGGTTCCCGACCGACTGCGCCCGATCGACGAACGAATCCTCCGACTGCTCGACGCGGAGGGGATACAGGTTCGAATCGACATCGAACGACGACTGTCGCTGTCCAACTGCGTCACCGCGACTCGCTGTCGTTCCCTCGTCGAGCGCGACCTCGTTCGGAACTCGAACTGGTGCTGTTATCAGATAACCGAGGAAGGGAGACGACGGTTGCGGGCGGACCGCTGACCGAGTAGCGATTCTCCGGCTACGGCCAGTCGTCGCGCACGTCCTCTTCGTTCGCCGTCCCTTCGCCGTCGTCGTCGGACGCGAGGTCCCACTCGGCCGCCTCGGCGGCGTCCTCGACGTGGAGGAACTCCCAGTCGTGCTCCTCGGCGAGTTTGCGGTCCTCGTCGGTCACGCCGACGAAGACGTGGCGGTCGGTGTCGAACTGCGATTTCACGCTGTCGAGGCTCTCGGCGCGTCCTTTCGGGCCGGAGAAGAAGTCCTGTCGGATGCGGTTCTTCCGGGTGAAGTTCGTCACCACGTAGGTCGGTTGGTCGGAGATGACGCCGACGTACCGCGTCCAGCGTCGGGCGTCTTCGAACACCGCTCCGGGACTCGCCAACGCTTTGAGCGCGGACAACTCGAACGCCAGCGTCATCTCGCCGCTTCCGCTCATGCTCATGTCCCTACATCCCGTCCTGCGGGAGAAAACGGCTTCGGTTGCTCGTTCGCCCGGTCAGGGCACGTCGATTCGGTAGTAGTCGTCGAACACCACGAGGGCGTCGGTCGTGAACTCGTTCGCCACCGCTTCGCCCATCCTCACGACTCGCTCGCGGCCGTCGATTTCCGCGAACACCTGTTGAGTCGCCTCCGAGAGTTCGTCGAAGTGGTACACCCGAACGCCCGCCGGAACGGTTTCGGTTCGGGTGATGGTAAACGCCGTCTCTCCGGTCGATGCGGACCCGAGACTACTCGTGCTGTTCGATGCCATTGATACATGTTACCAATTGACTTAGCACCTCTTAAACCTTGTGGCAATTGTCTCGAAAAAACGTGATGGTTCTCTCGCTACGCGAGCAGTACCCGGAAATAACCGGTGTACTTCACGAATTCGCCGTCACTGAACTGTCCCGCTGTCTCCCAGTCGATGAGTTGTTCGCCGCGTTCGACGACGCTCGGGAAGTGCCCTTTCGCGTCGTATTCGAGTTCGTCGTAGTGTCGAACGCGCGCGTCGTTCGGAATCGAATCCACCGGTTCGACGGCTATCTTGGGTTTCACGAATTCTCCCGACCGAGCATGGCCAATGATACCAACTGTCGTGGTAGTACTTAAATCTTCACGTCGTGACAGCTATTGATTTTATCTACATCAAACGACAAAAATACAACCTCGAACCGCTCCGCACTACGGCCTCACTGTTCCTGCTGGGGTGCGAGTTTGTCCGGGTCGAAATCCTTCTCGAGGAGGATTTCCTTCTGGTCGGCACACTCGACCTCGTTGCGGATGAGGTCCTTGTACTTGCCCTGCGGGGCGATATCGCCGATGAGGACGCCGCCGATGAGTTTTCCGTCCTTGAACGAGAGGCGACGCCATTCGGTCTCGCTGTACTTCTCCTCGCACTCGTCGTCGCCCATCGTCGGGAAGCCGAAGGAGAGGAACGGGAAGTCGAAGTGAGTGATGGAGTACGACGAAACCCAGCGGAACTCCTCTTCCTCGTCGTCCGCGACCATGTTCTTCGCGGCGATGACGCCCTGCTGTTTCGCGCTGCCCCACGACCCGTTCTGGGCGTACTCGTCCAAGATCACGTCGTAGAAGCGCGTGATGTCACCCGCGGCGTAGATGTCGTCCACGTTCGTCTGCATGTACTGGTCCACGACGACGCCGTTGTCCGTCTCGACGCCGCTGCCCTGCAGATACTCCGTGTTGAAGTTGAGGCCGATTGCGATGCCGACGAAATCGCTCTCGTACTCGTTGTCGTCCGCGTCGATGGTGGCGACGACGTTGCCGTCGTCGTCCGTCTTGAAGCCGTTGACGCCGCTTTCGAGGACGGGTTCGACGCCCTTCTCTTCGAGCGCGTCGTGAATGATCTCCGCACCGTCGAGGCTCAGGCCGTAGCGCCACCAGCGGTTGCCGCGCATGATGTACTTGGCTTCGACGTCCTGTGCGGCACAGATGGCGGCGAGGTCGATGCCGAGAAGACCCGCACCGATGACGGTCCCGGTGTCCGACGCTTCCGCGTGTTCGGCGATGCGTCGGGCGTCCTGAAACGTCCAGAAGTGGTGGATTCCGTCGGCGTCGCTGTTGTCAACCGGAAGCTGGGTCGGCGTCCCGCCCGTGGCGACGAGGAGTTTGTCGTAGGTGTAGATCCCGCTCGCGTGGGTGTGGACCTCGTGTGCGTCCGGGTCGATGTCGGTGACGAACGTGTTCAGTTCGAGGTCGATGTCGCGCTCGTCGTACCATTCCGGTTCGTGAATGGAGATGGGCGCTTCGGGGAGTTTGCCTTTGGCGAATTCCTTGATGAGAATACGATTGTACAGTGCTTCGCCCTCATCTGTGATGACGGCGATGTCGGCGTCGGGTTTTTCCTCGCGGATGGTTTCGGCCGCGGAACTGCCCGCGATGCCATCCCCGATGATCACGTACGATTCGCTCATGTTTGGGACGTTCTTCGTCGGGGTTAAAGTGGATTGCTATCTCGATATCGCTGTCAAACGCCAACACACGCCTGAGTCGGGACGTTGAAGACCGTCGCGTCCCAAACACGGGTATGAAAATCCGTCAGAACGCGCGCCACTTCGCGTCGAGAAAAGCTCTCGAACTGCCCGTCGTCAGCGACGTGGTGAAGTCGAAACTGGTGGACATGCACACGGGTATTTTCCTCAAAAAAGCCGAGGAGGGACGTCGAGAGGAACGCAAGGAACGACTCGACGCCTTCTTCGACGCGACGATGGATTCGTACCTCGCGGCCCTACAGGCCGGTGCGCCGGAGGCGGAAGCCCGCGAAATCACACACATCCAGTCGAACTTCGACTTCTACAACCACGGCTGGACGGAGATGATGGAGTTCCCGAGCGACGAACTCGAAGAACACTACGAGCGCTACGAGACGTTCTTCGCCGAGCACGACATCACCATCGCCGACCCGCTGGGCGAGTTCGCCCCCGACGAGATGCCCGACGCGCCGTCCACGCCCGAAAAACTGGACGACCCGGAACACCCGTTCGCGGAAGGCGGCTTCGCCGACGACGTGTACGTCCAAGGCGACGACGGTGAAATCCGAGTCGGCGGCCAGGACGACCCCGAGAACGTGGACATCTCGGATGCGGTCGGCGTGGACGAAGGCGAAGCCTGAATCCGTCCACCTACTCCTCCGCTTCCCCCAAGCGAATCGTCAACACAGGAACGTCCGCCCGCCTGAGGACCTTCTCCGTGACGCTCCGACGAAGCGGATAGCGAATGCCGCCTCGTCCGTGCGTTCCCATCACGATGAGGTCGATGTCCTGCTCGTCCGCGTACCGTAAAATCGCGCGGTGCGGTTTTCCTTCGGCGATGGACCCCGCCGCCGTTCTGATTCCCTTCTCACGCGCCCGGTCGAGCAGCTCCTCTACCTGCCGCTTCGACTCCGGGCCGAACTTCTCGTACATCGACGTGCGTTTTTCCCCATCCTCGCCGCCGCTCGCACCCACGACGGAAAGCGTGTAGAGCGCGGCGTCGTACGTCTCCGCGACATCGAGTGCGTACGGAATCGCGTTTTTCGCCGCCGTGCTGCCGTCGATGGGAACGAGGATTCGGTCGAACATGATAGCTCATCCACGCTCCGGCCATCAATAGAAGTAGCGTCGAGTTCCGAGCCCCGACCGACGAACCAAACTCCGTCACTCTACCGGGTCGATTCCCTCCGCGGCCTCGACGGACTCGGTTTCCTTTTCGGTTTCGCCGCGCCAGCGGTCTATCTCCTCGTCGTACCGCTTCAGCCGGTCGCTGACGCGGGCCTTGAGGTCGTCGTCGTTGACGTTCACCTCGAAGGTGTATCGGTTTTCGCCCCGGCCGCGTTCGACGTTCGCGCTCACCAGTTCGTTGTCGAAGTAGGCTGGCGACACCTGCGTCATGACGTGTTTGTACACCGTCTCCTCGACGGTTCGAAGCGCCTTCCGTCCCGCCGTGTCGGCCGCCCGAGTCGCGTACTCGATGGTGCCTTTCCCTTCTTTCAACGCATCGTCGATGTCGCCCTCCGCGAGTTCGGACACCGTGTCTTCGAGTTCTTCGCGCGCCGTTTCCGCGTCTTCCGTGGACGACTTCCCCGCCTTCTCCCCCTCGCCACGCGCCGCACTCGCCTGCTTCGCCGTCTTCTCGTTCACGTCCTCCCTGAGTCGCTCGCCCGCTTTCGGCCGCCACTCGTTCCACTCGTCGAAGTCGTGACCCTCGATTCCCTCCTCGTCGAGCGCTTTCGTGATTCGCTCGCCGTGTTCGACGATGGCCACCCAGTCCCCCGTCTCCTTGAAGCCAGCAATACTCTCCTCCATACGTCGAGGTATGTCAGCGACGGCTATCTACGTTTCCGACGGGTTCTTGCCGGTTCAAGGTTGAGATAACGCTCCTCCGCGAATCGTTAGCCTCGATACGTCGGACTATAGCATTCCGACCCCGAGGACCGCCCCGTAGGCGAGCGCGAACGAGAGGAGCAACGAGACGAGCCATCCGAAGACGGTGTAGGACATCTTTCGCTTGCTGATGCGTCCGCCTCCTGCGGCGTAGCCGCTGCCGATGATGGCGCTGACGACGATTTCGTTGAACGAGACGGGGATGCCGAACAGGACCGCAGTCTGTGCGATGGCGAACGCTGGGATGAGCGCGGCGGTGGCCCGCCGTGGTCCGAGCGAGGAGAAGTCCCGCGCGAGGGCTTTTATCATCCGCGGCGCACCCATCCACGCGCCGAACATCACCCCGAGACCGCCGAACAACAACACGACGGCGAGCGAGAGTCCGATGGGTATCACCAGCGGCGCGAGCGGTCCCACGGCGAGTCCGACCTGACTGCCCCCCGCGGAAAAGGAGACGAGCGCGCCGATGCCGAACAGGAGGTGTCGCTGCCCCGCCCGTACGTCCGCGCGAACGTCCACCAGGAGCAGACCGCCGATGACGAGCGCGACGAACAGGGTCGCCACGGCGACGCCGGTGAACTCCGGGAGCGGTAAACGCTTCGCGGCTACCGCCGCAATCGACGCGCCGCCCGACTCCGGAGCGAGGACGGTGAACGGCGAGTTCGCGAGGACGAGTCCCACGATGGCCCCGAACAGGGGAATCGAATACTCGTCGGGCACGTCGTCGCGGCGAATCAACCGAGCGAGGAGATACGCGATGCCGCCACAGAACAACGGTGTCAGGACCCACAGCAGCAGTATTTGCTGATATTTCGCGTAGGCTGGCGTCCCACCGAGGGCCAGACCGACGCCGATGACCGCGCCCGTCGCCGTGAACGCCGTCGCCAGTGGGTACCCCGTGAATATCCCGACGGCGACGAGTCCGGCGGCGACGAGGAGCGCGATGACGGCCGCAATCGGGGTGAGTGCCACGCCGTTAATGAGTCCGGCGGAAATCGCTTCCGTAACGTTCGCGCCCTGTAAAATCGCTCCCAGTATCCCGAACAGACCGGTGAAGAACGCCGCCCGCATGACCGTCGTGGTTCGAGCGCCGACGCCCGGTGCGTACGGTGTCCATCCGGCCCCGACCGTCCACGCCATGAAGAAGCTCGCCACCGCGCCGATACCCACGACCGCCAGCTGCGCTGTCCCCACCATGCAGACTACCGGCGACGAACTGGCAAGACCCTACCCGTAGCGTATTCCGGGAGGTTATTACCGGTACTACTCGTCGTCCGGACTGACGACCACTTTCTTCCCGGAAATTCGGTCGGCACACTCGTAGCCAGCGACGATGCCGCCGTTCAGACTGCGCTCGGGATACTGGGCCTTGCTCGCCATTCCGGCGTAGTAGATGCCGTCCGCAATGTCGTCGCCGAGGTCGTAGGGGACGACCATATCGAGGTAGCCGCGCTCGTACACCGGCGCTGCGCGCGGGTTGCGCGCGAGGCGGAAGTTCGTCACCGACGAGCGGTCCCACTCGGGGAACATCTCCTCGATGTGACTCAACCACAGTTCCTCAACCTCGTCGTCGTCCAGTTGCCACAACTCCTCCTCGTAGTCCTGAATGTAGCTGGCGACGTAGAGCAGGTGGTCGCCGCCGTACTGCTCCGGCGGGATGTAGTTGGTGTGTTCGATGAGCGCGCCGAACGGCGCGTCGTGGCCGATGTTGAGCCAGTAGGTGTCGGTCAGCGGTTCGTCCATCGTCACGAGCGCACAGACCGCGCCTTGGAAGTCGATGTCGCACTCGTAGCCGGTTAAGTCTTCGAGGACGTTCGGCATCGCGGCGACGACGACGCTCTCCACGTCGTGCGTTTCGGTTGCGGTGCCGCCGTCGGCGGCCGCGACCTCGGCGCTTTCGGTCGCTTCCGTCGTCAGGGAGGTGACGTGCCCGTCCTCGGCATCGAGGTCGGTGACGTACACGCCGGTCGTGATGTTCTCTCGTCCGACTTCTTCGACGAGCGCGTCGATGAGCCGTCCGAAGCCGCCGCGGAGGTAGCCGAGCGGTTCGCCGCGGAGCAGGTCGCGCTCGCCGCGGAATTTGATGCGGCCGAGCAGCCACGCGGCGCTCACCTTCTCCTTTTTGCTCCCAAACTTCGCGTCCAGCAGCGGGCCGAAGAAGTTCTCGTAGACGCCCCGCGAGGTGTGTTCCACCAGGAAGTCCTTGATGGGAACGTCCTCGTAGTCCTCCAGTCGCTCGTAGCTGTCGAACTTCGGAATCCCGCCGCGAACGTCGATTTCCTGCGTGAGCATGCCGAGGCGGAACTTGTCGTAGAAGCTCATGTGCGGGTAGGCGAGAATCTCCCACGGCTTGTCGAGGGGATGGACCACGCCGTCCATGTAGTAGGCGTTCTTGCCGATGGGCCAGTCCAAATCGTCGTCCAGTCCGAGTTCCTCGATGAGGTCGATGATGGTCTGCTCGGACGCGGAGAGGTGGTGATAGAACTTCTCGATGCGGTCCCCGTTCGTCTCGTAGGTCGCGGCGAGTCCCCCGAGGTCGTCGCTCGCTTCGAATACTTGCACGTCGTAGCCGTGCTGTTGGAGGCGGTAGGCGGCGGCCAATCCGGCGATTCCCCCGCCGACGATACCTATCATAAAAGACGGATTCGTTGTCGCATGGAATACGTCTTACGACCCCGCAATCCGGGAGGTTCGTTTTTCGGACGGGTCGCTCACGCGAAGATTCCACGCCCGGTGCTGAACGAAAGACCGCCGCGGGCCTCCTTCCCGCTGTTCTCGTGGCGTTCGAGCGACTCTCGAACTCTCGTACTGATGCACAACGTATTTGGTACTGTCACATCCTCCAGTATACAATGTCACCCGATACACCCGCGTCCCCTTCCTCCCGTTCGTTCGGCCCACTCCTCGTCCTCCGGCGGTCCCTCGGTCGGCACCTCTTCGGTCTCTTCCTCGCGTTCATCGCGGTCGAAATCATCGATTGGGCCATCGACCCGCATACGGTTCCCACTTCGGGCGTCATCTACGGCGCTATCGGCGTGTTCGTCCTCTGCAACGGCCTGTACGTCGGCGGCGTCCGAATCCGGTAGCGACATCGTGGTGAACGTCGGGACCACGACTACCGAGCGAAAGCGACCGAACCGAGGGCGAAACGCCGTTTTCACGGCCGCCTTCGGGATGCGCGGTGAGGACGCCCGAGCCATACGGCGATGGCGTCCGAGCACCGGGGAGGTCAGGGGCCGAGCGGACGGACGGCCGTGCGGTCCCGGCCGTCCGTCCGCGGTGCCGGTGCGGTCACGGTCCCCCGAAGTTGCAATTACGGTCCCCCGCAGTTGCGGTCACGGCGGACGAGTTCGCTCACGATACCGAACAGCCACGTGCCTCCAAAACGCTACACGTTGTCGCCGAAAAGAAGGATACCTCGGGAAAGAAACGGCGAAAATCTACGTCACTCGCTCGATTCGGCGACTTCCTCGCGCAACGTGGCCACTTCGGCCACGCGCTCGGCGTGGGCGTTGTGCTGGTGGATGGATTCGTCGTTGCTCTGTTTCATCGTCACGACGGCGTCGTCGGGCAGGTCGGAGAACGTCTCCACGACGCCGTGGGCCATGTCGCGCACGCAGTCCTCGACGAACTTCGCGTCGGCGTGCGCCTGAAACGTCATGTGGTCCTCGTCCGGGCGCTTGGCGAGGTTGTAAATCCGGGCGCTCATCGAGTCGCGGGCGACCTCGATGAGTTCGTGGAGGTCCACTTCGGGCGCGCCGGAACTCTCGACGGTGAGGGTCGCGTGGCCGCGTTGGGAGTGGCCCGCCTGCGGAATCTCCCGTAGGAACTCCTTCACTTCGCGCTCGCCGACGCCGAGGTCGAGGAGTTTCTCCTTCGCGCGGCCGCTCATCATACCCTGCGAGCAGGGACAGACCGTCATGCCCGTGACGCGCGCGCCGATTTCCTCGGTCGTCTCCTCCTCGGTCGCGGTCGCGCTGGCGATGATGTCCACCATGGCCTGCGTGGGGCGCTCGCTCTCGGGCGTCGTGTCGCGTACCATGAACTCCGCCTCCATGCTGACCTCCGCTTTCGAGGTGTACTCGTGCTTTTCGAGCAGTCGCTCGGCGGCGTCGCCGCACACGTCTTCGAGTCGGTAGGTCGGTTCGCTCACCGCGTCTTCGAGCACTTCGTCCACGACCTCCATGTTTCGGCTCATGTCCGCGCCTTTCCGCCAGCTCGGGAGGTCGACGAGCACGTCGAACTCCGCGGTGAGAACGTAGGGTCGTTTGTCAGGTCGGGCGACTTCGACCAACTTCTCGACCCCCGTCACGCCGACCCGATTCAACCCGACGGTCACGTCGGGTTCCGTTGCCTGTACGTCTGGGAGTTGCCCTTTCATTGTCGTTCCCTTGTGAGCAACGGAATTAGAGGCTTCCGCTTCCGGCAGTCAGTCTAACTTTCCGAGGGCTTCGAAGAAGTTCGGCGACGGCCCGGCGATTCGGGCGGGTTCGGACGCGAGCGAGACGGTAATCGTCTCCGGCGGTTCGATGTGTACTTGCGTCCCGTCGCTGCCGACGACGGCGGCGTCCGCGTTCGACACCTCGACCACCACCTCGTGGTCCGGTTCGAACACCAGCGGCGGCATGGGATGTGACGCGCACATCTCGGTGAGTATCAACCCGTTCACGCCGGGGTGGACCAGCGGCCCGCCTTCGCTGAGATTGTACGCGGTGCTCCCCGTCGGCGTCGAAACCAATAGGCCGTCCGCGTGGCCGCTGTTGTACTCCACGTCGTCCACGTGAACTTCGTAGTCGAGTCCCTGTCCGTGTCCGCGCTGTGCGCCCTGTATCACGATTTCGTTCAGCGCGGGGTGGACCGACCAGTCGCCCTCCCCGTTCGCACGGAGGCGGGGCACTTCCCAGGACGGTATCTCGCCCGTCTCCAGATACTCCGCGACGACCGCGCCGACTTCGGCCACGGCGTCTTCCGGCGCGACCGCGTTCAGAAATCCGACTTCGCCGAGGTTGACGCCGAGTATCGGCGTCCCGCCCGCACCGCTCGCCGAAAAGAGGAAGGTGCCGTCGCCGCCGATGCTGACGACCAGATCGTTTTCGGCCATCCGGCTCACGTCCACGCCGTCGACGCCCAACCGCTCTGCGGTCGCGGCGTCGATGTACACCGCCACGGAATCGTCTCTGAGCGTTTCTCGGAGCCGTCCCGCGAGTGTCGCGGCCCGCTCGTTTCCCCGCTGTGCGACGATACCGACGTTCATCACGGCCTCGTTCTCTCCCGGTGCTCAAAAAGCCGCCGACACGAACATTAATTTACGACGGGTGCCAGTGACAGGACGATGAGAACTGTCGCTCGGAACCGGACGCGGACGACCGGGTTATCGGTCCGCGGTTCACGCCGAATCGAAGCCGATGCGGAGGGACTGACGTGAGCGACGACGACGATTGGTTCGAGGCCGCACTGCGCGACGACGAGGAATCCGATGACGAGGAATCCGTCAGCAAGGAATCCGTCGATAGGAAAGCGGACGGAACGGAAGCGGACAGTGACGCCGATGAAAACGCGGTCGAGGGAAATGCGACCGACGACGCACCGGACACCGGCGACGACCCGCTGTTCGAGGACGATTTCGCCAGCGCGTTCGCCAGCGCTCCCGGTGCCGGTGGAGGAAGCGAACCGGACTTCGACGGCGGTGACGGATTCGACGGCGGCGAATTCGGCGGTGGCGGTTTCGACGACGGATTTGGTGGCGAAGGCGGGTTCGACGCTGGCGGTTTCGGCGGTGGCGGCAGTAGCTTCGACGACGAGGCGTTCGAATCCGCCATCCCGCGCATCGACATCGGCATCGACGGCCTCGACAGCATGATCCACGGCGGCGTCCCCGAACGAACCCTGATGGTCGCCATCGGCAACGCGGGGACCGGGAAAACCACGTTCGGACTGCAGTTTTTGAACCACGCCCTCTCGAACGGCGAAAAGGCGGTCTACGTCACGCTGGAGGAGAGCCACGAGCGAATCGTCGCCAGCGCGACCGAGAAGGGCTGGCCCTACGACGAGTACGTCGAGAAGGACCGCCTCGCGGTCGTGGACTTGGACCCCATCGAGATGGCCAACTCGCTGTCGAGCATTCGAAGCGAACTCCCCGGCCTCGTCCGCGACTTCGGCGCGTCGCGGCTCGTCCTCGACTCCGTGTCGCTCCTCGAAATGATGTATCAAGGGCAGGCCACCCGCCGCAACGAGATTTACGACTTCACTCGAAGTCTCAAGGAAGCGGGCGTGACCACCATGCTCACGAGCGAAGCCAGCGACGAGAACCCCTACTCTTCCCGCCACGGTATCATCGAATACCTCACCGACGCCGTGTTCGTCCTCCGCTACGTGCGCAGCACCGACGACTTCCGCGAGACGCGACTCGCCATCGAAATCCAGAAAATCCGGGACGCGAACCACTCCCGCGAGATCAAACCCTACGACATCACGAACGAGGGCATCAGCGTGTATCAACAGGCCAACCTCTTCTGACGCACCTTTTTATTGCGAGGGTCGCTCCGCGACCCTCGATAAAAATCTGCACCAAAAGCACTCCTCACCCCCTCCGGAAGACCGGGGGTCTTCCGTGCCTTGCTTCACTTCGTTCAGCAAGACTCTGGGGGTTCGTCGGCCCGGAAAATCTCCGATTTTCCGGAGGACGTGCTAGCGACTGGCGGTTGTGTCACCTGCTGTTTCCGGTAGCTGTGAAAATGAAGATTCCAGCGGTTGCGAAGGGGCTGTTTCTGGCGGCTGTGTCGTTGGCTATCGTCCGCGATTGTAAAAATCCCGACCCTCTTGGAACCGCTAGGCGTGACGGAAATGGTGTGCTGAATACGGAGGACGGTCAATCGCTCGGTTCAGTCTATCGAGAACGTCGTCAACGGATAGCGTCGGCTACCTGTGAAATAGAGGAGCAGAAGCGCTACACCGATCAGAAAGCCAGTTGCGAGGTTCACCGCGAGCCATTCGTACGGAGAGACCGCGACCGGCCGGGGCTTGATGACCTGAAAATACACGTATCTCAGTTGACTCGAAAATACGTGCGGGACGAGGAATCCAACGAAACTGAGGGCACCAAATACGACTGTCTGAAGGAGTCGTCCTTTCACCGGTATCTCCCGCCGAGCGCAGTCCAGATACACGATACTCGAAACGGCTGCACCGACGACAAGTCCTCCTATAAATAAAATTTCGGGGATGGCCATGGCTGTAGTCGAGTTATCAAATGGTATTCATTATATAAAAACCATACATTCTGACCCTTCCGGTTCAGTTATGAATGATTATCGAACGACCGTCACGGGGACGGGCGACCGCCTGACGACCGTTTCGGCGACGGACCCGAGCAGGATGCGCGAGACGCCCGAGCGTCCGTGGCTTCCCATGACGATGTGGTCGAACTCCTCGCCGAACTCCACGATGGTCTGGGCGGGTTGCCCGACTTCCGTCGCCGTCGAGACGCTGGTTCCGTGTTCGGCGGCCATCTCCTGTGCCTCCTCGAAGAGCATGGCGGCGTTCTCCTTCGACTCCTCGTACCACTCCTCCGAATAGCCGGGCATGCCGACCGTGGACGTGTAGCCGACGTCGATGGGGTCGATGACGTTGATGACGGTGATATCGGCGTCCGGAAACTCAGAAAACGTGTACGAAAGTGCCTCGGTCGCCTGTTCCGACCCGTCCAACGGAACGAGGATTTTCTTTCCCATATCGAATATTACGCGTTCCTGTTACATAGCGTTTTGTCTCTCCGCGCGCTCAAACGATTCAGTCTCGGCCGTGCCGGGTGACACATTTCGGCAATCCGGTGATCTCGACCGGCTCGGAGTTGTCCGGTGAATAGACGACCATCTGACCCTTCTCCATGTACGGCACCTTCTTCTCCAGACTGGTCGGGATGTTCACGCTCTTGATGGCGTCCTCGTCGCCCAGATTGAGGACGACGGTCGTGTTTATCTGCTTGAACACGGATTCGGCGATGTCCTGCGGGTCCTGCGTGATGAGGAACAGGCCGAGTCGCTCCTTGCGGCCCTGCTTCGCCGCGTCGGTGAACTTGCCGATGACCTTCCGGGCCTGCACGCTGTCGGCGTTCGAGAGGAAGTTGTGCGCCTCGTCCATCCCGACGAGGAGCGGCGTCTCCTTGATGGTCGGGAACTCGGGCGCGTTCGAGAGCTTCTCGTCGATGAGGAGGCTCGACACGGCGAGGACGACCATCTCCTTCGCCCGACTCGACGGCAGGTGGTAGGTCGGCACGACCGAGAGCCTGCCGGACCGGACGAACTGGGGAACGAGTTCGGTGATGGACTTCGCCGACTGGTCGAACACGCCGCTCGGCACGGAGCGGGCGCGGCGCTTCACCGCGTCGAACGTCGCCTCGTGGACGCGCCCGGTTTCGTCCAACTCCTCGCGGAGCGCCGGGTCGTCGAGGTAGGAGAGGAACTCCTGATACGTTCCGCCGTCGCCGTGGCTCCGGAAGAACCGATTCAGGAGGTGCGTGAGAGCGCCGTACTGGTTGTCGTTGAGGCTCGCGCCCGCGACGAGCCACTGGTTGTCCCTGACCATCGAGAACGGTATCGTGAACTCGATTTGCTCGGCGTCGTGGTGGCTCGCGGCGTACGTCGAACCGCCGACCTTCGGGACGAACGCGACGGTTTCGTCGTGGCCGCCGTGGGCGATGCCCTCGCGCTCCCACGCGCGCTCGTCGCTCGCCGTCACGTCCGGGTTGTCGTCGTGCATCTGGGCGTACTCGTCCTGCGGGTCGAACTGCACGACGGCCATCCGTGCGTCGCGGCCGTCCTCCATCGGATACGTGCGTTCGTCGGCGAGGTACTGCCGGAGGATGTTCTTCGCGCCGTGGGTCTTCCCGGACCCGGTGCCGCCCGCAACGAGCGAGTGGCGGAAGACGAGCGGGTCGCCCGAGTCGTAATCGTCCGTCACGCGGTAGTCGATGGTCGGCGGCTCCGCGGCGGTTCGAACCTTCTCGCCCCCGACGGAGAGGTGCCCGAGGAACACGCCGTCCTCGGGAATCTTCAGCCCCGTCTTGATTTCGCGCTTGTCGCTCGCCTGTCGGACCACCGTCTCGGGTTTCGGCACGCGGTCGGTCATCCGCCGCTTTAGCTCGCCGCCGTCGGAAAAGAGGACCGCGATGGGTTCGAGCGTCGCCATGAACTTGTAGTCCGTCTCGTCTATCGTCCCGTTGCGCATCGCTCGCCGGGCGTGAATCTCGGTGGCGTCGTCGCTGTGGAACTCCTGTGCGTACTCCAGCGTCGTGATGCGACAGAAGAGCTTCTCGCCGTCGGGATACGGCACGAGCAGGTACTTCCCGATTCGTACGTCGCCGCGGTTCGGCGCGGTGATGTACGCCCGGAGGCAGGTGTCGTCGCTGTCCTCGCCGATTACGAGGCCCTCCGATACGGCGAGACTGCCGAGGCCGCGGTCCTCGCCGATGGGGTCGAGGTCCATGCGGTCGAAGTCGTCGTTTGCCTCCGTCGCGCTCGTTTCGTCCGTCCGCCCTTCGTCGGTTCCTGACGACGTTTCCGACCCCGACGAGTCGTCGGTGTCGCTCCCGTAGTTCGAGAAGTCGCCCAAATCGCTCATGGACCTGCCATCTCGGGCGCGAGTGAAACGTGTTTCGCACGGGACCGGACGTGCGAGTTACTGGCCGACGGCGTGAAACGAACCGAAACGCCCCGTCTTTACCACCGATTGTCGTGATTTGGCACCAAATTCCCCACTTGCCTTTTATTCTCCCACCGCCTATCTATGGGTATGTTGCTCGTTCGTGGTGAGGCAGGCGGGACGACCCTCACGGGGACGTTGTACGAGCGGGGCGAACGCTCGCCCTCGTTCAAGGGCGCGCCGGACGAAGACGCGCCGTACGTCTGGGTCTGTGACGAGTTCTATCAGGTCGAGAGCGGCGGCACCGCCCAGATGGTATCCGGCGAGGAGGTCCACGTCGCGTTCGAGACGCCGATGCCGCGCGGGTTCGACACCCGCGAGCAGGCCCTCGACGCCGCGGAAGAACACGTCAGAACGCAGTTCGCTCGCATCGGCGTGAACGCGGACGACGTGGAGTTCTCGATAGAGAAAGCGGAGCTTCAGTAGTCGAGCCCCCACCGGATGTCGTTGTAGTTCCGGTCGAGTTCGGTATCGAACGACCTTTCGAAGCTCGTTATCAGCGAATCAGTGCTATTTCGACCGATTTGCGCCAGCGAATCGGCCTTCGTGATGACCGTCGGCGGTCCCTTCGAGATGGCGATTTCTTTCAGGAGTTGGCGCTCGATACGCCGCCGACACGTCTCGTCCTCGGTGAAGATCCGCGGTGCTTCTATCTTGAACAGCAATCGCCGCCGAGGGTCGTAGACGACGCAGAACGTCAGTTCGTACTGCTCCGGCGCGTACTCTCGCTCGACGTGCCGTGCGGCCTCCGTGCTCCCGAAGAAGGCGTCGGACCCGGCGCGGGAGACGAACCAGTTCGTCAGGGTCATGTCGTCGGTGAACCGCTCGTACTCCCCGTTTTCGTACTCGCCGCGTTCGAGGACTTGCGAGAAGAAGGCCGCGTCGTGCACCCACGGCGTGTTCACCCCTTTCGCCCGAAGCGTGCGGATGATGGACTTCGCGGAGATGTTCTTGACGAACCCCGCGAGCGGCACGTCGCGCTCGGCGAACGTCTCCACCAGTTCGACGTAGTTCTGCAGAATGGTCCGCACCTCGTCCGACTCCTCGAACAGGTCGGGAAGTATCGACCCGCGGTCGCGCCAGCGGATGATGCCTTTCGGGTACACCGGCCCGTCCAGCAGGAGGAAGTCCGACACGTCGTCGGCGTGGTCGAGCGCGTGCCGACTCTCGGCGCGGTACAGCGCCAGCGCGTGCACGATGTCCCGTTCGTAGTCGTCCCGGCGCGGCGCGTGGACGATGCGTCGCTTGCTCCCCTCGCTGTAGGACTCCCAGTCCGTGCCGAACTCCGTCGTCGCGTCGTTGGTGTGGACCGCCTTGACGATGGTCCGCGACCCGTGCAGGTCGAGGTCCGACGGCGACGAACTCATCGCGGCGTGCGCCACGTCCACCACCAACCCGTTCTTGAACGGTTGCGGGTTGATGGTCCCCGAATCGAGGCCGTGCATCGTCCCGAACTGGTCGGCTTCGAGCGCCAACTCCTCGATGTTGGCGCGCTTCCGACGGAGGTCCGAGAGCGGTTCGAGTATCTCCGTCCCGTCGTGAAACAGCGGGTCGAGGTAGTTCTCCCAGACGTTCCGTGCGAGTTCCCGATGGTCGCGCTCTTCCCCTTCGTACTCAATCCTGTCCGCCAGTTCGGCGATGCCGTCGAAGTGAACGGGGTCGAGTGTCATGCCCGCTTCAACCCGGTCCACCCCGAAAAAAGGTACCGTTCTCCGATTCCCGCGCGTAATCGAATCCGACCGCTTCCGAACCGACGACTGGTCGCTTCCGAACCGACGGCCGACGCTCGGCGTGACCGACGTCCCCGCCGCTACGAAACGATTCGTTTCGGGCGAACGATAGCCCTGCGGCGTCAGTCGCCCGGTCTCTGCCTCGCGAGTATCACCCCCACGACGATGAGTATCCAACCGACGTCGTTTCGATTGGCAATTATCGTCGCACCGGCGGTGATGAGCGCCACGGAAACCCCGTTTGATGGTGCCCTGTTGGGCATAGTATCACCCGTCCCTGTGAACGAGCGACTACAACCAGCACCGCCACCGTAGTTAACGGAATTCTTACGCGGAGTGAAAGTGAACGGAAAACGACCGAGGGGAGACGCCTCCGTTTCAGCGACGCAGGCGAAGAATAGTTACCCCGCGGTGCCGTCGGTTCGCCCATGAAAGCGGGACTCATCGTGCTCGACGGATGGGGACTGGGTAGCGAAGACGGCGGCCGGAACGCAATCGAGGCCGCGGACACGCCGAATTTCGACCGCCTCGCGCGGGACGGCGCGTACGGGACGCTCGACGTGACGGGGCGGCGGGTCGGACTCCCGGACGGCCAGATGGGTAACAGCGAAGTCGGCCACCTCAACATCGGCGCGGGTCGCGTGGTCAAACAGGAGTACACCCGCATCAGCGACGCCATCGCGGACGGCGAACTTGGCGAGAACGAGGCCATCAACGGCGCGTTCGACTACGCCGAGGAACACGGCGGGCGCGTCCACTTCATGGGATTGGTGAGCGACGGCGGCGTCCACTCCGACCAGGAACATCTCTACTCGCTCATCGAACTCGCGGCGGACCGCGGTATCGAGGCGACGACGCACGCCTTCACGGACGGGCGGGACACGCCGCCGAAGAGCGGGGCGGGCTTTCTTTCCAGTCTGGAAGATGTGGTCGAGGAACAGGGGACGGGCGAGATAGCGACCGTCTCGGGGCGCTACTACGCGATGGACCGCGACCAGAACTGGGAGCGGACCCAGCGGGCCTACGACGCAATCGTGAATCGGGAGGCCGAGTACGAGAAGGGGAGCGCCGTGGAGGCCGTGGAAGCGTCCTACGAACGCGGCGACACCGACGAGTTCGTCAAGCCGTCGCTCGTGAGGGGCGGGCACGCGCTGGAGGACGGTGACGCGGTGGTGTTCTTCAACTACCGCTCCGACCGCGCCCGACAGCTGACGCGCATGATTGCGGACATCGACCCGGCGTGGTCGTTCGACACGCACCCGCCGGACGTCGAGTTCGTGACGATGACCCAGTACGACCCCGAGTTCGACCTGCCGGTGGCGTTCCCGCCTCATCAACCCGAAGAGACGCTGGGGGAGGTACTCTCGGAGAACGGCCTGACGCAGCTTCGGCTTGCGGAATCGGAGAAGTACGCCCACGTCACCTACTTCCTAAACGGCGGGCGGGAGGTCGAGTTCGACGGCGAGATTCGGCGCATCATCGAGAGTCCCGACGTACCGACCTACGACCAGCAACCCGAGATGAGCGCCGAAGGCGTCACGGACACCGCTATCTCGGTCATCGACGCCGAGGACCCCGACGTGCTCGTCCTGAACTACGCGAACCCGGACATGGTGGGCCACACCGGGGACTTCGACGCCGCCGTGGAAGCCGTCGAAGCGGTGGACGAACAACTCGGACGACTCGTGGACACGCTCGAAGCCCACGGTGCCCACGTCCTCATCACCGCGGACCACGGCAACGCGGACGACATGGGGATGCCGGACGACCCGCACACGGCGCACACGTACAATCCCGTTCCGCTCGTCTACGTCTCCCCGGAGGGCGACGACGGCGGAAAGAGGGTTCGGAGCGGCGGGTCGCTCTGTGACCTCGCGCCGACGCTCCTGTCGCTCATCGGCGTCCAGCAACCGGCGGAGATGACCGGCGAGTCGCTGTTGGAAAACTAGTCGTACCGGAGGATGCGCGTGTCGATGGCGTCACAGCGCGGGCAGAGGTGTTGGTAGTGGATTTCCCGTCCTCGTTTCGTGACGCGCCAGTTACCTTCCGTATCGACGTAACCGCACTCGATGCACTTGCGCTCCTTGTCCTCGTAATGCTGTCGTAGCCGGTCGAACGGGGAACGGCTGGATTTGGCTGCCATGTGGTAACGTATGGTATGGCACTGCATAACTATAACGATTTTTTGATACTTGTTGGATAATCAACCAGAATGGTCGTTGCTCACCGGCATTCCCTACTCACAACAGCGTTCGCAGCGTCTCGAAGGTCTCGTCGCTCGCCGCCGCGAGGAACAGGTCGTCGTCGTTCGCCAACCGCGCGCCGCTCTCCTCCGCCAGCAACCACCCCGCGTGCTGTTCCACCGCGTCCGGGTGGACGGAGACGACGGCTTCGAGTTTCCCCCGCGCGAGCAGGCCCCAATCCAACGCGGGTGCCCAACTCTCCCAGACTCGCTTGCAGCGTTCGGCGACCTCATCGTTCAACGCGTCCGCTTTCACCCGCAACTCCTCGTCCCGAACCGCGTCCAGCCCGAGGACGAACGAAACCGTCGCGTGGTCGCTCGCCATGTCGCTCTCGGCCCGAATCGGTTCGCCGTTCAGCGTGACCCCGCCGCCCCGCCTGGCGACGTAGGTGTCGTCGTGAAGCGGGTCGCGGACCACCGATAGAACCGGCACGTCCTCCCGGAGGAGCGCGAGCGCGGTGCCGAAGTACGGAATCCCGGAACAGAAGTTGTTCGTGCCGTCGAGCGGGTCCACCACCCACCGGTACTCGCCCGCGCCGGACCGCTTTCCCGACTCCTCGGCGTAGATGGCGTGGTCGGGGAACGCCTCGGTCAACACGTTCAGCACGCGACGCTCCGCCGCACGGTCGGCGAGCGCCTTCACGTCGTCCGGGCCGTGCTCCGCCGCGAGCGAGTTCGTTTCGAACTCGGAAGCCAGATACCCCCCGGCGGTGTCACACGCCCGCACCGCGACCGCCTCGAACGAATCGAGGTCACTCTCGTCCATACCGATACGTATCACCGCGGCGTAAAATCCGTCCCGGTTGCGGTTCGTCCCTTCTCAGCCAGTGTGGAACGAGAAATCCACCGACGGCGCGCTGTGGGTCAGCGCGCCGATGGAAATCACGTCCACGCCGGTCCCGGCGTAGTCGGGTACGTCCTCGATACCGATGCCGCCGCTCGCCTCCGCGAGGACGCCATTCGGGAGCAGTTCGACGCCGCGCTCCACGTCCGCCGCCGGGAGGTTGTCGAACATCACGATATCCGCCCCCGCCTCGGCCGCCCGGCGGCCGTCGGCTGGGCGCTCCACTTCTACCTCGATTTTCGTGGCGAACGACGCCGACTCGCGGAAGTGTGCTATCGCGTCGTCGAGTCCCATCTCCTCGATGTGGTTGTCCTTGACCATGACCATCCCCGAGAGCGTGAGCCGGTGGGTGTCGCCCCCACCGGCCGCGATGGCCCGTTTCTCGATGCCGCGAAGGCCGGGCGTCGTCTTTCGCGTCCCCGCAATCGCCACGTCGTCGCTGACGGTTCGAGCGGCGGCCACCGCGTTCGCCGTCTTCGTTGCGACGCCCGACGCGTGGCCGACGAGGTTGACCGCGACTCGCTCCCCGCGGAGGACGTCCGTCGCCGGACCGTGAACCTCGAACACCGTGTCGCCCGCCTCGACGCGGGTCCCGCTCTCGACCGCCTGTTGGGAGTCGCAACCGAGGTAGTCGAACACGGCCAGCGCGGCGTCCAATCCGGCGACGACGCCGGACTCCCGCGCGACGAGTCGCCCGACCGTCTCGCCGGGGACGTGGTTGGTCACGTCGCGGTGGCCCACGTCCTCGCGGAGCCACCGTTCCACGTCGCCGTCAGTCAGCATGGACCTCCTCCACGTGGTGACAGCCGACTGATTCGGCGTCTAGCGCGTCCCGTGCGACCAGCAGGGCGACGACGGTCGCGTTCCTGAGTTCGTAGAGGTCGCGCGCGGTTCGGGTTCTGGCGTAGGCGTCGACCTCGCCCTTCAGTCGCCTGAGCACCGCCGTCGCCCGCCGAAGGTCGTCCGGTGTTCGGGTGAGGCCGACGCACTCGTCCATCACCGCCCGCAGTCGGGCGAACTTGTCGCGGGCGAATCCGTCCGGAAGCGCCGGGTCGCTGTTCAACAGATCCGGCGCTTCGACGGGTTCGGGCTTCGCTCCGCCGGTCGCCGCCGTCTCCCCGGCGCGGAGTCCCCACACCAACCCTTCGAGCAGGCTGGTCGAGGCGAGTCGGTTCGCGCCGTGCACGCCGGTTCGTGCGCACTCGCCGACCGCGGACAGGCGGTCGAGGCTCGTCCGTCCGCGGTCGTCCACGTCGATACCGCCACAGAGGAAGTGCTCGCTCGGCGCGACCGGAATCGAATCGCGCGGAACGCCGCGCTCGTCGCACTTCTCGGCGAGATCCGGGAACGTCCCGGCGAAGTCGAGCGGCGTCGTATCGAGGACGACCTCGCCGGTTCGCTCGCGTTCGCGCTGGACCGCGCGGGCCACCACGTCCCGCGGCGCCAACTCGGCGTCGGGGTGCACGTCCGTCATGAACCGCTCGCCGTCGGCGTTCCGGAGGACCGCGCCCTCGCCGCGAACCGCCTCGCTGACGAGGAAGGAGTCGTCTCGCGGCGTCGCCGCTCGGTTCGTGGAACGTGGTTCCACGCGTCCCGAATACGCGGTCGGATGAAACTGCACGTAGGCCATGTCGGCCGTCTTTGCCCCGGCGAGCGCGGCCATGGCGATGCCGTCACCCGTCGCCGACGCCGGATTCGTCGAGTGGCCGTACAGCGCCCCGACGCCGCCGGTTGCGAGTACCGTCGCCCCCGCGAAGACGGGACGGCGGTCGCCCTCGCGTTCGAGCATCGCACCGTGAACCCGTCCCTCGCGGGTCACGAGCGACAGCGCGGCGGTGCCATCGTGAATCGTCACGCGCGGGTGGTCGTCCAGATGGGACAGGAACGGCCCGAGAACGTGCTGGCCCGTGCTGGCATCGACGTGGAGGATTCGCTTCTCGGAGTGAGCGGCCTCCCGTCCGTAGTCGTATTCTTCGCCGTCCGTGTCGAAGGAAACGTCGAGCGTGTCGATGAGCACGTCCGTCACCGCGTCGTTCGCGTTCTCGACCAGCATGTCCACCGCGTCCGGGTCGGCCGTGTTTGCGCTCGCCGTCAGCACGTCCGCGCGGAGCGATTCCGGGTCGTCGCGGGTCACGGCGATGCCGCCCTGCGCCCAGTGCGTCGAGGCGTTTTCGGGGCGGGTCGCCTTGGTGGCGACGAGCACGTCCGCGCCCGCACGCGCCGCGGCGAGCGCGGCGCTACAGCCCGCGATGCCGCTGCCGACGACCAGTACGTCCGTCGTTTCGGCGTCGTTTTTCGTCCCGCTCATAGGTCCAACATCCTGTCGAGCGCCAGCATTGCGAGGTCCTTTTCCTCCGGTGCGACCTCGATGACGTTTCGTTCCCGTCCGCTGACCAACTCCTCCAGCACCCACGTCAGGTAGTTCGGGTCGATTTGGCGCATCGCGTTGCAGTCCATGCACGCGTCGCCACAGAGGGGGAGCACGTTCACCTCCGGATGCCAGCGCTCGAGGTGCTCGACGAGGTGAATCTCCGTCCCGACGGCCCACGTCTCGCCGGGGTCGGCCTCGGCGATGGACTCGCAAATCGTCGCCGTGCTGCCAACGACGTCGGCCGCCTCCACGACTTCGCGGCGACATTCGGGGTGGACGACCACATTCGCGTCCGGATGCCCCTCGCGGACGCGCTCGACGTGTCCCACGTCGAAGCGCTCGTGAACCTGACAGTAGCCGTCCCAGAGGACGATTTTCGCGTCCGCCACGGACTCCGAATCCTGTTCCTCGGGGTCCCACGGATTCCACAGCACCGTCTCGTCCTCCAATCCGAGTCGGTGAGCGGTGTTCTCGCCGAGGTGCTTGTCGGGCAGAAAGAGAACCTTGTCGCCCCGTTCCAGGGCCCACTCGAAGACGCGGTGGGCGTTCGAGGAGGTACAGACCGCGCCGCCCTGCTCGGCGCAAAACGCCTTCAGGTCGGCGTAGGAGTTCATGTACGTTATCGGAACGATGTCGTCGTCGGGCGCGGCCGCCTCGATACGCTCCCAGGCGGCGTCCACCTGCAGCGCCTCCGCCATCCCGGCCATCGGGCAGGACGCCTCCATCGACGGGAGGATGACCGTCTGGTCGTCGTCCGTGATGATGTCCGCCGACTCGGCCATGAACGTGACGCCGCCGAAGACGACGTATTTCGCGTCGGCCTCCGCCGCTTGGACACTCAACTGGTAGGAGTCGCCGACGAAATCCGCGTGTTCGACGATTTCCCGCCGCTGGTAGTTGTGACCGAGGACGACCACGTCGTCGCCCAGTTCGTCGAGCGCCCGCTCGATGCGCTCCGTTCGCTCTTCTTCACTCAGTCCTCGATATTCGGAGGGAAGTTGCTCTAAATTGTCGTACTTGAACAGACTGAGTTCCGTTTCGAGGTTTGCTGTCTCCATTTTTGGCACGTCGTTCCACCTGTGGTTGCACTAGCCCACAACAGCAGGTATTGAAAATATTTTCTCTTCAAAGGTGGCTATCTGATTTCGGTAGCGACTGGTGGGCCATTTCGTCGGCTAATCACTCGAAAATACCACTCGAAAATGAGTTCCGCGTTCCCTATCGGCGGTCGCGCGTGTCGCGGCGCGCGGCGCGTTCGGCGCTCGACCAATCCCGATGTTCGGATTCCTCGCCGTCGCTTTCCGTGTCGATGAGCCACCACAGGAGGAGCGGACCGCCGATTGCGAGGACGAAAAACAGCGGGAATACGACGGCGATTCCGGCGTCGAGTAGGGGCTGGAACATGACAGAAATCGGTGTCGACCCGGCTTAATCGTTCCGTCCGTCGAAGACGACAGTACCGTCCACCACCGTCATCGCCACGTCGATGTTCTCGATGTCGTCCTCGTGTTCCCACGGCGAGCGGTCGAGGACGGTGAAATCCGCCCGCTTACCCGTCTCGACGGTTCCGAGGTCGTCCTCGTCGAACCCGGCGTAGGCCGCCCCGAGCGTGTACGCGCGGAGCGCCTCCGTCACGGACAGGCGCTGTTCCTCGACGGGCGCGTTGACGGTCTGGTGAATCCCGAGGAGCGGGTCGAGGGGCATGCAGTCGCTCCCGAACGCGAGGTGGGCACCGGCGTCGAGCAGGGTGCGGTAGCGGTTGGTCTGCCGTCGTCGCTCCTCGCCGAGTCGGACGTCGTACAGGCCGTCCGGTTGCGCCCACTTCAGGAAGTTCGGTTGGACGGACGCGATGACGCCCGACTCCGCGAACCGCTCTATCTGTTCGTCCGTCACGAGTTCGACGTGTTCGACGCGGTGGCGCTTTTCGCCCGCATCCCCGGTTTTCTCGAAGGCGTCCAACACGGCCTCGATGGCTTCGTCGCCGATGGCGTGGGCCGTTACCTGAAAGCCCGCGCCGTCAGCCCGCTCCACGATGTCGTCCAGTTCTTCCGGGGAAACGACCCACTGGCCCGTCACGTCGCCGTCGGTGTCCGCGGCGTCGTCCGCGTCGGCGTACGGTTCCGAGAGCTTCGCCGTCCGGCCGCCGAAACTGCCGTCGGTGAAGGACTTTATCGCGCCCGTCGTCACCAGCGAACTGCCGTGGTTCGTTACGAGGCCGATCTCGTCCGCGGCCTCGATGTGGTCGCTCCAGTAGTTGATTCGGACCCGCAAGGAGAGGTCGCCGTCCCGTTCGAGGCGGCGGTACACCTTCGGCGCGCGCGACTGGCGAACCATGTCGTGGACCCCGGTGACGCCCTTCTCGTGGGCGTCCCGCTGTGCCGCGAGCAGGAGTTCTCGCGTCGTCTCGGCGTCGGGTTCGATGGCTTCGTACACCGCGTTGACCGCATCCTCCACGATGACGCCGGTCGGGTCGCCGTCCTCCGTTTCGACGTCTTCGTCCGGCATCTCGTCGCCGAGTCGGTCGAGGGCGACGCCGTTGACGGAGGCGACGTGGAGGTCCTCGCGGAACGCGACCACGGGGCGGGTTTCGCTCACTGCATCGAGGTCCTCGCGGGTGAGGTAGCGCGATTCGTCCCACATGCTCTCGTCGAACCCGTAGCCGAGTATCCACTCGCGGTCGCCCTCCAACTCGGCCAGCAGGTCCACGCAATCGCCCGGCGAGTCGGCCGCCGAGAGGTCGGCGTTGACGATGTAGCTCCCGACCGTCTGCATGTGCGTGTGGGCGTCGATGAATCCCGGCAGGAGGACGCGACCGCCGAGGTCGATGACCTCGGTTTCGATGCCTTCGAGGAACGCGACTTCGTAGGCGGAATCCACGCGAACGATTTTCCCGTCGCGGACGGCGACCGCTTCGGCGGTCGCGTCGCCGTCCGACAGGGTGTGTACCTCGGCGTTCGTGAGAATCACATCCGCTGGCGCTGTCATGCTTTCGTGGTCTGCTCCGACGCCGATAACTGTTCGGGGTCCGGTAGAACGCGGGATAGGGATGGGTTCGTTTCTGCCCGCAGACTGATGTACGTCGCTCCCGTCTTTCCGTCCATGAGCGTGACCGGCCTGTGTCAAATCTGCGAGGCGGCCGAGGCGACGCACGACTGTGACCGCTGCGGTGCCCTCGTCTGTGACGAACACTGGAACCGGCAGAGCGGCTTCTGCGTCGAATGCGCGGCGGAACTCGGCGTCGGCGAGGGCGAGAGAACGCCGAACGGGCCAGGAGCGGAAGACATCACACCCCCGGACACCGAGGACGAAACGCACCGATTCTGACGACGCGATTCGCGGTAATCCGTATCGCGGCTATCGATAATCCGTATCGCGACTATCGATAATCCGTATCGCGGCTATCGATAATCCGTATCGCGGTTACCGGTACTGATTCAGCCGTTTCTTCAGTCGCTTCGCGGCCTGTCCCGACGCCTCGGCGAACTGCTCTCCGGCGTCCTCGCCCGCGAAGATGATGCCGCGCGAGGAGTTCACCAGTCCCGCGCCGTCCGCGAGGGCGTAGGTCGCCGCCGCTTCGACGTCGCCGCCCTGCGCGCCGACGCCGGGGACGAGGAACGGGAGGTCCGGGACGCGCTCGCGGAGTTCTTCGAGTTCGTCCGGCGTCGTCGCGCCGACGACGAGGCCGACGTTGCCGTTACCGTTCCACAGGTCGGCGAGCGAGGCAACCCACTCGTAGAGGGTCTCGCCGGACGCGAGTTCGAGGTTCTGCATGTCCGACCCGCCGGGATTCGAAGTCCGACAGAGGATGAAGACGCCCTTGTCTTCCCGCGAGAGGAACGGGTCGAGCGAGTCGCGGCCCATGTAAGGGTTGACCGTGATGGCGTCCGCCGAATCGAGGAGTTTCGCGTACTGTCGCGCCGTGTTGCCGATGTCGGCGCGCTTCGCGTCGAGCAGGACGGGAACGTCTTTTCCGTGCGCGTACGCGATGGTCTCCTCCAGCGCCGCCCACCCGTCCGCGTCCTCGTAGAACGCGACGTTGGGTTTGTACACCGCCGCGTGTTCGTGTGTCGCGTCGATGATACGACGGTTGAACGCCCAGCGGGGCAGGTCGTACTCGTGCAGATGGTCCGGAATTCGGTCGATGTCGGCGTCGAGTCCGACGGAGACGATGCTGTCCGTCGCCGCGATGCGGTTCGCGAGGCGGTCGAAGAAGTTCATATTCGGAGATTTTCGCCGGGGGTCATGGAGCTATCGAACTGGTAAAGGTACTCCGCTCCTATGTATCCCCCATGTGCGTGACCGCCGTGGGGTTCGACCTCGATGCCACCCTCGCCGTGACCGATAGACCGCGGGCGAAACTGCTCGCGGACGCGACGACGGCGGTGGACGCGCCGTCGCTGTCCCGTCAGGCGTATCTCGACGCCCACAGTCGCCACCTCGCCAGCGAGACGCGCGAACCCATCTTCGCCGACTTGCTCGCGGACGGGTGCGGCACCGACGCCGACGAACTCGCCGCCGCCTATCGACGGGCGATATTGGACGCGCTGTCGCCGCTCGATGGCGTCCCGGACCTGCTCTCGTCCCTCCGTCGGGAGTATCGCGTCGGCTTGCTTACGAACGGCCCGGTCGTCGCCCAACGCGGCAAACTCGCCCAACTGGGGTGGGAAGACAACTTCGACGTCACGGTCGTCACCGGCGAACTGGAGGCGGGAAAGCCGACCCGTCACGCGTTCGACGCGTTCTGTGAGAAACTCGGGGACCCACCCGCCGACACCGTGTACGTCGGCGACGACCCGAAAATGGACGTTCGGGGGGCGAACGATGCCGGGATGAAGACGATACAAGTGCTGTTTCCCGACGGGCCGGACCCGGAGCCGTCGGCGGACGCGTACGTCGAGCGCGACGAACTCGTCACCGCGCTTCCGGACGTGATTGCATCGCTCGAAGCGCGAGACGACGGATAAGAGAACACGGAGACGACTATAGCGATTCGATCACGGCGTCCACGGCGCGTTTGACCTCCGCGCCGCTCTCGACGAAGACGAGGACGCGGGGCGGACGGACCGCCTTCGGTCGGACGCGGATGCCCGACTCGGCCGCTTTCCGCTCGACGGCCTCGATTTCGTCGGTCAGTTCGATACGAACCCTGTCCGGGTGGACGAACACTTTCGCGGCGGGGTCGCCGTTCCGTTCGAGTTCGTAGGCCAGTGCGCCGTCCTCGCTCGGTTCGACGTCCGGGTCCGCGTTCACGACGGCGACCGAATCGAGCGGCGGGTCCTCGCGGCCGTCGAATTCGGAGGAGAGCAGTTGTGCGATGCGCACCCCGTCGGTAATCCTATCCTCGACCATACTCGGCGTTGGCGGGGCGGCGGTTTACGCTTTGAGGTCCGCGAGCGCTTCCCGCGCTTCGTCGCTCACGTCGATACCCTTCCGTCGCGCGTAGACGACGGCGGCGGCCTCGACCGAAACGGCGACCTCCGCTTGGAGCTCGTTGATTTCGGCGACCGCGGTCTGTTTCGTCGTTCCGTGGGAGACGACCTTATCCAGCACTTTCTCGAACGTCGATTGCTCCTGGAGTAGGCTCTCGTCGGGAACGAAATCGTCGGGAATCTCGACGCTCGCCGGGTCGAACTCGGTGATCAGTTCGTCGTCCTCGTGGGACAGCAGTCCCTGCCCGCTGGCGACATCGACGAGACGCTTCGCTTGGTCGGGGGAGAACCAGTCTCGGTCGAGCGACAGCGACACCACGAACTCGCTTTCACGCATCCGTTCGCGGCCCTTCTGCTGAAACGGCGCGGCGACGGCGATCCGCAAACTCATCGTCCGGCGAAACTGGACACGGCGGCCTAAATCTGCCGATGTGGGATTGCGAACCGAGTCATTGAAGTATTTCGTAGGCTACTTTCCCGATATGAAAGACCAAGGACGCTCCACGCGAAAGCGAACGGGTGGACGACTGAAGCCCCTCGACAAGAAAAAGAAACACCAACTCGGCCGTGAACCCACCGAAACGCAGGTCGGAGAACCGCGCTACCGCACCACGGACGCCCGTGGCCGCAACTCGAAGATTCGCGCGCTCACGA
Organism: Haladaptatus paucihalophilus DX253; assembly: GCF_000376445.1. Taxonomy (NCBI): domain Archaea; kingdom Methanobacteriati; phylum Methanobacteriota; class Halobacteria; order Halobacteriales; family Haladaptataceae; genus Haladaptatus; species Haladaptatus paucihalophilus. The sequence goes on along the minus strand of NZ_AQXI01000001.1, from coordinate 1,388,887 downwards.
CCGACGTCGCCAACGTGACCACCGACGGCGAGACGGTCAGCGCGACGATTCAGGACGTGCTCGAAAACGGCGCGAACCCGAACTACGCCCGCCGAAACATCATCACGAAGGGCGCCATCATCGTCACGGACGAGGGCAAGGCTCGCGTGACCTCGCGTCCCGGCCAGACCGGTCAGGTCAACGCAGTTCTCCTCGACGACGAATAATCGGCGTCGATTTTTTCGATTCGCGAACCGCCGAGCGGCGGCACTGCTCTACATGTTTCGCCCGGAAACGTCCGCGGTCAGAACCAGTCTCGGCTCGGGTTCAGCGAGAGTTCGATTTTTCTCCACCCTCAGGGTCGCGGTGCGGCCTTCTGCAATGCCGTCTCGGCGATGTTGCCGCCGTAGTCGGCACACCGGGACAACGAGTCCACGACGAGGCCGAGCAGTTGGGCCTGCTGTGGGTCCTGTTTTCGTAGGAGTTTGTCTATCGCGCGCGCGTGCTCGTCGATGTCGAGGATGGACTCGCGCGCCTCGTTCGCCAATTCGGTGGCTTTCTCGCTGTCGTCCATGAGCAGCGCGTCCATCGCCTTGTCGATGACCGCGGTCGAATCCTCGTGAAGCGCCTCGTAGCTCTCGATGACGTCCTCATCGACCTCGGGCAACTGGAGCGTGAGCTGGCCGATTTTGGCGGCGTGGTCGGCGATGCGTTCGAGCTGGCGGGCGCTCGAATGGTAGTCGAAACACACCTCGCGGGACATACCGAGTTCCTCGGTCGCCTTCGCCGTGCGGAGCGTCGCGCGGAAGATGCGCGAGACGACGAACCAGAGTCGGTCGACGTCCTCGTCGCGCTCGATGACGTCGCGCGCGATGTCGTCGTCGTTCTCCGCGATGGCGGTGATGGCGTCGTCCAACATCGAGAGGGCGATGAGACGCATGCGCGTGACCGCGTTGTGAATCGACAGTTCCGAGGAGTCGAGCAGGTCCTGAATGACGACCTTGTTCCCGGTCTCTTCGAGGACTTCGAGACCGACGAGGCTCTGGGTCGCCGCGCTGATGGTGCGGCGCTGTTCGGTCGTGATGCGGCTCGCCTCCAACGTGATGATATCGAACCCGCTCACGTACATCGTGAACACCGCGCGTCTGAGTTCCTCGTCCTTCAGGTTCGTGATGTCGATGGACCCCTCCAGCTGTCCGCGGTCGTTTTTCGGCGTGAGCAACAGCGAGTCGGACTCGGGATAGAACTCCACGACGCTTCCGGCTTCAACGCCGTTATCCGTCGCCCACGACTTCGGAAGCGAAACGGTGTACGTCGAACCGCCCGTCACCTGAACTTTGCGCGTCTCCATACCGACAGGTTGGTTCGGCCGAGACTATAAATCCAACTATCTCTATATACTCGTTCGGAACAGAGATTATTTCCGTACATAATATGGTATTCCATCGAACCGTTTCCCTCAAGATATGTTTTCAACATCTTGGAACGGCAAAATTATAGAATACATACGTAGTACAAACGGCGAGCTCTCATCGAAACTGCTGAATTCGCCGGAATAGGGCATCTAAGACGGTCGTGTGAGAATCATATGCATCCGTAGAATAGTAGCAAACGTAGAGATATATAGAAATAATAGCAACGTATTATTACGTTCTGTTCATGGATTGCAGTGTATGTCAGGTAAGTCGTCAAGCGGCGTTTCGCGGCGGAAATTCCTCGTGGCAGCGGGAACTTCGAGTGCACTCGCGCTCGCTGGATGTACAGACAACGGATCGAGCGGGGAAACCACGGACGGCGACGGTGGGAACAACGATGACACCGGCAACAACGGCGGAAACGACTCGTCCGGGGCCCTCACGGCGGGAGGTTCCTCGACGGTGTACCCCATCACGAACAAGGCGGCGTCCGTCTGGGGCTACAACCCACCGGCGGACGACAAGGAGTACTGGCCGCAGGAGAAGTACGGCATCAGTACCGACAAGAACCTCGCCGACTACTGGGCGAGCAAATACGGCTTCGAGGCGGGCAAAGACGGTCAGCCCCCGTTCAACGTCAGCATCGGTCTGAGCCACTCCGGTGTGGGTCTGACGAAGCTTCAGAAGGGACAGGTCGACATCGGTGACGCCAGCGCGCCGGTCGACGCCGAACTCGACGCTAGCAAGTCCGAACTCGAGAAGTTCAAGAACCACGTCGTCGGCGTGGACGCCCAGCCCATCGTCGTCAGCAAGTATCTCTACGAGAACGGCGTCAAGAAACTGAAAGCCGACACCGTTCGCAAAATCTACACGGGCAAGATCAAGAAGTGGAGCGAAGTCGACGGCTACACCGGTAAGGACATGGAAGTTCAGGCCATCGGCCGCTCCGTCGGTTCGGGGACGGACACGTCGTTCCGCGCGAACATGCTCGGCAGCGGCGACGCCAAGATGCCCGGCGTCGATATCCGTAAAGGCGAGAACCAGGAGGTCGCAAAGGCGGTCGGCAACGCCAACAACGCCATCGCGTACATGGCGCTCGCGTTCGTCTCGAAGGACGTTCCCGCCATCGCGCTCAACTTCGACGGAACGACCTACGAACCCGGCAAGAACCTCTCCGACAAGGGATACCCGCTCTCGCGTGACCTTCACTGCTACACGTACGAGGGGACCTCGAAGAAGGAAGCCGCGTTCCTCCGAATGATCCTCACCGAATTCGGTCAAGGTCAGTTCGTCGACCCGGCCGGGTATGCGACGCTCTCGGACAGCCGACGCAAAGAGGAACTTTCAAAACTCCCTGAGACGACCAACTAACCACTCGATAATTTATGGTTGACGCACCCAGTTTTTCGGCGGTTCGACGCTCGGTCGATGAACTTGAGACACCGGCCCAAATCGCGGCCGCCGTGGGTGCGCTATCGCTCGTTGCCGCGTTTACCGCGTTCATCGCGGCACCGACGTACGTGGCCTTCCCGCTCGCGGCGTTCATCGCCGTCGTCGTGTACGGATGGGTCACGTATCAGGCGGAAACGGCCCGAGCGCTGTCGCTGCTGACGACTGTTTCGACGGTTATCATCCTGGGCCTCATCACCGCCTATCTGTTCATCCAATCCGTTCCGGTCGTCCGGAAGATGGGACTCTCCATCGTTACCGACACCGTCTGGCGGACGTCCACGAACCGGTACGGACTCCTGACGATGATGTGGGGGACGCTCGTGACGACCATCATAGCGACGCTCGTCTCCGCACCGCTCGGTATCGCGGGCGCAATCTTCATCAGCGAACTCGCGTCCGACATGGTTCGGGAAGTGACGAAACCGGCTATCGAACTGCTCGCCGGTATCCCGTCCATCGTGTACGGATTCATCGGCTTCATGGTCCTCAACCCGTACCTGTCGAACGAACTCTTGTTGCCGACCAGCGGAAGCCTGTTCTTGGTCGGAGTCATGATCGGATTCATGGCGCTCCCGACGGTCGTGTCCGTCGCGGAGGACTCGCTGACCGCCGTCCCCAACTCGATGAAGAGCGGGTCGGTCGGCCTCGGCGCGACTGACTGGCAAACGACGAAGAGCGTCACGCTTCCGGCCGCCATATCGGGAATTTCGGCGGCCGTCATCCTCGGCGTCGGTCGTGCCGTCGGCGAGACGATGGCCGCAACCGTCATTCTCGGGAACGTGACTCGACTTCCCGACCCGCTGTACGACGTGTTCGGGAACACCATTACGCTCACGTCCGCCATCGCCAGCCAATCCGGCGTGGCAATCGGGCGACCGACCCAACTCAGCGCGCTGTTCGCCGCCGGTGTCGTGTTGTTCGTCATCGTCCTGACGCTCAGTATCGTGTCACAGGCCATCGAACGCCGCATGGCGCGGAAACTGGGAGGTGAACAATGAGCGAAGCGTACTCACAGGACAGTGAAATCGTCACCGAGACCGGTGTTCTCGGGCAACTTGCAACCGTACCGTTCGTGCTCGCACTCGGCATGATTCTGCTGGGAGGGGCGCTCCTCTTCCAGTGGGTGTCATTGACCACGACGGTGGCGGGAGTCAGCGTGGCGACCGTCTTCGGCGGTCTTCACGTCGTCATCGCGTTGTCGTTGTTCGCCCTCGGCGCTCTCTCGTGGCAAGGGTCGGTCGATACGACGCCGAGTCCGAGCGTCAGTAGCGTCGTCGCGTTCATCGATGGCTCGATTGCGGCCGTCATCTCCGGTCTGGTCGTTTCCCAGACGTTCGGACTGGGATGGTTCGCGTGGATTCCCGCCGCACTCGTCGCCGGTGTCGCCGTCTTCGTCGGAACCCTGCTTCTCCGCGAGGACATCGGCGTCACGGTTCCGGTCGGTATCTTCGAACTCGTCTTCGGCCTCGTCGTGTTGACCGGCGTCATCGGCTCGGGATGGTCGTGGACGCCCGAGGGCTTCTCGGCGACGTTTCCGGGATTCATCGCCATCGCAATACTCGGCCTGTTCGGCGGGCTGTTGACCGCGTGGTCTTCGGCAGCCGCCTACCGCGGCTTCGGTGCCCGCGGCCGCGAGTTCGGCGCGTACGTGCTCATCAGCATCAACACCGCCATTCTCCTGTTCATCCTCGCGCGAATCATCCTGTTCATCGTCCAGAAGGGACTCGACCCGATGCTGAAAGGGGCCACCCTATGGCCGCCGGCGATTCCGTTCATCACGAACGGAAATGGGTTGCAGTACGACATCAACGGCATCTTCCCCGCCGTCGTCGGGACCATCTGGCTCGTCATCGGTGCGATTTGCTTCGCCGTCCCGCTTGGAGTCGGTGCGGCGGTGTACCTGACCGAGTACGCGGAACAGGGCCGATTCACGTCGATAGTCGAAATCGCAACGAACGGTCTGTGGAGCACGCCGAGCATCATCTTCGGCCTGTTCGGGTACGCGTTCCTCGTCCCTCGACTCGGAAATACACCGTCGCTGCTGGCTGGGCAGGTCGTTTTGGGCGCGATGCTCCTCCCGCTGGTGCTCATCACCAGCCGGGAGTCGCTGCAGAACGTCCCCGACGAGTACCGGGATGCGAGCGCCGCGCTCGGGGTGAACCAGTGGGAAACCATCAAGAGCGTCGTCCTTCCGGCGGCGATACCGGGCGTCCTCACGGGCGTCATCCTCGGCGTCGGTCGAATTGCCGGGGAGACGGCACCTATCTTGCTTATCCTCGTGCAGGACCCGTTCCCGTCGGAAGCGCCGAAGGTTCTATCGTCGTTCACGCTGCAGGCGACGCCACCGTTCGTCGTCAACGACGCGCTGTTGCAACCCGCGAGCGCGCTTCCGTATCAACTGTTTGCAGTCATCACGGCGGGTGTCTCCGCGCCCGAATCGGTCGGATGGGCGACGGCACTCGTCCTGCTCATCGTGGTGATGTCGTTCTACGTGGTTGGCATTGCGATGCGCATCTACTTCAGGAGGAAACTTCAACAATGAGCGAGACAATCAAGGAGATGGATTCAGAGCAGAACAGTTCCGGGTCGCAAACGACCAAGGGCGAAACCGAGGAGCGGATTCGCGCCGATTGGGTCGAGTACGACTTCGACGGACAGCCAGCGTTGTCGGTGGAAGACTTGGACGTCTACTACGGCGACGAGCAGGCGATTCAGTCCGTTTCGATGGACATCCCCGAAAAGAGCGTGACCGCCCTCATCGGGCCGTCCGGGTGCGGTAAATCCACGTTCCTCCGGTGTCTCAACCGGATGAACGACCGCATCAAGGCCGCCCGAGTCGACGGAAACATCGAGTTCCACGGGCAGAACATCTACGACGACGACGTGAACCTCGTCGAACTCCGCAAGCGAATCGGGATGGTGTTCCAGCAACCGAACCCGTTCCCGAAGTCCATCCGGGACAACATCGCCTACGGGCCGCGAAAGCACGGCGAACTCGACACTGGCCTGCTCGCCCGATTGCTCGGGCGCGACGACAGCGAGGAGGAAGAAGAACTCGTCGAGCGCTGTCTGAAACAGGCCGCGATTTGGGACGAGGTGAACGACCGCCTCGACGACAACGCGCTCGGTCTCTCCGGCGGTCAACAACAGCGCCTCTGTATCGCCCGCTGTCTGTCGGTCGAACCGGAAGTCATCCTGATGGACGAACCGGCGAGCGCGCTCGACCCCATCGCCACCTCGAAGATCGAGGACTTGATTCAGGACCTCGCCGAGGAGTACACCGTCGTCATCGTCACCCACAGCATGCAGCAGGCGGCCCGCATCTCCGACCAGACCGCGGTGTTCCTCACGGGTGGCGAACTCGTCGAGTACGACAACACGGACAAAATCTTCGAGAACCCCGAGAGTCAACGCGTCGAAGATTACATTACGGGGAAGTTCGGATAACAATCTATGCCACGAGAAGACTATCAGACGCAACTCGAAGACCTTCGAGAGAACGTCCTCTACATGAGCGAGGTCGTGATGGAACGCCTCCGGCTCGGTCTCAACGCCCTGGAGCAGAAGGACCGCGAACTCGCCCACGAAGTCATCGAGGGCGACGACGAGGTGAACGAACTCTACCTCTCGCTCGAAAAGGACTGTATCGACCTGTTCGCGCTCCAGCAACCGGTCGCAACCGACCTCCGAATGATCGCGGCGTCGTTCAAGATCATCACCGACCTCGAACGCATCGCCGACCTCGCCGTCAACCTCGGCGAGTACACGCTCGAAGCGGACCACGACGTGTTCCCCGAGGTCGATATTCAGGAGCTGGGCACCCTCACGCTCGACATGCTCGAAGTCACGATGGACGCCTACGCCGAGGAGAATTCCGAGGACTGCTACGCCGTCGCCGACCGCGACGAGGACCTGGACAACCTCTGTGAGCGTGCCAGCGCCCTCGTCGTCCGCGACCTCATCGAGACCGAACTCGAAGAGAACACGGAAGCGGAAATCGAGCGACTGCTGCAGGACGTTTCGCGCCTCCTCCTCACCATCCGCGACCTCGAACGCATCGGCGACCACGCCGTCAACATCGCCGCCCGCACGTTCTACATGGTCGAGAACGACGACGAGCTAATATACTAGCACCTTTTTCTGCGGTCGAGAAACGAAGCCAGCGCGAATCGCGCTGGCTTCGTCCGTCTCCCTGGAAAAATCTGCACCAAAAGCACAGCGTCACCCCCTTCGGCGCGTCGAAGACGCGCCTCCGAGGGTTCCTCGGCCCGGAAATCGGAGATTTTCCGGAGAGGGCGCTGGCCTCCGCGGTTTTGTCGCTGGCCGATTTTCGGTGGTTGACTCGTTTGCTCTTCCGTTCTGGGAACCACTATAGACAAAATATTTGTTTGATTACTACGGAATCAGTGCATGAAATCCCCGTCCCGACGGTCCCTCCTCCGACAGGTTAGTGTGCTCTCCGCAGGTGGTGTGGTCGGTGGATTGAGCGGTTGTTCGGCGCTCGCTCGACCCGAAACGACGCGTCTCGCGGAACTGATACTGCTCAATCTCGATGAATCCCCACACACAGTTCACGTTCGAATTTCTCGGGACGGTGAGCGAGTTCATACCGCAGACTACGCTCTTGACGAGGGTTCAGAGTTCGGAACTCGTGAAAATCCGGCACCGGTCATACAGGAGGAATGGATGTCCACGGCGGGTAAATACGCCGTCGCGGCGCGAGTCGATGACCGGACCGACTGGTACGAACATCGGTTTCCAGCGAAGAATCGGCAAGGAGATTGTTTTTCCGTGACCATCCGTATTCGTCAAGGCGGACTATTTGACATGCCGTCGAACGAAACGGATTCCTGTGGTAACTAAGCGGATAGCGAAGCAAATATCCCAGAATCAGCAGGGATACAGCCGTCGGTCGCTAGCATTCTCACCGCGAACGAGGCGAACGGCGTAGCCGTGAGCCAAGTGAGCGGGCCAAGCGACGACCAACGGGAGGAGCGCCGTGCTTTTGATGAACCTTTTACAGGGAGCCGTCAGAGACGACGACAGAAGTCGTCGTCTCTGACCGCGACCGTCGTAAAAGGTTCTATTGGAAACCGATGCGGCCGCCGGTCTGGCGCTGTGGGCCGGACGAACCGCCCTTGAACTCCTGTTCCATGTCGGCGTAGTAGTCGAGGAGGTCTTCCGTGACGGTGGCGCGGACGCTCTCCATCGCGGCGCGGAAGTGTCGCATCTCGACTTCCTCCGCGTCGTCGTCCTCGCGCAGGGCCTCGATTGCGGCCTCGCGGGCGATGGATTCCAAGTCGCTGCCGACGTAGCCGTCGGTCATCTCCGCGAGTTCGCGGAGGCTCACGTCGGGCGCGAGCGGGCTGTCCTCGGTGTGAATCTTGAGGATCTGCTCGCGGCCCTCCTCGTCGGGTTGGCCGATCATGACGAGGCGGTCGAAGCGACCGGAGCGGATGAGCGCCGGGTCGATCATGTCCGGGCGGTTGGTCGCGCCGATGACCATCACGTCGCCCTTGTCCTCCAACCCGTCGAGTTCGGTGAGGAGCTGGTTGACGACGCGCTCCGAGACGTTGCTCCCGACTTCCTGTCCCCGACCGGGGGCGAGGCTGTCGAGTTCGTCGAAGAAGATGACCGTCGGGCTGACCTGCCGCGCCTTGCGGAACGTCTGCCGGATGGCCTTCTCCGACTCGCCGACCCACTTCGACAGCAGTTGTGGGCCGCGCACGCTGATGAAGTTGGCGTTCGTCTCGTTGGCGACCGCCTTCGCCATGAGCGTCTTCCCGGTTCCGGGCGGCCCGTAGAGCAGGACGCCGGACGGCGGTTCGATGCCCATGCGCTCGAACTTCTCGGGCGAGGAGAGCGGCCATTCGACGCTCTCTTTGACTTGACTCTTGGCGTCTTCGAGGCCGCCCACGTCGTCCCACGACACCTTCGGGAGTTCGACCAGCACCTCGCGCATCGCCGAGGGTTCGACCTCGTTCAGCGCGCCGCGGAAGTCCTCGCGCTTGACGATCATCCGGTCGATTAGCGACGGCGGGATGGACTCCTCGTCGAGGTCGATTTCCGGCAGGTAGCGCCGGAGCGCCTTCATCGCGGCTTCCTTCGTCAGGCTCTCGATGTCGGCTCCGACGAAGCCGTGCGTGTCGTTCGACAGGCCGGGGAGGTTCACGTCGTCCGAGAGCGGCATCCCGCGCGTGTGTATCTGCAGAATTTCCGTGCGGCCTTCTTCGTCCGGCACGCCGATTTCGATTTCGCGGTCGAAGCGGCCGGGGCGGCGGAGCGCCGGGTCCACCGAATCGACGCGGTTCGTCGCGGCGATGACGATGACCTGTCCGCGCGCTTCGAGGCCGTCCATCATCGTCAACAACTGGGCGACGACGCGGCGTTCGACTTCGCCGGTCACGTCCTCGCGTTTCGGCGCGATGGAGTCGAGTTCGTCGATGAAGATGATGGAGGGAGACTCCTCGGCGGCGTCCTCGAAGATTTCACGGAGTTGCTGTTCGGATTCCCCGTAGTATTTCGAGATGATTTCCGGACCAGCGATGGAGAAGAAACTCGCGCTGGTTTCGTTGGCGACCGCTTTCGCCAACAGCGTCTTCCCGGTCCCCGGCGGGCCGTGCAGGAGAACACCCTGTGGCGGCTCGATGCCGAGCTTCTGGAATATCTGCGGGTGCTTCATCGGGAGTTCGACCATCTCCCGCACGCGTTGGATTTCGTTCTGGAGGCCGCCGATGTCCTCGTAGGTGATGCCGCCGCCGGTCTTCTCGAAGCCGGAAATCGGCTCTTCGCGCAACTCGACTTCCGTGTCCTCGGTAATGAGACAGACGCCCTGCGGGTCGGTTTCGACCGCGATGAGCGGGATTGCCTGTCCCGGCGACCGCATGAACGGGTGGTTCGTGCTCGACATGACGGGCACGATGTCGCGCTCGACGACCGGCCGCTTCAGGATCTGTCGCTTGACCATTCCGGCGGCGTCGCTGCCGAACTGGACGCTCGCTTCTTCCGGCGGTGCGAGGACCAGTTTGTCGGCCTTGTCGGCCTCCGCTTTGCGGATTTCGACGCGTTCGCCGATACCGACGTCGGCGTTTTGGCGGGTGAACCCGTCGATACGTACCGTATCGGTGTTCCAGTCCTGCCGGTCGGCACGCCAGACTTTCGCGGCGGTCGTATCGCCTCCTTCTATCTCGATTATATCTCCGGGGCTCAGCTTCAGATGCAAGAGCGTATCCGGGTCGAGACGGGCGATGCCGCGTCCCGAATCGTTCGGATACGCCTTCGCCACCTCCAGTTGCACTTCGTTCATGATTGTTCAGTCACGGGGGATAGTTGTGGATGATAGTTCGCGGGGCATAAGTCCTGTGCTACCGGGAGGTTTAGCCACGTCGCCGATAGCGATGGATGGTGCCCGCGTGCGATGACCGTCAATACGTGGGGGCAGTACAAAGGGATAGTGGTGGCGACACGACCGCAGGGGTTTTCGCGTCTCGGAACAGGAACGACGTATGAGAACGCTTGCGTTCGACGGCCGAATGGGGGCCAGCGGCGATATGATTCTCGGAGCGCTGCTCGACGCGGGAGCGAATCGGGACGCGCTGGAACCGGTCGAAGACGCCCTCGACGTGGAGTACGAGGTCGAAACCGTCGTCAAAAACGGGATTTCAGCGACGAGCGTCGCCGTTCTTCTGACCGACGGTGGGGACGAATCGGAAGACGGGGACGACAACGCACGCGACGACGGTCACGACCAGCACCACGGAAACGGGGAGATACACGACCACGGCGACCACCATCACGGGGACGACGGCGACCACGAACACGACCACGATGACGACGACGGCCATCACGGCCACGATGAGCACACACACCAGCACGACCACAACCATCACCACAACCACCAGCATGCCGAGGGTTCCGGTCCGGCCCGGACCTACCGCGAGGTCATCGACGTGCTCGAATCCATGGGTCTCGACGTCCCTATCGAACGCGACGCCAAAGCCGTCTTTCGAATTCTCGGCGAGGCGGAGGCGAGCGTCCACGACACCGACCTCGATTCGACCCACTTCCACGAGGTCGGGACCGACGACGCGATCGCGGATATCGTCGGCGCGTCCCTGCTGTTCGCCGACCTCGACGCCGACCGAATCGTGACGACGCCCCTGGCGACCGGCGGCGGCGAAGTCGGCATGAGCCACGGAACGTTCCCGATACCCGCACCGGCGGTCGTGGAAATCGCGGCGGGTGCGGACTGGTCGCTGTCCGGCGGCCCCGTCGAAGCGGAACTGCTCACGCCGACCGGTGCCGCGATTTTGGCCCACTTCGCCGATGGCGTCGAAACGCTTCCGACGCTGAACGTCGACGGCTCTGGATACGGCGCTGGCGGCCACGATTTCCCCGACCATCCGAACGTGTTGCGCGTCCTCGCCGGTGAGTCGAGCGGTGGTCTCGTGCGCGACGACATCACCGTCCTCGAAACCAATCTGGACGACGCCCCGCCGGAGGTGCTTGGCGGGCTTCAAGAAATCCTCGCGGACGCAGGCGCACGCGATGTCTCGATTCTCCCCGCGACGATGAAGAAGGCCCGACCGGGGCACGTCGTGAAGGTCGTCGTCAAACCCGAGGACGCAGAACGGGTCGCCCGGAAACTCGCCGAGGAGACCGGGACGCTGGGCGTCCGCGAGACGGGTGTCCGCCACCGCTGGATTGCCCACCGGGAGTTCGAGACGGCGACGCTGGAAATAGACGGAGAGGAGTTAGACGGAGGGGAATTCGACGTGTCGGTCAAAGTCGCCCGCGACGAGTCCGGGACGGTCTACGACGTGAGCGCGGAGTTCGACGACGCGCTGGCCGTGGCGACGGAAACCGGACTCGCGGTTGGTGAGGTTATGCGGCGGGCGGAAGGGACGATTCACGAAAACCTATAACCGACGATAGGTCCTCGTTCGAAGTATGGCTCGTGTGCGCGTCCAGTGTCCGTACGAGGGATGTGACGGCATGGACGAGTTCGAAACCGACCCCGAAAGCGAGGTCATCGCCCGAGAGAAGGGACACGTCGAGGTCGATAGATTCCAGAAAATCGGCAAGCAACTGCTCTCGGGAACCATCGTGAAGGAAGAACACCTCCAGTGTCCGAAGGACGAGTCGCATCAGTACACGGTTCTGGTCGAGCTATGACCGCCCGGGTCATTCCTCGCGGTGTTTCGCCAGCGCCTCCTCGATGGTCAACTCCCCGGCGGCGACCCGCCGGGCGAGTTCCTCGTCGATTTCGCGGTTGTCGGCCGACCGTTCGCGCGACCGGCGTTTGATGACGCCGAGTTCGCCCGCCGTCGGTTCGATTTCGCGCTCCTCCACGATTTCGCCCTCCAACCGTGCGATGTTGACCGCCGCGAGCACGTCGCCCATGCCGCGGGCGCCGGTGCCGAGGTACGGCGTCGTCCCGGTTTCGTCCACGAGTTCGACCCGCACGTCTTCGAGTTCGCGGATGAGTTGCGACCCCTGAAGTCGCGCGCCGTCGCCGATTCGAACCACGGGGTCGATGGCGTCCTTCGCCTCCTCCCGAACCACGTCCGCGGCGTCAGCGATGGGGACGTGGAACGACGCGACCACCATGTCGCCCGAGAGCACGGCGATTCCGGGTCGCGTTCCGGGGTCGATGCCGATGACGGTGCGGCCGTTCTCGCCGCGGAGCAGCCCCAACGCTTCCTCGACCGCTTTTCGGGGACGGTTCGGGTCGGCGACGACCACGGGTAGGTCGGTGGCGATGTCGTCGTCCGCACCGCGAATGACGATTCGAGCGCCGTCGGGGAGTTCGCCGTCCGGTTCGACCGTCGTGAACCGGACGCCCCTGTCGCGGAGTTCGCCCACCACGTCGTGGTACACTTCGAAGTCCTCGGTCGCAACGACGATTGTCACTACGCTCCCTTCGATCGGGTGGAATAAAGTCGGCTCGGTCTCCCCGAAAAACCGGAACCTTTTGCGTGAGAAGCGCCAAGCCCGGCATGTGACCGACGCCGAGAAACTGACGACAGGGTGCCCGCCGGTGGACGACTTGCTCGGGGGCGGCTTGGAGCGCGGAACCGTGACACAGGTGTACGGCCCGCCCGCCGCCGGGAAGACGAACGTCGCGCTGGGTGCCACGGTCGAGACCGCACGGGATGGCGGTACCGTGGTGTACATCGACACCGAGGGGCTGTCCATCGACCGCTTCGAACAGATCGCCGCCGCGCGCGCGGACGACGTGGACGAAGTTGCCTCCCGAATCGTCATCAAGGAGGCCCTCGATTTCGGAGAACAGCAGGAGGCAGTCAAGGACGTCTCCGAGTTCGCGGAACGGGCGGACCTCGTTGTCCTCGACAGCGCGACCGGATTTTACCGCCTCGAACGCGGCGACGACCGAGAGGGCGGCGAGGCGCTTCGCGGGGTCGCCCGCCAAGTGACGCACCTGCTTTCGCTCGCGCGCAAACACGACATCGCTGTTCTGCTGACGAATCAGGTGTACACCGACCCGGATTCGGACGGAACGCGGCCGCTCGGAGGGCATACGCTCGAACACTGGACGGGTGTCGTCCTCCGCGTGGACCGCTTCCGCGGCGGTAATCGCCGGGCGACCCTCGAAAAGCACCGGTCGAAACCCGCTGGCGGCCGCACTCAGTTCCGAATCACGGATACGGGACTCGAAGGCGCACAGGAAAGCGTTTGAGACGACGGAATCGACCGAGAGCCGGGACTTGCCGGTGAAACAGAAAAATCGCGGTGAACGACAGCGGGTCGGCGGACCGAACGACGCGAGTCGTGCGGTTACAGTTCGTTGAGTTTTCGGAGCAGTTGGCCTTCGTACTCGCGGTCGCTCTGGACGCCCTTCAGTTCGAGGACGTTGCGCTCCAACACGTCGCGGGCGACGTTGAACGCCTGTTCGGAACCGTAGCCTTCGCCGGTTCCGGCGACCTGTCCGCGGTTGGTGCGGAGGCGGATTTTACACTGGATGAGCGGCGTTCCGCGGAGTTTCTCCTTGTGCTCGTGGAATCGCACGTGCGCGTGGCGCACCTGCATGTCCTGATACTTGTCCGTGATATCCTCGACGCCCTCACGGATGTCCTGTCGGGAGATGGTGTCGAGCAGGTCGATGTTCGTTATCTGGACGTCCATGTGGTCCTCTTCGGTGTAGGTGAGGGCGCGAAGCACGTCGGTCTTCGTGAGGACGCCGCCGACCACGCGGTCGTCGTCCTCGGCCGTGACGACCAGTCCGGCGTAGTCTTTCTCGAACATGCGTTCCACCGCATCCTCCACGGTGTCGGTGAGCGAGATGGTTTCGACGGGGTTGTTCATCACGTCGTACACCGGCAGGTCGAGCATCCGGTCGCTGTCGCCCATCCGCTCGCCCGTCGTCGGTTTGTCCATGTTCCGGGTGACGAAATCCACGATGTCGTGAGTCGTGACCATCCCGGTGAGGTAGCCGTTTTCGTTCACGACCGGAAGCCGGGAGATGCTGTGCTCGCGCATGAGATTGATGACGCGTCCGAGCGTCGCGTCCTCCGGAATCGTGACTGGGTTCTCGGTGTAAATCTGCTGAACGGTGAGGGCGTCCAGATTTTCGAGGACGCCTTCGAGGATGATGTCCTCGTCGATGATGCCCCACAGTTGCCCGTCCTCGAAGACGGGTGCGACCTTGGTCCCGCCTTCGACGAGCGCGCGGGCGACGTCACGCACGTCGTCGGTACGGTTTACCTTCGGCGCGGGTTTCGTCAGCGTCGCCACCTTCGTCTGGTCCTCGATATGGGATTGGAGGAGTTGTTTCTGGGTGATGACACCGTTGTACGTGCCCGCTTCGGTGACCACGATTCCTTTCGGGTTCTCCTCTTCGAACATCGAGCGGGCTTTGCCCAGTCGCTCTTCCGCTTCGATTTCGAAGTAATCGGTGGTCGCAATGTTAGAGATATCCATCGGCATTTAGAATGACGAGGCCACCCGTCTTGAACTTTGTCGCGGAATAGGCATTTTGACGGGATTTTTTTGCACTACGCGTCGTAGACCGACCGTGCTCCCTGACATCGGCGCGGTGTTCGGTCCCTACACGTACATTGTCAGCGAACTGGTGTTCGGCTCGTTCGCGCTGTGGTTGCTCGTTCGAGCGGACGCCCTCACGCGCGCCGGGAAAACCATCCTCGTTCTGTATCCGTTGGCCTACGTCTGGGATTGGTACACCCTTACTATCGGCGTGTTCGCCATTCCACTTCGAACGGGCATCGAACTGGTCGGTATCCCCCTCGAAGAGCACATTTTCATGGTCGTCGTCCCCGCACTCGTGCTGGGGATTCACGAGAACCTGCACCGTCGCTGAGAGGTCGCCGAAAAACCGCCAGTAACTGGCGATTACCGCATGACGGCGGCGAGGTAAAATTCATTTCTCGTCGTCCGTAACCGGTCGTTTACGGCTGGTAAATGGTGAATAACAAAGAACAAACCCGGCAATGTTCGAATCCATGCTGGGTTACGAGCAAGGGGTGGCATAGTAATGAGCACAATCGGTGATTCCTCCGGCACCGGGGACAGCGACACCGGTAACGAAACAAGCGAGGCGGACTCGACGGTTGCGAAACAGGTCTCGGATATCCTCGATTCGAATCGCTCGAACGACGAACGCGCGACGCCGCTCTCCCGCGATATGGTCTTCGACGTATTGAAAAATCAGCGACGACGGTACGCCCTGCACTACCTGAAGCAGGCGGACGAAACCGTCCAGTTGAGCGACCTTGCGGAGCAGGTCGCCGCGTGGGAGAACGAAACCACCGTCGGCGCGATTTCGGCGGCCGAGCGAAAACGAGTCTACACCGCGCTTTACCAATCCCACCTCCCGAAACTCGACGACGCAGGAATCGTGGATTATAACCAAAACAGGGGTATCGTAGAACTCTCCACGGCGGCCGAGCAACTCGACCCGTATCTCGAAACGAACACGCGGGACGACATCTCGTGGTGCAAGCGATACCTCGGCATCGCGGCCATCGGATTCGCACTCCTTACCGCGGCGTGGCTCGAAATCCCGCCCCTCGCGGGAATCGGCGACATCGGACTCGCGCTCCTCGTCGTCGTCGCGTTCACCATCGTCGCCGTAGCGCACACCTACGACGCACGACGCGCGCCGACGACCGGCGAGCAAGCACCGGAAATCGTGGACGACTAGGGGGGTCCGTTTCTCCTTTCTTCTCCGCTCTTCGACGGGCGACGGAAGACCGACGGCGACCGACTATCGAAATCGGAAATCGCGTAACCAGTCCCGACGATTTCTCGAAACTCTCGTTACCGCGCGGTAGACTCCCCGTGAGTGCCGTCGGTATCGTCGAATAGGTTCTGTTTCAACACGCTCATCATTTTCACAAAGTAGATACCGACAGGCGTGAAAAATCCGAGCATGTCGCACCTGATAAAAGACGGCGGGTTCTCAAGTCGTCCGAACCTCCTCGACCCCATCGCCTTCGGAGCCATCGGCGGCGGCCTGATGCGCGAGGTCCACAAGCGCGGCGTCCGAGAGGGTGCGCCCGTCGCACGCTGACATGGTGTCCCACGAAAACAAGGTCATCCTGTTCGCCATCCTCGTCGCCCTGCCGGTGACGCTGGGGGCGCTCCGGGTGGTCAACGACTACTGGTTCGACGTCCCCGCGTGGGCCGGTGGGGCCGCCGTGATTCTCGTGGCCGTCATCGTCCCGCAACTGTACCTCGGCTATTCCGAAGGCTAGCCGGTATCAAGATTCCCGCCGCTCGTTCGCGTACCTGTCGATTTTCGATTCATTCAGGACCAATAGAATTAACTCACCGGGACGTGATACGTCGGACGAAGCAACAGGGTTTTGCCAAACGGCCGGAGGTGGAAGCTCCGACCCTGCTTGCTTCGACGGACTCGAAGCATGTTCACAAATGATTCTGCGCAAGAAAAGAGTACCGCTCAGCGACCGCTCCCGAAAACCTGCCCGCGCTGTGACGAGCGGGTCTCGATGATAACGGTCACGGACCCCGAGTACATGCGGGTGTGGCCGTGCGGCCACCGGATTCCGGTGTAGGACGTTCCGCGAGTCGAGTTTATTTTTTGCCGAAATGGCCTCGTCACCCGAATTCCTCGTCGTCGGGTGGAGAGCGAAGCAGTCAACGCTCTATTTCTGTTCTCCGCTCACGGACGGCCGTCGAGTTTCGACAGGCTTAACAGCGTTATTGTGCAATGTCCACAATACAGCCCAATACCGAAATGGTCCATTGGGTATCCAACAACCATGCAACGCAGAACGTACCTCTCGAAGCTCGGTGCTGTTGCACTCGCTGGCGGAGCCGCCGCCGTCGCCACCACTCCTGCGTCCGCGCAGGACAGTTACGACATCGAACTCGCGCCGGACACGACGATTTCGTACGCGAAGACGTATCTCGGCGAATCGCTCATCTACGCGGACCTGCCGGATGGTAGCACGTACTACCTGTTCCAGAACTACAGCCAGTGCTGTCAGGTCGATGACGTCGTGATGGTCCTCTCCGAGACCGGCGAAGTGCTGTACCTCGAAAGCCTCGACGGCGTGCTGTACACCGAAGACCAGATCGGGCAGATGGCGGACCGTATCGGCGAGATGGCGGACCGCATCGTCTACACCGAGGAACTCATCGTCGAAACGGAGTATCTCATCGTCGATGTCACGAAGTACACGCAGGACAGCGTTCTCCAGTTCGTGGATATGCTGAATCCGCTCAACCTGTTCTGACCGACCGAAAACCGCGATTCGACCACGTTTTTACCCCGGAGCTATCGATTGTTCGGAGTCCCAACGCTCGGTCGCTGGGGTCGGTGTGAGTGTCGTGTCTCGCCACGCTCTCGCTGTGATAATGTGTTATATGTACAATACTGTGGCGAAAACACACGGATTTAACCCCGAAGCATCACGGTCCGACTCGGATTCGTTGCTTCGACAGCAACCGCTGAAAGAGTAGGTCCGTAGGTGTTTGAATAGGGTTTGGGCAGATTTGAACCTCGCCGAGACGTTCCTGCTCGCTCCACTTCGTTGCGCTCCGCGGGCTTTCGTCTCGTCTGGTTCAAATCTGCCAAAGAAGATTTTCCGCGCTACCGCGACTCGCTACGCTCGTCGGTTGGTAGCGCGGAAAAGTATGGGTTTGGGCAGATTTGAACTGCCGGCCTCCTCCATGTCAAGGAGGTGTCATAACCAACTAGACCACAAACCCAGTCGGCTTCGTTTGAACGCATTCATCAGTTACCCGCAAGGGTAATTGAATGTTTCGAAACGCGCCTCCGTCCCTCGGTTTTATTCATGACCCTCCCGACGACAGCTTTAAGTTGATGTACGTATGTGTTCATTACAACCCAAACACGTTCATTGGTGTTCCACTATGCAGGATTACATCGAACTCGTCACCGACGGGCAGGACCTCACGATATCGCAAGCACGGGAGGCGGCGACGGCCGTCTTCGACGGGGCAACGGAGGCTCAAATCGGCGCGCTCCTCACCGGATTGCGGGCCAAGGGGGAGACGGAGGCCGAAATCGCCGGTTTCGCGCAGGGGATGCGCGGGGCGGCGCGGACGATTTCGCCCGACCGGACGCCGCTGGTGGACACCTGCGGCACCGGCGGCGACGACTACGACACCATCAACGTCTCGACCACCTCGGCCATCGTCGCCAGCGGCGCGGGCGTTCCGGTGGCAAAACACGGCAACTACTCCGTCTCCTCCTCGTCCGGGAGCGCCGACGTGCTCGACGAGGTGGGCGTCGTCGTGGATTCCGAACCGCCCGCGGTCGAGCGCGCCATCGAGGAGCAGGGAATCGGCTTCATGCTCGCGCCCGTGTTCCACCCCGCGATGAAGGCCGTCATCGGCCCGCGCAAGGAACTCGGCATGCGCACCGTGTTCAACGTCCTCGGACCGCTGACGAACCCCGCCGGGGCGGACGCGCAAGTCGTCGGCGTCTACGACCCCGACCTCGTTCCCGTTCTGGCCCGCGCCCTCTCCCACATGGACGTCTCCCACGCGCTCGTCGTCCACGGCTCCGGCATGGACGAAATCGCGGTCCACGGCGAGACGACGGTCGCCGAAGTCGAAGGCGGAACCATCGAGGAGTACGCGCTCTCCCCGACCGACCTCGGCGTCGAGGAACACGACGTGTCCGCCGTCTCGGGCGGCACACCCGCCGAGAACGCGCGGGACCTCGAAGGAATCGTGGAGGGAACCGTCGGCGGGGCCAAGCGGGACATCGTGCTGGCGAACGCCGGGGCCGCGATTTACGTCTCCGGGCAGGCGGATTCGCTCGCGGATGGCGTCGAACAGGCCCGAAACGCCATCGACTCGGGACGCGCTGGCGAGCAACTGTCGGCCATGACGGGGGCGCTGTCGGCATGACGCGCGTGAAAATCTGCGGCCTGACGGACGAGGACGACCTCGCGGCCGCCGTCGATGCCGGGGCCGACGCCATCGGCCTGCTGGTGGACGTGCCGGTCGATTCGCCGCGCGAGATACCCCCCACTCGGGCCGCCGAACTCGCCCGCGAAGTCCCGCCGTTCGTCTCGACTGTCCTCGTAACGATGCCCGAGACGACGGAGCGAACCGTCGAAATCGCCGAACTCGTCGAACCCGACATCGTACAGGTCCACGGGACCAGCGTGGGCGACCTCGCGTACCTCACGGCGAACGTGGACGCGAACGTGGTCTGTTCCATCGACCCGTCGACCGACCGCCCGGAGCGGTACGACAGCGTGGCCGACGCGCTGTTGCTCGACGCCGCGGAAACCGGCGGCACCGGCGAGACCCACGACTGGGACCGTGCACGGGAGTTGACCGAATCGCTCTCCTCGCCGGTCCTGCTGGCCGGGGGACTGACCCCGGAGAACGTCGCGGACGCGGTTCGGGCGGTCGAACCCTTCGCCGTGGACGTGGCCAGCGGCGTCGAATCGACCGGCGGGCGAAAGGACCCCGACGCCGTCGAGTCCTTCATCACGAACGCGAAACAGCGCCAACGGGCGGTTCTCCAACGATGAACCGGGACGAGTTCGAAACGCTGGCGACCAGTGGCCACGATGATAACGACGGCACCGATAGCAACGGCGGCGACGATAGGAACGACGGAGACGGAAATCACGACGGCGCGGTCGTCTACGTCTCTACCGACCTCGACGTGTCCATCGACCCGCTGGCGGCGTATTCGGTTCTCGGCGGGGAAAAGTACGATTTCCTCCTCGAAAGCGCGGACAAAATCGCCTCCAGCGACCCTTCCGGCGCGTTCGACGCCGAACGGAACGACGGGTCGAGGTCCGCCCAGACGAGCCGGGCGCGCTACTCCTTCGTCGGCTACGACCCCGCCGCGGTGATTTCCGTCGCCCCGGGCGAAACCCGCGTGGAAGTGTTGAACGACGAGTGGGAGTCGAACCGGTTGGACGAGGGACCGAACCGGACGGGCGGCGACCCCCACGCCGACCGTGACGTCCTCGACGCGCTCCGCGAGACGCTCCCTGACGCACCGCGTCGCGGGTTCCCGGACGGCGAAGGGTTCTGTGGCGGGCTGGTCGGATTCCTCGCTTACAACGCCGTCTACGACCTCTGGTTGGACGAACAGGGTATCGACCGTCCCGAAACCGACCTGCCCGACGCGCAGTTCGTCCTGAGCACGAAGACCCTCGTCTTCGACCACGTGGAAGGGACGCTCTCGCTCGTGTTTACGCCGCTCGTGTCGTCGGACGATGACATCGACGACCGCTACGACGAGCTGGTCGCGGAGCGCGAGCGCGTCGCCGAGCTCCTCGAAGCGGCGAACCAGCCGTCGTTCGGCGAGTACGACCCGACGGACGGGACGGCCGGGCCGCAAGCGGAGTACGAGGAGGCCGTGAAGCGGGCGAACGAACACGTCGCGGCGGGCGACATCTACCAGGGCGTCATCTCGCGCAAGCGGACCGTCGAGGCCGACATCGACTCGCGGGCGCTGTACGCGGCGCTTCGGGACGTGAACCCATCGCCGTACATGTACCTCCTCGGCCACGACGATTTGAGCATCGTCGGCGCGAGTCCAGAGACGCTGGTGTCGGTACAGGACGGCGAAATCGTCTCGAACCCAATCGCCGGAACCTGCCCCCGCGGCGGGAGTCCGATGGAGGACCGCCGTCTCGCGGGCGAACTCCTCGCCGACGAAAAGGAGCGCTCGGAACACGCCATGCTCGTCGATTTGGCGCGAAACGACGTGCGCCGGGTCGCCGAGTCGGGGAGCGTCCGCGTCGAGGAGTTCATGAACGTCATCAAATACAGCCACGTCCAGCACATCGAGAGCACCGTGACGGGAACGCTGGCCGAGAACCGCGACGCCTTCGACGCGGTGCGCGCCTCGTTCCCCGCGGGGACGCTGACGGGAGCACCCAAAATCAGGGCGATGGAGATAATCGACGACCTCGAACGGACCCCCCGCGGCGTCTACGGCGGCGGCGTCGGTTACGTCTCGTGGACGGGCGACGCCGACTTCGCCATCGCCATCAGGACGGCGACCGTCTCGCACGGACCGACGGACGAAATCACGGTGCAGGCGGGGGCGGGAATCGTCGCCGACAGCGACCCGACCGCCGAGTTCGAGGAGACCGAACAGAAGATGGGCGGCGTGCTCGCCGCGCTGGAGGCCCTCGAACAACCGCCGGAGACGGAACTCGCGGAGGTGCCGAAATGACTCGCGTGCTGTTCGTGGACAACTACGATTCGTTCACGTACAACCTCGTGGAGTACACCGAGGACGCGCTCCGGGCCAGCGGCGCGGCGTTCGAGACGAAAGTCGTCAAGAACACGGCCTCGCTGGACGACATCCGCGACTTCGACCCCGACGCCATCGTCATCAGTCCGGGGCCGGGCCATCCCGCGAACGAGCGCGACGTGGGTGTCACGGCGGCCGTGCTCCGCGAACTCTCGTCCGACATCCCGACGCTCGGCGTCTGTCTCGGACTGGAAGCCGCGATCCACGAGTACGGCGGTGAAATCGGGAGGGCACCCGAACCGGTTCACGGCAAGGCGTTCCCCGTCGAACACGACGAGAAGGGGGTTTTCGAGGGAATCGAGCAGGGCTTCCGGGCCGGACGGTACCACTCGCTCGTGACGACGAGCGTCCCCGACCCGTTCGAGGTGAGCGCGACGACGACCCACGACGGGACGGAACTCGTGATGGGGATTCGCCACCGCGAGTACCCCATCGAGTGCGTGCAGTTCCACCCCGAGAGCGTTCTCACGGCGTGCGGCCGGGAGCTAATTGGGAACTTCTTCGCGTCTTATATCGTCAGTACGCCCGCCGCGTAGAGTGCGGCGGCAACGAGGACGCCGACGATGACGACGCGAAAGAGGATGCTGATGGCGAATCGGATGGCGGCGATGAGGAGGATGACCGCGATAACGGCCACCACGATTCCGACGGGTTCGATGGCGAGGGGAAGCATGCGAGAAATGACTCCCTACTGAATCGTAAACGTATCGGTGGTGTCGATTCCCGAGCGACCGAAAATCGGCCGACGTGACCCGAGTAACGGGACATTACCGCGGGAATGTTCGGCATTCCGGTCACTTTCGCTCCGGTCTGAACACTCTTATATTCCTCCGCGCCTTACTAGTGGATAGGCCGAAGAAAATTCGCAGAGGCATCACTATCCAACTACACTTGAAATAAAGAAAGTAAACTTAATTGGGGTTGGGGTAAATGGATTCTTCGTCACGAATGAAACGGGTCTACGTGCGAAACCAAGTGAGAATCGACGTGCAGAGTAACGAACGAACGGTGGTGGCGCGCACATGAGCGGCGCGCACGAGGCGGACGCCGACGACGTAACCCTCCCGGTCAAGCGAACCGAGGGCGACACCCTCGAAGACCGGATGACGGGCAACGCCTATCAGAACATCCTTCCGGCCCGGTATCTCCGGAAGAACGCGGAGGGCGAACTGGTCGAATCACAGGACGACTTGTTCCCGCGCGTGGCGAAGAACATCGCGCTCGCCGAGGCCGTCTACGAGGCCGAAAAGCAGGGCGTCGAACTCACCGTCACGCCCGAACAGTTGAAACCCGACCACCCCCGGCGCGACGAACTCGCGGCCGAAGTGTTCGGTAAAGGGACAACGGCGGCAGACGACGCCGAAACGACGCTTTCGGTCTACAACGTCAACAAGTTCGCCTACGAGACGGTCGTCCCCGAACTCCCCGACGACATCCGCGACCACGTGGAGTCCGTCCGGGATGAGTTCGGCGACCTGATGGAAGGGCTCTCGTTCATCCCCAACTCGCCGACGCTGATGAACGCGGGCGACGAACTCCAGCAGCTTTCGGCGTGTTTCGTCGACTCGCCCGGCGACGACATCACGGACATCCACCAGACGGCCAAGGAGGCCGCCGAGGTGTTCCAGTCCGGCGGCGGCATGGGCTACGCCTTCTGGCGACTCCGGCCGTACGGCGACGCGGTGGGTTCGACGGGCGGCATCGCCTCCGGTCCGATCACCTTCATGCGCACGTACGACCAGATGTGCGAGACCATCGCGCAGGGCGGTGCCCGGCGCGGCGCACAGATGGGCGTCATGCGCGTCTCGCACCCGGACGTCATCCAGTTCATCCACGCGAAGAACAAGGACGTGAGCCTCGCCAACACGCTCCGCCTGAACGACCCCGACGACTACACGCACACGTCGTTCAAGGAGGCGCTCGAAGAGGCCCGCGAACTCATCGACGACGACGGACGCGTCCCGAAACACCTCCGCAACGCCGCCGAGGGACACCTCTCGAACTTCAACATCTCGGTCGGCGTGACCGACGACTTCATGGAGGCGCTGTACAACGACGAGGAGTTCGTCTTCACCAACCCGCGGACGGAGGAACCGCACGTCGCCACCGAACACACGAAGGAGATGTACGACATGTTTGGCCTCGGCGACTACGTTACGCCCGGCGAAGTGCTCTCCATCCCGGCGAAGGTCCTCTGGGACCGCATCGTTGAGGGCGCGTGGGAGAACGGCGAACCCGGAATCATCTACCTCGAACGGGTGAACAAGCAACACTCCTTCGACGTCGAGAAACACCCGGACCACCGGATTCTGGCGACGAACCCGTGCGGCGAACAGCCGCTCGAAGAGTACGAAGCTTGCAACCTCGGCCACATCAACCTCTCGACGCTCGCCGACCTCGACGCCCCCGACTGGCGCGTCTGGTACGACGAGAACGGCGACAACTACGGGTCGCTCTCGGAGGCCGTCGACGCCTTCCTCCGCGAGGGCATCGACTGGGAGGAGTTCGACCACCGCATCGAGTACGGCACCCGCTTCCTCGAAAACGTCGTCACGATGTCCGACTTCCCGGTCGAGAAGATAGAACAGAAGGTCCGGGACATGCGCAAAATCGGACTGGGAATCATGGGACTGGCCCAGCTGTACATCCAACTCGGCGTCCGCTACGGCAGCGAGGAGGGCAACGAGATTGCAAAGCAGTTGATGACCCACATCAACCACGAGTCCAAGTGGGCCTCCCACGAACTCGCCGAGGAGCGCGGGTCGTTCAACGACTGGGAGGACTCGAAGTACGCGAACCCGACCGAGTACGCCGAGTGGTTCGAAAAGCAGACCGGCCTCGACGCCGAGAAGTGGAAGGACGGCTTTGCAGTCCGCAACCACAACACGACCACCATCGCGCCGACGGGCACCACCTCGATGGTCGGCAACACCACGGGTGGCTGTGAGCCGATTTACAACGTCGCCTACTACAAGAACGTCTCCGACGACGTGCAGGGCGACGAGATGCTCGTCGAGTTCGACGACTACTTCCTCCGCACGCTGGAGGCGAACGACATCGACGTGGACGCGGTGAAAGAAGAGGCCCAGACGCAGATGGCGAACAACGAGTTCTCCGGCGTCGAAGGGCTGGAAACCGTCCCGGACGCCATCGGCGAACTGTTCGTCGTGACGGGCGACCTCACCGGCAAGCAACACGCCGCGGTGCAGTGTTCCTGTCAGCAGGGCGTTGACTCGGCCATCTCGAAGACCTGCAACTTCCCGAACTCCGCCAGCAAGGAGGACATGGACGAGGTGTACCGCTACATCTACGACCACGGCGGCAAGGGCGTCACGGTCTACCGCGACGGCACGCGCTCGAAGCAGGTGCTCACCACGCGCGCCGACAACGCCGAGTTCGCCGACGAGGAGGAGGCGGCGGAAACCATCGTCGAGCAGATAGAGGAGGTCTTCGGCGGCGTCGAAGGCTTCATCGAGAACGAGGACGTGCAGACCGCGCTCGGCACCGAACTCGACGACCTCGTGGGCGAGGGCGTCACGGGCGGCGCGTACGCCCAAGAGCGTCCCCGGCCCGACGTGCTCCACGGCGTGACTCAACGCGTGGACACCGGCTACGGCAAGATGTACATCAACATCAACGAGGACGAGAACGGCGAACCGTTCGAACTGTTCGCCACCATCGGCAACTCCGGCGGGTTCACCAACTCCTTCACGGAAGCGTTGGCGAAGGTCATCAGCTACGCGCTCCGCAGCGGCGTTGACCCGAACGAAATCGCCTCCGACCTGCAGGGCATCCGCAGTCCGAAGGTCGCGTGGGACAAGGGCGAGCAGATCAACTCCATCCCGGACGCCATCGGCGTCGCCATGCGGCGCTACCTCGACGGCGAAATCGAGAAGGCATCCTACCCGCAACAGAAGACGCTCGAAGAGACGGCCGACGACACCGAAGCCGACGGCGGTGCGGTGGAGACGGAGACGCAAAAGGACGCCTCGCAGTCGCTCATCGACGCGGGCGAAAGCCCCGAGTGTCCCGAGTGTGGCTCCCTCTCGCTGTACTTCTCGGAAGGCTGCAAGACCTGCGAGTCGTGTGGCTGGAGCGAGTGCTCGTAAATAGCATCCGAAGGAACTAGCCGATTTTCCGTTTCTCCCGCTCTTCCTGCTCTTCTCTCCGTTCTTCTCTCCGTTCTTCTCGATTCCGCGTCCCCGCTACTTCACCGTCACCCACGTCAGGAACACGAGCGCGACGAGTTGGAGCGCGCGGAGCACCAGCACGGCCTGCTGAACCGCCGGGTCGCCGGAGTAGAACATCTTCATGCCGAAGAAGTAGTAGATGGCGACGGCGTTCTCGGCGAGCATCACGAGGGCGAAGGCAAGCAGGCCGAGGACGAGCGAGGTGCGGAACTTCAGATAGCTTCGTACCCAAACGGCAACCAACACTGCCAGCAGGAGGATGTTCACGACCGCGAGTCCGCTTGCGAGTTGTATCGAGTTCATTCTATCTGCTCCATTATCTCCTCGAACGCGTCCCGATGGTGTTCGAACCGGTCGGTGAGAAAGTAGAGTTTCCCGTACTCGTTGTCACCGGGCTCGACGACGCCGTGGTCAACGAGCATGTCGAGGTGGTGTCGAACCGTCTTGTACTCCACGTCGAGCGATTCCGCCAGCTGGTTCGCGTTCCGTGGGCGCTCCGAGAGGGCGCGAATGATGCGCGCGCGGTTCTCGCCGCCGCGCGTCGCCGTGAGTAGGTACCAGAGCGCCTTGTCCATCGAACGGTCACTTGGGAGAGGGTCATGCAGCCAGATATATCTACGGCTCGATACGCTCCGACACCCACCCGGACGCGCCGTTCGGATAGGCTTCCGTCTCGTTTGCGGACTGTAGATTTCCCTCCCCGTCCGTCGCTCTGACGACGACCTCGTGCGACCCCGACGGTTCGTAGGTGTGCTCCCACTGCCGCCACACGTCGGTTCCGGGAAGCGGTTCGGAGAGGCGGGCGTCGGTCCACGACGCGCCGCCGTCGGTGGACACCTCGACGCGTTCGATGCCGCGCGTCCCGGCGTAGGCGTGCCCGCCGACTTGCACACGACCGTCGTCGAGGTGGTTGACGGCGTGCAGTTTGGCGACGATGTTGACCGGTCCCGTCCCGTGCCAGCCGCGTTTCTCCCAGTACCCCTCCGCCTCCCGTTCCAGCACTTCGATTTCGGTAATCCATTTGACGTTGATTTCGCCCCAGTGACCTGGAATCAGCGCCCGGACGGGGTGGCCGTGCGAGCGCGGAAGCGGGTTGCCATTCATCTCGTAGGCCAAAAAGCCGTCTTCGAGCGCCGAGAGCGGGAACTCCTCGTAGTAGTCGTCCGCGGCGCGGAACATGACGCAACATTCGTCGGGCATCGTCGTTCCCTCGAACAGCGCCGAAATCGGCACGCCCGTCCAGAGCGCGTTGTCCATCTTCATCCCGTTCAGCGATTCACCGACGCAACGTAGCGTGATGAACCGGTGTTCCTCGGGCATCGATTCGAGGTCGTCGAGGGTAAAGCGCAGTTCCTCCTCGACGGCCCCCGTCACCCGGAGGTCCCAGTCTTCCGCGGACACCACCGGGTCCACGCTGTTGATGTCCACCTGATAGAACTCTTGGCTCACTAGCCCTTCGAGACCGTCGATGGAGAGCGATTTCGCGTCGGCTTCGTCGAGGAGCGACTCCACGTCAGCGCTGACTGGTCCCGTCTGCTTCGGCGCGTCGCCGCCCTTCCCGGACCCGAGCGCGCCGCCGACGGCACCGACCGCGACCGCCCCGGCGATGGCTCGGAGGATGCTCCGCCGCGTTTCGGAGACCGATTCCGTCTCCGTCGCACCGAATCGAGCCACCGCGACGACGAACCCGGCACCCGCTCCGGCGGCCAGCGCGGAACCGGGAGCGCCGGTCAACGCCAGCGCGGGTGCGACACAGAGGAGTCCGGCGACCGGCGCGGCAGGGAGGTCGGCGGCGTCGGCTATTCGCACGCCGACCGCCGCCGTCACCGCGAAGAGGAGAGCGGTCAGGACGAGCGCCAGCAGGAACCCGAGTTGGTCGCCGAGGTCGCCGAGCGTCTGTATCGACCACGCGATGACGGCGCTGGGCGTCGTTGCGACCACGAAATCGCTGACCGGCGCGGCGACGAACGACGGGGTGAAGCCGACCACGGCGTACGACCCGGCGACGGCGGCGACGCCCGCGGCGAGAGCGACCGCTCCGTCGGCCGCCACGTCCGCGAGCGAGTTCGTGGGGGACTGTTCTGCGGTCATGGTTCACCGGTTCCGTGCGATGTACAGCGCGCCGCCGACGAGCGCGACGAGCGCGACCACGATGCCGAATCCGGGCAAGGAAGTGTCCGAGTTTCCGCCCTCCTCGCCGTCGTTCATTCCGTCGGTCGTGGTGTCACTCATGTTGTCATCGGTCATGTTGTCATCGGTCATGTTGTCATCGGTCATGTTGTCATCGGTCATCGTCCCGTCCGTCATGTTGTCGTCGCCCATGCCGTCGTCCATCGTCTCGGTCGTCGTCATCTGGTCATCGCTCATCCCGTCGTCCATGGAGTCCGTCGTCGTGGTCATGTTGTCGTCCATGGTCCCGTTGCCCATCGTGTCCGTGGTGGTCGTCTGTTGCGCGAGCGGCGCGCTCGAAACGTCGTTCGCGGCCGTCGCCGCGCTCACCGTCGCGGGGACGGCACAAATCATCAGTACGACTGCCAGCACGTGTATGCGTTTGAATCGCATATCCGAACCGACCGCGTCCCGTTAGATAGCCGTTTTTCGAACTCTCGCCCACTCTCTTCCAAATCTCTCCTACTCTTTTCCAAATCTCTCCCAACTGTGTGATGCTAACCGAATATGGGATGGTTGAAGATAAACCGAGCGGCGACCCGACGCGACGCTCGCGGACGGAAAACGTGATACCGGTCGGGCGTCGTTGTTCCCCCATGGAGGAGACGCCGAAGGGACGGCCCTGTCCGCTGTGCGGTGCGTCGATGTTCCACCGCCACTGCAAGTACGTCTGCCCGCAGCACGGCGTCGTCTACGACTGCGCGGACACGTTCTACTAGTCGTCGATTGCGCGGACGCGTTCGACTAATCGTCGGTGACGGCGCGGTAGGCGGGTCCGGCCAACAGGAACAGTCCGCCGATACCGACGACGGCGACGACCGCCCAGTTCTTCCCGATTTCGTGGACCGAGAGCGTGTCGAGCGAGCCACCGGCGAGGACGGCGACGACCATCCACGGCACTTCGCCGATGGCGGTGCCGAGGAGGAACGAGCGGTCCGGGACGTTCGACAACCCGGCGGCGGCGGACACCGCGTCCGAAGGGGCGGGGACGAGGCGCGAGGCGACCATGCCGCGAAGGTCGCCGGTCGCGTCGAAGAACCGTTCTCCCGAGTCGCCGAGGCGACCGAACACCCCCGAATCGACGCGGAAGTAGCGCGCCGCGGCGAAGGGAAGGTAGGCGCTCATCACGGTTCCGCCGAGCGCGACCGGAAACCCGACGACCGGCCCGTACACGTAGCCGACCGCGACGGCGACCACCGTGGTCGGCCACGCGAACAGCGGTCGGACGAGGTAGACGCCGAGAAACAGCCCCGCGGCGAGAAGCGGGTCGTGCGTCACGCGCCGAACCCGCTGCAGGACGACTTCCGGCGAGAGGAGGACGCCAGCGACGACGACCAGCGCGACCAACCCCACTCCGGCCACCTGTCGTCTGTTCCCCGAGAACTCCATTCGACCCAAGGTAGCCCGAGGAGTGGCTAAGTTCTTTCCACCCGACCGCGCAACGTTTAATCCGCTTCACGCGAGATTCGTAGACGATGGAATCGGACGACGACCCCGTGGCGATGGGGGTCGAACTGTTGAG
The DNA here is from genome assembly GCF_000376445.1 of Haladaptatus paucihalophilus DX253. NCBI lineage: Archaea > Methanobacteriati > Methanobacteriota > Halobacteria > Halobacteriales > Haladaptataceae > Haladaptatus > Haladaptatus paucihalophilus. The sequence continues at coordinate 1,359,394 of NZ_AQXI01000001.1, read as the reverse complement.
CAAGGTCGAACACCCGGAGCTGTCGGTCGCGGAAGCGGTGGACCGCATCGAAACCATCACGACCGACCCGACGACGACGCGGACGATTCTGGACGAGGCGGAAAAACGGGGCGTCATCGAGCGGGAAAACGGCATCATCCGCCCGACCGGTGGCGGGTTCGTCCGATTCGAAAGCCAAGTCGTGACCAAGGAAGGCGACTTCACCTGTCGGCGCTGTGGCACCGGCATCTCGACCGGGCACTTCATCAAACTCGACGCGGGCGAACTCGGTCCCTTCGGGTCGTCGTGCATCCGGAAGGTCACCGGTCGGGAATAACGTCTCGCCCGCCGACGGAGAGGAAACTTATCGACCGCGGCTGAGTTCGGAGATGAGTCGCTCTATCGTCTTCTGTTGCCGTTCGAGTAGCTCGTTCTGTCGCTCGACCGTCTCGGTGAGCGCGGCGAGTTGAGCCTCCACGGGGTCGTCCAGATTCTCGCTCGCCGATTCGAAGCCCGAGTCTGCGAAGACGGTTTCGTCCGGTTCCTCCCCGTCGGTCTGCATCCCGTCGGCTACGGTGTTCGTCGCGGTTCCGGAGCTGGCGGACGGCGAGTCTGCCGGTGTAGCTTCGGCGGCGACGGTCCCTGCCCCACCGCCGTTCACGCTCTCGCTTTCGCCGCCAAGCGGGTCGGCGGTCGGCGTTTCGACGATTTGTCCGCTGTCGTTCAGCTCGGGGGGGTTCGCGTTGAGGGGTTCGACGCCGCCGCCGAACACGTCGTCGTCGTCCTCCGCGAACGAGACGTTCTCGTCGGCGTCCGGTTCGGGGTCGTCGGGGACGACCGTCTGCTCGAATTCGGCGTAGCTTCCCACGTCGTGGTAGGAGAGCAGTCCCTGCTCGATTCGCTCGCGGACCTCCCGCGTCCGGTCGCTCGGGGTTTTGATGCGCTGCGGTCGTCCGTCCGCTTCGATGATGATTTGCGAGGAGACGTTGCCCTCCTCCACGTCGAGGCTCGTCACGTCCGCGAAGTGGAACTGCTCGAAATCCGTGTCCCAAATCGCTTCGCCGACGTGTTTTACCACGCGTGCGCTGGTGAGAACGAGCGTCAGTTCGCTGAACTGGTAGGTTTGGAGGACCTGTTCGTTCGAGTCGGTGACGCCCGCACCGTTCAACACGCCCGCGATGACGGGGTGCAGGGCGTCGTGCAGGCGCTTCGTCGGAATCTTGAACTTCTCGGTGCCGTCGATACCGTAATCGAGCGTGATGGTCGATTTTCGTCGGCCCTCGGACACCGTGATTCGCTCCGCGTCGTGCGGGTACTCCTCGACGGATTCGTCGCTGAGCAGGCCGTCAGCGCGATAGATAAGCGTCCGCGTCGGTGTCACGTAGAGGATGTCTTCCCCCCCGAGGGACACTTTCGCCGCGACGTGTTCGTCTCCGAGGCTGGACTGGACGATTCCCGGAATGCTCATGGTGGGAATGGTCAGGCCCATGTCTTAAAACCGATGGGTAGACACGACAGTGACAAAACGGGTGTCTTTTCGAACATGTTTTGCGATATCGACCGCTCGAAATCGCGTGACGGGGTGGCAATGGACACTGTTCAGTCCCGTATCATCCTCGATGGAGATGGGAACTTTAAAGAGTACCAGTTCCCTACCCGTAATCGAGCCCGGGTGGCTTAGCTGGACATAGCGCCGCACTCATAGGGTTCTGAGATTTGGCGCTCAGGCCTTGGAAGCCTCCCATGCGCCCGCGAGGCCCTGCCAGGTCTCGAATCTGGGACATGCGGAGATCGAGGGTTCGGAGCCCTCCCCGGGCATTTCGAAATTTTCACTCCCGTTTTTCACTCCCGTAGTCGAACGGATACTCCCGCAACGGTTACCATCACGCTCGCGGTGCGACCAACCAGCAGTACGTTTGCACGCTTCCGAACACCAGCGTCAGCGCGCCGTTTTCGACGAGTAACAGCGCGTCGCTACCCCACGCGTACTTCGTTCCCAGCGTGAGCAGGCCGAACAGTGTCGTGAGCAGTAAGTTGTACTTCGCCAGTGCGATCCAGCTCTCTTCGTCCAAATCGATGAGCAAGTCCCCACCCATACCGACTGCATGCGCTCCGAGGCGATAAGCGGATGCTTGCGTATCGTCCAGAAACCGTCATCGCCGTCGAGAACGACGGCAAAAAATAGTCCGTGTCCCGTCACCAATGACGGGAACCTGTCGGGAGGGGAATCAGGCGCTCAGCGGCGTGAGCGTTCGCTTCGCTTTCTTCTTCCCCGTCTTCTCCTTCCCCGAATCGGTCGAATCGTCGCCGGTTCGCGCTGCCGACCCCGATTTCACCGTGAGGTGGACCGATTCGACCGCGCCCGGTTTCCACGTGACGCTGGAATCGGCCGCGGCGGCGGTGCCGTCCACGGAGAACGTCACGGGTTCGCCCGCGTCGTCCGCCGTCCCGGAGACGACGAGTTTCTTCGCCGTTCCGCTCGCGGCACCGAGCGTGCCGTTCTCGCCGACCGTGAACGTGCCGCGCGTCTCGCCGCCGACGTCCACCGTGACGGTCGTTCCGGCGGACGCCGGTTCGCCGTCAACCGTCACCGTTCCGTGAACGGTCATCGGGAGAGTTGGAAGCGGTTCGACGGCGGCCCCGTTCGCATCGACCGAGACGTCGGTGGGCGACACCGCGTCCGTCATCGTCGCCGAGACGTCGGTGACCGGCAGTCCGCGGTCGTCGGTCGGGATATTCAACCCGTCGTACAGCTCCGTCATCGTCGGGTTACTCGTGAGGTACGTCGGGAGCGTGCCCGCGGACTCCGAGTAGACGTAGTACCCCGCGAACGCGCTCACGTTCGGACCGGGGTTCGAACTGCCGAGTTCGTACGTCCCGCTGAGTTCGCTCCGCGGACCGGGTTGACTCGTCGGCTGCGTGGCGTACTCCTGCACGAGCGTCGGGTTTCCGGAGGAGACGCCGAACGCCTCGTCAGCGCCCGCGTACTGCGGTGCGGCCACGAAGTTCCAGCCTTCCACGAGCGTCGCCTGTCCCGGCGGGGACGGCGGTCCTTGCGTGTGCTCGAAGGTCAGCATCCCGCGCGCGTCGGTCGTGGTACCGACCAACAGCGCGTCGAGCGCATCGACGGACGAATCGGCCGTCAACTGCTCCCACTGCCCGGCGGCGGCGTCGTAACCGTAGACGGTGCCGTCGAACGAACCCAGAATGTCGCCGACGGTCTGGTCCGTCGGACCGGGGATGCCGACAGTGTAGTACGTCGCCTGTCCGTCACCCGCGGTCGCGGGCATGTCGAGGTCGATACCGATCTTCGTCGGCGCGTCAGTATCGACGTTCTCCGGTCGTGCGGTCAGGAAGGGTTCGTACGCGACGTCCCCGTCGAACGTCGTGTCGGCCGGACCGCGGTCGCCGAAGTAGTTCAGCCGCGCGTCGAACGTCGCGTCCGCCGTCGAAGCGACGGCGACGTCCGTCGCTTCGAGGTCGTTGAACCGAAGCGACACGGCCGTCGCGTTCGCGCCCTCGATGCCGACGCCCGTCTCGGCCGCGACCTCGTTCTTCCGCACCTCGGTCGGGGTCGCCGCGTCGTTGCCGTTTCCGAACCGAAGCCCGGTCGCGGCGTCCTCGATGCGGTTGTCGGTGACGGTCGCACCCGGCGCGTTCGCGTCGATGCCGACGGATGCGTTTCGAACGACGTTCCCGTCAACGACCGCGCCGTTCGCGGTATCGACCGAGATGCCCGTCGTCGCGTTGCGAACCGTGACTCCCCGGACGGTCGCGTTGTCCGCGCCGTCGACGGAGAGGCCGCTCGTTCGTCCGCCCGCATCGACCGTAACGCCGGTCACGGTGACGTCGGGTGCGTCGACCGCGATGGTGTCGCCGGTCGCGTTTTCGGGTGCGGCGATGACCGAAGTCGCTCCGTCGGCACCGCGGATGGTGACGCCGGGCGTATCCACCGTCACCTGCTCGGTGTACGTGCCGCTACCGACGACTATCTCCGCGCCCGGTGGCGCGAGGTCGACCGCTTCCTGAACGGACTCGACGTCCTCGGGTACGTTTATCGGGGCGTCGTAGACGGCGGTCGGTCCGGTTCGAATCGTGACCCGTTCCGCGTCCGGTCCAGCGGTCGCCGTGGTTTCGAGCGAGAACGAACCGACAGCGTTCTCGTCGGGAACGACCCTGATGGTGTACTCGTCGGTCGTCTCCGGTGGTCGTTCGAGGATGGGGAGGCCGAACGGAATCGGTCCCCACCCGTCGATGTAGAGCGTGAGGTCGTCCTCGCTCAGCGTGGAGTTCTCGCTCAAATCGACTTGCACGTCGCGGAGTTGGTTCACGGAGAGGTTCACTTCGACTTCCTCGCCCGTGCTCACGTGGCGGGGTTGACCGGATTTGACGATGACCGCCGGAGCGGTGCTCACGTACTGGACCGCGTTCGCCAGTATCGCGTCCGCCTCCTCGGTGTAGTCGCCGTTTTCGACGTACGACGTGCGGCCGAGCGACGATGCGAGCACCGTGCCCGTCTGTCGGTCGACGCCGATGGCGGATCCTTTGGTGCCGTCGTCGTCGCCGACCGTGGCGACGGTTTGGCCGCTGTATCCGTCGTACCACGCGTGGTCGCCCCAGCTTCCGGTGTGGATGGTCACTTGGTCACCGACCGAGCCGACCCCTTCGAACAGGGGACTCGACTCCGTGATGGTGAAGTACGGGTTTCCGGCCCCGAACCCTTCGTCGGCGGTACTCGCGGGGTCGCCGACCGCGGCTGACCGTCCCGCGATGCCGTTGCTGTTGTCGCCCCACTGTTCCAACCAGACGACGCCGGTGCTCGGGCTGTTCGTCGCGTCGACGAACGCCTGCGCGTCGAGTTGGGCGGGGTCGAAGTCCTGAATCACGAACGAGTCGTACTCGCCGACGGCCTCCATGGCGTTCTCGTCCTGCACGACCGTCACCTGATAGTTCGCGGGAAGCGACCCGTCGAGGGCGTCCGCGGTCTGCTCGCCGAACCCGTCGTCCGAATCGACCACGGCGATGGTCGTGTACTCCTCGAAGATTTCCGTCGGGCCGGTCGTCGCCGTCACGCTGTCGTTCGTCCCTTCGAAGGTGTGAGAAAGCGAGAACGAGCCGTGCGTTCCCGACGTCGTTTCGACTGTCACGGTGAGTTCACCGGAGTAGCCACCCAAGTCGATGGCCTCGCCGAACGCGTGTTCCTCGCCGTTGACGACCAGCGTCGCGTTGTTCGTCTCGTAGTCGCCGTCGAGTTCGACGGTGTACGTTTCCAGATTTCGCACGTCCGCGGTGACGGTGACGGACTCGCCGCCTTCTATCGCATCGGGTTGCCCGTCGAGGATGCGAACGCCGAGCGCGGGCGACAGCGAGAAGTCCTGTCGCGCGAACGACCCGTTTTCGACGGTGACCGTCGATGTCGTCGTCCCGTATCCGAACGCGCTCGCGGTGACGTCGTACGTTCCGGGTTCTTCCAGGAGCGTGTATCCACCGGAGGCGTTCGTCTCTGTCGTGCGACCGGTGTCGAGGGAAACGGTCGCACCGTCGACCGGCGCGCCGCTCTCGTTGGTCACCGTTCCGGTGATACCGTTTTCGAGCGCGACCGTATCGGTCGCCGCTTTCACGTCGATGATTCCCGCGCCGTATCGGGTGTCGTTTCCGTCGCGGGGCGAGCAACTCGGCGAACAGTTCTCCGGTTTGAACGCCGTTTCGCGGAAGGCGGACCGGATGTCCGACGGCTGTAAGTCGCCACCGGCCGCGGCGATCATCAGCGCCGCGGCACCGGCGGTATGCGGGGTCGCCATCGACGTTCCGTCGTATCGGGAGTAGCCGCCGCCGGGGACGGAACTCTTGACGTCAACGCCGGGTGCGGCGACGTCGGGGACGACGTAACTGTCCGGCCACGAGGCGGGTGCGTCGCTTCCCCAGTCGTTTTCGGTGTCTATCTCTTCGCCGCTGGAGAACGACGCGATGCCGAGGTCTTCGTTCGACGCGCCGATGGCGAACGATTCGTACACGTTGCCGGGCGAGCCGCTCGTCCCTTCGCCGCTGTTTCCGGCCGCGGCGACGACGATGGTACCTGCCGATTCGGCGTTCCGGACCGGCTCTATCATCTGACTGTAGTAGCCGGTCGCGCCGAGGCTCATGCTGATGACGTCGGCGTCCTGCTCGACGGCCCACTGCATCCCCGCGGCGACTTGCGTGAAGGAGCCGCTACCGCTGGGGAGGATGAGCCCGTGCATGAGTTCGACGTCGGGCGCGACGCCGATGTATTCGCCGCTGGCGTTGCCGCCGGAGACGGTTCCGCTGGTGTGCGTCCCGTGCGTGTCCGTGTCGTGTGGCACGCTGCCCTGAACGCGGTTGCCGCCGTCGTCGAACTCGGCCCACCCGCCGGGGTAGGTCGGGTCGCTCTCGTTTTCGGTGTAGAGTTCGATGTCCGGGTGGTCGATGTCCACGCCCGTATCGAGCACTGCCACCTTAACGCCGTCTCCTCTCGTCCCGTAGTCGTCCCACACGTCCGTCGCGTTGATCTGGTCGAGACCGTAGGTGGTGTTGTAGTCCGTCCCGCCGACGCTTTTGGCGGCGTCGTACAGACCGACGGGCGTCTCGTCACCGCCGGAGTCGGCGGGCTTCGGAAGCGTGAGTTCGAAGTTCTTGTGCAGCCGTGTGACGCCTTCTATCGACGCGAGTTTCTTCAGGTCGGCGTCGGAGGTATCGACGCGGAGCACGACGGCGTTGGTTATCCACAGCCGATTGAGGACTGTAACGCTGTCCGCGTGTCGCTTCGCGTACGAGAGAACGGGCCGCTGGCTCCGTTCCGCGTGCGTCTGTAGCGTCTCCAACGTCGTGGCCCGGTCCGCGGTCACGTCCGGGTTCGCCTCCTCTAAGCGCACGACGACGGTCACGGTTCCGTCCGCGTCCGTCAGCGCCGGGTCGATTGGCGCGGCGGAATCGACGGACGTGGACGCTTCCATCGTGTCGAGACGCGTGGTTGTTTCCTGTGCCGATACGGACGCACCGAGGAACGGTGCGATACACGAAATCGTCAGCACCCATACGAGCGCGAGTGCTAGTATTCTCTTTTTTCTATGCAGCACATTATCATCAACACACATAATTAATATATAGTTAGGGAATGAAAAAATCCTCAGTAGATGAAGATGATTCAACAGATGAAACGACGTTCAAATCGTGACACAACCGGTAACAACTGCCACTCTTCGGTACCGACCGGCGACAGTCGTGCGGAGCGTCCCGACGCACAGCGTTCGAGCGGGACGGCGTTGGAAAACGGATGACGTCTCACGAGTACGCGACGTTTCTCGCCGGTTCGGCCAACCGTGCCCGCGTCGTCACTGCCCTCCACGAAGACGGAACGGGGACCGTTGGAAGCATCTCCGACCGCCTCTCGATGTCGCGTTCGACCGTGCACCGGTCCCTCCGAACGTTCACCGAGTACGGGTGGACGCGACGCGTGGACGGTACCTACCGCCTCACGGAGGCCGGGGAACTCGTGTTGGACGCGTACGAAACGTTGATTCGGACGATAGAGTGGGTCGAGGAGTACGAGGAGTTTCTCACGCATCTCGACGACGCCGACGGGACGTTTCCGATACACGGCACCACCTGTGCGAACATGGTATCGGCGACGAAAGACGACCCGTACAGGGCAACCACGTACATCATCGACGCGCTCACGGAAACGTCGGCCGACCGAATCCGCTGTATCACGCCCATCGTCAGTCCGCTGTTCGCCGACGCGGCGCGACGGCTGCTCGACCGAGGAGCGCGGATCGAACTGATAGTCTCGGAACCCTCTCTGGAATCGGCGGTCCAACGGTCGGCCGAGCAGCAATCGCCGGATTCGGTCGCGGGGTTCGACCTCTACAGCGTTCCCGAAGATCTCCCGTTCGGCGTGACGATTCTCGACGGCGAGCGCGTGCTCGTCTCCGCGTTCGACGACCGCGGCAACTTACGGGCGTGTCTCGACGGCAAGAACCCCGATTTCGTCGAATGGGCGACGAGTACGTACGAGACGCGACGCGGAGAAAGTCGTCGGGCGAACGTGATTCCGGACCTGTGACGGCGAGCCGAGTACGACGTTCGACCCGTCGCTCATGCTGCTAATCCGAAACGGTCACTCCGCGTATCTTCGACGTGACGTGTCGTGTTCGATTGACCGACTGATTCCGATCGTATCGTCGAGAATATCATCGATTGGTCGCTTTGGCCTCAGAACCAGATAGTGGGATTAGAGGAGTTTGTGAAAGGTCTAAAGATTTTTGAGGCGTTTATAAAACGTCGTCGAACCGGCATTTGGGGCTGAAATGTCGTGAATTCTGCTTTACTCTCGACTTGTTATATTACCCCTCCAGTCATAGAGAGAAATACATCCCCGAGAAATCATGTCGAGTCCTCCAACGATACGGAAGGAAGGTGCATCGAACTTCGAATTCCTATCCCGTCACACCGTCGAAGCAGCGGGAAAGAAGCTCCTCGCTCCAGTGCAGTTCGTCGGCTTTTGGTCAGCCATCGCGCTCCCGTTCGGCTACCTCCCCCTCCTCTACAGCGGCCCTGTCTCGGACTCCGCCGACGCGTTGGCGCTGCTCTTCGTCCTCAATCTCGTCGCGATGGTCGTCGGTCACGGCTACAAACGCGATTGAAACTCCCGGCATCGGTGTGAACGACCGTTTGCCCTGAACGGCACGCGCCGACCACTCCCGGCATCGAACCTCGACGCCCTGACCTCCCCTTCGACTCGATGTGTGTTCGTTCCGCCAGTCGTCCGCTTCCCCCTGTTCTTCGTTTCCTCTGTTCACTTCTTCTTTCTATCTCAGTCTCTCGTAATTTCCGCGTCTCTATCGCGCTGTCCGTCGTTTACGCTTCTCGCCCCCATCCCGATTCCTGATAGCCAAACAATAGAACCGGAAATTTATTTTTACTTTTCGGGAAATTCTCTTCCAGTAAATCTCCAATACGTTTTAGGCCCGCCAAAAATAGTAATGGAAGTGATAACTATTAACCCCTTCGAGTACCAACGGCAAGTATGACCTTACTCGCTAATCTCGTATTGGTGTTCATTGCGGGGCTGATTACGGCGCTGGCGACGGGTATCGGCGCGCTCCCGTTCTTCCTCGTCAAGGACGTAAACGACCGCTGGAACGTGGGGCTCTGGGGGCTCGCGTCCGGAATCATGGTCTCGGCGTCCGTCTTCGGACTGATATCCGAGGGTCTCTCCAGTGCGAACGGCGGTAGCGTAATCGGCGTCGTCATCGGTATGCTGGTCGGCGTGGCACTCGTCGTCGTCAGCGATTACATTATCTCCGGTACCGACGTGAATCCGAAGAAGTACGAACAGGCGGACTTCAAGAAGCTCATCCTCATCCTCGGCGTGCTTACCGTTCACAGCTTCCCGGAGGGCGTCGCCATCGGCGTTTCGTTCGCCGACCTCGGCTTTCAGGGCGGCTATCAGTTCGCCGGATTCGTCGTCCCGCTGTTGGCGATATTCATGACCATCGCCATCTCGATTCACAACATTCCCGAGGGCGTGGCCATCTCCATTCCGCTCCACTCGATGGGCGTGCGCAAGTGGCGGATGGTCTGGTGGTCGATATTCTCCAGCCTCCCGCAACCCATCGGCGCGGTCATCGCGTTCTACTTCGTGCGAAGCGCACGCGCGTTCCTGCCGATGGGATTCGGATTCGCGGCCGGAGCGATGATCTACCTCGTCCTCTCGGAGTTCATCCCCGAGGCGCTCGAAGTCGGCGAGGGTCTCCCGGGCGACGGCTACCGCGAACTGCTCTCCGGTCTTACGCTCGGCGTACTGTTGATGTTGCCATTGGCGTTCATCTGAGGTCGGTCCCCGACGTTCAACGTCGTCGGCTCCGGAGCGTTCGGCGGACTTTTACCGCCGCAAAAACGGTTTTAAATCGAATAGGACGTTCTCCCCCCGCAGTTCTCGAATCGACAGGTCTGTTCATCGACGCTAAACGGTGTGAATTCACCCCAACGCTCGGCCCGTTATAAGATATCCCTCGGCAATGATTTAGCCGGGCACGGGTGTGCTACTATGCCGGGAACAACCACCTACGAGAACGACGGCGAATCCATCGCCGTCGATCGCCGGAAACTCACCGCACTGCACGCGAGATTCAACGAGCATTCGCTGACGACGCCAGTCCAGTTCGTTGGCTTCTGGTCGGCGGTCGTCTGCCCCCTCTTCTATCCGGTCTTGCTCCTGAACGGTCTCTCTGACGCGGAGGTCTCCCTCTTTCTCGCCCTGCTTGGCTGCAACGTCATCGCGCTCTTCGTCGGACACGCCTACGGTCAGGAGTAGTCCATCCCCGCTCGTTCTCCCCCCGTCACCCCGCTGTCGCGCCACCACTACTACCCTGCTGGCACGCCTCCACCGTCTCCCCGCTGACATGCCTCCACTGTCACCCCGCTGTCGCTCCGTCGTCTCTCCTTCGGTCGATTTAACCGCCACCCACGAATAGACCCGAACATGGGACTCGAAACCGTCTCGTTGGGGACGACCGGCACGAAAGTCAGCGAAATCGCGTTCGGAACGTGGCGATTCGGCCGCGAAAACGACGAGGGGACGGTCGAAATCGGCGAGGACCGCGCCCACGAACTCCTCGACGCCTACGCCGAAGCGGGCGGCAACTTCATCGACACCGCCGACATGTACGGCGGTGGCGAGAGCGAGAAATACATCGGCAACTGGCTCGCCGAGCGCGACCGCGAGGATTTCGTCATCGCATCCAAAATCTACTGGCCGACGCGGACGGACGACCCGAACGGCCGGGGTCTCTCCCGGAAGCACCTCCGGCGGCAGATGGACCTCATCCTCGACCGCCTCGGGACGGACTACGTGGACCTCCTCTACATCCACCGCTGGGACGACGACACGCCCGCCGACGAGTTCATGCGAACCCTCGACGGCTTCGTCCGCGACGGAAAAGTGAACTACCTCGGCACCTCGACGCTCGACCCCAACGCGTGGAAGGTCGTCAAGGCGAACGAGATGGAGTACGAACCGTTCCGCCTCGCGCAGCCGCGATACAACCTCGTCAACCGCGAAATCGAACCGAACTACATCCCGATGTGCGACGACTACGACATCGGCATCATTCCGTGGTCGCCGCTGGGTGGCGGGTTCCTGACGGGCAAATACTCCCGGAACGAGGAACCGGCAGACGGCACCCGCGGCGCGACCGACCAACAGTTCCGCGACAGCTACCTCACCGAGGAGAACTTCGACGTGCTGGAAGTCGTCGAGGACGTCGCCGACGAACTCGGGACGACGCCCGCCAAGGTCAGCCTCGCGTGGTTGCTGAAACACGACGCCGTGACCGCGCCCATCATCGGTGCGCGAACCGTCGAGCAGTTGGCGGAGAACCTCGCCGCGACCGAGGTATCGCTGTCCGACGACCAGTTCGAACGGCTGACGAACGCGAAGTCCGCGTAAGTCGCCGGACCCGAAAAGTCCACATAAATCCCCCGTCCCGAAAATCGAGCCAAGCGTTTTTGACGAAGAGCGAACAATCGAGTAGCATGGACGAAATTTCGCTTTCGGTACCCGAGGCCATCATCAGTTCGCTCCCGGAGGACGGCGATTCGGCGGCGCGCGATATGCAGGAGGCCGTCGCCGGGTGGGAACGGCGACTCAACCGACTCGACGAGAACGACGAACTCGCCAGCGCCGCCGTGGACGTTCTCGAACGGTTCGAGAGTCGCTGGGAGCAGTACGACGATTTCGTCGCCGAACTCCGCGCGTGGGGACAGTCGCCCATCTACGCGATGGCGTGGCGGGACCTCCACGCGTCGCTCATCCAGCAGTTGTACGACCACGAGGAGCTGTCGTCGCACATCGACCGCGAGCGGAACGCCCGTCTCGTCACCGACGGTATCCGCCCCGGCCGATGAGCGACGACGACGGCGACGCACCGCTGACCCGCGTCCGTCGGGCGAAAAGCCGGGCGTCGCCCTCGTCACGAATCGACGGCGGAGCCGTCGCAGTCGGCATGGTCGTGGCGCTCGGTGCGCATCTCGTTCCTGCGCTCCTCGTTCTCCTCCGCGTTTCGGACACCCTCGTCGGCGGGATGGCACTCGCGAGTACCCTCGCGTTTCCGCTCGGCAGCTACGCCGCGGGACGGTTCGCGGGCGGGGATTCGACCCGCGGCGGTATGCACGGCCTTCTGGCGACGGTGCTCTCGCTCGCCGTTCTCGGCGGCGGTGCGGTGCTGTTCGTCGGTACCGGCGGCGCGCTCGCGGAACTCGGCCGACTGCTGGTCGGCGACGGTGGTACCCCCGTGCTCGCGGGGACGGTCGTCTGCCTCCTGCTGGCTGGCGTCGTCGTCGGTGCGCTCGGCGCGAAGCGACCGTGAAACCGCTCGCCGCGAACTGGACGTTTATGGTCGCCGCGGGTCATTGTCCGATATGGAACTCACCCTTCGGTTCTTCGCGAACTTCCGCGAGGCGGTCGGACAGAAGACGCTGGAACGGGAGTACGAGGACGATACGACGGTCGGCGAGGTGCTCGAATCGCTGACCGAGGAGTACCACGACCTCGATTTCTTCGAGGACGGCGACCTCAGACCACAGCTCTCCATCATGCGAAACGGAAAGGACGTCGTGCACATCGACGGTCGAGAGACCTCCCTCTCGGACGGCGACAGGCTGAGCATCTTCCCGCCGGTTGCAGGTGGATAGATGCGACGCGAGAAGTCCTTCCGTGGAATCAGTGAACGACTCGCGCGGAAGTACCTCGAAAACCTCGGCGGGGAGGTACGTGACGACGGGACAGTCGTCGCCGAGGAGTGGGAGGCCTCGCTCTCCTCGGAGACGGTGAGCATCGGCCCGACGGTGGAGTTGACCGAGGTGACCATCGCCTTCGAGGGCGACGAGGAGTCCCTCGATTCCGTCGTCCCGAAGTTTTCACAGAAAGCGATGCGGGCGGGCGGATAGCACCGGAGGAAGACGACCCATGACTCCCGACGCCCATCCCATCGACGGGCAAATCGTCGTACTTGCGGGTGCCAAAGCCAGCGTGCCGCTCGAACGTCTCTCGGAACTCCTCCCCGTAGTGCAGGCCGACCTCGGACCGCGAATCGACGACTATCGACGGGAGTACGAGCGGATTCACGAAACGCCCGAGCGGAGCGTCTTCCTCGTGGAGACGGGTCACTGGAAGACGGTCGGCGACCGCCTCGGCTTCGAACGCCGCGAGCGGGACGCGGTTCGACGGGCACACGAGGAGCAGTTTCGACGAATCGGACGGGACGAAGGTCGGACGGAGGAGTTCGAGAACGCGCTGGAGATTCGGGACGCGGTGCTCGTCGGCACGGCGGACTAGCGCGGCCGGTCCCCGAAAAATACCGTTTCGAGGTCCTTCCATCCTATTCTATCGCGTCGAACGCGGACTCCAAGTCGGCGATGAGGTCCTTCGGGTGTTCGACGCCGACCGAGACGCGGAGCAGCGAATCCGAGATACCGATTTCGGCGCGCTCCTCGGGCGTCAGCGGCGCGTGGGTCATGCTCGCCGGGTGTTCGATGAGCGACTCCACGCCGCCGAGGCTGACGGCCAACGGGAACTCGTTCAGCTCGGCGACGAAGCGTTCCACGTCGGGCAAGTCGCCGTCGAGTTCGAACGAGAGGACGCCACCGGCACCCTCCATCTGTCGCTGGGCGAGGTCGTACTGCGGATGGGATTCGAGTCCGGGGTAGTAGACGGTCGAAACCTTCTCGTGTTCGTCCAGATAGGCGGCGATTTCGGCGGCGTTGGATTCGTGCTGACGCATGCGGAGCGGGAGCGTCTTCAACCCGCGGAGGGTCAAGAAGGCGTCGAAGGGCGCGAGCATGTTACCCATTCCGACCTGCTGGAGGAAGCCGATTTCGTCGGCGAGGTCGGCGTCGTCGGTGACGACGGCGCCGCCGATGGAGTCGCTGTGGCCGTTCAGGTACTTCGTCGTGCTGTGGACGACGACGTCGGCACCGAGTTCGAGCGGGTGCTGGAAGTACGGCGAAAGGAAGGTGTTGTCCACGCCGAGGGTCGCATCGACCGACTCGGCGACCGAAGCGATGGCTTCGATGTCACAGAGTCGGAGGAGCGGGTTCGTCGGCGTCTCCATCCAGATGAGTGCGGTTTCGTCGCGCACGGCGTCGGACACGGCGTCGGTGTCGCGGGCGTCCACGAAGTCGACGGCAACGTCGAGGCGCTCTCGGAACAGGTCCTTGAGCATCGTCTTCGTTCCGCCGTAGAGGTCGTCGAACGCGACGACGTGGTCGCCGGGGGTGACGGACGCCGTAATCGTGGCGACGATGGCGGACGTGCCGGAGGCGAAGGCCATGCCGTAGTCGCCGCCTTCGAGCGCCGCGATGCGCTGTTCCAGCGCGTGGCGGGTCGGGTTGGCGAGCCGCGAGTAGAGATACTGGTTCTCGTCGGGGTCCAAATCCTCCAGCCCGACGTCCGGGTCGATGCCGCCAGCTTCGTAGGTCGATGCGAGGTGGATGGGCATCGTCACGTCGCCTGCTCGCTCGTGGTGGGGCGGTTGTTCGGCGTGCGTCACCGCCATCGTTTCGAATTTCGGAGAGTCGGAAGACCGGTCAGTCATGCCACCGTCACGTTCGACGACCAGACTTAGTAGCTTTCGATGCGGTAGATGTTGCCATGCGCCGCGAGAATCGCCGTTCCCTGTGAATTATCGTGAAACATAGTGGTGAAATATTGCCGACGTGTTTCGGCTAAACTCAGGCCGAATCGTCGGGGTTTCGCCCCCGAATTTTCTCGCGCGCGGTGGTCGAGGTGGAGAAAGAGAGACTCGAAAGAGAGCGTCCGGCCCGTTCCCGGAACCCCCGCCGACGAAAATGAAAGGTGGACCTTAGTCGTCGCCCGAAGCGGCCGCGCCGCCGCGACTGACGCCGGTTCCGGGGCCGACGTCGATGCCGAGTTCTTCGAGCTTCTCGTCGGGGACCACGCCGTCCTCCCAGCCGCGAACCTCGTAGTACTCCTCTTTCATCTCGTCCAGTTCGGCGAGCGAGCCCTCGGAGCCGCCCTTGCCGGGGATGGCGTCCGGGTGGCCCTTCACGAACCGGGCCGGGAGCGAGTCGTCGTCGCCGTCGAAGCCGACGAGGTTGTTGTAGTAGCGTTCGAGGTTGTAGACGCGC
Organism: Haladaptatus paucihalophilus DX253; assembly: GCF_000376445.1. NCBI lineage: Archaea > Methanobacteriati > Methanobacteriota > Halobacteria > Halobacteriales > Haladaptataceae > Haladaptatus > Haladaptatus paucihalophilus. Next base: position 1,344,250 of record NZ_AQXI01000001.1, on the reverse strand, counting down.
TCACCGGCTTCCAGCAGGTCGTCCTCGGTCACGTCGAGGCCGGTCATGCCGTTGTACTGGAGGACGTACTCCTCGATACCTTCCGCGAAGGCGTTGAACTTGCAGATGTCGAAGGAGTCGCTGATGGCGTGGAGGTCCTGGAAGGTGGCACAGAGTTCGCCCTTGCCCTTCCACTCGGTCGGCTCGGCCTTCTCCGGGATGCCGAGGATTTCCGCGGCGGGAGTGTAGCCGCGCAGGTGGCAGGCACCGCGGTTGCTCGTCGCGTAGCCGATGGCCATCCCCTTCATGCTCCGCGGGTCGTAGGCGGCCATCGTCTGGCCCTTCACGTCGAGCGACATCTCGGGGTCGCCGAGTTCGGACGCCGCGCGGCCCGCGCCCTTGGCGAGCAGGTCCGCGAGGTCGTCACCCTCCTCGCGCTGGGCGATGCGCTCTATCATGTCTATCATGGTGTCGGCGTCGCCCCAGTCGAGGCCTTCGTCCAGATAGCCCTTCTCGGTGGCCTCCATCGCCATCGCCATGGTGTTGCCAGCGTCGATGGTGTCGATGCCCATCGCGTTACAGCGGTCTATCATCGCCGCGATTTTGTCGCGGTCGTCGTTCATCGAGTTCGGACCGAGCGCCCACGCGGATTCGTACTCGTAGGACTCCATCCGAACGTTCATGTCCTCGCCCTTGTGGTGGACCTGCACTTCGACTTCCTTCTTGCAGGCGACCGGGCAGGAGTGACAGGTGGGTTCGTCCACGAGAATGTTCTCGCGGACGTTCTCGCCGGAGACGTTTTCGGAGTCTATCTGTCGTCCCTCGGGGTTCTCCTCGCCCTCGCTGTGCGTGCTGGTGAACTTCCCGTTCCGGGTCGGAAGGCCGTCCATCTCTTCGGTGAGGTTCATCAGGACGTTCGTCCCGTACAGCGACAGGCCGCCCTCGTTCGGGGCGGTCACGTCGGACTCCTGAATGACCTGCATGGCCTGCTGGTGGCCCTTCTGGAACGTCTCTTGGTCCGCCGGTTTCGGCATCTTCGTCGTGGATTTGATGACGATTGCCTTGAGACCCTTCGAACCCATGACAGCGCCGGTCCCGCCGCGACCGGACGCGCGGTCGTCCTCGTTCATGATGCAGGCGTACCGAACGGTGTTCTCGCCGCCCGGTCCGATGGCCATCATCGAGAGGTTCTTGCCGTACGACCCTTCGACCTCCTCTTCCAAGGTGTCGCGCGTCTCGTGGACGGTCTTGCCCCAGAGGTGGGAGGCGTCACGAAGTTCGATTTCGCCGTCCTCGACGACCGCGTACACCGGGTCCTCGGACTGTCCTTCGAACAGCAGGCCGTCGAATCCGGCCCACTTCAGTCGCGCTCCCGACCAGCCGCCGTGGTGCGAGTCCGTGACGGTGTTGGTCAGCGGCGACTTCGTACACACCGCGATGCGACCGCTCATCACGACTTGCGTCCCCGTGAGCGGACCGTTCATGAACGCCAGGAGGTTGTCCGGACCGAGCGGGTCCACGTCCGGGCCTTGGTCGAACACGTACTTTACACCCAGTCCACGCGCGCCGATGTACTTCTTCGCGTCCTCGTCGTCGACGCTTTCGTAGTCCACCGACCCGTCCGAAAGGTCCACGCGGGCAACGTGGTCTTGGAATCCGCCTAGTTCGGTCATGGTAACGTCTAGTGATTATATAGGGGCGCTATCATGTTAGTCGTTATCAGTCTAGAGTAATCGAAAATGGTTACGTCGTAGGGTGGGCGGGCGAGGTGTTTGGACCGCTTGGCTACTCTTCGATGTCGAACGAGTACACTCGGTTTTCGTCAACGGTGTAAACTGTATCGTCGTGGAGGGCGGGTGTGTCGCGTGCGTCTCCGAACAGTTCGAACCGCTGGAGCGTGTCGCCATCGTCCGCATCGAGAGCATACACCCGACGGTCGTCGCTTGCGATGTAGACCGTCCCGTCTTCGACGGTTGGTTCCGTTAGCGTGGCCTGGTAGTCGTAGCCGTACGTCGGGTAGGTATACTTCGTATCGAACGTCCAGCGTTCGCTTCCATCGGCGGTGTCCAGCGCGAACAGTTTCTGCGCGTCGCTGGGACCCCCCGAGACGACGTACAGCGTATCGTCGGCGAGCGTCAAGGTCTCCCCGTCGTGATTGGAGGACCAGTTCTCGGTTCCGTCCGCCGGGTCGAGTGCGACGACGTTCCTATCCCTAACGGAACCGCCACCGACGATGAATACGGTTTCGTCGTTAGCGGCTACCGCCTCCGCGTCCCGGTCGTCGGTCCACTTTTCGCTGCCGTCCGTTGCATCGAGTGCGTACGTCCCTTCGGTGGTGGCGGCGTACACCGTCTCGTCCTGTACGGCGACGGGACCGGTCATTTCGACCGATATCGAGGGGTCGTCCGAATCGAATTCGCTGCTCCAACGTATCGACCCGTCGCCCGCGTCGTATGCGGTCACGTACGCACTGCCGTAAAGGGAACTCTCGGTGCCGACGTAGACGACGCCATCCACGACGACTGGCCTCCCGGTTCCCTCCGGGGCCTTCTCGTGCCACCGCGTCGTCCCTGTCGCGTCGTCGATGGCGTAGACGAAGTTGTAGCTACTGCCGCCGTCCCCGCCGAGCGAACAGTAAACCGTCCCGTCCACTACGGTCGTCCAGACGTGTCGGAACGTGTCGTTCTCGTTCTCACCCAGCGAAATACTCCATCGTTCGGTTCCCTTTTCTCGGTCGAACGCTCGGAGCGTGCTGTTCGTGGCGGCGTAAACGGACGTGTCGTCGGCGCTGGCCGTTCTGAACGACTCGCTGCTTCCGAAGTCGAGGGTTCGTCGCCAGTTGGTGGTCTCCGTCGGTCCGCTGATAGCGTACAGGACACCGATATCGTCCACGACGTAGACGGTCTCCCCGACGAGCGCACACCCCGTCGGCGCGTTCACGGACGCGCGAAGCGGAACCTGCCACTTCAGAGAGCCATCTCCGGTGTCGAACGCGGCGATTTCCTGTGAGTCTTCGTCATCGACTTCACGCGGATAGTAGACGGTGGACCCGCTGACCGATAGTTCGGCGACGGTGGTGTACCGGAACTCGTCGGTTTCGCTCCCCTTCCAGCGGACGCTTCCGTCGTCTGCAGCGAGCGCCCAGACTGTTTGAGTCTCGCCCACATAGACGGTCTCGTCGGCGACCACCGGTGAGGTGAGATGAATATCGCCCGCCAGTTCGTGTTGCCATCGTGTCCCCCCATCGTCGGCGGAGAGGGCTGTCACGAACGTCCGTCGGTCGGGATTGCTCCCGCTGTCGTCACGATAGTTCATCGTGACGTAAACGGTGCCATCGACGACCGCTGGTGCGTTCGGTTCCGGGCCATACACGTCGGAACCGACATGCACCGGTGCGTTCCACAGCAGCGTCCCATCTACCACATCGAACGCGTAGACGGTGCCACCCTCCGTGAAGTAGACGCCGCCGTCGCCGACTGCAGGAACGTGGTCCGCGGTGTCCATCTGCCCGCCGTAGTTGGCGGCGTACTCGACGTCTCCGCCGGACATCTCGACGCTCCACTGGAGTTCTCCGGTGTCTGCTGAGAGGGCGAACCCGTAGGCTTGCGTTTCGATCCGCATCTTCAGGAAAACGGTACCGTCGCTTACGGTCGTCGAGGACGCACCGAGTTTCGGCGCATCACAGCCGTTCGCGGGCGAACCGGTCTCGGGATTCTCGAATGTCCACACCAACTCGCCGGTTTCGGTGTCGAGCGCGAACACCTGCCATCCGTAGCTGATATACATCGTTCCGTCGGCGACGGTCGGTGCTTCGTCCGTGTGGGTAGACCGGTCCGTGTACTCGTTTTGCCATAGAAACTCCCGCTCCTCCAAATCGAAGGCGGCGGCCCGTCCGTACTCTGACGCCAAATAAGCGACGCCATCGACGATGGTAGGGGTCGAAATCTCGCTTGCGAGTTCGTCGGACAGGGATTCGCTCCACTCGATCCACGGCGTCTCCCCAACTTCACGTGCATCGGGATTGTACCCCGTGTTCCGGGCATCGAACTGGAACGTCGCCCAGTCCGACGAATGCAACTCCGTCGAAGCGTTGGTCTCGGTATCCGCGGCTTGGGAGGATTGCTTCGTCATCGTACCGGGCGTGTCTGTGGCCGTTGCTCCCGCAACACCGGCGACACCGGCTGCGAGGCCGACCGTCTTCAGGAACGTGCGACGTGTATCCTTTGACATGCGGATTATTCATTCGAGAGAGACGTATTTGCTATCAGGTCGCTAATCGTCTTTTCGTCCATTTCACGTCGTTTCACCCGTGGGATTCCAGACAGGATGGACTCTCCCTATCGGTGGATGTCATGTCTAGAAAATGTAATAACCACCCGACGAAGAAATGCAGCGCTTCGTTCGCACAAACTGTATTTTTCACCGAAACCTCTCACGATCAAACACCGATCCGAGATATCTGACAAATTTTCTGAACCAATAGCAACTGGATAAATATCTGATAACATATGGGTTCGGACGCGGAATACGGCTACTCGCGGTCGAAGGAGTAGACGAACCCGTAGTCGCCGTTGGACCGGTCCGAACTCCCGGCGTACGCCGGGTCTAAATCACCGCGTTTTAGCCCGGTTGTCCCCAATCGTCGGGCCGATGTCTTCATCTCGCGCCCGAACGCCCACGCGACGCTGGCTCGTCGCCGTCCTCGTGGCGGCCGTCATCTGTTATTTCTCCGTGTTCGCGTCGCCCGACGTCGGCGTTGAGCGGTTGGGACCGCTCTCCCTCTTCGGTCGGGACAAGTGGTTTCACGCGGCGGGATACGCCGTCCTCGCCGTCTCCATCGCCGCCGCCGTGGGGGTGAGAAATCACCTCGACGGCCGTTCCGACCGGTACGGACGCGCGGTTCTCCTCGCGGTCGTCGGTGCGGTCGGTTTCGGCATCGCCATGGAGTTCGCACAACTGGCGGTGCCTCTCCGCCACACGTCGGCCATGGACGTCGGCGCGGATACGGTCGGGGCGGTGATTGGCGCGGTCGGGTGGTGGCTCGTCGCACGCCGAGACGAAGCCGATTTACGCTCGTAACCGTTCTCTCCGACAATGAGTACGCCGACTCCCGAGAGCTACGAGCGGGGCAAGGGTATGGACGCCCACAACTCCGTGATGCGCGATATTCGCGCCCGGAAGGAGAAACACTACGACCCGCACGAACCGACGCGGGTGTGGCTGGACGAGGACAACACGCCCGATGGCGTCTACCAGAGTCTCACCATCATCCTCAACACCGGCGGCTGTCGCTGGGCGCGCGCCGGTGGCTGTACGATGTGCGGCTACGTCGCCGAATCCGTCGAAGGCGGAAGCGTCCCCCACGACGCCCTGATGGACCAAATCGAGGTCTGTCTGGACCACGAACGCGAGGGAGCCGACGAGAAGAGCGGTCTCATCAAAATCTACACCTCGGGGTCGTTCTTGGACGAGCGCGAGGTCGGCGCGGAGACGCGCGAGGCCATCGCCGAGACGTTTTCCGACCGCGACCGCATCGTCGTCGAGAGCCTGCCGGATTTCGTCACCCCCGAGAAACTGCGCGACTTCCGCGACGTCGGCCTCGAAACCGACGTTGCCATCGGACTGGAGACGGCGAACGACCGCGTGCGCCACGACAGCGTGAACAAGTACTTCGACTTCGACGACTTCATTCAGGCCAGCGAGAACGCCGAATCCGTCGGCGCTGGCATCAAGGCGTATCTGCTGATGAAACCGCTGTTCCTCTCCGAAGCCGAGGCGGTACAGGACATGAAGGAGTCCATCCGAAAGTGCGCCGAGTACGCCCACACCGTCTCGATGAACCCGACCAACGTCCAGCGCTACACCATGGTCGACGAGTTGTACTTCCGCGACGGCTACCGTCCGCCGTGGCTCTGGAGCGTCTGTGACGTTCTGGAGGACACGGCGGACGTCCCTGCCATCGTCGTCTCCGACCCCGTTGGCCACGGCAGCGACCGCGGCGCGCACAACTGCGGCGAGTGCGACGACCTCGTACAGAAGGCGATCAAGGACTTCGACCTTCGCCAGGACCCCTCCGTCTTCTCGGAGGTCTCCTGTGAGTGTGAGCACACGTGGGAGGCCGTCATGGAGCGCGAAACGAGCTATAGCCTCCCGCTGGCGCGGTAGTCAGGCCGACCTTATCGGGGCTACGGCGTGGATAACAAAGTACGTACCACCCGAGTCGTCTCTCGGGGGGAGGGCAGCGGCCCGAAGGAATGACGAACACAGGTGGGACGTACGAAACGGTGTTCTGTTCGAACGGCTGGATAGAGATCCGGCATCCGGAGCGGACGGCACAGTGGATCGCCACGGACTCACCGACAGAGGTACGGCGCTAATGTACGCCGGACCGGTCATCCTCTGGCCGCTGGTCCTGCTCTTCGTGGGGGGACTGCTGGTGTCCGTCGCGTGGCGACTCCTCGCACGCCAGCGACGGAAGTAGCAGTTACCGGGCGCGTCGAGTCTCGACGGGACGAGAATTTTTCGAAACGTTCAGCTCAGAGCTTCCGCGCCATCATCACCTCGTCGACGAACTCGTCGCCGACGAGATAGTGGTCCGCGCGGGTGGCCTCGGTTTCCCACCCGTACTCCTGCAGCAGCTCGATTGCGGTCTCGTTCGTTGCTGGAAGGCTCTGATAGACCTTCGTGTAGCCCGCGTCGCGCGCCCAGTCCATCGCGCGTTCCAGTAGCCGTCCGCCGATGCCGTGTTCGCGGAAGGGGCCGCGCACGCCGACGGTCAACTCGGCGGTATGGCGCAGTTGGTCGAGTTCCGGCGCGTCGAGGTGGACCCATCCGGCGACCTCGCCGTCGTTTTCGCCGCCCTCAACGGTGGCGACGTAGAACATCCGCGAGCGGCGGTCGTTGCGGCGCAAGAGCGCTCCCTCGTCGCTGATGTCGGCGGCGACGCGCTGGGCGGAAATCGACGCCCCCTCGTCGGCGACCTCCCGAATCGCCGTCTCGATGCCGCTCCAGTCGGACTGCCGCGCCTGCCGGATGCGATACGAGAGGTCCTCTTCCTCGTACGTCTCGACCTCTTCGTCCAGCGCGAGGTGGAGTTCGCCCTCGTCTCGGACGAGCAGACCGGCGTCCACGAGGTCGGCCACCGTCTCGTGGAACTCCTCCGGTGGAATCCGAACCCGCGGCTCCGTCGTTCCCGACCGGGCCGGTTTCGACCCGGACCGCGAGTCGATGCGAACCTCGTCGCGGACCTCTTCGACGGTGGCCGAACCGCTCCGCTCGACGTGGTGGTAGATGCGTTGCTGAATCGTGTCCTCGAACTCGAGGTCAGCGGGTGCTCCCATAGGTGTGGGTACCACTCCGAAGGGATTTATTATTTATCGCCTAAAAAAGCGCACCTCGGATTATAAACTCGCGAACGAATAAATCTATTTTTCTTCGACGTGCCGCACTTCGGTGGCGATGCCGCGGGTGGATTCGGCCATCTCCGGGCCGCTCATCTCGGCGCGGCCGATGGCGAACGCCTTCGGGCCTTCGATGACCACCTCGTCGCCGGGGCGGATGTCGTCGTCGGCGTCCACCACCCCGGGCGCGAGGACGCTCCCGTGAGGCGCGAACGCGTCGATTTCGACCCGCTTTACCGGCGCGTCGCTCTCGACCCATCGGCGGGCACCCGCGAGCGTGAACGAGAGGGTACCGTACTGGGGAACCATCGCCGCGAGTTGTTCGCCGTCGTCGTCGTGCACTCTGAGTTTCGGATAGCGACTCTGGATGTTGAGTTCGGAAAAGAGCGCGTCGCCAGCGCCGTCGCCGAACTGGTAGTCCGCCATCGCCCGGACGGTGTTGTGCTGGCGGTCGCGCTTGCCGTACTTCGACTCGCCCGTGAGCGTGCTGGCGAGATTGCCGAGCGATTCCGTCGTCGTCGGGTGGTCCTCGACGGTGTACTCGAACTCCACGTCGAGCGCCTCCTCGACTCGCTCGCACACGTCGCGGTACCCCTCCTCGGGCACGTGGGCGATGATTCTCGGGTATTCGTTTCGCTCCAGATAGCGCCGGAGGACCTCCGCCACGAACTCCTTTTCGTCCTCGCTCCAGCGGCCGGTAACCACGGAATCGTAGTGCTGTGCGGGGTAGGTCAGTTCGAGTTCCTGCGGGACGACGCCGATGGGACTCGTCATCGACACCTTGTGCGCGCGGAACTGGATGGCGTCGTGGTACTGGCCGTGACTCTGGGATTCGCTGTAGGGCTTTTTCGCCGAACACGGCAGGAGTACCAGCGGGCGGTCGAACCGATTCCGATAGCGCGTCGTCACGCGGTCGGCGAAGCGCTGAATCTCCACGCGGCGAAGGCTGTCTTCGGTCGCGGCGGCGAGTTCCGCGTTCCGGATGACGGGCGTTCGCTCCTCGACGTAACTCCACTGCTGGTCGAACTCCCGGAAGGCGGCCGTTAGCCACTGCTCGTGGCGGGCCTGTCCCTCGATGTAATCGCGGAGTCGCCCCGAGCGGATTCGCTCGCGGACGATGCCCAACTCGGCCCGGAGCGCGTTGACGTTGTGTTCGACGCAGTGTTCGCGCGTGAACTCGTCGACCGGGCGCTGGCAGGCCGGGCAGGAACACGGCAGTTCGTGGAGGTCGTCCAAGTAGTGTTGCCCTTCCGTCGTCAGGTACTTCCCTTGGGTTCCCTTGACGACCGCCAAATCCGAGTCCACGAGGTCCACCCCGGCGTACACCAGCGTGGCGACGTTCTCCGGCGTGGCGACCCCCGACAGCACGAGCGCGCTGTCGGCGGGAATCGCTTCGCGGGTGTCGATGATGGCGTCCTTGAACCCGGCCCCGTGCCCCACGACGCCGCGCGCACCAGAGAGGACGTAGGCGTCCGCTCCGTAGTCGTCCGCCGTCTCCGGCGCGACGACGGCGGCGCTCGGATAGTCCACGTCCGGGTAGTCCACCGCGAACGACTCCATCACTTCCTCGTCGGTCCCGCTCGGGAACGACCGGTGGGGCAGGACGGTCAGTTTCGACTCGTCACCCTCAGGCAGGTCGCGGTCCTTGAACCAGAGACTCCCGGCATCCGAAATCACGTCGTCCGCCAGCGCGGGCGTCGTCAGGGACTCCGAAAGCCGGAGTTCCCCGATTCGGGCCGCCCCATCGCGGCCGTGAATCTCGAAATAGTCAGTCATACCCGTTGTTCGGGGAAGCGGATTGAACTATCTTGCGTAACACCGTGAGTGCCGCCTTCCGCGTCGTCCGCGGTTCGACCGGCGACGGGGACCGGACAGCAGTCATCCGAGAGAAGAGTCGTGCGGCCGTCGAGTCCGGGTGAGTTGACGCCGTTATCGACTCGGGTGGGCCAACACGGTGCCACGGTGAACCGCACACGCCCTCCACAGCGAGTCCGTGGCACAGCCGATAGATTCGTCCAATACCGGAACACACCGTCCCGGCACGTCGAAGAAACGGCGTGGTCTCCCCCAATCGTTTCGCTTTCGAATTAATGGAATATATACCGTCGTGTAACGACACCGGCGCCGCCCACCCTCAGACGGTCGTGAGGTCCACGGTTCGAACCGCGTCGGGAACGAGCGTGAGCGCCGATTCGGGCCACCCCTCGTGTGCGAGCGTGAAGTCGGTTTCCGGGTTCTCGTCGACCAACCGCGCCACGCCGCGGGCCGCCGATTCGTATCCCGCAGCGTCCATTCGGTCCGGGATTTCGGCCGTGAGCGGATACGTCTCCGAGAGCGCGCGCGGGAACGGACCGAACGGCGGCACGACGTTCCACGATTCGTCGTAGCGACTGCTCGGGTTCCCCTCCGTCAGGAGCACCTTTCCTTCGGGATTCAACCGCGAGAGGCGCTGGTGGTGGCGGACGACCTCGGGGCGTGCGGCGCTCTCGCCCGAGAGGTAGAAGAACGCGCCCTTCGAGGCCGGGTCGGTGCGTTCGAGCTGTGCGGCGTGGTCGCCGAGCGCGCGATAGCCGTCGAGCATCGCGGGATGGGCGCGGGCGCGGTTCTCGACCAGTTCGAACAGGTTGCCCGTCCGAATCGCCTGCTTGATGGTTCGTATCTCCTCGAACGTGACGTGGAGGTTGTGCTCCGCCAGCAGTCGCTCCCGCTCCCGCTCGCCCTCCTCGCGGATTTCCTCGGGCGTGTGGTTCGCACAGATTGGACACGAACAGGGGAAGTAATCGAGGTCGTCCAACTGCTCCGTGCCGCGAACCGTCAGGTAGCGGCCGTCGCGGGCGTACAGCGCGTACGCCGCGGAGTCGAACAGGTCACAGCCCATGGCGACCGCAAGCGCGAACATCATCGGGTGGCCCGCGCCGAACAGGTGCACCGGCGCGTCCGCGCCCAGTCCGCGTTTCGCACCCGCCACGACGTCCACCATGTCGCCGTACCGGTATTCGTTCATCAGCGGGACGACCGCGCCGACGGGGAACACGTCGAGCGACGTGTCTTCCGCGTGGCGGCCCGCCTCCTCGCGGAGGTCGGGATACGTCGACCCCTGCACCGGCGCGTTGACGAGCATGTCGCCGACATCGACGGTTTCGGCGAATTCGAGGCGTTCCTGCGTCGTCGCCAGTTCCTCCTCGGCCTGCTCGCGGTCCACGTCCGGGGGCGTCGGGATGTCAACGGGCGTCCCGATGTCCGACCCGATATCGTGTTGGAACCGGAGGATTTCCTCGGTCGTTACGGTGATTTCGCCGTACTCGGCCAGTTGGAACGACCCGGAGTCGGTCATGATGGCCCCGTCGAAGTCGAGGAGTTCGTGCAGGCCGACGTCGAGCGCTTCGTCGCGGAAGTCCTCGCTCTTGTAGAGGATGTAGGAGTTGGTGATGAGGATGTCCGCGCCGAACTCGCTTTCGAGGCGGGACGGCTCGACCGTCTGCATGTGCGGGTTGACGACCGGCAGGAGCGCGGGCGTCTCGACCGTCACACCCGCGCGCGGGACGGTGAGTTCCCCGATTCGCCCCGCCCCGTCTTGGTCGCGGATTTCGAAGTTGTCTCGTTCCATTACCGCCGCGTAGCCGCGGTGTCGGTGTAAGAATTCCGCTCTCGGATTCTCGGATGCGACGGAAACGGTCTCGGTTTGAGCGGTCGGTCAGCGACGAACCGGGTTGGAGCGCCATCGTACCGCCGTTGGCCGCCGTCTCGTATTTAAACCCTCGCCCGGGGATTTAGGAGGGTCGAATGCGAGTACGTCGCATGGACTCGATTGCCTTATCGGACCGTGAAGCGACGGAAGTGACTGACGGCGTGTACCTCGCGCAACTGGCCGCCGGAGAACGGATGAGTATCCAGCACTTCCACATCGAACCCGGCGCGACCGTGCCGGAGCACAGCCACGAACACGAGCAGACCGGATTCATCTACGGGAGCGCGCTGACGTTCATCGTCGACGGCGAGGAGTTCGTCATCGAGGAGGGGGACTCCTATGCGATTCCGGGCGACGAACCGCACGCGGCGGAGAACAGGACTGACGTTCCGGTTCGGGGCATCGACGTGTTCAGTCCGCCGCGGCTCGACGTGCCGTGGAAGTGAGACGGTTCGCACCGCAGCGTAACTGAAACTTATTATCGTGATGGTTGTAGGCACCTGCGGTAGTGTGCCATGATAGGAGTTACCGAATTGGAGGAGATGCTGGAAAACATGGTGACGGCGCGTCACTACGAGGAGCGATTACAGGAGGAGTATCTGGAGGGGAAACAACCGGCGTTCGACATCTCCGCCGGGCCGATACCGGGCGAGTTGCACCTCGCCGCGGGGCACGAGGCATCGGGCGCTGGCGTCTGCCAGCACCTCCGCGACGACGATACGGTGACGGGACCGCACCGTCCGCATCACGTCGCCATCGCCAAGGGCGTGGACTTGAAGCGGATGACCGCCGAGATATTCGGCCGGGAGACGGGCCTCTGTAAGGGGAAGGGCGGACACATGCATCTGTTCGACCCCGACGTGAACTTTTCGGCGAGCGGCATCATCGCCGAGGGCTGTCCGCCCGCGGTCGGTGCCGCGCTCGCGTCGAAGAAGCGAAACGAGGACAGCGTGGCCGTCGCGTTCCTCGGGGAAGGGGCCATCGACCAAGGCGGTTTCCTCGAATCGCTGAACCTCGCCAGCGTTCACGACTTGCCGGTCATCTTCGTCGTCGAGGACAACGACTGGGCCATCAGCATGCCCAAAGGGCGGGTGACGGACGTTGAAAACGGTGCCCAGCGCGCGGACGGGTTCGACATGCCGGGCCACCGCGTGGACCACGACGACGCGACGGCCGTCTACGAGGCGGCCGGCGAAGCGGTCGGCCGCGCCCGCGACGGCAACGGGCCAACCCTGTTGGAAGTGCAGGTCCACCGCCGAATGGGACACTTCATGGGAGACGCCGAGGCCTACCGCCCGGACACGGACACCGAACGGGCACAGCACCTCGATTCCATCGACCGACTCGAGGCCGACCTTCGCGCGACGGGCGCGGACGAGGGGACCATCGAGGAGATTCGTTCGCGTGCGAAAGAGCGCGTCGAGGACGCCATCGAGTGGGCCAAAGAGCAACCCGAACCGGATCCCGAGGAGGCCTACGAGGACGTGTTCACGAATCCGCCGGACGGCTACGCGGAAACCCTGCGAGGTGGTGAGTGATGGCGGCGTCGGACGGCAAGGAACTGACGATGAGTCGCGCCATGGTGGACGCCATCGCACACGAGATGCGCGAGAGCGACGACGTGTTCGTCATGGGCGAGGACATCGCCGATTACGGCGGCATCTTCGACAGCACGCAGGGGCTTCTCGACGAGTTCGACCGCGACCGAATCATGGACGTGCCCATCAGCGAAACCGCCTTCCTCGGTGCGGCGGTCGGCGCGGCCCAGTCCGGGATGCGCCCGATTGCCGAACTGATGTTCGTGGATTTCTTCGGCGTCGCCATGGACCAGATATACAACCAGATGGCGAAGAACACCTACATGAGCGGCGGAAGCGTCAGCGTCCCGATGGTGTTGATGACGGCCGTCGGCGGCACGTACAACGACGCCGCCCAGCACTCCCAGACGCTCTACGGGACGTTCGCCCATCTGCCGGGCATGAAGGTGGTCGTCCCGTCCACGGCCTACGACGCCAAGGGGCTGATGCACGCCGCCATCCGCGACGACGACCCGGTCGTCTTCATGTTCCACAAGCGCCTGATGGGAATCGGCTGGATGCCCGCCCCCGAGGGACCGAAGACCGCCGTCCCCGACGAGGACTACACGGTCGAGTTCGGCGAGGCGGACGTGAAGCGAGAGGGTGACGACGTGACCGTCGTCACGCTCGGTCTGCACGTTCACCGCGCCATCGAAGCCGCCGAGGACCTCGCGGACGAGGTGGACGTGGAGGTCGTGGACCTCCGCTCGTTGGTGCCGCTCGACACCGAGACGATAGTCGAGTCGGTGTCGAAGACCGGCCGACTCGTCGTGGTGGACGAGGATTACCGTTCGTTCGGCGTTTCGGGTGAAATCATCGCACGCGCGGCGGAGAACGGTCTCTCCGACCTCACCGCGGTCGAACGCGTGACCATGCCGGACACGCCGATTCCGTACGCCCGTCCGCTGGAACAGGAGGTCAACCCCGGGACCGACGACATCATCGAGGCCGTCCGCTCCGTCAACGATGAGTGAGGACCTCGTTCCCGTCGATTCGGCCGCGGTCTGGCCCGAGGACGCACAGGACGTGACGGAGGCGATCGTCGCCAACTGGTTCGTCCGCGAGGGAAGCGACGTCGAGGAGGGTGACACCATCGCCGAGATTCAAATCGAGAAGGTGAGCGTGGACGTGCCCGCCCCCGCGACGGGCGAACTGGTCGAACGACTGGTGGACGAAACCGAGGAGTTCGAACGCGGCGACGCGCTGGCGCGGATTCGGCCCGCGTAACGCGTCGCAATCGGATTCCGGGAGTGAGACCGATTTAGCGCATCGCATTTCGTCTCTCGAGGAGTTCTGGTGCGTTTCGGACAAATCCCGGATTTATTGAGATATGGGGAGATTGTCTTTTTAACTAACCATTAGTTAATATGAGGGGTCGTGACAGGTATTCTACCGTGACGGCTCGACCGTATGCGACGGTCGAGTCCGAACGCGAACGACAATCATACCTGAGATCAATCCATGAAAGGAACGAATCGAACGAAAGCGGTCGTGACCGTGTTCGTGCTATCGTCCGTCGTAATTGCCGCCGCGTTCGCCGGGAGCGCGTTCGGTCTCCAGGCGAATCGTGAAACCACCACCTCGGCATCGCCGGACGGTCCAGCTACGCTGGACGACTCCCCCGCAGCGGAGGAGTTCACCTGTGATAGCGGTGAAAACGCCACCGTGCCGGGCAACTGTGATGTGTACCTTACCGTCGTCCCGTTGGGCGTCGATAAGGAGGACGACCTCGCGGCCTTCACCATCCGCAACGACGGCAGCGGGGATTCCGTCGCCGACCTCACGATACGGTACGAGACGAGTCAGGGTGAATCCGGGACCTTCGACGGGAACTACCTCGAAACCAACACTACCGACGACGGGTCGGTGACGGTCAGCGTCTACTACGACGGGAACCTCGTCGGTGAAGTCCAAAGCGATACGGACGCGACGATGGACCTCGGCCAACCGAACGATTCCGGAGATGACAACGCCGACGACGGAACGGACGGTACCGACACGTCGGACGGAGACGAAAGAAAGGACTGCTGAATCGAGGGTAGTCACCCTGTAGTAACGCGATTTCAGCGATGCGGTACGCTCGGAAAAGTGCGAGAGTAACGTTCCGTTCACTCCTTTTTTGAGGGACCGAAAATCGGAGATTTTCAGGTGCCAGAAAAACGCTCTGCGAAAGTTTTTCGATGTCTTCGCGGCTCTGCCGTGAAGGTTCGAGAATTGGTTACGCTAATTTCTCGATATTCTCGACGATGGCGTCGGCGTACTCGCTCGTGGCGAGTTTCTCGCCGCCTTCGATCTGGCGTTCGAGGTCGTAGGTGACCTTACCGGAGGAGATGGTCTCTTCGACGGCGTCGCGGACGAGTTGACCGGCGTCCTTCCAGCCCATGTATTCGAGCATGAGACGACCCGAGAGGATCATCGCGGTCGGGTTCACTTTGTCCTCACCGGCGTACTTCGGCGCGGAGCCGTGGACCGGTTCGGCGAGACAGCGGTGGTCGCCGAAGTTCGCACCGGGTGCGATGCCGAGGCCGCCGATTTGAGCGCCCGCGGCGTCGGACATGTAGTCGCCGTTCAGGTTCATCGTGGCGATGACGTCGTACTGGTCCGTGCGGGTGAGAAGCTGCTGGAGCATGTTGTCCGCGATGCGGTCCTTGACGACGAGCTTGTCCTCGGGCTGTTCGCCGTCGTACTCGTCCCACAGTTCGTCTTCCGTGATGGTGACGTCGCCGAACTCCTCCTCGGCGAGTTCGTAGCCCCAGTCGCGGAACGCGCCTTCGGTGAACTTCATGATGTTGCCCTTGTGGACGAGCGTGACGGAATCTCGGTCGTTCTCGAGGGCGTACTCGATGGCCTCGCGGACGAGGCGCTTCGTTCCGTACTCCGTGATGGGCTTGATACCGATGCCGACAGGGCCGTCGTGGATGACGCCGTCCTGGCCCATGTCCTCCTCGACGAAGGCCTTGACTTGCTCGACTTCCTCGGTTCCGGCTTCCCACTCGATACCGGCGTAGACGTCCTCAGTGTTCTCACGGAAGAAGACCATATCCATCGCCTCGGGGTGTTTGACGGGCGACGGAACGCCGTCGAGGTGGTAGGTCGGGCGGACGTTCGCGTACAGGTCGAGCGTCTTGCGGAGCGCGACGTTCAGGCTGCGGAAGCCAGCGCCGACGGGGGTCGTGAGCGGTCCCTTGATGGCGATGTTGAACTCCTTGATGGCTTCGACGGTGTCGTCCGGGAGGTTCTCGTCGTACTTCTCGCGGGCGCTCGCACCGGCGTAGACGCGCATCCAGTTGATTTCGCGGCCGGTCGCTTTCGCGGCGGCGTCGAGCACTTTCTGTGCGGCCGGGCCGACGTCCGTCCCGATTCCGTCCCCGTGGATGATCGGAATGATGGGGTTCTCCGGCACGTCGAGTTCGCCTGTCTCCTCGTCGTACGTGATCTGGCCCCCGTCCTCCGGTACCTCTACTTTGTCGTACTCGTAGCTCATGAACGTGTGAACATCCGAACGACGAGGATAAAAGGCCTGCCGTTTGGCCCCCGTATGGGCCTTATACGCCCTTAAACAGTTAGGTGTTCGGCGGGGTAATCGGGCCTAGCAACGGCCGTCGAAATCGCCTTCGTTCGCCCCGTCGTCGGCGCGCTCGTGTGCGAACTATCGTTCGTTTTTCCGTCGTCGTAGCCGTACATCGGCCACGAACTCGCAGCGAGGTCGTCGTCCGCGTCGCCCCGCTCGTACATCGGCATCGTTTGACCAACCATTTCGTTCAGTTCAGTTATATTCTCCGCTGTCATCTCCGCGGGATTCGACCCGGACTGCCGTTTGACGTGAACTTAAGCCGTCGCACGCGAGACGGGTGCGCATGCAAGTCATCGTTCACGGCGGTGCTGGCGGCGAACCGGACGAACCGACCCCTCGACAGGCCGTCCTCGACGAAGCGGCGAGCGTCGGCGGCGACCAGGAGACGGTCGTCGATGCCGTCGAAGCGGCGGTTCACGTCCTCGAATCCTCACCGCGGTTCAACGCGGGCGTCGGCGGCGCGGTTCAGAGCGACGGGGAGATTCGAACCGACGCCGGAATCATGACGAGCGACCGCGAAGCGGGCGCGGCCTGTTCCATGCCCGGCGTCGAACACGCCGTCAGCGCGGCCCGCGTCGTCATGGAGGAGACGCCGCACGTCCTCGTCAGCGGCGAGCACGCCGTCTCGCTCGCGGCCGATTTTGGCGTCGAAACCGACATCGACCTCTGGACAAAAAAGAGCCGGGAGCGGTGGGCAGGCCACGACACGCCCGAGGGGTCGCCGAGCCAGCACCTCGATTTGCTCCGCGAGAAGTTCGGGGGGAACGCGGCGCGCAGCGCCGCGGAGAAGTCGAGCGGGGGCGACCCGCGAGACCACGATACGGTCGGGGCGGTCGCCTACGACGGCGAGGAGTTCGCGGCGGCCACCTCGACCGGCGGGCGGTGGCTCGCGCTCGCGGGTCGGGTCGGCGACGTTCCCCAAATCGGAAGCGGGTTCTACGCGGCCCCGGCGGGTGCGGCGAGTTCGACCGGTGCCGGTGAGGACATCGCCAAATCGACGCTGACCCGGCGGGCGGTTCGCCACCTCGAATCTGGATTCGACGCACAGGAGGCGGCGGACCGCGCCATCGAGGAGTTCGCCGAACTCACCGGCTCGAGTGCGGGCGTCATCGTCCTCGACCGGGACGGAAATGCGGGCAGTGCGTTCAACAGCGACGCGATGCAGACCGCAGCGACTCGGTAGTCGCTCCGTCGCCCGGTTTCGCCGTAACGCAAACTCTTTCCGGCGTTCGGGAGAATAACGAGGCATGAGCGAGCAGGACGTAGACCTCTCGGCCGAAAAGTACGAAAAACATCGGGAGGCCGGTGAAATCCTCGCACAGGTGCGAGCGGAAGCCGCCGAGAAAGTCGATGTCGGCGTGACCCACCTCGAAGTCGCGGAGTTCGCGGAGGACCGCATCCGCGAACTCGGCGGGAAGCCCGCGTTCCCCGTGAACATCAGCATCGACGAGGAGGCGGCTCACGCGACGCCGGGAATCGACGACGAGACGACCTTCGGCGAAGACATGGTGAACCTCGACATCGGGGTCCACGTGGACGGATGGCTCGCCGACACCGCCATCACCGTGGACCTCTCGGGCCACGACGAACTAGCAGAGGCCAGCGCCGAAGCGCTCGACGCCGCGCTCGAACTCGTCGAACCCGGCGTCGAGACCGGCGAAATCGGGGCCGAAATCGAGTCCGTCATCGAGGGTTACGGCTACAATCCGGTCGTCAACCTCTCGGGGCACGGCCTCGCCCACTACGAACAGCACACGGAGCCGAACATCCCGAACCTCGGCGTCGAGCGCGGCGTCGAACTCCAAGTCGGTGACGTGGTTGCCATCGAACCGTTCGCCACGGACGGAACGGGAAAGGTCGGCGAAGGTGCCGAAGAGGAGATTTTCGCCCTCGAACGAGAATCCTCGGTCCGCGACCGAAGCGCCCGCCAGGCGCTCTCCCAGATCACCGAGGAGTTCCGAACGCTCCCCTTCGCTACCCGCTGGCTGGACGTCTCCCGACCGAAGATGGCGCTTCGACGCCTGAAGATGAACAACATCGTTCACGGCTACCCGGTGCTCAAAGAGGAGGACGGTTGTCTCGTCAGCCAGAAGGAACACTCGGTCATCGTCACCGAGGACGGGTGTGAAGTGTTCACCGAATAATCAGCGTCACCGCAGTCGTTATCTTCTGATACGTTCGCGTCGAACGAGCGTGAGAACGAGCGTAGCTTCGTCGGCAGTATGTATCGGTCGTCCCGTTACGCGTTGTTCATCCGCTGACTCTTCTCCTCACCACACGACTGACACCGTGTGACACGGTACGGCTCACGCGAGAACTCGGCGTTTTCCCGTTTTTTGCTCTCCGTTCGTATCTCGACGGAGACCGAGTGTGACGTTTCGCGGCCGCAGTTGTCGCACAGTTCCACCATCGCCGAGAACCCCTGATTTTTTGTTGCCATAGTGACTTCCTGTTCAGTTCGTACAACCCTTGACACGAGCATAAAAACCCCTCTCTGTTGGAGGGCGTTCGAACCGTTTATTCGGCCGCCGTCTTGCGATTTGACCAGATTATGGGTTCTGAGCGTCCCATTTCGTTTATAGACGCTGCTGAATCGTTAATGAGGGCGCAACGCTCTACAACAGCCGAATTATTTATATACCAGTTCAGGGGTTTAGACCGAGCAAGGCCGAGCGAATGAATACGAGCACCGGGATTATTTCGAGGCGGCCGATCCACATGTTCAGGATGAGCATTCCCTCACCAAACGACGACATCTTCGGGCCGACGATACCGGTCGAAAGGCCGACGTTTCCTTGGGCGCTCGCCACCTCGAACAGCGCATCCGCGTAACCGAATCCGGGAGCAACGTTGACGAGAAGGACGCTTCCGGTGATGAGGAGGATTATCCACAACATGCTCACGATGGCCGCCTCGCTGAACTCCTCGAACATCTGATCGCGTTTGAGAACTCGGTCGCCGATTCGCGTGTTGATAACCGCCGAGGAGGGGAGGAACACCCGGGTGAACTCCCACTGAATCCCCTTGCTGATCATGTAGCCGCGAATGATTTTGATGCCGCCGACGGTGCTTCCGGCGG
Source organism: Haladaptatus paucihalophilus DX253 (assembly GCF_000376445.1). NCBI lineage: Archaea > Methanobacteriati > Methanobacteriota > Halobacteria > Halobacteriales > Haladaptataceae > Haladaptatus > Haladaptatus paucihalophilus. The sequence continues at coordinate 1,324,953 of NZ_AQXI01000001.1, read as the reverse complement.
CACCGCCGAGCACCATCGCGCCGCTGACGATGAGTTTCCCGCCCGGTCCCCAGTCGCCGATGTTGGACGACTGAAACCCCGTGCAGGTTAGCGCGCTCACGAACTGGAACGTGGAGTCGCGGGCCGCGTCTGCCGCCAGCGGCGACAGGCCGATGTCTTCGAGTCCGGCCCAGCCGATGGGGTGAAAGGCGGCGCTCGCGGACGGCAACGAGACGATGTTCTGGACCGAGAGCACGACGACACCCGCGCCGAAGATGATGAAGAGCCAGCGCGTCTGGGTGTCCGAAACCAGCGGCTTCGGGTCCCTATCGTGGAGCATGACGTAGTGAATCGGAAAGGCGATGGCACCGAGCGCCATTATCGGCAGGAGCACCGCCTCGACCAGCGGCGAGTGGTAGGATTGGATGGAGTTGTCCGTGACGCTGAACCCACCCGTCGAAAGCCCCGTCATGGCGTGATTGAGCGCCTGCCAGAACGCGTCGAACAGGGGGAGGTGCGGCTTGGCGACGACGATGGCGACGAACAGCGCCGCCACGGAGAGTACGGTGTAGAGCAGGAAGATACGCCACACCGTCTGGACGGTGTGAATGATGCTCGGATGAATCCGCTCTTCCCGCGCTTCCGCCCGGTAGAGCGCGTAACTCCCGCTCCCCGGCCGGGCGAGAATCGCCGTCGTGAGGACGATGACGCCGACCCCGCCGACCCACTGGATGAGCGACCGCCACCACTGGACCGCCCGCGGAAGCGTCGGTTCGTGCACCGCCATCGTCAGTCCGCTCCCGGTCCACCCGGACATGCTCTCGAAGACGGCGTGAAGCGGGTTCTGGAAGTACGCGAGGCTGGACATCGTGGTCGCGCCGCCGACGCGAATCGGGTCGTACGCCGCGCCGGACGGGACGTAGGTGTTCATCACCGAAACCGGCGTCAGATGCGCGGCGAAGAACAGGGGCAACGACCCGAAAATCGCGGTGGCGAACCAGCCTCCGGCGGCGATGACCATACCGTGTTTCATCACGGGGTCCGGCGCGTCCTCGAAGACGATGCGCGCCGCGCCACCGGCCGCGGCCGTGATTCCTCCGGCGATCAGGAACGCGAGCGCCGCGTACCACTCTTCGAACGCCAGCGCGAGGACGACGGTGAACGTCATCATCGCCGCCTGCATCAGTACGAGCGCACCCACGTCCCGAAGGATGGTTGCGAGGTGCGCCGGAACCCCGGCGACCGTTTTCCGTCGAACCATGTCAGTTGTGGTCCTCGTAGTGACCGAAGATGTCGGTCACTTCCGGCGTTGCTCCCTTCTCGGAGAAGACGGTGATGAGGTCGCCACCCCGAATCTCCGTGTTCCCGCGCGGGGTGATAACCTCGTCGTCCCGCTCGATTGCGACGACGAGCATCCCCTCGTCGAACAACTCGTCGTCCGCCGCGGCGGATAGGGTGAGTCCGGCGATGGGCGCGTAAGAGTCGACCGTGATTTCGAACACTTCTGCTCGGTCGCCGACCTTCATGTAATCCTTGATAGACGGGCGTTTGACGGCCCGATAGAGGTAATCCGCGATGAGTCGCTGGGGGTTCTCGATGACGTTCACGCCGATTTGGCGGAAGATGCTCATGTGTTCGGGATTGTGCACCACCGAGACGAGCGACGGGACTTCGAGTTCCTGTCCCAGCAGGCTGACCATGATGTTCGTCGCGTCCTGGTCGGTCGTGCTGATGAGCGCGTCCGCGCGTTCGGCACCCGCTTCCTCCAGCGTATCGAGGATGGTCGCGTCGTTGTTGAGGACGAGGCAGTCGAACTCCATCGAGGCGCGTTCCGCCCGCTCCGCGTCCTTCTCGATTACCACCACGTCGTTGCTGTTCTGTGTCGCAATGCTGATGAGCTGCGAGCCGATGTCGCCCGCACCGACGATGATGAGATACATTCGTTATGCCCCTCTCCGAAGCCATCGTTTGAAAAGATACTGTTGTCGCGTCATTCGGCTGAAACCCCGTCACAGGGTGGCAATCGGCGATGAGAGACGCGGTAAGACCCCCTTTCGACGCGGTTATGCACGAGTTAAACGGGCCATAACGCCGGTTTCTCGACGAGTCGAGGACATCGGAACCGTCCGTATCCATTTTTAAGTGAGGCGAGGAGCGTTCATTCGGGAAACCGGACGATATGGTGCGCTGGCGCGGGTTCGAGGTCCCCGCCCGGACGTACCAGCGACGAACCGATTTCGGCGGCCGCGCCGCGAGTCTGAAAACCTAAACCGGAGCCATGCGACATGCGGGTATGCAACAGGTCTTCGCACCGTGGCGGATGGAGTGGGTCGAACGCGACACCGACGAGGAGTTCGAAGGCTGTGTCTTCTGTGCCTTCCCGAAGCGGGACGACGACCGGGAACACCTCGTCGTCGCGCGGAACGACCACGCGGTGGTCATGCTGAACAACTACCCGTACAATCCGGGGCACGTGATGGTCATCCCGAACGAGCACGAACGCGACTACGCGGCGCTCGGCGAGGAAACGCTGCTCGGTCACGCGCGAATGAAACAGCGAACGTTCGACGCGATGGAAGCGGCGTTTTCGCCCGACGGCTTCAACGCCGGGCTGAACATCGGCGAGGGAAGCGGCGGTTCCATCGACCACCTCCACACGCACGTCGTCCCGCGCTGGACCGGCGACACGAACTTCATGCCCGTCATCTCGGACACGAAGGTCATCGTGGAAGGACTCGACGACACCTACGACAAACTCCACGCCGCGTTCGCCGAACAGGACGGCGCGACCGTTCCGGACGCGGATTCGGCGGTGTCGTTCGTGGACTGAGCGGGGTCTTCCGGGGGTCGCCGATATACCCATACGGCGGGCGGTCCAACTACGGACGATGAACCGGGCGGGGGCGATTCGGACCGCGGGTGCCGTCATCCTCACGGCGAACCTCATCTTAGCGCTCGCCAAGGGTGGCGTCTGGTTTCAGACCGGGAGCCTCGCGGTCGGGTCCGAGGCCATCAACAGCCTCTCGGACGCGATTTACAGTCTCGTCGTCCTCGCGGGACTGTACCTGACGACGCAACCGCCGGACTTCGAGCACCCGCACGGTCACGAGCGAATCGAGCCGTTCGTCTCATTGTTCGTCGCGCTCGGCGTGTTCGCGGCGGGTGGCTTGGTGCTCTACCGAGCCGCGAGTGCGATTTTCTCCGGGGACATCACGACGACGACGAGCTACCTCGCCGTGGGCGTCCTCGTCGGGAGCGGCGTCGTCAAGTACGCCCTCTTCCGCTACTGCTTGCGAATCGGCGAGGCGGTCAACTCGCCCGCCGTAATCGCGGCCGGACTGGACAACCGAAACGACATTTTGACGGCCGGGGCGGCGCTGGTCGGCGTTCTCGGCGGTCGAATCGGACTGCCCATCCTCGATCCGCTCGCGGCGGGAGTCGTCTCGTTCGGTATCCTCTACACCGGGTGGGAGATCGTCCGTGACAACGTTGACTATCTGGTCGGGCGGGCACCGCCGGAAGACCTCCGCGCGACAATCGTCCGGCGGGCGCTCTCGAACCCCGACGTGGAGGGCGTCCACGACGTCGTTGCCCACTACGTCGGCCCCGAAATCGACGTGAGCATGCACATCGAGGTCGAGGGCGACCGAACGCTCATCGAAGCCCACAACATCGAAACCGACGTCATCCGGTCCATTCGGGATATCCCGGAGGTGGACGACGTGTTCATCCACGTTGACCCGAAGGAACTCGGCGAGTGGAAATCCGACACCGAGGCCGACCGACTGGCGGAGACGACGATTCCGGAGGATGCGGAACGCCGTGAGGAACTGTCGGAGTGAGAGCATTCCGCACGCTTTTCATCCCTCGGGAATCGGGTATCGGTCTTTTCTACCGTGAATTAGTAGTTTCGAGCGTACTGCTATGACCTCCATCTTCGACAGACGAGCGATGTTGAAAGCGACGGGTACCGTGCTCGTCGGTGCTTCTCTCGGCGGCTGTTTGGCGGACGGAAACTCCGGGTCGGAGTCGGACGACTCACCCGCCGACGTCACCGTCGTCGTCGGTCCCGGCGGCGACCTGACGTTCGACCCCGACGACCTCGAAATCACCACCGGAACGACGGTCGCGTGGAAGTGGGAAGGGAACAACCACAACATCGTCGTGGAAGACCAACCCGACGGCGCGGACTGGAACGGCACGCCCGGCGCGGACACCAAAATCTACAACGAGGGCTATCGCTACACCTACACCTTCGACGTACCCGGAACGTACGACTACTACTGCAACCCCCACCGAGCGGCGGGCATGGTCGGCAGCATCACCGTCACGAAGGACGGAAAAGGTACGAACGGAACCGAAGACGGAACGGGAACCGACCCCGACAGGAAAGGAATCGAAGACGATGGGAAGGGGAGCGAAACCGGCGGACCCACGATTCCCGAAGACCACGCGACGACGGCCGACCTCCCCGTTCGGGTCGGTCTCGACGGCGACCGGACGTTCACGCCCGGAACGGAGCGCCCGCTCGTCGTTCCCGCGGGAACGGAAGTCACGTTCGTCTGGGAGACGGACGGGAACAACATCGTCGTGGAGGACCAGCCCCACGACGCGAGTTGGACCGGCACGCCCGGCGGCATGAGCAGGGTCTACGACGCGGAGTATCGCTACACGCACACCTTCGACGTGCCCGGAAAATACGAGTTCTACAGCGCCCCGTACGAGAGCGCGGGCATGACGGGAACGATATACGTCTCGAAGTGATGGTCTGACCGCTCCGAGAATCGTGCCGCGTCTTAGTCTCCGAGATCGACTTCGATTTTGTCACTGACAGCCCCGTCGAGGCGGGTCGTCACCACGCCGTCGGTGTACTCCGTGTCGAACGACCCCGACCACTCGACGCGCTCGCCCGCCGCGACGGCGCGCTCGATTATCGTGGACTCGTCATCGTCGGCGATGCCGGTCGTCGGCCAGTAGAGCGCGGCGAGGAATCGACCGTCGTTTTCCGAGACGTTTTTCACCACGAACGACAGGTCCACGCTGTACTGCTCGACCGTCGCGTCGAACGATTCGAGTTCGAACGTCGGCGCCGGTCGGCCGAGCGTCGCTACCGCATCGTCCGAAAGCTCCCACTCCGCCGTCTCGCCGCCGTACCGACAGCGAATCGCGGCCTCGCTCGCCTCGAGCGGCGACGGCGGTTCGAACGCCAGCCAGCCGACCGTCCCGGCGGCCATGGCATACGTGTTTCCGTACCGGATGTCGCCGCGTTCGGCGAGCGAACTCGTGTACGCACCCGTCGTCCGGTCCTCGATTTCGACCGCCGAATACGTCTTCCCGTCCGCGACGAGTTCGAAGGCGTCGTACGCCGGGTCGCCTCCGGCATCGACCGCGTTCCCCTGTTGGCTCTGCACCTCGGCGACGACGAACTGCGTTCCGTCCGACTGTAGCACCCCACCCGAACCCATGATGGACTCGTAGGTAATCGCCTTTCCGACGGTCGGGTTTGCAACGGCAACGCGCACCTCGCCGAGGGACTTCACCGACGACTCCGGCAGGGAAAAGGAGGCGTTTTCGGCGGTGGTCGTGTCGGGCGGGACGTCGCCGGTCGTCGATTCGTCCGTGGTGTCGGTCGATGTGGTCTCGGTGTCGGTCGGTACGGACGATTGGCTTCCGGTCCCGCCCGGACTCTCGCCGAGACAGCCCGCGAGTCCGGCGGACAGCGCGCCGACCGTGGCGAGGAGTTGGCGTCGGTTGGAGGGCATCGGTCACGAATTTTACGTATCCGGGTATATGTTTTCTGTCTGTGACTGTCCCGAAACTGTCTCCTTCGGTCTCGTTCTGGTGGGTCCGTTGCTGATGGTTTCGATGACGAAGAATCGTTCTCGAAAGCCCCCGTCCACTCGCTACGAGGTGGTGTTGGTTTTTCTGTGACTACAAATACAGACGTCAATGAAACCGCAACAGCACCGCGACAACCACACCCTCCCCAACCGATTCGCTTCGCTCATCCCTCGAGCGCTTCACCGGGGCGACTCGGACGAGATGTCCTCGTCGTCCCGCCAGCACACGCCAGAATGGATAACTCGATTCCACGAAACTCTCTCAAAATCGGCTTTCGAAAAACATCGTTTCAGAATGGCTCTGTTCCTCAGACCGGCGTTCCGAACGCGTAGACGGTCTGGTGGCTGGTGACTTCCACGTCGAGGAAGTCGCCGGGTTCGATGCCGTGTTCGGTGGCGTTCTGGACGATGATTTGGCGGTAGGCCTCGTCGCGGCACTTGACGGAATCGCCGGTGCCCTCCTCGACGACCATGACGCGCTTTTCGGTGCCGACCATCTCGTCGTAGGCCGCGCCCACGATGTCCATCTTGAGTTCGGACATCTCCTTGGAGCGCTCCTTTTTCTTGGTGCCGCCGAGACCCTTCATCTTCGCAGCGTCGGTGTTCGGGCGCTTCGAGAAGCGGGTGACGTTCAGCTTCTCGGGGCGCGTCTCGCGGAGGAGCGCCATGCTCTGTTCGTGGTCGTCGTCGGTTTCGGTCGGGAAGCCGACGATGAAGTCCGTCGAGAGCGTCCAGTAGTCGAGGTACTCGTCGAACGTTTCGACGATTTCCACGTACTCCTCGACCTGGTGCTGGCGGCGCATGTCACCGAGCACGTCGTTCGACCCGGACTGGACTGGCGCGTGGATGAAGTTGTACAGTTCGTCGTTCTCGGCGAACACTTGCGCGAGTTCCTCGCGGATGCCGTGGACGCCCTTCGGGTTCGCCATGCCGACGCGGACCCGGAAGTCGCCCTCGATTTCGTTGCAGATGCGGTCGAGCAGGACGTGGAGTTTCCGCTCGCCGCGGTCCCAGCCGTAGACGCCGGTGTCCTGTCCGGTAATCCTGAGTTCCTTCGCACCCGCGTGAACGAGCGCGCGGGCCTTCTCGACGTTTTCCTCGACGGAGGGCGAGTCGATTTTGCCCGTCGCGTGCTTCGTGATGCAGTACGAACAGTCGGACATACAGCCGCGGGCGATGGGCAGGATGCCGACCACGCCGTCCAGCACGGGTTCGACGCCCGGTCCGGGGGTCGGACACTCGCCGTTCGTGACCGCCGTCGGAACGTCGTCCCAGTGCATGATTTGGGCGTCCACGTCCTCGGTTCGGAATTCGTCGCCCTGCGCCAGCGCCATACACCCCGTGATGATGAGGTCCGCCGTCTCCGATTGCAGTTCTTTCGCCCGGCGAACCATGTTCCGCTCCGTCTTCTCCACGACAGTACATGTGTTCATTATCGCAACGTCGGCCTGCTCGGGACCCTCGACGCGGTAGTGGCCAGCGTCGCGCAGTGCGGACTCTATCTGGCGACTCTCGCCGCGATTCGAGGTACAGCCGTACGTTTCGATGTGATACCGGGCCATTCACTCCTCGATTTCGGCTACGCGGGCAAAAGGGCGACGGTTGTGTGCCAAACCGTGCGAGAAGCGCGCGACGAATCGTGAAGAAAGCTTATTATTTCCTATTGGGAAGCGGGTGTAATGCGCTCTCCATCACGGCGGGATTTTCTCGCCGCCCTCGGCACTACCGCGACCATCACCGCGACCGCTGGTTGTGCGTCCACCGAATCGCGGTCGGACGACGCCGCCTACGCAGCGGGTGACCGACCCGACTGGCCGACGGCCGGACACGACGGGGTGAACACCGGCTACAATCCGAAGGGCCACGGCCCGCGTTCAACCCCGAAAATAGCGTGGAAGACGCGCCTCGGGATGACGACCGGGCCGCCGGTCGCCGCCGCCGACCGGGTCTTCGTCCCGGACGCGAAGAAGCTCGTCTGCTACGACGCGGCGGACGGAACGCAACGCTGGGAGTACGAACCCCCGGGCGACGGAAACATCTGGTCGGCACCGACCGTCAGGGACGGAACCGCCTACGTGAGCGGCCCCGACGAATCGGTGACGGCGGTGGACGTGAAATCGGGAACGAAACAACTGATGTTCGAGACCACGGGCTACGTCTCCGGTTCGCCGCGGCTCGATTCCGACGGCGAGTCGCTGTTCGTCGGGACGAGCGACGGCTGGATTCACTGCTTCGATTTGGAGGAGAACGAGGAGCGCTGGCGACAGCAGGCGTACGGGGAGATAGACGCGCCGCTGGCGGTGGCCCACGACCGAACGCTGTTCGCCACGACGTACTGGGGGGAGGTGTACGCCTTTTCGGCCACGAACGGCGGCCGGATGTGGCGGCGGAAACTCCCGAGTATCATCACTGCCGCGCCGACGCTCGTCGAGCAGTCGCTGTACGTCCCCGGTTTCAAGGGACAGGTGTTCTGTCTCGACACCAACGCGGGGGCGGGCGGCACGAAGTGGAAGACGGAACGCGGTGGCAACGTTTCGACGCACCTCGCCATCGCTGGCGGGACGATTTTCGGCGTCACGGGCGACAAACTTCACGCCATCGACGCCGACTCCGGGGAGTCCCGCTGGTCGTTCGGACTGACGGACACCAGTTCGTGTTCACCGGCGGTCGCGGGGGATACCGTTTACGTCGGTGACGGAAGCGGGACCGTGTACGGCATCAAAACGAACGGCGGGTCCGGCGTCGGCGACACCCGATTCGGCGCGAAGCGGTGGAAACTCCGTCTCGACGGACGGATTCGGGACGCCTTCGCCGTCGCGGATGGAACGCTGTTCGCCGCCACCGATTCGAGCGACAACGCGCCGATGTTGTACGCGCTCCGAGAGGAGTGAGTTCCCGGCGAATCCTGTCATCGGTCCCGCAGTTGACGGTAATGGTTCGTATCCTCGGACCCGGAGGGGGTTGAATTCGGGGAGAAAGCTGACTTTTCCGGAGTCTTTCGTTTTCGTTTCGATTGTTCGATTTCTGCCACCTCCTCGAAACGTGTTCCTTCTTTCGAACAGTAACGGCCGCGGAATGGTGCCGAACTCATTCGCCGTTACTTCGCCACGTCCCCGATTTAGGCGGCCAACAACAAACTGGCTGTAGTCCAAGCATATGTGATGAACCACGCGCCTGCGTGGGGAGAGAAACGAACATGACACAGCACGATATCTTCACCGGTACCGTCTTACAAGCAGGTGGGCTTCCACCGTGGGTCCAAGACCCCCTCACGGGGTTCGTCGCGTTCCTGCCGCGACTGGTCGGGGCGGTCGTCGTCCTGCTCATCGGGTGGGTCATCGGCCGCGGCGCGGCGGCCGTCGTCCGCCGGGTTTCGGACCGAATCGAACTCGACAGGATGGTCCTCGACACGCCGCTCGGGCGGATGCTCGGGGGAACCGAAGGGTCGGTCGCTAGTGCGTTCGGCAAACTAGCCGCGTGGTTCGTCTACGCGCTCGCCATCCTCGCGGCAGCGAACGTGCTCGCCATCCCCAGACTATCGTTGTGGGTCGCAACGGCGGTGTCGTACCTGCCAGCGCTTATCGCCGGACTGTTGGTCATCATCCTGGGGTTCATCGTGGCCGACTTCATCGGCGACGCCATCATGCGAACTCGCGCGGCGACCCACACCGACTACACGGTCTGGTTCGCCACGGGAACTCGGATGTTCCTGTACTTCACCGCCATCGTCATCGGGTTGGACACGATGGGCATCAGCGTCGGCATCCTGTACGTCTTCGCGCGTGCCCTGGCGTGGGGCCTCGCGGCCGCCATCGCCATCGGCGTCGGCGTCTCCTTCGGTTGGGGTGGCCGCGATTACGTGGCGAGCCACATCGACGGGTGGATGAGCAGCGCACGCGAGGGAACGCCCAGTCCGCAACCGAGCGACGACGACTGAAACGGGACGGTCCGCGGGTGACCTCCCGCGGACCCATCCGAGGACCCTATCCGCGGAAATCCTCGACGATTTCGACGCCGCTGCTCGCGCCGATGCGCTCGGCACCGGCGTCGAGCATCGCCTTCGCTTTTTCGTAATCGCCGATGCCGCCGCTCGCCTTGACGGGGAGGTACTCGGCCATCAGTTCCACGTCCTCGACTTCCGCGCCACCGTCCGCGAATCCAGTGGAAGTCTTGACGAACGCCGCGTCCGCCTCCTTCGCCAATCGGCAGGCGTCGTGTTTCTCCTCGTCGGTGAGGAGCGCCGTCTCGATGATGACCTTCACCGGAATCGGGACGGCGGCGACGACTTCCTCGATATCCGCCCGCACCGCGTCGTGGTCGCCCGCCGTCAGTCGCCCGACGTTGATGACCATATCCAGTTCGTCCGCGCCGTCGTCCCACGCGCCGACCGCTTCGTCGCGCTTGGCGTCGGTCGCGTGCTGGCCGTGCGGGAACCCGACGACGGTTGCGAGCGTCACGTCCGGGGCGTACTCGGCGGCCTCCGCCACGTAGCACGGCGGGATGCAGGCGTTCATTCCGTACTCCTCGGCGTCATCGAGCACGGCTTCCACGTCCGCGAGGGTCGTCTCCGGTCCCAACACCGTGTGGTCGATTTTTGCAGCGAGTTCTGATTCGTTCATAGCGGGGAGGATGGCCCGCCCCGGTAAAAATCCCGCTATCGTCGGGACACGACCCACAGCACCGTCCCGAGTCCGACGAGCAACAGCGTGTACGACCCGGCGGCGATGGCGGCGTTCGTGACCGACGAATAGCCGTCGATTTGGAACGTGATTGCCTTGCGGACCAGCGCGATGATGCCCGCGTAAACCGTCGCTCGCACGACGCCGACTTCGCCCTCGGACTCCACGTAGGCGATGACCGTCCGATAGATTTCGGCGACGATGAACAACAGCAACACGATATCGACCAGTTCGATGAGGGTTCGCGGGTCGGTCGCACGACCGGCGCGAAGAAAAGAGAGCGCGAGGAACCCGAAATCGAGGAGGCCGACGACGAACAGGCCGACGAGCAGATAGGCGGCGACGAGTTCGGCGACGCGCATCACCGACTCCGAGGCGGCTATCGGCGTGTCGAGGTCCATGTTTCCCGTGCAACTGCCGCCACCGTAGAATTTCCGCCGGACTATCTTTTTCACTCCGATAGTCGTAGGGGTTCACATGAACGACCCTGCTATCACGCCCGCCGTCACCGCCGTCGCGGACGACATCGCCGAGATGGAGATCCGCGGCGCGGCGGCCATCGCCGACGCGGCGGCCGCGGCCATCGGCGAGCAGGCGCAAGCCAGCGAGGCCGACACCCCGGAGGAGTTCCGGGCGGAGATTCGCGCCGCCGCCCGGCGACTCCACGAAACCCGGCCGACCGCGGTGAGCCTCCCGAACGCCCTGCGCTACGTCTTGCAGGGGATGGAAGGGAACACCGTGGCGGAACTGCGAGACAGCATCGTGGCGACCGTCGTGGAGTTCCGTCGGGAACTCGACCAAGCGCAGGACAACCTCGGGCAAATCGGCGCGAACCGCCTCCGCGACGGCGACACCATCATGACCCATTGTCACTCGACTGACGCGCTCTCTTGCGTCCGCCACGCGCTGAACGACGGCAAGGATATCAGCGCCATCGTGAAGGAAACCCGACCACGGAAGCAAGGCCACATCACCGCCCGCCAACTGCGCGACTGGGACGTGCCCGTTACCCTCATCGTGGACAACGCGGCCCGACGGTATCTGAACGACGCGGACCACGTTCTCGTCGGCGCGGACTCCATCGCCGCCGACGGGAGCGTCATCAACAAGATCGGCACGTCTGGATTGGCCGTCAACGCCCGCGAACGCGGCGTTCCCATCATGGTCGCCGCACAGACGCTGAAACTCCATCCGGGGACGATGACGGGCCACACCGTCGAAATCGAGATGCGAGACGAGCGGGAGGTCCTCCCCGACGCGGAACGCGAGGCGGTGGGCGACGTGCGCGTCGAGAACCCGGCGTTCGACGTGACGCCGCCGCGATACGTGGACGCCATCGTCACCGAACGCGGACAGTTTCCGCCGGAGAGCATCGTGACGCTGATGCGCGAGCTGTTCGGGGACCAACAGAACGGTGAACCGTGGGACGAACGATCCTGACGCGACTGATTCACCCGAGTCGATGCTCTTCTCCACGGGCGGAGCACCACCGAACGGAACGGATTCCGCCGAGTCGTTAAGTCGGTAGCAGTGCTAAAGGGAACGGTACCATGGCTGTCATTGCAGAACTCACCCTCCAGTCGAAGAGCTTTCCGCTCGGGGACCTCCTGACCACGGGAACGGACATCCACATCGAGTTCGAGCGCGTCGTTCCGGTCGGCCCGCGCGTCGTTCCGGTTTTCTGGGCGTGGGGGGACGACCTGTCGGATTTCGAAACGCGGGTACGTGACGGGTCGTACGTCAACGACCTCACGGAACTCGACCGCGTGGACGACCGCGTTCTCTATCTAATGGATTGGGAGATTCCCGACGAAGCCTTCCTCGAAGGGTTACAGGAGACGAACAGCATCATCAGAACCGCGGAAGGCTACGACGACGAGGACTGGTCGTTCGAACTGCTCTTTCCGTCGTACGACGACCTCTCCGAGTTCCACAACTACAGCCTCGAAAACGACGTCGAGTACACCCTCGGTCGCATCTATACGCTCAGGGAAGTCGGGAAAAATCGACCGCCCCTGTCGCTGACCGAGGAACAACGGGAGGCGTTGCTCCTCGCACTCCAACGGGGATATTTCTCCACGCCGAGTCGTGTGACCCTCGACGAGTTGGCGACGGAACTGGACATCAGCCAACAGGCGCTGTCCGAGCGGATTCGTCGCGGAAACGAGTCCCTCCTCGAACAGACGCTTTTGGGAGCGGACGACGGCAACAAGCATGAATGACTTGTCACGACCGATCTCGCTTATAAATGTATTGTTCGAACAAGCAGACCCTTGAACAGAAACCATCCGCTAGCGTAGACATAGATACACGATGGTGAACTCCGACTCTCGGCGACGTTCCGCGCTGTCGGTGGACGACATCATGGACATCACGGCCGAACCGTATCGGCGCCGGATTCTCTCTCACCTGTCGTCCATCCCCGAAGATCGGTGTTCGGTCGCAGAACTGATCGACGCTCTCCAGTCGAAGGGAACCGGAGACGACCCCTCCGAAAAGCGGTTGCGCCAACGACTGCACCACATCCACCTCCCGAAACTCCACGACCTCGGCCTCATCGGGTACGACGACGAGGAAAACGACGTTCGATACATCGGGTCTCCGCGGCTGGAATCCTTTCTCGACCAGATGGAGTCGCCCGGTGACGATGCCCCGGACGAGGATTCGTAACGCGGTGCGCTCGCCGTCGGTGGTTCGTAGCGCCTGACGTGACACACGCGGGGAGTGCAGCGAGGGGGCGAGTGGAGCCGAGCGGTCGGCACGAAGGGAGCACACAGACCGCAAACCTTTCCATACCTCCGTTCGCGTGTCGGTGTATGGTACTGCCGGACGGGTTCGCGTTCCCCCCCATTTCGTATCTTCTCCCGCTTTTGCTGGCGGTCGGTGTCGTCATCTGGCTGCTCTGGCGTTCGGAACCGACCATCTCGGAGCGGACCGTCGTGTCGCTCGCGCCGTGGATGGTCGTCGGTGCGGGGCTGAACGCGCTGTATCAACTCCCGGAATCGCCGATTCCGGACGTCTTCCTCCCGTTCTTCGGGACTCCCGCGGTCTATCTCACGACGTTCGCCGTAGCCGGGGCCGTCTGGTTGCTCTCGATTCATCGTCTCCGAGCCCCCGTTCCCCGTGTGCTCGCCGGTACCGGGCTCGTGGGCGTCGCGGTCGTCCTCCTCGTCGCACTCTGGTACGGCGTCCAGCACGACAGTCTCCGCCTGTTCTGGCCGTTCGTGGCGCTCGTCGTCGCGGTGATTCTGACCGGACTCCTCTGGGCGGCGACCCAGTTCTTCTATCCCGACGTCGCCATCATCACGGGAGCGGTCGGCGTCCTCACGCTGTTCGCCCACGCCTTGGATTCCGTCTCGACCGCGGTCGGTATCGACGTGCTCGGCTTCGGCGAGCGCACGCCGCTCTCGCAAGCCATCCTCGAAATCGCCCACTCGCTCCCGACGGCGGACTCGTTCGGCGTCGGGTGGCTGTTCGTCGTCGTGAAACTCGCCATCGCGGAGTTCGTCGTCCTGCTATTCGCGGATTACGTCTCCAGCGAACCGACCGAGGGCTACCTCCTGCTCGGCGTCGTCGCGGCGGTCGGACTGGGGCCGGGCGCGCACAACCTCATCCTGTTCGCGGTCACGGGCTGATAGGGATTCTCGTAGCCAACTGGACTGTTCTCCATCGAGGGCCCACGCCGCGTTTCGATTCCGGGACGGGAAATAGACTTCTACGATACTCCCCGTGAGTCGTCACGTTCCCGGCCACGGAGAAAGTCGTCAGGATTTTTTACTACTGCGGGGTAACAAGAGGGATATGCCGCCCACGAACCGCTTTAGGAGTGTGCTATGGTTCGAGTCGTAACCGCGGGCCACATCAACTGGGACGTGACGCTCAGAGTGGACGCCCTCCCCGACCCCGACGGCGAAGCCCGTATCTCCTCACAGCGGCGCTCCGGCGGCGGCAGTGCCGCGAACGTCGCCGCCGCCCTCGCGGGGATGGACGTCTCGACCGGGCTGGTCGGGAGCATCGGCTCCGACGAACACGGCTTGCTGGTTCGAAACGAACTCACGAGCGTCGGGGTGGACTGCACGCACGTCATCGAAGTCGCGGGTGTCGAGACCACGACGAAGTACCTCATCGTGGACGAACGCGGCGAGGTGATGGTGCTCGGAAACGAGGGAGCGAACGAAATCATCTCGCCCGAGGACATCGACTCCGAGTACGTCAGGTCGGCGGAACACCTCCACCTGACCAGCCAGCGCCCGGACACGGCGGCCGAACTCGCTCGAATCGCCACCGAGGCGGACATGTCAGTGAGTTTCGACCCCGGCCGTCGTCTCGGCGAACGGGACTTCTCGCGGGCGTTGGCCTACTCGGATATCGTCTTCCTGAACGACCGCGAAGCGGCGACCATTTTGGACAGCGATTTGGAACACCCGTCGTCGGAGCTACACGGCCGGGTCGTCGTCATCAAGCACGGACGCAAGGGCGCGCGGGTCGATACGACCGACGGCGTTTACACCCATCCCGGGTTCGTCGTCGAATCGGTCGATTCGACCGGCGCTGGCGACGCTTTCGCGGCCGGGTTCATCACCACTCTACTCGATTCGCACGACTACGAACAAGCGCTGGAGTTCGCCAACGCCTGCGGCGCGCTGACTTCGATGGCGTCCGGGGCGCGAACGGCCCCCACGCGCGAGCGCGTCGAGGCGTTTCTCGATGAACAGTTCTGACTGCTCGGCGAACGGTTCTACACTTCGTTCGGTCCGTCCGCGCTCTGTACCTGCCAGCCGCCCTTAATCCCACAGGCCTCCCGCACCTCGTATTCTATGTCCGTCTCGGGTCCCATTCGATCACCGCCTTCGATGCGCTCGACGCGGAGCGGTACGTCGAGCGTGTTTCCACAACACCCCACGTCGAGGAACTCGTTCCACGTGTCTCCCTCGTGGAGTTGACCCTTGGTCTTCCGGAGGTACGCTTTGAAATACCTCGTTCCGACCTGAAACCGACCCCAGTTGCTCAGGTCCTCGGGATACGAGACGACGACCGTCGTCGCCGAGTCGTTCGCTGCGTTCGTCTTTTCCACCGACATAGTGGAGGATAGGGACCGAGGATAATTATGCCTTCGTCCGATTTTTGCCGCCCTTCCTTCGGTTTCGCGTGACCTCTTCGGCCGTAGTAATTAAGAAGGCTTATTCAGGGTCGCCCCGCACCCAACGGATATGGTAGAGTTTCAAGTACCGGAGGTCGATTACACCCGGTACTCGAATCGGCAACTCGCGGGGGTTCCCCTCGCTATTCTCGTGCTGGCGTTGCTTGTCATCGCCGGTTGGTATGCCGCCACCGGCGCACCAGTGACACCGGGTATCGATTTTACGGGCGGAACCGAAATGAGAATCCAGACGACTGCATCGCAACAGCAGATCACAACCTCGTTCGATTCCGAGGTCGCGTCGGTGACTCCGGCGCAGTCTTCGAACAACGTCTATATCGTCACGTTCCAAGACACTGATACGAACTCGCTCACGTCGCAAGCGGAGGACCTCGGATACGACGTGCTCTCCATTCAGAGTACGTCGGCGAGTTTCGGGTCGAGCGCCCAACAACTCGCACTCTACGGCATCGTCGCGGCGTTCGTCGGCATGAGCATCATCGTCTTCCTCATGTTCCGGTCGTTCGTTCCCTCTATCGCGGTCGTGCTCTCCGCATTCAGCGACATCGTGATTCCGGTCGCGCTGATGAACCTGTTCGGCATCAAACTCTCGCTGGGGACCGTGGCCGCGCTCCTGATGCTCATCGGATATAGCGTGGACTCGGACATCCTGCTCAACAACCACGTCCTCCGGCGGTCCGGCGGCTTCTACGAGAGCACCTACCGCGCGATGCGGACGGGTGTGACGATGACCGTCACGTCGCTCGCCGCGATGGCGGTGATGACCATCGTGGCGTTCATCTTCCAAATCGGCCTGCTCACGGCCATCGGCGTCGTCCTCGTGATGGGACTGGCGACCGACCTGATGAACACGTACATGCTCAATCTGAGCCTCCTTCGCTGGTACAAGTACGAGGGGGTGGGACGATGAGCATGCGCGACCAATGGCGCGTCGGCCTGCTTCTCGTCCTCCTGCTCGGAAGCGCCTTCGCGCTGTTCGTCCCGCAGGGCGGAAGCGGCGGAAACGCCAACCTCGCCGCGTCCAGTTCCGGCCCGACCAACCTGAAGTACGGTCTCGAACTGGCGGGCGGGACGCGAATTCGCGCGCCCGTCAACGGCGTCACGGCCGAGCAAGTGAGCGCACCGAACGGAACGTCCCGAACGGACATCCAGAAGGCCGTCGCCGGGGGCATTCCCGGCGTCAGTCAGTCCGACGTGGCGATTCGAACCACGAAAACCCAGAGCACCGTCGAGGTCTTCTCGGACAACGTGACCACCGAACAGGTCAAGTCGGCGCTGGACGGTGCGAACATCGAGTACGAAACCGTCCGCGAAGGCGTGACCGCACAGACGCGCGACAATATCGTTCGCACGCTGAGCGATAAGATCTCCAAGGCGGGACTCGCCGGGGGTCGCGTCCAGCAGGTCACGGCGGCGAACGGCAGGCATTTCATCCAAATCGAGATGCCAAACGCCAACCAGTCCCAGATGGAGAGTCTGGTCACGAAGCGCGGGAAGGTCTCTATCGTCGCTCACTACCCGACCGGCAACGGGACGCAGGCGAACACGACGCTGTTCACCCAGCAGGGAATCTCCAACGTCGGACCCGCACAACAAGCCGGTACCGATAATCGGTGGGGCGTCTCCGTTTCGCTCTCCGACGAGTCCGCGAACAAGTTCGTCCGCGTGATGAACGAGAAGGGCTTCACGAGTTCGCAGGGCATCCTCGCCTGTAACTATCCGCAACAGTCCGCCGACAAGGCGGGATACTGCCTCTACACGGTCACGGACGGCCGCGTAGTCTACGGTGCGGGAATGGGGAGGAACCTCGCCCCGTCCGTCAAAAGCGGCGAATTCAAAAACAACCCGACGTTCAGAATTACCGCTTCCAACGCCTCCGAGGCGCGCCGTCTGCAGATCAACCTGCAAGCGGGTGCGCTTCCGGCGGCACTCGACACGCAGGAGGGGACCACGACCTACCTCCAGCCGAGTCTCGCGAGCCAGTTCAAAGTCGATTCCCTCATCGCCGGTATCGCGGCCGTGCTCGCGGTCAGCGGCGTCGTCTTCCTCCGCTACGGAAAGCGCGAGGTCGCGCTGCCGATGATTCTGACCGCCCTCTCCGAGGTGTTCATCCTGCTCGGGTTCGCCGCCGCGGTGAAACTCCCGCTCGACCTCTCGCACATCGCCGGGTTCATCGCGGTCATCGGGACCGGGGTGGACGACCTCATCATCATCGCCGACGAGGTGATGAGCGAAGGGGACGTCAACTCCTCGCGCGTCTTCCAGTCGCGCTTCCGCAAGGCGTTCTGGGTCATCGGGGCCGCCGCCGCGACGACCATCATCGCCATGAGTCCGTTGGCGGTGCTCGGACTCGGCGACCTGCAAGGGTTCGCTATCATCACTATCCTCGGCGTGCTCATCGGTGTGCTGGTCACGCGACCGGCCTACGGTGACATCCTCCGCTACCTGCTGACGGACAAATAACCGTCGGCTATCGAATCGGTCGCTGTTTTCTCTTCGAGCCCATCCGAGTTTCTGAGCGGTACCTTCGGTCGAATCGAGCGCCACGTCGGTGAGCGGTTGATACGACCTTCTATATTTCCTAGAAATATACTAAAATAAAGATATCTAGACTATGAATTTATATCGGTGCGGTATCCATCTGGAGTTGCGATGCAACGAGATTCCGACGACGATATCAGACGAAGCGATGTGCTCCGAGACGTTCACGAATCGGCGCGCGAGACGGAAACGAAGCGACGTGGATTCCTCCGTTCGTCGGGGGGACTCGCCGCGTCGCTCGCTGCCCTGCCGCTGATTTCGAACGTCACGTCGGCGGAGCCCGACCTGACGCCGACCAAGGAGCGGCTCAATTCGATCGCAAAGAAACACGAATCACCGGCGGTCGCCCGCAAGGCGGTTCGAGCGACCGGTGGGGAGCTGTTGCGTGCGCTTTCTGACCGCGGACTGTTGGAGGATGCGAGCGTGGACTCGCTCGGCATCGACGAAGTACTTCCCCATCAAGACAGCAGCAGGGTCGACAACGGCGTCATCGTCCTCTCCTACGACCACAAGGGGACGGCGACGGCGCAGGTCCAGATTATCAAGCGCCTCTCGGACCGCAGACTGCGCATCATGGTCGAACCCCACGTCGACCGCAGCTTCGCGCTGGTCGAACCCGACGCCGACGACGAGCCGACGAAGGTCATCACGACGAACGACGATGGCGTGACCGTCCAGCGAAACTGCGATACGAGCTGGTACGGCGACTGTAACCACAATCCGTCGGACGACTGCGGTTGTACGGAGAACAGTGTCTGCGGCTGTTACCAGACCGAGGTCCAGTGCTGTCAGCTCCTCGACTGCTCTATCACCGGCTACAAGGCCGGAAACTGCGTCACGACGACGAGCGGGTGCTGTATCCACGAAGGCTGTGACTCCTTCTGCTGACGAACTCGGTCGTCAGTGGCGGTCTTTTTTGTGCGAGTTATCGTCGCGTTAGTCGTAATCGCGTCCTGTTCCCGTTGTAGGTGCTGTCTACTCCCGAAACGATGGTTCAATTATAACAGCAAGAGCGTCGAACCGGGGACGATGTTAGAACACCTCCAGCACGGCAAACGACGGCTCGCCGTGGAGATGGAGCGGCTACGGTTACGGCCGGACGCGCAACCCAGAGACACGGCCGACGCTGTGCGAACGCTTCCGCCCGAACCCGCGGTCCTCTTCCTCTGTCTCGGAAACATCTGCCGAAGCCCGATGGCCGAGCGCTATCTCCGGGACCGCCTGCAGGAAGCGGAGTACGACTGTTCCGCGGTTCGCTCCGCCGGGTTCATCGAAAAGGAAGGGCGGTCGAGTCCCGACGCCGCCGTGACCGTCGCGTCCGAGTTCGGCGTGGATTTGACCGACCATCGCTCGCAGTGCGTGGACGAGGACCTCCTCCGGGAGAGCGACCTCGTGTTGCTGATGGACGCGTGGAACTACTGGTACCTGAAGCGAAACCACCCCGATTCGCTCGGGAAGGCGTGTTTCGTCAGGTCGTTCGACGCGTCCCCGGAGTACGAAATCGAGGACCCGTACGACGCCGACGAGGACACCTTCCGCCGCGTGTACGGCGAAGTCACGGACGCGGTGGACGCGTTCCTGTCCGCGGTGGAGGACGAATGAGCGTCGTCGTCCCGGCCATCGCGGCGGGCAGCAGCCTCGCGTGCATCCGGTCGCTCGGCCGCAAGCGGATTCCGGTCATCGCGGCGGGCGAATCCCCCGACTCCCCCGCGTTCGCGTCGAAATACGTCACCGAGCGCGCCTCCCTCCCCGCGCCGAACGAAGACCTCGACGGCTACCGGGACGGCCTGCTCTCGCTCGCCGAGCGCCCGGACGTGGAAACCATCGTCCCGCTCCGGGAACCCGAGAGTTACGTCCTCTCCGAGAACCGGGCGACGTTCGCCGAACACGTCGCAACGCCGTGGCCCGACGCCGAGACGATGGCGTCCGCCCGCGACCGAAGTCGGCTGTTCCGACGGGCGGAGGAAGTCGGCGTTCCCACCCCGAAAACGGCCCTGCTCACGGAGTGGGACGACTGGGACGACGAAACGGTCGTCAAATCCCGCTACACGGTGTGCGTGGAGGACGGCAAAACCGCGTACCCCGGCGTGCGCTTCCTCTCCGAGGAACCCGACGCGGACCGCATCGCCGACGAGATGGGACACGTCCCCATCGCACAGGAGTGCATCCCGGACGGGACCGAGTACGGCTTTTTCGCCCTGTTCGACCACGGCGAACCGGTCGTCACGTTCCAGCACCGGCGGATTCGAAGCTACACCTACTCCGGCGGGGCGAGCGTCTTCCGCGAATCCGTGTCGAAGCAGAAGCTCCGCGAGCACGGCGTCCGGCTCCTGTCGGCGCTCGACTGGCACGGCCCGGCCATGGTCGAGTTCCGGCGCGACCCGCGCGACCAGCGGTTCAAACTGCTCGAAGTGAATCCGCGCTTCTGGGGGTCGCTCCAACTCGCGGTGCACGCGGGCGTGGACTTCCCGTACCGCTACTACCAACTGGCGAACGGCGTTCGAAACCCCGACTACGGCTACACGGTCGGCACGGGCAGTCACATCCTCCGGGGGGAACTCGTCTACCTCGTCAGCCTCCTCCGCGACGACTACGAACACGTCGAGCGCCCGTCGGTCCCGCTGGAAGTCGCTCGCGTCCTCCGTTCGCTGCTCACCGACCCCAACTTCGACTACCTCTCGACGGACGACCCGGACCCGTTCCGGCGCGACGTCTCGAATCTCGTCTCGGAGTTCGCGCCGTCGGGGGCGAAGCCGGTTCGACGGGCGGTGTCGGCGGCCCTCGGAAAATAGCTCAGAACTGGTCGAGTCCCGCCTGCTCGCGGGCGGCCAGCGCGTCCTTGCTGGTCTGCCACGACGCCCGGGCACACTCCGGGAGTTCGCCGTGCGCTTCGACGTACTCGCGGAGGAACTCGCGGGTGTTTGGGTCGCTCGGATAGCCGCTGCCGACCCCGCCGTGTTGTTCGGCGAGTCGGGCGACGTGGGCGTCGCGCTCGACCTTGGCGACGATGCTCGCTGCGCCGACGATGGCGTGGGTTTCGTCCGCCCCGTGCTCCGCCTCGACCGTTATCTCGGGACCGACTGCCGCCGCGACACGCCGGGCGAACCGCGATTCGCTGGTGTCACAGGCGTCCACGATGCCCCGCTCGCCGCCGGAGACGATTCGGGAGATGGCCTCCCCGTGGGCCGCGACGGTCAGCGTGTTCATGTCCGTCTCCGGGTCGTCGATTCGCGTCGTCGTGATTTCCGCGACGCCGACCGCGACGGCCTCGTCCGCCCGGAGCGCCGCGGCCAATTCTTCCCGGCGCTCCGGCGAGAGGTTCTTCGAGTCGTCGATGCCGTCCGGCAGGTCGTCGGGGTCGTCGATAGCCACCGCCGCGGCGAACATCGACCCCAACACCGGCCCGCGTCCCGCTTCGTCTACCCCGAACACGCTCGGATGCTCGTCGTCGGGTCACATGGTCGTTACTGATTGGGGACGGAGCGTCGTGAAACGGCCGCGCCGACGATGCGGAACGAGCGACAAAAAATGCGGTTCGGCTCCCGTTCAGGGTCGATGCGGTCCCGACTGCCGCGGAACGAACGGCTTTCGCGGTTCGACCGAGATGCTGCTGACGGGTAACCCCTGCTCGTCGAGGACGGCGTGAATCGAGCCGAGAAGCTCCTTGTCAACGTCGTCAGCGTCGATGCCACGGAACCGGAGGCCGACCTGTTTGATGGCGGTACGTTTTTCTTGAGAAGGTTCGTTGTCGGACATGCTTCGTAGCTGGCGAAGCACACGAGGTCAGTGTTCCAGCACTGGCCTTTCGGCGGAACCCCGTCTGCTTCGTCCGAGGTATCTGTCCAGAATGAGTTAATTCTATTAGTTTGGTGGGTCGCGGATGAAAAATTCGGTCGCCGGAATCGCAGACGTACGGCGTTACTCCAGCAAGAAATCGTCGTGGTCGAAGGGTTCGTCCTCGCCTTCCACCGCAACGACGTCCAGCGCGGTCACTTCCGCGCCGACGCCGAGCAGACCGGCCAAACTCGGTTCGGTTCGTCCCTCGTCGCCGCTGACGAGTTCCTTGATGTACAGGCCGCCCTGTCCGTGAATCTCGACTTCGCCGTGGCGCTCGTCGTCGAGGTGGCCGTCGATGTCGTACACCTCGCGGACGCGGGTGAGGCTGGCGCGGCGGTGGTCCACCCGGTTCGGGGTGAACTGCTCGACGGTCGCGCCGTCGAGTTCCGCCATCGCCTCCGCGAGGGCCGACTCCGTAACGGGGTCGTCGAACTCGACCTGCGCGCGGTAGGTCTTGCTGGCGTCGAGTTCCTTCACGCGCTCCACCATGTCGTGCGTGGCGAGGCGAAGCCCCTCGACTTCGGCCTTTCCGTCCGCGAACTCGTTGATTTCGCGTTCGAGTTCGTCCGTGTCCGGGTTCCGTCGCCGCGGCTTTTTCACCTCGATGGCGAACGGGCGACCCGTCCCGAGCATTAGCGCGTCCACGTCCTCCCGGCCAGCGCCGTGGAAGATGGCTTCCGTCCCTTCCATCGCGTCGAGGACCGGCGGCGTCGTGAGCTGTTCGACGCTCTCGTCGTAGAGGAAGCCGCTGCCGCCGCAGTAGTCACACGGTTCCTCGCCGCCGCCCTCGGCGAGTTGCTTGCCCGACCCGCCGCACTCCCGGCAGGGCCACTTCGTCTGGGGGATGTCCCGCTCCAGTTTGCGGTAGCGCCCGAAGACGAACGCCGGGTTCACCTGCACGTCCACGTCGCCGCGTTCGAGGTTGAGCAGCGCGAGCACGTCCGGGCGCTCGAAATCGACTTCCGTGTCCGTGAGCCGTCCGACGCGTTTGCCGACCTCGCGGTTGAACTCCGATTTGAACAGTTCGCCCGTGTCCTCGGGAAGGTCGGCCAACTCGCGGAGCAGGCGCTCGTTCTCCTCGACAAGCGGCGGTGCCCGCGTGCCGACTTGGTACGTCTCGAATCCGACGTCTGCAAGCGCCTCGGCGACCTGTTCCGCGTAGTCGTCGTACTCGTCGGTGAGGCCCTCACAGACCCAACACTCCTCGTCGGGGTCCTCGAAATCCTCGTCGTCTTCCAAGGCGACCGCGACCCGGAGGGAGCGCCCCCGTTCGTCGTTCGTCAACCCGAAACTCCGGTCCGCGAACTGCCGACCCAGACAGGCGTCGCACACCGGGTCCTCCGCGATGACCCGCCGCGCCGCCGAAAGTACGTCCATGTCTCACCCGTGGGAGTCACGCGGTAAACCGGTTTCCGATTCGAGCGGGCGGATACCGGACGTCTCGACCCCGACCCGTCGTCGTGTCACATCCCGCCAATACTTCTAGACTGATATAAATCCATCACGATGAACGTTCTCTCAAGGGCAAGAGTGTTGCAAACACATTTGTCAAGGCGTGTACGTTCGGTGTACGAGGAATCGAAGGGGCTATATGCGTGGTGACGCAGTGTGACGATATGCCTTTCGAGCCGCCGTCTGTCTCCGTTATCATTCCTGTCTACAACGACCCACGGGGCATTCGGATGACTCTCGACTCCGTTCTCGACCAGACGTATCCGGAGACGGACTACGAAGTGTTGGCCGTGGACAACGGCTCGACCGACGAGACGCGGGACGTCATCGGGACCTACTGCGAGGAGTATCCCGACCGCGTTCGGCTGTTGGTCGAGGACGAGATACAGGGTCCCGCCGCCGCCCGGAACAAGGGGGTCGCCGAGGCGAACGGCACGATTCTGGGGTTCATCGACGCCGACATGACCGTCGAGGAGACGTGGCTCGAACACGCGGTTCAGTCGATGGAATCCAACGACTGGAGCTACATGGGGTGTAACGTCGAGATATACGTCGAAGAGGACAAGGACACCCTCACCGCGACGTACAACCAGATATTCGGCTTTCCCATCCAGAAGTACATCGAGGAACAGCACTTCTCGGGAACCGGCTGTCTTTTCGTCCGTAGCGAGGTGTTCGACGAGGTGGGGAACTTCGACGACCGACTGTTCTCCGGCGAGGACCAGGAGTTCGGTAACCGAGTGTACGACGCCGGGTTCGACCAGCACTACCAGCCCGCGATAACGATGTATCACCCCGCCCGTTCGTCGCTCCCCGCGCTCCTGAAAAAGCACTTCCGTCACGGCCGCGGCCGAGCGCAGATGCAGCGCTATCACCCCAGTCGGGTACAGAAGCCGAGCGTTCTCAACCCGCGAAACTACCTTCCGCCCCATCCGATTCGATTCTACAAGAACGTCACCGACGTCGCGTCGCTCTCGTGGAGCGACGTCATCCTCCTCTTTTTCATCGCGTACATGAAACGCCTCAGCGCCACGGCGGGCTGGGCCTACGAGCACTTCGGCGAAGGCGAATAGGGCCCCCGTCACCGAACGCGCGATTTCCGCCGCCGACGTTCAGAAGCGACTTACGCACCCCGAAACGAGTGGGAGTATGCGACAGTTCATCGTTCTCGGTCACGATGCCCCGACGACACCCGACTTCTCGCTGGACGACTTGGCGGGTGCGGCGGGGCGACTCGACGCCCTCTGTCGGTGCGTCAACAGCGCCTTCTTCCTCTCGCACGATTTCCGAAGCGACGTGCGCCTCTTTCTGGTCATGCAGGACGAACTGACGATTCGGTTCGAGGGGAGCGAACTCCGCCGTCTCAACCCGGACGAGCGAAGCACCGCGGCGCTCATCCGCAAAGCGCTGGAGGCGAAATCCGAAGCCATCGGCCACATGGAGGCCGAAAGCACGCCCGGCGTCTTCGTCTCGAAGCGCGACTTCGAGACTATCCTCGACGAGGCGAGTCGGCGGGCGACCGTGGTCGAACTCCACGAGGATGGAACCCCCGTGGTGGACCTCGAACCGCCGGAAGACCCGCTGTTCGTCCTCTCCGACCACGGCGACTTCACCGACGAGGAGGCCGACCTGCTGGCCGAGGCGTCCGACGAGCGGGTTCGACTCGGCCCGGCGCTCCTCCACGGCAATCACGCGATGACGGTTGCTCACAACTACCTCGATACGGACGGCTACACCGAGTATTGACGCCCCCGTTTCGCAACCGTTAAAGGGAGGTGTCTCCATCTTTCAATCGCGGGCCGGTGGGGTAGCCTGGTATCCTTCGGCCTTCGGGTGGCCGTAACCGCGATTCGAATTCGCGCCGGCCCACTACCTTTCCCGCATCTCTGTATTTTTCGAATGACTTCTTTCGGGTGGCCGTAACCGCGTCCCCGCGAGCGAAGAGAGCGGGGGCTCGCGGAGCTTGCTCCGCGGCGATTCGAATTCGCGCCGGCCCACTACCTTTCCCGCATTCTCAAACCGTCGAGCGATAGCGAGACGTTTCGACTGCGGGGAAGACGGTCGTCGCAAGAATTCGAGCAAGCGAGACGCACGCTCGGGAAGCGAACGGAAGTGAGCGACCCGGAACGTCTTGCCCGGTTCGAATTCGCGCTAAACCGAGTTCTACCGTTTCGATGCACGAATACACACGAATGTCGGTCGCTTCAGCCGCTTCTCGTACGATTCCGGCTTTTTCTCCTCGAACGTCGCCGTCGGTATGGGTTCGACCAGTTCATCCAGTTGAAAACCGGTTTCGACGAGCGGGTTGATTATCTCCGAGAACGGTCGGTGGTAGAACGGGACGTCGATATCCGTACCGGAGGCTGTCCACGTCATTCGCTCTCGTTCGGTTTCGAAGTAGTTCACGTCGTACGCGAGGTAGTCGTCGAGTGGATGATGGGCCGAAAACGCGAGGAACCCTCCCGGTCGGAGGAGACGGGAAAACTCCGTGAACGGTTGCCGCCAGTCCTCCACGTAATGGAGAGAAAGACCACTGACGATACCGTCGAACGTACCGTCGTCCGCGATGTCGAGAGGCCTCTCCAAATCGGCTTGGTGGACGGTCGCTCGGTCGCCGACTCGTTCTCTCGTTTGTTCGACCATGTTTTCGCTCGTATCGACGGCAACGACGTCCGCTCCGTTGTCGAGCAACCACTCCGTGTATCGACCGCAGCCACATCCCGCATCGAGGATTCGTTTTCCGTTCACCTCCGGAACGAGGTTTACCATCGCGGGGAATTCCAAATCCGTGCAGTATGGGTCGTCTTCGTGTTCCAGATACGCCTCCGCCAGTTCGTCGTATGCGTCCCCCGCGATGGGTTTCTCGTCGGATGGCATGGACACGATCGTTCGTTGTTTCTCACAGTAACTGTTCTGATTTATATCCGTTCGTGCTCACAGGTCGTCGAGTGACGCCGACGAGCGGGGCGGTTCGAACCACCGAGTCACCACGGTTAACCCTCCCCCACTCCTAACCCTACCAACATGACCGAGGGAATCGACTTCGAGGTCGCCGAAACCGAGGACATCGCCGGGCAGCGGGACGAAGTTGTCGCGGCGGTCACGGACCACGCGGGGACCATCGCGCGCGAACTCGCGCTGTTGCAGGGCGGTGATTACGGACAGGAGACGTTCAACACGAACGCCGGGGAGTGGACGCTCAAGTACGAGGCCGGGAACATCCAGTACCTTCGCTTCGAGGGGAAGGCGGGCGGCGAGACGTACGTCGTCTCCGCCAAGCAACCGCCGGACCCGGACGACCTCGCGGCGGCGATGCGGGATTACGACGCGTTCGTCGCGGCGTACAACGCACACGTCGAATCGAAGGAGGGCGTTCTGGACGACGTATCGACGGACTTCCCGGCGGTTGAATCGACCGATACCGTCGTCTCCGAGCGAAACCGCGTCGTCGGCCGGATTCGGGAGGTGTCGGACGTGATGGCGGGCGAACTGCACCGCTACGATGGGGTCGATTACGGCACGTTCACGGCCAGGGTCAACGGCAAGCGCTGGGAGCTGAAACGCGAGGAGAGCAGGGCGTCCTACCTCCGCGTCGGCGGACAGGGCGGCACGTACCTCGTCTCGCAGTACGAACCGCCGTCAGCGCCCGACGTGCGCGAACTCGCCGACGACTTCCGGGGGTTCGTCGAGGCGTTCAACGACCACGTGGACGAACTGGAAGCCGACCTCTCGAACGTCTCCCTCTAACGGTTCTCGCAACGCTTCGTTTGCCCGCTTCCCCAACGCACAAATCCGTCGCCGGTGAGTATCGACTATGACCGCCGAAAAAGTGGCAATCGTGACCGCCGCCGGGCGCGGCATCGGCGAAGCGTGCGCACGACGACTCGCCGACGACGGGTACACGCCTGTCCTGCTCTCGAAATCGGGTGCCGCGGTCGACGTCGCCGAGGACCTCGGCGGCGTCGGGTTCGAAGGCTCCGTGACGGACACCGACGACCTCGCCGCGCTGGTCGAGGCGGCGACGGAGCGATACGGACGCATCGACGCGCTCGTGAACAACACCGGCCACCCCGCGACGGGCGACCTGCTCGACATCTCCGACGAGGAGTGGCACGCCGGACTCGACCTCGTGCTCCTGAACGCGGTTCGAACCGCGAGGCTCGTCACGCCGGTCATGCAGGAGCGAGGGCAGGGTTCCATCGTCAACATCTCCACCTTCTCGGCGTTCGAACCGAGCCACGAGTTCCCGGTCTCTTCCGTCCTCCGCGCCGGACTCGGCAGTTTCACGAAACTGTACGCCGACCGCTACGCCGCGGACGGTATCCGCATGAACGCGGTGCTTCCCGGCTTCGTGGACAGCTACGAAGTGGACGACGAGACGCAGGCGGAGATTCCGATGGACCGCCCCGCGGCCACGTCGGAAATCGCGGATACCGTCGCCTACCTCGTCTCGCCGTCGGCGAGCTACGTCACCGGGCAGAACATCCGCGTCGATGGCGGGTTGACGGATTCGGTCTGAGTTCGATTCGTTTCAGCTTCCGAGAACGACCCGCTTTACTCGCTTTCGTTGCCGCTCGCTCCGTTGCTCGTTCCGCTCGCTTCGCTCTCTCCCGTTCCTGCACCGCTCGTTCCACTTCCACTCCCGCTCGTCCCTCCTGCGCTCTCGCTCGACGTTCCACCCCCAGTGTCAGTCGCTTCGGCTGGGGTGTCGTTCGCCGTGCTCTCCTCCGGCGTGCTCGGTTCTCGTGACGTACGGGATGCACCGTCAGACGTCTCTCCCCGTTGCGCCGTCGTCGGTTCGGACGTCTGCCCGCTGGTCTCCGGTTCCCGCGTCGTTCTCCCCTGTGTTTCGGTCTCAGTCGTCTGACCCGTCGTTTCCGTGGTCTCGGTCGTTTCGGTCGTTTCCGTGGTCGGACGAATTTTCCTGTTGCACGCTTCCGTGTTCGGGTTGCGCTTCGATATCGTCGGCTCGGCGCTCCCCGACTCGTAGGCGGCGATGGTGACGATGACGAACCCGGATTCCCCGATGTCGCCGACGTTCGACCTGTCGATTTGCGTCCGGCCGCTCACCGGACCGATTTCGTTGTACGAGGTGGCGAACCCGCCCGGCCCGTACCACGACGTATCGATAGTCACCCGTTCGAAGTCGCCCGTCACTACCGCCCGTTCGCAACCGAGGAATTCGATGCGCTTCGACGATTTTCCGTTCTTGTCGTCCATTTCGTTACCTCCCGTCTCGTCGCCGGTCCCGTTGTTTTCTCCACCGAGTTCGTCCGGGTTCACTCGCCGCCCGTTGAGGTAGACGGTCGCGTCGCCGTCGATTTCGAACGCGGTGATGTCCCCGGAGAATCGGTAGGCGTCGCCGCCGCCCGCGACCGCTCCGCGGGCGCGTTTCCCTGACAGTTCGTCTTCCCGGTCAATGGTGACGTAGCGGTCGGCGATGGGCGCGCCGTCGCTCCGCCCGCTCTTCCGTAGCCGACCGCTCACGGAGAACTGGTAGCGAACGGCGTTGCCCGGAGCCCCGCCGAAGATGACGAGGTGGTTCGGTAGTTTCCCGTTCGGTGCTCCCGTCTCCCGACACCACGGTCCCGCGTACGGATTGTCCGCGGTGAACGTCGCCGGTTGCCCCGGCGTCTCCAGTTTCCGGGTGTCGAGGCTCACCGAGTCGATGGCGAACGGATATGAGTCGTGTGCCGCCGCCGGATGCAGGACGGTGGTTCCGCTGATTGGACCCGGGAACAACCAGTTCGTGCCGAGTCCCGCCTCGTCCCAGAAGCTGGTGTGCATCCGAACCCCCCGGAACGTCCCGGTCACCCGCGCGGTGTTGCAGTCCAAAAACTCGACGGGCGTCTTGGCGGCGGGCGCATCGCCGAGTTCGTCCGGCCGAACCCGCCGACCGTCGAGATAAACCGAGACATCGTTCCGCCGGGCGGCCGAGAGGGAGACTCGAAATCGGGTGATGCGCCCGGTGAAGCGATACGCGTCGCCGCCGCCCGCGACGGCACCGCTGGCGTGCTGTCCCCGATTCGAGATGCCGTCCTCCCGGTCGACGGTGACGTACCGGTCGGCGATGGGTGCACCGCCGCTCCGCCCGCTCTTTTGTAGCCGACCGCTCACCGTGAGTCCGTATTCGATGACGTCGTTCGGACTCCCCCCGAAAATGACGATGTGGCTGATAGTTCCGTTTTGGTTCCCGTCCATTCCCGCCGCTTCGGCCGAGGATGTCGTCCGAACCGTTCCCGCCGTCCCGACCACTCCGGCCGTCGCCGCGAGTACCCCACGTCTGCTGACCCGCTCGAAATTCATGAATCCCCGAAAGGATTCGACGCCGAATCGAATAAAACACGACAACCGTTCTCTTCGGGATACGACGGCAACGACGGCTTAACGAGCGACCATCATGACATCACAGAGCACTTTGCAATACGTTGACGTTCGAAAACCGAAGTGCCTTTGCCGTCGCTCGAAACAACTCCGGTATGGCTCCCCAGAACGACTCCCTCGCGTGGGAGACGCTCGAATCAGGCGTCGCTTACTCGTGTCCGGGATTCGATGTCCGTAACGAAGACGTTCGACTGCCGGACGGCACCGAAACCGACTTCGACTACATCACGGAACCGGAGAGCGTGGTCGTCCTCCCCTTCACCGAAGACGGCGATGTCGTCATCATCGAGGAGTGGCGACAGGCGGTGTCGCGGGTTTCGCGGGGACTGCCGGTCGGCGGCGTCGAACCGGCCGACGACGATCTCGCGGCCGCGGCCCGGCGCGAACTCGTCGAGGAGACTGGCTACGAGGCGGCGCGGGTCAGCCACCTCACGACGGTCGAACCGGCGAACGGGTTCGCGGACAGCGTGCATCACTACTTCGTCGCGTACGACTGCGTGCCGACGGGCGAGCAGGAGTTGGACCACAACGAGACCATCCGACCGACGACGACGACCTTCGACGGCCTCCGCGAGGAAATCGCCGACGACGGCGTGTACGACGGTCGGACCGTGCTCGGCGTGCTCTACTACGAACTGCTCGGCGAATAGGGGCGCTGACACGAGCGGAGGGTTGAACAGGGAGGGCGCGGAACGAAACGGTATGTACAGCGTCGTGGGGTGTAACGGCTGTAGCAACCTGTGGATCGTCGACGGACGGCCCGAAACGACGCAGTGTCCGCGCTGTGGGAAACGCCGAACGTTCAAGAAGCTGAAGAAATTCGTCGAGACGGACGACGAGGATCACGCCCGCGAGATGCGCGCGTCCATGCTCGCCAACCGACAGGGCCACGGCGAGGCGTTCGCCGAACTCGACTCGTTCGCGGAGATGGATTCGCAAGCCGATTCGGCCGGAATGGACGACGAGGAGTTCCTCGACCGCTCCGGGGTCGATACCGAGGCGGTCAGCGCGGCCGCGAACCGCGATTCGAGCCAGAGCGCCAGCAAAAGCAAAAAACAGGTGGTTCTGGACGCGCTCGCAACCCTCGACAGGCCGACCGAAGCGGAAGTGGTCGGATACGCGGACGAGCGCGGGGTTTCGAGCGACTACGTGGAACGGGCACTCGACAAACTCGCTCGGCGCGGCGAGGTCAGCGAGAGTCGAGGACGCTACCGTCGCGTTTGAACCCACGGCCGATTTCGGGTCCGAAAGTCGGGGGGACGGTCCCGACTCAGGGGAGCGCACCGTTCAGCGCCTTCCAGACGGCGACGAGCAACGTGACGACGGTGAGCAACAGCTTCAGAAACTGGAGGACGTAATACGCTTGGGATTCCGTTATCGGTGCGTCCCCGTCGGAGGGTGATGTTGCCATCGGGAGTCACCATTGGGTGGCACGCCGCGGGGGGCGTCCCCGCGAGTGCCAACAAATAGTCGTCGCCCAGCCTAATAAATTTCTCGCAAAAATGGTTTGGTCTTATGGACAAAATCGACACACCGATTTACAGCCGAGGACGGTTTACCGCCCCAGTTCCTCGTGCGCGCTGGAAAGGTGCCGGGACGCGAGGGCGGCGAGGAGGGAGAGTTCGCCCGCCAGCGCGCCGACCGTGATTATCTCCGCGAGCGCGTCGGCGTTGCTCCCGGCGGGGTCGCCGCCGCCGCGGAGTCCCAGCACGTCGAGCGCTTCCGCTTGCGTGGGCAGCTTCGTGCCGCCGCCGACGGTGCCGACTTCGAGGCTGGCGATGCTGACGCTGGCGTACAGTTCGTCTTCGCGGGCTTCGACGGTCGTGATGGCGTTGCTCCCCTCGACCACTTGCGCGGCGTCCTGTCCGGTCGCGAGGAAGGCGGCGGCGACGACGTTCGCCGCGTGGGCGTTGAACCCGAGTGCCCCGGCCTTCGCGCTGCCGACGAGGTTCTTTCGCGTGTTCGCCTCCTCGATGGCTTCCGGGGTGGTGTGGAGTCGCTCCTCGACGACCTCGCGCGGAATCTTCACGTCGGCTGTGACGCTCCGGCCGCGGCCCTCGACCGCGTTGATGGCGGCCGGTTTCTTGTCGGAACAGAGGTTCCCCGACAGCGCGACGAGACTCGCGGGCGTCTCTTCCTCCACGAGCGAGGCCGCTTCGCGGGTGGCGATGGTCGCCATGTTCATCCCCATCGCGTCCTTGGTGTCGTAGACGAACCGCAGGAACACGGAGTCGCCGACGACGTAGGTCGTCACGTCCAGCAGTTCCCCGTGGTTGGTCGTGGATTCGGCGGTCTCGGCGAGCGCGTCACGGTTGTCTCGAACCCAGTTCACGACCTCCTCGGCCTCCGTGATTCCCTGCACGCGGAAGACGGGTGCGCGGGTCATCCCCTGTTTCGTCACCCGTGCGTCCGCCCCACCCGCGGAATCGATGACGGAACAGCCACGGTTGACGCTGGCGAGGAGTGCCCCCTCCGTCGTGGCGAGCGGGAGGTAGTACTCGCCGTCGGCCGACCCGCCGCTGACGGCGACCGGCCCGGCCACGCCGAGCGGAACCTGAATGGTCCCGACCATGTTTTCGATGGCAGTCTCGGCGTCCTCGGCCGGGAAGGCGTACTGCCCGACGGTATCGAGCGTCGCATCCGTTTCCGATTCGAGGAGTTTCCGGCGTGCCGCCGCCGCCGTATCGTGGTCCGCGTGGTCTTCGAGTTCGTATAGGCGCAGGTCGCCCGCCAGTACCTGCTCTGCGAGGTCGTCTGCATCGGTCATGATTCGCCGGTTGTCGTCCCAACCCCTAACAGTTGCCCATTCGGTCGGGGCGGCCGCCGCCAGTCACCTGGCTCCTGAGCGTCCCCGAAAACTGGCCAGCAACCATTTTATTCGTCGTGGATGTTCTGTCCATATGGAAATCAGACCGGCGACGGTAGACGACGTGGACGACATCCGTCGTATCGTTCGTTCGGCGTGGGACCACACCTACGGCTTCCTCTCCGAACGGGAACAGGAGGTCGCGTTCGAAGAGTGGTACGGTTCCGACAGACTCGAAACGCAACTCAACGACGACGATGCGATATTCCTCGTTTCCGCCGCGGATAGTGAACCGGTCGGGTTCGCGTACGCCACCACCGACATCGACCCCGAACGCGTCGGGGAAAGCGAGATACGGAGTATCTACGTCGACCCCGACGAGTGGCGAACGGGCGTGGGAAGCGACCTCCTCACCGCGATAGAGGACCGCGTGAGCGACCGCGGGTTCACGCAGTTGTCGGCCCCCATCTTCACCGAGAACGAACGCGGACGCGCGTTCTTCGAGGCCAACGGGTTCGAACGAATCGAGGAGCGCGTCGTCGACCTGTTCACCGGCGGCACGTACGATGCAATCGTCTACTACCACCAGTTCTCGAAGTGACGAAAGCGAGTCGCTTCGGGTTCCCCCGGCGAACTCGTAGCGGCGAGAGGCTTAACACTCATCCACCCGTAGCGAAACCGTGCACAGGTCGCGTCTCTTGCTCGGCATTGCCGCCATCTTCGCCGGGATTACCGTTTCGATGGTTTCGTTGGGATTCGCGTACAACCTGGTTCTCGTCATCTTCGCCGTCCCGTTCGCCATCACGACCGGCATCCTCTGGTATCACGCTACGGGGCGACTCGCCAAGAAGGTCGAGCGGGAGGCGTACCGAGAATCGAGCCGCGGCTTCGGACCGTCTCCGGGTGCGGCACGCGAGCAGGCGCGACGGCAAGCGAGCGAGCGAGGGCGCTGGCAAGCCGCGGGACGACAGGAAGCGACCGGACAGGGCCGCGGACGAACCGGCGGTCGAGCGGCAGGCGGGCGCACTACCGTCAATGGGTCGTCCGGTCCGAGTCCGACGGAAGCCTACCGAATCCTCGGCGTCGATGCGGACGCCGACGAGGATGCGGTCCGGCAGGCGTACCGCGAGAAGGTAAAGCGCGTCCATCCCGACCGGGCGGACGGGAACGAGGAGGCGTTCAAGCGTGTCAACCGGGCGTACGAACGGGTTCGGAACGACCGCTGATTATCAGCCGCGGTACTGACGGACGAATTTATTACGGATGGTTCATAACACATCTCGTACTAAACCATGCCGACACTAACGCCACCGGCCATCAGGTCCCAGATGTGCCGGAATCTCGAACCTCACACCGAGAGGCCCATATTCTGTCGTGAGGTTGTCAGCTAATGCGGGTCTCCAGAGCCGTTTCGCTGCTGGCCGTCACGGTCCTCCTCTGTTCGCTCGCCGTCGGTCCCATTTTGTCCGTCGGTGCGAGTAGCCAGAGCGCCAACTTCTCGTCGGATACGCCCTCGGACAATCGGGGAGATGTGATTCCGATAACCGTTCACGCCTCCAAATCGGCGACCGTCAACATCTGGTCGCCGGGACACGGATTTTGGGTCCAAATCAACGTGACCGGGGGGACCACAACGCTCGACCTCAATACCTACCGGGCCGACGACCCGACCGAAGTCGTCTCGCTCGAAAAGGGTGGTATCAAGGGGTCACCGAAGGTCGCTCCGGCAGCGGGTCCGCTGCAACCCGGCGTCTACAACATGAACGTCACAGTAAACGGCGTCACGCAGGATATCAGTTCGTTCACGGTGGAAAAGCGTTCGACCGGGAACATGCGCACGTTCGTCCTTCCGGCGGCGACCGACGTCTCGACGTTCGAAACCCCGAAAGAACTGTTCAAAGCGGCGTCACCGGCGGAAAACGGGACGGTCGCGGAGGGCGACAAACTCGTGCTCGCGCTCAACGCGTCCGGCCTGTCTGGATTCCTGAAAAAGTCGATGCTCGACGGAAGCGATGAGAACGTCAGCATCCGTTTCCGTGAAACGAACGCCGAGCGGAACACCGTCCCGAACGAGTTCGACGGCGATACGGCGACGCGGTTGGTGATGGACGACGAGAACGACGTGCTCTATTTGGTCGTCGATACCGACGACCACGGAATCGAGGCGGGGGACAGGTACGAAGCGACGTTCGAAATCGGCGAGGAAAACGCGTTAGTTTCCAAACCGGAGCGAGCGACCACGAACGTCTCCGTCGAGAAACGCCGCGTCTCGCTCGATTACTCCGGTGACGTGCTTATCGTCGGGAAACATCCCACGATTGGTGGAACGACCAATCTCGCGCCGGGAACGACGGTCAACGTGACCGCGTACAAGGAGGGGTCCGGGTCGTTCTTCCAGCCGAAGACGCCGACGGTGACACAAGACCGGACGTTCGGTGCGACGTTCGATTTCGGCGGCGTCGAGCCGGGTACGTCGTTCTACGTCGAACTCCGCGACCAAGACACGACCGTTCCCGCCGTCGTCGCGTCGGCCCAGCCGCCGACGACAACGACGACCACGACGACCACGACGACGACCACCACTAACACGACCACAACGACCACCACGACCACAACGACCACAACGACGGCGACGAACGCGACGACGACCACGACGATGTCGCTTCCCTCCGTCGTGACAGAGCAGACCATCACCGCACAGTCGGTGTCCGAGGGCGGGCTGCCGGGATTCGGCGTTCCCGTCGCGCTCGTCGCGCTCGTGGCGACGGCCGTCCTCGTCCTCCGACGGGGCCGATAGACGTGTCCGATAATATTTATACGATGACTGAGCATACCTGCAGTAACCGGGAGCCCCGCTTCAGACCATGATACGACACATACCCGAGTCCGAATTTCCGGAGTTCGTCGCCGCCCTCTGGGGGAAACAGGGTTGGCAGACGACGGTGACGGAGAAATCCGGAAAGTCGTTCGTCGCCCTCCAACGCGACGGCGCGGAAGGGCTCATCTGGACCAAGCCGGGAACGGGGAACGCCGTTAGCGGACAGGAACTCCAGCAGTTCGTGGGAATCTGCAAGAAGTTCGGCGTCAACGAAGGTGCCGTGGTGACGCCGGGCACGTTCAGCGAGGACGCCGAGAAGCTCGGCTCACAGGCTGGCGTGCAGTTGGTGGACGGCGAGAAACTCCGGACCATCGTCGAGGCGCGCGAGCTCCACGACCTCGTGGAACGGTTCGCCGACGGCGGGGGCGACGAACCGGACTCCGACGAAGACGGCTTTTCCCTCCCGATTTCGATTCCGGAATCCGTTCCTCTTCCCGACGAGGTTCCGCGGAAAGCGGTGACCGTCGTCTTCGTCGCCATCCTCGCCATCGTGGCCGCGACGGTCGTCGCGCCGATGATCCTCGGCACCGGCGGTACGGTGCAGACGAACGGCGGATGGAACGTTACCGCGAACTCCACAGCCCCGACCGACGCGACAGGAGCGCTCGACGTGCGATGGAACGCGAAACGAGTCTCGAAGCTGAACCCGGAAAGCGGCGACGACGGTGTGTACAAGCCGGATGACGGTGAGGAGTTTCTGCTCGTTTCGATGAACGTCACGAACGCCGGGAGCGATTCGCTGGGTCTCAGACCACAGGCGTTCGCGCTCCGGTCGAACGGCACGCTTCACGGCCATCAGCCGCTCAAGAACGCGACCGGCTTTCAGCCGAGCGTCCTCGACGGCGGCGAATCGACGTCCGTGTGGCTCGTCTTCTCCATCGACGCCGACGCGCCGAACGCGACCATCGTTACGACGGGGCGGCTCCGACGTGACCACGTTCGAACCGAGTTCAGCCACGACGAGACGCTGACCGTCGAGACATAAATATAACTCCCGAGTGCATCGTATCGATTCGGTGCGAACCGGCCTGTAACGCGGGTAACCCTTTTGACCTATCGTCCCTAATTCGCGTCCATGAGCGCCGACCGCGCCGCCTTACAGCGCGCTCTCGACCGGGGAGAGCAGGAGGGCGGCAGCGTGGAGTTCAAGGAACGACTCACGAGGGAAATCCACCTCGCCCACGGGCGGATGGAAAGTCTGGCCGCGCAACTACGACACCGCGTCCTTTCGGGCGACGGCGTGGCGACGTACGTCGTCGGAGTGACCGACGACGGCGGCTTGGCGGGTATCGACCCGGACGCCTTTTCCGAATCGATGGACGTGCTGTCGCTGCTCGCCGAGGAAGCGGGTGCGCACATCGAGGACGTACAGACGTGGGGCATCGACGAAAGCGAGACCAGTATTCGCGCCTCGACACGGAACGGGAGCGGCGGGCTGGTCGGCGTCGCAACCATTCGGGAAGGGGGGGTCCTCGACATCGACAGCGAACACATCGTCGTCGGGACGGCGGGCCACGTGGACCACGGCAAGAGCACGCTGGTCGGTAGCCTCGTCACCGGGCAAGCGGACGACGGCGAAGGTGGGACGCGGGGGTATCTCGACGTCCAACCGCACGAAGTTCAGCGCGGTCTCAGCGCCGACCTCTCCTACGCGGTGTACGGCTTCGACGACGACGGACCGGTCCGCATGGACAACCCGCATCGCAAGTCCGACCGTGCGCGGGTGGTCGAGGAGAGCGACCGCCTCGTCTCCTTCGTGGACACCGTGGGACACGAACCGTGGCTTCGAACCACGATTCGCGGCCTCGTCGGGCAGAAACTCGACTACGGCCTGTTGACAGTCGCGGCCGACGACGGCCCGACGAAGACGACGCGCGAACACCTCGGAATCCTGTTGGCGACCGAACTCCCGACCATCGTCGCCATCACGAAGACCGATGCAGTGAGCGAGGAGCGGGCCACGGAGGTCGAACGCGAAGTCGAACAGCTCCTCCGTGAGGTCGGCAAGGTACCGCTTCGCGTCGAACGCCATGGCGTCGACGTGGCAATCGAGGAAGTGGACGAGAACGTCGTCCCGATTCTGCTGACCAGCGCGGTCACGATGGACGGCCTCGACATGCTCGATACGATGTTCGAGCGGTTGCCGAAGACGACGGCCGACAGCGGCGAGTTCACGATGTACATCGACCGGAGCTACAGCGTGACCGGCGTCGGCGCGGTCGCCAGCGGCACCATCAACTCCGGGTCGGTAGAGACGGGCGACGAACTGCTCCTCGGCCCCATGTCGGACGGGCAGTTCAGGACCGTCGAAGTCCGCTCCATCGAGATGCACTACCACCGCGTTGACGAGGCCAAGGCGGGCCGAATCGTCGGCATCGCGTTGAAGGGCGTCCGGGAACCCGAGATAGAACGCGGGATGGTCCTGCTCCCGGTGGATTCCGACCCCGAACCCGTCCGCGAGTTCGAAGCCGAGGTGATGGTGCTCAACCATCCCACCCGAATCGGAACGGGCTACGAACCCGTCGTCCACCTCGAAACCATCAGCGAAACCGCCGTCTTCGAACCCGAGGGCGGCCACCTCTTGCCCGGAGATAAAGGCACGACGCGAGTCAGATTCAAGTTCCGCCCCTATCTCCTCGAGGAAGGCCAGCGGTTCGTCTTCCGCGAAGGACAGAGCAAGGGCGTCGGCACCGTGACGGACGTGAATCCGGGCAAGTAGGTTGTTTCGAATCTCCGGCCAAATCTACAGTGTCCGCCACGGGTGGTCCCGGAGCGGGCGGAGCGTTTCGAACGCGAAATCAGGGATCGGTTCGGGTGTCACGTTCGGGTCGGCCGGAGCCCACACCGCGCCGAGTCCCGCGGCTTTCGCGCCGCGCATCGCCGTTGACCACCGAAAATCCGTCGTCGGTGGCCCGTTGACATCCCGTCTCCTTCGTTTCTATCACCACCACGTCGCGGTCCGCGTCGAGTCGGGCGGCGATGGTCTTTCCGAACGTTCCGTACCCACAGATGACGATGTGGTCTTCCAAGCGGTCGATTTCGCGTTGCATTTGCATGTGTCGTAGTTCCTCGTGTATCTGCCCGCCGAACGTCGCCGAAACGACCGTCTCGCCTATCCAGAGGCCGACGACGACGAGTCCCGAAAGGACGACGATGGCGTAGGATTTGACGAGGGTTTCCGGCCCCTCGTGCGTCTGAAAGTGAAGTTCGATGCTCGTGGGGTCCAACAACCAGAACAGCGCGTCCACGACGCCGACGCCGTGAACCATACTGAACCCCGCCACGCCCGCCACGACGAGAAACGCGAACGCCGCGACCGGTCGCAACAGTCGGCGCAACAGCGTTCTGTGAACGAACGCGCCGAGCGGAATGGACGTGGCCTTCATGACGCGTCGCCGGTGCTCTCGGGCGGACGCCCGACGGAATCCCCGGATTCGCCGGGCCGTCCTCCATCCGTGGCGGATTCGGCAGCGGGGACGGTCGTACCGATCTGGTCCAGTTTAATTCCAAATATGGATACTCTTGACCAACTTCTCGTGACATTCGAACACTTACTCACGGTTTAGTTGGGTGTATCGGATACATATAACGCTATTCGAAATAGTATTTGTATTCTATAACTGCGGTTAAACTGTATAATGTCGAACTCCTCGTTCGCCCCGTGATTTTATATACTAAATCGGGACCAATCCACGACATGACATACCTTCGTGACGCGGCGGCCGGACTCGCCGACGAAATCGTCGCGGCGGACGACGTTCTCGGTGTTCTGCTCCACGGTTCGGTCGCGCTCGGGCACGCGGACGACCACTCGGACGTCGAACTCCGCGTCGTCGCCACGCCGGACGCGGTTGCCGCCCGCGATAGCACCGGAGAAACGCGCCAACACGACGGCGTGTTCGTCGAACTCGACTGGACGACCCTCGACCGTATCGAAGCCGACCTCGCCGATTGGGACGACGACACCGCGCTGTACGTTCACGCGAACGCGGACGTGCTCGCCGACCCGACCGGTGTCGTGACCGACCTGCTCGGCCGATACGACGACTATCCGGCGACGGTGCGCGAGGAGAAGTGTTTCAGCTACTGGTATCACGCGACCGGCAACGCACCGTTGGATTCCGGATTGGCGTTCCGACGCGACGACTCACTGACGGCGGAACTGTCCCTCCGTCGGGCGGTCGAGGGGTACATGGCGCTCCCCTTCCTGCTCGACGGTCGATTCGTGCCCTACCGGAAGTGGCGACGCGCGGAACTTTCGACCCTCTCGTGGACGCCGACGGCGTTCGAATCTAGGCTCGAAACGGTCGTTCTGGGGGACGACGCGGAGGAAAAGCAAGCGGTGGTCTCGAAGCTCATGACCGACTTCGAACGTCGGTTACTCGATTTCGGCCTGTCGGAACGCCGCGTGCTGAAACCGTATCTGTTCGAACCGGAGTACGACCCCGTATGAGGACGACATCTGCCTCGCTCTCCGTCACGTCCGTCGATAGCCGTCCTCCGACCGCTCCGCGAGGCCCAACAGCACCGCCCACTCCAGCATGTTTCCGACGCGTTCGCGCCACACATCTTCTACCCGCGTCGGGTCCTTGTACCGCTCCCACGTGGGAATCTCGTCGCTGAACCGCTCGAAGACGGCTTCGGATTCGAGCCACTCGTCCTCGGGAAGGACGTCGAGAACGGTCGAGACGCCGTACACGCGGGTTTGGAATGCTTCGGCGAGCGCTTCCTCGTCCGGGTCGCGTCGAATACGGACGAATCCGCTGTCGGTCTCCTTTGCCAGTTCGAGCGCGCGCAAGAACGTGAGCCACGTTCGCGCGACGTCCCGGCTCTGGAACCCGATACGTCGCATCAACCGGGCACAGCAGTCGTCTTCCGTGCCGGGAATCAGCGGAACCGCACGCTGGACGTCGCTCACGAAGTCGAGGCTGTCGGGCGCTTCGGGAATGGGTTTGAACTTCACAGGTCGAAACTGGTCTTCAAGAGGTCGTCGTTCGTTTCCCCGAGGACGTGCGTCGGCCCGTTCACCACGTCCACCGTCACCTGTGCCGGGGCGAAGACGCTTTCCGGGATTTCCTCGAAGTTCCAGTCCGCGTCGTCGAAGAACGTCTCGAACGTCGTGCCGTACTCCTCGCTCGCGCTGGACGGCAGTTCGTCGAAGCGGTCGAACTCCTCGGCCACGGTGAGGTGGACTTTGCCGCCGTAGGCCAGCGCGTCGTTCGTCCGGCCGATGGCCGTCGCCTCGTCGTAACTGACGGGTGCGACCGGAGCGGACCCCATCGCGGAGCGGATGTCGAGCGGGTCGTATCCGAGTTCCGTCAGGCGGAAGACGGCGAGTTCGGCGGCCCGCGACGCGACGGTGATGCTTCCCGCCATGCTCCCGGTTGCGAACGTCGGCAGGTAGACCGAGTTCGGTTTCACCTCCGCGAGGTCGGCGACGTGCTCCGCGACGTCCTCCGTCGGGAGCGTGTCGGATTCGACGGCGAGAACGGCGAAGTCGAACGCGTCCGTGTAACCGACGCGGCGGTATTCGTCCTCTTCGGCGACCAGCGCACGTGCGGGGCCGCTTCCGAGCCCCTCGAAGCCCTCGACGCCGAGTTCCCAGCCCGCCTTCTGCGAACAGAGCAGGGCGACCGCTGGGTGGTCGGTCGAGAGTTCGACGTGCGGAATCGGTGCACCCGCTACGTCGCCCATCCGGGTCTGTATCGTCGCCAGTCCGGCCGTCTGGAGTTCGGCGAGGAGGAGTCCCGCCTCCATTCCGCCGTTCTCTTCGACGCCGAAGTCGAGGACGGTTGCCTCGTTGTCCAGTTCGTACGCGGCGACGTTCAGTTCGTCCGCGAAGTCGATGGCCTCGTCAACGAGTTCGAGCGCCATCCGGTTGAGACTCTCCATATCACGGGATTGGTGGTCGTCCGGTAAACCGTTCCGGGTTCGGATCCGAATTCAGCGCTCGCGTTTCGCCTCCCGTCCCAGTTCGGCCTCGACGGCTTCGACCTTCTCGCGTGCGCGCTGGTCGCGGGCACGCTTATCGTCTATTTTAAGCACCGTACTCACGCGGTCGCCGTCAACGGCTTCGTGGGCGGCCTGTGCCGCCGCGAACAGTTCGTCCGTCGAATCGGCTTCGATAACGGTGCCCATCGGATTCGTCTCGTAGGAGACGTCGAAGTCGTCCAGCGCGGCCACCGCCTTTGAGACTTCGCTCGCCATGCTTCCCTCGATGACCGGTGCGACCGACAGCAGTGCGATTACCGTCATATGTCACGCGTCGGCTTCGATGCTCCTGTACGTGTGGGTTGCGCACCGAATGTATCCAGTTCCGCGTATTTGACCCGCTCGTTCCGGTCGTTCAGTCTTCGGACGGTACTTCCTTCCGACCCGACACCCGATTGGGAACGAGGCGGAACTGGTAGAACTCCACCTCCGAGGGCGGCTGTTCGAAGATATCCACGAGCGGAATCTTCACGCCCCACATTTGCTGGACGGCGGCCGAATCGTACGGCAAGTCGGCCACCTCTTCGAGTCGGCCGGTCGCGACGACGCTTCGATACCCCTCGTCCGTCTCCTCGTACGTGACGAACGACATGGGTCGGTCGATCCAATCCGTCTTTTCGCTGCTCGGCGGCACGGCGAGACGGAAGTAGAAATCGCCCGTCTCCCCGTAGTAGCCGTACGACACCGGCAGTGAGAACGGCGACTTCTCGTCCGCCGTCGAAAACGAAATGACGCCCGTTCCGCCGATTCCGAGGAAGTCGTTCAGCTCTTCGTCCGTCATCTGCACCCACCGAAGCCCCTGCATGCGAATCCGTACGACTCGATGGTAGAAAACGACTCGGCTGGATTTTCGCAGATAAGGTGGATGATGTTGCCCCGTCGCGCCGTGGAGAGAATTCGTTCGCGCGAAATGGCAGTCGCTTACGGGGTTGTGTCAGTGAAAAGTGGCGCTGGCTGGGATTGTGAACCGGGGCAAGACGGTCCGAGATGCTCACTCCCCTTCGGTCGTTGCGCTTCCGGGCGTGCGACTTGCAGGGTTCAAATCCACAGAACGACTTTCGCACGCAGTCGAGCGAGAGGAACACCTCTCGCTCGACGTATTGTGCTCGGTAAAAGTGCGCTGGCTGGGATTTGAACCCAGGTTGTGACCATGGCAAGGTCACGTGATACCACTACACTACCAGCGCGTTTCGTTCGTCGCCTGTTGCGACATTACAACCTTGCCACGGGTAGGTATAAATGCGTTACGCAAGCGAGGTGATAGGGTCGTCTCGGTCACACGATTTCGACGCGATAGGTCGTGCTTGACCGTGGGCAACACGATTCGGTGTCGATGCGCCGCTTGCGCGACAGCAGTGGCTTGGAGAAGTGAGTCCGGTAAAAGTGCGCTGGCTGGGATTGTAAACGACGTCCAGACGGTCCTGCTCACTTCGTTCGCGGGCGTGCGCCTGGTCTCATTCAAATCCAGGAACGATTTCATCGCTCGCGTTTTGACGAGCACACGCTACGCGGTGCTCGTCGATTTGCTCCCGATAGAAATGCGCTGGCTGGGATTTGAACCCAGGTTGTGACCATGGCAAGGTCACGTGATACCACTACACTACCAGCGCAGGGTTGCTTGCACTTCTCCGTATTCCCGACTACTGTATAAGACTTGCGAGTCGGTGTGCCGTTCGTGTGAAACTCACTCTCACACATCTCTTGATTCCGATGATTTGGGGCGTGTGAATACGTCACGCGCCCAAATACGAAGCGGCACTCTTTTAACCGTCACTACGAAAACTTCGCTACAGTCTAGTGATGAGGCGTCGAAGCGTAACGGTATGACCGTCAGCATACTCGTACCATCGTCCCTCGTCCGGGAAGCCGAAGACAAACGCGAGGCAACTCGCAAAATCGGCTACGTCGCCCGCGCGGCGACCGTATTCCGGGCGGACCGCTTGGTCGTCTTCCCCGACGGGGAAGGCGAACGCAAGTGGGGCGCTGGATTCGTCGAAACCATACTGAAGTACGCCGCCACACCGCCCTACCTTCGAAAGGAGGTATTCGGAAGGCGGGACGAATTGGAGTACGCGGGCATCCTACCGCCGCTCCGCGCCACATCACAGACCGGCTCCGAATCGGAGGGTTCGGGGTCGTTAAGACAGGGAATCGTGACCGAGGTCGGACCTGAAGGGCGCGTTCGGGTCAATTGCGGACTGCAACACCCGATCTCACTCGTCGTTCCGTCGCAAATGACGGTCGGC
This sequence comes from Haladaptatus paucihalophilus DX253, assembly GCF_000376445.1. Classification (NCBI taxonomy): domain Archaea; kingdom Methanobacteriati; phylum Methanobacteriota; class Halobacteria; order Halobacteriales; family Haladaptataceae; genus Haladaptatus; species Haladaptatus paucihalophilus. The sequence goes on along the minus strand of NZ_AQXI01000001.1, from coordinate 1,281,159 downwards.
GAGGGAGAACGCGTTACCGTCAGGATCTCTTCGAGAAGACCGGTCCGTGCGAAGCTCGTGGACGCCCCCGTTCCGGGGCTCACAGTGACGCGCATGGACCTCTCGGCGGCCCTCGACCGCGACGATGCTGGCGTCAGAATCGCCACATCGCGTTACGGAGAACCGCTCTCCGTCGGACGGCTTGAAGAAGTCGTCACGCGAACGAACCGCGACGGAATGACCGTCGCGTTCGGTTCGCCGGGTCGAGGACTGCCGGAGATATTCGGGGTCCCCCCCGAAGGTATCTCCGCGGTCGAATCCGGCGTACCAGCCCGGTTCGACCTCTGGCTGAATACGGTTCCGAACCAAGGCAGCGAGGTCATACGAACTGAAGAAGCGATGTTCGCCTCCCTCGCAAGCCTTACCCTCAACATCGAGTGATACGATGCCAGAAACAAGCAGACCACGCAAAGGTTCGCTGGGCTTCGGCCCCCGTAAGCGCGCGACGAGCGAAGTTCCGCGCTTCAACTCGTGGCCCGACAGTGACGGTCAGCCGTCGCTGCAGGGATTCGCGGGTTACAAGGCTGGAATGACCCACGTGGTGATGGTCAACGACGAGGCAAACTCCCCCCGAGAAGGGATGGAGGAGACCGTGCCGGTCACCATCGTCGAAACGCCCCCGATGCGGGCCGTCGCTCTTCGAGCCTACGAAGACACGCCGTACGGGAAGAAACCAATGACGGAAGTGTGGGGTTCGGAGTTCCACGACGAACTCGACCGCACGCTCAACGTTCCGGAGAACCACGACGCCGACGCCGCGGAGGACGAACTCCGCGCGGCCATCGAGGCAGGCGACGTGGCTGACCTCCGGGTCATCACACACACCGTTCCCAGCGACCTCAAGAACGTGCCGAAGAAACGACCGGACGTCATGGAAACGCGAGTCGGCGGCGGCTCCATCTCGGACCGCGCCGATTTCGCCCTCGAACTACTCGAAGACGGCGGGGAACACGACATCACAGACGTGTTCCGCGCGGGCGAGTACCTCGATACCAGTGGCGTCACGAAAGGAAAAGGAACGCAGGGTCCCGTCAAGCGATGGGGCGTCCAGAAGCGGAAGGGCAAACACGCCCGCCAAGGCTGGAGACGCCGCATCGGTAACCTCGGCCCGTGGAATCCGTCGCGCGTTCGCTCGACGGTTCCGCAGCTGGGTCAGACCGGGTACCACCAGCGTACCGAACTCAACAAGCGTCTCATCTCCCTCGGCGACGACGACGAGGCCTCCGTCGACGGTGGCTTCGTCAACTACGGCGAGGTGGATGGTCCGTACGCGCTGATCAAGGGTTCGGTGCCGGGCCCGAACAAGCGCCTCGTGCGCTTCCGCCCTGCCGTTCGACCGACCGACCAACCGCGCCTCGACCCCGAGGTGCGCTACGTAAGTACGGAGTCCAACCAGGGATAATCCATGCAGGCAACAGTACGTGACCTGAACGGCGAGGACGCTGATACGGTCGACCTGCCGGACGTGTTCGACACGACCGTCCGCACCGACCTCATCAAGCGTGCCGTGCTCGCCGCACAGGCAAACCGGAAACAGGACTACGGTACCGACCCCCACGCCGGGATGCGTACGTCCGCCGAGTCGCCGGGAAGTGGCCGCGGTATGGCCCACATCCCGCGAACGAACGGCCGGGCCGCTCGTGTGCCCAGCGCCGTCGGTGGCCGACCCGCACACCCGCCGAAAGCGGAGAAAGACCGCTCCCTCTCCATCAACAAGAAGGAGCGCAAACTCGCAGTCCGCAGCGCCATCGCGGCGACCGCGGACGCGGAACTCGTCGCGGAGCGCGGACACGACTTCGACGAGGAGACGGAACTCCCCCTCGTCGTGAGCGACGACTTCGAAGACCTCGTGAAGACGCAAGAGGTCGTCTCCTTCCTCGAAGCGGTCGGCATCGACGCCGACATCGAACGCGCGGAGGAGAACAAGAAGGTTCGCGCCGGACGCGGGAAGACCCGTGGCCGCAAGTACAAGACGCCGAAGTCGATTCTGTTCGTCACCAGCGAGGAACCGTCGCGCGCAGCGCGGAACCTCGCCGGTGCCGACGTCGCGACGGCGCGTGAGGTCAACGCGGAAGACCTCGCCCCCGGGACGCAGGCAGGACGACTGACCGTCTGGACCGAGAGCGCACTCGAAGAGGTGGCAGACCGATGAGCGTCGTCGAATATCCGTGGGTTACGGAGAAAGCGATGAACGAGATGGACTTCGACAACAAGCTCCAGTTCATCGTCTCGCTCGACGCGACGAAGCCGGAAATCCGCGACGAGATCGAGGACCGCTACGATGTCACCATCGAGAAGATCAACACCCAAGTCACAATGAACGGGAACAAGAAGGCGACCGTCTCGTTGTCGGACGACGACGACGCACAGGACGTCGCCTCCCGAATCGGGGTGTTCTGATAATGGGACGCAGGATTCAGGGACAGCGACGTGGCCGCGGTGGACCGACCTTCCGCGCACCGTCGCACCGATACAAGGCAGAACTGAGCCACAAGAACGCCGAAGACAGCGATCTGGTCACGGGAACGGTCGTCGGTATCGAACACGACCCCGCCCGCAGTGCACCGGTCGCGGCCATCGAGTTCGAGGACGGCGAGCAGCGTCTCGTCCTCGCACCCGAAGGCGTCGGCGTCGGAGAGGAAATTCAGGTCGGCGTTTCCGCCGAAATCAAGCCGGGCAACACGCTCCCGCTCGCCGAAATCCCGGAAGGGGTTCCGGTGTGCAACGTCGAGCGCCAGCCCGGAGACGGCGGCAAGTTCGCCCGCGCATCCGGCGTCGGCGCAAACCTCATCACGCACGACCGAGAGGCCGCCATCGTCGAACTCCCGAGCGGCGAAGTCCGACGACTTTCGCCCCAGTGCCGTGCCACCATCGGCGTCGTCGCCGGTGGCGGACGGACGGAGAAGCCGATGGTCAAGGCCGGTAACAAGTATCACAAAATGAAAGCGCGCGGCACGAAGTGGCCGAACGTGCGTGGTGTGGCGATGAACGCCGTGGACCACCCGTTCGGTGGCGGTGGCCGCCAGCACCCCGGACGCCCGAAGAGTGTCTCCCGAGACGCTCCGCCGGGACGAAAGGTCGGAGACATCGCGTCCAAGCGAACCGGACGTGGAGGTAACAAATGAGCGGAAGCGATTATCGAACAGGACGCGAGGGTGAGTTCACCTATCGCGGCTACGATCTCGACGAACTGCAGGACATGAGTCTTGAGGAAGTCGCGGAACTGCTGCCCGCACGAATGCGGCGAAGCATCCTTCGCGGGTTGACCGTCGAGCAGGAGAAACTGCTCGAAAAGGCCCGGAACACGACGGCACAAGAATCGGCGAACAGCCCGATTCGGACGCACCTGCGCGACATGCCGGTGCTCCCATCGTTCGTCGAAAAGACGTTCGCCGTCTACAACGGCAGCGACTTCGAGCGCGTGCGAATCGAGCCGGAGATGTTGGGACACTACCTCGGTGAGTTCCAGCTGACCCGTACCTCCGTCGAACACGGGCAAGCGGGAATCGGTGCGACCCGCTCCTCGAAGTTCGTGCCACTCAAATAAACCATGGGAATCAGCTACAGCGTCGATGCCGACCCGGAGACAACCGCCAAGGGGATGCTCCGAGATCGGCACATGAGCCACAAGCACAGCAAGGCGATTGCCCGCGAGATAAAGGGCAAGACCGCCGGGGACGCGAAAGCGTACCTCCAGCAGGTCGTGAACGAAGAGCGGTCGGTGCCGTTTAAGCAGCACAACAGCGGCGTCGGCCACCGTTCGGACATCGACGGCTGGGACGCGGGTCGCTACCCCGAGAAGGCGAGCAAGGCGTTCATCGAACTCATCGATAACGTCACCGCGAACGCGGACGCCCAAGGGTTCGACGGCGAATCGATGGAGATCATGCACGTCGCCGCCCACAAGGTCGGCGAAGTGCAGGGACGAAAACCCCGTGCGTTCGGCCGCGCATCCGCGTGGAACACGCCCGAGGTCGACGTCGAACTCATCCTTGAGGAGGTCGACAACTAATGGCAGACGAACATCAGTTCATCGAAGACGGGCTTCAGCGCTCGCAGATAGACGAGTTCTTCGCGGAAGAACTCGGCCGAGCGGGCTACGGCGGCATGGACGTCGCCAAGACGCCGATGGGGACCCAGATCGTCCTCAAGGCCGAAAAGCCCGGTATGGTCATCGGAAAGGGCGGGAAGAACATCCGGAAGATCACCCGAGAACTCGGTGAGCGGTTCAACCTCGACGACCCGCAGATCGACGTTCAAGAGGTCGACGAACCGGACCTGAACGCTCGTATCGTCGCGGATCGACTCGCCAACGCGCTCGAACGCGGATGGTACTTCCGCAAGGCGGGTCACACGACCATCGACCGAATCATGGACTCCGGCGCACTCGGCGCCGAAATCGTCCTCTCCGGGAAGGTCACTGGTGCACGCTCGCGCGTTGAGAAGTTCAACCGCGGCTACATCAAGCACAACGGCGAACCCGCCCAGACCATCGTGGACCACGGGCAGGGCGTCGCGGTGATGAAACTCGGCACCATCGGTGTCGACGTAAAGATCATCCCGCCGGGAGCGGACCTGCCGGACGACTTCCAGATCGAAGAGGGTGCGAACCCCGAAGAACTCGTTCCCGATGCCGTCGAGGCCAACGAGGCCGCCGACCTCATCGAGGAACCGAGCGAGGACGAACTCGAAGAACTTCGCGCCGACGAGGCCGAGGAATCGCCGGAACCCGGCGAGGCCGACGTCGACGAAGAGGTCGTCGAGGAAGTCATCGAGGACGAGTCCGAAGCTGACGCCGACGAATCCGAACCCGAGTCCGTCGAGGAAGAACTCGACGAACTCGAAGAGGAAGTCGAGGCGGAAGCCGAGGAACTCCTCGAAGAAATGGAAAGCGAGGAGCAGGGCTCCTCGGAAAGTTCGAGCGGTGACGAACCGCGAGAAGACGAAGAGACGGACGAGGAGGCTGAAGAATAATGGCTATTCTTCACACCTCGGAAATCCGCGATATGACGCCCGCAGAGCGCGAATCCGAACTCGAAGAACTCGAGACGGAACTGCTCAACGCGAAGGCCGTCAAAGCCGCGGGTGGTGCGCCGGAGAACCCCGGCCGCATCAAGGAACTCCGTCGAACAATCGCTCGAATCAAGACGATTCAGCAAGAAGAAGGCGACCTCGAATAAGATGCCACTGACACCCGAGACGCTCACGAAACACGAACTCGTCGGCCTGCACGTGCGGGTCGTTTCGGCGGCGAATCCGTCCCTCGAAGCCATCGAAGGGCGGGTCGTTTCCGAGACGATGCGTACGCTTACCGTCGAGTCCGCGTCTCGGTCGTGGCAGGTACCGAAGCAGGGCACGACGTTCGAATTCGAACTCACAAATGAAGCCGCCGCACCCTGTAAAGGGGCGGGGACCGCGTCCGAACTGCCAGCGGAAACTGCCGGAGGTCGCTCCGGTCAGTCTGGTGGTGTCTCCGGGAGTCATCCGGGGACTCGTCGGCATTCCGACGACGGCGAGGGCGTGGCTTACGTTACGGTGGATGGCACGAATTTGCTCTCACGACCCGCATTGCGTACCGAAACTGGAGGTAATTCGAAATGGCGTTAGGATTGAATGTATCAGAACCGGAGGGGACCTGCTCCCACGAGGACTGCCCGTTCCACGGATCGCTTTCCGTGCGCGGACAGATCATCGAGGGCGAAGTCGCCTCCACTGACATGGACAAAACCGTTGTCGTCGAGCGAGAGTACGACGTTACAGTGCCGAAATACGATCGGCAGATGAAGCGTCGCTCCCGCGTTCCGGCTCACGCGCCGGAGTGCATGACGCTCGAAGTTGGCGACACGGTTCGTATCGCAGAAACCCGACCGCTCTCGAAGACGAAATCACACGTCGTCGTCGAGAACCTGACCGAGGAGGGTGACGACTGATGGAAGCACTGAAGGCTGACGTGACCCAGGGCGTCGAGAAAGGCTCCCTGCTCAACTGTGCCGACAACACCGGCGCACGAGAACTGAAGGTCATCAGCGTTTCCGGCTACCACGGCACGAAGAGCCGCCACCCCAAGGCGGGTATCGGTGACAAGATCACCGTGTCCGTCACGAAGGGGACGCCGGAGATGCGCCGTCAGGTGCTCGAAGCTGTCATCGTTCGACAGCGCAAATCCATCCGTCGCCCCGACGGCACGCGTGTCAAATTCGAAGACAACGCGGCCGTCGTCATCGACGACGTGGAAGAGCCGCGAGGGACCGAAATCAAGGGTCCCATCGCGCAGGAAGTCGCAGAGCGGTTCGGAAGTATCGCAAGCACAGCTACGATGATAGTATGACTCGACAACCACGCAAACAGCGAAACCAGACCGAACGCGCACCGCTCCACGAGCGGCACAAGCAGGTCAAAGCCACGTTGTCGGACGACCTCCGCGAGGAGTTCGACCAGCGCAGCGTCCGCGTCAACGCGGGCGACACGGTCGAAGTCATGCGCGGCGATTTCGCCGGTGAAGAAGGCGAAGTCACCTCCGTCGACCTGAAGAAGGCAGTCGTCTTCGTCGAGGACGTTACCCTCGAAAAGGCCGACGGTGAGGACGTCCCGCGACCGCTCGAAGCGAGCAACGTCCGCGTGACCGACCTCGACCTGTCCGATGACCGCCGTGAGGCGCGTCTGGAAGGTGATTCCGAATGAGCAACCATCAGAAACGACTCTCCGTTCCGAAATCCTGGCCGGTCGAGCGAAAGACCGCCACGTTCACCGTGAAGGCCGGTGCCGGTCCGCACGGTCGTGACGGCGTTCCGCTCCTCATCATCATGCGGGACGTACTGGGCTACGCGGCATCGAAGAAGGAAGCCCGCTACGCGCTCAACCAGGATGCCGTTCTCGTGAACGGACAATCAGTGAGTGACGAACAGCGACCCATCGGTATGTTCGACATCCTCGCGTTCACCGAACGCGAAGAGTACTACCGCGTCTTCCCCGACGAGGGCGGTCGCCTCGCGCTGACCCCCATCGACGAGGATGCGGCGGACGGCCGACTGGCGAAAATCGAGGACAAGACGAACGTCCCCGGTGGCGAAACGCAACTCAATCTCCACGACGGCAGCAACCTTCGTGTCGAGTCCGATTCGGACTACAACACGAAAGACTCCATCGTCCTCGGGAACGAGGACAAGGACATCCTCGCACACTTCCCGTACGAGGAAGGCTGTCTCGTCACCGCCGTTCGCGGGCAGCACGCCGGCGAAATCGGCGAAGTCACCGACATCACGGTGACGCCCGGCAGCGGTTCGAACACCGTCGCCGTCGAAGGCGACGACACCGCGTTCGAAACCGTCGAGGAGTACCTCGTCGTCATCGACGAGAACTTCACGGGTGATGACGAATGAGCGAAGCCGAATTCCACGAGATGCGAGAGCCGAAAGTGGAGAAGGTCGTCGTCCACATGGGCGTCGGCGAAGGTGGTCGCGAACTCGCCAACGCCGAGGAGATCCTCGAAGACGTGACGGAACAACAGAGCGTCCGCACGTTGGCGAAGTCCACGCTCCCCGACTTCGGCATCCGTCAGGGTGACCCCATCGGTGCGAAGGTGACGCTCCGTGGCGAGGACGCACACGACTTCCTCGAAACGGCGCTCCCGCTCGTCAGCCTCTCGTCGAACCAGTTCGACGACACTGGCAACTTCAGCTTCGGTATCGACGAGCACACCGAGTTCCCGAGTCAGGAGTACGACCCGAACGTCGGAATCTACGGGCTTGACGTCACCGTCAACCTCGTTCGACCGGGCTACCGCGTCGCCAAGCGCGACAAGGTCACCCGCAAGATTCCGTCGAACCACCGTCTGACGGCCGAGGACGCGCTCGCGTTCCTGCAGGCCAACTTCGACGTTGAGGTGGATGAATGAGCGAAAGTGAGAACGACTCGACCGGCGAGCATTCGACCAAGCGCACTGGCCAACTCGAAACGTGCCAACGATGTGGTCGAAAGCAGGGACTGGTCGGAAAGTACGATATCAATCTGTGTCGCCAGTGCTTCCGCGAAATCGCACGCGACATGGGATTCAGGAAGTACCGATAACTATGGCAGGAAACGACCCCCTCAGCAACGCACTCTCCGGCGTGGACAACGCCGAAGGTGTCGGTCATCTGTCCCACACGGTACAGCCCGCCTCGAACGAGATCGGCAGCGTGCTCGAGGTCTTCTACGACCACGGGTACATCGACGGCTTCGACTTCGTCGACGACGGTAAAGCCGGTCGCTTCGAGATCGAACTAAAAGGCGCTATCAACGAATGTGGCGCGGTCAAGCCCCGCTATTCGGTGGGCAAAGACGACTTCGAGAAGTGGGAGAAGCGGTTCCTCCCCGCCCGAGACTACGGGGCACTCGTCGTCACGACCAGCCACGGCGTCATGAGCCACTACGAGGCCCGCGAGAAGGGAATCGGTGGCCAAGTCATCGCATACGTCTACTAGAATCATGCCACGAGTAGAAATAGAAATCCCGGACGAGGTGTCCGCCGATGTGGACCACCTCGACGTGACCATCGAAGGGCCGGAAGGGTCCGTCACGCGACGGCTCTGGTACCCGGACGTGAGTGTCACTGTCGAGGACGACGCAGTGGTCGTAGAGAGCGACGCCACCGACGCCAAAACGAAGGCGACGATGGGCACGTTCGAGAGCCACGTGCGAAACATGATCCACGGCGTCAGCGAGGAGTGGGAGTACAAGATGGAAGTCTTCTACTCTCACTTCCCGATGCAGGTACGTTCCGAGGGCGACGAAGTCGTCATCGAGAACTTCCTCGGTGAGAAAGCGCCGCGACGAACGGGTGTCCACGGGGACACCGTCGTCGAGGTCAACGACGAGGAACTGTTCCTGCGCGGCCCGAGCATCGAGGATGTCGGCCAGACCGCCGCAGACATCGAACAACTCACCCGCGTGTCGGGCAAAGACACGCGCGTATTCCAAGACGGCGTTTACATTACGGAAAAGCCGTCCACGGGAGGTGCCTGATAGATGGCAGACGAACCAGAAGGAATCGAAGATATCAGCGGTGTCGGCGAGAGCAAGGCCGAGTCGCTCCGTGAGGCAGGCTACGAGTCCGTCGAGGACATCAAGGCGGCCAGTCAGGACGACCTCTCGGAAGTCGACGGCATCGGCAACGCGCTCGCTGCCCGTATCAAGGCGGACGTCGGTGGCCTCGAAGTCGAAGAGGAGACCGAAGCCGAGATCGAAGAGGAAGAACCGGAGGCCGAGGAAGAACCGGCCGAAGACGTCGAAACCGAACTGCAGCCGCGCGGGCTGACCGAGAAGACGCCCGAACTCGACGACGAGGAAGCGCGACTTCTCGAACAGCGACGACGCGTCGGCAAACCGCAGTTCAATCGACAGGACTACCACAAGAAAAAGCGCACGCCGGAATCGTGGCGCAAGCCCCGCGGAAACCTCAGCAAGCAGCGCCGAGGTATCAAGGGCAAGGGCGACATGGTTCAGGCTGGCTACCGCACGCCGAAGTCCGTTCGGGGCAAGCACCCGAGCGGCTTCGAGGAAGTTCGCGTTCACAACGTCGACGACCTCGACGGCGTGGACGGCGACGTCGAAGCGGTCCGAATCGCCTCGAAAGTCGGCGCTCGCAAGCGCGAGCGTATCGAGGAAGTCGCTGAAGAAGAAGGCATTCGCGTTCTCAATCCGACCTACGTCGAAGTGGAGGTAGAAGAATGAGTGACCTGAGTGCACAGAAGCGACTCGCCGCAGACGTACTCGACGTCGGAAAGAACCGCGTTTGGTTCGACCCCGACGCGCAGGGTGCCATCGCGGACGCGATCACCCGCGAGGACATCCGCGAACTCGTCGACGACGGGTCGATTCAGTCGAAGGACGCAAAGAGCAACTCCCGCGGTCGTGCCCGTGAGCGCAACGAGAAGCGCGCCTACGGTCACCGAACCGGCCCCGGCACCCGCAAGGGGAAGAAGGGCGGCCGCAAGGACTCGAAAGAGGAGTGGACGAACCAAATTCGCGCACAGCGACGCAAACTACGCGAACTCCGTGCCGAGGGCGAAATCACGCGGACGCAGTACCGCGCCCTATACGATAAGGCCAAAGGCGGGGAGTTCCGTAGCGTGCAATACCTGCTGAACTACATAGAGAACAACTACTAACAATGGCAACTGGACCACGATACAAGGTGCCGATGCGCCGCCGCCGTGAGGTCCGGACTGACTACCATCAAAGGTTGCGCCTGCTGAAATCGGGCAAGCCACGTCTGGTCGCTCGGAAGAGCAATCAGCATGTCAGGGCACAGCTGGTCACGATGGGTCCCGACGGCGACAACACAGTTGCGAGTGCGTACTCCGGCGATCTGGAGGAGTACGGCTGGGAAGCCCCCACGGGCAACCTCCCCAGCGCGTACCTCACCGGATATCTGCTCGGCAAACGCGCACTCGACGCTGACTACGAGGAGGCAGTCCTCGACATCGGTCTGAACACGGCGACGCCCGGCAGCAAGGCGTTCGCAGTACAGGAAGGTGCAATCGACGCTGGCCTCGACATCCCGCACAACGAAAGCGTGATGGCGGACTGGTCGCGCAACCGCGGCGAGCACATCGCCGACTACGCTGAACAGCTGGACGAGCCGCTGTACAGCGGGGATTTCGACGCCACAGAACTACCCGAGCACTTCGACGAAGTGCTCTCGAACCTGCAGGAGGACGAATAATATGAGTAACAGAAACGGCTGGCAACCCCAGACCCGTCTCGGCCGCAAGGTCGCCGAGGGCGACATCGAGACGATGGAGGAAGCGCTGAACTCCGGGCTTCCGCTCAAGGAACCGGAGCTCGTCGACCAGCTCCTCCCCGGCCTCGAAGACGAAGTGCTGGACATCAACATGGTCCAGCGCATGACCGACTCCGGTCGGCGGGTGAAGTTCCGCTGCGTCTGTGCTATCGGCAACCGCGACGGCTTCGTCGGCTACGCGGAAGGCCGAGACGATCAGGTCGGTGGTGCCATCCAGAAGGCTATCGACATCGCAAAGCTGAACATCATCGACGTTCCCCGCGGCGCAGGGTCGTGGGAGGACCGAAGCGACCGACCGCACTCGCTCACCCACCGGACGACCGGCAAGGCGGGCAGTGTGGAAGTCGAACTCATCCCGGCACCCGCCGGACTGGGACTTGCGGCGACCGACACCGTCCGCAAAATCCTCGAACTCGCGGGCGTCGAGAACGCGTGGACGAAGAGCCACGGCAACACGCGAACGACTCTCAACCTCGCCAAGGCGACGTACAACGCGCTGGAGAACGCCTCCCAGGCGCGCGGCCCGCGGGCCCGTCCCGACGAGGAACCGGAGGTGGCTGACTGATGGAAGCAGTCGTCCAGATTCGCGGCGAGGTCAACATGGACCAGGACGTCCGTGACACCCTCTCGATGCTCAACATCCACAAGGTGAACCACTGTGCGCTGGTCCCGGAATCCGAGACCTACCGCGGCATGATCACCAAGGTCAACGACTTCGTTGCCCACGGGGAACCCGACCAGGACGTTCTGGAGACGGTTCTCTCGAAGCGAGCACAGCCGCTCGAAGGCAGCGACGACGTGGACGACGAGTGGATCGCAGAGAACACCGACTACGACGACATTGCCGACCTCGCGGGCGCGCTCCTCGACGACGAGACGACGCTCCGCGAGCAGGGCCTGACGCCGGTCCTCCGACTTCACCCACCGCGCGGTGGACACGAGGGCATCAAACACCCCACGAAAGAGGGTGGCCAGCTCGGCAAACACACGACCGAGGAGATCAGCACGCTCCTCGAGGCGATGCGATAACCATGACGAGCAAGAAACGACGACAGCGTGGCTCGCGGACGCACGGGGGCGGAACCCACAAGAACCGTCGCGGTGCCGGTCACCGCGGTGGTCGCGGACGCGCAGGTCGCGCCAAACACGAGTTCCACAACTACGAACCGCTCGGAAAGCACGGGTTCTCCCGACCCGAAGACGCACAGGAGACGGTGCTCACCGTGTCCGTGCAGAAACTCGACGAAGACGCCGCGCTCTACGCGGCCGAGGGAGTCGCCGAGGAGACCGACGACGGCTACCAGCTCGACGCACGCGATGTCGTCGACGACGGCTGGGACGTCGACGCCGTGAAGGTGCTCGGCGACGGGCAGGTTCGCAACAGCCTCGACATCACCGCGGACGCCTTCTCGGCGAGCGCGGTCGAACTCATCGAGGAAGCCGGTGGCGACGCCGTGCTGAGCGAGCGAGCCGAAGAAGAGGAATTCGGCGGCAGCGACGACGAAGACGACGCGGAATAATCCCGTTCGTCGGCCGTATTTTTTGCGACGTCGTTTCGGTCAGTGGCGACGCTCCGTGCGGTGTCGCGTTCGCTCATCTCGGTGTGGGCGACATGTCGAACCACGGCGCTGACACGCCGACGAGCAAAAACGTGAGACCGGATTCTGTAGGTGTCTCCGTACTTTATGGTATCCATCTTCGTCGGTGACGCGAGTCGAAGGAGATACATGTAGGGAGCTTCGAATTGATGTTGAACATGGGTTGGAAAGAGACTGCTGAACCAGTCCTCACACGGATGCCTGCCGTCCAGCGCCCGGAGGGTCACATACCCTTCAAGCGCAAGCTAATGTGGACGGGAGGCGTGTTGCTGCTGTATTTCTTCCTGACGAACGTCTACCTCTACGGAGCGGACCAAAGTGCTGATATCTTCGGCAACTTCCGGTCGCTCCTCGCCGGTGGACAGGGAACCGTCCTACACCTCGGTATCGGACCGATAGTCACCGCGAGCATCGTCTTGCAGTTGCTCGGCGGTGCCGACCTGTTGGGACTGGACACCAGCGACCCCCGCGACCAGGTGCTCTATCAGGGCCTCCAGAAGCTGCTGGTCGTCGTGATGATCTGTCTCACCGGTCTCCCGATGGTCTTCGTCGGCGGCTTCCTTCCGGCCAACGAAGCCGTCGCACAGAACCTCGGTATCGGTACGTTTGGCGTCCAGTGGCTCATCTTCGCCCAGATCTTCGTCGGTGCGATTCTCGTCCTGTTCATGGACGAAATCGTCAGCAAGTGGGGCGTCGGGAGCGGTATCGGGCTGTTCATCGTCGCCGGTGTCAGCCAGCGCCTCATCGGGGGTCTCATCTCGCCGCAGGGCATCGGCTCTACCGTCGGTGTCATTCCGCAGTGGATCAGCATCATCACCGGAAGCGCACAAAACGTCCCGTCCCTGCTCACGTCGGGCGGGATTCAGTACATGCTGTTCGGCGGCGGCCAACTGCTTGCCCTCGCCACGACGATACTCATCTTCGTCATCGTCGTGTACGCGGAGAGCGTGCGGGTCGAGATTCCGCTGAGCCACGCACGGGTGAAAGGTGCCCGTGGTCGCTTCCCCGTGAAGCTCATCTACGCGAGCGTCCTGCCGATGATCCTCGTCCGCGCCCTGCAGGCGAACATCCAGTTCCTCGGGCGCATCCTGAACAGCCAGCTCGGGGGTCTACCGGCGTGGCTCGGCACGTACAACCAGTACGGCAGTCCCACCGGTGGATTGTTCTACTACTTCGCGCCCATCCACAGACCGCAGGATTGGATGTGGTGGGCGGGCGGCGCTGGCGGTCACGCGGCGTGGGAGGTCCTGCTCCGCGTCGCCATCGACCTCGGCTTCATGGTTGTCGGCGGGGCCATCTTCGCCATCTTCTGGGTGGAGACGGCCGACATGGGTCCCGAATCGACCGCGAAACAGATTCAGAACTCCGGGATGCAGATTCCCGGCTTCCGCCAGAACACCGGCGTCATCGAGAAGGTGATGGAGCGGTACATCCCGCAAGTCACCGTCCTCGGCGGCGCGCTGGTCGGCCTGCTGGCCGTCATGGCGAACATGCTCGGAACCATCGGTGGCACCTCCGGGACGTCGCTGCTGCTCGCCGTCTCCATCACGTACAAGCTGTACGAGGAGATCGCAGAGGAGCAGCTGATGGAGATGCACCCGATGATGCGCGAGATGTTCGGCGGATAGAACGAACCTCCTTCTCGACGTATTGTGCGACCGTGACGCGGTATTTTACGTCGCGTCGGCGATTAGGCGAGTGAATGCGAATCACTCGACGCCACTGCTGTAGAACGGTCACATTCTTGCGGAACGTCTTCCGAGGTTTCGGTTCGTCTCCGCGGAATCATCCGCTCTCTCGGTTCGCGTCACTTGTTTCCGCTCCGCTCTCGTCTTCGGAGGTGGAAATGGGCGATAAGTGTCGTCTCTCTGATTTGGGTGCGGAGACACCGCTCCTGTACATCGACATCTGTTTCGAACGTCGGAGAACGAGATTAGCGGCGAAGACGTCGAATGAAACGGGAGAGCGACGGTGCAACCCACTCTCTGACGGTGTTCGACTGAACATCGGCATCCTTCGTGCTTGCCTCGGTAGTCGTCACCTCGGCCGTCGAAGTCGATTGTTGAGTGGCCGCCATTATAACAGGTTTCCGCTGCCACCAATATAAAGCTTTCAATCGTTCAGCCATTCGGGACGAACGCCGCGTCAGTCGTTCGCCCCGTTGGATGCACGATCTCGAACGTGGTCGTAGACGACGTACGTGATGGCGACCATCACGCCCCCCATCAGTAGATGGTCCATCGTATCGAGGGTCGATATCTCACTCGCTAAGACGGAGCCGACGACGAAATAGAGGAGGCTGAAAAATATGCACATCTTACAGTTGAACAGTCGCGTGTGGTCCAACTCGATTTCGTTGTCGTTGTTCCGAACCCACCCGGGAACTTTCTTGTTTATTTCACGCTTCGCGTCCTCTACGGACGTCTCTTCGCTAATCTCGTTTCTGAGGTACTCGGCGCTCGGACCGCTCGCGATACTCGTTCGGTGGTACGCGAGAACCGCGTAGAGAAATGCAGCCGCCAGAAACGCGAGACAGAGAACCGTGTACTCGTTTACGAAGAGGCCGAGCTTTAGCCCGCTATTCGATGGTTTTGCGCTGATCCGCGCGACGACGAGGATCGCACCCGAGTAGAGCGTGAAGATGACGCCGAGTAATCGGATGAGATTGGCCGCTTTCTCGTTCTGTTGTTGGCTCTCCCGTTTGCGGCGTCCGAGAATATTCATGTTCTCGGTATAGACGAACCCGACGAGCGTCTCTTCGTCGGCGTCGCGTGCCCCCTTCGAATCGGGGGAGCCTGTCGTCGGTGCCGTTTCAACGGATTCTTCCGCCATCCTTCGTTCGAGACTCAGAGTGAATCATAAAAAAGAAGTCGAATTTGTGGTTCGATACTCGATTTCCGATTCCATAGTCTCGTCTTCGGAGGTGGAACCCTCACCGGTGTTGGAAATCGCGGAAGCTTCTTCATTCGTGGCCGAAATGCATGAAACATGGATTCGGAGGCCGCGTTTCGCACACGTCTTCGCGCCGCGATAGCGGGCGTCGTCTCGTCGCACGAAACGCGGTTCGAAACGCCGTGTGAGGAGTTGCCCGACGGCGGACTCCTCGTTCCCGCTTCGGAACGCGACGGTATCGTCCTCGAAACCACCGCGGCGGACGTGGATCCGCATTCACCGGCCGCCATCCGGCGCGGAAAGCGGCGCGCTCGGGAACACGGCACGTTCGCGTTCGTGACTGCCAATGAAACCGACGCGTTCCTGTTCCGCGGTGCCGAAACCGACGCTGACACCCCCGCTCCGAACTTCGACCGACGGTGGTACGATTTGCGGTCCTCGACGCTTGCGGAGTTCGGCGAGCGGGTCCTCGACGACGCGGTTGCGCTACGGGACGACGACGAGTCGCCGACCCGATACGAGGAGTTCGTCGTCGGTCGCCTCCGGAGTTTTCACGCCAGTCTTTACCCGCGGTACGAGTCGTCCATCCGCGACGCGTTCGCGGAGGACGATCGATTTCGCGATTCGTTGGTCTCGTGGGCGCGCGAGAACGGTTATCCGGTCGCGGAGCCGGACGTGGAGCGGACGGTTCGTATCGCCGCTCGACTGTCCGCGTATCTGGCGATGGCTCGGCTCGTGTTCGCCGAACGCCGCCGGGAGGGCGATTCCGACGAACCGGGAGCAATCGGCGCGCTGTTCGCGGGACGAACGGACGTCGGACTGGACGGTACCGAACTCTTCGACGCGGTTCCGACCGACGCGGAGACGAACGAGCGGTTGCGTGCGTTCGCGGACAGCATCGAGCGGGAACCGCTTTCGGAGGTCGATATCGACATCGCCGGGTGGGTGTACGAGCGACTCATCCCGGACGACGAACGGACGCGACTCGGCCAGTTCTACACGCCGGACGAAATCGGCCGCCTGCTCTCCCGGTGGGCCATTCGCTCCCCCGACGACCGCGTTCTCGACCCGGCGAGCGGTACCGGGTCACTTACCGTCCACGCCTACGACCGGTTGGACGAGTTGGGGACGCGTTCGCACTGGGACCCGCTCGAACGTTTGACCGCGGTAGACGTGGACGGATTCTCGCTCCGACTGCTGGCGTTGAACCTCGCGTCCCGGGGCGGTCACGACCCGGCGAACGGCCCCTTCGCGGCCGACCGTTTCGCGTACCACCGCGATTTCTTCGATCTCGACCCGGATACCGTCGGAAGATTCGACGCGACGGTTGCGAACCCGCCCTACGTTCGACAGGAGTGCCTCGCCGCTGACCGCGAGCACTTCCGCGAACACCTCGCGGATTTCGGTCCGGGGTCGGACGGCATCTACGCCGACGGCGAGAAGGAAATCGACGGGCGAAGCGACCTGTACTGTTACTTCCTGACACACGCCACGGGGTTCCTCCGCGAGGGCGCTCGACTGGCGTGGGTGGTCCCGACGAAATGGATGGTCGCGGATTACGGTCCCTCGCTGCAGCGGTTCCTCTACGACCACTACACGGTCGAAGCCGTGGTCGGCTTTCGAAACCGTCTGTTCGACGACGCGCTCGTCGATACGGTGTTGTTGCTGTTGGAGCGGACGGACGACGAGGCGGTGCGACGGGCGACGGAGACGAACTTCGTCCGCATCAACGAGCGGATGGACTCGGACGACATCCTCGACGTCATCGACCGAACGTACGACATCGATGACGGCGATCACCTGACGATTCGGGGGGAATCGAGCCATCGGGTGGTCGCCGTGCGCCAGTCGCATCTGGCGGACCACCTCGGCGAGAAACTCCACCGGTACATCACCGCTCCCGCGCTTCACACCGCCGTCGTGGAACACGACGCGACCGTCCCGCTATCCGAGGTCGCAACGATAACGCGCGGGAAGAAGACCGGCGCGAACCCGATTTTCGTCCTCGATGCGGACGACGTTCGCTCCCGAGACGTCGAGGAGCGGTTTCTCCGCCCGGCCATCAAGAGCGTACGGGAGATAGACGGCTACGAATACACGACGGACGACGCGGAGAAATGGATGCTCGACGTGGCCGACTACGTGGAGCGTGTCCTGTCGGACGCGGGCGGGGACGTGGATTCGGACACGGACGCGGACGACCGCGCAGCCTTCGTCACGTCGGCGCTCGAACGGGACGGTTACAGCGGCATTTCGTCGTACCTCCGGTGGGCGGAAACCCACCCCTCTCGGACGAACGCGTCGCTCGCCAGCAACGACCCGTGGTTCGACATGGGTTCGCTGGACTCGAAAACCGCACCCATCGTCTGCCCGCAAGCGATGGATACGCGCCGGTTTTTCGCCCGTACAGACGGGGAGGTCGTCGCCAGTAATCGGTTTCTGCTCGTCCGGCCGCGGACCGTCGATTCGACGCTCCTGCTCGGCCTGTTGAACGCCAGCCTCACGAAAATCGTCGTCGAGAGCCACGGCAGGGTCACCGGCGGCGGCGCGGTCAACCTCTCCAGTTCCGACCTTCGGACCCTGCGCGTCGTGGACCCGTCGTCGCTGACGGACGAACAGCGGACGGCGGTTCGGGACGGATTCGAATCGTTGGTCGCGGGCGACGGAGACGGGCAAAACGCCATCGACGGCGCGGTCATCGACGTCCTCGACCTCGACCTCGACCTCGGTGTGGATGAACTGCAGGAGGTCGCCCGGACGCTGAAGCGAATCCGCCGGACGAAGGGACGCGAGGTCGAGTCGCCCGTTCGGAAACTGGACGCGCTGGAGGACCGCATCGAGATGGGTCTGGGAGAGTGACTGCTTTCGGATTCAGTCGTGCTGATTTATACGCCTCGGGTTCCATTTTCCGACATGAATCGGCAACGCGGATTTCTACTGTTTCTCATCGCCGTTTTCGGCGTCCTCGCAACCCTCCTCGTCAAACCGTTTCTCCAGTACGTGTTGGCCGCGATTCTGTTGGGGTACATCCTTCACCCGGTCCAAACGCGATTCGAATCTCGCGTCAGCGCCCGGGTTTCCGCGCTCTCGCTCATCAGCCTCACCACGCTCGTCGTTATCGTTCCGGTCGGAGCAATCGCGGTTATCGCGGCGCAACAGGCGTTCACGCTCGTTAGAGCCATCGTTCAAGGGGACCCACGGTTCGCCGAACTGATAGCCCTCGTCGAACGGTACACCGGCGTCACAATCCACGGACGCACGTTACAGGAACTGCTACCCGCGGGGAGTTCCTCGCGTCTGATCGAAAACGCGCTCGGCATCTTCGGCGGCCTCTCGGACGCGCTCATCGGTCTCACGGTGATGGTGTTCATCCTCTACTACCTCCTCACGGACGGCGAGGAGTTCGTGGCGTGGATTCGCCGCTGTACGCCGCTGCCCGACGACGTGCAGGACGAACTCTACTCCGAGATGGACCGGGTGATGTGGGGCGTGTTGGTCGGCAACCTCCTCGTCGGCATCGTTCAGGGGATTCTGACCGGTATCGGCTTCGTCATCGCTGGCGTTCCGGGCGTCGTGTTCTGGACCGTCGTGACGACGGTGCTCTCGTTGCTCCCGCTCATCGGTGCCTCCGTCGTCTGGCTTCCCGCCTCGCTCTACCTCTTCCTCGTCGACCGCCCGATTGCGGCGGCGTTTCTGTTCGTCTACGGTACCCTCGTCGTCAGCCTCTCGGACAACTATCTCCGGCCGCTGGTCAGCGGACACGAGGCGAAACTCAACCCCGGCATCCTCGTCGTCGGCATCTTCGGCGGCGTCTACGTGTTCGGCTTCATGGGGCTGTTCTTCGGCCCCATCGTCCTCGGCATCTTCCGGTCGCTCCTCACCGTCTTCGCCCGCGAGTACGCCGAGTAGTACCGATTTCACCGACGCGACTTCGCCGTCACGCTTCTCCCACCGAGTTGTTCGAGCGGACGTTCCCCGACGAGGATTTCGAGACGACGATTCCCCGTCTGTTTTCCGCTCCGCGATTGCCGACGACGCGGTTGTCGTCGCTCGAAATGAGGAGGATACCCGTGTCGCTGCTGTCCGTGACGCGGTTACGGAGAATCGCGTTGCGGTCGCTCGCCCGCAACCGAACCCCGACCGAGTTGTTCACGGCGTCGTTAGATTCGACCGTGTTGTTCTCCGCGCCGTCCGCGAGGTACACGCCGTAAAACCGGTTCGAAA
Organism: Haladaptatus paucihalophilus DX253; assembly: GCF_000376445.1. Taxonomy (NCBI): domain Archaea; kingdom Methanobacteriati; phylum Methanobacteriota; class Halobacteria; order Halobacteriales; family Haladaptataceae; genus Haladaptatus; species Haladaptatus paucihalophilus. The sequence continues at coordinate 1,261,623 of NZ_AQXI01000001.1, read as the reverse complement.
CGCGATTCTCCCGGATTCGGTTGTCGCTGGCCGCGGACAGCCAGAGTCCGGCGATGTGGTTTCCGCTCGCCACGCTGTCGCGGACGACGTTTCCGTTCGCGCCCAACAGGGCGACGCCGAATTCGTTACCGCGGACCTCCGTTCCGACGACGGTCGTTCCCGTTGCTTCGACGAGTTGTACGCCGACCAACGCGTTCTCGCTCGCGGTCGTGTTCCGGAGCGTGTTGTTCGAACTGCTCCCGACGAGGAAGACGCCAGCGACCGCGTTCGAGCGGGCGACGTTGTTCACCGCTCTGCTATCCCGGAGCGACACGAGGGACAACCCGACGCGGTTCCGTGCGGTCGTCGTGTTCGCGGCGACGGCGCGGCGCGTGCCCACGAATCGTACCCCGTCGTCCCAATCGGTCGCTTCCACGTTCCGTACCGTCACGTTCGACCCACCCTCCACGCGGACGCCGGTGGTACCGAAATCGCCGATGCCATCGACGAGATTGCCCCGCCCGTCGAGGGTTACGTCGCTTGCCGTGATGCGAAGGCACGTATCGACCGTCGCGTTTCGAACGTCCTCGGTGAGGACGTACCGACCGGACGACGAAATCGTCCGACAGGAGTCGATTTCGGTTCCGTTCGCCGGTTGGGACTGTCCCGCCGCAACGCCGATGGTCGGGTCGTGGAGGGTCATCGAGAGCGCCCCGCCGACCGCCGAAACGACGAGCAATCCGACGACCACTACGGTCGCAAGCGAGACCGCGGTCCGTGTCGGACGTTCGACGCGCATGCCCGCACCTCGTTTCGCTCATAGTTCGTTATTTACCCGTCACTCTACAGCAATCGTCCGTTGCGTTCGGGTTGTAGCGACAACCGATGCTCGAATCGCGATTCCAATATTCGAATCACTGTTCCGGCGCTCGAATTCGGTTCCGATACTCGAATCACGGTCGTAATCGCTGGAGGAGCGGAATCTCCTCGATTTTCTCGTCGGGTAGCGCGTCCCAGTCGATACCCGTCGGGCGCTCGTAGGGGGATTCCGTCCTGACGACGCGTTCGGGCGTCACCACCACGTCCATCGGCACGTCGTGTGCTTCGACCGCCGGAGCCTCCTCGACGACCTGCACTTCGTGTACCGTCGTGGCAATCGTCGTCTCGTCGTCCACCGCACCCAGCGCCCGGAGAACGGCGAATTCGAGGTCGCTGTATCCCTCTCCTTTCCCGACGCGGGCACCGTCCTCCGTCACCGCGACGCTCCCCGAGACGACGAAATCCACGTCCGGCATCTCGTCCGGTGCGACCGGTTCGGCGTAGCGGTCCATCTTCGACACCGTTGCGGCGGCGTCCGTATCCTCGATTTCGGTCGGGTCGAGCTTCATGAACGGTTTTTCGTCCCGCAGCCGCGGCTGAGCCATGTAGACGACCTTCCCCTCGCGGAGCGCCCGCCGCCGAACCGGCAACTGGGGGGCGTCGGGGTTGGCCTTTATCACCGACGCATCCTTCCATTCGGGGAGTTCCGCGAGGCGGTCGGCCGCCTTCCCGGCGCTCGCGAAGTTCGGGATCCGTCCGTGCGGCGGGAACGGGAACCGAGCGATGCCCTCGTCCTCCAACCGCGACCAGATGCGGTCGCGGAGGTCGGCTTTGTCCATAGCGGGACTGGTGTGTCACGATATAAAAAGCGATGGTGAGCGGCTCGGAGGCGTTCGGCTTCGAACCAACTCTCGGTGGTAGATACGGGAAAGCGACCGACTACGACGCGGTAACGACGATTTGACGTCCCGTTCCGTCGGCCTACTCTTGTCACCCAGTGTACTTATTGACGGTATCGCCGTCACTTCCGTGCGGTCGCTCGTCCGCAAGCTATCCGTTCCCGTGCGCAGGGAGGAGATAACAAAGCCCGTCCCTCGCGTCTCGCCGTGTCGTGTTCAGCCTCCGACGATTGCTCGCTAGCGTGGTCGCACTCCTTCTCGTCCTGAGCGTGCTCTTCGTCGCAACGCTGGGCGTCTGGCCGCCCGCGTACACCGTCATCAGCGGAAGCATGTCGCCGCACATCAACACGTCCGACGTGGTCGTGGTAATGGACAAACACCGCGTCACGCCGCCGGACAGCCGCGATGGGGTCGTCTCCGCACGAAACGGTAAACGGGACGGGTTCCAGACGCTCGGCGGTCCCGGCAACGTCCTCGTCTATCGACCCTACGGAAACGAGTCGGCGATTCCGGTCCTTCATCGGGCGCGATTTTGGGTTTCGTCGGGAGAGAACTGGTACGACGAGGGGGACCCTGCGTATCTCGCGGGTGCCGACAACTGCGCCGAACTCCGGAACTGTCCGGCACCGCACGCCGGATTCATCACGAAGGGGGACGCGAACGGTTACTACGACCAAGCGGTCGGTATCTCCTCGCCGGTTCGCCAGAGCTGGATTCTCGGGGTGGCGGTCGCCCGCGTCCCGGAACTCGGAAAACTCTCTCCGTCGATGGCTCACTCCTCGCGGAGTAGCGCGACGCTCAGCAACTTCCCGCCTCCGCAAACGGTCGATTCGCGGGTCAACGAGTACAGGATGCCGTCGCGGTCGGTTTCGACTTCCTGTCGAATCTCGTAGGTCGCCGGGTCGTACAGGGTTCCGACGCGCTCTCCCGCTTCGACGGAATCGCCGATTTCGTGACCCGATTCGACGACGAACAGCCCGGAATCGGCGGCATCGACGCGGCCGAGGTGGTTTCGCGCGAGCACCGGGTCGCCGTTCTCGACGGGTGCCGACGGGAGCATGTCGAGGTGGCGACAGACGTTGACGACGCCCGTCAGCCCGGTTTCGACCGCGCTTTCGACGATTTCCTTGTTGTGCGCGAGTTCCGGCGTGATGGACGGAATTCCTTCGCGCGTGGCCGCGACGCGGAACTTGCCGCCGAAGTCCCGTTCCTCCCACTCGACGTCGGCGTCGTCGCCCGCTTGCTCGGAGAGCAGGAGGTCGGTACCGAACGCCTCGGCCAGCGCGCGGGATTCCCGGTCGCCTTCCATGAACACGACGTGGGTCAGCATGTCGCGGCTGCCGGTGTGGAGGTCCACGATGGCGTCCGCTTCGCTCGCGTACTCCCAGAGCGCGGCCGCCATGCGCTCGTGGAGCGTTCCGTCCTCGTCGCCGGGCCAAACCCGGTTCATATTCGGATTGATGCTGTCTAGCTGTTCGGGCGTGGTGTAGGACACGCGGTCGAACGTGAGCGGGTCGGCGACGGGCACCGCGACGATTCGCCCGGCGAGGTGCTCGGTGTCGAGTTCCTCGTGGAACCGTCGGAGCACTTCGCTTCCGTTGATTTCGCGGCCGTGCTGTGCGGCCTGCACGTAGAGCGTCGGGCCGTCGTCCGCGCCGTCGTACGTGTGAACGGTCGTTTCGAGTTCGACGCCCGACGGCAGTCGAGCGAGCGTGATGCGTTCCGCGGTGTGACCTTCCATCGGGTGCAGGACTGTATGGGAGACACTATCAATCTAGCGAACCTCGATAGCGTGTCTTACGAGACCATTTCACACGGAATCTCGTAGTTATATAAATACCTACGCCAAATGGTGAAAGTGGTGGACGCCATCTTTTAGCCCTCCCGCCGTGTCGGATTCGAGCGATGTACTCGCGGGAACACTTCCTCATCGGCGCGGTCGCGTCCGCGCTCCTCCTCGTTCCGCTTTCGAGTCGGTTCGGGACGCCGCTGCTCGCCGCCCTGTTCGTCTACGGCGTGCTGTTGAGCGTCTTCATCGACTTGGACCACTTCGTCCTTACGCGCGTCGAAACCGGGAGTTGGCGACACCTCCGGGCGTGTCTGGCGAACCCCACCGATGCCTTCGGTGATCAAGACTGGGTGTTCGAGGACGTGGACAGCGCGGAACTGGAACACATGCGCATCCTCTCGCACGTCGCAATCGGAGGCGTCCTCGTCGGTGCCTTGGTCCTCCTGTGGCCGCCCGTCGCGGTTTTCACCGCGGTCGTGCTCTACTGTCACGTCCTCGCGGACCTCCTCCGGGACAACGGAGTTGCGTAATCCTTCCGGATGTTTTCGCCGCGAAAAGGGGATGAAACGACCGTTCTCCACGAATATTTCTACAGCTTTGGCAACAAATCTTTTGAACGCTCCCGATGTTGCCTGTGATGGAGAGATCGACGATGACATCCACGTACCAGCGATTGGAAGACGGTTTGGAAGAAAAGGGAGAGATAATGGTGAAGCTCGCTGGCGGCGAGGAACTCGAACTCCACACGCACAACGTCGAGTTCGAGGAGGAGCCGTACATCCGCATCGACGCGGACGACCAGGTTCACTGGGTCGATGCGTCTAAAATCGCTCACTACTGGATTCACGAGGAACTCTGACGACGTACTGACAGGGCGCTGAAGCGTGTCGTCTCAGCGCTCGAAACGCCTTCGTACGGTTCCTCCGACGGGACCGACCCTTACAATAATCATTCATGACAATGTTTGCTAACGATTACGGTAGAACTTTCCTTACTGGAATACGATGTGAGAGCGATGGACCATAGTTCGACAGAGGCAGAAGCGGGTGGCGGTTCGACGGGGGACGGCTCCGTCGAGACCGAACTCTCCCGCGACATGAGTCTGTTCGACATCACGTTTATCGGTGTCGGCGCGATGATAGGGGCGGGCGTGTTCGCCCTCACCGGGTTCGCGGCGGGTATCGCCGGTCCGGCCCTGACCATCGCGTTCATTATCAACGGATTCGTCGCGATGTTCACCGCCGTTTCGTATGCGGAACTCGGCGCAGCGTTCCCCGAGGCCGGTGGCGGTTACCTCTGGGTGAAAGAGGCACTTGTCGACCCGAACGGCTTCTACGCCGGGTGGATGAGCTGGTTCGCCCACGCGGTCGCGTGTGCGCTGTACGCCGTGACGTTCGGGACGTTCTTCGTCGAATTCCTGCGCATCGGATTCGGCCTCCCGACCGAGTTCGCTCTGTTGGGCTTCATCACGCCCATTATGGCCGAAAAGGGGCTGGCGGCGTTGGTCGTCGTCGCGTTCGCGTACATCAACTTCCGCGGGGCCGAAGAGACGGGAAAGGCCGGAGTCATCGTGACCGGTATCAAGGTCGTCATCCTCGGCATCTTCGTCGCCTTCGGATTGACGACGACGTTCAACAACCCGAACTGGACGGCGAAGTTCCTCGACAGTCCGAGTTTCGCACCGAACGGCTTCATCGGCATCGTCGGCGCGATGGGATTCACCTACATCGCCTTCGAGGGGTACGAAATCATCGTCCAGTCCGGTGAAGAGGTCGTCAACCCCGGGAAGAACGTCCCCAAGGCCGTCTTCTACTCGATGGCCATCGTCGTCCCGATTTACGTGCTGGTCGCGTTCGCGGCCATCGGCGGCATCACGCCGACCGCCGACCTCATCAGCAAGGCGGCCGGTGTCAGTGGCTCGGCCGCGAGCGTCCCGACGTGGGAACTGCTCGGCGGGCTCGGCGAACTCGGCATCATCGAGGCGGCGGGGCAGTTCGTGCCGTACGGCGCGTTCCTCCTGCTGTTCGCCGGACTCGCGGCGACCATGAGCGCGCTGAACGCCACGGTGTACTCCTCCAGTCGTGTCTCCTTTGCGATGGGCCGCGACCGGGCGCTTCCCGCGTTCTTCGACCGGATCCACCCCGACAAGCGAACGCCCCACTGGGCGATTTTGCTCTCGGGTATCCTCATCATCCTGATGGCGATTTCCTTGCCGATAGAGAGCGTCGCCGCCTCCGCCGACCTGATGTTCATCCTGCTGTTCGTGCAGGTGAACTGGACGGTCATCCGGATGCGCCAGACGCACCCCGACCTGCCGCGCACGTACAAGGTTCCGTACATGCCGTGGCCGCCGCTCATCGGCATCGGGTTGCAGTTCCTACTCACGCCGTTCCTCGTCTACGAACTCGGCCTGAAACCGGGTATCGGCCCGGGGTCCGAAGGGTTCGTGGCGCTCATCACGACCGCGGTCTGGATGATCATCGGGCTGGGCGTCTACTACGGTTACTCCAAGCAGAAGGAAGCCGAGCAGATGGAGGAGGAGACGCCGACCGTCGTCACCGAGCGCGTCCCCTCGGAAGCCGACAACCAGATCGTCGTCCCCATCGCCAACCCGGAGAGCGCGCCGCAGTTGATGCGGACCGCGACCGACATCGCGCGCGACCGGAACGGCGAAATCCTCGTCATGAGCATCGTCACGGTGCCACAACAGACGCCGCTGTCCGAGGGTCGGAAGTTCATCGACGACCAGCGTAACGTGTTGGACGAGGCGATGGCCATCGCGGAGGACGAGGACGTCCCCGTCAGCGGGACGATTCGTATCGGTCACGACGTGTCGAAGGCCATCCTCAACACCGTCGAACAGTACGACAGCGACGCGGTATTGATGGGCTGGAAGGGACAGCACAAGAGCCAACGGCGGGATATCGTCCTCGGAAGCAACGTGGACGAAGTGGTTCAGAACGCCGACTGTGACGTGTTGGTCGAGCGCATCGGACCGGACGAGGGTGCGGCCGAATCCATCCTCGTCCCGACGGCGGGCGGTCCGCACGCCGAACTCGCCGCCGAAGTGGCGGACAACATCGCCCGCTCGAACGGCGCGACCGTGGAAGTCATCCACGTCGTCGGTCCCGACGCGAGCGAGAGCGAGCGCGCGAACGCACAGACCGTGCTCGACGAGGCGAAAGACGACTTCAGCGAGGGGACGACCGTCACGACCGAACTGCTGACCGGCGACGACGTTATCGACACCATCGTCGAACGCACCGGCGAGCACGACCTGACCATCATCGGCGCGACCCGCGAGGGACTGCTCCAGCAGTTCGTCTTCGGCGCACTCCCCGAACAGGTCGGATGGCGCTCGAAGAGCACCATCATCATGGCGAAGCGCAACCTCGGTATCACCTCTCGCCTCTCGCGCTGGCTGCGATAGACAATCGTCGGTTTTTCGTCGTTACGGGTTTCCGGCTATCTGCTCGAAGAACCGTCCCGTCAGCACCTCGCTCACGAGTTCGACGAGCGCGTCGTCGCGGTCGTCGAGCGCGCCGAACAGGCCGAGAGAAATCGCCCCGCCCGCCATTGCTCGGTGGCCGCCGACGCTACCCATGTCGTCGAAGGCACCCACCAGAAGGTCGCCAGCGTGAACCCGAGGGTTGCGGGTCCGCGCGCTCAGGTGCACCGTGTCGTCGATGATGCCGAAGACGAGGGTGGTCGAAACCCCTTCGAGGTTGAGCAGGTAGTCGGCCGCTTGTGGGAGCGTGTCCCGCTCGGTGGTTCGCCCCGCGTGCGAGACGAGGTGCGAGCCTCGAACGACGCGATTTTGAATCGTGTCGGCGATGGAGTCGAGCGTCTCGTGAGTGAACAGCGAGTCCGAGAGCCGACGGAGGAGGTCCACGTCCGCGTGCGGGTGGAGGTGCCGGGCGTTCGTGTACTCCGCCTCGGTCGCATCCCGCGTGAATTCGAGCGTTTCACGACGGATTCCGAACAGCAGGGCGGTCGCCAGTCGAGTGTCGAGTTCGACGTCGAGTTCCACCAGATACTCCGTCAGCATGGAGGCCGTCGCGCCGACGTCTTCCCGGTGGTCCACGTGCACGCCTTCGACGTTCTCGTTCGGATGGTGGTCGATGACGATATCGGGGACGTATTCCGCGGGGACGCGGTTGTTCTGTCCCGGAATCGCGTGGTCCACGAATCCGACGATATCCGTCGAATCGAGACACTCCTCGGCGAACGGGTGTAACTCCACGTCCAACAGGTTGACCATCGCCCGGTTTTGCTGGTGTGTTATCTCGCCGCCGTAGTAGAGGTCGGTTTCGGCGACGTCCGCGGACTCGGCGATGGCGGCGAGTGCGAGCGCGCTGCTGATGCTGTCCGGGTCCGGGTTGTCGTGACAGACGACCGCGAGCGAGTCGGCACCGCCGAGCACGGCGAGGAGCGAATCGCATCGGTCGGTCGGTCGATGGCGGGGCGTATCGAGGGACATCGTTCATCGGTGTCCCGACCGTTTCACCGCGGTCGAGAACGTGACCGACGCTATCGACGACGAGTCTTGTAGTTGTTATTGATTATATTATTGACACCGGCGGATTCAGCATCGGCCTACCACGCGCCGACGAACGGGTAGCGCTCCCCTTCTGACGGAGGTATTTCGGGATATCTCCCGACACGAGCCGTTTACTGGCTGTTTTTGCCATTCTCGTTTCGCATCGAACCGTGCGACGAAGAACGATAGCTTCTCGGTGGAGAGGAACGCGAGGAACGAACGAACTCATGCGAATCGTCATCGTCGGCGCGGGTGAAGTCGGCTCGTCCATCGCGGCCAGCCTCTCCGATACGCACGAAGTCGTGGTCGTGGACCGGGACGGTGAACGAGTGGAATCGCTCACGTACTCGCTCGACGTGCTTCCGATACAGGGGGACGGAACCTCGCTCGACACGTTGCGTGACGCGGGCATCGAACGCGCCGACATGGTTATCGCCAGCACCGACGACGACGAGACGAACCTCGTCGTGTGCGGGACGGCGAAGACCGTGGACGACCCGTTTACCATCGCGCGAGTGAAGAAGGTCGATTACCTTCAGACGTGGGAAAACGCGGACCCCGGCGCGTTCGGCGTGGATTTCCTGGTGTGTACGAACCTGCTCACGGCGACGGACATCGTTCGCGTCATCGGCCTCCCCGCGGCGCGCGACGTGGACCCCTTCGCGGGTGGGAAGGTCCAGATGGCGGAGTTCGAAGTGCGAGGGGACAGTCCGCTGGCGGAACAGACGATTCGGCAGGCCGACCGCTTCGATTCGCTCACGTTCGCCGCCGTCATCCGCGACAGGGACGTCGATATCCCGCGCGGAGAAACGGTCATTCAGGCCGACGATAAGGTCGTCGTCATCGGCAGTCCCGAGAGCGTCCAGCAGTTCGCCAAGGAAGTCGCTCCCGACGAGACGCCGAGCACGGAGAAGGACGTCGTGGTAATCGGCGGCAGCGAAATCGGCTTCCACACCGCTCGACTGCTCGAAAATCGTAACCTCAAGCCCAGACTCGTCGAACAGAACTCCACCCGCGCCCGCTCGCTGGCCGAAGCGCTGCCGGGAACCGTCGTCATGGCGAGCGACGCCACGGACACGGACTTCCTGATGCGCGAACACGTCGATGAGGCCGATGTCGTCGTCGCGGCGCTGGAAAACGACGAGAAGAACCTCCTCGTCTCCCTGCTGGTTCGCCAACTCGGTGCCGAACGAGCCATCGCCATCGTCGAGAACACGGAGTACGTCTCGCTGTTCGAAACGGTCGGCATCGACGTGGTGATCAATCCGCGCGAGGTCACGGCCGAAGAGATAACGCGGTTCACCCGCGAGGAGCGCGCCGAGAACATCGCGCTCATCGAGAACGACCGCGCGGAAGTGCTCGAAATCGAAATCGACGCTAACAGCGTGCTCGTCGATAGACCGATCAGCGAGGGCGTCGCTAATCTCCCCGACGGCGTGGTTATCGGTGCGATAACCCGCAACGGCGAATTCATCGTTCCGCGCGGCGATACGGTCGTGAAACAGGGAGACCACATCGTGGTGTTCGCCCATCGAAACGTGGTTTCGGAAGTGAGTGGCGCACTATGACCCTCCGCGTCGATTGGCGGGCGAGCGTGAGTCTCGTCGGAACGGTCGTCAAGTGGCTCTCCGTCCCGCTGGTGTTCCCGCTGCTCGTCGGACTCTACTACGGGGAAGGTATCAGCACGTTCGTCACGACGATGGTCGTCGCCGTCGTCGTCGGGTGGTCGCTCGAACGCGTCGAACCCGACCCCGAGATGGGTGCGCGCGAGGGGTTCCTGATGGTCGCGCTGACGTGGTTCGCGGTGTCCATCGTCGGCGGCCTCCCCTACGTCATCGCCGGAAACGACATCTCGTTGCTGAGCGCCTATCCCTACCTCGCCGTCCAGTCGGGGCCGTCCACGCTCGCGCACCCCGTCAACGCGCTGTTCGAGAGCATGAGCGGGTTCACGACGACCGGCGCGACCGTGATGGGCGACATCTCCTTCGAGACGCACTCGCGCGCGCTGTTGATGTGGCGGCAGTTGACCCAGTGGCTCGGTGGGATGGGAATCGTCGTCCTCGCGGTGGCGATTCTGCCGGAACTGTCGGTCGGTGGTGCGCAGTTGATGGACGCGGAAGCGCCCGGCCCCGGCATCCAGAAGCTCACCCCGCGAATCGCGGAGACGGCGCGGGCGCTCTGGAAGGCGTACCTCGGCATCACCGCGCTCGAAATCCTCCTGCTGTTCGGCCTCCACGTTCTGGGGAACGTGCTCGGGACGCCGCTCGCGCCGCAGATGACGTTCTACAACGCCGTCGCGCACGGTTTCACGACGATGGCGACCGGGGGGTTCTCCCCCGAGGCGCGGAGCGTCGAGGCCTTCTCGGCGGTCGTTCAGTGGGTCATCGTTCCGTTCATGATCGCGGCGGGGACGAACTTCGCGTTGTTCTGGCACGTCCTGAACGGGAATCCGCGACGACTGTTCGAGGACGTCGAGTTCCGCTTTTACATCGGCATCTTGGCCGTCCTCTCCGCGATTTTGTCCGTCCTGCTGTACACCCATCAGGGGTTGGTGTTCGTCCCGAACGGCCCGGCTGTCGCCGGGAACATCGAATCGTCGATTCGTCACGCCACCTTCCAACTCGTCTCCATCGTCACGACGACGGGGTACGCCAGCATGGACTTCAACACGTGGAATAGCTCCGCCCAATACCTCATGCTGGGCGCGATGCTCATCGGTGGCTGTGCGGGTTCGACCGGCGGTGCCATCAAAATCGTGCGCTGGCTCGTCATCCTGAAATCCTTCCGCCGGGAACTGTTCACGAACGTCCACCCCGAAGCGGTTCGTCCGGTTCGACTCGGCGGCCGCGCACTCGACGAGCGCGCGGTTCGCGGTATCTACGCGTTCACGCTGCTCTACGTGGTCATCTTCCTCGTCGCCACGCTCCTCCTCTTCCTCGACATCGAGCGGACCGGCCCGAACATCAACACGCTCGAAGCCATGAGCGCCATCGCTTCGACGCTCGGGAACGTGGGGCCGGGATTCCAACTCGTCGGCCCGATGAACAACTATCTCCCCTTCTCGAACAGCGCGAAACTCCTCATGGTCGTCCTGATGTGGGTCGGACGACTCGAAATCTTCCCGGTGTTCGTCCTACTGACGAGCGCGTACTGGCGGTCGTAGGGATTCCGAGAAACCAACGTCGAATTCGGGAGGATTACCCGATGAGTCGCTCTCGCATCGACCGCTTTCGCTGCTTTTCCGCGAGCAGGACGGAACAGTCCACGTCGTCAACGATGTCGAGCGCGAGCGACCCCCGGACGAGACGGGAAAGGAGGCCTTCCTCGGTCGCGCCGATGACGAGCAGCGAGCAGTCGCCCGCCGCACGTTCGATGGCCGCTTCGACGTCCTCGTCGTCCACCACGACGAGATTCGCGTCCTCGATGCCGTGTTCCGTGGCCCAGTCGGCGAGGAACTCCTCGCCCGCGTCACGCGATTCGTCGGTGACGTGGAGGAGCGAGAGTTCGGAGTCGTACTCCGCCTGCAGCATCTGCGCGATGGCCGCGCTGAGCTCGGAGTCCGGCCCGCCAGCGGTGGGAACGAGCACGCGACCGGGGTCGAATCCCCTATCTCGGAGAACCACCACGTCGCACGGAAGCCCGTTCGTCAGTTCGTCGATGGCGCTCTCGGCCCGGCCGGGGGAGCCGTGGCTGTCCTCGCCCCACCCCATGACCACGAGGTCCGCGGCGTGGGTTCGGGCCGCGTCGAAAATCTCCTCGAACGAGCGGTGCGAGAGGATGGTGTGCGTTTCGACGGGGACGCCGAACGTCTCGGCATCCGCGCGCGCTCGTTCGAGGAGTTCGGCCGATTCGGCGTCGAGTTCCTCGACGTGCGCCGCGCCGCTCGCCAGCGGCGTCTGGTCAGGCACCTGCACGATGTGCGTCGCGACGACCGTTCCGCCGCGTTGGCTCGCCACGGCGCTGGCGAGCGAGATGAGGTCCGTCTCGTGTTCGGGGTTGGCCAACGGCACCATCACGCGGTAGTCGCCGCCGTCCGGTTTCACCGACGACACGGCGGAGACGGCCGATTCGGGCATCGCCTCCGGTTGGCTAAGGACGTGATCCGTGAGGACGCCCTGTTTTTCGGTCTTTCTGCGGGCGTAGAGGAAGTACCACCCGACCGCGCCGACGACGAAGGCGACGGCGAGCGTCGGCGCGACGATGTCGGCGGACGCCATGAAGCCGATGAGGCCGAACGAGGTGAGCGCTCCGAGAATCGGGGTGTACGGGTACAGCGGCACACGATAGTCGGGATGGTAATCATCCGTGTCGGCCTCCCGCATCACGATGAGCGCGACGTTGAGCAGGCCGTAGATGACGAGGTGGAGGACGCTCCCGGCCGTGGCGAGCACCTCCACGTCGCCGATGACGACGAACAGGAGGATGAGGCCGCCCGTGACGCCGATGGAGCGGTACGGGGTGGTGAACCGGTCGTGGATGTCGTTGAGCCAGTTGCTCACCAGTTTGTCCCGGCCCATGGCGAAGTTGATGCGCGAGGACGCGAGAATCGAGGCGTTCGCGCTGGAGGCCGTTGCGAGTAGGCCGCCGAACGTGAGGGCGACCGCCCCGGCCGGACCCATCAGCATGCTCGCCACTTCGACCACCGCGGTGTCGTTGTTCGCCACGACGTTGAGTTCGACCACCGAGAGGAGGACCAGCAACACCAGCGCGTAGATGATCGTCACGATGACGACGCTCCCGATGACGGCGCGGGGAAGGTTCTTTCCGGGGTTCTGAATCTCCTCCCCGACGGACGTGATTTGGACGAAGCCGAGGTACGAGACGAAGATGAGTCCCGTCGTCGGCAACAGCGGCGTGATGCCGTTGGGCGCGAACGGTCGAAGCGTCGAGAGGTCGGCGTGGAACGCGCCGACGACGGAGAACACCGTCAGAATCCCGACGAGCGTCACGACGATGATGTTCTGCAGTCGCCCCGTCTCCTTCGCGCCGACGTAGTTGACGAGGACGAACAGCGACCCGGCCACCAGCGCGCCGAGCTGTGACGGCGAGAGGAAGCCGACCGACGGGACCGACAGGAACTCGGTGACGTACTGGCCGAAGCCCAGCATGTAGAACGCCGAGGCGAACGCCAGTCCCATCCAGTTACCCCACCCCGCGATGGAGCCGAACAGCGGCCCGAGCGCGTGGTTGATGTAGTAGTACGCGCCGCCCGCTTTCGGCATCGCGGTGCCGAGTTCGCTCGCCGAGAAGGCCGTTAGCACCGCGACGCCGCCACCGACGATGAACGAGAGGATGACGAGCGGCCCGGCTTCCGCGGCGGCGACGCCGGGAAGCACGAAGATGCCCGCGCCGATCATCGTCCCGACGCCGATGGTGAGCGCGGCGAGCGGTCCGAGGTCCTTTGCGAGTTCCTCGTCCGCCATCAGTTCGCCTCCGTGTCGGGGAGGACGACTATCGGCCTGTCCGACTTCGTGACGAGCGAGTGAGCCACGTCCCCCGTGAGCAGTTGTATCCATCGGCTGCCGTGCCGCGGCGAGAACACGATCGCCGTCGCGTCCACGTCCTCGGCCACGTCGAAGATGGCGTCAGCGATGTCCGTGCCGTAGGTGAGTTTCGTCTCGACCGGAACCCCGGCGGCGTCACAGCGGTCCGTGACGACGGAAAATATCTCGTCCGCACGTTCTTCGCGCTGTTCGACCGACGCCTTGTCGGGAATTCCGCCGCCCTTCTCGACGACGTGCACTGCGACCACGCGGCCGTCGGCGTCGGCAACGCGGTCGAGCGCCGCGTCGCACGTCGTCTCCGCGTCCTCTTCGGTCACGACCGGGAGGACGATGCGTTCGAACAGCCCCGTCATGTGACGTACCACCCGGTGTCGATTACCTGTCGGGTGTACCGTCGCGTCGGGTCGGTCCAGTGTTCGATATCGGACGTATCTCGAATGGCGTGTCGGTGTGTCATGCGTCCCCGTAATCTCCGAGCAAGGTGATAACGACTACGAAACCAGCCACGGACTCACACCTCCACCGCCCAGACCGTCACCGACTCGGAGCAGCCGTACACGTCGCGGAACGCCCGCTCTACGAACTGTGCGATGCGGTTCGCGTCGGCTTTCGCGCTGATGCGCACGTTCGTCCCCTCCGCGTTTTCCGGGCTCTCCAACTGCTCGATTTTGAACGCCGGGAACTCCCGGACCAACTCCGTGAGCGCGTCCAGTTCCTCGTCCGTGCAGTCCACGTTGAGCGTCCGGTCGCCGAACTGTATCCACGGCGGGAGTTCGGTTTCCTCGTCGTCCGTCTCGTCGCTCGTCCCGTCCTCCACCGCGGCCGTCGGTTCCGCTTCGGAACCGAGGTCGGGTTCGGGTTCCGGTTCGAGGTCGGCCACCAGCGTGCAGAAGGCGCTCCCGCGCTCGCGGTGTGCGGTGATGGCGTCCACGACGAGTTTCCGCCGCTCAGTCGGCGTCGAAGCACTGAATCTGGTCATATCGGACGTTCGTCTTCGGACGACAAAAACCGGGTGCTCCGCTCGGTTTCCGTAAGCCTTTATGCGAGGACGGCGCAGGTGAGTGCATGAACCCGAACATCCTGATTTTGGGTGCTCCCGGTGCTGGGAAAGGGACACAGAGCGCACGAATCGCCGAGGAATTCGACGTGGAACACGTCACGACCGGCGACGCGCTCCGCGCGAACAAGCACATGGAGACGGAACACGGTACCCCCGCGAGCTTCATGGACGCGGGCGAGCTCGTTCCCGACCCAGTGGTGAACGAAATCGTGAACGCCGCCCTGTCCGAGGCTGACGGCTACGTCCTCGACGGCTACCCGCGGAACCTCTCGCAGGCGGAGTACCTGGACGACATCACCGACCTCGACGTCGTTCTGTACCTCGACGTGGACGAGGACGAACTCGTCGGCCGTCTCACCGGCCGCCGTCTCGACCCCGAGACGGGCGACATCTACCACATCGAGTACAATCCCGCCGAGGACGAAGCGGTAAAAGAGCGACTCGTCCAGCGCGACGACGACACCGAGGAGACGGTGCGCGAGCGCCTCCGCGTCTACCGCGAGAACACGGAACCCGTCATCGAGCACTACGAGGAGACGGGCGAACTCGTCCGCATCGACGGCGAGCAGACGCCCGACGAGGTGTGGGACGACATCAAGGAAACAGTCGAAGAAGAGGCCTGAACGCGGCTACTCGAACGACAGTTCTTTTTCCCGCGGTTCGCTCGGTTCCGCTTCGAGGAGCGTGTCGAGTCGCCGTTCGAACTCCGCCTCGTCGATGTCGCCGTTGGCGTACCGCGCCCTGAGCATCTCCACGGCGTCGAGTTCCGCTTCGTCCTCGTCGTCCTCGACGGCCGTTTCGTCGCCGTCGCGCAGGTACCACACGAGGAATCCGAGAACGGCGATGATTCCGAGGAGGTAGGGTGCTTGCGTAGCGACAACCGTGATGATTCCCGTCAGAAAGATGGCGAACCCTCCCAATACGACCGCACGCCAAAAATCGTGCTCCGGGAGGATTTCACTCAGTTCGCTCATACCCCGTATTACGTGACAGCTGTAAAAAATTTATCTTCAGTCATGCCGCCGCGCCGGTCGTTTTTCGCGTGTTCGTCGTCGGGACGCTTCGCGTCCGTCCGTGCCGATGGCGAAGGTTGATTAACGCCGAATTCCAAACGTGCTACAATGGCACGGACAGCGCAGAAGGTAGAATCGCTCATCGCCGAGGACCCGGCGATGGCCGACGCCCTCTCGGTCATCTACGAACGGACCGACGAAGGGTCGGATGAAGTCCAATGGCAGGACGTGAGCGACGACCTCACCAGCGGTCAGTGGGGTCGCCTGATAGAGAAGGGTATCCTCGTGGACGGTATCCACGGGTTCGAACTCGCGGACCCCGATGAAGTCGCGGACGCCCTCGACGACTCCGGGTCGGCGACGACCAGCACGACTTCCTCGTCCAGCGATGTGGACGACATCGAGACCACTACGTGGTCGAAGTGGGACAAACTCGCGGCGGTGGCGAGCATCGGTCTGTTCTTGGGCTACTCCCAGAACGGCATCCGCGCCGCCGTCGGGCAGGTCGTCGACGTGGTGCTCGGTCCCATCGACGCCGCGCTCCCGTTCTACGTCGTCATCATGATCGTCGCCATGCTGACTGGCCTGTACACCACGCTCCTGCAGGACAACCTGATGGACATGGAGAAGATGAGCATGTATCAGGAGCGCATGAAGGACATCCAGAAGCGCCAGAAGGAAGCGAAGGAGAAGGGCGACGAGCAGGCGATGGAGCGCATCCGACAGGAGCAGATGGAAGCCATGGGCGACCAGACGGGCATGTTCAAAGAGCAGTTCCGCCCGATGGTCTGGACGATGTTCATCACCATCCCTGCCTTCCTCTGGATGTACTGGCGCATCGGCAGCAATACGCCGGCGGTCGTTCCCAATAAATTGGTCCTTCCGATGGTCGGCGCGACAGGATGGTCCGAGGGCGTTATCGGGCCGATGATGGCGTGGATCGTCTGGTACTTCCTGTGCTCGATGGCGTTCACGCAACTCATCCGCAAGGCGTTGAACATCCAGACGACGCCGACGTAAGTTCAAAACCTCTTTCTTGGTGCCCGTTCGAGAGTACATATGTTATTGACCGTCTCAGGCCCACCGGGGAGTGGGAAGAGCACGACTGCGCACGGACTCGCGGACGCGTTCGGATTGGATCACGTGAGCGGCGGCGACATCTTCCGGGAACTCGCCGCCGAGCTCGACCTGACCCCGCTCGAATTCAACAAGCTGGCCGAAGAGGACGAGGAGATAGACCTTGATTTGGACCGACGCCTCCGGGAAATCGCCACCGAGGAGGACGACATCGTGCTCGAATCCCGACTCGCCGGGTGGCTCGCCGGTGAACACGCCGACTTTAGAATCTGGCTCGACGCGCCGCTCGACGTGCGCGCGGCCCGCATCGCGGACCGAGAGGACAAATCGGAAAAGCAGGCCGCGACCGAGACGCGCGCCCGCGCGGGCAGTGAGGCCCAACGCTACGAGGAGTACTACGGCATCGACATCACCGACCTCACCATCTACGACTTGAGCATCAACACCGCGCGTTGGAATCCCGACGACGTTCTCGCCATGCTGACGACGGCCGTCGAGAACTACGAACCGGACTCCGACGAGGGTAAGTATCCGATTACCGGCGTTACCTACGACTTCTGATGACGCTTCGCGGCCCACCATCCGAGCGTTCGCCCGCGGAACTCCTCGAATTCGGGGTCATCAACCTCGACAAACCGCCCGGCCCGTCAGCCCATCAGGTCGCGGCGTGGGTTCGGGACCTCTGCGAGGTCGAACAGGCGGCCCACGCGGGCACCCTCGACCCCAAGGTCACCGGGTGTCTGCCGACGCTGACCGGCTCGGCTACCCGCCTCTCGCAGGTCTTCCTCGAAGGTTCGAAGGAGTACGTGTCGGTCCTCGAACTGCACGAGACGGCCCCGGCCGACATCGAGGCCATCGTCTCCGAGTTCGAGGCACCGCTGTATCAGAAGCCGCCGCGGAAGAGCGCCGTCTCGCGGAAGCTTCGCGTGCGCGAGATTTACGAGTTGGACGTGCTGGAAGTACAGGACAGAAAGGCGCTCCTCGGGATTCGGTGCGAGAGCGGAACCTACATCCGAAAGCTCTGTCACGACATCGGCCTCGCGCTCGGAACCGGGGCGCACATGGGCCACCTCCGCCGGACGGCGACCGACCCGTTCGACGACACCGACCTCGTGGCCCTCCACGACCTCTCGGACGCGCTGGCGCGCTGGCGGGAGGAGGACGAGGACGATTGGCTTCGGAAAATCGTCCGCCCCGCGGAGGACGCCCTGACCCACCTCCCGAGCGTGACCATCGCCCCGAGCGCCGCCGAGCAGGTCGCACACGGCGCGCAGGTGTACGCGCCGGGCGTCATCGAGGCGGAGGAGGCCGAACGGGACCAACTCGTCGCCTGTCACACGCCGAACGGCGCGGCGGTCTGTCTCGGCCGAATGGTCGGCGACGCGGACGCCGACGAGGGAACCGTGGTCGAACTGGAACGCGTGTTGGTTTAGGACTCACATCCCGTTTTCCCTGTCTGCCGGTTCACGCTGCTTTTTGTCGCGTGCGAATCACCTCCCGGTATGCAAGTCGGCACCGCGGAATCTGCGCCCGGCGAACTCGTCACCGGATGGTTGGACGTCACCGACCTTCCGACAGGAACGCCCGAACGCCTCCCAGTCCTCATCGCGGAGGGGGAGGAGGACGGCCCGACGCTTTGGATTACGGCGTCGATTCACGGCAACGAGGTGACCGCCCTCGCCACCGCGCAGGACGTTATGCATGAGGAGTTGGCGTCGAAGATTCGCGGGACGGTCGTCTGTCTCCCAAATTTGAATCCCGCCGGACTCCGCCGGACGACCCGCACCTCCTACTACCACGGTGACGACCCGAACCGTTATTTCCCCGACCCGGACGCGGACGGGTCGCGTCCCCCGCGCGTGCAGGAACTCATCGACGAACGGGTGTTCGACGCTTTCGCCGACTCGGCGGATGCGCTCGTGGACCTCCACACCGCGCAGGTCGGGTCGATTCCGTTCGTGATTCGGGACAGGGTGCTTTACGGAACTCAGCGAGACGAGGACGAAGCCCGCGACCTCGCCGACGAACTCGAACGCCTCGTGGACGCCTACGACTTCCCGGTCATCAACGAGTACGTCGCGGAGGAGTACGTCGAGCAGAACCTCCAGCGCTCGACGGCGGGCGCGGCGCTGAACAACGCCGGAATTCCCGCGTTCACGGTCGAACTCGGCGGCTTCGAGGTCGTCGAGGAGGACACCCGCGAGAAGGGCGTCGTCGGCCTGTTGAACGTCATGCGCGAACTCGATATGCTACCCGGCGACGCGGAACCGACGGGACTCGCCGCGCCCGTCGACTTCCCGGTCAAGCGCGCGGTCCATCCGCACACCGAGACGGCCGGAATCGTTCGCCACCGCGTCGAGGCGGGGGACGCCTTCGAAGAGGGGGACGTCATCGCGGACATCGTGACGCCGCACGGCGAGCCGAAGGCGACGGTCGAAACGGACCACGACGGCTACGTCGTCGGGCGCTATCACGGCGTCGCAGCCTACGAGAACGACCCGCTCACGAGTCTGGCGGTGCGGGACGACGGCGACGTGGTAGTCCCACGCTCGCAGGAGTGAAACGAAGGGCTTAACATAGGCACTCTCCTTTTGCAGAATGTAGCGGGACCGTGGGGTAGTGGTATCCTCTGCGGATGGGGTCCGTAGGACTCGAGTTCGACTCTCGGCGGTCCCATACTTCTGTTGGGAGCAGGAAAGACGAGCGAAGCGAGTCTTTTCCGTGGTCCCATTCTTTGATTGGACTACGAACGGCGAGCGGAGCGAGTCGTTCGGTGGTCGCTCATCCGTCAACGATGCTCGTACGCTGACGGATTACTTCGGAGTTCGATGTACCGTGTTGTTCCGTGAGTGTCGAGTATGTCTGGGTATTACCACCATTGGACATATTTGTTTCCATAGTTTATAATATTAAGAGAAGATTGAAATAACGGTGGTACAACCAGTTAGATATGTCGAAAAAAGAACCAACCGGAGCGGCCGGTAGGGATGGCAGACGCGACGCCCTCCATCGAAATCTCTACGACGATTTGTCGTTCGACGAACTCGAATCGTCGCCGACGTTCACTCCCGAGATGGCGAAGGAGTTCTTCCCGGTCCACCGCGAGGAGCCGATCGACACGATGGGCGGGCCGGTCGTCATCGAATGCGCCTACCCCGGATGGCAGGCCGGTGGCGAGCACTACCCCGCCGTCCCGGACACGCTCGAAGAACAGAGTCTGGGACTCATCGAGGGTATCGAGGCGGGTGCCGCCGCGGTGCACGTCCACCCGCGAAACGAGGAGCGGCGGCCCCAGTGGGAGAGTCCGGAACTGCTCGCCGAGGTGCTGGACCCCGTGTTCGAGGCGTGCGGTGAGGTGATTACGACGAGTCAGACGTGGATGACCGGCCCGCACGCCGATTACGTGACGGCGACGGAGAAACTGCTCCGCATGGGCGACGGGAACAAGTACTGCCAGGGTTCGGTCGTCCTTCCGATGGGGTTGTTCGGCGCTGGTACCTATCACTCTCCGTCGGCCATCACGGAGGGCGTTCGGTTCTTCCAAGAAAACGGGGTCAAACCGGTGTTCCAGTTGTACGACACGCACGTCCTCTACGACTTGAAACATCGACTGTTCGAGAAGGGCGAGGTGGAGGAGGATTCGCACATGTTGAACCTCTATCTGGGCGCACACCACTCCCAGACGACGAACAACGACCCGTGGTCGTATCTCAACGTCATCTCCTCCATCTACAACGCCCGCGAGACCATCGACGACGCCATCGTCGGCGTCAACCCCGGCGGGCGAAACTGGCTTCCGACGCTCGTCCTCGGACTGCTCGCGGGTGCGAACGTTGTCCGCGTCGGTATCGAGGACACCTACTGGCGATACCCGCACCGGAACGAGGTGATTCAGGACAACACCGAAATCATCGAACTCGCCGTGCAGTTCGCCGAGTTGCTCGGCCGAGAGGTCATCACGGACCCCGACCAGGCCCGCGACTTTCTCGGCATGGAGTACACCTCGCCACGCTGATGTCGGGTGTCGGCTACTGCCACGAAACCACGTACGTCACCAGCTGCATCCCGTCTCTCGACCCCCGAAATACCGCCTCGACGTCGGCGTCCTCGTCACCCCACGTCTCGACGACGCCGGTGATGAGACCCCTGTTCAACTCCGGTGGATACGGATTCACGCACACCATTCGTCCCTCGGTTTCGCCCGTCTTCTCGAACTCGTAGTAGCCGACCTCCCCGCCGCGGTGGTTCATCTGGTACACGTCGTCCACGCTCGAGAGGGCACTCTCCACCGAATCGACCGCCGACGGCCACTCCACGACGTCGGGTATTTTCGTCCCTATCTTCGTCACCGTCCTCGGTCCGACCGTCTCGGCCAGTTTGTCGAATGCGTCGAGATACGACTCCATCGGATACCACTCGCCGGGTTGTGGTTTCGGGATTCCGTTCTCTTCGAGGATGGAAAGCGCCCGCCGCTCGTACGCATCGGAGAAGGACCCGACTCCCCTGACGATGGAAGAAACCGCTCGCCCTTCTACTTCGATGCTACTGATGTCCGTTCCGCGTCGTTCCGAAATATGCACACGAGGATAGTTTTCATCTGTAGAATATTTGTTTTATTATAAGAAAATATACAATAGAATTCGGTTGGTAATTGGCGTGCGCTCGATTACCACGAAACGTCGAACGTTCGTTTGCTCGCCGTTTCGTCCCGCTCGACTTCGACGAATGCGCCGCTGTCGTTGAACTTCTTGACGATACCTTCGACGATTCCTTGATCCATCGGGGACGGGTACGGAGTTTCACAGATCATTCGTCCCTCCGTTTCGCCGGTCTTCTCGAACTCGTAGTAGCCGACGTCTCCACCGCGGTGATACATCTGATACACGTCGTCGAGCCCGGTCAATCCGGCCTCTACGGAGTCGATTTGTGGTGGCCACTCTACGGTTTCGGGGATCTCCTTCCCGATGGTCTTGACGGTTCGCGGGCCGATACCGTCGACGAGTTCGTCGAGCGAATCTATCGCTGCCGGGAGCGAGTACCATTCACCCACCTGTGGTTCAGGAACGCCGTTTTTGTCCAACACGTCGAGAACGCGCTTCCGGTACGCTTCCGATAGCCGAGAGACAGCTTGTACGACGGATGTGAGAGAGTCTCCTTTTACTTGCGTGTTTGCCGCTGCCATTTGAGGCATGAAAATTATTTCAGAAACGTATATTAAATAACTTACTATTATCAGATTAAATAACTAGAAATAGTAAATATTTTGTAACCACTGGATTGGCAAGCAAGCGGAGAGAACTCCTTACTCATACAATATATGATTCCTGCTCTTGTTCTTTGATATCATATATGTGTGAACCCCTAGGTTTATTATTTACAATATTCAAATTCTTAATATGATCACCGATGACGAATCGTTTGAATCCTCGTCGGACGATGAAACGTACGAAATCGAGGATGTGGCGTTCATCGGGCGAACGTTCGAGGAGTACGTTCGAATGTTCGATCTCGACCTCCACCGACTCGACGGGGGGCGGATACTCGACTGTCCCTCCGGCGCGTGTGCGTTCGTCGCGGAGGCGACCCAACGGGGACTCTCTGCGGTCGGCGCGGACGTCATGTATCGGGGTGACTACGGCGAGCTCGATACGCGCGGCGAGCTCGACATCGAGATGGCACTCGAGGGGTTCGACGACGCGGAGGAGTTGTTCGAGTGGGACTACTACGGCGACGTTGACGGCCTTCGAGACCACTGGACCGAGGCCTACGAGACGTTCCTGAAGGACTACCCCGCCGGACTCGCCTCCGGTCGGTACGTTCCCGCCAAACTTCCCGACCTCCCGTTCGAGGACGACGCGTTCACGCACACGCTCTCGGCGCATTTGCTCTTCCTGTACGCCGACCGACTGAGCCACGAATTCCACGTTGAGTCGCTCCGCGAACTCGCTCGCGTCACCGCCGATGAAGTTCGCGTCTACCCTCTCGCGGACTTCGAGGGAACGCCGTACCCGCGGCTGGACGACCTCCTCGATTCCCTTCGGTCGGACGGGTACGGCGTCGAGATTCGCTCCGTTCCGTTCGAGTTCCAACGCGGTGCGACGGAAATCCTCGCCATCGACTGCGACTGATTTTCTTCCAAAACAGGAAATCCAAATATACTTCCCACGGCAGGGAGGACAGTTGGCCATGAGCCGGACCGTTGCTGTCGCACATTATCCGGAAGGCGCGGGGCACGCGACCCGGATGCTTGCGGTGGCACAAGCATTGGAAGGGCCGGAGACGGATGTCGTCCTCGCAGGCGGTGGTCCGGGGTCCCAGTTCATCGAGCACAACGGCTACGAGGTCTACCGTCCGGCGACGGTCGATTACATTGGTGACTATCAGGGCGGGTCGATTCTCGACGTGGTGACTCGAAGCGTTCCGAACAGCGGTCGGCGGGTGTTCGACTTCGTTCGATGGCTCCGCCGCGAAGACCCTGCCGCCCTCGTGACGGACGACATGTTCGCCGCGATGGCGGCCCACTGCACCGATACGCCGCTGTACGTTCTCACCCACAACGCCGCATCCTACTACGACGCCGCCATCGAAGAGGTGTTCACGTGGATTCTCAACCGCTACCAGATTTCGGTGTCGCACGCGTTCTTCTATCCCGCCGTGTGGCCGCCGGACCGCGGCGACCCGCCGGGCGTCGTCCACATCCCTCCCATCGCCCTCGAACCCAACGGCGAGGAGCCTCCCGACGACATCGACGTGCTCCTCGTTCCGAGCACCTACACGACCAACTTCGCGGAACTCGCCCGCGCCCTCGAAGACGACGGCAACGACGTGACCCTCGTCGGTCACGACGGCTGGGAGTCGGTGCCGTCGCTCCTTCCGTGGATTCAGGCCGCGAACGTCGTCGTCTGCTCGGGCTACTCCACCGTGATGGAGGCCGCCGTCGCCGGGACGCCCTGTATCATCTACCCGTTCACCGACGAGCAACACGGCGTCTCGCGGGTCATCGAACGCCGCGGCCTTCGCGGGTTCCAAATCGAACACTCGATTCCGCACGTCACCCGCGCGGTGCGCCATCCCCCCGAATCACCCGAGTACGAAAACGGCGCGGACCGCGCGGCGGAGTACGTTTTGGACCACATGGAGTAGCGCTTCTTTCACGCGCACCGGGAGATAGCGCGGTAATTTGCCACTGCCGAAATCGCCATCCTGCTCTCGACTGACCGCTAGGTATGGCACAGGTGACGGTCGGGGGGCGACTCCATTTCGGCTTTCAGAACCTCTCACTCGCCCACGAGCGATTGTACGGCGGGTTGGGGGTCGCTCTCTCCTCGCCGACCGTCTCCGTCGAGGCGACACCGGCAGACGAGGTGCGCTGTGACGACCCGTGTGCACGCGAGTACGCGAGCAGGGCTACGGACTTGCTCTCCGTCCCCGGCGCGGACGTTCGAGTTCACCGGACGCTGCCGAGACACGTCGGACTCGGGAGCGGGACGCAACTCGCGCTGGCCGTCTTCGCCACCGTCGCCCACGCCTACGGCGACGACCCGGCGGTCCGCGAGCACGCGCCCGCCCTCGACAGGGCGGGGAGGAGCGGAATCGGCGTCTCGACGTTCGAGCGCGGTGGTTTCGTCGTTGACGCCGGACATCCCACGGAACGCTTTACCACGGCTCGTCCCGCACGCGGCGACTGGTCGGTCCCCCCCGTCGTCGCGCGACACGACGTTCCCGACGACTGGCGGTTCGTGCTCGTCCTCCCGGACGCCGAACCCGGTCGGAGCGGCGACGACGAGGACGCGAGCATGCGCTCGGTCGTCGAACGCGCGGACCCGACAATCGCCGAGGACGTCTCCTCGATACTCCTCCGTCGGTTGCTTCCGGCGATTGCGGACGGGGACCCGGACCGGTTCGGCAGTGCGGTCGCGGAGATCGGTCGCCGAAACGGCGCGTGGTACGCCGACGAACAGGGAGGCGTCTATCGGCCACCCGTCGGCGAACTCGTCACCGCCATGGAATCCTCCCCGTCGGTGTTCGGTGCCGGGCAGTCGTCGTGGGGACCCGCGGTGTACGGCGTGACCACGCGGACGTTGGCCGACGGAGCCGTCGAGGCGGCTCGAAACGCGCTCGATTCCGCGGGCGTCGCCGGAGACGTGTTGCTCACTTCGCCCCGAAACGCCGGAGCGAGCGTAAACGGTAAGCGTCAGGAATGAGAGGGGAACGCATGGACCGCATCCCGTTCGGCGTCTCGCAGTTCGACTCGCTCATCGGCGGGGGGTCCCCGCCGGGGAGCGTCGTCTTGTTGGCTGGCGACGCCGGGGCAGGCGCACGCGAGTTCGCGTACACGAGCGCGACCATCAACGCCCTCGGTCACGTCGATTCGGACCTGTTCGAACTTCACTACGGGCCGATAGACTCGCACTCGGACCTCCCCGACGAAGTTCACTACGTCTCGTTTACCGCCAACGAACCCGAAATATTCGACGAACTCACGCACACCATCGACGAGACGCTCGTCGGTCCGGCGGCGGACGCCATCTCGTTCGAGGATCTCTCGGCCGAGTACTTCCAACTGAGTCCGATTCCGAACGACTGGTACGTCGAGAAGCGTCGCACCATCACCGACCTCGGGAGCAGTCACGACCGCCGCGGCGTCCTCGAAGCGCTCGGCGAATACCTCTCCGAGAACGCGCCCCGAAACCTCGTCGTCGTCGATTCGCTGACCGACCTCTCGTCGCTTCCGGACGAGCAGGTGGATTGGAACCAGATGGTCATGCTCCTCAAGGGCATGAAGAAGGCGGCCAAGGCGTGGGGCGGCCTGATACTCGTCCTCGTCGCACAGGAGAGTCTGACGGAGCGCCAGATGGGTGCCCTGATGAGCGCGACAGACGGCACCATCACCTTCGAGTGGGAGAGCGGCGGCAACGAGCGCGCTCGGACCATGTTCGTCCGCGAGTACCGCGGCGTCCTCTCGCGCATCGAGGAAGAGAGCATCATTCGCTTCGAAACGGAGATACAGAGCGACGGGTTGGACATCAGCAACGTTCGTAAAATTCGATAGCGTCCATACGCTCGCCTCGACCGTCGTTTCAAAATTCGTTCCTCTTTTCCGGAATCCGGCCCCCGTCGAGGCGAAACGTTAAGTCAGCGCTGTGAGAAATGGATATTCACCCGAATGGAGAGCGAAGACGCGGGTCACGTCCCAGCGGAAGAGGTTCCGGCAGCGGTCGACCAGTGGCTAACCAACACGGCCGACGAACTCGGCGTCTCCCGCCAGCGCCTCCTCTCCGAACTGGTCGCGGGGCACGGGACGCTCCACGAGAGGAACGGTTCCGACGAAAGGCTCGACGAACTCCGCGACGATTTTATGCAGAAGTTGACCGACGTGCGCGAGCGCGTCGTCCAGATAAAGCGCGAAGCCGACGATAAGGCCCCGGAAGACCACGAACACCCCGAACTCCGCGACGAGCTCGCCGGTCTTCACGACGAACTCGCCGACCTCCGTCGGACGGTGGACGACGGGGACGGCGACGACCTCGAACCGGAACTCGACGCCCTCCGTGAACGAGTGGCCGAGAACCGGAAACGACTGGACTCCGGATTCGAGAACTACGAGGAGGTGCTCGACTACCTCACCGAGACGACCGACGAACTGGACGAGCGACTCGACGTCCTCGCGCGTGCGCTCGTTTCCGTCCGCGACCAAGCGCGCACGCTCGCCGCACAAAACGCGACGCGGGCGGCCACCGCCGAACTCGCCCGGACCGCCAACCGTCACGGCGTCACGAGCGCCAAGTGCTCCGAGTGCGAGACGAGCGTGACCATCGCGCTGCTGACCGAACCCGCCTGCCCGCACTGTGGCGCGACGTTCGAGGACATCGACCCCAAGCGGGGCTTTTTCGGGTCGAACTGGCTCGTCGTGGGGCGTCCGCCCGCGCTGGAAGGCGACACCACCGACCCGGACTTCGAATCGCGGTCGAAGTCCGGCGTTGACCTCGACCACGACCTCAACTTCGACGGCGCCCTCGACCCCGACTCCGACCTCGACGTTGACGACCTCTTGAACGAGGTGATGGGCGAGTGAGCGACCGACCGCCCGAGGACGACCGGGACGAACCCCTCGCCGACCTCGCCGCCGACATCGAGGAGCGCAGGAAGCGAAAGTCCACGTCGGTCGATGATGCCTTTCGAGAGGAGAACGTCGGCGACATCGATACCGACGAACTCTGGGCGGACCTGCTGCGCGAGGACAGCGGCGAACTCGTCGTGAGCGCCCCCCGAGAGGCGGGTCGGGACGACCGCGACGTTCGCACGATTCCGAAAGCGACCTGCCACGGTTGTCCGCACGTCGGCGACCCGCCGTCCCTCCACTGTACCCACGAGGGAACGGACATCCTGTCGATGCCCGACACCGACCACTTCCGGGTGGCCGACTGTCCCATGGTCGCCGACGAGGACAACCTCGACACGGGGAGCGGATGACCGCGAGAGTCGCTACGATTCCGTCGCGTCGCCCGTAGTTTCCGGTGCGAAGGCGGAGTCCTCGTCTACCCAGCAGTTGAAGTCCACGACGAGCTCGTCGGTTTCTTCGCCGTTTTTCATCGAGACGACTCGAAGCCGCCCGTGCTGTGGCCGCGGGCCGATGGTTTGGAGATAGTTCCGCCGCTTCCCGGTCGGAATCTCGTATTCGAGGTCGCCCGACGAATCGTACACCCGAAGCCGGTCGGTGGACGCTTGCTTGCCGTTCGAAAACGAAACGGAGAGGAGCACGCGCCCGTCTTCGGGGACGGCGGACACCGATTGCAGGATTTTTCCATCGCCGTGTGCGACGGCGGTCGTTTCACAGTCGGCGCTCGACGAACTGTTCGCACCGGAACACCCCGCGAGTCCGGTGACCGCCAAACCCGCTCCCGCGGCGAGCAGCGTTCGTCTCGATAGGTCAGAGGTCATCTCACTGGGTTGATGTATCCCACGAAAATAACGCTTCCCGAATCGGTACGTGGCGCTTTTCACGCTCCGCATCCAAGCCGGGGTATGCAATTTTGCGACGAATGCGGTTCCATGATGCGGTCGATGGGGTCGAAGATGGTCTGTACGAACGACGACTGTCAGGCGACGGTGGCGAAGGACGAGGAGCGCGCCGCCGAGTTCGTCTCCACCGAAGCGCAGGACGATTCCGACGTCATCGAAACCGAGGAGGGCGCGAATTTCGAGGGGAAACCGACGGCGAACGACGTCACCTGTGAGGAGTGCGGCCACGGCGTCGCGTGGTACACCATCAAACAGACCGGCTCCGCAGACGAACCGCCGACGCGATTTTTCAAATGTAAGGAGTGCGGCTATCGCTGGCGCGAATACAATTAATTATCGTTCAAAACACTTCGCATATTTTACCCGCAGACCGACGTTTTACGTGGCGTGACCCCGACCCTCTGGTATGCGATTGCATACCCGGGACGTTCGACAGGACGTCCGCGAACTCGGCGGGTTGCTCGGCGACGTACTGTCGCGGCTGGCCTCTCGAGAGGCGTTCGAGTCCGTCGAGACGGTTCGAACCGGTTCCATCGACTACCGACGCGGGGACGCGGAGTCCCGCGCCGTCCTCCGCGACGAAGTGGCCGACTTATCGCCCGAACTGGCTGGTCACGTCGCACGAGCGTTCGCCACCTACTTCGAACTCATCAACCTCGCCGAGGAGCGACAGCGTGTGCGCGCCATCCGCGAGGGGACGCAGGAGGGAACGCTCGAAGACAGCCTCCGCGCGACCGCCGAAACCCTCGCCGAGGCCGACGCGGACCCCGAAACCGTCGAACGAGTGTTGGAGGACGTCAACGTCGTTCCGACCTTCACCGCACACCCGACCGAGGCGCGCAGGAAGACGGTCAAGGCGAAACTCCGCTCCGTCGAAACCCTGCTCTCGGAACTCGACGAACGAAGGCTCACCGACCGCGAGCGGAATCAACTCGAACGCC
Source organism: Haladaptatus paucihalophilus DX253 (assembly GCF_000376445.1). NCBI lineage: Archaea > Methanobacteriati > Methanobacteriota > Halobacteria > Halobacteriales > Haladaptataceae > Haladaptatus > Haladaptatus paucihalophilus. The sequence goes on along the minus strand of NZ_AQXI01000001.1, from coordinate 1,232,980 downwards.
GATTGGAGAGCGAAGTGACCGGCCTCTGGGAGACGCGGCAGGTCAGAAAGCGCCGCCCGGAGGTGGCGGACGAGGCGCGAAACGTCCTCTGGTACCTCGAAAACGTTCTCTTCGACATCGTGGGCGACGTGTACGACGAACTCGACCACACCGTCGGCGAGGAGTTCGACGTGGACGTGCCGAAGCTGTTCGGCTTCCGGTCGTGGGCCGGGAGCGACCGCGACGGCAACCCCCACGTCACGCCGGAGGTGACCGCCGAAACCCTCGACCGCCAGCGCGACGTCGTGTTGGAGCGCTACCGCGACGAACTGAAGCGACTGTCCGGCGTCCTCAGTCAGGACGGCGACCGAATCGAGACGAGCGCTCTGTTCGATTCGAGCCTCGACACGGACCGCGAACAACTCCCCACCATCGCGGAGCGCGTGACGGACCGCTACCCGGAGGAACCGTACCGCCAGAAACTCGCGTTGATGCGCGAGCGGATCGACCGCGTTGGCGACGTTCGACCCGGCGGATACCACGACGCCGAGGAACTCCTCGCGGACGTGGACGCCATCGCGGACAGCCTTCGGAAGGACGGCGCGGAGAGCGTCGTCGAAACGGAAGTCGAACCCCTTCGCCGCCGCGTCGAAACCTTCGGATTTTCGCTCGCCGCGCTCGATTTGCGCGACCACCAGGAAAACCACACAACGGCAATCGCGGAGGCGCTGGCCCGCGAGGGCTTCGACTACGATTCGATGAGCGAGGACGAACGGGTCGAACTGTTGACCGACGCCATCCTGCAGGACGAACCCATCATCGACCTCGACACCGAAGGCCTCTCCGAGACCGCGAGTCGGGTTCTGACCCTCTTTTCGGAGACGGCCGACTGGCAACGCGAGTACGGCGCGGAGACCATCGACACGTACTGCATCAGCATGACCGAGGAGGCGAGCCACGTCCTCGAAGTGCTGTTCCTCGCGGATCAAGCCGGAATCGTTGACCTGCCGGGCTACTCCGGCCTCGACGTGGTTCCACTGCTCGAAACCGAGTACGCGCTCTCGGGCGCACGGCGCATCGTCGGCACCCTGTTCGAGAACGAGGCCTACGCCGCGGCGCTCGAAGCGCGCGGCGGGACGCAGGAAATCATGCTCGGGTACTCCGATTCGAACAAGGAGAACGGCTTTTTGGCCGCCAACTGGAGCCTCTATCGGAATCAGAAACGACTCGCCGAAATCACCGAGGAGTACGACGTCACCCTCCGCCTGTTCCACGGCCGCGGCGGGTCGATTTCCCGCGGCGGCGGCCCGATGAACGAGGCGCTGCTGGCGCTCCCCCGCGAAACCGTCTCGGGACAGGTCAAGTTCACCGAACAGGGCGAGGCCATCGCGGAGAAGTACGCCAACCCCGTCATCGCGGAGCGGAACGTCGAACAGATGCTGGACGCTCAGATTCGTGCCCGGTACGCCGCCTTGGAGGACGACGAGGAGACGATTCCCGACGAGTGGGTCGAGGCGATGGACGTCGCCGCCGACGCCGCCCGCGACGCCTACCGCGACCTGCTCGAATCGGACGGCTTCGTCTCGTACTTCGAGGAGACGACGCCGATAACCGTCATCGAGGACCTGAACCTCGGGTCTCGGCCCGCCTCCCGCTCCGGCGAGCGAACCGTGGAGGACCTCCGCGCGATTCCGTGGGTGTTCTCGTGGACCCAGAGCCGGTGTATCCTCCCCGGGTGGTACTCGCTCGCCAAGGGATTGGATGCCTACGGCGACGTCGAAACCCTCCGGGAGATGTACGAGGAGTGGCCGTTCTTCCGCACGACCATCGACAACGCCGCGATGGCGCTCGCCCGAACCGACCTCGAAATCACGGCTGAGTACGCCGACCTCGCGTCGCCCAAGTTGCGCGAGCAGTTCTTCCCCGAACTGGAAGCGGAGTACGAGCGTTCCGCCGAACTCGTCTTGGACATCACCGGACGCGACGACCTCCTCTCGCGCGAGTGGCTTCGAGAGAGCCTCGACCGACGGAACCCCTACGTGGACCCGCTCAACCTCCTCCAAGTGCGTCTGCTTCGCCAGTCACACCTCACCGAGACGGAGCGCCGGACCCTCCGGCTGACCGTCACGGGTGTCGCGGCCGGAATGAAAAACACAGGCTAGTCGGTCGGTTCGTTTCTTCTCACCCGTCGTTCGGGGTCGTCCGTCCTCAGATTCGTCCGATATCGCTCTCTTCTTTCCCGAGATTGGCGACGATTTCGTCCAATTCCTCGATGGTCCGTGCCTGTTGCTCGTTCGTCTCCGCGATGGACGACACCTCGGTCGAGATACGGGCGGACGTCTCCGCCGCCTCGTCGATCATGGTCGCAACCTCCTGGGTGCTCGACGCCTGCTCGTCCGTCGCGGCGGTAATCTGCTCCATGCCGACCGCGGTTTCCGTGGCCGAGTCCACGATTCGTTCGAGCTTTTCACTGGTCCGCTGGACGGCGGTGACCGTTTCGGAGATGGAGGCTTCGCTCTCGCCGAGGCTGTCGAGCGTGCTCTCGGTTCGGTTCTCGATGCGTTCGCCCATCGCCTCGATTTCGGCGGCCCGAGCCTTCGACTCCTCGGCGAGCGATTTGACTTCCTCGGCGACGACGGCGAACCCGTCGCCAGCCTCTCCGGCGCGCGCCGCCTCGATGGAGGCGTTCAACGCGAGGAGGTTCGTCTGGTCCGCGACGTCGTTTATCATCCGCACCGCGTCGCCGATTTCGCTGACCGCGTTCTGGAGTTCCTCCGCGTCGTCCACCATGCTCTCGCGGGCGTCCTCGGTGGATTCGGTCGCGCTGATCGCGCGCTGGCCGAGTTTCTTCCCCTCCTCGGCGAGTTCCTGGGATTCGCGGCTCTTCTGTTCCACTTCGTTCGCGCTGGCGGCGATCTCCTCGACCGTGGCGCTCTGGGTGGACACTTCGCTGGCGATTCGCTCCATGTTCTCCGACTGCTCCTCGGTGAGTTGGTTGATTTCGACGGAGCTCTCGGCGACGTCGGCGGCGGACTCGTGTGCGTCGAGAACGTGCTCTTCGGTCGACTCCCGAAGGGTGCGCGAGCGCTCTATCTCCTCTTTCATCTGCTGGCTGTGCGAGTGGACGTAGGTGTCCGCCGCTATCTGCATGTCGAGGTTGAGCACGCGGAGCACCGAGAGCATGTCCTCGAAGCGCTCGTGTGCCGACTCCCGGACCTCGGAGACGAGTTCGTCCACGTCGGTCGTGGTCCCGGCGAGTTGCCCGCCGTCGGTCGCCGCGGGCGAGACGTGCTCTCGAATCGTCGCTTCGAGGTCATCCTCCAGTCGCTCTTTCAACAGACACCCGATGAGGTCGTAGTAGATGCTGTACTGACCGATGTAGTGGTTCAACGGCATGTCCAGCATGTCGTGGAGCTTTCCGATTCGCGCCCGGTTTCGGACGTACTCCTCGTCGTAGGTCGCGTCGGCGAGGGTGACGAGGTACTCCCCCTGTGTCGATTTTAGCGATTCGATACCGCGCGTGGAGTTCGCGAGTATTTCGTGTGTCTCCTCGTGTTCCTGCAAATTCTCGTAAAATTGGTCGGCCACCGTCCCGCGGTTGGCTTCGAACGTCGGGCGGAGGGCGGACAGTCGGCTGACGTCCTCCGCGTCGAGGCCGAGAAACGACTTCCGTCGCTCTATCTCTTCCATATCGAGACCCATCTCGTCGAGTTGCGCGTCGATATCGACCCGTTTCCCGAGTTCGGAGTTCCCGAACACGTCGCCTGTGCTGTTCATGGCGTGTACTGTGGTCAAGTATTTAAATTATTACCGTTATCGGCGTCCGGGAAACGGCCCCAAACACAGCACCACGGCGGTCGTATGGTGTGTATCTAAACGGAGGGGGGAGACGGATTATCAAATAACGCTCATCTCTCGGATTCGGTGTCTGTCCCTCCAAAAGGACTTTCGTTCCGACGACCAAATCATCGAAACGATGGACGAGTACGTCGAGCGGCGCTTCGAACGAACCGACGTGGCGTACGAGGAGACGCTGACGGCGTGGCGGCCGAAATCGGATGACCTTTCCGCGAGCGCGACCGAAGCGCGGACGTGAGCGCAGACACTCCGGTTCGCGTCGAAGTGCATCCGGGCCGCGAGGCGGTCGTGGAGTTCGACCCCGACCTCACCTTCGAGTGCGTCGATAGCTGTACGTGGTGTTGCCACCACGGCGTCATGCTGTACGACCGCGAGTTCTTCGAGTTGGGAGAACACGCAGACCTGAACGATGCGACTACCGAGTTCCGCTGCGAGGATTTCGTGCGCCGCGAGGAGAAAGACCACGACGAAACCGCAGAAGACGGCTGTGCCTGTCACTTCCTCCGCGGGGACGGCCTCTGTGAGTTGCAGGCCGAAAACGGCTGGAAGCCCGCCCGCTGTTTCGTCTACCCCGTCTCGATTCGCACGGAAAACGGCGAGATGCACGTCGATATCCGCGAGTCGGCGTGGGACCACTGCGAGGGAATGAACGCCAGCGACCGCAAAATCATCGACCACTTGGACGCCTTTTTACCGGAATATCTGTGGGACGTGGAGAACCCGGATTCGGCGCGGGAACTCTGACCTGAGGAATTTCGCTCTTCGACCCGCATCGTACCACAGTTCCGTTCCTATATATATTCGCATATTTTTGAATAATTATAATTAATATGATTTGAGCTAGAAAAGATTTAACCCTCTGTTCATTGTGTAATATACTACAGAGATGGAAATAAACAACAGAAGAACCAAAATTGCGCTCGCGTTGGTAGTCATCGTCGGTGGTATTCTCGCTGGTGTCGGTACATGGGCGTTCTGGAGCGACACGGACTCAAGCACGGGGAACACGGTCGAAGCAGGAACGATGGATCTCGCAATTAACGGCAGCGCGAATGGCACAACGGAGGATTTCAACCTGATCAATGCACAACCAGGTGACCAGGTGAATCACACGTACGCGCTGACGAACGAAGGCTCGACGGAGGCGGATCATCTCGAAATCGGCTTCAACTATACGGAAAACGACCTTCGCGCCGAACCGAACGACTCCGAGCTCGCCAACGAGTTGAACGCGTCCGAGACGGGGAGCCTCATTCGCGTTCAGGCGATGCAGTACGAGAACCCGCAGGGGACCGTCCTCAACGACATCACGACCAACGTGACGGACACGAATGGTAACGGGTACGTCGACCTTCAAGAGGTGAACGAACAGACGAACGTGCTCGACAATCTGCAAGCACCCGCTCCGAACGGTTCGAGTACGACGTACTTCACTCTCGACCTCGAAGTCGCAAACGACAACGCTGCGTACTGGACCGGTGCCGATACGACCGGTAATCTGACCGGAGCCGACGAGGACGTGATGGCCGACGGCGTGGACATCGCGGTCAACTTCACGCTCAATCAGGACAGTAGCCAATAATCGAAAAGTCTCATACTTATTTTAAATATGTTGCAGTCGTATTCTGTTTGATGAGGTTCTTCCGTCCCTCCCGACTCGGTTGGATCGTTATCGGAATCCTCCTACTCCCGATAGTCGGACAGATCCTGTTCACGCTGTTGCCCGGCGTGGGAAGCTATGTCGTCCTGAGCGGCAGTATGACGCCATCGCTCAAGCCCGGGAGCGTGGTTTACACACACGACTCGAGCCACTACGAATCCGGGGATGCGATCACCTTCGTACAGAACGGTGAACTCATCACTCATCGAATCGTTCGGAAGACGACCGATGGATTCGTGACGAAAGGCGATGCTCGAACGTATCCGGATTCCTTCGTCGTCCATCGGGACCAAATTCGTGGCGAAGTCGTCCTATCGGTTCCGCTATACGGCTATCTGGTTCACCCGGTTTTCTCGCGTAGTGCGTATCTCTACGCTATCGTCCTTGGTGGCGTGCTCATCGGTAGTGCAGGGTATTTTTTCATCCAAATGGAGTAGATTCTATTTTAGTGGGAAAGGAACAAATATCTGGGTTCCATAGTCGCTCAGGGTGACGATGAGGAAGCTATCGAGACGGCGCGCTCTCCAACTATTCGCGGTCGGTGCCAATTCGTGGTCGATGACGAGAACGGGCACCGCGACATATGACGTCTCCGATTCGACGGGTGGATCGACCGACGAGGATGATCTCGATCTTAAACTCCAGGGTGGCGATGCCGACCGAATCCCTGCCGCGGGAGACTTCGTTCTCGCTTCCGGCGGTTCGTACACACACCAAACACAACTCACGAACGACGGGAGCATCGGTGGCGAGTCGATCAGCCTCGGCGTATCGACGGTGACGACTGGCGAGGGGACGACGGAACCCGACGAGTCGAACACGTCCCCCGCCGACGGGGGCGAACTCGACGACGAACTACAGTTCAGGGCGTCTCTCGAACGGGACGGGACGTTACTCGGCTACTTCTTCGGCAGTAGCACTTCGCTCGCGTCGTACAGCACGGTCGCCACACAACCCGACCAGACGATACAGCTTTCTCCACCACTCGGGTCGGCTCCGGTCGATTTCGTGTTCGAGTTGGAGTATCCGACGGGTTCGACCGCCGCATACGGCGACCGCCTCGCCTTCGACCTCGATCTCACGTTGAATTCGCGCGTTTCCCCGGCCGGGTGGAGCGACGTGGATACGACACGGGTATCGCTACAGGCCGGGGCTGGACAGACGTCCGACCCCACGATAACGACGCTCACACAACAGGAGTACAACTCGATTCGGATGCAGCAGTCGTTCATCGCGCAGGGGCGTATCGGGGGACACGGGTCCGGCGTGAAAGAGCACCGACTGGGTCCAACGATCAACAACCCGAAAAACCGAGCGAACAAGGACTGGCAAAACAACGAGACCCGTCCGTTCACGCTTACGTACGATCCACGGTCCCAAATCGTCACTTACAGCAATCAGGGCACAAACGACTTGACCTACTCACCGCTCGATACCGGGCCGTATACCGACTTACTGATCTATGCTCGCGCACAGTCCGCGGCAACCACACGGTTGAGCAACATGCGCCTCAACGGCGATTCGGTGGGACAGGACATTCAAGTCACGAACGGCGGTTCCGCGATTCGTGTGTCGAACGTTTCGCTCGAAGAAGGGTTCACGCTGGAGGGGGATGCCATCATACAGTGGTCGCGTAAGAAACCGTCGCAGAATAAACAATACTACCGGTTGCGGGTCGGTCGTGTAACTTCGAGGTCAAGGTCGACCGGCAGTAATTCGACCGAAAACAGCCCACAATCGTTGGTTTTCGGGACGCGAAACGGGCCGTATATCGTTCGGTAGGGAGAAGCGTGCCTCGTCCCGTGTCGTAGACGTACGATTGGATGACCGTGGTATCCTCGACGGGAATCGGTCGTTGGAAGTCCATCTGGTCCACGTTGGCGGTGACGCACGTCTCCCCCGCGAGTCGCATCGCCGACATCGCCCCCGATTTCGTCCATCCACTTCATCACGATTCCCCCGTGGGCGGTCTCGTAGTTGTTGGCGTGCTTCGGTTGCACGCGTTCGCGGTTTTCGATGTAGGTGTCCATCAACGTCGGCATGCGCGTGGCTACTGCAAGCGGGCGAATAGTCGTTGTGTGGTTGCCTGTGTGATGGCACGCCGACGGTCACATCGGGCGGCTGATGACCGCCCAGAGCGCGAACACAACCAGCCCGCCGAGGGCGGTGCTCGCGACGGCGTGCGTGCGGAGTTCGTCGAGGAGGTGGTGGGCGTTGTCGCTCAACTGTGCCACCTCGTACACCTCGCCGCCGAGTTCACAGCGCGGGAGGAAGTCCATGGCGACGTGGAGGAAGACGCCCGCGGCGAACCCGAAGACGAGGCCGTTGACCGCGGCGCTGGAGGGCAACTGGAGCAGCGCGGAAATGATAGCCGTGATGCCGATGCCCGCGGCGGGGAGGAGCAGGACGGACGGTGTACTGCCGCCCTCTCGGAGTCGGTGGGCCGCGACGTACCCCGCGGGTCCCTTGTGCGAGACGATGGCGAGGCCGAGGAGCAACCCGAGTTCCGGCATGTTGCCGTAGACGAGACCGATGATGGCACCCGCGGCGAACGAGTGGGCGGTCAGTTCGACCGACGTGTGGTCGAGCGCCGTTTCGAGGTGGGTCGCCCGGTGACCGATGGTGTGGGCGCTGAAGCCGACCAGAATTCCGGCGGCGATACCGAAGCCGCCGTACTCCGGGTGGTGGGATATCGCGCTCGGGACGAGGAAGACGGCGGCGCTGGTTATCATCGCGCCGCTCGCCAACCCGAAGGCCCAGACGAGCTTTTTCGCGTGCATGGAGTCGTTCGACCGACCCCCGAGCACGGCACCCGCGGCCATGGCCGCGAACGCGACCCACGCGATGACGAGGACTTTGGACAGCCCCGCCGTCACCCCCACCCCGGTGAGGACGACGAGGGCGACGAACCCGGCGAGGCCGAGCCGTGACAGTCGTGGCATGGTTATTAATCCTCAATCAGAAGTTATTAACCCGTCGGTTGGTCGTCGCGAACCACCACAAAGCTATTGCCGAGCGGCGACACGTAGAGTGACCATGGAGACGAAGACGGTTCGCGGCGCGGGATTGCTCGTTCGGGCGGCGCAAACGCTGGTCGCGTACGTCCTGTTCCGGCTCACCGCCCCGTTTGCGGGTGACGCGGTGTACGGAACGCTCTCCGCTCTCGGACTGGACGTCTTCGTCACCGGGTCGCTCCGATTCCTGCCGATACTTCCCGTCCTCGTCATCTCCTTCGGCGTCCCGTTCTGCTGTTTCGCCTGCTGGTACTACCGGCGGTCGTGACCGTGCGCGTACTCCGATTCACGTGGCGCGATTGTCTGTTCGCCCACTGGTCGGTCGATACCGCCGCGCTCGAAACCGCGATTCCCGATTCGCTGGCGCTCGATACGTTCGACGGGCGGGCGTGGGTCAGCGTCCTCGCTTCGACCGTCGAAAACGCCCGCCCGCCGGGAACGCCGCACCTCCTCGGTGCGACGTTCCCACAGGTCAACGTCCGAACCTACGTCCGCCTCGGCGATGCCGTCGGCGTCTACTTTCTCAGCCTCGACACCGGCAGTCGGCTCGCGGCGCGTGTCGCGCGGCGGCTCTATCGTCTGCCGTACTACGATGCCGACATAACCGTCGAAACGGACGGAATACACCGGATTCACGCCCACCGACGCCGTCCCGAAACGCTTCCCGTCGAGTTCGAGGCGACGTACCGTCCGAAAAACGGCGCGACCGTTCCCGAGACCGGCTCGCTCTCTTACTTCCTCTCGGAGCGCTATCGACTGTTCGTCCCGCAAGCCGGAATGACCGCCCGCGTCGAGCACGACCCGTGGCCGCTTCACTCCGTCGAGGCCGACGTGTGGGTCGACTCGCTGTTCGATGCCGTCGGACTGCCTCTCCCCGACGCGGAACCTCGGGTCCGGTACTGCCCGGCGATGGTGTTCCACGTCCACGCGCCGAAACGACTCGACTGACTCACTCCCGCGTCGCCTGCCGCCACCGCTTCAGCCCGACGATTTCGCCGTTCACGTCCTCGGCGTCCGTGGCGGCCCAGACGAACAGACCGGCCACGTCCTCCGGGTCGCGTCCCTGCTCGCCCATCATCTCCGTTCCGACGACGCCGGGGTCGATGCCGACCACCGTCCCGTCGAGTTCGGTCGAAAACCCGCGAACCAGTCCTTCCGCGGCGGCTTTCGAGACGGCGTAGGAGCCGTATCCGGCGTGCGTTTCGTGGCCGATAGAACCAGTCGAAACGAGGATTCGACCGTCCTCGGCGAGGTGCGGAAGCGATTCCCGAATCGCCGTGTACACCCCCCGGCAGTTCGTTCGGAGGGTGTCGTCGAAGGCGGCGTAGGATTCGGTCGTCAGGGGCGTTTCCCCCGGCGTCCCGTGGTAGACCCCGGCGTTCGCCACCACCACGTCGATGCCGTCCTCGCCCTCTCTGGCGGCGGTTTCCACCAACCGCTCCACGTCGAACTCGTCGCGCACGTCGGCGCGCACGCCGACCGCGTTACCTCCCGCGTCTTCGATGGTCTCGACGGTCGCATCGACTTCTCCAGCATCGCGTCCGCAGAGGGCGACGGTCGCGCCCTCGTCCGCGAACGACTCCGCGACCCGTCGCCCGATTCCTCGCGTCCCGCCGGTGATGACCGCCGTCAATCCGTCCATGGGAGAACGTCGGACGGGAGCGTGAAATCGGTTTTCGTCGTCGCCCGTACCCCCCGTTGCAGTTAACCGCCTGCGGTGTAAGTGAGAAACATGTATCAGCCGGGTCACTGCGGCGTGGCGCTCGCGCTCTATGCACCCATCTGTTGCGTCCTCGTCGCGGCCGGGTCTCCGACGTTCGCGCTTCTCGGCGGCGGTGTCACCGTCGCGTTGACCATGATTCCCGACCTCGACACGCGGACGAACCGACTCCGCCATCGGGGAGCGACACACACCGTCGCCTTCGCCGGTGCCGTCGGCGTCCTCTCCGCCCTCGTCGGCGGGATTTTCGGGGGGACGACGGTCGCCGAGTTCGGCCTGCTGGTCGGTACGCTCTCTATCGTCTCCCACCTCCTCGCCGACGTCATCACGCCGATGGGGGTCCGTCCGTTCTGGCCCCTCTCGGAGCGGACGTTCACCCTCGATATCGTCCCCGCGAGCGACTTTCGTGCGAACGTCCTGCTGTTCGTCCTCGGCGTCTCGGCCGCGGGTGGCGCGTGGACGCTCGGCCACCTGCTCCGTTAAACGGTCGCGTCGATGGCCCGCGTGCGGTGGTCGTCCTCGGCCGCGAATCGGAGGTACCGCTCGAACTGCCGCGGAATCTGCCCCAACTCGACGGTTTTCTCCGCTCGGTCGTAGGTGACGAGTCCGGCCTGCTGGAGCTTGGGGAGGTGGATGTGGTCCAACGCGATGGCAACCGTCCTCCGGTTCGCCGCCGTCACCTCCGCTTCGTTCGTCTCGTTCGTCACCTCCGCTTCGTTCGTCTCGTTCGTCACCTCCGCTTCGTTCGTCTCGTTCGTCACCACCGTTTCAACCGCATCGACGGATGCGGCGAGGTCGGTCAGCGTCATCGGTTCCGACCGTCCGTGGAGTTCGTACAACACCGCTCTCCGACGCGGAGCGACCAGTACTTCGAAGATTTCGTCGAGCGAGAGGGAGACAGGCGGTGTCTCGGATGGTTTCACCATTATTCTATTTTGTTACATTAGGTGTAGATGAATAAAACTAGCTACATCCTCGCGGACACCACCGGTGCGGAGTACATCACTCCCGCACTTCTCGGTCGAGGAACGCCGCTTCGTATCCGACCACCGCGTCGAACGCGTCGTCGTACACGTCGAAGTGGCCGATTGGGAGTTCGATGTACGTCGCGTCGGCCCGTTCCGCCGCGGACCGAATCGACGAGACCGGAACGATGTCGTCGTCCCGGCCGCCGATCAGGAGCAACGGACACGGAACGTCCTCCACGACCGAAATCGGGCGGTAGAACGGAATTTCGAGGAAGACGCGGGCCGGAACTTCGTTCTCCCAGACCGGCGGGTCGGGCACGATGGTTTCCATCCCTTCCATCGCTCCCGGCGCGTTGAGCACCGCGAACTCGTCGGGATACCCGGCGACGGGAACCGTGTGTGGACCGCGGAACGTGTACTTTCGTACGAGGTCGCGGACGCCCGCGAACGTCCCCTTCAACACCTTCTTCGCGCCGGACGCGCGGGCAACCGTCCGTCCGTCGACGAACGGGACTTGGGCGATCACGGCGGCGATTCGATGGTCGTCCGCCGCCGCTTCGATGACGTGCCCGCCGCTGTAGGACGTTCCCCAGAGCGCTATTTTCCGGCGGTCGATGGCGTCCAACCCGCGAACGTGGTCGATGGCGGCCTCCCAGTCTTCGACGTGCCGACTCGCGCTCACGAGATTGCGCGGTTCGCCGTCGCTGTCGCCGAAATTCCGGTAGTCGAAGAGGAAAACGGCGAACCCGCGGGCGACGAACTCCTTCGCGATTTTCGGCAATCCGAAGGTTCGTTCGCCCCCCAATCCGTGAGCCATCATCACCACGGGCGGGTCCGCGACGCCTTCCGGGGTGTACAGCCATCCCGCACAGCGCGTTCCCTCGCTCTCGAAATCGGCGTCGTTCTTCGCGTACCGCAACCGCGATAGCTCGCGTGCCCGTGTCTTCGTCATTATCCGTTACGAGGACGACGGGGAACATAAAAGTCGTCTCACGGGTTCATGAACGACAGTTCCTCCTTCTTTCCGGTGACGGCCCGCATCATGCACCCCCGGCACACCCACAACTCGCCGGTCCGTCCGACGAGATGCGTCCCGTTCGACTTGCGCTGTTCGCAGATGTCACAAACCCCCATACTGAAGCCGTCGACGCCCGTGAATGTCAAACCCGTGCCTCCTCACAGCGTTAGCGCCGTTTCGAACGAGCGAGTGGTACTAAATACCGAGGAACGCGTATCCCCGTTTGACTGAATATTCGGTCAGTACGGTGCCGAGCGATGCCGAACCCGTCGGCGACTCGACGGAATCGTGACCGACCGCGAACACGGACCGGACGAGCTATCGAACACGCTATCACGACCTCATGCCTGATTCACGCCCACGAACCCAACCGAAATCGACCGCCGCGGTGACCCTGACCGACGTCCGCAAGACCTACCATCGCGGCGAACCCGTCCACGCCCTCGACGGCATCGACCTGTCCATCGAAACCGGGTCGTACACCGCCGTCATGGGGCCGAGCGGGTCGGGAAAGAGCACCCTGATGAACGTCGTCGGTTGTCTCGACACGCCGACCGAGGGGACGATAACCGTGAACGGAACCGAAGTCACGACGCTTTCCGACGCCGAGCGGACGAGGCTTCGGGGTGACGAAATCGGCTTCGTCTTCCAGACGTTCAACCTGATGCCGAAACTCACCGCCGCGGAGAACGTCGCTCTGCCGATGCTGTTCCAGGGAGCCGGAACGAAGCGACGGACCGAGCGGGCGAGCGACCTCCTCGAACGGGTCGGCTTGGGCGAGCGACGCGACCACCGGCCGAACGAACTCTCGGGCGGGCAACGCCAGCGCGTGGCCATCGCCCGCGCGCTGGCGAACGACCCCGCCATCATCCTCGCCGACGAACCGACCGGCAACCTCGACAGCGAGACGGAACGCCGGATTTTGGCCCTGTTCGAGGAACTCAACGACGAGGGCAACACCATCTTCCTCGTCACCCACGAGCGCACGGTCGCGGAACACGCGGACCGAATCGTCCACCTGCTGGACGGCGAAGTGGAGCGCATCGAACCCGTCGAGTCGCCGCGACGCGTGGAGGCGAGGCCATGAACTTCCGCCAGAGTTTCCAGATGAGTTGGCGGTCCATCCGCGACCACAAACTCCGGTCGGTGCTGACGACGCTCGGCATCATCATCGGCGTCGGGTCGGTCATCACCTTCGTCACGCTCGGCGCGAGCCTTCAAGCCGCCATCGTCGGGCAAGTCTCGGCCGATTCCAACCCCTCCATCGTGGCGAGCGTCGGCCCGCCGAGTGCCAACGACGGACCGGGTGGACCGTCGAGTCAGGGCGGCTCGGTGCCGGTGTTCACCGAACACGACATCGAACAGTTGCGGGGTCTCTCGGACGTCGATTCCGTCGTCCCACAGGGTAGCGTGCAAGTGTCCTCGCTGGGTCACGACGGCCAAACCATCGGCTGGGAGAGCGTAACCGCGACGACGCCGGGGGCCTTCTCGTCGGATTCGTTCGAGTCGGGACGGACGTTCTCGTCCGGTTCGGAGGAGGTCGTCCTCAACGAACCCGCCGCGACGCTGTTCTCGACGAACGTCACGACCGGCGACAGCCTCACGCTCCAGTTCGCAAACGGCACGCGGACGGTGACGGTCGTCGGCATCCTCAACGCCTCGGCAACGGCGAGCGCGTTCGGTACCTCGCGGCCCCAAATCTACGTCCCGACCGACCCGTTCTACGGCACGACGGTCCGGAGTCCGACGACGGGCACACAGCAACGCGCCTACCCGCAAGTCACGGTTCGGGCCGTCGATTACGACCACGTGGATAGCGTCCAACCCGCGGTCGAATCGTATCTGACCAACGAATCCGACGCGAGCCAACTCAAACCCGCGTCCTACGAGGTGTCCCTCCAGACGAACCAGCAACTGGTCGAGCAGATTCAGGAGGTCATCGGGACGTTCACGAGTTTCATCACCGGTATCGCCGTCATCTCGCTCATCGTCGGGGCCATCGGCATCGCCAACATCATGCTGGTGAGCGTGACCGAACGGACCCGCGAAATCGGCATCATGAAAGCCGTCGGCGGGCAGAAACGCGACATCATTCAACTGTTCATCGTCGAGGCGATAATCCTCGGCGTCATCGGGTCCATCGTCGGCACCGTCGTCGGCATCGCGGGCGGGTACGTCGCCGCGCAGGCTATCGGCTTCGACCTCGCGTTCGCGCCGAAATGGTTCGGCGTCGCCATCGTCGTCGGTATCGGCGTCGGTCTCGTCTCGGGTCTCTACCCGGCGTGGAACGCCGCACGCATCGACCCCATCGACGCGCTCCGACACGAATAGCGGCGCTTTTTACTCGGCCATCAGGACCGATTCGACGTACTCCCGGGCGGTCCGTCGCGCCTCTTCGAGCGCGTTCTCGTCCCCGATGGAGCCGTACCGCGTCCGAGCACCATCGACGATGAGCATGAGCGAGTTAGACGCGTGTTCCGGGTCCTCGGCGCTGAACACGCCCGAATCCGTCCCGTCGGCGATGACCGTTTTGAGCAGATAGCGGGTGTACTCGTCGTTGCGCTGGAACTGCTCCCGCACCGCCTCGTTGTAGGGCGCTTGGGCGCGCATCTCCAGCATGGCGATCATGAAATCTCGGGAGCCCTCGCGGTGAGTCAGCAGTCGGTCCAACAGAAGGTCGAGTCGCTCTTTCGGGGCGGTCGTCTCGACTTCGTGAACCCGGTCGATGAACTTGTCCAACAGGTAGCTCAGAAACGCCGCGAGGAGGTCGTCTTTCGTGTCGTAGTAGTAGTGAATCGCGGCGGTCGATTTGCCGTACTCCTCCGCTATCGCCTGCATCGTCAGGTTCGCGTAGCCGTGCTCACAGAGTGCCCGATAGGTGGCCCCCATTATCTTCAGTTCGGCTTCGGAACGCTCGTCACCATCGGAAGGCTCTGCCATTAACTAAACAACTAGTTATCTCCCCAAAACGCTTGTGGTCGTCGCGCGCAATCGAGCTATCGCCCCGTCTGCCGCTCCGTTTCGTGGTATTCTGTCTCTCCTCCCGTCATTCTCGTCGGACAACACAACGCTTAACACGGGTGACTAACTATTCAGTCAGTACATGGAAACACAGCGGTCGAACGGGCCCCCGCCCGAGACACACGAAGCCATCATGGACGCCACGTGTCGGGCGCTCTGTGAGCACGGCTACGCGAATCTCACGATGCAACGCATCAGCGACGAGCTCGACAAGAGCAAGTCGCTCCTCCACTACCACTACGACAGCAAAGAGGAGTTGCTCGTCTCGTTTCTCGAGTACCACCTCGACGAGTTCGCCACGAGGCTTTCGCTGGACGAGTACGACAGCGCGGCCGACGCGCTCGCGTTCACCGTCGATGCGCTCTTTCCCGACCCGGACGATTCGAACGATTTCGAGGTCACGATGTTGGAGATGGGGATGCAAGCGCCCTACAACGACGCCTTCCGGGAACAGCTACAGGAGAACAACGCCCGGCTCAAGGACCTGTTCACGCGCATCTTCGAGGACGGTATCGAACGCGGCGAGTTCGAGGACATCGACCCCGAGCGAGCGGCCGAACACGTACTGATTCTGCTCGACGGCGTTCGAGGACGGAGCGTCGTCCTCGGCTCCGACGAGCCGAACGAAGTAGGCCGCGACGCCATCCGCGAATTCATCCAAGCCATCACCGTCGGAGATGAAGCCCAATGAGCGCCGGAAATCGTGACGTGAACCTCACCGACGGAGACTTGTTCAAACCGCTATTATTGCTGTCGGCACCCATCGTCGCCAGCCAGTTGATGCAGGTCGTGTACAATCTCGCGGACACGTTCTGGGTCGGCCAGATCGGCCCCGGTGCCGTGAGCGCCGTCTCGTACGCGTTCCCGCTCGTCTTCCTCCTCATCAGCCTCGGAACCGGCTTTTCCATCGCCGGGACGGCGCTCGTCTCGCAGAACAAAGGAGCGGGCAACCACGACCGCGTTAACCACGTCGCCGGGCAGACCATCTCGTTCACGCTGCTCGCATCGTTGGTTTTCGCGGTCGTCGGCTACTTCGCCGTGCCGACCCTCGTTTCGCTTATCGGAACGACGCCGGGTACGCAGATATATCGCTGGACCGTCGAGTTCACGCGAACGACGTTCCTCGGCGTGTTCTTCATGTTCGGCTTCTTCATGTTTCAGGCGCTCCTCCGCGGCTGGGGAGATACGAGGACGCCGATGTATCTGATGGCGTTCGGCGTCTCGCTCAACATCCTCCTCGACCCGTTCTTCGTCTACGGGTTCACCGACAACCTGCTGTTGGAGTTCCTCGGTCTCGGCGGACTCCAGACGACACTGTTCAACCTTACCGGATTCACCGGGTTCGGGGTACAGGGCGCGGCGATTGCCACTGTTCTCTCGCGCGGCATCGGCGCGGTCATCGGACTCTCCATCCTGTTCAGCGGCCGCGTCGGCATTCACCTGTCGATAGACGACATCATCCCGGAACCGAAGACGGTGAAGAAGATCATCCGCATCGGCGGTCCGTCCAGCATCGACATGTCGACGCGGGCACTCGGCGTCACGTTCCTGACCGCCATCGTCTCGATGGCAGGCGACCCAGCGGTCGCCGCTTTCGGTATCGGTAACCGGCTGAACTCGCTCGTTTTCCTCCCGAGCATCGGACTCGCACAGGGGACGACGACAGTGGTCGGGCAGAACCTCGGCGCGAACAAACCCGAGCGCTCGGAGCGAGCGGTGTACTACGCGTCCGCCACATTGGCGGTTGTACTTGCCGTCGTGAGCATCCTCGCATGGTACTTCGCGGAACCCGTCGTCGGGATATTCGTCGGATCCAGCGACAACTACAGTCGTGCGAAAGTCATCCATATCGGCGCGCAGTACCTCCGCACTATTGGTCCAACGTTCCTGTTCCTCGGCATCTTCCGAGTCGTCACCTCGGCGTTCCGCGGGGCAGGTGATACGACCACCGCGATGGCGTTTACCATCCTCTCGCTCTGGGTGTTCCGCATCCCCGTGGCGTACGGCCTGTTGACGTACACCGCGATGGGCGCGACGGGCGTCTGGTACGCCATCGCCTTCTCGAACACCGTGACCGCCATCCTCGCGTTCGTCTGGTTCCGCCGCGGAGCGTGGAAGTCGAACGAACTCGACGACGTGAAACAGCCGTCTCCGGCGGACTGAGACCGACCGACGGCTCGAACGTTTTCGCTCGTCGCCATCGAAACAACTGTTACTGTTCGGCATCGATACACGACGTATGTCCCGTCGAATTCTCGTTCCCGTTGACAACGCACCGCAATCGGACACGGCGCTCGAACACGCCATCGAAGTCTATCCCGACTCGACCATCGTTCTGCTCCACGTTGTCGACCCCAGTGGGTGGATTTCCTCGGACGAGTTCGGGGACATCCTCTACGACGATTCCGTCGAAAAGGCGGAGAAAGCGGCCGCGGACGAGTTGCTCTCGGATATGCAGGAGACGGCCGTCGAATCTGGTACCACGGCGGAGACCGTCCGGTTGATCGGTCGTCCGGCACACACGATAATCGACTATGCGGCCGACGAGGACAACGACATCGACGCCATCGTCATGGGTAGCCACGGGCGAACCGGCCTCAACAGAATTCTCCTCGGAAGCGTGGCGGAAACGGTGACGCGACGGTCTCCGGTTCCCGTCACCGTCGTTCACTGAGGTGGGACGGCAGTTCCGCGACCTTCGTCGTACGCCCGAATCTCCCGTTATCCCTCGTCCGAATCGTCCATTATTACTCGCCTGAGTCGCCCATTATCGCTCAGTCGAATCGCCCGTTTCGCCCGCGAGCAGGCGAAGACGAACGTACTCGTCGAGTTCCTCACGGACGTCCTCGATGATGTCCCCGTTCGTCGTCACGCGCCGCGTCATCACGCCCGTGATGGTCGTCTGGAGGTACGCCGCCGTTCGTTCGGGGTTCACCTCGCGGAAGACGCCGTCGTCGATACCGGACCGGACGACGTTGGCGAACAGTTCTCGGAAGAACTCGTCGCTTCGCGTGAAGTGGTCCCGATACTTCTCGTCGTGGGCGGCCTGTGCGCGCAGTTCGACCATCGCCCGCCAGAAATCGCGGTAATCGTCGGTCATCGGCGTGCGAAACACGCGGTCGAAGATGGCGTTCAGGTGGTCGTCCGCGCTGCTCGTCGGTTCGGCGGGGATCCGCTCCCGCTGGTGTTCGAGCATGAACTCCAGAAAGTCGAGCAGGAGGTCGTCCTTCCCGTCGTAGTGGTGGTAGAGCAACGACTTGCTCTTCGGGAACTCGTCGGCGATACGCTGAATCGTGAGGTCGGCGTAGCCGTGCTTGCAGAGGGCCAGATACGTCGCCCGCATGATGGTGTCCCGCGTGTCGGTCGGGTCTTCGAGGAACGTCGGCGTCTCCGTCATCGTTGGTCGACCCCGTCGTTCGTGGTCGTTCGTGCCATCGGTCGGAACGATACGGCGGGGGCACCCCGTTTCGTGCGTCGTTCTCCGAACACGAGGGCCGTCCCGTCGAATCTGTGCATACTGTCCCTACGAATTCGACATATAAAAATTGAATGAACATTCAGTAGCGACCGTCGTACTCCGGGGGGAGGGTGAACCGGAGCGAGTCCAGTCGATGCGGTCGGATCATCCGCTCGTGGCAATACTCTTCTCGGAAGGTTTATCACTAACTAACTGTTCAGTAAGCCATAGGTGACTGAATGTTCATTCAACTTCGAGCTTCATCGCGCGCACGGAGGGTGCGGGCATGAGCACTGAAACGAGCGACGGTATCGGCCGTGAACGCCTCGTTATCCTCGGCGGACTGATGCTGGGGATGCTCCTCGGCTCCATCGACCAGTCCATCGTCTCGACGGCGCTTCCGACCATCGTCGGCGACTTGGGCGACGCGAGCAAGATGTCGTGGATCGTCACGGCCTACCTCGTGACCGTCACGGTGACGACGCCGCTCTACGGAAAGCTAAGCGACCTGTACGGACGCTCCATTATCTTCGAGACGTCCATCTCCATCTTCCTGCTCGGGTCCATCCTCTCCGGCCTCGCCGGGGAGTTCGCCGCCATCAACGACGCCGTTGGCCCGATGACTCAACTCGCGCTGTTCCGCGCGCTGCAAGGTATCGGCGCGGGCGGTCTCATCGCCATGGCGACGACCATCCTCGGCGACATCTTCTCGCCCCGCGAACGCGGGAAGTACATGAGCTACATGATGCTCATCTTCGGCGCGGCGACCATCGGTGGACCGCTCCTCGGCGGCTACCTCACCGACCACTACAGCTGGCGCTGGATCTTCTACATCAACGTCCCCATCGGGTTGGCGGCCATCACCATCACGCACTTCAAACTCGACCTCCCGACGCCGGAGGCCGACCACGACATCGACTACCTCGGAGCCGCGCTCCTCGTCTTCTCGGTCGGTGCCCTCATGCTCGTCACGACGTGGGGCGGCGACAGGTACGCGTGGGACTCCGTGGAAATCTTCTCGCTCGCCGCCGCGACGGTCGTTTTCGGCGTCCTGTTCGCCCTGCAGGAACTTCGGGTGGACGAACCCGTGTTCCCCATCCACCTGCTCGACAGGCACACCGTCGTCGGCGTCATGACGCTCAGCTTCTGTCTCGGTATCGGAATGTTCGGGGCGACCATCTACCTCCCCGTCTTCCTCCAGACCGTCTTGGGCGCGAGCGCGACGAACTCCGGGTTGCTCCTCTTCCCGCTCGTCGGCGGAATGCTCGTCACGAGCGCGGTCACGGGGCAACTCATGACCCGCCTCGGACACTACAAGCTGTTCGCCGTCGTCGGCACCGTGGTCGGCACCGTCGGCTACTGGTTGCTTCACACCATGTCCCCGGCGACGACCTCCACGGAATCGACCGCGTTCATGTTCGTCACCGGGATGGGTCTCGGGTTCGTCATGCCCGTCCTCACCGTCGCGGTGCAGAACGCCGTCGAGCGCGAGGACCTCGGCGTTGCGACGACCTCCGTCACGTTCAGTCGGAGCCTCGGTAGCTCCATCGGGGTCGCCGTCTTCGGTGCGCTCCTGACGAACCAGCTCACCCACCGCCTCTCCGACGCCTTCGGCGCGAAGGCCGGTTCGGGAACCCTCGCGGCGTCCGGCGGCAGCATCGACCCGAAGACCATCAGCGCGCTCCCGGCGGGGATACACAATGTCGTCGTCACGGCGCTGGCCAACAGCATCGACACGGTGTTCCTCGCCGGAACCGGCGTGCTCGCGCTCGCGTTCGTCGTGGCGCTCACGCTCCCCAACACGGAACTCAGCGAAGAGGCGCACGTCTCGATGGGCGAGGGTGCCGCCGAACCGATGGACGACTGACCGGCGAACTAGTCGTTTCAACGCGTTTTAGGTCGGTTCGTTTTTGAATTTTCACCGCCCTCTCGCGCCGCCGCAACCGCTTCACTCATTCATCAATTAACTCACATTCTACCGACTACCTCGACGGGACGCTGTGGACGGTAGGATGTGGAAAATTTGCGTTTCCGAACGGGTAGAATCGTCCCAGTTCACTCCACCGGCGACGGACAATCGTAGGTATCCCGGAGCGTCCCCGCGAACTGGCCGCCCTTCCGGAGCGCGATGGTGACGATGACGTACGCCCCGTCAGCGGGTCGGAGGACGAACACCTCCCGCGGCGCGTCCCCTTCCTCCTCGTTTACTCTCTCCACCAGCGGTTCGACCGGGCGGGTGCCCTCGCGGAACGCCTCGAAGACGCTCCCCCTGTCGTCCTCGGCGAACACGTAGAGGACGCCGTTGACCTCGTTGTCCGTGTTGCGCGTCACGCGACTGTTCATCGAATCGCCAGCCATCTGTGCCTCCGTCCACGTTTGCTGGGCGGCCTCGAAGACGGGTTCGATTCCGTCGGCGAAGGCGTACAGCGTTCGTCGAACCACCGAGAACGACCGAATCGTCGGTTCGCTCGTCGTCCAATCGAGGTCGGCGTCGATGCAGTAGCCGGGGTGCAGTTCGGCGACCGACGCGCCGTGGCCGTCGGTGGCGGTGACGACGGGTTCGTACGTCTCCCGGTTCAGCAGGCGGAGCGGTCCCTCCTCCGGCGCGGCGAGGACGCGGAATCGCGTGTCTTCACTCATGGTGGACGGTCCGCCCGGACGCGGGAAAAGACGCTCGCATCCGGTTCCGGTTTTCGTCACGCGACGACCGTCCGATGCGGCCGACCTATTAGGTCCCCCGTCGTACTACCCGTATGGAACACGTCGAGTTCGTCTACACCTTCGGCATGGACAAAACGGAGATCGAACGGAAGCTACGCGAGGCCGAAACCGGTGTCCTCTCGCTCGCCCGCGGCGACGACGCCTACTCCATCCCCGTCGCGTTCCACTACGACGGCGAGCGCATCCTGCTCCGGTTCGGCGTCGAGGAGGGGGGCGAAAAGCTGTCGTTCGTGGAGGGAACCGACACCGCCAGTTTCGTCGTCTACGAGTTCGCGGACGACGACTCGTGGAGCATCCTCGTGACGGGACGCCTCGTCCCGGCGTCGGATTCGCTCGACGACACGGCGATAAACGAACGGTTCATCCCGCTCAGGATCTTCGACGAGTCGATTTCGGACGTGGAACCCGAACTGTACGAACTCCGCATGGAATCGGTGACGGGACGAAAAACGTGACGAGCGGCGGGAGCGAACGACGGTGGGTTGACGGCGATGTAACGTGCGTGGACAGACGATGGGCCGAAATTCCTCGAACGGTGTCCTTTTCAGTATCGTTTCTGTCACGACTGGTATGGTTCGGACGTACGACAAGCTGGTGCGCGACCACATCCCCGACATCATCGAGGAAAACGACGAACGGCCGGTGACGCACGTCGCCGACTCGGACGAACACGAACGACGACTCGCCGAGAAGTTGGACGAGGAGGTCGCGGAGTTCCGCGAGTCGGGCGAGGTGATGGAACTGGCCGACGTGCTCGAAGTCGTCTACGCGCTGGCCGAGGGGAAGGGAATCTCGCCCGACGAACTGGAACGCCTCCGGGCAGAGAAGGCGGCCGAGCGGGGCGGTTTCGATGACGGAATCGTCCTCGAACGGGTCGAGTAAAAGCCCCTGCGTGTGCAACCCCGGCGTGGATGGCCGACGACGACGAACGTCCGTCCATGTCACGCACGACGTACACGCTCGTCGTTCGAGAGGGAGCGGGTAACGAGGGGATCATCGGCGAGGTTCGCGCCGACGGAACCATCGAGGAGTCGACTCGTCTCACCTACGGCGATTTCGGCTTGACGGCTATCCGCGACGACTGGCTCCCGAACGAACGACGGACCGAAGTCGAGGCCGACGTTCGGACGATTCGACTCCAGACAGAACGGAGCGGCGACGGCTTCTCGTTCCGTCTGCTGGGCGACGGCGAAACCATCGCAGAACAGCGAATCTCGGACGACGAGTGGCGAGTCGCCGCGGTACGATAATTCTCAGAAGAACAGCGCCGGAACAGTCTTCGAGAAGATTTTCAGCGAGATGACCAGCAGGATGCCGACAACCAGCCAGTTGAACTTTCGTTCGTCTATCTCGACGCGCCGAAGGTAGGTCCCGGCGAACAACCCGACGAGGGTGACGACGGCGAGCGTCGAACCCAGCCAGAGGTGGTAGGAAGTCATGACTCCAGTTGCCAACATCTGGGCGATTTTCGCGGTGAACACCAGACCGAGCACCATCGAGAGGCCGCCGACGTACCGTTCCGTGTCGCGCTCGAACGTGTGGAGGTACGTCGGCAAGAGCGGGCCGAGATTGGCCGCGCCGAGGAGGAACCCCTCCAAGAGGCCGACGACGCCGAGGGCGACGGGATTGTGCGTTCCCTCCACGGAGACGAACCCCTTGCCGAGTTGGAACAGGACGTAGCCGAACAGGACGAGGCCGATGAGGAACGTCACCAGCGCGCTGGTTTTGAACGCGGAGAAGAAGAAGACGCCCGCGATGCTCCCGACGAGCGCGAGGCCGATGAGCGACCACTCCCGGCGGACGAATTCGAGGCCGGTGTCCGTCTCGCCCACCTGAAAGACGTTTATCATCCACGGCGGAATCGCGAGGACGACGACGGCGATTTCGACGTTCATCACCGACGCCGCGAGCGGCGTGGCGATGAGCGCGAAGCCGAACCCGACCATCCCCTTCACCATCGCGGCCAACACGATGAGGGCGACGAAGAGCGCGAGGTCCGTCGTCGTCGCGTTCGTCTTCAGCCCGTTCGTCACGTTCTCCACGCCGGGGAAGAGACCGATTGCGGCGACGACGACCGCCACGGTCGCTATCGCCATCAGCAGTTCCCGGTACCGGAATCGACGCAAGTTCCTGACGAATTCCCCGGGGCGAATTGCTGGTTCGCTCGACATCAGTACACACCCCGCGGTGGTCGCGCGTTCGTTCTCATTACCCGTGATTGTTCCCCCGCGTAGTTAGGTGCCAGAAATCGGGAAACCGTCTCCGCGAGCGATGACGCCCCGTCTCGGGGGAGACGCCCGCGGAGACGACGGGACCGGTGAAAACGGCGAATCGGCCGCTCGTGGGGCGTCCCAGAAACCGGCAGTCCTTGCGAAACCACCCCGTCGAACCGGTTTCACACCGACAGCCGAACCGTCTCGTCGGTGATGGTGGCGATGAACTGCCGTCGCAACTCGTGAACCGACTGGTTGACGACGCCGCCCCACCCGAGTTCGTCGATGGTGTCCGGGTTCGGGTCCGCGCCAACCTCGACGTACAGCGTTCCGTTTCGAACCTCCTTTACGACGCCGAGTCCGGTTCCGTCGGCCGCGACGACGCGTTTTCCGGCCTGTTCGTCCGAGAAGTCGGAGTCCGGGTCCATCGCCCACACTTCGTGCTCGACGCCCAAACTCACTTCGGCCGCCGAAAATGGGAACACATACCCTCGCTCGCTGATGAGACTCAACAAATGTACGATGCGGTGTTGTTCGACAACGACGGCGTGCTCGTGAGACCGCCGAAACGCGAGTTGCTCCGCGAAGCGGCGGTTTCGGCGTTCGAAGAATTCGACGTGGACCCCGCGGAGGACCACCTCGACGCGGTGACGCACAGCGCCACTCCCGACGGGTTTCGGCGGGTCTGTGAGGTGTACGGGTTCGACCCGGACGCGTTCTGGAAGGCCCGCGACGGCGCCGCCTCCGAGACGCAACGTCAGGAGATAAGAGCGGGCCGGACCACGACCTACGACGACGTTGGAACGCTCTCGGATTTCGACCGACCGCTCGGCCTCGTCAGTTCCAACCAGCAGGCGACGGTGGAGTTCATGCTCGACTACTTCGAACTCGGACGCCACTTCGAGACCTACTACGGCAGACCGCCGACCGTCGAGGGAATCCGCCGCAAGAAACCCGACCCGCACTTCCTCGAACTCGCACTGTCCGACCTCGGTGTGGAAGACGCCCTCTTCGTCGGCGACAGCGAGAGCGACGTGGTCGCCGCACACAACGCCGGAGTGGACTCCGCGTTCATCCGCCGACCGCACCGCGCCGACTACGACCTCACCGTCGAACCGACGTACGAAATCGAAGGACTCCCCGAGATTTTCGACGTACTGGACTGAGGGGTGGAGGACCGAGGGTGGACCGCGGGGACGCCCGTCAGTAGCCCACCCGCGAAAGCGTCCGGTCGAGTTCCGGCAGGTACTCGTCCCCGAAGTGGTAGACGTGTGAGAGCAACGGATAGACCACGTACACGTCGCGGCGCGAGTCGAACCCGGAATCGATGCCGCGGATGTCGTCGTAGCGTTCGAAGAAGGCATCGCCGACGGTCCCCGTCCAATCCACGTACGCGAGTTCGATTTCCGCGTGGGCGTAGTACGTCGCCGGGTCGAGGAAGGCGCGGAGTTCCCCGTCGGCCGCGAGGAGGTTCGTCGTCCACACGTCGCCGTGTATCAACGAGGGTGCCTCGGGTTCGACCAGCAGCGACTCGAGGTCGGCGGCGAGCGCTTCGACCCGCTCGAACGCGGACTCCGGCAGTTCGCCGGTCTCGCGGGCGACGGACGCGGCGTGAACGAGTCGCCGGTCGCGGTAGAAATCGACCCACGAATCGGTCCACGGATTCGGCTGGCGGAGCGACCCCGTGAGCGTGTCGCATTCGAAACCGTAGGCCGGTGCGGTTTTCTCGTGGAGGGCGGCGAGGTGCGCCGCGACGTCCCGTTCGATTTCGCGGGTGATGGTCGAGTCGCCTTCGACGTACTCCAGCACGAGGAGGTCGTCCGCCCCGTATAAAACGTCGGGAACGGGAAGGCCGTGGTCGGCGAGGTGGGACAGCATGGTCGCTTCGACGGCGAGCGACGTCTCGCTCGTCTTGACGACGAGCGGCGCTCGGGAGTCGAACTCGACGCGATGCACGGTGCCGATTTCTCCCCCATCGAGTTCGCGGATGTCGGTCGGCCGTTCGTCGATGACCGTCGAGAGGCGGGACACGAGTTCGTCCATCGATTCGGATACACCCTGACGCGCGGTAAAACGCCGTTGTTTCGCCCCGCCGCGGGCGACAGGGCGACGATACCCTAGTTATTCGGAGCTTCGAGCGTTACTTCGTAGCATGGTCTACACGTGGCAGTACTACGACCTCGTGCTGGGTGGCATCCTCGCCAGCATGGTCTTCGGCGTGAGTATCGGCTATCTGACCGCCGTTTCCCTGTCGCTGTCCGTCATCGGTGCCGGGTTCGTCGCCGTCGCCATAATCGGCCACGGGCTGTTCGTGAACGGTCCGGTGGACGAACCGAGCGACTTGACGAACGAAGTCGAGACGCTGAACTGAGGGAGAATTGAGTCAGTCCGTCAGTAGACGGCGTTTCGGATGTCCTCGTCCAAATCGTCGAACGTCGAGAGGTGCACCCGACGCTCGGTCCGGAGTCGTTCCAGTTCGGACTCGTAGTCGGAAACGTTGTCCGCGACGGCGAACTCCTCGATGTCGATGCCGGGGACGGAACTCGGGACCGTGAGACCCGTCGCCTCGTCGTCCGTCCACTCGACCGTTCCGCGGGCGATTTCGCGGAGGAGGGTCACCGACTCCGTGACGCCGATGTCCTTGCCGCCGAGGTGACCGGTGTTGAGGATGTAACACTCGACGCCGAGGTCGTCGATGAGCTCGCGGAAGCGGTTGCCCTCCTCGCCTTTCGACCCGACGATGAAGGGGTTGGTGCCGACGACGCGGATGGACTCTCCGGCTTTCGACGGGTCGCCCGCGCTGGTTTCGATGGATTCGCCGAGCATGAACGCCACCGCGGCCTCCTCCGGCGTGAGCTTCGAGACCGGCGGCATCGTCGGATTGCGCGTGATGAAAAACAGTTGGTCGACCCTATCGAGGTCGATGTCGTCGCCCGACGATTCGAGCTGGTCGCGGCGGATGACGGCGCGTCCGTTGGACGTGTGGCAGTCGCTGTCGAAATCGACGGTCCCGTCCTCGTCCACGTCCACGTTTTCGAGGACCGCGGATTCGTGGGTTACCGCGTCGTACATCGCGGGCTGTTCCTCCTTGTCCAGTCCGATAGTCTTGACGTAGAGACCGTGCCCCTCGCTTCCGGCGACGCTTCCGTCGGGGAGCAGCGCGCACACGTCGTCCTGTAGCATCGTCGCCGATTCGGGGTCGTCCAGCCAGAGGCCGTGGGCGGTCAGCGTGGATTTTCCGGTCGCCGACAGGCCGAGGAACACCTGTCCGACGTCACGAAGCTCGTCGTCTTCGTCCTGTAACGTGACCCGCTTGCTTCCCGCGTGCAGTCCGAGTCCGCCCTTCTTCTTGGCGTGGAACATGAACAGCCGGAGGAAGGACTTCTTCGCCTCGCCGGTGTAGTCGCTGCCGAGTACGGCGGTCATCCCCTCCTCGGGGCGAATGCGGACGGCGATTTCGTCCCAGTCGGGTACCTGCACCGTAACGAAATCGGGTTCGCCCGGTCCATCGACCGGTTCGAAGAGGTTCGCCCACGCGAGGGCGATTCGACCGTACTTCGTCGGAACGTAGAGTCGGCATCGGTAGGAGTGGTCGGCGTGTCGGCCCATCATACGGTCGATGCATAGCATCTCGTGTTCTCGGGCGTACGTCACCGCATCCTCGATGTGCGCGAAGTCGTCCGCGTCGAACTCCTCGTCCACCGCGTTCTTCGTCTTGTCGGCGTTGCGCGACCGCTCGCGGCTGACGTAGGACGCGGAGCCGAACTCGGCCGTCGTCTCCAGCTCCCGAGAGAATTCGCGGAGCTGTTCCAAGGACGGATTGTATCGTACGTTATCGGCCTCGGTCGGATCGGGGAGTGTCGACTTCAGGGATTGGACTGACTGCCCAGTGTCTGACATCGTGCTTGAACGCCCCATCCCGAGACGTATAATTATGCACGGTTTACGGCCGTCTTAGTGCCCTCATAACCTCGATATCGGCGGAATTGTGATTTCGGACGCGAGTAAATAATCCGCGTTTCGACGGTCGGACGACCCGGGGAGAGGTCGGGGAAACGACGAGCCACGGACGCGATTCGTTCGGAATGATGTCGCCCGTGACACGCGGTATCGAGCGACACCTACCACTTAACCGTGTCCGCCACATATTCCACCTGTGAGTGAAGAAACAGGGCGTCGGAATCTCCGAATGCCAAACAACGACGAGATGTTCGCGGTCGTCACCCAGCACAACGGTGGCAACCACGTACAGCTCCGATGTAACGACGGAAAGGAACGAATGGGCCGCATTCCCGGTCGCATGAAATACCGGACGTGGATCGAAGAGGGCGACATCGTGCTCATCGAGCCGTGGGACTGGCAGGACGAAAAGGCCAACATCGAGTGGCGCTACACGAGTCAGGACGCGGACCAACTCCGTCGCGAAGGCCACATTCAATGACGCCTTCGGCGAACTGAAGCGGACTTCTCACCGGTCAATTCCGGGACACAGGATTTTCCAGCGATCGCTATTTTCGTGCGAGGATGCGATTCTGCGCACTCGGGGACCCATCGGACACGCTCGTCTCGGCCATGCCGATGACGTCAGGGCTTTAACGACTCGGTACGATTGTGGGCATGATGAGCAAGATTCGTCCCGACGAACTGGACGAGCGACTCGACGCCAACGACGCGCCGTTCGTTCTCGATATTCGACCGAGAAAGGCGTTTCAGTCGGACCATATCGACGGGAGCCGCAACGTCCCTGTGTACGACGAGCTTCGCGCGGGTAACGAGGACGCACTTCGCGGCCGTCTTGGTAAAATCCCACAAGACAGACCCGTCATCACGGTCTGTAAGATGGGCGTCGTCGCTACGCGCGCGACCAGCGTCCTCGACGACGAGGGGTACGACGCCACGACGCTCGCGGGCGGCATGAGCGGGTGGCGCGGCTATCGAAACGGGTCGCTCGGCTACCGACTTCGGTCGCTGCTCTGGCGACTGTTCTGACCGTTGAATCCGATTCGAGAATGCGTTTTCCTTCCCGTGAACGTACCGTCAGAGCCATCGCTCTCGGAGAGCGAGTGCATTGAAAGAAACGAAAGTGCGCCCTGTCGCCGTGTGGCGACGGTGCGAAAATTCGAGTTTACTGTCGAACGACGTTCTTCGCGCGCGGACCCTTGGGGGCCTGCTCGATGTCGAATTCGATTTCGGTACCTTCCGTGAGATCCTCGCCGCCAACGTCTTCCATGTGGAAGAAAACGTCCTCGTCCGCGTCGTCCGTCTCTATGAAACCGTAGCCGCCTGTGTCGTTGAAGAAATCAACTTTACCGTTTGCCATTACGATTATACACAGTCCCACGACACGGTTAAGGGTTCCGCATTCGTTTTCAAAAATCACGTTTTTTTAGACGAATTCAGTTTCTAGCCACCGGTATCTGGTCATCCGGACACGTATGGTGGGTTATTCGTGGATATGGTGACCGATTCGTCACAAGGAGCGCCGACTTCCGTGGTATCCACATAATCGTCTCGCTCCCATGGATGGGTCGCTTTCTCTCGATAGCAACTCACCGCACACGTCTCACGAGGAGCGCCACGAGAACGGCGACGACGGCGAGGCCCGCGAACAGCCAACCGTTGGGACCGCCGCCCGTCTGCCGCGTGGTGCCTGCATCGAACGCCTTCTCGGTCGTTCCGGGCGTCGCCCGCAACGTCGCCGTTGAGGTTTCCTTCGTCGTCCCGACGTCGGTGGTCGTCGTTCGAGACGTCTCCCGGTTCTCGTCGGCCGCCCTGGAGAAGGCGACGGTCCCGGCCGATACGTCGTCGATGGCGATGCCGTAAGTTCCGGGGTGGTCGCGCGTCACGTCGAACGTGACCGTTACCGTCTCCCCGGCCGGAATAGTGACGGTTCGAGCGGCCAGCGTCGTCCCGTTGGCCGTCACGGCGAGCGAGTCGTTCGCCAACCAGTTCCCTCGATTCGTGATCGTCGCGGACGCCGTGACGGGAGCGCCGACCGCGGCGGACGGTTTCGAGAGGCTCGCACCCGTCACCGAGAGCAGGTCCGCGTCCCGAAGTCCGACCGCGAACACCGACAGGCCGGGGGAGTCGGCCCGCAAGACGTACTCGCCGCCGTCTCTGCCGACCACGCTGGTGTCGAGGGCGTTCCACCTGCCGCCGTGGTACCGGTAGACCACCGCCTCGGTGGCGTCCATACCGGTCTCCTCGAAGCGGCGGGTGTCGATTCGGAATGTGAGTCCCGCGCCGTCGATGTCGGCGTCGCGGACCGAGTGGTCGACCTCGACGAACCCGACCGCGTGGCCGCCGAAGTCGGACGCGTCGCCGAGCCGGGCGGCGGAGGCGTTGACGGTCAGACTGTAGTCCATCGGCCGCTCGACGGTGAGGTTCAACCGGCTGAGGTTCACGCCGTTCGAGCCGGTCTCGTTGCCGAACGCCACGCCGACCCGCTGGTTCGCATCGGCGTTTCTCACGGAGACGTTCGTCGTCTCGTTCGTCCCGCGCGTGACATCCACGGAGAGTTTCGGGTCGTGCGCGTCGGCGTCGGTTCCCGTGGAATCGGACCCGGAACCGGTTCCGGGGCTACTGCCGTTTCCGCCGCCATCGTTTCCGCTTCCGCCGCTCCCATCACTTCCATTTCCGCCGCTCCCACCGCCGCCCCCATCGCCGCCACCGGTCCCGTTTCCTCCCGTTCCGGTTCGTGTCGTGTTGATGGTGACGCTGGCGACTTCTCCCGACGACCCGTCGTTGCCCGCGTCGTCGAGCGCTTGGTCGAGCGTCGCCGTGTAGGTACCGTCCACGCTGCCGTTGTAGGTCGCGGTGTACGACGTCCCGTTTTCGGTGAAGTCGGGCAACGTCAACGTGGCGTTCTCCGCACCGCCGATGGTGACGGTGGCGGCCGAAAGGTGGTCGGAGCTATCGAAGCCGACGACAACACGCCTGTCGGCTGGGTTGGTGGCCACGAAGTTCGAGATGGTCGGCGGGCGCGCCTGCAACGTCACGGAATCCGTCTGTCCCGCCGTTCCCTCGTTGTCCGCGGTATCCGCGAACCCGACGAGCGTCACGTCGTACTGACCGTCCGAACTCCCGTCGTAGGACGCGGTGTACGTCGTGTCGTTCTCGGCGAAGTCCGCGAGCGTCAGGGTCTCGTTCTCCGCGCCGGAGATGGCGACGTCGAGGGACGAGAGTTGCTCCGAGCTCTCGATTCGAACCCGAATTTCGTTCCCGGCGGGGTTCGTCGCGTTGACCGTCGAGACGCTCGGCGGTGTGGCGTCCACCGTGACGGTCCCAGATTCGCCGCTCGAACCGTCGTTGCCCGCGTCGTCGAGCGCTTGGTCGAGCGTCGCCGTGTAGGTTCCGTCCACGCTGCCAGTGTACGTGACGACGTAGGTCCCGCCGTTCGCCGACGGATTGCTCCGGGTCAGCGTGGCCGTTTCGGCACCGGAGACGGTGACGCGGACCGCCGAGAGCCGTTCCGAGCTATCGAAGCGCAGGCGCACCTCTTGGCGCGTCGGATTCGAGACGGAGACGTTCGAAATCGTCGGCGGCGTCGTGTCGATGCCGATGCCGTCCGTCTCGCCGGACGCACCGTCGTTGCCCGCGCCGTCCGCCGCCGCGTTCAGCGTCGCGGTGTAGTTCCCGTCGGCCCCCGAACGGTACGTCGCGGTGTACGTGGTGCCGGACCGCGAGAAGTCCGCGAGCGTCAGCGTCGCGCTCTCCGCGCCGGAGATGGCGACCTCGAGCGTCCCGAGGGGTTCGTCGCTGTCGAACGCGACCGTCAGGTTTCGCCCGCTGGGATTGGTCAGGCGGAAGTTGGACAACGACGGCGTAGTGGTATCGACGTCGGCGCTCTCTGACTGCCCGGACGCACCGTCGTTGCCCGCGTCGTCCGCCGCTACGTTCAGCGTCGCGGTGTAGTTCCCGTCGCTCGACCCCGCGTAGGTCGCCGCGTAGGTGTACGTCCCGCTTCCGGTCGCCGTCTCGGAGAAATCCGCCCTCGTCAGCGTCCCCGACTCGCTCCCCGAGACGGCCGCGGAGATAGTCGCCAACCGTTCGTCGGCGTCGAAGGTGACGGTGACGTCCTGCCCGCCGGGGTTGGTTACGGTGTAGTTTCCGACCGTCGGTGCGGTCGAGTCGATGGCGAACGTCGCGTCGCTGGCGTCGCTGCCGACGTTGCCGCTCGTGTCAGTCGCGCTGACGCGAACCGATACGGACCCGGAATCGACGGCGGGTATCGTCCAGTCTTCGGTTCCGTCATTCGCCGTGTCGGACCGGACTGTCGTCCAGTTTCCGCCGCCGTCGGTGCTGTACGCGATGGAAACCGTGTCGACGCTCACGGAATCCGTCGCGGTCCACTCGATGGGTATCGCCTCCCCGCCGCGGACGGTCGCCCCGCCGTCGGGTGCCGAGAGGGTCACCGCTGGTGCCGTGTCGTCGACGAGCACGGTTTCCGTTTGGCCGGTCGCGCCGTCGGTCCGGCCGTCGTCCGCGGTGACCAACTCGAACGTGTAGTTTCCGTCGGTCCTCCCGGTGTACGTCGCCGCGTAGGTGTATCCCCCGGTTCCGTCCGGTGTCGCGGTGAAGTCGCTCGTCGTGAGCGTGCCGCTCTCCGCGCCGCTCACCGCGACCCCCACCGCGTCGAGTTGGTCCGTCGAATCGAACGACACGTCAACGTCCATGCCTCCGGCCTTCGTCGCCGCGAAACCGCTGATGTAGGGCGGCACGTCCACGCCGAACGCGTACCCGGTCGTTCCCTCGTTCCCGACCGTATCGTTCGCCGAGACGTTCACGGTGACGGTACCGTTCGGCAGCGTCGGAATCCCCGTTCCCGTCGGGTCGATGGTGAGCGTCCCGCCGCCGAAGGACACGCCGTCAGTTGCGGTTCCGCCGCCGAACAACTGTCCGCTCGCGTTGCTGAGCGTCACCCGGATGCTCCCCTCGTCCACGTTCGTCGTCGCGTCGGCGATGTCCACGTTAATCGCCGTCCGGTTGTCCGTCACCGTTCCGGTCGGAACGGGGTCGGCGAACGTCGGTGCCGTCGTATCGACGACGAACGAGAACTCGGTCGCGTTCCCGTTGCCCGCCGTGTCGTTCGCCGAGACGGTGACGTTCACGCCGCCGTCGGCCAACCTGATTCCGGCCCCCGTCGGGTCGATGGTGAGCGTCCCGCCGCCGAAGGACACGCCGCCGTGGGCCGTTCCGACGGCGGCGAGCTTCGTTCCGTTCGCGTCGTCCACCGTGACGCGAATCGAACCGCCATCGACGCTCCCGGTCGCGTCGGCGATATCGACGGAGAGCACGGACTCGTTGTCGGTGACGGTCGCACCCTCGGGCGTCGGATTCCCGAACGTCGGGGGCGTCGTGTCCACGGTCACGCCGTCGGACTGCCCCGTCGCCCCGTCGTTGCCCGCCGCGTCCCGCGCCGCGTCCAGCGTGGCCGTGTAGGACCCGTCGCCGCCGCTCGAATACGTCGCGGTGTACTCGTACGGACCGCTCCCGGATTCGGTGAACGACCCCAGCGTCGTCGTCCCCGACGGCGTATCGAGAGCGACGGACGCCGCGTCGAGGGATTCGCTGGCGTTGAACGACACCGCGACCGTTCCGCCGCCGGTGTGCGTCACGCCGAACCCGGTTATCGTCGGCGTCTCCGTATCGACCGAGAACGCGTGGGTCGCCGCCACCAGTCCGTTGCCGATGCTGTCCGCCGCACCGGACACCGTGACGTTCCCCGTCGTCGTCTCGTCGTCGTCCGCGATGGTGACCGTCCCCGTCCACGTCGTGTCGCTGTCGAACCCGCCGCTGACGGTGTACGTTCGATTGAGGTCCGTGACTGCCACGGTCGGACTCACGCTCCGGTTCATCGCCTCGTCGAACGTGACCGTCACCGTCCGTGCGGTTCCGGCGTCCGCATCGTTGATTTCGCCGTCGCCGATGGTTATCGACGACGCGCTCGG
Organism: Haladaptatus paucihalophilus DX253; assembly: GCF_000376445.1. Classification (NCBI taxonomy): domain Archaea; kingdom Methanobacteriati; phylum Methanobacteriota; class Halobacteria; order Halobacteriales; family Haladaptataceae; genus Haladaptatus; species Haladaptatus paucihalophilus. The sequence continues at coordinate 1,199,401 of NZ_AQXI01000001.1, read as the reverse complement.
CCGTTTCGTGTCCTTCGTCACCGTCGTCGGGGCGGCGTACCCCTCCGTGTTGGCATACCCGCCGTCGAGCGCCAGCGCGGTCGCCGTAATCGCGCCGTCGTCCAGCGAGGACACGTCGATTCCGGTGACGGTCACCGTCTCGGTTCCGGGCGTGATGCTCCGATTGGAAACGACTGCCGTCGTTCCGTCCGTCACCTTGACGCTCACTTCGTCGGCCTGTGAATTGGTAACGAAGGTCACCGTGACGTTGTAGTCGGTTCGGTTGCTCCGCGTGACGTTGCCCGCGGCGGTCGAATCGGGCTTCGCCGGTCCCGTGCTATCGACCTGAAACGTGTTCGACCCGTCGGGGGTCATCACGTTCCCCACCGTGTCGGTCGCGTTCGATACCGCGATGGTCGCCGTCCGCTGTTCGTCGTCGTCCGCGATGGTGACCGTCCCCGTCCACGTCGTGGCGTCGTCGAACCCCCCGCTGACGGCGTAGGTCCGGTTGAGGTTCGTGATTTCGACCGTCGGGGAGATGCTCTGGTTCAGGGCCTCGTCGAACGCGACGGTCACGGTCTGCTGGGTCCCGGTATCGTACGTCCCGATCGGCGCGTTCGAGATGCTGGCGTCGACCACTCCCGGGAGACCGGTGTCCTTCGTCACGCTCGCCAGTCCCGGCGCGGCGTTCGAATTCCCGCCGTAGTCGGTGAACGTCGCACCTATCGAAATCGACCCCTCGGCGAGGCCGGACGCGTCGAGGTTGCCGAACGTGACCGTCTCGCCGCTCGAATCGGCGTCGGATTCGGCCGCGACCGTCGTGCTGTTCGTCACCGCTCCGCCGTCGAGCGACAGTTGTACCGTTCCTGCCTCGTGGTCGTCCGGCAGCGTCACCGAGACGGTGTAATCGCCCTGATTGCTCGCGTTGATGTCGGACGCCGACGCGCCGGTCGGCGCGTTCGGTCCCACCGTATCCCGCAACGATTTCGCCGCCGTCACCGCGGCGTTCCCGTACGGGTCGTACACGCGACTCGCATTCGGGGCGATGGTGTCGTTCCCGAGGTCGGTCGCCGAAACGGCGGCGTCGAACGTCACCGTCGCCGTGTCCGACCCGGCCGTGTGACTCACCGAACTGATGCTCGTCGCGCCACCCCCGTTGCCGTCCGTGAACTGCAGGTCGCCCGCGGTGAGCGCGTTGCCGCCCTCATCGACGACGCTCTCGTTGAACGTGAGCACCGCGGTGGTGCTCCCGACTTCCGTCTCGATACTCTGTAGCCCTGGCGGAACCGTATCGACGGTAACGCTGTCCGTCAGCGCCGACGCCGACTGGTTGGTCGCGGCGTCGTTGCCGACCGTATCGTTGGCGAGCGTGACGTCCGCCGTGTAGTCGCCGTCGCTCGCCCCCGCGTAGGAGACGGTGTACGTGTAGGTTCCGCTGTCGTTGGTTTCGGTGAAATCGCCCTTGGTGAACGTCGTCGTCGGTTCCGGGCCGGTGAGCGAGACGGACGTTCCGTTCAACTGCTCGTTCGTCGTGAAGGAGAATTCGAGCGTTTGGCCCGACGGGTTCGTGAGGTTCACGTCGGAGACCCACGGCGCGCTGCCGTCGATGGTGACTTGGGCTGGTGTCCCGCTCGTCAGGTTATCGCCAGCGTCGAGCGTTTTATCGGGGAAGGAATTGTCGCTAACCGCATACACGTCGTACGTTCCATCCAAGCCAGCGGTCTTTCCGGCAGGAAAACGGTCGTTAAAGGAGTTATCGCTCGTGGAAACTGAGACGTTCATGTATTGTTCAGTAGCGTTGTAAAACCCGTCACCATTCTCGTCGAGGACGACGTAGATGTAGTGATCCCCGGAGAGACCGACCGTATAATAGCCAAAGGACTCTGACGGAGCAATCACCCGATCTTCGTTATTTATATAGGTGGTTATATTGGTTGCACCCCTCACCGCTGGTGGGCCAGTCCCGACGACCACCATCAAAACAAGTATAATTGAAATAAAAACTACACGAATGCGGGCGTGATTTTGTATCATGATTGTGAATTGGGTTGTGTGGTGCAATTATCAGATTCGATACTAAAGATTCGTTCATACGCTGAAGTCAGTACAGGTACAAATCAGTTGGGGTATGAAGTCGACCGAATCGTCGCCACAAATATCAACATTGCATTGTGACTTGCGGGGGGTTTCGAACTGCTCCCGTTGCCGCCGGAGGGGTGGCCGAAGATATCGGGAACGTATGCGGTTTCTCTATCTTCTACCCTACTGCCGCGAGTCGTACTCCTGATAGATGACGTGCCCGCACGCTTTACAGTGCGACGCATCCGGGTCGTGGTAGGAGAGACCACACTGGGGACACGTGACGTTGACTTTCTCCCGGTGCGCCCATTCTCGAACTATCTTCCCGGCCTGCCACGGGACGAGGATGATAGCGGCGAGCACGCCAGCCACCGTCACCCACCGGCCCATCCAGGTGAGCGGAATTATGTCTCCGAACCCGACAGTCGTGAGGGTTACGACCGTGTAGTAGAACGCGTCACCGAAGTTGTTCACGGCGGGATTTACCCGGTGCTCGACGCTGAAGAACAGGCCCGCGGAGACAAAGAAGATGACCAACACCGTCAGCAGGAGTTTCATGGTCCGGAGGGTGCCGACCGACACGGTTCCGAAGAAGAACTCCTCGTCCTGCGTAAATCGGTAGAACCGAAGCACCCGAACGACGCGAATGACCCGGAGGAACCCGATATTGATGATGATCACGGGAATAGGCAGGAACAACACGGCCATCGTCGGGAACACCGATAGCAAGTCGACCATCGTATACGGGTTCGTGAACTCCGCAAGGCGGTTCTGGGCACCGTACAGCCTGAGGACGTACTCCGCTACGAACACGAGTGCGATGCCGACTTCGAATCGCCACAGCCACGCCTCCATCGTCGCCGAAACGGAGTACGTTTGTGCGACGAAGACGCCGACGAACAGCAGGTTCAACACCAGTAGCCAGATATCGATCGCCTTCCCGAGCGGCGTTCGGTGGTCTACGAGGTAAAACTGCACCCGCTCTCGAAAATCGCGTGGTGCTCGTAGCGCTCCGTGACTCCCCATACTATGGAATACAGAGCGGGAGATAAAGAATAGCACCGACCAGTCGCTGGGTTTCCGGGGACAGGTGGGGGAGTCGTGTGAGCGAGTCGGCGGGCGCTCTTTCCTTCCGCGGCGTCCCCGTTGTGGCGCGAATTTTGCCCGAATTCCTGCTCGCTTTTCGGAATCGCCTATCCAGACTGCGCTGTCGAATCGAGTGTATCTGCCCGATGCCTGTATCGACGGTAGAGTCTATCGGCCCATGCACGGGCGTCGGGGCTATCCGTGATAGCGACGGCAGCCAGCGTTCCGCGGTCGCTGTCGAAGCCAGTGAGCACGAGCGTGTCGTCGTAGAGGGAGAAGTCGACCACCGCGTCCTCAACGATGTGCACAGTGGTATTCTGATGGGCTCGAACCGTTGTGTGCAAGTCGCCGTGCTGGTTTTCGAGGCGATCGAGTACCGCTCGTGGGAGGCCCCACTCGAACTCGACGCCAGCCTCGACTCGGTCGACCGTTCGGGTGAGGGTTATCGGTGAGCCGAAACTCGTCGAGACGCCGTAGATGCGCTCGTTGGTGTTGGCAATGATGGACTCTAGGTGCTGTTCGATGGCGTAGGGTGCCTCGGAGTCAGCCTCGATGACCGTCGCGTCCGCGAACAGATGGGCGTTTGCACGCAACACTGGGGCGTCGATATAGTCCAACACCGGCCGGAGTTGTCTGGCTCCATCGAGTGCCGCCCGGAACTGTTCGATGCGATCGAGCGTCGTCGTCCCGAAGCCAGTGAGTCGATAGCCGTCGTCGACTTTTCCGAGTAGCCCCTCTTCGACGAGTTCAGTCGTCGCCCGGTACGCTGTTGTCCGCGAACAGTCCGCCCGTTCTGCGATAGTCGAGCGACTCACAGGATCATTACGACAGGCAGCCAGCATCGGAGCCCGTCGCAGCAACTGAATGTCGTCATCGAGTGCCGATTGATCCATACGCTCACATCTTCACTGTCCGATATAACGTTTCAGGAATCACCGGACTGTTCAGCTGTGAAACATTGTCCCACCGGTGACTATAACCGCGGAAATCAACCACCTGACACCATGGATGGTATGGTGCTACACAGGACGACACCCGTTCCCACTGTGGCTACGGCGGCAATATGCAGAGGGGAACGATGACCACCGACTACGACGTAATCGTGGGCGGATCCGGCATCGCCGGATCGACGACGGCGACGATCCTCGCCGACGCCGGGCTGGACGTGCTGCTGGTCGAGGCGGGTGCACATCCACGCTTCGTCATCGGTGAAGGACTGTTACCACAGAGTTCGATGTGGATGTGGATAGTCGGCGAATACTTCGATATCCCGGAGATACGGTATCTGAGCGACGCAAACGAGGTCGTAAACAACATCACGTCGTCGTGCGGGATCAAACACTCGATTGCGTTCAGCTACCACCGAGAGGGCGAGTCGTTCGACGGCGACGACGTCCACCAACTCATCCCGCCGCAGTTGCCGTTCTACAGCGAGAGTCACTTCCTGCGCGCCGATATCGACCACTACCTCGTCGAGACCGCCGAGGCGTATGGCGTCGAATACGTCGAAGAGATGCCCATCGTCGATGTCGATATCGATTCCGATGAGGTTACCGTCACCACCGACGACGGGACGACGACAGCCGCCTTCTACGTCGACGCGACCGGTGGCAACTCGGTCCTCGCCGAGGAGCGCGGCTACCGCGAGGACGCGCCAGCGTTCGCCACCGACTCTCGGGCCATCTTCGCACACGTAGAGGGACTGGAGCCGTTCGACGACGTGATCGCCGAAGCCGACCGTCCCGGACAGTCGAACCGTCTCCACGACGGGACACTCCACCACGTCTTCGACGGCGGCTGGATGTGGGTCATTCCGTTCGATAACTTCGAGCGCTCGGACGCGACGAAGGCGAGCGTCGGGTTAGTGCTCGACCGCGACGCCTACCCGGTCGATGAGTCCGTGACCCCTGAGGAGGAGTTCTTCGGCATCGTCGAGCGGTTCCCCGGTATCGCGCATCACCTCGAGGGTGTCGAGCCGACGATGCCGTGGATTCGAACGGGACGCCTCCAACGCAGCGCCAGTCGCTCGTCCGGCCATCGCCACTTCCTGACGGGAAGCACGTACGGCTTCGTTGACCCGCTGTACTCCCTCGGCCTGGTGCACACCTTCGAGTCGGTGTTCGTCTCGACGAACCTCCTATTGGACGCGTTCGAGGCCGAAGACTTCTCGGCCGAGCGCTTCGAGCGGCTCGACGAGCTCCACCGCGAGCAGACCGAGACGGTCGATGCCACCGTCAGCAACGCGTACAAGGCGCTCGGTGACTTCGCCGTCTGGAACGCGTGGGCACAGTTCGCGCTCGCACAGATGTTGTTCGAGGACCTCTACATCCAGCGCCACTGTTTCGACTACCTCGAATCGGGCGAGTGCGCGGTCTTCGACGGCCTGCTCACCGAACGCAGACCGGGCGACGAAGCGCCGTTCGCCCCTGATGCGAGTGCGATATTCGAGATCACATCGGTCGCACTCGACGACTACGCGACCGGAGAAGTGTCGGCCGAGGCGGCGGCCGAGGTCATCCTCGGCGAACTGCGCGACGCCGAGTGGCTGCCGAAGCACGTCTACGACTGGGGGAACGAGGATGCCCGTCACGTCGATTTCAGCGATCCGGAACTCGTCGAGGCGTTCATCACGTGGGGGAAGACCGAATCGCCGGACCATCTCCGCGAGCAACTCTTCGACTTCCAGCTTCCAGAGATGGAGTAAGCCGCGTTCTCTCGTATTAGTAAAAAACGGATGTCGGTTCGGTTGCCGTTCGTTCGAGTTCTGTTTCTAGAGCGATCGGATTTCTGTCTCGATATCGGCCGGAACGTCGATGGGATTCACGTCGCCCGGGTCGCCGTCGAAGAGAATTCGGTCCTGACCGCTACCGACGTATCCGTAGGCAATCGCAGTACCGTGACTTGTCACTTCGAGATGGTCTCGGTCGAGTAGCTCTTTGTCCTTGTATACCACACCCGAATCCGGAACTTCGATATCGAATTGTCCGCTGCCGTTGCCCGGTGCCGTCACGATGAGTTCGTTTTCCTTTGCGGCGGCGGCCGTTCCGGTCGCCGCTATACCACCGACGACCAACGACGCGGCGGCCTTTTTCACAAACGATCTTCTGCCTTCTGTATTTTCATCAGATATGCATTAGATAAAATATAGTTTATAAATATATATCTTTTCTAGATTAAATTATGAAACAATATGTTCACGGAATTGATTCCTTCGTTGTGCTATCCGTGTTGATAACGACCCAACCGTCGACACGAGACGAGTAAACGCGGTGGCCTCGGCACTCATAGGGTTCGTCATAACCAGCCGCCACGCCGGTTCGGAACGCCGTTCTCGTCATCGGCCATCCGGCGATAGGGACACCGGGGAAAAGAGCGTTTCCGTCGCCCTTCGTCGGGTTGCGGGTGCCCCGTCCGTTCTCGGGAGCCGGGAACTACTGTCAGTGTACAAGGCCGCGGAGGTCGAATATAGCCGCATGCACGTAGACGAATCCGGGTCGGAACACGCCGTTTCCGAGTCGGGGCGGACCGAACGGGTCTGGATGGTCGAACGGACGTTCTCGGCAGATTCGCCGCACATCTTGGTGACGGTCTACGCGACGCCGGACGGTGCTCGCTACCTGCAGAAAGAGCGGGCGTTCAATCGGTTCGGAACCGCGCCGGGACCGGAAGTGACGGCGGCAATCACGGTCGAATCGGAGCGTTTGACGCCCGTCACCGACGCCGAAACCAGTGATCGGTACGCGAAGGAAGCGGAGCGCATGCGCGACCGTCACGACCCGGACGACGCGGTGTAACCGGCACTTCTCGAACGAAACTGTCAGGAATAGAGTCGCTACGAAACCGCTTTTCTTCTCCCGTCCCTCTCTTCAACTATGGCAGACGTTCTCCCCGACGACGCCGAAGCGTGCCTCGCGGAGGAATCCGTGATGGCGCACCTCGCAACGTGTTCCGACGACAGACCGCACGTCGCGCCGGTCTGGTACCACTACGACGACGGAACGGTCTCGATTCTCACCGGCGGTCGGAAACTGGCGAACATCCGTGAGAACCCGCGCGTCGCGGTTTCGGTCCAGCAGGACACCGCCGGACGGGCGGAGTGGAAGGTCACGATGCAGGGAACGGCGATGGTCGTCGAGGACGAGGAGGAGACGCTCAAAGCCGCCGAGCGAATCAACCCGCGATACGGTGCGGATGCGGACGCTTACCCCGAGAACACGCTCGTGAAAATCGAAGTCGGGTCGGGGACGTTTACCCGCTACTGATTTTCGATTACTCTACTCGATTCGCTCCCGCGCGGCGGCGACGACCAGCGGAAGCGTGATGGTCGCGTCGGCGTAGACGGAGACGTTTCGGGCGGCCTTTTCGAGTTTGCCCCACGAGCGCGCTTCGTCCAGCGTGGCACCGGAGAGGCCGCCGGTCTGTGGCGGGTCCATCGTCAACTGGACGGCGTAGTCGTAGGCCTTGGGCGAGACGAGCATCGTCTGAAGGACGTAGTTTTTGGGCACGCCGCCGCCGACCACCATCGCGCCGGAAGTCTCTGCCTCGAACGCGAGGTCCGTGAGGTGGGTCATGTCTTTCAGCGCGTCCAGTTGGAAATCGGAGGTCTGGGAGTACATCCACGCCTGCAAGCCGAGAACTGAATCCTGCACTGCCGGACAGTAGATGGGAACGTCGTTCTCGTAGGCCGCCGCCGCGATTCCGGCGTCCTCCTCGATTCCCTCGCGTTCGTTCACCTCGCTGTTCGCGCGGCCGAGTTCCTCGACCATGCGCTGGATGGTGACCGTCTCCTCGATGTTCGGGAACACTTCAGAGCGGAGGTGGGACTCGAACAGCGCGAAGTGCTCTTGTGGAAGATAGACGTTGTAGATTCGGTCCACTTCCTCGTCGCGCAGTTGCTCGTCGTGTTCGCGCATGGATTTGTCGTCCTGCTCATCTCTCCCGTGGTGGTGCTTTCCCCCGATGCCCTCGATGGCGTCGTGGGTAAGGTTCGCGCCGGTCGTCACCAGCGCGTCGATGTGCCCGTCTCGGATGAGGTCTGCGACGATTTTGCGCATGCCGGTCGGCACCATCGCGCCCGCGAGGCCGAAGAAGTTGGTCACGTCGTCGGAGAGCATGTCGGCGTAGATGTCCACGGCCTTGTGGAGGTTCGCAGCACCGACACCCGCGGCCCCGTACTCGTCGGCCAGTTCGCCGACGGTCATGCCCGCACGCACTTCCGCGTGGGCTATCGGGTCGTGGTGAAACTCCTCGCGGTGGACGTGATGTTCGTCGTGGTCGTCTCCGTCGCCGTGGTCGTCGTTCATACTCCACAGTGTCGGCTACAGGCGATTCAATGTCCCGGTTAGAAACTGTGTTGCCGACTGCCACGAGGGCGCGCGTGGCGCGAGGTCAGCGGCCAGCGGCGCTTCGATTAGCCGTAACCGAAGTTCGGCTATCGGGGCCGGTCGGCGGCGGCCCGTGTCCGGCGAGACCGGAACGTGACCTCGATGGTTCCGGCGGTCCTCTCGGGCCGTAGAAACCCGCAGGACACGTCCGTTTCCTCGTCGCCACCCCTTTTAATACCTCCTGTTTCGACGAAATCGTATGACGAACGACGAAAAATCAGCTACCGAACACGAGTAGTTGTATGTCAGTGGAGGAGTAGTTGTACGTGGTCGCGTGAGTAGTTGTAGGTCGGCGACTGTGTAGTTACAGACCAGTTGGCGCGTCGATGAAGGTTGTCACCATGCCCCAGTCCTCGGCGAGCGATTCGAGCGAGCGCACGCCGAACGTCTCCGTCGCGTAATGTCCCGCGAGGAAGACGTTCAGTTCGGCCTCTCGCGCCTCGTGGTAGACCTTCTGTTTCCCTTCGCCGGTAACGAGCGCGTCCGCTCCGACGTCGACGGCCTCGTCCAACCAGTCCGCACCGCTGCCGGTGACGATGGCGACGTGTTCGATCTCGTCGGGACCGAAATCGAACCCTCGTACGCCTTGCCCGCCGGTGTCGAGTTCGTCGGCCAACAGCTCGCCCAGTTCCTCCCTCGTGAATTCGCCGTGACCCTGTTGGCCGATGTGTTCCGGTCCCATCCGACCGAACGGCTCGCGCGATTCGAGTCCGAGCAGGTCGGCGATGCCTGCCGCGTTGCCGAGTTCGGGATGGGAGTCGAGCGGGAGGTGGGACACGTACAGCGCCACGTCGTTCTCGATGAGCGGCGCGATTCGTCGGTAGTCGCGCCCCGTCACGCGCTCGATACCGCCCCACGAGAGTCCGTGGTGGACGACCAGCGCGTCCGCACCCCACTCCACCGCTTCCTCGATGGTCTGTTCCGCGGCGTCCACGGCGAACGCGACGCGTTCCACGGTGACGGACTCGGGGTCGTCCGGGCCGACCTGTAGCCCGTTCGCGCTGGCGTCGATGTCGGCGAAGTCCCCTGTTCGAAGTTGGTCGTCGTACCGCTGGGTGAGTTCGGCGAGGTTCATGCGTGACACTCGTGGTTCCGGCGGCTTGTATGCCCCGGCTTTCACGCGGCCTGCCATCACGGTTAAGGGGTTTCCGGGACGATATTTAGGTCCCCATCAGGGGAAAAGCGACAGACGAGGTGTTCGTTATGAGCAAGCTCCGTAAGGCCATGTCCACGTGGCGACGTCTTCCACGACGGTTCAGGCGACGTATCATGCGCAAAGTACGGCGCGCGCTCTAACCGCGCCTCTCCGCTTTTCGGGACGACCGTTTCGACTACGGAGCGGCATCTCTGCAATCCGCTCTCGTTCGCTGTCTTGCTGTCTTTCAAAAATGACTGCAAACTCCCGTTTCGGGTACGATGCTCAGTCCGTCGTTCCGGCGTGTGAAAACACGAACTCGCGCAACAGCTTTCCGGCGAGGGAGGCCGCTTGGCCGTCGTCGCGGTCGTTCACTTCGACGACATCGAAGCCGACGACGTCCGTCGTTTCGGCGACGTCGCGCACGACGTCGCGCATCTCTCGCGGCGACAGGCCGAACGGTTCCATCGTGCCGGTGCCGGGCGCGAACGCGGGGTCGGCGCCGTCGATGTCCACGCTGAGGTACGCGGTGCCGTCGAAATCGGGCTGCCAGTCGGCCACGTCTTCCGGCGGCACGACGGTCACGTCCGATTTCGCGGCGCGCTCCCACTCTTCTTCGCTGCCGGTTCGAGCGCCCAAGATAATCGCTTCGTCGGCGACGTCGAGGACGTGGCGGGTGACGGTCGCGTGGCTCAACGGGTTGCCGTCGTACTCCTCGCGCAAGTCGAGGTGGGCGTCGAGGCAGACGAACACGTCGGGGTCGGTCGCGCGAACGGCCGCCCCCGTGACGGTGTGTTCGCCCCCGAGGAGGAGCGGAACGGCGTCGTCCCAAACCACGTCGGTGACGACGCCTTCGAGGTACTCCACGTACTCCTCGGCGTCGTCCCACGCGTACACGTCACCGTGGTCGTGCACTGAACAATCGGAAAAATACTGCCCGGTTCGGTGGTCGTAGTCGTCGAACGTCCGAGCAAACTTCCGGATTTCGTCGGGACCGAACCGTGTACCGGGTTGAAACGTGGTGGACACGTCGAGCGGCGCACCCACCACCACGAAGTCCGCATGTCCGCGGTCGGTAGACGCGCCGGGGAACATTTAACGTACGATTTTACGTTGTTCTTCCATCTCGAGGTACTCGATGGTGTCGTCGGGCGAGATGTCCATTCCCTCGGGCGTCTTGATGGTGATGGTCTCGTAGGTGTCGAGGTCCATGACCTGTGCGACGGTTTCGCTTTCGACGCTGACGACCTGTCCCTGTTTACGGTTGATGATCGGGACCCAGATCTTCGCGTCAACGGGCTGGCTCAGGCTTCGCTTCTTGCCGTCGAAAACGCCTTTGCCCTCGATTCGGGCCTTCGCGCTACCGTGTTTGCCGGGCTTTGCCGTGCTGTAGGAGTTGATGACGCACGCGGCATCGTCCATCATCAGGTAGTTGCCTTCTTTAAGCTCGCGGACTTCCTTTTGCTCTTTCGCCATATCGCGGAATTGCCCTCCCGTCGGTATAAACCGTTTGGAAACGCTCCGCTGTCGCTCCATCGGTGTCGAGAGTGAAGAATACACAGGAACCCCGAATAGAACCCGGATGGGAAACGTTTTCCACGACGCCTACGACCGTGGCTGGCTTGCGCCAGTTTCACGAACGCCGTTTTCACGCCGTCCGTTACTTGGTCTTCACGACCGTCCTTGCGGACGATTATCGCGTCGCTTCGGTTTTCCGTCGGAGCGTTGACCTCGTTGTCGTTTGACCGACGACTTGGTGTTTGCTCCGCGTTTCTGCCTAATCGACGGAAACCATCCGGTTTGTTCTCGGAGTTCCTGCTACAACTGAACCTTGGTCATCGATGGTTATGAACCTTTTTCAGGAGTTCGCACATGTTGAATGTGAACAAATGTCATGGAAGGGCTTTTGCTTCTCGGCTCGAATCGCCACATATGCCGGAACATCCGCTGAAACAGCGGTTCGTCCTCGATACATCCGTCTTCCTCTCCGAGGAAATCCGCGTCGGAGACGAGGGATTGGAGGACGCCATCGAACGACTTCTCGACTCCATCGCCACCGCGAAACTCGCGCTCAACATCTCCTGTTACATTCCGCCCTCCGTTCACGACGAACTCACCGCCATCCTCGAAGAGCGCGGCGTCTCGGAGCCCGTCCTCTCGAAACTCGAAACGTGGGTCATCAAGAAGAACCCCGCCCGCTTCGAGGTGATGATTCCCGCCGATCTCGTCTACCGGTTCATCGACGAGATGAGCGGCCGCGTGGACAAGGGCCTCCGCGTGTCCGAAAACGCCGTCAGGGAAGCGTCCGACAACGGACAGGCCGACGTGGGGACGGTCATCTCCGACCTCAGAAGCCAGTACCGTTCCACGCTCCGCCGCGGCGTCCTGGACTCCCGCGAGGACTTCGACCTGCTCATCCTCGCCCGCGAACTCGACGCGGGCGTCGTCACCGAGGACACCGGCATCATCAACTGGGCCGAGGATTTCGGCCTGCGCTACCTCCGCGGCCGCGACTTCCCGCCGCTCCTCGAATCGTACCTCGACGCGAGCGAAGAGATGTGATTTCGAATTAAACGGAACGAACTCCCTCTCGTCGCCAAAATCCGGTTACGCGTGCCGTTCGAGGAACGATTCGACGCGTCCTAATCCGTCTTCTAACTCCTCGGCGGGCAGTCCGAACCCGATGCGGAAGTACCGGTCGTAGCCGAACAGGGTCCCCGGCGCGAGGACGACGCTCTCCTCTTCCACGACGCCGCGACAGAACGCCTCGGCGTCTTCGAACCCGTCCGGAATCCGAACGAACCCGTTGACGCCGACCGGGTCGTACCACTCCAGTCCGTGTTCGTCCACGAACTCGCGCACGCGGTCGCGGTTGCTCGCCGCCAACTCGCGGTTTTCCGCGAGAATGTCGTCTTCGTGCTCGCCGAGCGCCTGCCGAGCGACGTGCTGGTCGATGATGCCCGGCGAGATGGTGGTGTAATCCTTCCACTCCCACGCACCTTCGACGACCTCTTCCGCCCCGACGAGCCAGCCGAACCGCAGGCCAGCGAGTCCGTAGGCCTTCGTGAGACTCGTCGTGCTGATGCCGTACTCGCCCATGCTGGCCACGGGGTCCACGGGGTCGGACGCGAGCAGTCGGTACACCTCGTCACAGAGCAGGTACGCCCCGGCGTCTTCCGCGAGGTCGTAGACGGCCTCGACCTTCTCCTGCGGATGGTACCGGCCGGTCGGATTGTTCGGGTTGTTGAGGACGACGACGTTCGTATCCTCCCGAATCGCGTCGGCGACGGCGTCCACGTCGAGTTCCCACTCCGGCGGTTCGAGCCACACCCTGCTCACCTCGCCCATCGACTCGGGGACGGCGTGGAGTGCTTGGTAGGTCGGCGTGACTACTACCGCGTGCGCACTTCGCGCACGGGGCGAAGAGGCGGCGTCGCCGCCGACTGCGTGTCCGTCGTCGTCCAGCAGGCTCAGGAACGCCAGAAAGTTCGCTTCCTGCGTCCCGCAGGTGAACAGCACTTCGTCTTCGCTCCGACCGTAGCGCTCGCCGACCTCGGCGCGGAATTCGGGGTCCCCGTTCGTCGGGATGACGTAGCCCAACTCGCCGGGGTTCAAATCGAAGCGGTCGGCGTCGAGGCTTCGGATGCCGCTCTCGGCCAGCATGATGTCGGCCTCGTGTTCGTACTCGGCGAACCAGCGCTCCAAGCCGAAGGGTTCGATGTTCATACCCGGACTTGGGCGCGGTCGGTCGAAAAGCTACGGAATGTGGCAGGGAGGGAATTGAGAGAACAATCGCGGTGACGGGACGGATTTCTCTGGACGGGTCGTACTGTTTGTCGTGACCGATGGTCGAACCGGTGGGGAAACGGACGCTGACGAGGAAGCGCGAATCGGTCGGAGAAAGAACGCTTGCTTCGGCGAGGATGGCGCTCCAATCGATTTCACTGCCACATATTGCACTAAGCGGGTGTGGACACCTGTTTTGAGTAAGATGTTGATTATAGAATAATGACCTAAGAGAGTTCTCACTCAATTCATCCCAGGCCTAATGAGATGAGGGATAAAATCGCTGCTAATACACAAGCATACGTTATCCAACTCTGTTTGGCTGGTCCATTTATTTTCGCAGCTCGGAATACACCATAAACACCAGTGATTGCCATTATCAGTGCCCCAATGAGACCAATTACTACCCAGAGTGAGAGGGGCTCTGTCTGAAGCTCAAGTACGGACTGAATGACCCAGGTACTTCCCGTAATGGCGATAGCAAACCAACAGACTCGAGATGAGGCCATAGATTGAAATTGGTTTGGGATCGAAAAGTTCTTTCGTTCAATATTAAAGTCGAGACAATTGGGCGAGAGCTACTGCCGCTTATACTGCCCACAGGAAGTCAACCGCCCAAATCGGCCAAATTCGAGGAATCGACCTCGCTTCCGTCTTACGTTCTACTTCGGTTATCAAATCAATCACGCATCTTAAAACGTTCCGAAATCCCAGAAAACAGACGTCTTTCCCCAGAATTGTTCGGGATAGCCGAACCAAATCGGCAATCCCGTGTCTGATTTGTATTCAGACACGTGATAGAAATGCAGCAATCCTGAATGTTTTTATTACCGTACAGAGAAGTTTTGAAATACCATGTCTGGTCCACCAGGACGCACCCCCCGACCAGCAGAGACCAACACCCGACGCTCATTCAGTGGCCATGGCACCCTCACAACCGTCGAAAAAGATGGCCTTGGCCTCCTCATCGACGACACCGTCTATGCATTTGCCGATATCTCCGTCCCCTGTATTCCATTGCTCTACGTCATTATGGTCACTACCGCAGTCGAATTTGGCGGAATCAAAAGCGCGGCCATGATTGGATGGCTAACAATGGTCCTCGGAACAGCCTTGATCCGTGGTGGCTGGATACAGCCGCTCTTTACTGACATCCCCGGCTGGGTTTCGCTAACTCCACTGCTGATCGGCCTCCGGTTCCTCTATTTCAACCTCGCGTTAGCCGTCATCGCCTATGGCGGTGATTTGCTCGGCAAAACAATCCAACTTCCCTTACTCCCAATGGGGTGGGCAGTCGTGATTGGCGGACTTGCCGTTGGAAGTTTCCCATCGCTCGCTGGAGCAATTGCGACCCGGCGGCACACGTGATCTAATACCAATGACTCTACCGGCCCATCAAGAATTGGCCAAAGTCCAGTATGAAATTCACCGATCAATCATTGTATAGGAAATGAACACGACGACTTCGATGTCTGCACGAGTCTAATAGCTCGGTGAAACGCCTCCAGAAGAATTCATAGACATAGTAATAGAAAATAACAATAATTTTTTGACGTACGCCCCCGAAGTTCGAGACTGAGAGTGTGAGTACCAATGTCATCCTCAACGCCCCGAAAATCAGAGCAGAGATTTCCAACCATCTCAGCTACCGATCCCGTTGGTGACCTGGTGTACGCGGTATTCGATATCTCAATCCCTGCACTGCCAGTCCTCGTTCTCATTCTCAATTTAGAGCCGATTTCTGCGATTGGTGTTAAAAATGCGCTTGTTTTTGGGTGGGGAACCGCCGTTGTCGGTATTGCTCTCTTCTATGGTGAATGGGTGACACCACCAACGCGAACAGAGCCTGGCTGGCTTTCGCTGACACCCTCGTTGTTTGGCGTGAGAATACTCTACTATAATGTGCTGCTGTTAGTGGCGGGGTATTGTGGTGGCTACATTGGGTCGTTTTCCCATTCGATGTATCTCTCAGCACTCGTCGGGATTACCATCAGTACAATTGCGATCAGCTTCTTCCCTTGGGTCGTTGATCACTACTGGTCGTCCTCCTCAAAATGACCTGTTGCTAGCTCCAACGCGCCTGATTCAAGCACTTAACCATCCATCCGCCGCCAGTAGATATGCCAGCACCCGTCGCCATCGAATCAAGCAGTCTCAATTGGCGTTTGCGTGATCGAATTCAGTTATCCGATTGAATGTGAGTTCCACTGTTATCCGCCTAATGACGCCAATCAGCAGCTGTGTGTTCCCATCATTTTCGAGTATTCGCGTTGCAAGTCGCTCAACGTCAGTCGTCTCGTGTCTCGTCCAACACGATAGCAAGCTCGTTATAAGCGTATCGAACAGGGCCATTTCAGGAGCATACACAGACACTTCGCTATGAATCGCTGTGAACAATCGCCAGACAGATCGGAAGTGAAGACGTAAGTTGATATAATATACTAACCTTCGTGAGAGTCTGAATTAGTCAAAAACGAGCGATTGAGAAGATGGGAGGGCTGAAAGCGTCGGTAGATGGAAAAATAATGGGAGGAACAAATGGAACTTCCGTTTTTAAACAGGTTTCGTGGTCCGGAATTATCATGGGGTTTCGGCCACGTAATGCACTATGGATCGACGGTCTGCCGTTCGAATGCTAGGGATACTGGTGGTTGTCCTTCTGGCTGCTGGATGTCTCACACAATCGATCAGCATCGGAATGACAGCCGAGAATAACACTAGCAAGGACAAATATGTCTGGATCGGGTTACGAGATGCAAACAACGAGTCGATAGGCAGCTACGACTTTCTCCTGCAACCAAATGAGCGCAAGGAGGCTAATATGAATCTTGATACGAACACTGCGTCAGTGCTCATTGAGGCAAACAGCAGTACAAAACGACTGAATTTCACTGGGTGTTCGCCAAAACAGATCGATGTCACCATCACACCTCCCGAGAAGATTCATGCCACTACGAACTGTAACAAGTCGTGAACCGAAACACTGTACCCCAAGTCGTATCACACCCGGTCGGTTATCGGCTGTCATTCGCTATTGGCCTCTTTAACCTGCAGTGATCCGCCGCAGTCACCGGAGCTGTACTTCTCAGGGTGCTTTACGACTTTTGAGCGCCGATAGCATGCGAACAGTTCGTTACAATCCTCTAAGATCACCCACCAGTCCAGGGTGAGAAAGCGTTGCGCATAGATTGATTCGGGGGGTCCGTGGGGAGCTACTTCCGCTTATTAAATCAACAAGGAATGGGGTTACAGGTTCCGGTCATAGACGTTCTTTCGATGGCCGACTGCAAGCACCCGCAGCACATCGGTATCCCGCTTCCAATCGATAATGACGCGATAATCACCGGCTCGAAGTTTGTAATAGGGATAATTAGTCAATGGTTCAAGTCTGTGTTCTGTCCACTCAGTGGCTTCGTCGAGTTTATTGAGAATTCGATCTTGAATGTCATGTTCCAAGTCTTCTATCTGCTCTACTCCTCTATCAGACCACTCGACTGTGGTCATTCTTCGCTATGTCCAAGTCGTTCACGCACTTCATTGTGAGAGACGGTCTTGCCTTCCTCGAATTGCTTTTCACTGATTCGGATGTCCTCAAGCGTCTGGTCTGAGAGCGTGATTGGGTTCTCCTCCATGTACCGACGGATGGTATGACGGGCGAAATCGCTTTTATTGACGAATTTACCGGTCTCTTCGATATATTCGTTGATATCGTCATCCATTCCATCGGGGACTTTGATTGTCAGTGTTGTCATCGTAGTACGATAGTAGTTCTATCGTATTGAATATTGTGTTGACGGTCACTGTGAGCAATGAGTCGCCCGATGTGAGAGGCCTAACGCTTCCGCTTATGAGATCATGGGGCAAAAGCCCGACTTCATGCTGAGTGGAGAGCGTGTAATCAGATGAATTGTGATGGAACACCCGTAGATTGCCGTGTCTATCTCTTCTGGTCTTGTTGGTGGGCGATACGCTGTTGAGCGTCGGCAATGGCTTCTATCGCGACGAGAAGTCGCCACAGTAAGTAGAGCGGAATGATGATTAGTGCGGGAAGCAGTCCAAGTAGAGGTTGACCCGCTAACAGAATTGATTATAGTAAAAATAGTATATATAGAACAATTATCGTGGTAGCCCAACTTCGCGGAATGGACGGCGGTGACGAGTTAGCCATACCTTCCCTCTATTCGCTGTTATCTTAACCATTCTCCTGACCGTTTCTTTTCACTCACCGTTAACCACCACCTCTCCCTGTAACCGATACGCATCCTCTATGCAAAACGACGTGACGAACAGTATCCTCGGTTGAGAGTCTGGTCGATGATCGGACCACACTACGATCCGCGCACAGATCCATTCGGGGGTCCCGGGGTGGTGTTACTTCCGCTTATGGATTCAAGGATCAGAAACCGACTTCACGCTGATTAGAGCGCGTTTTATCAGTCCAAACCCGGCCCACGATCGAACAGCAGTACTGGAACACTCACCAGAACCGCGAGCAACAGACCCGATCCGATGATAGCGAAAAACGCGTCTGAAACCGCCTCTGTTGTCACATAATCGTACGACAAAGCAATCGTCGTGACTACAGAAAACCCGATGAAAAGTAGTTGGCGAAACTCAGAAGATCGGTGCACAGAGGGCACATTCATGCTATCTATCAGAACACTCGTGAATAAATAAGTATAGGTGGTGATTGATAGATCGTCACCATCCCGACTACTAGATATCGTGAATTCGACTCAGGGAACGCCGACGTACTTGTGACGGCGGTAGAGGTACAGCAGACCGAGCGGGATGCCGATACCGAACCACATGGCGAGGCCGAGGAGGGTGTATTCGGACCGAGGTTCCCACTCTGACACCGACGCGATGTACCGCCGGTCGAAGTGAATTCCGACTGCGACGGCGGCGGGGGCGGTGAAATACGCGAGAGCGAGAACGAGTCCGACCAGCGGCGGAAGGTACGAGAGGGTACTCGACGGTTCGAGGCGGAAGGCAATCGCGGAAACCGATAGGCCGAGCGCGGCGGAAATCGACAGTAGCAGACTCGGGAGGAGGAGTATCCACCAGTGGCTCTCGGTGCTGGTGGCGGAGGGATGGGCGGTTGTAGTCACAGTTGCAACGTGTCTCCGCCGTGGAAAAAGGATATTGGAATTTCGCTGACATTGGGTGGCGGACGACGAACCGCAAGACAGCAACGGTGTCAACGAGTTCCTACTCCCCGCCTCGATCCCGCAGGTTCTGGCGCGTGAACTGCGGCGTCGCCCGAATCCCGCGCCGTTTGCGGAACGAGCGGTAGAGCAGGAGGGTGATGAACAGCGAGATGACTCCGGCCACCGCGGCGGCGGGGAACGCTTCCGCGGCGTACAGCACCGCCGTCGTCAACCCGCCGAAGGCGAGGAGGATGCCGTAGATGAGGCGTTTGGCCAGCAGGTCGAACACGTCGTTGTTGTCCTCGATGCTGACGCGGGCGTAGAGGTCGTCGCGGTCGATGCGGTCCAGCGCCCGTTCCAGTTTCGGCGGCGTCCGAACGAGCGACTGGGCCGACGCTTGCAGTTGGTCGCCCGTTTCGGAGACGTACTGCTTGATGGACTCCTCGCGGTAGCCCTCCTCGGTGAGGTACTCCGTCGCCACCGCGATGAAGTCGAAGCCGGGGTCGAGCGTGACACAGACCCCTTCCACGACCGTCGCCACGCGGAGAACGAGCGCGAGGTTCGACGGCAACCGGAGCGGGAACTCGTAAATCGTGTCTTCGACTTGCGAGACGATTTGTTGGACGCGGTAGGTCTCGATGTCCTCGCCCCGCGCGTCCTCGATGGCGAGTTCCATCACCTTCCCCATCGTCACCCGGTCGGCTTCCGGGCTGAGGGTCCCCATCTCGATGAGGGCGTCGAGGATGCCCTCGATGTCCTGGTTCGCCACCGCGATGTAGAAGTCCACGATTTTGCGCTGGATGAACTCGTCCACCCGCCCGCTCATGCCGAAGTCGTAGAAGATGATGCGCCCGTCGTCCGTGACGGCGAGGTTGCCCGGATGGGGGTCGGCGTGGAACACGCCGTCCTGAATTATCATCTGGAGGTACGCCCGCTGGAGCGTCTCGGCGAGTTCGTGGCGGTCGAGTCCCTCCTCGTCGAGTTCGTCGACGCGGTTTATTTTCGTCCCGCCGAGGTACTCCATCGTGAGGACGCGGGACCCGGAACGACTCGTGATGACGCGCGGAATGGCGATGTCCGGGTCGTCCGCGAAGTTCTCGCGGATTTCGGTCAACATCGACGCCTCGCGGCCGTAATCCATCTCCTCCCGAATGGTGCGGCCGAACTCGTCGGCGAGGTTTTCGAGCGAGAAGGCTCGCGCCTGTCCGATAAAGCGCATGAGGAGCGGGAGCGACCAGCGGATGACCCGCAGGTCCGCCTCGACCAACTCCTCGATGCCGGGGCGTCTGACCTTCACGGCGACGCGCTCGCCGTCGATTTGCGCGGCGTACACCTGTCCGAGACTCGCGCCGCTTATCGCCTCGGTGTCGAACTCGTCGAAGTGATCCTCGACGGGGCCGAGTTCGGCCTCGATGACCCGTTCTGCGTCCTCCCACGGCGCTGGCGGCACTTCGTCCTGAAGCTTCGAGAGTTCGTCCACGTACTCCGGCGGGAGGATGTCGGGGCGCGTCGAGAGCAACTGCCCGAGTTTGATGAACGTCGGGCCGAGGGTGAGCAGCGATTCGAGGAGCGTGTTCGCCCGCTCGATTCGCATCTCGCTGGTCACCCGTCGGGACGACCCGAAAAACAGGAATCGGTTCCGGTCGCGGGCGTAGCTCACCAGCAGCGGCAGGAAGTGCCATGCGACGACGACGAACCGACGGTATGCGCGGAGGAATGCCAGTGTGACCACCCGCGCTTAGCGGCTCGTGACCGGCACCGACTCGTCGGGAGCCGACGACTGTTTGGGGAGCGTGATTTCGAGGACGCCACGACCCACCGCGGCTTCCGCACCCGCGCCGGTCGCGTCCGGCGGGAGCGGGAGTTCGGCGTCGAGGAACAGGGGCCGCTCCTCGCTCACGTAGTCGAACTCCATGGGGACGTTCTTCTCGCGCCGCGCTTCTATCTGGAGGCGGCCATTCGTCACGTCGATGTCGATAGTTTCCTCGGTGACGCCGGGCATATCGAGGACGAGGAGATACGCCTCATCGTTCTCCAACAGGTCCGCGAACACGGCGTCCGGGAGTTCTCGCAACGCATCGCGCAGCGCTGACATAGTTCCGTGTTAGGAGGCAGGACCGAAAAAGGGTACGGTATCGACGGTCGTGTTACCATCCGAGCACGAACGCGCCGATGGCGAAAAACAAGACCCCGGCGACCACGAAGGGAAGTCCCTTCCACGCTACGCGCAACGTCGCGCCGCGTTCGTCCGTGTCGGAAACGAGGAACCGGGTATCCTCCCCGTGGCCGATGACGACGTTCACCTCGCCCGCGTCGTGTCCGGCGCTCGCGTCGTAGCGCGCCTCGCCGAGGATGTGAACCGACTCGTCGGGGTCGAGCCGCCGTTCGATGTATTTGCGGTCCTTTCCCGTGTTCAACTCGACCACCTTCAGGTCGAGGCTTCGTTCCTCGGAGTCCACGTCGTCGTTTCGCCGGATGAACTCCACGACCCGTTCGGGCGGCCGCGTCCCGCCGCGGACGTCGATGGAGCGTTCGGCGCTGAAGCGAAAGTCGGCCGCGCGCGGATCGACGAGCGCGCTCGCCGTCTCGTCCTCGATGCGGAAGGGCGTGTGGTTCCGCCCCGAATCGATGGTCTCCCAGTGGCGACCGTTCTTCGAGTTGCGCTCTTCTTTCACGACGTACTCGTAGGCGAGACACTCCGTTCCGGTGAACGGCGACGTGACGGTCCCCCGTTCGGGCTGGGCGGTCCCTTCGACTTCGACCGGGCCGCCGTCGCCCAACGACATCACGTCGCTCGGGTCGTTGGTGAGGATACGATACGCGAGCACGAGTTCGCGCCCGCCGTACCAGATCATCACGCAGCCGAGAACGACGGCGACACCGGCGAGGGCGAGGGCGAACGGGTGGTTGAGGAGGGCCATGCGGGACGATGCTGTCTACGGAACGATAAGTGTTCCCCGCTCCCTTTTTGCCCATCGTCCCGAACGGGTTCATATGAGCGACCATCAACCGGACAGAAAACGGTCCGGGTTCAAGGAAACGACGCGCGTGTCGGCGGCGCGCGACCGATTGCGCGAGGTCGTCGCCGGTCACGACCGAACCGATTCCATCCCGCTCCGGGACGCGGACGGACGGATCCTCGCGGAACCGGTCGATGCCCCGCGAAACGTCCCCCACTACTCGCGGGCGGCGATGGACGGCTACGCGGTTCGTGCGCAGGACACCTTCGGAGCCAGCGGCCGGTCGCCCGAGGTCCTCCGCCGCGCGGAGGAGATGGCACCCGGCGCGGCGGTTCGAGTGCACACCGGGAGCGAGGTACCGGAGGGCGCGGACGCCGTGGTGATGATAGAGCAAATCGACGAGTTCGGCGAGGAGGTCGAGGTGTTCGACGCCGTGGCGGAGGGCGAAAACGTCGCTCCCGTCGGCGAGGACGTGGAGGCGGGCCAATCGCTGTACGAGGCCGGACATCGACTTCGCCCGTCGGACCTCGGCATGTTGAAATCCGTCGGCGTGAGCGAGGTCACGGTGTACGACCGGCCGCGCGTCGCCGTGATTCCGACCGGCGAGGAACTGGTGCAGGCCGACCCGGAACCGGGCGAAGTCATCGAGACGAACGGCCTCACCGTCTCCCGTCTGGTCGAGCGGTGGGGCGGCAGCGCGACCTACCACGACGTCGTGACCGACGACGAGGACCGACTCCGCGAGGCCATCGAGTCGAACCTCGACCACGATATCGTCGTCACGACCGGCGGGTCCTCCGTGGGGGCACGCGACCTGCTCCCGGAAGTCGTCTCCTCCATCGGCGACGTCGTCGTCCACGGCGTCGCGCTGAAACCGGGCCATCCCGTCGCGCTCGGCATCGTCGAGCACGGCTCGGCGAACAGTCGGAACGCTTCGAGTTCCGAGGGTGCGGTCGAAGGGACGCCGGTCGTGATGCTTCCCGGCTATCCCGTCGCCTGTATCATCAACGCGATGCAGTTCCTCCGCCCCGCGCTGAAGTGGTCCGGTCACCTCCCGCTGGAGGACCCCCCGACGACCGCCGCCCGCCTCGGACGCAAGATTCGGAGCGAACCCGGCGTCCGGTCGTTCGTCCGGGTGACGCTGGACCGCGAGGGCGACGAACCGGTCGCAACCCCGACGCGAGCCAGCGGGTCCGGCGTCCTCTCCAGCGTCGCGCTGGCCGACGGCTGGGTCGAGGTTCCCGAAGGACGCGAGGGGATTCCCGAGGGCGAGACGGTCGCCGTGGCGAACTGGGAGTGGTCCGCATGACTTCGACCGGACAATCCGCGTCCGATAGCGTCACGCTCACCGCGGGGGGATTCGCGTGACCGACCGAAAGGAGTTCCGCGACCTCGCCGAACCGGAACGAGCGCACGAGGCGATTGCATCGCTCGACCTCTCACCCGAACCGGAGTCGGTCGCGCTCACGGAGGCGCGCGGTCGCGTGCTGGCCGAGCGGTTCGACGCGGAGCGCGACGTGCCGGGGTTCGACCGCGCGAGCATGGACGGCTTCGCGGTCAAAGCGCGGGATACCTTCGGAGCGGACGAGGCCGACCCAACCGTCCTCGACCTCGTTGGGGAGGTTCACGCCGGGACGGAACCCGACGTGGAAGTCGGCGAGGGCGAAGCCGTCGAGATCTCCACCGGGGCCGTGATGCCGCCCGGCGCGGACGCGGTGGTGATGGTCGAGCGAACCGACTACGTGGACCGCGACGACGGGACGGGCGTCGAAATCCGAACCGCCGTGGCACCCGGCGACCACACCATGCTGGCCGGGGCGGACATCGCGGCGGGCCAGCGCGCCCTCGGCCCCGGAACGCGACTCACCGCCCGCGAAATCGGCTTGCTGTCGGCCCTCGGCGTGGACGAGGTGCCCGTCCGCGGAACGCCCCGCGTCGGCATCATCTCCACGGGCGACGAACTCGTCCGCCCCGGCAACCCGCTGTCGGACGAGGCGGGCCAAATCTACGACGTGAACAGCTACACCATCGCCGCCGCCGTCGAAGAGGCGGGCGGCGACCCCGTTCTGTACCCCCACGCTGGCGACGACTACGAGGAGATGGAGCGCCTGCTGTTGGAGGCTTCCGAGGAGTGCGACCTCGTGCTCTCTTCCGGTTCGACCAGCGCGAGCGCCGTGGACGTCATCTACCGCGTCATCGAATCGCGCGGCGAACTCCTGCTCCACGGCGTCGCCGTCAAACCCGGCAAACCGATGCTCATCGGGCGGTTCCCCGATTCCGCGTACGTCGGCCTGCCGGGCTACCCCGTCTCCGCGCTGACCATCTTCCGGGCCTTCGTCGCGCCCGCCATCCGCGAGGCGGCCGGACTCCCCGCCCCCGCCACCGCGACCGTCGACGCGCGGATGGCGACCGAGGAGCGCTACGGCGAGGGCCGAATGCGACTCATGCCGACCGGTCTGGTCGAGGACGAACACGGCCGCACGCTCGCCTACCCGGTGGACAAGGGCAGCGGGGCCACGACCAGCCTCGTGGAGGCCGACGGCGTGGTGACGGTGCATCCCGACACGGCCTATCTTGCGGAGGGTGAGGAGGTTTCCGTGCGACTCTTCTCGCCGGACGTTCGCCCGCCGTCCGTCCTCGGCGTCGGCGAGGACGACCCCGCCCTCTCCCGACTGCTCGATTCGCTGGACTCTCCACGGTACCTCCCGTTCGGCAGTCGGGAAGGGTTGCGCCGCCTCCGGAATGGCGTACCCGACTTCGCGGTGGCGACCGGGGAGGCGGAACCACGGTCCGACGAACGTGCGAGCGGCGACGCCGCGAGCGATGCGGAATCGCGGTCCCCGAGCACGGGCACCGAACTCGCCTCCTACGTCCGCGAGTGGGGACTCATCGTTCCTCCCGACAACCCAGACGACATCGAGGGCTTGGCCGACCTCGTGGACCGCGACCTCCGATTCATCAACCGCGGGACGAACTCCGGCCTTCGGACCACGCTCGGGAACGCCGTCGCCGACCTCGCCGAGGAGCGCGAAACGACGCGCCACGAACTCGTCGAATCCATCACCGGATTCGAACTCACGGTGAAGGCCCACGAAAGTCCGGCCAGAAAGGTCGCCGCCGGGACAGCGGACGCCGGACTCGGGTTGCGCTCGACGGCGGAGAACTCGACCTCGGGTTCGTCCCGCTCGGCGAGGAGCGAGTTCGCATCCTCGTCAATCCGAACCGCGAGGAAAAGGCGGGCGTCGAGGAACTGGCGGCCGCGCTCGACTCGACGTTAGTCGGTGTTCTCGAAGGTCTGTCCGGCGTTCGACCATAGCTCGTCGAAGCTGTTCACGCGGTAGTCGCCGAGGACGCACTGTCTCCGACGGGTCGGGTCGTGTCGCTCGACGTGGACCGCATCCAGCCCCGCGTTCCACGCCGCGCCGATGTCGCTCGACCCGTCGCCCGCGAGGACGCCGCGGTCGGTGCCGTTGACGTCGAGTTGTCCCATCGCGTGTTCGACCGGTTCGGGGTCGGGTTTCCAGCCCAGTTGTTCGTCACAGCAGACGACGGTATCGAACCAGTCGCGGATGTCGAGTCCGTCGAGCACCGGGTCGGTGAGGAATTGCTGACAGTGGGTCACCAATCCGACCGGGCAGTCGAGGTCGGCGACGAACGCGGCGTCGTCGTAGAGGAAGGTGTTTTCGGCGCGAACTTCCGGGTCCTCGATGGAGTGGAACGCCTCCCAGAACTCCACCGGGTCGAGACCCCACCGTCGGAGTTGGGCGTCGCGAGACCCGCCGAGACCGTGCCAGATGATTTCGGATTCGTAGTCCGTAAACTCGTAGCCGAGGCGGTCACTCACCCGCTCGAACACCGAGCGAACGTACGACGGGTCGATGTCGATGAGCGTCCCGTCCAAATCGAGCAGCCAAAAATCGTACTCACGGGCGACCATTGGGGTTCATACAGTAGTGCTCCTTTGCTTATAAGTCTTCGTCTAGAGCCACTCGTCCGGCGCGCGAAAAATAGGCGTCGTGACCGGCCGTTCAGTCCGCCGACGACTCCACTTCCCGTTCCGCCTCTCGCTCCGACTCCGGCGGTTGGTCGTAGAGGTGACAGGCCGCGGGGTGTTCGCGGCTCTGGAGCATCGGGGTCCGGCGCTCACAGATGCTCTCGAAGCGTTCCGCCATCACGGCGATGGCACCGTCGCGGTCGCCCGCGACGAACCGGTCGAACGATTCGGAGACGGTCGCGCGGTTTTCGCCCTCCAGTTCGTCGTCGAACAGTTCGTCCCACAACTCGGCTTCGAGGGCCTCGTCGTCTACGTCTTCGGGTTTCTTCTCCGCACCGGCGGCCAACTCCCGAACGCCCTTCAGGGTGAGTTCGCCCGATTCGAGCCGTTCTCGGTAATCCATCACCTCGCGGTACGCGGATTGGGAAATCTCGATGTCGTCGGGAGGAATGACGTTCGGACACCGCGTTCGGAAGTGACACCCGGACGGCGGATTGCGCGGCGACGGCACGTCGCCCGAGAGCGTGTGGATGTCGCGCTCTTGCTCGCTCGTATCGGCGCGCGGCACGCTCTCCAGCAGGGCCTTCGTGTAGGGGTGTTGCGGGGCGGTGAATATCTCGTCCACCGGCCCGAGTTCGACGATTTCGCCGAGGTACATCACCGCCACGCGGTCGGAGATGTGCCGAACCACCGAGAGGTCGTGGGCGATGAACAGGTACGTCAGGCCGAGTTCGTTCTGGAGGTCCTGCAGGAGGTTCAACACCTGCGCCTGCACGGACACGTCCAGCGCCGAGACGGGTTCGTCCAGCACGATGAAGTCCGGTTCCAGTGCCAGCGCGCGGGCGATGCCGATGCGCTGGCGCTGCCCTCCGGAGAACTCGTGGGGGTAGCGGTCTATCTGCTCCGCCGACAACCCGACGCGTTCCATGAGGTCTTCGACGCGCTCGCGGCGTTCCGTCCGCGACCCGACGCCGTGAACGTCCAGCGGTTCGCGGATGATTTCGCCCGCCGTCATCCGCGGGTCGAGGCTGGAGAAGGGGTCCTGAAAGACGACTTGCGCCCGCTTTCTGAACTCCGTCAGGTCGTCCATGTCGTAGACGTTCCGACCGTCGAAGACGACCTTCCCGTCCGTCGCGTCGCGGAGGCTCAACAGGGTCTCCCCCGTCGTTGATTTGCCACACCCGGACTCGCCGACTAATCCGAGGGTTTCGCCCTCTTCGATGGCGAACGAGATGCCATCGACGGCTTTCACGCTCTTCGGCTCACGACCGAGGATTCGGTCGGTCAGGGTGTTCTGTTCGAAGTAGTACTTCTGCAGTTCCTCGACGCGAACGAGATGGTCGGTCATCGTTTCTCCTCCGTTTGGGATTCTCCGAAGTGGTTCGACGAGAGCGCGCGCGACTCGTCGTACTCGGTTTCGGTGAGAACGCAGCGCGCTTCGTGTTCGGTGCTACCGCCCGCGTCGTGCATCGACGGATGGGAGAGACACTCCTCCATCGCCTTCGGACAGCGGTCGGCGAAGTAACAGCGCTCGCCCATCTCCGAATCCAGCAGGTCGGGGACGTTCCCCTCGATGGGTTGGAGACGCGGTGCCGGGTCCTCCAAGTCGGGAAGCGACCCGAGCAATCCTTGCGTGTACGGATGGACCGGCGCGTCGAACACGTCTTCGAGGGTTCCGCGTTCGACCAGTTCACCGGCGTACATCACGCCGACGCGATCACACATCCGCGCGACGACGCCGAGGTTGTGCGTGATGAGCATGATGCTCATTCCGGTGTCGGCCTGCAAGTCGCGGAGCAGGTCGAGGATTTGGGCCTGTATCGTCACGTCGAGCGCCGTCGTCGGCTCGTCCGCGATGAGCAGGTCCGGTTCACCGGCGAGCGCTTGGGCGATCATCGCCCGCTGGAGCATCCCGCCCGAGAACTGGTGGGGATACTCGTCGGCGCGGTCCGCCGGGTCGGGGATACCGACCTGTTCGAGCAGTTCGATCGCCTTCGCGCGGCTCGGTTCGCTGACGTAGCTTTGGGAGGGGAGCACCGTGCCCGCGACGAGGCTCGCGAGGCCGTACCCTTGCGTCCGCGAGCGGGTCGAACGCGGGTTCGACCTCGCCCGGCGCTGCACCTCGACGGCTTCGGCTATCTGCTCGCCGACGGGTATCGACGGGTTCAGGCTGCTCATCGGGTCCTGAAATATCATGCTGAACGACGGTCCGCGCAAGGCGCGGCGCTCGCGCGTCGTCAGCTGACGGATGTCCACGAACTCGCCGTCGACCGCCTCGGGACGGTCGCCCTCGACTTCTTCGGCGAGCGTGGCGTTTCGATACCACACCTCGCCCGACGTGATTTTGCCGGGCGACTCCACGAGGTCGATGATGGAGAGCGCGGCGACGCTCTTCCCCGACCCGGACTCGCCGACCACGCCGAACACCTCTTCCTCCTGCACGTCGAAGCTGATGGACTCACAGGCGTTGACCTGCCCCTTCTCCGTGAAGAAGCGGGTAGAGAGGTCGCGCACGCGAAGCAGGTCGCTCATACGCCACCTCCTTCGCCCTCGATACCGGGGTCGAGCGCGTCGCGCAACCAGTCACCGACGAGGTTGATGCCGATGACGGTGATGACGATGGCGAGCCCCGGAACCGTCGAAATCCACCACGACGTGGCGAGGTAGTCTTTCCCCTGTGCGATGTCGAATCCCCACGAGAGGTTCACCCCGGAGAAGCCGAGGTACGAAAGCGAGCTTTCGAGGAGGATGATGGCCGCGATTTGGATGGTGGCGAGCACGATGATGGGCGTCACGCTGTTCGGCAGGATGTGCTTTCGAAGGATAAAGGAGTCCTTCGCGCCGACCGAGCGGGAGGCTTTGACGTACTCCTCGCCGACCACCGTTAGAGCCTCGCCGCGCGAGACGCGGGCGAACCAGACCCAGTTCACGAGCGCGACGACGATGACGACCGTTCCCGGAATCGCGATTTGACCGGGCATCCCCGAGACGAGTCCGGCGGCGACTACCGGGTCGGGTATCGTGAACACCGACCGCCTGAACATGCCGACCAGCGCTATCGCTAACACCAGCGACGGGAACGCCAGCATGATGTCCGCGCTCCGCATCAGCGCGTCGTCCACGATTTCGCCGTAGTACCCCGCGACCAACCCGACGGTGACGCCGATGAGCATCGCCAGCACCGTCCCGAAGAGACCGACGAGGAGCGACGTTCTCGCACCGTAAATCACCCGCGAAAGCATATCGCGCCCGAGTTGGTCCGTTCCGAGCGGATGCGACGGCTGTGCCTTGACGTACGTCGTGTTGTTGGTTATCTGTATCTCGCCGTCGACCATCTCCGAACTCGTTTGGGTCGTCTTCTTGCTGAACCCGAGCGGCGGCAGTTTCGAGTTGTCGAGGTTCTGCCGGTTCGGATTGTGCGGTGCGATAACCGGGGCGAACACCGCGACGAGTACCACCGCGATGACGACGACGATGCCGATTTTCGCCAAGAGGCTCTGACGGAACTCCCGCTTGAGGTTCCGAAGCGTCCGCGGCGAAATCATTCGTAGACCACCTGCGGGTTGATGTACGCGTACAGGAAGTCCACGAAGATGTTCACGAGGACGAATCCGGTGCCGATGACGATGAGCGACCCCTGAATCAGCGGCCAGTCACGGGCGTTGATGGAGTTGATGACCAACGTCCCGAGCCCCGGCCACGCGAACACCGATTCGGTGATGACGGCACCGCCGATGAGCGTCCCCAACTGCAGGCCGAGGACGGTGATGACGGGAATGAGGGTGTTTCGGAGCGCGTGTTTGTACCGCACCAGCGTCTCCGGGAGTCCCTTGGCCCGCGATGCTCGGATGTAGGTCTTGCCCAGTTCGTCGAGCATGCCGCTCCGGGTGAGCCGCGTGATGAGCGCGGTGAAGTACGTTCCCAGCGTTATCGCCGGGAGGAAGATGTGTTTCGCCCAGGTTACGAGTCCGCTCACGCTTCCCTGCGAGAACAGCATTTCCACCGCGGGCACGAACCCGATACCGCGATGGCTCGTCGGGAACGGTCCCCCGACCGCGAGGAGCAACACCAGCATGATGCCGAGCCAGAAGTTCGGCGTGCTGATTCCCGCGAGCGAGAACGTCGTCGCGGCGTAGTCCACCGGGTCGTGACGCCGCGTCGCGCTGATGACCCCCAGCGGAATCGAGAGCACGATTGCGACGATGCTCGACGCGACCGCCAACTCGACCGTCGCCGGGAGGCGAGCGAAGATGCGCGTGCTGGCTTGCGTTCCCGAGATGAACGAATAGCCCATGTCCCCGTGGAGCAGGTTCCAGATGTACTCGCCGTACTGGACGTACAGCGGTTGGTTCAGCCCGAGTTCGACCGCGATTCGATGTTTCAGCGCCGGACTGGCATCCAAGGGGGCGATGACCGTAATCGGGTTCCCGGGCGTGACGAATCGGAGCAGAAACACCACGGTCACGACCCCCCAGATGACGAAGATTCCTTGGACGCTCCGTCGGAGCAGAAATCGTCCCATCGACATCTATAACCACCCCATCGATAGTGCGTTCATCTACTTTGGAGAGATAGCGTATGCGTTGATGCGTTCGTCCGTACGGGCCTTCCACTTGAGGCGCTGGCTGACGCCGTACACGCTGTACTGCTGGTTGAGGAATATCCACGGCGCTTGGTCGTGGAGGAGTTTGTTCACCTCCTTCAGTTTCCCGTTACGCTTGTCGCCGTCGGGCATGTTCTGTGCCTCCTTCATCAGCTTGTCCACCTTCTCGTTGCTGTAGGAGGTCAGCGCGCCGTCGGTCGTGAGCAGCGGAATGATGGTTTGGCTCGCATCGAACGTCGCGTTCCCCCAACCGATGAGGTAGAAGTGCGGTCCCGTCTTTATCTTCCCGTCCGTCAGCTCTCCCGCGAGCGCGTTGAAGTCTCGCTGTTGAACCGAGCAGTTGACGTTCTTGAGTTGGTCTATCTGCTGGGCCACCGCTTGCGCTATCTCCAAGTCCTTCAGGTACCGTCCGACGGGCGTGTGAAGGGTAATCGTCGCTCCGGCGTTGCCGCTCTCCTCGACCAGTCGTTCCGCCTTCTTCTTGTTCGCCGGGTACGGTTCGACGTTAGAATTGTAGCCGGTGAACTCCTTCAGCGTGGGCTGACCGGTCTGGTCCGCGAAGCCCGAAAGCACGTTCTTGATGATGCTCTGGAGGTCGATGGCGTAGTTCATCGCCTGCCTGAACTTCGGACTGTCGAACGGTTTCACGTCGTAGCGCATCGCGTTGTAGATGATGCGCGTGCTCGGAACCGCCGCGAGGCGGGATTTCGAGTTCCCCTTCACGCGTCCCGCGTCCTGCGGCGGCACGTTGACGATGATGTCCGTCTCGCCGTTGACGAGTTGGTTCACCCGCGTGCTGGACTCCTTCGCCGCGTTGAACGTGAGTTCCGAAACCGAGGCCGGTTCCTGCCAGTAGTCCTCGTTGCGCTCGAAGACGACCTTCACGTCCTCCGTGTAATCCTTGAGTTTGAACGGTCCGGTCCCGTTCATGTTCTTCGCGACGTAGTTCTTGTCGTGGCTTTCGACCCACGACTTCTGCATGATGTCACAGTAGGACGCGAAGAGGGCGAAGATGATGGGATTCACCCCGTCCGACGTGACTTCCACCGCGCCGTCCATGGCTTTCGCACCCGTCACGCCCGACAACTGGTCTTTCTGTGGGCTTTCGAGCCCGCCGACGCCGGACTTCACGATGCGGTTGATGCTGAAGGCCACGTCCTCCGCGGTCAGCGTGTCGCCGTTGTGGAACTTCACGCCGTCGCGGATGGTGAATTTGACCGTCTTGTCGCCGGTCCGCTCGTACTTCGTCGCCAGCTTTTTGATGATTTTCCCGTCCGCGTTGCGCGAGAGCAGACCCTCGTAGGCCTGTAGGACGACGTTATCCGTGGTCGTCTCCCGGTGGTTATGTGGGTCGAGCGTGGACGGCATCTGTCCTTGCGTGATGGTCGCGGGGAAATCCCCTGTCGTGTTTCCGCCGCCATCCCCTCCGCTGTCGGTACTGGACGTTTGACCGTCGGTTCCATCCTGATTCTGGTTGTCCCCACCGCCAGTACAGCCCGCCAGGGCCGCTGACGCCGCTGCGCCTCCTGCAAACTTCAAATACGTCCGCCGATTTAGTCGCTCATCGGGCATACCCTGACATGGCGGGTAATTGCATATATATCTGTGGTATGGGACAACATCGCCCGCGTCCCATTATCTCATGACACTTTATAACGAACCTAACCGCAGATTTATGTGACCCGATACCGAACCGGGAAATATGGCCGTTCACGGCCGTCATCCCTCATTACGTGATCTGTTCGATGAGTCGCCCACCCCACACATCGCCCACCCACCTCACACCCATCACCGTGATTTCTACGTCACGAGCGACGGGTCGTTCGACCGGGAGTCCGGTGCCGGTGGACTCGGCGTAATCATCGAAACGCGCGACGGCAGGCGCGTCGCCCGTCTCTCCGTCCCCGATAGTGACGTGCCCGACAACAACGTCGCCGAGTATCGGGCGCTCCACCTCGGCCTCGACGTGTTGGCCGTCCGCGCACCCAGAAACGCACGCGTCGGCGTGCTAGTGGACCACGACCAACTGGCCGCCAACGTCAACAACGCCGTCCTCGCCCACAACCGGACGGATTGCCGACCGCCGAAACCGTTCTCCGTCCCGCTCGCGGGCAAACACCACTGGCGGGGTATCCGCGCCAGAATCGCCGGGTTCGGCGAACTCCGTGCCGCACGGATTCGAAGCGAGCAGAACCCCGCTCATCCGCTGGCGAACGCACCCGAGCAGTACGCGCACGTCAACCGCGAACCCGAGCGGTGTCTCCTCCCCGACGTTCCGGAGTCGAGCGAACCGCAGATTCCGCCGCCGTCCCGCGCCGACAGACACGCGAGCGGGTGAGACAGCGACGAGATTCGCGTTTCCTCGTCGATTTCCGGCAGACGAACGCGGCCGAGTAGCCTGCTGACCCGGTTTCCGCCGGCCCGGTTTCCACTGCCCCGATTTCGAGTCACCGAAACCGATAGCTAATTCAAACGAGACGAGCGATTTCAGCCAGAGACGCATGCCGTCGAATCGAAGCCGGAGAGTCCTCGCTTTCGTGCTCGCGCTCGCACTGATCGGCTATGGTGGCAATTCGCTGTACAGCCAGCACCGAAAGATCACCACCTACGAGACGACGGACGGAACCGTCGTTTCGACCGCCGTCCACTCGGAGCGGACGGGGAAACCCAGTATATTCGGCGATTCGAAGTCGTACTATCCCACCATCGACTACCGCTATTCGGTCGCCGGGACGACCTACCGGAACGATAACGTCTACTCGTCGAGCAAAATCCCCGGCGGGGAGCGACCGGAGGCCACCGCGCTCGTGAATCGGTACGCGGAGGGCAAACGAGTCACCGTCCACTACGCGGCGGACGACCCCTCGAAGTCGTTCCTGTCCGGCAACTACACCTTCTTCCCGGCGTACCTCGTCCTGCTCGCCGGGTTGGTCCTCCTCCGCGACAGTCTGAACCCCGGTTCCGTTTGGGTTCGGAAGCTACTCCCGAACCGGGACACCGGACGCCAAAAGGGGAGCGAGTCGATACTCACCGACCCGCCGTCCCTCGACGCGGACGAGTGGGACGACGACTGGCCGACGCGCCGGTCGGACTCGACGGCGGCCGACGTGAACGCGCACACGGACACCCCGATAACCGACGACCGTCACCTGCTGGCGCTCTCTGCGGGGTTCTACGTCGCCGTCGTCGCCGTCTTCGCGCACTACTTCCTCGTTTCGGGCCGCCCCTACAGTTCCGTCGCGTACGTGAGCCTCCTCGTCGGCGCGGTCGCGTTCGCGTTCGAACTCCGGTCCGACTTCTGATATGTTCGGGTCCCGGTCCCGTTCGGCCGCCGATTCGCGTTCGGTCCGATACTAGAATTACTCACGAATCCGGGAGATACGAACAGCGAAACGCCTACTATCTCCGTTTGAGTGGGACATCACGGTGGCACGCGAATGGGCACGCGGATACTCGATTGGTTCTCGCGGTACTGGAAGCGCAAGACGGATCGGCCGGACTACAGACAGGCGTACGTCAAACTCCCCCTCGACACGGACCTGCCGTCGTTGGCGTCCGAGTTCGAACGCGTTTGCGAGGGCAGACTCGACCGCGTTCCGCGGCGGGATTCGTTGGTCGTCGATACCGATTTCATCCCCGAAGCGCGGTTCGACGGGGAGCGGTTCGCGGAGTTGGTCGCCGAACTGAAAGCCCGGTCCCCCGAGCGGTACGCACTCCACGACTCCACGAAGTGGCGACGGCACGAGGGCGGCGTAGCGAAGATGCACACCGTCGTCCCGGTAAAACGGTTGTACTCGGTCGATGAGGAATCGACGGCGTACGAACCCTCCGTCAGCGACCGACCGCGGTAGATGGAAGTAGTTAGTATCATTTAGTAGATATCAGTACCTTCCAGTTCATTTTAGTGATACACTTTCGGCCGTCGTTTTCGACGGCCAGAGATGGTTCTGGCGCGATGGCATTCGCGTCCCCGAAAAAGAGCCGCTCACGTCCGAGGCGCTCCGCGCCTCGTCGTTCGCGGAAATTATTCTTGCTGAGCGTCAACGACCGCAACGCCCGCCAGATTCACGATGTCGTTTGGACCTTTTTTCCGCTCGGGCGTCCTCACGCCTCCGGCGTTGCGGGTGCCACTCGCGCAAAAAACCTCCACGAAAAAAGAGCCGCTCACGTCCGAGGCGCTCCGCGCCTCGTCGTTCGCGGAAATTATTCTTGCTGAGCGTCAACGACCGCAACGCCCGCCAGATTCACGATGTCTTTAACCTCGTCGCCGCGCTGGAGGACGTGGACGGGTTTGTCCATGCCGACGAGCATCGGGCCGATGGCCTCCGCGCCGCCGAGTCGCTGGAGGAGTTTGTAGCCGATGTTACCCGCTTCGAGGTTCGGGAAGACGAGCACGTTCGCGGGTTGGTCCAGTTCCGAGAACTCGTAGGTGCCGTTGAGGATTTCCTCGACGACGGCCGTATCGGCCTGCATCTCGCCGTCGACGGGGAAGTCGACCTCGGGGTCCTCGCGGAGCATCTTGGAGGCCTTGCGCGGCTTGCGCGTGCCCTCGTTATCGACGCTGCCGAAGTTGGAGTACGAGAGGAGCGCGGCCCGCGGTTCGACGTTGAACCGCCGAGCGAGTTTGGCGGTCTGCTTTGTCACTTCGGTCAGCACGTCCTCGTCGGGTGCCTGATTGACCGTCGCGTCGGCGCAGAAGACGACGCGGTTCTTGAACGTGAGCATGTAGACTCCGGCGGCGTAGTCCACATCCGGCGCGGTGCTGATGACCTGGAGCGGCGGGCGGAGCGCCGACGGGTAGTGGTGGGTCAACCCCGTCAGCATGGCGTCCGCGTCGCCCTGTTCGACCATCACGCTGCCGAAGTAGTTCGAGTCCTTCTCGATGAGTTCGCCCGCCTCGTTCCGGGTGATGCCCTTGCGGCCACGAAGTTCGTAGAGTCGGTCGGCGTAGCCACCGTGGTCGCCGTTCTTCGGGTCCACGACGTCGGGGTCGAAATCGAGGCCGAGGTCGGCGACGTTCGTCTCGATTTCGTCGCGGTCGCCGATGAGGACGGGGTTGGCGATACCCTCCTCGCGCATCTGGTAGGCCGCGCGAATCATCTTCCGGTCCGTCCCTTCGGAAAGCGCGACGCGCTTGGGGTCGCTTTTGGCCTTGTTCAGGACGACGCGCATCATCTCGCGGGACTTGCCCAGTCGCGCTTCGAGCGTCTCGACGTACTCGTCGGTGTCGAGTTCGCTCCGGGCCACGCCGGTTTCCATCGCCGCGTCGGCGACGGCGGGCGCGACCTCGAACAGCACGCGCGGGTCGAGCGGTTTCGGGATGATGTAATCCGGACCGAACTGAAGCGGTTGGTCGCCGTAGGCCTTGACCACGGCGTCCGGCACGTCTTTCTTGGCGAGTTTCGCCAGCGCGCGCGCGGCGGCGACCTTCATCTCCTCGTTGATGTCGCTCGCACGAACGTCGAGCGCACCGCGGAAGATGAACGGGAATCCGAGGACGTTGTTGACCATGTTGGGGTAGTCCGAGCGCCCGGTCGCCACGATAACCGTGTCGTCGCGGGCCTCCTTCGCGTCCTCGTAGTCGATTTCCGGGTCCGGGTTCGCCATGGCGAAGATGAACGGATTGTCGGCCATCGACCGCACCATGTCCTGACTGACGATGCCGCCGACGGAGAGGCCGACGAACACGTCCGCGCCTTCCATCGCGGCCGCGAGGTCGCCCTCGGGGACGTCGCGGGCGAACTCGGTCTTGAACTCGTTGACCTCGCCGTTTCGCACGCGCTGTTCGGTGATGATGCCCGAGGAGTCGCACATGGTGATGTTCTCCTTTCGCGCGCCGAGCGAGACGTAGAAGCGAGCGGTGGCGATGGCGCTCGCGCCAGCGCCGGAGAAGACGATTTCCAGGTCGCTCAGGTCCTTCTCGGTGAGTTCCGCCGCGTTGAGGAGGGCGGCCCCGCTGATGATGGCGGTGCCGTGTTGGTCGTCGTGGAAGACGGGGATGTCCATCTCTTCACGCAGGCGCTCTTCGATTTCGAAGCACTCCGGCGCCTTGATGTCCTCCAGATTGACGCCGCCGAAGGTTGGCTCCATCGCGCTCACCGTTCGTACGATGTCGTCTGGGTCCTGCTGGTCGAGTTCGATGTCGAACACGTCGATGTCGGCGAATCGCTTGAACAGAACGCCCTTCCCCTCCATCACGGGTTTCGACGCCTGTGCGCCGATGTCCCCGAGGCCGAGGACGGCACTGCCGTTCGAAACGACGGCGACGAGGTTCCCCTTCGCGGTGTAGGAGTACGCCTTTCCGGCGTCGTCGGCGATTTCGTTACAGGGGGCGGCGACACCGGGAGAGTAGGCGAGACTCAGGTCGCGCTGCGTGTTCGTCGGCTTCGTCGTCGATATCTCTATCTTCCCCGGCGGGTCGCTCCGGTGGTAATCGAGTGAATCCTCGTCGAGTCCCATGCCGGGTACGTTTTCGTCCGCCTGTAAAAAGGTATCCCAATGCGTCGAATTTACCTTCGACGTTCGTCGAACTCAGAGTTCGAGGACGGTCGGACGCGGGAGCGCTCCCTCGTAGTCGAACGCCATCACGGATTCAGCGGGCCAGTTCCCCGTCTCGGTGAGGATCTCCATTCCGTCCTTGGCAATGAGAACGGTGTCCTCGCTCTTTGCCCCCTGCACGGTCGGGTTCCACGCGTAGGCCATCGGCAGTACGATTTCGTCGTCCGTCGTTGGCGTTGCGATCCACTCGCGCCCGGCGTAGCCCGCCGCGCCGCCCTGATGGTGGTGTTTCCACTCGCCCGCGTAGCCGACGTGTTCGTAGGCCGCTCGAATCGCCTCGAAGACGTCCTTCGCCCGTCCGTCGAACGCCGCTATCTGTTGCGTTGCCGCGAGCGCCGTCGTCTCCACGATTGCGGCGGCCCGGTGTCGCTCCGCGAGCCAGTCCGGCGCGTCGAACGCCACGGTTCGGGTGCAACTCGCGTGCAACCCGTGCCGTTCGGCGGTCACGGAGACGTGCGCGTAGTCGCCCAGTTCCGCCTCGGTCGGCGTGTAGTGGCGGTACCGCTGTGCCCGTTCGCTCCCGCCGACGAGCGCCACTGGCGTTTCGATGCCGCGCGCGGAGAGCGCGCCGCGAACCGCCGACGCGATTTCCCGCTCGGTGTCGGTCGGGTCCAACTCCCGACAGATGGCCTCGACCGCGGCCGCGGTTTCGGCTCCCAGTTCCCGGTACGCGTCCACGTCCTCGTCCGTGAGGGGTTGCCGGAGCGGCGAGGCGTCCACCGACTCGAATCCCGGCACGTCGA
This sequence comes from Haladaptatus paucihalophilus DX253, assembly GCF_000376445.1. Lineage (NCBI taxonomy): Archaea > Methanobacteriati > Methanobacteriota > Halobacteria > Halobacteriales > Haladaptataceae > Haladaptatus > Haladaptatus paucihalophilus. The sequence continues at coordinate 1,161,944 of NZ_AQXI01000001.1, read as the reverse complement.
AATCCGCGGCGGCGGGCGTCGTCGCGCGGTCGGCGACCGCTTCGGCCAACGACGATTCGTACCACTCGTACTCGGCGACCGGGATGTGGTCGGGGAGTTCTTCCTCGCGGAGTCGCGCCGCCTCGATGGAGTCCGTGACGACGCGGAAGCCGTCGCCGTCGTAGCCGACCCCCGCGACGCCGATGTCGCCCTCGCGGTCAACGACGTTGTTTCCGCCCGTGAGCCACGCGAACGAATTCGGCCGCGCGAACCAGACGGATTCGAGGTCACGGTCGGCGAGCAAGCCATCGAGACGGTCTCGTTTCGTCATACTCGCTGTATTGCGTCCGCACTCCTTTAAACGAGTGATTGGCTCCATTTTTGGTGTCGTCCCGGCTGAGACGTTCCGCCCCGCACCTCCCGACACCTCGTCTTCCTCCACCCACTCCGTGCGTCGTCTCTCGTTCTCCCGTCGGTTTCTCCCTCCGCTCCCAGTCTCCGGGAAAGTCGGACAGACCTAAGTACACCGCTTTCTAACACCCGAGAAAGGGGATTACTGTGATAGGAGACGACCAATCCGAGGTGCGTAACTGATGGGGTCACGATTTCGACGCTTCGCCGCGTTCACGACGGCACTGACCTTTATCCTCATCCTGCTCGGCGTGTACACCGCCGCGATGGGTGCGGGACTCTCGTGCGGTCAGGACTGGCCGTTCTGTCGTGGAGGCGTCCTTCCGCAAACCATTCCGGATTTCATCGAGTGGTTCCACCGACTCGTCGCCATGGTGACCGGCTTCTTCATCCTCGGCACCACCATCGGCGCGTGGAAGTACTACGACAGCACGCGAATCCGCGCCGCGGCGACCCTCGCGCTGGTCGTCCTCCCGGTGCAGGTGTTGCTCGGCGGCGCGACGGTGCTCATCTACGGACCGCTCGTGCAGACGGCCCACCACGCCGCCGCGATGGTGATATTCTCGTCGCTCCTCGCGACGACGCTGTGGGCCTACGAGGAACCCCAGCAGGCGACGGCACCCGCGACGGATTCGCCCGGCGGCTACCCGTCGGACGACTAACCGACAACTGGCGAACGACCAACGATTCGCTGACAAACGACTAACCGACAACTGGCGAACGACCAACGATTCGCCGACGAACGACCAGCGGGCGACCGGCAAAATTTTTATTGAAACGGTGTTAGTAACCGACAGTAGCCTTCTATAGGCTGTTTGACTATGTAGTATCGGGGAGAACTACAATGCACAGACGGAGCTTTCTCAGGGGGACCGGCGGAGCTATCGCCGCGCTGACGTTCGCCGAAAACGCGAGCGCACAGAACAACGGCACCATCAGAATCGGTTCCGACATCCCGTATCGCCCGTTCGAATACCGGACCAAGACCGGCGAGCTCGTCGGTTTCGACGTGGACATCGCCAATGCCGTTTTCGAGGGGCAACTCGACCGCAACTACGAGTTCGTCCAGACGAGCTTCGACACCATCATCCCGAGTTTGAACAACGGGAACTTCCGCGTCATCATGAGCGCGATGACCATCACGCCGGAACGGTCGAAACAGGTCGATTTCTCCGACCCGTACTTCACGGCGTATCAGACCGTCCTCATCCTGAAAAACAGCGACATAACGTCGCTGCAGGATTTGAAGGGCGAAACGGTCGCCGTGCAGAAAGGGACGACGGGGGAGGCCGCCGCACAGGACCTGAAAAAGCAGTTCAACGGCGACCTCACCATCGACAGCTACGACCAGATTCCGGGCGCGTTCTCGGCGCTGGGGAACAACCAAGCCGCGGCCGTCATCAACGACAACACGGTCAACGCCGAGTTCGCCCAACAGAACGACAACGTAACGTTCCTGAAGGGGGAGGGTGCCGCCCAGGAACAGGGGAAGGAAAACGCGCCGCCGTATCTCACGCTCACCGTCGAGGAGTACGGCATCGCCTTCCGGAAGAACGACGACCAACTCAAAAACCAGGTCAACGACGCGCTCTCGACCATCCGAGACAACGGTACGTACGACGAACTGTACAACAAGTACTTCCAGACGCCGGGAGGCACGACCAGCGGCTAAGCGCCGCAGGAGTCCCTCATGGCCGAGACATACACCGAGCGGGGTATCGAGCGACCGACGGACGGTGAAACGGGGTGGTTGAACGACCGGCGGGTCAGGTGGCTCGGTATCGCCATCGCGGGCGTCTTCTCGCTCGGCGTCGCGTTCTTCCTCCTGTTGATCCTCACGCAGTTCGTGGATTATCAACTGCTGGTGACCATCCTCCCGCAGTTCATCGACGCGCTGTTGCTCGTCCTCCAGATAATCCTCATCTCGGGCGTCCTGTCGCTCACCTTCGGCGTGATGGTCGGATTGGGTCGCGTGTCACAAACCGGGTTCACCCAGCGGATAGCGACGCTGTACGTCGAGTTCTTCCGCGGAACGCCGCTGCTGTTCCAGTTGTTCGTCGTCTACCTCGGCGTTCCGGCGTTCTGGCCGCCGGGACAGTTCCCGCTCCAGAACTGGAGTTTCGCGGCGGCCATCATCGGGTTGACGCTGAACCACACCGCCTACATCGGCGAGGCGGTCAAGGGCGGCATCAACTCCGTCTCCGGCGGGCAGTCGGAGGCGGCGCGCTCGCTCGGCATGTCGTACATCGACTCGATGCGCTACGTCGTCCTGCCCCAAGCGTGGCGGAACGCGCTCGCGGCCATCGGCAACGACCTCGTTATCCTCGTCAAGGACACGTCGCTGCTGACGGTGCTGGCGATTCCCGAACTCATCAGCGTCTTCCGGAACGTGAACAGCGCGACGTTCGACGCGTGGACGCCCATCGTCGTGGTGTCCGTCGCCTACCTCGTCATCACGGTGCCGCTCGGCAAACTCGTCCGAACGATGGAGGAACGTTCCATGTGGGGGACGGAACGATGAGCGCCCCCGACGTTCCCGAAGTCGAGTACGACAGCGTTGACAAGTACTTCGGCGAGACGCACGTCCTGAAGGACGTCTCGCTCTCCGTCGAGGACGGCGAAGTGGTCGTCGTCGTCGGCCCGAGCGGGAGCGGCAAATCGACGCTCTTGCGGTGTACGAACCGCCTCGAAGAGATTCAAGGCGGCGAGATTCGCATCGAGGGCGAGTCGATAACCGACCCGGACGTGGACGTGAACAGCCTGCGCCAGCACATCGGGATGGTGTTCCAGAGCTTCAACCTCTTCCCGCACAAGACCGCGGTCGAAAACGTCGCCCTCGGGCCGCAAGTGGTCAAGGGGTTCGAGGAGTCGGAGGCGACGAAGTGGGCGACCGCGATGTTGGACCGCGTTGGTCTCTCGGACCAAGCCGACTCCTATCCCAACCAGCTTTCGGGCGGGCAACAACAGCGCGTCGCCATCGCCCGCGCGCTGGCCATGGACCCGAGCGTCATGCTGTTCGACGAGGTGACGAGCGCGCTCGACCCCGAACTCGTCGGCGAGGTGCTCGAAGTGATGCGCAACTTAGCCGAGGAAGGGATGACGATGCTCGTCGTCACCCACGAGATGGGCTTCGCCCGCGAAGTGGGCGATAGGGTCGTCCTCATGTCCGAGGGCCGCATCGTGGAGTCGGGACCGCCGGCGGACTTCTTCGCCCATCCCGAAACCGAGCGTGCGAGGCAGTTCCTCGCACGGGTTCACTGAATTGAGCGTTTTTCTTCGGTATTCGTTCGCCACGCAATCGCCCAAAACCCATTTGTTCGACTGCTCGGGAACAAGGGTATGGAAACGATTCATGCCGGAGTCTGGTCGGTGGTTCCGGCGCTGGTCGCCATCAGCCTCGCGTGGTATTCGCGCGACGCGATAATCGGTCTCTTCTGCGGTATCGCCAGCGCTGGCGTCGTCTACGGGGCGATAAAGCCCGCCTCCGCCGGTGTTCCGGGAAGTATGATAGGAAGTCCCGTGGGGACGGTCCTCGGCGGGGTTTTCGGCCTGAAACACGTCCCGACGATAATCGCCACCGCGCCGCTCTTTTCCGACTCGTGGTACGTCGAGAACGTCCTGCTCGCCATCTTCGCCATCGGCGGGATGATAGGACTGATGATTCGGTCCGGGGCGCTCCGAGGCGTCCTCGAAGCGCTCACGGCGCGAACCGACTCCGCGGCGGACGCCGAGAAGGCGGCGTTCCTCGCGGGCATCATCATCCACATCGACGACTACTTCAACTGCTTGGTGGTCGGGTCGATGATGCGCCCGTTGACGGACAAGTACGACGTCTCGCGGGCGAAACTCGCCTACTACGTCGATTCCGCCGGAAGCCCCGCCGCCCGACTCGCGTTCTACTCGACGTGGGGCGCGGCGCTCATCGGCTTCATCGGGAAGGCGCTCGTGCAGGCCCAACAACAGGACAAACTCCCCGCCGACATGAGTCAGTACGTCGCCGGGCAGGGTGAGTCGGCCCACGCGGTGACCAACCAGATATGGCCGCTCTTTTTCAACAGCATCTTCTTCGGCTTCTACTCGTGGGTCGCGCTCATCGTCGCCGCGCTGGTCGCGTGGCAGGTCGTTCCCAACATCATGGGCATGGACCGCGAGGAGTCGCGGGCGCGCAACGGCGGCGGCGTCGTCGGCGACGACCACGACCCGATGATATCCCGCGAGATGGACGAGTACGAGATGGCCGAGACGGCCACGCCTGACTGGCGCAACTTCGCCATCCCCATCGCCACGATGATTCTCGTCGGCCTCGGCGCGATGTTTTGGCGGAGCAGTCCCGTCCTCACCGCGCCGTCGATGACCACCCTGTTCTCCGTCGGCGGCTATCGGCTCATGCTCCCGGACGGCGGGAAGTGGGCGTTCAACATCGGCGGAGTTCGCCTCGGACTCGCGTCCTTCTCGGCGCTGGTCGTCGCGTTCGTCCTCTACCGTGCGAAGGGCGACATCCCGAGCAACAAGGACGCGACGGAGGCGATGACGCGCGGGTTCAAGGGTATCTTGCTCGCCGCGGTCATCCTCATGTTCGCCAGTTCCATCCAGAACGCCGTGACCATCCTCGACATCTCCTCGTTCGTCACGAACAACTTCTCCGGCGTGCCGCCGGAGTTCGTGCCCGTCTCGCTGTTCCTCATCACCAGCATGGTGAGCTTTTCCGACGGCAGTTCGTGGTCCACCTACGGCATCATGTTCCCCATCGCCATGCCCATCGCGTTCACCACCGGCGCGAACCTCCCGCTCGTCATGGGCGCTGTGTTCAGCGGCGGCATCTTCGGCGACCACAGTTCGCCCATCAGCGATACGACGGTTCTGGCGTCCTCGACCAGCGGGAGCGACCACCTCGTCCACGTCAGGACGCAGATACCTTACGCCGTCATCTGCGCGACCATCGCGGCGTCGTTGTTCTTCCTTCTCGGGTTCGTCCTCCCGCAGGGATTCCGCATCTTCCCGTACTGAACCGCGTTGTTCCAAGCTTTTCTATTCGGGTAGTTTGATATCTCTCGGAATCCAACGCTACCGCGATGCCCGGTCCCGTGTTCCGCGAAAACGACCCCGTAACGCTCCGCCCGGCCGACGAAGAAGGCGTCTCCAGACGCGCGGCCTACGTCGATGGGGAGTGGTGTGACGTGGTTCGGTACGGATTGCTCCGCGACGAGCGGGAGTCGAAGGGGTAGTTCCGGGCGTTCGCGGTCAGTCGCCGACCGCCGTCAGGACGTGAAGGGCGATGACCAGCGCCGTCACGACCGTCAGCCAGACGTGTATCGTCCGCCAGCGGCGGAACAGGACACGGTTCGTCACGTCGAACACCGACCCGACCACGGCGGGCGTGGCTTCGCCGCGTCCCATTCGAACGACGTGTCTGTGCAGATGGCGGCCGTAGAACCCGCTCGCGACTTCGACGGCGAGAAACAGCACGACGAGCGACCCGATGCCGCCTTCCTCCTCCGCCAGCAGAAAGTGCGGGACCGTGAGTGCGGCCCCGACGAGCATCGTCCCCTCGTGCAGTTTGAGCGACCGAAGTCGGTACTTCGGCGGAACGATGCCGGTTCGTTTGCCCACCGAGTAGCCGAGGACGCCGATGAGGAGGACGGTCACTCCGAGTTCGGCCAGCCCCACGTACGCCGCTTCCGCGGCCTCACCGCCGAATCCCCACCACTCGGGGACGATTCCGCCCCCCGCACCACCGTTCTCTCTCTCCGCCTCGTTCTCGCCCTCTTCTTCCTCCTGGACTTCCTCTCGCATCGCCAGCGACGGGGCGTTCGTCCCGGCCACTTTGTCCATCCTGTTCATCCCAGCCACCCTGTTCGTCCCGTCCGCGACGGCAGCGGCGGTCGTCCCCCCGACCGTCCCGAAGACGAGCGCGAGCACCACCACCCACCGAAGGACTCTCCGCTCCATACGTCCCCCTCGTCGCGGAGCCAATCATTGGTTTCGCCCGTGACGGGGTGCCCCTCGGCTCACGTGAAGTCGCCGAAACTGGCCTGCCCGTCGTCGGCTTTCGTCTCGTCGGGTTCCGAGTCCGCTGCTCCCGCCTCGGTGGATTCGTCCGCCGAGTCGTCCGTTTCGTCCGCTTCGGCGTCGTCGGTCGGTTCGTCCCCGTCCGATTCCGACGCGAACCCCTCGAACGCGCCGCCGGAGTGTTCGACGGCCGCCTCCGCTTTCGACTCTTCCGCGTCCTCGACGATGCTCTGAACCTTGTTCGTGGTCTTTCCGCTTCCCGTAACGAACGCGACGTGTTTCTCCTCCAAATCGTACTGCGCCGCCATCGCCACGGTCAGTTCGCGGTTCTTGCAGTGGTGGGTCATCGCCGAGAGGAACGGGATGACCTCGCGTCGAGCCGTGCTCATGCTGATGCCGCTCTCCTCGGCAATCTTCCGGGCGATGTAGTCGCGGGTGTCGCGCTTGCCCCGCGAACTGCCGAGTTTGCGCCAGTAGCTCGGCGGGCCGTAGCGCGTCCAACCGCCCTTCTTTCCTTGCCGGGCGGCGGCCACACCCGCGGTCATGTTGTCGCCCGCGTAGCGCCAGTACTTGTAGTTCTGCGTGGCGCGCACCCGTCCGAGCCAGCGGTCCGCGTTCGCCATGTAGCCGTAGGCGTCGGCGAGTTCCCGCCCCTCGTAGTCCTTCGGGAGGTTGTCCTCTATCCAGTTCAGCATGTTGTCGGGCGTCTCGTCCACGTCGTAGGAGGCCTTCAGCGCGCCCTCGGCGTCCTGTTTCTTGATGAGGTCGTCGAGGAAGTCGAAGATGCCGCTGGTCGTGTCGCGTTCGCCCGTCACCACGTCGTCGCGGGTCAGTTTCCCGTTCGTGGTGGCGACCGCTTGCAGGTCGTTGACCGCCGAGCGAAGGTCGCCGCTGTCGTTTTCGGCGATGGCTTCCAGCGCTTCGGATTCGTACTCGATGTTCTCCTGTCGGCAGATGTCGCGGAGCGCGGGGACGATGCTTCGCGCCGACACGTTCCGGAACTCGATGGTCTCACAGGCGTTCCGGAGCGAGTTCGACATGTCGTAGAACTCGTTGGCGATGAGGATGAGCGGCTGGTTTGCGGATTTCACCACGTCCGTGATGGCCCGCGAGCCGCCGCGGTCGGCGTTGTGCGTCAGGTTGTCCGCCTCGTCCATGATGACGACCCGTCGCCCCGCCGTCCCGCCGGTGAGGGTCCCGCTCTTCGCCGCCTCGCCCGCGACGCGCTTCACGACGTCGCCCGTGCGCTGGTCGCTGGCGTTCAACTCGATGGTCGGCCAGCCCATGTCGTTCGCCAGCGCGTGGGCCGCCGAGGTCTTTCCGACGCCGGGGCTGCCGTGGAGGATGACGGCATCCCCGTGGTCCTCCCACGTGTCGGCCCATTGTTTCAGTTTGTCTCGGGCCTTGTTGTTCCCCCGAACCTCCGATAGCGTGGTCGGGCGATATTTCTCCGTCCAGTCGGTCATTACTGACCGAAACTGGGGGGTCCCGAAACTTAACGATACGGTTGTCGTGCCGAACGACGACCCCAAATCCGTCAGCGTATCGACCGCGAATCCGTCAGCGAATTTTCCGTCCCGACCCAGTTCCGCCCGAACTGTTCTGCGACCGCGTACGTCGTCCCCGACCCGCCGAAGGAGTCGAGTACGAGGTCGTCCTTGTCCGACGTCGCCCAAACTATCTTCCGGAGGTGCTCCTCGGGCTTCTGCGTCGGATGGTCGGCCCGTTCGTTGCTCGCGTTGTTCACGGTCAGCACGTCGATGACGTCCCGCGGTTTGACCCCCTCCGCGTTCGGGTTCCACTCGTAGCCCGTCTCGTTGCCGAAGAGCGATGTCTGCCCCTGCTCACGCATGGAATGCTCCTTCGTGTGGCTGTTGTACGGGATGCGAACCCGGTCCATCCGAAACGTGTACTCGTCGCTCGATACGCTTCCCTTCTCGACGGAATCCCCGAGGACGGCCGACGACACGGATACCGGCGGCCGATTCCGGACACTATCTGAACCACGATTCAAATCGCCAACGTTATCTGAACTGGATTTCAATCAGTCGGGTGATGGACGAGACGACTCGAATCAGACGCCTGCTCACCGACGAACTCGGGGAGTGTTGTGACGCGGACGTCGAACGACGACTCGGCGAGTTGGAATCGCTCGCCGATACCGCGTTCGGAGACGATGCGGTCCGCCCCGTCTTCGCGGTTCTCGGAAACGAGACGCGATACCGACTCACGCGGGCGCTCGTCGCCGCAGGCGACGAACTCTGTGTTTGTGAACTCGAACCGCTCGTGGACGTGAGCGAGAGCGCCGTGAGCCATGCACTTTCGGACCTCGTTGCCGCCGGTCTCCTCGTTCGCAGAAAGGAAGGGAACTGGCGCTACTACGCGGCCACCTCCCTCGCCGCGGAACTGTTCGCGACGGCCGAAAGCGAGGTGAACGACGCGTGAGCGACGACCTTGGCGTTCTCGACCGCTATCTCACCGTCTGGATCGGACTCGCAATGGCCGTCGGAATCGCGCTCGGACGATTCGTCCCCGGCGTTGCCGACGTTCTCAACGCGGTCACGTGGCACGGCACGAGCCTACCAATCGCGCTCGGTCTGTTCGTGATGATATTCCCGATTATGGCCGAAATCGACTACGCTCGAATCCCCCGTGTCACGCGGACGGCCCGCGCGGAGATCGGCCTGACCCTCGCGTTCAACTGGCTCGTCGCGCCGTTTCTCATGTACGGACTCGCCGTGGTCTTCCTCGACGGCCACCCCGAGTTCGTCACCGGCCTCATCATCGTCGGCATCGCGCCCTGCATCGCGATGGTGCTCGTCTGGAACGAACTCGCGGCCGGAAATCAGGAGATGTGTGCGGTCTGCGTCGGCGTCAACAGCCTCCTCCAAATCGCGCTGTTCGTCCCGTACGCGTTCCTGTTTCTCACCGTCCTCCGGGGGACGGCGGTGTCCGTTTCCATGACGCTCATCGCGCAGATGGTCCTCGTCTTCCTCGGTCTCCCCCTCGCACTCGGATACGTCGCGCAAAAAGTCGCGTTCCGAACGATGGGCCGAGAAGCGTACTACGAGCGCGTCATCCCGAAAATCGGCCCGTTCGGCTTGCTCGGGTTGTTGTTCACCGTCGTCGTGATGTTCGCACTGAAAGGGGATTTCATCGTCTCGAACCCCGACCAGATCGTTCTCATAGCGATTCCCCTCCTGCTATTTTTCGTCGGATTGTGGACCATCGCATACGGTCTCGGCGCGCTTCTCGGCTTCGAGTACACCGAGAGCGTGAGCCTCGCCTTTACCGCCGCCTCGAACAACTTCGAGTTGGCCATCGCGGTCGCGGTCGCCGTCTTCGGTATCGGGAGCAACGTCGCCCTTGCGACGGTCGTCGGACCGCTCATCGAAGTTCCGGTGATGCTCGCGCTCGTTCGAGTCGCGCTCGCAACCAAAGACCAACTGTTCGGCGACCGTTCGGGCGTTCCCGGCGGCGTATCGTCCGACTAACGACCGCGCGGTTCGAACCGTTTTCGGCACCTGTTTTTCCGCCGGGCGCTACAACAGGGTACCCTCGGCGACCGGAATCACGCGCCCGCCGACTCGCACGTCGATGTTCTCGTCCGTCCTCGAAGCGCGGAGGTGGAGGAGCGACGGTCGGCCCATCTCGTACCCCTGTTCGACCCGCACGTCGATGTCGTCCGAATCGAAGTAGCCGTGTTCGACCAGATAGGCCGCCAAACAGCCGTTCGAGGAGCCCGTTGCCGGATCCTCGGGAACCCCCGCGCAGTCGGCGAACACCCGGGCGTGAAGGTCGTTATCCGCCTCCGTTTCCGGCGCGAAGAGGACGACGTTCATGTTTCCGTGCGGTTCGATGAGGTCCTCGTAGTAGGGTTCGTGATTCGTCTCCGCCCGACGGACCGCATCGAGCGACCGAAGCGGTACGACGAGCGTCGGGAGACCGGTCGAGACGAGTTGGACGGGGAACTCCGTATCGACGTCCTCCTCGTCGAGCGAGAGGACGCGGGCCGCGAGCGCGTGGTCGAAGGTCCGCTCGAACGTCGGCGGAATCTGGTGCATCCAGAAGGATTCGGTGCCGTCCTCGTCCCGTTCGACGTGGACGGGTATCTGGTCGACCCCGAGATTGAGCGTGAGTTCGTCGGGGCGGTCGTCGCGGACGAACTCCCGGATGACGAACGCCGTGCCGAGCGTTGGGTGCCCCGCGAACGGGATTTCTTCCGCCGGGTCGAAGATGCGGACGTCGTACCCGCCGTCCCGCGTCTCCGGGGAGTCGATGAACGTCGCCTCGGAGAAATTCGTCTCGCGGGTGATGTCCAGCATCTCCTCGTCGGTCAGCGACGCCGCGTCGTGAACGACCGCGAGCTGGTTGCCAGCGTACCGCTCCCGGGCGAACACGTCTACGACGTGAAATGGGTTGTCGGTCATACGTAGCACGTATGTCACGACGTACATCAGTGTAATTGTCAAAGAGATGGAGTGAAATCGGAGTCCGATAATTCGATTCAGACTACCACTCACCTTTTTCCACCAGCACGTCGTATATCGGTTGTCATGGGGGACATCGAATCCGTCCGAATGGACGACGAAGAGCGGGACGAGTTTCTCACGAGCGGCGGAACAGGCGTCATCTCGTTCCCGTCTGGTATCGATGAATCGCCGTACTCGGTGCCTGTGTCGTACGGCTACGACGCGGCCGAGACGCACTTCTATTTCCGTCTCGCGCTCGGTCCGGGGAGCGAGAAAACGGAGGTCGTTGACCGCCCGGTCACGTTCGTCACCTACGACCACACGGACGACGGGTGGAAGAGCGTGGTCGTCACCGGAAGGTTAGACGAGGTGGCGAAGGCGGACATCGACTCGGAGGTGACGCGGGGGATGCAACGGGTCGCTATCCCGATTGTGGACCTGTTCGAGCGCGACTCGCGGGAAGTGACGTTCGACTTCTACCACCTCCACCCCGAGGAGATGACGAGTCGGAAGGAAGCCCACACCGAAACCTAACGATTCGAACCCGAGCACCGCAGCGGCGATTTCGACCGATTCGAACTCGACGTTTCTCGCCACTTGAACGGCGACGAACGGCCGAAACGACGAGCGAGCAAAAGCGATGGACGGCCGAAACGATGGATATCCGAAGCCGCGATTCGCGCCGCTCCACGGGGTAAGACAACAGTGAAAAGCGGTGAACGAAGAACGGCCTATTGGTGCGCTCCCGTCAGTCGTCCTCTCGGACCTGAATCGAATCCTCGCCGTCGATTGTCACCCTGTATCCGGCGAACGAAAACGACAGTTCGAGGTCGGGATTGCTGGCGACCACCGTATCGAGTGCGTCGGGGTCGATGAAATCGTACAACGGCGGGAGTTCGTTCGGTTGTACGTTCGCCTGCTCGGCCACCTCGAATACGACGTGTTGGCTGATCGATTCGCTACCGTGCGGTCGGTTCATGGATTCGCGGTGTGGATTCGTAGCATGCATCGTTGAATCGACCGACTCGATACTCTTGGTCGAAGCGTCGGTCTCGGTAGTGTAGTCTGGGAGCGGAGCCACCTCACGGCGTCGCCTATGTTGAACGGTTCGCTATATGGTATCATTCACCAAGCTGTCGTCCGATACTTCTTCGTCGGTTTCGAACAGGGAGCGAAGCAATTTCTCCAGTCCCGTCCAGAGGTGTTGGCTGAAGGTCGGTTGGGAGACGCCCATCACCGTCGCACACTCGGCGGCGGTGCTCTCGCGGGGCCACGAAAAGTATCCTTCCCGCGTTGCGACCTCCACCGCCGCGAGTTGCTTGTCCGTCAAATCCGCCGTCAGGTGTGCGTTGTGTGACGTGTTCGAGAGGCCCGGAATGGTATCCCCGAGCGTTCGCTTGGACAGGAGTCGAGCACCCTCGTGGCGTTCGAACACCCGGTCTACAACCTTTCTGACGTCGCCGTGTGGCGAAACGTCCGCGACGATTCGTGCGTTGCCGTCGTCGGCCCGCACGTCCCGTATCACGGCGTCCGTATCCGCCAACGTCGCGGCCACGCACGGGCCGCTGACCACGAATTCCATCAACGTCGAGTCGGAATGCTCGCTCACGACTCTGGCCTCCCGAACCATCGGAAGGTCGGCGGCGACGTCGAGCACGGTTGCGGGTCTCACGCCCCGAACGGTGAAGAATTCGAGCATGTTCCCGTCCGCCCGATGAACCGCCCGCTCACCGATGAACTCGCCACCCGTGCGCTCGGACGCGGCGATGAAGAAACATCGCTCGTCGTGGAGTGAGAAGACCAGTTCGACCGCACCCGACCGGGGCGGCTGTTGGCGGGTCATGTACATTCGCTACGAGTCCAAGATGATTAGGAACTCTGTGAGATGTGCAAACACACGACTCTGACCCTGCACGTTGGTCATCTCCCCGCAGTGCCGGAGTTTTCGTACCGTGCAGGGATACCTCACACTCACCGAAACCTTTTCTCGGATTGTCGTTTCCTTCGAACTATGTTCCCGGAGCGAATCGAGACGGACCGTCTCGTGCTGGAAGCCATCACCCACGAGAACGTGGACGTGTTCGAACTGTATCAGCACACGGCCCACGACGCGCCGCACATCGACGAGATAACGGAACACCTGTCGTGGGACCCGCACGCGACACCGAAGCAGACGGCTGAGTTCATCGACTGGGCGGAGAAAAACAGAAACGAGGCGACCGGCGCGGAGTACGTCATCAGGCCCAAAGACGGAGAAGACGGCGCGGGCGAAATCGCCGGGACGACCGGGTTGAACATCGATTGGGACCGCCGCACCGGCGCGCTCGGTTTGTGGCTCCGAAAGCCGTTCTGGGGTCGCGGCTACTCCGGCGAACGCGCCGGTGTGCTCATGGAACTGGCGTTCGACCGCCTCGACCTGGAACTCGTCGCAATCGAACACCTCGCGGGCAACGAGAAGTCCCGCCGCGCCATCGAGAAGTACGTCGAAGCGCACGGCGGCCAGTACGACGGCATTCTCCGGAACCGGCGGCCGGACGGCGACGACGTGCGCGACTCCCACCGATTCACCGTGACGCGCGAACAGTGGGAAGCGAGTCGCGCGGAGGAGACGTCGTGACCGAGCTCTTTCCCGAGCGCATCGAGACGGAGCGGTTGGTGCTGGAACGGATGTGCCGTGAGAACGTCACGCCGCACGAACTCTACGACCTGTTCTCCGGACCGGGTGTGAGCGAGGTGTTCGAACACGTTCCTCAGTCCCCCTATCGGACGGTGAACGAGCCGCGGGAGCTGATAACGAACGCCGACGAACGATGGTCGGACGGAACGTCCGCCGCGTACGCGATTCGCCCGGATGACGGGGAACCGCATGCGGACGAACTAGCCGGAACGACGTTTCTGTTCCCCGAGTGGGAGCGCCGGACCGCCCGTTTCGGTCTCCTCCTCGGAAAGCGCTTCTGGGGACGGGGCTACTCCGGCGAACGGGCGGCGGCGCTGCTGAAAGTGACCTTCGACCGCCTCGACCTCGAACTCGCCACGGTCGGCCACAACGTCGGGAACGAGAACTCCCGTCGGGCCATCGAGAAGTACGTCGAAGCGCACGGCGGCCGACACGATTGCCTGCTTCGGAATTGGGTTCCGATGGACGACGAAATAGCCGACATGCATCGCTACACCATCACGCGGGAGCAGTATCGGGAGGCGACGAACGCGTGACGTTCGACGTGCACGCGGTTCGCCACCGCCTGAAGCTGAAGACGGACGCCGGACACAGTTCCCTGTTCGAAAACCGCGGCGACGTCGCCTGTCCGGCGTGCGACGACCCGTTCGCCGAGGTGTTCATCACGGAAAAACCCGCTCACAGCTTTCAACCGACCGGTTCGATGCGGTTCTGCGTCGTCCGGGAAGCGGGGCGAACGATGGTGTTCACGCACGACTGACGGCCGATTTCTCACCGGCCCGGCGTTCACAAGCTATAGGTTCCGTTTCGCCGAAGCCAACGCCATGCCGGGAGCACGCGTTCGGAGCGGCGAGCGGGTCACGCTCAGGACTGTCGAGGAGGAGGATATTCCGTTCGTTCAACGCGCGTTAGCGAACCGAGAGATTCGCCACCCGATGGGGAATCCCGTTCTGAATCGGCGGCGAGTCGCGGAGCTTCGAGAGGACGACGCGGACCGGTTTCTCGTCTGTCTCGACGGGGCCGATGCCGGTTCGGGCGGTCCAGACGAATGCGAGGTGACGCGAATCGGACAGGTGAACGTGACGGACGCCGACTACAAACGCCCCGAACTCGGCTACTGGTTGGTCCCGTCGGTTCACGGAGAGGGGTACGGCACGGAAGCCGTCTCGCTCGTCATCGACTACGCCTTTCGAACGTACGACGCTCCCGCGGTGGGTGCGGAGGCGTACGACTTCAACGACGCCTCCCGCGGTCTGCTCGAATCCCTCGGATTCAGGAAGGAAGGTCGCCGTCGAAAGTACATGTTCGTCGACGGCGCGCACCGCGATATGGTGCAGTACGGGCTGCTTCGTGAGGACTGGTGCGAGCGAACGGTGTGAGGGGGTAGCTGACGGTCGCCTACAGCTTTTTGGCGACCATTTCCCCCCAGTGCTCGAAGCCGTGGCGCTCGTAGAACGCCCCGGCGCGGTCGTTTTCGCGGTCCACGTCGAGGACGAGTCGGTCGAGCGGGAGGGTCTGGTCGGCCGCGAGCGAGACGGCGGCGTCCATCAACTCGTCGGCGACGCCCGTCCCGCGGTGGGCCGGGCGGACGTAAATCTCGTTGAGGACGGCGGCGTCCCAGATGAACGCCAGTTCCTCGGGGAGGACGAAGACGTAGCCCGCCAGTCCGTCGCCCGCGTCGGCGACGGTAACGCACCGCTCGTCGTCGCCGACACATCGCTCCACCCAGTCGAGGTACCGCTCGCGGTACTCCTCGGTCAGTTTCCCCTCGTACACCTCGGCCTTGTCGTCGCCGCCGGTCCCCGCGCCGAGTCCGAGCTCGAAGGCGCGCTTTAGCTCCCAGAACTCGTCGGCGTCGCTCGTCTCGTAGGGTCGAATCTCCATACCCCCTGTCGGTGCGAGGGTGCCTTACTCTTTGCGCGATTCCCAGACCCGAAAGCCGAAGATTCCGAAACTCATCGCGCCGAGGAGCAGTTGTCGCCCGCTTCGCACGATGGGGAACACGCGCTCTTCGTTCCGCGGGTCGGGTCCCTGCGCGAGGTCGAACCCGGTATCGTAGTGGGTCGTGTGCGTCGTCCCTCGGGCGTGCGGTTCGAGGAACGTCTGGACGATTCCGTGTTTGTTCGAGACGCTGAGTTTCCCGGAGACGCTGTAGAACTGGTCGTGAATCGGATAGAACACGTTCACGCCGTTCTTAACGAGGTCGAGACCGATTCCAGCGACGACGAAGGCGAAGAGACTCACCCACGCGACGCGGACGCCGTAGGCCCCCCATCGTCGTCCGATTCGGTTCTTCCCCAGCAAGTCGGCGAGCAGGACGATTCCGATGACCGTCGGTATGAGTAGGTTGTGAAACACCGCGCGGTGTCCCCCCTGAACCCAGAACCCCACCAGCGTGTCGAGGTCGGGAAACGCGGCGGCGGCGAGCACGATGACCGCCGCCCGCGTGTCGAACTGTTCGGCGAGCAGTGACGTGGCGAGTAAGGCCCCCACCGCAACGTGTACCACCGTCGATGGCATCGAACGATGGACAACAGCGTCCAAGAAAGTAGTTTGGTGGGAACCGTCGTCGTAGGCCGGGCGTACTTTCGGATGGCAATCGTTAGCAAACAAACGCGGCGTGACAGGTTCGGAGTTGTGTCCGATGAGGGCTCGCTTAGAACGGTATTCCCTCATTGACGACGGGGTTCGTGGCGACTGATGCGGTCCACGACGCCTAACGGTTCGTGACCTGTATTTCGACGCCCGTCGAAGGCCGGTTTCGATACGCTTTTCGGGACCTCTCCCACATGCGAAGACATGACAGATGCGCGCCGGACGCTCGCCGAGCAAATCGCGGGTGAAATCACGCTGAGCGACGACCCCGGAGCGACGCTCCGCAAGTGGCGCACCGACTTCGACGTGTCCCAGACCGCACTCGCCGACTACCTCGACGTGTCCTCGTCGGTCATCTCCGACTACGAGAGCGGTCGCCGCGAGAATCCGGGCATCGGCGTGGTCCGCCGGACCGTCACGGCGCTCCTCGATATCGACGAACAGCGCGGCGGCGACCGCATCCGCCAGTACGCCCGCGTCCTTTCGGCCGGGTTCGACAGCACCATCGTCAACGACTTGCGCGAGTATCCGACGAGCGTCCCGCTCCCCGAGTTCTACGACGCAATCGACGCGACGGAACTCGCACAGGGAACCTCGGCGGGCATCACCGGACACACCGTCATCGACAGCATCGAGGCCATCACCCGCCTCTCCAGCGAGGAGTTCTATCGCCTCTACGGCCAGAGCACGAACCGCGCGCTCGTCTTCACGAACGTCACGCGCGGGGAATCGCCGCTGGTCGCCATGCGCGTCGTCACCCCGACGCCGAACGCGGTCGTCCTCCACGGCATCGACCGTGACGAACTCTGGGACTACGCGCCGAAGATGGCCCAACTGGACGGCTTTTCGCTCGCCGTCACGGACTGCGAGAAGGAAACCATGCTGGACGCCATGCGCGAACTCGCGCCGTGACAGTCGGGATTCAGTTCTTCAATCTGACTGTGACGCGTCCGTGACATCATAAAGGATGGCGTGGTGAAGGCCAGAGTTGAACCATTACAGATGTGTCCATATGTGGTAATGAGCGCAGAGGAATCACGGGGTGGGAGCGATGTGCACCAGTCGATATGTCCGTGGTGTGCCGAAAACATCGACCATCCGACCGATTGCGTCAGAATCGCGCCGCCCGACCGTCGTCCCCCCGAGCACCGTCCGACCGTCAATCGCTGGTACCTCCACGCCGACTGCGCCGCCGAGTGGCGCGAGTTCGTCGGCCACCTCCGAACGCTCGCGGGACGGGGGGCGTTCCGGACGCTCGTCGAAGGGCCGCTGTCCGGCGACGTCAACGAGATGCTCGAATGGGAACTGGCCGACACGAGCTAAAATCTATTTTAGCTAACACTTTTCCGTCGTCACCCCCTTCCTTTCTCCATGTCCGATACGATAGTGAAGACCGGAACGACGACGGTCGCGCTGACGACCGACGACGAAGTGCTTCTCGCCGCGGACCGCCGGGCCAGCCTCGGCGGTCGCTTCGTCACGAACAAGGCCGTCCAAAAGGTGCAGGGGGTTCACCCGACCGCCGCGCTGACGATGGCCGGTGGCGTCGGCGACCTGCAGTCATACATCCGCACGCTCCGCGCCGAAGCTTCCCTCTACGAGACGCGCCGGGGCGAACCCATCGACATGGCCGCGCTCTCGACGCTCGCCGGGACCCTCCTGCGCGAGGGACCGTACCGGGGTGCCCAGCCGACCCTCGGCGGCGTCGATAGAACCGGCCCGCACGTCTACGACCTCGACACGGCGGGCGGCGTCATGGAAGCCGACTATCACGCCAGCGGCAGCGGGATGCAACTCGCTTACGGCGTCCTCGAACGCGAATTCGAACCGAACCTTCCGACGGACGTCGCCCGTCGCGTCGCGGCCAACGCCATCGAGAGCGCCATCGAACGCGACACGGCCAGCGGCAACGGCCTGACCGTCGCAACCGTCTCCGCGGATGGCGTCGAAATCCGTGGCTACGACGCGTTCTCGGAGGTGGCGGCATGAACGGAGGACAACAGCAGGCCTACGACCGGGGGACGAACATTTTCTCTCCCGACGGCCGCCTGTATCAGGTCGAGTACGCCCGCGAAGCGGTGCGTCGCGGGAGTGTCAGCGTCGGCGTCCGCACCCGCGATGGCGTCGTTCTGGCCGCG
The DNA here is from genome assembly GCF_000376445.1 of Haladaptatus paucihalophilus DX253. NCBI lineage: Archaea > Methanobacteriati > Methanobacteriota > Halobacteria > Halobacteriales > Haladaptataceae > Haladaptatus > Haladaptatus paucihalophilus. Next base: position 1,143,663 of record NZ_AQXI01000001.1, on the reverse strand, counting down.
AGAAAACACGTTCGCTCGCCCCTCCTCGAAGCCGACGGCATCGAGAAACTCCACAAGATAGACGACCACCTCGGCGTCGTCAGCGCGGGGCACGTCGCCGACGCCCGCCGACTCGTGGACTTCGGCCGCCGCCGCGCCCAGACCGACCGCCTGCGCTACGGCGAACCCATCGGCGTCGAACCATTCACCAAGGCCGTCACCGACCACGTGCAGGAGTTCACCCAGCAGGGCGGCGCGCGTCCGTTCGGCGCGGCGCTGTTGGTGGGGGGCGTCGAACCCACCACCGCCGACGAGGACCCGAAACCGCGGCTCTTCGAAACTGACCCGTCCGGCACGCCCCACGAGTGGCGGGCAACCGCTATCGGCGCGAACGACGACACGGTTCGGGAGTACCTCGAAGCGAACTACGACCCTCAAAGCTCGGTGCAGTCCGGAATCGAACTCGCCCTGTCGGCGCTCGCGGATGCCGAGGACGGTCCGCTCGCGCCCGAGGAGATTTCCGTTGCGACCGTCGCACCCACGTACCGGGCGCTCGACGCCGACGCTCGGCGGGATACACTCGATTCGCTCGACCTGCTAGACGAGCAGGCGTCGTAGAATCGCCAGTAGATGTCGTAGAACCGTCGTGACGCGGTTACGAGGCCTGTTGCCCCGTCGATTCCCGCACCGTCACGACCTCCAGATTTTCCGCGACGAACAGCGCGAGCGCGTCGCTGCCGACCTCCGTCGAAACGCGCACGCACCACGGGTCCTCCGAGACGACGCGTTCCCGCCACTCGTCGCCGACGTTCCAGACGGGGCGCTCGCGCACGTCGATGCCGTGCCGGTGGTAGAACGCGATGACCGCCGGGTGTTCCAGCACCGCGAGCGTCACGGGCGAGCGGAGCCGACAGCCACAGCGCTCGCAGTCGAATCGGGCTTGCGGGCGGCGGACGCCTTCCGCTCGGTCCGCGGGTTCGTCACCGTCCCCGTCGGCGTCGTGGTATCCGACGTGGGCATTCGCCGGTGCGCTGCACTCGGGGCACACGCCGTCGGCCATCAGCGAGAGGCGGTGTCGGTGGTGGCGGTCGAACGCCGGGAGAAGCCCCTCGGGGTCGTGTGCCCGATGCCCGCCGGGTGGGAACGGGAGCGTGAGCGTCGGCCGCTCGCACGCCCGGCACTCGACGACGACGTAGTTGTCCTCGCCGTGGGCCGCCAGTCGCTCCTCCCCGCAGAAGGGACACGGGTCGTCCACCGCGATGGGGTCGAAATCCACGCTGTCCGTGTACGTCCCGGCGCGAATCGCCCGCGCGATTTCCCGCCCGGCGTAGGTGAGGGTGTAGCCACCGTCCGTCTTCCGGACGAAATGCTCGGTCAGTTGCCGGAGATGGTAGGAAAAGCCCGCCGTGTTGTCCGCGGACGTCGCCTCAAACAGCTCCGAAAAGGCGAGCGTCTCCTCTCCCTCCGCCTCGGCGTCCAGCAGGGCGCGGAGCGCGGCCATCCGGACTTCGTTTCCGAGGACCGCGAACGCGTCCGTCGGGTCCACGTCGTCCTCGGATTCGGTTCCGATGGTCTCGGGCAGTTCGTCCGCCGCGTGTGTCGGCTCTGTTTCGGTCATTTCGATGGTGGTCGCGTCGGCTTGTGGTTCACCGTCGGGCGCGTGTCGTGTAGTCGCACGGACGGGTGCGACGCGGTTAAATCGTTTGTTGGCGGAAGGTCGTCGGAAAATAGAACGGGACAAAACCGCGTGTCGTCGGGTTATTCGACGTACCGGTGCGTCGTCGTCTTATTCGACGTACCGGTGCGTCGTCGTCTTATTCGACGTACCGGCGCGTCGTCGTCTTATTCGACGTATTCGTACGTTCGCTCGTCCATGTCTCCGCGGCCGACGAAGACGAACTCGTTTTCGGGTTCCGTGAAGTCTTCGAGTTCGACGCGCTTGTCGTGGTTGTGGCGGTCGTGGACCTGCTCGTACTCCTCGTAGGTGAGGTCGTGACGGTTTCGAATCTGCTCGTCGATGGAGAGCTGGTCGAGTTCCTCTTCCCAGCCCTCTTGGACGGTTTCGGCGTGGATTTCGGCCTGTGCGCCGCTGCCGTAGGAGCCGACGAGAAGTTTCTTGCCCGTCATCTCCATGTCGTTTTCGGCGGCGTACTGGAGCGCCGAGGCGCGGGCGATGTGAACCGAGCCGGTGTACCAGTTGCCGACCTCGCGCGAGATGCGGAGCGTCGGGTCGATGGTGTTCGCGTACCACTCCTGATACTGATCGGTCGCCTTGAGGTCGTCCATGTACCCGCGGATGGCCTCCTCGAACGCCTCGCGGTCGTCGTAGTCGTCCTCGCGGGGCTGGCGGCCGATTTCGGCGGCGAGTTCCTCCTCGATGTCCGTGTCACGGATGGTGTGACGGAAGGCGAACAGCCCCGCCTTGCGGACCATTCCGGGGAACGGCGTGTGGTACGGGCCGAAGACGTAATCGCCGGGGTGGGTCTCCCCACCGGCGCGCTCGAAGTCCTCCAGCGCCTCGCGCATGCGAGCGAGGTAGACCTGCATGGAGCGCTTGCCGTCCACGCTGGGGAACTGCTGGTTGGGCTTGAGGAAGTCGGTCTCGTCGGCCGACCCGTAGCCCTGTTCGGTCGAGAGTTCGACGATGGACGGATCCTCGCTGATGAGCATCGCCACGGCACCCGCACCCTGCGTCGCCTCGCCGGGGTCGCCGCGGGCGTACAGCGCGGTGTCGGTTGCGATGACGAGCGCCGAGCGCCCGCGGTTGCGACCCGCCTTGATCCAGTTGTAGGCGTCGTCCAGACTCTGGGTTCCGGCGATGCAGGCGAACTTGCGCTCGCCCTTGTTCGCGTGGTGGAAGTCACCGTCGTACACCTGTTCGAGGCAGCCCGCGATGTACGTCGAAACGGGCTTGGAGTTGTCGAACGCGCTCTCGGTCGCCACGTCGATGCGGCCGATGTCGTCCGGCGTCAACCCCTTGCGCTCCATCAGTCGATGGGCCGCGTTCGCGCCCATCGTCACGATGTCCTCGTAGGAGTCGGGGAACGAACTGGCGTACAGTCCGAGCCCTTTCGTGTACTTCTCCGGGTCTTCGTCCTTGACCGGTGCGAACGTCTCGGGGAGGTCGAGTTTCAGCTTGCCCGTCCAAATTTCGATGGCGTCGATACCGACGGCTGTCATTCTTGCATCAATCTTGCATAACATGGTATAAGGGTTTGTCGATAGAACTATCGACAGGCGTCGAAACCGAGTCAGTCGTCGGAAGATTCGACCGAGAGGTAGTCGATCCGGAGCCGCTCGTCCTGATTGCTGTTGCGGTCTTCGAAGACCAGATAGAGCGTCCCGTTGTCGTTTACGTACTCGACGACCGCTTGCGGGAGGTCGATTCTCCGTGTCGTCGTGCTCGACTCGGACAGCGTATAGCTTCCGCCGAGGGGGTCACCGTTCTCGTTCACGGGTGTCACGGAAACCTCGTGGCTCCCTCCTCCACTCGTCCGGTAATCGCCGAGAACGAGCGTGTGGTGATTCCGCGATTCGATACCCGAGACCGAAACGCCGATGCTCATCTCGAAACCGTCCGGATGTCGGTAGTATTCGCGGAGTGCGGCGACTTGGTTATCGTTCGAATCGACATCCAGGTTGCCAAACCCTTCGAGACCACCCTCGGGATTCGATGGCGGTATCGAGGGGTCCTCTCCGTATTCCAGCGCTCCGTCCCCGTCGTTGAATGCATCCGGGTACGCCGTCGTTTGCTCCCCGCCACCACCGCCGTTTCCACCGTCGTTCGCATCCAACGTGAACGATACGGGGTCGTGGTTCTCGAACGTCAGCGTGACGTCCACCGGTTCGTTCGCCATCTCGACCGGGGTGCCGTTGCGCTCGAACTGGTAGAGATAGAACGTCGCGGTTCCGTTGTTTCCGCCGATTATCGGGTTCTGCCGGAACGGCGGGCCCAGATTCTGCCCGTCGCTGTCGATGTCGATGGTCGTCGGGAGCGACACGCCGTTTCCGATGTCGCTCGCGCCGTCCCGCTGTGCGCTGACGTACAGTTCGCTCTCGTAGATTCCCGTCCCGTACGACGGGTCGCTCAGCGCGTCGATGGTGCTATCGTGCGGCTCGACGTGAACGTCCGTGAGCGTCGCGCCCTCCGGACGTTCGTTCGTGACGCTGAAGACGACGCCCGATTTCGGCCCGCTGTTCCGGTAGCCCCTCGTCGCCGCCGCGTCCCCGTTGTAGACGATTTCCGGCATCGCTCCGGACTGGACGACGTGAACGACGACCGAATCCGCGTCCCCGCCGCTCGCGGCGAGGAGTTTCACGTCCCCCGTGGAACTGTCGTCGATGGACACTTGGACCTCCCCGTGGTCGCCCGTCGTCGCTTCCTTCGAAGACGTGCTGACGACGCCCGTTCGGTTCAGGCCGAAATCCACGGTCGTGTCCGTCACGGGTTCGCCGCCGTAGGTGACGTTCGCCGTCAGGGTGTGCGTCGAAGTCGCGCTTCGGTCCAGCGTACACACCGTCGGATAGCCGTTCGCGTCGTGCGTGCAATCCAATCCGGCCGCATCGACCCACTCTACGTCGTAGGTGCCGCCGCCACCGCTTCCGGTGCCGCCGCTCGCCGTCTCGATACGGAACGAAACCCGCTCGCGCTCCGCGCCGTTGTCGTCGATGGAGAGCGTCACCGTTTCCGTTCCGGGTTCGCTCGCCTCGTACTCGAAGCGCACCCGACCCTGTTCGTTCGTCGTCTCGGTACGCCCCCCGTCGCTCGACGTTACCGTGACCCCACTCACGGGGTTGTTGTACCGGTCGCGCACCTCCGCGACGAGCGTCGTCGTTCCGTTGACCGTCTCCGTTTTCGGACTGACGTTGGTGATGTAGGTCGCGTTCGTTTCCGTCGTGTTCGACCCGACGCCGACCGCGGCCATCCGAAGGTCGTAGGTGACGTTCGTGCCGTTCTCTCGCCCCTTGAGCGTCACCGCGACCGTCCCGTCCGCCCCCGACCCGACGCTCTGTACGTATCGCTGGTCCGCGAGCAACCGCGTCCATTTCGCCACGCCGAGCGTCGTCGGAATCCGTATCACCGGGTCGTTACCGTCCGACTGCACCGAAATCGTCCGCGTCATCGTGGTCGATGGACTGAGCGCGTGCGGGTCGAGACTCACCGTGCCGGACTGGGTGCGAGAGAGGCTTCCGTTGACCGTGACGAGCGTTATCCGCGTGCCGTGGACGAGTTGCTGGTCGGTCAGCGTCGCGTTTCCGTCGCGACCCCGGTTGTAGACGACGGTGTTCTCGTACACCGTGTCGGGCGCGTTGGCGTACTGGTCGTAGTTCGGCGCGTAGACGAGCGCTCGCGTCGAAAACGAGTGGCCGCCGCCGTCGAAGTAATCGCGCGTCTCCGAATCGGTGGCGCTGAGGTGTTCGATGGTGGTGGACCCCAGTTTCGCGGTTCGAAGCGACCCCGACGCCGGTGGCGGATTGACGAAGAGAACGTGTCCGGGGTACTGCGTCCCGAGCGTTACCGATGTCGGCTGTCCCGTTCCGGTCGCACCCGTTCGAACGATGGCGTTGCGCACGTCCTGCATCTGGCCCTGCACCCGCTCGTTATGTCGGAATTCGACCGTCTGATTTTGGCTCGGGATGGCAGTCGCCTGATACAGCGACATGGCGACGACGAGCGTGGCGAACAGGAGAATCGTTCCGACCTGTACCGTCACGCCACGGTCGTCAGACCGGAACGTCATGGATGGGACAGATACGGGAAAAGGATAAAAAACCTGTTACTCGATTACTCGTCGTCTTCCTCGACGAGTTCCGGGTCGCTCATCGCGCTCTGAATGCTGTCCAGGCCGTTTGCCCACTCCGTAACGAGTCCGTACTCCATCTCTTCCATCACCGATATGTCGAGTTCGTCACCGGCGAAAATGCGCGTTCCACCCGCCGCGACGAGACCGAGCGCCGAGTCCAAATCTTCGGCCGATTCGGCTTTTTCGGCTTCGCGGATGTACTCCTCCACAGGTGCCTCCTCGGCGGGTCCGTGCGCGACGTACTCCTCCGCGGCGTAAAACACGCAGAGGAGACTCGTCTGGACGCCGTCGATGAGCATCGCTTTCTCTTCGTCCTCGAAATCGACCTCACCGAGGACGGTCTCGCGGATGTCCGTGAGTTCCGAGAGGGCCGTCTCCTCGTCGATGTCCTCGTCGTCGTACGCGGTGACGATTTTGGCGACGGCGATAGCCACGTCGTCCTGCAGGTTGAGCAGGAGGCGCGCGGAATCCTCGTTTTCGGGATCGATGTCCTCGTCCCTGATTCTGTCCAGCCAGTTCTGCCAGCGTTCTTCGGAGTAGAACTCCTCTGGAGGAGCGCTCATACCTCTTCCGTGCGTAGCACGATTCATAAATCCTCCGAGGCGGCCTGAGGAGGGTGTGGGGGTTTGAAACGGCCGAAAAGCTGATATGAACGTGGCGGTGCGGCCGGTAGTGGCCTTCATACCCCATCGCTCGGCCGGAACGGGACGAAGCGCCAATTTCTATCCGTTCGACACAAATATCGGTGAAAGAGACGTTCGGAGGGAGTCTCAGTCCGAGAGCGTCGCTTCGGTGTCCAGCCCGTACACGAGTTCCGGCGTCGAGACGTGCGCGGTTCGTATCGCCTCGTCGTATCCCTGCTCTTGCATCCACGAGACGCGACGCGGCACCGTCTTGGGTCCCATCACAGCGCCGGGGCGGTCGGGGTCGTCGATGAAGTCCGTCTCCATCAGGAACGGTTCACCGCGCTCGACGGCACGTTCGAGGCGGTCCTTGTCGCTCATCACGCTCGGCGTTACGCCCGCCAGTTCGCCGCCCGCGTAGTGTTTGACGACGTGTTCCGACGGCAATCCGACCGATTCCGCCCACTCACCCACCTCCGTCAGGTCGTCCGTCGCCTCGGTGTGCAGTTGAACGGCACAACCCGTTTCTGCACCCAGTTCCAGCGCGCGGCGGAGGACGGCGTTCGAGGCCGACCACACCTCGTCGGTCACGTCGTAGTGCGGCCGCCCCGATTTCAGGGCGACTGCCTTCCCGTCCGCGACGTATTCGGCCGCGACTTCGAGTCCGGCCTGCATCAGGTCGCGCGCACCCGCGGGCGAGAAATCCCGGTCGTCCACGAGCTTCGAGACCAATCCCGGATGAACGCCGAGGACGGGCCACGCACGCCCGCGGAGGATGTCGTTCGCGCGCTCCACGACGTCGACCGTCGTGTCGAAGACGGTTCGGAAATCGTCGCCCGATTCGGCTTCGACGCCGAGCAGCCACGACGGTTTGTTGACGACGAGCAGGTGCGTGCCGCCGCTCCGCGCGAAGTCTTTGACCGCTTCGAGGCCGCGTCCGTGGTCGGGGTCCAGATGAAGGTGGTCGTCGAGTACCGGCGTCCCGAGGTCGTTCATACGTCCTCCTTGGGTTCCACGGAAAAAACGCCCGTGGTTCGCCGCCGCGCTCGGTTCGTCATTCGGTCGCGTTCGCTTCCTCGTCTTCGATGACGAACGCCTCGTGGGCCGCGTTCTGGAGGGCGTCGGACCGTCCGTACTCGCCGGGCGCGATGGCGACCGTGCGAACGCCGTTTCGCGCCGCCTTTTCGAGAACGGGTTTGAAATCTGTGTCTCTGGACGCGATGGCGAGGACGTCAACGCGCTCGTCGAGCGCGAGTTCGGTCGCGTCGATGGCGAGTTTCACGTCGACGTCGCCGCTCGTGATGACGACTTCGAATCCGCGCGCTTCCGCCGCCTGAATCAGTCCCGGTGTCGCGTGCTCGTCTAGATAGAGACGAGTCGTCGCGAGTTGGCCAAGCTGCCGTCCGGCGGTCCGTACGTCGTCCAAATCGACATCGAAGTCGTCCCGGAGCACGTTCGGACCGTCGACGAAAAGGGCCACGGTTCGGTCGTGTGCGTCGTCGTCTTCCTCGTGGAGAGACCGCAAGCCGCCGCTCATGCTCCGAGCTAAACGATAGCGGGACATAGCGGTGGCGATTCGTTCGTCGTCCACTCCGTTTCCGTGGTTTTGTCGGTATTCCTATGTTGTATGAATCGTTACTATTTATTAGTTCTCAAGAATTTTGTATTCATTTATTACTTTGGGGATGCAGATTTCAGCATTCTAAATGAATAAAATTTAAATATGTGTGCGAACTTCGTTAACCTGCCGTATGGCAGACGACAACACATCGCGGTTTGACAGACGAACATTCCTCAAAGCAACTGGTGCGGTCGGTGCTGCAGCGGCCCTGAGTGGCGTTACGGCGGCGACGCCGGGTCGTAATCCGGGACCGAAAGAAGACGAAATCTTGGTCGGTGTTTCGGCGGGTCACGGTGACATCGAGCAGGCCGTCATGCAGAACGCACCGATGGACGTCAACGTCGTCCACAAGAACGAACACCTTCGCTACGTTGCGGTCGAGCTTCCGAGCGCGATGCCCGACTCCGCGCGACAGAGTTTCATCGACGCTATCGAGCAGCGCGAAGGAATCAAATACGCAGAGGAGAACTCGACGCACGAAGCGCTTCTCACGCCGGACGACCCCAAGTTCGGCCAGCAGTACGCGCCGCAGATGGTCAACTCCGACTCCGCGTGGGACACGACGCTCGGCAGTTCGGACGTCACCATCGCCGTCATCGACACCGGCGCACAGTACGACCACCCCGACCTGGCGGCGAACTACAAATCCAACCCGGGCAAGGACTTCGCCGACAGTGACAGCGACCCGTACCCGGACGTGCCGCAGGACGAGTACCACGCGACCCACGTTTCCGGCATCGCGGCCGGTGTCATCGACAACGGTACCGGCGTCGCCGGGCAGGGTAACTCCTCGCTCATCAACGGCCGCGCCCTCGACGAGGGCGGCAGCGGTTCCACGTCCGATATCGCGGACGCCATCCGCTGGGCCGCGGACCAGGGTGCCGACGTCATCAACATGTCCCTCGGTGGCGGTGGCTACACGAGCACGATGAAGAACGCGGTCACCTACGCGTCCAACAACGGCGTCTTTATCGCCTGTGCGGCGGGTAACGACGGCTCCGGCAGCGTCTCGTACCCGGCGGGCTACAGCGAGTGTCTCGCCGTCTCGGCCATCGACTCGAACGGCAACCTCGCCTCCTTCTCGCAGTACGGCAGCAAGGTCGAACTCTGCGCGCCCGGTGTGGACATCCTCTCGACGACCACCGAGACGCGCGGTTCCTACGAGAAGCTCTCCGGTACCTCGATGGCGACGCCCGTCGTCTCCGGTGTCGCCGGACTGACGCTCTCGCAGTGGGACCTCACCAACTCGGAACTCCGAAGCCACCTCAAGAACACGGCCGTCGATATGGGCCTGTCCTCGGACGAACAGGGCAGCGGCCGCGTCGATGCCTACAACGCCGTCACTACCCAGCCCGGTAGCGGCGGTGGCGGTGGTGGTGGCGGCGGCAGCGACTCCACGACCGATTCGGTCAGCGGGTCGCTCTCGGATTACTCCGACTACGACGACTACACGTGGTCGTGGGAGTACAGCAGCCCGAGCCAAATCGTCGTGGAACTCGACGGACCGAGCAGCGCCGACTTCGACCTCTACCTCAACACGGGGACGACGAGCGCCGCGAGCCCGAGCAGCTACGACTACTCGTCCACCACCACGAACAGTCAGGAAACGGTCACCATCGACAGCCCCGACACGTCGACGGATCTCCAAATCGACGTCGACTCCTACAGCGGGTCGGGTAGCTACACCGTGACCATCACGGAATACCAGTAATTCCCACTTTCAATTGGTCCCCTTCTCTCGTGTGCACCTCGGACCGCGAGTGACGGCGTTCATCGACGATCATCCCCGAGTGACGACGCTCACCACCGGTGCGAACGAAGCCCTATGTAACTTCTCCCCGCGATTACACCACGCGGTTTATCCCTCGCTACGACAAATTCTCGCCCATGGTCGCGCCGACTGGAATCACCGCCGGACTCATCAATCTCCTCGAAGTCTTCATCATCGCAGCGAGCGTGGGTATCTTCGTCGCCAAGGTCGGACGGTTTCCGTACACCATCGCCCTCCTCCTCGCCGGACTCGCCGTTTCGATACTCGGTATCAACATCGACATCACGCTGACACACGACCTCATTCTCCTCGTACTCTTGCCGCCGCTTCTGTTCGAAGGCGCGGCGACGACCGACCTCGACAGCTTTCGTGAAAATCTCGTCCCGGTGCTCGTTCTCGCCGTCCCCGGACTCATCGTCTCGATTCTGGTTCTCGGCGTGCTAGGCCACTACGCGTTCGGCTATCCGCTCCTGCTCGCCACGCTGTTCGCCGCGATGATCCTCCCGACCGACCCCGTATCGGTGCTCGCGCTCTTCGAAGAACTCGGCGCGCCCGAACGACTGTCGGTGTTGGTCGAGGGCGAAAGCCTCCTCAACGACGGCGTGGGCGTCGTCGTCTTCTCCGCGCTGTTCGCGTTGATCAGCCAGACGCCCCCGAACACGGACCTCTCGGAACTCATCTCGCCGGAGGTCATCGCCGAGACGGGACTCGAAATCGTCGTCGCCAGTCTCGGTGGGCTCCTCGTCGGCCTCGCCGCGGGGTACCTCATCTACCGCGTCATGGTCAATCTGGACGAGCACATGACCGAAATCGTCCTCACGCTCATCCTCGCCTACGGCAGTTTCCTCCTCGCGGAACACTACTTCCACGTCAGCGGCGTCATCGCAACCGTCACCGCGGGACTGCTCATCGGCAACCGCGGCGCGGAGTACGCAATGAGCCCCCAGACGAAGATTTCGGTGTTCAACACGTGGGACACCGCCGCGTTCCTCGTCAACACGCTCATCTTCGTCCTCATCGGTGCGAAGACGCCTATCCACCAGATGGTGGACAACTGGCAACTCATCGCCATCGCCATCGTCCTCGCCATCTTCGTCCGCGCGCTCACAGTCTACCCGTTCACCGCCGCTGTCAACCGGTTCAGTCGGCGCGACATCCCGTTCTCCTACCAGCACGTGATGGTCTGGGGCGGTCTGCACGCCTCCATTCCGATCGCGCTGGTGCTCGGACTTCCGGGCGACTTCCCGAACATCTCGGAACTCCGGTCGATGGTGTTCGGCGTCGCGGCGTTCAGCCTCGTCGTCCAAGGGCTGACGATGAGCAACCTCCTCGACCGCCTCGATATCGTCACGCGAACCGAAACCGAGGAACTGTACGAACTCCTCCTCGGGCGCGCTCGCGCCGTCGATTCAGCGCTCGACGCCGCCGAACGCCTCCACGACCGCGGCGACCTCCCCACGGACGTGTACGAGGACTTCCGCGGCGAGTACAGACACGAAAAGGAAGACCTGAACACGGCCATCTCCCGCCTGCTTCGGGAGAACCCCGAACTCCGACGCGAGGAACTCCTCGTCGGCGAACGCCGCGTCCTCAAACAGGAAAAGAGCGCCATCATGGACGCCACCCACTCCGGCGTCATCAGCGACGACATCGGCGAACGACTCCTCGAAGAGGTGGACCTCAAACTCGACCGCGTTGACACCGGTCGGAGCACCGTTCGCGACGACCCCGAGAACGAGGCCTACGAGGAGTTCTGGCGCGCCCGCGTCGCCGAGTACGGCCTCGATTTCTCCCCCAGCGACGACTAGCGCGACGGGTAAGATCGAGCTGAACGCCGAAACCCTACTCCGTGATGTATATTCTCCCGACCATTCCCGCGCTCTCGTACGGTGCGCTGTGGAATTTGTAGAACCCCGGAACGTCGAAGGTGTGGCTGTACTCGTACCCCTCGTCGTAGAGACTGCTCGGCCCACCGGGCGTTCCCCGCCAGTTCGCGCCGTCGGGTTGCTCGTCAACGACGAGATTGTTGCCGTCCGATTTCCAGACGAAGGTGACTTCCGTTCCGACGGGGACGGCGAGCGGACGGTCCGTGCCGGGCGCGAATTCGAGGTTCCCGTCGGGACCGACTTCGACCGGAAGGTCGGCTTTCGTCGCGTGGTTTTCCGGCGGTTTCGCGTCGTCGCCGTCCTTCGATTCGGCGACCGTGACCGACCCGGTCGCCCCCGCCGCCTTGTGCGGGGCGCAGTAGTACTCGTACCTGCCGAGTACGTCGAAGGTGTGGGCGTAGCGATAACCGTCATCGTACACCTTCGATACTTTGCCGGGCGTCCCCTGCCAGTTCCCGCCCTCGGGTTGGTCGTCCACGTAGATGTTGTGGGTGTCGGAGTTCCACACCCACTCCACCGTCATTCCGGGGAGTATCGTGACGTCTCGGGGTTCGAACCCGAGGTTTCCGTTCCTGCCGACGGTCACGGTGACGTCCGCCTCGGAATCGTCGTCGTTCGAATCGGGTTGACCGAGCGCGAGATAGCCACTGAAAGACGTCCCGAGGGCCAACGCCCCAGCCGCCTTCAACATCGTCCGTCTGTCGTGATTGGGGGTCATGCGAAAGTACAGGCCTACCAACAATTCCGTGGCAAAAAATACCGATGTCCGGTTCCCAGTTGTTGAACATCGAACACCACTTCCTTCTTCCCGGCGGTCCGAACGTTCAAGTAGCGAAACGGGACCACTTCTGGCTGGCCGACAACGTGAATCCACCAGTCGGCTCGCTACCCATGAATTGCCAGAACTGTGGTCACTCCGATTCGTTCGTGTTGCTTCTCGACCTCGCCACCCGTGTCTCGGACGCGGAGACGACGCCGCTCGACTGGTCGTTTTGTCTCCAGTGCCCCGCGTGTGAGAGCACCGACGTCGATGGCGACCCGTCGAAACTGTTCGCCCGGCTTTAGGACTCAACGGTGTCGTCGTAAACCGCATCGTTGGCGGTCGTCGTCGCGTCCGTCCACGTCACCAGTGTCGTCCCCGTATCCGCGGCGATGTCGGCTAGCCGTCTCTCAAGCGCGCCGACGCGAACCGCGTGCAAGCAATCCACGAGATGCGGGTGCTGCCGGAGCCAGAGACCGTCGAACCCGTCGTCACGGAGCACCTCCGCTACGTAGTCGATGGCATCCAGCAGGGTTCGCGTGCCGAACCGCTGTCTCGTTCGACCGTCCGTGGTAGGCGTTGTGACGTAGAGCGGGAGATACGGACAGTCGCCGCGATACGTTGCGACGAATCCGGCATCGAACGTCACGACGGTATCGGGCGGTTCGAGCGGTGATTCCCATCCCCGGACGAGGATACTCTTCGCGTCCCGCTCGTGTATCTCGCGGATTCGCTCTTGTGTCATTATAGTCATATGTGACTATATAGTCGAAATAGCTAAGAATCCATAACGGTACCGATTGTTTTGGGGGGAGTAGATGACGTCCGAACAGATACTCGGGACGACGACCGTGACGCAACGTTGGCGAATCAGCCTCATCAAGGCCGTTCGAGAGGAGTTCGAGGAAGCGGGCGAGGAGGTACAGGAAGGCGACCGACTCGTCTTCAAGAAGCGGGACGGCCAAATCGTCGTCGAACCGGCGTGAGAACGTCACTGAGTGTGGTCCTGAATCGCCCCCGTCAGGCGCGGGGGAGAAAACAAAGCATTACTTACTACGCTTCGAGGGTTCGGGTATGCCCCTTCGGAAACCGCCGTTGCGCGACCGACACGACGAGCGGGGCGCGACGTTCACCGAGTTCGGCGGCTGGGATATGCCCGTCGAGTTCGATTCGATAAAGCAAGAACACGAGAGCGTCCGGCACTCCGTCGGCATCTTCGACGTCTCCCACATGGGGGAAATAGAGGTCAGCGGACCCGATGCCGAGCGCCTCATGCAACGACTGACGACGAACGACGTGACCCAATTGTCTCCCGGCGACTCCCAGTACGCGATGATCACCGACGAGGACGGCGTCATCATCGACGACACCGTTGTCTACCGACTTTCGGAGGACGACGACGCGGAGTTCCTGTTCATCCCGAACGCCGGTCACGACGAGATGATGCACGACCGCTGGAAGCGATTCCGTAGCGAATGGGATATGGACGCGGAAATCCGCAACGCGACGGACGACTACGCGATGTACGCGGTCCAAGGCCCGGACGCCGCCGACGCCGTGAACGAGGCCGCGGACGAGTCGGTCGCCGACCTCTCGAAGTTCGAAGCGATGTACGCGAGCGTCGCGGGCGTTCGGTGCTGGGTCGCCCGCACCGGTTACACGGGTGAAGACGGATTCGAACTCATCCTGCCGTCGGACGAGGCGGAAACCGTTTGGGACGCGTTCGACTGCCAGCCCTGTGGACTCGGCGCGCGCGACACCCTTCGGACCGAGATGGGCTATCTCCTGTCGGGACAGGATTTCGACTACGAGGACGACCCGCGGAACCCCTACGAGGCCAAAGTCGGTTTCACGGTGAAACTCGATACCGAATTCGTGGGCCGTGATGCGCTCGAACGCGTGAAAGAGGAGGGCGTCGAGGAGACGTTCGTCGGTTTCCGACTCGTGGACAGGGGCGTCCCCCGACACGGTTACGACATCACGAGCACCGAAGACACCATCATCGGGACGGTCACGAGCGGGACCATGAGTCCGACGCTTAGCGAACCCATCGGATTGGGGTACGTTCCGACGGACTACGCCGACCCCGGAACCGTCATCCGCGTGATGGTGCGCGGGCAGTCGAAAAAGGCAAAGATTGAGAGCACACCGTTTCTGAAAGACAAACAATGAGCTTCGAAGTACCAGAAGACCGGAACTATCTTGAATCGCACGAATGGGTGGCAGTGAACGACGGAACCGGAAAAATCGGCATCACCGACTTCGCGCAGGACGAACTGGGCGACGTGGTGTTCGTCGAACTCCCGTCGGAGGGCGACGAACTCGAACAGGAAGGCAACCTCGGCGTCGTCGAGAGCATCAAAGCGGTTTCCGACCTCTACTCGCCCGTCTCGGGCACCGTCACGGCCGTCAACGACGAGTTGGAGAATACGCCGGAACTCGTCAACGACGACCCGTTCGGCGACGGATGGATGCTCGAAGTCGAACTCGACGACGAGAGTGAACTGGACGACCTGCTCTCCGCGGACGAGTACCGCGAGCAGATCGAGTAGCGTTTCGGCGGCAGCCGTTTCGATGTTTTTCTTCTGCACTACCTCACGACGAGAGCGGAGCGACCGCCGACGGTAATTCGGGCGCCGCCGACGGAGAATCGGGGCGACCGCCGTCGGCGGAACCCGAATAACTAACCGGGAAGGATACCAAGTAGTTTGCGTTTCCGTGCATACTTTTCCGCCTCTCGTCGCGGCGACGCCACAAATATGTACACGGATGTGCAACTCGCGCGAACGCTTTCCTCCCATATTAAAAGGGTGCGCTCCCTAGCCGAAGGCAATGACCGGAGGCAAGGCGAGTACGGGAAGCCCGTACGCACCGCACACGGCCGAGGAGACGGCGGCGATGCTCGATGCGGTCGGCGTCGAGAGCGTCGAGGACCTCTTCGACATCCCCGAACCGGTTCGCTTCGACGGCGAGTTCGGCATCGAAAAGCGCACCGAACAGGCGACCCGCCGAGAGTTACAGCGAACGCTCGGCGAGAACCGAACCCTGACGGAGTTCCTGGGTCGCGGCCACTACAGCCACTACGTCCCCTCGCTGGTGGACCACCTGGCGGACCGATCGGAGTTCCTGACCTCGTACACGCAGTATCAACCCGAAGTCACGCAGGGGTTCCTGCAGGCGCTGTTCGAGTATCAGTCGATGCTGGTCGAGTTGACCGGCCTCGAAATCGCCAACGCTTCGATGTACGACCACGCAACCGCGTTGGCCGAGTCGGCGCTGCTCGCCGCGCGCGTCCGGCAGACCAGCGGAAACCGCGTCCTCGTCCCCGATTCTATCCTCCCCGAACGCCGGAGCGTCCTCGAAAACTACACCGACGGACCGGGCCTCGTCGTGGACGAGTACGCGACGGACGACGCGAACGCCGATATCGACTCCCTCGCCGAGACCATCGACGAGGAGACCGTCCTCGTCTACGCCGAAAACCCGACGACTCGGGGGACCATCGAGGAGAACCTCGCCGAAATCGGCGACCTCGCACACGACAACGACGCGCTGTTCTGCCTCGGCACCGACCCCGTAGCGCTGGCGCTACTGCAGGAACCCGCCGCGGTGGGTGCCGATATCGTCGTCGGCGACGCGGCCGCGCTCGGCCTCCCGACGAGTTACGGTATGGGTCTCGGACTGTTCGCCACGCGCGAGGAGTTCGTCCGACAGGTCCCGGGCCGACTCGTCGGCGTCAGCGAAGACGGCGACGGCAACCGGGCTTTCACGCTCACGCTCCAGACGCGCGAACAGCACATCCGCCGGGAGCGTGCGACCTCGAACATCTGTACGAATCAGGCGTGGGTCGCCCTCCGAACCGCCATCCACATCGCGTACCTCGGCGCGTCCGGGTTGGTCGAACTGGCCGAAAAGTGCGTCACGATGGCCGACGACCTCGCCCAGCGACTGGACGACATCAGCGGCGTTCAGGCACCGGTCAACGACAGACACCACTTCCGCGAATTCGTCGCCCACACCGACCAACCCGCACCCCCCATCGTCGCGGATCTGGAGGAGCGCGGCTTCGCGGTGCACGAAGTCGGCGAACACGAGGTACAGGTCTGCGTGACCGACGTGAACGAACACGCCGTCGATGAGTTCGTCACGCTGTTTGCGGAGGTGGCCATCTGATGAACTATACACAAGCGAAGTGGGAACACGACGAGGACGACCTGTACGAGCCCCTCCTTTCCGAGAAGGACGGCGCTGAGGTCGAAATCGAGGCCGCGCTCCCCGACGAGTTGACCCGCGACAGTCTCGACCTGCCCGAACTGTCCGAACCCGAACTGGCGCGCCACTACACCCGGTTGAGCCAGATGAACTACGGCATCGACAGCGGACCGTACCCGCTCGGTTCCTGTACGATGAAGTACAATCCGAAGTTCACCGAGGACGTGGCGGCGCTCCCCGGCGCGAGTGTCCATCCCGACCGCTCCGAGGGGAGCGTGCAGGGCACCCTCGAACTCCTCTACGGATTGCAGGACTACCTCGCCCGAATCGGCGGGATGGATGCGGTCAGCCTCCAACCCCCGGCGGGCGCGGCGGGCGAGTTTACCGGCATCCTCGTGGCGAAAGCCTTCCACGAGGCGAACGGTGAGGGCGACCAGCGGACGGAAATCATCGTCCCGGACAGCGCCCACGGAACCAATCCCGCGAGCGCGGCGCTCGGCGGGTACGACGTGGTCGAACTCCCGAGCGCGGACGACGGCCGCGTCGATATCGAAGCCTTGGAAGCCGCGGTCGGTGACAGCACCGCGCTGTTCATGCTCACGAACCCCAACACGCTCGGGTTGTTCGAGCGCGATATCGAACGAATCGCCGAAATCGTCCACGAAGCGGGCGGCCTGCTCTACTACGACGGGGCGAACCTGAACGCCTTGCTCGGACGCGCCCGCCCCGGCGACATGGGCTTCGACATCATGCACTACAACGTCCACAAGACGTTCGCCACGCCGCACGGCGGCGGCGGCCCCGGTGCCGGACCCATCGGCGTCCGCGAAAAGCTGGCAGAGTTCCTGCCCGCACCGCGGGTCAAGAAGATGAACGGAACGTACGAGCGGTTCGACCCCGAGCGAACCATCGGGAAGGTCCACGGCTTCACGGGCAACTGGCTCGTGTTGATCAAGACCTACGCATACATCGCCCGCCTCGGCGACGAAGGCCTCTCGGACGCCAGCGCGAAGGCGGTCCTCAACGCGAATTACCTCGCCTCGCAGATAGAGTACGACGTGCCGTTCTCCCCCTTCCATCACGAGTTCGTCGCCAGCGCGGGCGACCAAGACGCCGCCGACGTGGCGAAACGGATGCTCGACTACGGTGTCCATCCGCCAACGACGAAGTGGCCCGAAATCGTCTCCGAGGCCCTGATGACCGAACCGACGGAGATAGAAAACCGCGAGACGCTGGACGAACTCGCGGACGCGTTCAACGCCGTCATCGCGGAGGACGACGAGACGCTCGAAGCCGCACCGCAAAAGACGACCGCGAAGCGCATCGACCAAGCGAGCGCCGCGCGGAACCTCCGCCTCTCCTGGCACTCGCTGGACGACTAATTCCCTCGACTCGCTTCGTATCACAAGTCGGTCCGGCGTCGTCACGTATCACAACGCGTATCGTTCGTTTCCACCTCGGTTGAGAGGTGAACGAAATCCTGAAACCGTTTTGTCTCGTCCTCCTCTTGCTTCTCGCTGGCTGTAACGGCATGGCCACTGACCCGTCTTCGACGACTCACGCTCCGACCAGTCGAACGACGGTCGACACCGTGGTTTCGAACCGTACTACTTCCACGACGACACTCCCGACGAAAACCTGTACCGTCACGAACGAAACGAAGGACGGTAGCATCGTCGCCGTTCGACCGACGATGCACCGGGACGACAGGGAGGTCATCGTCATGACGCAGTGGAATGCGACCGCGAACGTCTCGAACCTCGACGTGACGCTGGACAGTAGCCGACTGTTCGAAGCCCGGTCGTCGGTATTGGACGGGGAGAATGTGAGTGGCTTCGGGCGACCCGTGGGAACGGCCCCTCTCGCCGGACAATTGCAGGTTAAGCTCTACGACGACGGAAGGCAGGTTGGACAGTACAACGCGTCCATGGTCTGCGAACGGTAGCAAATCATTTCTCGTGCAGTCGAATCTGTCGGATTGATAACTATACCAGCCGAGGAGAGAATTCCAAATGTAACGGATGGACCAAGCACTCTACCGAAACCCGCGCGCTTACGATATTCTCTACCAACACAAGGACTACGAGGCTGAAGTCGAGTTCGTCCTCGACCGCTTCCGGGAGCACGGAAACGACGGCGGTTCGGCACTCGCCGTCGGCTGTGGCACCGGCAATCACAGCCGACTGCTCCAGCGGTCCGGCTTCGACGTGCTTGGTATCGACCCGAACGCGGCGATGCTCGACCGTGCACGCGAGAAATCGTCGGCGACCTTTCGCGTGGGTGCGCTCCCCGACATCGAACTCGACCGGACGTTCGATTTGGTGTGGGTTCCGTACACTGTCGTCGACTATCTGGAACTCGATACCCTCCCGTCCGCGCTAGCGACGTTGACTGAACTCGTCGCCGCCGACGGCCATGGACGACCCGACCGTGTTCGTCGCGTATCGTGGCTCCCACTGACGCGAATCGTATCGGCGGTGTTGGCGTGAAACGCCGATTTCGTATATCTGAATTCAGTTTATCAGTTACGAGCCGAGCGACGTGGAACACCGTCGTTCAGCGGTGAGCTCCCGTTAAGCGGGAGGGCGGGGCCTCGCTGGGCTGGACGCCATCACAAAGTGGAGCGGTTGCTCATCAGCGCGAGCCACCAGCATGAGTCATCAGTGTGAACCACCGCCGCGTGTGAAAATTGGATTCCTCGACCGAGAGGAAATTCTCTTTCGACCGAGAGGAAATTCTCTTTCGACCGATGAGGAGAGTCGCCACTGAACGGGGAGAAATCGGTGCGAAAATCGAGATTCGGGCCGAATTATGCCGACGCGGAGTCGATGTCGCCGTCGATGCGGACGAGTCCGAAATCACATTCCGAGCAGCGCCACTTCGTCTTCTCGCCGAGGTGGAGGTTCGTGCTCGCGCTCCGCCAGAACGTCTGTTCGCTTCCGCACTCCGGGCAGTCGTGCTGCATTTCGAGGCTCATACGTGCTTCTCCGTGACTGACGAAGTTGAAGATACTGGTTTCACCCGGCTAGTCCTCCCCGCGTTCGAGATGCAGGGCGTCGAAAAACCGGTGTAACACGCGCCGGGACGCGAACTGGACGAGCTTCTCGTCGTCGGCATCCGAATCGGCGAACAGGCCGAGCGGAATCTGTGCCCCGGCCATGTCAGCGTGGCCACCCGCGCTTCCGACGTCGCCGAACGCCTGCTGGAGGACGTTGCCCGCGTGAACCCGGGGGTCGATGGACCGCGCACTCATCTCCACGGACCCGTTGACGACGCCGAACACGAGCACCGTATCTACCCCTTCGACGTTGAGGAGGTAGTCCGCGGCTTGAGCGAGCGCGTCGCGCTCGCTCGTTCGCCCGGCCGAAGTGGCGAGCGTCGCCCCTCGTTGGACGCGATTGCGAATCGCCTCGCCGATCGCGTCGACCGTCGCCGGGGAAAACGCCGCACCGTACAGCTCTTCGAGCAGGTCGAGGTCCGCATCCCGACAGACGTAGAGTGCGGCCTCGTACTCGTGGGGCGTCGGATTACGGATGAAGTCGATCCGTTCCCGATGGAGGGCGAACAACAGCGCCGACCCGAGTTGAACATTGACTCCGATGTCGAGGTCGCGCAAATACTCGATGAGGATGGTCGCGGTCGCGCCGTAATCCTTGCGCACGTCGACGAACTCGGCTGTCGGGTTCTCCGTGGAGTGGTGGTCGATGACGATATCGGGTTTCACTGAGTCGAGTTCCGTATGTCCCGCCGGTGTCGAGTGGTCGACGAAGGCAACGCGGTCGAACTCCTCGGGGTCGAACGTATCGAGGTGGTCCAACTCGACGTGAAGCAGGTTGACGAACGCCCGGTTCTGCTGGTGGGAAATCGCACCCCCGTAGAAGAGTTCTACGGTGTCGACACCGCTCGACTCGGCGATGATCGAGAGCGCGAGCGCACTGGCGATGCAGTCCGGGTCGGGGTTGTCGTGGCAGACGACCGCGAGCGAGTCGACCCCCGCGAGATACTCGACTAACTCCTGGGCGCGGGTCATGATAGCCGTTCGACGCGAGATGGTATCAAACCGTGGCTGGGTATCCGGTACCCTCACGAGAAATAAACCACATAGCACGATACAAAATGATCGGGGTCGGACACGGCCGGACGCTGCATTCTTGCCTCACGCATGCCTCACGTACCGGTGTTCCGCGCGTATTCGGTCGTGACGCGGCGTTCGATACGAGCTATCGAAGCATCGGCCAAATCCGGAATGTCATCGACCGGAGTATCATCGATCGTCCGCCGAATTCGTCGTTCGTTCCGATGAGTCATCGGGCGCGCTTGCGCCTCAAAAATCGTTCTGACACGCCTGAATGACCAGTTTTGGCTCGT
This sequence comes from Haladaptatus paucihalophilus DX253, assembly GCF_000376445.1. Lineage (NCBI taxonomy): Archaea > Methanobacteriati > Methanobacteriota > Halobacteria > Halobacteriales > Haladaptataceae > Haladaptatus > Haladaptatus paucihalophilus. Next base: position 1,122,639 of record NZ_AQXI01000001.1, on the reverse strand, counting down.
CGTACAGGCTGTTTACCGTGTGTTTGCCCTTTCCCCTCCCGCGTCCTCGCTGGTCCTGTTTGATGAGGTCGAGGAACTCCAACTCGGTGAGCAAATCCCTGACGCGTCGTTCCTTCAGGGGTTCGGAGTCCATCTGTTCACAGATTTGGCGGTAGGAGTGCTGGACGACTTTGTTCGGAATCTCGGGGTCCTCCTCGTTCGACTGTTGGACCTGCGAGGCGAGCGCGAGCAGCACGTAGCGCGCGTGCGGTGGCTGCTTGGAGATGAGCTCCGAGATGCGGTTCGCTCCTTCGCGGTCCTGTGCGACGTCGACGTGTTCGTCCCGGACCACCGATTCGCGTTCCTCTTCCGCGACTTCGCCAGCGAACCGGAGTACGTCTATCGCTTTGCGGGCGTCGCCGTGTTCTCGTGCCGCCAGCGCGGCGACCTTCGGAATTACGTCAGTTTCGAGGACGCCATCGACGAAGGCGTCGCGCCGCGATTCGAGGATTTCTCGGAGTTGCGTGGCGTCGTACGGCGGAAAGACGTAATCGCGTTCACAGAGGCTGCTTTTCACGCGCTCGTTCAGTTCGTCCTTGTACCGTATCTTGTTCGAGATGCCGATGACGCCGAGGTTACAGTCGTCTATCTTCCCGGCCTCGTTCGCGCGCGAGAGATTCATCAGGAGGTTATCCCCGGCGGTGTCGCCGCTCTTGTCGCCGATTCCTTCGAGTTTGTCCACCTCGTCGAGGATGATGATGGCGACGTCGTACATGCTTTCGAGGACGGTCCACAGTCGGTTGTAGTACATCGAGGTACTGATTCCCTGCTCGGGAATGGTCGTCCCGCTCCGTTCCTCGTCGTTGAGTTGCGCGGCGATGGATTGGACGACCTGCGTCTCGGTCGAATCCTGCAGGCAGTCGATGTAGGCGAAACCCGCGTTGACGTCGTTTCGACCGGCGCGTTGCATCATCTGGCGGCTGATGAATTTCGTGCAGAGGGATTTTCCGGTGCCGGTCTTCCCGTAGAGAAAGATGTTGTTGGGGGTGTTCCCGTTCAGCGCGGGACGGAGCGCGGTACCGAGCCGTCGCAGTTCGTCTTCACGGCCGATGATTCGGTCGCCGTCGGGGAGGTGTGAGACTTGCAGAAGCTCCTTGTCGTTGAAGATTGCCGTATCGTCTCCGAAATAGTCCACTGACTCGGACATCTATAGAATCGTATGTCGGGAGAGATTATATAAACGTACCTCCTCATTGCCGCTGTAAATTTAGTATACCGACAGTAGAACGGTTCTATGGCTTATTCCTAACCCCTCGTTGCCGTTGTAACGACACCGGATTGCCGCTGTAACGGCCGTCCACAAGCGACGAGAGGACACCGCATTGCCGTTGTAAAGTCCGGCTTTGTTTAAATATGTGTGGATTTGGATTGGCACTGAGACACCCCGTGTTGCCGCTGTAAGTTGGGGGGTGTGGGGTGGACGGGAAGGAGGGGTGTGTTCGTGCACCGATAAACGAAAAACGGAGAAGTAGAGTGATTAAAAGGGCGAAAAACCACTTTCTCTCGTTCCGAGTCTCACAACCATTCGCTCTGAGTGATGTGGAATTTCCGCTGGAGTAAGAACGCGACCGAGTCGCTCCCTATGGTTTGCGACTCTTCTGCGGTGCAGTTAGGAGATTGGCTATTTAGTTCTATTGTTCTCACTGTAGCAGGAATTGCGTGCACCGAGCAGTATGGTGTTCGTCGAACATCGAGTAGTACGGTGTTCATCGAACTGTGCTCATTAGTCTCGTCACCGTTCATCGGTGCCGCCGTCCTCCCGACGTCACACCATCGTCGCATCATCCCCATCGTCACATCATCCTCCCGGTCACAACTGGTTGTCATCGTTACTATTTCATCAGCACGCCATCCGTCAATCTTATATCTATTCGTCCAACATTCGAATCGATATTTCACGACGATCCACGACGATTCACACCACACTCCCCCTCTACCGCCCTCTTACAGCGGCAACGTGGGGTGTCGGACGACCATCTCTGAAATCGACAACTCCTCTCGACAAATCAACAACTTCTCCCGACAACTCACCTCGATATTCCCCCTCCCATTTCACAACCATCTCTGGAAATATGACGGCCTCCGAACTCACGACTGTTCCCGGAACTATCCGAACTGCCACTTCGTGGCGTCGTTCGGGTAGTCGCTCCACGCGTAGACGGTCTCCGGTTGCACCGTGAAGAACGGCGCTCCGTGGTGAATCCCGTATTTTCCTTGATAGGCCGAATCGAGTCTGTCTTCGAGGTCCGTATCGGTGACGCGCTCCGCGGTGCCTTCGATGATGACGACCGCTTCACCACTCTCCCGATGGACGACGATTCTGGAATCCAACTGGAGATTTCGAACCCAGCGCGTCCGTTCTCCGCCGCCGCAATGAACGGTGTTATCGACCCAGACGCCCCACACGGGGCGGGCGTGAGGGTGGCCGTCCGGTCGATTCGTGCAAATCCAGTAGTACTCGTCGTTCGCCATCTGCTCGCGCACGAACGTCCACGAGAGCATCCCCGCCTCCTCGTCGGGAATGCCATAGCCCTGTTCGGTCCGTGGCCGACTCCGATGGGAGTCGAACTCCTCGACGTCGTTCCCCACCATCGACGGACATACGACACGGATGGGCAAAGAGGTATCCGCCACTCCGCAACGATAGTCCACTCCGCAACGATAGGGTCGTTCACTCCGCGACGATAGCTTACTTTACGCTCGCGTTCCATTGCTCGCGTATGAGTTCGATAACCCTGTACTCGCTCGACGGCTGTCCGTTCTGTGAGAAGGTGCACGACGCGCTCGACGACGCCGACATCGCGTACGAAACCGAGTGGGTCGAGCCGCTCCATTCGGATCGAAACGAGGTCAAACGCGTCAGCGGTCAGCGCGCCGTTCCCGTCCTCGTGAACGAGAATTCGGGCGTTATGATGGCCGAAAGCGACAAAATCGTCCAGTACGTGGAGCAGTCGCTCGCATGAAGATATACACCGGACGCGGCGATGCGGGCCAGACGGACCTGCAAGACATGTCCCGCGTCTCGAAAGCCGACCCGCGAATCGAAGCCTACGGCACGGTGGACGAACTGAACGCCCTCGTCGGTCGCTGCCGACCGACAGGCCACGACGACGTGGACGACCACCTCCGCGAAATCCAGAACCACCTCCACATCGTGCAGGCCGACTTCGCCAACCCGGACCCCGACGAGGACGACCCACAGGTGAAAGACGAGCACGCCGACCTCCTCGAATCGTGGATGGACGCCTACGACGAAGAGCTGGACCCGCTCACCTCGTTCATCCTCCCCGGCGGGGGCGAATCCGGGGCGAACCTCCACCACGCCCGCGCCGTCTGCCGCCGTGCCGAGCGCCGGGCCGTCGCGCTGGCGAGCGAACAGGACATCAACGACGCCGCCGTCACCTACCTGAATCGGCTTTCGGACGCGCTGTTCATCTTCGCCCGCGTCGTGAACAAACGCGACGGGGAGCGCGAAGAGAGCCCGTCGTACTGACGGACCTTCTTTTACTACCACGTCCGATATTCACACGAAAGAGTGTTCAATCCACTCACAAGATTATGCCTCGAAACGAGAATCGTGGCGATATGCCTCCCGAATTCTTCACCCTCTTCGTGGTCGTCTTCGTCGCCATCGGCGCGTTGAACGTGTTGAAACCCCGTGCGATGGCGTGACACCAGATGCGAGTGCGATACGGCGCGAAAGGAGAGATACGGCGCGAAAGGAGACATCGAGTTCAGCGATACGCGCAACATGCTCCAGCGATTGGTGTCGCTCATCGTCCTCGTGGTCGGCGTCTGGACGATGCTCTCGTGGGGAGTCTGGTAGAGTAAAAACAGCTTCCGACGAAGATTCTTTTGCGCGACTTACAGTCCCAGCTCGCGCCCGATAACGAGGTGCTGAATCTCGCTGGTACCCTCGCCGATTTCCATCAGTTTCGCGTCGCGGAGGAACCGCTGCGGGGCGAAATCCTCGGTGTAGCCGTAGCCGCCGAGAACCTGTACGGCGTCTTCCGAGACCTTCCGCGCGGACTCGCTGGCGTCGAGTTTCGCCAGCGCGCTCTCGTGGGAGACGGAGTAGCCTTCGTCGTACTTGCACGCCGCTTTGTGGGTCAGCAGGCGCGAGCGCTCGATTTTGCGGTCCATGTCCACGATTTTGTTGCGGATGGCGTCGAACTTCGAGATGGGCTTCCCGAACTGCTCGCGCTCCTGACTGTACTCGTGGGCCGCCTCGTAGGCACCCTGCGCGATGCCGGTTGAGAGCGCGGCGATGCTAATTCTGCCGCCGTCGAGGGTCTTCTTCGTCTGTTCCCAGCCGTCGCCCTCCTCGCCGAGCAGTCGGTCCTCGGGAACGCGGCAGTCGGTGAACTGGATTTCACAGGTGGGCGAGGCGTTCAGTCCCATCTTGTCCCAGACGGTCGTGACCTCGAAGCCGTCGTCCTCTTCGGGGTCCACGATGAACGTCGAGATGCCGCCGTAGCCCGCGTCGGAGTCCGTGACGGCCTTCACGAGGACGCTTCCCGCGACGCTGGCGTTCGTGATGAACTGCTTCGTGCCGTTGATGACCCACTCGTCGCCGTCCTTCTCCGCGGTGGTGTCCATGTCGCTGGCGTCGGAGCCGGAGCCGGGTTCGGTGAGCGCCCACGAGCCGAGGTATTCGCCCTCCGCGAGCGGCGTCAGCCACCTCTCTTTCTGTTCTTCGGTGCCGAACATCTCGATTGGTTTCGACGCCAGCGAGATGTGCGCAGCATACGAGAGGCCGATGGACCCGGACACGCGACCCAGTTCCTCTGCGACGAGGGCGTACATCAACTGGTCGCCGCCCAGTCCGCCGTACTCCTCGCTGACGGGAACGCCCATCATGTCGAGAGCGGCGAGTTCGTCGAAAATCTCCGCGGGGAATCGGTGTTCGGTCTCTATCTCCTGTGCAATCGGTTCGATTTCCTCGTCACAGAACTCCCGAACGGTGTCCCGCACCATCTTGTGTTCGCCGGGAAGGTTGAAATCCATGCGCAATTTTTGCGCGGGTTTGGCTATAAAGACACCGCCATGTCTTCGACATGGCGAGCCTTCAGTCGCTCCGCTCCTGAAGACACCGAAGCAACGTACGTTGCTTCGAGCCTCCGCTCGTTCCACTCGCGGAGACACCGCTACAGCGTAGCTGTAGCGAGGTCCCGCTCACTTCGTTCACGGGACCACCGCAACGGCGTTGCCGTTGCGAGCCCCCACTCACTCCGTTAGTGGGGACACCGAAGCACAAGGGAAGGGTCTCGTGCAGCGAGTGACTTTATCAATGGGGGGGACTAACCAACCCCCGATGGGTATTCGGCGACTGGTTCGTGGCACGATAGAGTGGCCGCGCATCGAGGCGGTCATTCGGGAGATTGCGGAGCGGTACGACCGCGAGGAAGTTCGCGTCGAGTTCATCGACGCGGATAACTGGCTCTCGACGCCGTGCGTCGTGGACGACGAGTGGTTCGTCAAGATAACCACGGGGCAGAACTCGCTCGTGCACGCGCTGTTCACCAGCGCCCGAAACCTCGGCGCGTTCACCAGCGGCACCGAGGGGTTCTTCGAGCACTTCGCCGGGCCGGAGGAGATGGCCGAACACGAATTGGAAGCCACGCGGAAGATGCGCGAAATCGGGCTGAACGTCCCGGCACCGATAGAGTCGTTCGAATACGACGACCTCGGCGTGTTAGTGATGGAGTACCTGCCGGACTTCGAGACGTTCGAGCAGATGCCCGAGACGGAAGTTCGCGCGTACGCTCCGAACCTGTTCGCGGCGCTGTCGCGCATGCACGAAAACAACCTCGCACACGGCGACCTGCGCGGCGAAAACGTCCTCGTTGCGAACGGAGAGATATATTTCATCGATGCGACCAGCGTGAACGGGGAGCGAATCGACGAGGCGAGGTCGTACGACCTCGCCTGTGCGCTCGCCTCGCTCACGCCGCTCATCGGTGCTCGTGACGCCGTGGTACCCGCCCGGGAGCATTACACGGCCGAAGAACTCCTCGCTGCCCGCGAGTTCCTCGACTTCGTGAACATCCGCCCCGACCACGATTTCGACGCCGCCAGCGCGAAGGGGGAGATCGAAAAGCTCGCCGAGACGGAAGACAGGGAAGAACGGGAAGCCAGCTAATCGCTCGCCAGTACTTGAACGGGAAACCAGATGATCGCTCGCCGGTGCCTTCTTGTTCGCACTCCGCGAGCGGACGGATATGACCGACGAGCGACCGCGAATTATCAACGAGTCGAATCTCGATTGGGAGGAAAAATCACACGGCCAGGATTTTCACGCGCGCCGAAAACGACTCGGAGCGATGGCTGGCGGCGAACAGTTGGGGTGTAGCCTCTACGAACTTCCGCCGGGCAAAAAATCGTGGCCGTATCACTACCACACCGGCAACGAGGAGGCGATTTTCGTCCTCGACGGGAACGGAACGCTCCGAACAGAAGACGAGGAGACAAGCCTCGAAGCGGGAGATTACGTCGCGTTTCCAGTCGGCGAGGAGTACGCCCGTCGGGTCGTCAACGATTCCGACGACGAACTTCGCTACCTCTGTTTCTCGACCATGCGCGAACCCGACGTTTCGGTGTATCCCGACTCGGGGAAGTTCGGCGTGTTCGCGGGGTCGGCACCGGGGGACCACGAGGGTCGAACGTTGGCCGGGTACTTCCCGCTCGATGCCGAAGTCGGGTACTGGGAAGGGGAAGACGAGTAGCGGAACGAAACGGGGAGACGAATAGTGGAAAAACGAGTCGGAAGGAAGAGAGAAACTTCGGGGAAGGAAGAGAGGAAAAATACGATGTGATGGTCGCCGCCGGTTATCACATCGGGCCGATAAAACCCGCTTCGTTCGTTAGGAATTGGGAGTCTTTTTTAGCGTACCCGTCCGAGTTCTTCTCGAAGATATGAGTCAACAAGCCAGCGAGCAGGTTTACAGCCACTACATCGGCGGCGAGTGGCACGACGGCGCGGGCGAAGAGACGTTCGAGAGCGTCAACCCGGCGACGAAGGAGTCGCTCGGCGAGTTCCAGCGCGGGACACCCGAGGACGTCCAGACCGCCCTCGACGCCGCGGAGGAGGCGAAAGAGGAGTGGCGCGACCTTTCGTACGTTAACCGCGCGGAGTACCTCTGGGACATCTACCACGAACTCCGAGAGCGAACGGACGAACTCGGCGAAGTCATCACGAAGGAATGTGGGAAGGAGATTTCCGAAGGGAAGGCCGACGTCGTTGAAGCCGCGCACATGGTCGAGTGGGCCGCGGGCAACGCCCGTCACCCGCACGGCGACCTCGTACCGAGCGAGATTCCGAGCAAGGACGCCTACATGCGCCGCAAGCCGCGCGGCATCATCGGTTGCATCACCCCGTGGAACTTCCCGGTCGCCATTCCGTTCTGGCACATGGCCCTCGCGTTGGTCGAAGGGAACACCGTCGTCTGGAAACCGGCCGAGCAGACGCCGTGGTGTGGGCAGATAATCGCCGAGATGTTCGAGGACGCGGGCATCCCGGACGGCGTGTTCAACATGGTCCAAGGCTTCGGCGACGCCGGAAACGCCATCGTCGAGGACGAGCGTGTGGACACCGTGCTGTTCACCGGTTCCTCGGAAGTCGGTCACAAAATCGCGGGCAAAGTCGGCGGCGAACCCGGAAAACTCGCGGCCTGTGAGATGGGTGGCAAGAACGGCATCGTCGTCACCGAGAACGCGGACCTCGACGTCGCCGTTCACAGCGCCATCATGTCCTCGTTCAAGACGACGGGCCAGCGTTGTGTCTCCTCCGAGCGCCTCATCGTCCACGAGGACGTCTACGACGAGTTCAAGGAGCGCTACGTCGCAACCGCGAAGGAAGTCTCCGTCGGCGACCCGCTCGACGAGAACACCTTCATGGGACCGATGGTCAACGAGGAGCAGGTCGAGAAGTTCGGCAAGTACAACCAACTCGCCAAGGACGAGGGCGCGAACGTGCTCGTCGACCGCGAGGAACTCGACGACGACGAAATCCCGGACGACCACGAGAAGGGATTCTGGGTCGGTCCGTTCGTTTACGAAATCGACTACAGTCCCGACCTGCGCTGCATCCACGAGGAAGTGTTCGGCCCGCACGTCGCCCTGATGAGTTACTCGGGTGACATCGAAGAGGCAGTCGAAATCCACAACGACACGCCCTACGGACTGGCCGGAGCCATCATCAGCGAGGACTACCGACAGGTCAACTACTTCCGCGACAACGCGGAGATCGGCCTCGCCTACGGCAACCTCCCGTGCATCGGCGCGGAGGTCCAGTTGCCGTTCGGCGGCGTGAAGAAGTCCGGCAACGGCTACCCGAGCGCCCGCGAAGCCATCGAGGCGGTCACCGAGCGAACGGCGTGGACGCTCAACAACTCGAAGGACATCGAGATGGCACAGGGCCTCTCGGCGGACATTAAGACCGAGGACGAGTAAACGAACCGGCAGGCGATTCACTTCACGAATCGCCTGCCCTTCGTTTTCGTTCTCGCTGAAGACGAAAACTACGGGGAATCGTCTCGCACCGCTCGACTCATCCCGGTTAGTTTTCGTCTTCACAAAGGACGAATAAACAAGCCCAATTTTCCGATTCTCTTCGAAACCGAGCGCTGTCGCTGACGTTCGAGTTACGACGCGGAACGAGACCGCTCTCGAAGAAGATAGTGTTTCGATAGGAGACGACGTTTCGGTTTTGACTTGCGAAGGTGGAAGACGGCGAGAGGCGAGACGGGTGGGTGGTGGCTTCCGGAAGCCAATGTGGGTCCGACCAGTTCCCACGCGACGAAGCGCACAGTCCCAGTTGTTGCCAACACACGACGAGAAAAGCGTCGCATACTGGCGTTTATCCCTTTTTTCTTCTCGGTTATAAATCTGTGCAACTCGCGCCGCTCTTTAGGCGGTCGTCGCCACCGACGAACGACGTGGCTGGACGAGGGTCCATTTTTGACGCATCGAAAACGACAGCGAGGCGCAAAGCGTCTCGTTCCGGGCGACTACACCTGCTTGCTGACGTACGGGCCGTCCTGGTGGTAGCCCAACTTGTTCCGGTAGTACTCCCGCGCGCCGATGCCGGAGATGACGCTCACCTTGTCGTAGCCCGCGTCGGCGGCGATTTCCTCGGCCTTTGCCATCAGCTTCCGCCCGTAGCCGCGGTGTTGGTGCTGGGTTTCCTCGCTCGCCGCGCCGACGCCGACCTCGCTGCCGTAGACGTGAAGTTCGCGGACGACGGCGGCGTTGTCGAGTTCGCGGCGTACCGGGTCGCCGGGGAAGCGAAGGCGACAGAAGCCGAGCAGGAGATTCTTGTCAAAATCTTCGAAGCTGATGAAGTGCTCCGTGCCGCCCGCGGCCTCGTAGGTCATCACGTCGAGTTCGACGTTCTCGGGTTCTTCGTCGTTCATGCCGACCTCGCGGCAGCGGATGCAGTCGCACGTCCAGCCGTGTTCTTCCATCCGCTGGCGGGCGAGTTGTCGGAGGTTGGACTTCCACACGCCGCCGTCGATGAAGTCCGCCGGGATGTCGCGTTGGACGCGCTGGAGGCGGACGTACTTCGGAATCATCGACTTGATTTCCGCGACGAGTTCCGCGGCCTCCTCGTTGCGGAGCGGTTCGTACTCGCCCTTGTACCACCAGTCGTAGGTCGCGGTGCCGCGGACGACCAGCGTGGGATAGATTTTGAGGTAGTCCGGCTTCCACTTCTCGTCCTCGAAGATTCGACGGAAGTCCTCGACGCACATCTCCTTCGACATGCCGGGTTGGCCGGGCATCATGTGGAAGCCGACCTTGAACGCCGAGTCTCGGAGGCGCTGATTGGCTTCGATGGACGCTTGTGCGCCGTGGCCGCGGTGCATCTCGCGGTTGATGCGCTCGAAGGTGGTCTGGACGCCGACTTCGACCTTCGTCCCGCCCAACTCGAGCATCCGGTTTATCTGCTCGGGGTCACACCAGTCCGGCTTCGTCTCGAACGTCGTCCCGATGTTGCGGATGTCGCCCGTCTCGTTCTCCGCGATGACGTCCTCCAGATATTTGAACTCGTACTCGTCGGGATTCTGGGCGAAGCTTTCCCCCTCCGCCGGTTCGGGTTCCTTGTCTACGTCGTAGTCGTTCATCGCCTCCAGCGCGCGCTTGACGAACCACTCCTGATAGTCGTGGCTCCGGGCGGTCATCGTCCCGCCCATCAGGATGAGTTCGACCTTATCGACGGGGTGACCGATCTGTCGCAGTTGTTCCAAGCGGAGCGTGACCTGCCCGTACGGATCGTAATCGTTTTGCACGCCTCGCGCCGCCGCGGGTTCGTGACCGGTGTAGCTCTGGGAGGAGGAGAACTCCGAGGACGGACCGCCGGGACAGTAGAGACATTTCCCGTGCGGGCACTGCTCGGGGCTGGTCATGATGGCGATGGGTGAGACGCCCGACGCGGTTCTGACGGGTTTGCGCCGCAACACGGCTTCCAGTTCCTCGCGGCGCTCGTCCGGCGCGTGATCGAGAATCTCGGAGTTCTTCGGCACTTTCGGCGACGAGTACTCCGAACAGGCGTCGAGTTTGGCGCTCTCCACGTCGTCGCGCTCCACGTCGCCCGCGAGGATGCGGTCTATCAGCTCCTCGCAAACCTGCTCGAACGCCTCCGTCTCCGTGGCGTCCGGCGTCTCGGTACTCATTGCTACGTAATCGTCGATTCCGCCGGATAAGCGTGTCGTCTACGACCGATTCCGTGGTGGACGAAGGGAACGGTGGTGATCGAGGAGGTGAGGGCAGAAAGAGAAAGATGAAGAGACGAACGTCCGCGCGAACCGGCGGTTCCTTAGTTCAGCTCTGCACTGACGGCTTCGATGACCGCATCGAGCGCCTCATCGCGCTCGCCGCGGAGGAATTCGAACTTGCCGTCGCGGGTGCCGACGGGGACGATTCCGGCTTCCGGCGCGCGGTCGCGCACCGAATCCGCGATGTCGCGGACGTTGATGGCACCGTCGCTTCGGATGTGAACTTCGTCGTCCGCCAGTCCGAGGGTGACGTTCTGGCTGCCGGGCTGGCCGGTCATGTCGCGGCGGTGGAGCGCGTCGAGGAGGACCGACGACGACGGGAAGTCGAAGCGGTGGGTGTAGGCGTCCGTGTCGAGGACGGTGAAGGTGACGCCGTTCGCGCCGCGGACCGTGAGGTTCGGCTCCGCGGTGTCGAGTTCGTTTTCGAGCTTCTTGCGGAACTGCTCGCTGACGTGTTCGGCGAGGTCGCGCTTCGCGTGCTCGAAGAGGAGGTCGGTGATGAGTTCGCGTTTGTCCTCGTAGGACTGGTAGTAGGCTTCCAGCGCGACCGCCTCGCGGAGCGCGGTGACGTGGGCCTCGTCGTAGCCCGCGTCCGTCGCGAGTTCGACGTACTCGCTCGGGGTGTCCTCCCAGTAGCTGACCGCCGGGAGGTGGGACACGTCGTCGCGCACCTCGTCGTTGACGTAGGCCGCGACGTTCGCACCGAGGACGCCCGCCGTTACGCTGTCGCCCGACTCACCGAGGTACGGATTGACGACGCTATCCGCGGTTTCGGCGACGTCGTCGTCCGGGTAGTGTGTGTCGATGACGACGTGGGGCGCGCCGTAGATGTCGAGGAGCGAGAGTCCGTCGCTCGATTCGACGGTGCTTCCGGCGTCCACGAGGACGAAGAGGGGGAGTTTCTCGTCGTGGCGCTCGCGGTTGTCGAGCATCATGGTCGCGTCCTTCGTCGCGTCCTGCATGTCGTAGAACCCGTCTTCGAGCGGTCGGCGGTCGAAGTAGTGGTACTGGGCGTCGCTTCGTGCGTGTTCGTCGCGCACGAGCGGGAGGACGGCGCGTTCGATGGCCGCACCGGCGACGTAGCCTTCCGCACTCGCGTTGTGCCGGACGATGACGGGGCGGGACTCGATGACCGCGCGGCGAATCGTACTTGCGGCGTCGCGGATGTCCTCGTGAATCGCCTCGACCGCGGCGTCGTCGGCGAGCGGTTCGACGTCGGCCGGGCGGGCTTCGTCTTCGAGCGCCTTCGCCAGTCGGCCTTCGACGGTGGCTTTCTCGTCCTCGGTGAGCGCGTCGAGCTGTTCCGTCTCGACTTGGAGTTCGTTGTTCCGGAGTTCGACCTCGCCGGTCAGTCGGGCGATGTCGCCCGTATCGACTTCGGGGTAGGCGCGAACGCCAGCCTCCTTGAAGGCGGCACAGTCGACGACGGCGGTCTCGTCGCGGAGTTCGAACACCGTCGGGCCGCTCGTCTGGCTCGTGCTGACGATTTCGCCTTCGATTCGAACGCGGTCGCCAACGCGGTCGCCCAGCGTTTCGATGGCGACGCGTTCGGGAACCTCCATCTGGGAGGACACCGTGGCGCTTCCGACCGCGTTCCCGGAGCCGTCGGTCGTCGCCGACGGGTCCGACGAGCGTTCGGGCGTGGGTTCGGATTTCGGTTCGGCGTTCGATTCGGATTTCGACTCGGATTTCGACTCGGAGTCGGATTCGTCAGCGGCGGACGAGTCTTCGGTTCGCTCCGCGTCGTCGCCCGCGTCCTCGTTCGGGAGGTGAACGTCGGTCCCGTCTTGGATGAGTTTGCCGCGGAACTCGCGTTCCGATTGGCGGATCGACCAGCTGAGGTCGACGTTGCCGTTGTCGCGCACGCCGATGACCTCCACGTACACGGTGTCGCCTTGGTCCCAATCCAGACTCTCCAGTCTGCGGTCGAGCTCGCTCTTGTGAAGCAATCCGGTTACGTGGTTTCCGATGTCGATGAAGACGCCGAAATCGGCGAAGCCGTCTACGGTACCTTTGTAAAATCGTCCCGAGGTGAGCTGTTCCGGGCTGCTACCTTCGAATTCAAAGAGAACGTCCTGCTCGTGGCTCGAACAAATCGGGCCGTCAGCAGGCGTCCCGCAAATGACGCAGTTACCCATTTATACTGGCAAAGAATAGTCCCGGCCTAAAACGGTTGTCGAATTCCCGACGCCGTTCTCGGCCCGTCACGCCGGGCCGACCGACCCGGAGGTCCGTGCAATGGGCTGGTTGAAGAAACATTATTCAAACAATATTTTTAAATATAAAATCAACTTGTGGATTCGAGAACGAACGTACTGTAACGGATGGAGCCGTTCGTTGTTCGAAATTATTATTCATACTGTTTGGAACGCCGAACGCGACGCGACCGACCGTGCGCCACCTGTCGGCTTAGTAGTAATAGAACGAAAAGTCGTCGCCGCAGTGATGACAGTGAACGAGTTTCCCCTTCAACTGGTCGTCGTCGGACGACGCTTCGACGCGTCTTCGACGGCCGAGGTCCACGTTCGCTGCCGAGCCACAGTGCGGGCAACCAATGCGCATGGCTGACTGGGACATGCCCACGACTTCGACGATGAAAGCCATAGTTATACTCCGTCTAATCACGTGACACTGTGTATTGCTACCATGCAACAACATCCTACGGGTTCGTCAGTCCCGTTCGCGGTGTCGGTGGCCGAAGACGAGCGCCACCACGTTCAACAGCAGCAGCAGGAAAAACGTCTGTTGTTGACCGACTGTGTCGAGCCCATTGACGAGGAGCGGCACGTAGAGGAACGGCAGCATGACCGCCGCCCAGAAGCCGATAAAGCGTATCGAGGAGACGAACGAGTGGGGGGACGAGAGATGCGTCTCGTCGCCGTCCACGTCGTTCGAATCGGTAATCATGGACATGTGAGTCGCACCATGCTACTATCTACCACGATATTATTATTTGTCCCCTAACGAGCCGAAAAGATAGTACACGATGAGCCGGACGGTCGGATGGCCGTCCGTTCCGTCGCTATTCGAAGACGGGGCTGTCGTCTTCCAGTCGCTCGATGTCCGCCGCTATCTTTCTAACGTCCTCGGGAAACAGCGAGACTTGCACCTCGTTGCCGTCCTCGTCCTCGAACACCAGTTTCACGCGCTTGTCGCCGAACTCCCGTGCTTCCGCCGATTCCACGTCGAACAGCTTCGCCGTCGCTTTCTTGTTCGTCGGACCGACGTTCTTCAGCGAACCGTCCTTCAGTTCGACCATAAAATCGTCCAGCCGTAGGTTGAGCATACCGTCGATACGGCTTCCGTCCCTTAATTACCACGGGACGGCGCTCGCCAATCCGGGAACCGCGACCACGAGGGCGCGGAACCCGCCGAAACCGTAGCCGAACACGACTGCGGCCGGGAGCGCGCCCACGACCGCTGCGCGGAGGTAGGACGTGTTGTGAACTTCGCGCATCCCGATGACGAGCAGGACGGCCCCGTAGACCGTACAGGCTGCACGTAGCTCCGGGATGGGAAGTCCGGCCAACAGGCAGGGTGCGACCGCGTACCCGAGGACCTGTACCGTCTCACTGATGCCGCCGCGTTCGGGAACGAGCAGCATCAGGATGACCGTCTGTAACGCCGCCGTCAGGTGGAGGACGGCGGGCGCGATGAACAATCCGACCAACGCCAGCGCGAGGAGTTTCGTGAGGAGCGGTCCTCCCGCGATGGTGCCGACTGTCAAGTCGCCGGTCGCCATCCGCGTTGCGACCTCTATCAGCGTTACGAGGACGCCGAACACCATTCCCGGGGCTTGGTCGCCCGGCGCGACGCCGGTTCGGAAAAAGCGGCGCGGCCGCACGAGAACCTCTATCCACGCGCGGACGATAGCCTGCGGTCCGCGGTCGCGTCCACCGGTCGGATTTTCGACCCACTGCGTCACGGTTCCCTCTACTCGCTCCGAAGGGTATGACAGTTCCGACACCGCGCTTCGTAGGACTCCTGTGCCCCGACCAGAATCGTCGGGTCGTCCACGTGCGCCGGTTCGCCGTCGATGAGACGCTGATTTCGCGTCGCGGGTTCGCCGCACGTCGCACAGATTGCCTGTAGTTTCTCGACGTACTCCGCCAGCGCGATGAGTTGCGGAACCGGGTCGAACGGTTCGCCGCGGAACGTCTGGTCGGTCCCGCTGACGACGACGCGTCGCCCGTCCTCCGCGAGAAATTCACAGACCGAGACGAGTTCCTCGGAGAAGAAGTTGGCCTCGTCGATGGCGACGACCTGTTCGCCGTTCAACCCGTCGGGAATCGACCACACGCCGTCGTCGTCCGGTTCGACGACGGTCGCTTCCCACGAACTGCCGTCGTGCGAGCCGACGGTATCCTCGCCGTAGCGGTCGTCCAGCGCGGGCTTGAACACCGCCACCTCTTGCCCCGCGATTTCGGCGCGACGAAGCCGCCGAAGTAGCTCCTCCGTCTTCCCGGAGAACATACAGCCGGTGATGACCTCGACCCACCCGCTGTTCGTGATTTTGTGCATGCTCGAATGGCGCTCAATCCGACGGCAAAAGGATTGCTCATTCAATCGACCGCGCCGATATTTTCCCCGCTCTCGAAACTCTCCGGGCAGGGTTCGATGTTCGCGTACAGGACGATCTGTCGCCCGAGCGCGACGACCCGGCTTTCCAACTCCGCGTCGGTGAACGCGCCGTTCACCACCGCGCTGTGCGAGCGCGGTATCGCGGCCTCGTAGGGGAGCACCCACGCGTCCAGCGCCCGACAGACCGACCGGAGGTGGTCCATCGCCGTGATGGGAAATCGTCCGCCAGCCACCGCGAGCAAGCCGACCGTTTTCCCCTCGAACTCGTCGAACCCGCAGTAATCGAGCGCGGTCTTCAGCGGCGAGGAGTACGACCCGTGGTACACCGGCGTCCCGAGGATGACCGCGTCCGCCTCGCGCACGCGACGTTTCAGTTCCGCGGCGTCGCCAGCGTCCCGGTTCGAGGGGTCGAACAGCGGCAGGTCGAACTCGCGCAAGTCGAGCAGTTCGCCGGTCCCGCCCTCCGATTCCACCCCGACGAGCGCGTTTTGCAGCGCGACCCGGGTGGTGCTCTTCTCGTTGAGACTGCCGCAGATGGCCACGACCCGAGGTTGGTTCGTCATACCATGACATGGGTGCGCCAGAGCGAAATACGTTGTCGGCGAACGTCCGTGTCGAGGTTCCGAACGATGGCCGCGAATCCCCCAGACACGACGACCTTCGAACCCTCCCACACGCTGACGGCTGCCGACTTCCACGGGTCGGCGGGTGCGATTTTCGAACTCGCACTCGACCGCGCCACCGACGGCTACGTCGGCATCGACCACGACGAACTGGAGATGGACCTCCCGGACGCGCCGCGCTGTCGAACGACGTGGAACGCGGTGCGCGACTCGCTCTCGTGGGTCGATGACGAGCATCCGGGCGCGTGGTATCACGCTTCCCTCCCGGACGCCAGCGCCGAATTCCGCGACCTGTGGTCGCTCGAAGACGGCGACAGCGGCGCCTTCTTCCTCCATACCGTGGTGCTCACCATCGACGACGAGTGGCTCTTTTTCGCCGTGCCACACCACTCGCTCTGCTGGCTGAACGCGCCCGACGAGTCGTTCGTCGATGCGGTGGACGATGCGCTGGCGAAGCACCGGGCTTGCGTCCTGCCGGAGAAAACGCGCGTCGAGTGGACCGGCGATGGTCGAAACTATTCCATCTCCGGCACGTCCCTCTGCGTGGAAGGCGGACGCCTTCGGACCCGCGGCTGCTACGGCCTGTCGAATCTCGAAACAGTGCGCGCGAACGAGGACGAACGAACGCTCTCGCTCACGTGGCAACCGAACCCGATTCCGGGGGCGGTCGGACGGGCGCTGATGAGCGCGATGTCGCTGGTCTACGACCCGCCGGAGCGGTTGCAATTCGAGGACGAAGCGACGTTTCGGGACGCCGAGTCTATCCTCCGAGAAATCATCGAGAAGCGCGACCCTACCGTCTGAGTCGCGCGACCCACTCGTCTTGCTCCTCCACCTCAACCAACCCGTCGTCTGCCAAATCCGAACACAACTCACGGAGCCACTCCTCGCCGTAGTCGCCGCCGTAATCGATGCGGACGCGGGGGCCGAGTTTCGAGAGCGGGAGTTCGTCGTACTCCTTCAGAATCGAGACGACGCGGCCGCGCATCTGTCGCCGCGAGCCTTCGAATTTGGGTTGCGTGGGGACGTCCGGGGCGGTAAAGTCGCCCGTCTCGTAGGCGTGACACCACTCGCGCCACGGGCAGCCCGCGGTGTCACAGGAGGGCGTCTTCTCGCACGCCACCCCGCCGAGTTCCATGACGGCGTTGTTCCAGACGCGCGATTCCCCGTCGGGCATGAGTTCGCTCGCGGCCTCCTCGAAGGCGGCATCGTCGTCCGGTACGTCGAACGCCCGATAGAGGACGCGCTTGACGTTGGTATCGACCACGGCGTCCCCGTCGTTGAACGCGAACGAGGCGACGGCGTTGGCGGTATACGGTCCGACGCCCTGCAAGTTCTGGAGTTCGTCCGGCGTCTCGGGGAACGCGCCGTCGTACTCGGAGACGACTTGGTTCGCCGCCTCGTGGAGATACTTCGCGCGGTTGTTGTAGCCCAAACTGTGGGTCGTCCAGAATCCCACGACAGCGGAGCGGTCCGCGTCCGCGAGGTCGGCGGCGGTCGGCCAGCGGTCGAGGAACGCCTCCCACGCCGTGACCACGCGGCCGAGTTGCGTCTGTTGGCTCATCACCTCGGAGACGAGGATGGCGTAGGGGTCGTCCGTCTCGCGCCACGGGAACGTCCGATGGTCGGACTCGTACCACGAAACGAGGGCGTCGCGCACCGCGTCGATGTCGGGAATCGACCACGCCGTGTCGGTCATCAGTGGCGGTTTCGGACGGAGGCGTTTTACGCTAGCGGTTTTCGGAACGTGAACTCCCCCCGTCATCGTGCGGTTCACGACAATATTTGGCACAGCGGAGTGTAATCTGAAGGCTTATTGCACGGTCGTCGTAATCTCCGCAAGATGCACGTACGGCCCTCCACGCTTTTCCTCATCGGTGTCGCCATCATCGTCGTTCCGGTGGCACCGCTCGTGTTCGCCCGCGGTCCGTCCGTGTGGGTCGCCATGGGTGGGACGTTCATGCTCGCCGGGATGGGAATGTCGCTCCAAGAGAGTCGGGGGAAACGGTCGGCGCGCGAGTCGAGTCCCCAGTCGTATCACTACATCATCTGTCCGAACTGTGACGCCCGTAATTTCGCCAGCAGGGACGTCTGTCGGCTCTGTGAGGAGCGCTTCTAGAACGAAAGCCGTATCCGACTCCCGACCAACCTCACGGCAATGAGTCTGGACGACCTGACGGACGACGTGCAAACCGCCTATTCATCGCTTGACGAGGAATTTTCCGTCTCGCTCGACCGCGAAACGCGCAACGAACTCGCCATGCTCGGGACCGCGTTCGACACCGACGACCCCGAGGAGATCGTCCGCCGTGCGATACACATGCTGTTTCAGACGACGGTGGAGACGGGCAACCTCGATTTCCACCTCCGAAGCGCGTACGACGTCACGTACGACGAGTATCTCTCGGGAATGACGTTCGAAGAAATGACGGGCGCAGACCAGTTCCCCCAGCGAGACGACGAGCGCCGCTATCAGTTCTAACGGACGAGCCGCACCATCCCGCTCTCACGGTTCCACCGGATAAATTCGGCCGTGTCGAGTTTCGGGAGGTGCGTGTGATAGAGGTTCGTTTTCACGCGCTGACGGTCGAACTCGCTATCGGCCGCGGCGAGGTAGTCGGCCAGTTCCGCGATGGCCACCTCCCGTTCGATTCGGTACAGGTACGCGACGATTTCCTGTCGCGGTTCGGCCGCCAACACGTCGTGTATCTCCGGTGGGATGTGAAGGAGAACTCCAAGCCCGAGAGACTCCACCGTATCGCTGACGGTCGTCGAACGATTTACTGACGCTGTGGCCTCGGTCCGTCGTCGGTCGTTTGGCGCTTCCACCATCGTCTGGTCGAAAGTGTGGGGTGACAAATAGAGAATTGCCTGTTATTACAGCCCTCTTTTACGTGGTTCGTTATCGATTCCCGTCCGCTTCGAGGAGCGCCGCTTCGAGTACGGTTCCGGTTCCGCGCCGAACGCGTTCCGAGACCGACTGCTGTGTGACCCCGAGTTCCGCGGCGAGTTCGGTCAGCGTCACGCCGCGGGGGACGTCGAAGTATCCCTCTTCTATGGCCAACACGAGCGTCTCGCGTTGCTCCTGCGTCAGCCCGAACTCTTCGCGTTCGACCGCGATATCCGTCGCGACCCGGTCCAGCGTGTAACGGATGTCGTGGGCCACGCAGTAGTCGTGGAACTCCGACAGCGCGGCGTGGTCGTGGAACCGAAGTCGGAACCGCCAGACTCGGTCGCCGGTGGCTTCGAGGATGGTCGCACCGACCGCCGCGATGCCGTGGATGAAACTCTCGACTTCCTCGCTCCATTCGGCCCGGTAGAGGACGCGCCCCTCTATCCTGTCCAACGCCACGAGCGATTGAACGTTCGGGTTGCCACGCACGTCTCGCTCGAACGTCTCGAAATCGGTCCCGATAGCCCAGAAAAACGGGAGTACCTGTTGGGAAGACGGGACGACGCGCTCCAGTTCGACGTGAACGTCGGCGTGAGTATGCAGGGCGGTTCCGAGAACGAACTCCTCACCCGAAATCGACAGGTCTGCCATGACGCTCATACGGGAGAAACGTCACGGACGGACATAGCGTTACGCGACGTCCTCGATGGCGTCGAGCAGGATGTTGACACCGAGGTCGATTTCGCGCTCGGTCACGTCGAGCGGCGGGAGGAGACGGAGCGTCTTGTAACCACAGCCGAGCGTGAGGAGGCCGCGAGAGAGCGCGGCGTCGACGACCGCTTCGCGTCGGTCCTTCGTGTCGAATTCGACGGCGAGCATCAGGCCTCGGCCGCGCACGTCGACCACGGATTCCGGCGCGGCGTCGGCGATGAGTTCGCGCGTTTGTCGGCCGCGCTCCTCGGCGTTGGTGAGCAGGTTGTGTTCGTGAATCGCGTCGATAGTGAGCGCTCCTTGGAGCGACGAGAGCACGTCGCCAGCACCCCACGTGGAGGAGAGTCGGCCCTTCTCCTCGGGGAACACGTCCGAGCGCGAGATGGTCGCGCCGACGCGCAGCGCCTTCGCGCTGGTGATGACGTCGGGTTCGAGGTCGAGGTGGTCCACTGCCCACATCTCGCCCGTCCGACCCATGCCGGACTGAATCTCGTCGGCGATGACGTTGATGTCGTAGGTGTCCTGAATCTCGGCGATGTCGCGGATGAACTCGTCGTTCGGGACGCGATAGCCGCCCTCTCCCTGTACCGGTTCGAGGATGATGTAGGAGACCTCTTCGGGGTCGATGACGCCTTGGCCGGGGTCGAGTTTGTCGGCGATGACGTTGCCACCCGGTCCGTTCGTCTTCCAGCCACACTCACACTGCCCCTCACAGGAGCAGTACGGAACGCTCACGATGCCCGGAATCTCGGGGTAGCCCTTGCGGTGGGCGACTTTCGAGCGGTTGAGCGAGAGCGCGCCGAGCGTCCGCCCGTGGAACGCGCCGTCGAAGTTGAACGCGCGGTGGCCGCCGCGGTTGTAGCTGATTTTGATGGCGTTCTCGACGGCTTCCGCGCCGGAGTTCGACAGGAACACGGTGTCCATGTCGTAGTGGCTCGTCACGTCGACGAGTCGCTCCATCAGTTGCGTCGGGCCGGGGAACTCGGGGTCCTCCGGCGGCCACCCGCCCGCGGCGTAGAAGTCCTGTCCGGCGATTTTCGTCGGGTCGGGGAGCGGGAACTCGTCGATTTTGTCCATGATTTTGGGGTTGTTGTACCCCAGCGGCGCGGCGGCGACGTGGCTGGTAAAATCGAGGAGAACGTTGCCGTCCACGTCGGTGCAGAACGGTCCTTCGGCGTCTTCGGTCAGGTCCCAGACGAAATCGTAGACGTACGTCGTCGGGGCGGCGAACTGGTGATGGTAGTCTGCCCATTCTCGTGCTTTTTGGCCCGGCATGTCCCGAACCTGTGGCTCGGCCGTTTCTCGGTCCATGTAGCGGGTACGGATAGCCCCATTTTAAAAAGTTCGTTGTGTGTCCTCACACGACAGCGGCGATGGCAGTGACCCCCGCCCCGGCGAGCAGCACCGTACTCCAGACGGCGATTCGGTAGGCGAACGTCCGGTTCGGTGCGGAGATGGTCAGCGCCGCCTTGACGAGGATGCTCGATGCGGTTGCGAGCAGGATGCCGAAGACGGCGGTCTGCTGGCTCAGGTTCCCGCCGCTGTAGAGCGTCACCGCGGAGGCGGTCACGCCCGCGCTCGACACGAGTCCGGAGAGGAGCGCGGTGAGGTAGAATCCGGCCTGTCCGAACTGGCTTTTCGCCACCGCGCCGCCGACCACGACGAGCAGGAAGATGGCGCCGAACCCGAGCGCGTTTCCGAGCGAGAACGGGCTTTCCAAGTCGATGTCCATCTCCTGCGACCAGTCGGCCGTGTAGGCCGCGATGGCGACGCTGCCGACGATGATGGTTCCGAGCGGGATGATGGCACCGTAAAGCGTCTTGTCGGGATTGCCCAGGGTGAACGCCAGCGCGATGACGAGGTTTCGGAGCGCCATCGCGGCGTCGGCGAGGAGGATGGCGGCCACGCCGTAGGTGGCCGCTTCGGGTCGCTGGCGAACGTGGTCGAGCATGGTGCCGACTACCGCGGTCGAGGACGCCAACCCGCCGAAAAAGCCGGTGACCGCGATCCCGCGACCGCCGTACGTCTCGACGACTGCGTAGTTCGCGATGCCGATACCGGCGACGGTGACGACCATCAACCAGATGAGACGGGGGCTCAACGTGACGCCGCCGAACCCGACTTCGCCGGGCGGGAGGAGCGGGTAGATGACGAACGCGAGGATGGCGAACTCCGCGGCGGAGCGGAGTTCCTCGCGTGACATCCCCCACGCGAACGAGTGGAGTTCGCGCTTCAACACGAGCAGGAGCGACGAGACGACGGCGACGGTGACGCCGACGAGGATGTAGCCTTCCGCGACCAGCACGCCGACGCCGAACGTAACGAGCATCGAGACCGACGTTGTGAGCGACAGGCCGGTGTCCTCGTCGTCGTCCATCAATCCCTGTACCGCGAGCAGAATCCCTTGGACGATGACGAGCAGGCCGCCGAGCGCGAGCAACACGTCTTTATTAATGATAGTGAACGCCGCGCCGAGGAGGCTGATGAGCGTGAACGTCCGAATCCCGGCGGACTTCTGGGACCATTCGCGCTCCAACCCGAGGAAGAGACCGAGCGCTCCGGCGAGCGCGATACGGACGACATCGCTGTCCAACGTAGCCGACGCGACCAAGGTTTCGAATCCGGACACTCCCCGTACTACGCCGGTAGTCGGTTAAAAGGGTTGTTGCTATCTCCGTTTCGGGCGCGAAATCTTTAAGCCCGGCCCGCAAACTTCTGTTGTATGGTCTCCGGATGGAACATTGACAAATCCCGTGCGGCGTGGTGGGCCGGTGGTGGGATGCTCGGCCTCGCGGCGCTGTTCGTCATTTACTCGTTCATCGGGACGTTTGTCTTCGGTCTGTTTCTCTACTACGCGACGCGGCCGGTGTATCGGCGGCTCCAGCGACGGATTCGCCCGCGGAGCCTCGCCGCCGCTGTCGCGTTACTCGTGCTCGCTCTCCCCGCGATTTTGCTCGTCGCGTACACCCTCATCATCGCGTTTCACGAACTGACGACGGTCGCGCGGACGGCCAATCTCGGCGCGCTTCCCCAACCGGTACAGCAGTACGGGGACATCTCCAGGCTCGCCCAGAATCCCGAACAACTCCTCGAAAACGCGGACAACACGAAGCTCATCGAGCAGGCGTTCGGTTCGACGTACAAATACCTCGCCTTCGTCGGGAACGCCGCCCTGCATCTGTTCGTGATGATCGCCATCGCGTTCTACCTGCTTCGTGACGACCACAAACTCTCGCGGTGGTTCCATCGGACCTTCGCGGACACCGGCGGCGTCCTCGAAGCGTACGTCCACCGCGTCGATTCTGACTTCAACAGCATCTTCTTCGGCAACATCCTCAACGCCTTCATGACGGGGACCATCGGGGCTATCTCCTACAACCTCCTCGATATGGCGGCCCCACCCGGAATAGGAATTCCGTACCCGACCGTCGTCGGGTTGTTGACGGGCGTCGCCAGCCTGATTCCGGTCGTCGGGATGAAACTCGTCTACTTCCCGGTGACCGGCGTCATCGGCGCGGAGGCGTTGATGGCCCGCGACCCAGGCCTTCTCTGGTTCCCGGCCGTGTTCGCGCTCGTCTCGTTCGTCATCGTGGACACCATCCCTGACCTCGTGTTGCGACCGTACGTTTCGGGGCGTAACTTGCACGTGGGGATGGTGATGCTCGCGTACATCTTCGGTCCGCTGCTGTTCGGGTGGTACGGCATCTTCCTCGGACCGATGATACTCGTGCTCGTCGTCCACTTCGTGAAAATCGTCCTCCCGGAACTCATCACCGGAAGCCCCATTCAGCCGTGGGCGGTGGACCCGACGTATCTCCGTGACGGGGAGGAGTTTCCGGAACCGCCGCACGATTCCGCGGAATCGAAAGAAACGGATTCACCGACGGACCCCGACTCGTCAGTGGCCGCCGACGGGATGGCCGTCCAACCGCCGACACCAGGCGAGAGCGACGACGCCGACTGGTAGACCGACGGTGCTTAGTCGATGAACCGCGCTTCCCACTTGCGGCGCGCTTCGATGTGTTCCCGGCCGCGCTCGGTCAGGGCGTAGTAGTTCGTTCGCTTGTCCCGTTTCCCTTTCTCGACGAGTCCGTCCTCGACGAGCGTGTCGAGGTTCGGGTAGAGACGTCCGTGGTGTACCTCCGTCTCGTAGTACTCTTCGAGGTCCTCCTGAATCGCAAGCCCGTGCGGTTCGCCGTGTCCGGCGATTACGTACAGTATGTCCCGCTGAAATCCCGTCAACTCGTGCATCGTCAATATCGCCGATGTGTCTGTTCGCCATAAGGATATCGGTTCCGACAGTTTCGGAGGTCGGCACACGATGTGGTTCGGGGGATTGGACTTATCACCGTCCGCGTCGTTTCTAGTACCATGCCAGAAGAAGTTCTGTTCGAAACCGAGGAAACACAGAGCCGCAGCGACATCGCCGACTATCTCCGAACCGTCGCGGACAAACTCGACGGCGGGGAAGCCATAACGTTGACTGCAGGCGGTCAATCGGTGACGCTCGACCCGCCGAGCCGCCCGTCGTTCGAAGTGAAGGCCGAACGGGAGAGTTCGGCCTCCGGACGAAACGAACTCAGCGTCGAGTTCGAACTCGAATGGAAGGAAGGGCAAGACGACACGGACGGCACGCTCGAAATCGAGTGACCTGAATCGGCCGCGCTCACCCTCGATAGCGATTTTCGGGTGGCATCGGTAGTCTCCATTTTATCGAGTGTGGTGGTGATTAGTCGGTATTGTTCAAAAAATCCATCTAATCATGGGAAATTAATATTTTGTAGAGAAAAAATTTTATCCACTCACCTTTCTCAGGTTTCGGAGCATGCGAAAGGATACCACAAATGGTTCGTCGCGGCGGGATTTCATGCAGCATTCCGGAGGAATCGCATTGGCAGCGGCCCTCGCGGGGTACATCGGTGAATCGGCGGTTGCCACCGGTCGGACCGCGCCCAGCGACCGGGTGGCGAACCTCGTCGACGAGATGACGCTCGAAGAGAAGGTGGGACAGATGACGCAGATGGCCGCCAGCGAGATTCAGTCGGAGAATCCGGCGGAAGCGCTCCGCAAATACAAGCCCGGGTCGCTCATGTATCTGCCGTCGTTCGACCCGAAGGAAGTGGCTCGTGAAAGCAACGTGCGCCAGAAGGCGATGGTCGAGGACACCCGTCTCGGCGTCCCCTTCGTCTACGGCATCGATTCGGTTCACGGCAACAACAACATTCAGGGCGCGACCATCTTCCCGCACAACCACGGCGTCGGCGCGGCGTGGGACGCGGACGCCGCCGAGGAGATGGCGTCGATAACGAGTCGGACGATGCGCGTCACGGGCACGCACTGGAACTTCTCGCCTGTCGCCGACCTCCAGCGCGACCCGCGCTGGGGACGATTCTACGAGGGATTCAGCGAGGACCCGTACCTCGCGTCCCAGTTGGTCGCCGCCAAGGTCCGGGGATACGAGGAGCGGACGAACGGCTACAAGCGAACCGGTGCCAGCGTCAAACACTTCGCCGGATACTCGGAACCGGCGAACGGGAACGACCGCACGTCTGCTCTGTTGCCCTATCGCACCTTCGCGAGTACCTTCCTCCCGCCCTACGCCGCGGGAATCACCGCCGGAGCGGAGACGGTGATGGTCAACAGCGGATCGTTGAACGGCGTCCCCGCACACGCCTCGAAGGAACTCCTCATCGACATCCTCCGCGACCAACTCGGCTTCGAGGGGATGGTCGTCTCCGACTGGCACGACTTCTTCCGGATGATAAAGGTCCACGGCTTCGCCGAGGACCTGAAGGAGGCGACCCGGTTGGGAATCAACGCCGGTATCGACATGTACATGGTTCCGGCAGCGAGCATCGAGGGCGACGACGCCGAGGGCTACCAGCGACGGCTCATCGAACTCGTCGACGAGGGAAGCGTCTCGATGGAGCGCATCGACGAGGCGGTGACGAACATCCTCGCGTTCAAGGAGAACGTCGGGTTGTTCGACGACCCGTACGCCGAACCCGAGAAAGTAGAGGGCGTCGTCTCCGAGGGCCGTGACCTCGCACGGGAGGTGGCGACGGAATCGATGACCATGCTCACCAACGACGGGACGCTACCGCTCGGTTCCGACACGGGGTCGGTCCTCGTCACCGGACCGAGCGCCGACAGCGTGGCGAACCAGATGGGCGGTTGGTCGCTCGGATGGCAGGGCGTCGGCGACATCGAGCCACCCGCGACCACCGTTCTCGACGGCATCTCCGAGGCGGCACCCGGTTCCACGTCGGTCACGCACGTCCCCACCGGACTGCACGAGTTATCGAACGAAGACGACGTCCGCGCGGCGGCGGAGTGTGCCGATGTGGTCGTCGCCGTCCTCGGCGAGGGACCGTACGCGGAAGAGCAGGGCGACACGGACACGCTCGCCCTCCCGGACGCACAACGGCGACTGGTCGAGACGGTGGCGGAGACGGGAACGCCGACGGTGGGCGTCATCATGGCCGGTCGGCCGCGCGGCACGTCGGTGTTCGACCACCTCTCGGCGTCGTTGATGGCGTATCTGCCCGGAACCGCGGCGGGACCGGCGGTCGCCGCCACCCTGTTCGGCGACGCCAATCCGAGCGGCCGATTACCGTTCACGTGGCCGAAGGGAACCGGTCAACTGCTCAACCTCCATAACAACTTCCCGCCCGACGAGTTCAACGAGGAGGGCAATACGGAACCGCCGCAATCACACGAGACGCCGCTGTTCCCGTTCGGCCACGGCATGAGCTACACCGAGTTCGAGTACGGCAACCTCGAAGTCCGCCCGCCGAAGCTTCCGCAAAAGGCGGCGACGGACGAGCTAACCGTCTCCGTCTCGGTGCACAACACGGGCGATAGGGCGGGCGAAACCGTCGTCCCGGTCTACGGCACCCGCGAGCACGGCGAGGTGCTCTACCCACAGCAGGTCGTCGTCGGCTTCGAGCGCGTTTCCCTCGACGCGGGCGAGACGACTCGCGTCGATATTCGTTCGACGGTGCTCCCGCTCGCCACCGTCCTCGGCGACGTGTTCTCCCGCGGCGAACTGGTCGTCGATACGGGCGAGTATCAGCTTTCGGTCGGCGATATGACCGAAACGCTGACCGTCGTCTGAGCGCTACGATTCGGCGTTCGTTTTCGTCCGCCCGCGGCGCGCGGTTCGGTGTCGGTCTCTGTTTCCGGTCGAACGAGAGAAATGACTGGTCGTTGGTATCTGTGGTCTGTACGAAGCAGTCGCTTGCGAGTTTGTTTTCGAAAGGAAAGCGGAACACGCGGGGGCGAAAAGACCCCGCGTACCGCTTGCCGCCCTGAATTGGTCCCCGCTGACGCTTCGGCCCTCCAAAGCGAAGCGTCAACTGCAACAATACGGCGTAATGACTTAAAGGTAACGATTTCGATAACTGCCGTCAACCGGATGGAAAAAAGTTAGATGTACTCCTCTTCCAGCGTCCACCCCAACGCCCGCTTGTAGTGCGTAAACATCTCTCGGATTCCTTGGTGGTTCATATCGTCGCTTTCGAGCTGTTCTTTGAGGAACTCGTACTGCTCGCGGATCTCTTCTTCGTCGCGCATATCGCGTCGTTTCGTGGTTCTGTCGGTTATGCGTGTCGGCGCGATAACGGTCGTCGGTCGAAACGCCGCCACCCGGTTTCGTCGCGCTATTTTCTGTCGAGTCGGGACAGGCCGTGCCAGATGGCATCGACCATCCGCTCCTCGCCGTCCCCGTCGGCGTCGTCCCACCCTCGGGCGAGCGCGTCCTCCAGCACGGGAATCGAGTGATTCTCGAAGTTGTTCATCCCCCGGAAGTCTTCGAGGGCGTCGCGTTCGTCGTCGTCGAACGTCCCCGAGGGTGTGCCGTCGAAAAAGCCGAGGTCGGCGAGGGTTTCGGCCACCTGTTCCGCCGTGCCGTCGCTCAAATCCCGCGTTTCGTCGGGTTCCTCGCGCTCCAGCAGGGTCACGTCGTAGATTTTGAACACGCGCTCCAGTTCGTCGATGGGCGTCTCGTGGTCGTCCACGCGCACGTCCACCCAACGGTCGTTGCGTCCCTCGTACCCGCCTTGGGGTTTGGCGATGTACAGCGCGGCGCTCTGCTCGCCGCGTTTGTCGCCACCGGCGTCGTTGCCCGCGTGGAGCGCGGCGATGAGCCGTTCGGGGAGGCCGCCTTCGGTTTCCTCGAAGGCGTCCGCCATCGCTTCGAGCGTCTCGCGGTTTTCGAGGATGTTTCCCTGGACGGTGTAGTGCTCGCCTTGGATGTCGCCCGCGTAGTCGAAACAGTCCGCGCCCGTGAACGCCGCGATGGTTTCACCCTCCTCCCCCGCGTCGTCGATACCCTGGTCTCGCATGGCAACCGGCGATTTCACGACGCCGAGTTGCCGCGACTCGAACTCCGGGTCCGCGCCGGTGAGTTCCATCACGACCTCCTTCGCGGACTTCCCCCGTCGGAGGAGGTCGTGTCCGTCCGGGCCGTACGCGACGTTGGCGAAGCTTTGGGTGGCGACGGCACCCGCGTCCGCGCTGACGAACGGGACGACGCTCCCGACGCTGACGAACTTCGATTGGACGGCGACGCCGACGGCGTCCTGTTCCGGGTCGCGTGCGACGATGGAGAACGTGGATGGTCGCGGCGCTGATTGTCGTGACATACGCGGGACGAAGCAGTCCATCCCGAAAAGCGTTCACCACCCGGTAACTCAGTTCTCCACTTCGTCCTCCTCGGGAGGGTTCGTCCTTCCGTCGCCGGTATCGCTCTCCTTTCGCGCCGTGAGCGGTTGCCGGGAGACGAGTTCGCAGTCGAAGTCGGGATGTTCGGTGAGGTGATGAACGAGTATGTGCCGTCGTCCGCCGGTCAGTCCCCGTTCGCCCACCGTCTCGGCCGTGAACGTCCCCGGAAGTCGCTCGTACAGGTCCACCAGCGCGTCGAACCGTTCGAACACCTTTCGGTGCCCGGCGGAGTCGGCACCGCGACGCGAGACGACGTAGCTCCCGTCGTCGCGGTGCTCCCCGGCCGTGCGGAAGAACTCGCGGCGTTCGGTCAGCGCCTGACCGAGCGCCTCGCGTAACTGGTCGGCCTCGCGTCTGGAGAGGT
This sequence comes from Haladaptatus paucihalophilus DX253, assembly GCF_000376445.1. NCBI lineage: Archaea > Methanobacteriati > Methanobacteriota > Halobacteria > Halobacteriales > Haladaptataceae > Haladaptatus > Haladaptatus paucihalophilus. Next base: position 1,093,932 of record NZ_AQXI01000001.1, on the reverse strand, counting down.
CGTGTTTCTCTCCGAAAACGGTCAGCGACACGCCGTCGTCCGTGCTCTCGGCAGAGACTGTCGTCTCTCCGGAAACGGGCGACTCGTTCGACCTGTCCGAACACTCCGCAGAATCAGCAGTACGTGCGGCCGAGAATTTCTCGACCAGCCGCGACGGGGCGACTTACTCTATCCTCCGAGCGAGTTTCACTCGACATGGTGATTGCACGTAGTTCGCCGCCGCTGATAAATCCACGGGGTGGCGAAGTCGGTGGAAGCCGAAGTCAGGGGAGCGGTGGGTCGCGCGTGAGAGTTTTCACCCCGGAAGCGCAATCGGTGGACATGAAAGTCCGCGGAACCCGCGAGTGTAAAAACTGCGGGACCCAGTGGTCGTACTACGAGACGGGGAGCGTCGCCTGTCCGAACTGCGAGAGCATGCAGAGCGTCGGATTGGACGAAAACAGGATGCAACACACCGACAGTCCGGCGACCCTCGAACTGGCCGAGATACGCGACGCGCTGGACCGGGAACCGGCGCGCGAGGTCGCAAACAGGGCGGCCGACGAGGCGGGCGAGTACGTCAGAAAGCGCGGATTCATCAGCGGGGGCGAACTCCTCCCGCTCGACGACACCTACCTCGCGGCGAACGAGCTCCGACACGCCGGACAACTGTTCAGCCGGTCGATGCGGATGACCGACGACGAGGAAATATACTTTTTCTCGCTCCTCCGCGGTGCCGACGAGGGTGAACGCCCGGACGCCCGCGACCTCCCGGAGTCGATTTACGAGGTGCGAGGGCTGGCGGACGCGGAATCGCTCAAAGAATACCACGGTGAGATGGGCGAGTGGGCGAGAGAACACGACGTGGACCGCGAGGGACGGAACACGCTCGAAACCTTGGGTGAACACGTCCGTCGCGCACAGGCGCTCGAAGGCGGAGTCGATATCGACACCGCCGAGGCGCTCGTCTCGGCGGCGCGCGACTTGGCGCGGTATTTCGACGAGGACGATATGGACGCCCTCGCGAGCAGTCGGGACACGCTGTCTCGATTGGCGTAGTCGGGCCGGTACTTCGACGACTAAGGAAGTTCGACTTCGACGTCCGCCTGTTCTCCGGCGGCTTTCACCGTGTTGTAGAGCAACATCGCACGCGTCATCGGGCCGACGCCGCCCGGAACGGGCGTTATCGCGCTCGCTTTCTCCTTCGCACTGTCGAAGTCCACGTCGCCGACGAGTTCGTAGCCCTTCTCGTTATCCGCATCCACGCGGTTGACGCCAACGTCGATGACGGTCACGCCGTCGGAGAGCATCGACCCGTCGATGAGTTCGGGGACGCCGCAGGCCGCGACGACGACATCCGCATCGCGGGTCTTCGCGGCGAGGTCGTCGGTGCGCGAGTGGCACACCGTCACAGTCGCGTTGCCACCCTCGGCTTTCTGAATGAGGAGGTTCGCCAGCGGTTTGCCGACGATGTTCGACCGGCCGACGATAACGACGTCCTTGCCCTCCGGGTCCACGTCCACCGATTCGAGGAGTTTCTGGACGCCGTGGGGCGTGCAGGGTTTGAAGCGCGGGTGGCCCGCCACGAGCATGCCGACGTTCTCCGGGTGGAAGCCGTCCGCGTCCTTTTTCGGGTCGATGGCGCGGAGGACCTGCTGTGAATCAACGTGGTCGGGAACGGGCATCTGGACGAGGATGCCGTGTACCTCGGGGTCCTCGTTCAGGTCGTCGATGGTTTCGTACAGCTCCTCGGCCGGTGCCTCGGGGTCGATTTCGATGTGAATTCCGTTGATGCCGACCTCCTCGCAGTCGCGCTGTTTCATCGAGACGTACGTCTCGCTCGCGGGGTCGTCGCTCATGAGGACCGTCGCCAATCCCGGCGTCACACCCTCGTCCTTCAGCGTCTGGATGCTCTCGCCGAGGTCCGTTCGAATGCCCTCCGCCACCGCGCGTCCGTCGATGATGTCCGTCATTGTCGAAGAATGCGACTCGAAGCCCCTTCAACATTCGGGTTCGTGCGTATTTCTGGGATTTAAAATCCGAATATATGCACGATTGTGTCTATTGGTGTCAGAGGAACTCCGCTTCCTCGCTGTCCATTTCGACAGGAACCGAACACGAATCCGTTTCGTCGCGGTATTTCGCGGTTACGTCGATTTTCTCCGGCGTGAGTTCTTTCAACCGGTCGAACGAAACCGACGGTTCCGTAACGGTGCCGTCGGTGTTCCGCCATCGTTGGTGGTACATTTTCACGGCCGTCGTAGCGCCGTCATCGGTAGAACCGACCCCGATAGCGACTCCGGAAATCTTCCCATTCACTCGCTTCTCCAGTTCCTCTCTGACGGCATCCTTCGCGGCCTCGGTAGCCCGAAATTCGACCCATCTTTCGACCGACATCGTGCCGTACTCCAGTACTTCATCGCCGGTGCGAACACGCGGAAAGCGAACTACGTCATCACGTTCGACGTATTCGACGCTCTCGTCTTCTACGCGTACGGTCATCCGAAGAACGTCCGAATCGTCGGGCATCGGTATGTCACCGAGTCGATTGAACCCGGTCCACCTGCTCGCGCGGATGGAACTGGTTCGCCGTCTCGGTCTGGATTCGAATCCACCCCGGGTAGATGGCGACGGTCACGTCGGCGAGGGAGGTCCCGTCGGTGAACACGATGTCGGCACTTTTGAAGCCTGCAAGTTGTTCTGGCATGGTCGAACCTCACGGCGTGTCGAATTAGATGTGTCGCTCGGGAAAAAGAAACGGCCGAGAGCCGCAAATCGTCCTTCGGGAGTCGCGTTACTCGTAGAGCGGGTTCTCGTCGCAAAGCGCCTGCACTTCTTCGGCGACTTCCGCTTTCACGTCATCGTCGTCTATATGATTGATTGTGCGCGCGATGAGGTCGCCGACGCGTTCGATGTCGTCGGCGTCGAAGCCGCGGGTCGTCAGCGCGGGCGTCCCGGCGCGGATGCCGCTGGCGACGAAGGGCGAGCGCGTCTCGCCCGGAACCGTGTTGGCGTTGAGGACGATGCCGACGTCTTCGAGCGCTTCCTCGGCGTCCTTCCCGGTCACGTCCTCGTGGGATTCGCGCAGGTCCACGAGTACGAGGTGGGTATCCGTGCCGCCGGAGACGAGGCCGAAGCCGTGGTTCTGGAACGTCTCGGCCAGTACCTTCGCGTTCTCGACGGTCTGGGCGGCGTACTCTTCGAACTCGGGGTCGAGCGCCTCCTTGAATCCGACCGCCTTGCCCGCGATGTTGTGCATGAGCGGACCGCCCTGCATACCGGGGATGACCGCCGAATCGACGGCATCCGCGTACTCCTCGTCGCACATGATGATGCCGCCGCGACCAGAGCGGATGGTCTTGTGCGTCGACCCGGTGACGAAATCGGCCACGCCGACCGGGGACGGGTGTTCGCCCGCCGCCACGAGACCGGTGATGTGGGCGATGTCCGCGAGGTGGTACGCGTCCGCCGCGTCCGCGGCCTCCTGAATCCGCTCCCATTCGACCTGCCGCGGGTACGCGGAGTAGCCGGAGACGATGATGTCGGGTTCGAACTCGACCGCGTGCTCGTATATCTCGTCGTAGTCGAGGTAGCCCGTTTCCGGGTCCACTTTGTACTGTTCTACCTCGTAGAGCTTTCCGGCGAAGTTCACCTTGTGACCGTGGCTCAGGTGCCCCCCGTGGGTCAGGTCGAGCGAGAGGATTTTGTCGCCGGGTTCGAGGACGGCGAGGTAGACGCCCATGTTCGCTTGCGACCCGCTGTGCGGTTGGACGTTGACGTGCTCCGCCCCCCAGAGTTCCTTCGCACGCTCGATGGCGAGGCTCTCGACCGTATCGATGTGCTCACAACCGCCGTAGTAGCGCTCGCCGGGATAGCCTTCCGCATACTTGTTCGTCAGGGTGCTCCCCTGTGCTTCGAGCACCGCCTCGCTGACGAAGTTTTCGCTAGCGATCATCTCTAGTGTGTCGCGTTCGCGCTCGACTTCCGCTTCGAGGGCGTCTGCGACGTCCGGGTCGACCGCCCGGATGTGGTCGTACTCCATGTGAAACACCCGGACACGACGGAGTATAAGTGTACCTTTCGCACAGTACGGATACATCCCCGACAGAAATATAAACTAACAGTGAGATAACGATTCTATTACCGGTATGATCGAATGGGAGGAGACGGAAACAGGGGTTCGTGCGTTCGACCGGACGAAAACCGGCGTTACCATCGGTGCGTCCGATTGGGAATCCGGTGGCGGAGCGAAAGCTATCGACCGTCCGATAGACGTATCGGTCTCCGGTCGTGCGTCCCGACTTTCCTTTCCTCCGAGTTTGGTAAACATCACGAACGTCGAGACGGGGGAGCAGTACAAACACGGTAACGACACCGAACCCCTCGAGCTTTCCACGGGAGAGTACCTCGCAAATATTCACGGGAACATCAAGACGTATCTCCGATTTTCTGGCCCAGCAAGAGTCTACAAAACTGACGATTTTGAGACGTTAATCATCGATTTCCACGAGCGGATTCCGATTACGCTCGGCTTTCGGAGCCATCACGAAGTTCCCGTCGATACGATAACCGTCCCGCCGACCGTCGAGGGGGTAGCGACCGCGATTTCGTACGCCGCTTCGTCGCACAAGACGACCGGCCCGGACAGGTCGTATCCGACCCTCCGCGGACATCCGCCGCGGTTCGAAGTCGGCGAGGAGTTACACATCCCGGACCCGGTGCGCGAGGAGAGAAAGGACAGTGGAATCGAGATGCGGATTCCCGACGACTTGGCGACGGCGTTCGTCACCGCACCGCTCGCCTTCTATTTGCAAGCGGACGTTCACGTCGAGGAGCGCGATGCACCGATGCTCTCGGTGCCGGAAACCAACTTCACGTATCACTTCAGTTCGCTTCCGTCGTATCAAACCGAGGTCGCGGATATGCTTCGACGGGTATTCTTTTTGGACTGTCTCGTTCGGAACGCCGGGCCGCACAGTTGGGACCTCGCGGAACTATCCCTGTTGGACGAACTCGACATCGACGCGGCGGCGACCTACGAGGCCACCCCGGGTGAGCAGTTCGTCGAGTACGACCTCCTCGATTTCGCGCGAATCGACGACGACCTCCCCGAGTGGCATCTGGCGATGTACGTCGAACCCTCGGTGGAGAACATCTCGGCGCTCCCGTACCTGCTCGCCAATTTGAGCGCCGTCTACCTCCCGAAATCGACCCCGTTGGAGCGCGACGAACTACTCGACGCCTCCCTCGGTGACTTCTACCGCGATGGGCAACGAGCACCGGAAGTGGCTGCCGCCGGTGGTTCGTATCGAGCGTCGGAGACCGTTTCCTCGGTCGAGCGGGTCAAACCGGAGTTACAACAGGGACAGGTTCACGGTTGGTTGGCGAACGGCGTTCCCATCGACGTGTTCAAGACCGACGTGACCGCCTACGAAAATCGCTTCAAGTACTTCGACCGGTCGAACGGCGACATCGACGTGACGCTGATACTGAACGACGAGATGATGGGCGACGAACACGAGGACGTGGCAGAGATATACATGGAGCGGTCCGAGGAGTTGCCTATCGACGTAACGGTCCGTGAACATCTTTCGCGCGCCGAACTCGCCGAGACGCTCGAAAGTCCGTGCGATTTCGTCCACTACATCGGTCACTGTGAGGAGTCGGGACTACGCTGTACGGACGGTAATCTCCCGGTTTCGAGCATCGAGGAGAGTAACGTCCAGACCTTCTTTCTGAACGCCTGTGGCTCCTACCACGAGGGAATGGAGTTGGTCAGAAAAGGGAGCGTCGCGGGTGCGGTGACGTTCAACAAGGTGCTGAACAAACAGGCGGGAAAAGTCGGCGTTTCCTTTGCACGGCTGTTGATTAACGGATTCAGCATTCAGCGAGCGCTCCAAATCGCTCGTCGGCGGATCATGATGAACAAGGATTATGCCGTCGTCGGCGACGGGACACACCAGTTGACGCAGTGTGCTAGCTTCTTCCCAGTGGTTGGAAAGTTAACGCGACTGGACGAAGACAGATTCCATTTGTCGTGTGATTTGATGACCGAGCGGTTGCCCGGTGGCTACTTCCAACCATACTTAAAGAGCAGCAATACGGGATATCTAGCCGGGAACGACGCAGTATTCTCACTCCATTCCGATGAACTCAAATCCTACCTTCATCACGCAGAAATACCGGTTGTGTTTGACGGTGAGCTGTACTGGTCGGCCGAATTAGTATCGCTTCTCGATTAGGGACCTGCGCTGCCCGCACCGCTTATTAACGGTGAAAAGATTCCTCCGGAATAGACAGTCGTTACGAACATGAGGCCGAATGCTGCGCTGATCGTCCGTGGATGTTCCGTAAGCCACTGGTGGATTTTATCCCGCATGTCGCATGTTGATACTTCACATTCTTACTTCATTCTTTCGGACTGTTCACGCAATATGGAATTGGTAATTAGGTCTTACTCGACGGAATTATGCCGTTATCGTCGTTCGGCAACGCTTGACGGACGGAAAAGAGGCCGATATTGTGCGTTCTGGACACTCTCGCGGCGAAGCTCAGAAATTCACGTTCACTGAAGAGATTTCGGACTTCAGGGTGGTATTATACAAAATAGCCGGTTATAATTACGACGTTGACTAATTGTTCATACTACATAACCTATGATTTCCGTTGATTTCGAACGTTAAAATTAAATAGATGAATCTCGTCCGTCTCACTATGGAAACAAAATCGAACCTCTTGAACCAAAGCGTCCACGAGATCCTTCAGACGGTGATCGATCAAGGCCCCGACGTCATGCTCGTCGTGAATCCATCCGCGAGCGCGATTGAAGACCTTATCGATGCCGCGACGGAGTACGAAGGCGACCTCCCCGAGATGCGTATGCTCGCGGACGAAGGTATCCTCAAAGACGTCATGGAAGACTTCATCATCGCCAGCAACGCCGCCGACCTCATCGACGAGGGCGCGCTCACGCTGCGCACTACGGAGGATTCCTCCGGCAACTCGCTCCTCGTCACCGAGGACGTCGTCATCGCACTCGTCACCGCGGGCGACCGAGTTGGTGGCCTGACCTCCGACGACGACGAGTTCGTGGACGCCGCCTACGGCACGTACACGGACTTCTGGGACGATGCGAGCGACTTCTCGCTCCGTACGCCCCCGATTACGCGCGTCCGCGAGACGCTCGGCGAAGAGATCAGCCCCGAGGCGGAAGACGACTTCAACAGCGTCCTCTCCTCGCTCGAAACCGCTCGCGGTGACGGCGACGGTCTCGACGAAGTGACCATCAGCCTCCTCGTCGCGGCCAAAAACGAGGCGTTGCTCTACGACATCAGCAAGTGGGGCGAGGACGTCGGCATCGCAAGCAAAGCGACGTTCTCCCGAACGAAGACCAAGCTCGAGGACATGGGCCTCATCGGTACCGAGAAGGTCCCCATCGACGTCGGTCGCCCGCGTCTCCGCCTGAAGCTCGCCAACGACGACCTTCAGAACGCGGACACCGACCAGCTCGCTGGCGTCGCACAGAGCATCCTCAACTAAGCGCAGTTCGTCCCGTTTTTTCTCGTCTTCGAGCGGCGGCTATCCGCCGTACTTTTGCCATCCGCACGTCTCGTCTCGTGCATGAACACCGTGCTGGGCGTTGTCGGTCGAGGTCCCGGTGCCGATGCGGTCACGTCGGCGCTTTCGGACGCGGACGGAGCCGTCACCGAACTCGACGCCGATTCCATCGGCGATGCCGATTTCGCCGTCGTCATCGACGAGGTGGGCGCATCCGTCTTCGAACGCGCGAATCGGGCGGAAATTCCGTGGATTGCGGTCGAACTCGGCGGCGTGGGTGGCCGACCGCGTTCCGACGTGAACGCCGCCGTTTCGGGATTTTCCCCGGAAACCGCCTGTTTCGATTGTTTGCGTGCGCGTGTCGCGGCCAACGCGGAGGAAGCCGACGGTACGGGAGGGGACACCCCCGAAACCGCCGAGTACGATGCCGTCACCGAACGGTTCGCCGGTGCGGTCGCCGGGAGGGAGGCGGCGACGCTCGCTGCGGGTGGCGAATCGGCGATACTCGGCGGCGTCACGGAACTCCCGCACGCGGAACGACGACTGCTTCCGGTTCCGAACTGCCCGACGTGTGGGGAACCGCGGGACCGAACGCTCGGCATCGAGTACGAGGAGCGGACGCTGGACGAGGCGGTTTCCCACGCCGAACTGGCGCTGGACGAGCGCCTCGGCGTCATCCGCTCGCTCGGCGAGGTGTCGTCGTTTCCCGTCCCGTACTATCTGGCGACCGTCACGGACACGAACGGATTCAGCGACGCGAGCGCACCGGGACAGTCGGCGGGGGTCGCCGACGGTTGGGACGCGGCGCTCATGAAGGCGTTGGGCGAGGGAATGGAACGCTATTGTGCGGGCGTCTATCGAGAGGACGAGTTCGCGGTGGCGCGGCCGTCCGATCTCGGCAACGCGGTGTCTCCCGCCGAGTTCGTGCGGCCCGCCGGATGGCCCGACGCGAACGACGACGAACTCGCGTGGGTCTCCGGGCGAAATCTGGCGACCGGCGAACTCGTTCACCTTCCGGCCGAGTTCGTCCACTTCCCGCCGCCGTCGGCGCGATTCAAGCCCGCCATAACCACCGGTTTGGGGTTGGGTAACTCGACTGCCGAGGCGATTCTGTCCGGGTTGTACGAGGTCATCGAGCGCGACGCGACGATGCTCGCGTGGTACTCATCGTTCGAACCGCTGGGATTGCACGTCGAGGACGACGGGTTCGAGACGTTGGTAAAGCGAGCACGCGCGGAGGAGTTGGACGTAACCGCCCTGCTCGTCACGCAGGACATCGACGTTCCCGTGGTCGCCGTCGCCGTTCACCGGGACGGAGAATGGCCGAAGTTCGCGGTGGGGTCGGGTGCGGATTTGGACCCGGACGCGGCGGCCCGCTCCGCGCTCGCGGAGGCGCTCCAGAACTGGACGGAACTGAAGTCGATGGGGAAAGAAGACGCCGCGGAGGCGGAGGGGTCCATCGCCCGGTACGCGTCGTTCCCCGGGTCGGCACGGCGCTTCGTCACGCCCGAGACGACGATTCCGAGTTCCAGCGTCGGTTCGCCGGTGTCGGACGGAACGGCGGAGTTGGAAGCGGTCGTCTCGCGGGCGAGCGAGGCGCTTTCGGTGTACAGTGCCAGGGTGACGACGCGCGACGTGGCGTCGCTCGGGTTCGAAGCGGTCCGCGTTCTCGCTCCCGAGGCACAACCGCTGTTCACCGGGGACGCGTTCTTCGGGAAGCGCGCGCGGACGGTCCCCGACGAACTCGGCTTCGACGCGCGTCCCGACCGGGAGCCGCATCCGTATCCCTGACTTCGAACGGACGACGAGAAACGAGCGACGAACGGCGAACGGCGAACGGCAACCGACGAACGATGAGTGACGAGCGTCGCTAGACTCGTGCTACCGAGACACAAGGGTTTTATATCAGTTCTACTCGTAACTCACGACATAGAGGGAGATTAATAGTGCCTAATATTGCTCACACGGTCAGCGTGGTGACGGTATGACGACCGAGTTCGACCTCTCGTGTGCGACGTGCGGGTCGTCGCTGTCGAAACAAAGCGTCTCCGTGGACCATCTGAACGCACAGCGCGTCGAAGCGGCGGTGTGCCGGAACTGTGGGGACCGGTACTTCCCCGAATCGACGTTGGAACGACTCGACTAAATTCCGAACGTCGCCCGGAGCATGTCGCGGGTTCCCGGCCCGAGTCCGACCGCGACGATGGCGATGAGGAGCAGGATGGCGTAGCGCGGGCTCTCCTCGAATATCTGCTCGTCGAACACCCAGACGACGGCGAGCGCGGCGGCGATTTTGACGAAGAGGAACGGCCACGCCGTCCCGATGACGTCCGTCACCGACGCCGGGAACACGTTCGTCGTGATGTCGATGATGGCCCGGTTGACGGGGTGTTTCGCGCCGTACTGCCCGGCGAGGCCGAGCGCGCCCGCCCAGTCGAGAACCGCGACGTTTGCGACGCCATCCACGGCGTGACCCCAGATGACGACCGCGCCCATGGCGGCCGTTCCGGCGTTGATTTCGGGTGCGTATCGGTTCACCGCCCACCAGACGACGGCGGTGACGAGCGTCGCGCCGCCGAGGACGACGACGAGCATCTGCGGGTAGAACCTGACAGTTTGGGTCGTCATCGCCAGCATCACCAGATAGCCGACCGTCGCGGCGAGGACGACCGTGCCGATTCCGGCGAGCGGATATTCGTAGTCCTCGACCACACCGCGGCGGGCGAGGGCGACGCTCACGACGAGGGCGGCGAGCGTGATGGCGAAGACGGTGAAGTAGATGATGGGGCTGATGATGAGCGTGTTCCACGGGAAGGGAATCGCGCTCTGGCCGACCTGTCCGAGCGCGTCGTTCGCGTCCTCAACGACGCGCAGCGCGCCGCCGAAGAGCATGAACGGGAAGAGCGCGTAAAAGAGGCGTCGCTCCTGTCCGACGTTCAGTCGGCGGAGGAGGTAGACGACGCCCATCAGCGCGACGATGAGCGTGACCGCGTAGCCGACCTCCGAGACGAGGGTGTAGCCGGGTTCCGCGACCGGACCCGGCGCCGTCGCGCACGTCGCCGCGTCGTAGATGTACTTCGTCGTGCCGCCGTCGCGGACGGCACAGGAGGCGTTGTTCGCGTCGGCCAGTACCGGACCCCAGAAGTAGTGCCAAATGAAACCGTCGTACACCTGTTTCGGGAACGCGAGCGCACCGCCGACCAGCGCCACGATGGCGGCGGCGACGGCCCCCATCCACAGGCGCTCGTTGTCGGCTTCCTCGCTTGCTGTGTCCATATCGCACGAACCGAAGCGAGCGGGTTTTAGGGTTCCGGTCTTGTCACTCCTCGAGACCCATTTCGAGGGGGAGTTCCTCGCTCTCGTAGGGGGACCCGAGGACGACCATCGTCTGTGAGCGGGCGAACCCGTCCATCTGGGCGATGTTGTCGAACATCAACTCGCGGAGGCTGTCGGCGTCTTCGGCGTACACCCGGGCCATCACGTCCCACGACCCGGTCGTCAGGTGAACCTCCTGAATCCCGTCGATTCCTTCGAGGCGTTTGAGCGTGTCCTTCTCGCGCCCCTGTTCCACGCGGAGACCGACGAACGCGGAGATGCCGAGCGAGACCTCTTTCGGGTTCACGGTGGCGTGATAGCCGGTGATGACGCCCGCTTCTTCCATGCGATTAACGCGGTCGTGCACCGTCGCGCTGGACATGTCTATCTGTCGCGCGATTTCGCTGAACGGTGTCCGGGCGTTCGCTTGGAGGGCTTTCAGAATGGCACGGTCTGTGTCATCCAGTTTCATATCGCTACGGTGAATCCCCACCGCTAAATAATTGTACACACCACGCTCGGTATACTTGCAATAAATAGATTATAAATTTCGTTCGTTTAATTTCCGTAGTATGGTTCGGCATCGCGGGCCGCCGCGAGCACTTCCTCGTGCGCTTCGCCGTTGGAAGCGACCAATCCGCGACTCTCCGTCGTCCACGGTTCGCCGTGGATGTCCGTCACCGTGCCGCCCGCCTGCCGAACCATGAACGCGCCCGCAACGGTGTCCCACGGGTTCGGAACGATGTTCGTCACGGTGCCGTCCAGCGCGCCGCTGGCGACCATTCCGAGGACGATTTGCGCACAGCCGAACCGACGCATGTCGCCGAATCGCTTCACGATGCCCTCCGCCGTCGCGGCGTACTCTTCGCGGCGGTCGAAGTCCCACCAGACGGTCGGGCAGACCGTGAACGTCTCGGGGTCGGTGCGGTCGCTGACCGTGATTCGCTCGCCGTTCAGGTACGCCCCGTCCGCGTCCGCCGTGTACACGTCGTCCAGCGCCGGGCAGACGTTCGCGGCGGCGACGGCGTCCCCGTCCCGCACCGCGGCGACGCTGGTCGTCCACAGCGGAATCCCGCGCACGAAGTTGTTCGTCCCGTCGATGGGGTCGATGACCCACACGTCGCCCTCCGTCGGGACCTCCTTCAGCGCGTCCTCCTCCTCGCCGACGATGGCGTCCTCGGGGAACTCGTTCCGGATAACTTCGATGACGCGGCGCTGGCTGTTGCGGTCGGCTTCCGTCACCACGTCGGTCTTGTTCGATTTCGTCTCGACAGCGAGACCGCTTCGAAAGCCGTCCGCGGCGATTTCGCTCCCCGCTGTCGCGGCGCGCTCCGCCAGTTCGAGGCGGGATTCGACGTTCGTCATGGTTCGAGAGGCGGGGCGACATGGAAAAGGAGTGTCGTTTCTCGATTCGCAACGTTTTAACACCCGCACCATGCAATACAAACTGCGTGCGAGGGTAGCCAAGCCCGGCCAACGGCGGCGGACTCAAGATCCGCTCCTGTAGAGGTCCAAGGGTTCAACTCCCTTCCCTCGCATGTCCGCGCGCAAGCAACGAAGCGCGCGACTGCGAACGAAGGGCGTTGAATGAGGCCAGACGGAACGTCTGGACGTAGTTCAACTCCCTTCCCTCGCACTCACACGAGTGCAGGAAGACCGCACAGAGCGTTCTTCCCTCGCAAACTGCAGGCCTACACAGGCTCTCGCAACACTTCTGACGACGACCGATTCGATAGTGACCACTTCATTGCGGTCGAGGTTTCGCGGAGGTATTCGGAGAAGGGTCCCGACGTCTTTTGCCGTCCGAGAGCGCAACGTGTTTTTCCGCCCGCTTCGAAACCCCGTCCATGAAACCGAAGCCGATAGCCGACCTCGGGCCGGACGAGCGGCGGACGCTGTTCGACCGCGACGCCGGAATCGAGGGCGTGCGGAGCGACGTGCGCGACATCATCGACAAGGTGCGTGAGGAAGGTGACGTTGCGGTCAGGAATTTCTGCCGCGAGTTCGACGGCGTGGAGGTGGGCAACATCGACATCACGGACGACGCCGAGCGCGCCTACGAGGAAATCGACGACGACGTGCGCGACGCCATTGAGGACGCGGCGGCGAACATCCGCGAGTTCCACGAGGCGCAACTGCCCGAGGACTGGCGGGCGGACTTCGACGGGCGCGAACTCGGACGCAGGTTCCGCCCCATCGAGCGCGTCGGGGTGTACGCACCCGGCGGCACCGCGGCCTACCCCTCCAGCGCGCTGATGGGCGTCATCCCGGCGAAGGTGGCCGGTGTGGAGCAGGTGGCCGTCGCCACGCCGCCCGGCGAGCCACAGAACGACATCACGCTGGCCGCGATTCACGCCGCGAGGGCGGACCGCGTGTATCGCGTCGGGGGCGCGCAGGCCATCGCGGCGATGGCCTACGGAACCGAGCAGATAGACCGCGTGCAGAAGGTCGTCGGTCCCGGAAACAAGTGGGTCACGGCGGCGAAAGCGGAGGTGCAGGGCGACGTGGCTATCGACTTCCTCGCCGGACCGAGCGAACTCCTCGTGCTGGCCGACGACTCGGCGGACCCGGCGTTCGTCGCCAGCGACGTGGTGGCACAGGCGGAACACGACGAGAACGCTTCCTCCGTCGCGGTGACGGACGACGCTGATTTCGCCGAGGCAGTCGCGGAAGAAGTCGAGAAGCAGGCGGGCGAACGCGAACGCGAGGACGTGATTCGGACGGCGCTCGACAACGACGCCAGCGGGGTGTTCGTCGCGCGCTCCATGAGCGAGGCGCTCCTCTTCGCCGAGGAGTACGCCGCGGAACACCTGTCGATTCAGGCCGAAAACGACGAGGACCTCCTCTCGCGCATCGACAGCGCAGGAAGCGTCTTCCTCGGACCCTACACGCCCGTCGCGGCGGGCGATTACGCCTCCGGGACGAATCACGTCCTGCCGACGACCGGCGCGGCGAAAATCACGGGCGGCCTATCCGTCGATACCTTCCTCCGCTCGACGACGGTCCAGCGGTTGGACGAGGACGCGCTCGATTCCCTCTCGGAGACCATCACGACGCTCGCGGAATCGGAAGGGTTGGACGCCCACGCGGAGAGCGTCCGCAAGCGATTCGAGTAGTCGATAATCGAATCTGAGGGGTTTCAGAAGTCGCCGTTGACGATATCCACGACGCGCTGGGAGTCGTAGAGCGGCTTTTCGACGCCGTACAGCAGTTTGGCGGTTCGCTGGGTGAGGACGAGATTCGTGATGGGGCCTTGGTACAGGCCACCGGCGCGGTAGACGTCCCCGTTTTTCACGGCGGTGAGTTTACTGGCCGTGTTGTCGTTTTCGAGGAACTTGATGACCGTGTTCTCGAACTCCGTTCGGGTCTTGCCCTCGTACGCGCGAAGCAGGAGGACTTCCGGGTCCACTTTCAGGAGCGTTTCGAGGTCGATAGAACCGCGACTTCCGTGGAAGTCCTTCACGTCCGTTTTTGCCAGCGCGTCGCTGACGCCGAGGTCGTTCAGGTGTTTGAACCCGGTCCCCTTCCCGATGATGTAGGGGTAGAACTTCGTCGGTTGGTCGCCGACGCCCCAGACGACGGCCGCCGACGGGCGCTCGCTTTTCTTCGGAACGACGTCGGAGATGTTGGATTGGAAGTCGGCGTGGAGCTTCTCGAACGCCTCGTAGCGGTCGTGTCGCTTGAACACCTTCGACAGCTTTTCGAAGCCCTCCATGAGGGTGTAGTACCGGTAATCTTCGTGCCACGGATAGTGCTGGGCGTAGATGCAGTTGCCGAACAGCGGCGCGATGTTCTGCTTGATTTCGTCCACGTCCTTCTGTCCCCATCCCTTGAACCGGTTCATCAGGAAGTTGGGGTCCATCACGTGCACGTCGGCGTCGAGTTGGTAGAACAGCTCCTTGTTGACGCCATCTTGATACAGCGACTTGATGTCGCTTTTGTCCACCGAGAGGCCGTCGATGGCGTCGTAGTACTGCGTGTGGTATCGGCTCGCCATCCAGACGGCTTTCGGCGGTTCGAGGCCGAGCGCGATGCCCATGTCCGCCCAGCTGCCGTTGTTGGCGACCCACGTCTTCGGGACGCTCTCGAACTCCACCTCGCCGACCGGCGCCATCGAGACGGAGTACGGTCCGTCCGTCGTGGTCGTCTCCTCTGCCGCGGTCGTGGAGTCGCCCTCGCTCCCGGTCGTCGTGTCCGTCGATGGAGATCCGGAGTCGCTGTCGCTGGTACAGCCAGCGAGGAGACCGCCTCCCAGAACCGCTCCAGTTCCTTTGATAACCGTGCGCCGCGTGCGTCCTTCGTTCCGATCCATGGTTTTAGGCTCACCTAAACCATTATAGTCGTTTCGAAATTTAGGCAGGCCTAAATGCAGAGGAGGTCGCATCCGGGAGTCCGACGGGCGCTCGTGTCGCTTCGGAACGTGTCGTCTCGATAGCGCGTCCTTTTAACGGGCGAGACGCGGGTTCACTCTCATGGAGAAACGAAGTCTCGTCGGGCGACGCTCGTTCATCGCGTCGAGCGCGATGGCGGCGCTCGCCGGCTGTGCTAGCGAAGGACGCGACAAAACGGGTACGACCACTTCGTCGCGCGACGGGACCGACCGGTCGAAGACGGGGGCGTCCACGGGTGCCGAAACGGGGTCGGAAGACGGAACGGAGGAACCCGGAAAGACGACGACCGTTCCGGTCGGTACGGTCGTGAAGGACGACTCCCTTGCGATGGTCGTCCGCGGGGTGAAACGGGAGGAGAAACGGAGCGAGTTCCGCGAGGCACGGAACGGTCACACGTTCGCCGTCGTCCGGATGGCGGTCAAAAATACGAGCGGCACGTACGTGGGTCTCGACGACTTCCTCCACGCGACCCTCGAGAGCGGGTCGGGCGAGAGTTACGACCCCTCGTTCAGTTCCCCCCGACATCCGATGAAGACCGGCGTCCTCGCGCCCGGTGAAGTCGTCCGTGGCGATGTCGTCTTCGAAGTGCCGAAAAGCGCGGCGAGGTTGTCGCTTCGCTTCGACTTCGAGGCGTTCAGTCGCTTCGAGTTCGAACGAATCACCGTCTCACTCGCGGAAACGGCGGACTCGGTCGCAGATCTGAAACAGTCGCTCGGCGACGCCGTGCTGTCGCAGGGAACGGAAGCGTCACGCGACGGCGTTTCCGTCGTCGTTCACGGCGTCCGAACGACGAAGAAACTGGACGAGTTCATCGAGGCCGACGACGGGTACGAGTTCGTGGTCCCGGACATCGAAATAACGAACGACGGGGACGAACGACTGTTCGTCTCGACGCTCCTCCAGATGCGCGCGAAGACGGGAACCGGCCTCGCGTACACGGCCGACATCAGCGCGAGTTCGGCGCTGAAACGTCCGGTCAACGAGAATTCCGACATCGAAGCCGGGGCTTCTCATCGCGGCGAACTCGCCTATCAGGTCGAGACGGGGACGGCACCGCTCCGGTGGGTGTTCAATTTCCTCGACGCCGAGACCGCGTACAAGGCGTTTTGGAACCTTCGCTAAGCGGCGGCTGGTCGTTCCGACCGGCCGCGATAAAAAGCGATTTCGTCGGGCCTACCGTCCGAGCGCTTCGCTGGTCGCCGCCAGTCCGGCCTCCACGTCCACGTCCGCACCGTGTTCCCGGAGCGCGTCGCCGAGCGCGCTCACGAGATACGAGACGGTTTCGGGGCGGGCGGAGTAGCCCATACAGCCGATGCGGAAGATTTCGCCGTCCAAATCGCCCAGTCCGGTGGCGATTTCGAGGTCGTACTGGTCGAGCAGATAGCTCGTGATGTCGGTATCCGTGACGCCCTCGGGGACGCGAACGGCGTTGAGGCTGGGGAGCCAGTACTCCTCGGGCGCGTTCATTTCGAGTCCCATCGCCTCGACACCCGCCTTGAGCGCGCCCGCGATTTCGCGGTGGCGCTCCCAGCGCGCTTCGATGCCCTCTTCGCTGACGAGGCGAAGCGCCTCGCGGAGCGCGTAGACGTTCGTGATGGGTGCCGTGTGGTGATACGCCCGGTCGTCGCCCCAGTAGCCTTCGAGGAGGGAGAGGTCGAGGTACCACGAACGCGGGGCTTCCTCGCGGGAGAGCACCTTCTCCATCGCGCGGTCGTTGAGCGTCAGCGGACTCGCACCCGGCGGACAGGAAAGACACTTCTGCGGCCCGGAGTAGGCCACGTCGATGTCCCATTCGTCCACCTTCAACTCGACGCCGCCGAGCGACGTGACCGAATCGGCGATGACGTACGCGTCGTGGCCGTGAGCGATGCTCGTCAGTTCGGAAACGTCGGGTTGAACCACCCCGGTGCTCGTCTCGGCGTGGACGAAGCCGAAGATATCGGGTTGGTGTTCCTCGAACGCCAGCTGCACGTCGGCGGGGTCGAGGGGTTCGCCCCACGGCGCATCGACGTGGACGACCTCCCCGCCCGCTCGCTCCGCCATCGACTCCATCCGACCGCCGAAGTAGCCGTTAGTCGGAACCAACATCGTGTCGCCGGGTTCCACCAGATTGCCGATAGCGGCCTCCATGGAGGCGGAACCGGTCCCCGACACGGGAATGGTCCATTGATTCTCCGTTCTGAAGGTGTATCGAAGGAGGTCCTGAACCTCGTTCATGATGTCGATGAACGACGGGTCTAAATGGCCGACCAACGGCGTGCTCATCGCCCGGAGCACGCGCGGGTGCACTTCGCTCGGGCCGGGACCCATCAGCGTTCTGTCTGGCGGTGTCAACTCGCCTACCGTGGGGTTCTCCATGTCGCCCCGTAGCACTCGGGGTGACAAAAATCCCGCCTTCGCGGCATCCCGTACCCAACGACCCGTTGATTCGCGCAACGGGGCGTTTCTCGCAACAAATACTTCTCGAACGGTCGAAACGGTCGCCTCTGTTTATTCGGTCTATCGCTGTATGCGGGGATAGCCCAGTTCGTTGCTGGGTGGAGGAATACATAATGACACAACAGGGACCCATGGAGCACTCGCAAGCGGGAATCAGTGGCGGTCGGTACGGACAATCACAGGAGTACGGACGAATGGGCGCCCGCCAGCGGGGCGGGATTCCACCGCAACGCGGCCAGCAGACTGCCCCACAGGAGTATGGCCAACAGGGAATCTCCCAGCAGGGAGTCGGCCAGCAGATGGGGCAGGGAACGAGCACGAGCGGCGGCCAGCAAATGACACAACCTGGCGGCCAGTTCGACGATCAGTTGCCCGGCGAGATGCGCGTCGCACTCGAAGACTTCGAGAAGGCCGCGAAAGTCTGTGATTGGTGTGCCGACCAGTGTATCGACGAGGGACCGCAGATGGCCGAGTGTATTCGGCTCTGTCGGGACGTTGCCGACCTCGGAACGCTGAACACGAAGCTCATCGCCCGCGATTCCGTCTTCGGACCGGAACTCGCGGAAGTGTTCGCGACCGCGGCCGAGGAGTGTGCGAGTGAGTGTATGCGACACCAGAACGCACACTGTCAAGAGTGTGCGTCCGTTCTTTCCCGAGCCGTCGATTCTACCTACCGATTGCTCGACAAACTCCAGACGACGGAGGGGGGAGTCTCGACCCAGCAGGGGATTCCCACGCAGCAATCGCAGTTCTAACTCGCACTTCTCGGTCGTCGCAAGGGTGTGTTCCCGAGCCGAAACGGACCATACCCGGCACCAATTCCACCTTTCTCGAACGGTCGGGCGTGGTCGCCTTCGAACGGTCGGTCCGGTTTATCCCGACGACGAGTGAAGGGCAATTGCTCCGACGGGGAGCGAGGAACGACCATGACACAACGGTATCGACGACCACGAGAGGAATCGTTCGAACGGGGACCGCGACCGTCCGGTGGGTCCCACGTCCGACGGCAGCGACCGCCACGGTCGCACGGGACGATGGGCCAGCAACCGCGAACCCGACAGGGGACGAGTCAACGGTCCGAACGCCGCCGAATGGGAGGGGAAGTCGGTCCGAAGTCGAAGTTCGAGGACCTCCTCACGAGCGAAGTCCAGATGGTCCTCCACGACTTCCAGAAACTCGAAACGACCGCCGAATGGTGTGCCAACGAGTGCATCGAGCGCGGACCGGAGTTGGCGACGTGCGCGCGGACCTGTCGGGATATCGCCGACATCGCGCACCTCGGCGTCCAACTGCTGTCGCGGAACCCGTACCGACGCACCGACGTGGGGGACGCGATTCTGAACGCCTTCCTCGACGCGCGTGATGAGCTGCAACGGTATCGTTATCCTCCCGTGATGGACACCGTTCAGGCCCTCGACCGGGCGGTAGAGTCCCTCTCGAAGGCTATCGAAACCGTCCAACGACGAGGCGGGGGAACCCAGTGAGGCGACGCTCGCCGTCCGGAAGGACCGGTGAGCCGCGATTTCATGATATAGGTTAACATCAGCCATTATCGGGGTCGGGAAGAAGCTTATGAGGACTGAACGCGAAGTTGCGTTCGATGATGGTCGGCCACGCGCTGCTCGCCTTCGGGCTCGCGGCGCTCGTCGCCCAGCGATTTTGGTCCACGGAGCGCGCGCTGGCGTTCGGGGTCGTCGCGGGCGTCTTCGCTACGGTTCCGGACGTCGATATGACCTACGCGGTCATCGGCCTCGCGCAGGCGGGGTTCGGCGGCGTCTGGGAGATGACCGCCGCGTTCTGGGGTAGTTCACACCTCGTCCATCGCGCCGTGACTCACTCGCTCGTCGTCGCCGCTATCGCCGGTCCCGCGTTCGTCCTGGCGACGCGGAACTGGTGGCAGAAGTCGCTTTCCGCGGGCCTGCTTTCGGCGCTCGTCTGGGTTTCCTTCGTAACGAGCGGCTTCCTCGGTGCGGGCGTCATGCTCGTCTTCGTCGTCGTCGGGACGGTCGCCGCGCTCGTCGCCGACTCGCGCACCGACCTCGGTCCGGGTGCGTTGTTGCTCGCCGTCGTCTTCGGACTCGCGTCCCATCCCTTCGGCGACGTGTTCACGGGGGCGCCGCCGCAGTTTTTCTATCCGCTCGACGTGACGCTGCTTCACTCCCGAATCACGTTGCTCCCGGACCCGACGCTGAACCTGCTCGCCATCTTCGGGTTGGAACTGGTGCTTGCGTGGTTCGCCGTTTCGGTGTACTTCCACCTTCGCGTCGGAGACGTTCGGAAGCAGTTGCGCGAACACGTCCATCCCCGCGCCGCGTTGGGTGCCGGGTACGCGCTTGCCGCGCTGGTGATTCCCGCACCGACGCTCTCGGTGTCCTACCAGTTCGTGTTCTCGGTGCTCGCGGTCGGTGCCGTCGGCGTCGGCCCGCAACTCCACCCCGAACGACCGTTTCCCCCCGTGCGCTTCCGCCCCGTGCGCACCCCCGCCGCGTGGTTGTGTACCGGCATGGCCGCGGTGACGCTCGGGGTCGTCGCGTACGCCGGAATGTATCTCTTCGCTTAATTGCTCTTTACCTGACTGCCGCGTTCCGCAACCAGTGAGGCCTTCGTGACCTATCCATTCTTACGGCCCCCGACCGTACCCCCTCGCATGGCACAGCGGGTCAGTCAGTTGGACGCGCTCGTCGAGGACAAGCGAGTCAACGCCGGACTGGCGTGGCTACTCGTCGGGTTCCTGCTCATCGTCGCGGCCGGAAGCCTGTTGCAAGACGACCTGTTGTGGGCGCTGTTCGCCGGGGCCGTCGCGGCGCTCGCGCTCGTCCCACCCGTGTCGTACCGGAACACAGAGGCGATGCTTCCGTGGGAGGTGCTCGTGCTCGCCGCCCTCCCCGTTCTCGGGCGGGAACTCGCAACTCTCGCGCTCACGACGCGAGTCGCGACCTATCTGTCGGTGGCCGCGCTGGCGCTCATCGTCGCCGTCGAGTTGCACGTCTTCACGCCCGTTCGGATGACACACTGGTTCGCCGTCCTCTTCGTCGTCATCGCCACGATAGCGACGGCGGGCGTCTGGGCGGTCGTTCAGTGGCTTTCGGACGTGTACCTCGGAACCCAGTTCCTCGGCAGCGAGTACCGACTGATGTGGGATTTCGTCTACGCGACGGTCGTCGGCGCGTTCGCCGGAATCGTTTTCGAGCTGTACTTCCGACGGGTCATCCCGGCGGAGGAGCGCTTGCCCATCGACGTTCAGGAGCAGCTCCGATGAGAATCCGCGAACGACTCGGCATCTCCGAGCACAGCCAACGGCAGTTGACCCGACTGATGGAGTTGAGCCTCATCGGCATCTTCTTCGTCGGGATGGACCGAGGGAACCTCGGCATCATGATAAATAGCGCGCTGGCGTTCGCCATCACGCTCGTCCCCGCCGTACTCAAACGCGACTACCAGATTCCGATGGACGCGGGACTGACGCTGTGGATTACCACCGCCGTCTTCCTGCACGCGGTCGGTACCCTCGGACCCTACCAGAACGTCTGGTGGTGGGACCACGTGACCCACATGCTCTCCGCGTCCCTCGTCGCCGGAGTCGGATACGCGACCGTTCGCGCGCTCGACGCATACAATCCCGACGTGTACCTCCCGCCCCGCTTCATGTTCGTCTTCATCCTCATGTTCGTCGTCGCGTTCGGCGTCATCTGGGAAGTGACCGAGTTCGCGGTGAGCGGTTTGGGAAGCATCCTCGGCGGGAGGGCCGTCCTCACCCAGTACGGTCTCGAAGACACGATGCTCGACCTGCTGTTCGACACCGCGGGCGGCCTCATCACGGCGGTGTGGGGAACCGCGTATCTCACCGACGTCACCGGTGCGCTCGCCGACCGACTCGACACCCGGATGCAAGGCTCGGAGTAGACCGGTCGAAATCGTCGCGGCGACGACCGCGCGCACCTACCGAAACCGCCCCGCAACGGCCGATGCGATTTTTACCGGTGACGGGGTATCACAGAGACGTCATGGTGTTCAAGAAGATCACCCTCATCGGAACGAGCGACGAGAGTTTCGACGCGGCCACCGAAAACGCAATCGACCGAGCGGAGGAAACCATCGATAACGTCAAATGGGTCGAAGTGGACACCCTCGGCGTCGAAGTCGCCTCGGTCGAAGGACGCGAATATCAGGCCGAAGTAACCGTCGCGTTCGAACTCGAAGAGTAACGGGAAGCGAAAAGAAGCGAGACCGCCGGAAAACGGACGAAAAACGGATTTTCTTTCTTCCTCGAATCAGGTTCGGAAGCTCTCGCCACAGCCACATTCCGACACCACATTGGGGTTCTCGACGTGGAAGCCCGCACCCTGCAGGCCGGTTTCGTAATCAACGACGCTTCCCTCGATGTAGTTCATGCTCGCCGGGTCCACGAACACGCGCAAGCCGTAGTGCGTGAAAATCGTGTCGTCGGATTCCGGTTCGTCGTCGAATCGCATGCCGTACGAAAGTCCCGCACAGCCGCCCTGCTGAACGAACAGGCGGAGACCGGCGACCGAACTGTCGAGTCCTTCGCTGTCCAACAGGGACAGCGCTTGCTCAGCCGCGTCCTCCGTCACCTCGATTTGCGGGCCGTCCTTCCCGTTCGGTGCGGCATCAGTACTCATGCGTATCGGTTGTCGTCCGAGCCTCATTAACGTTGGCCTGCCCGAAAAAGACGGGGGGTTGTCCGAACGCCCGGAACCGCGTCAACACGAACTGACGGTCTCGTAGTACCCCTCCGAGGTCTCCTTCAGCGTGCTGGTGTAGGCCGGGAAGCCGAGGTAGTCGTCGGAGCCGACGGCGTAGTAGGCACCCGTCGAGGTGTCCTGATACGCCCTGCCTGCGTCCCCGTGCTCGTAGTTGTACGCCGTGCCACAGTACCCGGAGAAGCCGGACCCGACCGTGACGGTCACCGAGTCGGTCGCCGTGGCTCCGTCGTCGTCGGTGACGGTTACCGTGACCGTATACTCGCCCGACGACCCGTAACTGTGGGTTACCGTCGCGCCGCTCGCGCTCGCGCCGTCTCCGAAGGCCCAATCGTAGCTCGCGATCGAGCCGTCCGAATCGCTCGACTGGCTCGCGTCGAACGTGACCGTCTCGCCGACGGCTGGCGAACTCGGGGTCGCACCGGCGGCGGCGGTCGGTGCGGTGTTTCCGTCACCACCGCCGCCACCGTCGCCACCGCCGTCGCGCGGATGGTCCGCGAAGAAGTTCCAGATGATTTGGCTGGCGTCCGGACCGCCGGGAGCGGTGTACAAACCGCCCTGTGCGCCGCCCGACCACGCGTGGCCCATGCTATCGACCGTCCACTTTTCGACGACGGTGTTCCCGTTTTCGTCGTGGTACTCCGAAACGGTGTAGCTCAGGCTCTCGGCCTGCCCGTCGCGCGTGGCGTCGGCGGTGTAATCGATGCCGTCGTCGTCCGTCCCGTCGGCGGCGAGGTCGTTGGTCTGGGTGGCCTGCTCCGCGGCCTGCTCTCCGTTCTCGGGGTAGACGGTGTAGTCGCTGGTGCCGTGGAAGACGATGGTCGGAATCGTGTCGGTGACGCCGTTCGATTCCATGGCCTGATACGCCGCGGTCCCCTGCTGCTGTGGGTCCGGGCCGCCCTGCGTCATGGCGGTCGTTCCGCCGGTCACGCTGTCGGCGGCGTCGTACTCCAACCCGGAGTGGACCGCACCCGCGGCGTACACGTCGGGATAGGCGGCGAGCAAGTTGGGGACCATGCCAGCTCCGGCGGAGAACCCGGCGAGGAAGACCCTGCTCTCGTCCACCGCGTTCGTCGCCATCACGTCCCGTGCCATCCCGGTGATGAGTGCGGCTTCGCCGTTGCCCCGCGTCGTGTTCGCGTCCTCGAACCAGTTCCAACACTCGTTGGCGTTCGCGCTCGTCGTCTGGTCTGGGTAGATGGCGATGAACGTCTCGCTTTCGGCCACCTCGTTCATCTTCGTCTCGTCCTTGAACTGGTCGGGACTCTGGGTACAGCCGTGGAGCATGACGACGAGCGGAATCGCCGACCCGTCCGCGCCAGTCGGGACGTACTTCGTGTAGGTCCGCCCGCTGTACGTTTCCGACGTGTACGACCCCGCGGCCGCGCTGCTCGCACCCGAGAGCAGCGCACCCGCGCCGACCGTCGCGCCGACGGATTTCAGGAGCGTGCGTCGTTTCATCGTCACGCTCACTCACCCCTCGTGTATCCCGAGACGAAATCCCAGATGATCTGGCTGGCGTCCGGACCGCCGGGAGCGGTGAACTCGCCGCCCGAAACGCCGCCGGACCACGCGTGGTCCATCCCGTCCACGGTCCAGTGCTCGACGAGCGAGTTTCCGTTTTCGTCGTGGTACTCCGAGACGGAGTAGTCCAAACTCGGTCCCTGTCCGCTGTACGTGCGGTCGGCGGTCGCGTCCACGTCGTCGTCGTTCGATCCGTCCGAGGCGAGGTCGTTGGTCTGAATCGCCTGTATCGTGGCTTGATCGCCGTTTATCGGATAGACGGTGGTGTCGGCCGTGCCGTGGAAGACGATGGTCGGCAGTTCGCTCGTGATGCCGTAGGACTCCATCGCGTCGTAGGCGTCGATTCCCTTCTCGTAGGGGTCCGGCCCGCCGTACGTCATGGCCGTCGTTCCACCCGTTGCGGTGTCGGCGGCGTCGTACTCCAACCCGGAGTGGACTCCGCCCGCCGCGTACACGTCGGCGTACTCCGCGAGCAGGTTCGAGACCATCGCGGCACCCGCCGAAAGCCCGGCGACGTAGACGCGCTCGGGGTCACAACCCTCGGCGTCGATGGTCGTTTGGGTCATTCCGGCGATGACGGCCGCTTCGCCGTAGCCCCGAATCGTGTTCGCGTCGTAAAACCAGTTCCAGCACTCGGCCGCGTTCCGCGCGTTGTACTGGTCGGGGTAGATGACGACGAACCCCTCGCGGTCCGCCACGTCGTTCATCCGCGTCTCCTCGCGGAACTGGTCCGCGTTCTGTGAACAGCCGTGGAGCATCACCACGAGCGGGGGGTTCGATCCCGCGGAGTCCGGGACGTACTTCCAGTAATCGAAGCCGTCGTAGTAGTGATTCGTGTAGCTACTCGCCGCCGCCGCGGTTCCCGCGCTTCCCAGTACGCCCGCCGTCGCAACCGTTCCACCCACGGAACGCAGGAGCGTTCGCCTGTCAAGTTTCATGCTATGACGTGACGTACCAATGCCTTCGAACAAAATCTAACAACGGGTTAATATGTAAATATATTCTGCTGGGGCGGAAATTATGGCCGGTGTGAGCAGCCGAGTACGGCGTGAATCGAACTGATGAGTGTGTTGCTGGGGTCGTGGGAGAGTTCCCAACACATCATCCCGCCGAAGTCGTTGTCTCGGACGTACCGCGACTTCTCCATGACCGAGTGTCTGTCGTCGTAGGTGACGAAGACGTCGTCCGCTTCGGAGTACAACCACGGGACGCGCGCCTCGTGATGCCAGTGGTACTGGTAGTGCGGTTCGGTCTTGAGCCGTCGGATGTCGTCGTACGATTTGGTGTCCGCGCCGTCGAACGGTTGAAAGAGGCCCCGGTTCTCGTTCTCGACGTTTTCGAAGGCGAAGCCGTAAAACGGCGTGCCGAGAACGAGTTTGTCCCGCGAAATCGGCTGGTCGGCCCAGTACCGCATCGCATTGTCCACCGTCAGGAGCTGTTGCCAGTACGTCGGGTCCTCGTAGGGGGCGTACAGCGGCGCGTTGAAGTTCGTCGCGGAACTCCAACTCCCGTAGAAGTTGTAGTTCATCACGTTGACGAAATCCAGATAGTCCGCGATTTTCTCCACTTCCAGCGGGTCGATGTTCGACGGAATCGGTGCCGCCGCCATGCTGAGTTCGTAGTACCGGCCGTCCGCCGCCCCCGCTCCGTCCAGTTTGCTACGCAGTTCCTCCAACAGCAACGTGAAGTTCTCCGGGTCGTCCTCTCGGACCGACCCGTCCGGGTACTCCCAGTCGATGTCGATGCCGTCGAAGTTGTACCGTCGGAGCTGTTCGACGGCGGTTCGCGCGAACCGCTCGCGGGCGTCGGCGCTCGCGGCGACGGCGGACATGTTGCTCCCGAAGTCCGCGATGGAGAGCATGAACGACGTGTGCTGTCGTTCGTGGGTTATCGCCTCGAACTCCGCGAGTACTTCGGGGGCCGAGTCCCCTGTGACGGCGAGTTTGACCTCGCCGTTCGCCTCCGTTTCGAGGAAGGCGTAGTTCAGGTGGGTCAGTTTGTGGTACGGCACGTCGTGGGGCGTATAGTCGCCCGCCCACGAGGGGTAGTAGCCGACGATTCGCTTGTCGGGTCGCCGTCCGTGATGGTGATGCTGGTCATCCCCTCGGCTCTGATGGCGATGTCCGCGGTGGTCCCGCTCGCTCGCTTCGGCCGTGTTTCCGAGCAACGCCATCGTCGTCAGTGCGCCCGCGCCTCGAAGGTATCGTCGCCGTCCCACGCTGCTATTTTGGATTCCCATCATCGTAGCAATAATTAGTACGATAAATAAATACATACTCTAGTTTTGTAATTCGAGCGTATTACTGTCGGAACGAATCTCGCCACACCGTCGGTACCCCCACGGATTTTAGCCACGGAACCGGACCACACGAACCTCACGGTCGCGGCCATCGGCGGGGAGAATCAGGCGACTTATCGGCGTGCAACGAGCAGACAGTGACGCGACGATGGTCTCCGAGACATCCGACGACGGGATTCCCGAAGATGAGCGCGAGGCGCTGTTGACCATCGGTCACGGTGCGGTCGTCACTTCCGGCGGACAGTCCCTCCAGCAGGTGCTGAAGGCGGCGACCGAGTACGCGCTCGCACAGGGACTCGGCCCGGTCGTCTACGGCGTCTACGCCTTCGCGTGGCGAATCACCCAGTTGCTGTTTCGACTCGTGAACTTCGGGTCGGTTCAGACGCTCCAACGGTACCTTTCCGCCTACAGTGGCGATTCGGACCGGCAGGGCCGAGTGGTTGGACTGGCGTATCTGACGACGCTCGTCGTCGGCCTCGGACTCGCCGGTGGGATGATTTTCGGCAGCGAGTGGCTCAACAGCGCGACGGTCTCGCATCCCGACTTCCCGCCGACGATACGGCTGTTCGCGGCCCTAATCGTCCTCGTCGGACTGGTCAGGGTTCACGCCGGAGTCCTCAGAGCGGTGCGGTCGGCCCAAGGAGAGGTGTTGTTCAATCGCGTGCTCCGCCCGGCCGTTACGCTGGCGGGTGCCGTGGGTGCGATGGCACTGGGATACTCGGTGGTCGGCGTCGCCGGCTCGTTCGTCGTCGGGATGGCCGGACTCGTGCTCGTAGGGTTCCCGATTGTCGTCTCGACGACCGGTATCCGGCCTCGCTTGGGCGGCGTCCGTTCGGAGGCCCGGCGGTTCTACAACCACTCGGGTCCCATCGCGCTGAGCAGCCTCGGCAAGGTGTTCCAGAACCGCGTGGACGTGATGCTCGTGGGCTTCCTGCTGACCGCGAGCGCGGCGGGGGTCTACAACGTCGTGCTCGTTTTGGTGGCGCTGGCGTGGATTCCGCTCCTCTCGTTCAACATGCTCCTGCCGCCGGTCGCGTCAGGACTGTACGCCGACGACGAGATGGAGACGCTCAACGCGGTGTACACGGCGGTGACGCGGCTCATCGTCACCTGCGTCGTCCCGATTCTCGCCGTGCTGGTCGTCTACGGTCGGACGATTCTGTCCGCTTTCGGCCCGAACTTCACGGCGGGTTACGTTCCGCTCGTGGTCTATCTCGGCGGCGTCTTGGTCGGCAGCGCCGTCGGTGCGACGGGTTGGCTGCTCATGATGACCGACCACCAGTACGCCCGGATGGCGCTGGACTGGCTGCTGGCCGTGCTGAACACGCTGCTCACGTTCGCGTTCATCCGAGCGTTCGGCCTGCCCGGAGCGGCACTCGGCACGGCCGTCGCCATTGCCGTCCAGAACTCCATCCAAGTCGTCCTCCTCCGGCACTTCGAGGGATTGTGGCCCTTCGACGCGACGTTTCTCAAACCGCTCGGGGCTGGAACCGCGACGATAGGTGTCATGGTTCTCGTCCGCGAGACGCTCACCGGGGTCGATGCGGTCGCAGTCGGCCTCGCGCTGGGCGCTGTGACGTACGTCGGCACCCTCGTTTCGCTCGGCGTCAACGACCGCGACCGCCTCGTGGTGACGACGCTGGCCGCCCGGTACCGCCGCGGTATAACCGCGACCATCGACGAACGTCGCTCCGAACGGTCCCGAGACGGGTAGGGTGCGTTGAGGGCCGCTTTCGAGGTCGTTCGGATGGAGTACATCGTCGGCACGCCGAAGACATCGATAAGTCCGCACTACGAACGCATTAGCAGCGTCGATTTTACTCGCAGTGAACCTTAGTGAAGGAAAATTGACCATCGCGGTTGATGTTGAGGATGGCTCTCAGACACGACGAATCTTGATACGGTTTGTACCTACGTGATCGAGGTGGTTGGTCGTCTACCTTCACGGATATGACGTACCGTCCCTGCCCGACTGGATTAGTCCACACCTTGTTCTTCGAATCGATTGCGTACTCGCCGTCGACGGCGGCGTGAATGTGTACCGAGCGGGCAAACTTTGCTTTCTCGTTTTCGGTCACGACGATGATGAGGTCGTGGGGTTCGTTGTGGCTGTTCACCACTTGCAATTGCTTGATGCTATATTTCTGAGGGGAAGACTGGTTCCCGGTCAATTGCGAACAACCGCTAAAGGGAAGGAAAGCCGCTGTACCGGTTGCTGCGAGCAGCGAGCGTCTTGTACGGGGACGAGACATAATCCTTAAAAGTGACCGCTTTATTTTTATGTTTTCGAATACGTCGAAGGATCCGGTAGGTCGCCGATTCACTCACGCGACCGAACGTGAGCGAGGCCGACGACTTCGCGGAACGAAGTTCTCGTGAGTGACGAAGGAGTTCTCGTGAACGAAGTGAACGAGAACAAGCAAGAACATCGCTCTTACCCTGCGAACGAGAGCACGAACGACTCGTCGCGTCTTTCGGAGTGAAGCGAAGGAGGAGTGCTTTTGTTCGAGCTTTTGCAAGCGAGCGTAGCGAGCGCTATAAAAGGTCGATGTACGCCCGGAACACTAACATCCAGCCTCATCCCTTGGCGGCGTGCCGTGTCGGCTGGCAAACCCTCGTGCCGGGCGAGCGATAGAATCGCCAACTTTTGACGGGTGAACCGTCGAAGCGGGTCGCGTCAGTAACCGCAACCGACTTCGGAGCCAGTGGTCCCTGACTCGGGGCGGTGATTTTGGAGTTCACCAACTCGTACTGTCGCACACCCGGGTTCTCCGCGCGGTCATCGCTCCCGAAGTGGGATTACTCCGGCGGGGACTAAGGTGTGCACGAAAACGTAGACGGACGCCGGATAAGGGCCTTCCGGGTTCGCGGGGAGAGAACACGAGGGAAAAGAGATGAGACGAGCGAGACGAGTCGAAACGAGAGGGGAGAAAGAACGGACGAACGAGAAGCGTCGAAACGAGAGAGGAGACGAAACGAACGAGAAGCGTCGAAACGGGCGAAATCAGTAGACGTAATCGGATTCGGTGACCTGCACGTAGCCCTTCCGGTAGCCGAACTTCGCCTTCTTGTAGCGCGCGACGAGTTTCGCGCCGCGGACGCCGGAGGAGAAACTCGACTTGTTCAGGCCCTTGCCGTCCTCGCCGAGGAGGTTATCGACCATGGCGAAGGTCTTGTCCCAGTCGTCCGGGCCGTACTCCGCAACGATGTCGGCGAACGCGATGTTGCGGAGGAGTTCGTCGCCGATTGCGGCCTTCCACTCGTCGTTGTACGATTCGATGTCGTCGGTCGCGGCGAGTTTCCCGGCGATTTTGCCCGACCGAATCGCGACGTGGTAGCCCCCCTCGTGGAACGCGCTGGTCGTCCCCATCGCGCCGCCAGCGACCGCGATGCCCGCTTCGACGGGCGAGTCGATGGGTCGCGTCGAGGAGATGGGGTACGTCTCGGTACCCTTCGATTTGCCCCGGTCCTCCACGAGCGGGAAGTCCGTCTCGATGTCGTACTCGTCGCCGT
This sequence comes from Haladaptatus paucihalophilus DX253, assembly GCF_000376445.1. NCBI lineage: Archaea > Methanobacteriati > Methanobacteriota > Halobacteria > Halobacteriales > Haladaptataceae > Haladaptatus > Haladaptatus paucihalophilus. The sequence continues at coordinate 1,064,194 of NZ_AQXI01000001.1, read as the reverse complement.
ACTCGCGTTCGAGGAGGCGGCGGATGTACTCCCCGGCGCGGGGGATGCCGTCGTCGTCCGACCGGAGGAGGGCGTAGGAGTCGGGGTCCTCCACGTCGTCCAACGTCATTCCGATGGGCATCGTGAGGCCGACGCGGGCCACCGTGCCGTCGTTCGGGAAGACCCACGGGTAGGCCGTCTCGCCGGGGATGATGCCCCACCAGAACTTGAGCGAGGATTTCTCGAAGACCTCCTCGGGGAACTCGCGGTACTCCTGATACGCGATGTGGTTCGCCGTCGGCGGGCTGAGGAAGTCGCTGACCGAACTGCCCTCGGGCATGAACTGGTCGAGCGTGCCGAGCGTGACGCGGCGCTGTGGCCCGTCGGCGAGCACGAGGTATTTCGCCTCGATGTCCTCGCCGTCGGCGAGGTGGAGGGTGTGGCGGTACTCGGCGCCGAGGTCGGTTTCGGCGCGCCTGACGCCGACGCCGACGCGGTACTCCGTCCCCGCGTCCTCGACGCGCTCTCGAAACCAGTCGTCCATCCGCGCGCGGTTGAAAGTAAAGCCCATCTCGGGGTACGACGAGTCGATGCCGGTGCCGCGGAGGGTCGCGGCCTCGTTCGGGCCGAGGAAGTCCACCGCATCGAGTTCCTGGAGGACGACGTGGTCCGGGATGTCCCGATAGTCCTCGTCCATGATGTCCACCCAGTAGTCGAGCATTCCGGCGGCGTCGGTCGAATCCGGGCCGAGGAACTCTCGATCTTCGCGTGGGACGCCCTGTTCGAGGACGACGGCGCTCGCGCCGTGTGTCCCGGCCTGTTCTCCGGCCGCCATCCCCGCGGGGCCCCCGCCCACGATAGCAACGTCGAATCGCTCCATGTTCCTACGCTACTCAAGGAGGGATACTAAATTCTTAACCTTCTGATGTGGGAATCGTTTTCCGAACCGTCGCGGTATCGTTTTCACGATTCCGCTCGGATAAATCGTATGGCAGAGTTCGACCACCTGACCCTCGAACGGACCGACGACGTGGCGCGCGTGACGATGCACCGGCCGGAGACGCACAACGCGATGAACCCCGCGATGGCGTCCGAACTGCGCACGGCCACGGCCGACCTGTACGAGGACGATTCGCGGTGTGTCGTCCTCACGGGGGCCGACGGCGTGTTCAACACGGGCGCGGACCTGTCCGTGCTCTCGGGCGACGCGAGCGACGGCAGAACGCTCAGGAGCATCGCCTCCTCGCTTCACCGCGCCATCGAAAACCTCTCGCGCGCACCAAAACCCGTCATCACCGGCATCAACGGCGTCGCGGCGGGCGGCGGGTTCGGCCTCGCGCTGGCGGGCGACATCGTTCTGCTCGCCGAGGACGCGCGGTTGGAGTTTGCCTACCCGCGCGTCGGATTGACGGGCGACGCCGGTTCGACGTTCCTCCTCCCGAAACTCGTCGGCTTGCGCCGGGCGAAGGAGATTGCGCTGCTGGACGAGACGATTTCACCCGAACGGGCGGTCGAGATGGGACTCGCCACGGAAGTCGCCTCGGAGTTCGACGACCGATTGGCCGAACTCGCCGCGGAACTCGCGGACGGCCCGACCCGCGCCTACGGAGCGACGAAGCGCCTGTTCAACCGGAGCGCAGGGCGCGACCTCTCGGCCCAGATGGCCGCCGAAACCGACACCATCGCGCGGATGACCGCGACCGACGACTACCGGCGCGGACTGGACGCGTTCTTCGGCGACGAGGAACCCGCGTTCGAAGGAGAGTAGACCGGTCTTCGCCCTCTCTCACGACCCTCCGAACCAATAGAATTAACTAGTCGGGATTTGATATGTCGGACGAAGCAAACCGGGGTGTCCGCCGAAAGGCCAGTGCAGGAACACTGACCCCGTTTGCTTCAGGCGCTTACCCAAAGCATGTCGAACAACGAACCTTCTTCGGAAAAACGTATCGCCACCGAACAGACGCTCCTCCGCCTCGGCGCGGTGTCCCCCGAGGACGTGAATCAGGAGTTGTTGGTCGATATTCACGACCTGTTCGAGAAGCACGACATCCCCCTGCACAGCGTTTCGGTCGAACGCTGGCGCACTGGGTACGTGTGTTGAGCCTCGGGGTTGCGGGGAATTTTTGAGCAGGTTCGCTACGACGTGGTGTCGTTGTGAACGACTGAATCACAACGACTGGGACGTGGACCTCGAACGCCTCCGCCTGTTCGCTACGAGTTGTTGTTGCTTCTGTGACTGCAACACGTGTTGTTGCTTCTGTGACTGCAACGACAGACGTCACTGAAACCGCACCCGCACCGCCTCAGCCCACTCCCTCCCCAACCGATTGCGCGCTTCGCTCCGGAAGAGCGACGCTCTTCCGTGCTCTCGTTCACTTCGTTCACGAGAACTCCGCTCCAGTGCTCATCCCTCGCGTGATAACCAACCAACCCCTCGGACGGAGCGTCCTCGGGGTTGTTGGTGCACGCGCCGGAAGAGTCGATTCAGTTTCACGCTACTGGATTTCCATCGTGGCGCGCGTTGGCGAGGCGACGAGGACAACACGTCCGAGTCGCCTCGGAAAAACGTGCGAGGGATGAGGCTTGCGAGACGCGTCACGTCTCGCTGACCTGCGGCCGCGGCCCGCAGGTACCGGAGGCCGAAGGCCGAGAAACGCAATCGGTTGGGGAGGGTGTGGCGTGCGAGGGTTCGAAGAAACCTCGAAATGCGAGCGGCAACGCCGCGAGCACGCGGTGCTGTGCGGAACCGGTTTGTGGTTGGGACTGAAAGGGGCCGCTCGGTCGCGCTTGCGTGGTTGCTTCAGCGGCCCCTCTCGATGAGGTGTGCGAGTTGCACCGAATCGAGATGTCGCTGAACAACCGCGAGCGGGCGGGGGCTTTCGGGGACTTTCTCATAGCGAGTACAGTCACAGCAAAATCAGCGTTTTCTCGTACCGATGACAACCACTACAAAACCAGTCTCACCTCGTAGCGGGCGTGGCGACTCTCCTTGCATACCAGGCGGGACGAAAACTATGAGGCGTACCGGATGCACGCGCGGCCCTCGTAGTGGACTGCCGTTCGGCAACCGACCCGGCGGATTACTCGTCCTCGAAGTCGAGCGAGACGCTGTTGATGCAGTAGCGCTTTCCGGTCGGTTCCGGGCCGTCGTCGAAGACGTGGCCGAGGTGGCCGCCGCAGTTCGCGCAGACGACTTCGGTTCGGACCATGCCGTGGCTGGTGTCCTGTCGCGTCTCGACGTTCTCCGTCGGCACGTCGTAGAAACTCGGCCAGCCGCAGTGGGAATCGTACTTCGTGTCCGAATCGAACAGTTCCGCGCCGCACCCGGCACAGACGTAGGTGCCGTCGTCCGTGCGGTCCAGATGCTCGCCGGTGTGGGGACGTTCCGTTCCCTGCTCGCGGAGGACGCGGTACTCTTCGTCCGTCAGTCGCTCGCGCCACTCCTCGTCGCTCTCCGGGGTGTCGGATGGCTGTTCGCTCATGTGCACATCTAGCGACTGCTGGGGGATAAACTACCTGTACGAGGAACCGGTGGGGCCAGCAAATTCATAGCACGGCGGAGGGAATATGGGAAACAGAATGAGTTTGACGACCGAACAGGGCGTCATCGGACGCCTCGAAGGAGAAGAATGCCACTGGTGTTCCGACGGAGAGTTGGTTCGAGACACCTACAAAGGAAACGAGGCGGTCGTCTGTGACACCTGCGAGACGCCCGCCGCCCAAATCTGGTAGTTCCGCACGCACCGAACGCGATTGCGGACCCCCCGCTTTTATCATCCATTTATTTCTATAATCGACGGGCGGAAACTGCAAATAGATCCTCACCGAACCCGATTCCGGAGGTCGTCGTAGGAACCCGTCTCGGTCACGTGCGCGACGTTTTCGGCCACGATATCCGCCAAGCGAGAGTAGTATTCGGGCGTGTGTCCCGCCATGTGCGGCGTGATGAGGACGTTCTCGAAGGTCCACAGCGGGTGGTCCTCCGGCAGGGGTTCCGGGTCGGTCACGTCCAGTGCCGCCCCGCGGATGTGATTGCCTCGGAGCGCCGAGACGAGCGCGTCCGTTTCGACCACCTTGCCGCGGGCGATGTTCACCAGCACGGCGTGGGACGGCAGGGTGTCGAACGCCGCGGCGTCGAGCAGGCCGCGCGTGTCGTCCGTCAGCGGGCAGGCCAGCACGAGGTAGTCCGTCCGGGCGAGCGCGTCGTGCAGGTCGTCGAAGCCGACCACCTCGTCGGTCGGGCCGCCCTTTTCGGGCGAGTAGCGGACGCCGACCGTTTCGACGCCGAACCCGTCCAACCGCTCCACGATGGCCTGGCCGATCGCACCCAACCCCACCACAGTCACGGTACTCCCCTCCAGTTCGTGGGCCTGAAAGTGCCGCCACTCGCGGCGCGACTGCTGTCTCCCGGCGCGGAGGAACTTCCGCGTGAAGGTCAACATCGCGCCGACGACGTGCTCCGCGATGTTCGGACCGTGGACCCCCGAGGCGTTCGTCACCGCGACACCCCGCGATTCGAGCGCGTCGAGCGGCAGGTGTCCCGTTCCGGCGTAGGCACACGCGAACAGTTCCATATTTTCGGCGTGGGCGAGCAGGGACTCGTTGATGGTCATCCCGGTCACGATTTCGGCGTCGGCGATGTACTCGCGCTCCTCGTCGGGGGTCGTCGCGTGCAGGATTTCGTGATTCGGCAGGCGCTCGCGGAGTTCGTCGGCGTAGTCCGATACCGGCATGCCGTGGGTGCCCCGGCGGAGGACGAGCACCGTCGGGGAGTCGTTCGTCCGCGCGTCGTTCGAATCGGTCGCCGAGTCGGTAGTGGGGGATGAGTCGGTCGCGTGGTCGGTCATACGCCCGGGTTCTCGTCGGAGGGAAATAGAGGTGGTCGTTCAGGCAGTCCGTGGAGTTCTCCCACGACCGCGACGACAGCGCCCCGTCAAAGACCGAAGTAGACACCATCAGAGGCCGAAGTAGACCGCAATCGTGATCGGCGTGACGACGGCGAGTATCAACTGGAGCAGGATGCCGACGCGGGCGAAGTCGGTGAAGCGGTAGCCGCCCGGTCGGTAGACGAACAGGTTGGTCTGATACCCCACGGGACTCATGAACGCCGCGCTGGCGGCGAACATCACGGCGAGCAGGAAGGCGAGCGGGTTCGTCCCGATTTCGCGGGCGGCGTTGATGGCGACGGGGACCATGAGCGCGACGGTGGCGTTGTTACTGACGATGTTGGTGAGGATGACCGTCGCCACGTAGAACACGCCGAGAACGGCGACGGTCGGGAGGTACTGCGCCGTCGTGGCGACGAGCGCGCCGAGGAGCGCGGCGGTGCCCGTGTTCTCCATGGCGATGCCGAGCGGAATCACGCCCGCGAGAAGAAAGATGACGGTCCAGTCTACGCCCTCGTAGAGTTCGGTCGGCGCGAGGGTGCCGGAGAGGACCATCCCCACGACGCCCGCCAAGGCGGCGACCTGAATCTCCAACAGACCGAGCGCCGCCGACCCGACGACGGCCGCGAGGATGGCGACGGCGACGGGAATCTTGTCGTACCGGTAGTCCTCGCGGGGGATTTCCCGGGCGACGATGAGGTCGCGCGTCTCGGCCACGCGTTCCAGTTCGTCGGCGGGGAGTTGGAGCAACAGCAGGTCGCCGACGGTGAACTCGGCTTCGTGGACGCGCGGCAGTCGAACGTCGCCGCGCTGGAGGGCGACGAGCGTCGCGTCGTACCGCTGGAGTATCGTGCTCGTCTCGATGGTCTCGCCGATGAGCGCCGAATCGGTCGGAACGACGACTTCGATGAGGACGCTTTCCGCGTCGTCGCTCCGGGCCGGTTCCTCCGTGACCGCCGGTTCGCGGCCGACCGTTGGGAGCGGGTTCAACGCCTCCTCCTCGATGAGCGAGGTGAGGTCGGGCCGACTCGCAGAGATGAGAAAGTGGTCGTTCGGCTCCACCAACTCGTCCGAAAACGGCGACAGCACGGCGTCCTCGCGGAGTACTTCCTTCACCTCGCCGCCGAATCCCGCTTCGGCCGGAATGTCGGAGATGGGCGTCCCCACGAGCGGCGACGTTTCGGGCGCGACGAGTTCGGCGAGGTACTCCTCGACCTCGTACTCTTCGAGGAGCGTCTCGCGTGGCCTGACGCGCTCGGGAAGCAACCGCGGCGCGACGAAGACGAGGTAGAGCGCGCCGGTGACGAGGACGACGACGCCGACGGGGGTGAACTGAAAAATGCCGAGCGAGCGCCCGAGCAGTTGCTGTGCGAGGCCGCTCGCCAGCAGGTTCGTGGACGTGCCGATGAGCGTGAGCGTCCCGCCGAGCATGGCCGCGTATGAGAGCGGAATCATCAGCTTCGACGGCGACGTGTTGCCGCGGTGGGCGAGGTCGGAGGCGAACGGGACCAGCAACGCGACGACGGGCGTGTCGTTGATGAACCCCGAGACGGACCCCGCGAGGCCGACCGTCGCCAACACTTGTTTGAACTGGCTGTCACCGACGAGTCCCGCCACTCGATGGCCGAGCAGTTGCACCGCGCCCGTCCGCCGGACGCTCTCGCTGAGGATGAGCATGGCGAGGACCGTGATGGTCGCCTCGTTCGAAAATCCCGAGAGGCCGTCCGTCGGCGACACCTTCGTCCACGGCCCGAGCACCATGAGCAGGACGAGGACGATGAGCGCCGTCACGTCCACGGGGAACAGTTCCGTCACGAACAGGATGAACGCGACGAGGACGATTCCGAGGACGACGAGCATACTGTTCGTTATCGGTGGAATCGGGACACCTGTTTGAAGCGGAATCACCATTCGTACCCCCGTGGTCACGCGTCGCGCTGCTCACGTGCCACCCCACCGTTCATTCAGCGGTGGATGACAAATGGCTACCTCAATAGTTCGAGCGCTCCCGACAAAATCCATCGCGTCGTCGGATTGTCCTTTCTCCCCTCCGACCGGCGGCGGGGAAATCGATTGAAGTCCGTGCTCGTCGAACGCATCGGTGACGATGTTCGACTCGATTCTCATTCCGACGGACGGCGGGAAAGCAACGGCGGGGGCCATCGAACACGGCCTTCGAATCGCCGAGAAAACCGGCGCGACGGTCCACGCGCTGTACGTCATCGACACGCCGCAACTGCAGGTGGGCAACGCCGACGAGGGGCTGTCCACGCTCGTCGACCTGCTCGAAACGGAAGGGCAACGGGCGACCGCGGCGGTGGCTGAACGGGGGCGCGAGCGCGGCATCGACGTGACGGAAGCGATGACGTCGGGACTCCCGTTCCGGGAAATCCTCGACTACGCGGAGGAGCACGACATCGACGGCATATCGATGGGGACGGGACACCGCGGCCGCATCGAACGCCACTTCGTGGGGAGCACGGCGCGCAAGGTCAACCGACTCGCCCGCGTTCCCGTGCTGACGGTTCGAGCCGGGGACGACGTTCCCACGCCGGAGTACGAAAACGTCCTCTTGGCGGTCGACGGGACGCAAGGGTCCGAGCGCGCCATCGAAGTGTGCGCCGCGCTCGCGGCGGCGTACGACGCCTTCGTGCACGTCGTCTACGTCGTCGATTCGCGCATCGCCCGGTCGGGGTCGCTGGCAGAACTGATGGAGAGCGAGGGAAACGAAGCGTGTGCCGATGCCGTCTCGCGGGTTCGGAGCGCGGGCGGGGACGCGAGACGGGAACTCCTCCGCGGACGACCGGCCGAGCAGCTCCTCGACTACGCGGAGGAACACGACATCGACCTGCTCTCGATGGGGACCCACGGCCGGACGGGTATCGACCGGTTCGTGATGGGGAGCGTCGCGGAGACGGTGATCCGTCGCTCGGAGACGCCCGTGCTCACCGTGCGGGATTTGGGAGAAGAGTAGCGCTGTCGATTGGTTTTTGTGCTATCACTTCGACCGTTCGATAATGGCCGATTCGGGAGTTCGAATCCTACTCGACAGCTTCGTGCTCGGCGCGTTGCTTCTCGCGTCTCTTGGATTCATCGCGTTCCTCAAGGGCAACCTACTATTCGCGGTGTCGCTCTGGGCCATCGTCGTCTTCGCGGCCGTATTGCACGTTTCCCTCGACCCCGAGATGCACGAAACCGACGACTCGTCCTCGTCGCCGATGCGAGACGATAGCGATACGACCCCGACCGTTTCCACCGACGACGCCCTTTCGACCCTCCGCCGTCGCTACGCCGACGGCGAGGTCAGCGAAGCCCAGTTCGAACGCGGCGTCGAGCGATTGCTGACCGTCGAGTCCAACAGGGACGAGGCCGTCGTCGCGCTCCGCAATCGGTACGCCCGCGGCGAACTGACCGACGAGCAGTTCGACCGGAAGTTCGAACGATTGTGCGCGACTCGCACCGTCGAGAACGCCGAGGAGTCGGTCGAACGAGGCGAATTCGCGTCCGAAAACGAGTGAACGGCTGACGGGTCGTCGAAATCGAGTGTTCGATGAGCCGTCGAAACCGAAGTCGGACGTCCCTCCGAAAATGAGAGTTGGACGACAAGATACTTAGCGGCGTCCTCTGAACTGCCGCCATGGCCGGAATCCATATCGTCGTCCCGTGGTTCCTCGCGATTCCGCTCGCCCTCCTCTGTGCGGCGTGGGTGTACCGAGATGCCAAAGAGCGCCGGATGGACACCGCCGACATGTGGGCCGTCGGGATGTTCATCGGGTTCTTCATCCCGCCGTTCATCGGTGCTATCATCGTCTACGCGGTCTACCTCCGGAAGCGGAACCGGCGGCGCGGCGAACCGTACGCCGTTCCCGCGGAGTGACGAACTGTTGATTTCCGCCGAATCGTCCCGTGACCGTCGCGTCGAACGACACGCCTTTCCTCCCGCCCGAGAAACCGTGGGATATGGATAGAAAGCGAGAGCTTTCGAGCATCGACCTCGCCGCCATCACGCGGGAGTTGAACTCCTTCGAGGGTGCGAAGGTCGATAAGGCGTATCTCTACGGCGACGACCTGTTGCGCCTCAAGATGCGCGATTTCGACCGCGGTCGGCTCGAACTGCTCGTGGAAGTGGGCGAGGTGAAACGCGCCCACACCGTCGCACCGGAACACGTCCCGCCCGCGCCGGGCAGGCCGCCGAACTTCGCCATGATGCTCCGCAACCGCCTCTCGGGGGCTGACTTCGCGGGCGTCGAACAGTTCGAGTTCGACCGCATCCTCCAGTTCCACTTCAAACGCGAGGACGGCGATACGACCATCGTCGCGGAACTGTTCGGACAGGGCAACGTCGCCGTGCTGGACGAGAACAACGAGGTCATCGACTGTCTGGACACGGTTCGGCTCAAATCCCGCACCGTCGCGCCGGGGTCCCAGTACGAGTTCCCCAGTTCGCGGGTGAACCCGCTCGAAATCGACTACGAGGAGTTCGAGTATCGGATGAACGACTCGGACACCGACGTGGTTCGGACGCTGGCGACGCAACTCAACTTCGGCGGGTTGTACGCCGAGGAGGTCTGTACCCGCGCCGGTGTCGAGAAAGTCACGGACATCGCGGACGCCGACGAGGACGAGTACGAACGGCTGTACGCGGCCATCGAGCGCCTCCGCGAACCGCTCGAAACCGGTGACTTCGACCCGCGGGTCTACTACGAGGACGACGTTCGAGTTGACGTGACGCCGTTCCCGCTCGAAGAGTACGAAGGGTTGGATTCCGAGGCGTTCGACTCGTTCAACGCGGCGGTGGACGACTACTTCACCAACCTCGACGTGTCCGAAAACGAGGACGCGGGCGAACCGCAGAAACCCGACTTCCAAGCCCAAATCGAGAAACAACAGCGCATCATCGAACAACAGGAGGGCGCTATCGAAGGCTTCGAACGGAAGGCGGACGCCGAGCGAGAGAAGGCGGAACTCCTCTACGCCAACTACGGCTTCGTGGACGAAATCCTCGCCACGGTTCGGAACGCTCGCGCCGAGGACACGCCGTGGGCGGACATCGAAGCCCGATTCGAGGAGGGTGCGGAGCGCGGCATCGAGGCGGCGGAAGCCGTGCAGGGAATCGACCCGAGCGAGGGAACCGTCACGGTCGAAATCGACGACACGAAAATCACGCTCTTCCCCGACGACGGCGTGGAGAAGAACGCCAACCGCCTCTATCAGGAGGCCAAGCGAATCGAGGAGAAAAAGGAGGGCGCGCTGGCCGCCATCGAGGACACCCGCGAGGAGTTGGAGGAAGTCAAAAAACGCGCCGAGCAGTGGGAAGAAGAACCAGAAGAGGAGCGGACGGAACCGGAGAACATCGACTGGCTGTCGCGGGCGTCGATTCCGGTTCGGAAGCAGGAGCAGTGGTACGAGCGGTTCCGCTGGTTCCGCACCTCCGACGGCTTCCTCGTCCTCGGCGGGCGCAACGCCGACGAGAACGAGGAACTGGTCAAGAAGTACATGGACAGAAACGACCTGTTCTTCCACTCGCAGGCACACGGCGGTCCCATCACCATCCTGAAGACCTCCGACCCGAGTGAGCCGTCGAAGGACGTGGACGTGCCCGAGCAAAGCAAGCGGGAGGCCGCCCAGTTCGCCGTCTCCTACTCGTCCGTGTGGAAGGACGGCCGTTTCGCGGGCGACGCCTACATGGTCACGCCCGACCAAGTGTCGAAGACGCCCGAGAGCGGCGAGTATCTGGAGAAGGGCGGGTTCGCCATCCGCGGCGACCGAACCTACTTCGAGGACACGCCCGTCGGCGTCGCGGTCGGAATTACGGTCGAACCGAACACCCGCGTCATCGGCGGCCCGCCGTCGGCCATCGAGAAGCAGGCCGAGACAGTCATCGAAGTCGAACCGGGCCAGTACGCCCAGAACGACGCCGCGAAGCGACTGTACCGCGAGTTCCGCGAGCGCTTTGCGGACACCTCGTTCGTCCGCAAGGTGGCGAGTCCCGACCTGATTCAGGAGTTCCTCCCGGCGGGCGGCAGTCGGATGGTGGACTGAGTTCAGTTTCGTTCGGTGAGCGTTTCCGACCGAATATCGATGGAATCGGTTCGGATGTGGATGGTCACAGATAGCGCGCCGGGCTTTGCGGGCTTGCTGTTTTTCAGGCCGCTCCGGGTTTCGGCCGTGATTGGCTGGTTGGAACTGTTGACCGAGGAAATCCGTTTTCGCTCTCCCGTTTTAATAATAAAGCGCTTCGATATGACTTCCGTCCCCCCAGAAATGATGATGGAGAGGTCTTGTTTCTCGTCGGTGTGATTGACCGCGTAAATCGGGATTTCGTCCCGTTCTGATTTCGAGGTCGTTCCGTGTGCTTTCGATCTACCGTTCGTTTTCGTCGTACTGCTCGTTTCTCCGTTCGAATCCGAGAGGGCGTTACAACCCGCGAACATCCCGAGCACTGCCGAACAGCAACAGCGACCGAACCGCCGCCTCGACGCGGACCAATCCATGCGCAAACGGTTGTCGCTTCGTTGGTGTGAGTCTTTCGACATGACGCCGATGTTAGTTCGCTCTAACACCTCCTCCTCCCGAGCAAACGGTTAAGCTCTCAGGCGTCGTCTAGAGTACTGTATCGGGAGAGTCTACGGGATTCGACCCGAGGGGGGACACAAATGTTCAACGAAAGCATCCGGTACCTGAAGGACAGTGACGACGCCGCGATGACGATACTCGTCGGCGGCCTGCTCATCATCTTCGGGTTCCTCATCATCCCCGCACTCATCGTGCAGGGATACGTGATTCGCGTCCTGCGCCGTGTTTCGGACGGAGACACCGACGCTCCGGGATTCGGCGACTGGACGAAATTAACGCTAGACGGACTCAAGGCGGTCGTCATCACGGTCGTCTACGCGCTCGTACCGGCGGTGTTGGCCGTCGTGTTCGTCGGCGGCGGCGTGGCGCTCGCGGACAACGCGCCCGCGCTAGGCGGCCTCGTGGCCATCCTCGGCGGCGTGCTGACGCTGGTGGTCGGCCTCGCGGTGTGGTACGCCCTTCCCGCCGCGCTCGTTCGGTTCGCCGAGAAGAACACGATGGGGTCGGCGTTCGAGTACGAATCGCTCGTGCCCATCCTCCGCGACGGGGAGTACGGAACGGGCTGGTTGCTGGCGTTGGGCGTCCTCGTCGTGGCCGGTGTCATCGCGAGCGCCGTCGGCGCGGTCCCGCTCCTCGGCTGGCTCGCGGCCGTGTTCGTCGGCTTCTACGCGGAAGTGACCGCGGCGTACATCTACGCACGAGGGTACGCCGAAGCGGACGAACACAGACTGCAGAAGGGGTCCGAAGTCGAGGACGGGCAACCCGCGGTCTGATTCTCTTTCGTTTCCGTCGGGACGACTCGTCGCTATTGGGGGAGCTATGCTTCCGGGAAAACAGCGACGTTGTCAGGGTGCCATTTTCGGTTCGGTCGGCGTTTCGGTCGTGGAACCGACGTTCTGTGGTTGCTCTTTGACGACGACGGTTCCCGCAATGCGGTCGCCGAGGCGTTGACGCATATCACCGCTCGCCATGAAGATGAACCCGACGACGTAGTAAAACAGTCCGTCGATGATTTCGAGGAGGTTGCGAAGCAACGCACTGCCGTAGGTGCAGGGACTACCGTCTTCCTTCACGACTTTGATTCCGAGGAGTTTCTTGCCGACGGTGTATCCGTCCCAGTAACCTTCGAGGAAGAACCCGTAAAACATGCTCGCGCAGAATCCGATGAGTAAGCCGAGGAAGCTAAATCCCGTGGCGGCGCTGTCACCGCCGACACTGCCGAGTACTCCGAAAACAAAGAATGTAACGAAGAAAATGACACCCATAACGATGGTATCGATGATCTGTGCGCCGATTCGTGCACCGATAACGTCGGTGTCGTCTCGCGTGGGTTGCTTTGAGTATCCTGACATCTTCTACACGGTAATAGCAGAATAGGATAAATGCTCCGTTAATGAACTATGAGAAATAAAAATTAATTATATGATTCATATATTTTAAACTCGGGGTGAATATCGAGATAGTGGTCGATTCCGTCGCCAAAGGAATAGCAGGGCACTTACCGCCGGAAAACACACTTCTATTCATGCAGATACACGACCGAACGTCCATCGACGGGACCCGAGAGCGCATCACGCTCGTCCCCGAGAGTCTGGACGACCTCTGGCATCTGACGTATCTCCTCGAACCGGGCGACGACGTGTCGGGTGATACGACCCGGCGCATCCAGCGCGCCGACGACCAGATGCGGGATACGGGCGGCGAGCGCGAGCACATGCACATCACGCTCCGGGTGGAGGACGTGGAGTTCCACCGGTTCGCCAACCGCGTCCGCGTCGGCGGGGTCATCACCGACTGCTCGCGGGAGGACCAGTTGGGCCTCCACCACACCCTCAACGTCGAGGAGCGCGAGAAGATAACCATCGAGAAGGAGTGGAAACGCGACCAACTCGACCGACTGGACGATGCGGTCGAAGCCACGGACAACCCGGACGTGGCCATCGCCACCGTCGAGGAGGGCGAAGCCTACATCCACACCGTCGCCCAGTACGGTGCGGACGAGTACACGTCGTTCACCGGAACGACCGGAAAGGGCGAGTACGCGGGCGGCCGAACCGAACTGTTCGACCAGTTGGGGTCGGCGCTCTCGCACCTCGACGTGGACGCCATCATCCTCGCCGGACCGGGGTTCACGAAACAGGACGCCTACGACCACATCGCCGAGGCGTACCCCGACCTGACCGAGAAGATAACGACGGTGGACGTGAGTTCCTCCGGCGACAGGGGCGTCCACGAGGTACTGAAACGCGGTGCCGTGGACGACGTGCAGGCCGAGACGCGCATCGCCGAGGAGGCGGAACTCATCGACGACCTGATGAAGCGAATCGGGGAGGGCGCGAAGGCCGCCTACGGCATCGAGGAGGTCAAGCAGGCGACCGATTTCGGCGCTGTCGAACAGTTGCTCGTGTTGGACGAACGGCTTCGGAAGGAACGCGGCGCGCTCGGCGAGGACGAGGCGGGCGGCGAGTGGGACATCGACGTGAACGAGATAATCACCGACGTGGAGCGAAAGGGCGGCGACGTGACCGTCTTCTCCCACGAGTTCGCGCCGGGAGAACAGCTATCGAACCTCGGCGGCATCGCCGCGCTGCTGCGCTATCGGCTGAACTGAGTTCGAGCGTCGGACTATATTCCGTCCGTTCGGCAAGAACGCTTACCAGCGGTCCCGCCGAAATTTCGAACGGATGTTTCTGTATCTGGCGGGGAAGTTGGCTATCGTCGCGGTGTACTACTTCGTCAGGCTGGTTCCGGTCGTCGGCTTGAAACTCTCGGAGCGGTACGAACAGCAGGTGTTCGGCCCGCTGGTCGAGGACGTTTCGATCGTCGAGACGGCCGCCGAGCGGTCGGGGGAGTCCGTCACCATCGAACTGACGCTGGACAACGACAGTACCCTCGACGCGCACGTCGTCGGCGGGAGCGTCCGCGTGGGGCACTCACGGGACGGAGAGACGGTCTGTTCGTTGGTCTGGACGAAACACTTCGAGACGCCGCCGAAGAACGTCGAAGTCACGAAAATCGAGAGCGGAGAGCGGGGGACGATTCGGCTCGAACACTGCATCGGCGGCGACGAGTTGTGGGTGGACGGAGCGTTGCGACTGCGGCGGGTGTTCACGGTTCGAGGTCGGGAGCTACCGCTCGGTATCGCCAACTTCTCGCTTCCCGAGGAATCGGTTTCGGTCGAAACGGGCGACCCCGCGGAACGAACGACTGCAGACAGGTAGAACGGCGGTCGAAGGCTATATTTCGACCGACAGCAGGTCCTCCGCGAACCCGACGTCGCCGTCGTAGTGTTCCGCGATGGATTTCAACATCGCCTCGTGGTTGCCGTCCGTGTGCGGATAGAGGTGGGTCAGATAGACGCGACCGATGTCGGTCCCCGACAGCGCTTCGCCGAGTTGCGACGGGGTAGGATGGTTCGAAACGTCCACCTCGTCGGGGAACGAGCAGTCGTGGACGAGCACGTCGCTCCCGTCCGCGAAGTTCGCCAACCCTTCGAACGCCTCGCTGTCGCCGCTGAACGTGAACGCGTCCCCGAACCGGTAGGCGAGACAGTCCATCGAGTGGCGCGTCTCGAACCCCTCGACGTCGAAGTCGGCGACTGAGAACTCCTCGCCGGGGACGACTTCGCGCACTTGGAGGTCCACCCGACCGTCGAGGTAGTCGTGGACGGAGAGCAGGCCCTCGATGAAGGCCTTGGTCCCGGTCGGACCCACGACTTCGAGTTGTTCTTCGCCCGCGAGCCAGCGGGCTTTCAGGAGGGCCATGAGGTCGGAAACGTGGTCCACGTGGTGGTGGGTGAGGAGGACGGTCGAGACGTTCTCGTAGCCCACGCCCGACTGCTGGAGACGGTGGAGGACGCCGCTGCCACAGTCCACGAGAACGCGACGGCCGTCGTCCTCGACGACGATGCCGGTCTGGAACCGACTGCCGGTCGGCATCGCGCTTCCCGTGCCGAGAAACGTGATTCGCATGTGTAATTCCCCGTGCGGGAGGGTGAAAAAGGTTCAGTCGTGCAGTGTGCTGGCGGTCGTCGTGGCGGTCGCCGCGGGAGGGTTCGGTGGTTCGGGTTCGGTAGTCGCTGGTCAGTCCGGGTTCGGTAGTCGGTGGTCGCCGGACGACGGAGCGAGGGCGGCCGTCGTCGAACCGCCGGTGTCGGGCAACACCGATTTCGCCCCTCGTCGCGTCGTCCCGGTATGCAGAGCGAGGTTCGAGTCGAACGCGGATCCGACGGACGTCACATCGCCGTCTCGCGGACGACCGCCGCCCCGCCGGAACGCGTCTGGACCGTGCTGACGGATACGACCGCGTGGCCGTCGTGGGGACCGTCCGTCACCGACGTGGAGTGTTCCGATCGCGTGATTCGAGTCGGCTCCACCGGCCGGGTTCGGACGCCGCTCGGCGTCTGGGTTCCCTTCGAAATCACGACCTGCGATGAGTTCCGATGGACGTGGACTGTAGCGCGCGTTCCGGCGACCGGCCATCGCGTCGAAGGTTTCGAAACGGGGAGTCGCGTCGTCTTCGAACTTCCCCTTCTCGCGGCGGGCTACGTTCCCGTCTGTCGGCGTGCGCTCGATGCCATCGACCGCCTCGCGGCCGAGGAGTGATAGGTTCGTTTCGAATTTCACTTTCACTCCGCTGGCATAACCCTCTTTGCCGCCCGATACCAACGCGGAACAAATGGACGCGAGAGGGCTGTTGGCCCGCGAGGAGTTCGATTTCGACCCAGAGACGGTCGCAATCGAAGACGAGGCGACGTTGGACCTCCTCGAACCCGCAGTGCGCGAGTGGTGGGTCGAGCAGTTCGGCGCGTTCGTCCCCGAGAACGGCGGCTTCTTCACGCCGCCACAGCGCGAGGCCATTCCGCTGATTCACGGCCACGACAACGCCCTCATCGCGTCGCCGACGGGGAGCGGGAAGACGCTCGCGTCGTTCACCGCGATTCTCAACGAACTGTTTCGACGGGAACAGGAGACCGGACTGGAGAATTCGGTGTACTGTCTGTACGTCTCGCCGTTGAAGTCGCTGGCCAACGACATCCACCGCAACCTCGAACTGCCGCTGTCGGGGATTCGGGAGAAGATGGACGACGTGAGCGAGATCCGTCACGCCATCCGACACGGGGATACGGACAAGACGGCGCGGCAGAAGATGCTGCAGGAGACGCCGCACATCCTCAACACGACTCCCGAGACGCTGGCCATCCTGCTCAACTCGCCGAAATTCCGGGACAAACTCAGGAGCGTCGAGTACGTCATCGTGGACGAAATCCACAGCCTCGCCGATGGCAAGCGCGGGACGCACCTGTCGGTCAGTCTCGAACGATTGGAGAACATCGCCGACTCGTCGCCGACGAGAATCGGCTGTTCCGCGACGGTCGAACCGCTATCGGACATCGCGGAGTTCCTCGTCGGCAGGGCGGAACCGGGCGGGGAGAGTCGCCCCTACGAACTCGTGGACACGCGATTCGTCCGCGAGTTCGACCTCGAACTCCGGTGTCCGACCGACGACCTCGTGCACACGCCACGGGCCGTCGTGCAGGACCGGTTTTACGACCAACTGCACGACCTCATTCAGGACCACACGAACACGTTGGTCTTTACGAACACGCGGTCGGGGGCGGAGCGAGTCCTGCAGAACCTCCGCGAGACGTTCGCCGAGTACGACGAGGAGAACTCGGGCTGTCACCACGGGAGTCTCTCGAAGGAATCCCGCCAGCGTATCGAGGAGCGCCTGAAAAACGGGGAAGTCGATGTGGTGACCACCTCGACCAGCCTCGAACTCGGCATCGACATGCCCCACGTCGATTTGGTCGTGCAGGTCGGTTCGCCGAAGAGCGTCGCGTCCCTGCTCCAGCGCGTCGGCCGGGCCGGCCACCGTCTCGGGCAAACCGTCACCGGCCGCGTCGTCGCGCTCGATAGGGACGAACTGGTGGAGTGTGCGGTCATGCTGAAGAAGGCCGAGGAGGGCTTCGTGGACCGCGTATTCGTCCCAGAGAACGCACAGGACGTGGCGGCCCAGCAGGTGTACGGGATGGCGATAAACGAGGTTCGCCCGGCGGACGACGTGAAGGCGACGCTCCGGCGAGCGTATCCGTACCGAAACTACTCGGATTCGGAGTGGGATTCCCTCCTCCGGTATCTCACCGCGGACTACGACGGGATGGAGGATAGAAACGTCTACGCGAAGGTGTGGCACGACGAGAACGATCCGTCGGACGGGGAGTACCACTATCCCGATTTTCCCGTCGGCGAGCCGTTGATGGGAAAGCGCGGGCGACTCGCCCGCGTCATCTACATGACCAACATCGGGACGATTCCCGACTCGTTCACCTGCGACGTGCTCACCCGCGCGGACAACGAGTGGGTCGGGGATTTGGACGAGAGCTATCTCGACACGCTGGAGAAGGGCGACGTGTTCGTCCTCGGCGGCCAGCACTTCGAGTACAAATATCGGCGCGGGTCGAAGGTGTACGCCGACCGAACCAGCGCCCGGCCGACGGTTCCGTCGTGGTTCTCCGAGCGCCTGCCCCTCTCCTACGATTTGGGCCGGGAAATCGCGGCGTTTCAGGGCGAACTCCTCTCGCGGTTGACCGACCGCGGCAAACCCGCGGTTCGGGTGTGGCTTCGGGAGTTCCCGCTAGACGAGAACAGCGTCCGGGCCATCGCGCGGATGTTCGACGAACAGGTCCGCTACGCGGGAGAAGAGAGCGTCAGCACGGACGATCGACTCACCGTCGAAATCGAGATGGACCGCGAGGAGTACGAGCGCCATTACTACGTCCACTCGAACTACGGGCGGCGGTTCAACGACGGCCTCTCGCGGGTCGTCGCCTACCGCTGTGCGCAGGCGGCCAACACGAACGTCGGCGTCGCCGTCGCGGACAACGGCTTTACCGTCTCGATGCCGTTGAATCGGAAGGTGGACGTCCCCGGCATCATCGCCGACATCGACCCCGACGATGTACGCGGGGATTTGCGCGACGCGCTCTCGGGCACCGACCTCCTCCAGCGCTACTTCCGCATCAACGCGACGCGCTCGCTGATGATTCTGAAACGCTACAAGGGCTACGAGAAGTCGGCCAGCGAACAGCAGGTGTCCAGCGAGATGCTGCTCGGCTTCGCCGACGAATTGGACGAGTTCGCCGTCATGGAGGAAACGTACCGCGAAATCGTGGAGGACAAACTCGCGCTCGAAGCGGTCGAGGAAATTCTCGGCGAGGTGCGAGCGGGCGACATCGACGTCGTGCAACACCGCGTGAAATCGCCGACGCCGCGGGCGTTCGGACTGGCGACGTTGATGGCGAGCGACGTGGTGCTGGCGGAGGACGAGAGTGCGGTCTTACAGGAGTTCCACGAGCGTGTTATGGAGTCGATTTCGGAGGAATGACTTCTTCTTATCCCTGTCTTCGGCTCAAGATAGTGCCGAGCGCGATACCCGCTGCCGAACCGATGGCCATCCACAGGGCCAAATCCCCGGTGATAATTCCGACACTAGTTCCAAGCGGGAGGCCAACGCCGATGCCCCTCCACAGTTCGTTTCGATCCTCGTCGTCTAACGCCATTCCAATAGGAAGTTTCTGTCTCTAACGGACATAAATTTCACCCAACCAGAGTGAATTCGATGGTCGATTTTCGAGTACGTTGTAGAAGATCATTTGCGATAGAAATGACACACATATCTGAAACGTCATGTATGGACGATAAAATCGAAAATACATCCGTAAATTCCCCATCTATTATAACTTCCTCACAATATAGAAAGAACTATTCGTGGCGGATTCATGCGTCTGTCTGCCAATGACACAGACGGATCCACGCAGGCGACTTGTTCTCTTCGTTATCGCGCTTATCGGGACGGCGGTGATCGCCGCCGCCCCGACGCCCGCCGGGCTTTCCGTCCGCGGGCAGTTCGCGTTCGCAACGATGTTCTTCGCGGGCTTTCTCTGGGTGACAGGGACGCTCCCGCTCGCCGTGACGGCGCTGTCGATACCCGTCGTGCTCACGATATTTGGCGTCTACGCCGACCTCGATGCGGCGCTGGCGGGTTTCGCGAACCACCTCATCTTCCTGTTCATCGCCGGGTTCATGCTGGCGAACGCGCTCCAGAAGTACGACATCGACCGGCGAATCGCCCTCTGGATCATGTCCGTGATGGGGTCGTCGCCGCGCCGTCTCGTCCTTGCGGTCATGCTGGCGACGGCGTTCCTCTCGATGTGGGTGTCGAACACGGCGACGGCGGCGATGATGACACCCATCGCGCTCGGCGTGCTGTCGCAAGTTCTGGGTCGGGAAACGGTGGAAGCGGCGAGCGCGGCGACTACGGCGGGGTCGTCCGACTCGTCGCCCGCCCCCGACGGCGGGACCGTCGCGGTCGAGGACGGAGACGAACCGTTCACCAACCTCCACGTCTCGATGCTTCTCGGAACCGCCTACGCGGCCAGCGTCGGCGGCGTCGGGACGCTCATCGGGACGCCGCCCAACGCGGTGCTGGCCTCGCAACTGAACGAGATTCTGGGCTACGAAATCGGCTTCGCCCAGTGGTTGCTCATCGGCGTCCCCATCGTCGCTATCACCCTCCCGCTCGTCTGGTACGTCCTCACGTATCTCCTCTATCCGCCCCAAATCGACGACGTAACCGAGGCACAGGAGATGGCTCAGCAGTACCTCGAAGAGGAAGGCGAGTTGAGTCCGCGCGGAAAACGCGTGGCGCTCATCTTCACCGGCACCGCCCTCCTGTGGGTGGTCGGCGGGTTGGGCGATGGCGTAAAATATCTCATCGACAACGGCTACCTTCCGCTTTCGGACGCGTGGTTCACGACCCTGTACGGCGGCGAGGGAACGAGCGTCTTCGGTATCGACGGCCATCAGGGAACCCTCTACTACGTCGTCGTCGGCCTGCTCTCGGTTCCGGCGCTCGTGCTGGCGGACACGATGGAGTGGGACGATTTGGTGGACATCGACTGGGGGACCATCCTCCTGTTCGGCGGCGGCATCGCCCTCGCCGACGCGCTGGCGACCACCGGCGCGACGGAGTGGATCGCCGACTCCGTGTTCACGTCGCTCACCGGCGCGCCCATCGTCCTCGTCGTGGGCATCGTCGTCCTCCTCGTCATCTTCCTGACCGAGATGACCTCGAACACCGCCACGGCGACCATCATCATCCCCATCCTCATCAGCATCGGGAGCGTCTTCGCGGCCACGCTCGGCCTCACCGACGTCGCCGCCGCCGTCTTCCTCTCCGTCTCGGGGGCCATCGCCGCGAGTTTCGCGTTCGCGCTCCCCGTCGCCACGCCCCCGAACGCCATCGTCTTCGGGAGCGGGTACCTGAAACAGGAGCAGATGATGCGTGCGGGCGTCGTGTTGAACCTGATAATGACCGTCGTCCTCACCGGCCTCATCTGGCTGCTGTTCCAGTTCGTCTGGCCGCACGTCCTCTGGTAGCGACTCCTCCCACCCTTTCTCACTCCGGCCGAACCAACAGCGTATCGAGCGCGTTCGGAACGACCAGCACGTCGCTTCCGGGTTCGATGGCCTCCTCGACGGATTCGCGGGAATGCATCAGACAGTCCTCGACGATTGCCGGATGCTCGCTTCCGGTCACGAACACGTCGTGGTCGCGGAGGACGCGGGCCACGACGAAGGCCCGCTGTGCGCCCGGTTCGTAGCCGGTTCGCATCTCGTCGTAGAGGCTCTCGGGGTCGCTCGCGCCGTCGAGTCTGTCGTAGAATCGCTGTTCTCCTTTTCCTTCGCCCGCCCCCTCGGGCATGGCGGCGGGAACGACGACCCGACCTCCCGGCCGGAGCGGGTTCCGGTCGCCGAGAACGACGTACGTCGCGGCGCGGGTCGCCTGATAGAGGTTCGCGGCTTTCGCCTCGGGAACGCCCGCGATTACCGCGTCGTACTCGCCTTCGACCGCGACCGACAGCGACTCCTTCGCGGTTTCGGCGAGGTCGGCGACCACCGCGCGGTGGTGTCCGGCGCTCGCCCCGAGAATCCCCTGCGGGCCGTGCGTGACGTTCAGACAGAAGTCGAGTCCGGCCACGTCGCCCGCCTCGTCCAGTAGTTCCCGGAACGGGTTGTCCTCGATTCGCCCGAGTCTGACGCCCTCCCGCGAGAGGAGGTCCGGGCCGTGCGTGTATCGGATGAGCGACTCCCCGCCCGCGCCGATGACGACGGTTTTCGCGCCGCCCGAGAACCCGGCGTACTGGTGCGGCTCGACCATCCCCGTCGAGAGCACGCGGTCCGCGTCCGCGACGGTCGGATTCAGTTCGACGGGTACCGCGTCACCGTCCGGCGTTTCGGCGGTTCCGACTTCGATTGCGGCGTCCGCGTCGTGATTCTCAGCGAGGTCCGCGTGCTCGCCGAGCGCGTCGGCTATCTCCTCGTCGGTCATCGGGCGGTGAAGGCCGAGTCCGAGCACGACGGAGACGTGCTTTCGGGGGACTCCGGCGTCCGCCAATTCCGCGAGGAGCACGTCCAACAGCACGTCGTCCGGCGTGGCCCGCGTCACGTCCGTCACGACGATTGCGACCGTCTCGTCCGGGGAGACGAGTTCGGCGAGGGGCGGGCCGTGCGGGTCCGCCATCGCGCGCTCCGCGGCCTCCCGCGGCGGGACGGCGGTTCCGCCCGGTGGCGAGAGAACGGTCACGTCACGGTCGGGAAGATGGTAGTCCGGGAGGGAATCGTTCATGAACCGAGGTACGGACGACGGGGACGAAAGCGCTTAGGTCGCCCACTCGACCATCCGGTCGTAGAGCGGCGAGGAGCGAAGCGCGCGCTCGTCGCCGACGAGGACGAGCGACTTCTTGGCGCGGGTCAGCGCGACGTTCACCCGGCGGTAGTCGTCGAAGATGGGGCTGTCCAAGTCGCCCGTGGCGACGAACGAGACGATGATGACCTCCTTGCTCGACCCCTGGAACCGGTCCACCGTATCGACCGCGACGGATTCGTGAACGCGCCGGGATATCTCCGCGACCTGCGCGCGGAACGGAGCGATGACGCCGATGTCCTCGCGGGCGACGCCCGCGTTTGCGAATCGGGAGACGAGTTCCGTGACGCGCTCGGCTTCGACCGGATTCGTATTACCCGCCGTCTTCCCGTCCGGGTCGACGAAGGCGACGCCGGTGCGGAGCGTCGGCGGCAGGGATTCGGGTTCGACGTTCGGCAAATCCCCGATTTTCTGGGCCGCGACCTCGCCGTTCGCCGGGCGGAGCGCGCCGTCGTAGAACTCGCGGGACGAGAACGCCTGAATCCGCTGAGCCATGCGGTACTGACGGTCCAGCATGACCGACGCGTCGGGATACAGGTCCACGAGTCGCTGGAACAACGAGGTCGAGAGGTCGCCGCCCGCGCCGTCACCGTCCGCGCTCGCTTCGGAGTCCGCCTCCGCGTCGTTCGCTTGGACCACGGGCGGCAGTTGGTGGTGGTCGCCCACGAGGACGAACCGCTCGGCGAGGTTGATGGCCGCGAGCGTGGCGGGTTCGGTCAACTGCGAGGCCTCGTCCACCAGCGCCACGTCGAACGCCTGTTCGCGCATGATTCGTGACCCGCAAGTCGCCGTCGTGGCGGCGACGACGCTCGCCCCTTCGAGTTCGGCGACGCGCTCGCCGGGGTCGCCGCCTCGCTCCAGACGAACGTCCTGCATGTCCTCGCGGACGCCGCTCTCGGTGCCGACGCGAACGATTTCCTCTTCTCCGAACCCTTGCTCCCGGAGCGCTTCGAGCGCGTTGTCCACCGCGCGGTTCGTGAACGCCGACAGGAGGACGCGGTTGCCGTCATCGGCGAGCGCCCGGATGGTCCGCGCGATGGTGTAGGTCTTCCCGGTGCCGGGCGGGCCGTGGATGAGCGCACAGTCCTTCGCGTTCACCGCGAGGTTGACCGCCGCGTTCTGCGCGTCGTTGTTCCCGATGAACGTCCGCTCGTCCGCTTCGAATTCGGGCTCCCGTCGTCCGAACAACACGTCCTTCCGCCGTTCATCGCCCTTCAGGAGGGCGTCGTGGAGCGCGGTCAACATTCCGTCGGCGGAGAATTCCGAGGGGTAGACGTCGAGTCGCCGGAGTTCGACGGGTTCGTCCGTCGTGACGACGATTTCGTCGCCCAGTTGCTGAACCCGCGCCAGTTCCGCGTGGCCGCTGACGGGGTCGCCCTTGCTGGCCAAAACGACGTCGCCCTCCCGAATCTTCGATACCGCGTCGTCGGTCCGTCGGGCGCGGAGTTCCCAGCGCCCGCCCTCGATTTGCGTCTGTCCCGCTGGTTCCAATCCGATGAGCGCCCGGTCGTCGTCCGCCCGTTCTTGGGCCGTCTGCTCCCATAGTTTGGCGTACTCGCGGTGGGTCGCCCGGCGTTCCCGCTCTATCTGCTCGTACTTCTCGCGGAAGTACGCGCGTTCCTCCTCGGGAATCGGCCGTCCGATTTGGCCCGCCTTCGACTCCTGATTCAGGCGACCCGAGACGACCATGCAGGTGTCCTTCTCGAAACAGTATTCGCACTTGGCGTTCGCCTCGTAGCCCGTCGGCACGTCCATGTCGAACTCCGCCGCGGCGATTTCGTTGCGGGTCCTGACGACGAATTCGAGCAGGCCCTTGCCGATGGAAAATTCCTTCGCGGGCGAGAGGTCGCCCGTCTCCTCGGTGCGGTCCAGCGCGGAGTTCTTCGTGTAGAGGAGCGTACCCGTGTCCGCGGGAACGCCGCGTTCCTGCAGGAGGAGGGCGTAACAGGCCGCCTGAATCTTGTCCTGAAAGCGCGGGTCGCGGTTCGTGTTCTTTCCCGTCTTCAGTTCGACCGGCATCCCGCGTCGGAGCGCGTCACAGCGTCCCTTGATGCCGAACTGTTCGCTGATGAGCGTGTACTCGCTTCGCCAGTCGTCCGTGTCGTCGAGGACGCCCTGTTCGAGCCAGCCCTCGATGGCGCGAGCGTTCTGGCGCACCTCGCCCGCCACCTCGTCCGTCTCGCGTCCGAGCAGGCCGAGTTGCAGGCCGACCTCCTCGACGCGCTCCTCGATGGAGTCGTCCAATTCCCGACCGCGGAGCAGGTCGCCGAACACCTCGTGGACGATTGTCCCCTTCACGACGGGGTAGTTCAGCGGAATCGCCGACAGTTTGTTCAGGTAGTACATCCGGGGACACTGCACCCACGAGCGGACGTCGGTCACGTTCACGAGGAACGAGGGTTCGACCACGACGTAGGATTCCTTCCCCGTCGCGTACGTCGTCTCGCCGTCGTACTCGGACTCCTCCGCGTCCGTCACCAGCAGTTCCATCCCTTCTTCGAGGTAGTCGGCGGTTTCGGCCCACTTGCCCCACAGCGTCACCGTCTGCGGCACGTCGTCGTCCGGTCGCACGACGACCTCCGCGAGGTCGCGTTCGCCGTACCGCGTGGTCACGGTTCGTTGCTCGCCCGGCGCCGTGACGGTCCCCCGTATATTCACGAGACGTTCGTACCCGCCCTCGCGGAAAAATACTGTCGATTACCGTACGCCTCTGCAGGTCGATTACCGGACGTCTTCGCGGCCCGCCAACTCGGCCCCTCTCCTGTCGTCGCGTTGCCGCTTCCCGACAACGTATTAGCCGCGGTTTCCACTATCGTCGGTATGCTACGGACTCCCCCACCCACCGAAACGCGCGATGTCGTCGAAACGCTTCACGGCGAGGAAATCCACGACCCGTACCGCTGGCTGGAAGGCGACGACGAGGACGTTTCGGCGTGGGTGAGTGCGCAGAACGAGTACGCGAAGTCGTTCCTCCGCGGCGAGACGCGCGACGACCTCGAACCCCGGTTTCGGGCGCTGGCGAACTCCGCGGCCTACTTCCCCGTCGTTCCGACGCCGAATGGCTACTTTCAGCGGTACACGCCCGCCGACGAGGACTTGCCGCTGTTGACCGTTCGGGACGACCTCGACGGCGAACGCCGCGTCCTCGCGGACCCGAACGAGTGGAGCGACGACGCCACCCTGACCCTCGACTGGTTCGTCCCCTCGCCCGATGGCTCGCTCGTCGCCTACGGCGTCACGGAGGGCGGCACGGAACAGTACGACGTTCGCGTCGTGGACGCGAAAACGGGCGATACCGTGGACGAACTCCGCGAGACGGGTCGAACCGGGGAGCGGTCGTTCGCGTGGTCCGACGAGGGATTTTACTACGGCCGAACCGGCGCGCTCGAAGACGGCGGACAACTCGACAAATCGCTCGCGTATCACCGACTAGATGGGGGCGGCGAGGACGACGCAGACGACGAACTCCCGATCGAACTCGACGAGCAGACGTGGGCGGGCCTCCACACCGACCCGGATAGCGACTACCTCGTGGTCGAACTCACGCGGGGGTGGGAACGCACCGACGTCTACGCCGCGCGGGATGGCGAGTTCGAGCCGCTCGTGGCGGGCGAGGACGCCATCTTCGAGCCACACCTCCGCGGGAATCGGGCCTTCTTCCTGACGAGCCTCGACGCGCCGAACTACCGAATCGTCGCGGCGGAGTTGGCGGACGCCGCCGGGCGCGACGCACCCGAGACGTTCGAATCCGTCGTCCCGGAGCGCGACGACGCCATCCTCCGGGATTTCGTGCTCGCGGGCGACCACATCGTCGCACACTACGAACGCGATGCGGTTTCGGAACTCGTCGCCTTCGACCTCGACGGGACGCGCGCCGAGGACGCGTCGCTCCCCGAGTTAGGGTCCATCGACGAGGGGAGTCTCCACGGTTCGATGGACGAGGACGAGTGTTTCTTCCGGTACCAGTCGTTCGACCACCCGCCGACCGTCTACCGCTACGTCGTCGGCGAGGGCGTGACGAAACTCGACGCACCCGAGGTTCCGGTCGAGGCCGACCTGCAGGTCGAACGGGAGCGGTACGAGTCGGCGGACGGCACCGAAGTCCCGCTGTTCGTCGTTCACGCGGGCGTCGAACCGGACGGCGACAACCCGACGCTGCTGTACGGCTACGGCGGGTTCGAACTCAGCCAGACGCCCGCGTTCCGACGCTACGCCGTCCCCTTCCTCGAACGAGGCGGCGTCTTCGTCGTCGCCAACGTCCGCGGCGGCGGCGAGTTCGGCGAGGAGTGGCACCACGCGGCCCGGAAGGAGCACAAACAGAACACCTTCGACGACTTCATCGCGGCGGCGGAACACCTCGTCGAGAGCGACTACACGAGTCCCGAGCGCCTCGCCATCGACGGTCGGAGCAACGGCGGGCTGACGGTCGGCGCGAGCATCACCCAGCGCCCGGATCTGTTCGCCGCCTGCCTCTGTATCGTTCCGCTCCTCGACATGCTCCGGTTCCACCGGTTCCTGCTCGGCGCGTCGTGGACGGCGGAGTACGGGTCGCCCGACGACCCGGAGGCGTTCGAGTACATCCGCGAATACTCGCCGTATCACAACGTCGAGGAGCGGGAGTATCCCGCCGTCCTGTTCAAGACGGCCGAGGGGGACACGAGGGTCCATCCGGCCCACGCCCGGAAGATGGCCGCCAGAATGCAGGCGAAACACACCGGAGACGCGCCGATTCTCCTCCGCGAGGAACGGGACACGGGCCACGGCGTCGGCAAGCCGACCGAGATGATCGTCCGCGAGAAGTTGGACGAGTGGACGTTCGTCTTCGAGCAGTTGGGCGTCGAGTAACTCAGTCTCGCAAGTACGCCACCACGTCGTCGGGGTCCGCCGAGAGGCCGCCGCCCTGTGCGAACGTCGGGCTACCGCCACCGCCGCCGCCGAACTCGGCGGTCACCTCGTCCACCACGTCGCCCGCTTCGACGTCGCCGTCGGTCCCGACGACGAGGAACGTCGACCCCTCTTTTCCGGTGAGCGCAACCACGTCCGCCGTTTCGCCCGCCAGTTCTCGCACCCTGTCGCTGAGTTCGTTCGGCCCAACACCGTCGATGGTGCCGACCAACCACTCGTGGCCGTTTCGGGCGACGGTTTCCTCGGCGAGTTCGTCGATGGTCGCGCCGACGAGCCGTGATTTCGCGTCCGCCAACTCGGTTTCCAGCGCGTCGATTTCGCCGGTGAGCCGGTCGATTTCGTCCGGTAAATCCTCGACCCCTGTTCCAGCGATTCGCGCGGCCGCCAGCGCGCTCCGCTTTTCGTCCGCCCGCGTTCGGATGGCCGGCGGGCCGACGGCGAACTCGACGCGCGTCATTCCCTCGCCGGGGTTCGACCGGTCGACGATGGTCACCGGCCCGATTTCGCGCGTGTTCTCGACGTGCGTGCCGCCACAGGCCGCCACGTCCCATCCCTCGATATCGACGACGCGAACCGTCTCCGAACCGCTCAGCACGCCTTCTTCCGTCTTCGTGTTGAATGCGATATCCTCTCGCGCCAGCGCCTCCTCCTTCGGGACCGCTTCCCACGAGACGGGCAACGAATCCCACACCGCCCGATTCGTCAGGCGTTCGAGTTCGACGAGCACGTCGTCGTCGATGTCCGTCGAGGTCTGGAAATCGACGCGAATCTTCTCCTCGCCGATGTCGAACCCGCCGTAGCCGAGGTCGTCCAAAATCAGTCGTCCCGCCCCGTAGAGGACGTGGCTCGCCGTGTGCGACCGCATGCAGTAGGTGCGGAACTCCTCGTCCACCTGTCCGCGAATCTCCTCGCCCTCCTCGAACTCGGGGTCGGTTTCGAGCGTGTGAACGACGTCGCCGTCGCGTTTCTGCACGTCGACGACGGAAATCCCGCCGAGCGTTCCCCTGTCCGCCGGTTGGCCGCCGCTCTCGGCGTAGAAGTACGTCTCCGAGAGGGAGACGTTCCTCCCGTCGATTGCCGCGACGGTCGCGTCGAAACTCGTCCGATATGGCTCTGCTGGCGCGCGGGTCATACCCCGTTCTCCGAAACGGGCGGACAAAAACGCTACGCCGACTCCGACAGCGTAACGCCGAGACGCTCCTCCAGCGCTTCGATGACCGACCCGCCGACGCCCGCGCGGTTCGCTCGGTTCTGTTCGACCGCGAGGAGGTCGTTCTCCTGAACCTCGAGTTCGTCGGCGAGTTCGCCGCGCTGGAGACCTTCCTCCTGTCGCGCGTCGATGACGCGCTCGCCGTAGTCGGAGACGAGGTACGGCAGCGGGTCGCTGTCGTAACTCGTTCCCTCTTCCTCCCAGTGGCTCGCGTCGCCCTTCCGGGCGTCGTCCATTCGGGCCGTGCGCTGGGCCGCCCTGCGCTTGCGGTCCTGTTCGCTCATCGCGTTGCCTTCGCTCTTCGATTTCGTCGGCTGTGCGGCGTCGTTGTGGCTCGCACAGTCCGGACAGACGTGGAGCGTCGCGCCCGCGACGCTCGCCTCGGTCAGCGAATCGGACGCCTTCCCGCAGAGTTCACAGGAACCGCCGCTGCCGCCGCCGGACGAGTTCCCGGTCGAATATTTTGCCATACCCTCGCTATGGGGGGCCTACATTTCAATATCGCGTTTGTTCGCCGGAGCAAAGTCCGCCCGAACGCTTATTCTCGGCCTCGTCGTCTTCGTCCCGGGGGAACCCGGATGTTAAGCGCACGAAACCGACTCGACGGGGAGGTAGTGGACGTGAAAACCGGCGACGTGACCGCCGAGGTAGTTCTCGACGTGGGTGGCGAGGAAGTTGCGGCCGTCATCACCCGCGAATCGGCCGAGAACCTCGAAATCGAGGAGGGAATGGAACTGACCGCCGTCGTGAAGGCGACCGACGTGATGCTTCGGTCGGATTGAACGGGGCGAAACCCATTTTTCTGCGCGACGTGTCGTCCCATCAATGAGCGGCATCGTCTTCTTCGCCAGCGAATCCCGCGCCGAAACCGTTCCGTTCTACACCGACCGCCTCGGTGCGGAGGTGTGGCTCGAACAGACCGACTGTACGGTGTTGCAGTACGACAACATGCGCTTTGGCTTCTGCGAGCGCGAGTCGGCCGATACCGACGGCATCCTCACGTTCGTCACGGCGGACCGCGACGGCGTGGACGTGCTGTACGACGAACTCGCCGACCGAGCACGCGACCCGCCGGAGGAGAATCCGAAATACGATATCTACCACTTCTTCGCCGACGACCCCGAGGGACGCGCCGTCGAAGTGCAGGCGTTCGACCGCGAAACCGAGGCGGTTCGGTAGAAATCACGCGGCGCGACGGACGCGTATCACCGCTCCATCGAGTCGGCGATTCGCTCGACCGCACGGACGAATCGCCAGAACAGGTACAGTCCGAGCAACGGAAACGCGATACCGAACCACGCCAACGGCTGGCTAGCGAGCAGGATGCTGTACAGGAACGTCAGGACGCCGACGATGACGATTCCCCAGACGAAGAGCGAGTCGGTCGAGTCGGAGGGCATGGCCGATTCGTATCAGCCGACAACGAAATAGATTGTCCTCTGCAACCCGTCCCCCGTCTCTATTACTCGCCGCCCGGCTCCGCGGTTCCGTCGCGGGCTGGCAGTGGTGCGAAACCAGCGGTGGAGACGAAGGGTGGCTCCCCTCGGTGAAACTCCGGCGGGCGGAGTAGCCGGGACGGAATCGACAGATGGTTTAGCCGCTTTCCGCTACGAGTTTCATGGACGAATTCGGCTACACGACTGGTATCGAGGTGCGCTACCGTGACCTCGATACGATGGGTCACGTCAACAACGCCGTCTACGCGACGTACCTCGAACAGGCGCGCATCGCGTACTTCCGGGACGTTATCGGGATTCCATCCGACGAAATCAACGGCGTCATCGCCCACCTCGAACTCGATTATCACCGGTCGATAACCGGCGGAGACGACGTGACAGTCGGCGTGCGCGTCACCGACATCGGAACGACGAGCATCACGATGCAACACGAAATTCGGGCCGGAGACGAGGTTGCCGCCACCGGCGAAACCGTACAAGTCGTGTTCGACGAGTCGGGCGACCCCACCGAGATTCCGCCCGAATTGCGCGACCGAATCGCCACGCACGAAGGGTTCTGAGTATCGAGTACAGGACTATTTTCGACGAAAAGAATATCGACAGAGTACTGTTTTGTCGGTGATATTGGGTGACGACGTTACTTGATGGTGTTGTTGCTGGTGTCGAGACCCGCACAGCCGTCGTCACGGATGCCGTTGTAGAGCGTGCTGTTGTATATCTGGATGTCGTGGCTGGCGTCGAGCAACCGGACGCCCTCGTTGCCTCGTTGTGACTTGGCGGTGATACCGTCGTACTTGGTGAATCCACTCTCGTCGAGAATTCCGTACTTCTGTGCTTCGTACGTGCCGCCGTTGACGTGGGAATGGTCCGCTCGGTTCCAGAGCGCGTGTCGGTCGGAACTGCTGGTCTGCGTGACTTCGACGTCGGTGAGGGTCGTATCTTCACGGTCGTTCCGTATTCCCTCACGGAATCCGGCCCCGGTGACGCTAGCGCCGTCCGTGATGGTCACGTTGTCGAGGGTGACGTTGGCGGGTGAGGATTCCCCTTTTATCCAGACGCCGTATCCACCCGCTGGCGACCAGTCGATGGTGGTATCTTCGACCGTGAGCGGCCCGCATCCTGGGTTGGCGACGATTCCGTGTATCGCCTCGCTCGACGTGGAGGAGATGTCCACGTTCCGAACCGTCGCGGATTGACAGGCATCCATCACGACGATTCCTTGCATTCCTTCGTGGGCGGCGTCGAGTGTGATGGTTGCATCCCGGACGAGGACATTCGTGCCATCTTCGATACGGATTCCCCCCGGCTTCTGGAAGTTCGGTCGAGTCGTGTCGATATGGATAGTCGGATACTTGACTACGCTGTCGATACCGCCGATGCGGAGTGCGGCGGTGGCACTGGTTCCGAACAGACCGCCGTAGATGATTCGCTTGCCGTCGCCGTCGTCGGCGTAGACGCCGTTGTCCGGGAACCCCTTGATGGTACAGTGTTTGATGGTGAGTTCGCCGACGTGTTTGTTGTTCACGATGCCGGTCGGACCACGCCAGAGGTTCCCGTCGTTCGGCGTCTCGCTGACGTGGGCCGCGCCGTCCGGTGCTCGGAAGTTGTCCACGATACCCGTCCCGCTCGAACTCCGAATGTTGAATCGACCGGGTCCGTAGGTTCCGCTGTCGTGTCGGCCGTAGATATCGATTTCGTAGACTTCGAGGCCGTCGTTGACCGCGGCTTCGATGACGCGAATACCCGTGTCATCCGCAGTCTGGTCCACTTCGAAGCCTTGAAACAGCAGGTCGTTGCTCGAACAGTTGTCTACTCGTCCGAACGAGAACAGCTGCATGTCGCTCGGGTTCCCATCCGCGTAGGTAAAGTTGTGATAGTCGGCGGGAACGAGCGTCGCTTCGGGTCCGAAAATCCCGACGTGGTTAAAGTTGCTCATCGAGACTTGCTCGTCCATGTAGTACTCCCCCTGCGGGAACTTGAGGAGCGTATCATCGCCGTTGTCGTCGAGGAGGCCTTGTACCAATCCGGAGACGGACTGGTTGCCGGTGTCATCGGCACCTTTGTCGGTCACGTCAATGACCGTGCCGTAGTCATCATCGTACGTGTCGTACGCCGCGCCAGCGGACGTTCGCCGGGACGCGAGGAGCGGCGCACCGATGGCCGCTGCTCCGAGGCCTTTCAAGACGGTGCGACGGTCGGATATCGTGCTGTCGATTGGCTGGTTCGTGCGAGATTCGTTGTTGTCACTCATGGGTGTGCGTAAGTCGTTCTGCAAATTTTGTCGGGGCGATACTTGTTATCTCAGGGCAGTTTTCATCTACTAATGTATTTCAAGCATAATTATAATATAAATCTTCTGGTCGGGTATTAAATTATTATAAATCATATATGGATTATTAGGTTTCATGTGGAAAATACTGTAGTCTGTTCAGTCTCTTGTGTCACTGTATCGATATGAGCATTTTCTCATACCGACTGCTCACCGGGGGGACCCCTACGGGACAGCACCATTACTGCCGAAAATAACGTGCAATAGAAACGAACCAGCCTCGGCTGGTGAATGTTGGTTCGGTAGGAATTGTGCGTGGGTGATGTCCACGAAGGAGATCACCTGCATCGTTGATGTTCGCGGCGAAGCCGCGTATGCGATGCGTGGGACCGGATTTGAACCGGCGGACCCCTACGGGACAGCGCCCTCAACGCTGCGCCGTTGGCCTAGCTTGGCTACCCACGCTCGCTGTGTCTGTCTGCACTCAATCGTAGATGGTGGGATAATAAAAGGCCTTTCATTTGGCCCGGCGACGGCAGGCGTTCGCACGGACATGACAACGGGCGTCCAATACGCTAATACTTTCTGGGAACCATGCTGAATTGATGTCGATTGGCCTCATCTCCCGGCTGAAAAATACGCGCGTCGACTACGTTTGCCCGGGGTGTGCCCGCGCGTTCGACCTGCCGTTCGACCGGTGTCCCGTCTGTGAGTGCGACCGACTGTACAAAATAGTGAAATAACTGGTATATCGACCGGACTGCAAGACGCGAGTATGGAATCCTCCGTCCGAAACAACGTTCCGACGCTGACGGCGCTCCTGAGCATCGTCTCGCTGGCACTCGTCTTCGGTGCCGTGTTGGGCGTCGTCCCCGAACACGCGATTCCGCGCGCACCGCACTGGTTTCTGGAGGCGATTCCGCACCTCAACGCCATCATCAGCGTCGCCGCCATCGCCGTCATCGGCACCGCGTGGCACGCGATTCAACACGGACACGTCGTCCGCCACCGCGCCGGAATGCTGACCGGACTCGGCCTGTTCGTCTGCTTTCTCGGTCTCTACCTCTACCGCGTCTCGTTGGAGGGACCGACCGAGTTCCCCGGCCCGAAGACCGTACAACAGTACCTCTACCTCCCGATTCTGGCGATACATATGGTCCTCGCCATGGTGTGTATCCCCCTGCTCTACTACGTGCTCTTGCTCGCCCTCTCCCATCCGGTAGCGGACCTCCCGAAGACGAACCACCGTCGCGTCGGGCGCATCGCGGCGTCGCTCTGGCTCACGTCCTTCGCGCTCGGGGTGGTCGTCTACGCGCTGTTGTACGTGGTGTACTGATTCTCTTAAGTCCAAAATACGGCTGTTTTAGGCCGTCTATTGCCGAACGAAACGAAATCTAGCCACACGATATTTGCGGGCCGACCCCGTACAACCTGTACATGCCAATACCGGGATACGACCCGGACGACCTGGACGAACTGCTCGCGGAGCGACTGGAGGCGCGCGATGGAGGTGTGTCCCTGACTCCTCGTCAATGGCGAGAGTACGAAAACGGTGCGAGCCTGCTCGACGTGCTGAACGACGCCGATATCGAGCGGTTGTTACACGAGGAATGACGTCGCAAAAACGAGTTCTGTAGCGGATGCGTCGTTAGTCGCCCGGACGAACCCCCGAAACGAGGAATCGGTCACAAAACAGCTCTGCAAGCCGCGGGAAGGCGGCGATTCCGACGCTCGCAAGCCCCATCGAAAACGCGACGGAAACCAGCGGTAATCCTATCGCGTTCGCCACCGTTCCGCCGCCGTACGCCACGGCGGCGAGAACCGCGTTGAAGTAGACGAGCCTGAAGAGCAACAGGGCGGGAGCCAACGACACCCACCCTCGCGTCTCCGTGGCCAGCGGCGGAAGCCATCCTCCGCGGATCAACGCGGTCACGACGACCATCGTCATCCACCCGACGAACGCCGAGGTTTTCAGGCCGAAAAAGCGGTTCGGCGCGCCGACTCTCACGTACCAGAGGAACGGGATGAGCGGCAGCGAAACGTCCGCGAACGCGTAGACGATATCGTCGAGAAACCGCCCGAAGCCGCTCTTCTCGGTGGACGTTATCTGTCCGTGACCGAACCAACTCCCCCGGCGGTGGCTCCGGGCGGCCCGCGTCGAGCGACAGGGATGGTCGTCCCGGCCGGACGGATTCGGCATACTACGGAGATATACACGCGAAATTCCCTAAAACTACGGTCTCGGTCGCTAGAGTGGAATCAGTCGCTCGCGCCGTCGATGACCGGGCGCGTCACGTCGCGGTCAGTCTCCTCGTCGTCGATGTCGTAGGGATACTCGCCCGTGACGCA
The DNA here is from genome assembly GCF_000376445.1 of Haladaptatus paucihalophilus DX253. Taxonomy (NCBI): domain Archaea; kingdom Methanobacteriati; phylum Methanobacteriota; class Halobacteria; order Halobacteriales; family Haladaptataceae; genus Haladaptatus; species Haladaptatus paucihalophilus. Next base: position 1,029,793 of record NZ_AQXI01000001.1, on the reverse strand, counting down.
GCCGAGACAGAGGTCGGATTGGGAGACCGAAAGTGCGTCGGCGATGGCTTCCTTCGAGAGGTAGGCGAGGCTGTCGGCGGAAATCGCCTCCCGAATCTCCTCGACGGATTTGTCGGAGGCGATGAGTTCCTCGCGGGTGGCCATGTTGATGCCCATGTAGCAGGGGGCGATGATTGGCGGCGCGCCGATCCGCATGTGAACCTCTTCGGCCCCGCAGTCCTTGAGGAGTCGAACGAGTTGCGTCGAGGTGGTCCCCCGGACGATGCTGTCGTCGATGATGGTGACGGTTCGACCCTCGACGGTGGATTTGATGGGGTTGAGTTTGAGACGAACCGCCCGCTCGCGTTCGTCCTGCGTCGGCATGATGAACGTCCGGCCGACGTAGCGGTTTTTCATGAGGCCTTCCGCGAACTCCACGTTCGACCCGTCTTCTTGTGCGGCCTCCGCATAGCCGGACGCGAACGCCCGACCCGAGTCGGGAACGGGCATCACCACGTCGGACTCGATGCCGCTTTCCTCCCAGAGCTTTCGCCCCAACTCGCGTCTCACTTCGTAGACGAGGTTGTCGTCGATGACGCTGTCCGGGCGGGCGAAGTAGACGTGTTCGAAAAAGCAGTGGGCGGGTCGGTCGCGTTCGACGAGTTGGTAGGTGTCGTACCCTTCACCGTCCGGTCGGAGCACGACGAGTTCGCCGGGTCGAACGTCGCGGACGAGTTCGCCGTCGATGGTGTCGATGGCCGACGATTCGGAAGCGATGACGTAGCCGTCTTCGACTTCGCCGATAACGAGCGGGCGGTTTCCTTCCGGGTCGCGCACGCCGAGCACCGTCTCGTCGTGCATGATGGCGAGCGAGTAGGAGCCGTGAATTCGGTTCATGGTTCGCTTCACCGCGCGAACGAGGTCCTCTTCGAGGAGGTTGCGCGCGAGGTCGTGAGCGATGACCTCGGTGTCGCCGTCGGACGTGAACGCGTGGCCCTTTCCGGCGAGTTCGTCCCGAATCTCGTCGGAGTTGACGAGATTACCGTTGTGCGAGAGCGCGAGCGACCCGCTCTTGAACGAGACGGTGAAGGGCTGGGCGCAGCTCTTGTCCACGCTTCCGGCGGTCGGATAGCGGACGTGGCCGATTCCGGCGCTTCCCTTCAGGCCGTCGATGTCCGCCTCGGTGAAGGCGTCTCCGACGAGGCCCATCGAAACGTGGTCGTGTTGTTGGAAGCCGTCGTGTGTTACGATGCCTGCCGACTCCTGCCCGCGGTGCTGGAGGGCGTACAGCGAGTAGTAGAGGGGGCGTGCCGCGTCCCGACCCGCGAGCGACGCGCCGACGACGCCACACTTCTCGGTCGGTCCGCCGAGGTCTCCGTCCCGGCCACATGACATAGCTGTCCGTAGCGCGGGACAGTAGTAAAAACCCTCGTTATCGTGCCGTATTTCCCAGCGTTTCAGACAGAAATATGCATGCTCGTGTATAATGTGGGTTCGAAATAGCCGACGGCTGGTCGAGAGAGAAGTATCGAGATGGAGAAAATCCGTAGCAGGCGGTTAGTTGTCGCCCGCTCGACTCTGCCACTCGTAGTCGCGTCGCTTGCTCGATTTACCGAAGCCGCACGACGAGCAAACGCCTTTTTTCACGTGATACGATTTCTCACCGCAACGGCGGCATTTCACGTGCGTCGTTTTGTTCTTCTTACCCTGGCTTGGAGTTCCTGCACCAGTCATGGAGTAATCGAAACGACGTTATCGCCGCGTATAATGGTTGTGTCTTCGTCTTCGATGACGAGATTCATGTGCTGGTCGTAGCCGGTCAGCGTGCCGGTGTACTCTTCGCCACCTTTCAACTGCACTGTCACCGCCGAGTTCAACGACGCTTCGAGAACGTCGAGTGGTCGTCCGCTCATATCAACAATCCCAGTGTTTGTGTTGATAAACGTACCGGAACGAGAGTCGAGTGGTTCCGTTCAGATGTCAACTTCGAAGCCGTCGCGGTCGCTCGCTCGCACCGCGAATTCGGCGAGCAAGTCGGCGGAGGCGTCCAAGTCGTCCGTATCGATGACCTCGACGGGCGTGTGCATGTACCGGTTCGGCAGTCCGAGGTTGAGCGACGGCGTTCCGCCGCGGGCCGTGAAGAAGGCGTCGGCGTCCGTGCCGGTGTAGATGCCCGCCGCTTGTAGCTGTACGGGTACCCCTGCCTCGTCCGCCGCCTCGCGGACCGCCGCGACGACTTCGGGGTGGTTCGCGCTGCCGCGGGCGACGACGGGACCGCCGCCGAGGTCGATGGTGAGGTCCGAGAAGCGCTTCTCGCCGTCCACGTCCGGGCTGTCCATGGCGTGCGTCACGTCGATGGCGACGATGGCGTCCGGGTCGAGGTCGAAGCCGACCATCTTCGCACCCTGCAAGCCGAGTTCCTCTTGGACCGTGCTCACGGCGTAGACGGTCGCGTCGGCGTCTCGCTCGGCCGCCCGGCGGAGCGCCTCGGCGGCCACCCACGTGCCGACGCGGTTGTCGATGCCAGGCCCGGCCAGTCGCGTGCCCCGAAGGTCCTCGACGGTCGGCGTGTACGTTATCGGGTCGCCCACGTCGACCAGTTCGGCGGCCTCCTCCTCGCTTTCGACGCCGATATCGACGTGTTGTTCCACGATGTCGTCGAACTCGTCGTCCTCGGTGTCGCGCAGGTGAATCGCTCGCTGGCCGACGACCCCGTTGACGGTGCCGTCGTCGGCGTGAATCACGACGTGTTGGCCCTTCGTGACGGTGCGGTCCGTCCCGCCGATTCGGTCGATTCTGATGAAGCCGTCGTCGTCGATTCCGGCGACGATGAACCCGATCTGGTCGGCGTGGCCCGCGAACGCGAGTTCGGGACCGTCGCCCTCGACGACCGCGACCGCGTTCCCGTACTCGTCGGTTCGCACTTCGTCCGCGAACTCCGAGACGTACTCGACCCAGACGCGCTGGCCCGGAACCTCGAATCCGGACGGACTGGGCGTCGTCAACAGCGTCTCCAGAAACGTGCGTCGTTTCTCGTCCATAGTCGGAAAGGAGCGACAGTGCGCCTTCAAACTCCCGAAGATGACGAAAAATAATAAACTAACAGACACGTCCCCCAGAATCGATAAGGGGACGACCGTCGATTGCTGTTGCATGGGTGTTTTCGAACTGCATCTCCACGAACCGAACTTCACGCTCAACACGGGCGAAACGAAATCGTCGACCGGATTCGGTTCGAAGTCGGAACCGGAATCGGAACCGGAAGGCGAACCCGGTGAACGGGAGACGGAACCGCCGTCCATCGCCGGGAAACTCGGACCGCTCATCGTTCTCGCGGTCATCATCGCGCTGGCGAAACGGGTGAAGCGGCGACGGGAGTGACCGGACAGAAGGATTTTGTCGGCGTGACTCCAACGTAGTGCTGTGAATCTCTACCGTAGCGTCCGTGCCGTCACCGGCGCGTCCGGCAGCGGCCCCATCGACTGGACCGCGGTGGCCGACGCAGCGAAGGCGGCGACGGACCCCGGGTCGATAGACCTCTCTCCGGCGGAACAGTCCGGCTATGCGACCGACGTGCGCGACGCTCGCGCCCGCGTCCGGGAGGTCTCGGGCGTCTCTTTCGACGTCCCGAAGACCGTGGAAATCCAGAACCGACACCACTGGATGGACGCGAACATCGCGACCTTCGAGCGCGTGATGGAACCCATCGAGGAGTACGGCCCGGACGTGCTCCCGGGCGTCGCCCGCGTCCTCAACACGGGAACGATGTCGTTCATGCTCGCCCTCCTCGGCAACAACGTCCTCGGGCAGTACGACCCGCTCTTGCTCGCCGAGGGCGACGACCACGCGCTCTACTTCGTCCACCCGAACATCACCCGCATCACCGAGGAACTGAACGTGGACCCCGACCGCTTCCGCCGCTGGATCGCGTTCCACGAAGTGACCCACGCCGCGGAGTTCGGGGCCGCCCCGTGGCTGTCGGACTACCTCGAACGCGAGATGGAGTCCGGCATCGAGGCGCTCGCCCACGGCGAGGTGGACCGCGAGGCGTTCAAGGAACTGGACACCGCCATGACCGCCGTCGAGGGATACGCCGAACTCCTGATGGACGAGGCGTTCGACGACGAGTACGAGGACCTCCGCGCGAAGATAGATGCACGACGGAAAGGGATGAACCCGCTGTCGAAACTCGTCCGGCGCATGCTCGGACTGGGCATGAAACGGCGACAGTACGAACGCGGGAAGGACTTCTTCGAGCACGTCGTCTCCGCCAGTGACGTCGAGATGGCGACCCGCGTGTGGGAGAAACCGGAGAACCTGCCGACCGACGACGAACTCGACCACCCCGAGCGGTGGTTGGCCCGCGTGTAGTCGCCCGACGCTATTTCGTCCACTCTTCGCTCAGTACCGCCTCGACATCGACGGTCGTCGCCGTTTCGACGTACCGCGACGTACAGACGTTCGCCAGCGCCAGCGTCGGTTCCCAGTCCCACCCGCTCGCGCGGCCGAACGTCAGTCCGCCGGAGAACCGGTCGCCCGCCCCCGTGGTTCGCTCGACGGTCGAAACGGTGTAGTTGGGAACGGTGAGGGTCCCGTCGCGGGTCGCGGCGACCGCTCGCTCCGTGCCGTGATACACGATTGCCGAGACGGCCGCCTCGTCTCGGATTCGTTCGAGCGAGTCGGATTTCGACTTCCCCCGACCGCCGACCACCTCCGCGAGGCGGTCGGTTTCGAGGTCGTTCACGCTCAGGACGACTTCGAAACGGTCGTCGAGGTCGGAGAGCACCGAGAAGTAGTCCGCTATCGTCTCGGCTGCCACGTCGGTCAGGTCGCCGGGGTCGAGGACGAACGCGCCACCGTCGCCGTCCCCGTCCGTCGAGGCGAGCGAACGAAACACGTCGAGGAGGGCCGGGAACGACGCGATGTTTCCACAGCACGCCCCGTCGGCGTCGCGTATCGGCGCGAAATCGCCGCCCATCGCGGTTCGTACGTCGGCCGCAGTCCAGTCCCGTATCGCGTCCGACTCCGCGGCGAAGAGAACGCCGTCGTCCCCGAGTTCCAGCACGGATACGGCCGCCGGTTCGCCCATCGAGACGCACGGAAACGGGAGGTCGGCGAGCAGCGGGTCGTCCAGATGGCCGTACAGTTCCGTGTCGCCGCCCAGCGCGTGCACCTGTTTCGCCATATTGACGGCCTGTCCGCCCGCCTCCCGCGTTTCCGGTTCGAGGTGGAACGACCGCTTGCCGTCCGCGAGTTCGTCGGAGAACGCGGTCAACGAGTCGAGTCGTCCGGCGGGTGAGCGAATCCTCGAAAACGTATCGATGCTCCCGTCGGGGAACGCGACGACGCGGGGAGAAGGATTACCCGAGAGTTCGGCACGGAGTTCGGCGTACGCCACGCGACGATGTTCGGCCGCCGCGATGATAAGGAGTCGGTCGCGTTGGGGCGATATGTCGCTGAATTTCCGATCCCCGTCTCCCGGCGGGCCACTAAACACTAAATCCCTTCCCGAACAACGTGAACGCAATCATGACGCTGAAAGTCGGTGTGTTAGGCTACCGGTTCATGGGAAAAGCCCACGCGAACGCGCTGGCGCGGTTGCCGATGTTCTTCCCCGACGCACCGGACGTCGAACGGCACACGCTCATCGGGCGGGACGAGGAAGCGCTTTCGGAGGCCGCGGACCGACTCGGCTTTGCCCACACGAGCACGGACTGGGAGGAAGTCATCGACGAGGTGGACGCGTTCTACAACCTCGGACCGAATTTCGTCCACGCCGAACCCTCCATCGCCGCGCTGGAGGCGGGCGTCCCGGTCCTCTGTGAGAAACCCCTCGCGGCGAATCTCTCCGACGCGGAACGGATGGCCGAGGCCGCACGGTCGGCGGACGTCCCGACCGCGACGGCGTTCAACTACCGGTTCATCCCGGCCATCCAGTACGCGAAGGGACTCATCGAGGACGGCGTGCTCGGCGAGATTCACCAGTTCCGCGGTCGCTACCTCCAGGACTGGTTGGTCGACCCCGACGCGCCGTGGTCGTGGCGCAACGACGAGGAGTTGGCGGGAAGCGGCGCGCTCGGCGACCTCGGCGCGCACACCATCGACCTCGCGCGGTTCCTCGTCGGCGACGTGGAGCGCGTTTCGGGCCACCTACAGACGTTCGTGGACGAGCGTCCGGTAGAGGGGGAGTCTACGGGAGACGGTGAAACCGCCGCAGACGAAACGCGACCGGTCACCGTGGACGACGCCTACTCCGCACAGGCCGAACTGGAGGGCGACGTGATGGCGACGTTCGAGGCTTCGCGGTTCGCGAACGGTCACAAGAACGACCACACCATCGAGATTCACGGCTCCGAGGGAAGCCTGAAGTTCTCGCTCGAACGCCTCAACGAACTCGAAGTCCTACGCGGCGAGAATCGCGGCTACGAGACGGTGCTCGTCACCGACGAGTCCGACCCGTACGTCGAGCACTGGTGGCCGCCGGGCCACGTCATCGGCTGGGAACACACGTTCGTCCACGAGAACTACGAGTTCTTGTCGGCTGTGGAGAGTGGGACGGAATACCACCCGAACTTCGCGGACGGCGTGGCGGTGCAGAAGGTACTGGACGCTATCGAGCGAAGCGACGAGAGCGGCGAGTGGCTGCAGGTCGAATAAGGGATTGGCGTCAGTACTCCCACGTTCCTTCGTCCGTCACGACGGAATCGAGGAGTTCGGTCGGCGTGGCGTCGTAGGCCGGGTTGCACACCGCAAAGCCCTCCGCCGGTTCACGGATGACTTCGCTGGGCGAGCGAAAGTCGTTCTCGAACCGGAATGCCTCGCCGACGATTTTCGCGCTGGAACCGACGGCCGTGACGGGGACATCGACTTCGTTCGCGGTGACGGTCAGCGGGAAGGTGCCGACGCGGTTGTAGAGGGTTTCGTCCACGATGCAGTCCATTCCGGTGAACACGCGGTCACACTCGGGCAGGTAGTGGCCCGCGGCGCTGTCGACGATGAGCGTCGCGTCCACCTGGTCGATTTCGCCGAGCACGCGCGCGGTCTTGCGGCCGAGGTAGCGCGGCCGGGCCTCCATGACGTACACGTCGAGGTACGCGCCGTCCGCCACGGCGGTTTCGACGGCTTCCAGCACGGTCGAGGAGTAATCGTGGGTCATGAGCGTCATGCCGTCCTCGAACAGCGGCGCGGCGTTCTCGGCGGCGCGTCGCTTGGCGGTCATGACCTGCTCGACGACGCTATCGATGGCCTCCTGCGTGTTCTCTTTCGCCTGCTCGACGGTTTCGTTATCCGCTTCCGTCACCATCGCCACGATGGCCCGCTGGGTCGTGACGAGCGAGGCGTGAGACGGGTTCGCCCGACGAAGGACACTGCTGTTGTGGTCGAGCGCGCGCTCGAACTCCTCGACGGTCTCGAAATCGCGGTCCACGAGGTCGGAGAGCGCTCTCGCCGCCTTGACCGCGACGGTCGAGGAGCTGTGCGTTTGCATCTCCTGTATCTCCTCGACTGTCTCGTCTATCATGCGCTAACGAAGTTCACCGGGCTACAAGATTGTTCTGGGTTTCCGGTTTCACTCCGCGTTACCGTCCCTCCTCACCACGGGTGACGAACGGTTTACCTTCTCCCGACGCTAATCGGTCATCATGACCGTCCCCGTTCGCTACTACTGTCCACACTGCGGTGCCATCGCAACGCTCCAACGCGATGCCCGCCTGGCCGACAAATCGGTCACGGCCGACCCCTTGGACGGGTGGGAGTACGCCAACGCCTACGACGAGTTCGAGGACGCGGACGGCGTGGAACTCGTCTGCGGCGCGAGCGAAACCGACGGCGACGGCTGTGGCGAACTGTACTACCTCAACTTCGTCCGCTACGAGAGGGGAGAAGAACTCGACCCGGACGTGCCGCTCCGACCCGAGGACGCGCCGAACTTCGATTTCAGAACTTAGCGTATCCGTAGCTGAAATCCCCACTCGTACGTGCCGCCGTCCACGTAGTACCTATCGACGAAGTGATAGCGTCCCGATGGATAACAGGTGTCCGACTCCTCGTGTGTCAATACTTCCCACTCGACGTGCGCTTCGTCGCCGGAACTGAATCGGCGATGTTCGGCCGCACCGCGTCCGGTTGACGGCGTTGCCCACCAACAACCGTCGTGGCGACTGCTCGTCTCGGCTTCGTATTCGAGAACGAGTTTCGAGCCGTCGGGTCCGGCGGCGAGCGTGTCCGCGAACGGGCCGGGGTAGTTGAACCGAACGGTGCGAGGTTCGTCCCCCGTGTACTCGAAGTCGATTCGAATTCGCGGCGGATGCGCCGCCGTCTCGTCGGAGAGGAGCCTCGCCGAGAGCGTCGCCGGAAAGTCGGCCGGAACGGGGTCGTTTTCGATGGAAAAGCGGGACTCACCACGGGAGAGATGGAGGACGTCCCCGAGACAGCCAGCAGTCACGCTCGTTCCGACCGCGCCGAGCAACGCTCGTCGTCGCATGGGGTAGTTTCACTCCATAGGTATCAAAATCTTTGGATTAGTAAAAGAAACGTTGTTCCTATCCGTTCGCGTAGGATTTCGTCGGGACGGCGCGTTAGCCTTTGATATTGCAGACGGGGAACGTTCGAGCGACCGTATCTCCGATTCCCAGCGCGTCCGATACGCGCACGACTTCATCCACGTCCTTGTAGACGCCCGGCGCTTCCTCCGCGACCGTCGCGCCGCTCTGGGCTTTGACGTAGATGTGCTCGCGTTCCAGTTCCTCCCGCACGTCCCCGCCCCAGTAGTCCTTCTTCGCTTGCGTTCGGCTCATCACTCGGCCCGCGCCGTGTGCGGTCGAGCCGAACCCAAGCTCCATCGACGCCTCGCCGCCGCGGAGGACGTAGCTCCCCGTCCCCATGCTGCCGGGGATGATGACGGGTTGGCCCACGTCGAGGTACGCGCCGGGCACCTCGGGGTGGCCCGCCGGAAAGGCGCGCGTCGCTCCCTTTCGATGGACGAACAGCTCTCGCTCCTCGCGCTCGACGGCTTCTCCGTCTCCCACTGGTCGGCCCTCCGGCCCAACCCTCACGACGTGCGTCTCCTTCTTGGCGATGTTGTGCGCCACGTCGTACAGCAGTTCCATCCCCATCGTCCGCCACGGCCGGTCGAACACGTCCTCGAACACCTCGCGCGTGCGGTGCATGACGAGCTGTCGGTTCACCCACGCGAAGTTGATTGCCGCCCCCATCGCCGCGTAGTACTCCTCGGCGAGTCGGCTTCCGGCGGGCGCGGCCGCGAGTTCCCTGTCCGGGAGTTTCGACAGCAGCCCCGAGTGCCGTTTCTCTATCTTCCGGAGGTAGTCGGTGCAGACCTGATGGCCCAGTCCGCGACTGCCACAGTGGATGAGCACGACGACTTGCCCCTCCGAGAGTCCGTACGCGTCGGCGACCTCCTCCCGGAACACGTCCGTCACGCGCTGGACTTCGAGGAAGTGGTTGCCGCTCCCGAGGCTCCCGAGTTGGTTCTTTCCTCGATTCTTCGCCTTCGTCGAAACGGCCGACGGGTCGCTCTCCTCCCGGACCCCCTCGTCCTCACAGTGCGCGAGGTCGGCGTCGGTCGCGTAGCCCTCGTCCAGCGCCCACGCCATGCCGCGCTCCAGCACCTCGTTCACGGTGTCGATGCCCGACTCGACGACGCCGCCGCCGCCCAACCCGGACGGGATGGCGTCGAACAGCGCGTCCACGAGTTCCTCCTCGTGGCCCCGCACGTCGTCCATCGTCAGATTCGTCCGCATCATCCTGACGCCGCAGTTGATGTCGTAGCCGACAGCTCCCGGCGAGATACAGCCGTTTTCGGCGTCGATTCCGGCGACGCCGCCGACCGGGAAGCCGTATCCCTGATGACCGTCCGGCATGCAGACGGCGTACTTCGTCACCCCCGGCAACTGGGTCGCGTTCCGCAACTGCTGGAGCGTCTTGTCCTCGGAAATCTGGGAGAGCAGTCGCTCGCTGGCGAGGACGCGAGCGGGCGTTCCCATTTTCCCCTCCCGTGGAATCTCCCACACGTACTCCCGAACCCGTTCGAGCGTGACGTCCCCCGCCGTGTACGTCTTCATGCGTGCTACTTCGAGGCACACGTGGGAAGGCGTTTCGGAGGCGACGACGATTCCGCCCCGTTCGCCGTTCACACGTCGAACACGACGTGGGCGCGCCAGCCGTCGTCGGCCTCCTCGACGACCATCTCGGAGTAGGTGACGGCCTTGACCTCCCGCGCCGAGAGGTCGGCGAGCGGGACGCCGCGTGCGCTTCCGTTGAGATGCCAGCCGTCGCCGTCCTCGCGGACGCTCGCCTCGTTTTCGACAGGGAGCACGGCTCGGACGTCGCGCTGGTAGATGAGTTCGTCCAGGTAGTCGAACAGGAGCGCCTCCCGGCTCTCGGCGCGCACGTCGAGGGCGAAGCGCGTTCCGCCCGCTGGGATGTCGTCGCACATGGCCGCCGCCATGCCGTCCGCAACGGCGGCGAACGCGTCGGAAATCGTCTCTCCGGTCGCTTCGACCCCGATATCGGCGGTGTGTTCTCGGAGCGCGTAGCTCATCGTCTATTCCTCGCTCGCTACCGGTTTGAGGCTTGCCACTCCGACATCTCGATGATTCGTATGCCGGTGGAATTATATTTGTCTGCCTGCTACTCCCTCGCAGTGAGCGTAAATATCGACACGCGCGTCGTCGGGCCGGGCGACAATCGCTACGTCGAGGAGGCGTGGCAGCTAAAAGAGCGCATCCGGCAGCGCGAGGGCGTGCTGAAACAACGACGGGGATTTTTCACGGACGCGTACCGCCGGTCGACCGTCTACTGCTACGTCACCGAGGACGACGACGGCGAACGACTCGTCGGGTTCGCGGCGGTCCGACGCGACGGATACATCCTCTTTCTCGCGGTCGCACCCGAGTTCCGGGGCGAAGGGTTCGGTCAACGGCTCGTCGCGAAGGTCGCGGACAATCACGCCTCCGTCACCTGTCACGCCCGAACGACGAACGAGAACGCACTCGACTTCTATCGACACCTCGGCTTCGCCGTCGAGCGTCGCATCGATAACTACTACGAAGACAGCGGCGACGCCTTCTACCTCCGACTGGGCGAAGAGGAAAGCATCGCCAAACGGCTCTCGGATTTCATGCGTAGCTAACCGTTCGGTTCCGACCTCGCACGGCGGACCGGTGATATCGTCCCGAGCAGCGACCGCGTAATCCGAAGAAACAACGCTTTAATCAATCGGGTGTTTCATGAACGTACGATGGAAGAGCGGACGCGTGCGTATCTCCGAGGCCGGTTCCGTGACCACTACCGAACGGTAGCGCCGGAACTCCCGCCGGACGCCGACGAGCGCGAGTGGGGGTACATCCCGTGGACCACCGGACCGGGCACGACGATGGTTCGGCACAACTCCCTCCTCGACCTCGGCACCCTCGGCGGCTTTCTCGAACGCGAGCGTCCGCGACACGTCTACTTCTCCGCCGGTCGCTACCGCGACCCCGGTGCGGGGACGATGGACGCGAAGGGCTGGCAGAGCGCCGACCTCGTGTTCGACTTGGACGCGGACCACCTGCCGGGCGTCACGCCCGAAACCCCCTACGCCGACATGCTGGCTCGGTGTAAGGAGGAACTGCTCGACCTCCTCGACATCCTCGAACGGGATTTCGGCTTCGAAGACATGACGATAGTCTTCTCGGGCGGCCGCGGTTACCACGTCCACGTTCGGGACGAGGACGTCAAGGGGTTGGACCGCGAGGGACGGCGCGAAATCGTCGATTACGTCCGGGCGGGCGACGTGGACTTCGAATCGCTGGTGCAGTCGGAGACGGTCGCCGGAATCGGACTCAAGAACCCGACGCAGAAACGGACCCTGCCGACCAGCGGCGGCTGGGGCGGTCGCGTCCACGCGTACGTCAACTCGTTCGTGGACGACCTCCTGTCGATGGACGAAGCCGACGCCCTCGAACGATTGCAGGAGTTCGACGGCATCGGCTCCGGCAAGGCGAAGGGAGCGTACAACGCCGCGACGAACAACCGCCGGGAGATAGACCGCGGGAACGTGGACGTTCACCCGGCTTTCTACCAACTCGCGCGGATTCTGGCCGACGACGTGTTCGCGGCCGAAAGCGCGGCGGTGGACGAACCCGTCACGACCGACACGCACCGCTTGATACGACTTCCCGGCAGCCTCCACGGCGGGAGCGGGTTGGAAGTGACGCGGATTCCGCGCGACGGACTCGACGATTTCGACCCGCTCCGCGACGCGGTTCCTGAGACGTTCCGGTCGCACGAAGTGACGGTCGAACTATCGTCCGAGGCGCACGTTTCGCTCGGTGGCGAAAGCTTTAGGCTCCCGGCGGGTGATGTATCGATTCCCGAATACGTCGCCATCTTTCTTATGGTGCGCGACCGGGCAGAAAAGGGGAAAGAATGAATCTCGACGAACTCCGCAGTGTGCAGAGCAAGGAGCGCTCGAAGGACAGCTTACAGCATCTGCGCGAGTCGTTTTACGCGGACGTCGGGGCCTACATCCGCGGCCTCCGCGAGGAGCGCGAGCGGGCCGCCGAACGGGCGGACGACCCGTTCGATTCCGCTGAAGTCAACCAACTCACCGACGAAATCAAGACCGCGGAGGAGGTCGTCGAGGCGGTGTACGAACGCCGCGTCGGCAAGGTCGTCAAGCGTGCGAGCCTCTCCGCCGCCGGAATTCCGGCCGACGAGGACGGACTGACCAGCGAGGAACAACAGCTGTTTGCGGACCTCGTAGACCGTATCGAGTCGAACAAGGCGACCGTTCTCGACGTGTTGGCTGGCAACGAGGGGAGCGCCGAATCGACGGCGAGCGCCTCGACCGCCCCCGACACGGCGGCCGCCGACCCGAGCGCACGTCCCTCGACCGCCTCGGACGCACCCGTCTCCGATACGATGGGTACCGATACGACCGCCTCCGACGCGACCGCCGCCGAATCCGAACCGGACCCCGCGGGCGACCGTCCGTCGGACGAGGCGGCCGCGATTGCGGGGGAGCACGACGCGGCCGCCTCGTCCCAGATGGACGAGTCTACGCCTCCCGAACCGTCGCCACCCAGCGAGGCGACCGCTCGGGAACCGGGAGAGGCGTCCGCGCCGGACGCGGACGCACCGGACGGACCGGAGTCCTCCGCACTATCCGAATCGTCCGCCCCATCCGCTTCGGCTTCGGATACTGGGCAGTCCGCCGAATCGTCGGACTCGGACCCCGCGGACGACCGGACGACGGTCAGAATCACCCGCGATGTCGGGTCGATTCTCGGCGTGGACGAGCGCGAGTACGACCTCGAAACCGAGGACGTGGTTGCGCTCCCGTCCGAAAACGCGGGACCGCTCATCGAACGCGACGCGGCGGAAAAACTCGACTGATTCGCTTCGTTCGAGCGGCGACTGATTCGTTTTAAGACATCTCGATTCGAACGAGCGCGCATGGTCTCCGGATTCTGGTGGTACGTCCTCTTCGCGCTGGTCGGGACGGCGGTCGTCTGGAAGGGCAGCGACATGCTCGAACGGTCGAGCAAACGGCTGTCGCTGTACTTCGGCCTGCCGCCCGTCGTTCAGGGGGCCATCGTCGTCGCCGTCGGGTCGAGTTTTCCCGAACTGTCGAGTACGGTCGTCTCGACGTACGTACACGGCGCGTTCGATTTGGGCGTGAGCGCCATCGTCGGGTCGGCCATCTTCAACCTGCTCGTCATCCCGGCGCTCTCGGGTATCTTCGCCGATGGCGTCGAGGCGGACCGGTCGATAGTCTACAAGGAAGCGCAGTTCTACATGGTCGCCGTCGCGGTGCTCCTCATCACCTTCGCGCTGGCGGTTATTTACCACCCGGTGGCGAACACGCGCCTTCACGGAACGGTGACGTGGCAACTCGCGCTCATCCCCATCGCGTTCTACGGCGTCTACCTCTTTACCCAGTATCAGGATACGCAGGACTACGACGCGGCGGCCCCGCCGAACGGCATCTCGCCCCTCCGCGAGGTCGTAATGCTCCTCGCCAGCCTCGCCCTCATCGCGGTTGCAGTGGAGGGGCTGGTTACGGCCGCGCTCGGGTTCGGCGACCTGTTCGGAACGCCGGACTTCATCTGGGGGCTGACGGTGGTCGCCGCGGGAACCAGCCTTCCCGATACGCTCGTGAGCGTCCGCGCCGCGACGGACAACGAGGGCGTGACCAGCATTGCGAACGTCCTCGGGAGTAACGTCTTCGACCTGCTCATCGCGGTTCCAGCGGGCGTGATGGTGGCCGGGACGGCCGAGATAGATTTCTCCGTCGCCGTCCCGCTGATGGGTTTTCTCACGCTCGCTACCGTCATCGTATTCGCCTTCCTTCGCACCGAACTCTCGCTCTCGAAAAACGAATCGTGGGGGTTGCTCGCCGTGTACTGCCTGTTTCTCGTGTGGATGCTGTTGGAGACGGTCGGCGTGACGCACGTCGTTCCGGGTGCGTGACTCGGGACGTTACAGCGGCGTTTCGTTCACGAACGCCTTGAGTATCCGCTCCTCCGCGCGGTGTGCCATGCCGCTGGCTGCGCCGGTCGTGATATCGAGTTCCGCCGCCAGTTCGGTCAGCGTACATCGACGCGGCGTATCGTAGTATCCCCGCTCGACGGCTTCGGCCACGAACTCGCGCTGGGCGTCGGTGAGAAGGTTCCCGCGGCCGTCGGCGGTTTGGGAGAGCGAAAGCACTTCGAACGTCGCACCGATTTCCCGGAGTCGGTCCCCGAGGCGGGAGAGGTGTTCGTGTGAAACGGTCGCCGAGGCGACCATCTCCCCGTCCGTGACGGTAACGGGGCAGACGGGGACGACACCCGCATCGACGGTGGCGGCGTGCACGATGGACTCGGTGGCGGTGTACTGGATCACGGCGGTTCGATTCTCGGCGTGTGAGAGGTCGTAGGACCGAATTTCGTCGATGTCGTCGAGCGTCGCGGTGACGGTCTCGACGTCGTCGGTTTCGACTTCGAACACGCCGAACAGGCCGTCGCGCGCGTTCGTCACCGTCAGGAGCGTGAACTCGTCGTCGGGGCGTTCCGTGGAGAGCTTGACGAACCACTCCTCCGGGGGTGGAACTATCTTCAGACGAACGCTAGCCATGACTATCGTTCGGTCACCGACGCTAATCAACCGATTCATACCGGTGTTAACATGTTGAGACGCGAGTTGAATCGCGTCGGGGCGGTAGTGAGTACCGTATGACGACGGAAACGCGGAAGAAAACGAAAACCGGACCGACCGCCGAGCGAACCGGCGAAGGAAACATGGCCGTCACCGAAATCGTGATGCCGCGGATGGGCACTCCCGACGTGCTCACCCAGCGACGACGGCCCCTCTCGTCGCCGAGCGACGACGAAGCAGTCGTCCGCGTCGAAGCTGCGGGGGTTTCGTTCGCCGAAGTGCAGATGCTCCGCGGACGGTACTTCAACCAGCCGAAATTCCCGTTCGTCCCCGGCTACGACCTCGTCGGGAGGGTGACCGAAGTCGGCGCGGACGTCACTGTCATCGAGCCCGGACAGCGGGTCGCGGCGCTCACCGAAACCGGCGCGTGGTCCGATCACGTCGTGCTCCCGGCCGGGAAACTGGCTCCGGTCCCCGACGAACTGGACCCGACCGCGGCCGTCGCAGTCGTAACCAACGGCGTGACGGCGTGGCAGATGTTGCACCGGGTCGCCGAGGTGAAAGCGGGGGAGACCGTGTTCGTTCACGGTGCGTCCGGCGGCGTCGGGACGCTACTTACCCGTCTCGCTCGACTCGCGGACGTTCGCGTCATCGGCACCGCCTCGGCGGAGAAGCAGGATGCGGTGCGGGAGTTGGGCGCGATTCCGCTGGAGTATCGAAACGACGACGTTCCCGCTCGCGTCCGGGAACTCGCGCTGGACGGGGTGGACGCCGTCTTCGACCACGTCGGTGGCCCGGGATTGACGGACTCGTGGCGGATGCTCGGGTCGGGCGGAACGCTGGTTTCCTACGGCGTGGCCGGAACGCTCGACGCGAAGGGACATCGGCTTCGTCCGTTCGTCCCGATCGTGGCCCGATTGCTGTTCTGGAAGCTCCTCCCGAACGGCCGCGACGCGACGTTCTACTACGTCGACCGCTGGCCGAAGTACTTCCGGGAGGACGTGACGAAACTGTTCGACCTTCTCGCTCGAGGTGAACTCGACGCCACCATCGACGAGCAGTTTCCGCTCTCCCGGGCGAGCGAAGCGCTCGAAAAACTGGACTCCGGCAAGGTAACCGGGAAGGTCGTGTTGGTTCCCGATGGAGAGTAGCGCGTTTCGCTATCCCTGTACCAGCAGTCCGTCGATTCCGAACTGAACGATGCGACAATTCGCACGAAATGCCGACAGCACCGCGATAGGCAATCGACACAACCGCAAGTCACTAGTGTCATCTCCGGAAAATCGGAGATTTTCCGGGCCGACGACTGAATGGAGACGAACGACTCGCAGAGCGAGTCGTTCGTCAAAATGAAGGAGGAGCGCTTTTGATGAACGTTTTACAGGGAGGCTGTCAGCGGTCGCGTGCAGTAGCGCGCGACCGCTGATGTCCGACCGTCGTAAAACGTTCTATTGGAACGTTCGACCCAACTGCTCTTTCGTCTCGGGTTCCGCGGTGTCGAACCGCTCTTCGATTTCCGCGTAGCGTTCGCGGGTCTCCTCGGTGACGCTGGGCGTCACCTCGCCGAGCGCGTCCTCGAAGTGCTCCGCGGTGATGCGGACGTTGCCGACGCTCTCGCCGATATCGTCCGGCGAGACGCTCTCGATGAACTCGCGGCTGGCGGCCATCGCGGCCTCGCGGCAGACGGCTTCGATGTCGGCACCGACGTAGCCGTCGGTTTGCTCCGCGAGTTCTTCGAGGTCAACGTCGTCGGCCAGCGGCTTGTGGCGGGTGTGGACCTCGAAGATGGCGTGGCGCGCCTCCTCGTCCGGCACGGGCACGTGGACGTGGCGGTCCAACCGTCCCGGACGCAAGAGCGCCGAGTCGATGAGGTCGGGGCGGTTCGAGGTGGCGATAACCACGACGTCTTCGAGTTCTTCGAGGCCGTCGAGTTCGGTCAGCAGTTGCGAGACGACGCGCTCGCTGACCTGCGTGCCACCGCCGCCGTCGCGGCCGCGTTCCGTGGCGATGGAGTCGATCTCGTCGAAGAACACCACGGTCGGGGCGTTCTCGCGGGCCTTGCTGAACACTTCGCGGACGCCTTTCTCGGACTCACCGACCCACTTCGACAGCAGTTCGGGGCCCTTGATCGAGATGAAGTTGCTATCGCTCTCGTTGGCGACGGCCTTCGCCATCAGGGTCTTCCCGGTTCCCGGCGGCCCGTACATCAGGACGCCTTTCGCGGCCTGCATGTCGAGCGCTTGGAACACCTCGGGGTAGTCGAGCGGCCACTGGATGGTCTCGCGGAGGCGTTCCTTGGTGTTCTCCAAGCCACCGACGTCCTGCCACGTCACGTCGGGGACTTCGACGAACACCTCGCGGAGCGCGGAGGGTTCGATACCCTTCAGCGCCTCCTTGAAGTCCGCTTCGGTGACCTTCAGCGACTCCAGTACGTCCGCCGGAATCTCTTCCGAATCGAGGTCGAGTTCGGGGCGGACGCGCCGAAGCGCGTTCATCGCGGATTCGCGGGCCAGCGATTCGAGGTCGGCACCGACGAAGCCGTGGGTGTTGTCGGCGTACGCCTCCAAGTCCACGCCGTCGGCGAGCGGCATCCCGCGGGTGTGAACCTGCAGGATTTCGAGGCGCCCCTCGCGGTCCGGCACGCCGATCTCTATTTCGCGGTCGAAGCGACCACCGCGACGAAGCGCGGGGTCCACTGCATCGACGCGGTTCGTCGCGGCGATGACCGTCACCTCACCGCGCTCTTCGAGACCGTCCATCAGCGAGAGCAGTTGCGCGACGACGCGGCGTTCCACGTCCCCGCCCGCTTCCTCGCGCTTGGGTGCGATGGAGTCGAGTTCGTCGATGAAGATGATGGCCGGGGAGTTCTGTTCGGCCTCCTCGAACACCTCCCGCAGTTGCTCTTCCGACTCGCCGTAGTACTTCGACATAATCTCCGGGCCGGAGATGGTCTGGAAGTAGGCGTCGATCTCGTTGGCGACGGCCTTCGCCATCAGGGTCTTCCCGGTTCCCGGCGGGCCGTGGAGCAGGACGCCCTTCGGCGGGTCGATGCCGAGGCGGCTGAACAGCTCCGGGTGGCGCATCGGGAGCTCTATCATCTCACGAACCTGTTCGAGTTCGCGCTCCAGACCGCCGATGTCCTCGTAGGTCACGTCCGGTCGGGCTTGACCGCCCGCACCGCCACCGGCCGTAATCTCCTCGGCCGGGCGTTCGCTGATCTGAATCTCGGTGGCGTCGGTGACGACGACGGTTCCGTCCGGGTCGGTTTCGGCGACCTTGAGCGGAATCGACTGGCCGGAGCCCATTCCCATCAGGCCGAAGCCGAACGGAATCGCCTGCCCTTGGGTGATGGCTTGCCCGCTCAGCTTATCGCGGATGTGCGGGGCGATGTTCCCGCGAATCTGGAGGTTCTGCGGGAGCGCTATCGTGACCCGGTTCGCCGGGTTCACGTCGGCTTTCTCGATGCCCACTTTGTCGTCGATGCCGACCCCGGCCTCCTGCCGGAGCTTCCCGTCGATACGGATGATACCGCGACCCTCGTCCTCGGGGTAGCCGGGCCAAACCCGCGCGACAGCACGACCCTGCCCATGCCCCTCGATGACAATATAGTCGCCGTTTTCGACACCCAACTCCTCCATGGAGCGTCGATCAACCGCCGCGAGTCCGCGACCCGCGTCCTTCTGCTTGAGCGGTTTGACTGTAAGTTTCATTGTCCCACCTCGATAGTGAGGACACCATTGTTGATAAACGCTTGCGCGTCACCGTCCGGTAGCTCGATTTCGCTTTGGAAACTCTCGCCGTCGCGCTCCACGACGACGATTGCGGCGTCATCCAGCACGTCGACCGACACCTCTGCCGTGCCGAAATCCGCGACGATGAGCTCTTCGTCGCCGTACTCGTAGCGGCGTGCAATACTGTCTTCTTGCTGTGATATTCGTTCGAGCGTCATCTTTAGCTAACCTTGGGTTAGTTGCGCTTCTATAAAAATGTTTCGTATATTGGGGCGGTGCTGTATGGCGATTCTATGATTTACCCTTGAAATGCGGTTCACACTGCTCACCCTAATTTGATGCGAATCGTAGCCGACAGTACGAGGTCGAACTTTATGCTTCGTGCGTGAGAACGAGATGATATGGAGTCGGTCACACATCACGACCGGAGGACGGTGTATCGCGTCGCGGACCGCGGTGGGGAGGGGTCCCCCGTCTTGTTCGTTCACGGCAGCGGCGGTAGCCACGAAATCTGGAAGGCGCAACTCGCTCGCCTCGCGTCCGAGTTTCCTGTCGTCGCGGTCGATTTGAGCGGTCACGGGGAATCGGACGACGTGGACGCCGACCCCGGCTGGAGCACCTTCTCCGCGTACGCCGACGACGTGCTGGCGGTCGCGGAGGAGACGGGTGCGCGAACCCTCGTCGGCAATTCGCTCGGCGGGGCGGTCGTCATGCACCTCGTTCTCGAACGGGGATTCGACGCCGATGCGCTCGTCCTCGCCGGAACGGGCGCACGGCTGTCGGTGTTGGACGACCTGCTCACGTGGTTGGACGACGATTTCGACCGCGCCGTCGAGTTCCTCCACGACGACGACCGACTCTTTTACGACCCGGACGACCGGTACGTCGAACTGTCGAAGGAGTCGATGTACGAGGTCGGACAGCGGGTCACGAGCCGCGATTTCCACTCGTGTCACACCTTCGATGTCCGCGACCGATTGGGCGACATCACCGCACCCACGCTCGCCGTCGTCGGCGAACACGATATGCTCACGCCGCCGTGGTATCACGAGTTCTTGGCCGACAACGTACGGGACGGCCGCTACGCGGAAATCGAGGACGCGGCGCATCTCGCCATGCTCGAAACGCCGGACGCGTTCAACGAAACGCTCGTGGAATTCCTAGAGGACGTTCGATAAAATCGACAACGGCGTCAGTACACGCCGTCCAACTCGTCCTCGACGTGACTGTGTTCCTCGGCGGGAAACTCGCCCGACTCGACCTCCTCCCGGAAGGCCGACACCGCGCGTTTCATCTCGCCTTTCACGTCACCGAACTGCTTCGAAAAGGGAGGACTCCAGTCGCCCAAGCCAACGGCATCGTTGATGACGAGGACCTGCCCGTCGGTGTGCGGTCCCGCCCCGATACCGATGGTCGGGATGTCGAGTTCTGTCGTAATCGTTTCGGCGAGGTTCGCCGGGACGTGTTCGAGGACGAGCGAAAACGCCCCCGCCTCCTCGTGTTCCTTGGCGAGGGTGAGGATTTCGTCCGCGTCTTCCCGCGTCGTTCCCTGTCGAACGTGGCCCACCTGATTGACGCTTTGAGGTGTCAGCCCGAGATGGGCCATCACCGGGACGCCGAGGTTCGAGAGCGTCTCCGTGAGCTCGACGGTGTGTGGCCCGCTCTCGATTTTGACGGCGTTCGCGCCCTCCTCTTTCAGCATCCGACCCGCGTTTTCGACGGCGCTCTTCTCGTCGTAGCCGAAGCTAAGGAACGGCAGGTCGGCGACGACGAGGGCATCCTCCGTCCCCCGGACGACCGCGCCGGTTCGACTGGCAACTTCGTCTACCGTCACCGGCAGCGTCGAATCGTACCCGAGGACTGCGTTTCCCATGCTGTCGCCCACGAGTATCATATCGACACCGGCGTCGTCCACGATGGCCGCGGTCGGCGCATCGTAGGCCGTCAGCATCGTGATCGGCTCTTTTCCCGCCTTGGCGCGGATGTCCCTCACCGTTGGCATACATCGAACTCTACGGCCCGACGGCTTAACGTGCCCGGTCGGTGATGCGTTCGCCGAAATCCGACCTGACAACTCTTAAGCCGACGCGGTTCCCGCGTTCACCCGTGCCTGAACCAGTCGAAACCCACAGTCCCGACGGCATCGACTACGGATGGGTGATGCAGGTGACGTTTGTCACCACCATCGTCGTCGGTGCGCCACTCGTCGCACTCCTCGCACTCTTCTCCGGCGTCTCGCTTCCGACGTGGGCATCGCGCGTGTCGTTCGCGGTTCGAGTCGGTGCGATTGTCTGGTTTATCACCGCAATCGGTGTTTTTCTCTACGCTCGCACCCATCAAACCGTCGGACAGTGACGTTCATCAAAAACGTACAATGTTACACGTTTCCAAACGAGAGCGCACGTTTTCTGGGAAATTTTGGATGTATACGAAACTCGATGTGTTTTCGACTTCCCCACTTTCCGTCCGCGATTTTCTATTTCGTCACCTCGAGTATCTATAATCGCACGGCCAATAAGGGTATTAACCACAACTCCTGAGAAAGGGCTATGACGGGAACCATAGCCGAAGTGGCGTTTCCCGCCGAACGGTTTGCCCTCGGTCACACGCTCGATGCGCTCGATTCGGTTCGGTTCGACATCGAGCAGGTGGTTGCATACAATCACAACCACCTCATGCCCTTCGTCTGGGTAGGAACGGACAACAGACAGGGCATCGAAACCGCGCTCACCGCGGACGAGAGCGTACGCGATTTCCAACTCGTTGGAGAGTTCGACACGGAATGTCTGTATCGTTTGGAGTGGGTGAAGGATATCGACGTACTGATTCAGATACTCGTCGAGGAGAACGGAACGGTGCTGGCCGCGACGGGGAAAGAAGACACGTGGAAGTTCCGGTTGCTGTTCAGCAACCACGACGCCGTGACTCGCACGTACGAGTACTGCCGTCGCCGGGGTATCGACCTCGAACTCCAGAACATCCACGAGTTTTCGAAGGGGAGAACGGGACGGTACGGACTCACGCAGAGTCAACAGCAGACGCTCATGCTCGCGTACGAGACGGGGTACTATTCCATTCCGCGAAGCGCGTCGGCCACCGACCTCGCCGATTCGCTCGGCGTGACCCATCAATCCATCTCGGAGAAACTGCGGCGCGGACACGCGAACCTCCTGAAGAACACGCTCGCGCTCAATCAGTAGCCGATAGCGCTACACGTACTCGAACGCGACGCCCGCTCGTTCTGCCGTCAGTTCGTCACGCGGAGAGTCGCCGATAAACAGTGCCGGGCCGTCGATTCCCAGCGTCCGGAGCGTCGCCCGAAGCGGTTCCGGGTCGGGCTTTCGCGTCGGAACGGAATCGCGGCCGACGACCGCATCGACGGCATCGGCGAGTCCGTGCGTTTCGAGGCTGACGTGACAGGAGGCCTCGCAATTCAGCGAACACACGCCGACCGGAACGTCGCGTCGAAGCAGTTCGTCGGCGTGCGGCAGTCGCTTCGAGCGCCGCGCGCCGAGACACTCGTGGTCGCCGATGACCGACTCGACCGCCCCACGGGCGTTCGCCTCGTCTGCCAAGTCCAACATCGCCCAGAGGTCCGCACCGCTCGCGTCGACGCCGTGGTCGGAGAGGACGTCGGCGACGTCCCGCGCGACCTGTTTCCAGTTGACGACGAGGTTCACGAGCGTCCCGTCCAAGTCGTACACGACCGCCGAAACGTCGTCTATCACGGTCGTCGGTAGGGAAGGGGAGAGCAAAGGGACTTCGGTCGGCGACGGTCCCGGTTTCCCGGCGGTCTCGCCTCAGTCGAGGAGGTCGCGGGCGATGACCTTCTTCTGAATCTCCGAGGTGCCCTCGTAGATGGTCGTAATCTTCGAATCGCGGTAGAACCGCTCCACGTCGAAATCGGTCGTGTAGCCGTAGCCGCCGTGAATCTGGACCGCCTCGTTCGTGATTTCGACGGCGGACTCGCTGGCGAAGTACTTCGCCATGCTCGCGGCCGCTGCGTGGTCCTCGCCGTTATCCGCACGGCGGGCCGCATCGCGGGTCAACAGTCGCCCCGCCTGCAACTTCGTCTGCATGTCGGCGAGTTTGTGCCGGATGGTCTGGATGTCTGCGATTGGCCGGTCGAACTGCTCGCGGTCCTGTGCGTACTCCACGGCCTGGTCGAGCGCCGCTTGCGAGAGACCGACCGCCTGACTGGCGATGCCGATGCGCCCGCCGGTCAAGATGTGGAACGCCGCGGACAGCCCTTTGCCTTCCTCCGTCAACCGATACTCGGCGGGAATCCGAACGTCGTCGAAGATGAGGCTGGTCGTATCGCTCGCCCGCAGGCCGAGTTTCTCTTCTTTCTTGCCGACTTCGACGCCCGCGTCCTTCGGGACGACGAACTGCGTGACGCTCCGCGGGTCGTCGCGGTCCGTCTTGGCGAACAGGACGATGACGTCGGCCCGCTTGCCGTTCGTTATCCACTGCTTCTTGCCGTTGATGACGTACTCGTCGCCCTCGCGGCGCGCTTCCGTGGACATCTCGGCCGGGTTCGACCCCGCTTCGGGTTCCGACAGCGCGAACGCGCCGACCGGCCGACCCTTCGCCATGTCGGGGAGCCAGCGTTCTTTCTGTTCCTCGTTGCCGAACTCCGCGAGACAGGAGGTTGCGAGACAGTGGACCGACAGCGCCGTCGCAACCGACAGGGTGCCGTAGGCGACCTCCTCGTTGACGACGCTGTACGTCAATTTGTCCACGTCGAGTCCGCCGTACTCCTCGGGAACCGTCATTCCCATCATGTCGAGGTCGGCGAGACCGTCCCACACGTCCTCCGGGAACTCCTGTTTCTCGTCGCATTCGGCCGCGACCGGTCGAATCTCCTCGACGGCGAACTCCCGAACCACGTCCCGAATGGCTCGCTGTTCCGCTGAAAGGTTCATGATGGTTCTTCGAGTGCCGGAGGAAAAAGGTACCCGTTCCACGCCGTCCGCGTGCCGTGTTCGCACCGCGACAACGACGCACATCGCCGTCAGGACGGGTACAGATACGAAAAAGCGACACGTTAATCCTTCCTGCGTGTCACGGTGTACCTATGCGGATTCGAGAGTGGCAGGACATCTTGCAGGACGTCGTTGACCGGAGCGTCGACCCCGAGGGGTGGCGGGCCGCCGGCGGACAACGAGCCGGTGGCGTCGGCGAGGACCTGTATCTCGGCCATCCGAACGCCGGTCTCTACCACCTGAAGACCTACGCGAAAAACCCGTATCAGGTGCGAGGCGTCGGCACGCACGTCGCCCGAAAACTCGACGACGAAATCGGGAGCTACCTCCCCGAGAAGGACTTCCGGGACGGACGATTCGCCGTGCGGAACTCCGAGGAGAAGCGCCCAGACGAAAACGAGATGGAAGCGCGCGCGAAGCGCGTCGAGGAAACCATCAAGGCGCACGCCGACGCGCCGACGTCGGGGGCGGACCTCTTCGACGACGTGATGGAGGCGCTCGAAAGCCCGGCGTTCGGGCCGATGGAGTTCGACGGCTACGACCGTCCCGACGCCGTTTCCGACCTCGCGGAGACGTTCGAGGAGTCGGAAAAGTTGCTGAACGAGGAGTTGGACGACCTCATCGACGAGGATGAAGTCGGCCGTGGATTCCAGTAACGTTTCTCGATTTACTCTCCGACGATGAACCGGTCAGGAGACTCACCGGTGGCGAAACCGATAGTAGCGCTGAGCGAGTAATGGAGATAGTGACCTTCTGATGCGTGTGACCCATCCCGACCTCACGGTCACCGACGGTGAATCGAGAACCGGCGGACGAGTGATCGCGCTCATCGGTCTTCTGCTGTCGATGGTCGTTATCATCGACCTCTTTCTCCGTGCGGAGTCGGTGTGGTTCCCGGAGTTCATCATCGAGATGACGCTCTCGGCGATGCTGGTTTTCGTCGGCTACCGGCTCACGAGAAGCGACCTCGATGCGACCACGCTCCGACGGGTGGACGTTTCATGCCTCAAAGGAATGGTGGCGCTCGGTATCTTCGCCGCGGGCGTCATCGTCACGGCGAAAGTCTCCGGGTGGCACATCGCAAACCCCTATTTTCTCGCACAGACCTTGGTGACGAGCGGCGCTCTGTTGGGATTGGTCGTCGGCATCGCCGGGTTGGTCGGTCCCCTTCGCCCTGACCCGGGTGACTCGCGGGACGAATCCGACGCGTCCTCTGCCGACCCGGAGGAGTTGCCGAGCACGGAGCCGACCGATTCGGCGCTCACGCGGTTACCGACGGCCGACGTCGACGACATCGACGTTCCGTCCGGCGTGATGGACGATTGGCTCGACGTGTTGGCGGACCGTCGATGCCGGTACGTGCTTCGAATGGCGATGGACGCCCCCGACGGCGTGCTCACGGTCGAGGAGTTGACGTCCGGCGACGAACTCCGGTCGATGTCGCTCGAAGCGAACCTTCGACACGTCACGCTCCCGAAGTTGTGGGACGTTCACCTCATCGACTACGACGACCGGACAGGGACTGTTCGCTACGACGCCCCGCCCGCGTTCGAGACGCTTTTCGAGGTCGTCGAGCGCTACCGCCAGTGATTCCGCGGTGTCCCGCCGGGATTTAAGCACCTGCCTCACGCTTCCTCTCTCATGCGGGGAGTATGCGCAGGCGACGAGACGCGTTCCGTCCGGACGAGCAGGGGACGATAATGGTCGGTCCGATGTCACGGGAGGAGCGGTCGGCCGCGATGCTTCGCCTGAAGATAGCGGTCGTCCTGCTCGTCGGCGCGTCGGGGGGCCTCATCGCATTCCACGGCGGCGCGAGCGTCCTCGGTCTCGTCGCCGCAACCGTCGGCGGATTGGTCGTCGGCGCGCTGTTGACGTGGTACCTGAGTTGGATCGTTCGCTGAACCGCTTCCGTCGCCGATTCGACACGCTTATCACACACTTCCCGGCTCTTCACGAACCCGATGCCCGAAAACCGAATCCGCGTTTCCGCTCGCGGCCTCGTCCGGCGCGACGACGACCTCCTCGTTGCTCGGGAGACGCCCCCCGACGGAGACACACCGTTTTACTATCCGTTGGGCGGCGGCGTCGAGTTCGGCGAGCACAGTGAGGACGCCTTGCACCGCGAGTTCGACGAGGAGTTGGGCGTCTCGCTCTCGAACGTCTCCCACTTCGAAACCTACGAGGGAGTGTTCGCGTCCGGCGGCCGACGCCACCACGAAGTGTGGCGCGTCTACGAGGCTGACATCGTGGAGTCGTGGCCGTACGAGCGAGACGAATTCACGGGGTACGAGGTCGAGTTCGACGAAGAAATAGCGTGCGTCTGGAAGTC
The DNA here is from genome assembly GCF_000376445.1 of Haladaptatus paucihalophilus DX253. Taxonomy (NCBI): domain Archaea; kingdom Methanobacteriati; phylum Methanobacteriota; class Halobacteria; order Halobacteriales; family Haladaptataceae; genus Haladaptatus; species Haladaptatus paucihalophilus. The sequence goes on along the minus strand of NZ_AQXI01000001.1, from coordinate 1,003,631 downwards.
CGCGGATGCGTTCGGTGAAGGCGACGAGACGCTGTATCCCGAGGCGCTCGTCCCGGACCTCTGAGCTATTCCGCCCAGTACGCCTCGCCGGGCGTGGTTCGGAAGACGGCCCGCTGGAGCAGTTCGACGGCTTTCTCCAACCCTTCGCGCGAACTGGTGAGCGAGTCCTCGTGTTCGATGGAGAGCGCGCCGTCGTAGTCCACGAGGCGGAGGGCGCTCACGATGTCCTTCCAGTGCCCCTCGCCGTGACCGTAACCCACCGAGCGGAACAGCCACGAACGGTTGGCCTCCTCCGTGTACGGCGTCGTGTCGAGGACGCCCTTGTAGCGGGCTTGGGATTCGTAGACCTTCGTGTCCTTGGCGTGGAAGTGGTGGATGGCGTCGTGTTCGCCGAGGAAGCGGATGGCTTCCGGCACGTCGATACCTTGCCAGTAGAGGTGGCTCGGGTCGAAGTTCGCGCCGACACGCTCGCCCGTCGCGTTGCGGAGTTCGAGCATCCCGGCGGGTTCGTGGACGAGCATGTTCGGGTGCATCTCGATGGCGAGGTCAACGTCGTGGTCGTCGGCGAACGCCTCCAGTTCCTGCCAGTACGGAATCGCCACGTCCTCCCACTGGTATTCGAGCGCTTCCTCGTGTTCCGAGGGCCACGGTGCGGTTATCCAGTTCGGGTACTCGTCGTTCGGGCCGCCCGCGGGCAGGCCGGAGAAACAGGTGACGGTGCCGACGTCCAACTGGTCGGCGAGCCGAATCGCTTCGCGGAGTTCGGTGTCGGCTTCCTCCGCCTCCTCGTCGTCCGGGTGCAGCGGGTTGTTGTGCGTCGCCAGCGCGCTGATTCGCATGTCGTACTCGGCGAGCAGGTCGTGGAGTTCGTCCTGTGCCTCCTCGTCGTCCAGATACTCGTCCCGCGGGAGGTGGGTGTCGCCGGGGTAGCCACCCACGCCGGGTTCGATGGCGTCCACGCCGATGTCGTTAAGATACGCGAGGGCGTCTTCGAGCGATTCGCCGTACAGTGGTGGTGTGTGAACGCCGATGTCCATGATAGAACCGATTACTCCGTTCGGGAATAAAATTTTGGTGCGATGGATTACACCACCGGTGCACCGGGTTCGAGTCCGCCCCCACGAATCCCGTCGAACCCCGACCGCGCTACTCCTGTGACAACTGCACGGCCTGTTCGTCCTGCGAGGAACGGTAGATGGCGTCGATGACGCGCTGGACGGTCAGTGCCTGCTCGATGGTGTTCATCTTCGGCGCGACGCCATCCCGTACCGCCTCGAAGAAGACGCGCTGTTCCGCCTTGTGCGCGTCCTCCTGTCGCGTCTTGACGTGCGAGTCCGAGAAGTGGTCCGCACCGACCATGCTCGTCTCGTAGATGGTGAGCGAGTCGTCGTGCTTGTCGAAGCTCGCACCCGCGTCCGTTCCTCGCACGAAATACTCCTCGCTCGACGAGCGGTTCGCGGCCCACGCGACTTCGAGCGAGATGGTTTTGCCACCTTCACAGCGGATGAACGCGGTCACGGAGTCGTCCACGGTGAACGCGCCCGAGTCGGTGTCGTCACCCCACATTTCGAGGTAGGTGTAGTCGTCGCGGTCGCCGAACTGCGAGCGAACCTCGCCGCTGACTTCCTTCACGTCCGGGAAGTCGTGGAGGTGCAACGCGAGGTCGATGGCGTGGACGCCGATGTCGATGAGGGCACCGCCACCGGCCACGTCACGGTTCGTGAACCACGAGCCGCGGCCGGGGATGCCGCGCCGACGGATGTAGTTCGCCTCGACGTGGCGCGTCTTCCCGAAGCGGCCTTCGTCCTGATAGCCCTTGATGACCTCGACCGGGTTCCGGAAGCGGTTGTGGAAGCCGACCATACAGAAGCCCTCGGCGTTCCGCGCCGCCTCCGCGATGCGCTCTGCGCTCTCCAACGTGTGCGCGAGCGGCTTTTCGAGAAGGACATCGAGACCCGCATCGAGCGCGGAGATGGCGTACTCCTCGTGGAATTTGTTCGGCGTCGTGACGATCACGGCGTCGATGTCCGACTCGTACAGTTCCTCGTAGCTCTCGAACGAGCGGGTGTCGTACTTCTCGGCGAATCGGGCGCGCGCGTCGGGGTTGATATCGACACCGCCGACTATCTCGTGGCGCAGATCAGTGATTCTATCGGCGTGATAATGTCCAATATTTCCGAGACCGACGAACCCAACTCGAACCGGCTCACTGGCACTCATAGTTACCGCTCACCGGTGAGACGGTGTTATTCTTTTCCTTTCGTCGTCTCTCTCGGCCGTGACTGATAAGTCGGATGGCAGTATTTGCCGCGGCCGGACTGAACTCGGGTGGTCGAACGGGAACACGTTAGTACAACTGCTGTTTCTTCTCGTCGCGTTCGCGCTCACGTTCTTCCTCCGCCTTCTGGGCCTCGCGCTCGGCGATCATTCCCCGAATTCCGGGGATGATCTTGTTCTTCAGGTCGAGCCCGAACGACACGACGCCGTACGCCCAGAAGAAAAACAGGAGCGTCCCGGCTCCCAGATAGTACCAACCGAGTTCGGTCACCATCTCAGTCGTCCCCCTCCGCTTCGGTGCCCGTCGGTTCGGTTCCGACCGAGGAGAACTCCAATCCGTGAGCGATGGCGTCGCCGCTTTCCGTGTCGAACAGGTGAAGGTGTTCCCGGTCGAGAATCACTTCGACCTCCTCGTCGGTGTTGATGTCCTTATCGGGGTCGACGCTCATCAGCAGTTGGTGGGAGTCGTCGGCCTCCGCGTCGATATCCTCCGGACTCACGCCGCCCGTGAGCAGGTAGACGAATATCTCGTCGCCCATCGGTTCGAGCACGTCCGTCCGGGCGGGGATGGGGTCCGTCGGGTTCGCCACGTCGTCGGCGTCCTCGACGAGATACACGTCCTCCGGACGGACGCCGAGCGTCAACCGGTCGTCCGAGGCAACCCCGTTCAAGTGGCCCGGTTCGAAATCGACGTGATAGTCATCCGTTTGGAGTCCGTTCGAGTCTATCGTCCCCTCCACGAAGTTCATGCTCGGCGAACCGATGAATCCGGCGACGAACAGGTTAGTCGGTTCGTTGTAGCAGGTGAGCGGCGGCGCGAACTGCTGCAGTTCGCCTTGATTGATGACCGCGACGCGGTCGGACATCGTCATCGCCTCCGCCTGGTCGTGCGTGACGTAGATGATGGTCGCGTCGAGCTCCTTGTGGAGCCGCTGGAGTTCGGTGCGCATGTGGACGCGGAGTTTCGCGTCGAGGTTCGCCAGCGGCTCGTCCATCAGGAACACCTCGGGTTGGCGGACGATGGCGCGAGCGATGGCGACGCGCTGGCGTTGACCGCCGGACATCTCGTCCGGCATCCGGTCCAGCATGCCTTCGAGTTGGACGATTTCGGCCGCCTGATCGACCCGGCGGTCCACTTCCTCCTTCTCGAAGCTCCTGAGCCGAAGGCCGAAGCTGATGTTGTCGTACACGTCCATGTGCGGGAACAACGCGATGTTCTGGAACACCATCGCGATGCCGCGGTCTTTCGGGGGGAGCGTCGTCACCTCCCGGTCAGCGATGGAAATCGTCCCATCTGTCGGAATCGTGAGGCCCGCGATGGTTTCGAGCGTCGTGGACTTCCCACAACCCGACGGACCGACGAGCGTGACGAACTCGCCGTCCTTGATGTTCAGATTCATGTCGTCGACTGCCGTTACATCGTCGTACCGTTTCGAAACGTGTTCGAGGTTAACTTCACCCATTGTGTATCACTCCTTCAGTGCGCCAGAGGTGAGCCCGCTGACGATTTTCTCCTGCGCGATGACGACGAGGATGGCGATGGGCAGGATGCCAACGATGCTCGCCGCCGCCATGAGGTTGTAGAACGATGCGTACTGGCCTTGGTAGCCAAGGATGCCCCACAGGATGGGGGCCCAGTGTTGTGCCTCCCCGTCCGTCATCAGGTACGAGAAGAAGAACTCGTTGTACACGTTGATAAACGTTAGCACGCCCGCGGTGGCGACGCCGGGAGCCGACAGCGGGATGATGACGCGGAACAGCGCGCCCAGTCGCGTGGTGCCCTCGATTCGCGCGGCGTCCTCCAGCCCGTCCGGAATCTGGCTGTAGAACGTCGTCAGGATGAATATCGAGAGCGGCATGAACAGGGCGCTGAACGGGAGCAACAGCGCTCCCGGCGTGTTGTACAGCATCGGCGTGCTCAGCCCGAGTATCTCGATGTTCCCCGTGAACAGCCGGAACAGCGGGATGAGGAACGCCGCCGGTGGGAAGTACGAGATGGCGAGGATGAGCAACATGAGCGGCCCACGGCCGGGGAAGTCGAGTCGCCCGAACACGTAGCCCGCGAGGCTCGCGAGCACCAGCACGATGGCGGTGGTGAGCAGCGCGAGCACGAAGCTGTTGAACATGTAGACGTGGAACGGTAACCGCTGGAATATCTCCACGAACGCACCGGGATTGAACCCGTTCGGGAGCAGTCCCATCTGGGAGATTTGATTGCTCGGCGTCAGCGCGAGGACGAGCAACCAGTACAGCGGGAACAGCGTGGTGAACAGGAAGAACACCATGACGAGGTAGAACAACCCTCGGTAGGTGCTCTCCGGGTCCTGTATCGACCCTTTCGCCCACCGTCGGAACGGACCGAGGTTTTCGTCCGAGTCCGACGTGGTTTGTTCTGCTTGCGCCATCTAGATCCCCTCCGCGCTCTCGCGGAACTTCACGATGTACACCGTCACCACGATGCCGATGATGGCCGCCGTCACGAACGCGATGGCGGACGCCGTTCCGTACCGCCGGACGCTGAACGTCGAAACGACGAGGCAGGACAGCGACGGCACGGTCGAACACCCGGACATGGTTTGGATGAGGCCGTAAATCCGCATCGCCGCGATGGTGCGGAACAACATGGCCACCATGACCGTCGGGAAGACGAGCGGCAGCGTGATCATCTTGAACTGCTGCCACTTCGACGCGCCCGCGACCTTCGCCACGTCGTAGAGGCTCCGGTCGACGCTCTGGAGTCCGGCAAGGATGAGCAGCGCCATGAACGCCGTCGTCTTCCACACGTCGGCGACGATGATGATGGACAACGCCTCCGGGCTGTTGACCAGCGGCGTCGTCGAGAACCCGACCACGTTGTGAAGGATGTCGGCACCGAAGCCGATACCCGGTTGGAAGAGCAGGTAGAAGATCATCCCCTGAATGACGATGGGAACCGCCCACGGGAGGATGATGGCCACCCGCACCCACCGCCGACCGCGGAAGTCCTGGTCCAGCACGAGCGCCTGTCCGAAGCCGATGACGGTTTCGAGCAGGACGCTCGCGATGGTGAAAATGAACGTGACGATGAGCGCGCTTTTGAACGGATTACTGAGGTCGATGAACGGTTGCGGTAAGGCGACCGTATCGAGTTTCCCCGTCAATAGGTTCACGTAGTTTTCGAATCCGACGAACCCGCCGATTTGAGCGGGTCCGGTGATGCTGTCCGCGTGCAATGACATCTCGAACGTCCGCAAGAGCGGCCAGAAGGCGATGACGCCGAGCAACAGCAACGCGGGGAGCAAGAGCAGATACGCGAATTGCGTCTCGCTCAGGCTCTCGATCCAGCGAACTGCACCGGCGTAGGCACCCGACTTCGGCTGCTCCCGCAAGCCGTGTTCCGATGGTTCTTCAGTTGCCATGATTATTTGTTGTAGTTCTCGATTTCGGTCAACTGGCTTTTCAAGGTGGACATCGCCGATTCCGGCGAAGCCTCGTTGGCGTACGCCGCGTGCACCTGCTGGGCGATTTTACCCGACTCCTGCGGCCAAACCGCCGTGACGGGACGCGGCACCGCGTTCTGTCCGGCCACTCGAAGTTCGTCGACGTACCGGCCGATAACCGGCACCTCCTTTGCCTTCTTCGATTTGAGGAGTTCCGGCTCCGGCGGGAGCCAGCCGATGACTTCGAACAGCTTGAGTTTGAACGACGGTTGCATCATCGCCCGAATCACCTCGAAGACGGTTTCCCGCTTCGGCGAGTTCGGGTTCACGGTCACGTGCCACCCGCCGAGGGCCGCGGCGGGACCGCCCGTTCCCTTGTACTTCGCTTGACCGGGTTTGACGCCGTACGGAATCGGCATGACGCCGAGGTCCTTGCCGAACACGTCGTCGGCCCCGTTGATGACGATGGAGTACGGCCAGTTCCGGTGCATGACCGCGTGGCCGTTAGTGAACGGGGCACGCGACGTCTCCTCGGACCACGAGAGCACGGCGGTCGGTGAAATGCCACCCTTATATCCCTGCAACGTTCCGGGAGCGGAGGAGCCGTGAATGAACGTCCGAATCATCTTGATGGACTTGATGACCGGCTCTTCCGCCACCGTCACCGGACGCTTGCCGATGGGTCCGAACAGGTTATCGTGCGAACCAAAGTACGCGCCGCCCCACGAGGTCATGAACTCGTTGAAATCACAGCACGAGAGTCCTTCGTAGATGTCCGCTTGGAAGGTGAAGCCGTACTGCATGTCGTTTTGCTTTTTGACCTTATCCGTCACCTCGGAGAACTTCTTCCACGAGATGGATTCCGTTCCCCAGTTTTCCTCGTCGGGTTTGTACCCGGCCTCCTTTACGAGGTCCTTCCGATACTGCATCGTCGGAAAGTCGGGAAAGAGGGGAACTCCGTAGAGGTCGCCGCTGGTGGATTTCGCGGTCTGAACGCTGGCTTGGAAGTAGTCGTTTTCGACCTTCTTTACCAAATCTTGCGGCAGGTTTTCGCTGAGGTTCAGCACTTGCCTCCGAGCGATGAACGTCAGCGCCCACCCGCTGTCCATGAGCAACATGTCCGGCTCCTCCAAGTTGGCCGAGAGCCAGCGCTGGTACTGGGACTGGCGAACGTCCGTGTTGCTCGACCCGGCGAGAACTTCGACGTGGATGTCCTCCGACAGCCCGGCGTTGTGAAGCGCGTCGTTTATTTCTCCTTGTGCGTCCGCCGCGTCCGAGTCGGCGGCGAATTTGATGGTATTCGGGTCCGCGGGCTTTCCTTGACTCGTACAGCCGGCGAGACCGGCGGCAGTGCCGGAGGCTCCGACGGCCTTTACGAAGGTCCGTCGTGAGACGCCGTCTCGCCGACGGCCTCTATCACGTTCGCTAACACCCACCATGGTTTTCTAAGACGGAATTGCCGCATTTATAACTTTGGTGCGATTGACTACTGCCGTTGTTATATTTTATATACACGAATTATCACGTTCATGTTGCTTGTATCCCGGATAGGTAAAATCATTTGTGGACGATAACCATCATATATGGGTATTGTCGTTTGAAAACGGCAGCAAGGGTTGACTTCAAAAAATGAATGTGTTTCTACATGAATTATTTCGCCGTTGGTCTTCGGAATCCCGTTTCGTGCCGCCTTTCGGCCATTATCGCGGCAATTTTGGCCGTCGTCCGGGGTCTCGAACGGGTTTGTTTCTCCGACAAACGACGCACATATCAGATGTTCGCAATATCTCTGGACCAGACTGGTGCTTTCGGCGATTCGAGGCGCTCCAGTTCTTCGTCCGAGAGTGAGATGTCGAGGGATGCGACGTTTTCGACCAAGTGGTCCTCCGTCCGCGGGCCGATGATCGGCGAATCGACGACGGGTTTGTGGAGCAACCACGCGAGACTGACCTGTGCGGCCGAGACGTCTTTTTCCTCCGCGATGGCGCGAACCTCGTCCAGCACGGCCCAGTTCTCGTCAGTGAATCGCTCTTCCGTGTACTCGTCGCTGGCCGCCCGACCCTCCGTTACCTCCTCGTCGCGGTGATATTTCCCGGTCAGGAATCCCCCGGCCAGCGGCGACCACGGGATGACGCCGACGCCTTCCGCGTCACAGACCGGCAGGAGGTTTTCCTCCTCGTGACGGTCCACGAGGTTGTACTCCGGTTGCATGCAGGAAAACCGCTCGTAGTCCTCGACGTCACTTTCGTACAGCGCCTTCGTGAACTGCCACCCCGCCATCGTGCTCGCGCCGATGTAGCGCACCCGTCCCGTCTCGACGAGGTGATCGAGCGCGGAGAGCGTCTCCTCGATGGGCGTCGTCTCGTCCCAGCGGTGTATCTGGTACAAGTCGATGTAGTCGGTGCCGAGTCGGTCGAGGCTCGCCTCGGCTTGGTCCAGGATGTGTTTTCGGGACAACCCCTGCCCGTTCGGATAGTCGCCCATCCCGCCGAACACCTTCGTCGCAATCACGAGTTCGTCGCGGTTCCGTCCCTCGATGGCCTTGCCGACTATCTCCTCGCTCTCGCCGTGTGAGTAGACGTTCGCCGTATCGAGGAAGTTGATACCCATGTCCATCGCTCGGTCGAGGAGGTCGAGGCTGGCCGCCTCGTCGTTCATCATCCACGGCTGTTCGCTCCCGAAGTTCATGCAGCCGAGACAGAGCCGCGACACTTCCAGACCGGTGCTCCCGAGTTTCGTGTACTGCATTTCCGTCATGCTCGTTGAACACGTTCACGGAGCGGAGATAAAGGGCTGTGGGCGAACTATCGAGGAAGCTCACCAGTTCATCGCGGCGACCCAGAGGAGCGCCCCGAGAACCACGAGGAACGGCCCGCCGAAGAGGAGCGTGAGGAGGACGACGCCGCCCGCACCCATCTCGCCCGAGACGACCACACCGACCGGCACCGCGAGGAACGTGAGCGCGATACCTGCCGCGGCTACGAACATGGTTCTGTCGGGGTCCTTTTGCTCCGCGTCCGTCGCGGACAGGCCCAACCGCTCCGCGACGTCGGTGACCTCCTCGAACGGCCCGAGCGACGGTACGTGTCGTTCTTCGTCGGCGTCCCGCCAATCGAACGCGATGGTTCCGGTTCCGAGGAATCGGTCCACCACCCGCCGCGGTACCGAGGATTCCTCGATGTCGTCGATGGCGACCCGCCACTGTGGTTCGTCGAGCCAGCGGTCGTATTCGACGATTTCGTCGCCGTACCGCCGATACTCGACCGTTCCACGGCGGAGGTAGTGGCTTCCCATCTTCCCGAGGACGATGGGCGAAAGCAGCGCCACCCCGGCCGCCACGACGACCCATTCGAGCACTATCACTCCGAACGCGGTGAGGAGGACGGCGAGGTATCCCGTCCGACTCGCCAAGCCGGACACCCCCGGCACGATTCCGTCGGCGACGACGGCACGGGAATCGGGCCGAATTCGCTCGTCCGGCGTCCCGTCGGGCATCGACACCCGCTCTGGCGGGTCTTCGTTGCCGTCCGAGTCGAGCAGTCGTCCGACGATGCCGCCCGGTCGCTCGTCCGCGTACTCCGTTCGATAGTTGTGCACCTCGTGGGCGAGTTTCGCCGCGACGATGACGCCGACTCCGACGAGGCTCGCCGTCCGCGCACTCTCGATTACTCCCGCGACACCCATCAGGAGCACGAACACCGCCATGTGCCGCGCGGTCGCTTGTTGTGTCGCGCGTGGGGACGTCTCGGCGTATTTCTCCTCGCGGATGTACTCCCGATGGAACTCGACGCCCCGTCCGACCGCCATGCCGACCCCGCCGACCGCAACCGTCCGTATCAGTGCGGACGTCATCCGGTTCTGGAGACCGAGTTGGGCGAAAAGGAAGGCACCCAGAACGAGCCACACCAACAGCAGGACGTTCACCTGTGCGGCGGCGAACGGAACGTTTCGAACATACGCCGGTGGGCCATCCCGCCAGAGGGATTTGCCGCCGCGTTTCTCCCGCAGTTCGGACAGCGGGAGGTGCCGGTCCCCAACCTCGGGCGACCGTCGTTGCGCGAACAGCACCTTCGGAACGGACCAGCAGGTAACGATTCCCATCTCGACCCAGTACAGCACGAGGACGGCAACAGGCGTCCAACCGAACGACAGGACGCCGACGACCGGGAACAGGTTCGCTCCCAGCAAGGGAATCACGGTGGCGACTCGTCGGAGCGCATCGCGGTCGATCATGTATTCGGCGGTTCGAAGGGTATCCGACGCGACCCGATGTGATGGATGGAGGGCATTTCGACCGATACTTACCAATCGACCGACGTATGGGTTGTGTTCGAACGGTCGTCGAATCGCCCGTCTCCCGAAGTTTCAACCTCCCGGCGTCCGAATCCCCTGCCAATGATTGACGGACTTCGAAAGTCGGAGTACACGGGTGAAAACCGCTGCTGGCCGTGTACCGTACTGAACACTAGCATTCTTCTTCTCGCGTGCGCGGGCGTAACTCGACTGCTGTCCGGAAGTCGCTCCCGTCGCTTCGGCGTCGCGTCGGTGCTCGGCGTCGTCGGTGGAGCGGGAATCGCGCTTCGGGGCTATCTCGTTCCCGGAACGCCTCAGTTCGCACCCAAACTCGTTTCGGCGCTCTCCCCGACGCCGCAACCACTCCAGCCACCCGCGGAGCCGGGGTCGTTGGCCGGTGAATCCGACGAGGAGACCGGCGAGCGCGCGCTCTCAGAACTCCTCGATGCGGGCGTCGTCCACGCCGTCGGCGAGAGCCTCCAACTGGACGAACGGTTTCGAACCGACTGGCGCGCGGAGATGGAATCCGTTCGAGAGGGCGACCTCGAGGCGGCGGTTCGTGCCGCGTCGTCGTCCTCCGTCAGCGTACAATCCGTCGATAGCGGGGCGTACATCGTCGTCTCCGCCGGTGGCGTGGAAACCGAGCGTTGGCTTTCGCGGCCGGTCGCCATCGCGGACGTCGCGGCGGTGCGGACGCTGGCCGAGTTCGACATCGACCGCGACGTCCGCGTGCAATCGGCGTCGGCGCTCCGCGCGTTCTGTCGCGACTGTCCGGTGTGCGATACCCCGCTCGAAGAAACCAGCGCCGACAGCTGTTGTGGCAGCGGGAGTTCCACCCCCCTCGATGCGCCCGACGACGTGCTGGCCTGCCCGGAGTGCGACCAGCGCGTTTTCACCTTCTAAGCTCGCTTCCCGCTCACCGCTCGTAGGCCGGTGGTTCGTCCGTCCCGATTCGGATTTCGTGCGCTTCGATGTCTTCGAGCGCGGCGACCTGCCCGCCAACGGTGACCGTTCCCGTCTCGGTTTCGACCGACATTCCCGCGACGCGCTCGCCGCCCTCGAAGGAGAAGCCGACGACCTTTCCGCGAACGATACGGTCGTTTCCGGATTCGATGTCGCGGCCCTTGATGGTCGCGTAGAACTCGCCTTCCATCCCTTGAATCTCCTTGACGCACCGACGAATGGAGGCGTATCGGCGCGGGAACGAACGCTTTTCGGCGTCCTCCGAGAGGGTTCGCTCGGCGGTCGTCCAGAGCACCGTGCCGAAGAAGCCGGACACGAGGAATCCCAGCGCGGAGCGGTTGAAGATGACGCCGTACCGGTCGCGGTCGTCGCGGAGGGCGTCCTGCGTCGCGTACATCGAGTATTCGCCGTCCGCCACCGCGATGACGGGCGTCGTGATTCCGCGGCGCGCGCGGGCGGTAGTCGCCACGGACTCGTAGTCGAACTCCGTCGGGTCGGGTGCTTCCGAGGCGGGCGTGACGAGCAGTTCGGTGCTCACGCCCGAGTCGATGGCCGCCGCGAGGTCGTCGGCGAACCGTTCGAGGAGGTCGGGCGTCAGCGACAGCGCGAGTTCGTACTCGGCCGCCTCGATGACGTCTTCGAGGTAACGGAGGATGGTCGAGCGGGATTTGACCAGCGAGACGGCTTCCGTATCCCGCGCCGGGGCGGTGTAGCGCTCTTCGAGTTCGGTTATCATCTCGCCGAGCGACGATTGCACGTCGGAGAAGGCTTCTTCGGGGTCGATGGCGATGACCTTCATCGGTCGGGATTCGCGGAGTTCGACCAGTCCACGGTCGCTCAGACTGCGAACGGTGTCGTACACCCGCGGTTGCGGAATGTCGGTGTGGTCCGCGATTTCGCTCGCCGTCAGTCGTCCGTGTTCGAGTACCGTGAGATACGCGTCGATCTCGTACTCCCCTAAGCTGAACCGTTCTCCGACTCGTTCGAGTGTCAGATAGAGGTCGTCGGAGCTCATTATGAAACGGGAATCCACGGAGGACTATAGAACCCCAGCTTTCGCTTCCACCTTTTACGACGGTCACAGGCCAGAGCGATGGCGAGTGCCATCGCCCTGGTCGGTTCCCTGTAAAAGCTGGACCAAAAGCACGACGCCACCCCACTTCCGTCGCTCCTTTCAGTCGCTCCGTCGGGGGTCCTCGGCCCGCGAACGGCGAAGCCGTTCGCGGAGAGGTCGTTAGCGCCCTGAAAGGACAGGTAGCCTATCGCTTCGCCGGTCGCTAGATTTCGGCGAGCGACCGAAGGGAGCGGTAGGCCAGTCACATAACCGACGGAAGTCCGCAATCGACACAACTGCCGAAAACCAGCCGATGACACAACCGCCAGAATGTCAGCAACCGACCAACCATCGAAAATCGGCGATTGAGACGACCACCAAACTTCCACTGGTAACACAGCCGCCAGTCGCTAGTACGCTCTCCGGAAAATCGAAGATTTTCCGGGCCGACGACCGAATGGAGACGAACGACTCGCGCCGCGAGTCGTTCGTCGAAATGAGGAAGGAGTGCTTTTGATGAACGTTTTACAGGGAGGCGTCGGGCGGGCGTGGTGACTCACCACGCTCGCCCGACACCGACCGTCGTAAAACGTTCTGCTACATGTACATCCGGTCGTCCGGTCGTTCTCTGTCCCCGGCCGATTCGACACGCTGGGCGAGTTCGGCGTAGTACTCGCCGACTTCCTCGGCGAATGCTTCGAGCGGGTCCGTGTCGATGGTCAGTCCGTACACGTCACGGACGGCATCGATGAGGCGGAGCGCGGCCTCGACGTCCGGCGTCTGTGCGTGGACGGGGGTGACGAACACGCCGGTCGCAAGCGGCGTGTCGAGGCCGCGAGCGATGAGGGTCGCGTTCACGCCGTCGAGGAATCCGCGACCCATGCCGGGGATGTCCGTGCCGTCGAGGCGCTTCTCGTGGAAATCATCGGTGGCGATGGAGAAGACGCGGTGTTCGTCGGGACCGTGCGGGACGGGAATCCCCGAGAGGACGGCTATCTCCTCGACCCCGTGCTTCGCCGTCCAGTCGAGAATCGCGGTGGCGAAGGGGTCGGCGGCCCAGACGGGAACGAACAGTTCGCCGACGAGGATGGTCAGGTCGAGGTCCGACCGCGAGAACAGTCGCGTGTGGTGGCGCGGACGCCCGTTCTCGAACGGCGTAATCGCGGGCAACTGCTCGGCCGTGATGTGGCCCATCTCTTCGAGGTCGAGTTGCTCGACGAGGTAATTCGCGGCGGTCAGTCCGGCGAGACCGAACTCGGAAAACCCGGCGAGGAGGGTGCCGCTCGGCTCCTCGTGGTGGCTGATTTCGAACGTGGCCCGGGGGCGATGTGATTCGGACGTCATACGTTCGAATTGTCGCGGCGTGACTTAGTTTTCGCCACTATTTTTCCCGGGAACGACACGTCAAGCGTCGAAATGCGGGGGTTTTACTTGGTCGGGTGAGACGGAAGACTCATGCCGACGACCGGTACAGCGATTGATGGTATTCTCCGTTGGTTCGGCGCCATCGGAGCGTTCGAAGTCGCCACGAACGTTACCGTCACGAACGTCCTCCTCGCGGCCTTGTTCGTCCTCCTCGGCTGGTACGTCTCGCAGTTGGTCGTCAGCCTCGTCGGTCGGCAGGTCGCGCGCCGATTCCGAAGGCCGAGCATCACGAAGACCGTTCTTCGCGGGATTCGTGGCATCATCCTGTTCATCGCGGTCGCCACCGCCGCCGCACAGGTCGGCTTAGGAGCGTCCAACCTCCTGCTCTCGGTCACGGTGTTCTCCGCCACGGTCGGTCTCATCCTCGCACCCATCATCGGGAGCGTCATCAACGGACTGTTCCTGCTGGCCGACCAACCCTACGAAATCGGCGACCTCATCGAGTTGGTGGACACCAGCACCCCGGAAGGTGGAACCCGCGGCTACGTCGAGGACATCACGCTCCGGTACACGAAGATTTTCACGATGCAAAACACGTTCCTCGTCATCCCGAACGCGACGATGCGCGAGCGGGACGTGGTGAATTATTCGGCCGAGGACACGCGTTCGCGGCTTTCTCTCCAGATGCAAGTCACCTACGAGGGCGACCTCGACGAGGCGCGAGCCATCATGGAGCGGGCGGCCCGCAACACGCCGGAGGTCGTCGCGTCGGGGCCGGACATCCGTATCGGGAGCGCCCGTTATCCGAGCGACCCCGTGGCGCAGATACGGGATTACGCCGACCACGGCGTTCTGCTCGAACTCCGCTACTGGGTGAAAGACCCGTACTACATGCGCCGCGTCCACTCACACATCATGGAGCGAATCTGGGAGGAAATACAGGATGCCGACGTGGAGATCGCGTACCCCCACTCGCACCTCGTCTTCGACGATACGAGCGGCGTCGCGCGGGTCGCCGTCGAACGAGAACCCCAGCAGCGAACGCCCCCCTCCCGACCGGTCGAGTTCGACGAACGCTGACGCTATCCCACCGTGATAAGTTCGCAATCCACTTTCTCGCTGAGGAAGGTCTCGATGTCGGGGTCGTCCACCAGTCGGCGAATCGCACGCCGCCACCGACCGACCTGCTTACGGCCGATGACCACCACGTCGGCGCTCGTCGCGGCGATTTCCTCCAAAATCGTCTCCTCCACGAGAAAGCCGTCGCGGACGACGTATCTGGCGTTCCTGATCCGACCGAAGGCCTTCTCGACGGTTCGTTTCAGGTCGGTGCGTCGTATCTCGCTTCCGCGGTGATACAGATTCACGTGCAATACGGTGAGGTCGGCGTCTCGCTCTTCGGCCACGCGAAGAGCCTCGGAGAGCGTCCGACGCGAGTGTTCCGAAAGCGGATAGCGAACCGGAACGAGGACGCGAGTCATATCGAGTCGGAGGTGGTGCACCCGGGAGAACCTTACTATCTTTGCGCGATGCGACCCTCTATCTGGGGGTCGATGCCGAATCGACGGGCGTAGTCGGCCAGCACCTCGTACTGTACGTCTCCGGTTTCGACGTGGTGGTCGATGTCGAGCGCGGGGAACTCCCGGTCGCTGTGCAGGAGGTACTCGGTCGTCGCGAGGCTGTAGGTCGCGTCGTCCCGAATCTCGCGTCCGGCGATGGTCGCGGATTCGAGCGCGTTCTCCGCCCGGTTCCAGACGAGTTCGACCCCGCTCAGGTGACCGTGCCACCAGTCGTGTTCGGCGAACCCGATGGTCGGGTCGTGAGCCTGCCGGAACACGTCGAGGAGTTCGTCACCCGAGAGTTCCGCGACGACGACGCGCTCCTGAAACGGCAGGACGCTCACGAGGTCACCGACGGTCACCTCGCCCGAAAGCGGGTCGCCTTCGCGGATTCCGCCGCTGTTTTGCAGGCCGACGGCCGCGTCGGTCGCCCAGCGGTAGGCGTCGGCGACGAAGTTCCCGATTCGACTCTCGCCGCGGAAGGTCGTGGTTTTGGTTCGTTCGATGGGGTCGTCCACGCTCGCGACGACCGAACCGAGTCCGGCCGACTCCTTTCGTTCGTACAGCCGACCGGCCACGTCCTCGTTCCGCGGTGCGTCCGCGACGCGGTGTCGGGTCACGGTCGGTTCGGACCCGCCGTCGAAGGCCACTTCGAGGAGGACGTGGCCGTTGACACCCGGACGGGTAACGAGCGTCCCGTTCAGCTGTTCCACCCGCTCGGAGTGGACGTGTCCGCCGAGGATGACGTCGATATCCACCGCGTCGGCGAGCGCTTCGTCGCCGCGGCCGAGGTGAGAGAGCGCGACGACGATATCGACGCCCTCGTCTCGGAGACGGGAGACGGTTCGTTCGGCCGCCGCTATCGGGTCGGTGAACGTTAGTTCGCTCGCGTTCGGATTTATCGACGCCGTTTCGGGCGTGGTGACGCCGAAGAATCCGACCCGGGTACCGCCGATATTTCGGGTCGCGTACGGCGCGGTTCCGGCACCGGCCGCGAACCGGTCGTCCCCTTCGCGGACGTTGACGGTGAGCCACGTCTGGGGGGAGCGCCGGACGAGTTCGCGGGTGCGGTCGATTCCGTAATCGAAGTCGTGGTTGCCGAACGTCCCGAAATCGGGGGAGATAGCGTCGAAGAAATCGAGGGCTTGCCGCCCCTCGGTGACGAGCGAGAGGACGCCGGGGGCGGTGTTGTCCCCGGTTCCGACGACGACGGTTCGGTCGTCGCGTCTGGCGTCGATACAACCCGCCAGTCGGCCGAGTCGGTCCGGGTCGTCGTAGACGTTCTCGATGTCCGAATAGTGGAGGAGTCGGAGGGTCATTGCCGACGTGTCTCAGGGAGGAGACAAGATACCTTCGATACGTTCAACATCCCTAAATCGATGGGCCGACAAGGGGTGGATAATGACCACAGCGACGACGCCGGATGACGAAACCGTCTACATCAACGAGTCGGAAGGAACTCGCGGGTCGAAAGGTCCGTTTTTCGTCGTCTATCGCTCGCCCGAGCACGAACGGCGCTACGGCTACTTCTGTGCGAACTGCGAGACGTTGGACAACGCGATGGATTCGATGGGCCGCATCGAGTGCAACCGGTGTGGAAACCTCCGCAAAGCGACGGAGTGGGACGCGGCACACGAGTGACCGCCGTCCGGTAGGCATCCGTTTCGATATTTTGAATAGAGGGTGACATTTGTTCGAATCCGCAAGAACATTTATTACGTATTGTGTGTTACGTTCACATGGATGGCCCCTGTTAGCACACCACCGACCAAGGAGGCCAGGTCGATTTTCAACAGCCTCGGATACGAGGTATTGGACGACGGAGACGAATTTCGCGCCAGACGAAAGTGGCGCGAGGTACGCGTTTCCGCCCTCGCGGATTCCGGGGAGGCTCCGAAATATGGGACGCTACGTTGCTTCGTGACGTGGACGGAGAATGCGACACGACTGCGAAAACGGATTCGGGATTCGAACCCGGACTACGAGTGGGCAGTCATCGCGGTCGATGAAAGTGGCGACTACGAAGTCGCGCGAGCGCCGCCGAGCAAAGCGGTGGTTGCGCAGTAGGGACCGAACGAATCGAGCGAAAACGAGTATCGATTTTTCTCGACGCGTCGAGGACGACCAGTACCAACACACAAACGACTGGACCACCAACGACCAAGCGACCGCAATGGACGACCACACACGCGACCCGACCGCCGACCCGCCACCGACCGGCCGAATCCCGTCGGGGTGGCTCCCGGAGCGAGACTGCTGGGAACACGGAACGCTTCGAACGGCGGTGGTTCACGGCGTGCGACTGTTCAACGCCGGGGAGTTCCACGAGAGCCACGACTGCTTCGAGGACGAGTGGTACAACTACGGCAACGGGTCGGTCGAGAGCGCGTTCCTCCACGGAATGGTGCAGGTCGCGGCGGGCGCGTACAAACACTTCGACTTCGAGGACGACAGCGGCATGCGCTCGCTCTTCGAAACCGCGCTTCAGTACCTCCACGGCGTTCCGAGCGACTTCTACGGCGTGAACGTCACCGACGTGCGAACGAAAATGACGAACGCGTTGGACGACCCGACGGTGCTCCACGGGTGGAAAATAGAACTGGACGGGGAACGGCCGACCGTCAGAGAGATGGATTTCGACTACGCTGACGGGCTGGAGTAGTCGCCAACACGGTACCCTTTTGCCGCGAAATCGCGAGTGTAAAGCGCTTTCAAGCTTCGACACCTGACTTCGGTAAATGCGAATCGAGCAGTTAGGTGAAGGAACGCCGGAAGTGGCAGTCGTCGCCGGGATTCACGGCGACGAGCCGTGCGGTCCGAAGGCGGTCGATAGACTGCTGTTGGAGGACCCGGACGTGGAGCGGGCGGTGAAGGTCGTCGTCGTCAACGAGCGCGCGCTCGAACGCGGCGTCCGGTACGTCAACGAGGACTTGAACCGCGTCTTCCCCGGCGACCCGAACGCGGAGACGTACGAGCGGCGGTTGGCGCACGACTTGGTGTCGGAGCTACGGGACTGTACGGTCCTCTCGCTTCACTCCACGCAATCGTACGCGAGGCCGTTCGCGCTCGTGGACCGGGTGAACGCGGTCGCGCGGTCCATCTGCCCGTACCTGCCGGTCTCACAACTGGTCGAGACGGACAAGTTCACGAAGGGAAAACTCATCTCGCATCCGCACACGCTGGAGGTCGAGTGCGGCCTGCAAGGGTCTCCCGAGGCGGTCGACAACGCCTACGACCTTGTTCGCGGGTTCCTCGCGGGAACGGGTGCCCTTCCGTTGCCGGAGGGCAAAAATCCGGTCGATGCGGGCGAACAGGACGAGGTGGAAGTGTTCCGGATGGACCAACCGGTGCGGAAAAACGGCGGCACGGAGTTCGAAGTGTTGGTTGAGAACTTCCAGCGGGTCGAGCGGGGAGAGCCGTTCGCAACCGCCGACGGGGACGAACTGGTCGCCGAAAACCCGTTCGTTCCGGTGTTGATGTCGGCGTACGGCTACGAGGACATCTTCGGCTACACGGCGGAGTACATCGGCGTGCTGGGGAACTGATTACTCGTCCGTCTCGTCGAACTCGACGAGCGTCAGGTCGCGGTCCAAGTGGCAGTAGTCGTGGGGAGGGTCCCCGACGATTTTCGAAATCCGGTACTCCTCGTCGAAGTCGGCACCGGTGGGTTCGCAGAACTCGTGGCTCGGGCACTCGACGTGCGGGCACGGCCCTTCGAGTTTCGCGTTGCTCCCAGCGTAGGCGTTCCGCGCGGAGACGTTGGCGCGGACGGTCGCCGGTTCGACTTCGACGGCGCTCACGCCGTCGTCGTGGACGCCACAGGGGAGCGTCTGTGCGCCATCCCTGACGTCCGTGACGCGATATTTCACCCCCTCGGAGAGATTGAGACACTGGTTTCTGTAGGGACAGCCCTCGCAGGCGCTGGCTTCGCCCTGATAGACGAACTCCTGACCGACGTCCGCGAGGCGGGTTCCGACGAGCGTGATGGTGGACATAGGCGGGCGTAGGTGTGGCCGCCGGTTAAGCCTCTCGCCACGACGAAATCCCGCTACTCGGTTCGTCCGGTCAACTCGTCCAGTTTGTCGAGGTACGCCTCGCGCGGAACTAGATACCACGACCGGTAGTCCACTTCGCCGCGGTCGAACTCGTCCGCGAGCGCGACGGCGGCCTCCAATGCTTCATCGCGCGAGGAGAACCGCGGCGTCCGCGGCAAAGCGACCTCCGGTTCGAGGAAGAACTCGAAATACCACGAGTCGGTCGCCCGGCGCTCCTGCGGTGGCCGATTCGGGGTCCCTTGCGTGAGATACAGCGTCGGCATACACTCCGGCGGGAACTGCCGCGTGTCGAACACGTCCGGCCGGTAGGCGAGGATGCACCGACCGTTCGGTTCCTCGTTCCAGACGACCCACGACTCGGGGAGGTTCTCGATGGACACGAACGGCGGTTGGCGGCGGACGGGTGTAAGGGTTGTCAGTCCACGAGCATCGACCTTGCATATAAAGGGTGGGTTCGGTGTGATTTTTCACAATGGCCGATTTGAACGCTACAGGCCCACTCGTTCGTAACTTCGGGTCTTTCGGATGCTTAATCTATATCAAAAGAATCTTGTGCATGGGCAACAGTTATATATGGCCTCGTCCTATCCATTAAACAGTATCGGGTGGTAGCAGTCCGCACGGTACACGGTCTCGAACCATACGCTTCCGGGTGGATGGGTTTCGCTGGAATACGCCGACTGGTTTCCGAAGCGGTGGATGGCACGCACAATGATCCCGCGATTGACGCAGGAGTTACTGCGGGCGCGCTCGCCGTCGCCCGACAAGCCCCGCCGGAGAGCAATCGCGGTGTTCCGACCGACACAACTTTGTGAATGCGTGTCGACTACGTACTTCCCGCCGGTATCGGGCCGCCCGGTCGGTCTCTCTCTCCCTTGGTCCATACGAAGTCCCAAACAATGCGTGATACAATGAAAGGTGACATCGAAACGCTGGACGACCTCAGCCGCAGTTACCAGGAATCGATGCCGGAAGACCTCCGTGAAACGAAGTCCTTCGACTGGTACCTCCGAGAGGTATACGAAGACCCGAAGGTAGCTAGAAACGCCCACCAGCGAGTCGCCGATATGTTCGACTACTACGGCACGGAGTACGACGAAGACTCCGGCGTCGTCGAGTACCGACTCGCGTCCGAAGACCCCATATTCGACGGGGAGAACACGTTCTACGGGCGTGAAATCCACCGTGCGATTCACGAGTTCGTGAACAAGGTGAAGAGCGGTGCGCGCGGGCTCGGTCCCGAAAAACGCATCAAGCTCCTCCTCGGACCGGTCGGGTCGGGTAAATCCGACTTCGACCGACAGGTCCGCAAGTATTTCGAGGACTACACCCTCCACGACGAGGGGCGACTGTACACCTTCCGGTGGACGAACCTCTGTGACGTCATTCCGGACCAGGACCCGTCCGACGACGAGATTCGGTCGCCGATGAATCAGGACCCGCTCGTCCTGCTGCCGCTCGAACAGCGCCAGCGCGTCATCGACGACATCAACGAGGAGTTGGACGCGCCGTACACCATCAAAAACGAGCAGGCGCTCGACCCCGCGAGCGAGTTCTACATGGATTCGCTGCTGGCCTACTACGACGACGACATCAAGCAGGTGCTCGAGAACCACATCGAGATATTCCGCCTCGTCGCCGACGAGAACAAGCGCCAGTCCGTCGAAACGTTCGAGCCGAAGGACAAGAAGAACCAGGACGAGACGGAGTTGACGGGCGACGTCAACTACTCGAAGATCGCCATCTACGGCGAATCCGACCCGCGCGCGTTCGACTACTCCGGCGCGTTCTGTAACGCGAACCGGGGTATCTTCAGCGGTGAGGAACTGCTCAAACTCCAGCGGGAGTTCCTCTACGACTTCCTGCACGCCACCCAGGAACAGACCATCAAGCCGAAGAACAACCCCCGCATCGACATCGACCAGGTCATCGTCGGCCGGACGAACATGCCCGAGTACCGGGACAAGAAGGGCGACGAGAAGATGGAGGCGTTCAACGACCGGACGAAGCGCATCGACTTCCCGTACGTCCTCGAATACGAGTCCGAGGCCGACATCTACCGGAAGATGCTCCGCAACGCGGACGTGCCCGACGTGCACATCGAACCGCACACCCTGGAGATGGCGGGGCTGTTCGGCGTGTTGACCCGCATCGAGGAGCCGGACACCGAGATGGTGGACCTCCTCCAGAAGGCCAAATCCTACAACGGCGAAATCGAGGACACCGACGACATCGACGTGAAGAAACTCCGCGAGGAAGCCGAGGAGAAAGCCGACATCGGCGAAGGGATGGAAGGCGTCTCCGCGCGGTTCATCGGCGACGAAATCGCGGAGGCCATCATGAACTCCACGCACCGGAGCCGCGGCTTCCTGAGTCCGCTGTCGGTGTTCAACCACTTCGAGGAGAACTTGGAGAACCACGGGTCCATCCCCGAGGAGAACTTCGAGACCTACTACCGCTACCTCGAAACGGTCCGCGGAGAGTACCGCGAACGCGCCATCGAGGACGTGCGCCACGCGCTCGCCTACGACATCGACGAAATCCAGCGGCAGGGTGAGAAGTACATGGACCACGTGATGGCCTACATCGACAACGCCACCGTCGAGGACGAACTCACGGGGCGCGAGCAGGAACCCGACGAGAGCTTCCTGCGCGCCGTTGAGGAGAAGTTGGAGGTTCCCCGCGACCGCAAGGACGACTTCCGGCAGGAAGTGTCGAACTGGGTGTCGCGGCGCGCCCGCGAGGGGCAGGCGTTCGACCCGCAGGACAACGACCGCCTGCGCCGCGCCTTGGAGCGCAAACTCTGGGAGGACAAGAAACACAACATCAACTTCTCGGCGTTGGTGTCGGCGAATGAAATGGACAACGACGAACAGAACGCGTGGGTGGACGCGCTCATGGAGCAGGGCTACTCACGCGAGGGCGCGAAGGAGGTGCTCGAATTCGCCGGGGCGGAAGTCGCCCGCGCCGAAATGGAGGAGTGACCAGTGACCGAAGGGAGCGACTACATCGACGACGCGAACCGTGAACTCCGCGAGACGTACGAGGAGCCGATGAGCCTCGCGGAGTACGTAGACGCGGCGTTCGAAAACCCGACCATCGCCTCGCACGCGAGCAAGTACCTCCTCGAAGCCATCGAGTCCATGGGGACTCGAACGGTGGTCGAAGAGGGCGAGGAGAAGGAGCGCTACCGCTTCTTCGACGACCCCCACAACGACGGGGAACACGCCATCCTCGGCAACACCGAGGTGCTCAACGCGTTCGTGGACGACCTGCGGTCCATCGCGGCGCGGCGCGGCAAGGAGGAGAAGATAATCTGGTTCGCCGGGCCGACGGCGACCGGGAAGTCCGAGCTGAAACGCTGTCTCGTCAACGGACTCCGCGAGTACTCGAAGACGCCCGAGGGACGGCGCTACACCGTCGAGTGGAACATCGCCACCGCGACGGACGCGCCGGGACTCACCTACGGCGACGACGCGGTTGCGACGAGCGAGGAGAACTGGTTCGCCAGTCCCGTTCAGTCGCATCCGCTGCTCGTCTTCCCGCCGCGGGTGCGCGAGCGACTGCTCGACAGGCTGAACGACACCATCGACGACCACCTCGACATCCTCGTCGAGGGGAAACTCGACCCGTTCAGCCGGGAGGCTTACGACTATCTGGAAGAGCAGTACCGACGCGACGGTGAGGAAGAACTGTTCTCAGCCATCACCGACCCGGCGCACCTCCGGGTGAAGAACTACGTCGTTGACGTCGGCGACGGCATCGGCGTCCTCCACTCGGAGGACAGCGGCCGCCCGAAACAGCGACTGGTCGGCAGTTGGATGCAGGGGATGTTGCAGGAACTCGACTCGCGGGGGCGCAAGAACCCGCAGGCGTTCAGCTACGACGGCGTGCTCTCGCAGGGCAACGGCCTGCTGACCATCGTGGAGGACGCTGCCCAACACGCCGACTTGCTCCAGAAACTGCTCAACGTGCCGGACGAGAAGGCGGTGAAACTGGACAAGGGCATCCAGATGGACATCGACACGCAACTCGTCATCATCTCGAACCCCGACCTCGAAGCGCAGTTGAACCAACACGCGGACGCCGGGGGAGCGGACCCCCTCCGCGCGCTGAAGCGCCGCCTCGACCGTCGGGAGTTCCGCTACCTCACGAATCTCAGTTTGGAGGCCGAACTCATCAGGCGCGAACTCACGAACGAGACGGCGGTGTGGCAGGCGGACGTGTACGACGAACTCGACGCCCGGATTCGGGAACCGGTCGGCGTGCGGGTTCGGGACGGCGACGCCATCAACGAGCGCGAACTCGCTCCCCACGCCATCGAAGCCGCCGCGCTGTACAGCGTGGTGTCCCGACTCGACGCGAGCGACGTGCCCGCCGGACTCGACCTCGTGGACAAGGCCGTCCTCTTCGACCGCGGCTACCTGCTGGACGGCGACGAGCGCATCGAGAAGGACGACTTCGACTTCGACGACGACGCGACGGACGGGTCGGGCGGCATCCCGGTCACGTACACCCGTGATATCATTGCCGGACTGCTCAACGAAATCCGTGACCGCCACCACTCCGACTACGACGTCGAGCAGGTCATCATGCCCCGCGACGTTCTCAACGTGATGGCCGAGAGCATCGGTGACGCCCCCGTCTTCTCCGCGGCGGAGCGCACCGAGTACGAAAACCGCCTCGTCCCCGTGAAAAACTACATCTTCCAACAGCAGGAGGGCGACGTGCTGGACGCCATCATGCGCGACCGGCGCGTGGACGAGGAGACCGTCGCCGAGTACATCGAACACGTCTACGCGTGGGCGACCGGCGAGGAGGTCGAAAACGAACGCGGCGAGCGTATCGAACCGGACGCGCTGAAGATGAAGGTGTTCGAGACGGAGCACCTCGGCCGGTTCACCCCCGACGCCTACGAGGCGAACCACGAGGCGAGCCCCGCGGTGGCCGAGTTCCGCCGGAACAAGGTCATCACCGCCCTGAACCGCCACGCGTGGGAGAACCGGAACGAGGAGTTCGAAGTCGGCAACATCGACCCGAAGGAGGTTCCGATCATCAAAACAGTGCTTGCAAACAACGACTGGGACGACGTGCACCGTGTCTACGAGGATTTCAACCCGAGCCAGTGGGAGAATCCGCCGAAGAACACCGAGACGGCCGAGGTGAAAGAACAGACCATCCAGAACCTACAGGACCTGTTCGGCTACTCGCCCGCCTCGGCGGAACTGACGAGTCAGCACGTCATGAATCAGGTGAGCTACAAATGGGACTGAGAGACGACCTCGAACGGTACAGCGAAGTCGGCGAGGACCGCCGCGAGGACCTCGCCGAGTTCATCCAGTACGGTGACCTCGGTCAGAGTCTCCCGGACGAGATTCACATCCCCATCAAAATCGTGGACCTCCCGGAGTTCCAGTACGACCGCCGCGACAAGGGCGGCGTCGGCCAAGGGGAACCCGACGTGGGCGACCCGGTCGGCCAGCCACAGCCACAACCCGGCGACGACGGGGACGAGGGCGACCCTGGCGACGAGTCGGACGAACACGGCTACTACGAGATGGACCCGGAGGAGTTCGCCGAGGAACTCGACGACGAACTCGGGTTGAACCTCCAACCGAAGGGCAAGGAAGTCATCGAGGAGATAGAGGGCGACTTCACCGATATGACGAAGACCGGCCCCGACAGCACGCTCGACTTCGAGCGCATGTTCAAGGAGGGGCTGAAACGCAAGCTCGCGATGGACTTCGACCCCGACTACATCCGCGAAGCGATGGGCGTCGAGGGCTGGGGACCGGACGAGGTGTTCCGCTGGGCGCGGGAAAACAACCTCACCGTCTCGAAGCGGTGGGTCGAGGAGAACTACGACGACCTGCCCGAAGACGAGCGCTCGAAGTGGGAGAGCATCGAGGAGATGGAGTCGAACGTCCAGCCGACGAGCACCGCGCAGAAGATTCGGGAACACGGCGTCAAGAACATCCCGTTCCGGCGGGAGGACGAACGCTACCGCTACCCCGAAATCATCGAGGAGCGCGAGAAGAACGTCGTCGTCGTCAACATCCGCGACGTGTCCGGGTCGATGCGCGAGAAGAAACGAGAACTGGTCGAGCGGACGTTCACCCCGCTGGACTGGTACCTCACCGGAAAGTACGACACGGCGGAGTTCGTCTACATCGCCCACGACGCGGAGGCGTGGCGGGTCGAACGCGACGATTTCTTCGGTATCCGGTCGGGCGGGGGGACGAAAATATCGTCGGCCTACGAACTCGCGGGCCAAATCCTCGAAGAGGAGTACCCGTGGGCCGACTGGAACCGCTACGTGTTCGCGGCGGGCGACAGCGAGAACAGCCGGAACGACACGGAGGAGAACGTCATCCCCCGGATGGAGGAGATTCCGGCGAACCTGCACGCCTACGTCGAAACGCAACCGGAGGGCAAGGCCATCAACGCGACCCACGCGGAGGAGGTCGAACGGCACTTCGCCGAGACGGATAACGTCGCCGTCAGCTACGTCAACGGCCCGGAGGACGTGACGAGTGCGATTTACGAAATCCTGAGCACGGAGGCATCATGAACGAGCGAATCGAAACGCAGCGCGAGGCGGAACAGGTGCGCGAACCGGTCGTGGAAGCGCGAAAACTCGCGCGGAAACTCGGGCTCGACCCCTACCCCGTGAAGTACTGGATCGTCGATTACGACGAGATGAACGAACTCATCGCCTACGACGGGTTTCAGGAGCGATACCCGCACTGGCGCTGGGGGATGAAGTACGACCGCCAGCAAAAGCAGGGGCAGTTCGGCGGGGGCAAGGCGTTCGAAATCGTCATCAACGACGACCCGGCTCACGCCTTCCTCCAGCAGTCCAACAGCCTCGCGGACCAGAAGGCGGTCATCACCCACGTCGAAGCCCACTCGGACTTCTTCGCCAACAACCGCTGGTATCGGATGTTCGCGGACGACCTCGACGCGGCGGCGCTCCTCTCGCGCCACGCCGACCGCGTGCGTCGTATCATGGCCGACCCCGAAATCGACCGCGAGGAGGTCGAGAAGTGGATCGACAACGTGCTCTGTCTGCAGGACAACATCGACCAGCATCAGGCGTTCAAAAACCAGCACCGGGTCGAAGACGAGGAGCACGAGACCGACGAACTCGCGGACCAACTGGAAGACATGAACCTCAGCGACGAGGTTCGTGACGAGGTGTTCGACGACGAGTGGCTGGAAGCTCAACAGGAAAAACAGGCCGGAACGCTCGAAGAACCGGAAAAGGACATCCTCGCGTACCTCCGCGACCACGGGCACGCCTACGACCCCGAGGAGGGCAAGGCGGTCGAGATGGAGGAGTGGCAGACGGAGATTCTGGAGATGCTCCGCACGGAGTCCTACTACTTCGCGGCCCAGAAGACGACGAAGGTGATGAACGAAGGGTGGGCCGCCTATTGGGAGTCGATGATGATGGGCGAGGAGTGCTTCGCGGGCGCGGACGAGTTCATCGAGTACGCCGACCACCAAGCGCGCGTCCTCGGGTCGCCGGGGCTGAATCCCTACAAACTCGGCAAACAGCTGTGGGAGTACATCGAGAACACCGAAAACCGGCGCGAGGTCGTTCGGAAGCTCCTCCGCGTGAAGGGAATCACGTGGCGTAACTTCCACGACGTGGTGGATTTCGACCGCGTTGCGGACCTCATCGAACCCGACCCGGCGCTCGAAACGATATCGTCGGAGACGCTTTCCGACCTCGAATCGCTCCCGTCCGAGACGGTCGACGCGGAGGCGCTGGAGCGCGCCGAGGAGGGCGAAATCGACGTCGATTCCCATCCGTGGAAAGTGCTCACCTACGAGGGGCTCGCCGAGCGACACTTCTCGCTCTGCAAACT
Source organism: Haladaptatus paucihalophilus DX253 (assembly GCF_000376445.1). Taxonomy (NCBI): domain Archaea; kingdom Methanobacteriati; phylum Methanobacteriota; class Halobacteria; order Halobacteriales; family Haladaptataceae; genus Haladaptatus; species Haladaptatus paucihalophilus. The sequence continues at coordinate 976,772 of NZ_AQXI01000001.1, read as the reverse complement.
CCAGAATCAGGGCTTCCTCGAAGCCATCCCGCAAGCGGATTTGGAGCAGTACGCCCGCTACATGATGGACGACGAGCGGTACGAAAGCGTCGAGGAAGCGATGGCGGACGTGGCGTACACCGCCGGGTGGGACCGGATGTACGAAGTCCGGTCCAGTCACAACGACGTGACGTTCCTCGACGGCTTCCTGACGAAGGAGTTCGTGGTCGATAACGACTACTTCACCTACGAGTTCAGTCGGACGACCGGCGACTACCGGGTGACGAGCACGGAGTACGAGGACGTAAAGAAGAAGTTGATGCTCCAGTTCACCAACTTCGGGAAGCCGACGATGGCCGTCTACGACGGCAACTACGACAACAAGAGCGAACTCCTGCTCGGCCACCACTACAACGGCGTCATGCTCGACCTCGACCAAGCGACGCGTACGCTGGAGCGCATCTACGACCTCTGGGGCCACCCGGTGAACCTGAAGACCATCGTGAAGGAAATCGACGAACGCGACGCCGAAATCGCCCGGCGGCGCGACCGCGAACCGGAACCCGAGGAGCAAGGAAAACTCATCCGCTACGACGGCAACGAGTTCGAGATGCGCGACTTGCCGTGGAGCGAAGTCGAGGACATCGCGGCGACGGACGTGGATTACAACACGAAACCGGACGAGTGGCTAGCGTGAGTCGTAGAGTTTGATCTCACCGCTATCGACCACCACTTCGTATCCTTCGTACTCGAACGTCGCGTAGACCGAGATATCGGTGTGTTCGGCGAGTCGCTGCAACGCGTCGATGTCGATGACCTCGGCGAGGACGGGCCGTAGTTCCGTCGCGTGGCTGTCCGAAACGTCGCCGAGCGCCCGTGCGAGCGTCACGACGACCGAATCGGGCGCCGTCCCGTACACCGTCCAGTACGCTTCGCTCGACTCGTCCATCGCCCGGTCGTCGATTCGAACCGGCTCTTGGCCCGGAAAGACGGGTGTCGTCCCCGTCGCGGCGTCGTCCGCCGTCAACCGGACGTATTGTTTCAACGTCTCCGCCTCGGTCCTTGCGGAGACGGTCTCTTCGTCGCGTTCGAGAACGCCGACCGCGGCCAACGCCGGGAGATGGACGTGATGAAGAGTGATGTGAACACGTTCTATCTCGTTTTCGCTCGGCGTTCCCGACCGCTCCCACGCGGCGACCTGCTCCGCGATAGCCGAGATGGGCGCGGAATCCACGACTTCGGAAAGGTAACGACAGACCAGTCGGCGGCGCGGCGCGCCGAGAAGCGACGAGAGAATTTCGGCGGGGACGGGTTTCTCGAACCCGCTTTCGTGACATTCGCCAGCGACATCGAACAGCGAGCGTAGCATGGCTACCGTCGTCTCGTCGTGCTGGTCCGGGTCGAGATGGAAGTGCGCGACGATATCGCGTTGGCGGAGAAACTCCGTCAGCGAGTGCAGGAATCGAAACGCGGTCGTCCGGTCCACGTGACGAAGCACCGCCGAAATCGAGTCGAAACAGAGTATCGTCGGATAGTCGTTCGCGGCCCACTCGTCCAGATATAGGTGAATCGTGGTTTCGAGTCGGCCGAGACTGGCGGGGTTCGCAAGCGAGACGTCGTTGTCGTCGCCGGGTTGCAACCGGTGCGTTCCGGTCCGTGCACCACCGCCACCGACGGCGACGACGCCGAACTCCGTCGGTTCGTCGCCGATGCGCGACTCCCAGTGTTTGTACACGACTTCCGGCGCTCGGTTGTACGTCACGATGAGGACGTTTCGGTCGCTCCCGTCGCCGACGGAGAGTTGGCGTACGCAGTCGCTATCGTCCCCTCTCCCCATCGCGGCGGTAAAGAGAAGACCGCTTCCGACGCCGAATGATGAATCGCCTGCTGTGGTCATATCGTATGTATCTGCGACTTATTTCCTTCTCACGGGTGGCGAACGCATCGTCTGACGTGTCATAGAAAGGAATCCGGGAATAATAAAGATATCCGCTAGACTATTTGAACGGCCGAGTACACGTCATATGTTTTCACGGTTTATCGGCCGTTTTCTCCGCATTTTGTTGTTTGCTGTCTGTTTTTATCTCTGATATTTTAGTGTTGGTGAGTGAGATGTCACTTCAAAGCAGAGCCTCGACGTGGGGAGGAGCGACCACACAGCGGTCGCTTGCGGAACTGAAATCGGGAAAATGCTCGGTCAGGGATTTGAACTTGCCGAGACGGTCCGGGCATGCGTCTCGTCTGCTCAAATCCTTCCCTACGCATCGCTTCTTATCACACGGGAAGACAAACCGCGTCTTCCCTGCTCCCGTTCGCTTCGTCGCCGGCGCTTCGCGCCGGCTTCCAACGGGACCTTCGGTCCCGCCCGGCTTACGAGAACTTTGTTCCTCGAAAAGTGCTCGGTCAGGGATTTGAACCACCTGAAGACGCTTCCTCGCCTTCGGCGAGACTGCTTCTTCCGTACTTCAAATCCCCGACGCTCCGCGTCTTCTTCACTCACTTCGTTCGTTCAGAAATATGCTCGGTCAGGGATTTGAACCCTGGTCCTCGGCTCGAAAGGCCAAGATGATTGGCCGGACTACACCAACCGAGCGTCCTACGCTTCTTCGCACTCATTGCTTTCTGGTGGACTAGTTTAAACCTTCCGTTATCGACCGACAGCGGGCGGATTCCGCGTCAATCGGTGCCATCCCTTGTGGGAAGGGATAGCAGTTTACTTCCCTTCGAACTCGGGTTCCTGCTTCCCCATGAAGGCGGTGATGCCTTCCATCAGGTCGTCGGTGGCCATCAGGTGGCCGAACGCTTGGGCTTCGATTTCGAGTCCGGCTTCCGTGCTCTCCCAGCCCTTGAGCATCGCGCGCTTCGTGAACTTCTGGGCGATGGGCGGGCCGCCCGCGAGGTTCGCGGCGAGCTCGAACGCGCGGTCCTCGAACTCGTCAGTCGGAACGACCTCGTTCACGAAGCCGTAGTCGGCCATCGTCTCGGGCTCGAAGCGGTCGGCCGTGAAGATGATCTCTTTGGCTCGACCTTCGCCAACGATGTGCTGGAGGCGCTGGGTGCCGCCCCAGCCCGGCAGGAGGCCGAGGTCGTGTTCCGGCTGTCCGAGTTCGGAGCGCTCGCTGGCGATTCGGAGGTCGGCGCACATGGACAGCTCCATCCCGCCGCCGAGACAGTAGCCGTCGATTCCGGCGACCACCGGCATCGAACAGGATTCGAGTTTGCCGAACGTCTCCTGACCCTTGCGCGAGAGTTCGATGGCTCCAATCGGGTCGGCACCGCCCGCGGCCATGCTCTGGACGTCCGCACCGGCGGAGAACGCCTTGTCACCCTCGCCCGTGATGAGGACGGCGCGAACCTCGTCGTCCGCCTCCAACTGGTCGATGGCTTCGGACAGTTCGTCGAGTAGTTGCCCGCTGATGGTGTTCATGCGGTGCGGTCGGTCGAGGACGATTTGCCCGACCATCTCGCCCGGCTTCTCGATGCGGATGGCCTCGAACTCGATGCCCTCGTCCTCGGTCTGGTCGGCGAAACCGCCGATGTCGGCGCGCTCTTCGAGGTAGTCCGCGGGCTCGTACCGCGCCGCACCGGTTTCCTCGTGGAGGGATTCGAGCGTTTCGAGCAGGGTGTCCAGTCCGGCGTCGTCGGCCATCCGGGCCGGGCCTTCGGGGAAGCCAGCGCCGAGCATGACCGCTTCGTCTATCTCGCTCGCGGGCGCGACGTCGTTGCCGACGAGGTTCGCCACCTCGTTCGCCATCACGGCCTGCAGACGGAGTACGATGTCCTCGCTTCCGGCGTCGGTCGGGATATCGACGCCGCCGTTCTCGTAGTCGTAAAACCCCTCGCCGGTCTTCTTGCCGAGGTCGCCTTCCTCGACCTTCTCGGCGAGGAGCGGACACGGCTCGTAGGCGTCGCCGAGCACCTCGTGCATGTATTCGAGGACGTGGTAGCCGACGTCGATGCCGACCTGATCCGCGAGTTCGAAACTACCCATCGGCAGGCCTATGTCGAACTTCGTCGCGCTGTCGACTTCCTCGACGGTGGCGTCGCCGGACTCGACGATCCACGCCGCCTCGTTCATCAGGGGGACGAGCACGCGGTTGACGATGAATCCGGGGCTGTCCTTGCGCACGCGAACCGGCGTCTTGCCCATCTCCTCGGCCAACTCCTCGGTCACGTCGAGAACGTCCTCGTCGGTGTGTTCGCCCGTGATGACTTCGACGAGTTGCATCCGAACCGGCGGGTTGAAAAAGTGCATCCCGCAGAACCGCTCGGGGCGGTTCGTCACCTCGGACAGTTCGGTTATCGAGAGGCTGGACGTGTTCGTGGCGAAGATGGCTCGGTCGGGTGCGTACTCCTCGAGCTCGCCGTACACGTCCTTCTTGATGGCCATCTTCTCTGGGACGGCCTCGATAACGAAGTCGGCGTCGGAGACGGCTTCCTCGAAGTCCACGAGGGGCGTCACGCGGTCGAGCGCGGCGTCGGCCTCCGCCTCGCTGATCTGCTCTTTCTCGGCGAGTTTGTCGAGGCTCCATTCGATACTCTCGTAGCCGTTCTGGACGAACTCGTCTTTGATGTCGCGCAGGTTCACGTCGAATCCCGCGAGTGCGGCGACTTCCGCGATTCCGTGGCCCATATTGCCAGCTCCGAGAACCGCTATGGTGTTGATATCTTCGAGCTCCATGTAAGAAACCTCGTTACGGGGGTGTTTCAACGTTTCTCTCTCCGAGCTAATAAACAGTCTCCCAGTTTATATCCGGTTACAAAACGATTTATTCGTTGCCCCGTAACTCATGCACATGGACTTCGAGCTGACAGACGAGCAGCAAGCCATCCGTGACGAAGTGCGGCGGTTCGCAAAGAACGAGGTCGAACCCATCGCGAAGGAGTACGACCAGAAGGAGAAGTATCCGTGGGAGATTATCGACAAGGCGGCCGAGATGGGTCTGACCGGCGCGAACATCCCCATCGAGTACGGTGGCGCGGGTTACTCACCCCTCGAAGTCGCCATCATCGTCGAGGAACTGTTCGCCGTGGACCCCGGTATCGGTCTCTGCATCACGAGCACGGCCTTCGGCGGGGACGCCATCCGCGAGTTCGGGACCGAAGAGCAGAAAGAGAAGTATCTCGCGCCGGTCGCGGCGGGCGATGCCGTCATGGGGACCGCCATCAGCGAACCCGACACCGGTTCGGACGTTTCCTCCGTCTCCACGACCGCCGAGAAGGACGGCGACGAGTGGGTCATCAACGGCAACAAGATGTGGATCACGAACGGGTCCATCGGCGACTACTTCGTCGTCATGACGAAGACCGACCCCGACGCCGACGACCGCTACGCCGGGTTCTCACAGATTATCGTCGAGTCCGACCGCGACGGATTCGAGGCCGACAAGATAACGGGCAAACTCGGTATCCGCGCCTCCGACACCGCCGAACTCATCTTCGACGACGTGCGCGTTCCCGAGGAGAACCTCGTCGGCACGCGCGGCATGGGCTTCCTCCAACTCATGCAGTTCTTCGACGAAACCCGGACGGCCGTCGCCGCGCAGGGTGTCGGTATCGCCAAGGGTGCCTGTGAACGCGCGCTCGACTACGCCCAAGAGCGCGAGCAGTTCGGACGTTCAATCAGCGACTTCCAAGCCATCCAGCACAAACTCGCCGAGATGCACACGAAGACCGAGGCCGCGCGTAATCTCACCTACAAATCCGCGTGGAGCGTCGCCAACGGCGACGGGCAACTGACCCAACTCGCCTCGATGGCGAAGGAGTTCTCCTCGCGCGTCGCGGTCGAATGCGCCGACGAAGCGGTCCAGATTCACGGCGGTTCGGGCTACGTCAACGACTTCGACGTGGAACGACTCTACCGCGACGCGAAGATTACCCAGATTTACGAGGGCACGACTGAAATCCAGAAGAACATCATCGCCCGCGAACTGCTCGGCAAAGGGTTCTGACGACCCACCGAACCATACCTAGGTGTGTAGGCATCGTTCTTTTGCGTTTCTCTCGTAACAATGCTAGTAACGATGAGTTCCAACTCGACTAGTGTTACAGGTACGAATTCGGAGGATGACTGGGGTAGGCCGGACGAGCTCGATACGATAATGGAGGTCCTCTCCGACCATCATCGCCGATACGTTCTCTATCACCTTCGAAACAGCGACAATTCCGCCGAATGCGAGGAACTCGCCGAACGAATCGTCGAGTGGGACGACCGCACGACGGAGCACGACGAGGAGGACGTTCTCACGGAATTGCGTCATAAACATCTCCCGAAGATGGAAGCGGCCGGTATTCTCGACCGAGAGGGTGAGAAAGTCCGGTTCGACGAGCCGAACATGCCGATAGAGTCGTACCTCGACCTCGCGGTCGAGTTGGAACCCTCGGAGAGTTTCTAGTCACCATCGAGACGGCTGTATCGCTTCAACGCGGCGCCACCACGGCGCCGCGAACGAGGACCCGACTTCGAACCTGTTTTCGCGGAAGCCACCCCCGTCCGCGAGTGTCGTCCCGTCGCGTTCATTTCCGTCGCATTCATTTCCGTCGTATTCGTTCCCGCCGTCTGGACACGCGTTATCACCGTCGCCTAGACACGCGTTATCTGTTGCCGGAATACATAACGTTAAAACAAGGAACAATTGATATCTACCGGAATGTCACAAAAACCAACTCGACGTTCCTTTTTGAAAGGTGCAGGGGTGGCCCTCGCAGGGCTGACGATGACGGTGCCGACGATTTCCGCGAGTTCGTCGGAAGACCGATACATTCTCGACCTCCGGTCCGTGAGCGAAAGCGATTTGGCCGATGTCGAAGTCGTCCACCGGCTCGACCAAATCGACATCGCCGTCGTCAGGGCCGACGACGCGAAGATGAGCGGAACTCGGTATTCGAAGGACGTAGAGATGACTGTCACGTTCCCCGAGGTGGAACATCACGGGGACGAACACGACCGACACAAGCGGATGAGCGACCCGTTGTATCGACTTCAGTGGGACAAACAAGCGCAGGACGTTCCGCGCGTTCACCGCAGGACGCGCGGTGAAGGGACGCGCGTTTCGGTCATCGACTCGGGTGCGTTCGAAGACCATCCGGACCTGCAATCCGCGCTCAACACCGACCTCTCGAAGAACTTCACCGATGACGGCGGTGACTTCAATCCGGTCGAGAGCGACCACGGAACGCACTGCTCGGGTATCATCGCCGCCGACGACCGGAACGGCAAGGGTGTCACCGGAACCGCGCCTGGCACCGACCTCGTCGCCCTTCGCGTGTTCTCCGGGCCGACCGCCACCTTCGGCGATATCATCGCGGCGATGGTGTACAGCGGGGATATCGGATCGGATGCGGCGAACATGAGTCTCGGCGCGTATCCGATGCCGAAGGATTCCGACACCGCGGTCGTCCGCGATGCCATCGAGCGCGCGGCCTCGTACGCGAACGAACAGGGAACGCTCGTGGTCGCGGCAGCGGGGAACGATTCGGCCAACCTCGACGCCGACGGCGACGTGATCAGCCTCCCGAACGAGGCCGACAACGTGATGAGCATCAGCGCCACCGGTCCCATCGGCTATCGGTGGGACGACGAGGGGAGCGGAAGGGAAAAGCGCAACTACCACGCCGCGCTTCACCACCTTCGAAAACCGACGTACGAACCCGCCTTCTACACCAACTACGGCGCGGAAGCGGTGGACATCAGTGCTCCCGGCGGCAACGCGGATCAGGACGCCATCGGCACCGATTCCAAATGGTACTACGACCTCGTTCTGAGCACCGTCTTCACCGAATCGGACGGCGAGCGCGTCGCCGACTACGGTTGGAAGGCGGGGACGAGCATGGCGTCGCCGCAAGTGGCGGCGGTCGCCGCGCTCGTCAAGAGCGTCAACCCGGACGCGACGCCCGGCGAAGTGCGCGAACACCTCGAAGCCACGGCCCGCGACCTCGACGACCCGACCTACCACGGCGAGGGACACCTCGATACCGCCCGAGCGGTTTGGGAGGAAATAGGGGACGACGACCACGACCACGGTCGTGGCCACGGTCACGGTCACGATGATGACCACGACCGAGGTCACGGCGGCCACCGAGGTCACGACGATGACCATGGTCACGATGATGACGACCACGACGGCACCCGCGGTCACGGCCACGACGACTGAACTCGTTGTCTCTGGCTTCACTCGTTTAAATGACATTAAATAAAAACACATCTTTAAAATTTTTAAACAATAATGGAGTATTAAGATTAATATATTTGTAATGGGATGTGCAACCGAATGTCACGAAAACCGACGCGCCGTTCTTTCCTGAAGGGCGCAGGGGCTGCACTTGGCGGACTGACACTGACGATGCCGACCGTTTCGGCGGAATCGCGCGAAGACAGATATGTCGTCGATTTGCGAGATGCCCCGTCGGACGTCCTCGACGGACTCGAAGTCGTCCATCATCTCGACCAGATAGACATCGCCGTGGTCAAGGCGGAGAAGAGCGACGTCAGCGGAACGCGCTACTCGAAAGACGTTGAGATGGAGCTCAACCAAGCCGAGACCGAACACCACGAACATCCGGATCACCATCCCCACGATACGCGCTACGACCTTCAATGGGACAAACAGGCACAGGACGTCCTACAGGTCCACCGCAGGACGCGCGGCGAAGGGACGCGCGTCTCGGTTATCGACTCGGGTGCGCTCGAAACCCACCCGGACCTCCAACACGCGCTCAACACCGACCTCTCGAAGAACTTTACCGGCGACGGCGGCGATTTCAACCCGATACTCAGCGACCACGGAACGCACTGCTCGGGTATCATCGCCGCTGACGGGTCGAACGAAGATGGCGTTATCGGCACCGCGCCGGACACCGACCTCGTTGCCCTTCGCGTGTTCACGGGACCGTTCGCCACCTTCGGCGACATCGTTGCCGCGATGGTGTACAGTGCTGACATCGAGTCCGACGTGGCGAACATGAGCCTCGGCGCGTACCCGCTCCCGAACGATTCCGATACGGCACTGCTACAGGAGACTATCGAACGTGCGTCGGGATACGCAAACGAGAACGGGACGCTCCTCGTCGCGGCGGCGGGGAACGATTCGGCCAACCTCGACGCCGACGGCGACGTGATCAGCCTCCCGAACGAGGCCGACAACGTGATGAGCATCAGCGCCACCGGTCCCATCGGCTTCCTCTGGGACGACGAACAGCGGAAGGAGAAACACGAGGAGAAACGCGGCCACGGCGGTTGGCACCACGACCGTCACCACTACAAGCGGGCGCTGCATCACTTGCGAAAGCCGACGTGGGAACCGGCGTACTACACCAACTACGGCGCGGAAGCCATCGACATCAGCGCCCCGGGCGGAAACTTCGACCAGGACGCACCCGAGGACGCCAACGCTCAGTACGACTTGGTACTGAGCACGGTCTTCGAGTGGGGCGACGAGGACGACGACGCGGACATGGTCCCCGCGTACGGTTGGAAGGGAGGAACGAGCATGGCGTCGCCGCAAGTGGCGGCGGTCGCCGCGCTCGTCAAGAGCGTCAACCCGGACGCGACGCCCGGCGAAGTGCGCGAACACCTCGAAGCCACGACCCGCGACCTCGACGACCCGACCTACCACGGCGAAGGTCACCTCGATACGAAACACGCCGTGTGGCGGCGAATCCGTGACCACGATCACGGTCACGGCCATGGCGGCCACGGTCACGACCACGGACATGACCACGGCCACGGTCACGATGATGACGACCACGACGGCGACCACGGACACGGCCACGACGACTGATAGTTCGGACTCGCGGTGAACGCGACGGAACGACGGCAACCACGTTTTCTCTCCGCTTCAGATACGAGCACAAGCGACCGCCGCATCGGAAGCGTTCTCCGCTCTCTCGAAGCGTTCTCCGCTCACTCCGATTCGTACTCGGCCCAGATGTATCGGGTCGCAACCGAGCGGTAGGGCCGCCACCGCTCGCCGATTTCGCGCATCTCCTCGCGCGTCAGTTCCTCGCCGTCGCCGTACAACTGCTGAATTCCGCGCCGAACCGCGAGGTCTCCGAGCGGAAGGATGTCCTCCCGTTCCAGCACGAACAACAGGTACATCCGTGCGGTCCAGTCGCCGACGCCTTTGATTTCGGTCAGCGCGTCCACGACCTCCTCGTTCGAGTGCGCGGCCAGCCCTTCCGCGGTAAAATCGTTCCGCCGGAACGCGCGCGCCGCGTTCTTCAGGTACTCGACTTTCGTGCGCGAAAGCCCGGCGTCCCGAAGGTCTGCCTCGCCCGCGTCCAGCACCGTCTCCGGCGTCACCTCGCCGAGCAGGGCGAAGACGCGCTCTTTCACCGCCGCGGCGCTCGCCGTCGATAACTGCTGGTTGATGATGGAGATACAGAGCCGTTCGTACTCCGTCCAGTTCGATTCCGTGTACGGGTCGTGCTTGTCGAGCAGTTCCGCCATCACGGGGTCCTCGCGGAGGACGCGCTCGGCGCTCTCGGCATCCGCTTTTGCCCCGTCACGGGAAGGTTCCATACTGCCCAGCGGTACGAATCCGAGCGTAAAAAACGGCGTGCTTGGCGGCGTCGGGCCGACCTCGCGTTCACATCGTCCTCGAACGCGGTCGATTACCCTTCCTGTTCCTCCTCTTCTTCCATCTCGGCTTCTTCCTCGCCGTCGACGCGCCGCCGAACGTCCACCTGATAGTGTTCGAGGATGTCGCGGCCGAGGAGGACCGGGTAGTCCATGTGACTTCGGTCCTCGATGCTCGCGGTGACGGTGTGGCGGTTGCCGCCGACGCCGATAACCACGTCGACGACGGGACGCGACTTGCTCGCCTTTCGGCTCCCGGATTTGACGCGCGTCATGCTCTTGATTGGACCGGCACCGATTTGCGCCGCGAGTTTGGTGTCGATACTCGACCGGGTGGCCCCCGTGTCGGATTTGGCGACGACAGTCTCCGACCCGCTCGTTCCGCTCACCAGCACTTCCTCGGTGTAGCCGATGACGACGGGTTCGGTCGGCTCCGGGCTGCTGCTAACGGGTTTGCACGATGGAACCGAATCGTCGAGCGTGGCGGTCAGTTCCTCGACGCGGGTGTCGTCCACTTCGCCGCCGCCCGCTTCGATAGCGGCCTTTGCGATGTACGGTGCCGCGCTCCGCCCGGTCGCCTTGTACAGCCCTTTGAACCCGGCCGTCGGGTTCACTTCGAGGACGTACCAGCCGTCGTGTCCCTCGATGAGGTCGACACCGGCGTAGTCGAGACCGATGACGTCCGTCGCTCGACGAGCGATGTCCACCACGTCGTCGGGGAGGGCGTCGGTCATGTCCTCCACGTCGCCGCCGAGCGCGACGTTCGTTCGCCAGTCGTTCTCCGGCGCGTAGCGGTTCATCGCGCCGACGATTCGGTCGCCGACGACGTAGACGCGGAGGTCCCGGTGTCGTCCCTCGTCGCGTTCGATGAGTTCCTGGAGGAACGCCTGCCGCTCGCCGACGCGCGGATTGACCAACTCTTCCGCGCCGACCTTCCACGTCCCGCCGCCGTGGGTTCCGATGGCGGTCTTGTAGACCGCTTCCTCGCCGTACTTCGCCCGCCCGTCGTTCAGGCGGTCGGTGTCGAGCGCGAGCAGTGCATCCGGGACTTGGATGCCAGCGTCCGCGAGACTCGACGCGGTGGAGAACTTGTGAATCGCCGTCATCACCGCGTGTGGTCGGTTGAGAATCGGAACGAGAGAGTCGTATATGTTCGCAAGTCCGAGGGCTTCGGAGGGTTGTTCCGTATTGGACAGCAACAGCCGGTTCGCAACGACGTCGATGTCGGGTTCGAGCGTGACGTCTCCGTCCTCGATTTCGACCGCCGTGTTCTCGTGGCGAAGCCACTCCGGTTCGTGACCGAGGTCTTCGATGGCGTTGCAGATCGCTTTCGTTTCTTTGCTGTTGTGTAGACTGAGTACTCCTACGCGAACGGGCGAACCGTCAGAATCCATGTAGGGTACATTTCGTCCGTTCGGCCTTAAATCGTTCTCACTCGTTTTGAAGCGTCAACGGCTCTCACAGAATGGTTTCGGAATCAGACAAGTGTAGTAGTATGTTTTTATGTAGTGGTCCCCGAGTGACGTACATGACCGGGGACGAGGCGGAGCCGTTCACGTATAATGGCGGTATCGTGAAGCCGGGCGAGACGCAGAACATCCGGTACGGAATCAGCGAGACGTATCTCGGTGATCCGGTACGGATACCCGTCACTATCATCAACGGCGAGCATCCGGGGCCGACCATCTTCCTTTCCGCGGCGGCCCATGGGGACGAACTCAACGGTATCGAGGTCGTGCGCGAAGTCGCCTACGATTGGAACCACGAGGAACTCCACGGGACCATCGTCTGCATGCCCGTGCTGAACGTTCCGGGCTTTCTCGCCCAACAGCGATACCTCCCCATCTACGACCGCGACCTGAACCGCTCGTTCCCCGGCCGCGAGGATTCCACGAGCGCGAAACGGATGGCCGACCAGATATATCGCAACTTCCTCGAACCGTGCGACCTCGGCATCGACTTCCACACGTCAACCCGCGGTCGAACCAACATGCTCCACGTTCGGGCGGATATGCAAGACCCCGACGTCGCTCGACTCGCACGAGCGTTCGGGTCGAACGTCATCATCTCCTCCTCCGGCCCGTCCGGGGCGCTCCGACGCGAGGCGTCCGAGGGCGGTGCGCCGACGATAACCATCGAGATGGGCGAGGCCCACCGGTTCCAGCGCAACTTCATCGACCAGGCGCTCGAAGGCGTGATGAGCGTCTTCGCGGAGTACAACCTCCATCCGGACGACCCGGTGAAGTGGCCCGGCTGGCGGACCGTCATCGACGACGAGAAGGAAAAAACGTGGCTCCGCGCGGACGCCGGTGGCCTCGTGGAAATGCACTACGACCGCGGGTCGCTCGTCTACGAGGGGACGCCCATCTGTTCCATCACGAACCCGTTCAAGACGGAACGCGAAATCGTCGAGGCTCCCTTCACCGGCCTCCTCGTCGGTGTTCTGGAGAACCCCGTGGTGTATCCGGGGAACCCGCTCTGTCACATCGTCGAACTGAACGCGGACACCCGCCGGGCGCTGAAACGCGACCGGGCACACGCCGAAACCGAGGGCGACGTCCAACCGCCGGGATACGTGGGGGCACCCGAACTCGGCGAGCAGTGACGAGGTGGTGTCGTCGGCTCGAAAAAAGCGGCAATCTGTGAGTCGGCGAATCGTTGACAGCTATTTTTGCCGCCGAACGCGAGCCGACCACGATGCGGGTCGAAATTTCGCACGTTAGAGAGTCTCTCACGCAGGGATGCGAAATCACCGCTCGCCTCCGCGAGAGCTATCAGCGCGGACGCAACTTCCCGGAAAGAACGCGGACAGGTAGTAACTTCTATTTGCTCCCAGTACCGACCATCCGATTGGAATGAGTCAATCGTACAACCGGGGCCTCATCGAGGACTTCGGCCGATGGCGCGAGTTTTCGGCCGGGATGTGGGCCTGGATTTTCCACAAATTTACTGGGTGGGTACTCATCGGCTACCTGTTCACGCACATCGCCGTGTTGAGTACCGCCACGGCGAATCCGGGTACCTACACCGCAACGATTCAAGGTCTCGAAGAACTGACCATCGTCCGAATCGGTGAAGTGGGCCTACTCGCCGTGGCCGTTTTCCACATTCTCAACGGCGTCAGACTCCTCTTCGTCGATTTGGGTGTCGGATTGGAATCGCAGGACAAGAGCTTCTACGCCTCGCTCATCGTGACGGCAGTCATCGTGTTGGCGAGCGTTCCGACGTTCATGCAGGGGGCGTTCTAAATGGCGGAGCGCTACTCCTCCTTCCAGAGCGGAAGCATGTCGTGGTTCCTCCAGCGCGTCACGGCGGCGTTCCTCGTCGTGGTGCTGGCGTTCCACTTCTTCATGCTCCACTTCGTCCACCACGCGCCCGAAGTGACGTTCGCGGGCACACAGGCCCGGATGTCCCAAATCGGGTACTTCCTCACGATGACGCTGTTCCTCATCACGGCGGCGTTCCACGGCGTCAACGGCGTCTACGCTGCCCTGATAAATCAGGGTCTCACGGGGAGTCGAAAGACCGCGGTCAAATGGGTTCTCGTCGTGGCTGGCGTCCTGCTTTCCGCGCAGGGAATCTACGTCGCACTCGTCATGAACGGGTTGATGTAAATGAGCACGCAACTAACCGAAGAATCAGAGAGCGAGACCGAAACCGAGCGCACCGAAACCCCCGGCGACCGCCGACGGGCGGAAAAGAAGGCCCGTCAAGGGCGGTCGTCAGAGGTGCAAGAGCCGACCGAGGCGGACGAGGAGACGGTTCACCTCAAGGTCTTCCGCTACGACCCCGAAGTCGAGGGCAAGATGGACCCCCGCTTCGACGACTTCTACGTCCCCTTCGAGAAGGGGATGACCGTCCTCGACGCGCTGATGTACGCACGTGATCGGTTCGACACGACGCTCACGTTCCGTCACTCCTGCCGACAGGCCATCTGTGGCAGCGACGCGCTGTTCATCAACGGCACGCAGCGACTCGGGTGCAAGACGCAAATTTCGGACTTGGACGGGCCGATTCGCGTCGAACCCCTCCCGCACGCCGAGGTCGTCAAGGACCTCGTTGTCGACATGGAGCACTTCTACGACCAGATGCACTCGGTCGAACCCTACTTCCAGACCAACGACGAGCCGAGCGACGAACTGGAAGAACAGCGCCAAACCCGCGAAAACCGCGAGAAAATCAAGATGTCCACGCGCTGTATCTGGTGCGGTGCGTGTATGTCCTCGTGCAACATCGCGGCGGGCGACAACCAGTATCTCGGCCCGGCGGCGCTGAACAAGGCGTTCCGGTTCGCCATGGACAAACGCGAAGGCGAGGACATGAAGGAACACCGTTTCGAAATCCTCGACCAGGAACACGGCGTCTGGCGCTGTCAGACCCAGTTCTCCTGTACGAACGTCTGTCCGAAAGACATCCCGCTGACCGAGCACATCCAGGAGCTCAAACGAGAAGCGGTGAAGAACAACCTCAAGTTCTGGTAAGGCTAATTCAGACACAATGTACGAACACGACGTAATCGTCGTCGGTGCTGGCGGTGCGGGGCTTCGTGCGGCCATCGCGGCCCACGAGGAGGGCGCAGATGTCGCCCTCGTCACGAAGCTTCACCCCGTGCGAAGTCACACCGGCGCGGCGGAAGGCGGTATCAACGCGGCACTGAGAGAGGGCGACGACTGGGAACTCCACGCCTACGACACGATGAAGGGGTCGGACTACCTCGGCGACGCCCCGGCAATCGAGACGCTCTGTCAGGACAGCCCGAAAGAGACCATCCAACTCGAACACTGGGGGATGGCGTTCTCCCGCGAGGACGACGGTCGCGTCTCCCAGCGCCCGTTCGGTGGACTCTCGTTCGCCCGAACGACCTACGCGGGTGCCGAGACGGGTCACCACCTGCTCCACACGATGTACGAGCAGGTCGTCAAACGCGGCATTCAGGTGTACGACGAGTGGTACGTGAGCCAACTCGCCGTCACGAACGAAGACGACCCCGAGGAACGCGACTGTCACGGCGTCATCGGCTACGACATCCAGACGGGCAACGTCGAGGGCTTCGTCGCTCGAGATGGCGTCATCCTGACCACCGGCGGTCTCGGACAGGTCTTCGACCACACGACGAACGCGGTTGCCAACACCGGCGACGGTGCGGCGATGGCGTACCGTGCGGGCGTCCCGTTGGAGGACATGGAGTTCATCCAGTTCCACCCGACGACGCTCCCCTCGACCGGGGTTCTCATCTCCGAGGGTGTGCGCGGTGAGGGTGGTATCCTCTACAACAGCGAGGGCGAGCGGTTCATGTTCGAACACGGCTACGCGAACAACGAGGGCGAACTCGCGTCCCGTGACGTGGTTGCCCGCGCCGAACTGACCGAAGTGAACAACGGACGGGGAATCAACGACGAGTACGTCCACCTCGACATGCGCCACCTCGGCGAGGAGCGCATCATGGACCGTCTCGAAAACATCCTCCACCTCGCGGAGGACTTCGAGGGCGTCAACGCGCTCGAAGAACCGATGCCCGTCAAGCCCGGCCAGCACTACGCGATGGGCGGCATCGAAACCGACGAGAACGGCGAGACCTGCATCTCGGGACTGTACGCCGCGGGCGAGTGTGCCTGCGTGTCCGTCCACGGGTCGAACCGCCTCGGCGGCAACGCCCTGCCCGAACTCATCGTCTTCGGTGCCCGCGCGGGCCGCCACGCCGCTGGCAAGGACCTCGGCGAGGCCGAAATCTCCACCGGCAAGACCGACGACGCCGAGATGGGCGAGGTCGACACGCCCGTCGAACCAGGTGCGGTCGCGTCGGACGACGACAGCGCGGTCGCCGACGGCGGCGCGACGTTCGCCGACCCGACCCAGACCGTCGAAGCCACGCTGGAAGCAGAACGCAACCGCGTCGAATCCCTCCTCGAAAAGGACGACGGCATCCAGCAGGCCGAACTCCGTTCCAAGCTCCAGAAGTCGATGACGGCGAACGTCAACGTCTTCCGAAACGAGGACGGTCTGAAGCAGGCGCTCCGCGACATCCGCGAAGTCCGCGAGGAGTATCAGGACGTGTACGTCAACGACCCGTCGCGCACGTTCAACACCGACCTCATCCACACCATCGAGATGCAGAACCTCATCGACCTCGCGGAGGCCATCACGCTCGGTGCGCTGGCCCGCGACGAGTTCCGCGGTGCCCACTGGCGACAGGAGAACCAGGAGCGCCGTGACGACGTGTGGCTGAAGCACACGCTCCTCTCGTGGGAGGACGGCACGCCGCAACTCTGGTACAAGCCGACCATCCTCGAAGGGGAGAACAAGACGTACGAGCCGAAAGAGCGGTCGTACTAATTCACCTTTTACGACGGTCGAAAGCCAGCGGTCGGGTCGAAGCAACCCGACCGCTGGCAGTCTTCCTGTGAAATCTGACGACATCACGAAAATCCTCTATTTTCGAACGATTTTCCCGAACGACTCGCCCAGCGAGTCGTTCGGCTCCATTCAGTCGGTAGCCCGGAAAATCTCCTATTTTCCGGTGTCTCACAATCGCGCCGCGGTCGTGATGACTCGAAAGACCGGCGGCCTTTCGGCGAATGATGGACTCCGCGGTTGCGTCTTCTGCTGATATCTGTTGATCGTGTCACCTGCCGATGTCCGGTGGTTGCGTCGCTCGTCGGTTTCGGCGTCGTCGAGTCGCGTAGGAGGAGTCGGTTCGTGCGCTTTCGTCGGTACGTTCGTCGGCCCGTCCGGTGCGTCAAGTCGTTCGTCTCATCCGGCGAATCCGAGCGTCGTGAGGAGCGCGTTGACGCTCCATCCGGTCGCATCGACGAGTTTGTAGCCGAGGTAGATTCCGACGATTCCCATGATGCCCGGCAGTTCGGGCGGGGCGGGAATCGGCGCGCCGACGAACTTGAACAGTGCGCCGGTCAGCAGTCCGGTCAGTAGCGCGAGCGCGGTCAGTGTGTATTCCATCGGATGTGGACTGCGGAGACTGCAGTGAAAAGTAGTTCGGAGTTAGCGACACTGAGAGAGTGTTTGTGCCCCCGCCAGTGGCATAGAAATCCACGCCTCGTCCCGTGTAATGTCCGCGATGATGGCCAACTGGTTACCGTCGTCGTCCTCGTCGACGGCGAACATCACGTCGCCGTCGGGAGCCTGTTCGTCCGAGTCGTCGGTTGCGCGTGTCCAATTCAGAGTCGATCACCGTGGTTCGCCCGCCGTTACTGAGCGAGCACAGGGGGTACATCTCATTTCTCCTCCTTTGTTATGGACTTCCTTCGGCGTTACAAGAACCCCTTACCGGGCCGAAAACGTCAGTTTCGCCCGTTCGGACGGTTCGTAGGCGAGGCGAACCACGCCGGGTGGAGGGTACGCGCTGGATAACAAAGTACCAGCCGAGAATACGACCTTCACGGACTGATTTCCATGTCTCCCGGAGAACAACGGACGGACCAGCACCGCACGAAGACAACCCGTGGATTTCCACCGACATGAGCCACGAAACGAACGACTCGTTGTGGACCCGTCTCACGCGTCCGGTGTTGGAGTTCCCCGTCGATTTGGCCGTGCTCGGTATCGTCGTGATACTCCTGTCGCTTGCGCTCGTCCAACCGGTCGTGTACGGGACGCCGCTTGCCGTCGCGCTGGGCCTCCCGCTCGTGTTCTTCGCGCCGGGGTACGCTCTCGTCGCGTTGTTGTTCCCGCAAGCGGGGGCGTCGAAGTCGTCGAAGTGGGCGAGTCCGGGTCGGGTTCGCCAACACGGCGTCACGGCGGGCGAACGCTGTGCGCTCTCGTTCGGGGTCAGCGTCGCCTTGCTCACGCCACTCGGCGTGCTGTTCTCGCTCGCCCGCCTTCCCTTCATCCCGATGTACGTTATCGGCGCAATCGCTGGTTTCACGCTCCTCGTCTCGCTCTTCGCCGTGATTCGCCGGTTCAACGTTCCGAAGAAGGACCGGCTATCGGTGTCCGTTCGCGGCGGTGCGGCGCACCTGTACCGCACCATCTTTCACGAGGACTCGGCGGCCGACGTGGCGCTCAACCTCGCGCTCGTCCTGTCGGTCGTGGTCGCGCTGACGACCGTCGGCTTCGCCGTCGCCGCCCCGCAGGACGGCGAGCACTTCTCCGACCTGTCGCTGTACACGAAAGGGGAGAACGGAAACTACGTCACCGAGGGCTATCCCACGAACATCACCGCGGGCGACTCGAAACCCGTGTTCGTCGGCGTCCAGAACCACGAAGACCGGTCGGTCGAGTACACGGTCGTCGTCCAACTACAACGCGTGGAACAGCGTCCGAACGGGGGTGCCCGCGTCATCGAGCGGACGGAGTTGGGTCGCCTCGACCATCGAATCGATGCGGGCGACTCGTGGCGAACCCGGTACGACATCGAACCGAGCATGGCGGGTGAGGACCTCCGTCTCGTGTTCCTATTGTACAAGGGCGACCCGCCGAGCGACCCCGCGACGAACAACGCCGCACAACAAACCCAGATTTGGATAAACGTATCCGGATAATGTGGCCGTGGGAACATCTCGCGTTCGGGTATCTCGCCTACTCCGGCTACACCCGGCTCCGAACGGGCCGCGCGCCGCGGAGCGATGCGGTGGTCGTCCTCGGCGTGGCGACCCAACTTCCAGACCTCGTGGACAAGCCGCTCGCGTGGTCGCTTTCGGTGCTTCCGAGCGGGCACTCGCTGGCCCACTCGCTCCTGACCGCGCTTCCGCTGTCGGTGGTCGCGCTCGTGTTGGCCCACCGCGCGAAGCGAACCGACATCGGCGTCGCGTTCGCGGTGGGCTACCTCTCGCACCTCGCGGGCGACATCATCTACCCCGCCGCAGTCGGCCAAACTCCGTCGTTCGACTTCCTACTCTGGCCCCTCGTCCCCGTTCCCACCGACCAGTCGGGCATGGGATTTCTGGCCCGATTCCACGAGTACTTCGGGGAGTACGTGACGTACCTCGGCGACCCGGCGATTCGGGGATACATCGCGCTCGAACTCGGCCTCCTGCTCGGAGTGTTCTTCCTCTGGCTCTTCGACGGAATGCCCGGAATACCCCGGCGAATCGTCCGTTACGCGCCGGTAATCGGCCGATAACGTCCACCGGCTGACGTTTCTTATTCCTCGGACAGCACCGTTCCGCAGTGGTGACAGAGGTCGTTCTCGCGGTCGTTTCTCGCGCCGCACGACGGACAGTTCGTTTTCTCCGACGGGTCCTCGGATGTCCCGTTCGACTCCGACGACGACAGTCCGATGCCGACCAGCGCTAATCCCGCGACGATGATACCGACTTGGCCGAAAAAGGAGCCGATTCCGAAGAATACCAGCGCGAGTCCGGCCGTGACGAGGGGATTCTCCATACTTCGACTACCGACGGTCGGATAAAAAATCTTGCCAGTCGAATTGACTATCTGAACCGCTTGTACACGTCCGTCAGCAGGTTCATCATCCGCGTCCCGCGCTCCAGACTGTGATAGCGGACGAGTTCCGGGTTGAACTTCGCCTTGTAGCCACAGAGTCGGCGCTCGTTCGCGCCCACGAGGTCGTAGCGCGGGATTCCCTCGTCCATCGCGTCGCGCATGATGGCCCAGTCCACGAGGTCGTTGATGGGCACGTCGAGGTCGTGTTTCGCCCCGCCCTGCCACCGGTACACCCGTTCGTCGTCCGCCAGCGCTATCATTCCTCCCGCGAACTCGCCGTCCACGTCACAGACGTAGGGTCGGACCGCGCCGTCGGGCAGAAATCGGTAGAGGTCCACGACGAACTGCGGGGAGAGGCGGTACGGTTCGTCCTGCTCGTCGTGGCGGGCTTTCACCTGTCCGATGATTTTACGAATCGCTTCCGGCCCGCCGACGTGGATTTCGTACCGGTCGTCGTCGGTCCTGATGTTGCTGCGGGCGTCGCCGCTGAAACTGGACAGTACGTCCTCTTCGCCGGGCGTGAGGTCCACCTCGTAGGTGTGTCGCGGCTGGATTTCGAACTCGTTCCACTCGAAGGGGCGAACGTCGTCGTAGGTCCCGCCCGTCCGAACGTGGACGTACTTCGGCGCGTACTCGCGGTCGAGCCAATCGAGACAGCCGTCGATGAACCGGCGGTGTCGTCGCTCGGCCTTTCGTCGCTTCAGCTTCCCCATGTTCAGTAGGACGGGACCGAGGTGCGGGAGCCAGAGGTTCGGCGGCGGCGAAAACGCCGTTGTCACGCCGCCCTTCGAGATGGTGAAGGCGGGAAACAGGCCGACCGGTTCCTGTCCCTTGTAGCCCACGAGCGGATGGAAGGTCGCGCCCGTGTGGTCGGCCTGCACTTCGAGGGCCTCCAATCGATGGAAGAGTGCCCCCTGTGGTGATCGCTCCACGAGGTCGTTCCAGCGGTCCACGTCGTTCGTCCGTTCTACCCTGATGCCGTTCTTTTCGATGGTAATACTCATTCGAGATATCCGAGGTCGGCGAGTCGCGTTTCCACGCGCTCGTCGTCGGTTTCGACCGTTTCGCCCGCGTCGAACGCGGGGTAGCTCTGCTCGCCCGCCGACTCGACGACGGGGAGGACGCGACCGTCCATCCGGTCGCTCGCCGGGATGTCGAAGGTCGCCAGAATCGTCGGGGCCACGTCGAAGAGGTGGGACCCGGCGAGGTTCGCGTCGGGGTCGACGCCCTCGCCCGCCGCGGCGAAGATGCCGTTTCGCTTGTGGTTCCACGGTTCGCGGGGCTTTCCGAACTGCTGGCCGCGCAGTTGGGCCGAGAGGAACTGGTCGTACTCGTTGGGGACGCACGCGATGTCCACGGCGTCCTCGCTGTACGGACCGGTGAAGAACTCCTCGCGCGGGGCGACCGTCTCGAACACGGGGTCGCCGTCGGGGGTCCTGACGCCGCGGAGCTTTTCGATTATCTCCGCGCGAATCGACTCGTACTGGTCCGGCGAGACGACGCCGTTCGGGTCGCGGCCTTCGACGTTGAGTCGAACGCCGCACTCGATTCGGTCGCGCATGTAGGCGACGGAGTTGGGGAAATCGACCTGTTCGGTCGCCGCCCGGATGAAGTCCTCGGGAACGCGCTCCGCGACGAACGCGTCCAACCCGGCGCGTTCGAGGACGGCACCGATTCGCTGGCTCGTGATGCCGACTTTCGCGGCGAGGGCGAGCCCTCGTTCGGCGACACCCTGTTCGCGCGCGGAACTCTCTTCACCCTGCTGTAGTTGGTTGCCTGCGATGGTGGACCACGACGGCATGCCTTCGCCGCCGCGGGCCGTTTCGACGTAGCCCTCCTCGCGCAGGAAGTCGTTGACCCGGAATTCGTAGCCGCTGTACTCGCCGATACCGTGGTCGCTGGCGACGACGACCGTTTCGGGGTCACAGGCGTCGAGAATCTTCCCGACCTGCTCGTCCACCGCCTCGTAGACGGCGCGGACGATTTCGTCGTCGCCGGGGTGTTCGTGAAACAGCGTGTCGGTGCTCTGGAACTGAACGAAGCCGAAGTCGGGGTCGAACCGGTCCGTGAGGTATCGAAATGCGTCACCGCGCATGCGCGTGAGGCGGCGATACCATTCGACCGACTCGTCGTCGGGAAGGTTTCGCGGGGGATACACGCGATAGCCGCCGATTTCGTCCCGAACGTCGTCCAGGAGTCCCTCCGGGTGACACGTCGGGTTCTCGGGTGCCGTGTATCCCGGCAGTATCGCGCCGTCGATTTCGCGCGGCGGGTGCGTGACGGGTGCGTTGACGACGACGCTCGACAGTCCGTGTTGGTCCAACAGTTCCCAAAGCGTGTACTCGCGGACGCGACTGGCGTTTATGACGTCCCAGTCGTAGCCGTCGAAGTGGAGGAAGCCGAACACGCCGTGTTTGCCGGGGTTGACTCCGGTGTACAGCGACGGCCACGCGCTCGGCGTCCACGGCGGAAGTTGTGATTCCAGTGGCCCGGATGACCCCTCGTCGAAAATCGATGCGAGGTGCGGCAGCGCGTCCTCCTCGAACAGGGGTTCGAGGACGGACCGGCACCCCGCGTCGATGCCGATGAGAAGGGTCTGCATCTGACAGTCCATGCTGTTTCGGGAAACCGCACCTGCGTCCTTTGTTATGCGTGGGTTTCCGGCCGTATAGTCGGGTCGTACTCCCCGAATTCAGCATCAGAGGACGCCCAACAGCGAGCATGCTACTCAATAGCACGTTTCTCCGATTCGGCGACGATTACTCCGATTTCGGTATATAGTCGGACTGCACCGCCCCCGAAAATCGCCCCTATCGGCGGTCCACTCGTCCCCCCACGCGAATCGGCCACTACATTTAAATTCGCAAGCAGGCATTGAGCTGGAATCGCAACGTACTTAAATCAGTAAGATAGCATTGAACCTGCAATGGCACGCGACCAAACGACACACGAGCGAACCGAAACCAGTGAGAAATTCGAGCGTAATCGGCGGTCCTTCCTGAAAGCTGCTGGCGCGACGGTAACGTCCGCTGTCGGTCTCAGCGTGGCGGGTGGCCGCGTCAGTGCGAGCGAGTATGAGACGATTACCGTCCCCGCTGGCCAGACGAAATCCATTACGGTCGGAGATGGGCAGACGTTCGAGAACAAGCTCATCGACCAAAGCGCTCCGGGCGCGGCGGCGACGATCCGCGCCTCCGGGAGCGGCTGGACGATTCGCAACGTCGGGTTTAAAGGCGGTTGTGGCGCGACGAACTTCGGCTTCTTCAGCATCATCCCGAGCGTCTCGTCGGGCGGCACGGGAACCATCGAGAACGTGTACATGGGCGACGGTGCGGAGACGAACAGCGCCAACGAGGCCCAGCCCGGCGGACTGTGGGTCGACGCGAACACGCCCCACGAGGGCGAGTTGATGCTTCGTAACGTCAACATCCAGAAGTACGCGAACAACGGTCTGTACGGGAGCGGTCCCGGTGCGGCGCACGGGGCTGGGTCAGGCGGTCCCGTCAAAGTCGAAGGCTGCTACTGTGCGAACAACGACATCGCCAACGTCCGCCTCGGTACGCCGGGGTCGTACGTGAAGAACACCGTCATCGAGGACAACGGCGCACCGGTCCACCACCCGAACGGACCGAACAAGCGCGGAATCTGGGGCTGGTACGTCCCGATCACCGTGAAGAACTGCGACGTGAACGTCACCGAATACGACGCGGTGAACGGCGGATTCCACGGCGGCGAGGTCGAAGTGAAGAACTCGCGGGTCAAGGGCCCGACGAGCGGAAACGTTGCGACGAAGAACGTCGGCGGCAAGCCGAAGACGAAGGTTCCGAAGAAGGTCCCGCGAACTGCGAAGCAAGCTGCGAACGGCAACTGAGCGAACGATTCTAACGACGATTTGACGAATTTTGGCTGATTTGCTGGCCGTAGCTGCGTTTCTCGCCCGGTAACGTGCCGTTTCCGGGAAGAAACGACACCATTCTCCTCACGGATCCTCGACACCAATGACTTTTAAACACACGATTCTGCATTGAGACTGAATCGGAATCTATTTAAATTGGTAATGTGGCATTGAATCCATGGCACGCGACGAAGCGGTACGCGATACACCAGACGATAGTCTGTTAAACCGACGTTCGTATCTGAAATTCGCCGGAGCGACAGCTGCGGCGTTCGCGGCGGCGGGCGCGGCGAACGCGAAGCAGTATCGAACCATTACCGTCCCCGCGGGTGACACGAAGGTCATCACGGTCGGCGACGGCGAGACGTTCGAGAACGTCCTCATCGACATGACGGCGGACGGCGCATCCGCAATGGTTCAGACCAGCGGTTCGGGCTGGAAGATTCGCAACGTCGGGTTCAAAGGCACGCACCCCGGCGGACACTACCTCATGGTTCCCGGCGTCTCCGACGCGAACGGCACCGGACTGGTCGAGAACGTCTACATGGGTGACGGGCAGGTCGCCCGGACGAAAAGCGGCGGCATCTGGGTCAACGCGAACCTCCCCCACCGCGGCACGATCACCTTCCGCAACATCCACGTGGCGAAGATGATAGACAACGGCCTGTACGGGAGCGGTCCCGGTGCGCGCGGCTACGGCGGTAACCTCCACGTCGAGTCCTCGTACTTCAAGGCCAACACCATCGCCAACGTCCGCCTCAACGCGAAGGCGCGACCCTGCAACGTGACGAACACCGTCATCGATACGCGCGGGAACCAAGCCTGCGGCGTCGGCTGTTCCGCCCCCGGTTCGAAGAACACGCGAGGGGTCTGGTCGTGGTACGGCGAAACTCACCTCCGGAACTGCGATATCGTCGGCTCCATCTCGACCGCCCACGGCGGGTCGGTCACCAAGACGAACACGCGAATCGGCGGTAACGCGGACCCGACCCCGCCCAAGGGCGTCCCGATGACCGCGAAACAGGCCGCGAGCGGTGCGGGCGGTAGCTCCGGCAACCGTAAGCAGATGACCACGAAAAAGCAGGCCAAAGCACAGGGCCTTCCGAACGTCATCAGCATCTCCAGTTCGAACTCCGGTGCGCCCGCCTCCTACGAGTTCGAGGTCGCCGGAAAGGTCAAGAAGTCGACCGACCGCGGTGCGTCGAAGGACGGCGACGACAGTCTCAAGAACGGTATCGCAAAGGGGTCCGTCGCCGGCGGCACCGACAGCTACCGGTTCTCCGGCACGCTCGCCAGCTTCAGCCTCGACGGCAACGCGACCGTCTTCTTCAACGGCGAGCGAGTCACACCGGGTAAACTCGGCCTGCCGAAAACCATCGTCATCGACGGAAGCGTGAACAAGGGTTCAAACAGCTACTCGTTCGACGTCGGCGGAGACGTCACGAAATCCCGCGCCCTCGGGTCGGTAAACAAGCACGACACCGTTCACGGCACCCGCGTGAAGGGCAAAGTGTTCGGCGGTAAGGACGGCTACCGCTTCTCGGGCGACCTCAAGCGACTTCGCATCGATGGCAACGCGCGCATCTCCGTGGGGTCGGGAGGGAACTGATGAACCAGCAGCGATGGGAGCGAGTCCCCGCGGACCCCGACCTCGAAGGAGACCTCGGCTACGAAATGGACGAATGGGACGTCATCCGCGCGCGTCGGGACGGACGCGGCCGTCTCATGTTCCTTCCGAAGGACACGGAGATGCTCCGCGACGACGCGTTCATCCTCGCTGACCCGGACGCCGTTTGCAACGTCGAACACCGACAGTAGACGGCCTTTTTATTGGCCTTCCGCTCGCCGCAGTTCCGGCGGTAGTCCCTGCACGGTTCGGCGTCGGTAGTAGAGGTACTGCCCGATGGCCGAAACCCCGTACGCGATGAGAATTATCATGGCAGTGGCGATGCCCGAAACCAGCGTGAACGGGTAGATGTTGAACCACACGCCGAGAACGAGCAGGATGCTTCCGAGCGAGAGCGCGAGGTAGTACCGGTCCCACGGAATCGCGGGCCGGGAAACGTCGCCGAGGTACGTATCGAGTTCGCGGGCGCGACGCGAGAGCGAAATCGTCCCCGCATCGCGGTCGTACTCGACGATACCCGCGTCGTCCAACTTCGGAAGATGAGTCTGGTAGAGCGAGATGTAGACGCGCTTTCGCTGTTCGCTCGTCAGCCCCGACAGCGTGGTGTCGTTTTCCCACACGGCCACTTGATCGGTCAGGTCGGAGAGGTCGACGACACCTCCTTCCCGCCGCAAGTAGTAGAGCGCGTAGCGCCGTCGTGGACTCTTGAGAACCTCGAACACTTGGTCCTGTGAGAGTCCGGAACTAGCCATTGTGTGAAGACAGCAGTCGCTCGCTCATCGAAACCAATACACCCCCATTCGAGTACGCGACCACCCTGTGGTCACGGATGCCACCACCGCATACACCGGCAATCACCGCTTCCCCACTTTGTTACCACGGTGCTGTTCGGGGGTAGCCTCCCCATACATCCCGTCTATTCGTTCATACCGCCCGTTCCCGGAGGCGTAACGCGGATTTCGGCGCGGTAACCACCCGTGAACGGGCTAGTCCCGAACTACCCGCCGCCAAGGAGCGTATAACAAAGAGGACAGGTAGGGCATGGAGGATAACGCCTGTCCGTCGCGTACGCGGCGGAATCGGGCGATTCACGACTCAACCTATGAACTCACTACCATCCACTGACACGCCCTGTGAATCGTGTCTCCGCTGGGGTGGTCGTCCATGACCGAATCGCAGAGCCACGACCGGACCGTCCACCCGGACGCGACGGTCGGATACGCTTATTCGGACGATTCGACGTCGCCGGTCATCGGCGACGGTGCGACCATCCGGTCGGGAACGGTCATCTACGACGACGTAACTATCGGTGACGACTTCACGACCGGTCACGGCGCGCTCGTCCGGGAAGAGACGACCATCGGCGATGACGTTATCGTCGGCACGAACACGGTTATCGACGGCCAAACGACCATCGGATCGCACGTAAGTATGCAGACGAACGTGTACGTTCCGACGAACACTACCATCGGAAACCGCGTGTTCGTCGGCCCGGCGGCCACGTTCACGAACGACCCGTATCCGATTCGGCAGTCGGCCGACCTCGAAGGCCCGACGCTCGAAGACGACGTTAGCGTCGGGGCGAACGCGACCCTCCTTCCCGGCGTCACGGTCGGTGCCGGGTCGTTCGTCGCCGCCGGTGCCGTCGTGACGGACGACGTACCGCCGGAGACGCTCGCGGTCGGCGCACCAGCCGAAATCCGCCCGCTTCCCGAATCGCTCGCCGGGGGGAACGACCTGTGATTCCCATCGCCGACCCGGAGATGGGAAGCGAGGAGATAGAAGCGACCGTCGCGTGCATCGAGGAGGGCCAACTCGCCGACGGGCCGGAAGTCCGGCAGTTCGAGGACGAGTTCGCGGCCTTCTGTGGCACCGAGTTCGGCGTCGCCACGAGCAACGGGACGACCGCCCTCCACGCCGCTTTCGCGGCGCTCGGTATCGGACCGGGCGACCGGGTGGTCACGTCCCCCTTCTCGTTCGTCGCCAGCGCCAACGCCATTCGGTTGGCCGGTGCGGAGCCGGTTTTCGCCGACATCGACCCGGAGACGTACACGCTCGACCCGTACGCGACGGAGC
Organism: Haladaptatus paucihalophilus DX253; assembly: GCF_000376445.1. Classification (NCBI taxonomy): domain Archaea; kingdom Methanobacteriati; phylum Methanobacteriota; class Halobacteria; order Halobacteriales; family Haladaptataceae; genus Haladaptatus; species Haladaptatus paucihalophilus. The sequence continues at coordinate 949,220 of NZ_AQXI01000001.1, read as the reverse complement.
AGGCGGTCCGGGAATACGAGGCCGACGCGATTCTCGCGGTGCACCTCTACGGGTTGCCAGCCGAGATGAACCACCTCCGGGACATCGCGGAAACCCACGACCTCGCGCTCGTCGAGGACGCCGCGCAAGCGCACGGCGCGGAGTACGACGGTCGCACCGTCGGGTCGTTCGGCGACGCGGCGTGTTTCTCCTTCTACCCGACCAAGAACATGACCACGGGAGAAGGGGGAATGGTGACGACCGACCGTCGGGACGTCGCGGAGCGCGCGGCGAGTTTCGTCAACCACGGCCGCACGGCGAACGGCGGCTACGACCACGTTCGCCTCGGTCACAACTTCCGGATGACGAGCATGGCCGCGGCCATCGGTCGCGTGCAGCTGTCGCGCCTGCCGAAGTACAACGAGGCACGACGCGCCAACGCGGCGTATCTCACCGACCGCCTCCGCGACGCGGCCGTCAAACCGCCCATCGAACCGGACGACTGTCGTCACGTGTACCACCAGTACACGATTCGCGCGGACGACCGGGACGGCCTCCAAGAACACCTCGAATCGAAGGGCGTCGGGACGGGCGTCTACTACCCGACGCCGATTCACGAACAGCCAGCATACCAGCACGTCGACCACGATGCCCCGATTTCGGAGCAGATGGCGGGGAACGTTCTCTCGCTCCCCGTTCACCCCGGACTGTCGGGGGACGACGTGCGAACCATCGCATCCGCTATCAAAAGTTATGAGTGAACCAACGAACGCAGTCGTCATCGGCGTCGGAAGCATGGGCCGCCACCACGCTCGCGTCTACAGCGAACTCCCCGAGGTGAACCTCGTCGGGATTCACGACGTGGACGAGGCCAACGCGGCCGAAGTTGCTCGAAACCACGGGACGCAAGCGGTCGACATGCAGACGGCCATCCGCGCCGCGGACGTCGCCTCCATCGCCGTCCCGACCCCGTATCACTACGAAACGGCGAAGCAGTGCATCGACGGGGGGGTAGACGTCCTCGTCGAGAAGCCGTTCGTCGCCGACCCGGACGAAGGAGTCGAGTTGATTTCGCGGGCGGAGAACGCGGGCGTGACGATACAGGTCGGGCACATCGAGCGGTTCAACCCGGCGATTCGAACGCTCTCCGAAATCGTCTCCGAACTCGACATCATCGCCATCGACGCCCAGCGACTCGGGCCGCCGCCGGAAGGACGAGCGGTGGACGTGAGCGCCGTGATGGACCTGATGATACACGACATCGACGTCCTCCTGTCACTCGTGGACGACGACATCTCCTCGGTCGCCGCGGTCGGGACGCGGGACAACCGCTATGCGAGCGCGAGCATCGAGTTCGACGGCGGCGTCGTCGCCGGACTCACGGCCAGTCGGGTGACACAGGAGAAGGTCAGAAAGCTCTCCATCACGGCGGCGGAGTGCCGGGTGAACGTCGATTACACGAACCAGTCGGTCGAGATTCACCGCCACTCCATGCCGGAGTACATCGAGGACAACGGCGACCTCCGCTACCGCCACGAGAGTATCATCGAGCGGCCGACCGTCGAGAACGGCGAACCGCTGAAGAACGAACTCCGGTCGTTCGTGCGGAGCGCGAAGAACGGTTCGACGCCGGTCGTCACGGGCGAAGACGGTCTCCGCGTCCTCGAAGTCGCGCGGGAGATAGACGGGTTGGCGTCCGGCCCCAAAGAACGGGAGGTGCATCTCGGGTGAGCCTCCGGGAGCAGACGACACTCTACGCGAGCGACGCGACGACCGAAGAACAGCGCGAGGCGTTCCTGTCCGGCGATATTCCGGTCGCCGTGTACGGCCTCGGAAAGATGGGCCTGCCGCTCGCGGCGGTGTACGCGGAAACCTGTGGGAACGTCGTCGGTGCGGACATCGACCCGGACGTGGTGTCGGCCGTCAATCGCGGCGACTGTCACGTCCAGCGCGAACCCGGATTGGACGAACTCGTCTCGGAAACGGTCGCGGCGGGGGCGCTCAGCGCGGTCGAATCGCCGACCGAAGCGGCGCGGGACGCGACGATTCACGTCGCCATCGTCCCGACGCCGATAACCGACGACGACGAACCCGACCTCGCCATCCTCCAGTCCGTGATGGAGAGCATCGCCGCGGGACTCACGCCCGGCGACCTCGTGGTCGTCGAGTGCACGGTGCCGCCGGGGACGACCCGGGACCTCCTGCTTCCGATGCTGGAGGCGGAGAGCGACCTGTCGCGCGAGGAGTTCGGCGTCGCGGTCTGTCCCGAACGAACGTCCAGCGGGCGCGCGCTGCAGGACATTCGGGGTGCCTACCCGAAGGTGGTCGGCGGCGTGGACGAGGAGAGCACGCGCGTCGCGGAACTCGTCTACGGCGAACTCACCGACAACGAGGTCATCGCCGTGCCGAACGAGACCACCGCGGAGGCCGTGAAGGTGTTCGAGGGCGTCTACCGCGACGTCAACATCGCGCTGGCGAACGAACTCGCCAAAATCGCCGACGCGGCGGACATCAGCGTCAACGAAGCCATCGAGACGGCGAACACCCAACCGTTCTGTGACATCCACAAACCGGGACCGGGCGTCGGCGGTCACTGCATTCCGTACTATCCGTACTTCCTCATCCGGCAGTTCGACGAGGAGTTCTCGCTGCTGACCACCGCCCGCGAGGTGAACGATTCGATGCCCGCGTTCACGGTGGAGAAGGTCGCAGAGTTGCTATCCGAGGAAGAGAAGTCCGTGTCGGACTCACGGGTGCTCGTCCTCGGACTGACCTACCGCCCCGGCGTCGAGGAGACGCGAGCGGCCCCGGCCCGACCCATCTGTGCCGACCTGACCGAGCGCGGCGCGGACGTGTTCGCGGCCGACCCGGTGCTCCCGAACGCGGACGGCTTCGACGCGACGAAACTCCCGCTCGAAGCGCTCGCCGACTACGACTTCGACGCGGCGGTGCTGGTGACGGACCACGACGAGTTCGCGGGCATCGACTGGGCCGGGTTCGACCCGATGGTCGTCGTGGACGGCCGCAACTCCCTCGACCTCTCGTGGACCGACCATCGCGTCTACACCATCGGAGGTGACTGAATTGTACGAGGGAAACACCGTCGCCGTCGTCGTTCCGGCGTACAACGAAGAGGGACTCGTCGGACGGGTCATCGACACCGTTCCCGCGTTCGTCGATAGGGTGTACGCCGTCGACGACTGCTCGACGGACGGAACGTGGGAGGAGATACGGTCCCACGCCGAGCGGTCCGATGCGGCCGCCGACGGCGGGTCGGCGGACGACGGCCGGACGTCGTTCGACCAGCGCGTCGTGCCGATCCGCCACACGGAAAACCGCGGCGTCGGCGCGGCCATCAAGACGGGCTACTGTCGCGCTCACGAGGAGAACATCGACGTGACGGCGGTGATGGCCGGTGACGGCCAGATGCGCCCGGAGATGTTGGAGCGGATCATCCAACCCGTCGTCGATGGCCGGGCCGATTACACGAAGGGGAACCGCCTCTCGACGCCGGGGTTCCGCGAGGGGATGTCGGCGTGGCGAAGCTTCGGCAACTGGCTGTTGACCTTCCTCACGAAGGTCGCCAGCGGTTACTGGGGGATGGTCGACCCGCAGAACGGCTACACCGCGATTTCGGGGCGGGCGCTTTCCGAACTCGACATCGAGGACGTGTACGACGATTACGGCTTCGCCAACGCCCTGTTGGTTCGCCTGAACGTCCACGAGATGCGGGTCGCCGACGTGACGATGCCCGCGGTCTACGGCGACGAGCAGAGCACGATTCGCTACTCGACGTTCATCCCGAAGCTCTCCGTGTTGTTGTTGTGGAGCTTCCTCTGGCGACTGAAAGCGAAGTACCTCGTCCGGGATTTCCACCCGCTCGCGTTCCTGTACGGCCTCGGGGCGTTCGGAACCGCCACCGGGTTGCTCTCGATGATTCGACGGAAACGGGAGTCGAGCGACGGACTCGCCGCGACGCTCCTCGGCGGCCTCTGTCTCGTGCTGGCGATGGCGTTCGACAGGGAGGAGAACGCGGACCTGGAGGTGCACGAAGAATGAAGGTGCTGACCGTCGTCGGCGCGCGCCCGCAGTTCGTCAAGGCCGCCGCCGTCTCCCGCGTCCTCCGCGAGGACCACGAAGAGGTGTTGGTCCACACCGGCCAGCACTACGACGAGGACATGTCGGACGTGTTCTTCGAGGAACTGTCCATCCCGTTCCCGGACACCAACCTCGGCGTCGGGTCCGACACGCACGGCAGACAGACCGGCGCGATGCTTGCCGGGCTGGAAGCGGAGATAGAGGACGAAGACCCCGACGCCGTGCTCGTCTACGGCGACACCAACTCCACGCTCGCGGCGGCCATCGCCACCTCGAAGATGGACCCGCCGCTGGCCCACGTCGAGGCCGGAATGCGGAGCGGGAGCGACATCCCGGAGGAGACGAACCGCGTCCTCACCGACCACGCCGCCGACCTGCTGTTCGTCCCCTCGCCGGACGCCGAGAACAACCTCGACGGCGAGGGAATCACCGACGGCGTTCACTTCTCCGGGGACGTGGGCTACGACGCCCTGCTCTGGGCGCGCGACCGGGCAGACACGGACGTCCTCTCCGAGCTCGGCGTGGCAAACCGGGAGTTCGTCCTCTCCACCGTCCACCGGGACACGAACGCGGACGACCCCGATAAACTGGAAGCCATCGTGGACGCGCTGGTTTCGGATCCGCGTCCGGTCGTCCTGCCCGCCCACCCCCGGACGGTCGCCCGACTGGAGGAGTTCGGCCTGTACGGACGGGCGGAGCGCGGACTGACGCTCACCGAGCCGGTCGGCTACCGGCAGTTCGTCGCCCTGCTCGACGCCGCGACGGTCGTCGCCACCGATTCGGGCGGCGTCCAGAAGGAGGCGTTCTTCCTCGACACCCCGTGTGTCACGCTCCGCGAGCAGACCGAGTGGGTCGAGACGGTCGAGAGCGGGTGGAACACGTTGGTCGGCGCGGACGAGGGTGCGATTCGAACCGCGCTCTCCGACGCGACGACGCCGACCGAGAAGCCCACGCCCTACGGCGATGGGAACGCGGCCGAACGAATCGTGGAGGTGCTTTCCGATGTTACCCGGGTATGAATTCGAACTCTGTTTGACCCACGACGTGGATAGACCGTACAAGCGACTGCAGGCCCCGTACTACGCGCTGAAGGACCGCGACCCGAGCCACCTCTCGGCGCTGGCACCCGGCGTCAACCCGTGGTGGCAGTTCGAGGAGATAATGGAACTGGAGGAGTCGCTCGGCGTGCGCTCGGCGTTCTACTTCCTCCAGGAGGAGTCCATCTTCCAGAAGTCGCCGGACGACTGGCTCACGCCGCGCTACTGGATAGAGCATCTCGGTCGGTACGACCTGTTCGATACGGCCATCCTCGACGTGCTCCACGACCTCGACGACGGCGGGTGGGAGGTCGGACTTCACGGTTCGTACGACTCCTACGACGACCCGGAAGCCCTCCGTGACCAGAAGACGGCGCTGGAGGCCGCGCTCGGCCACCGGGTTCGCGGCGGTCGGCAACACCACCTGAACCGCGCCGACTCGACGTGGGAGCACCACCGCGACATCGGGTTGGAGTACGACGCGACCCTCGGGTCGAGCTCCGAGTACGGGTTCGACCACGGCTACGGCGTGAAACGCCCCTTCGACGACGATTTCGTCGTCTTCCCGCTCACGATGATGGACATCGCGGTGCCGGACCCCGGTGACGACTTCGAGGCAGCGTGGGAAGCGTGCGAGGATCTGCTGGACGAAGCGGCCGAGAACGACGCCGTGATGACGGTGCTGTGGCATCCGCGCATGTTCGCCGACGAGTTCCCCGGTCACCGACGCCTCTATCGTCGCCTCATCGAGTCCGCGATAGAGCGCGGTGCGTGGGTCGGTCCGCCGGGCGAACTCGCCGACCGCATCGGCACCGCTTCCAAGAGTCGAACCGGAACTGCGAGCGTCCACGGTCGATGAGTCGCGCGAGTATGAAGTCGATAGTTCTCTCTCGTTCGTCGTAGCGACGGCCTACCTGCCGTTCCGTGGTGCCTTCTCGTCGGCAGGTGGGGGATAACAAAGTGAAAACCACCGTTATCGACTGGCGAGACGACGAATGAGAGTCGAACGTTTAGATATTACAGAATGGGACGATGCACTCCCCAGCGACGGGTTCGAGGTGTTTCACCGACCGGCCGCGCTGACCGCCATCGAGCGGCACGCGCCGGGGGAACTCCACCTGTACGGGGGATTCAAGGGACAGCAGGCTATCGCCCTGCTCCCGGTCGTCGTTCGGAACGGGCCGCTCGGAACCGCCGCGATGTCGCCGCCGCCGGGCATGGCGATTCCGCGGCTGGGACCGATACTGATGCCCACGAGTCCGAAGCGACGGAAACAGGAGAAAGTCAACCGCGAGTTCACCGAGACGGTGCTCGACCGGATTCGAACCGACTACACCGGGCGGCTAGCGCGAGTCGGTTTCGATTCACCCATGGCACAGCGCGTGGGCGAACAGATGGAGTCCGGGCTGACCCTGTTTCGCATGATCTGTGGCACCGACTACGGCGACCCCCGACCCTACTCGTGGGGCGACCTGAGCGTCGAACCCTATTTCACGTACGAATTGGACTTGGAATCGACCACGGCCGACGCCGTGAAGAAATCGTTCAGCAAGAGTCTCCGGCGGGAAATCCGCGACGCCGAGGACCTCGACGTGACCGTCACCCGCGAGGGTACCGACGGCGCGCGCGACGTGTTCGAACACACCGTCGAGCGGTACGACGAACAGGACGAAACCCTCGGTCTGTCGTGGAACTACGTCCGCGACCTCTGGGAAGGGCTGGGTGACGCCGCCCAAACCTACGTCGCCCGCGACGACGACGGGAACTATCTGACCGGCATCACCGCCCTCTACTCCAACGACGCCGCGTACTTCTGGCAAGGGGGTGCCCGCTCGGTGTATGAGGGCACCAGCGTGAACAGTCTCGTCCACTGGCGCATCATTCAGGATATCGTGGACGACCCGCCCGTCGAGTCTGTGACGACCTACGACCTGATGGGCGCGAACACGGAGCGGCTCTGTCGGTACAAGGCGAAGTTCGGTGCCGACCTCGTTCCCTACTACCTCGTCGAATCGAGCGGCACGACCATGGACGCCGCCAAACGGGCATACCAGTTCGTCCGAGGATGAGATACCTGTTCTTCACCAACACGCCCGCGCACGTCCACCTCTATCGGCACGCGATAGAGGACTTGCAAGAGCAAGGTCACGACGTGCTCGTCCTCGGGCGTGATTACGGCTGTACCCGCGCCCTGCTGGAGTACCACGACCTCCCGCACGAAATATACGGCAAGTGCGAGACGACGAAGTACTCGCTGTTCCGCGAACTGCCACAGCACTACGTCCAGATATTCCGGCGGACCCGTCGATACGACCCCGACCTCATCTTCGGCGTCGGGTCCTACGCCGCCCACGCCGGTGCGATGTCGCGGACGCCGGTCGTCGTCGTCGCCGACTCGGAACCGACGACGTTCGACCACATCGCCGCCCGGCCGTTCGTGGACACGTTCCTCACGCCGCACACCTTCGGCAAGGACCTCGGTGCGAACCACTACGAGTTCCGCGGGTTCAAGGAACTCGCCTACCTCCACCCAGACGTGTACGACCCCGACCCGACGATTCGGGACCGCCTCGGGGTCGGCCCGGACGAAGAGTACGCCATCGTGCGGTTCAACGCCTTCGGGTCCCACCACGACGTCGGCCACTCCGGATTCTCGCCCGAAAAACGGCGGGAGCTCGTTTCGGCCCTCTCGGAGCACGTCACGGTGTTCGTCTCCGACGAGGGGGGTAACCCTGCCCCCGGCGAATCGCACGAGTTCGACCTCCATCCCGCACTGCTCCACGACGCGCTGGCGGAGGCGTCCCTGCTGGTCGCCGACACCCAGACGATGGTGACGGAGGCGGCCCTGCTCGGCACGCCCGCGATTCGGTCGAACTCCTTCGTCGGCGAGTCGGATATGGGAAACTTCGTCGAGCTCGAACGCGAGGGACTCATCCACAACCTCCGTGATTTCGACGACGTTCTCTCACAGGCGCTCATCATTCTCGCGAACGATTCGGCGAAAGAGCGCCTCCGGAAACGCCGGGACGAGTACCTCTCGGACAAGGTGAACCTCACCGACGTCATCGTGGACGTCGCAACGACCGCCGTGGTTCCGAAGGAACGCATCGAACGGACGGTCGCGGTGACCCACCGGTAACGAAAACGACTCTTTTCGGTACGCCACTCCTGCAACCGGGAAAGCGGTGGATAACAAAGGCCGACTCGGCCATCGACTTCGGCAACGTGTCGAGAGGAACTTCACAGCCGAGGACTAGCACCCAGCAGGAGTCACTGCAGGTGCTGAACCTCGTGACGAATACAGACGCCCGCTTTTACAACGAACAACTGCGGGTTCTCGCGGAGCGCGGCGTCCACGGAGAGACACTCGCGCCGCCGGGAACCCACCGTGCCCGCGAATCGGTCACGCGCCGGACGCCGACGGATTACCTGCGATTCCTCCCGACGGTCCTCCGGAACTCCATCGGAGACTACGACCTGATACACGCGAACTACGGGTTGACCGCGCCGATGGCGCTGGCACAACTTCGACTGCCCGTCGTGCTCTCGCTGTGGGGGTCGGACCTGCTCGGCGAGTACGGTTGGTTGAGCAAACGCTGTGCACGTCACTGCGATGCGGTCATCGTCATGTCGGACGCGATGGCGGCGGAACTCGACGCCCCGTGTCACGTCATCCCCCACGGAATCAACCTCTCGCGGTTCTCACCCCAACCGAAGGACGAGGCGCGCGATGCAGTCGGGTGGAGTCGGGACGCCAAACACGTCCTCTTTCCCTACCCGCCGACGCGCGAGGTAAAGGACTTCCCGCGGGCGGAGCGCGTGGTCACGGCCGCCGCGAAGCAGGTGGACGGCCTCGTCGAACTCCAGAGCGTGTACGGGGTACCCCACGACGAGATGTCCACCTACTACAACGCGGCGGACGTGCTCTTGCTCCCCTCCAAGAGCGAGGGGTCGCCGAACTCCGTCAAGGAGGCGATGGCCTGCAACGTGCCGGTCGTGACGACCGACGTCGGCGACGTGGCCGAACGCATCGCGGACGTCTCGCCGTCGCACGTCTGCCAGTCTGACGACGAACTCGTCGCCGGGCTGGTGGACGTGCTCTCCTCGCCGCGCCGCTCGAACGGCCGCGAGAACGTCCGCGACATCAGCCTCGAACGCATGGGAGAACGAATTCACGCGGTTTACGAATCCGTCGTCTGATGCGAATCATCATCACCATCCAGCATCCGGCCCACGTCCACTTCTATCGGGGAATCATCTCCGCGCTGCAGCAACGCGGCCACGAGGTGTTCGTCTTCGCCCGCGACAAGGACATCGCGCTGTCGCTCCTCGAACAGTACGACATCGACCACACCGTCCTCGCGGGAACCGCCGATTCGATAACCGAACTCGCGCGGGTGCAAGCGACCTACGAGGCCCGGCTATTCCGGGAGGCGCTCCGCATCCGACCCGACGTGATGACGGCCATCGGCGGCGTGGCCGTCTCGCACGTCGCGCCGCTGGTCGGGTCGCGAAGCGTCGTCTGGATAGACAACGAAGGCGTCCAGTCCCATCGCATCATGACGCCGCTCGCCCACATCGTCTGTACGCCCCAGCGGTTCCGGGACGACTTCGGCGACGGGCACGTGCGCTACGACGGGTTCCACGAACTCGCGTACCTCCACCCGAACCGGTTTTCGCCCGACCCGGACCGTCTTCGGGAGTACGGCATCGAGCCGACCGACCCGTACTTCTTCGTTCGGTTCCGGGAGTGGTCGGCCCTTCACGACGTGGGCGAGGCGGGGTTCTCTCACGAGGCCAAGCGTGACCTCGTGTCGTTCCTCGCGGACCACGGCGACCTGTACGTCTCCAGCGAATCCGACTTGCCCGAGGAGTTCGCGTCGTACCAGCTTCCCGTCCCGCCCCATCTGGTCCACGACCTGCTCGCGTTCGCCGACCTCTACGTCGGCGATTCGGCGACGATGGCGACCGAGGCGGCCGTCCTCGGCACGCCGTCCGTGCGCGCCCAGTCGTTCGCCGGGCGGGACGACATGACGAACTTCCTCGAACTCGCGGAGTACGGGTTGCTTTATTCGACGGCGGACGACCGGCAGGCGGTCGAGAAGGCGAAGTCGCTCGTCCGAACGGCGAACCACGACACGTTCCGTCGCCGCCGCGAACGCTTGCTCGCGGACAAAATCGACGTCGCCGGGTTCGCCACCGACCTCCTCATTCGGGCCGGTACCAATCAGGCGGTCTATAACAAAGGGTGAATCCGGCGACGCTGGTGACGACTAAATGGCACGTACGTTCGCACACCGACCGGAAAAGGCGGCGCTCGTTCTCGGGTTCTGCGCGCTCGCCGTCGGCGTTTTCATCGCACACGATTCGCCAGCGCGAGCCTACGAACTCTCGATCTACCGAGCGACGCCGCTCCTCTTTTGGGTCGGCTCGGGCATCGCACTCTTCCTCGGGGTCGGAGTCGCGGTGTCCACGCCCGACTGGTACCGCTCGCTCGGACTCGTCCTCGGCGGGACGACTGTCCTCTCCGTCGCGTCGCTTCCGCTCATCAGGGGCTATCACTTCTACGGGCCGGGGGACTCGCTGACGCACCTCGGCTGGACGAAGGACATCCTTTCGGGCGCGATGCCCACCTACGACCTGCTCTACCCCGGGACGCACACGATAGCCATCGTCGTTCACGAAGCGACGGGGGTTCCGCTCGCGCGAGCCATGCTCGTGATGGTCTCCGCGTTCGTCCTCGTCTACCTGCTGTTCGTTCCCTTGGGCGTGAGCGTCGTGGTGGACGACGACCGGTCGGTCACCTACGCGGCGCTCGCCGGGTTCCTGTTGCTCCCGATAAACGCCATCAGCGTCTTCGTCATGCCCCACCCGACCTCGCAAGCGATACTGTTCCTCCCGCTGGTCATCTACCTCGTGGCGAAGTACGTCACCGCGACGAACCCGCGGGGAGTCCCGCTGTTCGGAACCGGGGCCGGAGCGCTCCTCGCGCTGTCCTCGCTCGCCATCGTTTTCGTCCATCCACAGCAGGCCGCCAACCTCATCCTGCTGTTCGGCGGGGTCGTCTTCGTGCAGTTCCTGTACCGACTGTTCCACGACGAACACGCCATCGCTCGACATCGCCCGCTGTACGCACAGACGTTCTTCCTCACGGCGATGTTCCTCGCGTGGTCCCCGTTCCATCAGCGCTCGGGCGGGGCGGTGAAGGCGCTCATCAGCAGCCTCCTCTCGGACCCGACCGCGGGTGCCGACTCCGCCCACGCGGCCGCGAGCCTCTCGCAACTCGGCGGCAGCATCAAACTGCTGTTCCTGAAGCTCTTTCTCGTTAGCTTCGTCTTCCTCGTCATCGCCGGGTTCTTCATGCTCGGCGGGTTGTTCAACCGCGTCCGCGGGACCGACGCCAGCGCGTTCAGCAAGTACATCGCGGTCGGTACCTTCCCGCTGGGCATCCTCTTCGTGGCCTTCTTGGCCGCCAGTTACGGCCAGTTCCACTTCCGCGTCCTCGGGTTCATCATGGTTCCAATCACCATGCTCGGCGGCGTCGCGTTCGCCCGCGGCGTGGGCGCGCTCGGGACCAAACTTCCGGTGCGCCCCGACGGGGGGCTCGGCGCGGTCGCGGCGGTGCTGTTCGCGGTCATGCTCGTCCTCTCGTTGCTGACCGTCTTCCACTCGCCGTACATGTACCAGCCGTCCGGGCAGGTATCGGACGGCGAGATGACGGGCTTTTCGGCGGCGATATCCCACCGCGGAGACGCGACGTTCACGGGGCTTCGAGCGCCGGGTGAACGGTACTCCGACGCGATCCTCGGGTTCGAGCGGAGCCGGGACGCCGAGTTCCGTGGGGAGGGGATATACGGCAACTACAACGCCACCGAGGAGAACTTCACCGCCGCTCGACTGAAGCGGGTCTTCGACGGCCCGCGCTATCTGCCGGTGACGCAGGCCGCACGGGAGCGCGAACTGGCCGTCTATCGCGGACTTCGGTTCCCGAAGAAGGGGTTCCGAACGTTGGAGAGTCGCCCCGGCGTGAACCGGGTGCAGTCAGGCGGCGGGTTCGACCTCTACTACATCCGATGACGAACCGACGACACCAGACGCACGGACGACACCACGGAGGCAGCCGATAATGGACGCAAAATCATTCGCACGCGGTTTCAAAGCGACGCTGGGCGCCCGAACGATTCACATCGCCTCGAACGGATTGCTGGTGCTGGTCCTCACCCGATTCCTGCTCACCCCCACCGAGTACGGTATCCTCGGCAGCGCGCTCGCGGTGTTCGGGGTCGCGGGGCTGTTCGCCGACCTCGGCACCTCGAAGTCGGCGGCCCGGTACGTTACCGAATACCGCGAGAACGACCCGGGACAGGTGCCCTACGTCCTTCGCGCCGCGCTTCGATACCGACTCGCCGCCGTCGTCGTCGTGGCCGCGGCGTTCACCCTCTTTTCCGGGACCATCGCCCGCCTCGTCAACCAACCCGACCTCGCGCCGCTGATGACCTTCGGCGGGGCGTACATCGCGTTCTATTCTCTCTCGACGTTCGCCGTCGTCGTGTTCCAAGGGTTCAACAAGGTGACGTGGAGCGCCGTGACGCGGGCGACCGGAAGCGCGAGCCTCATCGTCTTCGTCGTCGTCGGCGTCCTCGTCTTCGGCGGCGCTGGCGGGGCGCTCCTCGGCTACGTCGTGAGCTACGGACTGGCGACGGTCGTCGGACTCGGGGTCCTCTACTGGAAGTTTTACGCGACCATCGACAGCGCTGACGCGCCCGATGACGGACTCTCGCGGCGCGTCCTCCGGTACAGCGTTCCGCTCACGGCGACCCAAGGCGCGAACGTCCTCGACAAGCGCATCGACACCATCCTCGTCGGAGCCATCGTTGGACCGGTCGCGGTCAGCTACTACTACCTCGCCAAGAACATCGCCACGTTCATTCAGGCACCCGCGGCCTCCCTCGGGTTCACCATCTCGCCGACCTACGGCGAGCAGAAGGCGGAGGACGCACGGACCGCCGCCGCGCGCCTCTACGAGACGACGTTCCGGCACACGCTCCTCCTCTACGTCCCCGCCGCCGCCGGGTTGGTGCTCGTTGCCGGACCCGCGGTGACGCTGGTGTTCGGCGATAAGTACGCCGGGGCGGTTCCCGTCGTGCAGGTGTTCTCCGGCTACGTCGTCCTCGAAGCCGTGACCCTGATCACCAGCGACGCGCTGGACTACCTCGGGAGAGCGCGGGAGCGGGCGTGGGCCAAGGGCGCGACCTCGGCGGCCAACTTCGCGCTCAACCTCGTCCTCATCCCCTCGCTCGGCGCGGTCGGCGCGGCGTGGGCCACCGTCGCCACCCACTCGGTGTACGTGCTGGTCAACCTCTACGTCGTGCACCACGAACTCGACCTGTCGGTTTCGCGCCTGCTCCGCCACGTCGCGTTCGTCTTCGGTATCACGCTCGCCATGTCCGCCGTCGTCTTCGCCGCCCTCCCGTTCGTCTCCGGCCCGCTCTCGCTCGTCGCCGTCGTGCTGCTCGGCGGAGCGGTCTGGGCCGGACTCGCAACAGTGAGCGGCCTGCTCGACCTCCGCCGCGTCGTCGCCGTGTTGTCGTGAGCGACCGTCACAGCCGACTCTTTTCGTCCCGTTCGGTCGGTCGCCCGTCCTAGTTTCGACGAAGGCTCGACCGCTCGACGAATGGCCGACCGGTCGCCGCGATGGTGACCGATCGGCCCGCTTTCCTTCCGCTGTGGCTCCCATCGAAGTCGATGGCACACCGGACGAGGGCGATGATACGGTGGTGGACCGGGCGGCGGGCGAGTTTACAGACTCGCCCGCCGCCGCTGTCCCCGCGAACGAAGTGAGCGGGGGTCGTCGATGCGGAGGTCGGCACCGACAGCACTGGCTGAGGAACGGGAACCGGAGAAACGGAGACGGAAACCGCGCGGCGGTGAGCGACGGTGACGCGAAGCGTCACCGGAGCGGTCGCCTTCAGCGGTCGTCGCCGCGTCGAGTTGGTCGCCGCCGTGCTCCCGTTTCGTTCGACCGAGCGGTTTCGCCCCCGGGACGCCGCGCAAAATAGGAAATAGTACTATTTAGTACTTTTTAGTAGCAATCAGTGTCACACATTGGCATTTAGTAGAATTTGAGACGAAAACAGTATTTCACAGTGTACCCATCACGTCGAGGTCGGTGTTGAGGCTGTGATTCGTTTACTTCAAATCCCCGCGTTCGATTTTTCTCGTCACGTCCGTTCCTCGCAAAAACGGAAGGGGCGGGATTCGAACCGAAGCCAACGGTTCCTGCTCGTCTCACTGACGTTCGACGTGCGCGGGCGTGCCGCTGGCAGGATTCGAATCCCCGCGTTCGATTTTTCTCGTCACGTCCGTTCCTCGCAAAAACGGAAGGGGCGGGATTCGAACCACGCGAAGCCTATCAAGCTCCCACCGACGAGTCGGTGGTGCTCTACCACTGAGCCACCCTTCCACACTCCTTACGAGGAGCGAGAGTAACTTTGTTATGGCGTCCCTGAACCGCTCGAAAGGCGTCGATCAGACCGTCGGTCCTTCGACCAGTTCGGCGAGGCCGTCTGACAACGAGACGGTCGGTTCGTAGCCGAGTGCGGTTCTCGCCTTCGTAATGTCCGCCCTGCTGTGGTCGATGTCGCCCGGTCTGGGGTCGGTGTGAACGATATCCGAGGAGGAGTCGGTGACCGAACGAATCGTCTCGGCGAGCTCTCGAATCGTAACGCTTTCGCCGGTACCGACGTTGAACGCTTCGCCGGTCCGGTCGGTCGTGGCGGCGCGGCAGTTCGCCTGCACCACGTCGTCCACGTGGACGAAATCGCGGGTTTGGGTGCCGTCGCCTTGGATGGTGATGTCCTCGCCTCGGCGCGCTTGGTCGAGGAAGGTTCGGACGACCGCGCTGTACTCCGGGTTCTGGCGCGGGCCGTAGACGTTGAAGTAGCGGAGGGTGACCGTCTCAATCCCGTAGAGGTCCGAAAATCGGCGGGCGTACTGGTCGGCGGTCAGCTTGTCGATGCCGTACGGCGAGGTGGGTCGCTTGTGCTCGGATTCGACGACCGGAACGGCGTCGGGGTGGCCGTACACCGCGGCGCTGGAGGCGAGGACGACGCGTGCATCCTCGCGCCGGGCGCGGTCGAGGACGACCAGGGAACCGTTTCCGGTGACGGCGTGGCTTCGAAGCGGGTGTTCGACCGACCGGGAGACGCTGACCATCGCGGCCTCGTGAAAGACGATATCGACGTCGGCCATCGCTTCGGCGACGGCTTCCGGGTCGCGGACGTCGCCCTCGATGAGCGTGGCGTCCGCCGGGACGTTGCCGCGCTTTCCGGTGGAGAAATCGTCGAGGATTCGAACGTCGTTGTCGCGTGCGAGGGACTCGGCGAGGTGACTGCCGACGAAGCCCGCACCGCCCGTAATGAGAATCGTTCGGTCGCGTGGTGCCGTTCGAGGTGTCGAAGCGGAACCCTCGGTCATTCCATATACCCCAGTCCGCGGAGTCTGTCCTCCACGTCGTCGAAGTCCGCTTCGACGGCATCGGAGGACTCGGAATCGCCGTAATCACGCTGTGAAACGGCGCGGCGACCGGGTTTCGACCGCGAGTGGAATATCTCCTTTAGGACGCGACCGTCGGCGTCAGACGGAACCGCTTCGTCGAGGGAGTGAAGAAGCGTCGGCGCCACGTCCGCGACGGTCGCGTCGGTGGGCGTCGATTCGGCCTCGACGCTCGCTCCCCACGCGAAGAAGATTCCCTCGGGACGGTGGCTGGCGACTTTGCTGCCACTGTCGGAGAACACCGAGCGCGTCAGCGACACCGCCGTCTCGTACTCCTCGTCGCCCTTCACCACGAGGTCTGGCGAGTAGGGGTCGGTCGGGAACAGTTCGTCGCCGTCGTAGACGTTCAACGCCTCCTCGTCCGTTTCGGGGTCGGTCAACCCCTCGAACAACGAACGGAGGTCCTCCTTGAGTGCGGGTACGTCAGATGGCGAGACGACGCCGGGGTCGAATCGCATGGTGTCGTTGACGTAGACGTTACCCGACCCGTGAGCGAACGCGACCGTCTCGCTGAAATCGACGTCGTAGAGGTTGTGGTCTCCGGGAACGTGGCCGGCGACCGAATCGACCAGTTGCCGCGGTAGGTGTTCGATGAGCGTCTTCTCGTTGATGCCGAGGCGAGAGATCAACCCCTCGATGCGGTCCTTCGTCAACCCGACTTTGGCGAGCGTCCCCCGCGTTCCGTCGCCGCTCTTCCGCATCAGCAGGTTCTCGCGTTCGAGGAGCGTGTTGAGGAAGACGAACCGCGAAATCGGGCCGAAGCCGTGGTCGGAGACGACGAACAACACCGCATCGCGGGATTCGAGGTACTCCATCACCTCGCCGAGGATGGCGTCGAGTTCGCGGTAGTGTTCGAGGAGCACGTCGTCCTCCCAAATGAGGTGCTGGAGGCGGTCCGGCGCGGTGTAGACGAAAAAGAACAGGCGCCAGTCTTCCTCCATCAGCCGTCGCATCAGGGTCCGCCGCGTGTCGAGCAGTTTCGACAGTTCCTCGCGGAACTCGTCGGGGCGGTCGCGGTACTCGTCCCACGACAGTCCGATTCGATAGTCGGAGATGGTGTCTTTGATTTCGTCCGCGAGTTCGGGCGGGTGGGTAAATCCGTCGTCCATCTCCGGCGTCATCATCCCCGTGACGAGCGACCCGTCGATGTCGCTCGCCGGGTAGGTCATCGGAACGTTGCCGACGACGGCGGGCGAGATGATGTCCCAGAGTTCCGGCCGACGAACGTCCGCACTGGTGTTCATTCGGTGGGTGTACCCCTTCTCCAGATGCTGAAAGCCGTACAGCCCGTGCTTGTCGGGCCATACACCCGTGGCGATCGTCGGCCACGCGAGCGGCGTCGCGTCCGGTGTCGTGCTCGTGAGCGGTCCGGCGGCCCCCTCTTCGAGCAACCGAGCGAAGTTCGGTAGCTTTCCTTCCCCTGTCCATCGGCGAATCAAATCCCATGGGACGCCGTCCAGTCCGAGGACGAACGCCCGCTCCGGGCTCGCAGTTTCCATCGACATAGGTTATCGTTGCCGGGGCAGATGCCTGCCCGTGGCTCTCTCGGATTCACCACCGGGATTCGCTTTGTTATGGGCTGATTTCAGGCGTTCCGGCTCGGTCTACTCGAAATTTTCCTCGTCGATTCGTCGGGATGGGTGTGCGTGACCGGCCGCCGGATGCGAACAACGAACGACGCTCGAAGTCATCGCACCGGGGACGGCGAGCGAAGCGAGCCGCGACCGTACTCGCCCCCGAAAAGTGGTCGGTGTCGATAGCGTCAGCCACATCCGCGCAGTCCCGACCGACGCGCCGCTGGGAAGCCGTGAAAACGCATCCGCGAAAAGCGAACCCACCGAACGGTTACCGCGGACCGATGGGCGTCCGCGTCGTCGCGGGGTCGACACCGCGAATCTCACCGGCGACGTCCCCCATCGTCCGGACTTGCAGTCTGGCCTCGTCGCGCCGGGCGGCGAGGTGTTCGAGGATGGTTCGCAACCGCTCGAAATCCCGCTCCTCCGTGAAGTTGTTCGGGTGCATCCAGAGGTGGAAAATCCCGTCCTCGGCGTCGGCGGCGCGGTCGATGCCCCGTTTGGCCGACCGGACGAGCGGGTCGTCCCAGAGCCGTTCCGTGACGGTCCGAACCCGTCCCTCGTAGCCGAACAGGAACATCGACGCGGGGATGTTCACCAGTCCGTACTCGTCCACCTCGGGGTCGACCAGCGGCGGGTTCGTCTTGCTCACGGTCAGGTCGATGAGCTTACCCAGCGAGTCGAAGCGCGACCCGTCGTACCAGAGTTCCGGTCTTTCGCCGCGGTAGCAGGTGAAGCCGTAGGCGGCGAGCACGTCCCGGTGGCCGATGTTGTTCCGCGGAAAGACGAACGATTCGAGGGTGTGTCCCGCATCGTCCGCCACCTCCAACCCCGTCCGTGCTTCCGCGACGGCCACCTCGCGGTCGGTTTCCTCGTCACCGAACTCGACGTGGGAGAACGTATGGCAGCCGATTTCGTGGTTCGCGTCGGCATCGACGATGGAATCGACGAGTCCGTCGCCGAACCAGAGCGGGTGTTGTGCCGCAACGCCGCCGGGGTCTCGGTCGAACCAGTCGCCGGTCGACGTCGGATGCCCCGCATGTGTGCCGTCACACGAGTCGAGAAAGAGATGGCCAACGACGGCCCACGTGGCCGGGACGTTGAACTCGTCGAACAGTGCGAGGAGCCGCGACCACGATGTGCGAGCGCTCTCGACGTGTTCGGGTACCTCTTCGAAGTCGTGATACCCCCATGCGAGTTCGGCGTCGAGAGAGAGGACGACGGCGTTCATATGTGTCGAAAATGCGGTCGGACTGCGATTAAACCGCGCCGACCGTTCAGTTTCGTTCTGGTGGGTAAGCGAGGATTACCCGACCGCCTCATTCGACAGTCACGCTCTTCGCTAGGTTGCGTGGTTTGTCGATGGGTCTGTCGAGCAGGGCAGCAGCGTGGTACGAGAGCAGTTGCAATTGCACGTTGGCGAGGACCCCCGCCACGTCGGGATGCGTGTCCGGAATCGTTAACACGTCATCCACGTGCTGGGAAACCGTCTCGTTTGCATCGCTCGTGACCGCGATAACCGGTGCGCCACGGGCCTCTACTTCCTTGACGTTGCTGAGCGTCTTTTCGTCGTTCTGGCCGTCGAACACCGCGAATACCGGGGTCGTCGGCGTTACCAACGCCAACGGTCCGTGTTTCAACTCGCCCGCCGCGAAGCCCTCCGCGTGTTCGTACGATATCTCCTTGAATTTGAGCGCCCCTTCCAACGCGACCGGGAAAGCCGTCCCGCGGCCGATGAAGAAGTAGGCATCGCTGTCGTGATACCGTTTCGCGATACGATGGGCCTTCGTGAAGTCGAGGATTTGTTGAACGTGGTCGGGAAGGTCGGCGAATGCGGACAACACCGCTTCGATGTCCTCGCTCCGATGGCCAACGACGTCCCGGACGATTCGTTCGCCGAGGAGGGACACCGACGCGACCTGTGAGGAGAACGTCTTCGTGGCGGCGACGCCGATCTCCGGACCGGCGCGGATGAACAGTGCATCGTCGCACTCGCGGGCGGCGGTCGAACCGATGACGTTCGTCAGTGCGAGCGTCCGTGCGCCGCTCGCGTTCGCACGTCGCAACGCCGAAAGGGTATCAGCGGTTTCGCCGCTCTGCGTGACGCCGATAACGAGCGTTTCGTCGTCGACCGGTGGCGTCGAGACGGCGTACTCGCTGGCGAGGAACGTCTGCGACGGGACGCCGCGACTCTCGATGAAGTGGCTTCCGGCGAGCCCGGCGTGGTAGGACGTCCCGCAGGCGACGAACTGGACGCGCCGAATTCCGTCGAACGTCCCCTCCGGGAAGTCCTCAAGGGAGATGTCGCCAGTGACGTGTTCGATACGTCCTCGAAGCGTCTGACGAAGCGCCGTCGGTTGCTCGTGAATCTCCTTGAGCATGTAGTGCTCGTAGCCACCCTTCCCGGCGTCTTGGGGGTCCCAATCGACGGTCTGGACGGCTCGTTCGACCGGCGTGCCGTCGAGTTTCGTTATCTCGTGGCCGCCCGGTTCGATAACGACGACATCCCCGTCGTCGAGGAATATCACGTCGTCGGTGAAATCCAGAAACGCGGGAACGTCACTTGCGAGGAAGTACGTGCCGTCCTGGACGCCGAGGACGAGCGGCGACCCCGAGCGAGTCGCGTACACCGCGTCGCTTCCCTCGACCAACATCGCGACGGCGTAGCTTCCCGAGAGCCGACGGATAGTCCGTCGGAACGCCTGTTCCGGCGTCGCCCCTCGGTCGAGGTGCTCCTCGACGAGATGGGGAATCACTTCGGTGTCGGTGTCGCTCTCGAACGTATGACCGCGGTCCGAAAGCTCCGCCCGGAGCGATTCGTAGTTCTCGATGATGCCGTTGTGAACGACGGCGACCTGCCCGGCGCAACCGGTGTGCGGGTGTGCGTTTTCGTCGGTCGGCGGACCGTGCGTACTCCACCGTGTGTGACCGATACCGAGTCCGCCCGCAGGCACCTCGTCTATCAGCATGTCCTTCAGGTGGGAAATCTGTCCTTCGCGTTTGAAGACCGCGGGACCACTGCCGTTTTTCACGGCCAGCCCGGCCGAATCGTAGCCCCGATATTCGAGGTTTTCGAGACCGACGAGCAGTTCGTCCACAGCGTCTTTCGTTTCGCCAACTCGGGCGATGATACCACACATTAGCCGAATACCTCCGAGAAGTTGTTGTCACTCATTGCCGACGAAGCGATAGCTGGTGTTTGTTCCGATGGACGGTGCGACTTCGATAGACTGTTCGTCTAGCGTTCGGGAATCTCATAGGTAACTCGCCTCTGCTGTGTTCAGCTCCCCCCGGTGTCCGGCATCGGGGGTTGAACGGTAATTACGAATACCCGTTTTGCCTCTTTGTTATACGCATACTGACCACGACGAAGGACGGTCTTAGGACCCGCCAAGATGGTCGTACCCGCGATTCTCGCCGCCGGGCCGAACACCGGTCGTACCAGCGATAGACTTCGGAAAACGTTCGGTGCTCACGATTACGGTTTCACTACTTTCGAGTCGCTGACCCGGGAAGCAATTCGTCGAGCGGACGGACCTACCGATATCGGGTACCGCCCATCTACGAAAAGTCGCGCTCGATGCGGAAACCGGCGGCAAATGGGCACGGTAGAACGGGATGAGACGAGACCCTCGAGTTCGTTGCGACCTGTCACTCTCAGACGTTGATTGCGGAGGGCTTTACCCAGATGATGAACTCGCCGTCCTGTCGAATGACGCCGTGAACCGACTGGCTCTCGACCGACTCGTCCACCTCTACATCGTCCAGACTGATGACCTGATTCACCTCGTCGATGACCCACCCGATGCTCCGTTCGTCCTCCGTCTCGAAGACGATAACGCGGTTCCCGGTCCCCGAGCCGGACAATCCGAGCACCGTCTTCGGATTGACGATAGTCGTCGTCGTGCCACGGAGGTCCATGACGCCTTCGACGTGCGGCTTCGAATCGGGAAGCTTAGTCAATTCGTGTCTATCGACAATTTCGTCGATATGTGCTATATCGATACAGTACTGTTTGTCTTCAAGTCGGAAGACCAACACCTGCAACGCAGAAACAGTTTTTGACATGACTGGTTCTCCTGTTGGAGTCCACTTTACTGTTCCGCCGACGGCTGTCGAGGGAGATTCGCTTTTCCGTCGAGTGCAGCTCTCTACAATTCAAATTTTCTCATGATAAGTTTCTAGAGGAACGGTGACGGTATCTTTTTATGGTCTGGTTATCAAAGTCGATAACCGATGGGGTCTGTGGAACTGCTGAGAGTTCTCGGCAACAAATATAATGCCGAAATACTCGACGCAACACACGAGCCGAAATCCGCACAGGAGCTAAGCGACGAACTCGGTATCCCGATAGCGACGAGCTACCGACGAATCGAAGAACTCACGGAAGCGAACCTACTCGAACTGACCGGACGGGAATTCTCGAACGAGGGACGTCGAACGAAGGTGTACCGGCGTGACATCGATGCCGTTGCGATTTCGTTTCAGCGTGACGGTATCGACGTGTCCATCGAGAATCGGCCCGAGGTCGAAAACGCGCTGGTCGACGTGTGGCGTGACTTGAAGGAGCGCTAACATGCAGACGATAGAGCTTCTCTATGGTGTTTTTAGCGTCACACTTGCTATCGCGGGACTATCGATGGTCGCATTCGCGGTTCGCGCGTACCGACGAACCGGTCGCCGGACGCTGTTCCATCTCTCGATCGGCTTTACCCTCGTCGTCGCGGCGGCCCTCGCGACGACCGTCAGTGCGTTCATCTACGATTTCGAAGGCATCCGATTCTTGTTGTCGGTTAACTATTTGTTCTCGATCATCGGATTTCTATTCATAATATTTTCAATCATGTCTAGATGACATATTCTCACAAGTAGCTATTTTTACTCGACAATATTGGGCGTATTCTTTGGTTTGGAGCCGTCTAAATTCGATATCATGCCTGATAATTGGATACGTAGTTTTAATACGGTCCTTTGATTCGTTCCGCATAGCGTCCGAACCGTGATACATATCGGGTCGGACATGAAGTGAGAAATCATGAAAGACGCAATTCAAGAGCGCCTCAACAACAGAGGTCAGGTCGGTATCGGGACGCTCATCGTGTTCATCGCGATGGTATTGGTCGCCGCAATCGCGGCGGGCGTGCTCATCAACACGGCGGGCTTCCTCCAGTCGAAATCCGAGCAGACGGGTCAAGACAGTACAGCACAGGTGTCCAACCGCGTGGAAGTCGTTTCCGGCTTCGGGAACGTAACAAATAACGAACAGGTTGACTACATCAACCTGACGGTCATGCGCGGTTCCGGTTCGGACGACATCAACCTCTCGACGGCCACTATCGAGTGGATCGGTCCGAACAAGGCGAAGACGTTGGTCGCCGGGAATATGTCCCAGGCTGACGCAACTAGCGCCGGAACTGGTACGCCCGGAAGTAGCAACTACTTCAACGTCTCTGACATCAAGGACGAGGATGCATCCGCGCCGGTCCTCAACAGTCAGGACGACCGCTTCACTATCTCGATGAACGCGACGGCGATCAGCGCCCAGTCGCTGCAGGAAGGTCAGACGGTCGAACTCAAGCTCACCACGCAGTACGGTGCAGTCACCCTCTACCGCGCGAACATCCCGCAGTCGCTCTCGCAGGAAAGCGCGGTGACAGTCTAAGGTAATTAGAATGAAAGACGCAATCCAACAACGCCTCAACAATCGAGGTCAGGTCGGCATCGGGACGCTCATCGTGTTCATCGCCATGGTATTGGTCGCCGCAATCGCGGCGGGCGTGCTCATCAACACGGCGGGCTTCCTCCAGTCGAAATCCGAACAGACGGGCCAAGACAGTACGGCACAGGTGTCCAACCGCGTCGAAGTCGTCTCCGGCTTCGGGAACGTGACGCTCCTCAATAGCTCGGGTGACTACGATGCTACGAATGGCGTCGAAACCGTTGACGAAATCAACCTGACGGTCATGCGCGGTTCCGGTTCGGACGACATCAACCTCTCGACGGCCACTATCGAGTGGATCGGCCCGAACACGGCCACGACGCTGACGAAAAGCGATACCGCCGATGCCGGTAACTTCAGCGTCTCATCCATCAAGGACACGGATGACTCCGTGCCGGTCCTTAACAGTCAGGACGACCGCTTCACCATCACAATGAACGCAACCGCAATCTCGGGGTCCGGCGTCTACGGACTCAGTGAAGGTCAGACGGTTGAACTCCGACTCACCACGCAGTACGGTGCAGTCACCCTCTACCGCGCAAGCATCCCGCAGTCGCTCTCGCAAGAGAGCGCGGTGACGGTCTAAACGATTTTTCCCTTTCTTTTATCGACGCCATATTGCCTAGCGGAGCGTATCGACTCCTTGTCGGAAAGGTAGGTTTTTCATTCAGTACGGTAATTCCAACCCGTGACATCGCTGTTCACTCTCGAAAAAGAGGCAGACGCCGAACGCCTCGTCACGTTGCTTAGCGAGAGCAACAACGACACCGTCCGACAGCGAGCCGCGGAAATCCTTGGCGACCTCGACGTTCCGGACGATGAAGTTGTTGATTCACTGACCACGGCCGCACAGGACGATTCGAACGGTGCGGTTCGAGCCGCCGCTATCGACGCTCTCGACCAGCGCGAAGCGGTCGAACAACTCATCAGCGCAATCGTTGGCGAGGAGATCAGCGGTAGCAAAGCGGAGTGGGCACGAGCGGAGGAACTTACGGATGCGCTCACGTCCGATCAACCGGAGCTTAGAATGGCCGCCGCAAACGTCCTCGGACGAATCGGCAGCAGGTCGGCGACGGAGGACCTGATTCGTCGACTCCCCGACCCGGACCCTCGGGTTCGTGCACGCGTTGCGCGTGCGCTGGGGCGACTCGAGGATAAGCGGGCCGTGTCGCATCTCGCCGAGCGGCGGACCGACGAGGAGGTCGACGTCCGGCGCGAAACGGCCGAAGCGTTGGGTCGAATAGAGGGCGACGAAGCGCTCTCTGCACTGCTCGGGATGCTCAACGACCCCGCGGAAGCGGTCCGACGAATCACCGCCGGGTCGCTCGGTAACTTCGGCAGCGTGAAACCGCTCGACGCGCTCGTCGGTCTGCTGGGCGACAAATCGGAAGCGGTTCGGAAGGCCGCCGTGTTCTCGTTGATCGAACTGCTTTCTAACGTACCGCCGGAGCAGAGTCACGAACTCCGCGAGACGATGGTCCAGAAGTTGAGCACGAGCGACCACCGTGTCGTCGTCAGTTCGCTCGTCGATATCATCGAGGAAGGCTCCCAAGCGCACCAACGCCGGAACGCCACGTGGTTGCTCGGACGAGTTACGGGCACGCAACATCGGTGGGAGGCCATCGAAACGTTAGTCGGCGTCTTGGACGCCGACGATGGCATGACTGCCCAATTCGCGGTCACCAGCCTCGCGACGATCGGTGGTGAGTCCGTCGAAACCGCGCTTTTGGAAGTCCTCTCCGACCCGGAAGCGACGACGGATGCACAAGCGATGGCCGCGTTCGGTCTCGGAAAAGTCGGCGGAGAGCGCTCACGTGAACGACTCGATACGCTGGTCGACACCACCGACGACGAAGAGGTGAGAAAGCGTGCGTTCTCCGCACTTTCCAAGCTCGGCGGACGGGCATAGTATCACCGTTTTGTCAACGTTTTCGACGCCCTCGTTATCTCTTTTGAGATTTTACTAAAGTTTTATATTCGCCTAGTGTCTTGATTCGCCAACAATGGTTACGGACTCGCTCATCCGGGTTTTAAAGGACACTATTCTGGGTTCCGACATGTCTGGTGAGTCTCAAAAACGTATAAAATTCGATGGAGGGACACAAAACGAGTCGGTTACTGTCTCCGATCAGAACAGCATATCGACTGATTCTATCACGGACGTGTACGGCGGGACGAACGCCGGTGACGATTTGCAGCGAGCGCAAATCGAGCATCTGAACGGGTTGTTCTCGAACACCGAGGCAGCTATCGCGGAGGCTCCCCAACTCGGTCGCAAGCACGCGGACGCCGCGGTTCCGGGGGCGGCGTTCGCCGCGACGTACGGTGCGGCATTCGAGGCGATGATCGAAGCGACGTTCGACCGACTCGACCACCGACTCGGGGAGGGAAACGATGCGGTTTCCGACGAACTCGTGCGAGCCGAGTCCGAACTCGTGGATGGGGTCTGGGCTGGTGTTTCGGGCATGCAGGCCGGTTTGGAAGCACACGAAACATCACTGCTGGGGGACGAAGACGAGGATGAGGACGAGCTCAACGTCGATGACGAGGCGCTTCTGGATGGCATCGGCGTTCCGGTGTTCATGCTCGATGCCAACCACCGAGTCGTTGCGTGGAACAGTTCTATCGAGGAACTGACCAGCACGCCGCGAGCGGAAGCCATCGGGACGGAGCAAGCGAGTACCGCGTTCTATCCCGACGGCCGCCGTGCCAAGACGCTTGCCGATAAAATCCTCGAAGTGCCGGAGAACGCACACCTCGAATTCAATATCGAACAAGACGAGGACGACCATCAACTCTACCGCGACGAAAGCCACATGATGACGAAAGACGGGGAGGAACGTGAAATCGTCTTCTCCGCCAAACCGCTCTATCAGGACGGTGAACTCATCGCGGTGGTCGAGACGGTTAACGATCGGACCGAAGACGCTCGTCGCCACGAGAGCGTGACTGGATTGGTCGAAGAACTCGGAAGCACGCTGACCGCCATGCGGAGCGGCAACCTGTCCGCCCGTGCCGACTTCACGGACGAATACGGCGTGGTCGACGACCGGCTCATCTCCGTGGTCGATCAAGTGAACGACATGGGGAAACGGTTCGAACTCCTCGCAAGCCGGGTCGACGAACAGGCGTCCGAACTCGCCGAGTCGGTAGACCAAGCTTCCGGGTCCGCACACACCATCGAAGAACGCGTGGACGAACAGACGTCGCTTCTCTCGACCGTCGCAACCGAGATGGAGAACTTCAGCGCGAGCATGCAGGAAGTCGCGGCGAGTTCCGATCAAGTCGCGTCCGCGGCAGAGCAGGCGAAGGCGGCCGCCGACAGCGGTCTCGGCTCCAGTGAAGGCGCGCGTGAAGCGACGGACGACGTGATCGAGATGAGCGACGACCTCGTGGAAACCGTCACAGAACTCGAATCCCAGATGTCAGAAATAGAGGGTGTCATCGAGGTTATTGCGGAAGTCGCCGACCAGACCAACCTCCTCGCACTGAACGCGAACATCGAGGCCGCCCGTGCGGGCGATGCCGGAAGCGGGTTCGAAGTCGTCGCTGACGAGGTAAAAGAACTCGCGAACCAGACCCGCGAGCACACCGAAGAGATTGCCGGTCGCATCGAAGATATCCAGTCACAGGCCAACGAAACCGTCGTCGCCGTCGAAGAATCGAACCAGCAGGTCCGCTATGCGGGTGAGGAGATCGAAGACGCCCTCATCGCCCTCGAGGAAATCGCGGACGCGGTGGACGAGGCCGCAACCGGCGTGACGGAAGTCGCGGAGGCGAACGACGAGCAAGCCGCCAACGTCGAACAGGTCATGGCGACCGTCGAAGACGTGCGCGATACGACCGAGGAGGTCGAATCCGCCACCGAAGACATCGTTGGTGCCACCATGGAACAGACGGCCGCAATCAGTGAACTCGCGGACCGTGTTGGCGACCTCACCGACGGGTCGAACTAACGGGTACGATTTCCATCTCTCTCACTCATGAGTGAAGGCGAATACAAAATCACGGATACGAGGGGGAAGTTCCTCCAAGCGATGAAAGGCGGCCACAAGCTGAAGGACGCCGCTTGGACGAGCGGCCGCGTTCTGCTTTCGAACCGGCGGCTCATCCTCGCCGGAAACGGCGGGAAACGAACCATTCCCCTCTCCAAGATCAGCGGCATGAGCGGCCGATACGACGTGAACCAGTCGGTCGCCAGCGTCTCCGATTACGTCAGTTTGGAGTACGACGGCGACGTGTTTCTCGTCTCCTCACAGTTAGATATCGAGGAGTTCGAGGCCAAGCTGTACGGCGCGATGTTGAACCAGTCGATGATTCTCGTCAAGCACCCCGCCGTCAAAGGTGGTGTGGTGCAGAATACGGACTGGGAGCGCGCTCGGGTTAAAATCGAAGTCGGCGAGGTCGGTATCGCGGTCGCCAGTGGCGTCTTCATCCAGCTCGAACTCGACGACATCGGGCAGGTGGACACCGCAAAGCGAACCGTGGAAGGAGAGACTCGAACCGTCCTCGAAGTCGAGCACTCGGAGGGAAGCACCAGCATCCAGACGTACATCTCCGGAAAAGCGCGGCGCTGTTCCCTCCTCGGGTCGCTCTTTCAGAAGGGCGAACAGCAGAGCGAGTCGGGTGCCGACCTCTCGGAGACGGAAAAGGAGGTGTTGATGGCGCTATACACCGGCGTCTCCGCGTTCGAAATCCCGGACTTCCTCGGGATGGACGTGGACAAAGTAGAGGAGATATTCGAACGACTCATCGAACTCGACGTGTTGGAGGAGGTCAGAAAGCGTCGCGAGGTGAGTTTGAAGACGCGGGGACGAAATATCGCCAGTGGCTCGATCAGCGAAAAGTAATCCGAGCGAGTTGGCGTCCGTTCTCTTTTACGCTTCGTGCCGAGTTACGTCGAGGTCCCCATCGACGACTTCGACGGTCAGCATCGTCGCCTCGGTGTCCGGTCCGACCCCCGTTGCCGACCCCGGATTCAACAGTCGAACGCCGTCGTGCATCGTGTCTTCAACCTCGTGAGTGTGTCCGCCGATTCCGACCAC
This sequence comes from Haladaptatus paucihalophilus DX253, assembly GCF_000376445.1. Lineage (NCBI taxonomy): Archaea > Methanobacteriati > Methanobacteriota > Halobacteria > Halobacteriales > Haladaptataceae > Haladaptatus > Haladaptatus paucihalophilus. The sequence continues at coordinate 921,214 of NZ_AQXI01000001.1, read as the reverse complement.
CGGTTCGTCGCTCCTCGCACGCGCCGTATCGGCAATCGCGTCCAACCAATCGTCGCGATTCATGACGACGCCCTCGGAACTGGAAACCGCCCGTTCGACGGGGTTGACGATGCCGTGGACGACGACGAACGTCACGCCCGCGATGTCCACCGACGCGACACTCGGAAGGTCGATGTCGTTGGGATCCGCGTTCCCGTAAACGGCCGTCAGATCCGATGCGAGCGCCTGCACGTCGACGAGAGCGTCCTCCGAGCCGAAGTCGCCAGCGTGGATAACGTGATCGGCCGTCCGAATGTGCTCACGAAACGCGTCGGGAATCCGCTCCGCTTGGCCGGGCACGTGCATGTCGGAAACGATTGCGACTTCCATACGGCCACAAATAGTTCAGTTTATTAATATTTCCTGTATCGAATATAATATCTGCGATAGAATCGGTCGCCAGATGAACCGAACTTCGCGCCGCGCTACGTATTCACTTTCTCGATGCGGTCGCTGACGAGCATCTTTCCGGGTGCCGTCAACGACAGTCCGTCGTCGGAGGGGTCCACCAGTTCTTTCTTTTCGATTTCGGTGAGAACCATCGCGGCGCTGCCAGCGTCGATACCGAGCGCTCCCGCGAGGTTGCCGCTGTTCGCGCCGGAGTAGATGGCGACGAGGGCCTCCATCTCCTGTTCGGTGACGTCGATACGTTCCGCACGCTGGGATATCTCGGCGTATTCGAGGCGGAGATAGCGACCGAGAAGGTTCAGTTTTCGCTCGGCACCGACGGCGAATTCGGAGGTGACTGTCTGTCCGTTGTCGTTGTGTCGAATCGCAACGACGGTTCGGGTTTGTCCGCCGACGTCGCGGTCCTGTTTCTGGAAATAGCTCACGCCGGAGAGGTCAACCGCGAACGGTTCGGGAATCGAGAGGAACTCGACTTTTCCGGGTTGGATACGCAGTTTTCCGGTTTCGAACGTCTCGCCGGTGACGCGCCCGCCGACTCGCGCCGGGTGTTTCACCGTCACGGGCGTGCCGCTCAGGATGGCCTTGAAGAGAAAGACTTTGAACTTCCCGACGTTATCGTTTTCCGCTTCGATGACCGCCGAATGGCCTGCACCGTCTCGCTCGAACGCGACGGTGATTGTGTCCTGGAAGAACCCTTCGAGTTCGGAGGGAACGTGTCCGACCGAGATGTCGAATACCGACGTGAGCGGAATCGTCGTTTTCGACTCGCTCGTCGCCAAAACGAGCCGTTTTTGGCTCAGAATGATTCGACCCCGCACCGGCTCTGGCGACGGTTGGGTATCGAGACTGTAGCGTGCGACGAAATCGGCGATGACTTTTTCAGACATGACGTTGCTCCACGATTCGCGTTCGTTTTCGTGTTCTGTGTGCTAAACTCATAAGTAACTACCTTATACGTTCAAGAACGTCCCGACGACGATACGAGTGATCCACGCAACGACCCCGCTGACCCACGTCAGCAGGACGAAATGCATGTAGGCGTTCACCTTGTGACCGCCATCGACGATTCGTATCATGAGCGAGGAGAGTACCGAGTTTAGGAGGATGATGATGACGAGGAGGTACTCTATCATGATGTTGTTGTACACACCGGTGTGAATCAGCGTCCCGAAGTTGAACTGCGGCGTGTTCAGTCCGATGGACATCCCCGAGAGGATATTGACGATTTCGAGCCCGATGAAGAACGCGAACGTCGAGGCGGCGGTGATACCGTAGAGGACGCCGATGAGCGTCATCGTGGACTGTTCGCGCTGCTCGCGCAACTGCATGACCTCGTTCATGTTTCCGCTGATGAGTTCGCCGAGGTGCTTCGGTTCGCCACCCATCTGCCTGCCGATGAGATACATCTCGCTGAACTTCTGGATGAGATACGAGCGGGCGTCGGCGGTGAAATGTCGCCACGCGAGTTCCGATTCGATTCGCATGCTAAGCCGCTTGTACAGGTCGTCGATGTCGTCGGACAGCGCGCCGAAATCCTTCGTTCGAAGGGTTTTGAGCACGCGCGAGGTAGTGCTCTGTTTCGCCGTCTCGCTCGCGCCGAGCGCGCGGATGAAGTTCGTGAACTCGTCGTCCCGCTCTTTCACCTTGCCCTCTTCCCGGCGGACCACCAGTCCGGGTAGCACGAGCGGCGTCGTCGGTAGTGCCGCGAAGATGGGAAGCGGTATCGAACTGGGATCGACGGAGGTGCGGCCGAGCAGGACGAGCAGACAGATGACGATAGCGATCACGGTCAACACGATTCCGACGATGACGCTGATTCGAACTTTTCGTTCGGAGTCCGTCCGTCCCTTCTCCTCCGGGTGATACCAGACCGGGTCGTACGGTGCCGTCGTCTGTATCATGAACAGAAACCCCATCTGGACGAACGCGAACATGACGACGACCGCACCGACCGTCATCGTCGGATTCGTCCCCGTGAGGATGGGGAGCACCGTCGCGAACACGAGCGCGAAGGTGACGGAGAGAATCATCGACAGATAGAGGTCCTTCATCACTTCGAGATTCCGCAACGAGCCCTCGTAGATGGTAACGTAGTTCTGAATCACCACGTCCTGTTCGGAGAGGAGGAAGTCCTGAATCTCACCGCCGGAACCGATGGTGTACGCGAGGCGGTCGAAGAAGTCGGAAAGCGGCTTGCTCGGCACTTTCTTCGCCCGAATCTGCAGGGCGTCGTCCAAGCTCTGGTTCCACGTATCGACGAGTTGGACGATACGTTGCATCTCCAACGCGAGTTCCTTGTACTCCGCCTCCTCCGAGAGGATTCGAAACACCTGCACGCGGTCCATGTTCGCCGTCGAGAGGACGGTCATGTGCGTGATGAACAGGTGCAACCGATCTTCTATCTGCTTGCGACGGCGGTCCCGGAGTAGCTTCGGGTAGATGACCGCCGTCGTCAGGGCGAGCGCTCCGAGCAGCGGCACCGGCAACGCGACGAGGAACGGCAAATCGACCGAAAAGACGACGACGAGGCTGATGAAGAAGAACAGTATCGACGGAACGATGACCAGCCCAACGTACCGCACCATCGGCATCTCCATCTGGTGGTACGCTTCGATGGTCGAGGAAGCGGCAGCGCTCAGGAGCTGTTTCGCATCCGTTTGCTGTGCTTCTGCCTCTGCCATATCAGATCGACCGATGAACGTTGAACGGAAGCCCATCGACGCCATCGCGCTGGAAGGCCTCGATGACTTCGTTCACCTCGTGGTAGCCGAGGATGTTTTCTTCTATCATCCGCTCCATAATCTGCGCCCGGAAATCGAGGTCTTGGTAGATGTCGCGGGTGTTCTTGTAACCGAGGAGCGTCGCTATCTGTTCTTCCAGTACGTAGGAGTTGTTCATCCCCTGGAAGACGATTTCGTCCTCAACGGGGTCCCAGTAGAACGCTTGGCGCGTCACCACGCCGCCCATGTCCTTCGAATACCCCTCGATTTCCTGCACGCTCGTCACGCGGCGCAGGACCTTATCGCCCTGCTTGACCCGGTTCTGGAACAGCGCCACGTCGGCGTTGTCCATGAATGTCTCCGGGACGTTGATGGGGTCGCCGGTAAACCGCTGAATCATGGAAACGATGTCGCTCGCGTGGAAGGTGAGCATCACCGGGTGACCGGTCTGTGCCGCCTGAAACGCCATGCGTCCCTCGGCACCACGAACCTCCCCGACGATGATGTAGTCGGGGCGAGAACGAAGCGCGGCGGCTACGAGGTCGAACATGTCCACGTCGGCACTGGCTTCGCTTTTCCCCTCGCGCGTGAGGAGTTGCTGCCACGTGTTGTGTGGCGGCAGGACTTCGGCGGTGTCCTCCGCAGTGTATATCTTGCTGTCGCGGGGGATAAACGACAGGACGCAGTTGAGCGTCGTCGTCTTTCCCGACGCCGTTTCCCCGACGACGAACACCGTCTGTTCGTTCTCCAGACAGAGCCAGAGATACGCGGCGAGTTGCGGCGACAGCGTGCCCCACTTCGTAATCTGTGCGACCGAGAGGGGCGTCCCTTCGCTCTGACGGATGGTGAGGCTCGGCCCCTTGATACTCACGTCGTCGCTGTAGATGATGTTGATACGCGACCCGTCGGGGAGCGTCGAGTCGACGATGGGGTCGGAGTCGGACACGGGGTCACCGATTCGCTCGCCCATGTTTCGGAGCCAGTTGTCGAACCGGTCGTTCGTTCCGAAGTCCACGGTGGTCCCGAGCATGCCGTAGGTGCCGTGGTCCACGTACGTCTCGTGCGGGCCGATGACGTGAATGTCCTCGTTCGACGGGTCGCGCATGATGGGTTCCAACGGTCCGAACCCAACGATATCCCGATTCAGCCGATAGCGGATGTTCTCGTACGTTTGGTCCGAAACCTGGTACCTCCCGACGCCGGAGAAGCTCATTAGCTCCTCTACGACGTCGTTTTCGCGCAGCAACTGGATGCCCGCCCGTACGTCCCCGTAGGAGATGCTACTGACTCGCCGTGCGAGGTCTTGGGGGGAGACGCTTTGAATCCGTTTCTGAAGGCTCTTCGGCGAGAAGTTCCCGATGCGCGCCGAGATGCTGTCGTTTCCCTCGCCGATTCGAACCGTATCCTGCAGGAGTTCCTCGATTCTGTCGTCGTACTCGGACTCGCTCTCGGGGGCGGGTTTGGTGACGCTCTTTTCCAAAATTTTGCTCCGAACGTTCCAGAACAACTCCTGTTCGGTGTCGCTCAGGTCCGGTTCGATGGCGTAGTATTTCGTATCCCGACCGATGTCGCCGTAGATGTGGCAGTAGATGGGACCGCCCGCCGAGTAGATGACGTTCGGTTTATCCGCCTCCCACTCTCCCGACGGCTCTTCGATGAGTTTCGGGAACTCACCCGTAAACTGCTTGAAGCGCTTCAAGTAGTCGCGGAGGTGTGGGCGGCGCATGGCGACCTCGCGGAGTTCGCCTTCGATTTGGGTGGTCCCGTGTTCGGTCATTTTTAGGCGACGCTACGGCTCTCGATGACGATACCAGCGTCGGCGCGAACCGAGTACCCGATGCTGTCACCCACCTGTTCACCCATTCCGGCGAACCGCTTCACGGAGATGTTCCGACGGACGTCGTTTCCGACTTCGACCATCTGCAGCTCCATGAACACGTCCGCGATGGCACGGAACGGGCCGATGGCATCCTCGTCGACCGTCGATGGGTCGACCGTCAGGACGACAACTTTCCCTTGCGTCACGAGGTCTCGGAAGAACGAGATGATTTCGAGCGCCGCCTGTCGTTCCTCGTTCTGGCGAACCAACGCCTCGAAGGTCGGGTCGTTGCGGAGAATCGCATCGAACGTGTCGATGATGACGACATCGGCCTTCCACATCGCCTCCGCCTGCATCAGACGATTCAGGAGTTCCTTTCGCTGGCCGTCGTCAGCGTCGTCCGTGGGTGCGGTGATCTGACGAGTGCCGGAGTCCACGTCGGCGTGGAGGAACAACAGCCGCTCGTTCAGCAGGTGTTCTTCGACGCCGTAGGAAAGCGAGTGCATCTGGTCGATAAACCCACGAATCGTTAGCTCCGTCGAGAGCAGCGTTACGCTGTGGTCCGTCTCACATAATCCGTAGCTGAACCGCTGGCTCATGGCGCTCTTTCCGGCACCGTAGTCGCCTTCGATGAGCACGATAGAGCCGCGTGGGATTCCACCGCCGAGTTCGTTGTTCAGACGGTCGTGGTCTTGCAGGCCGAGCGAGTAGAGATTATTTGAACTCATGTTCTAAACTCCAACACCTCCGAGTCGCCGTTGACGACCATCTTCACACGATGGTCCTCGTTGGGCGCCATTGGCGCGTCGTTTCCGATTGTAACTCGTAGCACATTTCCGACGTCCCAGTCGCTTCCGTCTACGACTTGGACCGAGACATTCGATTGATACTTCCCGTCCAGTAGTATATCAATTTGGTCGCTTGACCCTTTTAAATTCTCTGCCCCTGTATTCTTCACTAGAACGGTAATATTTTCATTTCCGCTGGCATTATAAACTGCGCCGCTTCCAGGGTCGCTGATTATTTCGATGTCCGTCCGAACGTCGTGACTGACGTCGTAGCTTCTGTCGCCCAACGCTCCCGACAGTCGCTGAATTCCCGTCGTGAAGGTTCCCGCGACGCTCGCCGCGATGATGAGGCTCGCGATGAACAGGATGAGGTGGGACGTGGAGACACTCGCCACTCAGACCGCCTCCGTATCGGCGAGCCCTGGTCCAGTTACGACTTTCACTCGGGTTGGACCCGTCGAAACGTTGATTCGGTAGTGGAGGGTCTCACCGGGAAGCCACAGTTCCGTATCGTTGACACCGTTAACGTCGCGTGCCACGATGGCCCCCGAATCGGGGTAGACGCCATCGACCAACACGTCAGTGTCGTTGATATCCAGCGTGGTCGAACCGGTATTGTTCACAGTAATGTTCAGGTATCCTGCCGAATAGTTCACTGTTGTGATATTCAGTGCGGTGTTCTGTTGGTCGAGCACGTTCTCAGAGTGGTCTGTTCGAGCGTCGTTGATCCGCTCGAACCCGTTGTAGGCGGCCGAGTAGATCATTCCGAAGCTGATGAACATTGCCAGGAAAATGATGGCCGTGGAACCACTAACGCTGAAGCCCATGGCCCTCTCCCCGTATCTGTGCACAGTGGTCGACGACTTTCTGCTCGATTGCGTCTCCGGTGAGTTGGCTCATGAAGGTGAGACTCCGAATGTGGTCGTCCACGCCGAGAGTGGCGGGAGTCGCGTCGGTATCGACATCCGTCACGTCAGCAATCCCGCGAACGAACGCGAGTAGTTGCTCTTTAACAGGTTCGCTTATCCAGTCGATGTCCTCGTAGTAGGCGATGGTTCGAACGGCGTCTTCGGACCCGAACTCCTCGACGAGGAACTCCAACCACTCCATCACGACGAGATCGACGATGTACCCCGCGGGAAGGGTGGCGAGATACGGCTTTTGCATGCCGTTTCGCATCTCCACGGTCGTCTCCGCCGCTTGGGATTCGTTGGTCTGAGCGGGTTCTTCGAACTCGAAGTCGCCCGTCTCGGGTTCCGGCGCCGTCTCCAGTGCCGCTTCCTCTTCCGGCGCCGGTTCGGGTTCGACGTCGAACTCGATGTCCGATTCCGCTGCGTCGTCGGGTTCGGCATCGGCTTCCTCCGCCCAGTCCGCCTCGCCGGATTCGTACTCCTCTTTGAGTTCTTGGAACGTCGAACCACCCGCTTGTCCGTCGCCTTCTTTTTCCTCCATCCCCATATCGTCCATTTCCATGTCATCCATCTCCTCGTCTTCGATGTCGTCGAAGCTGTCGTCGAAGAAACTGTCCGCGTCGGCATCGGCGATGTCATCGTCCAGATCATCGTCCGCTTCTTCTTCCTCTTCGTCGAACAGACCGAAGCCGCCGGACTCACCGCCGCCGAACGCGTCACCGCCGAGGCCGCCGTTCGGCACGTCGTCCACGAAGGGGTTGACACCGCGCGTGACCATCTCGTAGATTTCGAGCAGTTTGCGGACGTTCTCCTCTACGTCGTCCACTTTTTCGCTTATCTGTTCGTTTTCGCTCCGAACGGTGCTGACGGTGGACGCGATGTCGCCGACCTCGTTTTCGAGGTCTTGGAGACGATTTTCGAGTTCTTGGGTCGACCCGCCACCGCCCATGTCTCCGAACCCGTCGTCACCGCCACCACCCCAATCGTCCATACCGCCGTCCATGCCGTCATCTAAGTCGCCGAAGTCGTCGCCACCGAGGTCATCATCGAACAGGTCATCACCGCCCGACTCCGACTCGGCACTCTCGTCGTCCTCCATGAAGTCCATGATTCCCATGGCACCCATGGCAACCGACCCGCTCAGGAGCGGAGCGAAGTGGGGAGCAAGAGTTATAAGTTTCATTATGGACACCACCGAACGTCACCACATTAATCTTCTGCCTGAGTTATCACATTTGATACTATGAAGAAAATCGCACATTTAAAAGGAAGAATTTGATGCATTCGTCCTATAAGTCGCAATAATCTCGTTTCGGGTAGTATTACTTGCCGACCTAGACGCTATGATTTCTGATATATTCTAAGACGTTTGTCTACTGGTTCATATTCTTTTTTCAATACTTCTGGAAGCGTCTCCGTCTTTCCGATGACGAGGTAGCCGCCGGTTCGAAGCGAGTTCGTGATGGTTCGGAGCATCGGCAGTTTGTGCTCGGCGTTGATGTAGATGAACAGGTTTCGACAGGACACGAAATCGAAATCCGACTTCGAGCTGCCGTGGATCAGGTCGTGACGCTCGAAATCGACCAGTCGCTTTACTCGATTCGAGACGCGAAACTCGTTCCCGTCCCGTTCGACGTACTGCTCGTACCCGTCCAGGGGTTCGAGCTGTTCGGCGATATCGGTCGTTCGAGTGCTCCGATAGACACCGCGCCGTGCCTTCGCCAGCACCTCTCGGTCGATGTCGGTCGCCGTTATTCGCACTTTCGTCGCATCGATATCGGAATCCACGAGCGCGAGCAGCGCCAACGAGTACGGTTCCCGTCCGTCGGAACACGCCGCGCTCCAGAGTTTCACCTGTCGGTGTGAGTCCGCGAGCGAGCGCAAGACATCGCGGATTTCCTCCCAGACGTCCGGGTTCCGGAGGAAGCTCGTCACGTTGACCGAAAGCGCATCGAGGAGCGCATCCCGCTCGTCCGGGTCGTCCGCAAGTAGCGCCCGATACTGTTCGTACTTCTCGACGTCGGTCCGGCGCATCCGGGAGGAAACCCGTCTGTCGAGATACGAGGTGTCGTAATGGCTCGTCGCAAACCCGAGTTCCGACTCGATGAACGACAGCAACGTGTCGAACGAACTCAAATTCGCTTCACCCCTCGGTGGGCGCTCTTCACGACGAGCACCGCCGTCCTCGTGTCGAATTCGAGCGAACGTCCGTAGTCCCCGCCGGTATCTTCGCCGACGATTGGAATTCTTTCATCGGCCAGCGACGCCTCGGCCGCTTCGACGTTTCGCGTCCCGACCTCGCTTCCAATTCCTGATAGTTCGAGCATGTTGCTTCCGCCCGCGATTTTCGCTTCGACCGTCTCCATATTTGCACCCGCGTCTTCCATCTCTGTGAGCATTCTGTTGATAGCTGTGTCGACGAACTTGGCTTCGTTATCATCCGATTCGGCCGTGGACGGGAGCATTGCGTGGGCGAGTCCCGCAACTCCGCTGGTCGGCTCGGACAGTGCGATTCCGAGACAGGAGCCGAGTCCGGTCGTCGTCAGTCGCGTTTCCGCTTCCGTCACGACGTACTCCGCCACGCCGACTTTTATCGGCCCACTTCCCCCACGCTTCGAGTCGCTACGATACACCTTCATAATCGTCCCGCGTTCGTTTTCCGTTCCGACGTCGCGTCGGCGTCGAGCGACGAGAGGACTTCCCGGAGTTCGGATTCGTCGGGAAGCACGTACAACGAGCAGTCGAACGGCGTCTTGGCGGCACGGATGGTCGCATCGGAAACGAACGCGAACTCCTGTTTCTGGCCGAGTTGGGCGACCAACGGGTCCGCAATCGCGCTGCCCATGTCGTGGGCGAACGTCGGCGGCGAGATGTCGATGGTCGTTTCGAGCGCGTTCGCCCACCCATCGATGAAGCTGCTCGCCATGATGTTTCCGAGTTCCTGGATGGCATTTTGCTCCGTTTCGCTCAACTCGCCGTCCGAAAAGCCGTCATCGCCGGGGAGCAGCGCACCGGAGATGTCGCGCGCCGACGTTTCGTCGAACAGAATCAGAACGAATCCGCCGGGGGACGTTTCGAGTTCGATGACAACGCCGACGTACGTCGTGTCACCCAACGCTTCCGGGACCTCTTCGACCGGAACGAAACTGACGTGCGTGATTTCGACCGTCGTCTCGATGCCGGTCATGGCGGTGATGTTCTCGGCGACCGTCGTCGCACCTCCGCGTGTCATCTCGTCGAAATGAGAGAGGTCTTCGACGGAGACCGTCTCCCCGTCGTCCCCGAGGAGTTCGCCGTACTCCCCGACTTCGGGCGAGAGGTGGACGCTGAACGAGATGGACTCGTCCACGGCCCCGATAGAACTCGCGAAAACGAACGTCTCGTCCGCATCGTCGAAGAGAAGCGTCGGGTCGCCGTCCACGTACGTCGGCGGCGAGATGTCGATGGTGGTTCCGAGGTAGTCCGCCCATCCGTCGACGAACCCACCCGCCATCACGTTCCCGAGCTCTCGAACCAGACTCTCGTCCATATCCTCCATTCCGGGCGCGAGAACGTCGCGCACGCGTTCGACGGCTTCCGCGGGAAACGTAAACGCGGTGCGCCCACGTAGCCCGCCGTCCAATTCGATGACGACGCCGACACACTGTTGACGTTCCAGCGCAGTCGCATCCGAGCGAACGTGCGTTCGCGTCACGTCCACGGACGTCTCGATGTCGGTCATCGCGGACAGGTGCGACGCCGCGCGTTCCGCCCCCTCGTGTGCCATTCTGTTTGCCGCTTCGAGCTTTCGGATGTCCACTTCCATCTCAGACCTCTATCTTCCGCATCATCCGAACCAAGTCCTCCAGTTCGGGGAACGTGTACACCTTCACCTCGACGTTCGAGTCGGGAACTCGGACACGCGAGTCGAGCACCATCGCCACGTCGTCGTCGCGGTGCCCGACGAGCGCCTCGACCGTGCGGCTGGCCGGGCCGTAGGTGAACTTCGGCGTCGAAAAGTCGATAGTCGTCTGGAGAACGTTCGCCCACCCGTCGATAAATCCGCTGGTCATGATGTTGCCGATCTCCTGAACGGCGGACTTCTCCATGTCGCTGAACCCCTTCTTCGCGGGTTCTCCCATTCCTCCCATCATGCCGTGTGCAAGCTGTTTTGCGCTTCCCACGGAGAAGAGAAACAGGATGTAGCCGTAGGGCTGTTCGACCAGTTCGATGTGGATGCCGACCTGTTTCTCGTGGCCCATGTGGGCGCGAACGTCGCGGATGTCGATGAAGTTCGTCTTCGTTATCTCCATCTCCGTCTCCATCCCCGTCATCTGACTGAGATGGTTCGCCACCGTGTTCGCACCCTGCTTTGCCATCTTGTTGAACAGGCTCAACTTCCGAATGTCAATCTGCAAGCTCATTAAAGACTCTCCACGTCGAGGATGGTCACCACGTCACCTTCGCCGAGCACCGCCGCGCCCGAGAGGCCCGGAATGCCGGACAGGATTCCCTCGAACGGTTTGACGACGACTTCCTCCTGTCTGCTCACCGCATCGCAATGAATCGCCACCTGTCGCTCCGACTCGTTGACGCGGACGAGCATGCCGTCCCCGTTTTTGGTCTCGCCGGGAACGTCGAGCGCCCGCCCGAGTCGAATGAGCGGATATACCGTATCGTCGTGGGTGATGACCTCCTCGCCTTCGATGTGTTGTACTTCGCCCATCCGCCGTATCTCGTCCACGTTCTTGATGGGGATTCCGTACTCCTCCTCACCTGACTCCACGAACAACACCTTGACGATGGCGACCGTAACGGGGAGCGAGAGGCTTATCGTCGTGCCGTCCCCGAGTTCGCTCTCGACGCTGATGTCGCCGTCGAGCCGTTTGATGGTGTTTCTCACCACGTCCATGCCGACGCCGCGACCGCTCACATCGGTGATTTCGTCGGTCGTCGAGAATCCGGCGTGGAAGATGAGTTCGTACACCTCCTCGTCCGAGAGCTCGTCGGCTTCTTGGCGCGACATGATACCCTTGCTCACCGCCTTCGTTCGGACGGCATCCGCGTCGATACCGGCGCCGTCGTCCGACACTTCGATGGTAACGCGGTCGCGCTCCCGTTTACCGCGCAGATGAACCGTCCCGGTCCGCGGCTTTCCGTTCGCTTCACGCTCGTCCGGCGTCTCGATGCCGTGGTCGACCGCGTTGCGAAGCAGGTGCATGAGCGGGTCGCTGATCTCGTTCAGGATGGTGCGGTCGAGTTCGATGCTCTTCCCCTCCATCTCGAAGTCGATCTCCTTCTCCTGCGTGCGTGCGAGGTCCCGGACCAACCGCGGGAACTTGTCCACGATTTTCTTGAGCGGCACGAGCCGCATGTCCATGACCGTATCCTGCAGGCTGGTCGTTATCTTGTCGAGTTCGTCCAGATTGTCCGAGGCGCTCCCGAGTTCGCCCTGTTCGACCGATCGACGGAGTTTGATGCGACTGGTGACGAGTTGTTCGACCAACCCGTGGAGGTCGTCCAACTGGTCTACGCCGACGCGAATCGACTGGATTTCGTCCACTTGCGTTTTGGTGGTCGATGTATCCGCTTCCGAGGACGCGTCGGATTCGTTCGATGCATCAGATTCGTTCGAACCGTCCGACGCATCCGAATCGTCGGCAGAGTCGGGGTCCGACGTGGATTCGCTGACCGAATCCGCCGTTTCATCGGCGTCGTCCGCTCCGTCCGCCTCGGAAATCGCATCCGGGATGTCGTCGGTCACGTCCGAGATGGTGGCGGCTTCCACCTTTCCGACGCCGTTGACGACTTCGTTAGCTTTCTCCTCGTCGCCACCCGTGACGAACAGGTCGAAGCCGTCGTCGTAGTCTCCGTCGTTGATGGCTTCGACGGACGGCACCGCACCGAGGAGCTCGAGTTGCTCCGTCACCTCGCCGAGCACGAACATCGCGTCGACGCCTTTCATCTGCGAGTCGCGCATCTCCACGTCGGCGTGGAACACGACGTCCACGTCTGCGAGCGCCGAGGGGTCGTCGAGCCGCGAGAGCGCCGCTTCGGCGGCCGTCGTCTCGGTCGCCGTTTCGTCGTCCGTCTCGTCGTCGTCCGGCGCTTCGTTTGCCGTTTCCAACGTGTTTCGGATGTCCTCGATGGTCGCGCTCGGGTCGGTTTTCGACTCGCCGTGCTCTTCGATTTCGGCGAGTATCAGCTCGATTTTGTCCACGCCAGCGAACACGTGGTCCATTATCTCCGGCGTGACGTCCATCCGCCCCTGTCGAATCTCGTCCAACAGGTCCTCGATGGCGTGTGCGAGGTTGCTTCCGTTCTGGAATCCCATCGCCGCGAAGTTCCCTTTCAGCGTGTGCGCCGTCCGGAAGATGGAATCCATCGCTTCCGCGTCGTTCGGGTCGTTCTCCAGTTCGAGCAGCGAGTTGTTCAGTTCCGTTATGTTCTCTTCGCTTTCACGAATGAAGTCCTGTATGTATTCATCCATATCGAATCACGTCGGTTTTCGTACGGTCGAAAGTATCCCCTGGGCAACCTCGTCGGCGGGAAGTACGTCGTCGACACAGCCGGTTTCGATGGCCCGTGCCGGGATTCCGAACACCGAACAGGTCGCTTCGTTCTGCGCGATGGTTCGTCCTCCGGCGTTCTTTATCGCCTCCACGCCGACCGCACCGTCCGCACCCATTCCGGTGAGAACGACCGCGGTGAGCGGATCGGTAATCGTCTCGGCGGCCGTCTCCATCGTCACGTCGATGGCCGGGCGAACGCCGTGTCGTACCTCGTTCTGTGTGAGTCGAACACGGATTCGCCCTTTCGCGTAGTTCGAGACTTCCATGTGGTAGTCCCCCCGTGCGACGAGCGCCTGTCCCGCACCGATTCTGTCGCCGTCCGACGCTTCTTTCACGTCGTACTCGGTTCGGTCGTCGAGTCGTTTTGCGAACCGAGCGGTGAAGCTGTCGGGCATGTGTTGAACGATGAGAACACGAAGCTGAGCGGACCGCGGCAACCCGGCGAGAACGCTCTCGACGACTCGCGGCCCGCCGGTCGATGCGCCGATAATGATGGTCGCGTTCTCGACGTATGTGTCGTCGGGTTCCACCGGAGTCGCCGTCGAATTGTCCGGTGCGCTGACGGTGACGTCAGCGCGCGCGACCGACCGAACCTTCTCGATGAGGTCGTCTCTGTGGGCCGAAATCCGGGTCGAAACCTCGCCGCCGGGTTTCGCCAGGACGTCGATGGCCCCCCGGTCGATGGCATCGAACGTCGCTTCCGCGCCGTCTTCGGTGTGTGCGGACAGCATGAGAATCGGGGTCGGCGTCGTTTCCATTATCTCCTCGACCGCTTCGATGCCGTTCATCGTCGGCATCTCCACGTCCATCGTCACGACGTCGGGTTCCTGTTCGGCGACGACTTCGACCGCCTCCCTCCCGTTCGTCGCCTGTGCAACCACGTCGATATCGCCCGATTCGAGAACGTCGGTGATAACGGTGCGCATGAAATGCGAGTCGTCGACGACGACCGCCCGCGTCATGCTGAGATAACGTCGTTGATGGCTTCCATCACGCTGGGCTTCTGAAACGGCTTCGTGATGTATCCGTCGGCACCAGCTTTGATCGCCTTCTTCATCTTCTCTTCCTGTCCGATACTCGTACACATGATGATGTTCGCGCTCGAATCGAACTGCTTGATTTCGGCCGTCGCGTCGATGCCGTCTCGAATCGGCATCACGATGTCCATCATCACGAAGTCCGGTTGCTTTTCCTTGTACAGTTCTATCGCTTCGACGCCGTTCTCGGCTTCGTCGGCGATTTCGAAATTTTCCTCCAGAATCTCGCGCAGTAGATTCCGCATAAATTCCGAGTCGTCGACAATTAGTACGTCATTCACCATTCAACTTTCACTATCGAGAGCTTTTGAAAGCGGTCAAAATAAATGCTCCCCTGTGATTATCACAGTTGATGATTTATCGAGATTCTTAACTCAGGCTAGTAATCATTTTGTCAATATCGACCCAGATGATGAGGTCGAGACCGTTTTCGTCGTCGGGTCGCTTGATGATTCCCTGTGCGATTTGGTCGCGGATGCCGCGGGTGTCGAGGTTCTCCAGTTCGTCGCTGGTGTCGATGTGCTCCGGGGCGTGGGTCGTCACGTCGAGCACCTCGTCCACCCGAATCCCGATTTTCTGTTTGTCGTCGGGACGGTCCAGAACGAGAACGTCGTTCCCTCGCTCGTCGGAGGCGACGCTGAGGAACTCCTTGGGGTCGATGATGGCCGTCGTCTCGCCGCGGAGGTCCATGACCCCCTCGATGGAATCCTGTGTCCGGGGAATGCGCGTGACCTTTTTCACCTCGACGATGCTGTCTACCTGCTCGATATCGATGGCGCACACGTCTTCGCCGAGTCGAAACTCCACGACTTGGGTTTCCCCGGCCGACGGATTCTGTTTCTGAACGCTCATAGTCAGTTACCGAATACATCGAACGGCAATACATAAAACCTACTCCCGACTATCACGGCGGATAATCGCTAGCCGTTTTCCGGGGGAAAGACGATGCCGTTCGCGTCCTGCATCGCTCGAAACAGGTCGGCGATGCTATCGTCGGGTGATAAGTCGTACGTTCCGAGAACACCACGGAAACAACGCGACGGGTAACGGACGCGAACGTTCGACTCCATCATGAGAATGCCGAGCACGTCCTCGACGGGCATGCTCGGTTCGACCTGCTGGGCGTACCACATGAGAAGGCTGTCGAAGACGGTTCCAATGTCGTCCGAAAACATCCGCTGATGGTTGATTTCGTCCTCGGCCTTCGCCGTGATGTGAAACCCGTATCTGGACGCCACGTCGCCAACGTCGTCTTCGAGCCATTCGCGGACGTCTTGGGAATCGATGTGGGGTTCCCCGTCCGATGGCGCGGATTGACTCGGAGTGTCCGGTGCCGACGCCGGGTCGATGGCGGGCGGGGAGTCCGTCGATGACGGCGATTTCTCCGGGGGCGCAGGTTCGACACCGGGATTCGCGTCGGCGGTCGGTTCGCCGGTCGTCACTGCCTCCGGGTCGTCGGGCACGGACGGCCTCCCGGACGCGCCGATGACGAACCGGCCATCGTCCAGCGTGACGACGTTCTCGCTGTCCTCGATGTCGAGTTCTTCGGGAGAGATGACCTTTCGGCCCTCCGGGTCAGAATCGTCCCGCGCTGGACTCATTGCCCACGCCTACCACGGCTCGTTACATAAAATCACCGGCAGTTTACCTCGGTGAGAATACCTCTCCAAGAAACGACGACTCCGACAGATTTCGACGATTGTCGTAGGGTAATTTTATTATCGTCGAATGTCTGGACCAGCATACCAACATGAGTGTTCAAACAACGCCTCTCGCACCGTTGCCGGACGAACTGGATTCGCCGCGCGCCAAACTGGTCTATCTCTCGCTCGCGACGACGGGCGGGGCGACGCTCGACGAACTCCAGACGGGTCTCGACCTGCCGAAAATCACGCTGTACACCATCATTCGAACGCTTCGAGAGCGCGGACTCGTCCGCCAAGACGGCGAAGCGCTGACGCTCGCCGCCTAACTCCGGAATCGCTTCACGTTCACTTTCACTGCGCTAGGCTTGCCTTCATTATCTGACCGGACAACATTCGGACATGAACGTCGAAATGAGCACGCAGGAGTCGACAGTGCGACCGTGGAATTCGGCAGACGTCTCCGGGTTGTCAGCCAGCGAAGTCGCCGCGTACGTTCGTACCTCGGCCGAGGAAGGTGCCGTCCACCTCGAACGCAAGGGCGGACGAACGTTCGTCGTCGTCGGCGAGTGACACCGCAACGCAGTTGGTCGCTCGCTCCGAAGCCATCCCATGCTCGAACCCGGCCAACCGGCACCTCCGTTCGAACTGCCGAACCAAGACGGCGAGACAGTCTCGCTCGCCGACTTCGATACCACGGTCGTCGTCTACTTCTACCCCCGGGCGGACACGCCCGGCTGCACCACCGAAGCCTGTGGCTTCCGCGATTCGTGGGACGAATTCGAGGCGCGCGGCGTTCCGGTCCTCGGAATCAGCGACGACCCGGTATCCGACCTCGTGAAATTCCGAGACAAATACGACCTGCCGTTCGACCTCCTCAGCGACGAGTCCGGCGAGGTTGCGAGCGCCTACGACTCCTACGGCGAAAAGAACATGTTCGGAAAGACCTTCGACGGCGTGTTTCGAAACACGGTCGTCGTCGCTCCAGACGGGACCGTCGAAGCCGTCTTCGAGGACGTCTCGCCGGACGGACACGCGGACGAACTCCTCGAAACCCTCGAATGACGTACCTTTCACACCCCGTCCGTGCCATTCGCGACGACCCGATGTCCGACGAGTCGGCCACGCTTCTCCTCCGACTCGCCGATGCGAGCGTAGAAACGACCACCGCCCGTGTTGAAGACCTCGGCGGCGAGGTCCTCGAGGAACTCGAATTCGAGACGCTTCGCGTCACCCTCCCGGAACCCGCCGTGGCCGACCTGTGCGAACTCGACGGCCTGGAGGCGATAGAAACCGCCGCAACTATCGAAATCGGGGGAGGGGACGCGGGTGAGGACGTAGATTTAAACGGCTCTTAAGCAATCTCAGCGAATCGAAACCGCGGTTCCGAACGCCTTGATGTTCATCATTCCGCCCTGTCCGCCGAGGGATTCGTCGGTGATGTCCACCGCGACTACCGCGTCCGCGCCGACCGATTTTGCCTCCTCGACGAGTTCGTCGAGGGCAGTTTCCTGATTCTCTTCGAGGGTCTTCTCCCACGATTTGGAGCGTCCGCCAACGATGTCGCGCAACCCACCGGCGATGTCCTTCCCGATGTTTCGTCCCGGCGTCACGTCGGCGACGACCACGCCGTGGTGGCCCGTGATTTCCCGTCCCGGAACGGTGTGGCTCGTCGTCACCAATATCTCGTCGTCGTGGTAGCTGAACGCGGTCATCGGTCGGTTCTTTTCAGCCACGAATCATAATCCTGCTGGTTAGCCCGAGCGGACAGCGGCGGCAACCTCACGGAGCGTTTCGTACTCCTCGTCGCTGTAGGCGATGAGGCGCGCGTCTTCGAGGGACTCGGGGTCGAAGCGGTGAATTTCCTCGCAGATGATTCGACCACCCTCTCGGAGGTCGAATCCCGCGATACCGCATCCGAGCGCGGGAAGCACCACTGACCTCGCTCCCCGCTCGTCGGCTTCGCGGAGCGCGTTTCGGGTCGCGTCTCGAACGCTCCCGGGCGTCGCCCGTCCGTCCCCGTAGTGTGGCATGGCCGCCGCGTGAACGACGAACTCGGCGTCGAGTTCGTAGGCGTCGGTGACCGCGACGGAACCGAGTTCGACCGGTCCCCTCTCCATCGCTTCTTCGTTTATCGGCCCGTTCGCGCCACGGCGGAGCGCCCCGGCGACGCCGCTGCCCATCCGGAGGCTGGTTCCCGCGGCGTTGACGAGCACGTCAGCACGCTGTGCGGCGATGTCGCCCTGAATCACGCTGAACTCCATATCCCCGCTACGCGGTTCTCGAACAAAATTTTCGGGTCAGTCGATCTGCTCTTCGAGGTAGGTCACTTCGACCATCAGGTCGGGGTGCTCGGCGTCCGGGTAGCGGAACGTCCACGCTCGGTCGAAGTCGATCCCTCGACGGTACCCCTTCAACAAGAGGTCGCCGAGCACGTCGCGGAAGTCCTTGAGAACGGCCTGCTCGGGCGGCTTCGTCGGCTGGGGAGGGTTCGTTATCTCTTTCGTCCCACCCTTTTCGAGGTGGGTTATCTCCGCCATCAAATCCGGTGTGTCGTCGGGATAGCGAAACGTCCATGCTCGGTCGAACCGGCGGTCGTTTTTGTACGCCGTACTGAGTACCATCTTGAGCGTACTCTGGAACTCCTCGGGCGACGCCATCCAGAGGGGGACACTCTGGGTGCGACTCATGGAGAAGGAACAGGCTCGGAGGCAGTATAAAACCGTCCGATAATTGTGTTGGCAGGAACGGCGAGCAACAGTTCACAATGCGGAATTCGGCGTTAAGCGGTCGCTAATCATGTCCACGGGCGGTCGTGTCGTGAGACGCACAGTCGGAATCGGTCCCCGTAAATCCGGGCATACCGGTCACCGAATTCGTCATCGACAACGGTTACGCGTCGATGAGCGCACGAACCAAATCGTCCTGATAGTTGCGAGCATCGCCGAGTCCGACGGTCACGTTCGACATGAGGATAGAGAACAGTACGTCCGGGTCCGTCGGCCGCTCGATGACACCCGAAAGCGCACGTGTTCCGCGAACCGTTCCCGTCTTCGCGTGAACCGGAACGTCCACGTCCCGCAACCGATACGCGAGCGTGCCCTCGCCCGGCGTCGGAAGCGACCCGATGAGCGTCTCCGACCACGGCTTCTTCCGTATCCATTCGAGCAGGGAAACCATGTCCGCCGCCGAAACGAGGTTGAACTGCGAGAGCCCGGAGCCGTCCCGGAAAACGGTTGCGGGAGAACCCAAGCTCTCGAAGTAGGCGCCGGTTAGCTCCGTCCACGCGTCGAACGACCCGTCATCGAGCGCACGGCGGGCCGTCATCAATGCGAGTTGGTCGGCATCGACGTTGTTCGAGTACAACAGCATCGGACCGGTCGTCTCGTGGAGCGGTTCGGATTCGATGCTCGTCTCGAACGCCGCCTCCCGCTCCGTGGGTTCCGTTTGGAGGACGACATCACCTTTGACGGAGACGCCTGCGTCCGCGAGGCGGTCCCTGAACACCGCTGTCGCGTGTTCGTCGGGTCGCATCACGGGTGCCAGTTCCGTCTCCTCGTATCCCGGCGGCAGTTCGCCGATGGCGTAGATGGTGCCGTTCACCCGGTCGAGATAGGTGTAGAAATAGCCGTTCGCCCCTTCGGGTGCCGTGGAGAGGTGCGATTCGACGGTGACGAACTCCGAGTCGGGTTCGACGGCGAGGTCGATGCCGTTCTCGGTTCGCTTGGCGGTGAGGGACACCTTGTTCCAGTGGAGCGCGAGCGTCGAACTCGGTGCGCCGTAAGAGTACTGCGGGTCCTCCCACGTCCATCCCTCGGGGTACCCGGGGCCGCGAACCGAAAAGACGGGGCCGTACCCAGAGGTGTCGAACGCGGTGATGTCGGCCACGAGGTCGCCGTGAACCGTCCGTACTCCGTTCTCCGCGACCTGTTCCGCCAATCGTTCGAGGTCGGCGGTGGACAACACGTCACCGGTGCCGCGTAGCACGAGGTCGCCGTGGAGTTGATTCCCGGTTATCGACCCGTCGCCGACGACACTGGTCTCGAACCGTTCGTCCGGTCCCACATGTTCGAACGCCAATGCGGTGGTGAGCAGCTTCGTGTTCGATGCCGGTTTGACCACCGTGTCCGCCTGATGACTTGCGAGGACATCGCCGTCCGCCCCGGCCTCCTTCGCGTACACGGAGACGATACCGCCGGGAAACTTCTCGGATGCGCGTTCGAGTAACCGCTCCACGGCAGAGCACCCCGATTCCCTCGTCTCATCGTCGTCCTCCGTTCGATTTGCCAGCGCGGTATCGCCGAGCATCGCGTTCGCGCCGACGGTTCCAGTCGCTCCGAGCATCGTCCGCCTGTCCAACTGCCAAATTTTATCTCCCATCCCGTAGTTTATTTTTCAATTGTTGGTAAATATTCATGCCCTCTTGTGCTAGGTAATAACTTGCTTTGGTAGTGCAACGGCAATTTCCGTGGCGAAAACGGAATCAACGAATCGTTTCGAAGAGAATCGTCGACACGATTCCCATGTATATCGAGAAAACAGTCGAGGAGGAATGGCTTCGAGCGTCGATACAATTTCACAAAAGTCGAGCGCCTTCCGCACCGAAAACGGGCGCAGATAGAAAGCCAAGGGTGGGATTTGAACCACGCCCGAGAACCGACGCTTCGCGTCGAACCTCGGTCTGCTTCAAATCCAAGAAGGTTGCGCAGGCGACGGAACAGTCGCCTGCACAAGCCAAGGGTGGGATTTGAACCCACGTATTCTCGATTACAAATCGAGTGCTTGAACCACCCAAGCTCCCTTGGCGCAACTGCCAGTTGTCGCTACTCCTTTGAGTGGTTATCGTTTTCGTCCGATTTTTCCATCTCGATTCGATGTGGTTCGTAACCCCTGTTTTCGTACAGTCTGCGGGCGTTCTCGTTTCGCGCCAGCACTTCGAGCGCCAGCACCTCCGCGCCCCGCTCTCGGAGTTTTTCCTCCGCGGCGGCGAGGAGCGCCGACCCGACGCCCTCGTTCCGCGACGCGGGTTCGACGTAGATGTTCTGGACGATTCCGCGAGCGGTCGAGTGCCGGTAGAGACCCGTCTCCAGTTCGAACATCACGAATCCCACGATACCCTCGTCTCGGGCGACGAGCAGGTCGTTTTCGATGACGTGGCGCGCGACCGCATCGCGGACCGCACCGCGGTTCTCCTCCGCGAGGAGGTGTGACCCGTGGTCGCGCTGGTCGCGGGCGAGTTCGACCCAGCGGTCGGTAACGTGGTCGATGTCCGCGCTGGTCGCGGCCTCTATCGTAACCATCTATTGCGATAGCGCTTGCAACGCCGGGAGTTCGTCGCCGGTGAGCATCCGAAGACACGCGCCCCCGCCGGTGCTAACGTGGTCGAACCCGCCGAGGTCGAACTTCCGAATCGCGGCCGCGGTGTCGCCGCCGCCGACGATGCTGAACTCGGCATTCGCGGCCGCGGTGTACATCTCGCGGGTGCCCGTGGCGAAGGTGTCGTCCTCGAACACGCCAGCTGGGCCGTTGAGGATGACGGTCCCGGAATCGCGGAGGATCTCGGAGTAGGCTGTGATGGTGGCATCGCCGACGTCCATCGCACCCTCGTCTTCGTTCGGCGGGAACTCCTCGCGGGTGAGTTCGACGCGCTCGCCGTCCCGTTCGACCGCAGCGTCCTTCGGGAGATGGATTCGGTCGCTGTACGTGTCGAGCAGTTCGGCGGCGTCGTCGATGTAATCCCAGTATCCCTCGTCGTGGATGAAGTCCGCGCTGGCGTCGCCGAGGTCCGCGCCGTCGGCGAACAAGAAGACGTTCCCGACGACACCGGCCGTCAGCACGTGGTCCGCGAGGTCGCGCTCCAGCACGTTTTTCGCGACCGCGATGGAGTCGGAGACCTTCGCGCCGCCGACCACGTACGTTCGCGGGCGCGGCGTCGATTCGATGTCGCCGAGCACGTCCACTTCGCGCTCCATGACGCGCCCGGCGTACCCCGGCAGCCG
The DNA here is from genome assembly GCF_000376445.1 of Haladaptatus paucihalophilus DX253. Classification (NCBI taxonomy): domain Archaea; kingdom Methanobacteriati; phylum Methanobacteriota; class Halobacteria; order Halobacteriales; family Haladaptataceae; genus Haladaptatus; species Haladaptatus paucihalophilus. Next base: position 899,299 of record NZ_AQXI01000001.1, on the reverse strand, counting down.
GGTCGGAAACCCGACGAGGGAGGGCTGTGACCGGTGTGCGGCCGCGAACGCGTCGTTGACGTAGGCGTCGAGGACGGGGACGAGGCGGTCCACGAGGTGGGTTTGGGCGGCTTGTTCCGCCGGGAACTCCATGTACTCCTCGCTGTAGAAGCGGGTGTTCTCCAAGAGCACCGCCTCTCCCTCGTTGAGGTTCGACACGGCGCGGCGCGCGTCGGCGGAGAACGTCGCATCGCAGTAAGAAACCGGGAAGGAGAGCAGTTCGTCCAATCGCTCCGCGTGTGCGCCGAGCCCGGCGAAATCGTCGCTTCCGGGTCTGCCCTGGTGGGCGAGGATCGCGACCTTTCCGCCGCGCTCCAACAGCTCCGAGAGGGTATCGACGTGCGCCAACAGACGCGCGTCATCGGCGAGCTCACCGGAATCGGTCAACGGACTGTTGATGTCGATGCGCACGCCGAGGGTCGTCCCTTGGACGGCGAGGTCGTCAAGGGTCTGTATGGGCATACGTGTGCCTGCAACACCGCCCGGCATATGTGTGTCGGTAATCCGTGCTGGAAATAAACACGTTTTCGAGTAAATAGACGGATTATTTCTTTTCTCCACATTCCTCTCCGAGAGCTGTTAGTATGCCGCCGTTACTGAAATTCGCTGGACCGCTCTGTCGGAAAGGTTTAATAGTCTTACCGGAACCGGTTATCGTGTGGAGAGTTATCAATGAACGGCGTAAATGAGACCTATTCACGTGGACGTCGCCTCATCGTCGAACGACCGCTGCTGGTGGTCGTCGGACTGGTCGGGGTACTCCTCGTTTTCGACTTCATCAATCGCCTGCTGTCCGGCGACCTACTGGTTTCCGACGTAGGGTCACTCGTGTGGAACGGCCTCATGCGGGGACTCATCATCGGTCTCGCCGGAATCGGGCTTTCGATGACGTACAGCATACTGAATTTCGCAAACTTCTCGCACGGAGACTACATCACGAGTGGCGCGTTCTCGGGGTGGGCAGTTACGTACCTCATCGCGGGGTTGGGGAGCAACAACATCGCGGGGCTGTTGCTGGTCGGCGCGGGCGGCTCCGTCTACGCCAGCAGTCTCGGTATCACCATCGCGACGACCCCGATAGCGGTCGTCTTGGGGCTGGTGTTCGCCGGTGTTAGCACCGTCGTACTGGCGCTCCTCATCGACCGTATCGTCTACCGACCGATGCGGGACGCGGAAGGGATTTCGCTCCTCATCACGAGCGTCGGCGTGGCGTTCGTGCTCCGCTACCTCATCGTGTTCGTCTTCTCGACCGAGAACCGCGGAACGACGGCGCTACAGGATATCCCCAAGTGGAACCTGTTGCTCTGGGACGGAACCGTCCGCGTGACGGCACACGACCTGACGCTCCTCGTCTGCACGGTCGGCTTGATGATCGGCGTTCACCTGCTGTTGCAGCGGACGAAACTCGGCAAGGCGATGCGCGCGATGGCCGACAACGAGGACCTCGCTCGCATCAGCGGCATTCCGACCGAACGCGTCATCCGCTGGACGTGGATCATCGGCGGCGGTCTGACCGGCATCGCAGGCTACCTGTTGGTACTCTGGAAGGGAACCATCGTCTTCCAGTTCGGGTGGCTCCTCTTGCTCCCGATATTCGCCGCGGTCATCCTCGGCGGCATCGGGTCGATTTACGGCGCGATTCTGGGTGGGTTGGTCATCGGGCTGACGTGGAACCTCTCCATCATATGGATTCCGAGCGCCTTCGGCCGCGCCGCCGCGTTCGGCATGATGATCCTCATCTTGCTGTTCAAGCCACAGGGTCTGTTCGCCGGGAGGACGACCGCATGAGTTCGAGCGTCCGCGATTTCGAGATCAACGACACGATGCTCATCCTCGGCGTACTGCTGGCCATCTACGTGCTGTACCTCTTGGCGGGGTCGGCGCTCGGCTACTCGCTCCGTGGCCAGTTGAACTCCCTCGCACGCCTCACGTTCCTCATCGGCGTGTACGGGATGTTGGCGCTCGCGTTGAACCTCCACTGGGGATACACGGGCCTGTTCAACATCGGCATCGCGGGGTTCATGGCGGTCGGCTTGTACACGATGGCCATCGTCTCGAAACCCCCCGCGAGCGCGACCGCCGGTGCCGCGACCGTCTCCGGTCTCGGCCTCCCGCTGTGGGTCGGCATCCTCGCGGGGATGCTCGCGGCGGCGATTCTCGGGTTGCTCGTCGCGCTTCCGGCGCTCCGGTTGCGGGCGGACTACCTCGCCATCGTGACCATCGCGACCTCCGAGATCATCCGCTTCATCGTGATGTCGGACCAGTTCCAGACGTTCACGCTGTTCGGCAAGACGCTCGGAACCGGCGGCGGTCGCGGTCTGTTGTTGAACTTCGAAGACCCGCTGCAACCGCTGTTCGACAGCGCCCCGTACGGCGCGCTCGACGACGCGCTCAATCCGCTCGTCGGCGGGTCCATCGGACCGGTGCTCAACTCGCTGACCTACGCCGTCATCCTGATGGGATTCGTGGCGGCGTTCTACTGGCTGATGAAGCGGACCGGTGAATCGCCGTTCGGGCGCGTGCTCAAGGCCATCCGCGAGGACGAGGAGGTGGCGAACTCCCTCGGAAAGAACACCGACGTGTTCAAGATCAAGTCGTTCATGCTCGGCTGTGCGCTGATGGGGCTGGCGGGCATCCTCTGGCAGATGCGCCAAGGTGCCATCACGCCGACCTCGTTCAAGCCGCAGGTGACGTTCTTCGTGTGGTTGGCCCTCATCATCGGCGGTGCCGGGTCGAACACCGGGAGCGTCCTCGGCGCGGCGGTGTTCGCCGGGTTGCTGTATCAGGGACCGCTCTACCTCAAGAACATCATCCGGCAGGTGTACAACGTGTCCGGCGCGCCGAACACGTTCGCGGATGCGGTCGGCCCGCTGTTCAACGGCCACATCACGCCGATGGTCGCGTACATCATCAACAACATCAACGCGCTTCAGTTGGTCATCATGGGGGCCGTCCTCATCTGGATAATGCAACACCGGCCCGAGGGCGTCCTCGGCCACCGCAAGGAGGAAGCGGCGAGCATCCCGCTCTCGCGTCCCGGCGGCGGCTCCGGCGAGGCGAAACCGACGCCCGCGGCGGACGGAGGTGAGGAGCAATGACCGCGAGCGAGACGGCCGAAACCGAGACGCTCGACATCGGAAACGAGGTGGCGGACCTGAGCGAGACGCCGCTTCGCGTCGAGAACCTCCGGAAGACCTTCGGCGGCATCACGGCGGTCGATGGCGCGACGTTCTCCGTCGAACAGGGGTCGTTCACCGGCCTCATCGGCCCGAACGGCGCGGGGAAGTCCACGACGTTCAACCTCATCACGGGCGTCTATCAACCGGACAGCGGCGCGGTGTACTTCAACGACGACGAGATTACGGGACTCCAGCCGTATCAGATAGCCGACCGCGGCATGGTCAGGACGTTTCAGATAGCCCGCGAACTCTCCGAGATGACCGTCTTGGAGAACATGATGCTCGCCCCGAAAGCGCAGGAGGGCGAACGGCTTTGGCGGTCGGTGACGCCCGGATTGCGGGGCGACGTTCGGGAGCAGGAAGAGGAGATGCTCGAACGGTCGTGGGAGATGCTGGAGTTCTTCGAAATCGACCACCTCGCGAGCGAGTACGCGGGCAACCTCTCCGGCGGGCAGCGAAAACTGCTGGAGATGGCGCGGGCGCTCATGACCGACCCGCAGATGGTCCTGCTGGACGAACCGCTCGCGGGCGTCAACCCGTCGCTGGAGAAGAAACTGCTCAAACACGTTCACGAACTCCGTGAACGCGGCTACACGTTCCTGTTGGTCGAACACGACATGGACGTCATCATGAACAACTGCGAACACGTCATCGTCATGCATCAAGGCAAAGTGCTTGCCGAGGGGAAACCCGCGGCCATCCGTTCGAACGAACAGGTCATCGACGCCTACCTCGGGGAGGAAATCTGATGGCGCTCCTCGAAGTGGACGGACTCGATGCGGGATACGGCGAGGACCTGCAAATCCTGAACAACGTCGATATGCGCGTCGAGGACGGCGAGTACGTCACCATCGTCGGCCCGAACGGGGCCGGGAAATCGACCGTGATGAAGTCCGTCTTCGGGCTGACGACATACATGGGCGGGACGGTCACGTTCGACGGGGGGGAGATTCAGGGGGACGCGCCGGAGGACATCATCCACCTCGGCCTCGGCTACGTCCCGCAGAACGACAACGTGTTTCCGACGCTCTCCGTGCAGGAGAACTTGGAGATGGGCGCGTACATCCTCGACGAGGTGCCCGAAGACGCCCTCGCTGAGGTGTTCGACCGGTTCCCGATTCTGGACGAGCGCAGGGACCAGAAGGCGGGCACGATGTCCGGCGGACAACAGCAGATGCTGGCGATGGGCCGCGCGCTCATGCTGGACCCCGACCTGCTGATGCTGGACGAACCCAGCGCGGGATTGGCCCCCGACCTCGTGGCCGAGATGTTCGACAAGGTGGACGAAATCAACGAGAGCGGGACGGCCATCCTGATGGTCGAACAGAACGCAAAAGAGGCCCTGCGGCGCTGTGACCGCGGCTACGTGCTCGTGCAGGGCGGCAACCGCTTCATGGACACCGGGGACGCGCTGCTGGCGGATGACGAGGTTCGACAGGAGTTCCTCGGCGGATAGTCCGCTCCCTCGTCTTCCGCTCGTAGTCCGCTCCCCTGTCTTCCGCTCGTTTCCTCGCACCTCCGCTCCCGCTTCACCCGCTCGTTTCTTCACCTCGCTTCGCCACAACCGACAAGCACGAGCGGTGCGTGTTGCATCCATGGCGCGTTCACGGTGGGTGGCCCCGGTGCTCGCGGTTGCGGTCGTGGCCGCGTTCGTCTTCGTGTTTGGGGTACCAACACCCGCCACGCCCGCCTTCGACGACCCGCCGACTCGCCTCGATTCCTGTTCGGTGATACGTGATTCAGGGCGCTACGTTCTCACCGACGATATCGACGAGCGCGCGGAGTCGTGCGTTCGAATCACCGCCGACGACGTGGTTCTCGACGGGAACGGACACGTAATCGACGGGCACACGTTTCGGGAGAACACGACGGGTATCGCGGTGACGGGACGGAACGTCACGGTGCGAGATCTGACGGCCGTCAACTGGACGTTCGGCGTTCGATACGAGGGGGCCCGCGGGGGGACCGTGACGAACGTGACGACGTGGCACACCGGGGACGGCGTGACGGTTTCCGACTCCCCGGAGTCGCGGGTCGGACGCGTGACGGCGACGAACGGCTTCACCGGGATTTTCGTGCGCGACTCCGACGGGAGCGTCGTCTCGAACGGCGTCGTCCGGGATATGAGTTCGGTCGGCCTGTTCGTCGCCGACTCCCGAGACGTGACAGTGAACAACGCCTCGGTCGTACGGAGCAAAACCGGCATCGCGTTGCTCGGAGACCGGAACGGACGGGCCACGGATGCCGTCGTTCGTTCGACCGACGAGGCCCTCCTGCTCGTCGATTCACGGAACAACGAGATACGGAACGCGACGCTTTCGAATCCCGACGGAGCGGCGGTCGTGGCGCGCTCGAACGAGAGCGACAACCGGTTGGTCGGGACTCGTGGGAACTGGACGAGCGACGGCGCGTCGGGGACGACGCACAAAAATCGGGCGTAGCGGCGCGCTCAGCCGAGCGCCTGTTGAATGACGGAGGAGTACGACGACTCCCCTTTGTTGAACGCCACCTGGTTAGTGACGTTGCCGCCTTGGTCCTGCTGGAACTTCTGTGCGAACTGGTTCGACAGTTGCTGGCCGTAATCGTTGTTGACGTACAGCGTCGCGGCGGATTGCGCGCCGATGCGCTCACCGGCGACCTGTGCCATCACTCCGCCTTGGAGCAGGTCGCTCGGCGCGGTGCGGAAGATGTAGTCGTCGTCCTGCAGGCGCGTGACGGTTATGGCCGTGCTGGACGGCGAACAGCCGACGATTTGGTTCGGGATAAACACCTCGCTCGCAACGGGGATGTTGTTCCCCGAGGACGCCGGACCGGAGATGGCGGGGAAGCCCGCGTTGACGAGGGCGTTCGCGCCGCTGAGCGACGCCTGCCGAGCGGTCTGGGTGTCCTCGACTTGCGTTTCGACTTGGAGGTCGACGTTCCCCTCGTTCACCTGCTGAATCGGGATTCTCGACGCCTGAATCATCGGGCCGCCGACGGACGCGAGGTCGCCGGTCTGTGGCAACAGGATGCCGACCCTGATGGTTCGACCCAATCCTCCCGGTGCGTTGTTCGCTTCCGGACCGCCCGCGTTGCTCTGGAACTGTCGGGTGTTGACGACTCGAATTCCGTCTTCGGTCTGCGGTGCGAACTTCCAGACGTCGTAGGCCGCGGACGCCGGGTCGCCGTTCGCGTCGAAGTTCGTCGAACTCGATGCGCCTTGGTAGTTGATGTCTTCGCCGTTCGCGGCGGCTTTCACGGCGTCGACCAAGTTTTCCGGGCCGTACTCGGTTCCCGGCGGATTGGCGACGCGACGCATCTGGTCGCGGATCTTCTGCCCGTCGTTCTCTCCCGCCGCCGCGTTGGCGAGGATGAGAATCGCCACGGAATCGTACGACTGGGCCGTGAACACGCCCGGCGGCGAGTCGTAACGGTCGCGGAACAGTTTCGTGAACGCCTGTTGGTTCGGACCGGCGGCGGCGGGTGCCGTCCCGGTCACGTTCTGCATGTTGTTACCTACTTCCTTCGGAAGGCTGGAACTCTGTAGCCCGTCCGGCACGAGGACGGGAACGTCCCGTCCGGTCGCGTAGAAGTCGCGGAACAGCTGAATTCCGCTCTCCGGATAGCCGATGACGGTGAGCATATCCGGTCCACCCCCCTGTTGGAGCGTTCCCATCAGCCCCACGGTTGTCGCTGCACCTGCCGCTCGAAGGTAGGCGCGACGGTCGATTTTCTGACTCATACCCGGTGGAACCCTCACCGTTCCGAGGGAAAAGTATATCTTAAACTATCATTATAGATGGCAGTCGGTTCATCGTCCGGCGGTCGATACACCAGCAGTCAGCGCGACTGACGTTTTTTCCCGAGAAAACGGCCGAACGAGTGAGACGCGCGGTCAGTTCGAACTCATCGCCTTCTTGATGACGGACGTGTACGACGATTCGCCCTTGTTGAACGACACCTTCTGGAGCATCGTGCCGTCGTACTTGTCGGTGAAGGTGTTCGAGAACTTGTCGGACAGCTGTTGACCGTAGCTGTTGTTGACGAACAGCGTCGAGGCCGTCTTGCCGCTCAATCGCTCGGACGCGACCTGTGCCATGACTTTGCCTTGGAGCAGGTCGCTCGGCGCGGTGCGGAACACGTAGTCATCGTCGTTCAGGTTCGTCACCGTCAGCGCGGTGCTGGACGGCGAACAGCCGACGATACCCTGCTTGATGTACACCTGCTGGCTCACGGGGATGTTGTTCCCGGACGACGCGGGACCACAGATGGCAGGGTACCCGGCGCTGACGAGCGCGTTTGCGCCGCTGAGCGACGCCTGTTTCTTTGTCTGTGAATCCTCAATTTGGGAGTCCACAGTGATGTTGATGCCGGCGTCGTTGACCTGTTTGACCGGTATCTTCGCCGCGTTTATCATCAGGCTCCCGGTCGACCCGAGGTCGCCGGTTTCGGGAAGCAGGATACCGACCTTGACTTTTCGGTTCTTGCCGCCGGGAGAACTGTCCGCCATCTTACCGCTCGGTTCGCCTTCGAATTTGATGGTATCCTCCGTCTTGATGCCACCGTCGGCACTGGAGTCGAACTTCCAAACGTCGTAGGCCGCGGACGCCGGGTCTCCTTTTTTGTCGAAGTCCACGACGCTCGATGCGCCTTGGTAGTTGATGTCCTCGCCGCGTGAGGCGGCCTTGACGGCATCCACGAGGTCCTCGGGGCCGTATTTCTGCCCGCCGGGATTGGCGACACGACGCATCTGGTCGCGGATTTTCTCCCCGTTGTTGGCCCCCGCTGCCACGTTGGCAAGAATGAGGATGGCAACTGCGTCGTAGGTGTGGGAGTTGAACACGCCTGGTTCACGGTCGTACTCGTCTTTGTACATCTCCGTGAACGCCTGCTGGTTCGGCCCGGAAGCCGCCGGCGCGGTCCCGGTGACGTTCGCCATGTCGTTGCTGACCTGCTTCGGCAGTTTCGAGTCGCGCAGGCCGTCGGGGACGATTATCTTCTGCTTCCCGTCGGTGCTCTTGTAGTAGTCGCGGAACAGCTGGATACCGCTCTCGGGGTAGCCGATGACGTTGATGACGTCGGGACCGCCGCTGTTCGTGCCGCCACCGCCTCCGTCACTGGTTCCGTCTCCATCACCGGTGTCGCTCGTATTGTCGTTTCCGGCACCGCCACCACCGATACAGCCCGCGAGTCCGGCGATTCCCGCCGTACCCAGGCCCTTCAACACGTCACGCCGTTCGATATCATATCGCATGGACAGGGATGGGTATCGACCCAGCCGATATAAATCTACCTTTAGCCGTTTTTAAAATTCAACAAATGCTACCATTTTTCGGAGAAGTAGGAGCGAGTCGGCTAGAAATCGCGGCAGTCGGCACAGACCAACTGTCCGTTGACGTTCGTCAAATCGTGGGTGAGCGCGCCGCAGACCTCACAGATGCTCTGATTCGTGTACTCGCTGTCCCCTCCGTTCGTCTCCATTCGTCCGCCGAGTTCGGTGTCCGCGGCTTGCCGTTCGCGCTCCCGTTCGTTGGAGCGCGTGATGCTCGGCGGGGATGCGGACGCCGAGATGACGTCCCGTTCGGTGAGGACGCCGAGCAGTTCGTCGTCGGCCCCGGTGATGATGATGCGTCGAATTCCCTGCTGTGCCATCATCCCGGCCGCGTCGGCGAGGCTACGGTCGGGACGCATCGAGATGACCGGCTTCGACATCGCTTCGGAGACGGTGGTTTCCTTGGGTTCTTCCTCGTCCGCGACGAGGGACAGTACGTCCGCCTCCGTCATGATTCCGACCGGTTCACGTCCACGGAGGACGACGACGCTCCCCACACCCTCATCCGACATGAGGCGAACCGCACCCAGCACCGTGTCGGATTCGCTGACCCCGACGTATTCCCGGGTCATCACGTCCCGCACTATGACTTCAGCGTCCATATGTGAACGTTTGACACAACCGTCCTAAAAAGTATCCCCGGCATCTTTATTCCCGCGTCCGTCGAATAGTACTAGCTACGTTTTCGGCCCCGAAACCGAGGTCTCGAATTCGGGGACGGCTACCCGAATTCGAAGACGACTACTCGAACTCGATTTTGCTGCCGGTCGCACGACACGTTTCCAACGCGTGTTTTGCGTCCATCCCGGCGTCCTGTGGCACCCGACCCTGACCGACGCCGACTTTCAGGTCGACTTCGACGCTCTCCTTGACGTGTCGAATCGCGTCCTCGTAGTCCGATTCGGTCAGATTCGGGCAGACGGCGATAACGTTGTCGCCCCCGACGAAAAACGAGAGCGAGTCGTGTGCCTCGCGCATGTAGCGCATCAGTTCGGCGTACCCCTGCTCGATGTGGATGAACGAATCGAAGGCGTTCACCTCGTCGGTGTAGTTGCCGGTCATGTCGTTCACGTCGAAGTGGGCGATCTGCACGTCGTCGTCCGTCCGGAACTCCTCATCTATCGTCCGACCGTCGAGAATCTCCCGGCGCGAGTGGTCCTGTGCGCTTCCGGCGTCCTGTAGCAGTTCCGTGGCGTCGTGAAGGGCCTGCACTGGATTCGTTCCGGTGGCGACGCTCAAACTGACGGTCACGGGATAGCGGTTGCCGACCGATTCCTGCACGAGCGCGTGGTCGTCCAGAGAGAGACCGTTCGTCACGGCCACCATGTTGTCGAATCGCGTGAAGAAGACGTAGCCCTCTCGGTTGCCGATGAGTTGCGAGAGGTCGGCGTACAAGCGCGATTGCAACGTTTGAAGGTCCACTTCCCGACGCGGTTCGGGCGTCACGGTCCACGGCCCGTAGTTGTCGATCTGAATCAACGTTATCTGGGCGTTCGTCACTGTTGGTCGTGCGTTGGCAGCACTATCGTATAAGCGGTCCTAATCGTGATTTGCGTCTCAAAAATGGGATGGTGGGGAATCGTTGGGGGATGGGACGGTGAACCGTGAGAATATCGGAACGTCAGTTCTCGGACCGATTCGGATTCCGGGGGATTCAAATCTCCCTTCCACCTGCACCCCACAATGAGTATCCCGTCGTTCGTCATCGGTATCGCGGGGGGCACTGGCGCGGGGAAGACGACAGTGGCCCGCGAGATAACGGAAGCGCGGAGTGATTCTGTCACTCGTATTCCGATGGACAACTACTACAAGGACCTCTCGCACCTCGACTTCGAGGAGCGGACGGAGATAAACTACGACCACCCGTCGGCGTTCGAATGGGAACTGCTCCGCGACCATCTCGACTCGCTGCTTTCGGGCCAATCCATCGAGATGCCCCAGTACGATTTCAGCGTCCACAACCGCAAGGACGAACGCGTCACGATCGAGCCGACGGACGTCGTGGTCCTCGAAGGCATCCTCGCGCTGTACGACTCCGAAGTCAACGAGATGCTCGACCTGCAGGTGTACGTCGAAACCGACGCCGACGTGCGTATCCTCCGCCGAATCGAGCGGGACGTGGTGGACCGCGGACGCGACCTCGAAGGCGTCATGGACCAGTACCTCTCGACGGTCAAGCCGATGCACGAGCAGTTCGTCGAACCGACGAAAAAGCACGCCGACCTCATCATCCCCGAGGGCGCAAACCGGGTCGCGGTCAACCTCCTCGAAGAGAAGGTCCGTGCGGAGACGCGAACGGAGCACGCGTGGGACGTCGAAGAAGAGATTCGACTCCCGACGGACGAGGGAACCGAGCGACCGGAAGCGCCCGCCGCGACACCCGACGGTGGCGGCGAGCGATGGTCGGAAAAGTCGGAGTAGTTAGGCGCGTTTCTTCTCGGGGTTTTCGCCGACCGGGTGGTAGTCCCAGAAGCCACCGGCCCGCATCGCGTTGCCGACGGCTTTGTGGAAGTCGGTTATCGTCTCGAACTCGGTCGGTTCGACGTATTCGAAGATGTCGCCGACGCTGACAACCTTCTTGTAGTTGATCCGAATCGGCTCGTCGGAGTGTTCCTCGACGAACTCGTCGCGTTCGAGCGGGAAGTCCTCGTCCTCGTCCAGTTTCTTCGCGAGGATAGCGAGTCCGTACTTTCGTCCTCCCTCGCTCCCTTCGTCACCATCCGGGTCGTGAGGCCAGTCCATGTTCGCACCTCTATCAGGGGAGAGCAAAAGGGTTGCTTTCTGTCTCACTTTCTCGGCGTGGGGAGTCCGTGTTCGACCAGACACCGATGACCGCGCCGAAGCCGTTCCGAGACGGCTTGGTGTGAGACGCCGAGTTCCTCGGCGAGGTCCGTGGTCGTCATTCGCCGTGGAATCTCGTAATACCCTCTGTCCATGGCGCTCCGCAACGTTTCGTGCTGTTGTTCGGTGCGTTCGTGCGGTTCGGTTACCATCGTCGTCCGCTTTTGGACGTTCTGTATCTCTAGCGGGAATTCGGGTGCATTCAAATGGGGGCGGTAAAATAACGCACGTACTTTCGTCTCGGTTGTACTTTAACCGGTGTATAATTAACTGGATGGCCTGCTGAACCTCGGAGCATGGCGCGGTATACGCGGGGGAGATGAGAAACATGTCAGGCTCTTCATCCGGAGGATTCATCCACGGGATACTTATCGGCGGTGGCGTCGTTTTCTTCGTTGCGGGAATACTGATCGTGACGGGGGTGCCGGGCGGCGTGCTCCAACCGGCGTCCGGCGGTGCGAACGACTCCACCAGTACCCCGGTCGAAACGACACAGACGACGCCGACCGCCACGACCACGACGGCAGCGCAAACGACGCAAACGACACGAACGACTTCGACCACCACGCGACCGTCCACCACGACGGCACAGACCACAACGACGACACAAACGACGACAGCGACGACGGCACCGAGTAAGACGGTTCGGTACCGTGTCAACGTCGGTGGCCGATGGCTCTCGTCGTCGGACACTGGCCCGAACTGGCTGGAAGATTCCGAAAACGACCCCGTTCGGTTCGGGAACGCGCGTGTCAGCGGCAGTCACACCAACGGAACGAACGACCCCATCGCCATGACGCCCGCGGTTCCGGCGGGCACGCCCGAGGCGATGTTCCAGAGTCGGCGGTACGACGCCGACACGAAGAACGACCGGACCGACGACACGGAGATGCAGTACCGCTTCCCGGTGCGGAGCGGGAAATACGAGGTCAGACTGTACTTCGCGGAGACGTATCTCGGTAACTCGGGCTGGAACGACCACAAGAAGGAAGGACCGCGGGAGTTCGACGTCGAAATCGAGGGCAACCGCGTCCTCCACAAGTACAACATGTACAAAGAACTCGGTCACGACCGGGGAACGATGAAATCGTACACCGTCACCGTCCGCGACGGCACCCTCAACGTGAAGTTCCTCCACCGGAAGGAAGACCCCATGCTCTCGGGCATCGAAATCGTCCGGGTGAACGATGGCAACGTGAACAACAGCCGCGACGGCTCGGACGGAACCGACGGATGGTCGTGGTCCCGCGACGTGCCCACCCAACCGCTCGCCGCGGTCACGGACTCGGGCTTCGAACCGGCGTAATTCCTGCTCGTCTATTTCGACGCGGAGATAGATAAAAGCGTGTGAACGTCGTACATCGGCCGCATGAGCGGCCTTCTTTCACGGGAGACGGAGGAGACGGAACGCCTCGTCACGTTCAGCGATGGCGTCTTCGCCATCGCCATCACGCTGCTGGTGCTGGACATCTCCGTGCCGACAGTCCCGGCGGGAGAACCGGCGTCGGTGCTTCCCACTCTCGTCTTCGAACAGTGGCACGAGTTGTTCGGATACGTGTTCAGCTTCCTCGTCATCGGGTCGTACTGGGTGCTCCACAGACGGGTGTTCGTGTACATCGAGAAGTCCGACAAACGCCTCGTCTGGCTCAATCTCCTCTTCCTCCTGTTCGTCGCGTTCGTACCCTACGCCACGTCCCTGTTCACCGCCTATCCCGACCGGTTCGGCGTCATGTTCTATGCGGGAACGCTCGCCGCCACGGGCTTCCTCCTCGCTGGATTGTGGGGCCACGCCGCACGGACACGCCTCGTACAGGAAGGGCTCCCTCCCCGTGCGATGGCCATCCGAGCTGCGCGATTTTTCGTGTCTCCGACCGTCTTCGTCCTCTCGATAGGAATCGCGTTCATCGACCCGTTCGTCGCTATTTTCAGCTGGTTGCTGGTCCTGCCCTTCACCGCCCTGTTCGAATCACGGCTCGTCAACTACCTCGAAGGAGAAACGGAAGAATCGACGTCGTAAACCGAACGATGGCTCGAACCGCCTCACTCGACGCTCACGATTCGTTCGCGTCGAGAACGGTGGGATTGGGATGTTGAACAACGCCCGAGAACCTGCACTCCGTGCAGAACCTCGGTCTAATTCAAATCCAAACGCCTCACTCGACGCTCACGAGTTGCTCGCGTCGAGAACGGTGGGATTGGGATGTTGAACCTCGTCCAGACATTCCTGCTCGCTCGCTATCGCTCGCTTCGCGGGCTGTGACTGGCCTGATTCAAACCCAATCGCCTCACTCGACACTCACGGATAGTTCGTGTCGAGAACGGTGGGATTGGGATGTTGAACCTCGTCCAGACATTCCTGCTCGCTCGCTATCGCTCGCTTCGCGGGCTGTGACTGGCCTGATTCAAACCCAATCGCCTCACTCGACACTCACGGATAGTTCGTGTCGAGAACGGTGGGATTGGGATTTGAACCCAAGAGGCATGACGCCACCTGCTTTCAAGGCAGGCGCAATAGGCCGCTCTGCCATCCCACCACGGGCGGGTGTACTCGGTACCGGGTCTAAGAAGTGTCGGTCTCGGTTCGCCGACGTATCCATCGAGATAGATTACGCGAGTGAAATATTATTCAAGGACATTGAATCACAACCGTTTAATTCCCCTGGTGCATTTCCCCGGGTACGATGTCATCACTGGATTTCGAGCCGCTGACGTACGACGAGTTGCCGGAGGACAGGCGACCTTCGTTCGGACAGGCGCTCTTGCCCGTCCTCGCCACGGTCGTCTTTCTCGCGGTCGGGTCGGCGTGGTTAGGGATGGACCCCCACATGCCGCTGTTGTGGGCCATCGCGTTCACCGGTCTCGTCGGCTACTACGTCCTCGGCCTCTCGTGGGAGGACTTGTACGACGGAATCGCGGACAGCCTGTTGATGGGGCTACAGGCCGTGTTCATCCTGTTCACCATCTACGCCCTCATCGCGACGTGGATCAGCTCCGGGACGATTCCGGGGCTGATGTACTACGGGCTGAAACTGCTGTCGCCGACCGTCTTCCTCCCCGTGACGGCGGTGCTGTCGGGACTCGTCGCCTTCTCCATCGGGTCGTCGTGGACCACGGTGGGGACGCTCGGCGTCGCCTTCATCGGCATCGGGTCGGGACTCGGGATTCCCGCGCCGATGACCGCCGGGGCCATCCTCTCCGGCGCGTACGCCGGTGACAAGCAGTCGCCGCTCTCGGACACGACCAACCTCGCGGCGGCGGTGACGAACACGAAACTGTACGACCACATCCGTCGCATGCGAACCGGGACGATGCTCGCGTTCGGCCTCGCCGTCGTCGGCTACGCGATTCTCGGCCTCCGGGCCAGCGGCGCGGTGCCGACCGGTCGCGTCGGGAACATCCAGCAGGCGCTGCTCGGAACGTACCACATCTCGCCGCTGGTGTTCGTCCCGCTCGTGGTGACGTTCGGGCTGGCGCTCCGAGGATACCCCGCGCTACCGTCGCTCGTCGCGGGAATCTTCTCGGGCGTCGGGACGGCCATCCTCGTCCAAGGGGCGTCGTTCACGGCCGCGTGGAACGTTGCGCTGGCCGGAACCGAACCGAAGACGGGTATGGAACTCGTCAACGGACTGCTCCAGAGCGGCGGAATCCAGGGTTCGGCGTGGACCATCAGCGTCGTCGTCGCGGCGCTCGCTCTCGGCGGACTGCTCGAGACGACGGGCGTCCTCGCCGTCCTCGCACACCGCCTCTCCGAGTCGGTCAGCAGCGTGGGCGGCCTGGTCGCCGGAACGGGTGCGGCCGCGATGGTGACGAACGTGCTCACCGCCCAGCAGTACATGAGCATCGTCGTGCCGGGAATGACGCTTCGCAACCTCTACGAGGAGCACGGACTCGACAGCAGCGACCTCTCGCGGGCCGTCGAAGCCGCCGGGACGCCGACGGGCGCGCTCATCCCGTGGCACGCCGGAGCCATCTACATGGCGGGTGCGCTCGGCGTCTCGACGCTCTCCTACGCACCGTACTACCTCTTCGGCTTCCTCTCCCCGGCCATCCTGTTCGTGATGGCGCTCACGGGGTGGCGGCTCGAAACCGAATCGTCGGAAAAAGCGGGTACGGTCCCGTCCGCCGACTGACGGACGTCTGAACAACGAACGAAGGAGACTGTTCTACCGAACCAACTTGCGTTCTCCGTCCCGTTCTTCGACGCGCACGCCGAGTTCGTGGAGGTACGACGCCGTGTTGACCGGGACGATTCGTTCCGCGGCGATACGCGCGTTCAGCAGGGGAATCAGCGACCGCAGGTCCTCGCCCGTCACCACGCTCGTCATCGAAGGGAGGTAGTCAACGTCGTGTCCGGCATCGACGGCGCGATGGGTTGCCGTTTCGAGTTCCGGCACGGTGTACACGTCATCGAAGTCGATGGTGCCCGTCGCGCCGAGGTAGTATAGTCGCCCGTCGTCCGCGGGGCCGAGGACGACCTCGCTCCGGCGGAGTTTCATCGCCGCGCTGTCGATCTCCTTCCGCGTCAGCATGGGCGCGGTGCCGTCCACGATGGCGACCGAAGTCACCCCCTCCTCTTCGAGCAGGTGCGTCGCCGTGTTTCCGGCGCGTCCCGAGAACGTCTCGCCGACCTGCACTTCGAAGCGCACGTCGCTCACGTCGTCGAGCGCTTCCTCGGCCAGCGCGCGGAGTTCCTCCTCGGAACTCCCGGCACCCTCGTACTCGTCCGGGATTTGGTCGTCGGGACGGTAGTTGACGAGCAGTTCGCCGCCGCTGTTCGCCGCCGCGAGGAACGTGTCCTTCAGCATGGCGGCGTACAGTTCGGTCGCCTCGCTCGCGGAGAGCGGCGACGTTTCGGGGAGTTCCGGCAGGACGAACCCTTCGCGCGGCGGGTCGGCCAGTACGGCGATGGTGGTCATACCCGCCCGTCGGTGCGGAAGCGCCTTGAAAGCCACCATTTTATGGCCTCCTCGTTCCAATTTCGCCCATGCACTGGACGAAACCCCTCGGCCTGCTCGGCGTCGCCGTTCTGGCGGTGCTCACGGTCGGCGCTCTCGTCGCGTTCGTCACGCAAACGCTCACCGGCGACGCCGTTACCGCCAGCATCGCCTCCATCGCCCTGCTCGTCGTGGCCATCGCCGGACTGGCACACGTCGGCGGTCGCTCAAAACGGTGGCGGCAGAACCCGTACTGGTAACCAAATCGAGACCGCTTGTCGGCCCTGTCGCTCTTTCGCCTGCCGTTATCGGCCGTACCGCCCTTTCATCGACTCGTATCGGCCGTGCCGCCCTTCGTCGGCCGTTATCGGCCCTGTCGTCCTTTCGTCTGGCGGTAGTCAGTCCCCATCAACTCGGCGAAGTGCTCGACGAACGCTTCCGTCTGTTCGTCCGTCTGTTCTTCGGGGTGTATCATCGGCACGAGTTCGAAGCCCCGCCCGCGAATCGTCGTCGCGTGGTCGTCAACGATGTCGATGTCCGCCGCGGGCTTCGTGGTGTATTCGGCGGCGATTTCGGCCAGCGCGCCCGCACCGACCGGGACGAGAATTTCGGGGTTTATCATCCGAATCTCGGCGTTCAGGTACGGCTCACACGTCATTATCTCGCCGTCGTTCGGCGGGCGTTCCGGGTGGTGACAGCGCGTCAGATAGGTGAGAAACGCGTTCTCGATTTCGGGTTCCTCGGCGTCCGCCGGGGACTCGTTCATGCCGAGCCGACCGAGAAGTCCCTGTAGTCGCTCCCCCGCCGCGTCGCCGGTGAACGGGACGCCGGTTTCGTCCGCCCCCGCGCTCGGCATCTCGCCGACGAACAGGAAGTCGGCGTCCACGTCGCCGTAGCCGTGGACGACTCGTTCACGGCGGTTACACAAATCGCAGTTCGTACACTCCTCGTCCATTCCGAAGGGGTTCGAGCGCTCCTCCTGTTTCGCGTTCATGCGTTCGCTTGTGCGGCGAGCCTAAAAGGGGCTACTCCTCGGCGAGGGCGAGAAACGACGCCGCCCATCGCGCGCCGTCACGCGCCGAGACGCGGTGGCCCCGTTCGTCGTAATCGATGAGGCCCGCGGAATCGAGTTTCGGGAGGTGAAGCTGATACAGCGTCGAGTAGTACTGGCGGTGCTGGGTGGATTCCGGTTCCATCTCGCCGATTTCGCGTCGTGCGACCGCCGTTGCCAACTCGTCGATAGCGACCGCCCCGTCTGTATCGAGAAGGTATCGAAGCGCGTCACGCCGACGCCTCGAACCGAGCGCCTCGAGCATGCCGTCGAGCGCGGGGCCGTCTCGGACCATCGTCGCGGACGAGCGAACGTCGCGGCCTCCCTCGTCGGTGACTTCGACCATCTCGTCCGCGAACACTCGTAGGGGAGCAATCTCCGAATCGTCGGCCGCGCCGTGATAACAGAAGTACCCGACGGCGTTCGCGTCCGCGAGTCGCTCGGAGACGGCATCGAAGAAGGGAATTATTTCGCGGGGTGAGACGTGCTCGAACGCGGTCGTGAGCGAGTCGAAAACGACCGTCGTCTCCCCGTCGTTCGCCGCGAGCGCGGACGCGACCGCCGATAGAATTCCGTCGAGGTCGTTCGGTCGGTGGACGGCTTCGACGGCCGCTTGTACGGTGCGTTCGGCGGATGATCCGTCCTCCGTGGGCGGTATCGCTCCGCCAACCTCGACGAGTCGAACCCGGTCGGGGAGCGTCCCGACGGAGCGTCGCCACGTTCGGAGGAACGACTCGGCGGACTTATCGCACGTCACGGCCACCAGCGCGTTCGTTTCGTCGTACGGGAGGGCGGGGAGAGCGTGACCTCCCGTACGACCGTCGTCGCTCGCCGGAGTGGTGACGAGGATGCATCTTCCTGCCTCGAAATCGAGATTCGCGTTCGTCATGGCGGCTGGTCTCGGTGCTCGTTCGTCGCGTGCGATAGCTGCTGGAGGGTCGTGGTCCGAGGGGAAAGGGTGAGATGATGTGTCATTGGTTCGGTTCTGTGGTTCGCGGTGGATGGGGGGATCGTTTTACGGTGAAGGGCGACACGGTCTCGCGCGTCAGCGGACGCTTCCGAAGCCATCTCTGACGGCGGAGCCGACCGGTTCAACCGCGATGACCGGTGCGAAATACGACGATCGGAGTACTGCCGTTCGCCGTCGTCTGTTCACCTCGTACGATGCAATTCGTAATAAGTTTATTCGTGAATAAAAGGGGGTGAGACTGCACGATGGCGCTCGTCGAACGGATGCGACAGTCTTAGTGGCCGCTCGTCTCGTCGTCAGTGGGTCGTTCACGGAGCAATACGTGCCCGTTCGAGTGTGCGAACACCGCGAAACCGTCCATCGCGAACGTGATGTGGCCCCGTTTTCGGCCTTTCCCTTCACGTGTGTCGGTAAAGAGCGCGTCGAGGGCGTCGGGGTCGATAACGTCAGCCAGCGGAATTCGAGTTTTGGTCGGGTCTACGCCTTGAATCGACGCGACCTATTCGATGACGGTTTCGCTCAGAAATCGTGGTGTCGCCGTGTCACAATACACGTGGTACGCGTGCGGATCGGAAGCGACGCGCGTCGGGGTGTTTGCTCCATTTTCTTCGCCACTGTCGACATTTGGTCTGTTCATCTACGATACAGCAGCAATATGTATCGAAAACGATATAAAATTACGTCTCAGGGCGGCTGGGATGATAGTCCGTTTCGTATGCACCCGGTCGGTCGTCCAGTCGGTCGGGATTGACCCGTCCGCCGAGCAACATGAAATCCACGAGCGTCAGCGCGAGCATGGCTTCGACCACGGGGACGCCGCGGGGCGGGAGCACGGGGTCGTGACGGCCGATGACCTGCACGTCCTTCTCCTCGCCGGTTTCCCAATCGACCGTCGTCTGGGTTTTCGGAATCGAGGTCGGCGCGTGGAGCGTAACCTCGCCGTAAATCGGTTCGCCCGTGGTGATGCCGCCCTGAAGGCCGCCGTGACGGTTCGTCACGGGTCTCGGGTCGTCGTTCTCGTCGAACTCCCACTCGTCGTTTCGGTCGTGTCCGGCCCATTCGCGTGCCTCTCGACCGAGCCCGAACTCGAAGGCGGTGGTCGCCGGTATGGACATCATCGCCTGTCCGAGTCGAGACTCGACGGAATCGAACCGCGGTGCGCCCAACCCGCGCGGAACGCCGCGCGCTTCGAAGTATATCGACCCGCCGATGGAGTCGCCCTTCTCTTGATAGTCGTCTATCAGCTCGCGCATCTCGGCGGCGCCGTCGGGGTCGGCGCATCGGACTTCGTTCTCCTCGCTGTGTTCGAGTATCTGCTCGAAACTCACGTCGTCGGAGCGCACGTCGCCGATTTGGTTGACGTGGGCTTTCAGTTCGATGCCGACGGACGAGAGTATCTTCTTGGCGATGGCTCCCGCCGCGACCCAGTTCACCGTCTCGCGCGCGGACGACCGACCGCCGCCGCCCCAGTTTCGCGTCCCGAACTTCGCCGAATAGGTGAAATCCCCGTGGCTCGGCCGCGGCGCGGTGATGAACGGTTCGTACTTTCCCGAGCGGGCGTCCTTGTTCTGGATGACCATTCCGATGGGCGTTCCCGTGGTGTAACCGTCCTGAATCCCGCTGTTGATGGTCACGGCGTCGGGTTCGTCCCGACTGGTTGATATCATCGACTGACCGGGTTTCCGTCGGTCCAAGTCGGCCTGTACGTCGTCGGTCGTGAGTTCCAGCCCCGCCGGGCAGCCGCTCACCGTGACGCCCATGGCTTCCCCGTGGCTCTCGCCGTAGGTCGTCACCTGAAAGAGGCGTCCGAATCGGTTTCCGTTCATTACCCGTTCCTCTGGCACCCTACCATTTAGAGGTTACAGGCCGCGGAACGTTTCGCCACGACGGCCGAAAGAAAATTTATAGCCGGAACGCGAAGACGGAGGCGATGAATCGGCGTCGATTCACCGCCCTGCTCGGTCTCGCAGGAAGTTTCGCGGGTTGTGTCAGTCGCCTTCCAGTCGATAACGGTGCCGACGCCGCGAAACCGGTGAGCCTCCGCGTTCGCAATTTCTTCGACGAGCGGCGGGTCGTCACGGTGACTATCGACGGAAATCGAACGGGCGACCACTACAAATCCGACTTTTACCTCTTTCCCGGATGGATAGCGAACCGTCGAAACATCCTCGAAGCGGACACCTACGAGGTGAACGTCCAACTCGACAACGGCATGTGGCGCACCGTGGACTGGCAGATGGAAGGCTGTGACACGAACGTCATTTTGATAGACGTCGGACCGGACGGAATCGGCGTCACCGCGACGTGCCAGAAGGACTGACCCTCAGCGCTGTACGCCCGCGCCGAGGTCGTAGAGGACGTCGAAGAAGTCGGGGAACGACACGTCGACGTGCTCCGCGTCGGCGACCATCGTCGTCCCGTCGGCGGCGAGTCCGGCGACCGCGAGCGCCATCACGATTCGGTGGTCGCCGTGCCCGTCCACGACCGAGCCAACGAGGTTCGATTCGTCGCCGTAAATCGTGAGCGCGTCGTCTTCCTCTTCGACGCTCGCTCCGAGGTTCGAGAGTTCTTTCGCCATCACGGCCACGCGGTCGGTCTCCTTGTAGCGGACGTGTTCGCAGTTTTCGATTCTCGTTTCGCCGTCGGCGATGGCGCCGAGCGCGGCGATGGTCGGAAGGAGGTCGGGCGTGTCGCCGACGTCGACCGTGACGCCCGAGAGCGATGACTGCCGAACCGTGAGCACGCCGTCGTTGCGGTTCCACTCGATGTCCGCGCCCATGCGGTCCAGCACGTCCACGATGAACGTATCGCCCTGTGCGCTCGGATACGCGCCCTCGATTCGGACGCGCTCGTCGTCATCGGCGGCGACCGCGCCCGCCGCGAGGAGGTAGGAGATGGAGGAGAAATCGCCGGGGACGTGGTACTCGCCGTCGCTCGGTTCGTAGAACTGACCGCCATCGACGCGGTAGCCGCCGTCGCGTTTCTCGGCGGTGACGCCGAAGTCGTCCAGCAACTCCAGGGTGATGTCCACGTAGGGGGCCGACTTGAGTTCCGTTTCGAGGTCGATGGTCACGCCCTCGTCGGTCAGCGCGCCCGCCATCAACAGCGCGGAAACGTACTGTGACGACACGTCGCCAGGAATCGACACCGTTCCGCCCGAAATCGGTCCCTTCAGGACGAGCGGCGCTTTCCCGTTGCCGCGGGTGCTTTCGCCGCGTCCGCCGAGTTGGTCGATTGCGGAGAGCATCGGTCCTTGCGGCCGCGAGCGGAGCGACGCGTCTCCCGTGAAAACGGTAATGCCGTCCACGAGCGCGGCCGTCCCCGAAACGAGTCGGGTTGTGGTCCCGCTGTTCGCACAATCGAGCACGTCCCCGGGGATCGTCGGTTCGCCGCCGAAGCCGTCGATTTCGATGGCCTCGCCGGTGTCGGTCACGTCGCCGCCGAAGGCGTCGACGGCCCGCATCGTCGCTTTCGTGTCGGCGCTGATGAGCGGGTCGAACACCAGCGCGCCACCGGAGTAGCCTGCCGCGAGAATCGCACGATGCGTGTAGCTCTTCGACGGGGGTGCCCGCGCCGTCCCCGAGAGTTCAGACTGGGAGATTTCGACGTCCATGTCCGACCCGTCTATCCGAACGGGTATCAGACTACCGCCCCCCGGAAAATATCGCCGGTCGGAGAGATTCCGCCGAGCGAAGATATCGCGCCGGTCGGTGCCGTCCCGACGGTCGGAGTCGCCTCACCTCACGATGGTGACGGGAACCGTGGCGCGTCCGGCGACCTGTTTCGCTACGCTGCCGAACAGGGTTTCGTAGCGCTCCGACGCGCCCCGATGGCCGACGAAGATGGCGTCGAAGTCGTTGTCCTCGGCGAACTCCGTGATGCGCTCGACGGGTTCGCCGTACAGCAGGCCGGTTTCGATTTCGACTCCCTCGCGCTCCGCGCTTGCTACTGCATCGTCGAGCAGTTCCTGCCCGCGGGTTTCCGCGTCCTCGACGCTCGTCAAGAGGAGTTCGCGGTCCGCCTCGGCGAAACTTGTCGGCGGTACGTCGCCCCCCGTGAACACCTCCGTCGGAACGACGACGTGAATCGCCGTGACCGAGGCGTTCGTGTCCGCCGCGAGGTCCACCGCGTAGTTCAGTGCGTCCGTGCTCGACGGCGAACCGTCGAGCGCGACCAAATACCCTCCCATGACGAGTGGTAGTTCGTCGTGAAGGAGGATGTGGATTTCGGCGGAAACTGGCGGTGGGTTCCGAGACCGCCGACGGGAAGACATCACGGTATTGCTCGAACCGTTCGGCAGTCCGCGGGTGGTTCCCGGGCGATGTTGCCGGGAACACGTTCGCGCTCCGACATCGTTTTGGTCGTCGCCTCTGTTTCGAACGACATGGCACAGGACCTCTCGGAATTGGATTCTGCCCTCGACTCGATGGGTGTGGACGGCTTCCTCATCGACGCCGATTCGACGGATTCGGACCAGTTGTATCTCTCGGGTTTCGACGCGCCGGACGCCTTCACGACGCTGTACGCCGATGGCGTCCACCTCCTCGTCTCCAGTCTGGAGTACGGTCGGGCGAAAAAGGAGAGCAACGCCGAAACCGTCTCCCGACTGTCGGAGTACGACTACTACGAGAAGATCGCCGAACACGGACCGGAGGCGGCGAAGAACCACATTATCGCCGAGTTCCTCGCCGACCACGGCGTCGAGTCGGTGGCGGTCCCCGCCCGGTTCCCCGTCGGAACCGCGGACGGACTGCGCGAGGCAGGCGTGACCGTTCGCCCCGACGACTCCTCGGTCCTCGTGGGCATTCGGGCGACGAAGACGGACGAGGAGATAGAACACGTCCGCGTCGCCCAGAAAGCGAACGAGGCGTCCATGCGCGCCGCCGAGGACCTGCTCGCGGCGGCGACGATAGAGGACGGCCTGCTCTACTACGAGGGCGAACCGCTGACCAGCGAGCGCGTGAAAGAGGAGATAGAGGTGACGCTCCTCCGCCACGGGGCCGCGCTTGACGAGACCATCGTGGCTTGCGGCGCGGCGGCGGCGGACCCGCACGACCGCGGCAGCGGCCCGCTCGCGGCGAACGAAGCCATCATCATCGACATCTTCCCGCGCGACAAGACCTCGAAGTACCACGCCGACATGACCCGGACCTTCGTCCGCGGCGAACCGTCCGAGGAGATACGCGAACGCTACGAACTCACGCACGAGGCGTTCGACGCGGCCTTCGACGCCCTCGAACCCGGCGCGACGGGCGAGGACGTGCACGCCGCCGTGTGCGACGTGTACGAGGCGGCGGGCTACGACACGCTCCGGAGCAACCCGAACGCGGAGACGGGATTCATCCACAGCACGGGTCACGGCGTCGGTCTGGACGTCCACGAGGACCCCCGACTCAGCCCCAGCGGCGGCGAATTGGAACCCGGCCACGTCGTCACCATCGAACCCGGCCTGTACGACCCCGAAGTCGGCGGCGTCCGCATCGAGGACATCGCCGTCGTCACGGAGGACGGCTACGAGAACTTCACCGACTACCCGATTCGACTCGTGGTGGACGAGGAGTAAGCCGAACTCGATCGGCGAGCGACCCCGATTTTCGATTCGGTTCTCAATTCCCTCCTTCTCAATTCTCTCCTCTTCGTTCTTGTCTCCGTTTCTGCACCCGAGATACCGGCGGCTTTCACCCGGTCGAACAGCCTTTAGGTACCCCTCCGAAAATCGAATCCATGGCCGACGAATTCCGTTCCTTCGAGGGGCTTCGGCGCACGCTCGCCGAGACGACGTTCGACAAACCACCGGCGATAGTCTGCAACGCACACGTCACCGGATTGAGCGTGGCTCGCGCGCTCTCCGCCCACGACGTACCCGTCATCGCCATCGACCGGGACGGCCTGGGCGTCGCACCGCCCTCCGACGCCGTGGACTTCGCCGGACGGGTGACGTTTCCGCTCGACGATGCGGCGGGGTTCCGCGAGGACGTGGAAGCGCTCGCCGCCGAGTTGGACCACGAACCCGTCGCGTTCCCGTGCATGGACGAATGGGTCCACGCATTCGCCGGGACGGAACCCGAGGGCGTCCGCCTGCCGTTCGCCGGTCGGGAGACCATCGACGCCGTTCTCGACAAGGAGTCGCTCTACGCGAAAGCCGAGGAGCTGGGCGTCCCGTACCCCGAGACCTACCGCCTCTCGGAGACGGACCCGGAGGACGCGGCCGACGCCCTCGGTTTCCCGCTGGTGGTCAAACCCGCCCGCAAACGCGAGTTCGAGGAGGCCGTCGGCACCAATGTCATCGAGGTTGCAGACCGGGAGGAGTTGGCCGACGTGACCGCGATGGCCGACGACGCCGGAATTCGCGTCATGGCACAGGAGAAGGTGAACATCGCGGCTGGACGCGACTGCTCACTCGCCTCCTACGTCCCCCGGTCCGGCGACCCGGTGACGTTCGTCGGCAACGCCCGCGTTCGCTACCCGCGAGCGTTCGGCACCTCGTGTCTGGTTCGAGCGACCGACCAGCCCGAAATCGAGGACCGCGCGCTGAAGGTGCTGGACGAGACTGGCTATTATGGCATCAGCGAGTCGGAGTTCGTCTACGACCGGGACCGCGAGGAGTACGTCCTCCTCGACGTCAACACTCGTCCGTGGAAGTGGATTTCGCTGCCCGTGCAGGCCGGTGCCGACCTGCCGGGGGCCGCCTACGCCGAAGCGGTCAGTGAGACGTTCGAATCCGACGAGACGCACGACGCGACGTGGGTCTATCTCGCCGACTATCTGAAACTCCTGTCGAGCGAGGCCGGGTTCTCGGACGTGCTGTCCGCGGGGCAGTGGGAATCGTTGCTCTCCGTCGGATTCGAGGATTCGGACGACCTGACGACCGGCGTGTATCGACCCAGCGACGTCGGTCCCGCCTACCGGCTCGTGAAGACCGAGTTCGGAACCAGCGACTACTACTGCTCCTGTTAGCCCGATTTCGGAGTAGTCCGGTCGCCCGTCGATAATCGGCAGTTTCCTCGCGTCTGTTTCTCTCGCGACGGCTTTTCTTTTCGCCGTCTCGTCGCCTCGCCTTGCCGTCTCGTCGTAGCGTTTCTCGGGGGACGGCTGGCGGCGAGCATCCCGCACCGCACCCGCACCCGTACCGCCGGTGTCCCCACTCCTCCCCGCCAGCGCGGGGATGCGCTCGCCGTTCGCGTCGCTCCCGCCTCGCGCGAAGCGCGCTGGCGCATCCGTTCGACTGGCGAGGAGGCCGTAGTGACGCGGATGGACGGGGACGGCGAATGGAGGACATCCCGCGACGAAACGAGTCCGGGGTCCGACTGTCGGTACCCATACGCCTTTCCTTCGGGGTGCCCAAGCCCCAGCCATATGCGAATCGGCGTGGTCGTCAACCCAATCGCTGGCATGGGGGGACGAGTCGGCCTGAAGGGAACCGACGGAAAGGTCGCGGAGGCGCGGGAGCGCGGAGCGGAGCGACGCGCTCCCGACAGGGCCGTTGCCGCTCTGTCGGCGCTGTACGACCGCGCGCCGGACTCCGAACTGCTGACCTACGCTGGCGAGATGGGGGCCGAGGAAGCGCTGGCGGCCGGGTTCGACCCCGAAATCGTCGGCGAACCCGGCGAGGAGGAAACGAGCGCGGCGGACACCCGCGAGGCGGTTCGCCGACTGGTCGCGGACGGCGTGGACCTCGTTCTGTTCGTCGGCGGGGACGGAACCGCCGTGGACGTGGCCGAGACGCTGGCCGAGGTCGAGGCCGACGCGCCGATGCTCGGCGTCCCCGCCGGGGTGAAAATCTACTCCTCGGTGTTCGCGGTGACGCCGAAGGCGGCGGGACGGGTCGCGGCGTCGTTCGACCGCACGGAGGAGCGCGAGGTGAACGACATCGACGAGGAGGCCTACCGGGCGGGCGAGGTGCGGGCCGAACTGAAAGCCGTCGCCAGCGTTCCGGTGGCCGAGTCGCTCCAGTCGGGAAAGCAACTCGGGGGCGGAACCGTCGAGAGCCTCGCGGCCGGGGTCGCGGACGACGTGCAACCGGGCGTCACCTACGTCCTCGCGGGAAGCATCGTCGGAGCCATCAAATCCGAGTTGGGGTTCGACGGGTCGCCGCTCGGCGTGGACGTGTGGCGCGACGGGGAGGTCGTCGCCCGCGACGCGAACGAGGAGGAACTCCTCGCCGCGCTCGGCCGCGTGAACGTCATCGTCGTCTCGCTCATCGGCGGGCAAGGGTTCGTCTTCGGACGCGGAAATCACCAGATTTCACCGGCCGTGATTCGGCGGTCGGACGTCGAAATCGTCGCCTCGAAGACGAAACTGGACGGCCCCGGCATCCTTCGGGCGGATACGGGCGACGTGGTGGTCGACGAGTCCTTGCGCGGTTGGTGGAAGGTGCGCGTCGGGCGGTTCGAACGACGAATGTTGAAACTATCGTGAGGCATTTAGTGACATACGGTGAAGTTTAAGGCTTTCTACGCGGATACAAGGATATGGAAACACGAAAGGTACAGCGGCTGGGTCCATCGACGTTGGCGATGACCCTTCCGGCGGAGTGGGCACAGCAACACGGGGTCGAGAAGGGCGACGAAGTGTCCCTTCGCATCAGCGGGAAGGGGACGCTCACCGTCCTGCCCGAGTCGGCCCACGACGAGGAGTCGGAGGCGACGATTCACACCGAGCAACTGGACGCTGATGCGGTCGAACGCGCCATCGTCGCCCAGTACGTCCTCGGGCGGCGCGTCATCCACGTCGTGAGCGAGGACACGCTCGAAAGCAGCCACATCAACGCCGTTTACAACGCGGAGACGCAGTTGATGGGGTTGGGCGTCATCGAGGAGACGCCGGAAAGCATCGCCATCCGGTGCTCCGTGGACCCCGAGGATTTCGACTTGGACAACCTGCTGGAGCGGTTGGAGAACACGGGCAGCACCATGCGCGGCGAGGCCGTAAAGGCGCTCGCCCACGGCAACCCCGACCTCGCCCAACGGGCGCTCAACCGGGAGCGGCAGGCGAACAAGATATTCGTCCTCCTCTTGCGTCTCATCTTCACGGCACACGAGAACCCCTCCATCGCCCGCGCCATCGGGTTGGACAGCGGTTTCCCGCTCATCGGCTACCGCTCGATAGCGAAGAATCTCGAACTCACGGCGGACAACGCGGAGGACATCGCGGATATCGTCCTCGAATCGGAGGGACACACGCTCGAAGTCGATAGCTCGACGATGCGCCGCATCCGGGAGTTCACGGACCAGGTGGACGAGATGACCGCGCTGGCCGTGAAGGCGAGCGTCGAGCGCGACTACGACATGACGCTCGAAGTCAGGCACAAGTTCCACGAACTCGGCGACCGGGAGTCGGACATCCTCTCGGACCTCCCCGAGATGTCGAACGACGACCTGCTCGAAGTCCGGGACGTGCTCGTCAGCCTCCAGCACACCGCCCAGTACGCCATGCGGAACGCGGAAATCGCGGCGAATCTGGCGCTCAACGAGGAGAGCGAGCACACGACCATCAACTGAGTCGAGCCACCCGGATTATCCCGATTATTCCACCGATTTGCGGCCCGTAGTCGGAAGAATCAATAGCCGCGACTGACTCGGTGGGAACACGATACGAAGCGTAGTCGAGACAATGATAGAGCGAACGTATTCTGACGACATCACGGCGGAACAGGACGGCGAGACGGTATCCATTGCGGGACACGTCCACGACATTCGAGACCTCGGTGGACTCTCCTTCGTCATCGTCCGCGACCGGGAAGGGCAGACGCAGGTCGTGTTCAAGGAAGGGAACGACGAGGACCTCTTCGAGGCGGCGAACGACCTCGGGAAGGAGGACGTCGTTCGAATTACCGGCTCGGTGAAAGCGAGCGACCAAGCGCCGGGCGGCGTCGAACTCATGCCGTCCGAACTCGAGGTCATCAACGCGGCCGAATCGCCGCTGCCGATGGAAGTGGCGAAGGACATCGAGTCGGACCTCTCGACGCGGCTCGACAACCGGAGCATCGACCTCCGGAAGCCGGAGGCGTACGCGGTCTTCTCGCTCCGCTCGAAGCTCGTCAACGCGATGGAGGAGTGGTTCGACGGCGAGGGATTCCGTAACGTCGATACGCCCCTGCTCTCGCAAGAGGGTGCGGAGGGCGGCGCGGAACTGTTCCCCGTCGTCTACTACGGCGAGGAAGTGTTCCTCTCCCAAAGTCCCCAGTTGTACAAGCAGATGCTCATGGCGGCCGGATTCGACAAAATCTACGAAACCGGGACGGCGTTCCGCGCGGAAGCGTTCGCCACCTCCCGGCACGTCTCCGAAATCTCGATGTTCGACGTCGAGTTGGCGTACATCGACGACCATCACGACGTGATGGACGTTCAGGAGGAGTCGCTTCGCCACACGCTCGAACGGGTGAGCGAGAACGCGACGGACGAACTGGAGACGCTCGGCGTCGACCTCGCGGTACCGACCGACCCGTTCCCGCGCGTCACGTTCGAGGAGGCCCGCGACATCCTCGCCACGGAGTTCGACCACGTGCCGGAGGACGAAACCGACCTCGACACGAAGGGCGAGAAACTGCTCGGCGAGTACTTCGAGGAGCAGGGCCACCCCGCCTTCTTCGTCGTCGGCTACCCGGACGAGAAGTTCTACTACAAACAGGACGTGCCGGGCGACGACATCGCCTCGCGGAAGTTCGACCTCATCTACAAGGGCCAGGAACTCTCCTCGGGCGGTCAGCGTGAACACGATATCGAGACGATGAGCGAGTACATGGAAGACCAGGGTGCGGACCCCGAGAACTTCCACTTCTACCTGGAGGCCTTCCGGTTCGGCATTCCGCCCCACGGCGGCTACGGCCTCGGTATCGACCGACTCGTCCAGAAGGTCGGCGAGCTGGACAACATCAAAGAAGCCATCCTCTTCCCGCGCGACCCCGACCGCGTGACGCCGTAGACGCGGCCGATTTTCGACCGACTTCGCGCCCGTTTTTCGACTTTTTCACACCGTTCGATGCGTTCCGCGTCGGCACCTCAGTCGGCGCCGACCTCCGTCGTTCCGGTAGCGACGGCCACCTCGTCCTCCTTTTCCGCGGTCAGCGGGTTTCGTGAGGATATCCGACACGGGAAATCGGGGTGTTCCCCGAAGTGTCGAATGAGCAGGTGGCGGCGCGACCCCGTGATTCCGGTTCTGCCGACGTCCTCCGCGGTGAACTGCGCGGGGAGCCGGTCGAACAACCGCGCCATCGCGTCGAACGTTTGGAACACCTTGGCGTTCCCTGCGGAGTCGGCACCGCGGCGGGAAACCTCGTAGCTGCCGTCTTCGCGGAACGTCCCTGCCGTGCGGAAGAACTCGCGGCGCTCGGTCAGCGCGTCGCCTACCGCGTCCTGCAGGTCGGTAGCAGTTTCGCGCGATAGCTCGAAGGTTTCGCCATCGATGTCCACTCGAATCGATTCACCGTCCCGCGTTGCGGTTACGGTATTCTCATTACGGGAGAAGAACTCGACCAGGAGAGTGAGTACTCCGTGTCATACACCCATCTGCTCCCGCCGGAATAAAAACTCTATCGGTGGTGGTGAATTCTACGTCAGTCGTAACGGGGCGCGATGATGCCGAGGCCGCCGAGCAAACCGCCGTCGTCCGTCGTCGCGGTTGTGGTGGTCGTCGCGTCGGTCGCCGCGGATTCGGTCGTGACGGTCGTCGTGGTTCCATCCGTACCGGCCGCGGTTCCGTCGCCCTCCGTGGTCTCCGTCGCTGTCGTCGCCGTCGTTCCGCTGGCGGTCGTTTTCATCGAGTTACCGCCCGCCGTTCCGTTCGCTTGGAGCGTGCCCTCGGCCGAGTCGTTCTCGAAGATGTGGGTCTGTATCCGTTTCTCGTAGGTGAGTTGGCGGAGCGGGACGCGAACCGTCTTGCCGCTCGGCAGCTCGATGTTGGCGTAAAACGAGATTTTCAGGTCCGTCTGCTGTCCGTTTCGGAGGTGACTGACCCACCAGTCGTCGAGGTGTTCGTTCCGGATGACGGTTTTCATCCGAATCGTCTCCTCGGACTTGCCGGGAATCGCGTACGGCCGGTCGGTCGTTCCGTTCCCGACGGCGATGCCGTTCATCGTCATGTCGTAGCCGATTTCGCTGATCGTGTACGTCACCGTCTTGGGGTTGTACACCCGCATCCGCATCCGAATCGGCGTCGTCTCGCGCGTCACGGCACCCCAGTTCGCGCTCGTTTCGTTCACGTAGAGCACCGGGTCGGAGACGAGCGGCGCG
The DNA here is from genome assembly GCF_000376445.1 of Haladaptatus paucihalophilus DX253. Taxonomy (NCBI): domain Archaea; kingdom Methanobacteriati; phylum Methanobacteriota; class Halobacteria; order Halobacteriales; family Haladaptataceae; genus Haladaptatus; species Haladaptatus paucihalophilus. Next base: position 868,744 of record NZ_AQXI01000001.1, on the reverse strand, counting down.
TTCGCGTTCACGGGTCGCGTTTCCGAGGAATTGAACTCGCCGATGATGTCCGTCTCTATCTGCTGGCTGTAGGGCACGCGCACCGACCGCCCGACCAGCGAAGAGTGAACCGTCGACTGAAGCCGGAGCGTGGTTTGCTCGCCGTTGCGGATGTGCGACACCCACCACTCTGGGATTTTGTCGTTTCGCATCCGCGTGGAGAACCGAAGCGTCGTGTTGCCGCGGTCGAGCCCGAGGTTCGACCTGCTCCCGTTCGCCATCGTCACGTCGTTCATATCGACGGTGTAGTTCACCGACGTGTTGCCCGCGCTGATGGCGATGGGATTCGGATTGTTCACCACGAGCGCGGTTTCGATTCCAGTCGTCTGATTTGTTACTGTTCCGAACTCGTTGTCTAACCCGACGACGCTCGGTACGCCGAGAACGCCGTACAGCACGCCTGCGCCGACGAGTGCGACGACGAGTACGATTGCGAGAAATCCTCGCTTTCCGAGACGTAAGATTCCCTTGAGTTTTCCCACGACCATACGCGGTTCCTGTCGAGCGACGGCAAAAACCCCTCGAATTACTGTCGTACCGTGGTAGTCTCTCCACCGAGTAGAATGAACTAAGTTCCCGCTCCGAAAAAGAGAGCATATGGCAGGAACACAGGCAGTTACGACGGATATGGGGACGGGACTTTCCGTGCTGTTCGTCCTCCTCGCAATCGCTGGTGCAGCGGTAACGTTTGTCACGCCGGGGACGGAAACCGCCGCGTGGGGCTTTGCGGCAGCGATGATTGCGGGAGTCCTCGCGGTCGCCGCGAGCCACCTCTATCAGAACTGACTCGAAATCGATACTTGTCCGGCGGAGGATAATGGTTAAGGCCGTCAGGCCCGTAGTGGGGGTGAGGATGACAGAGTTCAGCAACGAGGAACAGCGTATCCTCGAATTCCTGCGCGAGAGCGTGGCTGGTGGTGAGCGCTATTTCCGCGCAAAGAACATCGCCAAACACCTCGGACTCTCATCGAAGCAAGTCGGTTCCCGACTCCCCCGACTGGCCGAAAAGTCCGAAGACGTGGACATCGAGAAGTGGGGACGCGCTCGTTCGACGACGTGGAAAGTAAGTCCGAGCTAAGTGGCTGGCTTTTTACCGCTACAGCCTAATCTAGTCGTATGACTGTCCGGGTAGAGCGGACCTTCGATCTTCCGGTACCGCCGGAGGACGTGTGGGACTTCATCGCCGACCCAAAACGCCGAGCCGAAGCTATCAGCGTGGTTGCGGACTACGACACGAAAGCCGGAGGCAGGAGGGCGACGTGGCACATCGAACTCCCGATTCCGTTCGTGAACCGAACGATTCCCGTCAAGACGGAGGACGTGAGCCGCGAGGAACCTCGATACGTGAAGTTCGTCGGTCGCTCATCGGCGATGCGCGTCACGGGCGAGCACACTATCGAGGAGACCGACTCCGGTTGTAAACTCCACAATCGGTTCATCGTGGAGGGTCGGGTTCCCGGCATCGAGCGCTATTTCAAAAAACACCTGGACGACGAGTTGACGAACTTGGAGACCGAGCTGCAAGAGGAGGTCGGTGTCGTCTCGTGAAACTCGCACTCGCCCAAATCGCCATCGACGGCGGCGACGTGGAAACGAACGTCCGTCGGGCGACCGACGCCATCGAATCGGCGGCGGAACGCGGCGCGGACCTCGTGGCACTCCCCGAGATATTCAACGTCGGCTACTTCGCCTTCGATACGTACCAGCGAAATGCGGAAGCACTCGACGGGCCGACGCTCTCACGAATCTCCGACCTCGCCGACGAACACGATATCGGCGTCCTCGCGGGAAGCATCGTCGAGGACCTCTCGGAAACCGACGGCGAAACCCCCTCCGAGGAGGGCCTCGCCAACACGTCCGTCTTTTTCGACCGCGACGGGCGACGGAAAGCGGTGTATCGAAAACACCACCTGTTCGGCTACGAGTCGGCGGAAGCCGAGATGCTTGTTCCCGGTGAATCGCTCGGCATCGCCGAGTTCGATGGAATCACCGTCGGGATGACGACGTGTTACGACCTTCGGTTTCCCGAACTCTACCGCGACATCGCGGAGGCGGGCGCGACGTTGGTTCTCGTTCCGAGCGCGTGGCCGTATCCGAGGGTCGAACACTGGGAAGTGCTTACCCGGGCGCGTGCCATCGAAAACCAGTGTTTCGTCGCCGCCATCAACGGGTCCGGGTCCTACGAGGACGCGACGCTCATCGGTCGGTCGTCGGTGTACGACCCGTGGGGAACGATGCTCGCCAGCACGGGCGACGAACCGGAAGTCGTGGTCCGGGACATCGACCCGACGCGGGTGGAAGAGGTCCGCGGGGAGTTCCCCGCGTGGCACGATAGGCGTCGCTGAGCAGGCTGAAAAAACTGACAAAGGGGTGTGATTATAGCGCGATTGCGTGGCTATCCGAGAGCGTTTCCGGGATGCTGTGGTGGTACGTCACCGCACCCGCGGTAGTCACGATTTTGATCGTGAACTCCTGTCGCTCTTTGAGTCCGCCGGTGATTCTCTCCGTATCGAGGACGATTCTAAACCGGTCGTCCTGATTGACGAGAACGGGAAGCGTGTCATCCGTGTCACGAATCGGTTCGACTGTGAAGTTCTGCTTGTCCGGGGTGCTTCCGTTCACCAGAATGAGACCGTCGTCGGGTCCGAGCCACTCGATTGTCGCCTTCGAGAGGTTGATGTCGCCTGCGCCGGAGCCTTTCATCACCGTGAGATTGACGTAATCCACGACGTGTTGATTCATCGAGGAGTTATACGTGACATTCCCGTACGCGCTGACCACGTGTACGCGGTCGGTAACCTGTGCGGTACTCTCCGTTCCAGTTCGTTGGGATTTCGACTGAAGGAATCCTGCCGTGTTGATGAGGACGCCCGCAGCGATTGCGGCGACCAGCACCATCGCGATGAACACGATGAGTGTTCCGATGCCGACCTGACCTCGTTCCAGCGACGAACTGTCTGTCTTATTATCTTTCATGTTTGTCTTATGGCGTTTTTGTTTGATATTTGTCAGTCCACTACCGTCCGAGTACGGAGTGACATGTATTATAACCCACAGACCGTTATCATGTCTGAGAATCCGGTACAGCACAGAAGTTGTCACTTCTGGCAGGAGAATTTAGCAACAGCGGAAGTTGCCACTGGAGAATCAGTTATCGTCGAGAATCGGCGTACCGTCGCTCAGTCTGCCTGCGGTGCGACCGCTTCGCGTTCGGTCGCACGCATACCGTCGGTGATGGCCTCGGAGAGTGCAAAAACAGCTGCCTTGTGGTCTGTTTTTGATTTATGAATAGACGTCGGTCGTACACCGAGAGAGTCGTAGTCGTCCAGCGTGATCTGTTTCCCGTCCTGTTCCTCGAAATGGTTGCCAACTTCCGCAAGCAGGCCGTGAAGGTGGATGAGCTCCTGCTTCTTCATAAGCACACGAACGTAACGGTTGCAGGGTTATATTATTATCTTGAGTCCCGTTAGCACGCCGTATAGTCAGCTTTTCGGTGGTTTCCGGTCGGTATCGAAGCCGACTCCGAAATCGTCCGGTTCTGACGCTCGAACACGTTCGATTTCGAGGGGGCAGTCGTCGAGTGTGTCGGGGCATAACGACGAGTAAACGACTCGTTCGCTACGGGAGACGAGAGACGGCGAACCGCAAAAAGAGATCCGTCGTTCGAAATCGGTCCCTTCGCCGAGTACAACGTCGGCTTACTGGAGTTGTTTGAGCGTTTCGAGGTCGCGCTCGGTCCGCGTGAACTCCGACGTCCGTCTCGTTGCGTGACAGTTCGGACAGTGGAACTGTCGTTTGGGTTCCGGCAGATCGTTGGGACTGGATTCCCAGTGTTTTCCGCATTCCGGGCAGAGTAATCGAACGTAGGTTTCCACCATACCGACAGTATCGGTCGGAAAGGAGAAAAATCTTGTTGGCGCTCTGCCGAAACTGAGCGGCCGCTGTCCGTCGTTCGTCCCCCGAACGAGATTCGTTCAGAGCCGCTGGAGATTCGTCGCGCGTGGGCCTTTGTCCGCCTGTTCGATGTCGAATTCGACTTCTTGTCCCTCCTCTAAGTCCGGGCCGCCGACATCCTCCATGTGGAAGAACACGTCGTCGTCCGCGTCGTCAGTCTCGATGAAACCGTAGCCGCCGGTGTCGTTAAAGAAGGTTACCGTACCTTTCGCCATTGCAGGTAGATAGAACGGAGTGACGGGCATAAAAATTGCGGCTATTGATATCATATGGCACTATCTCAGTTCTTCGGAGGAGAGACGACGGTTGTTCGACGGGCAAAACACTAATGTAGTATAGTGCTAAACTAGCTTTTAGATATGTCTAAAACCATCTCCGGTAGGCAGAACGGAGCGTGGAGCGGATGAATAACGTTGTGGAGATATTCTTCGCATCCGTCAGGGACGGCTACGTGCAGGTGAGTGCGTTCGTCGCCGTTACCGTCCTCCTCTTCGGACTCGTCCAGTACCGAACGAACGGGGCGCTGGTCGAGCGACTCTCCGAAAACGAGCGCCTCCAACCGTTGTTCGGCGCTCTCATGGGACTCACGCCGGGCTGTGGCGGGGCAATCGTGATGATGCCGCTGTACGTTCGCGGGACGGTTAGCTTCGGCACCGTCGTCGCAACGCTCATCGCGACCGCCGGTGATTCGGCGTTCGTCATCCTCGCACTGGCCCCGAAAGCGGGATTGTACGCCTACGGCGTCGCCTTCGTGACGGCCGTCCTCTCCGGCTACGCCATCGACCGCTTCGGGATGGGTGTCGGCCGAATCGACCGCGCCGTCGCATCGTTCGGACGGACCGCGACCGACGGGGGGTTCGCCGCCGACGGTCCCGGCGGCAATCCGACGCACGAGTACGACGCAGGTTGTGAAACGGGGGCCGCACGAACCTCGTCAGTCCTGACGCCGCTGAGTCACGCGGCTCACGCGGTCTGGTGGGTGTCGGCGGCCGCCGCGCTCGTCCTCGGAGTGATGTACCTGCTCGCGGGTGCGCCGGACGTCGCGCTCACCGTCGGTCCCTCCTATGCCGGAGCGTTCACCGTCGTCGGAGTGACGGGAACCACCCTGTCGTTGTATCTCTACTTCGTCGGCCGACACTACCTCGGCGACGGGCACGTCGGTCGGGCACCCGAATCGTTCGGGGATGCGTACGAAACCCTCACGCACGCGGCGATGGAAACGAGTTTCGTCACCGTCTGGGTGCTCGCCGCGTACCTGCTCTACGAGTACGGTGTCTTGCTGTTCGGTATCGACGTCGGCGCGCTCGCCGCGGCCGCGGGCCTCCTCGCCCCCATCGCCGGTGCCGTCGTCGGCCTGATTCCCGGCTGTGGCCCGCAAATCGTGCTCGCCAGTGTGTACGCCGAGGGCGCGATACCGTTCTCCGCGCTCACCGCGAACGCCATCAGTCAGGACGGGGACGCCCTCTTCCCGCTCATCGCCATCGACAAAACGGCCGCGGTCGTGGCGTCCATCTACACCACGATACCCGCGCTCGTCGTCGGCGTCCTGCTTCACGTCCTGTTCGGTCCGATGAACGGATTCGGCGTCCTCGGCTGAGCCGTGTCGGGACGCTACGACACCGTTCGGATTATCCGCTCGACCTCCTCCCAGTTCCGTTCGGTTTCCGCCGATAGGACGTACCGCGACCCGTAATCTCCCGTCTCCGTTTCGACGAGCTCGTGCTCGACGAGGACGTCCAGATGATGCCGAACGGTGCTGTAGTCGATGTCGAGGTCGGCCGCCAACCGGTTCGGATTGCGCGGCTCCTCGGCGAGTTCCGCCAGTAGGGTCGCCCGGCGAGCGCCGCCGCGACTGCCGGAGAGGACGTACCACAGTTTCCCGCTTCCGCTCACCTTGACCACGCCCCGGTCGGTGCGCTTCGAGTTCGAGGTGTCACGGACGTTTCGTAGGTCCTCCGGACCCCTTGCTATGGAGTGGCTAAACACGCGTAAATGGTCATCTAGTCCGAGAGGCGACGGTCGAGAAGAGGAGGTCAGTCCCACGTGACCCACGCGAGGAACACCAGCGCAAGAAATTCGAGGACGTGAAGCGCGAGCATCGCTTTCCACGCGGGGGCGGGAACCTTGGTTGCGAACCAAACGGACAACAAGTTATCCCACGAGTAGATGTAGAACGCCAACGCGTTTTGCGCGAGAAGGAGGACGGAAAACACGGAGAGACCGAGCGTGTGTTTCGACTGAAACTGACGGTAGTTGTCGAGCCACACGTAGCTCAAGCCGAGGAGTAACACCACGTTGAGCGCCGTGGAAACCCGCGCGACGTCTATCCAGATTCCCATCCGTCGTCCCTCCTTTGTAATCGTGTTCGCATATATGCTTTCCCAGATTCGGCCATACTCATTCCACCTTCCCGATTATCTCCTCGACCGTCTCCCAGTGCTGTCGCACTCGGTCAGTCAACAGGTACACCGCACCGTACTCGTCGCCGCTGTTCTCGACGATTCCGTTGTCCATGAGGACGTCCAGATGGTGACGAACCGTCTTGTAATCGAGGTCCAAGTCCTCCGCGAGTTGGTTGGCGTTCCGTGGTCGCTCGTCGACGGCCCGGACCAACCGAACGCGGTTGGCTCCGCCACGGGTACCGGTGAGCACGTACCAGAGGACGCCCTCCATCACCCCCAACCGAAACACTCTGCCCACGTAAGCGCATCGCCCTACTGATTCAGTATGCGGCCTACACTGTGAACAGATGCCCCTCTCGGGGAACGTCGAAGACGCCGATGCGCGCCCCGGCGTCGAGCCACGCGTGGCCGTAGGAAAACGACGCCAGCGCGTTGACGAAATCGTCCTCGTCCTTGAAATGCCGCCCGTCCTCCAGATACGACCGGGCCATCTCCCGGCAGTCCACCGCCGCTTCGCCCATCGGGGTGTCCGTCGGCGCGGCGATTTCGGCGGCGTCGAGCGCCTCCGACAGCAGGCGTTCGTAGCGGTTCGTCTTCTCGACTAACTCTGCGGCCATAGCCGAATCGTGGCGGAGCGCGAAGGTAAGACCTTCGAGCGAGTTCGACGGCGAAACCGGAAACGACGGGAGACAGCGCAAGGTAAATACACGACGACGAGTGATATTGCACCATGAACGAAGAGCCTCGTGTCGAGATGTACATCAAGGAGAACTGTTCCTATTGCGATAAGGCCAAAGAACTCCTCGACGGAAAAGGAGTCGAGTACGAGACGTACAACGTAACCCGCGACGAGGAGCTGTTCGAGGAGATGGTCGAACGCGCCGACGGGCGAAAAACCGCCCCGGAAGTGTTCATCGACGACGAACTCATCGGCGGCTGGGACGAAACCTGCGCGCTCGAAGAGGAAGGCGAGCTGGACGAAAAGCTGGGCCTCGCGCTGGCCGACGGCGGTGAAACCGTCGATTCCGACCCGGAACACCGGAAAGTCATCGTTTCGGGGAGCGGCATCTCGGGACTCACCGCGGCTATCTACTCCGCCCGGTCGAACAACGACCCGCTCGTCCTGCAGGGCGACGAACCCGGCGGGCAGTTGACGCTCACGACGGACGTGGAGAACTACCCCGGATTTCCCGACGGCATCAGCGGACCTGAACTCATCAACAACATGCAGGAACAGGCGGAACGCTTCGGTGCCGACGTGCGGACCGGCATCATCGAGGACGTTGACGAGTCCTCCCGTCCGTTCCGCGTCGAGCTCACGAACGGCGACGTGTACACGACCGACGCGCTCATCGCGGCCAGCGGCGCGAGCGCCCGCACGCTTTCGATTCCGGGCGAGGACGAACTGATGGGCTACGGCGTCTCGACCTGTGCGACCTGTGACGGCGCGTTCTTCCGCGACGAGGAGATGATCGTCGTCGGCGGCGGCGACGCCGCCTTCGAGGAGGCGACCTTCCTGACGAAGTTCGCGGAGAAGGTGTACCTCGTCCACCGCCGCGAGGAGTTCCGCGCCGAGGACTACTGGCAGGACCGCCTGCAGGAGAAGGTCGACGACGGCGAAATCGAGGTCATGAAGAACACCGAAGTCACCGAGATTCACGGCTCGCCGGAGGGGGGCGTGGACCACGTGACGATGGTACGAAATCCCGACGGAAAGCCGTCCGAGAAACTCGACGACCCCGAAACCGAGGAGTTCGACTTCGACATCGGCGCGGTGTTCCTCGCAATCGGCCACACGCCGAACACGGGCTACCTCGAAGACACGGGCGTCGAACTGGACGAGGAAGGCTACATTCGAACGAAGGGCGGGAAAGGCGGAGACCAGACGAAGACGGACGTCCCCGGCATCTTCGGCGCGGGCGACGTGGTGGACTACCACTACCAGCAGGCCGTGACCGCCGCGGGAATGGGCTGTAAGGCGGCCCTCGACGCGGACGACTATCTGGAGACGGCCGAACTCGGCGAGGCGAGCGCCGCCCAAGAGGGTGCGGCGGCCTCCGACGACTGATCGAGGATTCAAGGCACGACGTTTTTCCGCGAAGTGAACGTCCAGCCACAGCGTTTAGTGTTTGGACGCGAGTAATGGCCCGCATGGACTTCGACCTTCGCGTCTCCGAACTGGACCCCCTTCACGGTCGGCTCGAAGAAGCACAGGAGCGCGTCTTCGAGTTACAGGCGGGAACCCGGGTGGACTCGGACGAGTTCTTCTCGAAGGAGTTCATGCGAAGTCACACCCAGTACGACTCGTTTCGCGCCTTCTATCGGGAGAGTTCGTGGGACCTCGACGAGGCGGGAGACATGGACGAACTTCCGAACGACCGTCTCGACGGCTACGTCGCGGAGACGACGGAGTTCGAGACGTGGGAGGAGATGAAGACGGCGGCGGCAGAAGAGGAGATACTCGACCAACTGGTTTCGTGACCCCTCACGTGAACCCCGGAATCATCGTCAGCACGCGATAGAGACCGAAGCTGATGAGTCCGGCACCGACCATCGAGAACACCCACGCGCCGAGCGTGTAGCCCGCTTTGGACGCCGAAACGCCGCCGCCGGACCCGGACGAGCGAACGGCCAAGCCAGCGCCGACGATGCTGGAAATCATCACCTTGTTGAACGAGATGGGGATACCGAGGACGATTGCGAGTTGGGCGATGAGGAAGGCGGGGATGAGCGCGGCGATGGACCGACGCGGACCCACCGACGCGTACTCCTGTGAGACGGCCTGAATCAGGCGCGGTGCGCGGGTCCACGCGCCGACGAGGATGCCGAGGCCGCCGAGCGCGAGGAGGTACACCGGGGACAGGTGAAGGTCCGTTTCGAAGATGGATTCGAGCGGTCCGGTCGCCAGACCGACCTGCGTCCCGCCGCTCGTGAACACGACCATGAGGCCGAGGACGACCAGAAACCGATTGATTCCCTTCTCCTCGTTACCCACGAGCGCCCACCGGGTGGCGAGGAGGGCGAGGAGTCCGAAGCCGACGCTGATGACGACCATGCCGAGCGTGTAGCTTCCGAAAACGTGATTCGGAAGCAGGTGCCAGTCGGTCGAGAGCGCGCGGGCGATGGACCCCGGCGCGCCGTTCGGTTTCGGCGTCACCGTCAGTTGAATGTTGGCGACGGCGTAGCCGACCAGTCCGGCCAACAGAGGGATGCCGACCGATTCCGGCACCGACTCGCTTCTGAGCGTCCGAGCGACGCTGTAGGCGATGATGGCGTTTGCGATAGGAATCGTGAACCAGAAGGCGAGGATTCTGACGTACTCGTCCGTGGCGAACCCGCCGCCGAGCGAGATGCCCGCGCCGACCATCGCCCCCGTGACGGCGAACGCCGAGGGAATCGGATAGCCGCGCGTGTTGCCGATGGTGATGAGCGTCGCGGCGGTCAGCAGGGCCGCCGCGGCCGCGACCGGCGTTATCGTCACGCCGGTCACGAGGTCTTTCCCGATTGTTTCGGAGATGCTCCCGCCCTGGACGATGGCCCCGAGTCCGGCGACGACCCCGACCAAGAGCGCGGCGCGGAGGACGGACAGCGCGTTCGCCCCGACGGCGGGTGCGACGGGCGCCGAATTGCTGTTCGCGCCCACCGTCCACGACATGAACATCGATGCCGTCAGCGCGACGGCGACGACGAGAACTAACGATGCCATTGTGCGTGTGACGACGGGTCGGGTGGTAGTTGTGTCACGATAGTACGAAAGAGATTTTTCTCCTTCAGATTCATCGCTACTCCCTACCGAATACAGCGTTAAGTGGCCTTTGGTACGAATTCCGCCGAATTGGTTCGAGAAAAGTTACGGATGGCTTGTACCGATACGGACACAAATTTGAACCCGCGGTCGCGGTGCAGTCGGCATCCACAGACCCTTAACGCTTCACGTCAAAGCGGAGGTATGGTAGATACCGACTCCGTCGAAACGGAAACGTACACCATCGAAGGACCGGACGGCAACAGCGACGAGATCGAACTCCCGCCGGGACTCATCGACCTCCTCCGCGAAGAGGACGAATCCCGAGAAACGGTCGTCGGCGACATGGCTATCGTCTCGTTCGTCCAGCAGGCCCACGCGGCCGTTCACCACACGCAGGGCGAACCCAGCGAGGACGTCGTTGCCATCGAGGAAAAGGCGCGAGAACTGTTCGAGGACCGAATCGGCATCACGTTCGAGCAGGCGACCGGCCACTCGCACTAACGGTCAACGCGGTCGCCGATTTCTACGATTTCGAGTGATTCGGGGTAGTCGTAACTCCGCGTGTGGTCGTAGAGCGCGGTCGGGTCCGCCGTCAGTCCTTTCCACATGTCCCAGTGGGTCGGAAGCAGGCAGTCCAGTTGCAGGGCGTCCGCGGCGGCGGCGATTTCGTTTTCGTCGCTGTACCATTTCGTGTACTTCGGCTCGCGGGTTTCCTTGTCGGGAATCCAGCCGTCGGAGCCGAACGCCAACACGCCGAGGTCGATGTCGTACTCCTCGCCGATGGCGGCGAGTTCGTCGCCGGGTTTGGTGTCGCCGCCGTGGAAGAACGTGGCCGACTCGTGTTCGATGACGTAGGAGACGGGGTGGGTCGCGTCGTCGTCGTGAGCGGGTTCGACGTGGACGGTGAACTCGCCGACTTCGAAGGTGTCGCCCTCCTCGACCGCTTCGAATTGGTCGGGAGAAACGTCCCACTCCTCGGTCCACTTCTCGTCGTCGCGCGCGACAGCGAGGCTGTCGTCCGGCGCGTAGAACGTCGCGCCCGTCGATTCGAGGATGGGGGCTTGACTCGGCCCGTGAACGTGGTCGGTGTGTTCGTGGGTCGCCAGCACCGCGTCCGCCTCCGTCACGTCGTCCGGGTCGAACGGAACGGGGATCATTCGCACCGTTCGCGGTGGGTCGCCGGTCCCGACGTAGGGGTCGATGAACAGCGTCGTTCCGTCGCTCCCCTTCAGGATGAATCCGTTACAGCCGAGATACCAGAGCGAAAAACCCTCCGGCGTCGCGTCTTCGACCGCGCGTGGCAGCCAGTCCCCCCAGTCGCTGTGAATCGCCATACCGAACACTGCTCGACAAGTGCGCCTAAACCTTGCGTTCGTTCCCCCGTCGGGTCGCTTATATGTCCGAAGAAATACAGGATAAATAGACAACTCCGAATTATTAACCAAAGACATATATCCTACCAGTCACATTCCGAGAACGCCTGCGGACGGTGTTTTCACTGTCACAGCAGGCAGTCGGTACTGCAATGTGTCTCTGACGGGTGCGGCCTCTACCGCCGCACCTCACATTCACCCGAATGTACCAGTAGCACGTTCGAAGGCGGTTTTGAGCGTCGGGTCGTCGAACGCGCGCTCCACGGTGTTCGTGTCGATATCGTACTCGATGCAGCCATGGCAGTCGAGTCGCGGCAGGTGATTGTGGTGCAGTTCGATGGACACGCATCGTCTGTCGTCAGTGCAGACGGCTTCGTGTTCGACGACGAACGTGGCGAGTTCGTCCAACGAAACCGGACACTCGTGGTCCAACAGATAACGGAGGGCGATACGTCGCTGATGGTGTCCGTAGATCGAGAACAGTTCCGATGTCGATGGAACGCGTGTGTCGTCGTGGTGGTTCGTATGTGTGTTCGTAACCATTTCTCCCTCCTTGCAGTCAGGTAGTCCGGCGACGGGGAGTGTCGAGCCTGCACGTAGCGGGGACCGGTGTCCGAACCGAGTCCGAACGATCGAATAATTATACTATGTGATTATTACTTTAATTAATCAAACGAGGTTCGAAGTCGAAAACCCGTCTCGAAAACTAACCGATGTTTATAATTGTTACTGTTTTTTAAAATCATATTTTTAAGGGAGGAGAAGAATCGATGGATGAGTATGAACGATTCTGGTGAGCGTCCGGACGCGTTGCTTTCGACAGTCGTCAAGCGTGCCGGATTTCTCACCGCTCTCGCGTCGGGGCCGATACCGAAACGACATCTCAGGGACGAACTCGACGTGTCCCGCTCAACGGTTTACAAAGCGGTTCGGGAACTCCACGAGTACGAACTCGTCGAACGAACCGACGAGGGTCTCGCGTTGACCCTCGCGGGGCGGATGCTCGAATCCGAGTACGGCGCGTTTCGAAGCGTCGCCGAGGACGTCAATCGAACCCGAGAACTGCTCTCGGTTCTCCCGAACGATTCGAGGGTGTCCATCGAACTCGTCGAAGGCGCCACGACGATTTTCGCCGAACGACACGCACCGAACCATCCTCTCCGATATTTCGAGGAGATGGTTTCCGATGCCGACCGGGTGTTGGGTATCTCACCCGTCGCACTTCCACAGTACGTCGAACTGTTTCACGACCGCATACCGTCGGTGAAGGGATGGCCGCCGAACTGGTGCTCGAACGTCCGGTCGTCGAATATCTCATCACCGATTACGGCGAGCGGTTGAACGAAGCACTGGCGTCGAACCACGTCTCGATTTGGGAGCTAGACACGACGCTTCCGTTCGGTCTCATCGTCACCGAAGGGGAACGGGATGGCGTCAGCCTCGTCGTCTACGACGACCGGGGTGAACTCCGCGGTCTCCTCACGAACGACACCTCCGACGCGATGGCGTGGGCGAAAGACGTGTTCGAAACCTACCGCGAGCGAGCGACGCTCATCGGCGGGCCGTAACTACCGCTCTTGCCACTCGGGGTCGCGGTCTTCGAGGAAGGCGTCGATACCCTCGTTTTTGTCCTCGGAGGCGAACAGCAGGGCGAACAGTTCGGCCTCGTACTCGATGCCCGCCTCCAAGTCCATCCGACTGCTCGCTTTGACCGCCTTCTTCGCCAGTTCGAGCGCCGTCGGGCTTTTGTCGGCCATCCGTCCCGCGAGTTCGTACACGCGGTCCTCGAACTCGTCGTCGGCGCACACTTCGTCCACGAGCCCGATGTCGTATGCCTCCTCCGCGTCGATGATTTCCCCGGAGAGAATCAACCGCATGGCCTGCCCCTCGCCGACCAACCGCGCGAGTCGTTGCGTGCCGCCGCCGCCGGGCATGATTCCGAGGTTGATCTCGGGCTGGCCGAGTTTCGCGCGTTCGTGTGCGATGCGCACGTCACAGCCCTGCGCGAGTTCGCATCCGCCGCCGAGCGCGTGACCGTTGATGGCCGCGATGACCGGCTTTTCGAGGTCGTCCACGTACTCGTAGACGCGCGGTCGCTTGCTCGCTTCGCGCTGCTCGTGTGCATCCCGCTCCCGGAGTTCCGTTACGTCAGCCCCGGCGACGAACGCCTTCGCCTCCGGTGCGCCCGTGAGCACGACGACGCGGACGTCCGAGGACGCCTCGACGGCATCGAGCACGTCCTTCAGTTCGGCGCGCAGTTGCGCATTCAGCGCGTTGCGGGCGTCGGGGCGGTTCAGCGTGACCATCCCGACGTGCTCCTCGACGTCGAAATCGACCGTCTCGCACTCGTGTGCGACCTGTTCGGGGCTTCCGGGCGTTTCGTCGTCGGTCATCGGTTCTCGTCCTCCATTTCGCCCGAAACGCCCTCAGACCCCGACTGACGAGCCGTCCGGCTTTCGCCGGAGACCCCCACGATTTCGCCGTCCTCCCACACGTAGAATCCCTCGCCGGTCTTCTTGCCGAGCTTCCCGGCGCGCACCTTTTGCCGGAGAATCTGTGGCGGGCGGAACCGCTCGCCCAGTTCCTCGCGGAGGTGTTCGAGGATTCCGAGGCGGACGTCGAGTCCAACCACGTCGCCGAGTTCGATGGGACCCATCGGGTGGTTGTAGCCGAGTTCCATCGCCGTGTCGATGTCGCGCGGACTCGCCACGCCCTCCTGAACCATGCGAATGGCCTCGACGCCGAGCGCGACGCCCAGACGCGAGGAGGCGAACCCGGGCGAGTCGTTGACTTCGACGCCCACCTTGTCGATGCCCTCCACGAACTCCGCGGCGAAATCGACCGTCTCGCGGTCGGCCTGTTCGGGAATCACGATTTCGACCAGCTTCATGATGTGCACCGGGTTGAAAAAGTGCAGTCCGATGGCCCGCGTCGGGTCGTCCAACGCGCTGGCGATTTCGGTCAGCGAGAGCGAGGAGGTGTTCGACGCGATGATGGCGTCGTCGGACGCGAACGCCTCAACGTCCTCGAACGTCTCGCGCTTGATCTCCATCTTCTCGGGCACCGCTTCGACCACCAAATCGGCGTCGCCGACGGCAGCTTCGAGGTCGGTCGTGCCGGAAATCCGGTCGAGCGCGGCGTCCTTCTCGGCTTCCGAAACCTTGTCGCGCTCGACGCCGCCTTGGAGGTTCGCCTCGATGCTCTCGATGCCGTTCTCCACGAACTCCTGTTCGATGTCGCGGAGCGTCACGTCGTGGCCCGCCATCGCCGTCACCTGTGCGATTCCGTGACCCATCGTCCCCGCTCCGAGTACGCCTACCTTCATCGTACAAAAACGCGTGCGGACCCACGAAAAGCGTTTTTCTCCGCCCTCGGTTCGGGACTCCCCGACCACGACGACGCTCAGTCCACCATCGTTCGCCTCGAACGAACGTATCCCAACGCCGACTATTTACAGAAAGCTTTTATCGTACCCGTGAAATCGGTTAATTGTCTCGGGTAGGGGTACACGAGACAGCATTTCTTTCGACGCCGCATATCGGAGATGTGAGTCTCCCTACCGCTCGAACACCGTTCCCAATTTCGCCAGACGTGGCAGCTTCGTTATCAATCTGTCGAACCGATTGGTTCGCGTTCGACTGTCCGTTTCTGTATTTCATTTAAAATCTATCGCCGAGATTTCTACCCACCGTGAGTAGCGCTGTGCTTTCCCGCTCACAATCCGTCTGGTGGACGAATTTTGAATCCGTACCTCGTCACGCCTTCCTGCGTGTAGATGCGGCGCATCGTCGTCTCCACGGCGTCGCCGACTTCGAGGCTTCCGGGGGCGGTCCCCGTCACCTGCGCCGGGACGCTCGCTTCGCCGCCGTCCGGTCCCGAGAGGGCGACGACCGCCACGTCGAAGTCGCCCGACTTGGCCTGCTGTTCCGCGAACTCCGGCGGCGCACCGCCCTGCGAGATGGTCGTCACGGCTTCCACCGTCCCTTCGCCGGTGAGTGTCACCGTCTCGTACTCGACCAAGGAGTGACAGCCGTTGCACGCGCCCTCCGGCGGGAAGTTCAGCGCGCCGCAGTCGGGGCACTTCCCGGCGAGCAGTCGGTGTCGTTGGTCGAGCGTACGCCGCCACGACGGCACGCTGACGTAGGCCCCGCCGCCGCTCGGCGGACCGGAGGTGAGGTCGCCGCGCAGTCGGAGATATTCCGCGTAGGAAACCGGTTCGTCGCCGGCGAGCGCCGCCGCGACGGGAACGTCGGCCGTCGTTTCGAGTACGAGCGCGTCCGCGCCAGCACCGCTGCCGAACGAGGCGGCGAGGATACGTTCGCGGCCGTCCGCGAGGGATTTGGCGAGGCTCAACGGGACGCTCGCCGCGCCGGTGTCGCCGAGTTCGTGGACGAGCGCCCCCGCCCGAACCTCGTCGATACCGACGCCGAGCGCGCCCGCGGCCCGGTAGGGGAGTTTGCCGTTCGGGGCCTGTACCGCCGCGGCGTCCACGTCCCCGACGTCCGCGTCCAATCGCCCGACCGCCCCGGCGAGCGTCTCGGAGAACGCCTCCCTGTCGTAACTCGTGACGCCCAATCCCTCGACGTTCTCGTCGCCGGTGGCCCGGAAGCGCGTGCCGGGGAATTCGGCGGCGTACTCGGCCCGTTCGCGGATGCTGACGGGGCCGTCGGCGGCGAGGACGAAGGCCGCCGCGCCCGCACCCGCCGCGTGGTCTTCCGCGGAATCCGGTTCGCCGCGGGGGGCATCCGCGGCGACGACCACTCCAACGCCGTCGTCCCACGGTCCCGCCGCGAGTCCGGCGACGAACGCCCGCGTTCCGGCGCGGGTGCTTCCCGTGAACACGTGTCGCGTCGCGTCAGACGGTACGTCGAGCATCCCGCCGAGTCGGGCGGTCACGTCCTCCTCGGCCATCGGCGGGGTGGTAGAAGCGAACGCGAGGAAGGAAACGTCCGGGTTCCCGGCGGCGTCGAGCGCGCGCGTCGCGGCCTCGTAGGCCATCGTCAGGGCGTCCTCGTCGGCGTCCGGGACGGCTTTCTCGTTCACTCCGGCGGCGTGGAACTGCCCCCACGCCTCGGCGAACTCGTCGGCCGAGATTCGGAATCGCGGGGCGTAGGCACCGACAGCGGCGATCTCCGGTACCCCTTCGTCTCCCGTCATGCCTCCACCTCCGATTCCTTTTCGAGCACGTGGACGACCGCGGCACCGCCACTCCCGCCGACGTTGTGGGTCAGGCCGCGCGTCGCGCCCTCGACCTGCCGGTCGCCCGCCGTCCGGGAGAGCTGTTTGTACGCCTCGACCATCTGTCCGGCCCCGGTCGCGCCGATGGGGTGGCCCTTCGATTTGAGTCCGCCGGACGTGTTGACGGGGCGCTCGCCGCCGAGTTCGGTCGCGCCGGAGGCGACGAACTCGCCCGCTTCGCCGGGTTCACAGAAGCCGAGGTCCTCGTAGGCGAGCAGTTCCGCGATGGCGAAACAGTCGTGCACCTCGGCGAAGTCGATGTCCTCGGGCGTGACGCCTGCCATCTCGTAGGCGGACTGGGCGGCCTCGCGGGACGCCGGAACGGAGGTGTAGGTGTCGCGCTGGAAGAGTCCCACGCGGTCGCTGGCCGCGCCGACGCCCGCGATTCGGATGGGGTCGTCAGTGTACTCGTCCACCACGTCCTCGCTGGCGACGATGGCGCACGCCGCGCCGTCGGTCGTCGGACAGCAGTGATAGAGCGTCAGCGGGTCCGCGACGACTTGGGCGTTCATCGCATCCTCCAGGGAGCACTCGAAGCCGAGGTGGGCGTGCGGGTTTTTCGCGCCGTTGGCGTGGTTCTTGACCGCGACGCGGGAGAGGTGTTCGGCCGTCGTGCCGTACTTCTCCATGTGCGCGTCGGCCATCTGGGCGTAGACCCCCGCGAACGTGGTTCCCGAGAGTCGCTCCCACTCGGTTTCCCCGGAGACGCCGAGCCAGTACTTCGTCGCGTCGCTCGACGTGTCGGTCATGATTTCGACGCCGCCCGCGAGAACGACGTCCGCCATGCCGCTCTTGACGGCCTGCACGGCCTGCCGGACGGCGTAGCCGCTCGCCGCACAGGCGTTCTCGACGCGGGTACACGGGATTCCGTCGAGTCCGACGTGTTCGGTCACGGCTGGCCCGGACAGGCCGAGTTGTCGCCCGCCGACGCCGAGCGTGCCGACGACCGCCTCGTCCACGTCGTCCGGGTCGATGCCCGCCGGAACGCTGTCGCAGGCCGCCTCGAAGGCGGTGCGAAACAGCGACCGATAGCTTTCGTCGGGGAACGACCCGAAATCCGTCTGGGCCGCGCCGACCAGATACGCATCTCGCATGTCTCCAACTGGCGTTCGCGGGGAGAAATAACTGCCGTCACTTTCACGAGGTCGGTGGCGGTTCCCGCCGTCGTTTCGACCGACGCATCCAGCGGGAGATTCAAGAACCTCGGTGTCCTACGGGCGCACGTGCACGGAAACGCGGCACGAATCAAGGTGAAGAGTCGGCACGGCTGACGTGGTGGGTATCGACATCAGCGGTCGCCACGAGGAGGACGGCGAATACCTGATGGTCGCCGCCGCGGTCCACGCGACAGTCGGCACGACGCGCCTTCACAGCGTCCAAGGGATGGGGTTCGCGGTCAGCTACCACGAACCGACGCTTTCCGCGACGACGGGGGTCGTCGCCGAGGCGGTTTCTGACCCGTCGGCGGAACCCATCGTCGCCGAACGGGGCGAATTCTACGAGGAACCGGAGTGGATGGTCGAACAGTATCTCGAACCTGATTTTAAGTACGTCGAGAGCATAGCCGAACGTGAAACCGTGCAGGCCGCACACCACGCCGCGTACGCCGCCCGCAAACTACTCCTATGAAAGCGATACTTGCAAAACGGGTAGACGACGGAACAGCTTCCATCGACGAACTGGCCGAGTTGGCTCGCGCCGCGGGCTACGACGTCGCCGCGGAAGTCACGCAATCCAGAGAGGAAGACGCCGCGTACCAGTTCGGCGAAGGGAAAGTCGCGGAACTCGCGGCCACCGTCACGGAACGGGGCGCCGGGGTGGTCATCTTCGACAACCAACTCGGGCCGTATCAGACGTACAACCTCGGCCAGCGACTGCCGGACGGCACGCGGGTCATCGACCGATTCCGGCTCATCCTCGAAATCTTCGGGCAGCGCGCCCAGACGCGCAAGGCGCAGTTGCAGGTCGAGTTGGCCGAACTCCGCTACGAGTTGCCGCGCGTCGAGGCGAAGACGAGCCTCGCAAAACGCGACGAGCGGCCGGGGTTCATGGGGCTCGGAGAGTACGACGAGAGCCACGAACAGGACATCAAGGACCAGATAAGCCGTATCAAGGACGAACTCGACGTCATCGCCGACAAGGAGGCCGACCGCAGACAGAAACGCCGCGAGTCGGGATTCGACCTCGTGGCGCTCGCCGGATACACGAATGCGGGGAAATCCACGCTCCTCCAGCGACTCGCGGCGGAGTTGGAAATCGGCGAGAACGACGAGTTACACCCCGACTTGGACCCCACGGCGGAGGCCGAAGACCGCCTGTTCACGACGCTCGGCACCACGACCCGGAAGGCCGACATCGAGCGGCGTGACGTGTTGGTGACGGATACGGTCGGGTTCATCAGCGACCTGCCGCATTGGTTGGTGGAGTCGTTCAAATCGACGTTGGACGCGGTGTACTACGCCGACCTCGTGTTGCTGGTCGTGGACGTGAGCGAGCCGATGGACGACATCCGGGAAAAACTCGTCACCTGCCACGACACGCTGTACGAGCGCAATCAGGCACCCATCGTCACCGTGTTGAACAAGATAGACGCCGTGAGCGACGAGGAACTCGAAGAGAAGCGGCGGGCGCTGTCGGCACTCGCGCCGAGTCCGGTGGCTATCAGCGGCAAGGAAGGGGTGAACATCGAGGAACTGAAACGGCGGATCGACATCGAACTGCCCGCGTGGGAGTTCGAACGGTTGGTCATGCCGATGACCGACGAAACGATGAGCGTCGTTTCGTGGGTTCACGACCATGCTCGTGTGGAGGACGTGACGTACACCGACGACGAAGTGGTCGTGGAGTTCGAGGCCCGTCCGTCCATCGTTCAGCAGTCACGGTCGAAAGCGAGCGACCTGACCGCCGCGCCGTCGGCCTAAAGCATCGAATATAACGATACCGCGCCGTTCGAGCAAATCCATGCCGTGTGATTCTTCTGGTCGTAAATGAGGACTGCGTCGTCCTGCACTTCGAGTTCGGCGTATCGGTCGTCGTCCCGGTCCCGTCGGGAATCGTCTGCTTCGTGCGTGCTCGTGGTCATGCGATTCGGTTGTCTGTCGTTATCGACTTTCTCTCCAATACCCGGTAGCAACCGGTCAGTGATAAGTGTTACCCAGTACCATGATTCTCCACTGTTCGATAGGCGACGGTCGAACGAGAACCTTTCGATTATACGTACATTCTCCATCCGAAACCGTTGCGTGCAGGACTCTCGCCGTGGTGCGCACGAAATCGCGTTTTCCCCGTGAAAGCCCGACCATACGGTTACCTTCGGTAAGTCGATTTCGTAACGTAACTTTTTAGCGACCGACTTCCTACCTCGCCGTATGAGCGACGAACCGGAACGATTGACGATGTGGTGTGCCGGTGAGGAGTGGTGTCCGATCACCGCGACGGCGACCCTCGTCGGGAAGAAGTGGCACCCCGTCATCGTTCATCGACTGCTGGTGAACGGTCCCCTCGGCTTCAACGCACTCAAAGAGGAGGTGGACGGAATTTCGAGCAAGGTGTTGTCCGACAGCTTGGACGATTTGGGGGAAAAGCGGCTCGTGAACCGCGAAATCGTGAACGACAAACCGGTCCGCGTCGAGTACTCGCTGACCGCGACCGGCGAATCGCTGGAACCCGTCATCCTCGCCATGCGCGACTGGGGGATGGAGTACGTTTCCCCCGCCGAGGACCCGGATTCGGCGACCGTGTGAGTCCCGTCACCCGAGGTCGACGTGCTGGAATCGGAGGTAGCCGAGCGCCGCGGGCAGGACGAACCAGAGCGCCAGAACGACCAGCCCGAACCACGCGTCGAGGTAGAAGGGCGGGTCGCCGATGACGCGCGCCGCGAACGACGTCGCTTGCGCCTTCGGGAAAAAGAGCCCCGACGCCGACGTGTAGGCATTCTTCGGATTCAGCGTCAGAACCAAGAAGTACCACGCCGGAAGCGGTCCTCCACCCGGTATCGCTCCTTCGACGAGGTAGTAGATTCCCATCGGAACGTAATCCCAGAGAATTTGGAACGTGACGAACACCCCGACGGCGGCGGCCATCGCTCGCGCCCGGGTCGCGGTCGCCGCGGAGATTCCGACGGCGATACTGACGAACACAGCGCCGAACAGCGCGGTCAGGAGGAGCAACGAGAGGTAGTCCGCCAGTGAGACGGTGCCGTATAACGCGGCGAGGACGCCCGCTGTGACGACGAACGCCTCGCCGATGGCGACGGTGACGACGGCGGTTCGTCCGAGGAGTTTCCCGAGCAGGACCTCCAGTCGGGTGTGTGGCAGGCCGAGCAGGAGTTTGATGCTCCCCGACTCGCGCTCGCCAGCGATGGCGAGGTACGCGGCCACGAGCGCCGTGATGGGGATTATCAGCCCCGCCGGGAGGGTGAGCATCTGGAGCGCCGACGTGTTGTTCAACTCCATCACCTGGTCGAGCGCGTACACCGTTCCGCTGGTGAACAGGACGAAGAGCGCCGTTATCGCCCACAGCGTCTTGGAGCGAACCGCGTCTTCGAAATCCTTGCGCGCGACGACGAGGACGCTCACGACGACACCTCCGCATCGACGTGCGACTCGTCGGCGTGGTTCGTGTAGACCTCGAAGAGGTCTTCGAGCGAGGATTCCTCCATCGTGACGTCGGCGACGGTGACGCCCGCCGCCTCGACGCGGTTTATCACCTTCGCCTTCGCCCTCGAATCGGTGTACGTGACCGTGACGACGGTCCCGTCTATCGTCGCGTTCGTCACGCCGTTGATGTCGTCGAACGAGACGCTCGGCGTCGCGCTCACGGTCAGTTCCATGGTTGCACCCGAACCGACCGCATCCCGGAGGCCGTCGATGGTATCGACGGTGACGAGTTCGCCCTCGTCCATGATGGCCACGCGGTCACAGACCGCCTCGACCTGACTGAGGATGTGGCTGGAGAAGAACACGGCCGTACCGCGGTCGGCCTCCCGCTGGATGATTTGGCGCATCTCGCGGACGCCGTGCGGGTCCAGACCCGACGAGGGTTCGTCGAGAATCAGCAACTCGGGGTCACCGACCAGCGCCATACCGAGCGCGAGGCGCTGGCGCATTCCCTTCGAGTAATCGCCGGCGGGACGGGCCGCATCACCCGCCGAGAGACCGACGCGTTCGAGGATGTCGTCCACGTCCTCGTTCGTGCCCTTGGAGTCGATGGCGAACTGGACGTGTTTGCGACCGGAGAGCCGACCGTAGAGGTCGAACGCGTCGGGAAGGATACCGATGCGTTCGTGAATCGCCTTCGGTTCCCGCTGGGCGTCGTACCCCAGCACGGTCGCACGGCCGTCCGTCGGTCGGACGTAATCCAGAACCATGTTGATGGTCGTCGATTTCCCGCACCCGTTCGGGCCGAGGAAGCCGAATATCTCGCCCTCCTCGACGGTCAAATCGAGCGCTGAGACGGCGACTACATCGCCGAACCGCTTCGTCAGTGATTCCGTTTGGATAGCAGTCATCGCGTTACCGACGGAACGGTGCTCGGACGGGGATACCTGTTCCGATTTGTCGTCCCTCTAACAACAATCCAACTAAAAATTCTTTGTGCTACCTTTATCCGTCGTGGAACTTCCGATTCGCTCGAACGGAACGAACCGGCGATGGCTCAACGAATCTTTTGCTCGCGGGTTGTCACGATGTTTCGTCGTTTATAATTCGCGTCTCGACCGCGCGGACGGACGTCACCGACAGCGTTTCGTCCACCTCGACGCGGAGTTCGTCGTCGCCGACGGTCATCGTCACCCTGAATTCGTACGGGTCGGACGAGAGGCACTCCGTCCGCCATCGGTCGGAGTGTATGTACTCGAACAGCTTCCAGAGGGATTCGTCCCGGATGTCCGTCCCGTGCTCCCAGTAGAACGCGACGACCGCCGGATGATAGACGAGACACAGTTCGACCGGGGCGGTTACCCGGTACCCACACTGCTCGCACGAGTGGACGCTGAGATAGATTCCGCCGACGGGTTCCTGTCCCGGCCGGATTGTATTCGTCATCCGACCGAGGCACTCCGAGCAAACCCCGTCGAGCACCATCGAGTACTCGTCGCGGACGTACCGGTCGGCGCTGTCCATTATCCCCGTCGGGGTACGATTCTTGGTCTGCGCCGGGGAGAGCAGGAACGACAACAACCGGAGTTCACACTGCGCGCACCGAACCACCAGCATCTCATCCTCGTACGTCGCGCGGAGCGTCGTCTCGTGACAACTGGGACACAGCCCGTCGAGTTCGATCGGCTCGAACTCGGGGCGTTCGTGGTACGTCCCGGCGAGAATCGTTCGCACGATTTTGTCACCCGCGTACGTCAGCTTGTATCCGGTTTCGGTTTCGCGGACGAACGTGTCGGTGAGTTTCTGCAAGTGATACGAGAACCGCGACGAGTTCGTCGCATCGACGCGCTCGTAGAGCTGTGAAAACGTCAGGCCGGGACCGCCGGCGACCGTCTCCTCGGTGCGTGCCTCCGTGGCTAGCTCTCGAAGGATTTCCACTCGCAACTCGTTCCCGAGTATCGAAAACGCTTCCTCCGGGGTCATGCGTTCCCGGTTCTCCGACGCGTCGGAACGGGGGGCCATCAGTCACCCGTAGTGAACGAGCGGCAAAGACCCTTGCCGAATCACGTCGGTCGCTTTTCCTTTTCGACCACCCGGACGTCACGAATCGCGGTGTCGGGATACCCGCCGTCGTCGTCCTTCTCGACCGCCTTCACCATGTCCCAGACGACGTTCAGCCCCGTCGTGACGCCCTCCAGGGCCTCCATCTCGCATCCGGTCTTTCCCGTCGTCTCGACGGCCACGGATAGGACCACGCGGTCGTCGCGCACGTCGAAGTCGGTATCGACGTTCGTGATGGGTATCTGGTGGCACATCGGAATCGTCTCCCACGTGTGTTTCACCGCCTGTACCGCGCCAATTCGGGCCGTCGCCAGCACGTCGCCCTTCTTCAGGTCGTTCGCCCGAATCGCATCGACGGTCGATTGCTGAAGGTGAATCTCGCCGCGCGCAACCGCTCGACGGGCCGTGTCGGGTTTCCCGCCGACGTTCACCATCTGCACCTCGCCGGAGTCGTCCGTGTGGGTCAATTCCTCGTCCGTCGTCAGTTCCTCGTCGGTCGTCTCGTTTTCACGCATCGTCCTCACCCCACATCGCGGCCGGAATCGTTTCGAGCATGTCGGACGCGAGCAGACCCTCGTATCGCTCGTCGTAGAGCAGGTCGCCCGCCCGCCCATTGACGAACGACCCGACGCACGCGGCGTCGAAGGCATCCGTCGTGCCGAACAGCCCCGCGACGATTCCGGCGAGCAGGTCGCCCGTGCCGCCCACTTTCATGCCCGTGTTGCCCGTTCGAACGACGCGCGTTCGGTCGCCGTCCGAAATCACGTCCGTCGCGCCCTTCGCCAGCACGACGTGCCCGATGTCGTCCGCGAGGGTTTCGATTTCGTCCGTCACCTCGCGCAAGTCGTCCGCGTCCGGGCCGTCCATCTCGGCCAGTTCCTTCCGGTTCGGCGTACAGACCAGCGTCGCGTCCGTGTCGAGGCCGGGAATCGCGGGGAGCGCGTCGGCGTCCACGACCGCCCGACCCTCGAAGGATTCGAGGAAGTCCGTCGCCGCGTCGATGGTCTCGTCGGCGTTGCCGAGTCCGGGGCCGATGATAACCGTGTCGTCGTACGATTCGGCCGTCTCGACCAAGCCATCGACCTGCTCGGGCGTCAGGCGGTCGCCGTCGTAGGGTTGGACGATGAGGTCCTCCGCGTAGCCCTGAATCTCCCCCGCGACGGTGTTCGGCGCGGCGACAAACGAGAGGTCCGCGCCCGCCCGCAACGCCGATTGGGCCGCGAGCGCCGGTGCGCCGGTGAACGGTCCGCCGCCGATGACGAACACGCGCCCCCCGACGTCCCCGCGAACGCTCCGCAGGTCGCCCGGCCCGACGAACCGCTCCGCGGCGGCGGGGATGCCGATGTCGGCCACGGTCACGTCGCCGTCGTGGTCGGCGAGGCCGGGTTTCATGTCGTGGAACGTGACGACCGCATCGGCTTCGACGGCCACGCCCTCGGCCTCGCCGGAATCGGCGTTCACGCCCGAGGGAACGTCCACGGCGAGGACGGCGGCGTCGGCGTCGTTGATGGCCCGGGCGACGGTCGCGGCGGGTTCCCGGAGCGCCCCCGTCACGCCGGTTCCGAGCATGGCGTCGATAACGAGGTCACAGTCGGGCAGTTCGAACGCGCCGGAGTCTTTCACTTCCGTCGCGTCGTACTCGGCCCGGCGGAGCGCGTCCCAGTTCTCCCGCGCGATGTCGGTTCCGATTGTTTCGGCCCGCCCGAGCAGGAGGACGGACACGTCGTACTCGTCGAGAAATCGCGCGGCGACGAAGGCGTCGCCGCCGTTATTTCCCCGTCCGGCGACGATACAGACCCGCGCGCCCGGCGACACCATCTCGCGGACGCGGCGGGCGATGGCGTTCCCGCTCGACTCCATCAACTGCTTGCGGGGCACCCCGAGGTGTTCGGCGTTCTCGTCCACGGCGGCCATCCGGTCTGCGGTGATCATGGTCGAGCGTTCGGTCGGATTCCGGGTTAACGTTACGGGCCGCGGTGCGAAGTTCGGTCGCCGCGTGGCGCGGAAACGGTCCGCGGTGTGGCGCGCGAATCGTTTTCAGTGTGGCGCGGAAACGCTCGGACACGACGGCCGTCCGATTCGAGACGGGACGGCGGTTCGACGGCGCGCTTCTCGGATTTCCGAGCACACCGAACCAATAGAATTAACTCACCATCGTTTGATATGTCGGACGAAGCAGACGAGGTATTCGCCGAAAGGCCAGTGGTAGAGCACTGACCTCGTGTGCTTCGACACCTATCGAAGCATGTCCGACAACGAACCTTCTTCGGAAAAGCGTATCGCCATCAAACAGGTCGGCCTCCGGTTCCGCGGCATCGACGCCGACGACGTGGACAAGGAGCTTCTCGGCTCGATTCACGCCGTTCTCGACGAGCAGGAACTGCCCGTCAGTAGTATTTCGGTCGAACCGCGCGAGCCGTTCGTTCCGCGGCGGACGGGACCGCATCGGCCCTGAACGGGGCTCAAGTCGTCGTTTTTTCGGAAGCGGTGTTCGGGTACGGAGACGACGTTCGAACGTTTTGCGCCCATGGGTACGTCCGCTACCGATTCCACTCCGTTCGACTCCCGTCCGTTCCCCCTACCGCCCGTCACTCCTCGACTTTCTCGCGCATCCACTCGAACTGCTCGCGGAGTCTCGCTTCTCCGACGTCCGTCAGCGAGAACACGTCGTACAGCCCCTCGACGCGCTTTTCGACGTGGCCGCTCTCGACGAGTCTGTCGAGGGTGGCGTAGTAACGCTTGGGGTCGAGCTGTTTGTCGTAGTGCGATTCGAGCCGGGTCTTCAGCTTCTGGCCGCGGAGTTCCCCGGCCTCGGCGAGGAGGATACACATGTCCCGACGGGTGCCGCTCTGGTGCCAGCGAGTCATGTGCGGGTGTGGGGCGGCGGGACTCACGTGGTTTTCGGGTTGGAACCGATAGCTTCGACTGTACCCCCTCCGAAGCGCCGTTCATGACCGCTTCGGACGACATCACGGCACGATACTTCGAAACAGATCACGAACGCGTCCTCGAATTCGACCGGAAGGGACGAACCGCGGCCGTCGCCCAGAACCGCGAAGGGTACGGAATGCTGAAAGTCCGGGAGACGGCGGACAGTCCGGAACTCGAACGGTACTACGGATTCGACATGGCGCTCGACCACGCGGCGGAACTGCTCGGCGTCCGACCGAACGACTTGCCGGTTCCCGACCGCGCATCCGACATGGGTATGTAAGTGTTCGAACACGGATTGGGTCAAAATCGGACTAACATCTCCATTCAACGATGAGAGACAGGTCCGCAAAAAGAGATTTCTGGTGACATATACCCCCACAAACCTTTTCTTCGGTGATTGAGTGCCCTTCTGTAATGGCTACCCTGAGCGAACTTCTGGAGGACCTCGTCGGTGGTGTCGACGCAGTGTTTCTCTTCTCCCCGAGCGGGTCGTACTACGAACGGTTCGCGGACTTGAACGACACCGACGTGGTGGTCGTCGCGCCGGACAACAACGTCGGCGCGGACAACTTCGTGGAACTCCCGCTGGAGTTCGAGAGCGTCAAAGACCGCATCCGATTCGGCATCGAAGGGGCGATAGACCACGGACTCGCGGAGGACGGTGACGAACTGACGTGCATCGCGAACATGTTCGGCGACGGGATCGATACCGTCACCCGCGTCAGGGCCGACGAGGACGTTCACTCGGGAATCTACGACCTGTTCGCCAATTCGCGGGCCGACCCCGGCGTCATCCGCGACGTGTTCGAAGTCGCCATCGAACTCGGAAAGAAGGGACAGAAGGGCAAACCCGTCGGCGCGCTGTTCGTCGTCGGCGACGCGGGCAAGGTGATGAACAAGTCCCGTCCGCTGTCGTACAACCCCTTCGAGAAGAGTCACGTCCACGTCGGCGACCCCATCGTGAACGTCATGCTGAAGGAGTTCTCTCGCCTCGATGGCGCGTTCGTCATCTCCGACTCGGGGAAGATAGTCTCGGCGTACCGCTACCTCGAACCGTCCGCGGAGGGCGTGGACATCCCGAAAGGTCTCGGCGCACGGCACATGGCCGGCGGTGCCATCACCCGCGATACGAACGCGACGGCCATCGTCCTCTCGGAGAGTGATGGACTCGTCAGGGCGTTCAAGGGCGGTGAAATCATCCTCGAACTCGACCCGGAGGCGTACTAGATGGCGGCGGACTGGCAGGTACTCCTCCAACAGGAGTACCGCATCGTCCTCGCACTCCTCATCCTCATCGCGGGCGGCATCGCGGGATATCTGCTCGGCCGGTTGAACATGCGCATCCTCAAGGCCGCCGGCCTCCCCGAGGTCGTCGAGGGAACGCCGTTCGAACGCACCGCCCGAAGCCTCGGAACCACGACGGTCTCGCTCATCGCGCGTCTCACCTCGTGGTTCATCTACGGCGTCACGATTCTCCTCGCGCTCAACACGGCCGAACTGCCGCTGAGCACGCAACTGTTCTGGCAGATCATCCTCTTTACACCGCAGTTGTTCGTCGCGGCGCTCGTGTTCATCGTCGGGTTCGTCGTCGCGGACAAGGCGGAACTGCTGGTGAGCGAACGCCTCCGGAGCGTCAAGCTCCCGGAAGTCAACGTCATCCCCCGAATCGTCAAATACAGCATCGTCTACATCGCGTCGCTCATCGCGCTGAGCCAAATCGGTATCGCGGTGCTCACGTTGCTGGTGCTGTTCGGCGCGTACGACCTCGCCGCCATCGTCTTCGGCGCGGTCGCGTTCTGGGACTTGCTCCGCTCCTCGGCGGCGGGCATCTACCTCCTGCTCAACCAACCGTACGGCATCGGGGACGAGATTCGCGTCGCGGGCAATCAAGGAATCGTCCAGGAGGTGGATATGTTCGTCACGCACATCGAGAACGACGGCGAGGAGTTCATCATCCCGAACCATCTCGTCTTCCGGAAGGGCGCGGTTCGGCTCCGGAACTAGCGGGTTCGCGGTCAAGGTGGCGGTCGCGGTCACGCGGCCGATTTTCGACCGATGGCTGAAACGTGGCAGACGAACGTCTGACGGTCTCGGGAGGTTTTATTACGAGCGACTTGCTGGTAGGATGTGTGCCGCTCCGTTCCGACCCACTGGATGAACTCTCGATTCCCGACGGGACGACCGTCGAAGAACACGACCTCGTGACCGACGGGGACATCATCGTCGGTGCACAGACGAGCGGCGCGTTCGGCGTTCACGGGAACAACGTCATCGCGGGCGAACGGGCGACTTTCGGCGGACACATCGAGGCCGAATCGGACTGCCGCCTCGACCTCTGGTGCGACGTGAATGGCGACGTGCTCGTCGGACAGGACGCCTATTTGGGCGAGCGCGTCCACGTCACGGGGCAACTGATGGTCAGCGGCGACCTCGACATCGGCGACGACGTACAGATCGACGAAGGCTTCGAAGCCAACGGGTGGATCGTCATCCGCAACCCGATGCCGACCGTCGTCTTCCTCTTCGTCTACCTCTCACAGCTTCTCCGACTCGGCGAGGAGGAAGCCGCCCAAGGCATCATCGACGAGATGGTGGACGAGAGCGAGGCGGAACCGGTGACGATTCCCCGAAGCGGCCACGTCAGCGACGACGCGTGGCGCGTCTCGACGCCCGCGACGGTCGGCGACGACTGTCGCCTTCACGGCAACATCCGGGCGGAGGAGATTACGGTCGGTGCGGGCAACGAGGTCTTCGGGAGCCTTCGAGCGCGCGGCGACATCGTGGTCGGCGAGCGAACGCGGATTCACGGCGACGTGACGACCCGCAGCGGGACCGTCGTCCTCGAAGACGGTGCGGAGGTGCTCGGCGACGTCTCGTGTACCGACCTCGAATTCCACGAGAACGCGACCGCCGACGGGACCATGCGCGCCCGCGGCGAGATGACGATGGTGCGAGCCGACACGCGAAAATCGACCGACGAGGAGAGGGCGAAATCCGAGAATACCGACGAGGACGCTTCGGAAGCGGTCGAGACGACGCATCGGGACCGAAGCGGGTCCGACGGCCCGGCCCCACAAGCCTGAGTGCTGATACCTTTTCGCCGTCGTTTCCGCTGAGCACGAGCCATCAACAGACGATTGTCCCGCGGCCGTATGTCAGATTTTTGTTGACTCTCCGACAGTATAATAACGACTGGCGCAATTGGTAATGATTGACGTATGCATACTAAATACACTCACGGTAGGAGGTACCGATGCACTCGGTCGTGTTGACCAAGGGCGTCCCGGACTTCCGCGAGGGGCAGGTGTCGTTCGACGAGGACGGCCACCTCGAACGTGGGAAAACCCCGACGGTGATGAACCCGAACGACCGGTTCGCACTGAACGCCGCCCTCCAGACGAAGGTGAAACACGGCGGGCACGTGAGCGCGATGAGCATGGGACCGCCCGGTTACGGCAACGTGCTGGGCGAGGCGATGGAGGTGTACGCCGACGACCTCTACCTGCTTTCCGACCGTGCGATGGCCGCCGCCGACACGTGGGCGACGGCGATCACGCTCTCGGCGGGAATCGAGAAGATCGGCGACCCCGACCTCGTGTTCGCGGGCTTCAAGACGGCGGATGGGGAGACGGGCCAGACCGGTCCCCAGACGGCGTGGTGTCTCGACTATCCCATCATCACGCACGTCATCGCGTTGGAGGTGGACGAGGACGAGGGACGCGTCCGCGCCAAGCGACTCGTCGAGGGCGACGTGGACGAAATCGAGACGGTCGAATCCCCGCTCCCGGCGTTCATCGTCACCGACCCCGAGTACGAGGCGAGCTATCGGACGGCCAGACACCGCCTCCGGCGAAAACAGCTGAAAGCCGAGACGGCGGATCGCGCCGAGGAGTACGAGGAGCACCTCACGACGTGGGACCACGAGGACCTGAATCTCGACCCCGACTACATCGGGGCTGGACACGTCGCCGACCATCGAGACCTCGGTGGACCCGATTCCGAAGGCACCGGCCGAGCGCGAAGCGACGATGGCGACGTTGGACGACGAGGAGGCGATGGCGGACGTGCTCGAAACGATGCGACCATTCGCGGCGGGTGACTGATAATGACCGACACCGACCCCGGCGACCGAACCGTCGAGGAGATAGAAGACGACGTACGCACCATCGAAGACCCCGGCGCGCTGTCCGACCTCCTCACGGCCGAGGAGGAAGGAAAGGACCGCAAGACGGCCAAAGAAGCGATTCAGGCGCGAATCAACGAGGTGCGGGAAGCGACCGACGGCGGCGAGGATACGGTCGATGCGGACGAGGGCGATGGTACGGGCGACGCGGACGACGCAGAAACCGAGGGTGAGTACGAGGCGACGGAAGAAGACGTTCAAGACCCGGACGAAGGGGAGGCGACTCTCGACAAGAAACACGTCCGGGCGCTCGAAAACGGCGTCTACCAGGACATGTGGGTGTACTGCGAGACGCAGGGCGGCGAACTTCTCGACGTGTCCAAGGAGATGCTCGGCAAAGCGCGCGAGCTGATGGACGGCTACGCCGAGGACTACGGTGACGAAGAACGGGTCGTCGCAGTCCTCGTCGGCGACGACATGGAAGAACTCGCAGAGGAGTGTATCACCCTCGGCGCGGACGTGGCGGTCTATCACGACGACGAACGATTAGCACGGTTCCGCCACAAGCCGTACACCGAAATCGTGGCGGACATGGCGCGAACGAAGGCCGACTGGAAGGACTACGACAAGCCGCGATACTTCCTCTTCCCGGCGACGAACAACGGGCGCGACCTCTCGGCGCAGGTACAGGGCGAACTCGACTCCGGGCTGGCGAGCGACTGTTCCGGCCTGACCATCACGGACGAACTCATCTCGAACCCGGTGAAGACCGGCGAACCCGGCGAGAAGGTGGAGTTCGAGCGCATTCTCCACATGCAACGCCCGGACTTCTCCGGCTTCGAGTACTCGACTATCCTCTGTATCGACAACCCGGACCGGGAGTTCCACCCGCAGGGCTGTTCGGTGATTCCGGGCAGCTTCGACGCGATGGCACCCGACGGGGACCGGGAAGGCGAGGTCATCGCACACGACATCGACCTCCCGGACGACTGGTTCCGCGTGGCGGTCACCGAGTGGGACACGCTGGACACCGGCGTCGATTTGACCGGACGAGAGGTCATCGTCGCCATCGGTCGCGGCATCGGCGACGACCCGACGAAGGGTATCGAACTCGCGGTGGACCTCGTGGACGCTTTCGACGACGCGGACCTCGGGCTGTCCCGCGGCATCGTGACGGCCTCCTACAACGTCGAGGGACACGTCGAACGGTACGTCACCGAGGAGCGCCAAATCGGCGAGACGGGACAGATAGTCCAGCCGCCGCTCTACATCGCGGCGGGTATCAGCGGCGCGATTCAGCACAAGGTGGGGATGGACGAGTCGGAAACCATTGTCGCCATCAACACCGACCGGGAGTCGGACATCCGGGACTTCAGCGACTTCTTCATCGAGGGCGACCTGTTCGACGTGCTTCCCCGCCTGACGGACGCGATAGAGGCGGGCGAACTGGATGCGGTCGTAGCGGAGGACGATGACTGAACGATGAGTGAGGAATACGAACATTACGAAGCCGTCGTGGTCGGTGCCGGTCCCGGCGGGGCCGCCGCCGCCGCGACGCTCGCACGCAACGGAATCGAAACGCTCGTCCTCGAACGCGGTGTCGAGGCCGGGTCGAAGAACGTCTCGGGCGGCCTCATCTACGCCGAGGAGTCGGCCCCCTACACCATCGACTCGCTGTTCCCCGACTTCCGCGAGGAGGCGGCGGAACGGCCGATTACGGACTACCACATCCACAACGTGGCGGGCGACAAGGTGAAATCGTTCGACATCACCCGACTCCACGACCACGACACGGAGTGGTGTGACGCGGTTCTCCGGCGCGAGATGGACTCGTGGCTGGCCGACCGAGTTCACGAGATGACCCACGAGACGGGCGGCGGATTGCTGACCGGCGTCCGGGTGAACGGCCTGCTCCGCGAGCGGGGCAAAATCGTCGGCGTCACGTGCGACGAACTCGACCCCATCAAAGCCGACTTCATCGTCGCGGCGGACGGCGTGAACAGCGAACTCGCCCGGCAAGCGGGACTGATGAACTGGGACGAACCGGACGAGTGGTTCCAAGGCGTCAAGGCCGTCATCGACATGCCCGAGGACGTCATCGACGAGCGGTTCGACGTCGGTCCGAACACGGGCGCGGCACATCTCTTCTCGGGCGACCTGTTTGACGGCGTTCGGGGAGGCGGCTTCCTCTACACGAACGAGGAGACGCTCTCCATCGGGTCCGTCTTCCACCTCGACAGCCTCGTCGCGGAGGAGGCGGAACCGCACCAACTGCTCGACAACCTGCTCACGCACCCGCTGCTCGCCCAGTGGTTGAACGGCCAGTACGACGAAGTGGAGTACTCCGCGAAACTCGTTCCCGATTCGAAGAAGGTAGCACATCCGGCACCGCACCGCGGGCGACTCGTCCTCGTCGGCGACGCTGGCGGGCAGATGCAGGCGCAAGGCCCCATCATCAAGGGCATGAACCACGCCGTGACCGCCGGGGCGCTCGCCGCCGAGGCCTTCGCTGAATCGCGGATGCGCGGCAACCCCGAGAAGGCCGGACGTCTCTACGAGAAGAAACTCGAAGACGAGGGCGTGATGGGCAAGCTCCGTCCGACCCAGTACCGGGCGACGCGCGGCGTCGCCGAGAACGACCGGGTGAGCGAACTCGTGGACGGCGTGCTCTCCTCGTCGCTCGGCCGCGCGGTGCTCAGTTCCGGCGTGATGTCGGGGCAACTCGAACGCCTGTACAGTTCGCCGTATCTCTCCTCGATGATTCCCGACACGCGGACGCCGTACGTCACGCTGCCGACGGTCATCGCGGAGGAGTTGGGAACCGAAATCACGGACGAAAACGAGGTCGAACCTAAGAGCCTCGCCGACCGCATCGGCGACCTGACCTACGACACCGACGTGGGCAACCCGCACATCAGACTGCGCGACAACTCTTACGAGGCCAGTGGTGCGGCGGTGTCGGCCTGTCCGGTCAGCGCGAAGGACTTCGGCGGCGGCTGTTACCGCGAGGAGACGGTCCGGGAGAACGGCAACGAGGAAAAGATCGTCAGCCTCGACACGCAACCCTGCGTCGAGTGCGGGACGTGTGCGCTCGTCGCCGATACAGAATGGGAACACCCGCGCGGCGGCAAGGGCGTCGAGTTCCGAGAGGGATAACGAGCGAATGAGCGAGTACCGCGTCCGAATCGCGTCCCTCGCGGAACGGGCGCGGAACGAGCGCGAATCGTTCGACGCGCCGGATACCTTCCCGGACGAGGAGCGGTCGGTGTCGTACCTCCGGGAGGGCGTCGGTGACGTCGTTTCCGTGTACATCGACGGTCGGACCGGCGAGTTCGCGCGGTTCGACGCGGACGAGATGGAACGGATGGAACGGGCGCTCAACGACTGGCTGGCGCTGTACGCACGCTGTTACGGTCGCGAGATAGAAACGGAGTTCACGGTGCGCGAGGTCGCGGAACTGGTGATACAGACTCACGACCTCCGCGACACGGTGCAGTTGCTGACGCGCGTTCCCGACCCGGAAACGCGGCGCGCCCGGCGTTAGTCGAACGCGTTTTCGTTTCCGACGAGTTCGAAGAGCGGGTCGTACTCCGCGGGCAGTTGCCCGCGAATCTGTTCGAATTCGCCTTCGGGAACGACCTCTTCGACGAGCGACATCACGCCCTGCGCGTGAAAGAGCGATTTCTGTCGGTCGATGGTCTCGCGCTCGGCGACGCGGTCGACGAACTCGTCGAAGTGGAACCGCTGGCCGGACTCCGCCTGCAGGAGATACCAGTCTATCTCCATCGGGAGCGGCCCCGCGAGGTCTTTGGCTTCGCCTTCCTGCAATCGCTCGCCGAGCGTCGTCAGCGTGGCCCGAATCGCTCGCACCGCCTGTCCCTGTTTACCCAACTGGAGTCGATGCTGTACCTGTCCGATGAAATCGCTGTAATCCATGCTTCCCCCCAGCGTCACCACGACGCCATGCTACAAGAATCGAGCGGCGGTTCTCACGGTCGCCGGGACTTCCCAGTACGGCGTCAAATCCATCGTTAAAAATAAGTATAGATAGATGGTAACAGTCCTCATGGAGTTCTCCGAGAAACTGGAGTTCGGCCACGAGGACCGCCGACGAATTTACGAGTACGTCGAACGCCACGGACGGGCGAACGCGAACGAGGTGCAGGACTCGCTCCGCATCGACCCGAGCGGGTTCCGTCATCACGTCGCCATCCTTCGTCGGGATGGCTACCTCTCGGAGGACGAGGACATACTCTCCGTCGCGCTGGAAACCGGCGCGGAAGAGGAGTTCGACGTGGACGACGTGGAGTTCATCATCCGCCCCGCGCGGCAGGAGGACCTCTCCGGCATCATCGGCGCGATTCGACAGGTCGCCCAGGAGGGGTCGTACATCGTCGCGGAAACGGTCGCCGACGAAATCGACCATCAGGAGGCCTTACTCCGGCACAACGACCTCGAATCCCGGATGTTCTTCGTCGCAACCGTCAACGACGAAGTGGTCGGGTGGGTCCACCTCAACGCGCCCGAACTCGATAAACTCAGCCACACCGCCGAGTTGACCGTCGGCGTGCTGGACGAGTATCAGGGCCACGGCATCGGCAGCCACCTCCTCGAACGCGGACTGGAGTGGGCGGGCGCGAACGGCTACGAAAAAGTGTACCAGAGCGCGCCCTCGACCAACCAGAACGCCATCGACTTCCTCGAAGCCCACGGCTGGGAAACCGAGGCCGTGCGGAAGAACCACTACAAGATAGACGGCGAGTACGTGGACGAAGTGATGATGGCCGTGAAACTGTAAGTTCGGGAGTCAGAGAGACGGGCGACATCGACTGCTTGCTTTTTGGATGGTTTTGCACGACACCGGGATTCGGGAATCGATGTGGACAGGAGCGAGAGTCGCTTTAGATTGTTTCGAGAATCCCGTGGAGGTCTGGTTGGCATCTCGTAGAGAACTTCCTGTACTCTCGTAGAAAGCTGCTTCGTGAGCAACGACCGACCGGCAATGAAACCGCACCTCACCCTCCCCAGCCACCTCGGTCGCTTGCTCGCGGCTAAACCGCGAGCATGAGAGCCACGCAGTGGCTCTCACCGCGTCCTCGTCCCTCGCGCGTTTCTCGCGCGCCGAACAGACGTAAGCCGACACTAGCATCTTCTACTTGTCCGCCGACACGCCGTCGCCAAATCTGAACACTCATTTTCGCGCGGTGATGAAAACGAACCATGAGCGACGAAAGTCACGAACACGTCGTCCCCGGAAGCGAGGAGGAACTCGATTCCGAGGACGTTGCGGGCTACGATTTCAGGGGCGATTTCGACTTCTTCGACATGCTGTCGTCGTACGAGACGACCGGGTTTCAGGCGACCCACCTCTCCGAGGCGATCGAACTGATTCGCGCGATGCGCGAGGAGGGCGCGGAGATATACCTCACCTTCACCTCGAACATCGTTTCTTCGGGGCTTCGGGAGACGCTCGCCTACCTCGCCCGCGAGGACCTCGTGGACGTGATGATAACCACCTCCGGGTCGATAACGGAGGATGTCATCAAGACCGAAAAGCCGTTCAAGATGGGCGAGTGGGACGTGGACGAGGCCGAGATGCGCGAGCAGGGCATCAACCGCCTCGGCAACATCTTCGTCCCCTCCGACCGCTACGTCTGGTTGGAGTCCTACCTCAACGACTTCTTCGAGGACTTCTTCGCCGAGGAGAAAATCCGCACGCCGATGGAGTTCTCCCGCGAACTCGGCGAGACGCTGGACGACGAGGATTCCATCCTCTCGAACGCCGCGGACAACGACATCCCCATCTTCTGTCCCGCCCTGACCGACGCGGAGGTCGGCAACTTCCTCTACTACTACCGACAGGGATACGACTCGGACATCGGCATCGAAATCGTGGACGACTACGACAGCCTCATCGAGCAGGGACTGCTCGCGGACAAGACGGGCCTCATCGTCCTCGGCGGCGGCGTCCCCAAGCACCACGCCATCATGACCAACCTCTTCCGCGGCGGCGCGGACTACGCCGTCTACGTCTCGACCGGCATGGAGGGCGACGGGTCGCTCTCCGGTGCCCCGCCGCACGAGGCCGTCTCGTGGGGTAAAATCAAACAGGAGGCGAAAAACTACGTGCAGGTCGAGGCCGAAGCGACGCTGGTGGTTCCCATGCTGGTCGCGGGCGGGTTTAAAGTGGAGTAGCCGCGTTCTCAAACGCTTCTTTGGCCGCGTCCTCCCACGACACCGCCGAGATTCCGAGCACTTCGATGACGTTCACCGCTGCCATGGCACGCGCCCGACGCCGTGGTCGAGATAGCTGATTGCGGCTAGATAGAAATGGCCAGACATGGTTCGTAGACGGTTGATTCGTTGCACGTGGAGATTCGCTTGAGAAGGGATACGAGAACGCTTCGTGAACAACTACTGGCGGCATACGACCGCACCTCGTCTTCCCCAGCCTCCTCGCGCGAACTGTGGCGGGGGCTTTCGAAGCGGTCTGCTTCTCGGCAACTGAAATCACAAAATCACCGAATACCTCTTCCCGTTGCAAAAATCGAAACACAATTCCGACCCTCTGTGGTACCATCAATCATGATTTCTATCGCGCTGGCGGGCAAACCGAACGCCGGGAAGTCCACCTTCTACAAGGCCGCCACGATGGCCGACGTGGACGTGGCGAACTACCCGTTCACGACCATCGACGCGAATCGCGGCGTGAGCTACGTCCGCACCGACTGCCCCTGTCTCGAACGCGACGAGCGCTGTGGCAACGACAACTGTCACGACGGCAAGCGCTACGTTCCCATCGAACTGCTAGACGTGGCCGGACTCGTGCCGGGGGCACACGAGGGCAGGGGACTGGGCAACCAGTTCCTCGACGCGCT
This sequence comes from Haladaptatus paucihalophilus DX253, assembly GCF_000376445.1. Taxonomy (NCBI): domain Archaea; kingdom Methanobacteriati; phylum Methanobacteriota; class Halobacteria; order Halobacteriales; family Haladaptataceae; genus Haladaptatus; species Haladaptatus paucihalophilus. The sequence continues at coordinate 831,396 of NZ_AQXI01000001.1, read as the reverse complement.
GACCAACGCCGACGCCATCGTCAACGTCGTGGACGCCTCCGGGGGGACGAACGAGGAGGGTGAACCCGTCGAAGTCGGGAGCTACGACCCGGTGGAGGAGGTCGATTTCATCGAGGAGGAGATGGACCAGTGGCTGACCGGCATCATCGACCGCAACTGGGAGGGCGTGGTGCGCCAATCGCGCTCGCCCGGGTTCGACATCGACGAGGCACTGGCGGACATGCTGACGGGGTTCGGCGCGACGGAACACGACGTGACGGCGAGCCTCCGCGGCTTGGAGTACCCGAGCGACCCGCAGAAGTGGACGGACGAGCACCGCGAGGAACTGGCCCGCGACATCCGCGCGCGGACCAAGCCCATCATCCTCGTGGCGAACAAGGCCGACGTCGCGCCCGAGGAGAACATCGAGCGACTCCGCGAGACGGGGAAGATGGTCATCCCCGCGACGGCGGAGGGCGAACTCGCGCTCCGGCAGGGTGTGGAGGCGGGCGTCGTGGATTACGACCCCGGGGACGACGACTTCGAGGTGGTCGGCGACCTGAGCGACCAACAGCGGGCCGGACTCGAACGAATCCGCGACGTCATGCAGGAGTGGGGCGGCACGGGCGTCCAGGGAAGTCTCGACGCCGCCGCCTACGACCTGCTCGACCGTATCACGGCCTATCCCGTTCAGAACGAATCGAAGTGGACGGACGGACAGGGCAACGTCCTCCCCGATGCCTTCCTCCTGCAGCGCGGTTCGACGCCCCGCGACCTCGCCTACGCGGTCCACAGCGACATCGGCGACGGCTACCTCCACGCGGTGAACGCCAAAACGAAGCGCGACATCAGCGACGACTACGAACTCGAAGAGGGCGACGTGATAAAGATAGTCAGCACGGCGAAGTAGTTCGACGGGAGTCGCCGCGAGGGAGGAGAGTCAGGGAACGGGTCGCGGGCGGGTTCAATCGGCGGCGGACTCCCCCGTCGAGCGAGGACGCTCGGACACGTTTCCGCCGCGCCCGGAATCGGCGACCAGCGCCGTCCACAGTTCTCGGAGGAAGACGCCCCACGCGAGCGCGACGAGCGAGAACCCGCCGAGCGTGAGCGCGTCGGCGATACCCGAAAACGGCGGCAGCGCGGTCAGCCAGATGGCAACCATCCCGACGTTCAGGCTGCCGAGTTCGACCCACGACGGAGAAATCGCCCGTTCGGCCGCCGCTTCGAGGTCGAAGGACCACGGTCGCCCGTCGGTCGAGGCGGCGGCGACCGGAAGGAACGCCATCGCCAACTGGAGCATCCACCCGAACACCAATCCGTTGATGGCGGCGGTTTCGATGGGGGCACCCGGGACGACGGTCGGAAACAACAGCACCAGCGGCGCGAACGGGACCGGGACGACGAGCCAGAGGTACGCCCCGAGCACGTGGCCGATGCGAGCGTCCGGGCGGCACCCGCTCGCCCGTCTCGTGCCGACGACGTTCACGAGGAGCGCGACGGTCCCGACGACGTACACCGACAAGCCGCCGAACGTCAGGGCGTGGAACGCCAGCCACGGACCGGAGACGAGACCGATTGCGCCGAGCGTCAGCCCCCAGTAGGTGACGGGAACGAGCGTCGGATAGCGGAGGGTCGTGCCGTCCAGCGCGGGGACGAGGTGTAACAGGGTCCCGGCGGCGACGAGAGCGAGAAAGCCCCACACGTTCGCGTGGACGTGCGCCTCGATGGAGCCGAAGTAGCCGCCCGGGCCGTGAACGTCGAGCAACATCCCGAACGCCATGGAGACGCCGACGACGAGGAACCACGGAGCCGTCCGGTAGAACCGCCCCAGCCGACCGCGCGGACGGGACGAAAGGCGGAATACCGTGACCGTGAGCGAGACCAGCGCGAGCAGCACGAAACTCCCGCCGACGACGGCGGTTGTCGTCGAACCGGCCGCCATCCCGACGAGGAGGGTCGGAAATCCGACGTTCAACAGCAGCCACTGACGCCAGCGCGAGGCGTTCGTCGGGCGCGATTCCGTGGCCCCGACCGACGCGAGCAGCGACGGGAGGAGTCCGAACAGCGCCTGTGTCATCGCGCCGATGGTGACGAAGTGAATCAACAGCCACCGGAGTCTGGGAAGTGTTTCGGTGAGTCCCATCCCCGTCGTCAGCCGTCCGAGCAACGCCAGAAGGCCGACGGAGAGATAGAGACTCGCCATCGTGAGGAACGGATCGATTCGTTTTTGCATAGTTCTCCGTGCAGTCGCTACGCCGCGTGCTCCGGTATGGCTTGGCGCGAACCGGTCAGCGTCGTACGAACATGTTCGCACTACCGGTTTCCTTTCCGGCGCACCTCGTGTCCACCACCGACCGATTTCGTATGCCACACACCAAACTCATCGTAACGATACCGGAAGAGACGTGGATACACGGCGTTTCGACCGCACACCCGGACATCGAATTTACGGTCGTCGCCACGCTCGCGGGGGAGACGACGGGTATCGCCCTCCTCGAATGCACCGCTTCCAACGGGTCCGAGGTACTCGTCGATATCGAGCGGCGGGAGGACGTAACCGACCTCGACCTGCTCTGGACGCACGACGACGAACTGTTGTTGCAGGTCGAAACGGAAGCCCCCGTGCTTCTGACGCCGGTGTGGCGGACGGGTGTGCTTCCGCAAACGCCGTTCGTGGTTCGGGACGGCGAGGTCACGTGGGAACTGACGACGACTTCCGGTCGGTTGTCCCGCCTCGGCGACCGTCTCGCTGACGCCGAGATTCGGTTCGACATCGAATACGTCCGCACCTTCGGCACCGACTTTGCGAGCCATCTCCTCACCGACCGACAGCGACAACTCGTCCTCGCCGCCTTCGAACGCGGCTATTACGCGACGCCGCGAACGGCGACGCTCACCGAGGTCGCCGAATCGGTCGGCATCTCGAAAGCGACCGCGAGCGACACCCTCCACCGCGCGGAGGGACGCATCATCGACTGGTTCATCGGCGAACACGTCACGAATCACAGCGGGGCCGATCGGCCTCTCGACTAGTCCCTCCCGACCGTTCGCCGATTTCACGGCGTTTCGCTCGATGCCGCGGCCGCACCGTATTTATTTTCCGTCCGAACCGAAGCTGTTTATTCTCCGCGAGGCGAGTGTCGAACGTGACTCCTTCAGAGCGTGAGCGAGCCTGTTTCGAGGCGGGTGTGGAAGTCGGAGCGTTGTATCACCAGTTCGTCGGGACGCCGGTCGGTCCGGAAACCACCACGTCGCTCGAACGAGCCATCGAGGACGCCGGTGAGAACCGACCGGATTGCGGGTCGATTACGGTCGATATCCGCGACGACGAGCTGCTGGACGCCATCGAACACGACAACGGGTACACCGCGCTGGACGGCTCCCTGCTAGCGGTCGAGATGACGGTCCGTCGCGGGGAGACGACCGTCGATGCGACCATCGGGACGGCGGACGACGATTCGCTGCTGCGCATCGTCGATATCGAATCCGATCATCGGTAAAAAACGCGCGTGCCGGTTCGGTCGGCGTCGCGCCGATGTCGGTCGAACCACCGGATAATCGGTCGAACCACCGGACAGTCGAGCCGGTATCAGTCGGTCGAAAACGCCACTTTCTCTATCAGTTCGCTGTTCGGCGACTCCTCGACGAACTGCTCCACTCCGAAGCTCTGGAAGCGCGAGCCGTTCTCGACCGAGTATACTTCTTCCCCGACGATGCTGTTGATGATGACCGCGTTTCGATGCGAACAGAGCGACAGGTCGGCGACGTTGAACCCGTGGGCGTCCATCCCATCGTTCTGGACGAACAGTCGGCCCGCCAGCCCGTTCGTCTCGACTTCGAAATCGCGGTCGATGGAGAACCGCCCGTCCGCGTCCACCAACGCGTCCTCGACGGGTTCGAGGAAGGAAGGGACCGGACGATGGTAGCCGGTCGCTAGAATCACGACTTCGCTGTCGTGTCGGAACAGGCGATCTTCCTCCCACTGGTGACATCGAAGACGATACCGACCCTTGGACTGCGACTCGATGCTCTGTACCGCCGTCTTCGATAGCATGCCGACATCGACGTCGTTCCGTATCGAACGGCGGTAGAGCGTATCGAAGATTGCGGCGCTGGTACCCGGGGAGATTCCCTTGTACAACAGGTCCTGTTGGGCAACCCGCCCGTCGCTCACCTCTCGGGGGAGGTCGTAGAAGTAGTCCATGTAGTCGGGCGTTCGAAGTTCGCGGGTGAGCTTCGACGGGTCCACCGGATAGAACCCGTCCGAACGCGTCAGCCAATCGAGTCGGTAGCCGTGTTCCTCCTGTGCGCGCAACAGACTCAGGAAGATCTCGGCCGAACTCTGGCCGGACCCGACGACGGTGATGGAGTCGGCTTCGAGACAGTCCGCCCGCCGCGAGAGGAACTGCGAGGAGTGAAACACGTCTTCGCCGAGTTTCCCGGAGAGTTCGTCGGGAACGTACGGGCGGGAACCGACGCCGAGGACGATGTTGTCGGCGCGGTACTCGTGTCGTTCTCCCGTCTCCGGGTTTCTCGCCCGAACGATGAACGCGCCGTCGTCACCCTCGGAAACGGTAGTGACTTCCCGGTCGAAACGACAGTTTTCGAGCCGCTCCGACACCCAGCGACAGTACTCGTTGTACTCCTTTCGGGGGATGTTGAACTGCTCGTAGTTGAAGAACTCCCAATACCGGTCCTTCGTCTTCAGATAGTTCAAAAAGCTGTATTGGCTCGTCGGGTCCACCGGACTGACCAAATCCCCGGTAAAGGAGTTCTGCAGGTCCGTTCCCGGGATGAGCATGTCCCGATGCCAATCGAACTCCGTATCCCGCTCCAAGAAACGCGTTTTCAGACGTCGACCGGCGTCGTCGATGAGGGCAGCGAGACTGAGGTTGAGCGGCCCGATTCCAACCCCGATAACGTCGAAACTATCGGCAGCCATTGGCTAATATAAATAATTAGCAAGATATAAAATCAATGGTTTTTTAAAAAGATATAATTGGTGGGAAAAATGATGGCGGTCGTCGGCGCTCGACCTCTCTACGCGAACGTCGTTCATCCACGCGTTCTCGCGCTTTGGAGCAGGTCCTCGACGTGGTGACGGTCGTCCCAGTCCAGATACACCGTCATCGAAGTCGTCCCGATTTCGGCGTCGAATATCTCGATGGACGAATCCAACAGCGATGTCGCAACCCGCCGAACGGTGTCGAACGCAGCTCCGCGTTCGCCATCGACGACGTGAACGGCCGCGACGGTCTCCCTCGTCGAAACGCTCGAAAGGCCGTCGTGTTCCGTCACGAGACGGTGGACGGACTCGACCGCATCGTGCAGGTCGTCCCGACGAACGTAGCACGTGACCGAATCCATATCCGCGAACGCATTTTTGACCGCGATTCCGGCCGTCGAGAGCGTTTCGACGAGCGGTCCGTCGACCCGCGACCCCGACCGCGAAACGGTCCTGGATACGGTGATTCCGGCGAACGGCACATCGCGGACGTTCAACACGGTCTCGAACTCGCCGTAGATGTCGGTTCCGTCGGCGAGTACGTCGTCGTGTTCGTAATGGACGACGCTGAGCTCGGTCGTCTCGGTCTTGTATTCGAGGGCTGCCGGTGCGACGACCTCCGCACTGCAGGTGGCCAAATCTCGGACCTCTCCGACCGAGATTTCGTCGATCCGTTTCGTCCCGTCAACGGCCTTCGGATCGCCGGTGCGTATCCCGCGAACGTCGGTGACGAGGACGACTTTGTCCGCGTTCATGACGTTGCCGAGCAACGTCGCGGTCGTATCGCTTCCGCCCCTGTTCAGCGTCCGAACGTTCCCCTCGTCGTCCTCCGCGAGAAATCCCGTCACGACCGGGACGCACCCGTCCACCCGTTCGGGGAGCCGTTCTACGCCTCGTTTCGTTCGTTCGATGTCGATGCCGTCCCCGTCGTCCGGACGGACGAATATCGGCCAGTCGTCGTCCCCCGGTTCGACGAACGTGGCGTCCACGCCCGCCGCTGTGAGGTGCGATTTGAGCATCCGAACGCTAGTCCGCTCCCCCATGCTGACGACCTCGGCGCGGTCGAGGTTCGACGAGTCGGGGGGCAAGCCGTTCAGGAGTTCGTCTGTCGTGTTCCCCATCGCGCTCGCGACGACGACGACCTCGTGTCCCGCTTCGACCAATCCGGCGACCGTCTTCGTAGCCCGGTCGATGCGACGTCGATTAGCGAGGCTCGTCCCGCCGAATTTCACCACTAGCTTCATTGTTCGTCGTTCATGAATTCGTCTTCTCGGAACTCGGTTGGCGTTGCCCTGTCGGTTTCCGGCCGTTCGTGGACGCGACGGATGGCCGTTCGCTTCCGGCGGACTTCTGCCGGTCGCCTTCGAACGGTTCTCGCGGAAACCGCTTCCGCCCTACACGTCGGGGAAGGAATCCGTCCGACACTTTCGACAGAACGTTCGTATCAGTCGCTTCCCCGGCGGGGTCAGAACGCTCTCGGGATGGTACTGGATTCCGATGTGGGGTTTCGACTCGTGGCGGACGCTCATCACGACGCGCTCGTCTTCGTCTCCCTTGGTGTTTCCCGTCACCCGGAGCGAATCCGGGAGCGTCCCGCTCTGGACCGCGAGGGAGTGATATCGACCGACACGGAAGGGACTCGGCACGCCCTCGTAGATTCCCTTTCCGTCGTGGTTGATCTCCGACGATTTGCCGTGCACGACTTCCGGGGCGTGTCCGACCGTCGCCCCCTCCGCCGCACACAGCGCCTGATGGCCCAGACAGACGCCGAGTGCCGGTATCCGCGTCTCCTCGAAGATCGGGATGGAAACGCCCGCTTCTTGCGGCGTTCCGGGACCCGGGGACACGACGATTCCGTCGGGGTCGAGTTCGCGGATTTCATCGATGGTTATCGCGTCGTTCCTGCGGACGACGATTTCTTCGGCGAACTCGCCGATGTACTGCACGAGGTTGTACGCGAACGAGTCGTAGTTGTCTATCACCAGAATCATCGGGCGTCACCCACTTCGAGTTCGAGGTCCGCGTCGTCGTCGAGCGCGTCGCTGACGGCGTTGATGAGCGCGCGTCCCTTGTCGAGCGTCTCGTAAAACTCCGCGACCGGCTCCGAATCGTGAACGATACCCGCCCCGACGCGGAGGTAGTACCGCCCCGACGTCCGAACGAGCGTCCGAATCGTCATGTTCAGCGTCGCTCGGTCGTCGAACCCGAGCACGCCGATAGCGCCGGTGTACGGTCCGCGGCGGGTGAACTCCACCTCGTCGATGATCTCCATCGTTCGCGGCTTCGGTGCGCCCGTGATGGTCCCGCCGGGGAAGACGGCGGCGATGGAGTCGGGAATCGATTGGTCGTCTCGCCGGACTCCCTCGACCACCGACACCGTGTGCATTACTTCCGAATAGCGGTCGATGCGCCTGAAATCCGTCACCTCCACGCTCCCGTACTCGGCGACTTTCCCGAGGTCGTTTCGCTCGAGGTCGACGAGCATGGTGTGTTCCGCGTGTTCCTTCTCGTTCGCTAGCAGGTCCGATTCGAGTTCCTCGTCCTCCTCCGTCGTTTCCCCGCGCGGTCGCGTTCCCGCGATGGGTTCCGTGACGAGACGACGACCCTCACAATCCAAGAGCAACTCCGGACTCGTGCTGACCAGATCGACACCGGGGAATTCCAAAATTCCGGAGTACGGTGCGGGATTCACTTCCCTGAGCGCGCCGAAGACGTCCGTGGGATGGACCGCGGCGGGTGCGGAGAGCCGCTGGGAGATGTTCGCTTGGAAGGTGTCTCCGTCTCGAATGTACCGTTTCACGGTCCGAATCCGGTCGCTGTACTCTTCCTGCCCGACCTCGTTTCGGAACGATATCGGTCCATCGACGGGCGGGTGCTCGACCGACGGGTCGCCGTCTCGAATCCGCCCCACGTGCGCTTCGAGTCGGCTTCGGGCGTCGGCGTACACCGACGCGAAATCGTCGTCGGGGGCGACCCGCGGACAGCACGTGATTCGAAGTTCCGTCCCGTCGCCATCCCGCGGCTCTTTCCACGCGGAAACCAAATCGTACACGCCGAACTGGAGGCGGGGGAGCGACCTGTCGTCGTCCGTGGTGTCCGGGAGATCCTCCAACTCCCGTGCGATGTCGTACGACAGCCACCCGAACGCGCCACACGGATACGGGACGTCGCAGTCGCCGCGGACCAATCGCTCTCCGTTCAACAACTCCTCCAGTCGCTCGAAGCTGTCCGGTTCGTCGTCGGATTTCGTGAGCCAGTAGGCCGGTTCGATACCGAAATATCCCCATCCGTCCTGACCGCCGGTGGTCTCCAGATAGGCACCCTCCGAATCGAACCGCGCCTTTCGGTACGCGGTGTAGGGGTCGTCGACGGTTATTCGCACTTCGACCGGGATTCGAGCGTCTCCCTCCAAGCCGCTCGCGACCGATTCGAACTCGTCCTTCCGGGTAATTACAGATATTTCATCGACCATTTAGTAATTGCACCAATGAACGCTGTGTCGTTCATTAACTATCTTTCTGGAACTGTAAACCATAATTGTTTTAATATTTTGTTTTAATACCCAAATATATTCTCTGTATTAATCTGTATATTAATATCTCTGTGGAGAATGGATTATATATTCTGAAGTTTAGTTCGGGAAATATATAGTGAAAAAATATAAGAGGAACCGGTAAGTTTCTTCGGCTGTGAGAGTGAATCGTCAACACACCGCTTTCGGGCGAAACACACCCATCGTTTCGGAACCGGTCGATCACACTGCGGAACGTAGTTCCGTACCATCGAAAATCTATCCATGAGTGAATTGCAGTACTGCGTCGACGGGGAACTCGTTCCGGCATCCGAGGCGACCGTGTCCGTCACGGACAGGGGGTTCAAGTACGGGGACGCCGCCTTCGAGACGCTTCGGTCGTACGACGGCGCTCCGTTCGAGTGGGACCGACACTACGACCGCCTCCAGCGAACCTGTGACCTCCTGAACTTCGACCACGGATACGAACGGGGAGAGTTGCTGGACCACGTTCGGAAGACGCTGCGAGCCAACGGATTTTCGGAGGCGTACATCCGGCTTACCGTCACGCGAGGGGAGCATTCGGGGAAACTCGCCCCGCCGACCGACCCGTCCCCGACGCTCGTGATTCTCGTTTCGGAACTCCCCCGGAGCGGGGTCGGAGGGTCGCCCGTCTGGGATTCTCCCGCCGAAGTCGAAATCGTCGATACCGTTCGAATCCCGGATTCGGCGGTCCCGGCGGCCGCCAAGACGCACAACTATCTCAACGGAATCATGGCTCGAAGCGAGTCAGAGGCGGACGAGACACTCATGCTCGACGTGGACGGAAACCTCACCGAAGGGGCGACCAGCAACCTCTTTTTCTGTGACGACGGGGTTCTCAAGACGCCCTCCCTCGACGGGCCGGTGCTTCCGGGAATCACTCGGGACGTCGTGCTCGAACTGGCGAGGGAACGCGATATCGCGGTGGAGAGAGACACGTATCGCCCGGACGACCTCTACCGTGCGGACGACGCGTTCGTGACGAACACCACGTGGGAAGTGCGGCCGGTCACCCGCGTCGGGGACCGACGGTTCGACACCAGCGAGTTGACCCGAACGATACGGGACGCGTTCGACGCCCGCGTGGAGTCGGAGTACGACGATTCGTAAGCGATGCCGACACGAACTCCGCTGTCCCATCCGTCGTAGAATTATTCTACATGTTCAAAACAGAAATTAATAAAATAATTTAAACAGTGTTAGTAGATATTTCAACCATGGTTGTAGGACCAGCGCACCATTACGGCGTAAACGTGTCCGACCTCGACCGGTCGATCGAATTTTACCGCGACGTACTGGGACTCGAACTGCTCCGTGAGAAAAAGGAACTGAGCGAGCATCACGAGGACCTCCTCGGCGTCGAGGGGGCGAGCGGCGAGTTCGCCGTCATGGAAGGAAACGGAATCAAATTCGAGATGAAGTGCCTCGACGCCCCCGCGAACAAGAACATCAACGCGATGCGAGGGCCACACGACGTCGGCGACGACCACTTCTGCTGGCAAGTCGACGATATCGACGCGAAGTACGAGGAGTTCCGCGAGAAGGGAGTCGAGTTCCTCGGCGAACCCGAATCGGTCGGCACCGTCCAATCGAGGGTGGCCTACTTCTACGACCCCGACGGCAACGTCATGGAACTCGTGGAACCCGAATAGGACGAACGGTCGAAGACGGCCGACAGTTCGTTTTCGTTTTGAACCCGAACTGAGTCGCACTACTCCTTCGAGAGGTACACCGTCCCGTCTTCGACGAATGCGGCGTAGGTTTCGACGCATAGGTCACCCAAATGAGAGTGTTCGCCCGTCGTGAGGTCGAATTCGAACCCGTGCCACGGACAGAACACGGACGTTTCCTCGACCTTCCCGTCGCTCAGCGGCCCGCCTTGGTGGGGACACTTGTTCTCGACGGCGTAAAATTCGTCGCCCGACCGGAAAACAGCGATTTCGCGCCCGTCGAATTCGACCATCGTTCCCTCTCCCTCGGGAAATTCGGCGCGTCCTCCCACTTCGACTGCTGGCTCGACCATACAAATCTCTCCCGCAACTAGCACAAAAAAATTACGAATGAATAAGAAATAGTTAAGAGAACAAAGTGACGATGGAAACGCGCGGTCGAGTCCCACGAACCGCGTCGGCTCGCAGCAGTGTCTCCGGCCGAAACGCCCCCGACGTGACTTCGCACGCTTCGAACAGAGTATCGGCGGGGGTTTTTATTTCTTTTTTGCATAATATAATTTAATATTCTATTCAATATTTATTTATCAAAAGAACTATTGGTTTTGTTCCTAAGGTGTAGATATCATGGCCAGTTATGACGTAGACGATGTTACCGTGTACGACATGGAGGTGCATTCGCTAACGAGGTACAACCACCTCTTCGAGTACTTGGACGAGGACCTCAGGGAGCGGGAGGAGTCAGGGTACATGGCTCATCCCGAGATGGGGCCGATGCCGTGGGACGGGTGGGACCGTTCCGCCGGAGGACGAATCAAGTGGTCGCCGCATCCGATAACGCATCCCGACGACTACGACGAAAAGCGCGAGGAGTTCGGAATCGACGTCACCGTCTTCTCGCCGGGACAGTTCAAACTGACGCAGATTCCGAACGTCCCGAAGCGCATCCAGTATCTGTGGGCCATCAACGAGCACATCACCAGGCTGTACGCCGACCCACAGGAGGACAACTACGCGAAACTCCTGATAATCCCGGAACATCCCGAGGAGAGCGCCAAGGTGATAGAGGAGTACGGGAGTGACCCGGGCATCGTCGGGCTGTTCATCGTCGATGTCGGACCGAAACATCCTCTCGGTCACAAGCGGTTCGAACCGATATACGAAGCGGCGGAGAAGCACGATTTGGCGATCTACCTCCACAGCGGGAGCGGGTTGTACCCGGCGTTCCCGATGCCGGGGCTGAACATGGAGACGTTCATGGGGTATCACACGCTCGCCCATCCGATAGCGAAGATGTGGCACGCGACGAGCATCATCTCGCGGGGCATCCCGGAACGGTACGACGTCGATTGGTGCTTCTTGGAGGCGGGTATCTCGTGGATTCAGTTCCTCCGGACGCGCATGGACCGAGAGTATCTGGAGCGGCCCTCGGACGCACCGGAACTCACAAAACTCCCGAGCGAATATCTGAGCGACTTCTACTACGGCGTTCAGCCGCTCGAAGAGCAGCCGAGAAAGCCCGACGACCTCCAGTACATCATCGACATGAACGGATTAGAGGACCAACTCATCCTGACCACGGACTATCCCCACATGGACTTCGACGCGCCGTCCTCGGTGCTCGAACACGACGGTCTCACCGACGTGCAGAAACGGAAGATAATCCACGACAATCCCGAGTCGCTCCTCGGATTCTGAGCGACGTCGGGTTCACCGCGGAGCATCGACGAGTCGGGGGATGGAGCGCTACAGCAACCGACCGTCGGCGACGTTCGAAACCCGTCCGCCGACCCGGGAGACGATACCGTCGTCCGTCCGCTCGGCGCGGAGGTACAGCGTCGATGGGCGGTCCATCTCGTACCCTTGCTCGGCCGTGAACCGAACCGCGGCGCACGACGCCCGTTCACGTAAGCAGTACCCCGCGAGGCTCGTGTTCGCCGATCCGGTCGCCGGGTCCTCCGGGATGCCTTGGGACTCCACGAACACGCGAACGTGCAGGTCGTTTTCGGGGTCGCACGTCTCCGTGGCGAACACCAACACTGCGTTGACACCGAGTCTCTCGACCACGTGCTCGTAGTACGGTTCCCGGTTCGTGGCCGCACGACGTACGGTGTCGAGGCTCCGGAGCGGGAGCAGTAACTGCGGTAGCCCGGTGGAAACGACCTGGCAGGGAAGGGACGGCGCGATATCGTCGTGGGCGACACCTACCACGTCGGCGGCGATTCCCGGGTCGAGGGTGTCGCGGAACGATACCCTCCGCGGTTCGAGCCAGAAGACCGTCCCGTCGCCGTCGCGGTCGGTCGTCACGGTGACGGGACCGTCCGGCAGGGAGAGCGTGACCGCATCCGGGTCGCCGTCGGCGATAACGTCTCGAATCACCGCCGCCGTCCCGAGCGTCGCGTGACCGGCGAACGGCACTTCGGCTTCGGGTGTGAACATGCGAACGCCGTATCCGTCACCGGTCGGCGAGTCGTCGGTCACGAACGCCGTTTCGGAGTAGTCGATCTCCCGCGCGATGCGTTGCATCTCGTCGGGTGATAGCCGGTCGGCGTGCCGGACGACCGCGAGTTGATTTCCGGTGTAGCGCCCCCGCGAAAACACGTCGACGATGTGGAACGGCGTCGGAAGGTCGTCGGACATGCTATCGTCGGCTCCGTTCCGAATCGAATTCGTCGGGTGAAGCGACCATAAAAATCCTACAATCCCCGGATGCGCTCGTGAAACACGTCGTAGAACCGCTCGCCCGCGTCCAGCATCCACGTTTGATACTCGGACCACGACCCCTCCGCGAACAGGTCGCCGTCGCGTCGGAGGGTTATCCGCGCACGGTTGCCCTCGCCCTTCGCCTCGTCCGGCGACAGCCAGATGAGGTCCTCCCCGATATCGCGTTCGATGGCATCACGGTCGTCCGCGAGCGCCTGAAACCCGTCCGGATCGTCACGAACCACGAGTTGGGTCAACAGAACGGACGTGTAGCTGTTGATGGCGAACTGAAGCTTGTACCCGATTTCGCTCATCGAGTTGTTGTACCAGTTGTTCGGTTGTGGCTCGCACGACTCCAGACGGGTCGTTCGCCCTTCGATTCGGTCGCGGAGTTCGGCCCAGTAGCGGAGTTGGAGTAGTTGCTTTTCCGTGAGGCTCCGTTCCGACCGGGTGGACCACCCCGACGGTTCGACGAGCACGTCGGGCTGACCCGCCGAACCGCGGTCGGCGTCGTCGCCTTCGGACGCGTCGAACGACACGGCGAACAGGTCGGCGTGCGTGGCTTCGTTCAGCCACCGAAGTAGCGCCACGTGGTCGTCGTCGAACGCCGCTCCGACCAACACGAGGAAGTCCGGGTCGAGCTTCGACGCGGACGCCAGCGTCCGGTCCCATCGCTGCTCGTCACCGACCGCCTCGATGGCGACGGTTCGATTGGCCGTCGTCGTTGCGATGGCGTCGAAGGACAGCGCGTCGTCCACCGTGGCCGAAACGGTGTCGAAATAGAACCCGAGTTCGCGGTCGAACCCGGCCGCCCCGTCGGAGCGTACCGCTTCGATGAGGGACGAAGTTTCGGTGCTGTCGTGAGAGGCGGCACCATCGGGACCTGTTGTGCCGGTGTCAGTCATATATTTTCGCTACCGACGCTACACGTATATTTTTAATTGTTTTAATATTACGTTGAGAAAAGCGCATTTATTGTGATATACTCCCAGTCGCTCCGGTGGGTACGCCCCGATGGAATCGAATCCGTACGCAAACACTTTTAATTTTCAAATGGGTGTATGATATAATGGCCGATTCTACTCTCCCGTCGGACGGAGACGACCGTTCGTTCGGAGACCGACCGCTGGAACTCACCCGTACGGAAAAAGAGGAGATGGTTCGAGAGACTGAAGCCCGCGTGCTGGACCATCTCGACCGGTTGCCTGACGGACCCGCGTCCAACGTCGACGGTGCACACGAGAGGGCGGACGAACTGCGCGAACCGCTCCCCGAGGAGTCGATGCCGTACGACGAACTCCTCGATACGCTGTTCGAGGACGCCATCGTCCACTCCATCACCAACTCCCACCCGGGATACATGGCGTACACCGCGGGAGGCGGCCTCTTTCACGCCGCGCTCGCCGACTTCATCGCCGACGCGACCAACCGATACGTCGGGACGTGGTTCGCCGCCCCGGCGCTCGTCGCCATCGAAACGAACGTCGTCGAGTGGTTCTGCGAAATGATGGGCTACCCCGACGGCTCCTTCGGCCTGCTCACGTCCGGCGGGTCGATGGCGAACCTGATAGCCACGATAACCGCCAGGCGTGAACGCCTCTCGGAGGACTTCCTCGACGGCGTGATATACACCAGCGACCAGTCGCACCACTCGGTGACGAAGGCCGCGGTCCTCGCCGGTTTCCCGTCGGAGAACATCCGTTCGATTCCGACGGGCGACGAGTTCCGCATCGACGTGGACGCCCTCGAATCGGCGGTCGAGGCGGACCGAGCCGCCGGAAAGGAGCCGTTCCTCGTCGTCGGAAACGCGGGGACGACGAACACGGGCGCGGTGGACGACCTCGATGCGCTCGCCGACCTTTGCGAGCGAGAATCCCTCTGGCTCCACGCCGATGGAGCCTACGGCGGATTCTTCGCCCTGACCGAGACGGGGAAAACGCAACTCGCCGGATTGGACCGCTGTGACTCCATCACCGTCGACCCGCACAAAGGTCTCTTCCTCCCGTACGGGACCGGCGCGCTCCTGATGCGGGACGGTGGGGCGTTGGCCCGCGCACACGCCGTGGAGGCGGACTACATCCCCGACTGGGACCCCGACTCCGGGACGGTGGACTTCAGCCAACTGGGACCGGAGCTATCGAGGGACTTCCGCGGTCTTCGCGTCTGGCTGCCGTTGAAACTGCACGGCGTCGACCCTTTCCGCGCCGCGCTAGCGGAAAAAA
Source organism: Haladaptatus paucihalophilus DX253 (assembly GCF_000376445.1). Lineage (NCBI taxonomy): Archaea > Methanobacteriati > Methanobacteriota > Halobacteria > Halobacteriales > Haladaptataceae > Haladaptatus > Haladaptatus paucihalophilus. Next base: position 816,264 of record NZ_AQXI01000001.1, on the reverse strand, counting down.
TGGAACTCGCGGAACGGGCCACCGACTGCCTCCGCGACCTCGAACCCGTCGAGATAGTCGCGGAACCCCAACTGTCCACGCTCGCGTTCCGGGTCGAACCGTCGGGCGTCGAGGGCGACGCGCTCGACGAACTCAACGAACGGGTGTTGGAGGAGGTCAACGCCCGCGGCCGCGTTCACCTCTCGGGAACGACGCTCGACGGCCGTTTCGCCGTCCGCATCTGCGTGCTCTCGTTCCGAGTCCATCGGGAGAACGTCGCCGACTGTCTGGAGGACATCGAGGCGGCCGTTTCGGAAGTCACGAAGTGAACCGCGTGCGGACTCACGACGAATACATGAGCGTCGTAGAGATTTTATATTATAATTTATATCAACTAAAACGATGTGGAACGTTAGTGAGCTGTTTCGAAACACGGTGAAGCGGACGCCCAACCGAACCGCCGTCGTCGACCCGATAACCGACCGACGGTTCACCTACGCCGACGTGGACGAGCGGGTCGAACGGCTCGCCGCCGGGTTTCGAGCGTTCGACATCGAGAAGGGGGAGAGAATCGGGCTCGCCCTCCCGAATACGCCGAAACACGTCTTTTTGTTCCTCGCGGTGCAGCGAGTCGGTGCCGTCGCCGTCCCCTTCAACTTCCACAGCAGCGACGAGACGTTGCGATACTTCGTTTCGGACGCCGACCTGTCGATGTTGGTGTTCGGTGGGCCAATCGCGGAGCAGGTGCTCGACCTCCGGGACGAACTGGACTGCGAGACGTTCGTCACGACCGCCGACGTCTCCGCTCCCGACGTGAACGGCTACGAACGATTGGTCCGTGACGTTGACGAGCGGGTTTCGGTGTCGATACTGCCGGACGACGGCAGTGTCATCCAGTACAGTTCCGGGACGACCGGAGACCCGAAGGGAATCGAGATTACGCACCGAGGCGGCGTCGAGAGGGTCTTTCTGAACGTCCACAGTCAGCGGATGTACGACGGGGAGACCGTCCTCGGTAGGATTCACCTCTTTCACACACTCGGCGTTCACGGGATGTTGCTGTCCACGGTACTGACGGGCGGCACGTACATTCCGGTGCCCGAATTCGACCGGGAGCAGTATCGACGGATAATCGCGGAGGAGAACGTCACCGTCCTCCACGAAGCGCCCGTGATGTACGAGCGGTTGCTCGGGTCGGAGGACGGGGACGACACCGACGGGGACCGCGACGTGTTCGATTCCGTGGAAATAATCAGCTTCTCCGGAGCGCCGATGAGCGAGGACCTGCTCGACGCGACCAAGCGCGTCATCGACCCCGACTACATCTACAACACGTACGGGATGACGGAGATATTCCCGCCATACACGAAAGTGAATCTCCGACACCGGGACGACCCGCGGACGTTCGGGTACGCGGGGGTGGACGGGATGCGAATCGTCGAAATCGACGAACACGACCCGACGGCGACGGTCGAGGCGGAACGCGAGGGAGAACTCATCGTCCACCGCGACTGTCCCGGAGCGTTCGAGGGCTACCTGCACGACTACGAGAGTGCCGAAGACGCGTTCGAAGGCGACTGGTACTTCACCGGCGACGCCTGCATCGAGACCGAGGACGGCTGTTTCGCCATGACCGGCAGGCTACGCGACCTGATAAAATACGTCGGGGAGAACATCTACCCGGAGAACGTCGAGGCGGTGCTCGCGGAGCATCCAAACGTCGAGGAAACCGCCGTCGTCGGTATCGACGACGACGAGTGGGGGGAGGTGCCGAAGGCGTTCATCGTCGCGGACGGCGACCTCACGGCGGCCGACCTCGACGACCACTGCGTCCGGAGCGACGCGCTCGAGGAGTACAAGCGACCCCGAGAGTACGAATTCGTCGGCGAACTCCCGGAGTGACGACCGGGTTTCACGACCTCCGCGTTCGCAAACGACGACCCGTGTCGAACACGTCAGGGAGTGTCGTCAAGGCCCTGACCGACGAAGGGGTAGTATGCGAGTACTCATCGTCGGCGGCAGCGGGTTCGTCGGAACGGCGCTCACGGAGGAACTGCACGGGCGGGGACACGACGTGACGGTGCTTTCGCGCTCGCCGCGGGATTCGGACCTTCCGACTGGAGTCGAGACGGTCTCGGGCGACGTGACCGACTACGAAAGCATCGAAGGCGCGTTTTCGGGCCGTGACGCCGTGGTCAACCTCGTCGCGCTCTCGCCGCTGTTCAAGCCGCCGAGCGGCGCGAGCCACGAGTCGGTCCACCTCGGTGGGACGGAAAACGTCGTTCGGGCGGCCGAAGAGCACGGCGTCCCGAAACTCGTCCAGATGAGCGCGTTGGGTGCCGACCCGGGCGGAACGACCGCCTACATCCGGGCGAAGGGCGAAGCCGAGGAAGTCGTCCGCGACTCGTCGCTGGAGTGGGTCATCGTGCGTCCGTCGGTCGTCTTCGGCGACGGCGGCGAGTTCGTCTCGTTCACGAAGGTGCTCACCACGCCGTACGTGACGGGACTGCCGGGGGGCGGGAAGACGCGGTTCCAGCCGATTTGGGTGGGCGACCTCGCGCCGATACTGGCCGACTGCGTGGAGGACGACGCCCGCCTCGGACGCGCCTACGACCTCGGCGGGCCCGAGGTGCTCACCCTCGCCGACGTGGCGAAACTCGCCTATCGCGCCGACGGGAAGTCGGTCGCCGTCCTGCCGATTCCGATGCCGCTCGCCGGAATCGGGCTGACGGTCGCGGACGCGATTCCGTTCGTTCCCATGGGTTCGGACCAGTATCGGTCGCTGAAGTTCGACAACACGGTGTCGGAAAACGACGTTCGGGCGTTCGACCGCGAGGCGAGCGACTTGCGAACCCTCGCCGATTATCTCGGCGTCGCTGGTGGAGCGAACGGAGCGGAACGGGACACGGCAGCGACGCGAACGGCGTGATTTCGCCGACACGGTGTGCTTTTGACTCCCGCCCCCTTCGTCCCGAGCATGTACGAAGTCGAAGTGAAGGTCCGGGCCGACCACGAGACGGTCCGGGAACGCCTTCACGAACTCGACGCCCGCTCGCTCGGCACGGTGACGCAGGAGGATTTCTACTACGACGCTCCCCACCGTGACTTCGCGGAGACCGACGAAGCGCTCCGCATCCGGCGGGAGGCGGACGACGACGACGCGGTGGAGGTCGTGACCTACAAGGGGCCGTTGGTCGAGCAGGAATCGAAGACGCGCAAGGAACACGAGACCGTGGTCGGCGACGGGGAAACCGTGGACCAACTGCTCTCGGCGCTCGGGTTCGAATCGGCGGCGACCGTCCACAAGGAACGCGAACGCTACGAACTGGATAGCTACGTCGTCAGCCTCGACGTCGTGACGGGGCTCGGCGAGTTCGTCGAGGTCGAAACCGAGACGAACGAAGCGGGTGTCGAATCCGCCCGCGTGGGTGCTTACGAGGTCCTTCACGAACTCGGTCTCGACCCCGACGACCAGATACGAACGTCGTATCTCGGATTGCTGCTCGAAGATGAGTAACGGTAATACCTGTGGTCGAAAGCGTTTCCGCAAGTTATAGAATCCGTGACTGCGAATCCGATATAATGACCGAGCGGAACATTCAGGTGGAACCTATCGACCGTCGGGCGGTCGAAGATCAGGACATCGAAATCGTCGAACGAAAGGGAATCGGCCACCCCGACTCCATCTGTGACGGTATCGCGGAAGCGGTCTCTAGCGCGCTCTCGCAGACGTATCTCGACCGCGTGGGCAAAGTCCTCCACTACAACACGGACGAGGCGCAACTCGTCGCCGGGAGTTCGAACCCGCGGTTCGGCGGCGGCGAACTCGTCGAACCCATCTACATCCTCATCGTCGGCCGCGCGACAAAGGAATACGAAGGAACGAAAATCCCGACCGACACCGTGGCGCTCGACGCCGCGCGCGAGTACCTCCACGAGAACATCCCCGAACTCGACGTCGGCCGTGACGTCATCATCGACGTGAAACTCGGGGAGGGAAGCGGCGACCTCCAAGACGTCTTCTCCGAGGAGGGCGCGACGGTTCCGATGGCGAACGACACGAGTTTCGGCGTCGGCCACGCCCCCCTCTCCGAAACCGAACAAATCGTGCTGAACGCCGAACGACGGCTCAACGGCGAGTTCGCGGCGGACAACCCCGCGCTCGGCCCCGACGTGAAAATCATGGGCAAGCGCGAGCGCGACACCATCGACGTGACCGTCGCCGCCGCGATGGTGGACAAATACGTCGAAAACCGCGAGGAGTACGACGCGATGGTCGAGGCGGTCCGCGATTACACCCATCAGGTCGCGTGCGAGTACACCGACCGCGAGGTGAACGTCTACGTCAACACCGCCGACGACGACGAGAGCATCTACCTCACGACGACCGGCACCAGCGCCGAGATGGGCGACGACGGCTCCGTCGGCCGCGGTAACCGCGCGAACGGTCTCATCACGCCGAACCGCTCGATGAGCATGGAAGCCACGAGCGGCAAGAACCCCGTCAACCACATCGGGAAGATTTACAACCTGCTGAGCACGGAAATTGCCGAAACCGTCGTCGCCGAAGTGGACGGCATCCGCGACATGCGGGTTCGCCTCCTCTCGCAAATCGGCCGCCCCATCGACGAACCGCACGTGGCGGACGCCCACGTCGTCACCGAGGAAGGCGTCGAACTGAGCGACATCGAACCCGAAATCGTGGACATCGTGGACGAGGAACTGGCGGACGTATCGAGCATCACGAAGCGGGCCATCGACGGCGACGTGACGACCTTCTAATACCGGCACGCCTTCGACAGTCGTTTATCTCGCCGCTTGTTATGCCCGGCTATGCATCCGTCGGGAGCCGATACCGTCCTCGTCCGGCACGGCGACGTGGGCGTGAAAAGCGGGAAAGTGCAGACCGAGATGGAGCGACGGCTCCGCGACAACATCGCCGCGATACTCGCGGACCGCGGTATCGACGCCGAGGTCGAACGCCGCTGGTCGCGCCTCCTCGTCCACGCGACCGAGGAGAACGTCGAGGAAGCGACGACCGCGGCGGCCGACACCTTCGGCGTCCAGTCCGCGAGCGCCGCCGCCGTCGTCTCGCCGGAACAGGCGGTCATCGAGGAGACGCTGGCCGACGCCGCCCGCGAGCACTACCACGAGGGGACTTTCGCCGTACGCGCCCGGCGCTCCTCGAAGGACCATCCGTTCACCAGCGCGGAACTCGAACGCGAGGGCGGTACCGCCGTCTGGAACGCCGTCGAGAACCCCGAGGTCGACTTGGACGACCCCGACATCACCTTCTCCGTCGAGGTGCGCGACGACGAGGCCTTCGTCTTCCTCGAAAAACGCGACGGGCCGGGCGGACTCCCGCTCGGCACCCAGACGAAACTCGTCTCGCTCGTCAGCGGCGGCATCGACTCCCCCGTCGCCACGTGGGAGGTCATGAAGCGCGGCAGTCCCGTGATCCCCGTCTACCTGGATTTGGGTGACTACGGCGGTATCGACCACCGTGCCCGCGCCGTCGAAACGGTTCGCAAACTCGCCAAATACGCCCCCGAACAGGACATGCGCGTCCGGAAGGTCCCGGCGGGCGAGGCGATGACACTCCTCGGCGAGGAGGTCGGTCCCGCCCGAATGCTCGTCTTCCGCCGGTTCATGTACCGCGTCGCCGAGCACATCGCCCGCGAGGAGTCCGCCCACGGCATCGTCACCGGCGAAGCCATCGGGCAGAAGTCCAGCCAGACCGCGCGGAATCTCGGCGTGGTCGGTACGGCCACGACCATGCCCATCCATCGCCCCCTCCTCACGATGGACAAGAGCGACATCGTGGCCCGCGCCCGCCGCATCGACACCTACACCGACTCCACGATTCCCGCTGGCTGTAACCGCCTCGCACCCGACTACCCCGAAACCAACGCCACCCACGAAATCGCCCAGAACGCCGAACCCGACGACCTATTCGAACTGGCCAAAGCGGCCGCCGAAAACGTCGAACTCATTGACCTCTGACCGACGAACGCGAAGCGAGAAGCGGTTACTTCGATTTACCAGTTTTCTCCGTCGTAGTTCAGTCGAGACGGACGTGCCGAAATTCTCGAACACCCCCGCCACGCTCGCTACGAGATGAGATTACTTGCGAGGATGCTCCGAGTGGAGCAACAGTGAACTTGACTCCGAAAGCCCCCGCCCGCTCGCGGTCGCTCAGCCGACATATCGCGGACCTCTCCGCACCGCCTGGTCCGCGATAGTGGCCGCTGAGCCGACCATGCAAGCGCGAGCGTTCGGCCCCTTTCAATCCCACCCAGCACCGCACCGCGACAGCCACACCCTCCCCAACCGATTCACTCCACTTCGTTTCGTTCATCCCTCGCGTGATAACCAAGCAACCCCTCGGACGGAGCGTCCTCGGGGTTGTTGGTGCACGCGCCCGAAGAATCGATTCAGTTCCACGCAACTCGGCGTTCCATCGTGGCGCGCGCTGGCGGGACGACGTGGCCATCCTCGGCCGCGTCGTCCCGCTGAAGCGTGCGAGGGATGAGACTTGCGAGACGCGTCGCGTCTCGCTGACCTGCGGCCGTGGCCCGCAGGTACCGCAACGAAGTTCTCGTGAGCGGAGCGAGCGAGAGCACGAAAGAGCGTGCTCTTTCGGAGTGAGGAACGCAATCGGTTGGGGAGGGTGTGGCTGTTGCGGTGCGGTCGCGGTTTCATCGACGTCTGTAGTTGCAGTCATAGAAAACCAACGCCACCCCGACGCGAACAGACGGAAGCGTTCGAGGTTCGCTCTACACCGGTATCGGTAATGTCGAACGGAGACAGTCTTGTTCGTAGCGAATCTGTTTAAAAAAATTCCCGGTATCCTTATCCAACTAACAGACGTACCCAGTGCGCCAGCGTTCGACCGAAACGCTGTGCATGGGGATACCGTGCTCCTCGAACAAATCGTGAATGTCGAGCAGTAACTCTTCACTCACGTTCTCGGGGGACACCGCGCCAAGGCGGAGGAGCGTCTGTTCGGTGGCGATACGTTTTTCCGAAGAAGGTTCGTTGTTCGACATGCTTCGAGCCTCTCGAAGCAAACGGGGTCAGTGCTCCTACACTGGCCTTTCGGCAAATACCCCGGTTTGCTTCGTTCGACATATCAAATTCTGGCGAGTTAATCCTATTGGTTCGGTGGGGTGTGGAAGCTGTCGCGGCCGAACGCAACCGCACGAACGGTCTTCTCTCTAGCCGTCGAACTGTCATCGACCTAGCCGCCAAACCATCCCAACCTAGTGTTGAACCAGTCACGCGCTAGGGGCCGAGTCACCACTCGCTAGTGGTCGAATCATCGGCCAAGTCGAATCATCGGCCAAGTCGAATCATCGGCCGAATCCCATTCCGGTTAAGTCCCATCCCGGTCCAATCCCATTTCGGTCGAGTCCACCTTACACCCATTCGCTCTTCTTCGACCTGATTCAATTCCGAATCGGGTTGTGCGAGCCGTTGATGTCCCACTCGTGGATGCAGAAGGGTCTGCCTTCCTCGCCAGCGATTCGCCAGTTGTGCGTCGAATCGTCCCACGAATCCTCGCGTCCGCACTCGACGCACTGCCGTCGTTCGGGTCGGTTGAGTTCCGCCATCGACCCGAGGGAAGGACGCCCACGCACTTAAACCGACGGCAACAGGGCATTTTACCGCGCGCCGCGAAATACCACGTAATGCTCCGACGACGAACCGTCCTCGTGGGATTGGGTGGGGGAGGCGTCGCCCTGGCGGGGTGTGCTGGCGTTCGCCGCGACGGCGACGGCCGGAGCGACCGCCCGACGGGAACGGAATCGACGCGAACAACCGAACGGAGCGACACCATGACTGAATTCACGACACCCGCGTTCGAGGACGGTGCCAGCGTTCCGACCGAGTTCACCTGCAGCGGTAATGACGTCTCGCCGCCGCTCGAAATCGGGTCGGTGCCCGACGACGCGAACTCGCTCGCCGTCGTGGTCGACGACCCGGACGCGCCGAGCGGGACGTTCACCCACTGGTTGCTGTGGAACCTCCTGCCGGGGACGACGACGGTGCCGAAAAACGTGCCACGGCGGCGGACGGTCGGGTCGCTCGACGGCGCGCGGCAGGGAACCAACGGATTCGGCGAAATCGGCTACCGCGATCCCTGCCCGCCGACGGGCGGCGGGCCGCACACCTACCGGTTTACGCTGTACCTCCTCGAACGCGAGCTACAGCTCGACGCGGGGACAGAACGGGACGCGCTGTTCAGCGCGATGGACGGGAACCGAGTCGGCCGGTCGCGGTTCACGGCGACGTTCGGGCGACGCTAACGGACGACCGTCGATGCCGGATTCGAGAATCCGTTCGACTTGCCCGACGAGGCGTTTCAGGTTCCACCCTTTCGGAGAACGCACTTGCGGGCGTCGGCGGAACGCTCACCTACCCGACTCCGTTTCGGGAGCGACGGCGGAATTTCCGCGGAGCAGTCGATACAACGAAGTCGTCGGGGAACCGACTTCGAGTACCATGATGAAGATGGTCGATCTGCTGGTGCGCAAGGACGGCATGACCCACGAGGAGTTCGAGGAGTACTGGCTCGAAGAGCACTCCGAACTCGCCAAGGAACTGCCCGGCCTGAGGAAGTACGTCACCTCCGTCTCGAAGGACCCCGAGAAGGCGGGCTACGACGGCGTGCTCGAACTCTACTTCGACTCGACCGCCGACATGAAGGCCGCCTTCGACTCCGAGAAGGGAACGGAGGTCATGGCCGACGCCGCCGAGTTCATCGACACGGAACAGGGACCGACGCTCATCCTCGACGAGACGGTCCAGTTGGACGACCTCGACTAGTCGAACCCACGTAGTTCGGCGAAAGGAACACCCTTTTTCGTGTCGTAGCGACCCCATGGAGATAGCACAGCGTTCGTCGTTCTCGCTCCGCGACGTGCCCGCCCTGCTCGTCTGTATCGTCGTCTGTGAACTGGCGGGGATCATCCCGTCGTTTCTGACCGCGAACGACGTGGCGACGTGGTACACGACCCTGCAAAAGCCCGCCTTCACGCCGCCGAGTTGGGTGTTCGGCCCGGTCTGGACGACGCTCTACCTGTTGATGGGTATTGCGCTCTATCTGGTCTGGCGACGGGGGGACAACCGGTTCGCGCTCGCGGTTTTCGCGGTGCAACTCGTCCTGAACGCCGGGTGGACACTCGTCTTCTTCGGCATGCGCTGGCCCGCTGGCGGACTCGCGGTCATCCTCGCCCTCCTCGCCGCCATCGTCGCAACGATGGTTGCCTTCGCCAGAATCGACCGACGGGCGACCCTCCTGCTCGTGCCGTACCTCTGCTGGGTCGCCTTCGCCACCCTGTTGAACTACGAACTCTGGCGGCTGAACTGAGTGCCGTCGCTCGCCGTGAATGCGTCGCAGGAGCAGAAAACGGGGATTCGGGTGTCCGACTACTCGTCCTGACAGCAACCGCCAGCCTGCTGGCCGAAATCGACGGCGAGCGGCTCGGAGACGGCGCGGTTCAAGTCCTCCAGTCGCGCCGTGAGTTCGTCCTGTGCGTCGAGATACTCCGCCATGACCGGCAGGGAGTGAAGTTCCTGCTGGGCCTTCTGGACCTCCGCCACGTCGTCTTGGGTCGCCTCGCCCGTCTGTCGCGCGAGCATGAACTCCTGTCGGAGCTGTTCGAACTCCTTGATCCGCTCCTGTGCCTCCTCGTCGGCTTCGACGGCCGCCTTCGTCTCCTCGAATCGCTGGTAGACGGGGCTTTCCACGATCGCCTCACCGAGTTCCGTCGCCAGCCGTTCGATATCGGACTGCTCCGCGGTCTCCGTCGTCGTGTCGACGCTCATGTCTCGGGATTCGGGCTGAAGGACTTTAGGCCTGCCGAATCCCGAAATCGAGCAGATCGGGAAAACCGAGAACGCCGAGGTTAAAAGTTCTCGCCCGCAATGAGGGGATAATGAGCAACGAAAGCGAGTACAGCGAGGGGGACCTCAGGAACACGGGGATGTCCCTCAAGCACGACCGGGAGTGGGACTACGAACTCGACCGCATCATCGAAGCGGTCGAGGAGCGCGACGCCGACAAGGTGGGGTTGCAGTTCCCCGAGGGACTCAAACGCCGCGGCCCGCAGGTGGCGGACGACCTGCGCGAACTGCTCCCCGACGACGTGACGATTCTCCTCTCCGGCCAGCCGTGCTACGGAGCCTGTGACTTGGACACCTACCTGATGAAGCGAACCGACGTGTTCGTCCACTTCGGCCACTCGCCGATGAAGAACACGGACAAGGTCATCTACGTTCCGCTGTTTTCCAACGTCGATGTCTTCCCCATCATGGAAGAATCGCTGGAGGAACTCGAAGTCGGCGACGTCGGCCTCGTGACGACCGCCCAGCACATGAACCACTTCGAGAAGATGCGCGAGTGGTTGGAAGAGCGCGGGTTCGACGTACACACCCGACGCGGCGACGACCGACTGACACACGAGGGGCAGGTCTTGGGATGTAACTACGCTTCGGCGGACATCGACGCCGACCAAGTGCTCTACGTCGGCGGCGGGAAGTTCCACCCGCTCGGCTTGGCGATGGAGCACCCCGATAAGACCGTCGTCATCGCCGACCCCGTGAACAACGTCGTCACCGTGGCGGACACCGAAAAGTTCCTCAAACAGCGCTACGGCGCGGTCCACCGCGCGATGGACGCCGAGAAGTGGGGCGTCATCTTCTGCACCAAAATCGGGCAGGGCCGCTGGGACGTCGCACAGGACATCCTCGACGAAAACGAGAACGCCTACCTCATCACGATGGACGAGGTGACGCCCGACCGACTGCGAAACTTCGACATGGACGCCTTCGTCAACACCGGCTGTCCGCGCATCACCACCGACGACGGCCCGCGCTTCCACAAACCCATGCTCACGCCCGGCGAGTACGAAATCGCCGTCGGCAACGAGCCGCTGGACTCCCTCGAATTCGACACCTTCCACGGCACGTGGTAGGAAAATTTTTGTAGCTATCGTTTCCTTTCTCTATCATGTCCCCTCGCCCGGATAGCCCTCTCTCCCGCAGACGAGTTCTCCTCGCCGGAGGGTCGGTCCTCGGTCTCGGTTCGGCTTCATTCGTCACCAATACCATGCCCGCACCGGTCGTGGACGCGCGGACGAAACACGTCGGAATCCCGTCCATCCCGCCGCGAATCGAGATTCCCGCGAGTCACGTCCGAGTCGCAAAGGCACACGCACAGCGGATAATCGACGAGGCGAAAACGGAGTGGAAACGGGCCGACAAATCCGCGTTGAAGGAGTTCGACCGGGACTATCTGAACGATTTACCGGACCGATCACGAGCCACGATAGACGACATTCAGGATGGTTCCGGAACGCCACAAACCCTCGAACGGTGCCAATGGGCGGCGAGCACCGCGGCCAAAACGCTCGGAACGGCACAGTATCTGAACGACGAGTATACGGAGAAAAATCCGAAACGGTCACAGACGAAACTCGAACGCGAAATCGACTCGTTTCGAACGAACATCGAGTACGAGTGTGACGACCCGAACGACTTCCTCGTTCACGTCGGACGGGTCGAACGGCACACACAGCAGGCCGCGTCCTTTCTCGACCTCGATTCGCCGCCCGAAGACGCGATGGAGGCGGGAAAATCGCTCAGTGATATCGAATCGGCACGACGGGATTTCGATGATGGCAGACGCCTCTACGAGCGGTATCGTGGCGGTCTGAAGGACCCGAACCCGTTCGGAGACGCACTCGCACGGAATCGAACGCACCTCGAACAGCAGGCGGAGGAACTTCGCTCGAAAGGGGACGACAATGCGGACGACGACCTGCCGAAAAGCCCGTATCGGCGACTGCGGGGTCGCATTTACACGCACGGATGGTTCTACGGTCGAAATACCCTCTGGGACGCAAAGCGGTACCGGGAAGACGGATACGAAGTGCTTTCGGCCACGACGACCGCCGACGCACTCCAGCACTTTCTCGCGTGGCGAGACGCGAAACGACGTGTCGATATTCCGAAAGAGTCGGGCGAAATCGGTTCGAAACGCGTCTTCCGAGCGAAGAAACTGGCGGTGTCCGAACTCCGCACCGCGCTATCGAAATCCGACGACGGGTCGTTCGCTCGCACCCTTCTCGATACAGCACACGGCCTCATCGATTCGGGCGACAGCACGGTCGATGACGAGGATTTCCCCCACGCCGAAGCCTACGGCCGGTATCTGCTCGGGTGGGCGTATTCGAAGCACGCACCGAAAACCGCGAAGCGACTAACTCGGCGGTAAATTCACGAGATCCAGTCAACGCTTACGTTGGCTGGCTCTCGTTCGTTCCTCCGTCACTCACGAGAACCGCGAAAAAGCTCCGCTTTTTCTGGCATTCGCTCGTTTCACTCACGAAAACTCCGTCGGAACGAGTTCCGACGTGCTCTCGTTCGTTCCTCCGTCACTCACGAGAACTCCGTCAGAGCAAAGCTCTGACTTGCTTCAGTTCACGATGCTCACTGAAACTCCCCAACAACGTCAGCCATACACCCGTCGCCGGGTTCGTGGTACGAGAAGTGGTCGGGGACGTAATCGACGTTGTGGTCCTCGTAGTTCGCGGGCGGCGTCCCCTCACAGCCCTCCTCGCCGACGGCGGCGTCGAATTCGCCGGTCGAGTACGCCCAGTTGAGCACGTTGTCGTCCGATTTCCAGAAATTGTCGAACTGTTCGACGACGTTGGCGATGGCGGGACCGTATTCGCCATCGACCGCCACGGCATCGTTGTCGGCGGCACCGCCGAGCAGGGTAGCCGACGCGACGTAATCGCGGTAGCCGAGCGAGTCCAACGCTTTGATGGTCGCCGGAACGACCCGCCCGCCGAGCGAGTGGCCGATGAGGCGCACGTCGGCACCGGTCCGGGCGCGGTAGTCGGTGATGAAATTGGCCAGTTTCGCGCCGTTTCGCTCCGCGATGTCCGTCGCGGGCCACCACTGGTCGAGGCGGGTGTCCGAGTCGTAGCTGAACCCGATAATGGGGTGGGTGTAACCGTTGTTCCGAAGCGAGGTCTTGACCGTCTCGAAGTGGTCCGGAGCCTCGTCCGATGCGACCAACCATCCGTGGACCGAGATGACCACCTCGTCGGGGGTCGCGCTTCCGTAGCCGGGGATGTCTCCCACGGTGTCGTAATCCCACTTCGTGTGCCCGTCCGTTAACTCCTCCTCGTACAGCCAGTTGATGTCGAAGTGACCGCGCGTCGTCGCACGGGGGAAGTCCGCCGGGCCGGTGATGTCTCCGTCGTCGCCCTCGAACCCGGCGACGCTTCCGGTGAACCCGGCCAACCCGACCGCCGCGGTGGCGGTCCCTTTCAGCATCGTTCGACGGCTCATTCCGGTCCGTCCGTTTGTATCGTCCGTGTCGCGTGGCATGAATACACATACCTAATCGGCGAATTTAATTCTATCGTAAATATTATTATATTTTATCGGGTAGAGGATTTCACTTTCTCGGCTTCGCGTTCTCACACGTCTACTGGTGTGATTCTGTATGTCTCGCCCTCGTACTCGATGACCCCCATGTCGGTGGAGAACGGGCCGGTCTGTTCAGTGTCGAGACGAACCATTTCGACGCCCGATTCGAACGACGCGAGGAGGTTGCGAAGCGCGGGGAGACGGACGGCCTCCTCGGGCAGCACGCGCCGCGGGTCCTCCGCTTCCGACTCGTCGATGCGCGTGGCGACGAACGTTTCCCCGCCGTCTCCCTGCCGGACGCGTTTCTCGTCGCCGTTCCGTCCGACCACTTCGAGGTCGGCGGTCGGCGCGAGTTCGAGGTCGTCACCGTTCAGTTCGAACCGGGCGGCGACGCCGATTGCGTTCTCGTAGCCCCCCTTTTGGAACCACCCGTCGATACCGAAGGCGTAGGTGCCGCCGCCGAGTCCCACGAGCGCGATGTCGTCGGTTCCCTGTGAACGGGCGCTCGCGGCATCGAGGTCGGTGTTGTCGATGGTGAGAGTCCACGTGTGCGAATCGCCCGATTCGAGCATCATCGCGGGTTCGGGGACGATTTGGGGCGCGATGTGGAACCACTCGCCGTCCACGCGCTTCGATACGGACCACCCGTAGTAGTTCGTCGTGAACGTCGCCCCCGTCTCGTTTCGGAGGGTGAACGAAACCGTCGCTTTCGGAAGGTCCACCCGCGTTTTCGACGGTACCATCTGCAACGTCGTCCCGTCGTCGGCGTCCACGGAGCAGACGACCCGGGAATCGCCGAACGACGGACAGTGATTCTCGGCCGGGATTTCGAGGGTCGGCGAGGCGGGTGTTCCGGTGGAGGTGTTCGGCTGCTCGGTGGTCGTGGTCGTGGTCGTTCCGTTCGTCGCGTTCGACGCGGCGGGGTCCGAACCCCCGGATGTCGATTCGGAGAGACACCCGGCGAGGAGGACGGACCCGACGCACGCGAGGGCACGTCGTCGGTTCATGGCATCACATCTCCCCTCGCTCAGTAAGTACTTTCAGGTGACTGTAACGGTCGTTTGACCCATATTCAATTACTACTGGACATACACAAACCTTTTTGTATTCCCGGTAGGTATTGTGTGGTAGCCATGAGCGCCACTCGTCCCTCGACCATCGAAACCGCCATCGAACGCTGCCGACCCGCGGACAAGACCCCCGTAACGCTCGACGCGGCCGCGCTTCCGTCCGGACGCGACGACCTGCGCGACCTCCAAGCCGAACTCGCCGCGAAGGAGTACGTCCCCGCCGAAGTGACGGTGGATGCCTGCTTCGACGCCGACTGTTCGTTCGCCACGCAGGACGAAGCGGACCGCATCCGCGAGTACATTCGAACCGCTTCGTTCCTCGGCGCGGGAACCGTCACCGTCGAGTTCGACACCGTGGCAGACGAATCGAAGGTCCGTCCGTCCCTCGCCGCGCTGAAGGAGCGCGCCCGCCGCGAGGGCGTCACGCTCGAACTGGACGGCCCGCTGGCACTGTAACTCGACCCTCGACCCTCGCATTCCGAATCCTGCTTCTTACGTCACCCCGCCGCGTTCGCCCGACCATGGGGAAACGCGCGCTGGAACGACGCCTCTCCGCCGTCACCGAGTTCGAGGACCCGCGGGTCGAGTTGGAACAGTACCCGACACCGGCGGACCTCGCGGCTCACCTCGTCCACCTCGCCGACGTGCACGGCGACATCGCGGGCGAAACCGTCGTCGACCTCGGAACGGGCACCGGCATGCTCGCCATCGGCGCGGCGACGCGCTCACCCGTCCGCGTCGTCGGACTCGACCGCGACCCGGCGGCGTTGCGCCAAGCGACGGAGAACGAACGTCGGGTGGAACCTGCCCGTTCCATCGACTGGATGCTCGGCGACGCGACTGACGCACCGCTGTGTCCCGACGACCCCGTGACCGTCCTGATGAACCCGCCGTTCGGGGCACAACGGGGCAACGAACACGCGGACAGGGAGTTTCTCGAAACGACCGCCGCCGTCGCCGACGTGTCCTACTCGATTCACAACGAGGGGAGCATGGCGTTCGTCGAGTCGTTCGCTGCCGACGCGGACGCCGCGGTGACGCACGCCTTCCGCGCCGAGCTACCGCTCTCGCGGCAGTTCGAGTTCCAGCGAAGCGACCGAACGGTTCTCGACGCCGAGGTCTTCAGAATCGAGTGGCGATAGTTTCCGTATCGGTGACGCTATTTTCCGTATCGGTGACGCTATTTTCCGTATCGGTGGCGCTAGTTGCGGTACTGTTCCTTCGCGGCGACTTGAACCCGCGTGTCGTTGATGGACGCCATGATGCGGCGTTTCTCGCGGGTGAACCGGATGCCGTCCACCGTGACCGTCGCGTTCCGCGTCGGCATCGGCGCGGTGCCAACGGTGGTGTTGTTCCGCGAGAGTCGAAGCGCGAACCGTCCCTTCTGCGCGACGATGGAGACGTTGTTCCCGGCGAGGACGGGACTCGCGGTCGCCGGTCCCGACGAGAAGGCGCGTTTCCACTGGCCGTCCAACGGGCGAAGCCACACCTGATACGCCGTCCCGCCGCCGGTGGCGCTCCAGCCGGTGCGCTTTATCCGCACCGCCTTCGACCAGCCGACGCCGCCGACCCTAACCGTCGCTCCGCCGGAGTACGCGAGTTGTCCCTTCGACACCTCCCGCGACCATATCTCCCGGTCCGGGTTGACGACGATGACGCCGCTCGTGTTCACTTGCGTCGTCTCGCCGCCAACCGACACGTCCACGACGGACACCTTCTGATTTGGTACGTCCTCGGCGTACGTCACCGTGTATCCCCGAACCGACACGCCGGAGAGCGCGTTCTGACCGCCGTGTTGAACCGACGTGAGGTTGATGGGAACGGCGACGCCCGCCATGGCGATGAGCGGAATCAACAGCAGAACCGCCCCTACCTGTCGAGTCTTCGGGGAGAACGCGTTTCGGTCGGTCGTGCGGACGGCGAGCGCGACCAGCGTCGCCAGCGCGAGTACGAAGATGACGCCGAGGCCGCGAAAGAGGACGAACGTCTCCATCCCGCGGTACCACCACAACGCCCACAGCGACGACGAGACGAGGACGATGACGCCGCCCGCCCACGTCCTGAGCGCGCTCGGCCGGACGTCACGCGTTCGGAGGAGGTAGACGCCCGCGACCGCGCCGAGGAAAAATCCCAACGTGTGGCCCTGCACGGCGATGCCGAACCACCACGGGCGCGAGAAGTGCGTCGTCGCTTCGCCGATGGTTTGGGGACTCCGAAACGCCACGTACAGCGTCTGAATCACGTCTTGGGCGGAGAGGGCGACGACTGTTCCGAGCGGGTAGCGAACGAGGGCGAACCCGGCGAAGGCGAAGAAGACGCCGGAAAACCCGATGACCGGTCCCCACGAAAACAGGCCCGTACAGAGCGCGATGACGACGACGCCGAGGGGAAACAACACGAACGCCCTCACCCACGGGTTCGTTCGCCACGAGGAAAACGAGGTCTCGCCCCGCTCCGGGGGGTAGTGTCCGAAGTAGTACTCCGCCAACGGCGCGACGGCGAGCGTGCTGGTCATGTTGCCGAGGAGGTGGCTGGGGCCGACGTGCGAGAACGGCCCGGCGAGCATGCCGAGCGGGTAGAGGTACGACCACGACGCGAACGCCACCGTGACGGGGTTGTACCAGTGGTTCCAGCCGTCCTGTACGAACAGGTACACCGCGACGACGCCCGTGACGCAGACGAGGGTGCCCCACGGGACGCCGAACAACAACCGCCTCCGGAGGACCGTTCCCCACCGTCCACGCGGACGGTCCAATCCCCAGACGATGAGCGCGGATACCAACAGGCCGAGCGACATACCGAGTTGCATCGGCCACCCGTCGAGCGGCGACACCATACCCGGAGTGTGTGACCCCGATACCATAAAACGAACACGTCTCGATTTACCGACCCTCGCGCCGAAGACCCGGAGAAAACGTTAGGTGGATTCGTGTGAACGAATAGGCATGACAGCCACGCCGACGGAAGGCGAGACGAGGACCTTCTCGCGGACGTTCACGGCCGCGGACGTTGCTTCGTTCGCCGACCTCTCGGGCGACCGCGGGAGCCACCACGTCGAGGAGGAAGAACCGATGGTACACGGCCTGTTGACGGCGACGCTCCCCACGAAAATCGGCGGCGACATGGATTTCGTCGCTCGGACGATGAGCTTTGAGTTCCGCCGCCCGGTGTACGTCGGCGAGGAGATAACGTGTGAAACCACGGTCGAGAGCGTCACCACGCGCCCCGAGCGCCACGAGATGGTGGTCTCGTTTTCCTGTACGAACGAGTCGGATGCGGTCGCCCTCGCCGGTGATATCGACGGTGTGATATTTCGGGAGTCGGCCGAGGATTAGAAATCGGGCAGGTCGTCGGGCGCGTCGAACTCCGCCTCCCAATCCACGTAGTCCGCTTCGAGTACGTCACAGACCACCTGTCCGAGTTCGGTTAGGGAGGCGTTGATGGACGAGACGGCGTTCCACGAGTCGATGTCCGGGTGGATATCCCTGACCTTCCAGTCCTCGGGGATGCCCGGCGCGTGGTACCCCACGCGGTCCGCGAAGTCGTCCCAGAAGAAGTCGAACTCGGCGAACAGGTCCAGATCGACCGCGGTTTCGAACTCGCGTTCGTCCAACTCGGTGTCCGCGGCCCACCGGTCGAACGACTCCTCCCACGCGCCCTCGTGGAGGAATGCTTCCAGTTCGTCGCGGTGGTAGTCGTTCTCCGCCGCCACCGACACGTCGTCGTACTCCTGCACATCTGCCTCCGGACGAAGCGTCGGCGGGTCCGGGGTCGGCACGTCGAGTCCCATGGCCCCGGATAGAACGGGATGTCGGATAAGCGTTCCTTCGACCGCCGAGGGCCGGACGCCGCCACCGCCGCGTTAGGCGAGGATTTCGATGCGACGGATTCGCCAGAAACGGGAGTTACCGGGCTCGAAAACCGCCATTATGCGGATGGACGGTGTGGGCGCTTTATCCTCGTGGTAGCCGACGATGCCACTGGAATGAGGGAAACAACACGCACACTCGGAGTCGGATTGGTCGCACTGTTGGTCACACTCAGCGTCGGCTTCGCCGGCATGGGGGCGATGGCCGAAGGAAATCAGAGCGGTGACGCACAGGTCCGCATCGCGCACATGTCGCCCGATGCGCCGCCGGTTGACGTCCTCGTGGACAACGAGACGGTAGTCTCCAACCTGTCCTACGGGAACGTCACCGACTATACCAGCCTGTCGGCAGGAGAACACAACGTCACGATTACGGCCGCTGACGACCCGAGCACGGTCGTCTTCTCGGACAACGTGACGTTCGACGCCGACACGAACTACACCGTCGCGGCAACCGGCCTGATTTCCGGAAGCGGCGACACCGCCTTCGAACCGGTCGTCTACGAGGACAACTTCACCGCGCCCGACCAGGGCAACGCCTCGGTGCGCCTCGTTCACGTCTCGCCCGACGCAGGACCGGTGGACGTGACAGTCGCGGAGACCAACACCACGCTGTTCGATAACGTCTCGTTCCGCAACGCGACCGCATACAAGCAGGTCCCGGCGGGCGACTACACGCTCGAAGTTCGCCCCGCGACGGCGAACGATTCCGGCGAGGTGCTGAAGACGTTCAACGTGTCGCTCTCCGACCGCACCGTCTACTCGGCGTTCGCGGCGGGCTACGCCGACAACAGCAGCGTCCCGGCCGGAAGTCCCGATAGACCGCTCGACCTCATCCTCGTGACCGACTTCACGGCGGCCGCGAACGAGACGACGACCGCCGCCCCCGCGACGACGACGGCGAACGAGACCACCACGACGATGACCGAGACGACGACTGGCGAACAGACGACGACCACGACGACCACCGAGCAGATGACGACCACGGCGATGAACGAGACGACCACCGAGCAGATGACGACCACGACGATGAACGAAACGACGACCGGAGAACAGATGACGACGACAACGACGGCGATGAACGAAACGACGATGGCGAACGAGACCACAACGACCAGCAAGTAGGGCGACGGTCGAATTTTTGCGGACGGTTTTTTCGCGGTCAGTCGATTCGGTCAACCACGTTCTGGAGCTGTTGGAGTCGCTCCTCGCGGGCCGAATCGCGGAGCGCCTGCTGGTTTTCGTCCGGGCAGTCGAGATTCGGGACCGGCGTCGGGGTGCCGTTTTCGTCCAGTGCGACGAACGTGAAAAACGAGGTCGTCGTCTCGCGTTCCTCGCCCTTCCGCGGGTCTTCCGCCCGGACGTTCACCTTCACGTCGATGCTGGTCCGGCCGGTTTCGAAGACGAACGCCTCCACCACGGCCACCTCGCCGCGGTCGATGGGCGAGATGAAGTCCACGTGGTCCATCGACGCCGTGACGCACTGGTTCCCACAGAATCGCATCGCAGCGATGGCCCCGCAGATGTCCATCCAGTGCAACACCACACCCCCGAGCGCCCGACCGAGGTTGTTCGTGTCGTTCGGCAACAGCAGTTCGGTCATCTCGGTGTACGAATCCATCAGGGTTGCCGTGTCTGCCATACCCGACCATTCTCGGGCGGCGTATTTAGTTGGCCGCGGTTCCCCGCGCGCCAGAGTTATCCACCTCGCTAACGGCTAGTATCGCAATGAGCGAGGAGCGGGAGGAGGGGGAAAAGGAGGGAGCGGAGGCGGAAGAGGAGCGAAGAAATGAGGGAGTGGAAGCGGAAAAGGAGCGACGAACGGATGAAACCCGACTGTTGGCGACCGAGAAGGTCGTCGCCGCCATCGGGGACGGAATCTACCAACTCGACCCGGCCGGTCGCTTCGTCTCGGTCAACGACGCCACGGTCGAGGCCACCGGCTACGACCGCGCGGAACTGCTCGGCGAACACGCCTCGCTTCTCGTCGATGAACCGTACGTGACGCGGGTCGAAGACGAAATCGCGGACCTGCTGGCGAACGAACCGGGCGGGGTCCGAGCGATGGAGGCTCCGATACGAAACGCGGACGGGGAACGGGTCCCCTGTGAACTCCGGTTTTCCGTGGTGCTCTCCGACGGCGAATTCGAGGGAACCGTCGGCGTCGTCCGCGACATCTCGTGGGAAAAGCGGCGGGACGCGGCGCTGCGAGCACAGCGCGACGAACTCGAACAGCTCCGTCACATCAACGCCGTCGTTCGGAGCATCGACCGCGCCGTCGTCCGTGCGGACACCGCGGACGAGATAGAGCGAACGGTCTGTGACCGCATCGCCGACGCCGACCCCTATCGATTCGCGCTCGTGGCCCGCTTCGACCGGGAGTTGGAGACGTTGACGGTGGTGTCGGGGGCGGGTATCGACGAGGAAGACGCAGAGCGGCTCCGGCGGATGGACTTCGACGCGTCGGACGGACCGGCCATCGAGGCGATTCGAAATCGGTCGGTGTGGGTGGTACAGGACGCTGACCGCGGCGACGAGTGGGGCGCTTCGGACTCCGACGCCGGTCGCTGGTCGATGGCGTTCGTTCCGTTCCGGTACGACGATTCGATTCACGGCGTCCTCGGCGTCTACGCCGACCGTCCGTTCGCGTTCGAGGGACCCGAACGCGAGGTTCTGGGGGAACTCGGGCAGATGGTCGGTTACGCCCTCTCCGCGGTCAAAACGCGACAGGCGCTCGTCTCGGAACGGACCATCGAACTGACCTTCCGGTTCTCGGAGGACGACTATCCATTTACCGCGCTCACGAAACAGGTCGGCGGTACGTCCCGGTTCGAAGACGCCGTACTGCACCCGGACGGCTCGCTCCTGTTGTACGTCTCGACGGAGGGTAGCGACCCCGAGCGCGTCCTCGAATTCTTCGAAGAATTCGAGGGTGTCACGCACTTTCGAGCCATCACCCAGCGAGAGGACGAGTGCCTGCTGGAGGTCCGCTACGCCGGGCCGATGGCGTTTTCCACGCTCGCAAATCACGGTGGTATCATCCGTTCGGCAGTTGCGGAGGAGGGGGTCGCGCACGTCACCGTCGACATTCCGGAGACGGGGGACGTTCGAGAGGTGGTCAACGCCATGACGGGCGTGTTCGAGGACGCGGAGCTCGTCTCCCGACAGACAGTCGAACAACCGACCGAAACGCGCGCCCGCTTCCGCGATACGCTCGACGACCGTCTCACCGAACGCCAGCTGACCGCCCTCACGACCGCGTATCGGGCCGGATACTACGACTGGCCGCGCGGAAGTACCGGCGAGGAACTCGCCGAATCGCTGGACATCGCGCCTCCGACCCTGCACAAGCACCTCCGAATCGCAGAACGAAAGGTTCTCTCCGCCATCTTCGACGAGCCGGAGCGAGACTAATCGTTTAGCCCTCTCACTCAATGCTCCTCGGTGTCTGGGTTCTGGTATGACAATCGAGACAATCCCGAGGGACGGTAGCCGATGGGACGACGCTACGACTCCCTCGCTGAACGCCATCTTCAAGGTGCTCTCGGTGCCGACTCGACGGGAGGCGTTGGTCGTCATCCGCTCGGAAGACGAGCCGATTCCGGTGTCGGAGCTCGCCGACCGGCTCGACGGAGAAACGGACCGGATGCGAATCGCGCTCGTGCACGTTCACCTCCCGATGCTCGACGAGGCGGGACTCGTGGCGTGGGACTCCGAACGCGAGTCGGTCGAATTCGTCGATTTCCCCGACGCGTACGAGGACTTGTTCGAGGTCGCCGACAGCTCCGTCCGATGAAACTCTGCTCACATTTCTGCCCCTATTTAAAAACTCAACCATTAAACGCACAGTAGCATGTGCGTTCGAATCGTCGAATCGATTCATGAACGACCCCGTGTTACAAGGAACGCCCGAACCGGTCGCGTCGGCACAGTACTCGTGGGGCGGCGAAATGACGCTCGTCCAAACCATCGTCGAGACGCTCTCGTCGGCGAGCGGTCGTGCCCCCGAAGAACTACAACCCCTCCACCACGTCGTCGATGTGGACGCCCTCGAAACTATTTTCGGTCCCCGCGGCGACGGCCAACTCCGCCCCGTCACGGGTGAAATATCGTTCGTCGTCGAGAATCACGAAGTCGTCGTCAAGAGCCACGGCCGTGTTCTCGTTCGCCGAGCGGATTAATTCGATTCGCAACCGAAACGGGTAGAAAAATTGCCTTGTCATCGATACTGGTAAAAATGGAGGGAGAGTATCGTCATTGATGACCGACCAGCACCCGCCGTCATCCGGTGGCGGCGAGGGAAACGTACGAGTCGTCGGAACGGCCCACGTCTCGGAAACGAGCGTCGAGCGAGTGGAAGAAGCCATCGAGGAGGATCAACCGGAAATCGTCGCCGTCGAACTCGACGAGGGACGATACCGGCAGATGCAGGGGGAAGTGGCTGACGACCTCGACCCGTCCGACCTCCTTCACGGAAACACCGTCTTCCAGTTCTTGGCGTATTGGATGCTGTCGTACGTCCAGTCGCGCATGGGTGAGGAGTTCGATATCCAACCCGGCGCGGACATGAAGGCCGCCATCGACGCCGCCGAACGACACGGTAGCGGCGTGGCGCTGGTGGACCGCGACATCCAGATGACGATTCAGCGCTTCTGGGCGCGGATGAGCGCCCGCGAGAAGTTACGGATGGTGGGCAGTCTCGCCCTCGGCGTCACCGACCCGCTCACCATCGGCCTCATCGGCGGTGCCGTCTTCGGCGTCTTCTTCGCCATGATATTCGGCATCTTCCTCTCGCCGCTCCTCGGATTGAACGCCACGCTCACCCTCGGTGCGGGAAGCGGTGCGCTCCAACTCGTCGGTGGTCTCGGTGGCGGCACCGTCGCCGGACTCGTGCTCGGCAGCCTCGCCCTCTCCGTCGGCCTGACGAGGCGCATCGATATAGCGCTCGGCGGCGGCCTGGTTCTCGGAATCGTCGGCGGCCTCGCGGTTGGCACCGGTGCCCTCGGCGTCGTCAGCGCCGGGACGCTCGTCGGAATCGGCGGCGTCGTGCTCCGAATCCTCACTTCGCTCGCTGTCGGCGTCGGCATCGGCATGGTGCTCGGCGTGCTCGGTGGGGTTCTCCTCGGAAGCGGAACGGTCGAGGAAGAGGAGTTGGACGAGGAGTTCGACATCGAGGACCTCACCGACGGCGACGTGGTTACGGCGATGATGGAGGAGTTCCGTCGGTTCTCGCCCGGCGGTGCGGAGGCGCTCATCGACGAACGCGACGCCTTCATCGCGCACAAACTCGTCGCGCTCCGCGAAGCGGGCCACGACGTCATCGCCGTGGTCGGCGCGGGTCACCGCGCCGGAATCGAGAGCTACCTCGCCAACCCGAGCACCCTCCCGCCGATGGAGTCGCTCGTCGGCACCGAGAAGGGAAAGCGCTTGTCGCTTTTCAAATTCTTCGGCTACTTCATCATGGTCGCCTTCTTCGCCTTCTTCATCCTGCTGGCGATGGCGGGCGTTCGAAACACGTTTCTCATTCAAGTGTTCGCGGCGTGGTTCCTGTTCAACGGCGTCTTCGCGTTCGGACTGGCGAAACTCGCGGGCGCACACTGGGGCAGCGCCCTCGTCGGCGGCGCAATCGCGTGGCTGACGAGCATCAACCCGCTGCTCGCACCGGGTTGGTTCGCGGGCTACATGGAGTTGAAGTACACGCAGGTCAACATCGCCGACATCGCCAAACTCAACGACATCATGAGCGACGAGGAGTTGCCCCTCGCCGACGTCATGTCCCGGATGCTCGACGTGCCCCTCTTCCGGCTCATCGCCGTCGTCGCCATGACGAACGTCGGGAGCATGATAGCGACGGCCCTGTTCCCCTTCGTCGTCCTACCGTTCCTCGGTCCGCAAATCGGCGGCGTCGATGAAATCACGCGGCTGATGGTCGAGGGCGCGCACAACAGCGCCGACCTCATCTGGGGTGTGCTGACGTGAACATCCGCTTCAGCGCGCGCGAACTCCGCGACCTGCTGGTCGCGTGGGGCGCGCTCGGCCTCGCCTTCACCCTCTTTCTCCAGCCCGGATTCGGACAGTCGCTCCTCCAGCCCGGCATGGGATTCTCGTCGGCGACGTTCGTCGGAGCGTTGGTCGTCTCGCTGTTCACGGCGGGTATCGGCTTCCTTCTTCACGAGTTGGCCCACAAGGTGGTGGCGATTCGGTTCGGCCAACTCGCCGAGTTCCGCGCCGATTACAATATGTTGTTGCTCGCCATCGTCGGCGGACTCGCCGGGTTCCTCTTCGCGGCACCCGGCGCTGTGTATCATCGGGGGATGGTGACGGAGCGGGAAAACGGCCTCATCGCGCTGGCCGGACCCATGACGAACGTCGTCCTCGGCGTTCTGTTCTTCCCGCTCATCTTCGTCGGGCCGTCCCTCGTCACGGAAATCGGCTACCGCGGCGCGCAGATTAACTTCCTCCTCGCGGGCTTCAACATGCTCCCGTGGGGACCGCTCGACGGCAAGAAGGTCCAGCAGTGGAGTACGACCGCCTTCATCGCTACGCTCGTTCCGTGCGTGCTGCTCGCGCTGTACGCGCTGCTGGTGCTGTAGCCGAACGGGACAACGGCAAACCTTTACTCGCCCGGAACACGCGTTTCACCATGACCGAGGAAGAGGAACTGACGTATTCCGACGCGGGGGTAGATATCGACGCGAGCGAAGCGGCGACGGCAGCCCTCGTCGGCGCGGTTTCGGACATCGACAACACGACCGACTACGCGGGACTGCTCGACATCGGCGACCAGTACCTCGCGCTGGCGACGGACGGGGTGGGGACGAAACTGCTCGTCGCGGAGGCGCTCGGCGACTACTCGACGGTCGGCATCGACTGCATCGCCATGAACGCGAACGACCTCGTGGCGAGCGGCGTCGAACCCGTCGCCTTCGTGGACTACCTCGCCGTGGACGAACCCACCGAAGAGTTCTCCGAGCAGGTCGGCGAGGGACTCGCGGCCGGTGCGGAGGAAGCGGGCGTCGCCCTCGTCGGCGGCGAAACGGCCGTCATGCCGGAAGTCATCTCGGGGCTGGACCTCGCGGGTGCCTGCGCCGGACTCGCGCCGAAGGACGCCATCTTCCCCGGTGAGGCAGAAGTGGGCGACGTTCTCGTCGGCTTCGAATCCAGCGGGATTCACTCGAACGGCCTCACGCTGGCCCGCAAGGCGGCGACGAAGGACCACGACTACGACGACGACTTCCCGCTCGACGAGGGAACCGTCGGCGAGGCGCTGCTCGAACCGACGCGCCTCTACACCTACCTGCTTCCCGCGCTCCGCGAGCGGGACGTGCACGCCGCGGCGCACGTGACGGGCGGCGGGTGGACGAACCTGCTCCGCATGGGCGAGCACCGCTACGAAATCGACGACCCGTTCCCCGCACAGCCGGTGTTCGACTTCGTGCAGGACGGCGGCAACGTCTCCGACGAGGAGATGCACCGCACGTTCAACATGGGCACCGGATTCGTCGTCGCACTCCCCGAGGACGACGCCGAATCGCTCGCCGAAGAGACGGACGGACGGATTATCGGCACCGTCGCGGAGGGCGAAACGGTGGCGATTCGCGGGTTGAGTTTGGACTGATAGCTGGATAATTTTCCATCCGAGCGGGGACGTGCTGTGGGGACGGAACGGTGTTTCTCCCGACGCGGAGTTGGTAGCTCCCACTCTTTGTTCCAGAATGCTTATTTAAACAGAGTGTGGTGTTCTCGCCATGTCCGGTCTGACCCGTCGCGCCCTGCTCGGTTCCGCCGGTACGTTCGCCGTCGCGGGGTGCGTGTTCGAGTCCAAGACGAGCACGTTCGACTCGGACCACACCATCTGGCTCGAAAATGGGTACGACGAGGAGCAGACGGTTCACGTCTGGGTGGTGCGGAAGGCGGCCGACGAAACCGTCTTCGAAGTCACCCGTCAGGTCGGACCGGCCGACACCGCCGCGCTGTACAACCTCGAACGGACGGGGGCGACGGACGTGGAAACGTTCCGCGTGTGCGTCCAACTCCTCGACGCCAGTTCGAGTGACACGGGTTACAAGCAGTGTACGACGGTCGAGACGAACGAGTGTTACGGAAACGTCCACATACAGATACAGAAGGACGGGGCGGTCGGTATCACCTACGCCATCTGTTGATTCCACCTGTTGATTACGCCACTCGTGCCCCACCGTCGCTCACCATTTCTTCTCACATCACCATTCCTCCGTGTCACACCTCTTTTACGTACATGTAGCCCGCCGTGTCGACCCGCTCGTCGTAGAACTTCTCGTCGCGCCGGTACCCCGCCGACTCGTAGAACGCGATGGCGCGTTCGTTTTCGGCCATGACGCCGAGTTGGATTCGCTCGCCGCCGCGCCGCTCGACGGTTCGTTCGACGTGGGCGAGTAGCCGTCCGCCGATACCCTCGCGCCACCGACCGGGGAGGACGTAGATGCGACCTAAATCGAACGTCGTGGACCCCTCGACCGGGTTCGCGCCGACGAATCCCACGACGCCAGTGTCGCCGTCCATGGCGACGTCGAGGATGGACGCTTCGGTTTCGATGAGCGAGCGAAACGTCTCCGCGTCGTAGTAGCGTTCGAGGAAGTCGTCGGTCGCCTCCGTGCCGATGATGGGCGCGTGAGCCGAGTGCCACGCCCGCTCCGCGACGTGTCGTATCTCCTCCGTATCCCTCGGTTCCGCCGAGCGAATCTCGATTCCCATGGCAGGCAATCGGTGACTTCGCGGAAAAAACTGTCGCGGAGGCCGAAATACCGCCGCTCGGTTCTCCCGACATCGCCCGTATTTCAGCGTTGGCCGACGGGCGAACGCGGCGTTGGAACGCTTACCGAACGACGCGCCGAACCGTCGTCAGCAGTTCGCGGGCGACCGGAAAGTCGTCGTACGCCCAGAGGAGAAGCGTACACGCCGAAATCACACCGACGAGGACGAAGTACGACGTGAAGTCGTGGTGAACGAGGTGGGTCCGATACTCGCCGAGGAACTGCCGCACCGTTCCGGTGAAACTCGGACTCTCGTCGGGCGGGAGCACGACCACCGGCCAGAGGACGTGTTCGACGCCGTACCAGAGTCCGTCGTTCATGTGTTCGAGCGCGTCGCCGACGTTGTGCGAGAGAAAGCCGAGGCCGAACGCGAGACCCAATCGCGGACGCGATGTCCGTCGCGCGACGGCGTGGGCGACGGCGACGACGAGCAGACTGACGAACACCGAATGACCGAGAGCGTAGCCGTTCCGGAAGACGCCGTACTGCCAACTCAACGGTTTGTCGATGAGGTCGGGAACGACCGACGCGACGGCGGCGACGACGACGGCGGTCCCGCCCGGCGGTTCGTGATGTCGAACGTGGACGAACACCGAATAGCAGAGGTACGCGAAAATCGCGGATTCCCACGGCCACATGCGTCGCTCTACGACGTCGCTCGGAATACGTTTGTGGTGAGAAACGGTATCGTCCGACACGGCAAAATGGAAGACCGCGACCGACCCGACACCCTGTTTCGTCGTTAGGACAGCCGTGCGGCGATGTCCGCTTCGGTGACGATGCCGATGGTTTCGCCCTCTTCCGTCACCATCACGGCCTTGTAGTGGTCCAGGAGGTTGCTGATTTCGTTGAGCGTCGCCGACTTCGAGACGGTCGGGAAGCTCTCATCCATGAACTCGCGGACCGCCTCGTCGCGGGCGTCTTCGCTGACGTGAACGAGGTCGCTCTCGCTTATCGAGCCGACCGGGACGCCCTCTTTGATGACCGGGAGTTGGGAGTAGCCCGCTTCCTGCATCTTCTGGACCGCTTCGCTCACGGTGTCGGTGGGTGCGACGCTGACGACGGACTTGTGCAGGAGGTCGCCCGCTCGCACGATGTCGCCCTCCGATTCCTCCAGCGCGTTCACGATTCGCCGAAGCGTCGAAAGCCGCGGGTCCACGTCGTCGCCCTCGATTCTCGCAATGAGGGGCTGTGAGACGCCCGCCCGCTCCGCGAGTTCGCTCTGTGTGAGCCCCAAATCGGTTCGGTGTTCCCGAAGGTCTTGGGGTGTCGGGAGTTCCATGCGTAGAAATTACCAATGGTTATGGTATAAATCGTTCGGACTGTTCAGGCGTCGCCGAAGTCTATCTCCTCGTCCTCGTCGAATTCGATAGTTTCGACGATCGAAAGCGGGACGTCGCGGAGCGCGCCGCCGACTTCGCTCTTGGCGATGCGCTGGGCGTGTTCCTCGCCCTCGGCGTTGAACACCTTCATTTCGAGGACGAGGCCGACGAGCGCGGTGTGGGCCGCGATGAACGCCGAATCGAACGGTTCGCCGCAGGCCGGACACCCCGTCGCGCCGACTTCGACTTCGACGTAGTCCATGTTCTTCTGGTTCAGCCGTTTCCCGGCTTCGCTGACCGCAACGCCAATCGCGTCGTCGATATCGCCGACATCACGTACCAACCATGCCGCCTCCATCGCAACGAGGTAATTGCTCATACTCGAACCAGACACCGGAGGGTTTCGTGTCTTTTGGTTTGCGGGCCGAAAACCGACGGCTCGGTGTTTTCATTCGACCGATATGTCCCGCCGCATCTCCACGCACGCGAGTTCGACGCCACCGGTCACCTCGTGCGTCACCGTCGAAACCCGCTCGTAGCCGTGTTCCTCGTAGAAGGGAACCGCGTTCAACGAGGCATGGAGCGTCAGCGAATCGACCCCCGCGTCACGTGCCACCGATTCGAGGTGCGAAAGGAGCGCCGAACCGACCCCGTTCCGCGCGTAGTCGGGGTGGACGTACACCGCCGAAACCACGCCGGTATCCAGTTCGACGCGGCCGAACCCGGCGAGTTCGCCGTTTCCTTCGGCCACGGCGACCGATTCCGATTCGTTCCGTATCGACTCCAGATACGGCGCGCTCCCGAACGGATGTGCCGCCCAGCGTTCGACCTGCTCCTCGTGATACCGTTCCGTTCCGAACGCCCGGATGGACGCACAGCGAAGGTCGAGAATCGGCTTGGCGTCGGCTTCCGTCGCGCGACGAATCGAGGGCATGGAATGCGAGACGACGGAGCGAACCCTAACGGTATCGGCGAAAACGGTGGTCGCTCATCGGCACCCAACCGGCGACCGGCGGAATTACGAGACGCCGATGATGGCGTAGATGAACAGGAACCCGAAGTACAGCAGGACGAGGACGCCGAGCGCCTTGAGACGGAAGTGTTTGAGTTCCTCCGTCTCGGTTTCGTAGGCGTCGTAGAACGCTTCCACCTCGTCTTCGGGCAGTTCGTCCCCGTGTTCTAACCCGCGGTGGAGGACGAGGTACTCCTCCTTCCGAAATGGGTGGCCGCAGTAGGCACACTCGTGGGGCGATTCGCCGGACGGAACGCTGTAGTCTGTCGTCGTGGTCATGGTGGTGTGAGCGTCGGTTGCGAGACGATCCACATGCTCGTCATCGTGTACAGTATCATCACGGCGACGAGCGGATACTGGCTTCGTATCGCCTGTAATCGGCTCGGAAACACGTCGTAGGCCGTGGCGTGGGCCACCCACACCGCGAGGAGGTGGCCGAGCAGGACGAACCCCATGTTGACGGCTCCGAACCACGCAGGCAGAACGATATAGACCGCCTGTGGCGGGTCGAACGGACTCGACAGCACGCCCAGGAGGGTCGGCGAAAGCGAGAGGAAGTAGCTCACGTAGTGGGCGAGGTGGTAGCCGACCGCGATGGGCAACAACGAGGGCGCGAAGCGGCGGGCGATGGTGGCAGGGGTGAGATAGGTGTCCGCGGTGTCTCGGGAAAGCCGCGTTGCGAGTCGGTACGCGCCGAGGAAGAGGCCGTATCCGCCGAGCAGTGCCGTGAGATACGCGGCGGTCAGCGGGATTCCGGCGGCGGCGACGGGGCGCGCGACGTCCGACCAGAGCGGGGTCGAGACGAAGCCGTCGTAGGTCGTCACCCAGAGGATGGCGATGACGAACCCCACTTCGTCGAACCCGGTGACGAGTTTCGTCTCGGTCAGGCGCGCACCCGGCAGTTGAAACTCGAAGCCGGATTCGGTGCGTCGGAGCGGAGCGACCCGCCCGTAGTAGCGAAACACGCGGGCGATGGGGTCCACCGTCCCGAACCAGCGGTCGGTGCCGTACCAGAGGGTTCCCGCGATGGTGACGACGCTGTAGAGGACGATGATGTCCGCCAGCATGTCGGGTTTGTCGGCGAGCGGGCTGATGACTTCGAGCCAGACAAGCGCGAGCAATCCGGCGACGCTCGGCCACGCGCCCAGTTTCTCGGGATAACTCGCGTCGCGGGTCGGCAGGAACTCCCCGACCGTTCGCCACGGGTTGAACGCGGGCCACGTGTTGCCGACGACGTACACCGATATCGTGTACGCCGCCCACCACCCGACCCAGACGGCGAGGATGGCGAGGTTTTCTCGGGGGGTTTGCGGACCGAACCATCCGGCGGCGACGATGGCGACGAGGGAGACGACGCCGACGACCTCCGTCACGGTGCGGAGGTCGTCGGCCGACCGCGACGTGAACCGCTGCCACTGGTGTATCGTTCGGATGAACGACCGGTCGGTAACGAAACTGGCGAGCAGGAACGACGCGCTCACCACGCCGCCGCCGGTGAGAATGAACAGCCAGAGCGGGACCGAGAGGGATTTCGAGGACCCCTGCAAACTTGCACCGTGCGCCAGTGCGTGGCCGGACAGGGAAACCAGAAGCCACAGCACGGCGACCAGACGGGTCGAATACCGAATCGTCGTTCGGCGGTGCATCGGTGGCACTAGGTGCGTCCGCGGATAATAGTTTCCGAAAGCGAACGGCAGGCGTCAGAGCGGAGAGAGCGAAAAAGTGAACCGTCGAATCCGACCCGTCTCTAGTGGTTCGGCTCTTCGGTCGGCGCTTCCATCCGGTGTATCTTCAGGATGAGGATGTTCCGGGTGTCGTCCTTGCCGTCGACGGCCCCTTCCACGACGAGTTTCGAGAGGGGCGTCGGACCGACTTTCACCTCGTCACCCTCGTGGAAGTCACGGACGGAGCCGCGAAGGTGAATCTCGGCGCGGCAGAGTTCGGGGTGGTGAACGCTCGTGAGGTCTATTTCCTCGATGTTGCTCTGTTCGACCGGTTCGCCGTCGTGTTCGAGGGGAACCTCGGCGGCCGTGTCCAAGTTCTGGATGTCGAGCGCTTCGAACGCCGTCGCGGTCGGCTTGTACCCGCCCTTCGGGCCGGGGACACCCTCCACGAGCTGGAGCGCTTTGAGGCTCTGCATCTGGTTTCGAATCGTACCGGGGTTGCGGTCAACCTCTTCGGCGATGTCCTCGCCCTTGACTGCATCCTCGGTTTCGCGGTGCAAGTTTACCAATGCCGTCAGTATCGTCTCCTGACTAGGCGTCAACTCAATACTAGACATTACTCGAATCTTGGTAATTGATTTCCTTAAATCCGCCGAATATGGTGGGAGAATCGCGGTACCTTACCCGTCAGTACTCCGCTCTTAAATAGAGTTCCATCCGGTCGAAAGGGAGCTTTTGAAACCCCCTCGACCCGTCCATTCGATCATGACGAAACCCGTCCAGATAATCGGGGCACCGGTCGACTACGGCGCGAACCGACGTGGTGTGGACATGGGACCATCCGCGATTCGATACGCGGGCCTGGCCGAAGAGCTTGCCAATGCCGGTGTGACCGCCATCGACTCCGGCGACCTGACCGTTCCGCGAGCCGAAGAACGCGACCCGGAAACCGAGGAGCCGAGGGAGGGCAAAGCCAAGTTCCTCCGCGAGACGGCGGACGTGTGTTCCCGCCTCGCCGACGAGGTGGCGGACGCCATCGACGACGACGCCTTCCCGCTCGTCCTCGGCGGCGACCACTCCATCGCCATGGGGACGCTCGGCGGTGCGGCCCGCGACGCCGAAATCGGTGCCATCTGGTTCGACGCGCACAGCGACTTCAACACTCCGAAGACCTCCCCGAGCGGGAACGTCCACGGCATGCCGCTCGCGGGCGCGCTCGGCATCGACGACTTCGCGGATACCGACTGGGCGAACGCCCCTGGCTTGCGCGCCGAGAACGTCGTCCTCGTCGGCCTCCGGAGCGTGGACGACACCGAAGTCGACGCCATCCGCGAGAGCGGCGTCACCACCTACACCATGTCCGACATCGACGAACACGGCATCACCGAAATCGTCGAGAAGGCACTCGACATCGCCACTGACGGCGTGGACGGCATCCACGTCAGTTTCGACATGGACTGGCTCGACCCCAAGGAAGCGCCCGGCGTCGGGACGCCGGTCCGCGGCGGCGTCAGCTACCGCGAAGCCCACTCGGCCCTCGAAACCGTGGCGACGCGCAACGAGGCGGACGGCATCCTCCGGTCGCTCGAATTCGTGGAAGTGAACCCGATTCTGGACGAACACAACGAGACCGCCACGCTCGCCACCGAACTCGCCGCGAGCGCGCTGGGGAAGCGTATCCTATAGCACCTTTTGCCGCGAGAGCGCGGTAGAGCCGCGCTCTCTGGCAAAATCTGCACCCAAAGCAGCGGAAGACGTTCCTGCTCGCTTACGCTGTGCGGGCATGCGACTTCCTGGCCTTCCTTCACTCCGTTCAGGAAGACACTCCTCACCCCCTTTCGGGGGGTCGTCGGCCCGGAAAATCGGAGATTTTCCGGCGAGAATGCTAGCGACGAGCGGTTGTGTCGATTTCGTAGCTTCGGTGATCCTCAAATTCCGATTTTGGCGGCCGCGACAATTCCGCTGATTCGATGGTCGTGGTGACGAACGACCCGAATCCTGAGAAAATGTGTTCGAAAAATCAGGGAGTCGCTACTCGTCCGCGACCGGTTCCGATTCCTCGGCCGTCTCGGCGTCGTCCGGGACCGCTTCCGCGGCTTCGGCGGGAATCACGTCCACGCTCGCCACGCGGTCGTCCTCGTCTACGTCCATCACGGTGACGCCCATGGTGTTCCGGCCGACCTCCGAGATGTCTTCCGCCCGGATGCGCATTATCTGGCCGCGCTCGCTCATCAGGACGAGGTGGTCGTCCTCGATGACGGTCTTTATCTCGGTGACGTGGCCGTTCCGGTCGCCCGTCTTGATGTCGATGAGTCCCTTCCCGTTGCGGGACTGGGAACGGTACTCGGTGAGTTTCGTCCGCTTTCCGTACCCGCGCCGGGTGACGGTGAGGAGGTCGTCAACGTCGCCGTTCGCGGCGACCATGCCGACGACTTCATCGTCGTCGTCCAGTCGAATACCGTGAACGCCGCGGGCGCTTCGGCCCATCTCGCGGGCCTCCGTCTCGTCGAAACGGATCGTCATCCCGTTCTTGGTGGAGACGAGCAGGTCCTTCGTACCGTCCGTCACCTTCACGTCCACGAGTTTGTCGCCGTCTTCGAGTCGCGCGGCGATGATGCCGGTCGAGAGGATGTTCTCGAACTCCTTCGCGGCGGTCCGCTTGACGTATCCCTGCTGGGTGACCATGCTCAGCGACTCGTCCTCCTCGAACTCGTCCGTCGTGATGACGGCGGTGATGTCCTCACCCTTATCCAAATCGAGGATGTTGACGGCCGACTTGCCGCGCGCCGTGCGCGACATCTCGGGTATCTCGTAGGTCTTCAGGCGATAGACCTGTCCGTGGTTCGTGAAGCAAAGCAGGTAGTCGTGCGTGTTCGCGCGGAACACCTTCGAAACCGTGTCGTCCTCCTTCACGTCCGCGCCGATGATACCCTTGCCGCCGCGCCCCTGCGCGTCGAACTGTTCGATGGGCATGCGCTTGACGTAATCCTGCTCGGTGACGACGACGAACACGTCCTCCTCGGCGATGAGGTCCTCGCGGGTGACTTCCGAGGTGTCCTCCACGATTTTCGTCCGCCGCTCGTCGGCGTACTTCTCCTTCATCTCCAGCAGTTCCTCCTTGATGACGCCCAGCAGTTCCGACTCGTCGCCGAGGATGGTTTCGAGGCGCTCGATGCGCGCCGTCACGTCCTCGTATTCGGCCTCGATTTCCTCGGATTCGAGCGATGTGAGGCTCCCGAGTTGCATCCGAACGATGTGTTCGGCCTGCTTTTCGGAGAAGTCGAAGGTCCCTTGGAGTCCCGACCGAGCACCGTCGCGGTCGTCGGCGTTGCGGATGAGTTCGACCACATCGTCGATGTTGTCGAGCGCGCGCAATCGGCCTTCGAGAATGTGCGCCCGTTCTTCCGCCTCGTCGAGTTCGAACTCGCTTCGTCGCCGAACGACATCGCGGCGGTGGTCCAAGTAGTGCTGAAGCAGTTCCTTCAGCGTCAGGACTTTCGGCTGGCCATCGACCAGCGCCAGCGAGATGATGCTGAACGTGCGTTCGAGGCGGTGGTTCAGCAGTTGGTTCTCGACGACCTCCGGAATCGCGTTCTGCTTGAGTTCGACCACGACGCGGATGCCGTCGCGGTCGGACTCGTCGCGCAGGTCGCGGATTCCCTCGATGGTGCCGTCGTTGACGTGGTCGGCGATTCGTTGGATGAGTCGCGCCTTGTTCGTCTGGAACGGCAGTTCGGTGATGACGATGCGGTCGTCCTGCACCTCGTACTCGGCGCGGACGCGGAGGCGTCCTCGGCCGGTTTTGTACGCCTGGTGGATGGCGTTTCGTCCGACGATGTTCGCGCCGGTCGGGAAGTCCGGTCCCTTGACGTGCTCCATCAGGTCCTCGACCGTCGCGTCCGGGTTATCGATGAGTTCGACCGTCGCGTCGATGACCTCGCCCAGGTTGTGCGGCGGGATGTTCGTGGACATCCCGACCGCGATACCGGACGACCCGTTGATGAGGAGGTTCGGCACCGCCGACGGGAGGACTTCCGGCTCCTCCAATCGCCCGTCGTAGTTGGGCTTGAAGTCCACCGTGTCCATCTCGATGTCGGCGAGCATCTCCTCGGACAGCGAGTCCATCCGCGCCTCGGTGTATCGCATCGCCGCTGGCGGGTCGCCGTCCACGCTGCCGAAGTTCCCCTGCCCATCGATGAGCGGGTACCGCATGGAGAACGTCTGTGCCATCCGGGCGAGCGCGTCGTAAATCGACTGGTCGCCGTGCGGGTGGAAGTCGCCCATGGTGTCCCCGACGATGTTCGAGGACTTGCGGTGACTCGCGTTGCTCGTCACGCCAGACCGGTGCATCGCGTAGAGGATGCGCTTGTGCACGGGCTTCAACCCGTCACGCACGTCGGGGAGGGCGCGACCCGCGATGACGGACATCGCGTAGTCGATGTAGCTCTGTTCCATCTCGTCCTCGACGCGGACGCTCTTTACCTTCTCCGCGACCTCGTCGGGGAGGTCTGATGTGTCTGAACTCATATATCGACCCACTCCGCTTCGGTGGCGTGGTCCTGGATGAACTGCTTTCGCGGCCCGACGGCGTCACCCATCAGCACCGAGAACATCTTGTCCGCCGCCGCGGCGTCCTCGATGGTTATCTGCTTGAGGATGCGGTTTTCGGGGTTCATCGTCGTCTCCCACAGTTGCTCCGGGTTCATCTCGCCCAGTCCCTTGAACCGTTGGACTTGCGAGGGGTTGCCGTCGCATTTCTCCTCGATGATCTCGTCGCGTTCCTCCTCGGTCATCGCGTCGTACGTCTTGCCGCGGTAGCGGACGCGGTACAGCGGCGGTTGGGCGGCGTACACGTAGCCCGCCTCCAACAGCGGCCGCATGTACCGGTAGAGGAGCGTCAAATAGAGCGTTCGGATGTGCGCTCCGTCCACGTCCGCGTCCGTCATGATGATGATTTTGTGATAGCGCGCGTCGTCGATGTCGAACTCCTCGCCGACGCCGGTGCCGATGGCGGTGATGAAGTTTCGAATCTTCTCGTTCTCCAGCACGCGGTCGAGACGGTGTTTCTCGACGTTCAGCACTTTTCCGAACAGCGGCAGGATGGCCTGGAACTCGCGGTCGCGGGCCTGCTTCGCGGACCCACCCGCCGAGTCGCCCTCGACCACGAACAGTTCGGACTTCGTGGGGTCGCGCGACTGGCAGTCGGCGAGTTTGCCCGGGAGCGCGCTCGATTCGAGCGCGCTCTTCCGGCGCGTGAGTTCCTCCGCCTTCTTCGCGGCTTTCCGGGCCTTCGCGGCCTCGACTGCCTTGCTGATGATGGCCTGTGCGGTGTCCGGGTGTTCCTCGAAGTAGACCGACAGTCCCTCGTGAACCGCGCTTTCGACGATACCGCGGACCTCGCTGTTGCCGAGTTTCGTCTTCGTCTGCCCCTCGAACTGCGGGTCCGGGTGTTTCACCGAGATGACCGCCGTCAACCCCTCGCGGATGTCCTCGCCCCGGAGGTTCTCGTCGAGGTCGCCCAGCATGTCGTTGTCGTTCGCGTAGTCGTTGACGACGCGCGTGAGGGCGGTCTTGAACCCGGTCAGGTGGGTGCCACCTTCGCGGGTATTGATGTTGTTGGCGAAGGCGTGAATCGAGCCCTGAAGTTCGTCCGTGGCCTGCATCGCCACCTCGACTTGGATGTTATCGTCCTCGTCCTCGAAGTAGATAACCTCGTTGTGGAGGGCGGTTTTCGTCTCGTTCAGGTACTCGACGAACTCGCGGATGCCGCCGCTGTAGTGGAACGTATCGCCTTTCTCCTCGTCGCGCTCGTCGGCGAGCGTGATTGCGACGCCGGAGTTGAGGAAGGCGAGTTCGCGGAGTCGGTTTTCGAGCGTGGAATAGGTAAAATCCGTCGTCTCGAAGATTTCCGTATCGGGCCAGAATCGCTGGTACGTTCCCGTTTCCTCGTCGTCGCGCATGTCGCGGACGCGCTCCATTTCGCCGGCCGGGTCGCCGCGCTCGAACGTCTGTTTCCAGACGCCGCCGTCGCGTTTCACTTCGACGTCGAACTTCTCCGAGAGGGCGTTCACCACGGAGATGCCGACGCCGTGGAGACCGCCGGAGACCTGGTAGGATTTGTTGTCGAACTTCCCACCGGCGTGGAGGACGGTCAAAATGACCTCCAACGCGGGCATGTCATACTCCTCGTGGCGGTCCACGGGAATCCCGCGTCCGTCGTCCGCGATGCTGACGGAGTTGTCTTCGTGAATCGTTACGTCGATGCTGTCACAGTACCCGGCCAACGCCTCGTCGATGGAGTTGTCCACCACTTCGTAGACGAGGTGATGTAACCCACGAGAGTCGGTAGAACCGATGTACATTGCCGGGCGCTTTCGAACGGCTTCAAGCCCTTCGAGGACCTGAATCTGCCCGGCGCTATACTCATTTCCGTCGCTCATAAATTCTGATTTTTAGTAGGCAGGCACCACTGATAAAGCTCACGCACGCGCGCGCGGTGCGAATTAAAATTATCCACCCCTCTCCTTTTCATGTCCCCTCGTCAGGAGAGAGAAAGACCGAACCGCCACGTCGATTCCGAGTCGTTTCGTCGAAACGCGCGAACGAACTCGTACGTCCCGGCGGGGAAACAGGACGCGTTCTCCGGGTGGTTCCACAGTCGATACGGTTCCCGCCGCGTTTCGCCTCCCGCGAGCGTTATCGACCGTTCCGTGTCCGGCATTCCCCTCGCAAGCGTCCGCGCGTCGGGCTGCCAACAGCCGTCGGTCCGGTTCCACTGTTCCCCCTGGCCGACCAGCAACAGGCGAGCGTCGCCGTTCGATTTCGACCCCGTGACGACGTTCAACCCTCGCGGGAGCGTGTACGAGAGCGTGACCGACGCCGACGTTCGATTGCGCAGCGAGAACACCACTTCCGCGGTGTGGTCGGCGGTAATTTCCGACTTCGTGAGGTCGATTGCGACGGAGACGTCGCCCGCTTCGAGCGTTCCCGCATCCGCGACCGTGACCGTCCGGTTCGCGCCGCCCCTCGACCCGGATTCGGTCGTCGTTCTCGTTTCGTCCGTCGTGCGCGTTCCGGTCGCGGTTCGCGTTTCGGCGGTCGTCCCCGTCGATTCGGTCGAGGACGAGTCGGTATCGGACGCCCCACCGAGACACCCCGCGAGCGTGCTCACGCCGGACAATCCCGCGGCGAGGAATCGTCGTCGGTTCATGTTTCGACCATCGTGTTCGGGAAGGAAAGCGACATCGATGGCTCAAACGACGATTTGAGATACTTCGAAGAAAACCAATCGACGCACGGCGGTTCGGGCGGGGAAAATCTCGGTGTCGAAATCGGCAAAAGGGGAATTCGGAATGGAGACGGCGCGTCGGCTTCACTTTCACTTTCACTCCACCCCATCGGCGCAGTTTTAACGTCCCCGACGATAAATACGCCCGAAGAATGCCTTCGATGCAGTCTACGCTCGGCGACGAGGGGATCGCCGAAGAGTTGGCCGAAAGCCAGCGACAGATCTCCATCGCCGAGTTCTTTGAGAAGAACAAGCATATGCTCGGCTTCGACAGCGGTGCCCGGGGGTTGGTCACCGCCGTCAAGGAGGCGGTCGACAACGCCCTCGACGCCTCCGAGGAAGCCCGATTGAAGCCGTTCGTCCGCGTAAAAATCGAGGAAGTCGGCGACTACTATCGACTCATCGTCGAGGATGAGGGACCGGGGATTACCCGCGAGCAGATTCCGAAAGTGTTCGGGAAACTGCTCTACGGGTCGCGGTTCCACAAGCGCGAGCAGTCGCGGGGGCAGCAGGGTATCGGCATCTCCGCCGCCGTCCTCTACTCCCAGCTGACGAGCGGGAAGCCCGCCAAAATCACGAGCAAACCCAAGGGAAGCGACCGACAGCGCTACTTCGAGCTCATCATCGACACCGACGAGAACGAGCCCGAGATTCAGTCCGAATCCGACACGCCGCCGGTCGGCAGGGAACTCGTCGGCACCCACGGCACGCGCATCGAACTCGAAATGGAGGCGAACATGCGCGCGCGCCAGCAGCTCATCCGGTACATCAAACACACCGCCGTCGTCAACCCGCACGCGAAGATCGTCTTCGAGGAACCGGGGATGGAAGACGGCGAGGAGATGGTGTTCGAACGCGCCGACGGCGCGAGCCTCCCCGCCGAAACCGAGGAGATTCGCCCGCACCCACACGGTGTCGAACTCGGAACGCTCCTGAAGATGCTCGGGAGCACCGACTCGCACAGTATCTCCGGGTTCCTGCAGGAGGAGTTCACCCGCGTCGGAAAGAAGACGTCCGAGAACGTCATCGAGAACTTCCGCGACCGGCACTACGGCCGGGAGGCCGCGTGGCGAGCGCCCCAAGCGCACGAGGAGGTTGACATCGAGTCGGCCGTCGAGGAAGCGGTGGCGAACAAGGGTGCCGAGGCGACCGACGCCTTCGCGGCCGCGGTCGCGGAGAAGGCCGCCGAGAGCGACCGAATCTCGCACCACCAACTGCGGGCGATCATCGCCGTCGCGGCCGACGAAATCGAAGCGGAGTTCGGAACCTCGTTCGGCGCGACGGTGCAGGAAAACGCCCTCGATTCGGCGTGGGCCGCGATCACCGACGACCGCGTGACGGACCTGTACGAACTCGTGGACGACGCGACGAGCGTCCGGAAGGACGACGAGACGGTTCGCGCCCTCGCGGAGCGAATCGCCGCGAAGTTCGAGAACGAGGACGGCCACGACCGCGCGACGGAAAAACGGCTCGAAGAATACGTCGGCCGCGCGGCCGACATGACCGAGGAGCGCGAGGACGTGACCATCGGAGAGACGGCCCGCGAGAACGTCGTCGATGCCATCTGGGATTCGATGGTGACGGTTCCCGACGACGTGCCGAAGGTCCGCGAAGTGGGGGACAGCCGCGATATCGCGAGCGAACTCCTCGACGCGATGAAGGAGACGGACATCATCTCGCCGCCGACCAACTGCCTGTCGCCCATCACCGCCGACCTCGTGGAGGCCGGACTCCGAAAGGAGTACGACGCGGACTTCTACGCGGCCGCGACCCGCGACGCCGACGTTCACGGCGGCGACCCGTTCATCGTGGAGGCCGGAATCGCCTACGGCGGCGACCTACAGGCTGAGGGTTCCGCCGAACTGCTCCGGTTTGCGAACCGCGTGCCGCTGGTCTACCAGCGCGGCGCCTGCGCGACGACGGACGTGGTGAAATCCATCGGCTGGCGTAACTACAACCTCGACCAACCCGGCGGCCGCGGCGTCCCGAACGGCCCGGTCGTCATCATGGTTCACGTGGCGTCCACGAACGTCCCGTTCACGAGCGAGTCGAAGGACGCCATCGCCAACGTCCCCGAAATCGAGGACGAAATCGAACTGGCGATTCGGGAAGCGGCCCGCGAACTCAAATCCTACCTCAACAAGCGCCAGTCGCTCAAGAAGCGCCAGAAGAAACAGAACGTCATCGCCACAATCTTGCCCGAAATGGCCGAGAAGCTCTCGGCCGTGACCGGCCGCGAGGACCTCGAAATCGGCGACTCGCTGGCGCGCATCATGAACAACGTGCTGGTCGAGCGCGAGGTCGAGGAGGACACGGTGAAACTCGTCGTGGAGAACCACGGTTCGACGAACGAATCGCCGAAACTGACCGACATCGTGGCGACCAAGCCCGAAAACCTGTCCGACGGTGCGAGCGCCGTCGAGATGGACGGCGAGTGGTTCGTGACGTGGGAACCCACCGTCGAGAGCGGTGAGGAATCCGTTCTCGAATATCACGTCGCCGAAGACGTATCGTTCGACGCCGTGACCGTCGAAGGAATCGAAGACGAACGACTGACCAACAACACATGAGCGCAGACAACGACAACGCAGACGCCCAAGCGAAACTCATCGACCTCGCCGCGGAGTTCTACGACCAGTTCGCGGGCGGGCAGATTCCCGAGATGTCGATTCCGACCCGGACGAAGAGCAACATCGAGTACGACGAGGACTCGAACGTGTGGGTGTACGGCGACCGGAAGAGCACCCGGAGCGCGAACAGCGTCCGTGGGGCCAGAAAGCTACTGAAAGCGGTGTACACCATCGACTTTCTCACGAATCAGTTGGAGGAAGACCGCTCTTCTACCCTTCGTGAGTTGTACTACCTCTCGGAGTCGTGGGACGCCGATGAAGCGCAGTTTTCCACCCAAGACGAGTCGAACCAGCTCATCGAGGACTTGGAAATCGTCTCGGAGGTCACCCGCGAGGACTTCCACATGCGACCGGAGGAGTCCGGCGCGAAGGTGATGGGTCCGCTGCTCCTCCGGGAACAGACCAACCGGGGCGACCGGGAGATTCACTGCCAGGACGACGTGGGACAGGGCGGGTACCAGATTCCGAACAACCCGGACACCATCGAGTTCCTCGACAACGACGCGGATTTCGTCCTCTGTGTCGAGACGGGTGGGATGCGCGACCGACTCGTCGAGAACGGGTTCGACGAGGAGTACAACACCATCATCGTCCACCTCGGCGGCCAACCCGCGCGGGCGACCCGCCGCCTGACGAAGCGACTGCACGAGGAACTCGACCTGCCGGTCACGGTCTTCACCGACGGTGACCCGTGGTCTTACCGCATCTACGGGTCCGTCGCCTACGGGTCCATCAAGAGCGCGCACCTGAGCGATTACCTCGCCACGCCCGAGGCGAAGTTCATCGGCATCCAGCCGAAGGACATCGTGGAGTACGACCTCCCGACCGACCCGCTGAGCGATTCCGACAAGAACGCGCTCGAAAGCGAACTCGAAGACCCGCGCTACCAGACCGACTACTGGGAAGAGCAGATAGAACTCCAACTCGACATCGAGAAGAAGTCCGAACAGCAGGCGCTCGCCTCCCACGGACTCGACTTCGTGACCGACACCTACCTCCCCGAGCGGCTTTCGGATATGGGTATCATCTGAACCGACGGTCGCTTTTTCCGAATCCGCCCCGTCGAGAGAATTCTTTCGCGTGATGAGTAGGTAGTCTCATCAATGGTCGGTGCGTACGAAAGACGCATGCCGAATGGGCTGAACCTGAAACTGACCGGCGTCGGCGCGATGATCTGCGGGGTTGTCTGGGTGCTGACGACGTACTCGGTGCGGGTCTCGAACCCGTTTCTGGCACGACTCGCGGGCGTGGTCGGCGTCGGCCTCGCCGCGCTTGCAGTCGTCGATGCGCTGGACGGCGGCCTGTCGGACTGACCGCGCTCAGACGAATTCGGTTTCGGCGGTCCCGGTAGCGTCGGCTTCGACTCCGGCACCACCGGATTCGAAGTCCCCGCGAGCGCACGACCGGCAGTAGTGGTTGTCGCCCTCGTTGACCGTCCGCACCGGGATTCCGGCGACGTACGTGCGCTCGTGGTAGGTTCGCTTTACCCCGTTTCCGACCGGTTCGGCACAGACGGAACAGGGCGTGGCCGGTTCGAAGACCGTCTTTTCGTCCGTCGAACGGACGCGACCGAACGTCGTGGGAGATTTGAAACCGGGGACGTGCTTGGGGGCGAGCAAGAGTAAAAACAACCCGAGCAGGAGCGAGGCGGTCCCGAAGACCAATCCCGTACCGGCCCAGTTGGTCAAGAGGAGGAACGACCCGAACAGGACGCCGAACAACCCGAAAAAGGAACTCACGAGGAATCCGAGGGCGCTTTTCGCCGACCAGCCGGTCGAAACGCCCTCGTTTTCGAAGTACTCCTCCGAGCCGTCCGCACGCAGTTCGATTCGCTCCGCGCCCGGCGAGTAACAGTACCACGCGTAGAGCAGGTTGCCGACGCCGCTGGTGGACATGAGCAGGAGGATGTGGAGCGGAATCGACCCGAACCCGCGGTTCACCATCACCACGCGCTCGCCGTAATCGTGTTTCACGTCCCATCCTTCGACCGTGAGGTCTTCCACCCGGCGGCGAAATCCGGGGTCCTGCGGATGGCGGGTGCCCGCACCGTGTGTGTAGCGGCGACCGTCACCCGCCGCTCCG
Source organism: Haladaptatus paucihalophilus DX253 (assembly GCF_000376445.1). NCBI lineage: Archaea > Methanobacteriati > Methanobacteriota > Halobacteria > Halobacteriales > Haladaptataceae > Haladaptatus > Haladaptatus paucihalophilus. The sequence continues at coordinate 773,111 of NZ_AQXI01000001.1, read as the reverse complement.
ACCGCACTCCCGCATTGCGAACAGAACGAATCGCCGGGGGAGAGCGCCGAACCGCACTGCGAACAGAAGTTGGAGGTTCCGTGGGGACGCATGGAGGAACCATCTCGGCCGCGGGGCAAGAAGATTGTGTTGAAGTGAACGGTTCGAATCGATGAACGAATCCCCGTTCCGATTTTCAGTCCTCGTCCAGCGCAACCGTGATACCCCTGTTCTCGACGTCCTCCGCGAACGCGGCCGAATCGGTTTCGAGCGCGGCGAACGTGCCGTAATGAATCGGCACCACGAGGGCCGGGTCGAGGTCGGCGGCCAACGCGGCCGCCTCGCGCCGGTCCATGGTGAAACTGCCGCCGATGGGCGGGAGGAAGACGTCCACGTCGAGCGCCCGGTGGCCCGAGAGCGCGTCGGTGTCGCCCGGCCAGAAGACGGTCGACCCGTTGAGCGAGAGCAGGTAGCCGATGCCGAATCCCTTCGGGTGGAACGGCTCGCCGTCGTCCCCGGTGTGCGGGCCGTTCTCCTCGTTGTACGCCGGAATCGACCACGCGTCACAGTCGCCGACCGTCAGGTGGTCTTCCTCGCCGATTCGCACTACCTCGTAGGGTAGTTCTGACGGCGGCGTCACGTCTCGCCCGATAGCATCTGCGTCCACGCCCTCGTAGACGACGACCGTGGCGTCCTCGCCCGCGACGCGCTCGATACCGTCCGAATCGTAGTGGTGGTCGTGGGTGACGAACACCGCGTCGCCGTCCGCCGCGTGGTAGTCCACCGGGTCGGGATGGGCCGCGTCGGGGCTGTCCGGTTCCCACTCGCCCGTCAGCACGCCGTACCGCCCGGGGTCGATGTACGCGACGAAGCCGTCCGCGGTTTCGAGGCGCACGGTCGCGTAGCCGAACCATTCCACCGTCACGTCGTCGTGTCGAACCGTCACGGGTTTCGATAGGGCGGGTTTCGAACAAAAGCGTTCGGATGGCGGCCGAATCCGACGACGACGTACCGGAGCCAGAGTCCGACCGCGACCGCCGACCCGCTCGCCTACTGCATCTCCGCGAGGCGTTCGATTCGTTCCAGCGAATCCGCGCTCTCCGGCGTCTTGTCGTCGCGCACCCCGAGGAATCGCGGGAATCGGAGGGCGAAGCCGGACGAGTAGGTCGGCGACTCCTGTATCTCCTCGTAGCCCACTTCGAAGACGATTCCCGGAGCGATTTCGACCGTTTGGCCGTCTTGCGTGGCGATGTGGGGTTCGAGCAGCTCGGTCAGTTCGGCCAACTCCTCGTCCGTGATACCCGTCGCCACTTTGCCAAGGGTTTCGAAGTCGCCGTCCTCGGTCCGCGCGGAGAGCAGGAAGGTCCCGAGGAAACTCGCCCGGCGGCCCTCACCCCACTCCGCGCCCGTCACCACGAGGTCAACCGTCTCCACGTCGGGTTTCCGCTTCCGCCAGTTCTTCCCGCGGCGACCCGGCGAGTAGGTCGAGTCGGGGTTCTTGAGCATGATTCCCTCGTGGCCCGCGTCGAGCGCATTGGCCTCGATGTCGGCGATTTCGTCCTCGTCGCCCGTGACGGTCAGCGCGGACACGCCCCCGGACAGAATCACCTGCAGTCGGTCGTGGCGCTCGACGAGCGGCGCGGTGAGCAGGTCCTCGCCGTCGGCGTGCAGGCAGTCGAACGCCCGGAGTTCGACGGCGACTTCCTCTCGGGCGCGGGCCACGTCGTGCTTGCGGCGGAACCGACGGAGCACCTCCTGAAACGGGAGGGGTTCGCCGTCGTCCATCGCCACGACTTCGCCGTCCACGATGGCCGGTGCGGCGAGGTTCTCCTCGGCGTACTCGACGACCTCCGGCAGCGGGTCCGTCACGTCCTCCATGTTCCGCGAGAAGATTCGAACCGTCTCGCCGTCGTAGTGCAGTTGCACCCGCGCGCCGTCGAACTTCCACTCGACGCCCGCCACCTCCCAGTCCTCCAGCGCGTCCGTGACGGCGCCCGCCTGCGCCAACATCGCCTGCACCGGCCTGCCGACTTCCAGTTGCAGGTCGTCCAACCCGTCTTCGCCCTCCGATTCGGCTACGCGGGCGACCCGCCCGTAGTCGTTCGACACCTGCAATGCCCGCTGGACGGACTCGACCGGCACGTCGAACGCCGCCGAGATGGCGTCCCGAACCGTTCCCTCGCCGACGCCGATTCGCATCTCCGAGAGGACGAGGCGGGCCAGATACCGCGCTTCGAGCGATTCCGTGCGGTTGAACAGCCCGAACAGGATATCTATCTTCGTGTCTTGACTGCCCGACCCCTCGGTCGTGGCGAGCGCGTCGAGTTCCGTCGCAACCTCCGCGACGGTCAGTTCGTCCCGCCCGCCGCCGAAAGCGGCGAGACCCTGCTGACCGCCGAACTCGTAACTCGCCGCGACCGCGCCGATATCGCCCATCTCGGCGAGGCGGTCCTCCACGTCGTCCGCCGAGACGTTCTGCCCCGCGGCGCGGGCGATGGCGGTGTAACACAGGTTCGGCCCGATGTCGAGCGTCGTGGAATCCCACGCCGGGAACACCCGCCCCTGCACGAACCGGGCCAGCACTTCGAGGTCGTCGTTCGCCGACGAGAGGAGGTCGGTGACGGCATCGATGATGTCGCTATCGGCACTCAATTCCTCTATCTCCGCGGCCGTGTCGGCGAACTCCCCGAACTCCATTATCGGCCGTTGCCGTCGGTCGGAGTTAAGCCTACGGCTTTCGATTTCGAGGGAGTTCGTGACTCAAACGCTCGTTTTACCGTTCCGATAGTTTATGGCTGAACACTTCGAGGGGGTATGCATGCGACGCCGCGAACTGCTCGTCTCGACCGGGGTTGCCGTGACCGCTGGTTGTATCGGGGGCTTCGTGGGCGGACGATGGTCCGAGGGACACGTTCGTGGCGTGGATTTCTCCGTCCAAAAATCTCCCGCGGATACCGAGGTAGACGCACCGCCGACCGTCGAATTTCGGCCCGAATCGAGTCGGGTCGTCGTCACGGGAACGCTTTGGGTCGGTTCTAGCTCGTGTAACGAGGCGAAGTTGGACGATGTTTCGTACCACGAGCGGGACGGGAGGCTCGACGTCGCCGTTACGTCCGGTGAAAAGGGTGGCCTGCTCCACGACGTCCCGCTCCTGCCGGTCGGCTGTACGGCGGACATGTCCGCGGACGCGTACGAACTCGTCGTCACGTTCCGCGGCTCGTTCCCGAAAACCGTGGTCGCGGTCGAACACGACGGCGAACCGGAACGAACGAAGGCGACGAAGCCCGTGGATTGAAGCGTCTGGCACTCTCACCCCCTCGCATGACGTCCGACCTTGCGTCGCAGGTAAAAGACGTGGCGACGGTAGACAGGGAGGAGTTTCAAACTCGTGTCGAGGAGGACGTAGAGGTCATCAAGCGAGAACTCGAAGACGGGACGTTCGACAACCCGCAATCCATCGTCGGGTTCGAGTACGAGTTCTACGCGGTGGACGCGGAGACCAAAGCGCTCTCCCGCGTCCCCCGGCGACTGCTCTCGCTCATCGGCTTCGAGAAGGAACTCGGCCTGCACAACGCCGAGATGTCCACGAGTCCGCAACCGCTGAACGAACACGGCTTGGCCGCACAGGAGGCGGAGGTGAAAGCCCGCCTCTCGGCGGCGGAAGCGCGGACGGGTGCGGAGGGAATGCGCCTCGTCAGCGACGGCCTGTGGACGATTCCGCCGACCGGCGAGACGGCCACCCGGTATCTCACCGACGGCGTGGACGACGACGGCGTTCAAATCGCGTCGAACATGAGCAACTCGGTGCGCTATCACGCGATGGCGAACACGGAGGAGGCCGTCGGGATGGAACTCGACGCGCCGCACGTCTCGCTCTCGGCGAAGACGGTCATGCCCGAGAGCCTGATAACGTCCATCCAACCCCACTATCAGGTGCCACACGCCCGCGACTTGCCGACCTACTTCCAGTACGCGGTTCGAATCGCGGCCCCGCTGTTGGCGCTCGGCGTCAACTCGCCGTTCTTCCCGCCGGACCTGTACGACGACGTGCCGCCGGAGGAAATCGTGGACGAGGCGTGGATGGAGAACCGAATCCACGTTTTCGAGTCGGTGTTGAACGCGTTCGACCCCGGGAAAGTGCGCTTCCCGGAGGACATCGATTCCGCGGCGGACGCCATCGACAACATCGCGGCGGACCGGACCATCGTCCCGATGCCCGTCTCGCGGTCGAACCGCTTCGACGACGAGTTCGCCCACTTCCGGCTGAAACACGGCACCTACTGGCGGTGGGTGCGCCCGGTCTTCGGCGGTTCGACGCGCGCCGACGCGAACGCGCGCATCGAGTTCCGCCCCATCGCCGCCCAGCCGACGGTCCGTGATTCCATCGCGTTTCAGGCGGCCTTCGCGGGGCTGTTGGAGAGCACCTTCCGCCGGGAGCACCCGGTTCACCACCTCGATTGGGTGGTCGCGCGGGACAACTTCTACGCCGCCATGCGCGACGGACTCGACGCCGACCTGTACTGGATAACGAACGACGGCAAGGAGACGACGGAGACGGACGACCTGTTCGCCGACCTGTTCGCACACGCGAAGGACGGCCTGCAAGCGCGCGGCCTCTCGGACGAGCAGGCCGCGAAGTATCTCTACCCGCTCCGACAGCGCGCCCGCCACGGCGTGACGCCCGCTGGATGGAAGAAACGAGAGGTTCGGGAACGGCTGGACGACGGCGAGACGCTCGCCGATGCGATTACCGGCATGCAACGCGCCTACATCGACCAGCAAAAAGAGACGTTGCTCGACGGAAGTTTCACCAACTGGGATTAGAGTACGTCGTCGAAGTCCTTGTGACCGGTGATATCGACGCCTTCCTCCGTGATTTCGGCGAGGAACACGCCGTTACCGCTGCCCGTGTCGCGCTCGACGGCGCTCTTGATACCGCGGGCCGCGACCATTTTTGCTTCCTCGTTCGAGAGACCTTCCTCGTAGTCCTGTTCGAGGACACCGTAGGCGAGTTGCATCCCGCTACCCGTGACGGTGTAGTCGTCGGACATGACGCCACCGGCGGGGTCGAGGCTGTAGATGTGCGAGCCTTCCTCGTCGATACCGCCGAGGATGGGCGAGACCATGAAGAACGGGCCGCCGCGGAGCATGTTGCCCGCGAGCGTCGAGAGAGCCTGCATGCTCATCTGCTCGCCGCGTCGGGACTCGTAGAGGTTAGACTCGATGCGCATCGTTCGGATGAACGACTGTGCGCCACCGACGGACCCGGCCATCGTCAGGGCCGCCGTCGGGTGAATCTGCTCGACCTTCTGGACGTTCTTGTTGGAGACGAAACGTCCGGCGAGGCTGGCGCGCATATCCGTCGCCATGACGACGCCGTCGGCGGTCGTGAGGCCGATGGTCGTCGTTCCGGTCTTGTTGATGTTCTCCATGTCCTTTTTCGAGTACTCGTTGTCGGGGAGCGAGCCGATCTCCGGCTCGTACGGACTCGTATCGTTACCGTTCAGGCGCTCCAGATTACGCGAGAAGTCGGAACCGTGCATTGGAGTACGCATTACCCGAACGTAATCCGTCAGCACTGATAAAACCAACCCTTCCGGGGTGTAACGAGGGATAAAACGAGCGGCGATATCAGGGCTGTGCGTCCTTCGTCTTCTCGTAGGACGTCGCCAGGGACGCCACTACTCGGTGCATGGGAAACGGAACCCCTGCCCGTCGAGCGACGAGAGCGACCGGAAGCAGGCAGATTCCGGCCAAGACGCTGAGCTGGTACAGGGCAAACAGTGTCGCGCGTCGAATCGGTGCGAACATTGCAACTTCACCCGAGCCTGAGCCACACCCGTATAAATAGATTATCGCCTGGCAGAATTCATAACTATTTATAACTCCAAAGCACCCCAATCCCGTCTTGCGATTCAACCGTGTTTGTGGAGTGTCCAACTCGATGTGAATTCGCGGGGGTCGAACGCGGTGGTCACGGCATTCCAACGCCGTCAATATGCGTAAGTTATGCGCATCATCATCGTCTCGTGCGCGGCGGACCCCCGCGAATGGCCGAAAGGATTGACGCATGCCGTGCCCTATTGTCCCCCGTGAACGTCGTCGTCGAACTGCGACTCCCACATGATGAGTTCGCGCTCGGGGAGTTGTTCTCGTATCGGTCCGACATCCGTATCGAGTTGGAGCGTATCGTGCCGACGCGGGAGTGTTCGATGCCGTTCGTCTGGGTCGCCACGGACGACACGTCATTTCTCGCCGATATCACGCCGGAGACACCGGCGCTCGAATCCATCGCCGTCCTCAGCGAAACTGAGAACGGGGCGCTCTGCCGCCTCGTCTGGTCGGATTCGGCCCAAGGTATCCACGAGATTCTGACCGGACAGGACGCGACGCTCCTCGATACCGTCGGGAACGAGGAGGGCTGGCTGTTCCGGATTCGGTTCCCGGACCACGACTCGACCACGCGGTTCCGGGAGGCCTGCGACGAGCGGTCGATTTCGTACGAGGTCCGTCGCATCTATCCCGTCGACGAGTTCCCGACGAAACGATACGGGTTGACCGACGAGCAGCGGGAAGCCCTCTCGACGGCGTTCGCATCGGGGTACTTTCACGTTCCCCGCAAGACCTCGCTCTCGGAACTCGCCGAAACGCTCGACATCTCGCCGCAAGCCGCGTCCGGTCGCCTCCGGCGGGGATTGGAGCGAATGCTCGAAGCGACGCTGTTGCCCCGCAGCGACTCGGTGGAATCACGGGAGGGGTAATAAAGATATGAACTACGAAACCCCAAACATTCCGTTTATGGTACGCCTCCAAACAAAGGATGCGAGCGATATCGTTTTCCGTGCGAGCGAAAGGAGGTATTTGACATGAGCCGGGAGTCGAACGAGCATCGGACGCCCCTCTACGAGACGGTTCACGAGGGCGGTCCGATAGCCGAGACGGTTATCGACGCTATCGCCGAAGTGACTGACAGCAGTTCGACGGAGATAGAACCGCTGTACGAGAGCATCGACCCGGATGCACTGGAGGACCTGTTCGGTCGCCACTCCGAGAAACGCGTCCCGAGGCGGGTCGAGTTCATCCACAAAGGGTTCGCCGTCGTCGTCGAACGAAACGGTCGAGTCACCATCTACGAGGACTCGTAGCGCCCACTACGCTTTTGGCCGTGTTCGACGTATTCGCCCCATGCCAGAGAACGAGTACGACGTGTACCTCGTCCCGAGTGGCAAACGGGGGAAAGATCAGAACATCGTATCGCCGGTCGAAGGCGACGAACTCGAGTTCTACGACACGGGGGTTTGGCTGCACCGAAAAGGCGGGAGAAACTTCTTCCCGTACGAGCAGATTCGAACGATTCGAGAACACGGGGGAGAGGAGGTAGAAGCGAGCGAGTAGGCGAGAAAGGAAAGAGCCGAAGGAGTGAGAAAGAGCCAAGGGAGTAGGAAAGAGTCGAGAGGAATGTCGAAAATTCCCGCCGACTATTCGGGCGTCAGGCCGACGATTTCACGCGAGAAGATGTCGGCGTAGCCCGAGAACGACAGTTTTAGCGAGGGGACGCCGGGGAAGGTCAGCGTCTGAATACCGATCATCGGCCGTTCGACGTCCGTGCCGAGGCTACGGAACGCACTCTCGATGGCGGTGTACAGCTTCGCCGTTTCCTCGACTTCGAGATCCGAGCAGACGCCGGCGATTCGAGTCGGGAGTTCGGCAACCACGTCGCCGTCCCTGACGACCGCCCAACCGCCGCCCATCTCGTTGACGTGGGCGACGGCGCGTCTGAGGTCCTCGCCGCTCCCGAGCGCAAGCACGCCGGGCGTCTCCCAGACGAGGCTGGTCGCAACCGCTCCTTCCACCGGACCGAAGCCGGTCACGAAGCCGGTGAAACCGGTTCCGTCCCCGTCCGGGTGCCGGTCGAGAAGGGTGACTTTCAGCAGGCCGTCTTCGGGTGCGGCGACGAGTTCCCCGTCCTCGACCGGCGGTCGAACCCGCGTCTGGCCCGAAATCAGGCCTTCGCGGTACTCGATGGCGCGGACCTCGCCGTCGTCCGCTACGTCGGCGGGCACGCGGAACTCCTCCGGGTCGGTGCTGACGTTCACGCTGTCGTAGAAGTGGTCCGGATACTCGTAGGAGCGCGGGGCGACGGTCGTCTCGTGGTTGTTGTAGACGACCTCGCCGCCGTTGATGACCGTGGTGACGTTGACGGTTTCCAGGTCGTCGATGAGCAGGATGTCGGCGATGTTGCCCGGCGCGAGCGACCCGAGGTTCGGCAGGTCGAAGTGGCGGGCGGGGTTGAGCGTCGCCATGCGGATGGCGTCCGCGGGCGCGACGCCCTCCTCGATGGCTCGGCGCACTACCACGTCCATGTACCCCTCGCCGATGAGTTCGCGGGGCCACATTCCGTCGGTCGAGAGCGAGATTTCGGCCGCGCCGACCTCCTCGTAGGCCTCGCCGACCGCCGCCATGTCGTCCCGAATCGACCCACAGCGACCCACGGCGTGGATGCCGTTCTCGACGCGTTCGATGATGTCTTCGCCCGTTATGGACTCGTGGTCGTCGTCCACGATGGTGGCGAACGCCTGTAGTTTCTCGCCGGAACAGCCCGCGCCGTGGCCGGTGACGGTCTTGCCTTCGAGGTGGGCGCGCTCGTACAGTTCCTCCGTCGGCGAGTCGCGGCCGACCGCGTGAATCCAGTCGGTTTCGCCGACGCCGACGACGCGAGCGTCGCCGAGGAGGTCCGTCAGCGATTCGGCGTCCGCGCGCGCCGGTTCGAACGTGTCGATGAGGGGTTGGGGCGGGACCGTGGCGAACACCCGAATTGGGAGGTAGGAGGTCGCGGCGAGCAACTGTTCGACGCCCTCCACGCCGAATGTGGGACCGAACCCGGAAACCTCGGTCACGACCGTCGTCGTGCCGCCTTCGAGGGCGTAGTGGTAGGCGTTCTCGAACGTCTGGTGGAGGTCGATGTGCGTGTGTGCGTCGATGAAACCGGGGGTGACGACGCGATCACTAGCGTTGATGACCGTCGTCTCGTCACCTATCGACTCGGTGCCGTCCTCGGGCAGCGCTGCGACGCGATTGTTTTTGACCACGACGTCGCGCGCCTGAAACTCGCACAGTTCCGGCATGAGGACGCGACCGTTCCGAATCACGAGGTCTGCGGGTTCGTCACCGAGCGCGACAGGTTGCAGTTCGTTCATTGAGTTACTCCTTCGTACACGACGACGCCACCTTGTTCGTGTCGGTTCACTTCGCCCCGCTCTTCGAGGACGTCGAGGTGTCCCACCGCCTCGCTCATTCCGGGGAAGTACTCCGTCGCGGGGAGGTCGCCGAACAGTTCGGTCATCACGTCGAACGCGGTCGTCGGGCCGTCGACGAGCGCACGGACGTTCTCCGTCCGCTCTTCGTGTGCGGCGAGGATTTCGTCGATTCGTTCCGCCGGGTCCGTTATCTCCTCGCGGTGGCCCGGCAGGAGGTAATCGAGGTCACGGTCCCGGAGCGCCGAGAGCGAGCGATTGAACGCTGGGAGGACGCGCGGACGACGGTCGCCTTCTTCCGCGGGCGGTTGGAGGAGCGGGTTCGGCGTGATGTCGGCGAGCACGTGGTCGCCGACGATGGCCTTCGATTGTCCGTCGTGCTCGAACGTGAAGATGGTCTCGCCGGACGAGTGGCCCTGCACGGCCTCCGCAGTCAGTTCGACGCCCTCGACGGTAACGGACTCGCCGTCGTCGAGTTCGAGGTCGGTTTCGACGCCGGGGGCCACAGAGAGGTAGGCCTCCGGCAGGTCGGTAACCGTTTTGGCGGTCGTTTCGGCCATTCCACAGCGGTCGAAGAAGTCGGCGAAGTATTCCTGTTCGTACGCGAGTCGGTCGCCGAAGTCCCGGACGATGGCGGCCGCTTCGGTACTGGCGACGATGCGGGCACCCGATTCTCGAAGCCGTTTTGCCGACCCGAAGTGGTCGGGGTGGGGGTGCGTGATGAGCACCTGTTCGATGTCCGTGGGAGCGAGGTCGTGTCGCTCCAATCCGTCGAGCAGCGCGGTCCATGCTTCCTCACTTCCCGGACCCGGGTCGACCAGCGTCCGCCCCGCGAGATAGGCGTTCACCGGTCCGATTTGAAACGGCGTCGGAATCGAAAGCCGCGTAAACATACATGCGTTCTTTCTTGGCCCGCGGTAAAACCGTTTTTGAACCGACACTCCCGCCGAATACCGACGGAACGATTATATCTGACCCGCGCGTAGCAACATAATCGGAGAGAACGATGAACGCACACTTCAAAGACGCGTGGCACCACCTCCGACATGCCGGAAGTCATCTCGGGCGTGGAGTGCGCGAAGAACTACGACCCGTCGAGCGAAAGGCCCGCGAGGTGACCGGACGAGAGCGACCCACCGAGCCGTCACGACGCGAACGAATGCGCGAAAACCTCCGCGACGCGGAGCACAGAGCGAAAGAACGGTCGCGGTCCGCGATGCGGGACGCGAAAAATCGAATGCGGATGAGCTAGCCGTCGAAGCCGATACACTCACACGCGGTGAAATCGCTGTCCTCGACGCGCGGCTCCGACGCGTTTTTTCTATCCACATCGACGCGCCCGCCGAACGTCGAGTTCCGGAACGTCGCGTCGTCGGCCTTGACGAGCACCGTCGTGCCGTCGGCGTCGTGCGTCGCCGTCACGCCGTCGAAGACGGTTCGCGTCCCGAGGACGTTGATGCCGTTGCGATTTTCGTCCCCGTTCCGAAACGCGAAGCGGCAGTTCCGAAGTTCGGTGTTTTCCCGCCACAGTTCGACGGCGTAGCCGTGTTTCGACCCGTCGCCCGAGTCCACGAGTTCGACGTCCTCCAGCACGACCGGCCCGTCCCCGTCGTTGACCTTGATGGGGCGCGCCGACGAGGTGCAGTCGATTTTCAATCCGCGTACGCGGGCGGAGCGACTCGAAACGCGGAGACCGTCGTTGTCACAGTTCGGCAGGCGGAGTTCACTGCCGGAGACGCGGCAGTCACCCTCCTGTAGCCAGAGGCCGCACCCCGTGTAGCTCGTCTCGTCCACCTCGATTCGCACGTCGCGGGCTTCGTCGCCGTCGCCCAAGCGGAGATTCGCGTTGCCGTTGTTCTTCCAGAGGCCGCCCTCGACGAGACACGGACCTTCCCCGCCCGCGAGGTAGCCGCCGTTGTTCACCCAGCCTTCGACGCGGCAGTCCCGAAACGTCAACTCGCCGCGGTGGTCGTCGGAGACGTTGACCCCGATGGGGTGGCTGGTCTGGGACTCCGCGGGCGACTGGTCGGGGTAGCTCTCCGGGGCGAACGCACAACCGTCCGGGAGCGAGACGGACACGACGCCCGCCCCCTCCGGATGCGTGACCGCCGCGTAAATCGCACCGAGGGCCTTCTTCCCCGCCGAGGCGCACTCGCCGTCGACGGTCACGCCCTCGATTTTTAGGTCCTCGCTCGCCCGCGCCGAGACGGCTTGCGCGCCCACGCCGTCAGCCGTCATATCGAACGTGAGGTTCCGGATTTCGACCGTCGTCGCCGACGCGCCGGGTGAGACGCCCCAGTCGCCGCCGACGTCGAGGCAGTACTGTTGGTCGGGGTCGCTCACGATCAGCGTGGCGTGCGGGTCGCCCACCACCGCAATCGCCTCGCAATCGTTGTGGACGAACGGCCCGTCGAGGTGGTAGCGCCCCTCGGGGAGCACAAACTTCGTCCGCGCCCGCGCGTGGGCCGACAGCACCTCGTTGAGGGATTTCGAGCCGTCCAGAACGCCGGGGTCCGCGTCGGCGACGTTTATAACGGTCCAGTCGGTCATGCTCGGGGGTCGGCATCGACGGCCCTTGGTCGTGGTGGCCGCCCGCTCTCGAAAGCAAGCCTTAAGTCCGGTGCAGGAAAACGATGAACTGCGTGCGGGTCGGTAGTCTAGTCCGGTTATGACAGCTCCTTCACACGGAGCAGATCGGCAGTTCGAATCTGCCCCGACCCATTTCTGATGACGCTACACGACGAGCGTAGCGAGGAATCTACGACGTCGAAATGGTCCGGCAGTTCGAACTCGCGGAGTCGCGTGCCCGTGGAGTGAACGAAGTGAACGAGCAGGAACGTCTCCACAAAGTTCGAAGTAGACGAGACGTGGTTCGAATCTTCCCCGACCCGTTTCTGACGATTCTGTGCTCTCAGTAGGATTCAACGTCGATGCCGTCGATACGCCCGAAATGCTCGCTGTTGCCCGTTACGACCGGTTCGTCTTCTCGAAGGGCAGTTGCGCCAATCGTCGCATCACCGATGTCGATTCGATTTCCGTCCCGGCGTAGCGTCCCATCGATGAATCCCGCCTTTCGAGCGATTGCTTCCGTGGTTTCGAGAACAGGACGAGGTTCGATGACTGCTTCGATTTTTTCACGTTAGGACTTCGGGAGGTCGCTGGCACCGATGCCGATGAAGAGTTCCTGCAGCGTCATGGCCGGTATCTTCTGGGCATGGCCATTTGACTCCAATTCGTCCACCTTTTCGAGGGCGTCCGAGTCGCTGTTCATCACTCGATGAGAAGCGACGTATCCAGAATCAATCTTTGGCTACGTACACGGTCGACCACGAACAGGTTGCCCCGTGAGGTCGTCTTGCGGTACGTCGCCTGAGTGGCTTTCACTCGGGAAGACCTGTCGATATTCATCCACCGGGCGGTTCTTCCACCATCGGGAAATCAGCTATCGAACGATCTAGTTGGAAAGGGATGGATTTTATATTTTTCCGTTCCGAAAAATATAATAATATAACGTCCTTGAATCCAAAAGCAATGAGTGAGAAAGAATTCGGACGACGACGTTTCCTCCGATCGACTGCGACCGCTGGAGTCGGGGTTGCCGGTGGAATCGCTGCGACCGGGACGGCAACGGCAAACACGGATGAAATACGGGTCTATTCCAATAGTAATTACTGGGAGTATCAGGTGCACACTGCCACAGGTTACGACGACCTAGAAAAGGGTGGTCAGGCTAACGGAGATGACGACATTCTCGGTGTGGGAAAGGACTTCGTGGATGGGCAGGTTAGTGACGGCGGGGTAGACAACTACTGGATGGACTCTGACGATTCTATTACTCAGATTAATGTCACTTATAACGACTACGGATGGCTAACGATCGATGTGACGACAGCAAATCTCAAAGCAGCAGTTTCAGTAGAGAGAGACGGGAATCCGGATTGGCCCGGATACGATTACACCATCGACATCAGTGGGCAGGTGCAACCTCACGATGAGTATTTCGACCCTGGTCAAGATGAGATTCAGAACGGTGACGCCGGTCCGTTTGTCGGAACTGTCGACCCCGGCGATATAGACGCGGTCTGGAGAACGGGCGTTCCGACACGCGTATTTATCGAAGATCCAAATTCTCCCGGCCTTGGGTTGACCATCTCTCTCCCGGATTGACGCATCTGTATAAGTTCCGCATGTATCGCGCACGAAAACGCGAAGAACGTTCTTTTAGCGGACCGCAGAAGCCGAGACGACAATTCTGATACCGATCCGGAGCACCTCGCCGAGTCCACACGATGGAGGACAGTGGACTTCGCGTGACGGACGTTCTCGGCGTCACACCCTTGGACGGTTCGCGGATGGACGATGGACGCCACTACGAACTAGCGGTCACGAACGGGAAGGATACGACCGGAAGAGGATACGTTACGGATTGTTCTTTCTCGGCATGTTCATGATCGTTGCCGGGGTAGTCCTCAGCATCGGTGCACTTCAGTACGAGTTTAAACAGGGTTCGAGCGGAGAGTATACGGGGCAACCGGTCTACGAATACGGGATGCTCACGCCACAGGAGCAGCACGTCGTCGACGGTGCGCTCAACGGAAAGACGTACGCCTTTGATTCCAGTGAGTCGCTTCCCAGTGCGTCCCGTCCCGGTTTTCGGCCGAAGAACGTGAAGGTGCACGTGCGGGGAGCGGACCGCACGTTCACCTATCGAACCGTCTTCCCGGCGACGTCACCGAAAGGGCTGGGGACCATCTCGCTCATCGGCGGCGGCCTGCTGGCGATGTTCGAAGCGGTCCGTCGCCAGCACTTCTCGACGTCGTGGCCGTGGCAGACCGGCTGAGGGCGACGCGTCCGTGGTGATGGTCGGCCTCGTGGAGCGGTTTTTACGGTCGATGTGTTCGCCAACAAGAACGAACTGTCGGAACTCCCTACGCGGCTAGCCGATGTCCACACGGCCACAACCGCATGTACTCGGGGTCTATCACGCCATCTTTCTGACGCGTTCGTCACAGAACGGATAGGTTTTCGGGAGCGGTCGCCGAGCGGTACGCTTTTCTCGCGGAGAATCCCTGTCGAACAGGCTTCGGTGACTGTCCGAAGTAAACGAGGTAGGTGTTCCAGCACCCGCCTTTACGGCGATACCTCGTTCGCTTCGTCCTACATATCCGCGTCCGGAGGATTACTGGCATCGACCGACAGGTTTGTATTCTGTCGGGACGCGCCGAACTGGTCCCGGCCGAAATCGCTCGAGTCATCGAGCGAAACCATTCAGTTCCAACACCATATACAAAAGCTCGCAAATTTTGGAACGAAATCGAAAATTGGCGATACCATGAGAGATATATTTCTCCACCGTTTGGGAGGACATGTGATAATCGCCGAAATCACCGTGCAAACACCTGTTCTCGAATCCACACTTGCGGCGCATCCCGACGTGACTATCGAGGTGGAGCGCGAGCGGAGCGTCGGCTCGGAGGAAACCGTCCAGTTGTTGTTCTGGGCGCACGGTGACGACCACGACGGATTCGAAGCGGCCATGGCGGACGATTCGTCGATTGCGGAGTTCGAACACCTCGCCGAGGACGACGGTCGTCGGCTCTATCGTGCAAACTACTCCGAAGCGGTAAGTGCCGCGTCGTCGAATCACGTGTGGGTCGACCTCGGCGGCGTCCTGCTGGATGCGGTCGGGACGCGGGACGGGTGGGAGGCCCGATTCCGGTTTCCCGACCGCGATGCGTTCGCGTCGTTCGCCGACTGGTGGCAGGACAACTACGACACCCTCTCCGTCGATGCGCTGTACAGCAGTGCGGACGACTCCGGCGGGATGGAGTTGACGGAACTCCAGCACGAAACGCTCCGCCGGGCGCTGGACGCAGGGTATTTCGACGTACCGCGACGGACGACGCTCGAAGAACTCGCCGAGGAATTCGACATCAGCGCGCAAGCGCTGTCGGTCCGCCTGCGCAAAGGGACCGCCGCGCTGGTCGAGAACAGCGTGACGGAAGACACCATATAAAGATTTGAGACGTAAACCAGCGGACACACCCCTCGGGAGGCGGAAGAAGCGTGTGTAATGGACCATGGACTCCCACTGAGTCGTTCGTTCGACGTTCTCTCTCATTATCGCCGTCGTCTCGTTCTCTACCACCTTCTCGAAACGTTCGACGGCGCGGTTCACCACGACGCGCTGGCCGAAATCATCGTCAACGAAACGGACGGAATGGAAGTCACGGCCGAGACACACGACCGCGCGATGACGAGTCTCAGGCACGTTCACTTCCCCAAGTTAGCCGATGCGGGACTCATCGAAAGCGGCCGCGAGGAGAACACCGTCCGCTTGCGAACGCTTCCGACGATGGTCGAACGACTGCTGGACCTCTCTTCGGACTACGAGATGGGCACCCCGAGTCGGCGCTGACGCGAACAGGACGGGTATCGAGAACGGCGGGTATCGAGCGCGGCGGAAACCGGATATCGGGTATCGAATATCTTCACGCCGTGCTCCGGTCGTTTCGGCGGTAGATGACGACCATCGTGAAGGCGGCGAATCCGACCACGATGGCGAATAGACCGGCGACCCAGACGCCGACCAGTTCGGCGAGATACGGAACGACGAGCAGAGCGAGAATGAGATACTGACGGTACTCGATTCGGCGAAGTCGTTTTTGTAGTTCGGCATCGTCCATACGAAATCGAACGGGAACCGGTCGGAAAAATATCACCCTCGGTTTCGGGCGTCCCGATAGCTGACGAGGCCGGAGAAGAGGACCAACCCGATGCCGATGGCTCCTCCGACGAACAGCACCGTTCTCCCCGAAAAGAGGAACAACGCGAGCGTGAACAGCCCCATCGCCACCGGGATGGCGGTCCCGACGAGTTCCGTCGCGCTCCGTCCGGCGAGCGCTTCGGTTTTCATCGGACGAGTGTACGGAGGCGGATCTGAAGGATGTTTTGGACGAGCGTTCGGCCGACAGTTCGGACGAGCGTTCGGCTGACGAGCGATACAGTTGCGCGATAAAAGAAACGAGAATCGAACCGTTCGAGGACTGCTTACAGGAAGTCTTCGATGTTGTCCGCGACTTCCTCGGGGGTGTCGCCGACCGGGACGCCCGCGTCGTTGAGGGCGTTGATTTTGGACTCGGCGGTGCCGGTGCCGCTGCCGGAGACGATGGCACCCGCGTGGCCCATGCGCTTTCCTGGCGGGGCGGTGCGGCCCGCGATAAAGCCGGCGACCGGGGTGTCCATGTTCTCGGCGATGAACGCCGCCGCTTCCTCTTCGTCCTCGCCACCGATTTCGCCGCACATGACGACGGCATCGGTATCGGGGTCGTCCTCAAAGAGCGAGAGGGCGTCGATGAAGTCCGTGCCGATGATCGGGTCGCCGCCGATGCCGATGGCGGTCGTCTGCCCGATACCGCGCTGGGTGAGGCTATCCACGACTTGGTAGGTCAGCGTCCCCGAACGGGAGACGAGACCGACGTTCCCGGACTCGAAGATGTTGCCGGGGAGGATACCGAGTTTGGCCTCGCCGGGCGTGATGATGCCGGGGCAGTTCGGGCCGAGCAGGCGCGTGTCGGTCTCCGAGAGGCGCTTGTACACTTTCGACATGTCCTGCGTTGGGACGCCTTCCGTGATGGCGACCGCGAGGTCGAGGTCCGTGTCGAGCGCCTCGAAGATTGCGTCTCCGGCGAACGCGGGCGGGACGAAGATGACGGACGCGTCGGCGTCCTCCTCCTCGACCGCTTCGTTCACGGTGTCGTAGACGGGCACGCCCTGCACTTCCTGGCCGCCCTTGCCGGGGACCGCACCGGCCACGACGTTCGTTCCGTACTCCATCATCTGTTCGGTGTGGAAACTGCCCTCACCGCCAGTGATACCTTGGACGACCACTCGGGTGTCGTCGTCGACGAGAATGCTCATTGTTCTTCCTCCGCGTTTTCGACGGCACGCTGAACCGCGTCTTCGAGCGTCGCTTCGACCTGAACGAGGTCGGTGTTCAGGATGTCCATTCCTTCCTCGGCGTTCGTCCCGGCGAGTCGAACGACGACGGGTTTCGGAATCTCGTCGAGCGATTCGAGCGCCTCGTTGATACCCTTGGCAACCTCGTCACCGCGGGTGATGCCGCCGAAGATGTTGAAGACGACCGAATCGACGTTCTCGTCCGAGAACACCATGTCGAGCGCGTTCGTCACGCGCTCGGCTTTCGCGCCGCCACCGATGTCGAGGAAGTTGGCGGGTTCGCCGCCGTAGTAGTCCACGAGGTCGAGCGTGGTCATGACGAGTCCGGCACCGTTGCCGATGATGCCGACGTTGCCATCGAGTCGAACGTAGTCGAAGCCGTACTCGCCGGCCTTGCGTTCGAGGTCGTCCTCGTAGGAGTCCTCCTCCATCTCGGCGAGGTCGGGGTGACGGAAGAGCGCGTCGTCGTCGATGTTGAGCACCGCGTCGGCCGCGATAACCTCGTCGTCCGAGGTGACCATCAGCGGGTTGATTTCGGCGTCGTTCGCGTCCTTGTCGGACCAGAGGTCGTACAGCGTCGTGAGGACGCCCGCGACGTCCATGGCGATGTCCTTGTCCACGCCCGCGTCGAACACGGCCTTACGAGCCTGGTACGGGTGCATGCCGAACGCCGGGTCGATGTGCTCCCGCGCGATGGCGTCGGGCGTCTCCTCGGCGACGGCCTCGATGTCCACGCCGCCTTTCGTGGAGACCATTGCGACCGGTTTGCCCTCGCCGCGGTCCATCGTCACGCCGACGTAGAGTTCGTTGACGAAATCGACGGCACCTTCGACCAACACCTGTTCGACTGTGTATCCCTTGAGGTCCATTCCGAGAATGTCCTCGGCGGCTTCCTCGGCCTCGTCACGGTCTTCAGCGAGTTTGATTCCGCCGGCCTTTCCGCGGCCGCCGACGTGTACTTGCGCTTTTACCGCGACAGGGTAGCCGATGTCCTCCGCCGCTTCGACGACTTCCTCGACACTCTCTGCGAGCGCCGAATCCGGCGTCGGAATTCCCGCGTCGGAAAACACCTCCTTCGCCTGATACTCGTGTAGCCTCATGCGTTCGAAAGGGGGTTTCCGCGCCGCTTAAATCCCGCCGGTTCACGCCCAAGGCGGTTTTTGCCGCGACCCGTTTTGACGTCCGGCCGGACGGTCTATCGTCGATTATTTCGCCGTATTTACCGCCCTTTTATCGGGGACTTCAGAAGACCGCCGACGTGTCGGAGACGATACCATCGACGCCGGCCTCCGCGAGGGTGGCCGCCCCCTCCTCGTCGTCCACCGTCCACGAGTTCACGGTCAATCCGGCCTCGTGCGCCCGCGCCACGAACGACGCGTCGCAGAGGTCCGCTCGGGGGTGCACACACGCGCAGTCCAAATCGACGGCAGTGTCGATGCAGTTCGGCCCGCGCTGGTTGATGTAGGCCAGTCGAACGTCTGCGTCCCGTTCCCGGAGGTTCCGGAGAACGCGCGAGTCGAACGAGGACAGCAGTATCTCGTTTTCGACTGCCCCCACCGCGTCTAACACTCGGTCCGCCATCCCGACGTGTTTCAGTTCGAGGTTGATGGCCGTCCCCGCCGGAACCGCGTCGAGTGCGGTTTCCAGCGACGGAACCGTCTCGTCAGACCCGAGAATCGAGAGGCCTCGGAGCACCGACCACGGTGTGTCCTGGACCAACCCGTACTCGTCGGTCAACCGTCCGAGTTTCGCGTCGTGGAAGACGACGAGTTCGCCGGTGCCACACCGCTGGACGTCCATCTCGATGGCGTCGGCGCAGTCCGCCGCCCGCTCGAACGCGAGCGGACTGTTCTCGGGATAGTCGTCGGCGAACCCGCGATGGGCGATGTGGTTCGGCGCGTCGGTTGGGGACATACTGTCACTGTGACCCCTGCGGACTTATTTTCCTTCCCATCGTGGCCCCACACATGCGCGCAGTACGCTATCACGAACACGGCGGGCCGAACGTGCTACAGGTAGACGACATCGACCGACCGGAACCCGACGACGACGAACTGCTGGTGGCGGTCCGCGCCGCCGCGGTCAACCCCGTGGACACCTACTTCCGCGAGGGGTCGTACTCGCCCGGCGACCTCCCGTGGATTCCGGGGTCGGACTTCGCGGGCGAGGTCGAAGCCGTCGGCGACGACATCGAGGAGTTCGAGGCGGGCGACCGGGTGTTCGGTACCGGCCTCGGGAACGACCGACCCGGAACGTGCGCGGAGTACGCCACGACGCCGACGGATACGGTCGCCCACCTTCCGAATGGCGTCGGCTTCGAGGAGGGCGCGGCGGTCGCCCTCGTCGGCGTCACGGCGTGGCGGGCGCTCATCGACCACGGCGACCTCGAACCCGCCGAAACCTGCCTCGTGCACGGCGGTAGCGGCGGCGTCGGCCACGTCGCGGTGCAACTCGCGGCCGCGACCGGTGCCCGCGTGACGACGACGGCGAGCGAGGATTACCACGACCGCCTCGAAGCGGTCGGCGCGAACACGGTGCTCGACTACCGCAGGGAGGACCTCGCGGAGGCGGTGGAAGAGGCCGGGAAACCGGACGTCATCCTCGACCACCGGCTGGACGACTACCTCCAGTTCGACGCGGACGTGGCGGCGACGGGTGCCCGCATCGTCGGCATCGGCAACGAGGATGTGGCGGCCGGGTTCGAGAACGTCCCCGCCGCGCGCTCGAAGGAGCTGACGATAACGCTGATGAGCATGTACAACACCCCGGACATTTCGGCGGTGCTAGCGCGGTTGGCCCGACTCGTCGCGGACGGCGAAGTCGTCCCCGAAATCGCCCGGACGTACTCGCTGGACGAGGTGGACGAGGCACAGCGCGACGTGTTGGAAGAGAGCTTCCTCGGGAAACTGGTCGTGGAACCGTAGCGACGGACGGCGACACCTGAGTAGGCAACGCGCTTAATTCGCTTCGCTCCCAACGAAAACCACGATGCAGGACAGGCAGGCCGCTGGTTCTGCCGCCTTCGCGCGGCTCGGCTCGGAGGTTCGGTCGGCGCTCTCCGAGCGAGGCTTCTCGACGCCGACGGAGCCACAGAAGCGTGCGATTCCGCCGCTCGCGGAGGGAAAGAACGGGCTCGTCATCGCACCGACCGGGACGGGCAAGACCGAGACGGCGATGTTGCCCGTCTTCGATTCCGTAGCGGAGGCAAACCCCAGATTTGGGATTTCAGTGCTCTACATCACGCCGCTCCGGGCGCTGAACCGCGACATGCGCCAGCGACTCGAGTGGTGGGGCGAGACGCTCGACATCGAAATCGACGTGCGCCACGGCGACACCACGGACTACCAGCGCCAGAAGCAGGCCAACGACCCGCCGGACGTGCTGGTGACGACACCGGAAACGCTGCAGGCGATGCTCACCGGGTCGAAACTACGGAAAGCGCTGGAGGACGTCCATCACGTCGTCGTGGACGAGGTACACGAACTCGCCAGCGCGAAGCGGGGCGCGCAGTTGACCATCGGGTTGGAACGCCTGCAGGAACTCTCCGGCGAGTTCCAGCGAATCGGCCTGTCGGCGACGGTCGGCGACCCCGAAGAGGTCGGCAAGTTCCTCACCGGCGACAGGGGATGCGAGATAATCGAAGTGGACGTGGGGAGCAAGGTGGACTTCCGGGTGCACGAACCCGAAATCACGAACGAGGACGAGCGATTGGCGGGGGAACTGATGACGAACCCGGACATCGCCAGCCACGTTCGGGCGATTCGGGATATCGTGGAAACGCACGATTCGACGCTCATCTTCGTCAACACGCGCCAGACCGCCGAA
Organism: Haladaptatus paucihalophilus DX253; assembly: GCF_000376445.1. Taxonomy (NCBI): domain Archaea; kingdom Methanobacteriati; phylum Methanobacteriota; class Halobacteria; order Halobacteriales; family Haladaptataceae; genus Haladaptatus; species Haladaptatus paucihalophilus. The sequence continues at coordinate 752,094 of NZ_AQXI01000001.1, read as the reverse complement.
GCGCTCGGGTCGCGGTTCAAGGAACTCGGCGCGAACATCGGCGTTCATCACGGAAGCCTCTCCAAGGAGGCCCGAATCGACGTGGAAGACCGGTTCAAGGACGGGGACCTCGACGCCCTGCTCTGTACCTCCTCGATGGAACTCGGCATCGACGTGGGGCGAATCGACCACGTGGTCCAGTATCAGAGTCCGCGGGAGGTCGCCCGTCTCCTCCAGCGCGTGGGACGGGCGGGCCATCGAATGGACGAGGTGTCGAACGGGACCATCGTCACGTCGAACCCTGACGACGCGCTGGAGGCGATGGCCATCGCTCGACAGGCAACGGACGGCGACGTGGAACCGGCCCACATCCACCACGCGAGTCTGGATACCGTCGCAAACCAAATCGTCGGTCTGGTCATGGACTTCGGGGAAATCGACGCCCGGCGCGCATACGAAATCGTCACGCGAGCCTATCCGTTCCGCGACTTGGACGAGGAGACGTTCAAGGGCGTCGTGCGAGAGTTGCAGGGCAATCGACTGGTCTGGCTGAACGAGGAGGCCGACAGGCTGGAGAAGTCCGGCAAGACGTGGCAGTACTTCTACGCCAACCTGTCGATGATTCCCGACGAGGAGACCTACACCGTCCACGACATCGCCAGCGGGTCGCAAATCGGGACGCTGGACGAGCGGTTCGTCGTCAACTTCGCGGAACCCGGCGAGGTGTTCATCCAGCGCGGCGAGATGTGGCGCATCGCCGAAATCGACGACGACGAGAGTCGGGTCAACGTCTCGCCCATCGAGGACCCCGGCGGCGAGGTTCCCTCGTGGGTCGGCGAGGAGATACCCGTCCCGTTCGAGGTGGCCCAGGAAGTGGGTGAAATGCGCGCCGTGGCGGGACCGCAGTTCGAGCGCGAGGCACCGCGCGAGGGGGTAGCCCGCGAGTTCACGAACCGCTACCCGACCGACCAGCACACCGCGGAATCCGCGCTCTCGCAACTCGACAGGCAGGCCGAGACCGACGCACCGGTTCCGACGGCAGATCGAATCGTCGTGGAGTTCGCCGCCGGGAAAATCGTCGTCAACGCCTGCTTCGGCCACAAGGTGAACGAGACGTTCGGGCGCGTCCTCTCGTCGCTGGTCGGCCAGCGAACCGGGTCCTCGGTCGGGATGGACATCGACCCCTACCGAATCGAGTTGGACGTTCCCGCCAAAATCGACGGACACGAAGTCGTCGAAGTCCTCCACGAGACCGACCCCGAGCACGTCGGCCCGCTCATCGAACTCTCGCTCAAGCGCTCGGACACCCTGAAGTTCACGCTCGCGCAGGTCGCCGCGAAGTTCGGCGCGTTGAACCGCTGGGAGGGAAGCGGTCCCGTCTCCATGGGCCGTCTCCTCGGCGCGCTGGAGGACACGCCGATGTACGACGAAGCGGTTCGAGAAGTGTTCCACGACGACCTCGCCGTCGATGCGACCGCGGACCTCCTCCGCGATATTCGGGCGGGCGACATCGAAATCGTCACGACCGGCGGGCGGACCCCGGTCGGTAGCGGCGGCCGCTCCTCGGGACGGGAACTGCTCGCCCCCGAGAACGCCGACGCGAGCGTGATTCAAACCGTTCGAGAACGGATTCAGAACGACCGCGTTATCCTGTTCTGTTTGCACTGTCAGGAATGGCAACGCAAGACGGAGGTCGGGAAGGTCAACGACCAACCCAAGTGCGTCCAGTGCGGTTCGACCAGAGTGGCCGCGCTCAATCCGTGGGCCGACGAGGTGGTCAAAGCGGTGCGGGCCGACGACAAGGACGAGGAACAAGAGAAGATGACGAGGCGGGCGTACAACGCCGCGAACCTCGTCCAAAGTCACGGGAAGCGGGCCGTCATCGCGCTCGCGGCCCGCGGCGTCGGCCCGCAGAACGCGGCGCGAATAATCGCCAAATTGAGGGAAGACGAGGACGATTTCTACCGCGATATTTTGGCCAGAGAGCGGCAATACGCCCGGACGCAAGCGTTCTGGGACTGATGAGGGGTTGGTGGTGAACGGTTTACCTCGCGCGAGCAAATTGTGATATCGTTCCGTCTTCTATTTATGTCGCCGCTTCTGAGATGTTCGTCCAATTCAGGACAACCGTTTAGACCGTCTACGGAGTACGTCCTTCCGGTGGGGACACATTAGTTGGGACTCCGTTCACGACAGATTGCCCGAACAGCCGACGGTAGTCCTCTCGGTGCGACTGCTCGTGACGATACTCCTGTTCCTGTTCGCCATTCGACTGTTGGGGGCGACGACCGACGCGCTCGCGCCGTTCCTCCAACGGAACCTCCGCCGGGTCGTCGTCGGCGACGCGCCCGCGCTCGGGGCCAGTTGGTTCGCCTCGTACGTGCTGGCGAACGGTTCCATCGTCGCCGCGCTCTCGCTCTCCCTGTTCAGTTCGCACCTCATCGTGCCGTCGCAACTGTTCCTGATGATAATCGGGTCTCGACTCGGCGCGGCGGCCATCGTCATCTTTATCGGCACGTTCGATTACCTCAACGAGGAACTCGACTCGCTCCGCGAATCGGTGAGTATGGGCCTGCTCGCGTTCCTCCTCACGCACTCCATCTACCTTCCGGTGTTGGTGGTGGGGTATCTCTCGATGCCGCTGGTCCAAACGACGGTCCCGGTTGAGCGAACCCCGCCCGCCACGGGAGCGTCACCGCCGGACGTGTTTTCGGCGCTTACCGGCGGCCTCATCGACGTGCTCGGTGCCGGAGTGGCATTTATCGTGGCCATCCTCTGTATCTTCCTGAGCATGCGCCTGTTCGACCGGATACTGAAGAGTCTCGACAAGCAACGGCTTCGACGCCGCTATCTCTCCCGACTGCAAAACAAGTGGGCGTCGTTCTTCCTCGGACTCGTCATCACCGGCCTGACGACGAGCGTCGCGTTCTCGCTCGGCGTCATCGTCCCGCTGTACAACCGCGGCCACGTCAAGCGCAACGAGATCATCCCGTACATCCTCGGCGCGAACATCGGAACCTTGGTCGATACGCTCATCATCGCGGTTGCCCTCGACACGCCCGTCGGCGTGCAGACCGTCGTCCTGTTGTTGAGCATCGGCCTACTGGTGACGCTCCTGACGCTCGTTCTCTATCCGCTGTACACGCCGTTCATCGACGCGATGCAGAACGAAATCGTCGGGACCAAAACCTACTTCATCGGATTTCTCCTCACGTTGCTCGTCGTTCCGCTGTTGCTCATCGTCCTCGGGTGACGGTCGGCGTCGGAGCCACACGACTTCACACGGGTCACGATTTTACGCGCCATCCCGGTCCCCTCGTGGTTTCGGCGCGATGTTCGTCGAGATATCCGACCCAATCCGTCCGCCTTTCCGCGACACCATCAACTAAGCCGCCGCGCCGAAATCGTCCGTGCATGACGCTGCTCCTGACGGGCTACGAACCCTTCGGCGACGACGACGAAAACCCGAGCGAGATGGTGGCGCGCGAACTCGACGGCGAGGAACTCGGCGGCCACGAAATCGTCGGGGAAGTCCTCCCGGTCGAGTTCGACGCGGCGTTCGAAGCGATGCGGGACCACATCGAAACCCACGACCCGACCGCAATCGTCGCCACCGGTCTCGCGGCGGGACGGGCGGGAATCAGCGTCGAGCGCGTGGGTATCAACGTCAACGACTCGGGGAGCACGCCGGACAACGCGGGCGCGGAGCCGCGAAACGAGCGAATCCGCGGCGGCGAGGCGGCGGGCTACTTCGCCACGCTGCCCGTCGTGTCCGTCGTCGAATCCCTGCTCGACGCCGGGATTCCGGCTCACGTCTCGAACACCGCCGGGACGCACCTCTGCAACAACGCCCTCTACTCGACGCGGGCGTATCTGGAGCGCGAGAACCGCGACGTTCCGATGGGCTTCGTCCACCTCCCCTGTACGCCCGAACTGGCGGCGAAACACGCCGAGGACGGGAACGGAACCAGCGGCGCGTCGGTCCAACCGAGCATGCCGCTGTCGATGCAGTGTGCGGCGATACGACGGACGTTCGACGTGACGCTTGAGGAATGAGTTACGAGGTCGTTTGTGGAGATTGTAGGTCAAAGGGGATGAGTGACACCGATTTGGATAGGGTATACGACGTTAGTTTATATGAAATATAGAAGACTTATATAATATTAAAAATATTCGCGGACATGGATATGTTCGCGACCGCGACAAATATTGGTGAACGGGGTCGCACTGCTCTCGCCCGTCGGTTTGAAATCGACACACGAGCGTTGGCAACCTTCCGGATATTCCTGGGCTTCTTGTTGCTCTCCGATCTGGTTCTCCGGTCGCGCGACCTCGCTGTTTTCTACACAGACTCCGGTGTTTTACCCCGCTCGGTTCTCGAAACGCGGTTCCCCGGGCTTTCTCACCTTTCGATCCACACGATTTCGGGAGCGGCGTGGTTTCAAGCGGTCTTGTTTATCGTTGCCGCCATCTTCGCTCTGTTGCTTCTCGTCGGCTATCGAACGAGGGTTTCGACGGCGATTTCGTTCGTTCTCCTCGTGTCGTTACATGCTCGAAATCCAGTCCTCCTGAACGCTGGAGATTCCTTGCTTCGGCGATTGCTTCTGTGGGGTATCTTCTTACCGTTGGGTGAACGCTGCTCCGTCGATTCGCTGTACGACGAGGGCCACGACGAGCGAGTTGTGAGCCTCGCGTCCGCCGGGTTGTTGGTTCAGGTCGTCGTTATCTACACCGCGAATGCGCTGTTCAAACTCCGCGGCGAGTTGTGGACGCGCGGCGTTGCGGTGGAGTACGTGTTCAGTCTCCACAATCTCACCACGTTCGTCGGGGACGCTTTGGCCCGGTATCCGACGATTCTTCACGTCTTCGACAAGTTCTGGTTCACGATGATCGTGACGTCGGCGCTCCTGATACTCCTGACTGGCTGGTCGCGGGCGGCGTTCGCATCGCTATTCATCGGGATGCACTTTGGAATGTTTCTCACCATGCATCTCGGTCTCTTTCCGTTGATTTCTATCACGGCACTGCTTCCGTTTCTCCCGAGCGTCGTCTGGGATTCCGTGGACCGGTTCGTCGAACCGGTCGTGGGGGCACGCGACGAGGCACGTCGGATGAGTTGGTGTGAACGTGCCTTTCCTCACCCTCGGACGCCGAAGGTTCTGAATGACGTCCGTCAGGGAATAGAACGAATCACACCGCTTATTTTGACATTCCTTCTCGTGTTCGTCCTCGTCTGGAACGCCGCGACACTCGGGTACGTCCGAACGCCAGAACAGGTAGAGGATACGGTGAATCCGGCCGAACATCGCTGGAGCATGTTCGCACCCGAACCGCGAGGAACCGACGGGTGGTACGTCGTTCCCGGGCGACTCGAATCAGGGCGGGAAGTGGACGCGTTTCATCGGGGTGCCGTTCGTTGGGACCGCCCGTCCGATGAGGGGCTCGGATTCCCCAGTCATCGGTGGCTGGTATATCTCCTCGACCTCCAGCGGCGCGACTACGGGACGCTTCGACCGGCGTTCGCCAAGTACGTCTGTCAACGTTGGAACGAAACGCACGACGATGACCTGACGAACGTCTCCGTCTACTACGTTCGGCAACCGACGAGGCTCGACGGCCCGGAGCCGACCGAACGGGTAGAAATCACGAATCGCTCGTGTAGTACTCGAAACCGAGATACGACGTAATATCTGACTATAGCGTCGGCTGAACGAACTCACGGGCGGCATCGAAGTGGCGCTGCTCGATGACGATTTCGTCAGCGCGCTCGTTGGCTTCCTCGGGCGTCAACTCGTCGGCCGCTTCGCGGATGGCGCGCATCGACGCGGCGCGGACGAGCGCCTCGATGTCGGCACCGGTGTACCCCTCCAGTTCCGTCGCCAACCAATCGAGGTCGATGTCGTCGGCGAGGGGTTTGTCGCCCGCGTGGACGGACAGGATTTTGCGACGACCCTCCTCGCCGGGGGCCGGAATCTCGATGTGGGATTCGAGTCGCCCGGGACGGAGGAGCGCGGGGTCGATGGCCTCGCGGCGGTTCGTCGCCGCGAGGACGACGAGGTTCGGATTCTCGGTCAGGCCGTCGAGTTCGGTCAGCAGTTGCGAGACGACCCGTTCGGTGACTTCGTGGGACTCGCCCCGCTGGGACGCGAGCGCGTCGATTTCGTCGAAGAAGATGATGGCGGGGGAGGCCTGTCGCGCCCGGTCGAACACCTCCCGAACTGACTTCTCGCTCTCGCCGACGTACCGGTCCAGCAGTTCCGGTCCGGCGACGGAGACGAAGTTCACGTCGCTCTCGCCAGCGAGCGCGCGGGCGAGGAGCGTCTTCCCGGTTCCGGGCGGGCCGTAGAGGAGGACGCCGCTCGGCGGTTCCGTCCGCGTCGCTTCGAACAGATTCGAGTACGAGAGCGGCCACTCGACGGCCTCGATGAGCGTCTGCTTCGCGTCGTTCAGTCCCCCAACGTCCTCGAAGGAGATGTCCGGTGCTTCGGCGACGAACTCGCGCATCGCGGACGGTTCGACGCTCGCCAGCGCGGTGTTGAAGTCCCCCCGCGTCACCTCGACGGAGAGCAACGCGTCGTCGTCCGCGCCGTCGTCGCGCGCGCGCCGGAGCGCCGCCATCGCCGCCTCCGTGACGAGCGTGTGGAGGTCGGCACCGACGAACCCGTGAGTCGTCGCGGCGAGTCGTTCGACCGCCACGTCGTCGGCGAGCGGCATCCCGCGGGTGTGGACTTCGAGGATTTCGCGGCGGCCGCCCTCGTCGGGCGCGCCGATTTCGATTTCGCGGTCGAAGCGCCCGCCGCGCCGGAGCGCCGGGTCGATGGCGTCCACGCGGTTCGTCGCGCCGATGACGACGACTTCCCCGCGGGACTCCAACCCGTCCATCAGTGACAGCATCTGGGCGACGAGTCGGTTCTCCATGTCGCTTTCCTCGTCGCGCTTCCCGCCGAGGCTGTCCACCTCGTCGAAGAAGATGATGGCGGGGGCGTTCTCGTTCGCTTCGGTGAAGATTTCGCGGAGGCGTTCCTCGCTTTCTCCCTTGTACTTGCTCATCACTTCCGGGCCGGAGACGGAGACGAAGTGGGCGTTCACCTCGTTGGCGACCGCCTTGGCGATGAGGGTTTTTCCGGTTCCGGGCGGGCCGTAGAGCAACACGCCCTTCGGCGGGTCGATACCCAACCGGCGGAAGAGTTCGGGGTTCGAGAGCGGCAGTTCGACCATCTCGCGGACCCGCCGGAGTTCATCGTCCAGTCCGCCGATGTCCTCGTACGCCGCGCCGGTGACGTCGGTCGAATCGTCGGCGTCGGTGGAGGATGTGGAGACGGATTCGACCATATCCGAGAGGGAGACTTTCACGTTCGTGTCGTTCGTCACGCGGACGGTTCCACCGGGATTCGTCCGCGTGACGACGAATAGTCCCGCGTCGCCGAGTCGCTCGATTCGCGCGCGCTCACCGGACTGAACCGGACGGTCCAGCAGTTCCCGCTTCACCGCCCGCTCCAGCGTGTCAACGTCGTCGAGCGAGAAGTTCGCCTTCGGGACGACCGTGATGGAGTCCGCGTCGGAGACGGAGATGGGACGAACGGAAACCTCGTCGCCGATTCTGACGCCCGCGTTCGTCCGCGTTTCGGCGTCGATTTGGATGGTGTTTTCCGGCACCGTGCTCGCGGCGGGCCACACCTTGACGACCGTCGTTCCGTTCCCCTCGACGGCGACCGTATCGCCGCTCAGCACGCCGAGTTGCTGTCGGGCCTCGTCGGCGATTCGGGCGATACCCCGCCCGCCGTCGCGCTTTTCCGCACCCCGGACGGTAAGCGTAACCGTCGGTGTATTCGTCATATTCCCTACTCGTCACCCCACCGTCTTCAGGGTTTCCCGGAGAAACCCCTTTGTCCGATGCTGCCGATTGTTCAATTATGGTTGCTCGAACCGAGCGCGACGATGCGACATGGTACCAGTGCGAGCAGTGCGGACTGATGTTCGACGACCGGAGCGACGCGGAACAGCACGAGGAACACTGCGACGCGGAGGACCCGAGCTACATCCAGTAGCGGACACGACGAACGGGAGCAGGTGACGGCGGCATCGGTGGACGGATAATGGCGGGCAAACGGCGACGAACGCGCGTCGATTGCCACGCGGACGTTCACCACTGCCGACAGCTTAAACCGAGTGGCAGTCGGGAACGTACTATGGGGTACGATACCACAATCGGCTGGTCGCTGTTCACGTCCGGCGTCGTCACGCTCCTCCTGAAGGTGCTACCGTACGATTCGCTCTATTGGGGAATCGGACTCATCGTCCTCGGCGTGGTGGTGATGTCGCGCCGAATTACGTGATGTTGCGTCCGAGTCACCGTGTAACCGATTACCGTGTGTTTTAGACTCACTCTAAAACCGATATTTGTCAACTCTAATCCATATATTCTTAACCACGGGCGTTCCACGAAGGAACGAATGGCCGACCACCGGAGCGAATTCCTCAAGGCGTCGTGGGCCAACGTGGTGACGAACGTCCTCAAAATCGTGGTGGAGGGGGGACTCGGACTCGCGTTCGGAAGCCTCGCGCTCGTCGCCGACGCCGCCCACTCGGTGGCCGACCTGTTGGCGAGTGCGGTCGTCCTCGTCTGGGGACGTCTCTCCTTTCACGGACCCGACTCGAACCACCCGCACGGACACGAGCGGGTCGAACCGCTGACCGCCCTGTTCGTCGGCGGGACGCTCGTCCTGCTCGGCCTGAAACTGCTGTACGACGCTGGACAAACGATTCGCTCCGCGCCGGAGGCAACCTACAGCATCGCCCTCGCTGGGGGACTCGCCTTCGCCTTTTTCGACCGCGCCTTCTGTTACTGGTACACCAAACGCGTCAACCGAAACGTGGGGTCGTCCGGCCTCGCCGCGCTCGCCGCCGACAGCAAAAACGACCTCTACACCACGCTCGCGGCGATGGTCGGCGTCGCCGGAATGGCCGTCGGGTTCCCGGTTCTCGACCCGCTCGCGGGCGGAGTGGTCAGCCTGCTCGTCATCCACCAGGGCGTGGAGATTTCGCGGGAGAACGTCAACTACCTCGTGGACACCGCCGCCCCGGAACCCGTCCGAGAAGAGATTCGGGACGAAGTGCTCTCCCACGACGACGTTCACGGTGTACACGATTTCACCGCCTACCACGCCGGAACCGTCCTCGAAATCGAGTTCCACGCCGAGGTCGCGGCCGACCACACGTTCATCGAAGCTCACGACATCGAAACCGAACTCCGAGACTCACTCATCGCCCGCGACGACGTGGGCGACGTCCACATCCATCTCGACCCCGAAGGACTGGGCGAGTGGAAGGACGCGGACGAGGAACCGACGTCACCGCTCGTCAACTGAGTTCCGGCGGCTACCAGTCAACCACTACTCAGTCCAGCCCTGCCCGTTCCCGATGTTCCGCGGCCAACTCCTCCGCTCCTTCCCGCGATTGGCACGTCTCCCAACGGACCTGCTCGGCGTCGCCGTACGTGAGCGCGGTTTTCAACTCGTCGCGGAGGACGCCGACGCCGATTTCCAGTACCTCGCCGTCGGTCCCCAGTTCGTACATCGCCCAGCGTTCCGGAGCCCGCGCGACCGTCCCCCTGTCGAGTTCCAGCCAGCGCTTTGCGAGCGGCATTATTCGTCGTCGTCCTCGACGAACTCGAACGAGCGCTCGCCCAGTTCGTCCTCCTCGAAGACGAACACTCGCCCGCGTGCAATTTTCGGACTGGCCTCGACTTCGACGGCGTAGCCGTCGGCCCGGACCGTCACTCCGGGGAACAGTTCCTCCTCTTCGCCGGGTTCGAGGATGACTCGGCCGACGCCCGTCTCTTGCAGGATTTCGTCGTGGGTGTCCCGGTCGTTGACGTAGGTCATGACGCCCTCCGTCTCGGTCGGGTCGGTGACGAGCACCTGAATCAGCTTTCCTGGTTGCGTTCGAAGCGTCCCCTGTACCTTCTTCGGAATCCCGTTGTAGAAGACCTCCCGGCCGTCCGTGTATTCGACGACGATGCCGTCCTCGGTGAGTTCGACGCCGAGCGTATCGGGGGAAACGTCGTTGCGGACACTCATACCCGGCGGTTTGTCGGGGACGGGGAAAAGACCCCCGTTCCGGCGCAACGATTCGTTCGCACCCCGTCGGACGACCCACGCGGGAGAGCATACCGACCCGAGATTCGACGTAATGCCCGAGACTCGACGGACGGTTGATGCCACCAATGAACTTGACGGACACAAACATCGGCGCAATATTATTTGAAAATCTCATTTTCCAATCGCCATCATAGGAAGATGGTTTGAAACGAGCCAGTAGTATCAAATGAGTGGAACCGCTACGCACGGACGATGAACACCGTGGTGATAGCTGCGCGGTTGGCCGCCGGACTACTGTTGATACTGGCGAACGGGTACTTCGTCGCCATCGAGTTCGCGCTGACCCGCGTCCGCCAGTACTCCGAATCGGAGTTCGACTCGCCCGACTTGCGGAGGGCGTGGGAGATGACGGAGAACCTCGAAATCTACCTCACGAGCTGTCAGGTCGGTATCACCGCATCCAGCATCGCGGTCGGTATCGTCGCCGAACCGGCGCTGGCCGCCATCTTCGAGCCGATATTCGCGGGGACCTGGTTGGCGTCGGTCGGCGCGGGGGCGCTCCTCGGATTCCTCATCATCAACCTCGTCCACCTGACCCACGGGGAACAGACGCCGACGTACCTCGGCGTCGAGCGCACGAAGTTCGTCTGTCGGTACGGCGCGACCCCGCTGTACTGGTTCCATCGGGGCATCGCTCCGATAATCACGCTCGGCGACGGGGTGGCGAAGTGGACGCTGCGTCTGTTCGGCGTCGAAATCACCGGCGCGTGGAAGGACGCGGAAGCGGACGCCATCGAAACCCGCGCCGACCTCCACCAGGAACTCGGCTCCGTCCTCGAACGAGGCGACCTCGCGGACGAGCGCCATCGGGAGGTCCTGAACGCGCTCGCAATCGGCGAGATACCGGTTCGAGACGTCATGATTCCGCGCGAGGACATCGTCTCCCTCTCGACGTCCGCGTCCCTCGACGAGAACGTCGAACGCGCCAAGAACAATCCGCACACGCGGTTTCCGCTGGTCGGCGAGTCGCTCTCCGAGTACCACGGGAACGTCTACATGCCCGCGCTGTACGGCGCGGACGACGCGCTCCGGTCGGGAGAGACGACCATCGAGGAGGTGGCACACCCGCCGACGACCGTCGTGGCGGACGCATCCATCAGCGACGTGGTGGACCAGTTCCAGGCCGAAAATCAGGAACTCGCGCTGGTGATGGAGGACGGAGAAGTCGTCGGCCTCATCACCGCAACCGACGCATTGGAGGAAATCGTCGGTGAACTAGAGGACCCGACGGACGAACCGACCGAATCGTCCGCGGCCGCGTGACGGCATCACGTATTGCGTCTACCGCCATCCTCAAGACGGATACCCGCGAAGGCCGACCATGCACGGTCGCGCGAAAGCACCCGCCGCCGGGACGATACTCAACGCACTGGCGACCGGTGTCGGGTCGGCGTTCGCCATCGCCATCTCGACGACCGCGGAGGTCGAACTGGACGATTCCGGCGAGATACGGGGCGAAATCGCCGACGCTCCCGACGCGGACGCTCGACTCATCGAACGCTGTGCGGAACTCGTCCTCGACGTCGAAGACGAGGCGTTCGGCGCGACGGTCCGCACCGAGAGCGACGTGCCGATGGCTTCCGGCCTGAAGAGTTCGAGCGCCGCCGCGAACGCGACGGTGCTGGCGACGCTTTCGGCGCTCGATATCGAGATGCGGCGGGAAGACGCCTGCCGAATCGGCGTGCAGGCGGCCCGCGACGTGGGCGTGACGGTCACCGGTGCGTTCGACGACGCCAGCGCGAGCATGCTCGGCGGCGTCACCGTCACCGACAACTCGACGGACGAACTGCTCACCCGCGACGAGGTGGACTGGGACGTGCTGGTGTGGACGCCGCCGGAGCGGTCGTTCTCCGCCGACGCGGACGTCTCCCGGTGTCGGCAGGTCGGGCCGATGGCCGAACTGGTGGCCGAACTCGCGCTCGACGGCGACTACGGCCGGGCGATGACCGTCAACGGCTTCGCCTTCTGCGGTGCGCTCGGGTTTTCGGCCGACCCCATGGTGGAAGCTCTGCCGGACGTGGCGGGCGTTTCGCTGTCGGGAACCGGCCCGAGTTTCGTCGCCGTCGGCGGGCGAGAGGTTTTAGAGGACGTACGGAAAAGCTGGCAGTCATTGGAGGGCACGACATGGCTAACGACGACGCAAACAGACGGAACCCGAACGATATGACGCTCGACGAACTGCGCGACGAAATCGAATCCATCGACCGCGAACTGGTGGAACTCATCGCCCGACGGACCTACGTCGCGGACACGGTGGCGGAGGTGAAGTCGGCCCAAGACATCCCGACGACGGACGAGTCACAGGAACAACGCGTGATGGACCGGGCGGGCGAGAACGCCGAGAAGTTCGAGGTGGACTCGAATTTGGTGAAGGCGATTTTCCGGTTGCTCATCGAACTGAACAAGGTGGAGCAACGCGAGAATCGGTAGCGACTGACACAACGCACAGTTTGAAAATCGTCACGAAGAGCTATTACTGATTGCGTGCATCTGTGTCATGGACGAAAGTGAATGGCCACAAAACAAAGCCGCAAAGTGCTGTTTCCCGGCAGTTGGTGGGTTCCGATTTTGTCGATACCCATTTCGTTCCTCCTTTGGCTGTCGGTAACTCTCCTGAACACCGCCTTCGCACAGCATGTCGGACTACAGGTTTCAGGATATCTGAGTGAGACGGCATCAGTGCTAACCGTCGTGAATTACGCACTCTCCCTGTTCGCCCCGTTCGCACTCTACTACGACCGAACGTATGTGAGCGAGAAGTCGAAATGGACGCCAACCCTCCTCTACTTGTTCATCTTTGTTCCGCTGTTGAACGTACTGATTGCGACCTTCTATCTGGCCCGCCGACACCGGTTCGTTGGAAATCCGTAGTTCGTTCCACCCTGAAAATAGAGGCAATCCACACAGAATCTATCACATCTGTTGGGAATCTGAACAAGGTGGAGCAAAGAGAAAATCGATAATCGCGGTGGGAATTCTAGCGAAACATCGGCGGCGGGGGCGTACTCTTCGGCGGGTTCTTTCTCCTGAAAGTCGGCATCGAATGGGCTCGCTTCCGCGCCGAACACGCCGCCGACTCCAGCGGACTCGCGGCGTGGTTGGCACCGCAAAAGTCAGGCTCGACGTCGGGGGACTGAAGGGAACGACCGCTCTCGCGTGAAGACGCCGTATCGAACGGCGAGCGACCTCGTGAGACTTACCGAACGACCCGAATCGTCGCCAGTTCTTCGTCCGCAACGTTCTCGCGCCACTGCGCTTGCGAGATGGTGTACGCGCGTAAGTCCCGCGGGCCGCCGGAATCGCCCGGCGGAAGCCAATTTCGGAGGATGCCGTCGTACTGCCCGCCGTAGGCATCGACGTACTTCTCGATGGCGCGTTTCGACCGCTCGTTTTCGGGTTCGTGTCCGACGCTCACGAGTTCGAGGTCGAGCAGTTCGAAGGCGACGTACAGCATCGCTCCCGCCCGCTCTGCGGAGTAGCCGCGTCCCCAGCACGGCTCTCGAACCCAAATTCCGAACGACGTCTTGCGTTTGTCCCATTCGAGCCACAGCTCGGCGACGCCGACGAATTCGTCGTCCGCGTTCGACCGCATGGCGTAGGTCGCCCGTTCGCCGGACTCCCACGCGTCCCTGACTTCGGTCAGTTCGTCCATCGTTTCCTTCGGCGTCGCGTGAGGCGTCTCCCCGAGCGGGCGCATTACGGCATCCATCTCGCCGGAGCGGTGATACTCGTAGAGGTCGAGAACGTCGACCGACTCGTGTAGCGGCACGTACCGAAGCCGTTCACTTTCGATGGTCGCCGGGAACAAAGTAGGAGACATAGGCGTGGATACTGCGGATTCTCCGACGGGGGCTAAAAGTGACGCGGTGCTCTTCGGCGAAACCGCACCCGTTAGACACCTCGTTCAGTGGCGTTCTCGGCGAGTTCGTCGAACAGTTCCGAGACCCTCCGCTCGATGTCATCCCGTATTCCCCGCACCGCCTCGATTTCCCGTCCGTGCGGGTCGTCGAGCGCCCAGTCGCGGGCGTCTCCCCGCCACGTCATCGGACAGACGTTCTCCGCGGAACAGCCCATCGTGATAACGATGTCCGCGTTCATCGTCTCGTCGTGCGTGATTTTTCGCGGAGTCCGGTCTCCGAGGTCGAACCCGTTCTCGGCCATCGTTTCGACGACGACACCGTGGACGTGATTCGCGGGGTCGGTTCCACCGGTGACGATGCGTACCCGGTCTTCGAGTCCCCGCCGGTCACGCTCTCGCTCGGCGAAAGCGGTCGCCATCTGACTCCGCCCCGCGTTCTGTACGCAGACGAACGCGACCGTGACGGTGCCGTCATTTTGCTCCGTCATTCGCTCTCACCCTGTCGAGGCTTCCGGCCCGTTATCGCCGCGGAGACGATGTATTCGCCGAGGTCGAGGCTGTCGTCCCATTCGCGGATGAACTCTTCGCTGTCCTCTTTCGGCGTTATCTCGACGTCGACGAAACCGGCCTCGGTTAGCATCGCTCGCAGTTCGTCGATTGTCGAGGAGCCACCGACGCAGGCGGCCACGGATTCGGGATCCGTTCGAACCGCATCCGGGATGGGAGCGGTCATCACGACGTCCGAGACGGCCACCCGTCCGTCCGGGCGGAGCGCCCGAAACGCCTCGCGGAAGACCTGCGGCTTGTTCGGCGAGAGGTTGATGACGCAGTTCGAGATGATGACGTCGACCGTCTCGTCGGAGACGGGGAGGTGTTCGATTTCGCCGAGGCGGAACTCGACGTTCGTCGCGTCGTTCTTCACGACGTTCTCCCGAGCCTTCTCGACCATCTCGGGAGTCATGTCGACGCCGATAACCCGCCCGGACTCGCCGACCTCCCGTGCGGCGAGGAAGCAGTCGAATCCCGCACCGGACCCGAGGTCGAGCACCGTGTCGCCCGTTTCGAGCGACGCGATGGCGTTCGGATTTCCGCACCCGAGTCCCAAGTCCGCGCCGTCCGCTACCGAGTTCACTTCGTCATCGTCGTAACCGAGTTGCTCCGAACTCTGCGTGGCCGATTCGTCACAGCAACCGTCTCCGTCGGCGCAACCGTCCGTCTCCGTGGCGATTCGGGCGTACCGGTTGCGAACGGCGCGTCGCTGTTCCGCGGCATCGAGATTCCTGTGCTCCTCGTCGGTCGTGTCCGTATTTTCGCTCATTCGTTTTCACCTCGTGTCGCGTCGAGCGCCGCAACGACCCGTTCCGCCCGCGCCGTCGTCCGATAATAGCGCCACGTCCCTTCTTTTCGGCGGGACAGCAACCCGGCGTCGGTGAGGTCGGACAGCGCGTGGCTGACGGCGCTCTCGCTCACGTCGAACGACGGGGTTATCTCACAGACGCAGAGTTCGTCCTCCGCGGCGGCAAGCAATCGTGTGATTCGGTACCGAGTCTCGTTCCCGAGGGTTTTCAACGCGTCCAAATCGGTCGCGTAGTCGTCCGGAATCCCCCCCGTGAAGGATTCGAGTTCGTCGAGTCGCGCTTCGACGTCGGCGTCACAGCATCCGTCGGTCTCGTCCGCGATGAATCGCCGGAGTCTGGTCGTGTCCTGGGTCACGCTTGAGTAATTGAACAACCATTCATATTAGCATTCCGAACACCACCTTGATTGTTCATCGTTAACAAGAACCACGAATGCGGAAGGCATTTAGATGCGAACGACCTCTCGGTGGTAGAGGTGATGCGTATTAACGACGACAATCGCCATTCTGATTCAGGGTATCGTTCTCGGCGTCTCGATTGCGGCACCGGTCGGGCCAATCGGCGTCCTGTGCATCCAGCGAACGCTTTCTAAGGGACGGCTCTCGGGCTTCGTCAGCGGACTCGGAGCGGCGTCCGCGGACGCCGTGTACGGCACCATCGCCGGATTCGGAATCACGATACTGTCCTCGACGCTGCTCGCCCACCGGACGAGCATCCGTCTCGGCGGCGGGGTCCTCCTCCTGTACCTCGGCGTACAGTCGCTCCGCGCCGAACCAGCGGAAACCGTACCCACCGCAATTACCGGACCCACCGCGTCCACCGCGTCCACACCGGACGTACCCGGGCTCGTGCGAGACTACGGTTCGACGTTTCTCTTGACGATAACCAACCCCGTGACCATCCTCGCCTTCGTCGGCATCTTCACCGGGTTGGGCGTCGGAGTGTCGGGGAACGATACGGACGCCGCCGCGCTGGTCGGCGGCGTCTTCCTCGGGTCGGCGCTCTGGTGGTTCGCGTTGAGTTCCGCCGTGGGGCACTTCCGGACGCGATTCGGACGGTCAACCATGCGCCGGGTGAACCGACTCGCGGGCGTGATTATCGTCGGGTTCGGACTGCTCGCGCTGTGGGGTGGGTTGTAGTCCCGCCGTCGCGGTCACGCTCCCTCCGAATCGTTGCTCCACTGTTCCGAGAGGAGTTCGAAGAATACCTGCAGATCGGCGACGAATCGAACGGAGCAAGGCTGTTGTCTCGGAAGGCATCGGTGGGGAGGGCGGTTCGAAAGTGTCGCGGTCGCGTCCTCAGTACTGCCAGAGCCGCTCGATTCGTCCGCCTATCTCCTCGTGGTCGTCTCGCAACGTTTCGACGGCGGTTTCGCCGTTCGCGTTGATGACGTGGACTTCTCCTCTCTCCCCGGAGTAGACATCCTGGAAGTCGTAGACGACGCCGATGACGTCCACGTCGTCCGGGATGTCGTCGCTGTCCAGGAGGAATTCGACCTGTCTATCGACGTTGTACTCGACGAGGCGGTTGATGGCACCCGCCCGGTCCACGTCGTCCGGGAGCGCTTCGACGCCCGCTTCGAGGCGGGGTTTCAACAGGTCGAGGCAGTGTTCGATACCCGCGGGTTCGGACACGCCGTCCGTCAAAGCGTCGTACGTCGCCGTGACGGCTCCACAGCCCGTGTGTCCCACGACGACGACGGTTTTCGTCCCCGTGTGCTCGACCGGGTAGAGCACGTCGCCGGAGACGACTTCACCGTCGTCCGTGCGCTGGACGACGCGGTTTCCGATGTTGCCGCACGTGAAGACGTCGCCGGGTTCCTCGTTCCCCCAGATATGGTCCTGCAGGACGCGCGAGTCCGAGCAACAGACGGTGACGACGCCCGGTCGTTGGGAGTCCTGTACGTCGTCAAATCGGGTCCGGAACGCCGCGGCGTGGTCCGCGTTTCGCTGCAACATCTCGACGAACCTGGAGTGCATGGTTGTATGCACTCTCTACTTCGAATTTATCCCTTGGGTTTCCAGCCGATTCGCGTCGGAACGTGGTTGAAATCGGCCGGAGCGTGGTTGCTGTCGGAACCGGACAGAATTCGGGACGGATGGAACCGGCGGTGACGGACGCCGCGACCAAACGGGACGATTCTTGTCGAACGGGTTCCTATCGGACGGTATGAACGAGACACGGCGGGCCGTCTTGGACGCGCTCGCGGACGGTCCAGTTTCCGGGCCGGAACTCGCGGACAGCCTCGACATTTCGCGGAACGCGATTTGGAAACACGTCGAGGCGCTTCGCACCGCCGGGTTCGAAATCGAGAGCACGAGCGATGGCTACCTCCTCGATGACGTCCCCGAGTTCGGTCCATCGGTCGAGTACGGACTCGACGCACCCTTTTCCGTCGAATATCACGACTCCATCGGGAGCACGAACGACAGAGCGCGGGAACTGGCCGAGGAGGGTGCCGAGGATGTCGTCGTACTGGCGGACGAGCAGGTCGGCGGACGGGGGCGTCTCGAACGAACGTGGGTCGGTCCGTCCGGCGGCGTCTGGTTGAGCCTCGTGCTTCGCCCGAACATCCCGCCAGCGCACGCGCCGCTCCTGACGCTCGCCGCCGCCGTCGCGGTGGCGCGAGCGGCGCGGGAGGCCGGCGTCCCGGCGGAAATAAAGTGGCCGAACGACGTCCTCGTGAGCGAGGAACGAGCGAACGAGGGCCAGTCGGACCGGAGTTCTGATGACGTCCTCGTGAGTGAAACGAGCGAGGGCCAGTCGGAGCAAGGCACCGCCGCCGGAGCGAGAGGCGGAGAGAAGCTCTGTGGCATCCTCACCGAGATGGAAGGCGAGGCGAATCGCGTCTCGTGGGTAATCGTCGGCACCGGAATCAACGTCAACATCCCGGCCGACGACCTCCCGGAGGGCGCGACGAGCGTGCAGGAAGTCGTCGGGAGCGTGAACCGACGGGTGTTCGTCCAACGGGTGCTAGAGGAGTTCGACGCGCTCCGAACGGACGTGGATGCCGTCCTTCCGGCGTGGCGAGAACTGTCGGCGACGCTGGGCCAGCGGGTACGGGTCGAAACGACGAACGGAGACGTGGTTGGAACAGCGGTCGATATCGTCACGCCGGGCGCGCTGGTCGTCGAGACTGACGATGGAGACGTCCGCGTTCACGCGGGCGATTGCGACCACCTTCGCCCGGCGAACTGACGACCGATGAAGATGTCGAAGGTTGGAACTGACGGCGTTCAGGTTCAGCTACTGCTGTGTGCTTTGCCGGTCGCCGAGACGTCCGGTCCGTCGTCCTCACCGCCGACGCGGACCGTGAGGACGGGGACGGTCGAAGCGCGGACGACGCGCTCGGCCACGCTGCCGAGCAGGAGGCGGTCGATGCCGCCGCGTCCGTGCGTTCCCATCACGATGAGGTCGAAACCGTCCAGTTCGGCGTAGCGGACGATTTCCTTGTTCGGCGGCCCTTCGAGCAAGTGGGTCGTCAGCGAAACGTCGTACTCCTCCGCGACGTGGCGGGCGTCTTCGAGCGCCGATTTTCCCTCCTCTTCGAGCATGTCGGAGACGCCCTCCCACGACGACTCCATGGGGAGGCTGGCGAACGTCGAGGAGTTGATGACGTATATCGCGTGCAGTTCCGCGCCGTGCGCCTCGGCCAGTTCGGCGGCGTGTGCGATGACGCACGTCGTCTCCTCCGAACCATCGGTCGGGACGAGAATTCGGTCGTACATTGGAATGTTACCGAATGGCACGGTATGGGTTGTCTTAACTCATTTGGTGAGAACTTCCTTCGAAACGAAACGGCATCGGTCGCGGGACGTACATTCCCGAAGTCCGGTGCGACAACGGCGGTGGGAGGACGACGGCGAGGCGGTAAGGCGGTAAGGCGATGAGATGGCAAGACGGCAAAGCGGTAAGACGGCGAGGTGGCGACAGCGGTAACGTGACAGAACCGATGGAATGCCGACCTACAGCACCACGTCGGTTACGTCGCTTGCACCCGCCCGACGGACCACCGAACGAACCACGTCGCGGTTTCCGGCGAGGTTGTCCGAGTCGCCGTCGAGGACGAGCAGTTTCGCGTCGCGTCCGGGTTCGATGACGCCGCGGTTCAGCCCCGCGATGCGCGCCCCGTTTCGCGTCGCCATCCGAAGCACTTCGCGGGGCGAGACGTCCGTCAACTTCGCCGTGAACTCCATCTCGCGGAACATCGACGGACTGTTCAACATCACGTTGTCCGTCCCGAGCGCGACCGTCGTCCGTTCGAGAAGGTCCCGAATCGGGGGCATACCGACCCCGGTGACGAGGTTCGAGCGCGGACAGACCGCGATGGGAATCTCGCTGTCTTCGATTCGGTCGAGGTGAATCGGCTCGGGGTGGACGACGTGAACGAGGAAATCCGGCGAGAGGTCGAGCGCCGGGTTGATGTCGCTCGGGTCGGCCTCGCCCGCGTGGATTCCGAACGTCTTCCCTGCCCGTTTCGTCGCCGTCCGTTCACGGCCGAAGTCGGCGTCGTTGGCTCCGCTCGCGCCGAATCCGTCCGCCGCTTCCATCGCATCGACCGTTTCCCGACCGAGGATGAACGGGTCGATGTCCAAGCTCTCGGCGGCCTCGCGGAGGGCGAAGACGCCCTCGACGCCGCCCTCGCGGAATTCGAGAAACGAGGCGGTTCCCGTCGATTGCATGAACTCCAACGACCGCCGCATCGCTTCGACCTTCTTCGCACGCGACGTCTTCCGAAGAAGTCGGTGTTTGAGTCCGTCCGGCGGCGCGACGAGTTCCTCCAACGAGAGGCCCGCACCGGCCTCCTTCGCGATGGAATCCCCGATGTGGGTGTGTGCGTTGACGAACGCGGGACAGACGATGTTCGACGACGAAACGGATTCTTCTTCGATGGCAGTTATCGTACCATCCTCGACGACGACGCGGCCTTCCACGGGTTCGAAGTTCGGCCCGGACAGGATGGTGCCCTCCACAAGCATAGATGCCGATTATCAGTTGTCGGACTTAAACGCCTCGTCCCGTCCAAATCCGTCGGTTTCGGCGTTCGGTCACTCCTTGTCCCCTTCGTCCGCCTCGAAGTCGGTCAACGTCGTCCGGACGCCGGTCCGGATGTCGCTGACGAGCGCGCCGTCGGTCTCCAACCCGAGGACGCGTTCGGCCGCGTGTCCGACCGCCTCCGTCGTCTCCGCCGGAGTGTACACGCCGAGTCGCCACTGGTCGCGTTGGACCTGCTGGAGCGCCCGCACCAGCGTCGATTGCTTGGCGAGCGGCCGAATCTCGCCGTTGACGACGACCCGCGACGACGATTCGGTCATCTTCGGTCGGCTCGGAACGTCGAGCGTGACGTGTTCCGAATCGACGCCCGCGTCCGCCGCGATGTCGTCTTCGTACTCCCGAATGGTCTCGTGATCCGCGTCGATGATGTCGTCCGAGACGTCCACCATCTCCGCCCAGACGGCGCGTTTGTAGAGGTCGCGGTCCGACAACCGTCGGGCGAGTTCGGCGGTTTCCGGGTTCGTTCGGAGCGCGACCAGCAGGTCGTGGTCGTCCATTCGTCGCAACTGCTCGGCGTCGATATCGGGCGCGTCGAGGAGTCGCTCGCTCGCCTGCTGGAGCATCGACTTGCTGATTCGCGTGACGTGGTGGTTGTACACCGTCGGATTCATCAGGGCACGGGCGACGAGCAGGCTCTCTGCCGTCTGGACGTTCCCCTCCGCGAGGACGAGTTTCCCGTCGAAGAACGTCAGTTCGTGCGTCAGTCGCTCGTGGTCGATGGTGCCGTAGGGAACGCCGGTGTGGTGGGCGTCGCGGACGAGATAGTCCATCCGGTCCACGTCGAGTTCGCCGGAGACGACCTGTCCGAGTTCCCCCTCGCCCGCGATGAGTCCGGCGATGGTGTCCGGGTCCAAGTCGTGGTCGCGGAGGATGTCGCCGACTTCAGTGTCCGCGAGGAGGTCGTGAACGTCGTCGTGGTATTTGCCCGTCCGGCGGTGGATGAGTTCCTCGATGGTGTGGCTGTACGGCGAATGGCCGATATCGTGGAGGAGGGCGGCCGCCCGGACGCGTTCTGCC
Organism: Haladaptatus paucihalophilus DX253; assembly: GCF_000376445.1. NCBI lineage: Archaea > Methanobacteriati > Methanobacteriota > Halobacteria > Halobacteriales > Haladaptataceae > Haladaptatus > Haladaptatus paucihalophilus. Next base: position 730,666 of record NZ_AQXI01000001.1, on the reverse strand, counting down.
TGCACGCCTTCGATACCGAGATTGGTGAGGGCTTCGCGGGCCAGATGGTACACGCCGAGGCTGTGCTCGAATCGGGTGTGGTTTGCGGAGGGGTAGACGAGACGAGCCGTTCCGAGTTGCGTGATATGTCGCAATCGCTGGACCGCGTGCGTATCGAGGAGGTCGTTCGCAACGCCGACGACCTCGATGTGGTCGTGAACGCTGTCCTTGATAGTCTTCATTACGTGAACGTTGGCCCGTCATGGTATAAAAACCGAAGGACGGCAGTGGTGATTATCGTCAGTGATAGTGGAGACTGTGATATATGTGTACGGTCTGTCTTGTTCTACTCGATGAAACTACGTTCACCCGCAAAAGTCGCTGCGCTTCTCCTTCTCGTCGTCTCGTTCTCGGGATGTACAGGGGGGAACGGTGACCCGACTGAGTTGGCAACGCAGACCACCAACACGGCGACTACCGCTCCCACCGGCACAGCGACGACCGGTCTGATTTACGACCTCCCGCTTTCGAGCGACGAACTCGTCGATGGTAACGAAAACGCCCTCCGCGCCGCTGGGAGTTTCACCGCGGAAGAACAGTTCTATCTCCAAAGTAGGAACACGGACGAGTATCGGTGGGTGAACACCACGACGCGAGTGAACGTCGAGGCGGGAGAACTACGCCGCTCGCAAAACTGGTCCGGGACAGCCGGTGCTCAGTCGATACGAACGTACGTCGCTCCGTCCGGGGAAGGGTATTAGCGAACGTCCTTCGGCGACGATATGGGTGTCTCGTACAGTCGAACGAGGTCGGATGACAGTATCTCTACGTCCCTTCGCCCGAATCTCACGGCGTACGTCGAAGGCACCCGTTTCGAATACCGCGGCGTCGAGCGTTCCTCCGGGACGAAAACGCACCACTACGTCGCTTCGAACGTGAGCGCGTTTACGGCCGACGGGGAGAAGCGTATTTTCGGATTCGACCGAGCGAACTTGACGAACGCGTCGGTGGAGCTGTACGTGACGGACAACGGTGTCCTGAAGCGATTCGACTTTCACTTCGTGGTACGGACGGAAGGAGGACCGATAGAGGGGCGAATGCGGTCGGTCTATCGAGACATCGGTACCACGACCGTAACACGACCCGCTTGGCTGTCGGAAGCGAAAGAGGGTGGGTCCGAGGACGCCCGGACGAACTACTCGGAGACGGTAACGGAGACCGTCCGAGACGACTCGCTCGGCGCGACGATAACCGTCACCGGGCCACGGTACGCAATCGAAGACGTCGAACTCGAACGACAGACGGGCGGGATCTGGGACACCGATGGCGACGGATTTCGGAAAGCACAGGTCTCCGCCCTCGTGTCCGTCCGAACGTCGCGCGAAATCACTCCCGAGAAAATCGAACTTTCGTACGACGACTCCGGGATGTTCGATGAGAATCGGAACGTAGTGATATTCGAGTACGACCGGGAGTTACAGACGTTCGTACGGCTATCGACCACCGTCGATACCAGTGCCAACGTCGCTCGGGCGAGCATCGACGGTGATGGAACGTATCTCGTGATGAACCGGGAGACGTGGCAGTCCCTGTGGGAGTGACGAGGGCAAGGATTTAGACGAACGCGCAACCACCTCCGTGTATGGTCACGTTTCTCTCAGGGGGGACGGGCACCCCCAAACTGTTGGAGGGGTCCGAGTCGGTCGTTTCGCGCGCCGAGACGACCGTCGTCGGCAACACGGGGGATGACGTCGAACTCGGCGGCCTCCTCGTCTGTCCCGACATCGACACGGTGTTGTTCCAGCAAGGGGACGTCCTCGACCGCGAACTGTGGTGGGGAATCGCCGACGACACGACGGCGACTCACGACGAACTCCATCGCCTCGCTGAGTCGGCAGGACTCGACGGAGGACCGCGGTACCTCTCGGACGACCGGCAGACGAGCGGACGGGACATCTCTCGTTGGCGGCGGTTCTCGGGCGTCGCGGAGTTCATGCTCCTCGGCGACCGCGACCGGGCGGTGCACGTTACACGGACGGGGTTGCTGGACGAAGGGAAGACGCTCACCGAGACGACGCGGATTCTGGCCGACGCCTTCGATTCGCCGACGGACGTCGTTCCGATGAGCGACGACCCCGTTGCGAGCATCATCCACACGCCCGACGGGGAGATGCACTTTCAGGAGTTCTGGGTCGCACGCGGCGGCGAACCGGCGGTCACGGACGTCGAGTTCCGCGGCGCGAGCGAGGCCCGACCGTCGCCCGCCGCCCTCGACGCGCTGACGGACGAACCGGTCGTCATCGGCCCGTCGAATCCGGTGACGAGCATCGGCCCGATGCTCGCCATCGACGCCATCCGCGACGCGCTCGAATCGACCACCGTGGTCGCGGTGTCGCCGTTCGTCGAGGACCGCGCCTTCTCCGGACCCGCGGCGAAACTGATGGAGGCGGTCGGCTACCAACCGAGCACGGCGGGCGTGGCGGAGGCGTACCCGTTCGTCGATGCCCTCGTCCTGGACGACGAGGACGGAACGACGCTCGACCGCCCGACGGTTCGAACGGACACGAAGATGGACGACGCGGCGGACGCGGCGCGCGTCGCCCGCGCGGTGAGCGACGCGCTGGAGGTGGCCTGATGTTCGAGCCACGGGTCGCGCTCGCCAGCCTCAGTGGAGAGTCAGATGCGGACTGGGCGCGCACCGCGTCGGAACACGTCGGCGCGGCGTTCCTGGGCGGTATCGCGCTGGACGACGAAACGCGGAAAGCGGCGAGGCAGTTGGTGTCGCGCAACCGAAACGAGTTCCTGCCGGACGACCCCGTTTCGTTCGTGGACGAGCAACTCGCCGCGCTCGCGGACGTGCCGATTCGCCCCGGCGTCAACGTCCGCTCCGCCACCCTTCCGCCGATTCGCGCCGTCGGGGACGTGTGCGAACGTCACGGCGCGATACTGGAACTCAACGCCCACTGCCGACAGGAAGAGATGTGCGCGGTCGGTGCCGGGCAGTCCCTCCTCCGGACCACGGACCGCCTCCGCGAGCAGGTTCACGCGGCCGCCGAAACGGGGGCTACGGTAAGCGTCAAGGTTCGAACCGAAGTTCCCGGCGTGGACCTTCCGAAGGTCGTACGGCAGGCCGTGGACGGGGGTGCGGAAATCGTCCACCTCGACGCGATGGATTCGGAACACGTCGTGAGGGACGTCGCGGACGCCACCGACTGCTTCCTCGTGGCGAACAACGGCGTCCGCGACGAGGAAACGGTCGCCGAATACCTCGACTACGGCGCGGACGCGGTGAGCGTCGGACGACCGAGCGACGACCCCGAGGTGCTCGCCCGCGTCCGTCGTGCGACCGACGAGTGGTTCGCGGAGGTGGCGGTATGACGCCCGCCGAACACGCCCAACTGGCGCTGTTGCTGGAGGTCGCCGGGACGCCGAAACCCGGAAACGTGGACCGGGACCGGGACTTCCCCGACTTGCGCTTCGAGCACTTCCTCGCCGGGGCCATCGGGTCCGGTGCAGGACTCAGGGCCGCCGAGGAAGGAAAGCCGGTCGGCGAGGCGTTCGAGCAGGCCGTCGAGGGAATGAGTCACCAAGAGGGTGGCAACACCCAGTTCGGCGCGTTGCTGTTGTTGGTTCCGCTGGTGAAAGCCGACGAGTTATCCCCCGAGAGTGTGACGGAGGTCGTGGAGGAAACGACGGTCGAGGACGCCGAGGGATTCTATCGCGCGTTCGAACACGTCGATGTGGCCGTCTCGGACCCGCCCGAGGGGATGGACGAGTTCGACGTTCGCCGCGGAAGCAGCGCGGTTTCGGCCCTCAGGGAGGCCGACACGACGCTTTACGACGTGATGGAACTGAGCGCCGACAAGGACGGCATCGCCCGCGAATGGACGAACGGGTTCCCGCGCACGTTCCAAGCGAGCGAACGAATCGCCGAACTGGACGGCGGTATCTCCGCCCGCGCGGCGCAGGTGTACCTCGAATTCCTCGCCCACGAACCGGACACCTTCGTGGCGAAACGCCACGGGAAGAAGGTCGCCGAGAGCGTCCTCGTCCGGGCCCAGGAAGCGCTTCAGGAGGCGCGCGAGGGGAACTCGGAACTCGTCACGGCGTTCGCCGACTCGTTGGTCGAGGAGGGAATCAACCCCGGCACGACCGCCGACATCGTGGCCGGAGGCCTGTTCGTCGCGTTGGAACGGGGCGTCTCGCCGTGAGCGACGCAGACTGGCCGGTCGAACTGCGCGGCGTGACCGAATCCGTCGTCACGACGCTCGGACCGAACGGGTTGTGGAACGCGGCCGCGCTCGGCCTCCACGCGGGTGCCTCCGCCCCGGTAACCGCCCGGACGTGGGGCAACACCCGGACGCGGCGGAACTTTCACCGGCAGGGCGGCGGCGTCGTCCAGTTCACCCGCGACCCCGTGGATTTCGCGGAGGCCGCGCTCTCGATTCGGGAGGACGAAGAGCCGGTCCTCGATTCCGCGGACGCGTGGGTCGAAGTCGAGGCCGAACAGATTGGAGCGGGGGAAACCGACGGCACGCGCTGGGAGGAGTGGGAACTGACGCCGGTCGAGTCGAGGGTTCGAGAGCGGCGGGTGCCGCTGACGGACCGCGGTTTCGCGGCGGTCGTGGAGGCGACGGTAGCGGCGTCCCGGCTGGGGGTGGACGGGTTCGACGACGCGGACCTCCGCTCTCGGTTGGACTACTTCGAGGAGGTCGCGCGGACGTGCGGCGGCGAGCGCGAGCGAGCCGCGTTCGACCGGATTCGGGAATTCGTCGAGTGGTGAGCCGCGTTCGTCGGTGATTTCGACCCCTCCGTCCGCCGATGGGTCGGGGGGATTTCAAAAGAGGTATCACCCACGCTCGCACTACCCGCCGAGTATGAAACCCCGGTTCGTGGGTCGGCTTTCGCTCGCCGACGCGGTGACAGTATCGAACGCCGCGCTCGGCTTTCTGGCGGTTTCGGTCGCCACCGCGAACCCGAGGCTGGCCGCGCGCCTCGTCCTGCTCGCCGCCGTCGCGGACGGACTCGACGGGGTGCTCGCCCGCCACGTCGGCAGTTCCGCGGCCGGGCCGTATCTCGATTCGCTGGCCGACGTGGCCTCGTTCTCGGTCGCACCGGCGATGCTGGTCGTCGCCGTCGTGCGCCAGACGTGGGGCTACGACCCGCTTCGCGTGGCGATTGCGACGCTCGGCGGGGCGCTGTTCGTCGCCATGGCCATCGTCAGGCTCGGGCTGTACACCGCCTACGACACCGACGACGACGTGACCGAGGGGATTCCGACGACGCTCGCGTCCGTCATCCTCGCCGCGGGCGTCCTCGCGGGCTTCACCGACCCCATCGTGGTCGTCGCGCTCACGTTCGTCCTCGCGGGACTGATGGTCTCGACGATAACCTATCCCGACCTGTTGGCCCGCGACGCGCTCATCATGGGCGTCGTCCACTCGCTCGCCATCCTCGTGCCGGGTTTTAAGGGACGGGCGTTTCCGTACGCCCTGTTGACGCTCGCGCTGGCCTACCTCGTCCTCGGGCCGGGATTCTACTGGCGCGAGACGGAGGGGAAGACCCCCCCGGCGAAGACGACAGAAGGGAAACGCTCTTGACGGCTACGGTCCGAATTTTTCGCATATGAGAGCAACGGTACAGCCGGGGGTGGACGCATGAGCGACGAAGACGCCGAGGAGACGCAGGACTCCGAGGCCCAAGAGACGGAACTCGTCAGTGCGGAGACCGTAGAGGAGCAACTCGAAAGCGCGGAAGCCGAACTCGAAGACGCCGAAACGGAGGCCGAACTCGACGTCGTAGAAGCGCAACTCGACAAAATCGAGGGACTGCTCGAAAGCGCTGACCTCCCCGAACCGGACGAGGACGACGAGGACGCGGAGGACCCGCGCGAGGAACTGGAAACGCGCCTCTCGGACCTCCGCGACGAACTCGAAGACCAGCGCGGGCCGTACGCGGAAGACGTCATCAGCGACGTGGAAGACGCGGCGGCGACCATCACGGACACCCGCTGGACCGACGACGGGAGTGAAGAACTCGTCACCGTCGTCGAATCCTTCGCCGAGACGGTACAGGACGCGCTCGGGACGAATTTCAGCGTGACGCTCTCGCGCAACGCGGACGACCTCGCCGAAATCCTCGGAACCGCGGCGACCGCCATCGGCGACGCAGACCTCGACCCGGACGAGGACGCGGACACCCTTGAAACGCTCGTCGAAGCGACCGAGGAACTGCAGTCGGGCGTCGACGACGCCGAAGAGTGGAGCGACCTGTCCACCCGCGAGCAACTCGAAGCCGAAGGGTACTACGACGTGCTCGACCACCGCAAGGATTACCCGCCTGAGTGGGGCGCACTCAAGGTCTGGGAGAAGCGCAACCGAGCCGACATGGTGCTCCTCGCGCTCGATTCCCTTCAGTCGAACTTCATGGAACGTCACTGCCTCGAAGCGCTCGAACGGATGGGCAATGAGGACGCCGTGGAACCCATGCTCCAGCGCGCCCAGCGGCGCGACAAGGACGCCATCCGTATCCTCGGCAAGACCGGCAGCGAGGACGCCATCGACACCATCATCGATTACGTCGACGCCGACCCCGGCATGGCAAAGACGGTCATCAAGGCGCTCGGCGAAATCGGAAGCGACGAAGTGACCCAAGAGGTCGCGGACCAACTCGTCGCCGACGATGTGGACGTTCGAAGCTACGCCGCACGCGCACTCGGTCGCATCGGCGACACGCGCGCCATCGAGCCACTCGCGGACACGCTCGAAAACGACGACTCCGACTCCGTTCGAGCGAGCGCCGCGTGGGCGTTGAACCAAATCGGCACCGAAAGCGCGCTCGACGCGGTGCGCGACTACTCCGACGACCGCGCGTACATCGTCCAGAGCGAAGCGGAAAAGGCGCTGTAATCGGCCAGTAAGCACTCCTTACCGCTGTATAATCGGTCAATAACGAAGTCCCCCGAATCCGTTTTTTCTCGCCGAGAGGTTCATGGCGACCGAATCTTCCCGTCTCGGTATGTGTCCGAACTGCGGAAACAGTATCACCAGTGGCTATCTTCTCATCGAGTACGACACCGAGGATGGGTCAGAACGATTCGCCGAATGTCCGTCCTGCGAGGATATCGTTCACCCCGCTCACTGAGCGAGGAACGTCGCAAAGAATTCGAGCGCGAACGCGAGGGCGAGACAGAACGCACCGACGCGACCGATCCACGTGTACTGTCTGACTTCCATCGGCGAGATGTCGAGGGTGTAGTCGTTGTAATCAGGGTCATACTCGATGTAGTTCGGTACCTGAAAGAACTCGAAGAAGACGAGAACTGCACCGAGAGCACCCAACGCATATCCCGCCAGTTCGAGTATAATCGGAACGTCGACCATACAGAGTGGGCGAAGGTAGCGGACAAAAATCCACCGCTCCGAGCGTTTATATTGGAAGACGAAACCACTTCGCTCCGTGTCCGCCAAAGTCGCGTTCGCGCTCCTCTTGGTGCTCGCCGTCTCCCCGGTATCGGCGTCCGGGATAGGGTCGGGACCGGGGACAACTCCCCCCACGGCATCGACCCCTGTCTCGGCCTCCGCATCATCCTCGGCGTCCGTCTCTGCCTCCGCATCATCCTCGACGAACCGCACGCCGAGAATCGTCGCCGTGTACCCGAATCCGGTGGCGATGGACGATGCGGGGGAGTTCGTCCTCGTAGCCTTCCAGAACCGAACGAACCTCTCGGAGTGGGCGATTTCGGACGGCGAAGCGACCGCCGACCTCCCGGACCGAACCGTCTCGGGGCGTATCGCGTTCTCCACGGCACCGAACCGTACCCAATCGCTCACCTCGTTTCGAACCCTCCCGCTCTCAAACCTCTCGCTCGCGAATTCGGGTGAAACGATCACGTTGTGGCGAAACGAGACTGTTCCCCAGCGCGTGGACGTGGTCAGCTACGCCGATGCCCCGGACGGGGAATGCTGGCGACCGAAGACGAAGAAGTGGCGTCCCTTGGGCGCGACGAACCTATCAATCGCTCGCGCCGACGCCACGAGCGTCCGCGCGTTCGTGCTCCCGGACGACCCGGAGGTCCCCGCGCACGTCCTCCGGAATGCGAGTCATCGAATCCTATTGGCCGGATACTCGTTCACCTCCCGTCGCATCGCGGACGTCCTCATCGCGGCGGCCGACCGGGGCGTGGACGTTCACGTCGTCGTCGATGACGCGCCGGTCGGCGGTCTATCGACGCGGGAGGCGACCGTCCTCGACGACCTCGCCGCTCACGGCGTCACCGTCGAAGTCATCGGCGGAAAACTGGGGCGGTACGACTTCCATCACGCGAAGTACGCCGTCGCGGACGACGAGGCCGTCGTATTGACCGAGAACTGGAAACCAGCGGGGGTCGGCGGCCACGCCAGTCGCGGCTGGGGCGTCGTCGTCGGCCGCGACGCCGCTACCGACCTCCGGGAGGTGTTCGTCGCCGACACGTCGTGGAACGACACGGTTTCGTGGTCGAAGTTCAGGGCCGGGCGGTCCTTCACCCCCGCCTCGCCCGCGAACGGAAGCTACCCGACGCGGTTTCGTCCGAAGCGCGTCCCCGTCGATTCCGTGAGCGTTCTCGTCGCGCCCGACAACGCCGAATCGGGCGTCCTCTCGCTCCTTCGGTCGGCGAACGAGTCGATTTGCGTCCAGCAGATGACGGCAGGCGGCATCGGCCAACCGTTCGTCCGCGCGACGCTCGCCGCCGCCCGCCGCGGCGTCGAAGTCAAAATCCTCCTCAGCAGCGCGTGGTACGTCCGCGACGACAACCGGCGGGTCGCCGACTGGTTGAACGAACGGGCGGACGACGAGGGACTTCCCCTCCACGTAAAACTCGCCGACCCGGACGGCTACGAGAAAATTCACGCCAAGGGCGTCGTCGTGGACGGACGACACGTCGTCGTCGGCAGCCTGAACTGGAACAACCATTCTGCCCGCGAGAACCGGGAAGTCGCCGTCGTCCTCCACGGGGACGCGGCCGGTGCGTACTACGGACGCGTGTTCACGGCCGACTGGGGAGATGGCGAAAAGACGTTCCCGGTCGGTCTCGCCGCGTTCGTCGTAGTCGGCGTCGCTGGCGCGGTATGGATCGCAAAACGGGAGGTTCGATTCGAGTCAGAACGCTAAGCCAGCGGGGAGTTCAGTCGTCTTGCTGGTGTCCGACCGTCGTGCTCTGCAGGTCCTCGTCGAGTTCCGCGTCGGCCATCTTTTCGACGAGCGCGTCGAGCACCTGCTCGCGCATGCCCTTGACGAACTTGATACTCCCGACGACGAGGTGGCCGCCGCCGCTGACGCCGCCGCCGACGACCTCCTCGTTGAGTTCCGTGACCATCTCGGGGATGTCGAGGCGCACGCCGTCGCTTCGGAGGACAGCGAAGTCCGGGCCGTAGCCGATGGTGATGACGGGTTCGCCCGTCTCCTTGACCTTGCGGTCGTGGATTTCACCGGTCGTCTTTCCTGGCGGAGGGTAGGTGAACCGGTAAGCGTGATTTTCGACGTCAACGCGGTAGAGATGCGCCTCGCTCGCCAATCGTTCGTGTTTGACGTGGGGCATCGCGGCGTCGAGTTGCTGTTCGGTGTCCTCCTCGGCGCGGTTGGAGAGGAACGAAACGAGTTCGCGGTGGCGTTCCTCGTCGTCACAACCGACGTTGAGCACGTCGTTGATGAGGTTCCGTCCGGGGTCGTACTTCAGCCAGAACGCGCCGTAATCGAGCGCTTCACCCATGTCCGAGAGGAACTCCTCGTCGTAGCCTTCCGACTCGGCGAGTTCGACGTACTCCGTCATCGCGTCGGCCTTGGAGCGGTCGGAGATTCCCGCGACCGCGGGAACGTGGCGGAGCTCGTCCGTGATGTCGGGCCATATCATCCGCGCGAGTTCGACGCACATCATCCCCGTCGTGATGCGGTAATCCTCGTCGTAGAGATACGGGTTGACGTGGCCGTCGATATAGGGGTCCACCGCCTCGGGGTCGGGGTGGTGGTGGTCGACCACGAGAATCGGGATGTCGTAGTGTGCGAGGTTGGCGTACGCGGGGACGTCCTCCTCCGTGCTTCCGTTGTCGAGCATGAGCAGAAGGGGGAGCTTCTGGCCGTGTCGGGCCTGATCTTCGAGCGCGAAGTTTAGGTCGCGGGTCACGTCCTCCATCTCGTAGAACGGTGCCTTGCTCGGCAGGCGCTTGAACAGGTGGCGCTTGGCCTCGGGCGCTTGATGGGTCTCCTCGATGAAGCGGCGCAGAGCGAGTTCGACCGGGAGGCTCGCGCACATACCGTCACCGTCGGCGTGGTGCCGAACGCGAATCGGTCGGCTTTCGAGCACCGTGCGACGGAGCTGTTTTGCGATTTCTTCGAGGTCGGGGAACAGCTGTTCGAGCGCGGGCCACTCGATGAGCGGCTCCACGTCGTGGGGTTCCGCTCGCTCGTCGAGCGCCGTCTCGATTCGGTCGCGAACGACGTCCTCTTCCTCGCCTTCCAGCGCGGTGAGGGACGCGACTTCGACCTGCAGCGCACCGTCGCGTTCTTCGACGACGCCGACGAGGTGTACGAGGTCCTCGATATCGATTTCGGGATGTGCACGGACGCCCGCCTCCTCGAACGCGGCACAGGGGACGACACCCGTGTGGTCGCTGACGTGGAAGATGGTCGGGCCGCCCGTCTGTTTTATCTGGACGACTTCGCCTTCGAGGTGGACGGTGTCACCGACCTGCTCGCCGAGGCTGCCGGTTTCGGCGACCTCGTACTCGTGGGCGACGGCGACGGTTTCGGGGTCGTCGATATCGACCGGCGTGAAACTCAGGTCGCCGTTATCGCGTACTTCGACGAGTTCGACGACGAGTTCGTCGCCGACGTCGTACGAGGTAGAGAGATTCGATTCGTGAACGAGACCGGAAACCGAGTCGGAGAGGTCGACGAACACGCCGTAGTCGACGACACCGTTGACGACAGCGTGATACAGCTCGCCCTCAGACGCATCGGAGAGAGTACAGTCCGCCGCGAGTTCGTACACGACGGGAGTATCCGGTCCACCATCGGGACCGTCTTCAGCGGGATTCATCTTGTGCGTTCTTTCGGCCGCACTATTTTTAACGCTTTGCAACTGCTCCGCCCGCGAACCGATTCCACCACAGTCGTTCACGACGATTCGCCCCGCCAGAGACGACCCGCTCCCTTCGCAACGTTTAGAACGCGGGCGGACGGAGTGTAGCACATGCGGCTGTTCCGGTCGAACGAAATTCTCGGTATCGCGGAGGGCGCACTGACGTTCGCGCTCGAAGCCTCCCGCGATGCCCATCCGAACGAGTACATGGGCTATCTCCGTGGCGAGGAGGCGAGGAAACTCGGCCTCGACCGCGACGGCCTCGTCATCACCGACGTACTCGTCATGCCCGGCACCGAGTCGAACAGCGTCAGCGCGACGGTGAAGACGAGCACCATCCCCAACGACATCCGGGCGGTCGGGTCGGTGCACTCGCACCCGAACGGCGTCCTCAGGCCGAGCGATACGGATTTGGGGACGTTCCAGAAGGGAGCGGTCCACATCATCATCGGCGCGCCCTACGAGCGAAACAGTTGGCAGGCGTTCGACCGACACGGAGAGCCACAGCGACTCGACGTGCTCGACGTGGAACTGCCCGAGGCGGAATCGTTCTTCGACTTCACGCAGGCGGACATCGACGAGGAGCTGAGAGATAAGTGACACACGTACTCGCACAGGGAACCTTCGACATCCTTCACCCCGGCCACGTCCACTACCTCCGCGACGCCGCGGGGATGGGCGACCGACTGTCGGTCATCATCGCGCGTCGGGAGAACGTAACGCACAAGGAACCACCGATTCTGTCGAATCGCCAACGCCGGGACATGATAGAAGCGCTCGGCGTCGTGGACGACGCGCTCGTCGGCCACCCCGAGGACATCTTTTCCCCCATCGAAGACCTCGACCCGGACATCATCGTGTTGGGCTACGACCAGCACCACGACGACGCGGCCATCGAGGCCGAACTCGATCGACGCGGAATCGAGTGCGTCGTTCGGCGCGCTTCGCCGCTGGACCCCGACGACGACGAACTGCTCTCGACCGGTCGAATCATCGATCGAATCTGCGAGGAGCGCTGCTGAATTCGGACCCGACCGTCTGGTACTGATTGGTACTAATTGGCACTGATTAGCACTGATTAACACTGATTGGTACCGTTCGATGGAGATCAGCTTCGTTCCGTGCGATGTTGGTCGATACTGGTCGATGCTGGTCGGTATCGTTCGTGGTGTGCCCCGCTGAATCACGTTTCGAGAGACATATACGACGGGAAATCAGAGCGTAAAGCATGAACCGCCGAGCGTTTTTGGCCGGAGTCGTCGGCGCGACATCCGCCACCTTGGCAGGGTGTTCGAGCGTGATGAACATGGGGTCCGGGTCCGGTTCGGATGGCGACTTCGACATCGGGATGAGCGCGATGGCGTTCCACCCGGAGACGTTCGAGGTGGAAGCCGGAACGACCGTCGTCTGGAAAAACACGGGAATGCGACGCCACACCGTCACCGCCTACGAGGACGGCATCCCGGAGGACGCCGAGTACTTCGCCTCCGGCGGCTACGACGACGAGCAGACCGCCCGCGACGCGTGGATGGACGGCAAAGGTGCGGTAGACCAAGGGACGACGTTCGAGCACACGTTCACGGTACCCGGAAACTACGCCTACTTCTGCATTCCGCACGAGAAAGCGGGCATGTCCGGGACCATCGTCGTCAAAGAGAAGTGACCGCGAAGTAACTGCCGTCGATTGACCGCGAAGTAACTGCCGTCGATTGACCGCGAAGTAACTGCCGTCGATTGACCGCGAAATAACTGCCGTCGATTGACCGCGAAATAACTGCCGTCGATTGACCGCGAAATAACTGCCGTCGATTGACCGCGAAATAACTGCCGTCGGTTTTTGCTCGATTAAAAAACGAAACGCGAAGCGTCGCTTAGACTTCGGCTTCTTCTTCGTCCACGTCCACGGAGGTCTCCTCTTCCTCGGCGACCTCTTCGGGGTGGGCTTCCAGCGTCGCTTTCTGGATTTCGACGCGGCGAAGCGGGTAAATCGTCTTCGCGTCGCCGTAAATCGCGCTGGAGAGGCGACCCTCGACGACGCTGTCGATGAGGTCCTGGAAGGTGTGGTCCTTCGCGGCGTCCTGCACGATGTCGATCATCGTGCGACGGATGGCCATCTCTTGACTGTGGTCCGCCTTCTTCGTCGTGAAGGCGACGGGCTGAATCTGGACGCGGTAGTCGTCCGAGGTCAGCACCGTGACGTACGCCTCGACCTTCGAGGCGCCGCGTCGAACGAGACTGCGGAGGTAGTCGCGGGTGAGTTCGTGGCGGACGAACTCCGTGTACGCCGCGTCACTACCAACGTCGTTGATCTTGAAGACCAACTTCGTGTTGTTTTCGCTGGCGTTGTTCGTCAGTTCGCCGAGCGTTGTTTCGATGGTGCGACCGAGCACCTTCTCCGGTTCGTCTGCGGGGGTCGTTCCAAGCTCCTCTCGGTCGAACTGCTCGGGAGCGAGAACGGTGTACCACCGCTTTTCCTGTGATTTCTTCGAGACTGATCGTTCACTCATAGTTCGTGTTTGTGTGTTGGTTTGCCGTCTGTACTACCTGTGTTGCCACCGAGAGGTTCACGACGTAATCGTCGATGGTCGTCTGGAGTCCGCCGGTCGTCTCGCGTTCGATGTGCGTCACAATCGTGCCGTCCTCGACGCTCGTATCGATTTCGGGCGTGTTGTCGGGCACGACTGCCGCCGCGATGCGTTCTGCGTCCTCCAGCTCCGTTCGAATCGTCGCTCGTCTCATAGCGCCTCCCGGAACGCCGAAAGGAACTCCTTCGCGTCCGCGTCGAACCGCGCGTATCCCCGCTGTCTGTTTCCGGTTCCGTGGCCGTCGAGCCGCGACCCGGCTCGCCGCATGGCGTCCCCGAGGTCGGTGCCGTCCGAATCAGCGTCCTCCCTCGGGTCGCCGACGGCGACCGCGGCGGCCTCGTCGTCGGTGACGACCAGCGCGACCGGTTCCGGCGACCTGAAATCGCCGAGGAGTCGCGCCGCCGTCGCAACGGGTGCGTCGTCCATCCGGGCGACGAACAGGCCGTCGTATCGACCCGTCGTCGCCTCGCGGAGCACCGCGTGGGCCGCCGTCGCGTGCGTCCGCCACGCGTCGAGCGCGGGCGCACGTGCGTCGTGACCCAGTGCGAGCGCGATGCCGGTGCCGGGTTGTTCCCGAGACACCGCGTCGAGCACGTCGGCGTAGCCGCCGAGCGTCGCAAACGGGTGGTCGTCACCGAGTTCGTACGGACGAAGCGCCCGTTCGACGGTTTCGCCCGCTCGCGGCGTCGCGTCCGCCGGTCCGGCGACCGAGAACGCGACGAGCGAGGCGACGTGTCGATGGGCGTCGTCGTCCAGTTCGACCGGCAGGCCGAGTTCCGCGAGTTCGGCCTGCACCGCCTCCGCGTCGCCGGAGAATCCGGCGTGAAAGAGGGTCGAATGGGCCAGTCCGTCCGCGAGGTCGTCCGTCGGCGTCGAAACGCCGGGGCGTCGCGTCAGTCGGCCGTCCGCCGCATCGAGCAGTCGCGCGGTATCGCCCGCACCCGGCGAGAATCCCGTCGCCACGGCACCGGCAAGGGCCAGCACCGGGTCGGGGGTTCCGCCGAGTTCGGCCGCGATATCGAACGCGAGGGCGCTCGTCGGGCGTGTGGCGAGTACCACGTCGCCGCCCGTCGCGCCGACCGCCACGACGCACTCGTCGTCACGGGACTCGACTCGTCGGGTGGGCAAGGTGGTAGCACTCACTTGAAACGGAATCCCGACTGTCGTGCAGGCGCGGGCGAGGAGGCCGCTCGATGCGAGCGCGTCGCCGTCCGCGTGCGCGACGATCCGAACGAAGTCGGCGTCGCGGAGCGTCGCGGCGATGTCGCTCGCGGTTCGGGCGTCCTCGGCTGCGGTTCGACCGGACGTGGACATCTATTCGAGGAGTTCTTTCGCGTTGTCGTAGGAGTACGTGAAGTCCTCGTCGATCTTGTCGCCGCGGTAGTAGTTGACCAGGCGGCGAACCTTCGACTCGGTGTTCTGCAGCGCGCGTTTGTTCTGCTTGTCCTGACCGTTCTCGTTGACGTGCTCACGGAGGCGCACGGCGCGAACCATCAGGTTCTCAAGGTCTTCCGGCAGCTCGTTCGCTGCGTCGTTTTCTTCGAGAATTTCGGTCACTTTCTTGCCCGTTGCGAGCTTCACGTTCGGGACCGGCGTGCCGGTCACGCCCTCGTCGCGGAGCTTCTGCCCGATTTCGCTCGGGCTGTAGCCGTCCTCCGCGAGTTCGACGACGCGGTCTTCCACGTCGTCAGCATCTACATCGCTCCACTCCGGTGGTTCGTCGGTCACGGGGCGGTCCGAACCGGACGACCCGCGACGTCGTGTGTGCATTCGTGCCATTGTTTGAGGATAGGAACTGCACGAGCCGCTGTGCTGGCGGTGGGTTCCGCCAGTCGTGACATGAGTCACGTTGCACGTCCGCAATCCCAGAGCCGTGAAATCTCACGACGAGTCGGATTTGCGGCTGTGCCGTTCCCTACAGACGCGTTCCGTTCTCGCGGGTTAAAGGGTTTCCATTCGAGTACGGTTTCGGCGGCGACGGGGATGGAGTCGAACACCCCCGCTACGTGTTGTAGTCAAGAATGGTCGAATCACAACTACCGGGATGGTGTCTTCGAAGGCCCCCGCCACGCTCGCTACAACACGATGCCGATTTTGATGCCGTTGACGGTACGCGAGTACTGACCAGCCGCGCGGCGCGTGCGCCAGCAGGCCCGAGGCCATCACGGCCGAGGGCCTGCTGATTATCACGCGAGGGATGAGCATCGGAGGCCGGAGGCCGAGAAGCGCAATCGGTTGGGGAGGGCGTGGCCGTTGCGGTGCTGTGCGGTTGCGGTATTTGGGTGGACTGAAAGGGGCCGTCCGCTCGCGCTTGCGTGGTCAGCTCGACGGCCACTATCGCGGACCGAGCGGTGCGGAGAGGTCCGCGATATGTCGGCGAGTGACCGCGAGCGGGCGGGGGCTTTCGGAGTCAAGTTCACTGTTGCTCCACTCGGAGCATCCTCGCAAGTAAACTCGTTTCGTAGCGAGCGGGCGGGGGCTTTCGGAGTCAAGTTCACTGTTGCTCCACTCGGAGCATCCTCGCAAGTAAACTCGTTTCGTAGCGAGCGGACGAGGGCTTTCGGAAACTGCTTCTCACGGACGCCAATCACCGTTCCAGTAAAAACAACACGTGACAAGCGGACGGAGGCTCTCGCGGTCAGTATCGTGGTCATGTCCGACGTAAAACCGGAATCAGGGACACGAGGAGAGTGGTGTGGTACTCCGCGCCGGGGGTGGGGCGATTTCGAGAGGTTTATCAATGGTCGCACGGAAGAAGTGAATGCAGACGCGGGCTCGTAGATCAGTGGTAGATCACTCCCTTGGCATGGGAGAGGCCCCGGGTTCAAATCCCGGCGAGTCCATTCAACCTTTTACGACGGTCGCATTCAGGAGTGGCAACTGTCGTTGCCACTCCTGTTGGCTCCCTGTAAAAGGTTGATCAAAAGCACTCCTCGCTCCCGGTGGTCGCTCGTCGGCCCGCTCACTTCGTTCGCGGAGATTTTAAAAGGAGAGAAATGTGGGGAGATGAATATTAAAATATGAAAAGGATATATAATAGTAAGGTATGAACAATCTATTTATAACATAAATCTGTTTTGGTGACTTCTGAGTAGATATCAGCTGCTGAATGACTAGAAACATTCATCAAGTCTTGACGTGAGATGTGAATATGAAAATCAGTGAGGTATTTCGAGATAGTGGCTATCCAGAGATTACTTATGTTGAAAGGCGTGATGGTGGCAAAGAAGAGGAATTAGCTAATTACCTGTTCAAAGAAAGTGCTGTTGTATCTTTATCAGGCCCTTCAAAATCGGGGAAGTCTGCTCTTGTTAATCATGTTGTTCAAGAAGTAGATCGAGTACCTGATGATTTGATCACCATTAGAGGGAATAATATTGACTCAGAAGAGAGATTCTGGAAGTCAGTATTGAAAAAACTAGGGGAACCTAGCAAGCGCTCACGTGAGACACGAACGGGGACGAAAAAGAAGGACCATTTTGGTATTGGTGCCGCGATTCAAGCACTTACAGCAAAGTACACAAAATCATCAACTCAAGAAGACTTTGAGGTCATTATTGAAGAGCATGATTTGGGTTTGGACAGTGTGATTGAAATATATGAGGAAGAGAGATTTGTTATATTTATTGATGATGCACATAAGATACCTGACGATATACATAAAAATCTAGCTGAGCAGATTAAGGAAGGGCTTGACAGAGGATTGTTAATGTGTGTTGGATATATTGATTATCGGTCCGATGCACTCACATCAGCAGATATTGATTTATCATCAAGGATTGACTCTGTGAGTTTAGAGCAGTGGAGTCAAACAGATCTAGAAAAGATTGGGAAGAAAGGCTTTGATCAATTGAATTTAAAGGTGGATAAAAAAGTAATTGAATCTCTTGCAAGTGAGTCAATTGGGTCTCCCCAACTGATGCAGAAACTCTGCTATACATTCTGTACACAGAATGGCATATATTATGAGCAAGAGAAAGAATTGGAATTAACTCTAAAGAACAATCAATTAAACAGGTTCTAAGGAACGTAGCGGGTGGCCTAAATAAAACCTATTCTACAGTATATGATCTGATAAGTGGTGCTGCAAAAGGAAATACAAATATAAAATATGATTTTATTGATGGGACCAAAGGAGATCGGTACAATGCTGTTCTTCGTGGTATCGCAATCAATGAACCAAACACAAGTTTTAAACTCAATAGTTTGAAAAATAGAATATATGGCGAGTGCGATGGAAAATCGCCACAAAGTGGAAACATCACTCAAGACGTAGAGCGAATGAGCGATTGGGTGAAGGATTCGGAGAAGGTAGAAGACTTTGTGTTTGACTATGTGAAAGACCGAAATAAGCAGGTACAGATACCAGAACCTGCCCTGATTTTCTACCTACGATGGTCAGGAGTGCTTAATTATGAACCCGAATTACAGGTAGTGTTTGATTGACGTATTTAACACTCCTTCTATAAATATAAAATATATTATAATAACTACAAACATGTTGATTGGTGAATTACTATTCTACTGCGTCTCTTTTCGTCCTACCCCAACTCGCTCGCGTCCAATTCCCCCGCGAGATACTGCTTCCCTTCATCAGTCAAAACGTAGAGTCCGCGAGATGGCCGCTCCAACAAACCCTTCGAAGCGAGTTCTCGGCATCGAACACCGATATAGTCGTTATTCTTGGTGAGTTCGTTCGCCAACGATTGTGGTGTCCCCGCTCCAGATTCATCTAAGAGTTCCATGATTTCGTCATCGACTGGATTCATCCAATCTGCTCGTTGGCGGCGCATCTGGCTGGAGGGAGGATGCTCCAGTATTCGCATAGATGTGTCGGTTTTCTAATTGAAACTATGCTAGGCATATTTTAGAATAGGTTTGACAGATTTTTGAATATGCTAAGCATAGATTTATGTCGGTAGGACATACACACAGAATCACGGAAGCCATCCGCGGGCCACACACTCCTCGTTAGCCCCAGTGGGGAGCCGAAGCGTCGGGAATCGCGCCCGTGGTGGCGTCCGTGTTCACGCGCTCGAACCCATGTGCTCCGAGAATTCGCCGGACGATTCGCCCCGAGAACCGTTCCCCGACTGTCCGCGCTGTGGCGCGCCCGTCCTGCTGGTCGTGACGCGCGGGCCGGACAGTCACGCATGCCAGCCCTGTGGTTGTCCGGTCGCTTCGGGAATTACGCCGGGTGCTTCGAAGGGGGATGAATGAGCGCCCTGCCGTTCGCACGGCCCCGAAAAAGATAGCATTCGACCGTCTCCGACGCTCTCCGAAACGCCTCGCGCCTGCTCACACCCAGTCGTAGACTCGGATGTAATCAACCTCCATGCGCTGGGGGAACTGCGTGCTGGCGTCCGGCGCGCCGGGCCAGTCCCCGCCGACGGCGACGTTGAGCAGGAAGAAGAACGGTCCGTCGTCGAACACCCACTCTCGGCCCGCGTTCTGCGCGTCGTACAGCGTGGTCACGAAGAACTGCTGACCGTCCACGAAGAACTTGATGGCGTCGGGGTACCACGTCAGCGTGAACGTGTGGTAGGCGTCCGAGAACCAGTTGCTTTGGCTGTAGGACCCGCCGACGCCCGCCCCGCCGGAGTCGGGACCGTGGACGGTTCCGTGAACGGTGTCCGGGTCGGAGCCGATGAGTTCCATGATGTCTATTTCGCCGCAGTCGGGCCAGCCGACCGACCCGATGTCGGACCCGAGCATCCAGATGGCGGGCCAGATGCCCTGTCCGTACGGAAGTTTGGCGCGCACGTCCACCCGCCCGTACTGCTTGTTGTACTTGCCTTGGGTCGTCATCCGCGCGGAGGTGTAATCACACCCGCCGTACTGCTCCTCGCGAGCCTCGATGACGAGGTGACCGTTCTCGGTCCACGCGTTATTGCTCCGATAGTACTGGAGTTCGTTGTTCCCCCACCCGTTGTTGTTCCCGGTCTCGAAGTTCCAGATGCCGGTGTCGATGTACCCGGCATCGAACTCGTCGCGCCAGCTAAGCGTCCAGTCGTTCCCGTCGAACGCCTCGGTGTGGACGTCGTTCGAGGCCGCACTCGCGGTGCCGGTGGCGAACGCGCCACCGAGTGCGACCGCCGCGGTACTCAGGAACTGCCGACGATGAAATCCGCCCGTCGTTCGTTCGCCGTTCGCTACGCCGTCGCCCGTCGATTCGCTTGACTCGTCAGTATTCATGGTCTCTCCACTGCGCCGGTGGCCACCGCTCACCCGACTGACTGCCACATGCAGGCGGGTCTCGGCCGTCCACCGACGACAATTTTAATCATATCTTTTAGTACTTAATTATTATTTCTAGTAAGAGTAATTAATATCTGGGAGAGTCGTGTCGCTCGATGTCGAGTACGTCGCGGAGACGGTCGGGGTCGGGGTCAGGATCGGGGTCGAGGTCGGCTTCGGACGGATTATCAGTTTCAGTCCGAGGTGAGGGGTTATCCGTTCCGACGACCTTCGAGGATCACGGACGAATCGAACACACAGTCATGAACGTCAATATTTTCGAGACTACAATCGACATCGACGAGTCGCTCGTCGCGGAATCGAGCGACGAAATCCGGGACCAGATACGAGAGTACGAATCGGGCGACCGCCTGGATTTCGACCTCCGCGTCACCCTTCCCGACGGGATGACCGGGACCGTGATGAGCGCGATGGCCGACATACCGTACGGAGAAACGCGGACGTACGGCGAACTCGCCACGGCCCTCGATACGACACCCATCGCCGTCGGGCAAGCGTGCGGTCGAAACCCCGTCCCGTTGGTGGTTCCCTGTCACCGCGTCGTGGGGAGCGACGGGTCGCTGAAGGGCTATTCGGCGGCTGACGGGACCGCGACGAAGCGACGCTTGCTGGACCTCGAAGCGGAGGTCTGTGAACGCGCCCGACAGACCCGGCTACCGACGCGCTGATTCGGAACGACGCGCCTCGTGAAGGGCGGCACAGACGCCGCCTTGACCGTCCATGTTCACCCGGGCGAGCCGCGCGCGCCGGTGGACGAGTTCGCCCCGGTCCGGGTCGATGGGGTCGCCCTCCGGCGTCCGAAAGAGGCGGTCGTCGCCGTCGGCGAAACAGCCGACTCGCTCGGCCTTTGCCAGATACCGGTCCAGCGGGTCGGCGTCCACCACGACCGCGAGCGCGCCGCCCCGCACGTCGATGGCGACGGACTCCCCGCCGGGGAGACGGTGACAGTCCCCGCGAGACATCGCCGCGATTTGCTCGTGGGTCACCCCCGCCGCCAACAGCGCCTCGACGGCGACGTACTGGCGCGCGAGTCGAGCCTTCGAGTCGAGGGTCGCGCGGGTCGCCTCGATTCCGCCGTCGGCGTCGGGGAACGTCTCCTCGAAGCCTCGACCGCCGTTGACCCCCTCCGTGACCTCGCGGGCGTGCATGTGGTCGTTCAGGTGCATCTCACAGCGGGCGACGCCCGGCAGCGACTCGACGGCCTCGCGCCCGTCGATGGCCATCATCCACGCGAAGGCCGGTGAACACCACGCCGTCGGCAGCGTGAAGCTCACCTCGACGTGCGCGCCGGACTCGTCGCTTCCGTCGAGGTCCCCGGTTCCGTCGAGGTCCCCGATTCCGTCGTATTTCCCGATTCTACCGTATTCCCCGGCGCTATCGAGGTCCGTCGGTTCGCCGGGTTCGATGGCGATGTCGTCGATGTATTCGAGTTCGACGATGGACCGGTCGAGTTCGGGGTCGGTCACCTCGGCGAGCGCCGACCGGACGGCCGCGCGGGTCGGATTCCGTCCGCCGTCTCGCTCCGAACCGTCGGAGTTCGAATCGTCCGCGGACATCGTTAGTCGGCCGCCGTGGAGTCCGTCGTCTCGTAGTGGGTTTCCAAGCCGAACTGTTCGGTGATGGCGTCCTCGCGGAACTGACGCTTTTTCTCCTCGATGTCGATGTCGTACAACTGGGCGGCGTTCTCGCCCATGATTTTGCGCATGACTTCGGGCGTCAACTCCACCCCGTACTCGTCCTTCTGGTCGTCCGTCAGTTCCGCGTTCATCACCGTCTCGACCAGCCAGTCGGGGTTCCACAGCGCGTAGTCGCTCCCGAACAGCAGGCGGTCCTCGCCGAGCCAGTAGAGCAGTTCGCCCATGATTTCGCCGAACTTCCGCGGGCGGTTCTGTGCCATCGGCGCGGCCACCGCCAACCCGCCGTACACGTTGGGTTCTTGGGCGGCCAGCCAACAGAAGTCGTCCAGCCGCGGCAGCCCGACGTGTTCGACGACGAAGTTGAGGTCCGGGAACGACGTGGCGGCGTCGTCCACGTCCTTCACGTCGAAGGCGTCCTTGTTCAGCGGCCGAATCGTCGGTCCCTTGTGCGGGTGGATGTTCTCGATACCCAACTCGGCGCACTTCTCCAAGAACTCGAAGGACTCCTCGCTGTCGAGTCGCCAACCCTTCGAATCGCCGAGCCACTCGGCGGTGTAGAGTTTCACGCCTTGGATGTCGAACTCCTCCTTCTGGCGTTCGAGTTCCCGCAGTCCCTCCTCACCCTCGCGGGGGTCGAAGCGACCGTTGACGATGAAGCGGTCCTCGTGTTCGTCAGCGAAGTCGGCGTTCCTATCGACCGTGTTGAACCCCTCGTCGTAGAACTCCTCCAAGTGCGTGGGTTGGAAGATTCCCATATCGACCGCACCGTTGCCGAACAGGTCCTCTATCATGCGCTCTTGCGAGTATTTCCGGTACTCCTCCAGCGTCCACTCGCGTTCCGCGGGCGTGAATCCGGCGTGATAATCGTAAAAACACCGGATGAACTGCTCGCCGCCCTCGTGGATGATGTTTTCTTCGCTCGCGTCCCAAAAGTGAATGTGGGAGTCGATGACGAACACATCCTCCTCGTTCTCCCATTGGCCGTCTCCGGTTCCGCGGTACATATCGACCCCATGGACGGCTTGCTAGCACATAACAGTCATTTACAATTATGTAATATGTGCGCCCAAACACATATCCGGATTGAGTAGTGCACGAATATTTATGCGTAATTCGACGGTTATTCTACGCGCCATGGAAGCCGCACGCCTGCACGAGTACACCGAGGATATGGAACACGCGCTCAGCATCGACGAGGTAGACCGCCCGGAGCCGAGTCGGTCGAATCACGTCGTGGTCGAAGTCAAAGGCGCGGGGTGGTGTCAGACCGACAACCACGTCATCGAGGGGATGTGGACGGAGTACGTGGACCAGGACCTCCCGATGACGCTCGGGCACGAGAACGCCGGGGAGGTGGTCGAAGTCGGCGGCGAGGTCCACACCGTCGAGGAGGGTGACACGGTTATCTGCCATCCGGTGATGACGTGCGGCCAGTGCCGTCAGTGCCGCCTCGGCGAGGACATGTACTGCGAGAACGTCCAGTTCCCCGGCCTGACGACCGACGGCGGATTCGCCGAATACCTGCTGACCAACGAGCGGGCGGTCATCCCGCTCCCCGACGGGGTGGACCCCGTGGACATCGCGCCCCACGCGGACGCGGGAATCACGGCCTACCACGCGGTCAAGAAGGCCACCCGAGAACTCAACCCCGGCGACCACGCCGTCGTCATCGGCGTCGGCGGACTGGGCCACATCGGCCTCCAGTGTCTGGACGCGATGAGCGCCGTCGAAATCACGGCCCTCGACGTGAAGGAGGACGCCCGCGACTTGGCCGACGGACTCGGCGCACACCACACGGTGGACCCGAGTTCGGAGGACGTCCCCGACACCATCGCGGACATCACCGACGGAGCGGGTGCCGAGCAAGTCATCGACTTCGTGGGCGCGGACGAGACGACTGGCTACGCCCCGGACATCGTTGCCCCCGGCGGCGACCACCACGTCGTCGGCTACGGCGGCCACATCCACGAACCGTCCCAGTCGCTCGTGGACGGCGAGTTCGCCTACCGCGGAACGCTGGTGGGCAAGTACACGGAGCTACAGGAACTGGTCAAACTCGTCGAACGCGGCGACGTCACGCTGCACACGACGAGGTACGGCCTCGACGACATCAACACCGTCGCCGAAAAACTCGAACACGGCGAAATCGAGGGGCGTGCGGTCATCATGCCGTCGTAGGCGGTTCGCCGGGTTGGGGTGTGGAGGAATTCCGGTCCCGGTTTCCGTTCGCTCGTCGTTCGTCGTCCGTCCTCCTCCGGTCACGCGAGGACGCGCGACAGCACGCGCCGCGAGACGAAACTGAACGACATCGATCCGCCGAGATACCAGACGAGCCAGACCTCCACCGGCCCGACGAGGGTGGCGGTCAGCGCGACGTGCCCGACGACGGGGAGCGAGAGCGCAACCGGAACCGTCGCCGCCGCGGGATTCGCCATCGCCCAGCGAATCCATAGGAACACCGGTATCGTGAGCAACATGCTCCACACCAAGGGACGGAACTGTAGTTTCAGCATCGCCACCCACGACCGCATCAGTTCGCGTTGGTCGTCTTCGAGAGCCCCCGCATCGTCGCCGTCCGGCGGGGACTGCAGTTTCTCCTGCAGAGTTTTCATCCGCTCCTGTAATCGCTCCATCGCGTCGGAATCTCGGAGGAGGAGCTGAAGAGTCGTCGAGTACAGTCCGGTCGCACCGGCCAACCCGAACAGGAACACCGAGGCGGGAACGAGCGCCGCGAACGGAGCGAGAACGACGTCGAACGCCGCCACGACCGCGCTTTGAACAGGTACGAGGTAGTAACCCGTCATGAGGACGAGCGCGAACACGCCAGCCAGTTTGTCGTACACCGTCCAGCCGTTTTCGAGGACCATATCACGACATATTTGTTGTTTAAACATCAATTTTGTCCTCGATTATCTTCGTTCGACGGAATCGCGGTTCGTCGCGTTTCGAATTCGTCCTCCGTCGCGTTTCGCAATCGTTCGAGGAGTGACAGGATCTATATACCACCGATCCGTTCACCGCGGCATGGTCACGTGGCGGAACGCCGTTCGCGTCGAGCTCGCACGGCATCGCACGCACACCGGGAGTTCCGTCTTCACCCTCGACGAGGTGTACGCGAACAGCATCGACCACCTCCGGACGCGATTTCCGGGGAACGACCATCCCGAGGCGAAGGTTCGGCAAATCCTCCAGCAACTCCGTGACCGCGACGAAATCGAGTTCGTGGACGACACGGGGCGCTACCAAATCGCGTCGCTCGACCTCGCGGACATCGACGCCGCCGAGTTCGACCGTATCGCCGATGCGAGGCCGGATGCCCCCGCCGAACTCCCCGAGGGAACCGACGACCCGGAGCGGGTCCGACGGACCGTCGAGACGGTTACGAGAAACCGGAAGGTAGTCGAACGACTCAAGGAGCGCTACGACTACGAGTGTCAGCTCTGTGGGACTCGCCGCCGACGAAGCCGAACCGAGGGCTACGCGGAAGCGCACCACATCGAACCGCTCGGTGGCCCCCATTTCGGCCCGGACATGCCGGAGAACCTCCTCGTCGTCTGCCCCAACCATCACCGCGATTTGGACTACGGGTTGCTCCGAATCGACCCGAAAACCCACGAACTGGACCACGCGTACGACGGGTCCGTGGGGGACACCCTGACCGTTCGAAAGGGCCACGCCGTCGGTAGCGAGTTTCTCCGCTACCACAACGAACGAATCGCCGACTTCTGAGGGAATCTCGCACGTCCCGTCCGATCCCCAACCATTCGTTTCTATTGACTGTTTGGTATAGATTTATGCAGTTTCGAAGTGGAAAACGAAATGATGACACATCGGAAATCGGACATACAATCGAAAAATCGCCGTGGGCAGTCCCCGCTCATCGGTGTCGTTTTGATGATCGGATTGGTGACGGTTTCCGTCGTCGGGGTCCTCCTCATCGGGTCGTCGGCCGTTCATCAGATTCGGGGGACGGTCGGCGTGCAGAACGCGGAGCACGCGATGCGGGAGGCGGACGCCAGATTGAGCCAAGTCGCCTTCGGAACGAACGACGAGCACATCCTCGATTTCGGCGGACAGGACGGGAACGTCGAAGTCACGAACGACGGGGCGATGACCATCTCGCTCGTGAACGGGTCGAACCCGGCGTGTAGCAGGCGAATCGAATTCGGTGCCATCGAGTATCACGGCGCGGACGGCGAAGTCGTCGCGTATCAGGCGGGCGGCGTCTGGAAACGAACCGAAAACGGGAGCGTCATGATTTCGCCGCCGGACATGCAGTACCGGAACGGCACCTTCAGTTTTCAGTTGGTGAACGTCACCGGGTCCGCCAGCGGTCCCGTCGAGCGACTCCGCGCGACGAAGAACGTCACGGCGTCCCGCGCCGACAGCGAGGCGTTCCGCGAGACGTTCGACGCCCCGCGGTGTACCCCGCCGGACAACGCGACGCTCACCGTCGAGAGCGACTACTACCGGGCGTGGGCCGACTTTTTCCGAACCCACGTCGATGGTGGGACCGTGGCAGTGGACGACGCGAACGAAACCGCGTCCCTGACGGTTATTCTGAGCGGTTCGACGGCCGAAAGCGACGACAACAGCGTCAGCACCCAACGAAACGCCTCGGTCAGCGTGGACGTTCTCGGGACCGAAATCTCCTCCGGGGGCAACCTGAACTGGGTCCAAAACGACACGACCGGCGAGTGGGAGGTCCACGGCACGAAGCGCAACGCTCCCATCAACATGCGCATCAACGTCGGCGACGACACGTACGAGCCGTGGGGCGATGGCGTCGGGCCGACGGACGTCATCAGACACGATATCAACGACCCGACCAACGGCGAGCACTATCACTTCTCCGAGAACGTGACCGCGGGCGACGTCATCAGCGTGGAGGGGACCGCGTACGGTATCGGCTCCGTCGATTGGGGTTCGTCGGCGACGAAGCGGCTCAACCAGTACGAGTCCGGCGGGGAGCGGTACGATTACGTCTGGGAATCCTACCGGACCGACTACGAAGGGTCGCTGATGACCAACATCGTCGTCGAAGCCGATGGAACGGGGACGAACGAGGGGAACGTCGTGCTCCTCTCGGACGGGATGGCGGTGCCGGGCTACGGCTCCGCGAACCCCGAACAGCGGAACATGTCCCAGATGCTCGGCGGCCGCATCAACGACACCGGCTACCTCGACCTCGACCCGAACGAGTTCGTGTTGGTGTACGAACTCTCCTGTCCCGACGCCACCACCGACGACATCGGGACGGGGAAATGCGGCAGCGGCGATCCCGATTACAACGACGCGGTGGTCCTCATCTCGATTCACGAGGACGGCAGCGTCGGCGAACCCGAGGACTTCCGCATCCACGTGACGATGAATCAGGTCACCATCGAGCGAGCCGACGGGTGAAAACCGCTTGTAAACGAAAAACGCGATGGGAATTGTCAGTCCCGGACGGAGAACGCGACGGTCGTCTCGCGGACGACCGCCCGTCGGGTGTGACATTCGTACCACGACCCGTTTTTCGACCAGCCGGTACCCTCGAAGTACCGACGCCACGCCGCGTCGTCCGGCGACGACGCGACGGTTATCCTGACCGTCGTGGCTTGCGCCGCGTCCTGTGGCGTCGAGTCGGTCGGGAAGACCAGTTCCTTCGACGCGGTTCGTCCGACGAGGAGCACGGACCCGTCCGTGCGAAGCGCGGACGGTCCCCCCGCACCGACGACCGACACCGACGAGACGAACGCCCGGTCGGGACCGCACGCGAACGCCGGAGGGCGGAGGGTGACGCTTCCGCCGTCGCTCCGACCGAAGACGGCTCCCGCTTCGTACCGAACGACGCTCCCGTCGAACGAGTAGACGAGCGACCCGTGCGACAGCGTTCGGTTGAGCGTCACCGCGGACGGACTCGTCTGGTCGACTACGACGCGAAGCTCCGTCTCGTTCTCGACCGAAAGCGACCCGCCCGACAGACGAATCTCACCGGCGCGGGCGGGCGCACGACCGCGTTGCAGGTCGTCGAACGTCGTCGCCAGCGCTGAAAACGCTCGCTGGGCGTTCCGCGACTGTTCCGCGTTTCGAGCGCTCGTCAGCGACCCGACCCCGCTGACGTAGAGGATACCGACCGACGCGACGATTATCGAGAAGATGAAGATGAACCCCAGCACCTCGCTCACGCCCCGTTCGTCGAACGTCATGGTTTCGTCACCCCGAGCGTTCCGTTCACCGCGTCGTATTCGATGACGACGGTGCCGCCGGACACCCGCCCCGGTTGCACGGGCGTCGCAGTGGCGAACGGCACCGTCACGGTCACGTCGTCGGTCGAGAGGACGAGACACTGCTGGGTGGAACACGGCGGCGTCCCGCCGGTCACGAGTTCGACCGCGTAGTACCTCCCCGCGACCTGTTCGGGGTGGCGCGCCCGCAGTCGAACCGCGGGGTCGTCGCCCGCCTGCACGAGGACGTCAACGCTCGTCAACTCGCCCGCCATCCGCTCGCCGACGACGCCGAGTTCGTTCCGCACCGCTTGCGTTCGCTGGTTCTCCACGAGACCCCCGGCGGCGGTGATGAGTCCGCCGAGGAGCACCGCGGTGATGGCCATCGTCAGGACGTACGTGACCGTTGTCGAGACCGCCCGGTCGTCCGCCGTGAGTCGCGTCGGAATCATGGTTCGTAGAGGGTGGTGTGTATCCGCGTTCCGTAGGTCAGTCCCGGCGTCGCGTAGGTCAACCGCACCGCGAAGTCGTAGACGACGTACGTTCGATACGGCGACGCCGAGGAACCGGTGTGCACCGCCCCGGAGGGAATCGTCGCGTCGGTCCCGTTGAGGACGATGGAGTAGTTCCCGCTCGCGTTCACGCCGTTCCGGTACTCGACGTCGTAGCCGTCGCCCACGCCGTCGGCGAACGTGAACGAGCATCCACCCGCCGAGCCGTTTCGGAGGTCGATTCGAACGCGCTCCGCGGCGACCGGACAACTCGCCGTCGGCGTCGCGGAGCCGTTCGTTCGGACGACGACGTTCGTCCCGTTTCGGTAGACGGAAAGCGTCCAGTCGGCGGCTCCGTCGGTCGTCGTCACCGCGAAGGCCGTGTCGGGGTCGGTCGAGAGCGACGACCGGTTCACCGTGGCGACGTACCGCCGAACGTCCGCGTTGCGCGCGACCGTCCAGTTGCTCCCGTCGCCCGCGTCCGAGAAGTTGCCGCCGGAATCCTGTTCGATGCCGGTCCCGACCGTTTCGTCGGTGACGGAGAGGTTCAGCGACGCCGGAGAGCGCCGGGCGATTCGAAGCCCGATGAGCGTCCCGTACTCCGCGACGCTCCCGTTGACGGCGGTTCGGACCGCGCTCGGCGAGTCGTATCGCGCGTCGTCGTTCACCCGCCGGACCAGCGAGCCGACGTCCTCCCGAACGAGCGTCTGTGCGTCCCGCACGTCTTGCGTGGCCGAAATCGGCTCCCGATTGGCGACGTTCTCCGCGTAGAGGACGCTGTTGAGGACGACGACCACGCCGACCAGCGCGATGGCGATGACGACTGCTCCGACGAGGATGAGTTGTCCCCGGTCGTCGCCGCGGAGGCCTCGTCGTTCGGCGTCGGCTACCATACGACCAACCGCACCTCCACGACGTTGTAGACGACGCCATCGCTGGCGTCGGGCGCGTAGAACCCACCGGAGCCGAGCGCTTCGAGCGTCGCGTTTCCGGCGTCCTCCGGCGCGGTCAACCGCTGGTCGTCGTACAGAACCACGTCGCGGGTGGCCGTCACCGCGTTCGCCGACGGAACCCCGCGGTAGACGACGCGCTCCGTGGCGGTTTCCGTCGGGTCGCTCGCCAGCTGGTAGGTCACGTAGAGGTTGTACGTGTAGCCGCGGGCGGTGAACACGTCGCGGAGCGTCTCGCCGAACGAATCGCACGTCCCGTCCGGCGAGACGGTCGGGGCACACGGCGGGTGAGTTCCGTATCCCACGTCGGTTCCGTTCGTGTAAGCGAACCCGCCGCTCGCGTTCCAGTAGCGGGTGAGGTTTCGAAGCGCGCCGTCGGTGTCGGCGGTTCGAAGCGCGTCGTTCGCCTGCACCCGGAGTTGTGCTTTCACGTCTTGGTCCACCGTCCCCGCCGTCGTCGGCGTCAGCACGATGGACTGAAAGACGAAGAGCAGCGCGGTCAACACGACGAGCGCGCCGACGAACCCTTCCAGCGTGTACGCCTGCCCCCTGTCGTCTACCATACTCTCACCGTCAGTCGGTAGGTTTTCGCGCCGATTCGCACGACCCGGCCCGTCGCGGCAGTCGGGTGCTCGCCTGGCGCGTCGCCCGCGGTCCACGCGACGGTTCGCGTCGCCTCCTCGACGACGGTGACGTTGACGTCCGTCGTCCGCGGGAAGCCGAGCGTCTCGCGGAGTTCGGTTTCGTTCCGCTGGAAGAACGTCGCGGTCCGAGCCTGGTCGAGCACGTTCGGGTGACCATCGACGGAGAGGTTCCCGACGATGAACGTCGCGCCGCGGCTCGCCCGAGCGGTGGTCGAATCGCCAATCGGTGCGTTGAACGGGGTGAAGATACCCGGCAGGAACGCGACGACGAACGCCACCGTCAGCAGGAAGACGCTGATGCCGAGCACGTAGTCGTTCAGCGTCTGGCCTCTGTCGTCCATCGTCAGCCGACCACCACCCAAACTCCGAGCGCGGTCGTCGCCAGCGCGACCGAGAATTTGACGCCCGACAGGAGGTCGGCGTCGCGGATGTAGCCGCTGATGAATCCCGAGAGGATGGCTTGTATCGTCACCGCGTGGAAAAAGAGCATCGAGAGCGTCTCGGTATCGATGCCGTCGCCGAAACTCATGCCGGACGAACTCATGCTCGCTCCGGACGCGCCGTTTCCGCCCGCACTCGCCGAGAGGTTCGCCATCACGTCGAGGAACTGGGTCTTCAAAATCGCCATCACCGCGAGCAGGGTGAGGTACGTCATGATGATGATGACGACCTGCATGCGGGCGCGGGAGCGGCGCTCCCGCGCGATGTCGTCCTGATTCTCGCTCGTCTGCGCCGCCGTCGTCAGAACCGCCGTAATCTGGCTCGACGCCTCCTGTGCCTTGCTGATGAGTTTCACCGTTCGGGCGAGTCGCGGAATGTGGTATCGGTTGTTGAACTCGATGAGCGCCGCTTTCATGCCCATGCCGTATTCGACCTTGGCGTGAATCCGGTCGAACTCGTCGGCGAGTTTCCCCGAGGACGTTTCGGCCACGTTCTTGACGGATTCGAGCAGCGTCAGACCGGTGTCGTTCGCGCTCGACAGCTTACGCAGGTCGTCCGAGAGCTTTCGAATCACCTTGTGGCGCGACCGGACGTTCCACTCGCGGAAGACGGCGAGCGGGACCCCGTTCACGTACAGCGGGATGTAGACGTAGACGAACGTCGTCCACGTCGGGTTCGCCCGCAACCCCTCGACGGACGAGGCCACCGTCCCCGTCCACACCGCGCTGGCGACCAGCACCATCGAGGTCGGGAGCGTGATGCCGAGGACGTACAGCGGGTTGTCGCGGAAGAAGACGTGCGGCCGTTTCAGCAGTTCGAGGGTGGTGTGCGTTCCCTCTTGGCTTTTGATTCGGTCGAAGACGGAGAACTCGCCGACGAACTCCTCGACGAGGCCGAGGTGGAGGAGTCCCGCCCCGGAGACCGTTTCGAGGCGGTCGCCGCCGTCGCCGGAGTCGAGGAAGCCGTCCCCCACCTCGTCCTGTTTCACGGTCGAGACGAGCACGAGAAAGCCGACGCCGGTGAGCGGAATCAGGGCGTACACCGTTCCGTAGAGCAGCATCTCCTGTGCCTTTCCGAGCATGCTCATGATGACGAGGATGATGATGAGCAACAGGGGAAACAGCGAGAGCGTCATGTACATCTCGCCGAACAGTTCCAGCGTTTCGAGCGTCAACTCCTGTTCCTGTTTCGCCGTCCGCATGTGCTTGTCCTTCTTGTCGTCCAGAAACCGGGTCATGTTCCCGCCGCTGTTGATTATCGAGAGCATGTCGGTGAAAAACTGGGACAGTTCGTCGCTCGGCGTTTCGAGCGCCCGCTTTCTGATGGCGTTGCGGTAGTCGATGTCGAAGTACTCCGTTTCCTGCACGACGCTCTGGAACTCGCGGGACACCTCGCCGTAGGTGTCGTCCGCCTTCGCCATCGCCTCCAGAATCTCCAGTTGGTTCAGTCCGCCGATGGAGAGGGCGTACATGAACGAGATGGCGTCCGGCAGAAGCATGTTGATCTCCCGCTTTCGCGCCCCGGCGCGGCTGTACGGGATGACGAGCACCGTTCCGAATCCGGCCAGAAACCCGACCGCACCGAGGACGACGCCGGTGCCGAACACCAACGCGGGAACCTTGAGCGCGTTCAGCGCCTCGGCGACAGTTCCGGAGACCGGCATGCCGATCCAAACCCCGGTGCCGACGACGCCGAACCGCAAGAGGAGATAGCCGAGGAACAGCCCGACCAGCCACAGGGCGAGTCCGGCGAGCGTTCCGATGGCGAGGCCGCGCGAGAGGTACAACTCCGCCGTCTCTGACATCCGCGCCTCGGCTAGCTTCCCTTCGATGTCGGCGACGAAATCGCTGTTCTCTGGGAAGATACGGTCGTACAGCGGGTAGAAGGCGTCGGTGAGGACGTCCGCGCTCGAACCGTCCCCCGCCGACGCGGAGCCGAGACTCATCGCTCGTCCTCCGGTTCCTCGCTCGGGGCGTCCGTCCCGTCAGTTTCGTCGCTTTGGTTCGCCCGTTCCTCCACATCCGAACCGTCCGCGTCCGCCCGTACCTCCACGTCCCCACCGTTCGTATTCGCTCGTTTCTCCACGTCCGCACCGTCCGCGTTCGCTCGTTCCACCTCGTCGGAAACCGTCGCCTCTTCGAACCCGCCGAACGGGTCGTCGTCGAGCGTCGGTTCCGGGTCGAATTCGGAATCGCGGTCGGTGTTCCCGCCGAGGGCGTTCGGTGGAACGTCGGTCGCCGGGGCTTCGGTCGGTTTCGCCGTGTCCGCTAGCGCGACCGCGAGGCCCTCGTTCGGGACGTACACGTCTCGATACCGGTCGAAGAGCCGGTCATCTGCCTCGGCGAGGATGTCCGCGGAGAGGTCGGCGATTTCTTCGGTCGGGTCGGGTCGCGGGACCATCTCCTCCTTTTCGGGGTCGATGTCGATGAGCACGCTCTCCATCTCGCGGAGGTCCGCGAGGCTGTCTTCCAGCGCGTCGTTCGCCACCAGCGCGAGGATGGTGTCCGGGTCGTTGATGAACGCCTGAACCGTCGCCGCGACCTGCGTGTACTCGTTCAGACCGTTGTCGATGAGGTAGGCGAGGATCGTCCGGCGTTTCAGGAGTTCCTCGTCCAACCGCGATTGGTCCCACCCGCGGTCGAACTTGATCTCTTCCAGCGTGTTCGACCCGGTGAGGGGTTCGTGTTCGTCCGTCTCGGCGCGCCACTGGAACACGTCTTTGACGTTGATTTCGTCGTTCTCCGTGTCGTAGTGGTTGATTTCGGTCAGCGATTTCGTCCGGCGCACCTTGCTCCCCTTCACCCGCGTCTGCGTCTGGACGGACACCAAATCGAGCGCGGTGAACAGCGTCTTCGAGAGGTTGATGGGTTCCGTGGTGAACCGTTTCAGCACCTCGCCCACGGTGTCGGCGTGGAACGTCGTGTAGGTCGTGTGTCCCGTCGACATGACCTGAAAGAGCGTCCGCCCTTCCTCGCCCCGAATCTCGCCCATCACGATGTAGTCGGGGCGTTGGCGGAGCGCGGCCTCCAGAAGGTCGAACTCGTCCACGTCGCTCTTGTCGTCGTCCGAAAACGAGGGGCGCGTGACGCTCGCAATCCAGTTGCGCTGGGGGAGTTCGACCTCGCGCGTGTCCTCGATGGAGACGATTTTGGTGTTGCTGGGGATGAACAGCGAGACGGCGTTGAGGCTCGTCGTCTTCCCGGACGCGGTACCACCGGCGAAGATGAGCGACCGGTGGTTCTCGATGGCCAACCAGAGGAACGCCATCTCCTCCAGCGAGAAGGTGTTCCAGTTGATGAGGTCGATGGGCGTGAACGGCACGTCCTTGAACTGCCGGATGGTGTAGTTCGTCCCGTGGTCGGACACCTCGCGCCCGAGCGTCAACTGGGCACGGGACCCGTCGGGCAGCGTGGCATCGACCTGCGGTTGACGCTTGCTGATACCCTTTCCGGAGCGCTGAGCGAGTTTGACGACGAAATCGTCCAACTCGGTCTCCTCGTGGAAGACGTTCGTGATGACCTGCTCGTAGTCCGAGTGGTAGACGAACACCGGCGAGTTGTAGCCGTCACAGGAGATGTCCTCCACGTTGATGTCGTGTTTGATGCCGTCGATGCGCTCGTAGCCGATGAAGTTCCGCTTCAGGACGTACAGCAGTTTCTCGACCTGGTACTCCGTCAGCGTGTCCGCGTCCTCCTCCAACAGGGCGGGTTCCGGCCGGGCCATGATGCCGTCGAGTTCGCCACCCTCGTCGTCCACTTCGTGCTCCTCGATGGTCTCCTCGATTCGGGTTCGAACCGCCCGGCGAAGGCTCTCGTCCCCGGCACGTTCGCGGAGAAGTTCGTCCCACCGCGTCCGAAATTCGCCGAGACGCCCCCCTCCGGCGGCCGTCGCCGGGTCGTCAGGGGAAGTCGGTTCGACCGATTCCGCTGTCGATTCCGTCGCCGGTCCCGTTTCCGGTTTCGTCGCTGCTATCGTTTCTGCCGTCTCGGATTCGGCGGTCTGGGCGACGGTTTCGACCGCCTCGCCGTCTGCGTTTCCTCCGTCGGTTTCCTGACCGTCCTCGGGAGTGTCGCCCTCCGCTTCGGTTTCCAGTTCTCCCGCCTCCTCTCCTTCTTCGGATTCGTCACCGTCGGTCTCCTCGGCTTCGTCGGTCCCTTCTCGTTCCTTCTCCGTTTCTTCCGCTTTCTCGGCCTCTTCGTGCTCGCGTTCTCCCTCCGAATCGCCGTCTCCGTCCGCTTCGCCTTCGGGTGTGTCGTCCCCGTCGGACTCGTCCACCGCCGACCCGTCGGTCACATCTCCGTCTTCATCCGTTTCGTCGGGGGTCGGTGCGTTCGGCACCGATTCCGCGCTCGACTCCGATTCCGAATTCGGTTCCGGTGTCGAATCCGAATCCAAATCCGACGCCGAATCGGTCGATTCGACGCCGCTCGTCCGCGTCCCTCGGAGGCTTTCCACGTACGGTTCCGCCCGTTCGCGGAGGGTTCGAAGCGTCTCGTCGGTGCGGGTTTCGATCTCCGCGGAGTATCGCGTCCACGTCTCGCGGGCGTGGTCGTACCCCGAAAGCGTTCCCTTGAGAAGGTCGGCGATTTGGTCGTCGTCGAGCATGTACAGGTCGTAGCGCGACAGAAGGCGAAGCGCCTCGCGCTCGATGACGTCCTCGCGGGCCTCTTCGTCGGCTTCGACGACCACCTCGTCGCTCGCGTACTTGATGGAGGTCCTGAGTTTGGCGGTCAGAAACTCCCGCAGGTCCTCCTCGATTCGCGTCCGGTGCGGCTCCACGAGGTAGTACTTCGTCTCGTTTTCCTTCTCGGAGTGGAAGATGATGACGAACGAGTAGGGTTTGTTCACCCAGTAGCGGTCCACCTCGCGGAAGTGGCTCTTCTTCGGGAGCGCGACCGCCTTCTCCAAATCGTAGCGGTTGACGACCGTGGTGTACCCTTCGACGGTCGAAAAGAAGGCGTCCTCGTCCAGTTCCTCGGGAACGTCGAGCGTCCGCTCGTCCTCGATTTCGAGGAGTTTTCGCGCCTTCGCCGCCCCCTCGGTGAGCAAGTCCGGCAGGTCTTCCTCCTCGAAGCCGAGCCACTCGGCTTTCTCGAATTCGATGACGTCGCCGTCCTCGTCGCGGGGCTTTTCGTGCGGCTTCTCGCGGTCCGGGTCGTAGTAGTACTCGTACCGGAAGTGCTCCCAGAGGTACTCGCCGACCGTGACCGGCGTGGTCGCGGGGTCGAGAAACGCCTCGAATCGGTCGCTCCCGCGGTTTCCGGCGAACGCTCCGCGAAAGAGCCGTTCGGGGAGTTCGTCGGGGTCGAAACCGAGCCACTCGGCTTTCTCGAATTCGATGACGTCGCCGTCCTCGTCGCGGGGGCTTTCGTGCGGCTTCTCCCGATTCGGGTCGTAGTAGTACTCGTACCGGAAGTGCTCCCAGAAGTAGTCGCCGAGCGCGACGGGCGTCTCCTCGTAGTCGAGAAACGATTCGAAATAGTTCCCGAGCGCGGCCGCGGTCTCCGCGGCCGTTTCGACCCGCGATTCGGTTTCCTCCGGGTCGAAGCCGAGGAACTCCTCGGCCGGAAACGGACGCGGCTTTCCCCGCCAGTTGGTCGGGGGGGTGCCATCCTCGTAGAAGAACTCCACCTTGAAATCCTCCCACGAGTACGACCCGACCGCCACGCGGGACGGGAGTCCATCGGAGAGACGGATCCCGTCCGGTCCAGCGTCGCCGGGGTCCCCACTCCCGAGCGCTTCGGACTCGTCACTAGCCATTGAGTATCGCCAATCGCTAATCCATTAAAAAACCTTGTTAAAATTAATATACATGTGATATTTGCCATATTTGTATCTGGTGGCTCGTAGTCGTGTGGTTTTCGAATCTCAGAAGGGATATAATTCTCATTCGTATCAACTCGTTTGAAGAGGGAGAGAGAACCGCGTTCGACGCGAGGCGGGAAGAACAGTGGCCGCTCCGCGCCGAACACGGTCATGCCTGACTTGGCTGTTGTCGCGGCATCTTCCGTCGGAAGCTACCGCATTTCTTGCTGTCCGTTGACACACAATAAATCTTTCATCATGCTTGCGACGAAGAGCAAACGGAACGGGAGCGTCATCGGTCGTGGCGGAACCTCACACAAACGTGGTAAAAACGGCGTGGCGGGAGTAAGTGAATCTCCGATTCACGAACGTCGAAAGACGCACCGCGTCTTTCGGGACTCCCGCGAACGAAGTGAGGGTGAGTAAGCCACCCCGTTCCCACGGCTCACTAACGTTCGCCGGAGAACGGGCGTGGCGGGATTCGAACCCGCGGTCGAGAGGTTAGGAACCTCTCGCCCTATCCGCTAGGCCACACGCCCTGTATAATATGTAATAGCTCGCGGGAAAAACAACTACGATTCCGATTCGGTCTGGGTTTCAGTCTCGGTCTCGGTCTCGGTCTCGGTTTCGGTGGTCGTGGTCGGTTCGCTTTCGACCTCGGTCGCGGTACTGGAACCCGAGCTTTGCATCTCCTGCAACTCTTGTTCGACTTCTTCGCGGCCTTTCTTGAACTCTCCCATCGCCTCACCGGTGGAGCGGGCGAGCTTCGGAATCTTGTTTGCACCGAACAGGAGAACCGCGATGAGCAGAATCACCGCGAGCTCCATCCCGCCGGGAACCGGCCCGAATAGTGGTATCATTTCGAACATCCTCTACCAGTTTCTTACCCATTGCCAACTATAGGCTTTTTGCTCTTCTCAGGGTCGTTTCCCGACCTATTTTCCGTCCGAACGACCCGTAAAACCCCGTCGCGCCCGAGAGTTTTTCCCCCCAGAACGTGAAAATGGAACATGGACGACGTTGCAACGGAACCGCAAACGGAGAACGGACGGCGTGCGTACGACCCGGACGCGGACCACGCCTTCCCCGACGAAAAGCTGAACGAGGTGCTCGAATTCATCGCGAACGACGACGAGATTCAGGCGTATCTCGACGCGCAAAACGTCAACGCGGTGACGAGAAAAGGATACAACGACCACGGGCGAAAGCACATCGAAATCGTTCGGAACCGCGCGCTGCTCCTCTACGACCTGTTGAAACGCGGCGGCGTCGAGTTCAACGGCGCGGCCGACGAAGGACTGGACGAAGCGGACGAGAGCGTCATCGTCGCCTTCGCCGCGACGCTCCACGACATCGGTCACATCGTTCACCGCGACGACCACTCTTACTACTCGATTCCGCTCGCGGCGGACGTCCTCGACCGCGTGCTGCCGAACTTCTACGACACGGCGAACTCGGTTCGGATGAAGGGCGAGATTCTCCACGCCATTCTCTGTCACCACACCGAGGAAGACCCGCTGACGACGGAAGCGGGAGTCATCCGGGTGTCGGACGCGCTGGACATGGAACACGGTCGGTCGCGCATCCCCTACGAGAAGGGTGGTCGGGGCATCAACACCGTCTCAAGCCAAGCCATCAAGAAGGTCACCCTCCGACAGGGAGATACGGTGCCGGTTCTCGTCGAAATCGAGATGCTGAACGCGGCGGGCGTGTACCAGGTCGATAACCTGCTCAAGGCGAAACTCCACGGCTCCGGGCTGGAGGACGACATCCGAATCGTCGCCTTGAACGTCCGCGAGGGGAGCGATCACATCGTGGAACGGGTCGAGTTGTAGCCCGTCCGTCTCACCGAGCGCGTTCGAGGCGGTCGATTCGTGTCTTCGTCGGCGGAGAGAGATGAACGACCGCGGAGAGGAGCGACTCGGTACGCCCGTGGTTCGATTCGAGATAGGTGATAATGTTCTCCGCGCCGACGTAGGTCGCCGCTCGTTCGTCGGCGCGGTAGACGCGCCACGCGACGAGTCGGTACAGTCCGTAGAAGACGACGAGCGCCCCGACGATGATGCCGATAACGACGGCGAGTGCGGCGGAGAGCGAACGAAACAGGTCGGTCTGTGCGGCGTGAAGGGCGAACGCCACGATGCCGAACAGCAGTTCGATGCGAAGTAGATTCGCGAGTATCCGCACGTCGTAGGCGTAGGTATCGAGGAGGGCAACCGAAAGTGCGGAGACGGTGCCGAGTTCGTCCTCGTGTTCGTCGATGACGGTATCGCTGAGCAACAGTCGTCGGTATCCGGGAGGTCCCGAACCGCCGGAGAGGTTCGAACCGAGCGCGTTGCCGCCGAGCACGACCGTCGGAGGACTACCGGAGGGAAGTTCGCTGGCGAGCCGACCGGGAAGCGATTTCGTGTCGTTCAGTTTCCCGACGAGGAGGGGTCCCGCGAGATAGTTCACGAGGTACAGTGCTCCGAGGATGGCAGCGAGGGCGACGAGTACCAGAATGAGTTCATTCATGGTGCTGTGTAATAAAGAAGCGAGGTCGGTTCTTATACCTTATGCGAGCGCGAACGCACCGATGGCGAGCGGAATTTCGATCTCCCACAAGAGAAGGATTATCGCGATTCCGGCGATGACGGCGAGCGCGTAGAACAGCCAATCGATCATGTCGTCCGTCTCGGCCCAGTTGCTAATGGCCTCGATACCCGCTTTGAGACCCGCTTCTGCGAGCGCGGCGACCGGCGAGTAGGGGTACAGCAGGTCGTCGATACAGAGGACTTCCGCGCAGAGGTCGAGGTCCTCTTGACCGGTCCACACGCAGCCGTCCTCGGAGAGGCCAAGCCAGAAGGAGAAGCTCTTTCGAAGCGACCAACTTCGGTCGATTTTCAGGTCGTATGTGTCCACGGTAAGGTCCACGTAGCCGAGATTCGGCGTACTCTGATAGCAACTGGGTTTGCCGTAGTGTCCGGGTGAGCCCTCGACGCAGATTTTCTTTCCGTCGGCACCGTAGTCGGTCCAATAGCAGGCATCGAACGGGAGCACGCCGGGGACGTAAACGCTAGAACTGGTCGTAACCGAATCGCTCATGACGAGATCCTTATACTGGGGGTCCAAAAGCGATCGGAGTCGGTGTTGCTTTTCGTTCTCCGATAGGTCACTCGCTTGGACTGCATCCCACGGGATGGCCGATCCAAGAAGGTCAGATGCCAAGTCGACCATGGCATCCCAGATGTTGTCTATCTTGTTCTGCGGAGCGCTTGCTGCAGCACCAGTACCGCTCATAGACAGCACGCCGCCCGTACTCAGGCCCGCAACTCCTAACGTCTGTAGCAGCTCTCTTCTGTTTGGATTTATATCTTTCATCCATGAATCAATATATACTAACTCGATAAATACTTTCTGTATCTTGTAATATTTATCTAATATTTTCTAGAAATTATATTTCGACGTACGATTCCGTAGAGAACTCTCATTCTGAAGAAACGACGGCGAAAAAGAACGGCACGTCGTCCGAGACCGACCGTCAATTAGAAAACGCGGTTCGAAACGCGACCGCGCTTTCAGCACACCCGGTCGTACACCCGTTCTAACTTCTCGACCGCGCGTTCGACGCTGATTTCGTCCCGACGGGCGAGACAAGACTCTCGAAGCCTCTCGCGTTCCGCGAGCGTACGGCGAATCGATGCCCGAACATCTTCGATGTCGCCGCTCTCGAAGTGATAGCCGGTTTCGCCATCGACGATGGTGTTCGACAGCGCTCCGGCGTTCGCCCCGACGACCGGCGTCCCGCAGGCGTTCGCTTCGAGCGCGACGAGGCCTTGCGTTTCGACGGGACTGGGGAACGCGAACACGTCGAGAGCGGAGTAGAACGCCGCCATCTCGTCCCGGTCGAGAAATCCGAGAAAACGGACGTCCACGTCATAATCGCGGGCCTGTTTCTCCAACGATTCGCGGGCGGGACCGTCGCCGCCGAAGACGACCGTCAGGTCCATGCCGTCGGCCGCCGTGATGATCTCCGAGAGACGCTTTTCGAAGCCGTGGCGGCCGGTGTAGCCGACGAGCGGGCGATCCACATCAAGGTCGTATTTCCGAACGAAGGCTGCCGTTTCGACCGGGTGAAACCGCTCCACGTCGATACCGTTCGGGACGACGTGCACGGGCGCATCGACGCCCACCGTCTCGACGATGTGCTCTCGCGTCGCCTCGCTCGGCGTCAACACGGCGTCGGACCGCCCGAAAAACCACCGCTCGTACGCCCCTGCCGCCCGTTCCACGTAGTCGGCGACGGAATCGTTCGGGACGAGATAGTCCGCGTACTCCCCTGTCGGCGTGTGGTACGACGTCACGAACGGGAGTTCGTTCTTTCGCGCGAGTCGAAGACCGCCGAGGCCGATGGCGAACGGCGTGTGGGAGTGGACGATTTCGGCGTCGAGGACCGCCTTCGGAACCCGCGGCGTTCCGAGTCGATAGCCATCATAAAAGGGGAACGGAAGACTTCCGATGGGATGTTCGCCTTTCTCCGGCGCGTAGTCGTCGGATTGGGGATACACCACGTCCATCCGCCCGCCGTTTTTCTCCCAAAAATCGCGCCACGTTCGGATGGTGTAGGTGACACCATTGATGGTCGGTAGATATGTGTCCGTGAACGCGGCGACCCATCGGCTCATTGTTCGGCCATTCGAGGACGGGAAGTTAAGTGCTTGTGACTTCAGACGAGTTTTGTATACTCCTCGACAAGACGCTCGCCGACGCGCTTCAGGCTGTGTTCGCTCGCCGTCTCGCGGGCGTTTTCCCCCAATCGCTCCCGAAGTTCGGGGTCGCGTTCGAGCAGTTCGAGCGCGCGTCGGAACTCCGTCTCCGTTTCGCACTTCAGACAGTCCACGCCGTGCGTGAAGAACTCGTCGAAGACGGGGATGTCGCGGAGTACGACGGCCTTTCCGCACGCCATTGCTTCGAGGACGACGATTCCCTGATTCTCGACTTTCGCCGGGAAGCAGAACACGTCGCCCGCCGCGAACGCGCCGCGCTTGTCGTCGACCCACCCGGTGAACGTCACGTTCTCGGGCGGGTTCTCCGTCCACCGTTTGACCGTCGAACTGGCGTGCGGGCCGTCGTCCACCGTCCCGAACCACGCGAAGTCGAAGTCCGTCTGCTGGGCGACTCGGCAGAACGTCGTGAGACCCTTGCGCTCGAAGACGTTCCCCAGTGCGAAGACGACCATGCCCTCCAAATCGTACCGCGCGCGGTACTCATCGCGAAAGGATTCGAACCCGGCGAGCGATTCTGCGTCCACGCCGTTCGAGATTGGGTGAATCGGCGCGTTCACGGGATACCGTTCGAGGACGGATTTCGTGTACTCGCTGGGACAGAGCACGAGGTCGGCCTGCGAGTAGAACCACTTCAGATACCGACCGAGCGGGCGCGCGACGAGGCTCGACCCGCGGAAACTCTCCGCGAAGTCCTCGCTCGTGACGTGGGAATGGAGGACGAGCGGGATATCGTTCCGTTTCGCGTGGCGCGCGACCGCGACAGACCCCGGCCCGATGACGTTGCAATGTGCCACGTCGAAGTCGGCGAAGAAACGACCCCCTACCGCCCCGGACAGCAGCGCGCGACCCGGCGTTTCCCCCTCCCACGGCGACGTGATCACGTCCACGTCGGTTTCCGCTAACGCCTTGCGCTGTTGCTTCGTGGAGGTACCGATGCCGCTCCGGGCCAGTCGGGATTCGAGTTCGAGGTAGTTGAGTACGCGCACTGCGGGGGAAATGGCATAGCGCCCAATTACTCCTTTCGGAAAGGACTCATTGAACGACCGCAAAGTATTTGTTCCCATACGAGCATGACTCGCATGGGGCAATACAGGAACGATTTCTATCCTTGTCCTGTCTCGCCCCGGAAACCCCCCACCCCCCCATTCCGAATGACAGTAGCTCAAGAGCGAATAGAGCGTCTCGAAGTACTTGCACGGGACGCCACCGCAGAGTGTAACGACGACCGAGCGCGGGAGTACGTCCGCCTCGCCAGACGAATCGCCGAGCGACACCGCCTTTCGCTCCCACAGCAGTTCAAACGATTCACCTGCGACGCCTGTGACGCCTATCTCCGTCCCGGAAAGAACGCACGGGTCCGACTGCAGGACGGCCACGTCGTCATTACGTGTGACTGTGGCAATCAGGCGCGCTATCCCTACGACTGACCCGCACAGCGCCGTTCTCCCCGTTTTGATTTCGACACGTCTCCCATCGGAAAGCAGCCATTACGAACCGAATCACCGACCGTAGGAACTCCCTACCGGCGTGTTTTCGCCATCTTCGGCGGGTCTCGTCCCCTCTCGACGGTCCGTCCCGTTCGTCGTTCGCGCAGACGAAACTACCAAGTCTCGCGCCATATCACTGTCACCTATGAGCGGACAACGGTGGACGGACATGATAGTGGGGGACAGGATGGCGGTCGATAGGGAGTTCGCACAGGAAGTCGCCGACTCCCAATTCTCGCGCCAGGAGTGGGGACTGGTGATGACCGCGGTCGAGTTCGACATCGAACACCCCGAGGACGACGAGCGCGCGAAGCTCGTCGCCGACACGAGCAAGGTGAAACAGGTGATGCCCGAGATGGAGAACATCCAGTCGCAGATGAACTCCATGACGGGGAAGTCGTCCAAGAAGGAAGGACGGGGCGTCTTCGGGTCGGTCAAGGACGCGCTCGGACTGGGCGGCGGTGGCGGGAGCGGCGTCGACGAGGAGCGACTCGCCGCGGCCGAGGGGTTGGCACAACGGTACGCCGACGAACTCCAGACGCGCCTCGAATCGACCGGGAAGTGGGCGCGCGTCAGAAGTGCGGTTCAGGAGTGATGGAGGTCGCACCCGGCGCGTGGCGATACGCCGCGCCGCCGTTCCTGCTCGCTGGGCCGCTCGGATTGCTCTCGCCGCTCGCCACGCTCGCGGCGCTCGCGCTCGGCGGTGCCGTCCTGCTCTTCTTCCGCGACCCGGACCGTTCTCCGCCGTCGGACGGCGTCCTCTCGCCCGCGGACGGCCGCGTCTCGGTGATCCGCGAGGAAGGAAACCGCGTCCGAGTCGGCGTGTTCATGAACGTGACGGACGTGCACGTCAACCGCGCGCCGCTGTCGGGGCGCGTCGAATCGGTCGAACACGAACCGGGTACCCACCGTCCCGCGTTCAGCAAGGAGTCGGACAACAACGAGAAGGTCCACATCGGCCTTTCGACGTGCGATCTGACGCTTATCGCGGGTGCGTTCGCCCGGCGAATCCATCCGTACGTCGAATCGGGCGACGAACTCGCGCGGGGAGAGCGATTGGGCCACATCGCGTTCGGCAGTCGAGCGGACGTGCTCCTTCCGGCGTCGTTCGACGCGGCGGACGTAGAAGTAAGAAACGGTCAGCGCGTGCGCGCGGGTGAGACGGTTCTCGCTCGGCGCGATGACTGACGCGATTCAGTCGCTCGAATAATCGCCGCCGTGGAAAAGCGTCATCTCCTCCGCTTCGTAGATGTTGATGAGTTCGTTGATGATCTCGTCGTAGGATTCGTCTTCGACGCGCAGGCTGTCGAGGCGGGAGACGGTCTCCTCGTCGAGTGTTATCTTGGGCATCGATGTTCTCTACCCCTTGGACAATCATTAAAGCATAGGCCGGTCCGAATTTCCCGCCGTCGTTACGGTCTTCTCGAACGGAGAAG
Source organism: Haladaptatus paucihalophilus DX253 (assembly GCF_000376445.1). Classification (NCBI taxonomy): domain Archaea; kingdom Methanobacteriati; phylum Methanobacteriota; class Halobacteria; order Halobacteriales; family Haladaptataceae; genus Haladaptatus; species Haladaptatus paucihalophilus. The sequence goes on along the minus strand of NZ_AQXI01000001.1, from coordinate 686,862 downwards.
TCCGCCGTATCGCCCGAGTAACCGGTCGTTACCGGAATCGTAGAGTTGTCTTTCCAGACGACAGTGGTTGGTTTCGCCCCGACAGTCACCGGATAACAAAGTACCCACACTGATGTTAGTCGTACCGACGAGGTTCAGCATGACAACGACAAACAGCCAGATTGCCAGTGGAAGCGACACTGTGGCCGAAAACCGATGTCGAAGTTGCGGTTCCTTCGTGACCCGCGATTTCGCCCGCGTGTTCGGAAACAACGAGAACGAGGTCTTCGGGTGCCTCGAATGTATGACGGCGACCGAAGTCAAGAAGGGCGGTGCGCGGGCGGAGTTCGTCGACACGTCCAAGCTCGTCGGCGGCCGAGAACCGATCCGCTGAGCGCGGCGTCGACGCTGGGGGACGGGGAACCGGGTCGGACAGGAAATGGGGGACGGGAGAAAAACCAGGCGGTCTCTTTTTCCGATTCAGGTGCTCACGGACGGCGTTCGTCAGTCAGCAGCTCGCCGCCGCGTTCGAACACGCGGTTCGCGTCCGGCGCTTCGTAGGGCGGTGTGTGGCTGATGTCCGCCATCGTCTTTTTCGGTCGGTCTCGGTTCGTCGGTCGTCGTGTCGAGTTTTCGTCCGTCATGTATCGGTCGTTGGTGTCGTTCGTCTCGGTTTCGGTGGTTCGCAGTACGTTGCACGGTCGGCTCTATTCGGTATCGATTCGAGGATTCGATGGTGTGAATGTGTAGGGGTCAGACCCCTACGATGAGAATCGTGCCGACGACAGCGCCGCCCGCAACGTTCGTATGCGAATGTTTGACATACTGTTCCATCGCTACCGTGCTAATGTGTGTCAAGGCATATAACCGTTGTGTGCGAGGCAACCGTTGCCACCCTCGTTCGCCACAATCGTAAGGAGGGTTCGTGTCGTACTCCCGAATGATGACGAACGATGAAGTAACGGACCTCCTTCGAAAGGCGTACAGCGACGAGATAGAAACCGTGATGAACTACCTGACGAACTCCATCGTCCTCGAAGGCGTGAGCGCGGAAGAGGTACGAGAGAGCCTGGAGACGGATATCCAGGAGGAGTTGGGGCACGCGGAGATGATCGGCCAACGGCTCAAACAGTTGGACGAGCGCCCACCGGCGTCCTACGATTTCGAGGCGCGGCAGGAAGGCTTGCAACCGCCGGAAGACAGCACCGACGTCCTGTCGGTTATCGACGGCGTCCTCGAAGCGGAGGAGGATGCCATTTCGACGTATCGAAACGTCATATCAGCGGCGCGAGATGCGGACGACCCCGTGACTGAAGACCTCGGTGTTACCATCCTCGCCGACGAGGAGGCCCACCGCACGGAGTTCCGCGGATTCAAGCGCGAATACGACAACTGAACCGAACCAAGGCAAGGATTTTTCTCGGGGGGATGAGAGGTACCGGCATGAACGATTCGGGGTTCGACTTGGACCTACAGGCGGCCGAACAGGAGATCGAATTCGACGAGAACGAGCGCGTCATCCTCGGTGTCCTCGACGGGACCACGGCTATCGCGGAACGCCTCGATGCAGTCGAACGCGGACACGTCCTCGTCCTCGCGGTCGACGGCGACCTCACCGAGCTCGCGGCCGACCTCGCACCGGCGGTGAAAAAACAGGGCGGAAATTTGGTGCACTTTCGGGAGTTCCTCATCATCTCGCCACCCGGTATCGAAATCGATACGAGCAGACTCTGAGAACTGCCTGCACCTCGGAGGGAAACGGTGGGGTATCACCGTTCGTGATGTACGTCAGGGGGGACCACAGGGTGGCCCAATCGGCAAAAATACACCAACAGTATATAAAAATTCCATTCTAGATTCCAGAAATTTGCATTTTGAGTAGATTGCTCCAATTGATATGGAATTTGATAGTCAGTTGCCCAAGAACGATAGTGAAAAGAATCCAATGGGTGTATAGGGAACTGCCGCCATGGAGCACCAACAGTCCCTCACCGAGTACGTTCTCCGGTCCGGAGCACGGACAGCAGTCTTACAGGCAATCGTCGACGGTTCTGAAACGACACGCGCGCTGTTGAACCGGGATTTGGCGAGCGAATCCGCCGTCTACAACGCCCTCACGGAATTGGAAAATCGCGGGCTGATTCACTCGCCACGCACCAAACGGTGGGCACCGACCGGAACCGGCTCGGTCGTATCCGCGCTCGTCCGCGAACAGCGGAAGACGGAACGAGTACTTCGAATCGACATCGACTACTGGAAACGACACGACGTCACCGCGTTGCCCTCCTCCGATTTGCTTCGTATTGCCGACCTCACCGGTGGAACCGTCATTCGCGCGACCGACACCCATCCGTCGCGGGCCGTCCGCGAGGTGGAACGGCGACTCGAAACGACGACTTCCGCGTCCGTCATCGCGCCCATTTTCAACGAGCGATACTCCGATGCGCTCCTCGACGGGGACGGCGACGCGCGGCTCGTACTGGCGACGGACGTCCTTCACTCCCTCCTCGCGACCACGGACGCCACGGTAGACGAAGACCTGAACGTTCGCGTGGCCGACACTTCGTTCGCGCTGACGGTGACCGACGACGGCCTGTTGCTCTCGCTCCCGCTGCTGGACGGGTCCTACGATACGCAGACCGAGTTCGTCGTCGAGACCGACCGCGCACGTCGAAAGGGAAACGAACTGTTCGAGGCCGTCTGGGCCGACGCGGAACCCGCCGCCGAGTACGTCGAGTCGATGGAGACGGACCTCACGTAGTGCCGTCGCCGTCGGGGGACGGAATCGTTGCCCCGTCGATTTATGCGCGTTGACCGACTAGTGAGAGTATGCCACTGAAAGAAGCCGAGTCCCCTACGGAATATCGGGAAATCGACCGCTGGGACGGCGGCGTCGGCTGGCTCGCACACCCGGAGGAAACGATGGAGCGAGCGAGCCACGCGCTCGCCATCGACGACGACGTCTGGGTTATCGACCCGGTCGATGCGCCGGGCATCGACGACCTGTTCGCCGAGTTCGGAACGGTCGCGGGCGTCGTCGTCCTTCTCGACCGCCACACCCGCGATGCCAAGGAAATCGCACAGCGACACGATGTGCCGGTGTACCTTCCGACGTGGGTCCGACGGAGCGTGAGCGGGGTTCCGGTCCGACGGTTCGAGACGACGCTCGCCGACACCGGACTGCGCGTGCTTCGACTGGTCGATAACCCGGCGTGGCAGGAAGCCGCGCTGTACGACGAGACGAACGGAACGCTCGTCGTCCCCGAATCCGTCGGCACCGCCGACTACTTCCGAACCGGTCGCGAGCGACTGGGCGTCCATCCGATGGTTCGACTCCTACCGCCGAACGAACTCCGCGGGTTGACGCCCGAGCGGGTCCTCGTCGGACATGGCCCCGGTATCTTCGACGATGCCACGGTCGTCCTCGCGGATGCGCTCGACGGGTCTCGCAGACGATTCCCCTCGTTGCTGGCGAAGACCGTCCGCGGATTTGTATCGTCGTGATACCACAAGAATTACAGATTGCCGATAGTTTTTTAGCATTTGCTCGATATGAACGACGCATGTGCCATGAGCGCCGGAATTTTTCCCCTCTGGTTGTAGAGGTGATCCGGTGACTATTTCGTTCGATTCCCGTCCGGACGGAATCGAAATTCGAGACCAAATCGAACGACGTACGTGCACGCTTCAGACGTTCGACGCGGTTCGACCTGTCCCGGCCGACACTCACTCGTTTCGTTTTCCCGTCGACCGCGCGGTCTGTCTCTCGACCGGCGGCCTTCGGCTCCCGACACCGGCCGCCGTCTACGTCCGCGACGAGACCGGTGAGATGGTGGCGAGCGTCGAAGGGATGGCGAACGAGGCGCTCCCGTCGGGAAACTACACCATCGAGCTCTGTACCCCGATCAAACTGTATCTCGACGTCGAGGAATCGCTCGACATCGGTGCGACGTTCGAGGACATCACGTTCCGGTTCGGTTCGAGGACGACCGTCGTCGTCGGTGGGCGGTCATCCCACCGACGCCCTTCGGGAACGGTGACGACGACGAGCGACCCGACGGACATGATGGCGGCGATATCGACGTTCGGGTCGGCGTTGAAGACGACCAGTCCAGAGCGGTCGTTTCCCACCCTCCGCGGGCATCCGCCGGTCGTCGAACTCGGCGACGAACTCCGCGTCCCGGACGCCCTGCAACCGCCCGAAACGGGCGTGACCATCGAAGTGCCTCCCACGTACGAATCGATTTTCCCCGTCGCCTCGCTCGCGTACTACCTCGGTGCGACGGTCGTTCCGGGCAACTCCCCTCGAATCGTCACGGACGACTTCGAACACCCGCTCGGCGGCGCTCGGGATTTCGAAAGCGAGGTCGAACGGGTGCTGAAACAGACGTTCCTCCTCGACTGCGTGACTCGGACGGAAGGACTGTATCCCATCGACCTCCACGAACGCCGAACGCTCGAATCGACGGTCGACCTCGATTTTGCGGCGCTGTACGACGCCCCGCTGGATGACCGCTTGGAAACGTACCTCACGATTCCCTACGGGATGCTTGAGGACCTCGTCCCCGATTGGCAGTTGACCACGCACGTCTCCTCGACGGCAACTAACGTCGAGATGCTTCCGTTCCTCGTGGACGACCTCGCCGCCATTCGAACGCCGCGAGCGACGGAAGTGTCCGCGTCGGCGATACAGGTACCGGCGGTCGAACAGTTCGTTCGGGGGAATACCAGAAGCACGTCGGAAACGACGTCGAACCCGCGTACGTTCGTCGAACCGGAGCAGACCGACTCGCTCGAACAGGTGTGGGTCGGCGACGACGCGCCGGTCGGCGCGAGCAAAGCGACCATAAACGCGTTTCACAACCGACTCGAACGCACGACCACGGACAGAGAGATAGCCATCACCGTCGTCTGCAACGACCGCGAGATGGACGAGGAACGGAACCTCGCGGACGAAGTGTACGGATCGGGACGAACCCTTCCGTTCGACGTGAGCGTCGAACACGATTTGAGCGTCGCCGAACTGCGTTCCGTCCTCGAATCCGAGACGCAGTTTCTCCACTACATCGGTCACATCGACGAGGGAGGTTTCAACTGTCGTGACGGGATGTTGGACGCAGCCGAACTCGACGACATCGGCGTCGAAGCGTTCCTCCTCAACGCTTGCCGGTCGTTCGAACAGGGAATGGCGCTCATCGAGGCAGGAGCCATCGGCGGCGTCGTCACTCTGAACGACGTCATAAACAGCGGCGCGGTTCGCGTCGGCAAGACGATGGCACGGTTGTTGAACCGTGGGTTCCCGCTCTGGGCGGCGTTGGACATCGCCCGCGACAGGAGCATCATCGGCGGTCAGTACACCGTCGTCGGAGACGGGAGCATCAACGTCGTTCAGACTGAGAGTATCGCGGCCGTTCTTTTCGATATCGAGGTGAACGGAGAGAGGTTCGAGGTAACACCCATCACGTATCTTTCCAACGAGGGGGGAATCGGTGCCTTCGTCAATTTACGTCTGGACGAGACGAACCGATCATATCTGGCATCGGGGTCTCTTAGTACGCTCACAATGGATAAGGACACCCTCACTCGACTTCTCGCTTTGGAGGATGTCCCGGTCCGACTCGATGGACGGTTTACGTGGAGCTATTCCCTCGATGTGGATACGCTCGGGTAGAGTCTCACTCGCCCACACGCTACTACAAAACGATCAATAGAATCGGATTTACGTTCCAGTCGAACCGCCCAACACGGCACCTGCCGCACTCCCGGCCTGTGAAAGGATGAGTACGATAGCGAACAGTACGCCGATCATACGGGGGTTCTCCGCCAGATACGTGGTCAGTTCGTTTTCTTCCATACCCATACGACATATCCGATAGTATATTAAATTTTCTATTATTATAATGAAAAATATCCAAGAACTGTCGGTATTATATTATCACTAGATTGTAAGAAGGAAATCGTTATTAAATTATCACTTCCGGCTGTCGTTGGGCGACGCTGTTATCTCGATACGACACGAATGGCCCACCGTGGTCTTCCTCACCCGTGGATTGAGAGACGCACTCCTCGAACTTGCCGCGGACGCCGAGCCGGAAAAATTGACCGTCCCGCTGGCCATCACCCCGGCCGAGGAGTTGGACGGCGCGGACCATCTCGAAGCGGAGACACCGGTGTTCACCCATTTTTATCCCCCGAACACGGGCGGGTCGGTCGCGGCCGTCTTCGGTATGGACCTCTCGATTCCCGCCCGCCAGACACAGGGCAGGTTTATCTCCCACCCGCAAGGCCACCTCGAAGTCACGCAGACGGACGACTTACACGAGGTGGTGTTGGTCGCGGTTCCGCCGTGGACCGCGGAGATGGTGGCGGCGTTCGACCGGAGCGGCAGAAAACGGAAACTCGTTATCGTCGACGCGGAACCGCCCGTCGAACTACTCTAGATACCCCAGCTCGCGCAGTTGGTCCGTGATTTCGCTGAACTCGGATTCCGTCAGGCGGCCCTGTCGCTGGTGCTGAATGACGATGCTGCGGAGCAGGAACCGAACGAGGTCGCTCGTACTCGAAAAACTCGTCCCCTCTATCGTCTCGTCAACGCGGTCGGCGAGGTCCTTCGGAATGGAAACCGTCGTGTATTCGGTCATATCTCCCGGTTGGTCGTCCCATCGGTTATCGTTTGTGTCCCGCCGCTCCCGAGCGGCATCGTTCACGACAAACAAGCGGTTTGCGACGTCCACTGACAGCGACCGACATATCTCTCGTCGCCGCGGTCGAACAGCGCGTCACAGCGACCCCCGGATACCGGTTCAGTCGATGAGGTCCTCGAACTCGGGCAGAACGTCGTCCGAATCGTCCTCCTCGTCCGCGTCGTCGGTGTCTGCCTCGGCGTCGGTTTCGGCGTCCTCGTCCTCGTCCTCTTCGAGTATCTCGACGTCGAGCACGGCGAGCGGGATGTTCTCCAACCGCTGGCCGATCTCCTTACGAGCGATGCGCGAGGCGTGTTCCTCTCGCTCGACGTTGAACACCGTCATTTCGAGCTCCAAGGCGACGAGCGCCTCGTCGGCGGCGATGAACGCTGGTGGGAGTTCCTCCCCGGACGGCGACGTTCGTGACCCCATGTTTATTTCGACGTAGTTCAGGTCGGGATTGAGCATCTCGCCGGTCTTCGAGATGGCGATGCGCACCGCCTCGTCCGGCGTTTTCACGTCGTATACCGGTATCGCGGCTTCGACGACAACTCTACAGTTCATAATCCCAACGGTAATTGCACAGCCAGGAGTATGAATTTTCGCCCTTTTCAGGCGTCATGACAGGTCACACCAGCACTTATGTCCGTTTCGTACACACCAGTAGCAATGAGTTTCCCACCGGTCGTGGACGGCCACAACGATACGCTCCTCCGATTGCACGGAATCGACGACCCCGTGGCGACGTTCACGCGAGGCACCGAGGAGATGCACATCGACCGCCCGCGCGCCCGCGAAGCGGGACTCGGCGTCGGCTTCTTCGCCACGTTCGTTTCGGGGGGCGACGACCACGAACTCCGATGGACGGACGACGGCTACGAGTTCCGCGTCCCGGACGCGCTGGACCACGACGACGCGCGAGCGACCACCTACCGAATGCTCGAACTGCTCCACCGCCTCGCCGCGGAGATAGAGGACTTCCGCGTCGTCCGCTCCCTCGACGACTTCGACGCCTGCCTCGAATCCGGCGACCTCGGCGCGGTGGCACACATCGAAGGTGCGGAAGGCGTCGCACCGGACTGCGCGAACCTCGACTTCCTCTACGCCGCGGGCGTCCGTTCCATCGGTCCGGTGTGGAGTCGCCCCAACGCCTTCGGTGCGGGCGTCCCCACGAAATACCCGAGCAGTCCCGACGTCGGCGGCGGATTGACTGACGCGGGCCGCGACCTCGTTCGCGCCTGTGAGGAGCGCGGCATCGTCATCGACTGTGCACACCTGACCGAAGCGGGATTCTGGGACGTCGCCGAGACGATCGGTGCACCGCTCGTCGCATCGCACACCGGCGCACACGCTCTCTCGCCCCACTCCCGGAATCTGACCGACGAACAGATAGACGCCGTGGCCGACTCGAACGGTGTCGTCGGTATCGGCTTTCTGGAGACCGTCCTGTCCGACGAACCGAACCCCGAGGCGACCGCGACCATGGCCGACCTCGTGGACCACATCGAGTACGTCGCCGACCGCGCCGGGAGTTCCCACGTCGTGCTCGGGTCGGATTTCGACGGCGCGCGGATACCGGACGACGTGGGCGACGTGACCGGACTCCCCGACGTGCTGGCGGCGCTTCGGGAACGCGGGTTCAGCGAGGACGACGTTGCGAAGGTGGCCCACGAAAACTGGCGACGCGTGCTGGCCGAGACGTGGTGAATCGAAAGAGTTGCTTGCCTTCGATGCCGACACCCGGCCGATGGAAACCGGTTCGATACCCGTCGAGGACCTCCCGGGTGGGTTCGACCTGCAATCGACCGTCGAGAGCGGCCAGAGTTACCTCTGGCGGCGCGAGGACGGTCGGATGTACGAGACGACGCACGCCTACGGCGGGTCCGCGTGGTACTACGCCGTCACGGACTGCGAGGTCGTCCGCGCCCGCCAGCGGGACGGCCTGTTGGAGTGGGAATCGACGACCGACGCCGAGTCACTCCTCGTTTCGCTCCTCCGACTGGACGACGATTTGGACGCGATACTCGACGCGACGCCCGAGGACTCGCTGGTCGAAACCGCCTACGACGAGTATCGCGGGATGCGAATCGTCCGCGACCCGTTCTTTCCGTGTCTGGTCTCGTTCATCTGCTCGGCCCAGATGCGCGTGCGTCGCATCTACGACATGCAGACCGCGCTGGCTCGCCGGTTCGGGGAGAGCGTCGAGTTCGACGGGAAGACGTACCACGAGTTCCCGACGCCGACGCAGTTGGCCGCGGCCGACGAATCGGACCTCCGGGCGTTGAAACTGGGCTACCGAGCACCGTACGTCAGGAAGTCGGCCGAACTGCTCGCGTCCGGCGAAGTGACCGCGGAAGACGTGCGGGGGTTGCCCTACGAGGACGCCCGCGACGCCATGCAGGCGTTCGTGGGCGTCGGCGACAAGGTGGCCGACTGCGTGCTCCTGTTCGCGCTCGGCTATTTGGAAGCCGTGCCGCTCGACACGTGGATTCAGAGCGCCATCGAGGAGCACTACCCGCACTGTGACCGGGGGTCGTACCGGGACACCTCGCGGGCGATTCGAGAGCAATTCGGTGGCGAGTACGCCGGATACGCCCAAACGTACGTGTTTCACTACTTGCGGAGTTGAGCCGATTATATCGCCGCGGAACAGTTCAGTGGAAAACTATTTCGTCGGGGCGGGGAGAGTGGTATCATGGCAACAGACTTGTTCGGCTTCTTTCTCGCGTTTCTCCTCGGCGTGGCGGTTTCGGGCACCGGCGCGTATTTCGCACTCAGGTCGTTCGTTTATCAAGAACTCGACCTCACGAAGGAGGAGATACGAACGGCGGTCAAACACCTCGCCTACGAGCGACTGCCGTCCGAGGAGTGACCCGCTCCGAGAATCGTCGATTCGAACGTCGAATGGCCCCGACCGTTTTGTGGCTCGGATTCGAACGTCCGGTATGGCAGACCGAACCCGCGCACACGTGTTCGTCTCGGGGACGGTACAGGGCGTCTACTACCGGGCGAACACCCGCGACACCGCACAGGGGAAGGGACTCGACGGCTGGGTGCAGAACCTCTCCGACGGGCGCGTCGAAGCCGTCTTCGAGGGACCCGAGTCGGAAGTCGAGGAGATGGTCGAGTGGTGTCACACGGGCAGTCCCGCCGCTGACGTGGACGACGTGACGGTTACCTACGCGTCACCCGAGGGCGAGGACGGATTCCGGATTCGGCGGTAGCGCCCCGGCGAACGCGAACGAATGCTTTTAAGGCCCGCTGTCGGAAACAGTTCGGTATGGCAATCAAACCCGACTACGTGAAAAAGACAGGGAACATCCTGTTGGAACGATACCCGAGCGCGTTTACGAAGGACTTCGACCAGAACAAGGACAGCGTCGAACAGCTGACCAACATCGGTTCGAAGGGCGTCCGCAACCGAATCGCTGGCTACGTCACGCGCAAGAAAGAATAACTCTCCTTCATTTCGGGCTCGCTTCGGGCTCGCTTTTCATCGATAACGAATACCACGTCGAGCTGTTTCAATCGTCACCGGCCACTCCAGTCACCTGCGAGAACTCGGTACAGCCACACCGCTCGCACTCGCCCGTATCGGTCGGGAGGACGTACGTGCCGTCCTCACGAACGCGGACGGAATACGGCTGCCCACACTCCTCACAGGTGACGAACTCCCAATCCATACGACTCTTGAGGTGTCACTCGATATATGAGTCTTCCCCGCCCGCCTCACGGCAAACACCGACACCGTCGAAAGCTACTTGCACACTCCTGCTATCGGTTCGCACATGAGTGTCAACGTTGGTATTCTGGGTGGAACCGGTGCGGTCGGACAGCGATTCATTCAACTGCTCGACGGGCATCCCGAGTTCGAACTGACGACGATAACCGCGAGCGACGCGAGCGCCGGTAAGGCCTACCGCGAAGCGGCGAAGTGGCGCATCGACTCTCCGATTCCGGAGTACGTCGGTGACATCGAAGTACGCGCGACCGACCCGAGTGACGTACCGGACGATGTAGACCTCCTCTTTTCCTCGCTTCCCTCCGGGGTCGCCGCGGACGTCGAACCGAAGTTCACCGAGGCGGGCTACGTCGTCTCCTCGAACTCCTCGAACAGCCGGATGGCCGACGACGTTCCGCTCGTCATCCCCGAGGTCAACGCGGACCACCTGAACCTCATCGAAGTCCAGCGCGACGAGCGCGGATGGGACGGCGCGCTCGTGAAGAACCCGAACTGCTCGACCATCACCATGGTCCCGACGCTCGCCGCCCTCGACAACTTCGGGTTGGAGCGCGTACACGTCTCGACCCTGCAGGCCGTCTCCGGCGCGGGCTACGACGGCGTAACGTCGATGGAAATCATCGACAACGTGATACCCCACATCGGCGGCGAGGAGGACAAGATGGTGACCGAACCGAAGAAGCTCCTCGGCTCGTTCGACGGGAGCGAAATCGTCCAACACGACGTGGACGTGGCGGCCTCCTGCAACCGCGTCCCGACGCTCGACGGCCACCTCGAAAACGTGTGGGCCGAAACCGCCGAGGAAATCACGAAGGCGAGCGCCGAAGCGGCCTTCGCGGAGGCGACTACCCTCGACCTGCCGAGCGCGCCCGACCCGCTCATCGAGGTGTTCGAGGACCCGGACCGCCCGCAACCCCGCCTCGACCGCACCATCGGCGACGGTATGCAAATTGCCGTCGGCGGCGTGCAGGAGACGCCCGCCGGAATCCAGTACAACTGCCTCGCACACAACACGATTCGCGGGGCCGCCGGTGCCAGCGTGCTGAACGGCGAACTCCTCGTCGAAGACGGCTGGGTATAGAAGGAAGGGTATAGAAGCGATCGCGGGTCGTTTTTTCGGCGGTTAGGAGACCAGATAGCGGAGCAAAACGCCGTCGTCCACGCGCTCGACCGAATCGAGGTCGAGGTCCGGGAACGATCTCCGTTCGACGAAGCCGTCGCCGTCCGCGAGGGTCGGCGCGTCGCGGCCGCCGATGACCACCGACCCGACGTAGAGGCGGAGTTCGTCCACCAGTCCGCCGTCGAACAGCGAGAAGATGAGTTCGCCGCCGCCCTCGACCATCACCCGTTTGGTCCCCCGCGATTCGAGTTCCGAGAAGGCCTGCCCGAGCGCGACGCGGCCGTTTCCGGCGACCACGACGTCCGCCCCCGCCTCGCGGAGCGCCCGGACGTTCCGGTTCGGCGCGCTCTCGGCGACGAAGACGAGCGTGTCCGCCCTGTCGTCCAACACCCGCGCGTCGAGCGGCGTTCGGGCTTTCGAATCCGCGACGACGCGGACCGGATTGACCCCCTCGTCGGCGGTCAGGGACGGGTCGTCCGCGAGGACGGTGCCGACGCCGACCACGATGGCGTCGCTTTCGACCCGCAGGTCGTCCACCCGGTCGAAGTCGTCCGCGCCGCTGATGGCGACCTGCTCGCGCTGGCGAGAGGAGAGTTTTCCGTCGGCGCTCATCGCGGCGTTGACGACCACGTGCATGTTCCGGGGTACGCTTCGGCGGTGAAAACCCCTTTCGGTGTCACGGGAGCGAGGATGTTCGCTTTCTCTGGGAGAATTTGGTTCCTGAACGAAGTGAAGGAGTCGGTTGGGGAGGGTCGTGGCGCAGTGGCGGGGCGGTTGCGGTCTTCATCGTTGCTCGGTAGTTGCAATCACAGTAGCACCAACCACAATTCGCGGTGAACGAGAACATTCGAGCTGGTTATCGCTCGGTGGTGCATACGAAAACGTCGATTCAGTTCACGTCGCTGGTGTGAGTTCCGATCCAATTCCCCGACCCACTCCCCGCTCTCACATCTAGCGACGACGAACACTTTTAATCCATCCCGTTCCAACTTCGAGTGATGAACGTAGACGACCATGCCGAGGCGCTCGCCTCCGACCTCGGTGTTGACAAAGAGGAGGTCAAAGCAGACCTGCAGAACCTCATCGAGTACAGCGTCCCGATAGACGAAGCCAAACAGAGCCTTCGCCGGAAGTACGGCGACGGCGGTGGTAGCAGTTCTGCTCCCTCCACCGCCGACATCGCCGACGTGACGACCGACATGGGCAACGTCACCATCACCGCGAAGGTGCTCACGGTGGGCAAGCGCTCGATTCGCTATCAGGGCAACGAACAGACCATCTTCGAGGGCGAACTCGCCGACGAGACGGGGAAGATTTCCTACACCGCGTGGAACGACTTCAACCTCGATGCGGGGCAGGTCATCACCGCGGGCAACGCCGGGGTCCGCGAGTGGGAGGGCAAACCGGAACTCAACCTCGGGGACAGCACCAACGTCGCGCGCGAGGAGACCGACCTCGACGTGCCGTACGAGGTCGGCGGCGACGCGACGCTGGCCGAGGTGACGCCGGGGGACCGCGGCGTCGCGCTGGAAGTGACCGTCCTCGAAGTCGAGAACAAGGTCATCGACGGACGGGACGGCGAGACGGAGATAAAAAGCGGCGTGGTCGCCGACGAGTCCGCTCGCTTGCCGTTCACCGACTGGGAGGCGCGCGACGAAGTGACGGAAGGCGCGGCGCTTCGCGTGGACAACGTGTACGTCCGCGAGTTCCGCGGCGTGCCGTCCATCAACTTCTCGGAGTTCACGACGGTCGGACCCCTCGCGCGCGACGTGGACGTGAACGACAGCGCGACGCGCATGTCCGTCCGCGAGGCGGTCGAAACCGGCGGCGCGTTCGACGTGGAAGTCCTCGGTAACATCGTCGCGGTCCGCGACGGGTCGGGACTCATCCAGCGCTGTCCCGAGTGCGGCCGCGTCGTGCAGAAAGGCCAGTGCCGAAGCCACGGCCAAGTCGATGGACAAGACGACTTGCGCGTGAAGGCCATCGTGGACGACGGGACGGGCACCGTCACCGCGATTTTGGACGACGAACTTACCGCCGAGGTGTACGGCGGCGGCCTCGACAAGGCCCGTCAGCAGGCGCGCGACGCGATGGACCAGGAAGTCGTCGCGGACACCATCCGCGAGAAAATCGTCGGCCACGAGTACCGCGTCCGCGGTAACCTGTCGGTGGACGACTACGGTGCGAACCTCGAAGCGAGCGAGTTCGCCGAGACGGACGACGACCCGGTCGACCGTGCCAAGGCCCTCCTCACGGAGGTGGACGCATGAGTTCGCAGGGCGGCGTCGGTCGTCGGGAAGTCGCGTGGCGAATCTTCGCGGCCGAGTACGACGACGCCTCGCTCGAACACTCGGACAGCGACGAGGAGCGCGCCCCGAACTACGTCGTCACGCCGACGGGTGCACGCATCAACCGCCTGTTCGTCGTCGGCGTGCTGACCGAAATCGAGCAGGTCGGCGACGACGTGCTCCGCGCCCGCATCGTGGACCCGACGGGCGGCTTCGTCGTCTACGCCGGGCAGTACCAGCCGGACGCGCTCGCGTTCCTCGAACGCGCCGACCCGCCGATGTTCGTCGCGGTGACGGGCAAGGCGCGGACCTTCCAGCCCGAGGATTCGGACCTCGTGTACACCTCGATTCGACCCGAGAGCATGAACGCGGTGGACGCCGAAACGCGCGACCGGTGGGTGGTCCAAACCGCGGAACAGACTCTTTCGCGCATCGAAACGGCCGCGGGTGCGCTCGACTCCGGCCAGTACGGCGAGGAGCTTCGACGGGCGCTCGAAGCCGCCGACGTGGACACGGGACTGGCGGCCGGTGTGCCGCTGGCGCTCGACCACTACCGAACGAACACGCCGTACCTCGCGGAACTGCAGGACGTCGCGCTCGACGCTACGCGAGTCGTCGCGGGCGAACGTGACGAAGTTGGGACGCTCGACGCGTCACCGGACGAACCCGGCGACGCGACGCTCGACGTGGACGTCTCGCTCGACACCGCGGCGGTCGAAACCGGGACGAGCGAAATGGAATCCCCGGCCACCGAACCCGAAACGTCGGCCGAGTTCGACGCGGAAGTCGGCTCGGACTCGGGAGCCGAACCGGAGACGGAACCGGCGGCGTTCGAATCGAGCGGCGCGGAACCGACCGACGCCGACCTGACCGACGCCGAACCGACGGAACCGGAATCGGAAGAATCCGAATCGACGTTCGAGACGGAATCCGAACCGGCGGACGAACCGGCCGCGGAAACGACGGTTCCCGACACCGACGCTGAACCGGAGACGCCTCCGGCAGAGGCCCGCGAACCCGCGGAGACCGACGAACCGGTCGAATCGGAACCCGCCGGCGAAACCGGTGTGGAGGAGTTCGACGCGAACCCGTCGGACGAGACCACCGTGAGCGACTCCGACGAGTCCGCGGACGACCTCGGCGATTTCGACGCCGGACCGTCGGACGAGGAGGACGGTCCCGGCGACTTCGACCAACCGATGGGCGAGGACGTCAGCGGCGAGATGTACGAGTTCGACGAGGGCGAGCGCGAGCAGATAGAAGAGGAGTTCGGTACCGAGTTCACCACCGGCGCGGAGGTCGGCGAACCCGGCGAGGCCGACATCGAGACGCCGGAACCGGCCCAGGAGATGGCGACGGAATCGGAGGCGGACCTCGAATCCGACACCGCCGCCGAACCGGCCGAAGCGACCGGCCCGGACGCCGACGCGGCGCAACCGGAGCAGACGGAAGCCACCGAACCGGAACCGACGCCGAGCGAGGAAAGCGGGACCGAATCGGCGATGGAACCGGAACCCGAAGCGGCGGGCGGGGACGACGGCGACAAGCCGGTTCCCGAGAATCTCGAAAACACGGTGATGGAAGTCATGCGGGGAATGAACGACGGCGACGGCGTGGAGCGCGAGCGCCTGCTCGCCAGCGTGGTCGATTCCTACGACGTGACGCCCGCAGACGTCGATGACGCGCTCCAAGACGCGCTGATGGCCGGACGGTGTTACGAATCCGGCGAGGAGACCCTGAAGCCCATCTGATGGCGCTGGTCGAACCGGTCCCCGGCGAACCCGCCGCAACCGCGACGCTCGGCGACGAGCGGGCGCTCGTCGTGGCGGACTACCACGCCGGAATCGAGGACGGCCTCCGATACGAGCAGGGCATCAACCTCGACAGCCGAGCGGGAGAGCGCCGGAAGCGGATGGTATCGCTGGTCGAACGCACCGACCCGAACCGGGTGATCGTTCTCGGTGACCTCATGCACTCCATCGCCGGACCGGGCGGTGCCGAACGCGGCGAAATCGAGGTGCTCCTCGAATCCATCGACCGCCCGGTGACGCTGGTGAAGGGGAATCACGACGGCGACATCGAATCGTGGATCGACTGCTCGGTGACGCCGGGCGACGGAATCCGCCTCGGCGACGTGGGATTCGTGCACGGGCACACGTGGCCGAGCAGGGACGTGCTTTCCGCGGACGTGGTGTGCGTCGGTCACGAACACCCGTGCGTGCGGTTGGAGGATTCCGTCGGCGGCAGTCGAATCGAGCGCGTCTGGTTGCGCGGCGAGCTGAATCCGAGCGCGTTCGAGGAGCAGTACGGTGACGAAGAAGCGACGGAGGTGGCGAGCGGCGGCGAGCTGATAGTCTTCCCCGCGTTCAACGACCTGACGGGCGGGACGTGGGTCAACGTCGCGGAGCAGGGATTCCTCGCGCCGTTTCTGCCCGGCGGGCTTTCCGACGGAGAGGCGTACCTGCTGGACGGCGCGCGGTTGGGTCGGTACGACGCGATTTGAACGGCCGTGCGTGTTTTCATCCCGCACGGTGTTGGACGGTCCATGGACGTGAGCTTCGACTTCGACGGTGCGGTGGTCCTCGTCACGGGCGCGAGCGGCGCACTCGGAAGTGCGGTCTGTGCCGCGTTCGACGACGCGGGCGCGACCGTCTGTGCGACGGATGTAGTCGAACCGGACGAGGAAGACGCGCTGCTCGACGGCGAACGCGTCAACTTCTATCGGGCGGATTTCACGGACGAGTCCGCCGTCGAGTCTGTCGTGTCCGACGTCGTTGCCGACCACGGCGGCATCGACGCGCTAGCCAACATCGCCGGAACGTGGAAAGGCGGGTCGCATATCGAAGAGACGGACGTGGGAACGTTCGACCTGCTGTTCGACGTGAACCTGAAGACGATGTTTCTGGCGTCGAAACACGCGCTCCCGCACTTACAGGAGCGCGACGGTGCAATCGTGAGCGTCAGCGCGCGCTCCTCGCTCGAAGGCGGCGAGGGAGACGGGCCGTACCGCGCGTCGAAGGCGGGAGTTCGTCTCCTCACGGAGACGATAGCGGAGGAGAACTCCGGCACCGTCCGAGCGAACGCCGTGATGCCGAGCGTCATCGACACGCCCGCGAACCGCGAGATGATGCCGGACGCGGACCACGAAAAATGGGTCGCCCCCGAGGATATCGCGGAAATGATTTGTTTCCTCTGTAGCGACGCAGCGAGCGTGACGAGCGGGGCGGCGGTTCCGGTGTACGGCGAGGCGTAGGTCGCGGGCGCGACGACGGCTGTTTTTATCGCGCTTATCTTTATTGTCCCATTTTCAATGTAGGAAATATACATCGGGTCGTTTATAACACTTAGTTAAAAATGGCAAGCATACACATGGCACAACGTGAGACGTGGACGTCACGAATCGGATTCATCTTCGCCGCGGTCGGTAGCGCGGTCGGACTGGGGAACATCTGGTCGTTCCCGTTCCAGACCGCGACGAACGGCGGTGCGGCGTTCCTCGTGGTCTATCTCCTGGCGGTGGCGCTCATCGGCTTTCCGACGATGCTCATCGAGTTCGTCATCGGTCGGCGGGGGGAACAGAACCCGGTCGAGGCGTTCCGGAAAATCGGACACGGGCAGTGGTCGTTCGTCGGGGGACTCGGCCTGTTCTCCTCGCTCTTGACGCTCGCGTTCTACAGCGTCGTCGGCGGGTGGGTCCTCAGCTACATCGTCGGAAGCGCCACGGGAAGCTACTTCGGCGACCCCGGAACCTATTTCGGTGCGGTGTCCGCCGGACCGACCGCCGTCGCCGCTCACGCCGTTTTCATGGCGATCACCATCGGCATCGTCGCGCTCGGCGTCACGGGCGGCATCGAGCGAGCCACGACGTTCATGATTCCCGCCATTCTCGTCCTCCTCGTCGGACTGGGCGCTTGGGCGACCACGCTCGAGGGTGCCACGGCGGGGTACAACTACTACCTCTCCCCGGACTTCGGCGTCATCGCGAACAACTTCGGTACCATCGTTCCGCCCGCGATGGGACAGGCGTTCTTCACCCTCTCGCTCGGGTTCAGCGTCATGATCGCATACGCGTCCTACCTCGGCGAAGACGACAGTCTCCCAGCCGACGGGGGAGCCATCGTCGTCGTCAACACCCTCGTCGCGCTCCTCGCCGGGTTCGTCGTCTTCCCCATCCTCTTCGCCACGGGCGGGGCGGAAGGCGCGAGCGGCGGTGCCGGAACGGCGTTCGTCGCCCTCGCAGGCGCGTTCGGTAACCTTCCGGCGGGACAGATAATCGGCTTCGTCTTCTTCGTCGTCCTGCTGTTCGCGGCCCTCTCCAGTTCCATCAGTCTCCTCGAAGTGCCGGTGTCCTACATCACCGAGCACTACGGCTACCGACGTTCGACGACCGCGGTCGCGGCCGGCGTCTTCATCTTCCTCGTCGGCGTCCCCGCGACGTTCGGTACGACCTGGCTCGGCTTTTACAACGACTTCGTGTTTAAGTTCCTCCTTCCCATCGCGGTGCTCCTCCTCGCCGTCTTCATCGGGTGGTTCGCCGACACCGACGCGATGGACGAACTCGGGCGAGGGAGTTCGGTGGGCGGGTCGTTCAAGACGATTTGGCTGTGGTGGGTGCGGACCGTCGTCCCCATCGCAGTCGTCGTCACCCTCTACTTGGGTATCAAGGCACTTTACACGGGACTCTCCTCGGGGGCCTACTTCGGCTGACGACGAATCGTAACGTATCGGTTAAATTTCCTTCCGAATCGGAATTGTAAATAGCAAATCAGATGCCCGAAAACCATGATTATCGTACTTTGACGGTTTTCAATCTCGAAAGCCTCATAACCGCTGGGCAAGCGAGTGCATAGCAATGGTACGTGAATCGTGGGCGAGCCGAGTCGGCTTCATCCTCGCGGCGGTGGGGAGCGCGGTCGGCCTCGGCAACGTCTGGCGCTTTCCGTGGATGACGGCCAAGTACGGCGGAAGCGCGTTCCTCGTCGTCTATCTGTGTATCGTATTGCTCGTCGGCGTCCCCGGACTCCTCGCGGAGTTCGTCATCGGCCGCCGGTCGAAACGTAATCCGGCGGGCGCACTCGCTCGACTCGCGCCCGGCACCAAATCGTGGGGCTTCGTCGGTCTGTTCGGCGTCGTCACCGCGCTCGTCTTGCTGTCGTTCTACAGCGTCGTCGGCGGGTGGATCGTTCGATACTTTCTCGCCAGTTTCACCGGGTCGTACTTCGCCGCGCCGGGGGAGTACTTCGGAACTATCAGCTTCGGTTGGGAAGCTGCCGCGTTCCAAGTTGCGTTCCTCGCGCTGACTGCACTGGTCGTCCTCGGCGGGGTTCGCGGCGGCATCGAGAAGGCGACGAAGGTGATGATGCCCCTCATCATCCTCCTGCTCGCGGTGCTGGCGGGGTGGGCCATCACCCAACCCGACGCCGGTTCGGGACTCTCGTTCTTCCTCGATTTCAACCCGGAACCGATTCGAAACGACCCCATCGGACTGTTGCAGGCGGCGGCCGGACAGGCCCTCTTCACCCTCTCGCTCGGCGTCGGGACGATGATAACCTACGCCTCCTACCTCGGCGAGGACAACAGCCTCCCGTTCGACGGGAGCGTCATCGCCGTGTTGAACACGGCCGTCGGCGTCCTCGCCGGACTCGTCGTCTTCCCGCTCCTGTTCGCGTTTCAGGGCGGTCTCACCGACGCCTCCGCGGGCGGCGGCCCCGGCGCGCTGTTCGTCTCCGTCGCGGGCGCGTTCACGCAAGTCCCCTACGGCGAGGTCGTCGCCGTCGGGTTCTTCGCCGCCATCCTCTTCGCCGCCCTGTCGAGCTCCATCAGCATGCTCGAAATCCCCGTCGCGTACCTCGTAGACGAACACGGCGTCTCGCGGCGGACGGCGACGCTCAGCCTCGCGGGGGTCATCCTCGTCACCGGCACGGTCTGTGCGCTCACCCCCGACCTGTTCACCTTCGTAGCGGACACCCTCGTCAACCTGATGCTGACCGCCGGACTCGCGGGATTCCTCGTCTTCGCCGGATGGATCCTCGGGTCTGACGCGCTCGCCGAGTTCGACTCCGGCGCGGGGGGATTCGCCAGTTCGCTCGGCGTCCCGTGGCTCTGGAGCGTCAGGACCGTTCTCCCGCTGTTTCTGCTCGTCACCCTCGCGGTGAACCTCTACTCGCTGTTGTAGGCTGTCGAACTGTCCTCATCGTAGTACGGAAACCTTTTGCGCTCGCTCGTACTGCAAACGCGCAATGATAACGCGTCCGGGTGTTCAGCGATGACGATGGACGAGCGCATCGACGAACTACGCGAAAAGCGCCGCGAGGCGGAGAAAGGCGGCGGAGAGGAGCGAATCGAGAAACAACACGAGCGAGGGAAGATGACGGCGCGCGAGCGCATCGACTACTTCCTCGACGACGACACCTTCAACGAGTTCGACCAACTTCGAACCCACCGGAGCCACAACTTCGGCATGGAGGAGAAACAGGTGCCCGGCGACGGCGTGGTGACGGGCTACGGCGAGGTCAACGGCCGCAAGGTGTTCGTCTTCGCCCACGACTTCACCGTCTTCGGCGGGTCGCTCGGTGAGGTGTTCGCCCAAAAGGTGACGAAGGTGATGGACCGCGCGATGGAAGTCGGCGCGCCCATCATCGGCCTGAACGATTCGGCGGGTGCACGGATTCAGGAGGGCGTCGAGTCGCTCGCAGGCTACGCCGACATCTTCCACCGCAACCAGCAAGCGTCCGGCGTCATCCCCCAGATTTCGGCCATCATGGGGCCGTGCGCCGGCGGTGCGGTCTACTCGCCCGCCATCACGGATTTCATCTTCATGGTGAAGGACACGAGCCACATGTTCATCACCGGCCCCGACGTCATCGAGACGGTCACGGGCGAAGAAGTCACGTTCGAGGAACTCGGCGGCGCGACGACCCACACCGGAAAGAGTGGCGTCGCCCACTTCGCCGAGAACAGCGAGGAGGAGGCGCTGGACGACATCCGCCGCCTGCTCTCGTACCTCCCCCAGAACAACGTCGAGGACCCGCCGCGCTTCGAACCGTGGGACGACCCCGAGCGCCGCGACGAGGAACTGAAATCCGTCGTCCCCGACGAACCGCGCAAACCGTACGACATCCAGCGCGTCATCGAGGGCGTCGTGGACGAGGATTCGTTCTTCGAAGTGCAGGAGGGCTACGCGAAGAACATCGTCGTCGGCTTCGGCCGCCTCGACGGCCGCTCGGTCGGCATCGTGGCGAACCAACCCCGCGTCAACGCAGGAACCCTCGACATCGAGTCCTCGGAGAAAGGCTCGCGGTTCGTGCGCTTCTGCGATTCGTTCAACATTCCCATCGTGACGTTCGTGGACGTCCCCGGCTTCATGCCCGGCACGGACCAGGAACACGGCGGCATCATCCGCCACGGCGCGAAACTGCTCTACGCCTACTCCGAAGCGACGGTGCCGCTCATGACCGTCATCACCCGCAAAGCGTACGGCGGTGCCTACGACGTGATGGCAAGCAAGCACATCGGCGCGGACGTGAACTACGCGTGGCCCACCTCCGAAATCGCCGTGATGGGACCGCAGGGAGCGGTCAACGTCCTGTACAGTTCGGAGCTCGCCGAGGCCGACGATCCCGATGCGCGCCGCGACGAACTCATCGACGAGTACCGCGAGCAGTTCGCCAACCCGTACACCGCCGCCGACCGCGGCTTCGTGGACGACGTTATCGAACCGCAGGACACCCGTCCGCGGCTCATCGACGACCTCGAAATGCTCTCGACCAAGCGCAAGTCGCAACCGGAAAAGAAACATGGCAACATCCCGCTCTGAGGACGTGAACCTCTCGATTCCGCCGGACGCCACCGATGAGGAAGCCGCCGCCATCATCGCGGCCATCGACGTCCACCTCCGCGAGCAGGAGGCGGCCGCCGCGGAGGGCGAAGAACGACCGGATTGGGAGGGCGACCGCTGGCGCTTCGCCGGGCGGATGGCGGGGTTGCAGAACCGCAACGTTCGCGTCCCGACGAACGCCCCGACGAACGAGTGGAGCGCGGCGGGGCGGACGACGCGGTACTGAGTTCACTTTCGGTTATGATTTCAGGTGCAGTGAACGTGGTCCACTTGTACGCGAAGAGTGAACTGGCCGGGGTCGATTTGTCTTACTCCTGCTTGTTGCACTAAGCAGAACTACAAGAGTTTGGCAAGCGTGTCGAATTTATGTACTATCAACAATGATTCTAAAAATCAGATATTGGGATCATGCTGAGTAGTGAACATGGATAGGGAATACCCGAATTGGACCCCTCGAAATACATTATGCGTATTCTAAACACTATTTTGACAAATTTTGTCGGGAGATGTCTATCTTGAGGGGAAGTAAATTTCATTAATTGTTCAGTAAATCAGATCTCGCTGAATCATTTTCTCCAACATGAGCAAGGGGAGTCAACGCAATAATAATACCGGATAGAGATACAAAAATACCTTCAATAAGTAGTAAATTAATAACTCCAAACTGAGCAAGAAGCGGGCCAGTAAGTGCAACACTAACTGGCGGTGCAGCGAGCCCAGCGGCAGTCATTACAGAAAAAACCCGTCCGCGTCTCTCATCAGGGACTGCAGATTGAACCAATGTCTGAAGTGGAACTTGAATAAGTGAAATTGCCACCCCACAGAACGCAAATAGGATGATCGCAGCGACTAAAGAAAATGAGACTTGTGATGGGATTATAGCAACAAGTATCAGGGAGAGTCCAGTGAGAAGTGTGCCACCTGTCATAATAATTCCTCTATACGAGCTAAGACGAGTATTGACCCCGCCAACAATCGTCCCACCGATTAAAACCCCCGCATAGAGGCTACCATACAGTATCCCAAACGCAGTACTCCCATGTCCGAGTATATTTTCGGTGAACAGTGGTAATACGATGGCAAGTGGGCCTAATGCAAATCCGGTAAGGGCAGAGAGAATGATAACACTTGGCAAAATACGGTGCTGTCGGATAAAGTCAATCGCATCACGCGCCTCCGCTAGTAATCCTGTGGAATTATTGCTTGAACGGTCTGGTGTACCTGCTTGCCTCGAAATAGGTAGTAGAATGATAGCTGAAAGGAAGAATGACGCTGAATCCAGATAAAATGCAGAAAATGATCCAGTAACACCCACAATAATACCACCAATCACATACAGGGTCTGTGATGCACTAGTGGTCATTTGTTGGAGTGCATTTGCTGAATCAAGTTCCGTGTTTGGAACCAGTCGTGGGATAAGCGAACTCCGAGCAGGACCAGCAAATGATTCCATTAGACCTGAAATAGCTGCAACAAAAAGCACCACTGGTACGAGAAGTTGGCGGGATCCAATGAGTGGTATTAAGAGAACTGCTGCACCCCGAATAAGGTCGGTGCCAATTAAAATATATTTACGGTTTAGTCTATCAACTAAGGAACCGGCAGGAAGTGAAAATAACACGCTTGGTCCGAGACTTGCAACGACTACTGCAGACATCAACACCGGATTTTCAGTTACTTCGTAAACAACCCAAATCAGTGCAATTTCATGGATACTATCACCAATCCGTGACACAACTTGAGCCAACCATAGCGAAAGAAATCCTCGATTTTTAAGTGATGATCTGAAGCTCATAAATTAATAAAATAATGTATGTAGTTAAGAGTTTTTATTAGTTATTGTTTCTATATGTTCTTTTGATTTGAACAATTCAGCGAGTTCTTCGTTCTGTACTGGTCGTTCATTAGCTGGTGGGATGTATAACGTCTGGATTGCATTTATCTCATCAGCCATTTTCTCAAAATCCTTAATTTCGAATTCTATCTGTCTTGAATTAGAAATCGGATAAGTTGCGGTCTGTAAGAGTGAAACAGAATGGTCCGGTGGATAAAATCGCTCAAGATATTCTCTAAATCGAGTAAATCGTTCAGGCTCACTTGAATTAGTGGTATAAAGTGCCGATTCAAGCATACCCACTTGCCATATCATTGCCGGAATATCTGGATTAAGGTCAAACTCACGAAGGAGTAAATCGCTTGCCTCGAACATCTGGACGCCATTTTTAGCAGGGTCGAAAGCAATGTCGGAATATAAGCAATCCATAGATGAGATACCTGGTTGGACTTCAACTTCTAATCCTCTTTCTGGCGCCTCATCAATCACCCATCGACTAGGTGAAACAAAAACCATTGGATGACCATATAGGGCAAACACCACAGGACCCTCAGACTCTTCTGCTCCATCTAGAACCTGTTGAGCCATACGAGCATATGTATTATCGCGCTTTTCACCTTCGTTGTATTCATCAGTGAGAACATGAACTTGGTCAGTAAATTCTTCTAGATATTTTTTGACAGATTTTTGGAAATGGACTAAATATACTCGTTCACATTGCTCAAGTGCTGAGATCGCTTCTTGAGTAAATTGACGGGTTCCTACCATTCCTGTTCCAATCACATAAATATCTACAAAATTCGTACTGTCCGAGTTGCTATTGTTTGTCATGGTAAAAATTGTGGAAGCGATTGTTAGTTATTCACGACAACAACAAGTACTGCAGCGGCCAACGCATCGTCAATAACATCGCGAATTCGGCTTTCTTTGCCACTTTTCAGCGCTTTTTCCTCGTGTTCTGCGAGATCATACTCTTCCAATGCCGCATCTGGATTACGCTGGAAGAGGTTGAGGAACTGTTCATCTTGCATCGTGCGTTCGACCACTTTTGTTGCAGTTTCCGACATGGCATCAAATACAAATTTCACCGTGGCCAATAAATCTAGTCTATAATTTAATCTTTAAAATATGGGAAATAATATATCTTCTGGAGACTACAAATGTCGAACCTCGATTTAAAAATCGGTCATTTCGTATGGACCTTGAGCGGTGACCGAGAAGCTGTAGCGACTGTGAGCAACCGGACCGACCACCGATTTCAACAGAGTTGCACACTACGTAATGCACCAGGAACGATTCATGGATTGAGAGGGATATCGTGGCGTGTCCACTCCCGCGTAATTGAACGGAGGTGGCAAAGCACATGAATGGGAGTGGCAAAGCACACCGCCGGACGAGCAAACGCTCCAGATTCTATACTCGACACACCGCCAGCATGTGCTCCGAGAAATCGACCACGGCACGGTCCTCTCGAAGCATCCGGACGACCTCGCGCACGCTCTCGACGGCTTCGTCGCTGGCGTCGGCCAGTTCGGGTTTCATGCGGTTGGCGACGCCCTCCAAACCGACCAGTTGCTCGACGTCGAAACCGGCGTCCTCCAGTTCCGCTTCGAACTCGTCGGCGCGGAAGAAGTGACACTCCGCCCAGCCTTCTCCATCGGCGTGTTCGGCGACGCGTTCGGCGGTGTACTTGCCGTCCTCGGTGATGGGGGCGAGCAGGCCGTGGCTGGATTCGAGGTTGAACTTCATGATGTCCCGGAGGGGTGCGAAGCGACTGATGACGGAGACGAAGACGGGGGCGTCGGATGCGGCGACCCGGCGGAGTTCGCGCATGGCGGTGGCGCGCTCGTCGTCGTCCACGACGTGGCTTAAGGGACCACCGAGACAGCACACCGCGTCGAACACCTCGTTCTCGAATCGCAAGTCTCGGACGTCGCCCTGCTCCGCCGAAATAACGTCTTCGAGGCCGCTTTCGGCGGCGTTCTCGCGGGCGAGTTCGACCTGCGTCTCGCTCACGTCCACGAGCGTCACGTCGTAATTACACTCTGCGAGCCAGAGCGCGTAGCGGCCCGACGCGCCGCCCACGTCGAGGACGCGGCCCGAGTCGGGGAGGTACCGGTCGAGGTAATCGACCGTGTTTGCGAACTCCATGCGGGTAACGGGGTCGCGTTCCAGTCGCTCCCACTCGCGTTCGCCGTACTCGTCGTAGTACCGCGCGGGGTCCATGTCGCTCATCGTCGGCCCTCGCTGAATCGTCGAATCGTTTCGCTGGTGATACGTCGTTCCGTCCGTTCGTCGATGTTCATCTGTTGTGTGGGGTGGGTTCGTTCGATGGTGAAAACACGACTCGCCCGGTTTCACCCCGACGCCGCGTCAGCGGCCGAATCGAGACTCCACCCGGCGAAAAGCAGACGCTGGCCCGTGATTCGGGTGTCCAGCGTGGGGTGGAGTCGGTCGTCGCACGACCCAGATGTCAGCTGACGGGGATAAAAAGGTTCCGCTCTCGACAGGTGAGCGCGTCACACGAGGACGGGGCGGACGTGAGCTTCCGTCACCCAGTGGGAAAACCACCCGTTGACGCCGTAATGGCCGACCCTGAATCGACAGAATGAGGTGGTCCTCCCGAATAGTTTCCCGCAGGAATGTTCGACAAGGTTCTCGTCGCAAATCGCGGGGAAATCGCGGTCCGCGTGATGCGCGCCTGTGAGGAACTCGGAATCGACACCGTTGCCATCTACAGCGACGCCGACCGAAACTCCGGACACGTGCGCTACGCCGATGAGGCGTACAACGTCGGCCCGGCGCGGGCAGCCGAATCGTACCTCGACCAAGAGGCCATCATCGACGCCGCGAAAAAGGCCGGTGCCGACGCGATACACCCCGGTTACGGGTTCCTCGCGGAGAACGCCGACTTCGCCGCGCTGGTCGAAGCCACCGACGGCGTGACGTGGATCGGCCCGGCCAGCGAATCGATGGAGCAACTCGGCGAGAAGACGAAAGCCCGGAAGACGATGCGGGAGGCTGGCGTGCCCATCGTCCCCGGCACGACGGACCCCGTTGAGGACCCGTCGGAGGTCACGGACTTCGGCGACGAACACGGCTACCCCGTCGCCATCAAGGCGGAGGGTGGCGGTGGCGGCCGCGGGATGAAAGTCGTCCGCGGCCCCGAAGAAGCGGAAGACCAACTCGAATCCGCCCAGCGCGAGGGTGAGGCGTACTTCGACAACGCCAACGTCTACCTCGAACGCTACCTCGAAAACCCGCGTCACATCGAGGTGCAGATCATCGCGGACCACCACGGCAACGTCCGTCACCTCGGCGAGCGCGACTGTTCGCTCCAGCGCCGCCACCAGAAGGTCATCGAGGAAGGCCCGTCGCCCGCGCTCTCGGACGAACTCCGCGAGAAGATAGCGGAATCCGCCCGTGACGGCGCGGACGCCGCCGGATACTACAACGCCGGTACCTTCGAGTTCCTCGTGGAAGAGGACGAGGCGCGCGGCGATGGCGAACTCCTCGGCGTGGACACGAACTTCTACTTCCTCGAAGTGAACACCCGAATTCAGGTCGAACACTGCGTCACGGAGTGGTTGACCGACGTCGATATCGTGAAGTGGCAGATTCGCGTCGCGGCCGACGAACCGCTCGGCTTCGAACAGGACGACGTGGAACTCGAAGGGCACGCGATGGAGTTCCGCATCAACGCGGAGAACGCCGCGAACGACTTCGCTCCGGCGACGGGCGGGAAACTGACGACCTACGACCCGCCGGGCGGAATCGGTGTTCGCTTGGACGACGCGCTCCGACAGGACGACGACCTCGTGACCGACTACGACTCGATGATAGCGAAACTCATCGTCCACGGTGCCGACCGCGAGGAGTGTATCGTACGCTCCCAGCGCGCACTCGCGGAGTACGACATCGAGGGAATCCCGACCATCATCCCGTTCCACCGCCTGATGCTCGAAGACGACGAGTTCGTCGCGGGGACCCACACCACGAAGTACCTCGACCACCACCTCGACCAAGACCGAATCGAGGAGGCACAGGAGAAGTGGGGTTCGGCCGAATCCGCGGGCGAGGACGAGGAAGTCGTCGAGCGCGAGTTCACGGTCGAGGTCAACGGCAAGCGCTTCGAGGTCAACCTCGAAGACCGCGGCGGCGTCGCCGCCGTCCCGTCGAGTTCCAACGGCGGCGGCCAGAAGCCGAAACCGGCGGGCGGCAGCGGCGACGGCGGCAGTCAGGCCGTCGTGGACGCCGAAGGGGAAACCGTGTCCGCCGAGATGCAGGGCACCATCCTCGACGTGAAGGTCGAAGAGGGCGACGAGATTCAGTCGGGCGACGTGGTCTGCGTCCTCGAAGCGATGAAGATGGAAAACGACGTCGTCGCGTCCCGCGGCGGTACCGTCACGCAGATTGCCGTCAGCGAAGGCGATAGCGTCGATATGGGCGACGTGCTCGTCGTCGTGGACTGATCAGCAACCGACGGCGACAGTCGAAACGCGATTTTCGGATTTTTGGGTCGGTCGAGTCACGCCCCTGCTACCGACTCGTGGCAAGGGGTATCGTCCAACGTGCCCGCACAACATACATTACGGTGTCCTGTCTCGTCACGAACGATGGCGTTTCCAAATCTTCCCGGAAAGCAGGCGGCCGACCCGCTGGTCACACCCGCCCAACACTCCGAGTACCGACACGCGGAAAGCGAAACGGGACGGACGAGACTGCCGGAGGCGGTCGTCCTCTGTTACAGTCGCGGATTGATGGACTACCTCACCGAAACCCACGACGGCCAGCACGTGGGGAACTACTACGGCGACCTCTATTCCTTTGCGGACGCCGACTACGCCGTCGGCGTTCTCGGCAACTTCGGGATAGGAGCGCCCACCACAGCGATGTTGATGGACGAACTCGTCGCGGACGGCGTGGAGACGTTCCTCTCCATCGGGTTCGCCGGGTGCCTGGACGACACCATCGAGATGGGCGATTTCATCGTCTGTGACAAGGCCATCCGCGACGAAGGGACGTCCCATCACTACGCCGAGTCCGAGAAGTTCGCTCACGCGAGCGAATCGCTCACCGACGAGACCATCGGACTGCTCCGCGAGCGCGACGAACGGTTCCACGTCGGGTCGTCGTGGACCATCGACGCGATGTACCGAGAGACGAAACGGGAGGTCGAGCGGTACGCCGACGAAGGCATCCTCACCGTCGAGATGGAGGCGTCCGCGGTGTTCACCGTCGCCGCCCATCGCGGCGTGGACGCCGCGTCGATGTTCGTCGTCAGCGACTATCTCGGCCCCGCCGACTGGGAGCCGAAGTTCCATCTGACGGGGGAAGACATGCAACACCTCGGGGACACCGCGAAGGCAGTTCTCGAAAACGGCGTGGCGTGAGCACCGACGACGCCCGCGGAATGCGCGTGGTCCGAGACTCCGGGTCGAGAGGGAAACGTTTCATATAACCCCCACGTGTACGGACGGATACTCGGACGACACATGCAAGAACTCGGCGAGCATTACCGACCGGCGGGCGAACCGCCCGAATCGAACGTTCATCGCGTCGTGGGGCGGACGGACGGAGTGACGCTGTTGCGAGTCACCGACGCCGACGGGAGGCGGGTCAACTCCGGCGAGATACGTCGCTGCTCGTCCGCGACGCTCGATGAGGAGTTCGAACCGGCGAGAAATCCGGACGCCGGGTTCAATCCCGTTTCCGCCGTGGGGGACGTGCTCACGTGGCTGTACTGGAGCGTTCGGAAGTTCCTGTAGGCCGCGTCTCGACGGATGGACCGTCCACACGTGCTCACGGAAACAGCGATAGGAGGGCGCCAGCGAGCGAGAGTACCGCGCCGAGGACGACGAGCGGCGTGAAACCGTCCGGTTCGAAGTCGTTCAAGCCACCGTCAGCACGTCGTAGAGGCTCCCGAGGATGAGACCGACCCCGCTGATGGCGAACAGCCACAGGCTGATGCTGGAGTCTCCTGCCGCGAGGCCGGGAATGGAAAGCGTGGCGAACGAGAGCCCGATGATACCCAACGACACGTAGTGGAGGAGGGCGCGGTTCATGATTCTAATTCGTCACGAACGGGAATAAACATTCCGCGGAAGGCACGCTCGGGCGAGCATCGTATCCAGTGCGAACGTTTATTCCCGGGTTTCCCATGGAAGGCGTATGGTCGGTCTGCAGCGTGGCACCGTCGAGCTGGAACCCCACAGGGACGAGTGGCGACGGGAGTACGAGACGGAGGTCGAACGGATACGGGAGGTCACCGGCGACGACGGACTCGCTTTCGAGCACGTCGGAAGCACCGCTATCCCGAACATCGTCGCAAAGCCCATCATCGACGTGCTCGCCGTCGTCGAGGATGCGTCTCACGCCGCGCGACTCGTCTCCGTGCTGGAGGGGCACGGCTACGAGTATCGACCGAACGACGGCGTTCCAGACCGCGCGTTCCTCGCCAAGGGACCGCGGGCGAACCGGACGCACTATCTCTCGCTGACCGAAGCGGGAAGCGACTGCTATCGGGAATCCGTTCTGTTCCGGGATTTCTTGCGCGAGCACCCGTCCGCCGCCGCGGAGTACGACCGCCTGAAGCGGGAGTTGGCGGACGAGCACGGGGACGACAGACCGACGTACACGCGGAAAAAGGAACCGTTCATCCGGCGCGTGCTCGAACGCGCGAGTGACGAACGCAACCCGTGAGTTCGTCACTCGCCCGGTCGCCGAGTCCGCAACCGTCTCCCGCGGTGGCCTCCGCGAGCACCAGTGATGACTATCTTCGGTCCGATGTTCCGAAAATACGCGCCATTTATGGTCGCACCGAAACCGTCGTGCTGGAGCGAATCCACGCCTGGTGATTCTCCGGGTCGTAGAACATCGCCACGGTTCCGTATTCGTCCTCGTATTCGCTGTATTCTATCTCGTTAGGTGCTCGGTCAGTCATTCTCTGTTATCGGTTGGTTCGATGGCTGTTCCACGCGTCTCGGCAGTCGGTCGTACAGAACGGATACAGACGGAACGTTCCCGTCGCGTCGGTGTCGGCGAGAATCGGATGCCACGATTCGATGTCGATGTCGTCGCCGCAGACGACGCAGGCGCACTCGTCGAACGGCGCTTCGGTTTTACCCACGCACTGTTCGCCCATCGTTACTCCGGTGTGGCTTCGACGGTGCCGTTGCTGTGTACGCGTACCTCGAATCCGTCTATCGTGAACTCGACGCGGCCGCCTCTCGTCCGCTGATGAAAGAGCGAGTCGAGCGCATCCGGGTCGATGACGTCGTACAAACACGTCTCGAACTCGGTCGCATCGTCGTACCCCGCCGCGTCCATCACGGCGGACAGGACGTCGAGGCTTACCCGGTCGCCCCCTTGGTCGCGTCGTCGTTTCATATCCGTTCTCATACCCACCGGTAGGGAATACTATGTAAAGGCACTTCCAGCTAGATTGAATGTGATAATTCGAGGAGGGGGCTATCAATCTAGATGGCGCTCCAAGCTCACGATTCGAGCAGCCTCCGGAGCAGTTTCCGCTCCGCGGCGCGCAAGTGATGTTGGAACGTGGGTTGGGAGATATCGAGCGACCCTCCGACTTCCTCGCCGGTACTCTTCCGGGGCGAATCGAAGAAGCCGCTGTAGTAGGCCGTCTCCAGGACCTCCAGTTGACGGTCGGTCAGGAGTTCCGCGAGTACCGTATCGAGGTCGCCGGACGCGACCGGTCGTTCGCGGTGCCGACGGCTTCGCAGTTCCAACGCCGGGAATCGCGTCTGGAGCACTTCGACGAACGTCCGAACGTCCGCATTCATCGGGAGTCTGACGACCACCGTCCCCGGGAGCGGTCCGACCGTGAACGTCTCGGGAACCGCTCCGTGGTCGAGGAGCGTCCCGACGAAACTCGAACCGGTCAACGTCGCGGCGAACAGCGTCGAATCTTCTCGACTGCTCACCCGTTCGATGTCGATGACTTCCAGCGACCGGGACGCCAGGGCGCGGACGTCCTCCGATGAAGTGTCGTTGACGGTGAAAAACGCCGTCACCGTGCCGTCGTGTTTCGAGACGACACCCATGAACTCGACGTGACAATCCAGCGTTTTGGCGATGTCCACGAACACCACCGTCGAGTCCTCGATGTCGAATTCGAGTTCGACCACCTCGCCACCGGCGAGCGCCTTCTTGCTCTCGACGGCGTTGATGGCGTACGCGATGGTCTGGCTCACGTCTTCGAGCACGGCCCGCTCCAGTTCGTCGAACGTCCGCGGCTGGTCGGAGTAGACCGACAGTACCCCGTAAACGGCGTCGCCGTAGCGAAGCGGGAGGGAACACGACGAGCGATAGCCGCGTTTCAGCGCCTCGCTCTGCCACTGCTCCGAGAGCGGTCCGCGAAGGACGTCCTGCACCACTTGCGCCCGTCCGGTTTTCAGCGCGGTTCCGGCCGGGTCGGTCGTCTCGTCGGTGGTCGTGATGGCTATCGCGTCGAGATAGCCCCGTTCGATTCCCGCCGATTCGTGCGGGACGACCCGTCCCGTCGCCGGGTCGTCCACGCCGATCCACGCGAAGCGGTACGGTCCGCCGCTCGTCAGGCGGCTACAGACGGCGGACTCTATCTCCTCGCGGGTTCGCGCCTCCACGAGCGCCCGGTCGATGCGTCGGATACCCTCGTTCAGTTCGTTGAGCCGTTCGAGCGCCGCGTTCTGCCGACGGAGCGTCGCGTCCTGTTCCTGCAGTCGGCGCTGGCGGACCGCTCGTCCGAGCGCCGATTCGACGGCGGCGGCACAGAGTTCCGCGATGTCGAGGGTCGCGTTCCCGGAGATTTCGGTGATGAACACGCCGTGCGTCCCGAGCGGGAGGGAGACGATTTCGTCGTCGAATGCGGCCTCGTTCTCGATGAACGACTGCCACGCGATGCCGTCGCCGTCCAGCAGTTCGTCCGGCAACGTCTCCGCACCCGTCGTCTCCGCGTTCGTTCGGAGCGCGCCGGTCGATTCGTCGTACAGCGCGATGCGCGTCCTCGGCAGGGATAGCAATCGTTCCGCCGCTTCGACCGTGACGGCACACACCTCGTCCGAGGTTTCCGTCTCCAGCAGTTCCCGCGTGATGTCCGATAACGCGGCGAGCGCTTCCTCGTGACGTTCGCGTCGGGTCACGTCAACCGAGACGCCGATGACGCGATCGACGTCGCCCGCCGAATCGAACACGGGTTGATACACGACGTCGTAGATAATCCCCCCGAATTCGCTGGTCGTCTGAATCGGCTCCCCCGACAGGGCGCGACGGCAGTTTTCGAGGATATCAGGGTGGTCTTTGTACCGGTCGTCGATGGACTCGCCGACCAGTTCCCCGTCTTCCAACCCGGTCGATTCCAATCCGCTCCCCTCCACGAGTTGGAACGTCCCGTCGGCGTCGATGACGAAGAATATCACCGGGACGTTGCGAACGATCATCTCGTACCGCTCGACTTCGGACTTCGATTCGTGTCGCTCGGTGACGTTCATGTGTGCCACGACGACGTACCGATTGCCGTCGTCCGTCACGTCCGCTGCGCGCATCACGAACCAGCGCCGCTCGTCCGGCGAGTGACACGGGTATTCGAGGCTAAAATCGGTCCGATCCCCCGACAAAATGGCGCGGATGCCCGTCGCCGCTTCGTCCGCCGTCAGCTCGTCCGCACCGTCACAAACGTCGAGATAATTGACCCCTATCGTCGGCTCGGCCAGACCGTTTTCTCGGCCGAACCGCTCCCACGCGTCGTTCGTTGCGACGATGACCCCGTTCTCGTCGAGCACCGCGACGTTGACGGGAACGACATCGAGCGCAAGCTGTTCGATATCGGTACGACTCACGATTCTTACCCCCCAGTCATCAGGCCCGGTTGGACTCCAGCGGGTAAAACGGTGGCGCTAGACCCGGTACTCCGTCACCAGTTCGTCCAGCGATTCGTGGTGGCGCGTCGTGTGCGGGGCGGTCAACGGCGAGACGCTCACCTTCCCGTTGAACACCGCGTGACGGTCCGTCCCCTCGGCGTCCGGCAGCGTCTCGTCGCCCATCTGTTCCCACGTCCGGTCGTGCAGCGTGATGACGCCGCCCTCGTTGGTCGTGTCCATGTCGTAGACGTGCGAGGGCGGGTGACCTCCATCGGAGTCGCCCCGTCGCTCGACATCGGCGCGTTGACGTTCAGGTACTCGGCCTGTTCGAACACGCCCGCGTCGAGCGCGTGTTCGGTGAGATAGGTCGTCGCCTTCGCCGCCACGTCGTACTCCTCGACGGTCGTGTCGTAGGGCCAGAGGTGGTTCGGCACGTGCAGCGAGACGGCGATGGCGGGAACGTCGAAGAAGGCGGCCTCGACCGCGGCGCTGACGGTTCCAGAGCGTCCGAGAACGTACGCGCCGAGGTTCGCCCCGTTGTTACACCCGGAGACGACGATATCGGGATAGGGACCGAGTTCGGTCAGTCCGGCGACGACGCAATCGGTGGGAGTGCCCGTGATGGCGTAGCCGAGTTCGTGCTCCTCGACCTCGACCTCGTAGGACATCGCGCGACCGACCGCGCTCTGATCGGTCGCGGGTGCGACGGTGGTCACGTTGCCGATTTCCTGGAGGCTCTCGTACAGCGCGCGGATACCGGGACTGTCGATGCCGTCGTCGTTCGTCAGAAGAATTTCCAGCGAATCGCCCATGCAGGGGAGTTGGAACGGGAACGCAAAAGTACTCCGCTCGGTGCGTGCCAGCACTCCCAACGCGAGTCCGACCCGGCCGTGAAAACGACGAGTTGGACAGTTCCAGGGGAATGGAAGAGAGGTGAACGAACGAGATGGTAGACGACCGAAAAGCGCCGCAGCGAGCGGTCTCGAGCGTATTTCGAGACGGAGCGAGAGGGGCCAAGTGTGTCCAATCGTTGTTATAATACAGTATTGATAATTAACGAATCACATGGATTTATGCTGTGAGGCTCACACTATCCGAACGGACATGGCGGAGGGAAATGTCACAGACGCTCACACACTCGAACTCAACTACGAATACGCGCAGCGTAACGTAGACATCCTGTCCATCTGGTTCGAGTGTGAGCCAAAGAAGACGGTCGAACTGCTCGCGGAAAACGGGATTCCGCTGTCGCCGAACGATGAGGGGAAGTTCGGTTCGTACTACAACTTCGTCCGGGAGTGCGTCGAGGCGAACTAGCGGCGGTCCACGACCGTCCGTTCGTCCACGACGAGGTTGTACGCTTTTTCGTCCTCGTTCCAGAGCACGAGCACGTCCTCGAACGAGAGGAGCGCACCGTAGGCCGCCTCGCGGAGCGCGCGATTGAGCGACGTTTCCTTCGTCAGGACCGCGAAGTTCCCCACCGCCTCGCTGCCGTCGCTCACCTTGAACACGGGGTTTTCTCCATCCTCCGACAGCGAGTGGCTGAGTTTCACCGCGACGAGGTTCACGCGTTCAGTGACGTGGCGTTCCATCTCCGCCATCTTCGCGGATTCGGCCCTGCTCGCGGTGAACTCACGCCGACGGGTTCCGTCGGTTCGGAGGACGACGTGTGAGAACTGCACGTCCACGTTGACGAACTCGCCGTCGCCCTCGATATCGTCCAGCGTCACCGTCTCCGATGGTTCGGCCACATCGGTTCCTCGCCCGCTCGCATCCATCCCTCGCCCGTTCGCGTCGAGTCCGTCACCGGAACTGACATCGTGTTCACCGGCACTGGCATCGTACTCGCTTGCATCGAGTCCGTATTCGCTCGCGTCGATGCCCTGCTCGCTCGTTTCCTTGGCACCGTCGTCCGACTCGAACTCGTAGTTGCTGGCGTCGATTCCACGATGTTCGACGTGTTCGGAGGCGTCCTCGGAGCGACCATCAGCGCCGCTCTCGGAATCGTCGCCATCACCCTCACCGTCACCGCTCTCGCCCGCGTCCAGTCGGCGTTGGAACGGCGGGACCGACAACTCGGGTTTCACGTCGAACGACCAGCAGTCGTCGCTCGGTTCCTCGCCGGGCCAGAGGCGGAGCGTCGGCGAGAACACCGTCGTCCGGTCGGCGACGCTTCGTTCGACCTCCCGGAGGCCGATGCTGGCGTTCTTGTCCGCCGGGGCGATGGCGACCATCGACCCGTCGGGCGCGAGGTAGTCGAGGTACTTCCGAACGACCGCTTCCGGGTCGGACAACTCGCTCAGCACGTTGGCGAACACGATGAGGTCGTACTCCGCCTCGCCGTCTTCGGGTTCGAACGCCTCCGCGGTGTCGCGGTGCACGGTCGGGTAGAAGTTCTCGCCAGTCTCCTCCAGCATCGCGGCGAGAACGTCCGCGGCGTCGCTCGGTTCGACGGCGTGATACTCCACGAACGTCTCCGACGGGAGGAAGTCGTGGAGGCCGAGCGCGGGGCCGCCGACCCCTGCGCCAACGTCCAGCACGCGAAGTTTTCCGGGAAGCAGGCCCCGCCCCGCGAGTTCCGAGAGGACGTACTGGACCACGGCGTAGTAGTCCGGCAGGTGGTAGATGGCGTAGCCGAGCGCGACGCGGTAATCGTACTCGACCGGGTTCTGCGCGAAGTAGTCCTCCTTGAGCCGTCGAATCGTTCGCCGGAGTTCGTCGCCCGACGCGCCGTCCGGCCACCCCGCGCCGAACTCCGCGACGAGCAGGTCCTCCAGTTTTCGACCGTACGTTTCGGGGAACGACTCGACGCCGCGGAATTCGGGGCGAACGGGGTCGTCGGATGCGGGTTCGAAGGTGCCGTCGTCGCGCTCCACGAAGCCGAGCGCTCCTGCCTCCTCGCGGAGCACCTGCCGGACGACCGCGGGATGCGGTTCACCTTCGATGTATTCGGAAATCTCCTCGGGGTCCACGGGCCGCACGTCCTGCAGGTACTTCGCGTTCGACAGCACCTGCTCGCGCTGCTCTGCGTTCATTCGTCCACCTCGCTCTCCGCCGCCTCGCGGTACAACCGCTCGAACTCTGCCGGGTCGGCGTCGGCCAGTCGCTTCGCCGCCTCCGCCACGTCCGTCGCGCCGTCGAAGGTGGCCTGAATGTCGGCGTAGACGCGCGGTTCCCCGTCGGTTACGTGGTCCGCGAGGTCGGCCAACTCCTCGTAGACGGGAGTTCGAAGGCCCTCGGGGACCGGGTTCGCCGCCAGCGCGAAGGCGAGCACCGCCGCGTGCGTCCCGGCCTGCACCGTCGTCATCGCGTCGTCGTGCTCCGCCGCCGTCGTCTCGACCAGCGTGTTCCCGCGGGCTTCGATCGCGTCGAACAGTTCGCTCGTGACCGGTCCCGATTCGTCCGCGACGACGGCCACGTTCCCCGGCGCGGTGTTCGCCCCGAACAACGGATGCAGGCTCACCCGTTCGACGTTCGGCGCGTGTTCGGCCATCGCTTCGACCGGTTCGGCCATCACGCCGCTCACGTCGAGCATCGCCCGGTCGGCCTTCGGCGCGTGTTCAGCGATGGCCGCCGAAATGGCCGGAATCGGCACGGCGAGACAGACCACATCGAATGATTCGTCGGCGTCCAGCGCGACCGCTCGTCCACCGACCGCTCGGGCGGCCTCCGCCGCAACCCCCTGTTCCGCGTCGGCAAACGCGATGTCGCCCGGTATCGCCTCGGCGAACCAGCGACCCATCGCGCCCGCCCCGACGACGAGTACGTTCATTGCCTTCGCGTTGGTGTGGTCCGCCCAAAAGCGGTTCGTTTGCGGGAATTCCTCGGTCGGTACAGTGCTCGTCCTTCCGCGGGTTTATCGCTCATCGAACGACGGCATCACTGGGTGTAGTTCTCAAACCTTAAGAGACAGCGCCGACAACCGCCGGGTATGATTCCACTCGAAGCCGTTCCCGCGAATGAAGCAGGTATCGTCGTTCTCGTCGTCGGACTCGCGTTCACCGTGGCGTGGCTCGCCTACTTCTACAGATAATCGAGGCGGTTCACCGCTAGGCGTTCGTCTCGTCCGGCGCTTCGACTCGCTCGCGCAACCACTCGGCGGCGTTTTGGACGGTGTTCTCGTCCGTCCCCTCGATTTTGACGCGCACGTAGTCGCCCGGATAGCTCCCGACTTTCACGTCGAACCGCTCCCGGAGCGTCTCGAATCGGTCGAGCAGCGCGCTCTCGGGTTCGCCCGCGGGAACCGTCTCGGTGTAGTACGGCTCGCCGTCGAACTCGTCGGCGATTCGCTCGAACATCGAATGCATCTCGCTCGGCACGCCCGGCAGGACGTAGATGTCCTCTATCTCCGCGCCGGGGGCGACGCCGACGTCGTTCGGCAGCATCCGCGACCCTTTCGGCAGGTGGGTCGTCCCCGACGTCAGGTCGGCGTGCGAGTAATCCGAGTGCGCTTCTATCCACTCGACGGCTTCCGTGTGCTCCTCGACGGGAACGCCGACGGCCGCCGCGATGCCCTCCATCGTCAGGTCGTCGTGCGTCGGGCCGAGGCCGCCGGTGACGAGCACGGCGTCGTACTCCGCGCGGGCTTCGTTCACGACGCGGGCGATGTCGCCCACGCGGTCCGGAACGACGAACACCCGCTCCACGGCCACGCCGCGCTCGGTCAGTCGCTCGCCCAACCACGCGGCGTTCGTGTTGACGGTATCCCCGGAGAGAATCTCATCTCCGACTGTTACCAGCGCAACGTTCATACCGAACCGTTGACCGCGATGAAGAAAAGTGCTCTCACATTCCGGGCGGCGGCCCGTCGCCCACATCATCGTCCGAGATGTCCATGTTCAGGCCCATCTCCTCCCGCTGGCGTTCGAGTTGTCGAATCTGATAGCGGTAGTAGGCCAACCCGACCAAGCCGATGAGCAGCGCCAGCGCGACGATTCCGGCGAATATCCACTTGTCGCGCCCGAGGTAGTAGCGGACCGAGATGCTGTCGGATTTCACCGGAGTCGACCAGATGATGTGTTCACGACCGTTCTCCATCGTCGTCTCGTAGCCGCCGGGACGCACGTCGCTCAACAGGAAGGTATCGACCCGCATCCCGCGCGGGATGGTCACCTCGTACGTCTTCTCCTTCAAGTAGGTCGGGACGTAGAACGTCTTGCCCTGTCTCGACGCCGTGTACGCGAGTTGTCCCTGTCCCTGTGGCGGTTTGATGATGGTCGAGGATTTCGTCTTCTTCACCTCGATGTGGTCGGCGTCGACGACGGTGCGGTTAGGGTAGCGGAACTGCACGGCGGAAATCTCGACGGGTGCCTCCTCGCCGAAGGATTCCTCCTGGTGGATTTCGAGGGTCCCCTTCTTGTCGAGTTCGTAGACCGCCTGATATTGGTTGCTCGTGACGTTGTACGTCACGTCCTGTGGGGTGTCCCAGTCGTACGTCGCGTTCCGCGAGAGTTTCTGCTGGCTGATTTCGCCCGGCCCGAACACGGAAGTACAGCCGGCACTGGCCACGAGGAGGAAGAGCAGACCAATCCCGAGGGCGAGCCGTTTTCTCATGGAATTACACAACGGATTTCGGCCGGGATGTAGCCGCCGATGCTGGCGAGTAGTCCCGGTGGGTCGGTGTTTTCGGTACAGACGATGCTCTGTTCTAACACGCCGAGTCGCTCGACGGTCACGATGTCCTGTGCGTGTCCGGCGCGGTTGACCGTCGCCCGGACCTCGCCCCGCGTCGCGCTGTTGACGTTCACGCGGCCGTTCCCGCGCGACCAGTCGAACAGGCGGTCACGCTCGTCGTCCGAGAGGCGCGACGAGCCGTCGTCCGCGTAGACGAACTCCATCGGCATGTGCTGGACGAGTCCGAAGCGTTCGACGACCTGTTCCGGTCTGCCGGGACCGAGGCCGAGTTCGGCCGCCGGAATCCGAACCTCCTGTCCGGCGTCGAGGACGACCCCGTCGTCGTCCCACGATTCAAGCGTGCCGACGTAGGTGTCGCCGTCGCGGAGGTTCGGCGTGACTTCGCCCCACTCCTCGGCGAGGACGTTCCGGGCGACCACTTCGTCCTCTCCTTCGACGGTGACGGAGACGAAATCGTCGTGCCGGACGCCGATGTCGAACTCGACGTCGAGGTCGCCGAGCGCGTTTTCGACGAGGGACTGGAGACCGTCGAGTGCGCGTCGTTTCGCGTCGCCGCTGACGTACACTTTGGTTGCGAGAACGACCATTATGCACCGAGCGTTTCGACGTTGAGTTCGTCTTCGAGGTCGTCGATTCGGTCCTCCATGGACTCGACGAGCATCGAGTTCTCCATGGATTCGAGGGGCGAACCACATTCGGGACATTCGAAGCCGAAGTCCATCGCCTCACCGAACTCGAACCGGAGCGAGCAGATTTCACAGAGATAGAACTCGTGGTTCCGTTCGTACTCTTCACGCTGCTGGAGCGCGTCCAGGAGGCGGTACATCTCTTCCTCCAAGTTCTCCGGTATCTTGTCGTACTCGAACGTCCAGAGGTAGGTGAGCCACCCCGAATCCTCGTCGCGGAGGCGTCGATAGCTCGCCAAGTCGTTCTCGTAGAGGATGAACAGCGCCCGTCGAACGTCGTTGAGTTCGAGGTCGAGTTCCTCCGCGAGTTCCTCGTCGGTCACTTCACCGTCCGGCGGCGCGGCGGCGACCGGCATTCCTTTCGGCCCGACCAATTCGTGAAGATATTTCTGAATCACCGGGTCGCTTAGCAGGTCCTCGAAAGCCATTGATATGTTATATCGGGTCGTTCATCTGTTTAAAACCATCGGGAGCGCGTCGGTGGTATCGTTTCGGGAAGCGACTGGCTCCCCGGAGTGATGTCGGTCGCGTGTCGAATCATCGACGGGACGAGACCATCGAATCGGCCGCCGTTTCCGCCGTCTTCTCGTTTGGTATTCGTTCAAAACCACAAGAAATTTAACCTATCAGTGTTCTGGGTGTGACGATGCAAGTCGGGATAGACCCTCAACAACTCGGACTCCAACTGGGAAGCGGTGCCGTCATCGGCGGCATCATCGGGTTCGCCGCGAAGAAAGTCGCGAAACTCATCGCGGTGATCGTCGGCCTCGAACTCGCCCTGTTCAAGTTCCTCGAATCGCGCGGGATACTAACGGTAGACTGGGAGAAACTCTCGGCCGGACTGTTGAAGACCGGTCAGGTCGCCGAAAACGGGACGCCCCCGTCGTGGCTGACGACGCTGCTCTCGACGCTCTCCGTGAGCGCCGGATTCATCGGCGGATTCATGATCGGCTTCCGAAAGGGATAGTTCACCACTCCTGACTGTCCCCCCGGCGGTATCGTTCCCTGAGGCGGTACCCGCTCACGTCACCCGACTCGGAAAGTGAAATCGCGTACTGTCCGAGGATGTCTTGGGTGTCCGGTATCGCGCTCCGTTCTACCATTTCGACGACGACCTCCCAGCCGTCGCCGTCGTCCGTTATTTCGATGATTCCGTCGAGCGGGTGCCCGACCAAATCGTCGGCGACGTCCTCGACCGTCTCGCGGACGTCCATCACGTCGAACTCACCGTTGCCTGTCGCTTTTTCGTCGTCGGAATCCTCGCTCACGTTTTTGTCTCCCTCCCGGTCGTCTCTCGTCTCGCCGTCGTTTCCAGAGACGTCCTCGTCGGCGTCGTCTATCGTCTCGTCGTCCGGGCCGTGCTGGTGGCAAAATCCGTCGTCCTGTGCCGGGTGTGCGCACCGCTCGCCGTCCTCGGTGAGCGCCCGGCACTGGTCTGCTTTGGACATGGTGTTTTACGCCGTTCTTATGACGTACTGGCCTCGGGGGACGCGACCTCGACCTGTTCGAAGTCGATTTCGTCCTCCGAGGATGCTCGTTCTAACTTCGCCATCTCCTTTGCGTAGTGGAGGAAGGTATCGACCGATGCGACCACGACGCGCGCCTCGACGGTGAGCACCTCGATGCCGACCACGGAGATGCGAGCCCACACGTCGATGACGACTCCTTTGTCGAGGATGCGGTCCAGAACGTCCGCGAGACTCGACGAGTTTGGTTCTGCTTGTACCATAGTTGTTCAGGGGAACCGAATCCCTCCCTTGGGTAGTGTAGGTGAACGATATTTCACCGTTCGGGCCGACCCTGCAAGTTACTTTTAACGGGAGCGGAGAGACGCCGCTCGAAAAGGACGAGCGAACGACCGTCACATCGGCCATCGTCGCGGAGACACGGGGTCCGCTATCCGCTTCCAATGTATCGTCAGAAATCCCTCTTTCCCCCTCCGAAAAAACCACAGTTGGTAGCAGTGCCCCACTACCGAGTGTCAAATCAACGATACGGTTCGGGAGTCCGGCAGTTTGCCGGAACCCATCCTTTAGCAGGCCCAGCTGATTCCAGCAGGAACGCAGTCGTCCCAAAGGTTAAATCCAAGCATTGTTCTCACCTCCGGATAAAATCATCTTCGTATCTATATTAAAGTTTATTATATATTTCAAAATTGTAGAGACGAATATAGGAGTAGAGGGGGACAGAACGTCCGTTATCCACGAAATTCCCTCCGAAGACGACCGTGCCGGTTGATGGGTATTCCGTCGGTCCAAAATCGGCACCGTTCTTGCAGGCAAACGAACTATGGTACTCGGCCACGACTCGATTCCGGGGAACGATGACCGACTCAACGAGCGACTCCGAGACGGACGAGTTCGACGACGTGGTAGACCGGTTGTCCGCGGCGGTCGAGAAGACGGAGGATGACGACTCGTCGGGCCAAACCGGGACGGCCAAAACGGTCGATGTGGACGAGATAATCGATTCCGACGGCGACATCGACCTCTACGATGCGAGGGATATCGGACGGGCCATCGCCGGGGACCTCATCGGGTCGCCGCTCGACGGAATCGTCGAAGTCGGGGAACAGGACGACGACGGCTGGCGGGTCGTCGCCGAGGTTGTCGAGCGGACCGCGGTGCCGGATACGCAGGATATCCTCGGACGATACGTCATCAGCCTCGAATCGGACGGGACCGTCCACGGCTACGGTCGTGCGGGGCGGTACCGCCGCGGAAGCGTCGAAACGCAGAGCGAGATATTCGCCACGGAAGAACGCTGAATGGGGGACGACATGACCGAAGACGAAACAGGAACGGTACGAAAGCTGGTCGAACAGAACGTGGGTGAGGAGCTAACTGTCGAAGAGTTGGTGGACGAACTCACCGAAATGGAAGCCGAAAACGGGGGAACCGTCGGTCGTGACCTCGGACGACTCGTCGGCTGCGGCCTCGGGATGGTGGTCGGACGAAAGGTCGGGGAGTCGCTCGGAAATCGCCTGGAAGCCCGTTTCGAGGGGAACGGCGAAGCCGAATCGGAGGGTGAAGAGACGGACGGGGAAGAAGAGGCACGCGAACGACTGGTCCGAGAGCGCGTGCAGGACGCCTTCGAAGTGAGCAAGGAGGAGGCGACGGAGATAATCGCCACCGCGAGCGGCATCGGCGGGAGCGAAAGCGAGGACGACGAACGGACGGCGAGCGAAGACGAAGACCGGGAGTCCGAGAGCGAAGACGAACGGTCCAGCGATGAAAACGGGGCATCGACGGACCAAGAGAAAACGGAAGAAAAACAGGCGTCGGAGGAGGAATCCGAAAATCGGCAGGGAAAGAGCGATGCCGAGGACGCCGACGAGGAGACCGATTTCGAGGACGGAATCGAACTCGACCAACTCTCGAACGAGGACCTCGAAGCGCTGGCCAACGACCTGATGGACGAACTCGACCAGCGAAAAGCCGCCCAGTGACGACCGCGGCCCCGTTTCGAATAGCGGTCGGGCCGCAAGCAACCCGCCGAAACGGGGCAAAAGC
This sequence comes from Haladaptatus paucihalophilus DX253, assembly GCF_000376445.1. NCBI lineage: Archaea > Methanobacteriati > Methanobacteriota > Halobacteria > Halobacteriales > Haladaptataceae > Haladaptatus > Haladaptatus paucihalophilus. Next base: position 643,690 of record NZ_AQXI01000001.1, on the reverse strand, counting down.
GGCGCATGCTTGCATTTTCCGCCACACGACTTATTAACGCACGTCACGTCGGTTGCCAGTCGTAGGAGCACCGTCTCCATGAAACGATGAGTTCGAACCGATACGTCTACGGGGTCGTCGAGAAGAACGATTTCGAGTTCGACACTGAAACCGTCGGTGACGCCGACCGGGTGTACACGGTAACGTACCGGTCGCTCTCCGCCGTCGTCTCGGACATCGACACGACCGACCCCGAGCGAACCGACGAGGATAGCAAGACGCACGACGAGGTACTTCGGGACGTCCTCGAACGTGACGACGTGGACGCCGTGGTGCCGATGCAGTTCGGCATGGCGTTCAAAGACAACCGAAGCCTGAAGAGCGTCCTCAGGGGTGCACGCCGCGCGTTCAGGAAGGCGCTCAACGAGGTCGATGGACACGTCGAACTCGGCGTCAAACTCGTGGCCGGGGAGGACGACGAGTTGCCGCGCGACGAAATTCGGGAGGACGTGGGCGAGCGACTCGCGGCCGTCGCCGAGAGCGAGACGGAGGACGACCTGTTCAGCGACCGCCTCGTCCTCAACCGGTCGTACCTCGTGGCGACCGAGGACCGCGAGACGTTCGCGGCTGAAGTGGGGGAGATACGCGACGAGTACGGGGAATTGACCGTCCAGTTTACGGGACCGTGGGCACCGTACAACTTCGTGGACATCCACGTCGGAGCCCAGCGATGATCATCGTCGACGACCTGCTGTTCAAACCGCTGGTGTCGATGGTGGACGTGCTTCACTCGCTGGCGGTGGACGAGATGTACGACGTTGCGGGCATTCAGGACGAACTCAAGGAGACGCACCTGCTGTACGAACTCGGTGAGTTGTCGGACGAGGAGTACGAAGAGCGGAAAGCGACCCTCGAAACACGACTCGACGTCGCGGAGACGGCCCACGAACGACTGCGAAGCGGGAAAGTCGAGGTGAAACGATAATGGGACTCATCGAACGGCTGGTCAGACTGGCCAACGAACTCTCGGACGACGACACGACACGCGCACACACTGGCGGCCGCGACACGCCACGGGGGAAAATCAACTACGGAATCTCCGTCGGATCAATCGAATCGGGCGCTCCGCGCAAGCAACGGAGCCAGTCCCGACAGCGGCAACAGAAATACCTGACGAACACCCGGGAGGAGGACGGCGAACTCGTCGTCACAATCGACCTCCCCGGCGTTTCGAAGGACGACCTCGGGGTCACGTTCGACGCCGAGACGGGTACCGTGGAGGTCCGCGAGGGCGAACGACCGATAAAACGACTCGCCCTCGACTGGGAAGCCGCGCGAGTCACGAACGCATCGTACAACAACTACATCCTCGAACTGCGCATCGGTCGGGGGGTGCCCGATGGATAGCGACCGAATCGACGCGTTCACCGAGGACGTGCGGTCGGGACTCGACGGGCTGACGGCGGCGTTCGAGGCGGCCGACTCGTTCGAGGACGTCTCGCGCGAAGCGCAAAAACTCTGGGACGTGCTGGACGAGGGCGAGGACGTACTCGACGAACTCGACCTCACCGACGTTCCCGAGGTCGTCGAACTGTCCGAACTCCCGGACGTCATCGAGTTGGAGGACACCCCGGACGCCGTTGACGAGGGCGACCCGGGGGAACTCATCGACGTTCGAAGCCTGATACGCGCCGTCGAGTTCCGCGAACTGTGGTCGTCCACCGACGTCCGAAGCCTGTGGAACGAGAGCGACGAGTTCACCGACGCGCTCGAAAACGTCGGGGTCGGCGATTCGGACGGGGACGACGACGGAGACGGCATGATGGACGGCGACCTCAAAAACGAGGTGCAGTCCGAACTGTACGAATCGAAACTACGGAACCAGTTGCAAGAGAGCGTGGACGAGTTCCGCGAGCAACTCATGGACACCCGAAACGACCTGCAGGAGGTCAAAGAGGAGAACGAGTCGATGGGCGGGGCGGGACAGCCGTCGTCCGAGAACCCGTCCGCGTACTCCACGATGGCGGGGTCTCGGTCGGACATGGGCGGCGTCGCGCGCTACTCGACGGTACCGAAGAGCGGGTGGCACTCGTCCGGCGGCGGGTCGAAACGAATCTACGGCGACCGATTCGAGGGGGAAGACGATGAGTGAAACCGGTCCCACCCGAAGCCAGTCCGACCTCGCGGAGATGTTGGAACTCCTCCTCGACAAGGGTGTCGTCATCAACGCCGATATCGTGGTGACGGTGGGCGAGACGGAACTGCTCGGCGTGAAACTCCGGGCCGCCATCGCGTCGTTCGAGACGGCCGCACAGTACGGCCTCGAATTCCCGGAGGGCACCGACATGCAGCGCGTCGAGGAGGCCGCGAACGTCGAGGAACTGCCAGAGTCGGAAACCGTGACCGTCGGCGTCGACCCCGACGACGAGTACGAGGAGTCGGAAGCAGACGCCGAGTCGAACGAGAGAAGCGAAGAGGAGGCGGAAGCGGACGAGAGAAGCGAAGAGCAGACGGAATCGAAGATGGGAGAAGACACCGACGAAGAGACCCAGACGGCGGAGGCGGAGCATGACGGCGATTGAAGTGGACGGCGACGACGCCGGAAAGGGACTGGTCGCGCTCGTCATCACCGTCGTCGAATTGCTCGTCGAAGCCATGGAGCGCGAGGCGGTCCGGCGGATGGAACAGGACGACCTCTCGCCGGAAGAAATCGAACGACTCGGGGCGCAGTTGGCGGCCATCGAGGACGAACTGGAGCGATTGAAAGAATCAGAAGGCATCGAAGAAGGGGTCGACAACCTCCGCGGCGATTTGGACGACCTGATTTCGGACGCGCTGGTCGATATGGCGAACCGCGAACCGGGTCTGGAGGGATTCGGTGGCTGAACCGACCTTCGAGGAGGGGCGGTACCTCTACTGCGTCGTGGAGAGCGCCGACGAAGGGACCGTTGACGACATCGAGTTTTCGGAAGCCGGAATCGAGGGCGACCCCGTTTCCGTCGTCGAACACGGCGATTTGGGGGCGGTCGTCCAGCCCTGTGATTCGCCGTTCGACTCGGACGACCTCGGGACGGTTCGGGAGTGGCTGCTGACCCACCAATCGGTCGTGGACGCCGCCGGAGAGGCGTTCGGCACCCCGCTCCCGTTCCGCTTCGACACGATTCTCAAGGGCGACGACGACGCTGTGTCGGCGTGGCTCGCGGACCAATCCGAGACGCTCGCGTCCCATCTGGACGAGTTGGCGGGCCATTGGGAGTACCGCGTCGGCGTCGCGTGGGACGACGACCGAGTTCGAGACGAACTCGAATCGAACGACGCGGAGTTGGCCGACTTGCGCGAGCGAATCGACGACGCGACCGAGGGAACGGCGTTCCTGCTCGAAAAGCAGTACGACAACCGCCTCCGCGACCTCCGACAGGCGCGGAAGGACGACCTGACGAACCGACTTCGGGACGACCTCGACCCGCTCGTCTCGGCGTTCGAGACGATGGATTCGACGGGGGACGTGCTCGGGTCGGAGACGAACGAGGAAGTCGTGCAGGTCGCCTTCTTGGCTCACGAGGAGAACGAGGACGAAATCGGGCGCGTGCTGGACGACGTGGCGTCGGAACCGGGCGTCGAAATCAGGTTCACGGGGCCGTGGCCGCCCTACTCGTTCGCACCGGAGTTGGACGCATGAAGCCGACGAAGGACGACCACGCCGTCGTGGACCTGCTCGACGTGATACTCAGAGACGGCGTTATTTTGCAAGCGGACGTCATCATCACGGTCGCCGACATTCCGCTCGTCGGCCTGAGTCTCCGGGCCGCCCTCGCGGGCATGTCCACGATGACCGACTACGGCTACTTCGAGGAGTGGGACGCCGCCCAGCGACAACTCGCTCGCGCGCCGAACGAGCATCCGTTGCTCCCCGACGACGGCTGATTCTAATAAGCCCCCTGCGTGGGCAACCACGATTGGTACCAGCGGAAGCGACGAGTGTACGAACGCGATGGTAACAGAGATAACCGACGACGACGAGGGGAAGAAAGTCGTGGACGAATCGGGCGATGAAGTCGGTATCGTCGCCGACGTACAGCACGGCACCGCCCACGTCGACCCGAACCCGGGTGTCACCGACAAGGTGAAATCGAAACTCGGGTGGGGCGACCGGGACGAGGACACCTACCCGCTGCAGGAGGAAATGGTGTCGTCCGTCACCGACGACGAGATTCGAGTGAACGCGTAGTTCGCTCCTCGACGAGGTTACTTTTCTTCCGGCGGATTCGACCCGATGGAGAGCGACGAGGACGGCGTGATTCGCCGCCCGTGCACCAAGTCGCCGAACACGATGTCGGCGAACTGCACGACGAACACCAACACTAGCGGCCCGAGGAAGATGCCGTACCAGCCGAAGAGGACGCCGCCGAGGATGTACGCGAACATCACCAGTCCCGTGTGGGTCGTCCGACCCGAGATGTAGGGCCGGACGACCGTCTGTGGCAGGAGGTCCAACAGCAGCAACGAGACGACGAAGAAGACCGCCGGAAACCAGAGGAGACGGGTGTTCACCCGAAGCGCCTGCCAGACGAAGTAGAGCGTGAGCGGGACGTACACCAGCTTTCCGACGACGATGGGGACGAACGTCGCCAGCCCCGTCAACAGGGCGAACACGGTGGGAATGGGAAACGACACCGCACCGGGAGCGATGGCGGCGAACCCGTTGTAGAGGACCGTCGCCGCCACGCCGACGAGCAGGACGGTGAGGACGTTCCCGAAGTACACGATGGCGAGGTCCTCGTCCACCGCCGTGAGATAGGCGACGACGGCGCTGTCCTCGCCCATCTCGCCGCGGAACCACGCCGCCAGTCGGTCGTCGTCGCGGAGCGCGAAGAAGGCGAACGAGATGGAGAGAAACAGCGTGAGCAGGCTTCGAGAGATGATGCCGACCGATTTCGCCGCGGTCGTGAAATCGCTCCAAGCGGTTCCGAGGTCGGACCCGACGAGTCGTTGCGGATGTGAGAGCACCCCCGGAACGTCGGTCGAACCGGGAATCAGCCGCGAGTAGTAGGTTTCGATGCCCGTCCCGGTGAACGCGCTGAGTTCCCGGACGCCGACGGCGACCGTGTAGCCGACGAGGAACAGCGCCGGGAGGGAGAGCAGAAACAGCGTGGCCGCCGCCGCGAGCGTTTCGGATTCGAGTCGCGTCGTTACCCGTCGGTAGACCGGGCGCGACCCGTAGTAGACGAACAACCCGAGGACGAGCGTGCCGACGAAGGCGTAGGCGACGAACGCGAGCGCCAGCGCCAACGCGATTGCGAGCAGCCACCAACCCAGCCGCGACCGCCGTTCTGGAACCTCCATCGTCCCGAATACACGACGACTCCGCAAAAGACTGTGTTCGCCGAGTCGCCCGCGCTATCGAAAAACGAAACCGGTCGTGGCGGAGCGAGTTACCGCGTCTGAAGGTCGTCTTCGTCCTTGACGATGCGCGTTTCCGCCTCACCGCTCGTGTGTTCGTTCACGAGGTCGTAGAACTCGTTTTGCATCCCGGCGGGGAACGTCATCACGCCGACCCACGACCCGTCGTTCTGCCACTCCTCGCGCTCCAAATCCCCGAACTGGCGGATTCGGGCCTGTGCGCTCCCGGCGTAGTTCGCGGGCACCTGCACCGCGATGGTCACCTCGTCGAACCGAATCGGGATGACCGGACGGAGCGCGTCGAGCGCGTCGTCCACCTGCTGGTCGACGGGTTCCATCGGGTCCACCGAGAAGCCGGCCTGCTCCAGCGCGTTCTCGATGCGCTCCGGCGGGTGGGGCGCGTTGTCCATCTGCGGGTTGACCGCGTTGCGCGTGATGCGGTTGACCAGTTGTTTGTGCTTCTGTTCCTGCATCTCCCTGCGCTGCTCGGCCGTGATCTGAATCTCACCGCGTTCGACCACTTCGGGGATGATTTCGAGCGGGTCCGTCGTCTCGAAGACGGTCTCCAAATCCTCCTCGGCCGGTCGGTCCCCTCGGCTCGCGTTCTCGAACACGTCCTCGGCGGCGATGACGTCCTCGATGTCGCCGTCGAAGTCGCCGCGTTTCATGGCGAGCGCCGCATCCGGGTCTACGAGCACTTCGAAGCGAGCACCGTGCGATTCCAGACGCGCCGTCACCGCCTCGTCGAGTGATATCATACCCGAAGGTAAACGCGCCCACCTAAAAGATGTTTCCCGAGAAAAACGTCGAAATTACTCTTCCGGCTCGTCTTCGTCCTCGGATTCGAGGAGGTCGAGTTCGTCGAGGTAGCTCTCGACTTCCTCGTCGTCGAGCATTCGGAAGCGTTCGCTTTCGACATCGACGGTGGCGAGGCCGACGCCATCCGCCGAGAGTTGGTCGTCGTTGACCGTTCCGAGGCCGCTCAGGGCGAGGTCGATACCGCCGTCGAGGTCCATGCCCTCGCTGTAGTTCGATTCGAGGTAGTCCTGAATCTCGCCGCGGTCCGCGCCGACCGCGAGCGCTTTCCATTCGTACGGCGTCCCGGACGGGTCGGTCTCGTAGAGGCGCGGTTCGCCGTTCTCGATGCCGCCGATGATGAGCGCGACGCCGAACGGTCGCGCACCGCCGACCTGCGTGTACTGCTGGATGTGGTCGGTGACTTCTTTCGTCAGCGTCTCGACGCCGATGGGTTCGCCGTAGCGCAGTCGGTTGATCTGGGACTGGCGACGCGCGAAGTCGATGAGCTGGCGGGCGTCGGCGACGTGGCCCGCGCTGGCGATACCGATGTGGTCGTCCGCCTTGTGGAGCTTTTCGACGCTGGTCTGCTCCATGAGCGGCGACCGCGTGTGTTTGTCCACCGCGAGGACGACGCCGCCCTCGGTTCGGACACCGATGCTGGCGCTCCCTCGTTTGACGGCCTCCCGTGCATATTCGACTTGGTAGAGACGGCCGTCCGGGGAGAAGATCGTAATCCCGCGGTCGTACGCCTGCTGTTGGGCTTGTCCCTGCATAGTATCACTCGAAATCGAGTTCCGTCGCGCCTACGAACGAGTCATCGACCTGAATGTCGAGCGCGCCATCACGTGTGATGGCGGGTCGGGTTTCGTCCGCGAACACGACGCTTCTCTCGCCCGAAACTTCCCTTTGGCGACCTAAATACTTTTCTTCACAACCTCGGACCGTCCCGCTTATACCGCGGACGAACACGCCGACGGAATCGCCGTGCACGTCGTCGATGCAGGCCAGCACCGCCCGGGCCTCGTCCGTGTGCCCCCGACGAACCCGAACCAGCGCCTCACCGTCTCCGTCCTCGAAATCGAAGGAGAACACCGTCAGGTCCGCGTCCGCGCTTCCGGCGTCGCCGAGGAGGTTCTGCGCGGCGAACCAGATGCTCCGCTGGAACGACCGGCGGTCGATGTTCGCGTCGGGCCACGCTTCGAGTCCGACCGCGAGATACCGCCAGTGGGGCCGGATGTGCTTCGGGAGGTGTTTCATTCGAGGTTCTGACGGACGTTGGGCGGCGGTGGATTTGAATGGCCTGCTCTCGCGTCGGGTAGTAAGAATCGAGTCCGGTTCCGGAGACCTCAGGTGCGTTCGGCGACCAGCACGCCGACCTGTTCGTGCACCCGCTCGACGGCGGTCAGGGAGAATCCGTTGTCGGTCAGCACGTCGGCCAGATGCCCGACGGTCGAGGGGTCGTCCACTTCGGGGCTGTAAAACGGTTCCTTGGGGTCGGGGAGGCCGAAGAACATCACGTCGCCGAGGACGAACTTTCTCGGGCCGAGTTCCGCGATGGCCTCGATTGCTTCGCGCTTCTCCTCGTCGGAGAGGTGGTGCATGGCGAAGTTGGAGACGACGATATCGACCTCGCCGTCCACGTTCGGGTCCCGGAACCGTCCCTCGCCGAACTCGACGTTCTCGATGCCGTTTTCCTCGGCCTTCGTTCGCGCTTCGTCCAACATCCCCTCGCTGATGTCGCGGCCGATAACGCGCTCTGCGCCGGGAGCGAGAGCGAGGGCGATTGCGCCCGTGCCGGTCCCCAAATCGAGGACGGTATCGTTCGCTCCGGGGTCCGCGTGATCCACGACGAGCGAGACGCAGGCGCGGTACTCCTCGCTGTCCTGTGAATCGTCGTAGTCGCCCGCGATGTCGGAAAATCGGTTCGCGTGTTCCTCAATCGTCTTCTTCATACCGGCCACGTTTCACGCCGGGGGCAATGAAATCGTCGGAGCGAATCGTCCGGTTTCGCTCGGCGAGGCGACCCCACTCCCGGAGCCCGTCCTCGATTTGCTCGGGGGAGAAGCCGACCACTTCCCCGACGGCTTTCAGTTCGCGGGGACCGCGGAGGTGGAGGTGCGAGGTGGGGTCGCCGCTGACGACGAACGGCGCGCCGTATTTGACGACCAGTTCGCGGAGTTTGCGGAGGTCCTGTATCGCCTGCACCCGCGGCCCGCCGTCGGCGCGGAGGATGCGCGACAGGTTGAACTCCACCCGGACGCCGTGTTCGGCGGCGGCCTTCGCCAGCACGTGGTTGAAATCGCCGCGGCCGCGCATCGGGTGAGCCAGCACGTCGATGCGCTCCTCCTCGACGGCGAAGCGGTTGAGTTTGTTCGTCCCACCGTGGAGCAGGAGTATCGTCGTCTTCGGGCGGAAGTTGCCGACGTGACCGCTGGCCTGCGACGGGTTGTCGGCGCGGATTTCGAGGCCGTCAACGACGTCCACGTCGTAGGCGTCGCTGACCCGCTCGGCGTCGAATTCGGCTCGGGAGTCGCCGTGGTTGCGGACGACGATGCCGTCGAACCCGTAGTCGGCGGCCGTGGCGGCGAAGCGTGCGACGGTACCCTCCCCATCCGGGACGGCGTGGACGCCCTCGTACATTCTCGTGTTCGGGTCCGCGGCGGCGAGACTTGGCGCTTGCGACTCGGACCGCGAACGCGGACCGCTCGGTCTGAGTCGGAACTGATTAGCCGTTCCAGTGACACCGGAGAGGTAAGCCCAAGGGGTTTTAGCGTCTCAACCCGAAAGGCCGGAAGGTTCAGTAACAGAATGGACAGCCACCCACCGACCTCCGCGACCGCCGACACGCCCTCCGAGGCAGACCTTGAGTGGTGCCACCAGGCCGTTCAAGGCGTCTCCCGGACGTTTGCCATCACCATCGACCTCCTCGATGCGCCGATGGCCGATGCCATCTGTGTCGGATATCTCCTCTGTCGTGTCGCCGATACCATCGAGGACGCGGGCCACATTCCGCCCGCCGAGCAGACGCGTCTGCTCTACCAGTACGACGCCGTCCTCGACCCGACCGATTCGACGACGATAGACGAGTTCCGTGAGGACGTGGACGAGTGGATACCGGACGACGACGGCGACGACGCCGATTGGTCGGTAGTCGCACACGCGCCCCGAATCGTGGCGACGTTCGACACGTGTTCCCCGTCCGTCCGGAACGCTGTTCGACCGCCCGTTCGGGAACTCGTCGGCGGGATGGCGATGTTCGTCGAACGCCACGCCGACGAGGGCGGCCTTCGAATCGGGACGCGCGCGGAACTGGAGGAGTACTGCTACTACGTCGCCGGAACCGTCGGCGAACTCATCACGAACCTCGTCTGTCGGGACGCGGATTCAGCACAAGCGAACCGCCTCCGCGAAACGTCGGAGTCGTTCGCCCTCCTCCTGCAACTCGTCAACGTCACCAAGGACGTGTACGTCGATTACCACGACGAGAACAACGTCTACCTGCCGGAGACGTGGCTCGAAGACGCCGACGTTCCGCAGGACGACCTCTGTGACCCCGAACACAGCGACGACGTTGCCGCCGTCGTCGAACGAACCGCCGACCACGCTCACAGTTTCACCGACGACGCTCAGACGTATTTGGAGAGCATGCCGCGCGAACGGGGCAACCGTCTCGTCGCGTGGACGATTCCGTACCTCCTCGCAGTCGGCACTCTCCGCGAAGTGCGAAAGCGCCCGGAGGACGCGCTTCGCCGGGCGGGAATCAAGGTCTCGCGCGAGGAAGTGCACGCTCTCATCTCCTCGCTCGCCGGTGGCGTCGAACGCGACGCTCTCGGCGACTTGCGCCGAACGATTTCCGAGCGGCCATTCCACCTGTCCTGATTTTCGGCCGTCCATCGGCATCAGTTCGCCCCCGGTACGAGGTAATCTCAAGACGGGAACTCCTTTCAGAAGAGCCACATCTTCGGACAGACTTATCTGGTTTTGTGCTGTATTTTTCGTTCTTGCAATAAATGACAGAACGCCGCCCTCCCCGAACCGAACGAATCGACTCCCAAACGACTTCCGCGCGGTCGAAATCGAACCAATCGGCAGGTGAACGCTGATGCGGTCCCGGATTCCCGTCCTCCTCACGGTTTGTCTCGTGCTCGCCGCCATCAGCGGGTGTGTCGGCCAAGCGCCGAGCAACGGTGCCGGTTCGGGGTCGCCGACGAAGACGACCGAAACGACCCAAACCGCGTCGTTCAGCGACGCCAAGGCCCACGAGGTCGTGGACGACATCCGCGCGAAACAGCGGAACATCAGCACGTACCACGCCGTCGAAGTGGAGAAGCGCACGTATCACCTTTCGAACGGAAGCACGTACTCCCGGACGCGCAAGATAGACACCACGAAGAAGTACGTCGATGGGGCGATGCTCCAGCGACGGGAGTACTTCTCGCCGCGTTCGAGAACGGTCATCGAGAACGAGACGAGTTTCATCACCTACGATAGAGCCAACGGCACGTACCGCGTGGGTAACCGACGTAGCGGCGGCCCGAAGCACTACTTCATCAGCGGTATCTACGAGGCGCGAAACGAGTTCGAGGCCGCCTTCGAGGACGACTCGCTTTCGTACCGCGGTACGACGACCGTCCTCGGTCACGAAGTGTACGTCATCGAGTTCGACAATCCCAAAGACCCGAAGAACGCCTCGTGGTACACGTCGAAGTTCTGGATAGACACCGAATCGGGCGCGCTCGTCAAGAGCAAGACCGACTACCCGGTACCGTTCGAGAGGACGCTCGCCGAACTCAAAAACGGGCGACCGACGAAGGGAACCACGTCGGACGACGGGGCGGTCATCAAAAACGCGACGGTCGTCTTCACCTACGAGAACCTCTCCGTGAACGAGGACCTGCCAGAAGGAACGTTCGAACCGCCGGAGAACGCCACCAGGAACGGTCGGTAGGGTTCCAGGCTCACATTTTCCGTCGCCGTTCAGTTTTCGTCGCCGTTCAGTACTCGTAGAAGCCCTTCCCCGTCTTCTTGCCGAGGTCGCCCGCGTCCACTTTGCGCTTCAGCAGGTAGGCGGGTTTGTATCGGTCGCCGAGTTCCTCGAACAGGGTCTGGCTGGCGTCGAGACAGATGTCGAGTCCGATGTGGTCGGCGAGCGTGAGCGGACCCATCGGGACGTTCGTTCCGAGCGTCATTCCCTTGTCGATGTCCTCCTTGTCGGCGACGCCCTCGTCGTAGGCGCGGATGCCCTCGTTGATCCACGGCATGAGGATGCGGTTGGTGACGAAGCCGGGTTTGTCGTCGGACTCCCACGTCTCCTTGCCGAGTTCCTCCGCGAGGTCGTGGGCGAGCGTCACCACGTCGTCGTCCGTCTTCTCGCCGACGACGAGTTCGACGCCCTTCATGATGGGAACGGGGTTCATGAAGTGCAGACCGACGATTTGCTCCTCGCGGTCGGTCACGCTGGCGATGGTCGTGATGGAGAGCGTGCTGGTGTTCGTGGCGAGCACGACCTCTTCGGGGAGCGCCTCGTCCAACTCCGCGAAGATGTCCTGTTTGATGTCCATGTTCTCGACGGCGGCCTCGACGACGAAATCGCAGTCCGCGAGGTCGTCGAGTTCGGTCGTGCCCGTGATTCGGTCGAGTACCTCGTCGGCCTCCTCCTGACTCATCTTCTCCTTTCCGACGAATCTGTCGAGACTCCCTTCGATGGTGTCGAACCCGTTTTCCACGAACTCCGCTTTGATGTCGCGCATAACCACGTCGAACCCGTTCTCGGCGGCGACTTGCGCGATGCCGCTGCCCATGGTACCTGCGCCAACTACGCCGATGCTGTCGATATCGGAAAGCGTCCGCATGGTGGCGAGTGCTCCGGGGACGGTTGTAAGGATAGCGGAACGAAAGCGAAGGAAGAAATATGTTGACACAGTAACGATTCGAACAGGTCGGATGGCGAAACATTCAAGATGAGCGAGTGGGAGAAAGAAATGAATCGGTGAGGGCCGTGACGGAAAACGAGACACGCAAAGCGGACGTGACCGAAACGACGGACGTGAAATTCGTCGGACCAGCGACGGCGGCGGTTATCGACGACGCGTCGTTCGGCGTCGAAGCCATCCAAAACCGAACCGTCTCCTACGAGATGCTCCGCGAAGCGGGCGTCAATCCCGGCGTCGCCGGTCGTCTGCGGCGCGAACACTCCCTGTCGTGGTCCTTCGAATCCGGCAACGACCTGACCGACAGGTCCACGCAAGTTCGTGGCCTCCAGGACGAAGAGCGGGCGTGGATTGCCGCCAGTTCCGGCGACTGGGAGCGTGAGACGCCCGAAACCGCCACGACGGACGGGAGCGGCGAGGCTGAAGCGGAGGAGGCGGCGTGGCGCGACCGAAGTAGCCCCGACCCCGTAACCGACGTGCCGGAAATCGACGACCGCCTCGCGGACGAACTCGCGGAAGCGGGCATCACCTCGGTTCGAAGCCTCGCCATCGCCAACCCGGAGCGCGTCGCCGACTCGCTTTCGTTCGACCGGAATCGAGTTACTAAATGGCGCGACTCGGCCCACGAATTGCTGTGAATTTACTACTATTGTAGTCTTCAATATACTCGATAGGACTCCCGAGATGGCCGAAAACGGGCATTCCGCTCTGCGCGCGACCAGTACACTCATATACGTCGTGGGCGCAGTTCGGGACGATGATTCCGCTGACTGACTCGCAAGTCACGCGAGACGGCAAAGCACTCATTCTCGCAATGGACCACGGACTGGAGCACGGACCCTCCGCCGACTTCGGTTCCGTCCCGGACACGCTTAACCCCGAGAAGATCTTCGAAACCGCGACGCACGATGCGGTGACCTGTCTCGCGGTCCAGAAAGGTATCGCCGAGACCTACTACCCCTCCTACGACGACGACGTGAACCTGCTCGCCAAGCTCAACGGGACGAGCAACCTCTGGACGGGCGAACCGTACTCGCCGCAGAACTGGACGGTCGATTACGCCGCCGAACTCGGCGCGGACGCCGTCGGCTACACCGTCTACTCCGGTTCGAACCACGAGTGCGACATGTACGAGGACTTCCGCGACATACAGGAGCGGGCACACCGCGAATACGACATGCCCGTCGTCATGTGGTCGTACCCCCGCGGACAGGGACTCAAGAACGACACCAAAGAGAGCGTCATCGCCTACGCGACCCGAATCGCGCTCGAAATCGGCGCGGACATGGCGAAGGTCAAGTACCCCGGAACGCGCGAGTCGATGGAATGGGCCGTCAAATCCGCCGCCGACATGCCCGTCGTCATGAGCGGTGGGTCGAAGACCAGCGACTACGAGTTCCTCTCCAGCGTCGAAGCCGTAATGGACGCTGGCGGTTCCGGACTCGCCGTCGGACGGAACGTCTGGCAGCGTGACGACCCCGAGCGCATCCTCGACGCGCTCGAAAAGGTCATCTTCGAGGGCGCAACGGCCGACGAAGCGCTCTAACGATGGAGACGGTTGATACAATCCTCGCGACCGTCGCGGCCGCCGCGCCGGAAATCCGTGGCGGTCTCACCGGTCGCCGTCGGAAGGCCGACGAGGAGAACCCCAGCGGGGAAATCCAGATGGCCGCGGACGTGTGGGCCGACGAGCACCTCGAAGCCGAGTTGACCGCCATCGAGGGCGTCGGCGAGTTCGCCAGCGAGGAGCGCGAGCACGTCGTCGATTGCGGCGAGGGACTGTCGGTCGCCATCGACCCCCTCGACGGGTCGTCCAACCTCAAATCGAACAACTCGATGGGGACCATCGTCGGAATCTACGATGTGCCGCTCCCGGCGAAGGGAACGGACCTCGTCGCGTCGGCGTTCGTCCTCTTCGGACCCATCACGACGATGATGGTCGCCCGCGACGGGTCCGTGACGGAGTACGTCATAGAGGACGGCGAACAACGAGTCGTTACCGAGGACGTTACGCTCCCGGACGACCCCACGGTCTACGGCTTCGGCGGCCGCGTCCCGGACTGGCCCGAGGCGTTCACCGCCTACGCCCGCGACGTCGAGGACGAACTCAAACTGCGCTACGGCGGCGCGATGATCGGCGACGTGAACCAAGTGCTGACCTACGGCGGCGTGTTCGCCTACCCCGGCCTCGAATCGCGCCCCGAGGGAAAACTCCGCCTCCAGTTCGAGGGGAACCCGATGGCGTACATCATCGAGTCCGCCGGTGGCCGCTCCTCCGACGGCGAGCAATCGATTCTCGACGTGACGCCGGAGGAACTCCACCAGCGAGTGCCGCTGCACATCGGTAACGCGGAACTCATCGACCGCCTCGAATCGGCGCTGTAACGCTCCGCTCCGTTTTTTCCCGTCCCACTCGTGCGACGACGAGTTACGTCCCGGCCGTCGTATTCGTCACTGGCCTCGTCGTTACTGGCGTTGCTGGCGTCGTTTGTGGACCCGTCGTCGCAACCGTGGTCGGACCGGCGGTCGCAGTCGGTCCGCTGACGGTCGTCTGTGGCACCGTCGTTTGCGGAATTCCGCCGACCTGCCGGATGCACGCCTGCACGTCGTCCTGCTGTGCCGTCGCGACCTGCTGGCCGTTCGAATCGAAGACCGTCGCGTTGACGAAGACGTACCCGGAGACGTTGAGGTCGGCCGTCGTGTTCGTCCACGTGGTGGTTCCGTTCGGCGCTCGCTCGAAGTCCGCCGCCGAGACGTTCCGCGTCACCAGCACGGCGGACTGCGGGTTCGAGGCGTTCACCAACACCGCCTCGACCCGGTAGTCCGCGGGTTGGGTCGCGTTCGCCGTGATTCTCGTACACGTCAGGTTCACCGTGAGCGGTGGGGTCGGCGGTGCGGTGGTCGTAGTTGTCGTGGTCGTCGTGGCGTTCGGTGTGGTGGTCGTAGTCGGCGCAGCGGTCGTAGTAGTCGCCGGGGTCGGCGGAGTCGTGGTGACGTTCGTGGTGGGTGTGGTCGTCGTGACAGTTGGTGTCGTGGTGGTGACGTTCGTGGTCGTCGGTGTCGAAGTGGTCGTGGTGGTCGCCGAAGTCGTCGTCGGGGTTGCCGCCGGAGTCGTCGTAGTCGCACCCGACGTCGTGGTCGGTTGCGTCGGCGTCGGTTCCCCGCTCGCCTCGCTTCGGGCGGTTTCACGGAGGGTCTCCGGCGGGACGTTTTCCTCCGTCTGGAGGCGGGTTTCGGCCTGTGAAATCCCGGAGCGTGCGGTCTGTTGTATCTGACCCGCGTCGTTCACGTCCCGCTGTTTGGCAGCCTGCGTCGCACCCGCGGCCGCGCCGAACGACGCCGCTTGCACCTGCCGGACGCTCGCTCGCTGGATTTGCGTGACTCCGCCGGTCGCCGCTCCGCGTGACGCGGCCTGAATCTGCGTCACGGTCGCCTGCTGGCTCTGGGAAATCGCGCCGCCCGCCGCGCCGCTCGTCGCCGCTTGCACCTGCCGGACGGAGACTTGCTGGCGTTGGCTCGCCGTGACGCCGCCCGCACACGCCCCTCGCGCCGCGGCCTGCACTTGGGTGACGCTCACCCGCTGATTCTGCGTGATGGCACCCGACGCCGCGCCGAGGCAGGCCGACTGAATCTGCGTGATTCGAACGGTCTGCACCTGCGTGATGCCTCCCTGTGCCGCCCCTTTCGCGGCGGCGTGTATCTGCTGGACGTTCACGACCTGTTTCTGGACGGCACCCTGCACCGCGCCTTGTGCCGACCCCTGTGCGACGATCTGTATCTGAACGATGCTGACGACCTGTATCTGCGTGACGCTCAACGCGCCGACCGCCGCGCCGCGACACGCCGCCTGTATCTGCTCGACCGACGCCTGCTGGACCTGCTTGAGTCCGCCACTTACGGCACCCTGCGCCGCGACCTGAATCTGCGTCACGGTCACTTGCTGAACCTGCGAGACGGCACCGGCCGCCGCACCGCGAGTCGCCGCCTGTATCTGTTCGACGCTCACCTGCTGACGTTGCGTGACGCCGCCCCGAGCAGCGCCCATCGCGGCGACTTGCACCTGCTTCGCGTTCGCGCGTTGGGCTTGGACCGCCCCGCTCGCAGCTCCGCGGGTCGCCGCCTGTATCTGTTCGACCGAGGCGCTCTGTCGCTGGTCGAGCGCGCCGAACGCGGCCCCCTGCCCGGCCTCCTGAATCTGGGAGACGCTGGCCTTTTGATTCCCGGTTGCGCCGGTCGCCGCTCCCTGTGCAGCGCCGCGGGCGGCGGCCTGCACCTGCGAGACGGTCGCCCGCTGGCTTCCTGCGGCCGCGCCGTGACCCGCGCCGAACGCGGCGGCCTGCACTTGGGAGACGTTGGCCTGCTGTACCTGCGTGGTCGCACCGGTCGTCGCGCCGCGCGTCACCGACTGAATCTGGGTCACGTTCACCCGCTGACTCTGAAGCAGGACACCGTGTGCGGCACCGCGGGCGGCGGCCTGCACTTGGGCGACGGACGCCTGCTGATTCTGGGAGACCGCCTGTGCCGCGCCTTCGATGGCGGCCTGTCGTTGCTGTTGCGTGATGGTGACGCCCTGTCGCTGTGCCAGCGCCGCCCCCTGAACGGCCCCGCGGGTCGCGGCCTGCTCACTGTCTGACTGGTTCGCTCCTGTCTGCTGGAGGAGCCTCTCCGAACTCCCGCTCGCCGATAACAGCGGGAGCGTTCGTGTGGATTCCGACGATTGGTCGCGGGGCGCATCGGACTGTTTCGAAATCGAAACGACCCCGAGACTCGCGGTGCTGACGAGGATAAGGAGGGTGAGGCCAACCGCGAGGCCGGTGCGTGTACGTCGAGTCATGAGATACGACCTGCACGCCGGAAATCCATGTTAACAGATGGCATTGTTAATTCCGTTCTTCGAACCACCGACCTCGGTTGAGGATTCCCGAAGGGTCGCAGTCGCCAATACCGAAAGTAGTCACAGCGAACTATCGCGGTAATCTCGATTTCGAAGCATCGAATCCCGTCACCGCACCACCCCGAATCTATTCGGTGTCTAATTCATTAGAAATAAAACTCTTGGGGCCGGTGATTTCATTTTCGCTGCCAGTTTTCTAGGTGTCTAGATTCACCATTCTTTATCTATGCTGGTCAACTGCTCTTGAGCGTCGCATGAGCAACGAGTCACCCTACCGTGACGACTCGGGGAACCGTCCGTCGAGTCATCCATCCCACGTACTTCGCGCTGAGCCAGCAGTGAGCAGACCGTCGTTCGATGACATCTTCGAACTGCTGTCGGATAAGCGACGACGATACGCCATCCACTATCTCTCGACGACAGCGGACGGCGTAGCGACGCTTTCTGATCTCGTCGAACAGGTCGTTACGTGGGAGACCGAAACATCGGCCAACGACGTCCCTGACGACTACCGTCGCCGCGTCGAGGCATCGCTTCACCACACACACCTCCCGAAACTCGCTGACGCGAACATCATCGACTACGATGCACGGAGTGAATCGCTTCGGTACTGGGGTCAACCCGTACTCGAAGAGTACGCGGAGCACGTCGCGGCCATGGAACTGCCCGACCAGTAACTGCCTTCGATTTCACTCCGCGCTACCCCTACCCTCGCAGACGCTTCTGGCTCTCCCCATCGTTTTTCCTCGGGACGGATGCGAAAATGTTGCCGCGATAGAAAGGGAAAACGGTTTGAAATCGCCTCACGGATTCACATTCATGAAAGTTCGTATCGGTAAGGAGGCGACCGACGAGGAAGCCTCGGCAATCGCCAGCGCGCTCGCCAAGCACGTCGGCAGCGAGGTGGAAGTGTTCGTCGGCGACGCGGACGAACCGACCGCCACGTGGAGCGACCCCGGTGAGCCGCCGGAGGATGACCTCGGGCCGACGGAGCGCGAGGAACTCCTCTGGGAAGAGATCGAGGACATCGAGTCGGGCGGGAAAGAGAAGTACAAAGAACGCCTCTCGGAGAAGGGCAAACTGTTCGTCCGCGACCGACTCGACCTCTGGTTCGGGGACGATGGTCTGAAGTTCGAAGATGGTCGATTCGCCGAGTTCGACGCGGACGACCGACTGCCCGCCGACGGTCTCATCACCGGTGCGGCGGAGTTCGAGAACCGCGACCTCCACTTCATGGCGAACGACTTCACGGTCAAAGCCGGAAGCATGGCAGCGAAGGGGGTCGAGAAGTTCCTCCGCATGCAACAGCGGGCGCTCCAGAACGGCAAACCCGTTCTCTACCTGATGGACTCCTCCGGCGGCCGAATCGACCAGCAGTCCGGGTTCTTCGCCAACCGCGAGGGTATCGGCAAGTACTACTACAACCACTCGATGCTCTCCGGTCGCGTGCCACAGATCTGTGTCCTCTACGGGCCGTGTATCGCGGGGGCGGCCTACACCCCGGTTTTCGCGGACTTCACCATCATGGTCGAGGAGATGTCGGCGATGGCCATCGCCTCCCCGCGGATGGTGCAGATGGTGACGGGCGAGGACATCAGCATGCAGGACCTCGGCGGCGCGAACATGCACGCCGAACACTCCGGGAGCGCCGACCTCGTGGCGCGCGACGAGGAACACGCCCGCGAACTCGTTTCCGACCTCATCACGTACCTGCCCGACAAGGCTCACGAGAAACCGCCGCGGAGCGAGCCGAAAGCCCCCGAACTGTCTCCCGAGGGAATCGACGGGGTAATCCCCGACAGCCCGAACCGCGCCTACGACATGACCGACCTGATAGACCGCGTGGTGGACGCGGACTCCTACTTCGAACTCAGGCCGGACTTCGGCGGCGAAATTATCACCTCCTTCGCGCGAATCGACGGGCGACCCGTCGGCATCGTCGCCAATCAACCGGCACAGCGCTCCGGGGCCATCTTCCCCGACGCCGCCGAGAAGGCCGCCGAGTTCATCTGGAAGTGCGACGCGTTCGAGATTCCGCTCCTCTACCTCTGTGACACGCCGGGCTTCATGGCGGGGTCGCAGGTGGAAAAGGACGCGATTCTGGAAAAAGGGAAGAAGATGATTTACGCCACCTCTTCCTCCACCGTTCCGAAACTCTCCGTCGTCGTTCGGAAGGCCTACGGTGCGGGTATCTACGCCATGTCCGGCCCGGCCTACGACCCGCAGAGCGTCATCGCGCTCCCGTCGGGTGAAATCGGCATCATGGGACCGGAAGCCGCCATCAACGCCGTCTACGCGAACAAACTGAACGCCATCGACGACGAAGACGAACGCGCCCAGCGCGAGCAGGAACTCCGCGAGGAGTACCGCGAGGACATCGACGTCCACCGTATGGCGAGCGAGATGGTCATCGACGACATCGTTCCGCCGAGCACCCTCCGCGAGGAACTCGTCCAGCGCTACGACTTCTACGCGGGCTTGGAGAAGGACCTGCCGGACAAGAAACACGGTACGATTTTGTAAGCCGAACGGCTTCGAGGGTTTAGCCCCTCTCTAAGCCGGATAAGCCGGTTCATAATAAAGCACCGTTCCGCCGTGCGTGTGGATGACGTGGAATTCCCGCGCCATCATCCATGAGCCATCAGCAGTTCTCCTACCGGTATCAGCGCACGGACTGGTTCGATTTCGGCGGCATCGAGCGATTGCTCTGGGCCGTCGTCATCCTCGCACTCGTCGGGGATTTACTCACGACGTACGCCGGGTTGCAGGCGGGGCTCACCGAATCGAACCCGGTCGCACGCCACGCACTCGGCCAGTTCGGCTTCCTCTCGCTCGTCGGGTTGAAGGCGTTCGCGCTCGGCGTGGGGTTCGTCGGGCGGACGTTGATTCCGCGGGAGTACGTGGCGCTCGTCCCGGCGGGCCTCGCCCTCCCGTGGCTGTTCGCCGTGGTCGTGAACCTCTCACTGTTCTTCCATTAGGGTTTCTTGAGCGAGAGCACCGTCCGCTCGAACTCGCAAACCAGCGTTTCGTCGTCTCCATCGACTTTGAAGACCTCGACCTTCATGGTGACGACGCCGCGCTCGCCGTCGCTCGTCTCGCGCTTGTCCGTGACGGTGGACTGGGCGCGAATGGTGTCCCCGTGGAACACCGGCTCGGGGTGTGAGACGTTATCGTACGAGAGGTTGGCGACGATGGTGCCGTCGGTCGTGTCCGGAATCGAAACGCCCACCGCCACGCTCATCGTGTACAGTCCGTTGACCAACCGTTCGCCGAACTGGGTGTCCGCCGCGAAGTCGGCGTCCAAGTGGAGCGGCTGTTGGTTCATCGTCATATCACAGAACCGCTGATTGTCGCTCTCGCTGATAGTTCTCCGCTTTTCGTGTTCGATGGTTTGGCCCACTTCGAACTCCTCGTAGTACAGTCCCGTCATGCGAACTCCTGCGATGAGTGGGGGAAAAATCCTGTCGGTCTGGAGGCGATTGTCACGACCGTTTCGACTGTTGCACGCCCGATGGTCGGGTGTAAGCGGTTCATAACAAAGTAGATAGTATTCGAACGAAGTGATAATCAGACCAACATCAAGTCAGTGATGAAACATGGAGGGAGAGGACACGCGACGGACGACAGCGGGGAATCGTGACGGAAAACAGACTAGAACACCGTCGGAGTTCGGGGGGACGGGACGACGTGACGCGTTCGATAGAAACGCGACCGGCGAGTTTCAGTTCGACCAGGTGGTTCGACGCGGCGAGACCACGATTTCGCGGAGCGTCGAATGGTCGTCCGAACGGTCTACGACGACCGACGAAGCGTCCTCGGAGGGGCGAACCACGTTCATATCCGACGGCGGTGTCGATGCTCCGGATTCGTCACGAGCGTCCGCCGACGCCGGTATCGACGCCGAGCCGGAGACCCAAAGCGGGACGTCCTCCTCCGACGTCGAGACGGAGCGGACGGCACCGATAGCTCCGACGGACGACAGCAGGCGCGCCCACGCGCGCTGGTACGCCCAAGTCGGCGGTCCGGTCGAAACCTCGCCCGTCGTCAGGGACGGGTCCGTGTACGTCGGAACCGAGAACGGGTTCGTCTGTCGTATCGACCGACGGGACGGCGTGAGCGACTGGCTGTTTCAGGCGGCCAACGCGGTGGGGTCGCCGGTGCCGGGCCCGGAGTTGACCTACGTCGGCGACCGAAACGGGAACCTGTTCGCCCTCGACGGAGCGAGCGGGGCGCGGGAATGGACCTTCGAGGCCGACGCGGGCGTGGAGGTGTCGCCGGTACTGCTCGGCGATACGCTCTACGTCGCGGCGCGGGACGGGCAGGTGTCCGCGCTCGACGCCGTGACCGGCGAGCAAACCGCGTCGTTCCGGAGTCCGGCGCGGGCGCTCACGTCGGTGCGAATCGCGGGCGGAAGCCTCTACGCGACCGGACTCGACGGCGGCCTGTTCGCCCACGACCTGGACGGCGGGGACGAACGCTTCCGCTTCGCGCCGTCTCTCGCCATCGCTGGCGCACCCGCGGTCATCGGCGACACGGCGTACGTCGGGACCGTTGACGGTGACCGCATCTACGCGCTCGACGCCGAGACGGGCGAGATGGAGTGGCGGTACGAAGCCGACGACGGCATCTGGTCGTCGCCCGCCGTCGGGGACGGCATCGTCTACGTCGGCTGTGCGGACGGGAGCGTCTTGGCGCTCGACGCGCGGGACGGGGCCGTTCGGTGGCGCGTCCAAACCGGCGCACGCGTGTGGGGGTCGCCCGTCGTCACGGACGAACTGGTGTACGTCTGCAACGACGACGGACTACTGCTCGCCCTCGACCGGGCCGACGGTCGTCTCCGGTGGCATTTCCGGGCCCACGATTCGTTGGTCGGCGCGCCAGCGGTGGGGAGCGATGCCATCTACGTCGGGGACGTCGCCGGGACGGTCTACGCCCTTCCCCCGTAACCCGTCTCACCTCGCGCGTGTCCCTCTCTCTTTCATGTTCTTTCCCGAACATCGTGCCGTGGTATTGCATAGCGACGCGGTGTCGGATGGTAAGGTCTTTCTCCGGTCGCTTCCGACTAAACGGGCAAGCCTGTCGGAGGCGTCCACACTATGGCATCTACTGGGAAGCAGACCACGGACGAACCGGAAACGGCGGTTGAAACGGCCCGACGACAACTCGAACGCGCTGCGGCGCACCTCGACGTCGACCCCGGCGTCATCGCGCGCCTGAAGCACCCGGACCAAGTGCACCGCGTCTCGGTTCCGCTGAAGCGGGACGACGGCGACACGGAAATCTTCACCGGCTACCGCGCACAGCACGACAGCGTGCGGGGACCGTTCAAGGGCGGCATGCGCTACCACCCCGGCGTGACCGAGGAGGAGTGTATCGGCCTCTCGATGTGGATGACGTGGAAGTGCGCCGTCATGGACCTCCCGTTCGGGGGTGCCAAAGGCGGCATCGTCGTCAATCCGAAGGAGCTCAGCAACGAGGAGAAAGAGCGACTCACGCGCCGGTTCGCCGAGGAACTGCGGGACTTCATCGGCCCGATGCGCGACATCCCGGCCCCCGACATGGGAACCGACGCGCAGGCGATGGCGTGGTTCATGGACGCCTACTCGATGCAGGAAGGCGAAACCCAACCCGGCGTCGTCACCGGCAAGCCGCCGGTTATCGGCGGGTCCTACGGCCGCGAGGAGTCGCCCGGCCGCTCGGTCGCCATCATCGCCCGCGAGGCGTGTGAGTACTACGACTACCCGCTCGAAGACACGACGGTCGCAATCCAAGGGTTCGGGAGCGTCGGCGCGAACGCGGCGCTCTCGCTTCACGAATGGGGCGCGAACGTCGTCGCCGTCTCCGACGTGAACGGCGCGATTTACGACGAGGACGGCCTCGACATCGACCGGATTCCGACCCACGAGGAGGAACCGGAAGCCGTCACGACGTTCGACGGCCACGAGCCGATTCCCAACGAGGAACTCCTCGAACTCGACGTGGACGTGCTCATCCCGGCGGCAATCGGCAACGTCCTGACCGAAGCGAACGCCCGCGACGTGCAGGCGGACATCATCGTCGAGGGTGCGAACGGCCCGACGACGACCACTGCGGACGAAATCTTCGAGAAGCGCGACATCCACGTCATCCCCGACATTCTCGCCAACGCGGGCGGCGTCACCGTCTCGTACTTCGAATGGTTGCAGGACATCAACCGCCGTCAGTGGTCGCTCGAACGCGTCAACGAGGAACTCGAATCCGAGATGCTGAACGCGTGGGACAGCGTGCGCGCCGAAGTCGAAGAGCGCGGCGTGACGTGGCGTGACGCCGCGTACATCGTCGGCCTCTCGCGTATCGCGGACGCCCACAAGGCCCGCGGACTCTGGCCCTAACGCGGTTTCAGTTCGGGCATCGAATCGAGTCGAATACGAACGGAGAAGACGGTCACTTTTTATCGTCGGGTGTACGGTTCCACGGACGCGCCGACGGACACGGCAAGCGCGCTCCACCCAGCGACTACCGGTTGGACAGTCCGGCCCCGATTGCGACGCCTATCGCAATTCCGATTCCCATGCCGAGCGCGATGTTGTCCAGTGCGACGCCGAGTCCGGCACCGAGAGCGACGCCGAGTCCGATACCCATTCCCATGTTGCCGTCCGAATCCGCCTCCGAATGTTCATCCGGTTCGTCCGTTCGTGACATACCGGTTCACCGCCGGGAGGGGGAATAAAGATATCTGGGAGAACGAACGGTCCGCCCGCACCTTCGGTGGCTTGAAATCGACGCCACGCGTCGCCTCCTGTATGCCACGACGAAGCGTCATGTTCACGCCGGGCGACCGGCCCGAGATGATGCGGAAAGCGCCCGGAGCGGGGGCCGACGTGATAGTGTTCGACTTGGAAGACGCCGTTGCCCCCGAACGGAAGGCGGAGGCTCGAACCGCGATTCGTGACGTGCTCACCGACCCGGAATTCGACCCGGACTGTGAGGTGTGCGTCCGCGTCAACCCGACGGGAATCGCGGCGGACGACGACCTCCGCGGAATCGCGGACGGCGCGGAAACGGTCGATTCCGTCATGCTCCCGAAAACGGGGTCGGCGGACGACGCCGAGACGCTGGCCCGACTGCTCGACGAACACGACTATCGGGTCCCCATCCTCGCGCTGGTCGAAACCGCCAGCGGAGTCCTCAACGCGGCGGAAATCGCGGCCGTGGACGAGACGGACGCGCTCGTCTTCGGCGCTGAAGACCTCTCCGCGGACATCGGAGCGACCCGAACCGAGGAGGGGACCGAAGTGCTCTACGCTCGGGAACACGTGGTCCTCGCGGCGAGCGCGGAAGACGTGGACGCAATCGACACGGTGTACACGGATATCGACGACACCGACGGATTGGGCGAGGAGACGGAGTTCGCAATCCGACTCGGCTACGACGGGAAGATGGCGATTCATCCCGCGCAGGTGACGCCCATCAACGAGGCGTTCACCCCCGACCCGGAACGGGTCGAGTGGGCCGAGGCGGTCCTGGAAGCGAAAGCGACGGCCGACGAGGAGGGACGGGGAGTGTTCAGAGTTGACGGAGAGATGATAGACGCGCCGCTCATCGCGCAAGCCGAGCGGATTATGGAGTACGCGCAGGCTGACAGCTGACCCGTGCCCTTATATCTCATTTAGGGGTAATAGCCCATTCTTATTTCGTCATGCTTAACAGTGGGTGGGTGGGATTGGCAAACGATGTCCGAACAAGCCAATCCGTTCGAGAGCTTGCAGGAACAGATCGACGACGCGGCGGAGTACCTCGACGCGTCACCCGACGTTCTCGAACGGCTCAAGCACCCCCAGCGGATACTCGAAACGAACCTCTCCGTCGAAATGGACGACGGTTCCATCGAGACCTTCAAAGCGTTCCGTTCGCAGTTCAACGGCGACCGCGGCCCGTACAAGGGTGGCATTCGCTACCACCCCAACGTCAGTCGCGACGAAGTGAAAGCCCTCTCCGGGTGGATGGTGTACAAGACGGCCGTCGTCGACATCCCCTACGGCGGCGGGAAGGGCGGCATCATCATCGACCCCGACGAGTACAGCGAGGCGGAGTTGGAGCGCGTCACGCGCTCGTTCGCCAAGGAACTCCGACCCTTCATCGGCGTGGACCAAGACATCCCCGCACCCGACGTGAACACGGGCCAGCGCGAGATGAACTGGATAAAGGACACGTACGAGAAGCTCGAAAACACCACGGAACCGGGCGTCATCACGGGCAAGGCGCTCGAAAGCGGTGGCAGCGAGGGTCGCGTCGAGGCGACGGGGCGCTCGACCATGCTCACCGCCCGCGAGGCGTTCGACTACCTCGGCAAGGAGATGGACGGCGCGACCGTCGCCGTGCAGGGCTACGGGAACGCGGGATGGATTTCCGCGAAGCTTCTCGAAGACCTCGGCGCGAACATCGTCGCCGTCTCTGACTCCAGCGGTGCTATCCACAACCCCGACGGACTCCACGCCCGCGACGTGAAAGACCACAAGAACGAGACGGGAAGCGTCGTCGGCTACGCGGGTGCCGAAACGGAACTCAGCAACGAGGAACTCCTCACCCTCGACGTGGACCTGCTCGTCCCCGCCGCGCTCGAAAACGCCATCGACGGCGACCTCGCACGGGACGTACAGGCCGACGTCATCGTCGAGGCCGCGAACGGGCCGCTTACGCCGGACGCGGACGACGTGCTCACTGAGCGGGACGTGTACGTCTTCCCCGACATCCTCGCCAACGCGGGCGGCGTCACGGTGTCCTACTTCGAGTGGGTACAGAACCGTCAGCGCTTCTACTGGTCCGAAGAGCGCGTCAACGAGGAACTCGAAGACATCATCGTCTCCGCGTTCGACGACCTGACGAGCGCCTACGAGGAGAACGACCTGCCGAACTTCCGCACCGCGGCTTACGTCGTCTCCCTCCAGCGCGTCATCGACGCGTACAGCGAGAGCGGCAACTGGCCCTAAACGCGAGCACCCACTCTCACGAATTGGCTTTCCGACCGGCACGAATTTTCCAGGAGTTCGATTCCGGCGAGCGCTCCGTTCACGCAGCGTCGTCGCCGAACGATTGAAACGAGAACGCGACGCATGCCAGAGAGACACATTCCGCGAGGACGACCGCCGAACACACGACAAATTGAAGGTTTAGAACTGTCTAATTCGGACCAGTGATGCTAAGCGACGTGATGGAAGACTACTTGAAAGCCATCTATACGCTTCAGAAGGAGGATGGGGGGCCGGTCGCCACCTCCGAGATAGCGGAGTATCTCGGCGTGACACCGCCCACGGTCACCAGCATGATAGAGAAACTGACCGACCGCGGACTTCTCGACCGCGAGAAGTACAAGGGAGTGGAACTCACCCCCGAAGGCGAGACGGTCGCCCTCGAAGTGCTCCGCCACCACCGCCTGCTCGAATCCTATCTGACCGAACATCTGGACTACTCGTGGAGCGAAGTCCACGAGGAGGCCGACCGCTTGGAACACCACATCAGCGAGGAGTTCGAACGACGGGTGGCCGACGCGCTCGGGAACCCGACGGTTGACCCCCACGGCGACCCCATCCCGGACGCGAACCTCTCGCCCATCGACGAAGACGACACCACGCGCCTCACCGAGCACGAGGAGGGTTCCCACGTCGTCGTTGCGCGCGTGAGCGACCGCGACGACGAGGAGTTGCGGTATCTGGCCGACGCCGGTATCACGCCGGATACCGAACTCGAAATCGTGGACATCGCCCCCTTCGGAATGGTGACGGTCGCCGTCGACGGTGGTGAGCAAAGCCTTCCGGAAACCATCGCCCGGTCGATTCGCGTCCGGGCCGTCGTCGAAGAACTCGCGTGAGATGGTGGGAACAGCGACGCCGTTAGCGACCGGTCTCCAGCAGGTCATTCAGCGCTACGACGGCTACGGTCCGCTGGCGGCCGCGTTCCTCGCCAACTTGCTCGCCACGTTCGGGGACAAGGGACAACTCGTCGTCGTCACGCTCGCCTCGCGTTACGACGCGAAAAAGGTGTTCGTGGGCGCGATGGCGGCCTTCACCCTCTGGAGCACCATCGAAATCGTCTTCGGTCACGTCATCGTCACGGTTCTTCCGGGGGCCGCCATCACTCTCCTGACCGGCGGCTTGTTCGTCCTCTTCGGCCTCTGGACGCTCAGGAGCGCGATTGTGACGTTCGGGAAGGAATCCGACGACCGTCCGTTGCTCACCGGCGGCGGAGTGGACGTGGGTATGAGCGGTACCCTCCTTCCAGACGGCCTGTTGACTCGAATGGGTGCGTACGGCGGGGTTCTGACGACTTTCGTCTTCATCCTGTTCGCGGAGTTCGGCGACAAGACCCAACTGCTGACCATCAATCTCTCGACGACGTTTCCGAACTCGCCGCTCTCGGTATTCGTCGGCGTCGTCGCGGCGCTCGGCCTCAGAACTGGTCTCGACGCGTTTATCGGCGAACGGTTCGAGAGAGTCCTCCCGACGAAGTGGCTCGAACTCCTCGCCGCGGTCGTCTTCCTCGCCTTCGGCGCGCTCGTGTTCGCCGAATGGACGGGTTACCTCTAACCGCGCGCTTTTACTCGTCCCACGCAAAGTGGTGGACAGATGATAGAGATGCTCGTCTCGGGGCTTGCGGGCGTCGTTTTGGGGCTCTCGCTCGCCGCACCCCCCGGCCCGATGAACGCGGTCATCGCCGAGGAGAGCGTGCTCCGCGGATGGCGGTCGGGATTCCTCGCCGGACTCGGCGCGATGACCGCCGACGCCTGTTTTTTCGTCCTCGCGCTCGCGGGCGTCATCGCGGTCGTCAGGGAAGCGCCGATCGTTCGCGGACTCATGGTCGGCGTCGGCGGGCTGTTGATGCTGTACTTCGCCTACGGCGCGGCACAGGACGCGACCTCGACGTTCACCACCGACGAGGTGGACGAGGACGCGAAGGGATTCAGAAAAGCGTTCGCGCTGGCCATCACGAACCCGTATCAGATAATCTGGTGGCTGACGGCGGGGGTCGGACTGCTCGACCCCGGTCGGTTCGACGTGCTCTCCGGACTGCCGGGGAGCCTCACGGTTTCGACCGGCGGGCCGATAATCATCGTCGGTTTCTTCGCGGGAATCGCCTGCTGGATTACGGGATTTCCGGCGGCGCTATCGGCGGCCGGAAAGCGGGTCGATTCGTTCGCACCCGCCGTCGCGTACGTGAGCGCCGGTATCCTCGCGCTCGCTGGCGTGTCCTTCGTCTACGACTCCGTAACGACGCTCGTATGACCGAAAACTGCTGGTTGCGTTTCCGCCGCCTCAGTGTCGTCCACCGCGCGGCGACCCGGACGGTTCGGCGTCCATTTCTGGAACCTCCTCTTCGAGCCACTCGCGGAACCACTTCACGCGCTTGAGCCGACGGTGAGCGATGTCCTGTGCCGTCTCGCTCTGGACGCGGGAGGAGGCGTCCTTGCCGCGTTCGAGCACGCGGTCCACCATCTCGGCGGCCGCCATGTGCGTCCGCGCCTCGTATCCCATCCGCAACAGCATCAGCGCGGTTCCGTTCGCCCCGACCTTATCCAGCATGTCCGCCTCGATGAGGCTCTGTGCCTCCTTCGAGAGGCGCGAGAGGTCGCCCTGATAGGAGTGGTCTTCGACCGCCTTGCACACCTGGTCGACGAACGATTCGGGGAATTCGCCGTGCGATTCCAGATACTCGCGGGCGACGCGCGCGCCCTCCTCCGCGTGGACTTCTTGGTCGGCGTCGAGTTTGGCGATGTCGTGAAACAGCGCGGCTACGCGGGCGACGTCGATGTCGGCCCCTTCCCGTTCCGCGATGGTCTCGGCGAGGTTCACGACGTTGAGGATGTGGTTGTACCGGTAGTCGGCGGAGTGCCACGGATACCACCGCATACGACCCCCGCTCTCCTCGTTTTTCACGCTTGCAGCGAGATACTCGTAAACAAACGTCTTCATGTCCTCGAATTCCGATTGGGAGACGGGAGAACCTTTAATTTCGACACCCACAAAACTCC
Organism: Haladaptatus paucihalophilus DX253; assembly: GCF_000376445.1. NCBI lineage: Archaea > Methanobacteriati > Methanobacteriota > Halobacteria > Halobacteriales > Haladaptataceae > Haladaptatus > Haladaptatus paucihalophilus. The sequence continues at coordinate 614,685 of NZ_AQXI01000001.1, read as the reverse complement.
CTCCATTGTTCAGCGTTCGTACTCATTACTGATACAAACGCACGATTCGCTCTTTAGCGTTACGACGAGGTGATTAAGTGACGGGTGTTCTATTCGACGTGTATGACCGAAGCGTTGTATCTCGACGCGACGAGCGAGCGGGAATTCGAGGCCACGGTCGAACGCGTTACGAGTAACCGCGTCGTGCTCGACCGAACCCTGTTCTACCCCGAAGGCGGCGGCCAACCCTTCGATACCGGCGTGCTCGAATCCGAGGACGAGACGTGGGCGGTCACCGACGTACAGAAGAAAGACACCATCTACCACACGCTCGACGGGACGCTACCCGAGGAAGGGACGACCGTCACCGGACGGATCGACTGGGAGCGACGCTACGCCCACATGCGGTATCACACCGCCCAGCACCTGCTCTCCGCGGTGTTGCTGGAGGAGTACGACGCGCAAACGACGGGCAATCAGTTGTACGAAGACCGTGCCCGCATCGACTGTGGTTACGAGCGATTCACCGACGAGGAGTTCGCCCGCATCGAATCGGTGATGAACGACCGCATCGACGCGGGATTGGCCGTCAACTGGTACGAGATGGACCGCGACGAGGCCGAGGCGTCCCTCGACCCGGAACGGACGCGAATTCACCTCCTTCCAGAAAGCATCCGACGAATTCGCATCGTGGAAATCGAAGGCACCGACCGAACCGCCTGTGCGGGGACGCACGTCGAACGAACCGACGAACTCGGCGCGTTCCGGATTACGGGTCGAGAGACGAAGGGAAGCGACGAGGAACGACTGAAATTCGTCCTCGAATAGGGTCGTCCGTCCGAAAAGCCGCCGCCTAAGCGGACCGGTTCGTAACCAACAACGGCTCGTTTTCGAGCGGAAGGGACGCGAGTCGGTCGAGCGTCATCTCCGCGAGCGCGTCGCTTCGAGCGGAGTCCTTTTTGGCGTGCATGTAGGCCTCCCTCGTTCCCGCCGGGTCGGCGGTCGGGACGAAGCGAACCGCCGTTCCGAGCGGGCCGATTTCGAACAGGAGGTACGCCTGGGGGAACGAACACAACGACGGCGCGACGAGTTCCCGTACCCCCCTCGTCTCGGCGATTGCGGGGACGTGTAAGTGTCCGGAGACGTGCAGGGGAACGTCGTGTTCGGAGAGGACGTCGGCCACGTCCGTCGCGTTTCGAATCGGGAACGACGAGCGCCACGAGTGCGCGTCCGTCTCGTCACACAGTCCCGGAAGGTTGTGGTGGGAGACGACGATGGGCGCGTCCGTCTTCGGAAGCGTGTCGTCCAGCCACGCGAGTTGGTCGGCGGAGATACGGCCGTCGTGGCAGTCGGAAAGCGTCCCGTCGGGCGTCGAAGCGCTGTTCAGCCCGATGACGTCCACGCCGCCGACCCGTTCGTGGAAGGGGAACCCGTCGGGCGTGAACGCCGATTCGAACGACGAGAGCGGCGGCGTCTCGTGGCTGTCGAAGGACTTCGGAACGTCGTGGTTGCCCGGCACGGCGACGTGAGGTGCGTCGAGGTCGGACAGGAGCGACCTGACGGTTTCGAAGTCGGCGACGGACCCGTCCTCGGTGAGGTCTCCCGCGAACACGACCGCATCCACCTCGCGGGCGTTCGCGTCCGCGATGACGGTTTCGAAACGGTCTCGAGTACGATGGAACACTTTCCACGTGCCGCGCTTTTCGGTCGAAACGTGGGCGTCGGAGACGACGGCGACCGTCGTCCGGGTCGCGCTCCGTGGATGGGAAAATCGGGCGAAAAGGGGACCCGCATCCGCGTTCTCGGAAGGTGATTCGCTGACGGCCTCGGTCGGATGGGACTCGTTCCGAAGTCCCGCCGCTGTCCCGTCTTCGATCATCAAGCGTACGGTCTTCTGGAGGAGATATAAATCTAGCGCACACAATATATATCTAGACCCATAAAATATATAGACATCGGAGAGAATGGTACGCGTTCGGTCACATCACGTTCGACACACGTGTCTGACTGACTTTCATTACGTCGCACGTCGAAAGGATGAGCGAGGATGAGTACGAGAAGCCTCCAAGGAATCGGAACATCAACGACGACGACGAGTTCGTCGTCCTCCTATCTCAATAGGGGTTTGCAACTAGTGGGACTGTTTTTCTTCATCAACGGCATCTACGTGGCGTTCTTTTCGGCGAACATACTGACCACGTTCGGCTACTATTTCGTAGTCATCGCCGCCATCTGTGCGGTGCTCTCGCGGCTCATTTCACCGGAAGAACCGCTCATTTCGCCTGAAATCCAACGGAAGGCCAAACGACTCGCGAACCGCTCGGATTCGTCCCGAACGACCCGTTCTCGGGGCCGAGAAGCGGACCAACGGACCGGGTTCGACATTCGTCGGTATCTCCGACCTGTCGCACGAGTAATTCGGCAGATGGACATTCGTCGGTTCACCTCGGGCGGTAACGGTCGAGACCGACTCTGAATTTCAGGCTTCATTTTTCGCGTCCTCGACTCTCACCGCTGTGAGCGACCGTACAACGTCAGCGTCCCGTCCTCCGTGAACTCACCCTCGTCGTACACGCTGAGTTTGACGTATCCCGTCGTGAGCAGTCTATCGACCGGCGGCCGTACGTGTGGTCCGAACTGCAGCGAGAGGCACAACGATCCGTCCTCCTCGAAGCTCGCGTCCGTAACCGACATTTCGTATCGCCCCTTTTGTTCGTACTGCATAATATTATTCATTTGATGGTAGATATTGCAGAAGTAGCGCGAGGATATATGTCTTGTTTCTATTTGTCGCCGACTGAGAACGTACAGCGGACGCTTCTCGATAGTCGGCGACGCCTCAGAACGTCTCATTGCCAATCGACGTATTGTCGTTCGAGTCCAAGGAAAGCGATATGACAGCAGACGACTCGAAGCTCCAATCGGGGCGGTGATGCGGCTCGCGCGAGAACAGACACATCTCGCCCGCGAACGGACGATACTGGCACATATCAGAACGGGCATCTCCATGTTCACCTTCGGGACCGTCATCGTCGGCTTTTGCAGCGACAAGGATTTTGCGACCGAACTCGGTACCATCGCCATCGTCGTCGGTATGCTCTTCTTTCTCGGAGGTTGGATTTCGTACGCGCGGAGTAATCGGCGCATTCGTACCGTCCTCGCGGAAATCGAAGAATCGCTAGAGTGCGATTGAACACGTCCGTGCTGCCCTTACCCCTCTCGGAGGTATTCCCACGTTACCCTCAATGGGGGACGGCTTGATACGAGGAAATAGGGTCTTGAAACCGGTAAAAGGATTTTTGGGCTCTCACGAAAATAGTCACACACACACAACTATGAATCGTCATCGATCTACAGCGGTCGTCCTCGTGCTCGCCGTCCTCCTCGCCGGTTGCGCCGGACTCGGCGGGTCCGATACGACGACCACCACCACCACGACGGACGCACCGACATCGACGAGTGCGTCCACGGCGACGACAGCGAGTGGCGCGACGACGACGGACGCGACGACCACCACAACCACGACCACCACCACGGTGGAGTCGTGGTCACCGCCCAAAGAACCGCACACCCCGCTCGACGACAAGCGGGACACCAATCAGGAGAATCGCATGAAGAGCGTCACGCTCGTCGACAAGGTGAAAGCCAAGAGCGGCAACGGCTACTCCAACTTCAACGTCGAAGTCACCGCGAACACCAGCCTCCCCAACGTCGACCCCGAACCGCTCGTGGACGGCGACCCGTACTTCCTCGTCCAAATCAACGGTAAAAACGTCGGCCGGACCAACGTCCGCTTCCAGCACGACCCGGGAACCTACACCGTCGAAATCGAACAGGGTGCCTTCGACCAGTTCAACGACGGCACGCTTAACATCACGGTCTACCTCCTCGACGCGGACAAGCAGTCCGACGACATCTACGGCAAGTGGACCGGAACGATACAGTACAGTTCGAAGTGAGAACGTTTTGCGGATTGTTGCGGTTTTTTGTGAGTCGATTCGAGAGGGTTCGATGGTAGTCGGCAGTAACGTCGGTTTTTGGAGCTTGGTCAGATGGTTTCACAATTATTCGAGCCCTCAAAAATAGAACCTTCTATAATCGGTTCGTAGACTACGAGTGACCACTCATATCGCTATCAAAACTAGAACGCTGGATGTTATAGTCCCGGGCGGATTCGAACCGCCGTCAATGGCTGTCTTCCGTAACTGGAACACCAGTCACGTCCAAAGGCCATTATGATTGGCCGCTACACCACGGGACTCCTCGTTTCGCTCGTCGTCCCGCGTACCTCGCAAATCCGATGGATTTGCTCACCACCACGGGACTGCTCATCCCGTGTGATTCGCAGTTTCGAAGAAACTGCTCACCACCGGAAGCCGATGTGTCGGCTTCCGAGCCTCGTCTCACTTCGTTCGACGAGACACCCCGGGACTGCAGAGCGTAGTTGCCCTCTCGTATGAAGGCTACGTCGTCACGTAATTCGGGTGGCTACTTGAACGTAACGCATGCGCTTCGTCGTGAAATTCGATAGCCTGCGCTCAGTCCGCGAATCCGTCTTCGACCAGATGCTCACACATGTCCTCGTCGGCGTAGAAGCAGTCCGGACACTGTGGCTCGCGGTCGATGATGGTGTCGAGTCGGTCCGCGACCGTCTCGTCGATGACGCTTTCGAGCTGTTTCGCCTCGGTTCGGAAGTCGTCCACTTCGAGGACGTTGGCGAGGAAGCGCTCCAGGATACAGTAGGTCTGAAGGGCGTCGCTGGCACGCGTTTCGCCCTCCTCAGTGAGGGTCGCGCCGCGATATTTCTCGTGTTCGACCAGCCCGCGCTCTTGGAGCTTGCCGACCATCTCGTTGACGCTGGCGGGACTCACGCCGAGCCGGTCCGCGAGGGCACCGGTCGCCGCCGGGCCGTCATTGATTCGCTGGACGAGGTAGATCGCTTTCAGGTATTGATCTGCTGTGTTCATTTGCTGGCCTCCATCAGGTCCGCGACTTCTTCGACGCCCGCCGCTTCCTCCGCTCGAATCGCGGAGAGCGTTTCGAGCAACCGCTCGCGCTCGACGCCGAACTCGGTATCGCTCGCCTCGACGGCGACGATGAGGTCGTCGTAAAACTTGTACGCCGTCTCCTCGCCGTGCAGTTGGTCGTAGAGTACGCCGTCGAAGTCGTCCGGGGCCGTTTGGGCGTACTGCTCGCCCACCAGTAGCTCGATTTCCTCGAACGGAATCGTCTCGGCATCGAGTTCGTCGATGAGCGATTCGAGACGTTCCCGGTGTTCGGCGGACTCCTCGCGTGCCTCGTCGAGCAGGTCACGAACGTCCTCGTGGAGTTCGTTTTGCTCTTCGGAGGGGAGGGTTTCGAAATGGCGCGCGGCCCGTGCCTCGACGACTTCCTCCAATACGACGCCGATTTGGAGCAAGCGCGCGAGTTGGCGGTCCGACGAGACGCGCTGACTCACACTCATGGCTGTGGAAAAGGGGTGGGGAAACTTAACACTCCCTGATGTGACCGCGCGAAAAAGAACGGACTGGAGAGGTCAGTAGTCGAGGCGCTCGACGATCTTCGCGTCGAGGTCCTCGCGGAGTTCCTCGACTTCCACTTCGTCCAAGACGGGGACGAAGAACCCTTCCACGAGCATGTTCTTGGCCAGTTCGTCCGGCACGCCGCGCGAAGTCATGTAGAACAGGTCTTCCTCGTCGACCTGTCCGACCGTCGCGGAGTGGCTGGCTTCGGTGTCGTGGTTGTTGATGATGAGCTTCGGCGACGCGTCGGCCTCGCTCCGGTCGGAGAGCATCAGCGTGTTCTCACGCTGGTAGGAACTCGTGTCCCACGCTTCCTTGCCGACGTCCTGGACGCCCTCGTAGACCGAGCGCGCTTCGTCGTCGAGCACGCCGCGGGTCACGAGGTCCGCCGTCGTGTGCTCGTTCTTGTGCCAGACGCGAGCGGCGACGTCGAAGTGCTGGTCGTCGTGGCCGAAGAACGCGCCGACGGTCTTCGTCTCCGAGCCCTCGCCGTCGAGCATCGTCTCGACGGAGGACTTGGTGAGCCGCGAGCCGATGTTGCCCTCGACCCAGTTGACGGTGGCGTGGTCGGCGGCGGTGCCGCGCTTCAGCGTGTAGGTGTAGGTCTCCTCGTCGACGTCCTGCAGGGAGCCGTACTGGACGTGGCTGTTCTCGCCGGCCGCGATTTCGACGAGCCCGCTGTAGTAGCGTTCGCCGTCCAGTTCCTCGCTCTCCTGGCGCTCCAGAATCGTCACCGAACTCGATTTCTCGGTGACGACGAGCGTGTAGTTGAAGAGCGACTGGCTCTGCATCGTCGTCCGAATCGTCACGTCCTCCGCGTCGACGCCCTCGGGGACGTAGACGAGGGTGCCGGACGTGAACAGCGCCGCCGACAGCGCCGTCAGGTAGTTCTCCTGCGGGTCGATGACCGAGCCGAAGTACTCCTCGACGATTTCCTCGTGTTCGTCCAACGCGTCGGACAGCGAGAGGACGGAGACGCCCTCGGGTTCGACGCGCTCTTTCTCCTCGGCCGCCGACAGCGGGTCGACGAAGCTCTCGTAATCGAGTGCGTCGAGGTTCGTCCAATCGCGTCCCGGCGTCCGGATGACGTCGGGCATATCGAGTTCGGAAAGCGCGTCGAGCGCTTCGAGACGCGTTTCCAGCAGCCAGTCGGGTTCGTCGAGGTCGCCCGAAATCTCGCGGACGGTCTCCTCCGAGAGGGTGCTGTGAACCTGCGTGCTCATCCGAGGCTGCCCTCCATTTCGAGTTCGATGAGGCGATTGAGTTCGACCGCGTACTCGATGGGAAGTTCTTCCGTGATGGGTTCGATGAACCCGCTCACGATCATCTGTTTCGCGTCGTCGTCGTCGAGACCGCGGCTCTGGAGGTAGAAGACGTCCTCGTCGCCGATCTTCCCGACGGTCGCCTCGTGGGCGACGTTGACGCGGTTCTCGTTGATCTCCATGTACGGCATGGTGTCCGACGTGGACTCGTTGTCGAACATCAGCGCGTCACACTCGACCGACGTGGACGAGTCCACCGCGCCTTCGCTGATGTGGACGAGGCCGCGGTAGTTCGTGCGGCCGCCGTCCTTGCTGATGGACTTCGACTCGATGGTCGAGTTGGTGTTCGGCGCGTTGTGGTAGACCTTCGCGCCGGTGTCGATATCCTGCCCCTCGCCCGCGAAGGCGATGGAAATCTGGTTCGCGGACGCGCCGCGGCCCTTGAGAATGGAACACGGGTAGAGCATGGTGGATTTCGATCCCATGCTTCCCGAGACCCACTCCATGCGCCCACCGGCTTCGACGATGGCGCGCTTGGTGTTGAGGTTGTACGTGTTCTTCGACCAGTTCTGCACGGTCGAGTACTGGACGTGAGCGTCCTCGCCGACGAACACCTCGACGCCGCCGGAGTGGAGGTTGAACGCGGAGTACTTGGGAGCGGAACAGCCCTCGATGTAGTGGACTTCGCTACCCTCTTCCGCGATGATGAGCGTGTGCTCGAACTGCCCCATCCCCTCGGAGTTCATGCGGAAGTACGCCTGCACCGGCATCTGGACGGTCACGCCCTCGGGGACGTAGACGAACGACCCGCCGGACCAGACCGCGCCGTGGAGCGCCGCGAACTTGTTGTCGCTCGGGGGCACGCACTTCGTCATGAAGTACTCTCGAACGAGGTCCTCGTGCTCCTGGACCGCCTCGTCCATGTTGCAGAAGATGACGCCCTTTTCCTCCCACTGCTCCTGCATGTTCTGGTAGACGACCTCGGACTCGTACTGGGCACCGACGCCGGAGAGCGCGTTGCGCTCCGCTTCCGGGATGCCGAGTTTGTCGAAGGTGTCCTTGATGTCGTCCGGGAGGTCGTCCCAGTCGTCCGCGCCGCCGCGCTTGTCGACGTCGGGGCGGATGTAGGGGACGATCTCCTCGACATCGAGTCCCGAAAGGTCGGGCTGGCCGGGCCAGTCCGTCGGCATGGGCATGTTCTGGTAGTGTTCCAGTGCGCGGAGACGCCGCTGGAGCATCCATTCGGGTTCGTCCTTGTCCTCGCTGATGAGGCGGACGACCTCTTCGGTCAGCCCCTTGTCGGACTTGACCGCGGCCCGCTGTTCTTTCTTGAACTCGAACCGTTCTTCCGTATCTGTCTCTTTCAAGTGATCCTGATCTGAACTCATACTAACACCTTATGCGGTCTCGTAGACCTGGTCGCGAACCCAGTCGTACCCCTTGTCTTCGAGTTCCTCGGCGAGTTCCGGGCCGCCTTCCTTGACGATTTCGCCGTCGAGCATGATGTGGACCGTGTCGGGTTCCACGTAGTCGAGGATACGCTGGTAGTGGGTGATCTGGAGGATGCCAGTTCCCTGTTCGTCGCGGAGTGCGTTGATTCCTTTCGATACGTCCTGCAGTCGGTCGATGTCCAGCCCCGAGTCGATTTCGTCCAGCACCGCGATGGACGGTTCGAGGATGGCGGCCTGCAGCACTTCGTTCTGCTTTTTCTCACCGCCGGAGAATCCGGCGTTGAGGTAGCGCATTGCGAACTTCTCGTCCATGTCGAGGAGTTCCATCTTCTCCTTGAGGAGTTCCTGGAACTCGGCGACGCCGACTTCGCCGTCGTCCGCCGGGCCTTCCATCGGGCTGGTGTCGTAGCCGGATTCTTCCTCTTCTTCCTCAGCTTCGTCCTCCTCGCTGAAGAGGTCTTCGCGCTCTTCGAGCTTCGCGTTGAGCGCGGTGCGGAGGAAGTTGGACATCGTGACGCCTTCGATTTCCGCGGGGTACTGGAACGCGAGGAAGATACCGAGCGCCGCGCGCTCGTTCGGTTCCAGTTCGAGGAGATTCCACGTGCGCATGTCTTCGGGAATCTCGATGTCTTCGAACTCGTCGGCTTCGAGGTGAAGCAGTACCTCTCCCTCGGTGACTTCGTACGCGGGATGTCCCGCGATGACTTTCGATGTCGTCGATTTTCCGCTGCCGTTCGGTCCCATCAGGGCGTGAATCTCGCCGGATTCGACTTCGAGATCGACGCCGTTGAGGATCTTTTCGCCTTCTTCCACGACCTCCGCGTGGAGATTTTTCAGTTCGAGCGTTGCCATTGTTAGGTTCACCTAAGTCGTTTGGAGCAAGGGTAGGTCGTCCCATAACCGTTTCGCATTCCTGTGCAATCGGTTTTCGGAAAGAAAAAAATTGTTTCCCACATAGAAAGAGAGGTAATTCGCTTCACAGCCGCGTGATGAGTGAAAAACGAACCGCGTGATTACATGAAGCTACTGAGGCCGGTCTGTTGCTGGCCCGTCTTCACTTCCTCCCACGAGATGTCGAGCGCCTCCAGAACCCGCTCGATGGGTCCTTTGAGCGTCTTATCGAGCATCTTGTCCCAATCGACTTCGAACTCTTCGGGAATCTGGTCGGCGTACTCGAAGCAGATGACGTCCTGTTCGTGTTTGAACTCGCCGTACAGCGTGTCCGGCCGCGCGTCCAACTCCTTTTCGCGCTCGATTTTCTCGAAGTACGCCGGGTGCACCTTCTTCAGGTAGAGGCGCTTCGGCTTGCTCCCGCGCTGGAAGTTGGTTCCGAGGAGGAGGTTCGCGTACTTCGCGCCGCGCACCTGTGCCGTGTCGGTGTCGTAGTTATCGAGCCGTTTCCCGATGCCGCCCGGGATGGCGACTTCGTTCAGATCGACGTTCCCGGCCTGAAAGTCCTCGATGATGTCGTGGACGTACTCTTTTACGTCGTCCAAGTCCTCCCCCGTGACGATCATCTCGATGACTTCCCGCTGGACCTCCTTCGTGATGGGCGCGATGTCCGAGCGCTTGTACTCGAAGCCCGTGATGTCGATGTCGTCTACGTCCTTGCCCTCCTTCCAGACGATGTAGCCAGCATAGCGCTTTTTCTTGCCCGCTTGGAAGAAGCGGCGGTACAGTTTCTCGAACTCGATTTGGAAGCGGTGTTCGTTCGCGTTCAGCTCCTCGCGCGCGAACTCGTCGTAGCGGGCGTTGATGTGGTCCTCGATTTCGAAGGACTGATCGATGGCGTCGTCCCTCTCGATGTTGCCGCCGAGTTCGAGCATGACGGAGTCAGTGTCCCCGTACGCCACTTCGTAGTCGATTTCGTTCGCCGCGGTTTCGGTGAACTCGATGACTTCCCGGCCGGTCGCGGTGATGGCCGCGCCCATCTCCTTGTCGTAGAGGCGGAACCGCTCCCATCCCAGCACGCCGTAGAGCGAGTTCATGATGACCTTCACTGCTGCCTGCTGTTGGTCGTAGATTTCGTACTCGGCGCTGTTCGGGTCGTGTTCGTTCCGGAGCGCCTTCTTTTCCTCGCGCTCGCTCAACGTCTCGTTGATGATTTCCCGAACGATTCCGTCCGGTTCCTTCCGGAAGTGGCTCCCGTTCGGCGCGACGTACGTGTCACCGTCGTACTCGTCTGGATTCACCGACGTTTCGGGCGACAGATTGAGCGTCACCATACACATCGGGTACAGCGACTTCAGGTCGAGTACCGTGACGTTCTCCTTGACGCCGGTAATCGGTTCGAACACCGCGCCGCCCTCGTAATCCTCCGCCTCGAACTGTCCCTTCGACGGAAGCGCGAACTGCCCGTGTGCCTTGTGCAGGACGTACACGTCCACCGCGTCGCCCGGTGTCGTCGCGTCTTCGAGTTTACACCCGACGAACGACGCGACTTCCCGCCAGAAGGAGACGATATCCTGCTTCCTATCGAGTTCGACGCAGAGTTCCACGTCGCGGACGTTGTATTCGAGCAGGCGCGTCGGATTCTGCTCCCACAAATCGCCGATATCGCCCGCGTAGCGCTCCTTCCCGACGCCGAGTTCGGTCTCGCCGACCGCGTCCAGTCGATAGGAGTCGAGCTCGCTGAACTGAGTCCGCTTGTACGCGTACAACAGGTCGAAGACGACGCGACCTTTGACCGTCGGGCCGCCCCAGTCGCTCCGCCAGACTTCGTTCACGCGCGAGAGTCGGTTGTAGTCGAGGTCGTAGTCGTGGTGCGGCCCCGCCAACCGTTCGAGTCGGTCGAGGAAGTACGGCGCGTCGAAGTCCTCGAAGTTCCACCCTGTCAGTACGTCGGGGTCGGTGTCGTCGATGTAGTCGAGGAACTCCGCCAGCATCTCCTCTTCCGTCTCGAACGTTCGAACGTCGATGTCCGAGCCGCCCCGAAGCGGTTCGTAGTCCGGGAGTGCGGCAGGGAGGTCCGCATCCCCATTCGGCGCGTCGAACAGCCACGCGATGTACTCGTCGCGGTAGGAGTCGTGGCTCGTGAGACAGATGATCGGCTCCTCGCCGTCCTCCGGAAAGCCGGAGCGGTCGTCGACTTCGATGTCGAAGGTGTGAACGCGAAGGTTCGCTTGTACCTCTGCCGCCTCGACTTCGTTCTCCTGCACGACGATAGTTCCGTCCTCACGGCGGCGCTCGGGGAGCCGAATCCCGCTTTTGATGTCCTTGTCGATGAGAAAGCGGTTAGGAAAGAGGATGTCGGCCTCGAAGTGTTCGAACTCGTCGCGGATGTTACCGACGTCCCGCGGCGTCCGTCCGAATATCTTGGTCAACTGCTCGCCGCGGATGCTCTCGTAGCCCTCCTCGGACCCCGTAATCCGCCCGTCGTTCAGTTTACCATCGTTCAGCGTCTCCGTCGGTGCGTAGAAGTACGGCCGAAAGCCGACGACTTGGACGTGCTCCTGTTCGTCATCCGGCGTCCGTCCGAAGACGTGGATGATGGGTTCCTCCTCGTCACCACTGCCGTCGATAGTGTAATCGACTTGCGTCACCGCCAGCTCGATGGTTCCTTGCGATTCGGGGAGCCAGTCGGTATCGGCGTCCACGACGTTCGCCGTCGTCGATTCGTTCCCCGCAACGGCGTGGGCTTCTGCCGCGGGACGCGCTTCCCCGCCCGCGAAGTCACCAAGCCCAGATTGAGTCATGTCGATTGTTTTTGGCGCTTCCGGGTAAAAACCCTCCCGTTTGTGCCAGTCGGGAAAGGGGAAAGAGATTTAATGTGTTAACTCATAGCACAGGGTGAGGTCAAGCCAATGTCTGACCGTGCAACAGAGGACGGAACGCTGGACCGCGCAGAAACCGAACTCCCGGTTCCCGACGAACCGATGAGTTCGATCGAAGCCTATGAGACGGAGGATGGTGTCGTATTCTACGACGCCAACAATCCCCTTGGTTGGCTTAAGGCGTCCAGCACGGTCACGCTAGAGAAACATATCTGAATCGAGCGTCTCAATCATATTTGAATCGTGCGTCTCAATCGAACGCCTGCATCGACTCCGAACGCTTTTGCCGTTTACACACGAACTACGACCACGGTGTTCGACAAATTCGGTCACGACGATGAGGGTTCCGAGAACCGGGGAGACGCTCCGGAAGCCGACATGGTTCCGACCGTAGACGACCCGTCAGAGCGTCTCCGCGTCGATACCCCGTCGGTACGTGACTACAGCACAGTGGACGCCGACCCGGAGATACAAAAGGAGTTCTGGTCGCAAGTCCTTCTCTTCAACATCGCCCTATTCTGTCTCAGCCTCGGCCTCATGCTCGTCGCGTTCCAAAGCCGGTGGACGTTCGGCGGCGGACTCGTTGTCATCGGTCTCTTCGCGTTCAGCCGCGGCTATCGTCGCTACCGTAACGTCCAGAAGGACTAACCGTTCGCCGCCGCTATCCCGAGCCATGCGAACCGTCCGTGACGAATCGGGACGACGATATCTGCTGGTCAAGCGGTCGAGCGATTCGAGCCTCGTCCGCGACCCGCGAACGGGAGAGGAGCGCTACGTCGAAAACGACCGTCTCGATGCCGCGGACGGCGAGTCACCGCTCGAAACGTCAGCACGACGAATCTCGTCGCCGGTCAGACGGATTCTCACCGCCGTGCCGAACGAGCGCGCGCTCGGCCTGTTGGTCGAATTCTACGACCGTGGTCCCCTTCCCGCCCGCTCGCTCGTCTCGGCGTACGACCTCTGTGAAAGCGACCTGCACGGATTGCTCGCGGAGTTTCGCGCGGCGGGTCTCATCGAGGAGCGAACCGTCGCGGGCGAACGCGGCTACGGCTTGACCGGCACCGCCCAAGACGGACTGGCGTCGTTAGTCGGCGACGCCGAGCAGTGATTCTCGCTGTTCGACGTGCGACCGGTTCGTCGTCGAATCCTTCTCCACGCGAACGAGGTTGTCCGCGCCGCCGACCAGTTCGTCGTCGTGGCTGACGACGATTATCTGTTCGACGCCCAACTCCCGCATCGACTCGACGAGTTCGACCAACTGCGAGACGTGGCCCGAATCGAGGAACACCGTCGGTTCGTCCAGAATGAGCGGTGGCATCGGCGCGCTCCCCTCGATTCCCTCCGCGAGCAGGCGATAAATCGCACACCGCAAACTCAAGTTGAACAGCGCCCGTTCCCCGCCCGACAGCTGTTCGGGGTCGAGGGGTTCGCCGTCCTTCTGGTAAATCGTGAGTCGGTACTCCCCGTCGAGCGCGATACGGGCGTACGAGTCGTTCTGGTAGATGAGGTCGAACACCTCGTTCAACATCCGCTCCAGACTCACGACGTTTCGCTGACGGAGTTCCGCCCTGAGGTCGCCGTACATCGACTGGAGGTCAGCGGCCTCGTCGTACAGCGATTCCAGCGCGGACACCCGTTCCTCGATGTCGTCGCGGCGGTCACGGAGTTCCTCCAGTTCCTCTATTTCCCCGCGAACCGCGCCGATCCGGTCGATGAGGTCGTCCCGCTGTTCGCGTAGCGACGATAGTTTGTCCGCAACCTGTTCGAGGTAGTTCTCCGCCCGCTGTTTGTTGTCACGGGCTCGCTCGACCGCCGACTCGTCGTATGCGTCACGGAGTTCCGACTGACGCGCGCGTTTATCCGAGAGATTCTCGCGGCGCTGGTCGTTCAACTCGTCGAGATGACTCCGTTTTTCGGCGAGGCGGTCCAGTTCCGACTCCGCGTCCGCCTTCTTCTCCTGTACCGTCTGTATCCGTTCGATTCGGGTTCGACGGTCGGCCACCGCCTCCCGCTCCCGTTCCAGCCGTTCTATCTCCTCCCGCTGCGTTTCGGCTTTTTCCTCCAGTTCCTCCGCCGACTCCTTGCGCTCCGCCGCGTCCGATTGGAGCGTCTCCGCTTCTTCCCGAAGCGTTTCGGCCTCCTCGCGTTTCTCCCGAATCGCACTCTCCCGGTCCTCGACCAGTTGTTCGACGTTCGTCCGGTTGTTCCGGCGCTCTCGAACGCGGTTTTCCGCGGTAAGGAGGTCCTCAGCGTCATCGATTCGCGCTTCGAGGCGCGTCCGTTTCTCACGAAGCGTTTCGACGTTCTCCCGCAGTTCGGACACTCGCTCCCGGTCTTCGTCTATCGTATCGACGTGCGGCGATTCTTCGACCGGTTGGCCACATTCCGGGCACTTCCCGGCGTCGAGGAGGCGTTCCGCCTCCGCCACCTGCTCTTTCGCGGTGCGAAGGTTCGCACGGACGTTCGTCTCCTCCTCGCGGCAGTCTTCGAGGTCCGAACGGAGCGATTCGAGATGGTCTTCGGCCTCCCCGAACTCGACCGGCGCGTCCGCGAAGCGTTCGCGGTACGACTCGATTTCGTCGTCGATTTCGGTCAATTTCTCGCGGCGGTTTTTGAGTTCCGCCGTCGCCTCCTCGACTTCGGTATCGAGTCGGTCCGCCCGTTCTCGTTTCTCCGCCGCCCGGGATTCGAGGTCGGCCACGCGCTCGCCGAGGTTCGACGCCTGATTGTCGAACATCCGGGCCTTCATGCGATGGTCTTCGAGCGTTTCCGCGAGCGACTCGTCCTCGGCATCGAGCGCTTCGAGTCGGGAGTCGAGAGCCTCCTCGTCGGCGCTTTCGAGGTCCGTTTCGTCGAGCAGCGTTTCGACCTTCGAGGTCAGTTCCGCGATGGTCTCCCGAACGTCGCTCGCCCGCTTTCGGCACTCCTCGCGTTCGCGTTCCGTCTCGGTTATCTCGTCTTGAAGCGCCTCGATATCCGTTTCGAGGGAGTCCAGTTCCTCCCGCTTCTCCTCCGACGTTTCGAGGACGGCTTCCGCGTCTTCGAGCGTCTGCCGTGCCTCGTCGCGGTTCCCCTCGAACCGCTCAATCTCCGATTCCGTCTCGTTCCGTTCCGATTCGAGGTCGTTCAACAACCCGTGGAGGTTCTTTTCCTCTTTCGCTTCGATTTGGGATTCGAGTTCGGAGTAGCTTCCGCGGCGGTCGTCGAGGACGCTTTTGACGCCGAGGCGGGCGTCGCTCGCTCGTTCCCGGTACTCCTCCAATTTCCCGAGTTGGAGGAGGTCGTCTATCATGTCTTGGCGCTGTGCCGGGGTGGCGTTGATGAGTTTGTTCACCTCGCCCTGCCGGACGTAGGCGCAGTTGACGAACGCCTCCGCGTCCATGCGAAACAGGTTGACGATGTGAGCGCGCACGTCGCGGGCACCGTCGATGTTCCCGTCGGGCGTTTCGAGGACGCATTTGGCGGTCTGGGCCGACTCACCCGTCGCACGAATCCGACGGTGGATGTGGTAGCTTCCGCCCGCATGGGTGAACCAGAGTTCGACCTCCGCGTCCTCCGCACCGATGGTGACGACATCTTCGAGCGTCCTGTCGAGCGCCCGTGCACCGTACAGCGCGAAGAAGCACGCTTCGAGCAGGGAGGATTTGCCGCTCCCGTTGAGTCCGTGAATGACGGTGATACCCGATTCGAGTGCGAGATCCGCGTCCTCGTAGCACTTGAAGTTCGAGAGACGAACGCGCTCGAATTTCACAGGTAATCCTCCATCGATATCTGTCCGTCAGCACCGTCGTCGGTGGCGGTGCTAGACTCGTCGCTAGCTGTGTTCGCATCGTCGGTGGCGCTGTCGGAATCCGCCACGGCCTCGGCGGGCGGTGACTCCGGTCGTGACTCGTCCGCGGAGGAATCCTCCGACGGCGACTCCGCCGCCGAATCGTCTTCGGCGTCCGTGTCGTCGGCCGGTTCCGAACGCACCGATACCGAGACCGTCTCGGCGTCCGATTCCTCGGCCGCAGTGTCGCTCGTCTCCGGCCCGTCTTCGTCGGGCGCGTCGGCCTCCGCCGGGTCGAACGCGGCGGTATCTTCCGAAATCCTCGTTGCGACGTGCTCTTCGACCGCATCCCGAACGTTCGAATCTGCGACCTTGCTGGCGCGAACGAGTTCGTCCAGTTCGTTCGCCGCCTCGCTGAGTCCCATCTCCCGGACGCGTTTTCGTACGGCGTCGTCGGGGTCGGCGAACGAAACCGAGTGGTTCTCGGATTCGGTATCGATTTCGCGCCGGTCGGTCACACGGGCGACGAGCGCACCCTCGTCCAGCGCGAACTCCTCGACTCGTGCGGGTGTCACGTCGGTTCCCTCGCCCTCGATGGAGACGAGGACGACCGACTCGTCCACGTCGTGTTCTCGAATCGCCTCCCGAACGAAGTCGATGCCGTCCCCCTCGGCGAGCGTGACCGAGACGAACTCGAAATCGCGGGTTTCGATTCCGCGTCGCGTAATGGTCACGTCGTCCTCGAAGTGGACGATGTTGTATCCCCGGTCGTCGCGCTCGGTCGCGCTCGCGCGCTCGGTCGAACCGCAGTACGTCACCCACGCGTCGGCGACGCGCTCTTTGCCCGGTTTGTGGTTGTCGCCGAGCAACATCGCGTCGAAATCGACCGACGCCTCGGTCAGCACGTGTTCGGCGTCCCAATCGCCGAAGTCGAACGGCTGAAACAGGCCGTGTGCGACGAGCGCGGCGGATTCGGCGTCGTGCGCCTCGAACTCGTATTCGAGGTCGTCGCGCTTCGAGACCGGTACGTGGTCCAAGCCGTAGAAGGCAGTATCACCGACGAGAACGGGAGACGGTCCGAGCCGCGTCGCAAGTCCCAGCGTCTCGAAGAGGTCGAGCCACTGCTGACCGTGCGTACTCTCGTGGTTCCCGACGATAGCGAGAAACGGGATGTCCGCCCGACGAAGCTTCCGGAGGACCGAAATCGTCCCGTGGAGGTCCACGAGTCCGGGTCGGCGGTCGTGGAACAGGTCGCCGGCGTGGACGACCGCATCCACCTCGTCCTCGATGGCGTCCTCGACAACTCGGTCGAAGGCGGCAAGAAAATCGTCCCGTCGCTCGGGCGAATGATACTGACGATACCCGATGTGAGTGTCGCCCGTGTGAATCACCCGTGTCATTGGTTCAGCGATAAGTTCCCGCCTCATAAATTGTTTCCGTGACTGCCGCGTTTACATCGACATGGCGTTTCAGGCGTCTCACATACCTCCCGACACGCTCGGTGACCTCGGCCGTTCCGTTTCCGCCGAGGAAAGCGACGACTCGATGTCCGTCGAGGCACCGTTCACCGGGGAGAGAATCGGCGACGTACCGGCGTGTTCTCCGCGGGACGTGACGGCGGCGGTTTCGCGCGCTCGAACGGCCCGGACGGAGTGGTCGTCGTGGTCGATAGAGCGGCGGGCGGACGTCCTGTCTCGGTTCCACGACCTCGTGTTGGACCGGCAGGCCGAACTGCTCGACGTGATGGTACTCGAGAGCGGAAAGGCCAGACGAGACGGCTACGAGGAGATTCTCGACGTTGCGACCAACGCGCGATACTACGCCGCTCGCGCCGAGGAATTCCTCCGGCCGCGGCGACGGGACGGGGCGATTCCGCTCGCCACGAAGACGATGGAGTACCGAACGCCAGTCGGCGTCGTCGGCGTCATCACGCCGTGGAACTATCCCCTCACGCTCGCCGTCTCGGACGCGATTCCCGCGCTCCTCGCCGGAAACACGGTCGTGTTGAAACCCGCCGAGGAGACGCCGTTTACCGCGCTCCTCGCCGCGAAACTGCTCCGGGAAGCGGGACTGCCGGAGGACGCCTTTCGAGTCGTCACCGGATGGGGTGACGAGGTGGGTCTGGCGCTCATCGACGCCGTGGATTTCGTGAATTTCACCGGTAGCACCGAGACGGGACGAACCGTCGCGGAACGCGCTGGCAAGAATCTCGTGAAATGTTCGCTCGAACTCGGCGGAAAGAATCCCATGCTCGTGCTCGACGACGCGGACGTGAGCGCCGCGGTCGAGGGTGCGATTCGGGGCTGTTTCACCAACGCCGGACAGCTCTGTCTCTCCTTCGAGCGGTTGTACGTGCAGGACGGCGTGTACGACCGGTTTCTCCCTCGATTCGTGGAGCGGACGCGCGAACTCTCGATGGACCCCTCGTTCGACTACGACGTCGAAGTCGGGTCGCTCGTCTCCGAGCGGCAGTTCGAGAAGGTACGGAACCACGTTGACGACGCCGTGAGCAAGGGCGCGACGGCCGTGGTCGGTGGGAACGCCCGTCCCGACGTGGGACCGTACTTCTTCGAGCCGACGATTCTGACGGGAGTAACCGAAGAAATGACCGTGGCGCGCGAGGAGACGTTCGGTCCGGTGGTCGCCGTCACCCGGTTCTCGGACGACGAGGACGGAATCGCGCTGGCGAACGACTCCGACCGCGGTCTGAACGCGAGCGTCTGGACGACGGACTCGGACCGCGGATGGGAAATCGCCCGCCAAATCGACTGCGGGACGGTCGGAATCAACGACCCGTACCACGCGATTTGGGCGTCCGTCGATTCGCCGATGGGAGGGATGAAAGACTCGGGAATCGGCCGCCGTCACGGCCGGGAGGGGATTCGAAAGTACACCGAGTCGCAAACGGTCGCTGAACAGCGATTCGCCTCGGTCGCCCCGCCCCGCCGGGTCCCGACGAAGTGGTACGCCCGTGCGATGACGGGCGTGATGCGCCTGTTCAAACGAATCGAGGAGGGGTGGTAGATGAGCGTCTTCCTCACCGGTTTCCCCGGATTTCTCGGGTCCGCCTTGACGGAGCGGCTGGTCGCCCGTGGCAGCGACGTCACCTGCCTCGTCCAGCCCAAATATCGGCGAACCGCCGAGCGGCGAGCGCGGGAAATCGAACGCGCACACGCGGCCGACGGAGAGGTCGAACTCGTCGGCGGGGACATCACGGAGGCCGACCTCGAATTGGGCGAGGCGGTCGAATCGTTGCAGACCGACACCGAAGCGGTGTATCATCTCGCGGCGGTCTACGACCTCGCGGTGAGTCGGGAGGTCGGGATGGCCGTCAACGTGGAGGGAACGAAAAACGTCCTCGACTTCGCGGACGGCTGTGAGAACCTCCGGCGGTTCCAGTACGTGAGCACGTGCTACGTGAGCGGGCGCTACGACGGGACGTTCACCGAGGACCATCTCGTCGAGGGGCAGCGGTTCAACAACTACTACGAGACGACGAAGTATCTCGCGGAAGTTGCGGTACAGGAGCGGATGGAGTCGGGATTGC
Source organism: Haladaptatus paucihalophilus DX253 (assembly GCF_000376445.1). Taxonomy (NCBI): domain Archaea; kingdom Methanobacteriati; phylum Methanobacteriota; class Halobacteria; order Halobacteriales; family Haladaptataceae; genus Haladaptatus; species Haladaptatus paucihalophilus. The sequence continues at coordinate 595,382 of NZ_AQXI01000001.1, read as the reverse complement.
CCGGGACGATTTATCGACCCGCAATCGTCGTCGGGGACAGCGAAACCGGCGAGACACAGAAGTACGACGGACCGTACTATTTGCTTCGATGGCTCATGCGCCAACCCGGCGTGGCGGTCACGCCCGTTCTCGGCGACCCGACGGCGTACGAGGTCAACGTCGTCCCGCGGGATTTCGTGGTCGATGCCATCGCCGAACTGAGCCGACTCGACGAGTCGGTCGGGGAGGTCTACCAACTCTGTGACCCGAACCCGTTGACCGTGGACGAGATGCTTCGCGCCTTCGGCCGGGCGACCGGAAAACGGGTCGTCCGGGTGCCGACTCCGAAAGGTGCGCTGAAGCGCGTGCTCTCCCGGTTCCCGGAACTGGAGATCGAACCCGCGACGCTCGATTACTTCGACCACCCGACGAGCTATGCGTGTGAGAACACGGTCGCCGCGCTCGAAACCGCGACCGATGGCGAGATTCAGTGTCCGGCGTTCGGTTCCTACGTCGGGAATCTGGTCTCCTTCGTCCGCGAACACCCGGAACTCACGCCCGACGCGATGGTCTGAGCGCGGCGGCGTGAGACAGTGGGGAGAAACGGCACGCCTCGGCGAGGCGGAAGACGAACGCGAGGGAATTGCGGAAAGCGAAATGGCCACGGATGGCCGTCGTTGGCCGCGGCATGAGGTATAAACGCTCGGGAGTCGGAGACGGACGCTCTACGTTAGAGGTCGAGCGTGTACAGGCGTTTTCGGGCGTCGGAGAAGGAAAACCGCGAGTCCACGAGGTTTTCGTCTTCGAGACGGGTCAGCGCGTAGCGGACGGTTCGCGGCGGGAGCAGCGTCTCGTCCGCGAGTTCGCTCTGGGTCATCGTCTCGTTGTACTCCAATACCTTTGCGACTAGCTTCGCGCTCGGCGGCAGGTCGCGGATGGCCGCGGTCGAATCCACATCTTGCAGCCGGTTTTCGGTCGTTCGTGAAAGCTCTGGGGCGCTCATCACATGTCCGTTTTGAATACAGGGTAATAATATTTCCTGTTCGTTCTTATTACTGTAAGGAATTAAAATCCACGTGTGGTTGCGGTGTAGCAACAGGTCGGTCACCCGAAGCCTCTTAAGATACAGGCCCTTATCCCGAGTTGATGACCGACACTGTGGATGACGTAGAACTCCCCTACGACGAGGAGAGTACGTCCCAACAGGAACAAATAGAGGCTCTCCAAGAACGTCTCGACGTCCTCGAATCACAGAACGAGGAAATGCGGGACAAGCTTCTCGATGCGAACGCAGAGAACAACAAGTATCAGCAGAAACTCGAACGGCTCACCCACGAGAACAAGAAGCTGAAGCAGTCGCCGTTGTTCGTCGCCACGGTACAGGAGATTACCGACGAAGGCGTCATCATCAAACAGCACGGCAACAACCAAGAGGCAGTCACGGAAGTGACCGAGGAGATGCGCGAGGAACTCGACCCCGACGCGCGCGTCGCCGTGAACAACTCCCTCTCTATCGTGAAGACGCTGGACGACGAAACCGACGTTCGCGCTCGCGTGATGCAAGTCACGAAGAGCCCCGAAGTGACCTACGAGGACATCGGCGGACTTGAAGAGCAGATGAACGAGGTCCGCGAGACGGTCGAACTGCCGCTCGAAAATCCCGACATGTTCCAAAAGGTCGGTATCGAGCCGCCGAGCGGCGTCCTCCTCTACGGCCCGCCGGGAACCGGGAAGACGATGCTGGCGAAGGCAGTCGCCAACCAGACCGACGCCACGTTCATCAAGATGGCCGGGTCCGAACTCGTCCACAAGTTCATCGGCGAGGGCGCGAAACTCGTCCGCGACCTCTTCGAAGTCGCCCGACAGCACGAACCCGCCGTGCTGTTCATCGACGAAATCGACGCCATCGCGTCGAAGCGTACCGACTCGAAGACGTCCGGTGACGCGGAGGTCCAGCGCACGATGATGCAGCTGCTCTCGGAGATGGACGGCTTCGAGGACCGCGGCGAAATCCGCATCATCGCGGCGACCAACCGCTTCGACATGCTCGACCGCGCCATCCTTCGCCCGGGCCGCTTCGACCGCCTCATCGAAGTCCCGAACCCCGGCGAGGAAGGCCGCGAGCAGATTTTCCGCATCCACACCCGCGACATGAACATCGCGGACGACGTGGACTACGAACAGCTCGCCGTCGAGACGGGCGACGCAAGCGGTGCCGATATCAAGGCCATCTGTACCGAGGCCGGGATGTTCGCCATCCGCGACGACCGCACCGAAATCAGGATGCAGGACTTCGTCGACGCCCAAGCAAAGATAGAGCAGGAAGAAGAAGAGAACGACGAAGTGTCCAAGACGTTCGCCTGAGCCGGTCGGCCTCCTCCGGTCTCCGGACTCAAAGCTTCCTGTAACACAGTTGCGGTTCGGTTTTTCTCATTTCGTTTTCGTCGCGCTCGTCAGCTCCGGAGTCTCAACACTCGTCGAGGAACCCCGATTTACACCAGCGCCGTAAAAAGTGCGTAGGGAACGCCGAACAGCAGTATCGTCATCGACACGAGAATGAGCAGGTACGAGCCGACCGTGCTCGCCGCGGTCATCCATGCGGGGTGTTCGAAATCGGCGGGAAGGTTCATACCGAACGTTTCGTCTCCCCCGTCTAAACGCTACCGGAGTGGTCAGCGGAGGATGTCGCCGATTCGGCGGGCCTGCCCGCCTATCGCGGGGTCCTTCTCCACGATACGGAGGACTTGGTGGTCGGTCACGTCGTAGTAGGATTTCCCCGTCGCCTCCTCGATGAGGTCCTTGGAGAGGCGGAATTCGGTTCCTTCGTAGACGACATCGACACCTTCGTCATCGAACGAGAGCGTGGTCATACCACGGCGTTCGCCACGGTCAGGTAAAAAAGCTACAGAACGCGGCCAGGAAGACGAAGCGCGGAGAGCGAGAGCGGAAATCGATGGAGCGGAGTCGTCAACACTCGTTCGTCGGACGATTACTCCACGGTTTCGCTCGACATCTCCGTCGCGGGAACGCCCGCGACGGTCGCGCCCGGCGGTACGTCCCGAGTTACCAGCGAATTGGCCGCGACCTGTGCGTTCGCACCGATTTCGACGCCAGGGAGGATAATCGCGCCAGCACCGATCATGGCGCGCTCGCCGATGACGACCTCTCCGGTTCGGTACTCGTCCTGCAGAAACTCGTGACAGAGGATGGTCGCGTCGTAGCCGATGATGGCGTGGTCCTCGACGGTGATGAGGTCGGGCCAGAACACGTCGGGCGTCGATTCCAGTCCCCACGACACCCCGCGGCCGACCGTGACGCCGATTTTTCGGAGGAGCCAACTCTTCAACCGAAGGCTCGGATTGATCCGAACGAGCCAGATGACGAGGTAGTGTATCGCAACCCGAAGCGGACTCCGGGCGTTCGTCCAGTACTGCAAGGAGTTCAGGCCACCGGGCGTCGTGTGGTGCGCGATTCGCTCGTGGCGCCGGGTCGTGTCGTCGCTCACGACATCGACTTGCTTTCGAATTAGCTTGAACCTACCTTTCTCTCGGTCTACGGAGCACCGAATACGGTTCCACGCCAGCCGTTAGCAGTCTATCAGTTCGAAGAATGGTTCGAGGTCGGTGACGGCCGCGGTCGGTGTTACCGTACCGTCGTCGCGGTCGAATTCGACGATTCCCATCCCTTCCAGACGGGGGAGGTGGGAGTGAAGAAGACCGGTTTTGATACGGTCGACCTGACGGTCGGTTTTCGAACTCGTCTTGTTGGCGAGTTCGGAGACGGTCGTCGCACCGTCGCAGTTCAAGAGGACGTCGAGGACATGCCGACGCTGACGATGCCCCAGTGCCTCGAAGATTTCGTCCGTGTTCAGCTCTCGTTTCATACCATATCTGTCCGTATGTAACGGCTTGAGTATGGGCCGATTGACGGTCCCGTAGTGTGGTCGTTACGATCAGTTACGCAGTGCCTGTACGTGGTCGATTCGTCGCTGTACGAGTTCCTCGGTCCCGATGTCGTGGCGCATGTGCAGTCCCTCTTCGCCAGCGACCGACAGGGCGTCCTCTGCGATTGTTTCGGCGTCCGCGATGGACTCGCCGCGGCCGACGACGGCGAACGAGCGCGACGTGGTGGTGTAAATTCCGTCGTCCCGTTCGTCGACGCTGGCGTAAAACAGGATGGCCTCGCCCGCGTTCTCCTCAGTTATCTTCACCTTCGCCCCCGCTTCAGGGTCGGTCGGATACCCGTCAGGCACCGCGTACTTACAGACGGTCGCCTCCGGCGCGAAGGAGAGTTTCGGCAAGTCGTCGCCCTCGCGTGCCGCGACGAGCACGTCGAGGAAGTCCGTCGTCAGAACCGGCAGGGTGTTCATCGCCTCGGGGTCGCCGAACCGGGCGTTGAACTCGATGACGTTCACGCCATCGGCCGTGAGCATGAACTGCCCGTAGAGGACACCGCGGTAGTCGTCCAACGCTGCGACGGTCTCCTTCAGCACTTCGACGGCCTCGTGGTAGTCCTCTTCCGTCATGAACGGGAGTTCGAGCCCCGCGTCGCTGTAGCTCCCCATACCGCCCGTGTTGGGACCCTCGTCGCCCTCGTAGGCGCGCTTGTGATCCTGAATCGCGGGCGTGACGCGCAACTGACCGTTCGCCACGAGCGCCTGCACGGTGAACTCCTCGCCGACGAGTCGCTCTTCGAGCACCACGCGGTCGTAGTCGCTGTCGCGGAGGTACGCCTTCGCCTCCTCGTCTGTCACTTGGTCGCCGATGACTTTGACGCCCTTGCCGCCCGTCAGCCCGGCGGGTTTGACCGCGAGGTCGCCGTCGTACGCGTCGATGAATTCGCAGGCCGCCTCCATGTCGTCGAACGTCTCGAAGTCGGGGCAGCCAGGAATGTCGTGTTCCTGCATAAACCGACGCTGGAACGCCTTGTCCGTCTCGATGCGCGCCTCGTCGGCGTGGGGACCGAACGCGTAGATTCCGGCCTCGTCCAACGCGTCCGCGACACCCGCGGCGAGCGGTCCCTCGGGACCGACGACGGCGAGCGTCGCGCCGACCTCCTCGGCGTAGGCGACGACGGCCGTCGTGTTCGTCGTCTCCAGCGTCTCGAAGCCGTCCGCGAGACGGGCGATTCCGGGATTCCGGTTGCCTGCACAGGCGTAGAGGTCGGTGTCGCTGTCGGCCAACGCTCGGGCGATGGCGTGTTCGCGGCCGCCGCCACCCACCAGCAGTACGGTCTCACTCATGTGGGCACGATGTGCGCACAGCGGTGTAAACGTTGTCGTTTGACAGCGGCAAAGTATACATATTCGTGGTTATTCCGAGCCGAATCGGTGGGTCAGCATCGTGCGGAGCGACACCGCGACGTCCTCGAAGTCCGCGATGTGCAGGCTGTCGCTCGTCAGTAGCACGCCGTGGTCGCCCACGATGACGCGACTAACGAAGCCGTCCGAGAACGCGCGGATGGTGAGTTCGTACTCACCGATTGCCGGTTCGAACCCCTCGTCCGCGAGCCGTCTGTACGTCTCGTGAGTGTCGAAGCCGAGTCGTTCGTTCTCCACGAAGACGCTCTTTCGTTCCTTCGCAACGTCGCGGTCCCCCCCGTGCAAGTCGCTTCGGAGGTACAGCAGGTCGAATCCGTCCGGCGTGAAGTGGATGACGCTCCGAAGGGTGTCCCCGATTCCCGTCCGACAGGTCGTTGCTATCTCTTCCGCGAACTCCTCGTCGATGCCTGTTTCGGACATGTCATCACAGTACGCCAGCGACGCACATGAGTTGTTGGATTTCCTAAAAAAGTGACCACTCCGAGACGCCGATACGCCGTCGATTCGGTGAGCGAAGCGTGAAGCCACAGCACCGCGGCGGTGAATCGACGACGACCGTCGGTACTCCTGACAGAGAAACGGTTTCATCGAAAATCGACATCAGTGGATACACTGAATCGTACCGATGAGTACTGTTCTCTCACGGAGAGCACTGTATCCTCATTGAAGATACTGAAAACTACTGAAAAATCCCAAAATGTACCATTTTTTACTATCCCATCGGAAAACCGGCTCGTATCGAATGAATCCCCATCTTTACCTCTCCCAAACCACTGCTAGACAGGTATGACCGCGCCCACCGAGCGAAATCGACTCGACGAGGAGGAGAGTCCGTATCTCCGCCAGCACGCCGACAATCCGGTGCATTGGCAACCGTGGGACGACGCCGCGCTCGAAGCCGCGAAGGAGCGGAACGTGCCCATCTTCCTCTCCATCGGCTACTCGGCCTGCCACTGGTGTCACGTGATGGAGGAAGAGAGTTTCGAGGACGAGGACGTCGCGGAGCTACTGAACGAGCACTTCGTCCCGATAAAGGTGGACCGGGAGGAACGCCCGGACATCGACGCCATCTACATGAGCATCTGCCAGCAGGTCACCGGCGGCGGCGGATGGCCGCTGTCGGCGTGGCTGACGCCGGACGGGAAACCGTTCTACGTCGGGACGTACTTCCCGAAGCGCTCCCAGCAGGGGCGGCCGGGGTTCATCGACCTCCTCGAAAACGTCAAAAACACGTGGCAGGAGAACCCGGAGGAGATGAAAAACCGGGGCGAACAGTGGACGGACGCCATCGAGGGCGAACTGGAATCCACGCCCGAGGCGGACGACGCCCCCGGCCCGGAACTGCTCGGAAGCGCGGCCGAACAGACCGTCCGCACCGCCGACCGCGAGTACGGCGGCTTCGGGCGCGGCGGACCGAAGTTCCCACAACCGGCGCGACTCCACCTGCTCCTCCGAGCGTACGACAGGACCGGCGCGACCCAGTACCGCGATGTGGCGGTCGAGGCGCTCGACGCGATGGCCGACGGCGGCATGTACGACCACATCGGCGGGGGATTCCACCGCTACGCGACCGACCGGAAGTGGACGGTGCCGCACTTCGAGAAGATGCTGTACGACAACGCGGAACTGCCGCGCGCGTACCTCGCGGGGTACCAACTCACGGGTGACGAGCGATACGCCGAACTCGTCCGCGAGACGTTCGCGTCCCTCGAACGCGAGATGCGCCACCCGGAGGGCGGCTTTTACAGCACGCTCGACGCCCGGAGCGAGGACGAGGCGGGCAACTACGAGGAAGGACCGTTCTACGTCTGGACGCCGAGCGACGTGTACGAAGCGGTGGAAGACGAACGCGACGATGACATCGACACCGAAACGAGGGCGGATATCGTCTGTGAACGCTACGGCGTCACGCAATCGGGCAACTTCGAGGGAAAAACCGTGTTGACCCTGACCACGGACGTTCCGGACCTCGCGGAGAAGTACGACGTGTCCGAGGACGAGGTTCGAGACGTGCTCGCTGACGCCCGCCACTCGATGTTCGAAGCGCGCGAGGAGCGCGAACGACCCCCCCGCGACGAGAAGATACTGGCCGGGTGGAACGGGCTACTGATTGCCGCGCTCGCGGAGGGCGGCTTCGTGCTCGACGAGCACTACACCGACCTCGCGGCGGACGCGCTCGATTTCGTCCGCGAGAAGCTCTGGGACGAGGCGGACGCGAAACTCTCGCGGCGGTTCAAGGATGAGGACGTCGCAATCGACGGCTACCTCGAAGATTACGCCTTCCTCGCCCGCGGCGCGTTCGCGCTCTACGAATCGACGGGGAACCCGGACCACCTCGAATTCGCCCTCGACCTCGCGCGCGCCATCGAACGCGAGTTCTGGGACGCGGAGCGCGAGACGCTGTATTTCACCCCGGAAAGCGGCGAGCGACTGGTCGCACGCCCGCAGGAGCTCGCGGACCAGTCCACGCCGTCAAGCCTCGGGGTCGCAACCGACGTGCTGGCCGTTCTCTCGGAGTTCGCACCGGACGAGGCGTTCGCCGAGATTCCGGAGGCGGTGCTCGAAACCCACGCCCGGACCGTCGAGTCGAACCCGTTCCAGTACGCGACGCTGGTGCTCGCCGCCGACCGCAACGCGACCGGCTCGCTCGAACTGACCGTCGCGGGCGACGAACTCCCCGAAGCGTGGCACGACCAACTCGCGGAGACGTACCTCCCGATGCGGGTGTTGACCCGGCGGCCGCCGACCGAGGACGGCGTGGCGGCGTGGTGTGAAAAACTCGGGGTGGAGAACGTGCCACCGATTTGGGCCGACCGCGAGTCTGCGGGCGAACCCACGCTCTACGTCTGTCGCTCCTTTACCTGCTCGCCGCCCGTGACCGACATCGACGCCGGACTGGAGTGGGCCGACGACCTCGCGCCGGAGTAGCGTTCACATCGCGTGGAGAGCTCATAAGAGAGGTGGTCGAACTCAGGCCAACGCGTCGCTTTCGAGCAGTTCGCGGGCGACGTACTCGGCGGCCGGTCGGTCCTCCTGTTCCTCGAAGCGGGCGATTTCCTCGCCCGCCCGCTCGACCACGATTGTCGGGATGAGCGTCACGTCGTACTCCTCGGTCAGTTCTCCGACCTTCTCGTCGTCCACCTCGTAGACGTGAATTTGCTCCCCTTCGACGCCCGCGGCGTCCAGCGCGGCGAAGAAGTCGGGCAAGCGTGACCGGCAGTCGCCGCACCAGTCCGCACCCCAAACGCGATAGGTGAGTTCGCCGAGACCCGATTCGAAGGCGTCTATCGTCTCGCTGTGTTCGCTCGCGTCCCACTCGGGATTCGGTTCTGTCGATTCCATAGTCGGGACTGGTGGCGAACGCGGATAAGAATTCCCGCTTCCGGCACCGACTGCCGGAGTCCAGTAGGGGTTTAGGCGTGGGATTCGTACCGCAAACCATGAAATCCTCCATCCTCGACGCCGTGGGGTCGCCACTCGTTCACGTCCGGTCGCCCGAGGGCGCGACCGTCGCGGCGAAAGTCGAATCGTTCAACCCCGGCGGGTCGGCGAAGGACCGCCCGGCACTGGCGATGGTCGAGGCCGCGGAGCGCGCGGGGAAGCTCCAGCCCGGCGACCGAATCGTGGAACCGACGAGCGGCAACACGGGCATCGGCTTGGCGGTCGTCTGTGCCGCCCGCGGGTACGACCTCACCATCGTCATGCCCGCGTCGAAGTCGCCCGAGCGCAGACAGCTTCTCAAAGCCTACGGCGCTGACCTCGAACTCGTGGACGGAAACATGGAGTCCGCCAAGGCGCGCGCGGACGAGCTCACCGAATCGGCCGACGCGGTGCAACTCGGCCAGTTCGAAAACGCGGCCAACGCCGAGGCTCACTACCGCACGACGGCCGAGGAAATCATCGAACAGGTCGATGGCCGCGAGATAGACGCCTTCGTCGCGGGCGTCGGCACCGGCGGGACGATAACCGGAACCGCCTCGCGCCTGCTGGAGGAGTACCCGGACATGGAAGTCGTCGCCGTCGAACCCGAGCGAAACGCCGTCCTCTCGACCGGCGAACCCGGCGAGGACGAGTATCAGGGGATGGGCCCGGGATTCGTCAGCGACCTGCTCGACACCGACCTGCTCGATTCCGTCGAACGCGTCGCGTTGGAGGACGCGGAGGACGAATGTCGGCGTCTCACCCGCGAAGAAGGCATCTTGGTGGGCCAGTCGAGCGGCGCGGCGAGCATCGCGGCCTACCGGGTCGCCGAACGACTCGCTCGGCCGGAACTCAACTGCCCGGAGGTCCCGGAGGAGTGGCAGGACGGCGGGAAACACGACGAGAACGAACAGGTGGCATCCGATGGCGGAGTCGGCGAAGAGTACGACGACTGTCCGCTCGTCGTCACCGTCTTCCCCGACAGCGGCGAGCGCTACCTCTCGACGGGAATGTTCGACTGAAGGGGTGCCGACAGGGATAACTCGACATCGGGACGATTTTCAGAAACTGGGAACGATGAGCCGACGTTTTGTACCCCGATGCGCTGTTTCCGGCGTGGGTTAGCCATGGCCCATCCGTATCGCCTGCTCCGCTGACGTAGCGATCTCCCGGTCTTCCGAAGCACCCTACCCATCTCGCCCCGCGTCGAGGAGCACGGCGACGGTATTCTGCAGGTATTGCGCGGCGGACGCGAGAGCCATCAGACCCTCCATCACGGCCTGTCGATTTGCGCCGTCGGGATAGATTCGATGTTCGAGTCGAATCGACCGCGCATCCGCGAATTCACACGACGCCCCCTCCGCGTCGAGGAGGGTGTAAAAGCCCGGCGTCGCCGCCAACGCCGGTCCGATTCGCGTCAGTAGTTCGGTCCGGTGCTCCTCGCTTTCGAGGAGCGTTTGCGTCCCCTCGGTGTCGAACGCTGTGTCACTGACCAGTCGAATCGGACCCAGCGTCTCCTCTTTCACGATGCGTATCGGCTGGTGTGCGAGTCGAAGCCGAATCGTGAACTCGGTTCCCTCGTCGCTCACGTGTCGAAGGTCGTCCACGACCGTCCCGTCGAGCCACGCCGCTACCTGCTCCTCGCTGATTGGCCCCACCATACAGCCCTCTCGCCGAGAACGTGGAAAAGGATTGTGCCGGAACCGTCGGGAGCGATTTCGTCCGAGTTCGTGTCGTTTCTCCCCGCCAGAACCCTTCTCCGTTTCCGTCTACGCTCGGAACTCGTCTTCCGTCACGCGGACGACCAGCGTGTCGTCTACGTCGCGCAGGTCGTACTCCGGGACGCCATCGACGGTCCGGGCGACGTACATCGGTTCCACGAGTTCCGCGCCGAACTCCCCGTCCACCACGCCGTACACCTTGAGCAGCGGGTCCGTCTCGGCGGCTTCCACCTCGCGGTCGCGCACCCGTGCCGCGAGCTTTCGGGAGAGCCACTCCTCGTCGCTCACGCTCGGGTCGAGGACGAGCGCTTCGTCCACGAACCGAACCAGATACCAGTTCAAGTCGTTCAAGAGCGACGTCGCGGAGCCGACGCTGATGGTTTCGAGTTCGAGGCAGTTACCGTACGGTTCGCGGAGTTGGTAGGTGGCGAGCGCGTCGCGCGCCGTCTCACGGGAGAACAGTTCGGCGCGCAACTCGACTTCATCCGAACCGACGAGCAGGACGCGGGTCACAGTTTCCGGTGGGAGCGGCGAAGTAAAGCGATTTCGTCTTGCAGCAGCGACCGACCCGTCGCCACCGTTCGTGCGACACCGTCCGACTCACGGGCCGGACAGACCGTCGCCATCAGGAGAGGAGGGCGGCAACGTCCGTCGACGAGACCATTCCCACGTACTCTTCGTCCACGACGGGGAGGTGTTTGATGCCGAAGGTGGTCATCATCGCGGCGACCTCCTCCATGTAGAGGTCGGGGGTGACGGTTTCGACGTCCTCCGTCATCACGTCGGCGACCCGCACCTCCGTCGGGTCCAACCCGTCGGCTGCGACGTCCAACACGTCGGAACTGCTGATTATCGCCCTCGGCGAAGTGGTCACCACGAGGGCGCTGATTTCGTTGTCACGCATCACCGTCGCGGCTTCGGAAACCGTCGCGTCCGACGGGATGGTTTTCAACGGGGTGGACATCATGTCCTTCACACGAGTTCTGTCGTTGGTACTCATACCACGTAGACGAACCGGAGGGATATTGTTCTTTTCCCGGTTCGAGTCGATTCAAAACGAAATTTACTGACAATTCGTCGCTACCCATTTCGATTTTCAACCATAGCAGTCGAAAAATCGAAAGGTTGAACTATCGTATTCGACGACCCTGTGAAAATGCCGGATGAATTCGATGCGGACGGTCGGCCGGACGTTTTCGTCCGACCGCTGGGATACGTGGCCGACGAGCCAGTGGTTCGGCGTATCGGCGCGCGGGACCTGTTCATCGGGAACGAATCGGCGGCACGTCCCGACTGCCACGACCGCTACGACCGGACGTTCGAGTACGTCCTCTCGGCGTCGACGGAGAAACAGCCGCTCACCACGCACCACCATCCCCTCATCGACGGCGCGGGAAACGAGTGGCGCGCGTTCGAAGCGGCCGTGGACACCGCACGGCGGCTCTTTCGCAGGGACGGGTCCCTCCTCGTCCATTGCACGGCGGGGGTTTCGCGGAGTAGTACGCTCATCGCGGCCACGCTCGCCGCCGAGGAAGACAGAGAATTTCACGACGCGCTCGCCATCGTGCAGGACGCTCGGCCGCACGCGATGCCGAATCCGGCCCTCCACGAGTTGGCGGTGACGTACCTCGCGGCGAAAACGTAGGTCGTCGGATTTCGACGACTCTCGCGCTACTCCGCGAAGAACTCGACCAGCAGGTCGCTCACTCGCTCCGGCCTGTCGTTTTGTACCCAGTGGCTGGCACCCGGCAGTCGCTCGATTCGGAGGTCTGGAATCCACCGGTCCAGCCCCTCGGTCAGTTCGTTTCCGAGGGCGAAATCCTCCGTCCCCCAAATCAGCATGGTCGGAACTCGCACGTCGAACGAGTCGTTCGACCCGCCGACGAGGGACCGAAGCTGGGTCGGAACGCTCTGCCGGAACAGCGCCCGGTAGTAGTTGATGGAGCCGGTCAACGCCCCCGGTTTCGCGGCGGCCTCGACGTAGCGCCGAACGTCGTCCTCAGTGAACGCATCCGGATTCGTCGGGGTATCCGTGAAGATGTTCTCGATGGACTCGTACCCGCGGGCGGACAGGAACAGTTCGGGAAGCCACGGCAGTTGGAAGAAGAATATGTACCACGACCGTCGGAGTTGCGACGGCGTTCGAAGCACCTCCCGGAACCGACCCGGATGTGGAGCGTTCAGGACGGCGAGTTTGTCCACGCGCTCGGGGCGGTCGATACCGACCTGCCACGCCACGGCACCGCCCCAGTCGTGTCCGACGACGTGGGCCGTCTCCTCCCCGAAGTGGTCGATGAGGCCGGTCACGTCGGCGACCAGCTCGTCCGTCCGATACGCATCGACGCCGTGCGGTTTCTCCGAATCGTTGTAGCCGCGCATGTCGGGCGCGACGACGTGATATCCCGCCGCCGCGAGCGCCGGAATCTGCTCGCGCCACGAGTACCAGAACTCGGGAAAGCCGTGGAGGAGGAGGACGAGCGGTCCGTCTCCGGCCTCGACGTAGTGGAGACGGACGCCGTTGACGATAGCGTCGTCGTGGGTCAGTTCGGGCATGCGTTCATCCACGGTATTTTCGTGGATAAGCGTTGACATACGGTCGTGATGGGCTCCCCAGTAGCCGATTCGTTTACCCTCCCGCTCACGGCGGTTCAACCGAGTCAGCTGTACCTCGACGGTTTGAAACTCTCGCTCGTGACGCAGTGGTTCGACTTCGACGCGCCGAACTACGACCCGCTCCCGGTTCGGAAATTCGACGACAGATGGACGTTCACGGACGGACACACGCGCGCACCTTCGCCGCCCATCTCACCGGTGCGGACGAACTCCGCGTCGTCCGGGACACGGACGATATTTCGATGGGGACGTACGAACGATGCGTCTCGTGGTGCAAAAGCGAAGATGTCACCGAGATTTCCGACCTCACTGGGCGGGTCGTCACGAACGCGACCTTCGAACGACTGTGGGTTGACCGGTGCCAGTCTCTGGACCGCGATTAATCCAAAATTCGCTCGATGTAGTCGTCCATGTCCCGGGCGAGCGAACACGCGCCGGGAGGAACCCAGAAGTAGCTGTAGACGACGCCGTTGTCCTCGCCGCTGCCGGTGACCGTGTGACGCCATTCGTCGCGCTCCACGTTCGCGACGAGGTGGAAGAAGTGGCGACGATACGCTTTCGGCTTCTCGTGGTGATTCCACACGTCGGTCGAGAGCGGTCGGATCGAGTCGAATTCGGTCAACCCGCTCTCCTCTCGCACCTCTCGGACGACGGCTTCGCGGGGGTCCTCCCCGTCCTCGATGGTTCCTTTCGGTACCTGCACGCCCGCGTCCTCGTTGGCGTGTTCGAACACGAGCAGTTGGCGGAACTGAGCACCGCTGCGGGTGATATAGGCGTAGGCTTTGTCTTCAGTTACTGGTCGGTCGGTCACGGGTACGGTTACAAAACGGGGAGCGGGGGCGTAAGCGTTACTTCAGTCAGGTGTCCGATTCGGTTGCGCGGTGTCGATGCGGACGTTCGAGAAACGAGCGGTCCGTAGTGGCCTCCGTCGATACGATTGGCTCGGCAGGTCGAAGTGGTAACGAAACGCGGGTGGGTTGCGGTATCGGGCTCATCGCGCGCAACCCTCGTCCGCCCGGTAGTGTGCCGATTCGTGGAGCCACACGTCGACCGCCTACCGCCACAGGGCGGTGTCCGTATAGTTCACAAACCGGGTGATGTGGCCGTCGTGTAGCTCGTTGACGTGTGCGAACGGACTCTCTATTCGCTCGCCGTCTTCAGTCGTCGCATGGAACGTCCCCACGGCGACGACCGTATCACCGCCGTCGATGAACCGGTCCGGTTCGACCCGAAACGACTCGAATCGTTCCATGGCCGGAACGAAGACGTTCTCCCGCACTGCATCGGGGCCGTGGTAGGTCCCGGCGAAGACGAACCCCACTGGTTCGACCCATTCGACGTTCTCGGCCATCGTGGCCAGAACCGATTCGAGGTCGCCCTCGTTGAATCCCTCGTACACCGTCCGTACCGTCTCAACGTTGCTCTGGTGTGTCGATGCCATTCTATCCCACCCATCTAGACGGAGGAGTCGAACGGGGATATAGAGCACTGCTATCGGACTGTCCAATTCGAAACGATCGAACGCGGTCGTGGGACGATTCGTCGAGCACGGCACTCATCGACGAGGAAAGTGAACCCAGTCTCGCGGTTCGACCGTTGGCTCATGAGAGCGGTCGAAACCACACCGCCGTTAGCAACAGCGCGAGGAAGACGTAGGACCCTCGAATGAGCAACATCGTGGCGAGTTCCGGTCCGCTCCGGTACGCGATTCCGGCCACGACGCCGAAGGCCAGCACCGCGAGAGCGGAACTCGGCGGGAACACCCGCGCCACCGAAAATCCGAGTACGCAGAGGAGCGCGGTCAGAATGAGTCCGTAGGCCGCGATCCGGGCGCGATTTCTGCCGAGGACGACCGCGACGGTTCGCTTCGAGATGGAGCGGTCGTACTCGTAATCCTGCGCGTCGTCGATGACCTTCACGCCCGAGAGGAGGACGAGGAAGACGAACGCGAACGCCAGCGCGACGGGCGAGAGCGTCCCCGTCTGAACGTAGTAGCCGCCGAGGATGGAGAGCGCGATACCGAGCGGATAGCCCGTCGTCGTCGTGACGGGGTTCGTGTCGAGTTGCGGCGCGTGGAGGTAGCCGATGAACCACGTCGGGAGCGTGATGAGGACCGCGCCGATGCCGACGGTGAGCCAGAGTCCCGCGAGACACGCCGCGAACAGTGCACCCGCCGCGGCGAGCAGGAGTTTACAGCCCCGCTCGGTAATCGGATGATCGTCGTCCTCGCCCCGAAAGTAGAAATCCACGTAGCCGTCCTTGACGTGGGCCGTGTAGACGGCCGCGAAGATGGCGGTCATGTGGAGGAGTCCCGTCACCAGCGAGAAGTGTCCGGCCAGCATGCTGCCGAACCACGAGGCGGCGACGGGAGGGAGCATGAACACCGGATGCACCTGCGATGCGACTGCACGTGCTGCGGGGACCACGCCGGAACCGTGGCGCGAGATGGGCATCGAATCGATTCACAACGCCCGCGATGATAAAGTCTCAGGCCGGGAGAAATCGGAAAATTCAGCGAATAGCGTCCGCCGCCTCGCCCATGATTTCGAGCGCGGCTTCGAGTTCCTCGACGTTCGTCGCGTAGGAGATTCGAGCGTAGCCCTCGCCGTGCTCGCCGAAGGCTTCGCCGGGGACGATGACCGCGCCGCGGTCGAGCACCTCGTCCACGAATCCCTCGGGGACTTTCGGCATGGCGTAGAACGCACCTTGCGGCGTCGGCGTTTCGAGGCCGATGTCGGACAACCCGTCGAGGAGTACGTCGCGGCGCTCCTCGAAGGCGGCGACCATCTCGTCCACGGGGTCCTGTGGGCCGGTGAGCGCGCCCAACGCCGCGAACTGCGCCGGGGCGCTCGCACAGGCCTGCACGTACTGGTGGACGCGAAGCATGCGCTCGATTCGGCGCTCGCTTCCGGCGACCCAGCCGAGTCGCCACCCGGTCATCGAGTAGGTCTTCGAGCAGGCGTTGACCACGACCACGTTGTCCGTCTCGGCGAACTGCATCGGCGAGTAGTGCTCGCCCTCGAAGACTATGTGTTCGTACACCTCGTCCGAGATGCAGAGCACGTCGTGTTCGTCCGCGATGCGGGCGAACTCACGCATGTCCTCCTCGCTCGACACCGCGCCGGTCGGGTTGCCGGGGCTGTTGACGACGAAGGCCGCGGTGTCGTCGGTGATGTTCTCCTCGACCGTCGCGGGGTTGAGGGTCAAGTCCTCGCGGAGCGGGACCGGTTTCGGCGTTCCGCCAGCGATGTGCGTCAGGGCGTCGTAGGCGACGAAACCGGGGTCGGGGAAGATGACCTCCTCGCCCGCGCCGACGTGCGCTTCGAGGGCGATGTGGAGCGCCTCGCTCCCGCCCGCCGTGGCGATGATGTTCTCCGGCGGGACCACGAGGTCGTTGTCCCGTTCGTGTTTCGCGCTGATGGCCTCACGAAGTTGGGAAATCCCCTTGTTCGACGTGTAGGCGTCCGTCGCCCCCGATTCGATGGCTTCGAGCGCCGCCTCCCGAGCGTGGTCCGGTGTCGGGAAGTCCGGTTGCCCGAGTCCGAGATTGATAGCGTCCTCGCCCGCCGCCTCGAACACCTTCCGAATGCCGCTTATCGATACGTGCTCAACCCTGTCCGAAAAGCCGGTCATACGCCGGAGACCACGTAACGGGGGAGGATAATTCTTCGCTTCGGTTACTTGACCTGTGCGCGGAGCGCTTCGAGATGGTCGTCGATGACCGACAGCGCGGCATCCGCGTCCATGTAGCCGTTGTCGTACTCGCTGTACACCTTGTCCACGTCGCGGAAGAACTGGTCCAAATCTACGTCGTCCGTATCGCTCATGAGTGGGGAAAAGCGGTTGGAATGGAAAAAGGCGATGGCTTCGATGTGGACTGTTGCAGTTGACACAATCACCAGAAGTCAGCAATCGACACAACCACTGGTTGCTAGCACTCTCTCCGGAAAATCGGAGATTTTCCGGGCCGACGAGCGAGCGGAGCAACGCGAAGCGAGCGAGGAGTGTCTTCGTGAGCGGAGCGAACGAAGGCCAGGAAGTCGCAGCCCGCGGAGTGAAGCGAGCAGGAACGTCTTCTGCTGCTTTTGATGAACCTTTTACAGGGAAGCAGTCAGCGGTCGCGCGCTACGGCACGCGACCGTTGACATCTGACCGTCGTAAAAGGTTCATTGGAACATCCTGAGCGGCTTTGCCTGCGAACTCTCGGCTTCTTCGGTTTCCTGCATCCGCTGGGCGAACTGCTCTTTCTGTTCGCGGATTTCCTCGGCGCTCTCGACCAACTCGTCCGTGTTCACGTCGATTCCGGCGATGGGGTCGATGGCGTCCTTGAGGAGGATGCGGGCCGCCTCGGGGTCGGGGAACCTGGGGTCGGACTCGACGATGAGGCCGATAGCGCCGACGCCGCTCCTACTGGCGCGGTGGAGGAGCGCACCGGTCGGGCCGCTGATAGCGCCGGTTTCGGACGGGGAGCCGATGTCGTGCTCGTCGAGCAACTGTCCGAAGTCGCCGGTCGCGGTGCCGTAGAGTTCGGGGACCTCACCGGCCTGTTTCTGGTGTGGAAGGCCGCTCAGGTAGAGCGGGGTCGCGTCGTGCGAATCGACCCACGAGGTGACACACCGCGCGAACTGGGGCGCGGCCTCGGACGAAATCGGAACGTCACTTCGCAACGCGAGCAGGTCCCGTTCCTCGTCGGCGTAGAACCGAACCGGCGGGAGCAGGTCCCGGTCGCCGCCCTCGTATACGGCGATTTGAGGGATTCCCTCGCAGTCCACCGCCGCGTAGTAGGTCATGTCGAACTGCTCGATGAGGTGGTCGGTGGCGATTTTACCGACCAACCCCAGTCCGGGGAGCCCTTCGACCAGCGTCGGTGCGTCGAGTTCGATGTCGTCCGCGACCACGGCGATGTTCGTCATACCGGTCCATTCGGGTGGATTCACCTTAAAAACGAGGACGGGAGCGACGGCGGCTTCGAAACCCACAAACACCTCTCGCCCGCATAGGCGAGCAATGGACCCACTGGAGCGCTACGAACCGATACTCGACGATTTCGAGGCGTTTCGCGCGGCGTGTGAGCGTCCGCTACCCTCGGTCGTACGAGTAAACCGCATCAAAGCGACCCGAGAGCAGGCGACACGGGCGTTCGACGAGGAAAACGTGGAGTGGACGCCGCGCGAGTGGAACGAGAACGTACTGGAAATCGAGGGGAAACCCGGCAACACGTGGCCCTCGTTTCACGGCTGGACGCACGGACAGGAAGAGGTCTCTTCGATTCCGGCGTTCGTCCTCGACCCGGAACCGGGCGAGCGCGTGCTCGATTCCTGTGCCGCGCCGGGAAGCAAGACGACGCAACTCGCCGCGCTGATGGACGATACGGGACTCGTCGTGGCGAACGACAGCAACCTCGGTCGCCTGTCGGCGCTCCGGTTCAACACCGAACGGCTCGGCGTCACCTGCGCCGCGGTGACGAATCAGGACGCCCGGAACTTCTCGCTCAAGCCGTTCGGCCTCTCCGCGTTCGACGCGGCGCTGGTGGACGTACCGTGTTCCTGTGAGGGGACGGTTCGAAAGAATCCGACCGCGCTGGACGATTGGGGATTGGACCACATCGAGGGCGTCGCGGGCGTCCAGAAGGGCATCCTTCGCCGCGCGGTGCAGGCCACGCGGGAAGGCGGAACCGTGGTGTACTCCACCTGCACGTTCGCGCCCGAAGAGAACGAGGCGGTTCTGGATTACGTTCTCGCGCGCGAGGACTGCCGACTGGTCGAGTACGACATCGGCCTGCGGTCCGAACCCGGCCTCACGGAGTGGCACGGCGACGAGTTCGACGAGAGCATCCGGAAGGCGAAACGATTCTATCCGCACCACAACGACACGGGCGGATTCTTCTGCGCGAAACTGGAGGTGGGCCAATGAGCGAAAACGGAGACGACGGGACGGAACTGGCGACGAACGACGGCCAGCGGTTCGACCGCCTCCCGGCCACCGAGGAAGACCGAGAGGTGTCGGGACGCGCGAGCAGGGAGGAAGTCCTCGACTGGTGGGACGACCGGTTCGGAATTCCGCCGGAGACGTTCGAGGAAGCCTCCTTTTGGGAGAAGGGGAAAGGTAAAATCTGGATACTCGACGGCGATTTGGAGTCGCCCGTCCACATCGAAGCGCTCGGGATGACGTTCCTGCGCACGCGACAGCGACACTGGAAGCCGACGACGAACGCGGCACAGCGGTTCGGTCGGCGCGCGACGAAGAACGTCGTCGAACTCGACGGCGAGCAGGCCCGTCGCTTCGCCCGCGGCGAGGACCAAGAAATCGAGTGGGACGGCGACTGGGGATACCTCATCGCCGCGCACGAAATCGCCGGCGAAATCGAACCGCTCGGCGTCGGACTGTTCCTTCACGGCGAACTCCAGTCGCTCGTTCCCGGCGGACGACAGCGTGACCTCTGAAACGGGCGAACGTTCTATTCTTCGGCCCGTGTTCGAATCACGCCGCCGCTCAAACCCTCCCACTCGACGGCGTAACCGAGTTCGGAGAGGAGCGCGCTGTCGTCTTCGATTCCGCGGTCTTCGAGGACGGATTTCGCCGTCGAGTAGGCCATCCCGTCCTCGATTTCCGCGTCGAGGTCGGCGAGCACGGCGGGACGTACTAGCGTTCTCCCGACGCGTCGATGGTCCGGAAACGTCGCGTCCTCCAACGCGTCCTCACTCACGCCGTGCGCCGTGGCGAGGTCGGCGAGCGAAATCACGTCCGCGTCCGGGACGAGTTCGTCGGGGAGCGCCGCGGCGCTTTCCGCGACCAGTTCGTCCTCGTATCGGCGGAGCGCGTCGCGGACGTCCTTGAGACGAATCGACCCGGAGTACGGAATCGCGCGGTGGTCGCGGGCGGCTATCTCCTCGCCGACGCCGAGGCTCTCGTCCACCGCGACGAGCAGTTGCACGTCGTCCACGGCGTCCAGTTGCGAGAGCTTCTTTTCGACGTACTCGGGCGTCCAGAAGCCCATGATTTCGAAGAACACCCGGAAGTCGGCGTGTCGGTAGTCGAAGGCGAAGTCGGGAATCATCACTCGCGCACCGGCCGCCAGCGGTTCGGGTTCGCGCACGAGGTCCCAGTCCAAATCGAGCGCCTCGAACCGGGTGGCGAACTCCCGTTCCACCTCGCTGTCGAACGATACGTCCGCGATGGGTTCCGTCCCCGGCGGTCGAACCGGGTCGTCGTCGGTGAGCACCAGTTGGCGTTCGGTTCCGCGGTCGTCGATGGTCGCCGTGAGTCGCCAGTCCTCGGCTTTGACGACGGTTCGGAGTAGTCGGGCGAACCGCGTCCCGTAGCGCCGCGTCGAGCGAAAGAGCGCGTCCGGGCCGGTGACGACGACTTCACGTCCGGCGTCCGTCTCGTGGATTTCGTACATCAATCGAAGCCGTTTGACGGCCGAAACGAGCGCCCGGGGGTCCGAACTTCGTACCCGGAGTTCCGTCGCGTCGAACAGCGCGGTTTGGGCGAGCGACAGGTTGTACTGGGAGACGAGTTCGTCCGGGTCCCAGCGGGAGTCGAACGCGACCAGCAGTTGGCGCTCTTCGAGGTCGGCGTACAACGAATCGGCCACGTCGTCCGGCGTCGAACCGAGGCGCTCTGCCGCACGTCGGAGTGCGGTTTCCCGCTCCTCCTCGGTGACCACGTTCACGGCTTCGGCCGCTTCGAAGGCGACGCTTCGGGCGCGTTCGGGGGGCACGACCGCCGACGTCTCGAACGTCGCTTCCCGGTCCAGGAGTTTGGCGAACCCGCGAACGAGTTTGAAGTCGGGCGCGTCGGTTTCGAGGTCCGAAAGCGCGGACCGAAGTTGACCGTACGGTTCGCCGACGTGCCCCTGATACGTGCCGAGGATGCGTGCGGCGAGCGGTCGCTGTTCACGACCGGCGAACCGCGGATGATAGCCTCCCCCGGCGCGGGACACCCGGAGCAGGTCTTTGGTAAGCACGGCCGAAAATACACGTCCGGTGTACAAAAGGCGTCTGAATGAGAAGATTCATTCCAACCGCTCCAATCTGTATGGAGTATGCGAAGACGAGACGCCCTCCAACAGTTCGGCCTCGTTGCTGCTCTCGCCTCTACCGGTGGCTGTGCGGCCATTCTCGGCGGTCGCGGCGGTAACCAAGACGACGGTGATAGGAGTCGAGCGGGGAACTTGGAAAGCCTCAAGATTCGACCGAAGAAAGGCGACGACGGCAAGCTCGTGGTCGTCGTCACGATTCAAAATCACGGGGACAGCGAGGAGTCCGCGGAACTCGAGGTGACGGCCGACCTCAACGACGTGGTACACGAAATGAACCCGACGGTGACGGTTCCCGGAAAGGAAACGAAAGACGTAGAGGTCCCGTTCGAGGTGACGTACGAGAAATACAGCGAGGCGAGCAGCACCTCGATCAGCATCAATCTAAAATAATTACAGCACCAGTCCGACGAGGACAGCGACCACCAGCAGTTTTTTGATGATGATGACGCCGATGATGACCTGTTTCGTGGAGAGCGAGTTGGTCCACGTGACGAATCGGCGAAGGAAACCGGGCGTTCGCGCGAGTTCCCGTCCGAACAGTTCGAGTTCCGTTCGGAACGTCTCGGCGATGGAGCCTTCGCTCTCCGTGTAGGGGAGGTGAGTGGTCGGAACCCAGCCCTGACTCGTGTACCGGACGGATACCGTGAGGCCGTCGAGGTGGCCGACCTGTGCGAACTCGAAGCCGCGTTCGTCGGTCAGCGCTTCGAGTTTGCGCACGTCGCGGGCGTCGTCCAAATCGTAGACGAGTCGGGTCTCGTCGGCCGTCCAGTCGAAGGCGAGCGTGAGACTGACTTGTGCTCGGCTCACGCGGACGTCTTGCACCGTCGCGGTCTCGGTGTTGCCGTGTCGCTCCTTCTGTTTCGCGGTCAGTAGCTCGTACTCCTCGGTCGAGGTGGTGGATACGTCGGTCATCATCGGCCTCCATAGCGGAATCGTCGAACGGGGACGACCCCTGAGAGCCATGTCAGAGGAAGTGGGGTCGTCCCCGTTTGAGTGAAAGTGCATCGGAATATTGAATACTACCAAAATACTATCAAAACCATAGAGATAATGTATAGTATAGAAACAGAGCATACTATCTGGAGCGGACGAAAGACAGTCCTCGACGGTTAGGGTCAGCGCTCGACTGTTGGCCGAGTGAGTCGCTATCGGTGGACGACAGGAAAATTATCGGCGGCGGTTTGCGACGCGGACTTCCGCCGTCTCCTCGGTGACGACTTCGTACAGGAGTGCGCGTCCGCCGTCCTCCTTCGCTCGGAGGATTCGGCCGAGGCGTTGGGTGAACTCGCGTTCGCTCCCGCTCCCGGAGAGGACGACGGCGACGTTGGCGTCGGGAACGTCGACCCCCTCGTCCAGCACGTTCGAGGTGATGACGCGCGAGTACTCCCCGCGTCGGAATCTATCGAGAACGTCCCGGCGTTCGGGCGTCGAGGTTCGGTGCGTGATAGCCGGGAGGAGAAAGCGCTCCGAAAGGCGGTACACGAGGTCGTTGTGCGCGGTGAATACGATGATTCTGTCGTCCCGGTGGGCGTCGAGGATGTCCGCGAGGGCCGTCACCTTTCCCTCGCTGTTCATCATGATGTCGCGTGCGCGCTGTTTTGCGAGGAGGGCTTCGCGTGCCTTCGGGTCGCTCCCCGAGCGCTTGACGAGTTCCTGATAGTCGCTGCCGCTCCGCATCCGAATCGAGGAACTGGCGAGGTAGTCCGTGAACACGCCTTGGGCGTCCTCGTATCGTTCGCGCTCCTCGGGCGTGAGTTCGACGGTCAACCGTTTCACGTCGTAGGGTGCGAGGTGGGTTCCGGCGAGTTCGTCCACGTGGACGTCGAAGACTTTCTCCCCGACGAGTTCGCTGACGACTTCGTGGGCACCGTCGGGTCGCTCGAACGTCGCCGTCAGCCCCATTCTAGCGGGGGCGGCGAGGAGGCGCGCGATTTCGCGGTAGCCCTCGCCGCCGAGGTGGTGAACCTCGTCGAAGAGCACGAGACCGAACCGGTCGCCGATGTCGTCGGCCCGGAGGTAGGCGGAATCGTACGTCGAGACGGTGAGGGCTTCGACGTTCTGTTCGCCGCCGCCGAGTTGGCCGATGGGAACGTCGAACTCGGTGTCGAGGATGCGCCGCCACTGTTCGAGCAGGTCGATAGTCGGGACGACGACGAGGGTCGCGGCCTGACAGCGTTCGATGGCTTTGACGCCGATGACGGTCTTTCCGCTTCCGGTCGGCAGTTCGAGGACGCCGCGTCGGTCCGCGTCTTCCCACGAATCGAGCGCCTTCTGCTGGTAGTCCCGGAGTTCGTAGGCGGAGTAACACGGCGGTAAATCGGGCGCGTCGAGGACGGAATCGTCCACCGAAATCCCGCGTTCCTCGCAGTAGTCGCGGATAGCGGCGTAGCGGAAAGCGGGCGCTCGGAGCGTCTTCGAGCGGGGGTCGGAGTCGGCGAACGGAACGTCGCGCTCGGTTTCGACGCGGAGCGTACCGTTCTCGAACGTGAGGGTCACGTCGGCCACACCGAAACTGGGGAATCCGCGGCCTAAAAGGTGCCGAGGCTGGCCTGCAGGCTTCGATCGGTCGCGCCGCGTTCGAGTTCGTAGCCCACGAGGTCGCGCATGTCCGTCGCGTAGGTCGTTCCGCCGCGTTCGAGGACGAGGACGCGGCCTTGCGTCCCGAGGACGGTGCCGCTGGCGAGGGTTTCGTGGACGGGTGCCGATTCGAGTTCGAAACCGTAGTCGAACGAGAAGGTGTCGAGCGGATCGAACCGGGAGAGGGCGTCCCGCCAGACCGCCTCGTCCACCGGTTGGTCGAGGGTGCGAATCTTCGCCGGAACGCGAACGCGGTCGGTGAACGTCTCCGCGATTTCGGCCTCCAGTTCGCGGGCGATTCGCCCGTCTTTCACCGTTTGGAGGTGTGCGGCGCGGTCCGCACCCTGCTCGCGGAGTCGTGTTTGCAGTCGCCATTCGCGCGTAACGCCGACTTTGACCGTCGTCGGACCGAATGCTGCGAGGTAGATGGCGTGGTCCTCGTAGCAGTCCATCTCGGCCTTGAGGCACGTTCCGGTACACCGGGCACACACCCACGTACTGGTGTGTGCGTCACAGTAGGGGGCGTTGGGGCGAGAACACGCGATGTGCGTCGAACCGTCGAACGTACCCGCACAGTGTCTGTCGCCGAGCGTGTATTCCAGTTCGACTCCGCGTTCGAGCGGTTCGCGCGAAAGGGTCCCGTCGTCGTCCACCAGCAACGCTGGCGGGTCGTCTCCCGCCGCACCAGTCTCGTACCCAACGATTTGCACGGGTGTAGTTGGGTCTTTCCGGGTAAAAGACGTGTCGTTCGAAGGGACGACGAACGTGTTCGAGTTTTGATTTGTTCGATGGAAGTGTTAAAATAGATTTATTATGGAATATTTGAACGGAAGAAGAATGTTTTAATAACTATTGTGTAGTAGTAACATGGTGTGGCGAACCATGGCAAGGGAGATTCCGGCCGGGATACTGTCGAGGTGAACGTCGGCTACGACGGGACCGACGGCAAGAACGCGGCGATGGACGCCGCCGTGGAGGTCGTTCGGGAGTTCGAATCGCTCGACGTGGTGACGATTCGAATCTCACGAGAGGACTGGGCGGAACTCGACGATCATCCCGAGATACGGTACGTCGAGGAGAACGGGAAAACCGGGGCCTGACAGGGGTCGGAGCGGTGTTCAACCCCGACCGAGAGACGCTTCTGAATATTAATTTCTCAATTTATAGCAGGAAATTATATTACGATGTAGTTTATTGATACAGCCGCATGGCAAGGAAAGCCAATGGCGTATCACGGCGGAATATTCTCAAAGTAACAGGTGGCTCGCTAGCGGCGGCCGGGGCAACCGGCCTGGCGTCGGCAGCGCCGACGGACAAAGTGGAGGTCAACGTCGGATTCAAGAGCGCACGCGGTCGCGCGATGACTCGAAGTAGTGCGGACGAAATCGTCCGCGAGTTCGATTCCATCGAGGCGATGACGATTCGCGTGTCCAAGCGCGCGGCAACGGCGCTCGAAAAGAATCCGAACATCCGCTACGTGGAGGAGAACGGCACGATGCAGGCGTTGGGCCAGACCCTCCCGTGGGGTATCGACCGCGTGGATGCCGAAGTCGCACACTCGAACGGTGACACGGGTTCGGGTGCCGACATCGCCATCATCGACACCGGTATCGATTCCGACCACCCGGACTTGCAGGCGAACATCGGTAGCGGCAAATCGTTCGTCAAATGTCGCGGTGGCAAGAAGACGTGCCGAAACAACTGGGACGACGACAACGAACACGGGACCCACTGTGCCGGTATCGCGGACGCGGTGAACAACGGGCAGGGCGTCGTCGGCGTCTCGACGCAAGCGACGCTTCACGCTGTCAAAGTGCTCAGCTCGCGGGGGAGCGGTTCGTACTCCGACATCGCGGCCGGTATCGAGTACGTCGCGGACCAGGGCTGGGACGTCGGGAGTATGAGCCTCGGCGGTTCGTCCGGCTCAGCGACGCTCCGAGACGCGTGCCAATACGCCGTGAACAACGGCGTGTTCCTCGTCGCGGCCGCCGGTAACTCGGGTCCGTGTACGGACTGTGTGGGATACCCGGCTGCCTACCCCGAAGTGATGGCGGTGGGTTCGACGAACGATTCGGACGGCCTCTCGTACTTCTCCAGTACCGGTCCGGAAGTCGAAATCGCCGCACCGGGCAGTAGCATCTACTCGACCGTCCCCGGCGGTTACGACACTCTCTCGGGAACCTCGATGGCCTGCCCGCACGTCGCCGGTGCCGCCGGACAGTTGATGGCCAACGGCGCGTCGAACACGCAGGCACGAGACACCCTCAAGCAGACCGCAGAAGACCTCGGGCTGTCCGCCAACGAGACCGGTTCGGGTCTTCTCGACGTCGCCTCGGCACTCGGCTACGACTCCAGCGACAACTGAACGGCCGACTGTCACCGACAGTACGTTTTCTACCGTTTTCACGTAATTGTCGGCCCAACCCATTATCATTCTACGTTTAGCAGCCGGATTAACGTATAATTTCCTAGATATTATATTTATATAAAGTATAATAGTTAATTTTTTAAACCCATGTTATGTATTGACTAATGGTATGGCAAGGAAAGCCAATGGCGTATCACGTCGGAACGTACTCAAAGTAACAGGTGGCTCGCTAGCGGCGGCCGGGGCGACCGGCCTGGCGTCGGCAGCACCGACGGACAAGGTGGAGGTCAACGTCGGATTCAAGAGCGCACGCGGTCGCGCGATGGCCCGGAGCAGCGCGGACGAAATCGTCCGTGAGTTCAACTCCATCGAGGCGATGACGATTCGCGTGTCCAAGCGCGCGGTAACGGCACTCGAAAAGAACCCGAACATCCGCTACGTGGAGGAGAACGGTACGATGGAAGCACTCGGTCAGACGCTCCCGTGGGGCGTGGACCGCGTGGACGCCGAGGTCGCACACTCGAACGGTGACACGGGTTCGGGTGCCGACATCGCCATCATCGACACCGGTATCGACGACGACCATCCCGACCTGCAGGCGAACATCGGTAGCGGCAAATCATTTGTCTCCTGTGGGAGCGGCGGATACACCGGGAGTTGTATCCTCTACGGCAACAGTAACTCCTGTAACGACTCGTGGTCCGACGACAACAACCACGGAACCCACTGTGCCGGTATCGCGAACGCCGTGGACAACGGGCAGGGCGTCGTCGGCGTCTCGACGCAAGCGACGCTCCACGCCGTGAAGGTTCTCGACTGCTCCGGTAGCGGTTCCTTCTCCGACATCGCGGCCGGTGTCGAGTACGTCGCGGACCAGGGCTGGGACGTGGCGAGCATGAGCCTCGGCGGCTCTTCGGGCTCGCAAGCCCTGCACGACGCGATTCAGTACGCCTACGACAACGGAGTCGTCATCGTCGCCGCGGCCGGAAACGACGGACAGTGTACCGACTGCGTCGGCTATCCGGCGGCGTACTCCGAGACCATCACGGTCGCGTCCTCGAACGACAGCGACCAGCAGTCCTCGTTCTCCAGTCAAGGTCCCGAGGTGAACATCATCGCACCCGGTACCGACATCTACTCGACCGTTCCCAGCGGCTACGACACGTACTCGGGCACGTCGATGGCGACTCCGCACGTCGCCGGTGCCGCCGGTCAACTCATCGCACAGGGGTACTCGGCCCGCGATGCCGAGAGCCGACTCCTGAACACGGCAAAGGACCTCGGTCTGTCGAGCAACGTGCAGGGAAGCGGCCTCCTCGACGTCGCCGCGGCGCTCGGCTACGACTCCAGCGACAACTGAACGGCGAAGATACCCGAACGACCCCCTCTTTCGTCTTGTTTGAGCAAGGAACGATCCGCATAGAGTCGGGAATAGCGTCTCTCTCGTCCTCCGGACAATATTTTCATCTAATATTAGAAAATATTATGTGGTTGTATTTTATATATGAATTGATGTCGAAAGAAATCAAGAATGCGACGCGACGAAGCGTGCTGAAAGCGACCGGCGTATCGATGGTTGGCGTCGGTGCGAGCGGCGTCGCCGCCGGAAAACGCGAACTTCGGGGAGTGAACATCGGGTTCGAAAGTCGGGCAGGTCGTCGGCTGGCTCTCGAATCGGCGAACGACGTCGTTCGGGAGTTCTCGGGCATCGACGCGGTGACGATTCGTGTCCCGGAGGCCGCGATTTCCGCGCTCGAATCGGCACCGGGCGTGACCTATGTGGAGGAGAACGGCACGATGCACGCCCTCGGCGAAACCCTTCCGTGGGGCGTGGACCGCGTGGATGGCGAGGTCGCAACCGCGAACGGTGCGACCGGAACCGGGGTGGACGTGGCGGTCGTGGACACCGGCATCGACGCGAACCATCCCGACCTGCAGGCGAACGTCGGGTCCGGGAAATCCTTCGTCGGGAGTTCGTGGAGCGACGACAACGGCCACGGGACGCACGTCGCGGGCACTATCGCGGCCGTCGATAACTACAGCGGCGTCGTCGGCGTCGCGCCCGGGGCCACGCTCCACGCCGTGAAGGTTCTCAGCAGCACCGGGGCGGGGTCGTACTCCGATATCGCGGCCGGTATCGAGTGGGCGGCCGACCACGGACACGACGTCATCAACCTGAGCCTCGGCGGGTCGTCGAGTTCCTCGACGGTCGATGCCGCCGTGCAGTACGCCTACGACAACGGATGTCTCCTCGTCGGTGCGGCGGGCGGGTCCGGGCCGTGCAGCGGCGGTTGCGTCGGCTATCCGGCCTCGGCGTCGGAAGTCATCGCGGTGAGTGCGACGAATCAAAGCGACGACATCGCCAGCTTTTCGAGCAGAGGACCGGAGATAGAACTCGCCGCACCCGGTCAGGACATCGAATCGACGTACTGGGACGACACCTACGAGACCCTCTCGGGCACGTCGATGGCAACGGCACACGTCTCCGGCGCGGCCGCCCAAGTGATGGCCGCGGGCTACTCGAACACCGGCGCACGACAGCGATTGCGCGACACCGCGGAGGACCTCGGCTTATCGAGCGACGAACAGGGCTACGGCCTCGTAGACGTCGCTGCAGCACTGGGATTCGATTCGAGCAATAACTGAACGGCGGTGGGTAACGCCACAAATTATTTCACAAGTTAGTCTATTCTAATTAATCTCATAATCTCAGAAAAAAATTTAAGAGAATATACTTCATCGTTTTGCCTGCAATGCCACGCAACAAAAACGGCGTTTCACGACGTAACGTTCTCAAGGTCACAGGCGGTGCGACGGCAGGACTCGCCGTCACCGGTTTCGCAAACGCGAAGCCGAGCGATAGAGTACGGGTCAACATCGGCTATACGGGCGAATCGGGGCGACGGGCGGCGCTCGATGCGGCATCGGTGGTTCACCACGACTTCTCGTTCGACGCGGTTACGCTCGAAGTACCCAAGCGCGCCATCACGGCACTGGAACAGCGAAGCGAGGTACGCTACGTCGAGGAAGACGGGACGATGCACGCGTACGCACAGACGCTTCCGTGGGGTGTCGACCGCGTGGACGCGGATGCCGCCCACGACTCCGGGTACACGGGGTCGGGTGCCGACATCGCCATCATCGACACCGGTATCGACGCCTCGCATCCCGACCTCGACAACAACCTCGGTAGCGGAACGTCCTACGTCGGGTCGAGCTGGGACGACGACAACGGCCACGGAACCCACTGCGCCGGTATCGCGGCCGCCGAAGACAACGGACAGGGCGTCGTCGGCGTCGCGCCCGAGGCCACGCTCCACGCCGTCAAAGTCCTGAACAGCAACGGAAGCGGTTCGTACTCCGATATCGCGGCGGGTGTCGAGTACGTCGCGAACCAAGGCTGGGACGTCGGGAGTATGAGCCTCGGCGGTTCGTCCGGTTCCTCGGCGCTCAAGGACGCGGTTTCGTACGCCTACGATAACGGCGTGTTCCTCGCCACGGCGGCCGGTAACTCGGGTCCGTGCTCGAACTGCGTGGGCTATCCGGCGGTGTACAGCGAGTGCGTGGCTATCAGCTCGACGAACGATTCGGACGGCCTCTCGTACTTCTCCAGTACCGGTCCGGAAGTCGAACTCGCCGCGCCCGGCAGCAGCATCTACTCGACCTACTACGGGGACAGCTACGACACTCTCTCGGGAACCTCGATGGCCTGCCCACACGTCGCCGGTGCCGCGGGCATCCTGATGGGACAGCTCGGCTACTCCAACACCGGCGCGCGAAGCCGACTCAACAACACGGCGGAGAACCTCGGCCTGTCCAGCAACCAGCAGGGTAACGGCCTGCTCGACGTGTACTCCGCGATCTGAACGGACACTTCACCCCACCACCAATCGCATCGCATACCACCACCGCATCGCACCGACGATGCGCTTTTACCGGCACCTTCTCGGCACCAGCGGGGGAATTCCGGGACGCGAACCACCGACGGTAGGCAGTGGCCGGGTGTACCCGGAGGACAACCTTTTCGAGGCAGGACATCGTACGGAAAATAATGACGCTCGAAAGCGAGGTGACGGCGACGCCGACCGGCGGAGCCGTCGAGTTCGAACTGACGGTTCGAAACCCGGACGCCGATTCGCGGAACGTGACGTTCAGAAGCGGACTCAAGGCGGATTTCGCCGTCCTCGAAGACGGTGCGGAGATCTGGCGCGCGAGCGACGGAAAGATGTTCACGCAGGCGCTCCAATCCGAGTCGTTCGACCCGGATACGGAGCGGACCTATCCGGGTGAGTGGCCGGACCCCAGTCCGGGCCAGTACACCGTCGTCGCAACGCTCGAAATCATGGACGAGGACGTGGAAGCGCGGACGGACTTTTCGGTCTGATTTTCGAAAACGAGGTTCGACCGAATCCGGGTCAGTCGAGTCTATCGTACAACTGCTCGGCCGCCCGACGAACCGCTTCGTCGCTGCTCTGTGCGGGCGTCCACCCCAGCGCGGACAGTTTCTCGATGGACAGTCGCATCTTCGGCACGTCGCCCGTCCACCCGCGGTCGCCGCCGGTGTACTCGTACTCGGGGTCGAGGTCCATCACGTCCGCCACGATGTCGGCGATGGCGTTGACCGAGGTGGTCGTCCGCGTCCCGAGGTTGTAGGTGTTCATCGCATCGTCGGCGTTCTCGACGACGTAGCGCATCGCTTCGGTGCACTCGGTGACGTGCATGTAGGATTTCTCCTGGAGTCCGTTCCCGAGGATGGTCAGCACGTCGGGGTTCTCGTCCAACTTCTCCACGAAGTCCGGGACGACGCCCGCGCCGAACCGCGGACCGACGATGTTGGCGAATCGGAAGTTCCACACGGTGAAATCGTAGGAGTGGGCGAACGTTGAGAGGAGCGCCTCCTCCGAGAGTTTCGCCGACCCGTAGATGCTGATGGGTTCGAGCGGCGCGTAATCTTCGGGCGTCGGCCGCGGGGCCTCGCCGTACACCGTCGAGGAGGACGTAAACGCGAAGTTCGTCACGCCGACCTCGTCCATGCGTTCGAGAATGTTGTACGTCATCTCGCCGTTCTCCTCGAACTGGGGCCGCGGGTCGTCGGTGTTGACGTACTTATCCGCCGCGGCGAAATGGAAGACGGCATCGAAGGAGCCGTCGATGACCGCCTCGACGGCGGATTCGTCGGTTAAATCGGCCTGAACGAACTCGGCGTCGTCGTGAACGGACGACTCGACTCCGTTGGAGAGGTCGTCCGCGACCACCACGTCGTTGTCCGCGACGAGGTCGTCGACCATCTGGGAACCAACCAAACCGGCACCGCCGGTTACGAGAACTCGTTTACCGGAGAGTTGCATGCACGGTTCTGCGATTGTGGCCGGGAAGTGTGTTCCGGTCTGCCGGAACGCCGTCGAAAAAACGTCGCGTTACCGCAATCCGTATTTCGAAACCTCCTAACGCGTTCGGCCGCCATCGAAGCGTATGCACGACGAACCGTCGGTCACGGTCGTCCGTCTCGGCCACCGACCCGGACGCGACGAACGGATGACCACACACGTCGGACTCACCGCCCGCGCGTTGGGTGCGGACCGCGTGGTCCTTCCCGACAACGCGGGACAATCGCAGGAGACCATCCGCGACATCACCGACCGCTTCGGCGGCCCGTTCGAGGTCGAACTGTCCGGCAGTCAGAAGGCGCTCATCCGAAACTGGGAGGGAACCGTCGTCCACCTCACGATGTACGGCGAGCGCGTACAGGACGTGGAAACCGAGATTCGGGACGCACACGCGGACGAACCGCTCCTCGTCGTCGTCGGGGCGGAGAAAGTTTCGTTCGACGTGTACGAAGCCGCCGACTGGAACGTCGGCGTGACCAACCAACCGCACTCCGAAGTCGCCGGACTCGCCGTCTTCCTCGACCGGTTGTTCGACGGCCGGGAACTCGACCGGGAATGGGAGGACGCCCAACAGCGCGTCATCCCCAAGGAGACGGGAAAGCAGGTCGAACCCGTCGGCGAGAAGGAGTAAGAAGAAAGAAGAAGTGTCGAAGGAGTAAGAACCGACCGCACGTTTCGTTTTCAGCTCTCTTCAGCTTAGTCCATCATCTGCGCCGCGATGGTGTTCCGGAGGACTTCGCTCGTTCCCTCGTATATCTCGTTCAGTTTGGCGTCGCGGTAGTAGCGTTCCACGTCGAAATCCGTCGTGTAGCCGTAGCCGCCGTGGATCTGAATCCCTTCGTTGGCGACTTCGCGCGAGATTTCGCTGGCGAACAGTTTGGCCTGTGCGGCGTGCTTGATGAAGTCCTCGCCCCGAATCTTGCGGTCGGCGGCGCGGTGCATGAGCAGTTTGGCGGCCTGTACCTTCGTGTCCATGTCGGCCAGTTTGTGCTGGATGGTCTGGAAGTCGCTGATGGGCCGGTCGAACTGCTCGCGCTGTTGGGCGTATTCGAGCGCGTCGTCCCGCGCGGCGCGGGCGAGGCCGATGCTCCGCGCGGCGATGGTGATACGCCCGCCGTTGAGCGTCTTCAGCGCGTGGACGAACCCGTCGCCCTCCTCACCGAGCAGGCGGTCCTCGGGGATCCGAAGGTCGCTGAACCGGAGTTCCGCCGTCGGACAACCCTTGTCGCCGAGTTTGTGTTCGGTTCCCTCGACGTGGAAGCCGTCGTCCTCCTCGGGGCGGACGACGAACGACGAGATTCCCTTGTTACCGGCATCGGGGTCCGTCTTGGCGAAGACGGTCACGGTGTCGGCGACGGAGCCGTTCGAAATCCAGAGTTTGCCGCCGTTGAGGACGTACTCGTCGCCGTCCTTCTCGGCCGTGGTGTCCATCGCCGGGACGTCGCTTCCCGCGCCGGGTTCCGAGAGGGCGAACGCTCCGATGTCGGTGCCTTGGTTGAGCGGCGTGAGGTACTCCTGTTTTTGCTCCTCGTTCCCGAACTCGTAGAGCATGTTACCCGCGAGGCTGGTGTGGGCCGCGACGATGGTGCCGAGGCCGCCGCTCCCCCGCGAAATCTCTTCGAGACCGATGGCGTAGGAGTGGTAATCGAGTCCGGCCCCGCCGTACTCCTCGGGGAAGGGCATGCCCATCAGGCCGAGATCTGCCATCTCCGAGACGAGGTCGCTGGGGAACTCGTCGGTTTCGTCGATTTCCGACGCGCGAGGTTTGATCTCCTCGTCAACGAACTCCGCGACCATATCCCGGATCTGTTTCTGCTCTGCGGAGAGACTGAAGTCCATACGGGAGAATGTGGGTAGTCAATCCTTTACTTTTCGCATCCCGGCCGCTCCCCGTTTACAGCGGCCGCCGTTTAGGACAGTCGCTTGCGGATGGAGTCGAGCGTGACGACGCCCTGCACGAGGTACGACGCTTCCTTGCTCTTCGGGGCGATCGTCGCCGCACCGAGCAGGAGCGCGCCGCGCTTCGCGTTACCCTTCTGGAAGGCGTAGCCCGCTTGCGCGAGCAGGGACAGGATGTTCAGCTTGTCGAACGAGGAACTCCCGGACCCCTGCAACGCCTTCAGCGGTCGGTCCTCGCCGGGGGCCGCGGACGGGAGGACGCCCAAACAGGCTCGCGTGATGCCGAGTAGTGTTCGAATCATGGACTAGAGCATTGGGTCTCCTCCGGGGTAGGTCTGTGGTGCGAACTCGAAAGGGGTTGAAGAGGGGGGAGCCGACGGAGGGTCGAATGCCGCGTTCGAAACGTCTTACCGGCGCGAACCCGAACGGCGAACCATGTACGGCGTGGTGACGCGAAACCCCGAGGAACTCGACTGGCCCGAGTTCGAGCGTGGGTTCTACGAGATGAAGGACGTGACGGGACGTGCAACCGAACCGGTCGAGGCGGGCGTAAACATGATTTCGTGCTTCGGCGACAGCACCGCCGCCGAAAACGACCCGTCGCTGGTTCCCGTGAGCGACGAGGGCGAACTCGCCACGCGCGAGCAACCCTACTTCGACTGGGGGTACATCTGCCCGACCCGCGAGGCGTACCGAGACGGGCTGTTGGAGATGGTCTCCGACGCCGCCGAGGCGTACCCCGACGTTCGATTGGACGACGTGGGCTTCCCGCGGGCCGAATACTGCCACTGCGAGCAGTGCGAATCGGAGTTCGCGGCGAGCGACTACGACGACTGGAAGGCGTGGCGCGCGAGCGTCATCACGGAGTTCGTCGCGGAGGCGAGCGACAGAATCCCCGGCAAGACGTATCTGACGCTGTATCCCGACCCGTACCCCGGCCACCTCTACGAGCGGGCCGGACTCGATTTGGACGCGCTCTCCGAACACGTGGACGAGTTCGTCGTTCCGCTGTACGACATGGCCTATTCGACCACCTACTGGCTCGAAGTTATCGCCAGCGGGTTCGAAGACGCCCTCGACGCGCCGTTCAGCATCGAACTCTACGCGGTGGATATCGACATCGACGACCTCATTCACGCCACGGAGGTCGCCGACGCCTACGGTAACGACGTGTTCTTCGGCTACGAATCAGGGAACGCCCGCGCCGCGGTTCGGCGGATGGACGCCGACTCCCGCGACGGCGTTACGCACGGGAACTGAATTTCTCTTCTCTCCACTTCACCAGTTGCTCGCGGTCGCGGGTGTTCTCCGGGAGTTCGGCGAACCACTTCGCGTCCGTTATCTCGCCGTCGGGGTCACACAGCGTCGGCGTCGTCGTTTCCGCACAGGCCTGAAACACCGGGAGGACGCCCCACGTCGAGTAGTCGCCGCACCGAATCGCCGTCCGGGTCGCAATCGCCAATCCCTCGTAATCGGCTTCGACACCCGCTTCCTCGCCGAGTTCACGCTCCGCGGCCTCGCGGTAGGTCTCGTCCGCTTGAATGCCGCCGCCGGGGAGTACCCACATATCTACCCCGGCGTGCCAGACGAGGAGGAGTTCGCGGGACGGGCGGTAGACGATGGTGTGTGCACCGTACGGTGCACCGCTTTCGGACACGCGGTTGGCGAGCGTGCGAAACCGACCGCGGGACACCTCGTAGTTTCGCGTGAACTCCAGAAACTCCGTGTGTCGTTCCGTCAGACGGTGATAGGCCTGTTCCGCCCGTTGTTCGGCCTCGGTCGCGAGAAACCACAGCTCATCGAGCGTCATCGTATAACTGACCGCGGGCAGCCCCTGAGGACGAGCGAGAATCCGAGTGCGCGAGGAGTCCAATCATATGCCACGATATTCTGGCGGGCGAAATAAGCCTTCGGACGGCGACACTCGTGAATCGGTCGGTTTTTACGACCGGATGGGCTATCCGGCGGTATGAGCTTCGAAGAAGACGACGCGGTGATTCTGCACGACCAGCACAGCGAGTACGACGGCGAAGAAGGCACGGTCACGCAAGTCATGGAGAACATGTTCGGCGACGCCACCTACACCATCAGCTTCGAGGACGGCCAGGAGACGGGCATCCCCGAAGATTCCCTCGAAGCCGTCGAGGACGAGGAGTAACTTTTCTTTCTTCGATTCGTACGTACTAACATGGCTAGCGTTCCGTTTCACTACATCGACCTGCGGGCATTCTGCTATGCGACCGAAGACGACCAGCGCGTCGAGGATGCTCTCCGCGCGTACCTCCCCGAAGACGCCGAAATCGAGCGAATGAAAAGCGAGGGCCACCTCGGCGACCGCATCCTCATCCTCTCGGCGCGGGTGGAGAACGCGGACGAGATGCGTCACATCCTCGGCAGACTCCGCGAACTCGACGACATCGAGGACCTGCGCGACGAACTCGACCAGCGCGTGGACGACAACTGCTCGTTTTTCGTCTCGCTCGACAAGCAAGCCGCCTACCGCGACGAAATCGAACTCGGCGACGGAATCACCCTCCGCGCGAAAGTCGAAGCCTACCCCGCGAAGAAGGACGCCGCGGTCGAGAACGCCCGAAAAGCGCTGTCGTAACCCTGATTACGGGGTCTCGATCCCGATTAAGCCGACACAAAGTTTATCACAGTCCCTATTGTTGTGACAACCGTTACCACGCAACGCGTGGATGAGTATCATGCAAGAGTGTCCATACTGTAATTCTGACCTTCGTCACGGCGGTAACTCACGGACGACCCGCAACGGCAACCCGACCGGCCACAAGAGCACCGGTACCGAGTACGTGTCGTGTCCCGACTGCGGCGGTATGATCGACGGCTTCTCGGCCCACTAACCACGCGAACGCCTCTTTCGATTTTTTGTCGTCCCGTGCGCTCGGTGGGATGTGATTTTCGCCCCGAGCGCATGCTCTGCGGTGTTCACGGTGGAACTGTGCGGGACCGGATTCGAACCACGCCCGAACGGTTCTGCTCGCTCACGTCCGTTCGCTGTGGACTGCGTTCGGTCTCCTTCGAATCCGTTGACTGCATTCTCCGCTTACGACAGTTGTTCGCGGAGAATGTGTGGGACCGGATTCGAACCACCTGAAGACGCTTCCTCACTCGCGGTGCTCGTGAGACTGCTTCTTCCGTACTTCGAATCCACCGCGCAATTTTGCTACTCGCGGTGCTGCTCGTGGCAAAATGTGCGGGACCGGATTCGAACCGAAGCAAGACAGTCCTGCTCGTCTCACGTCCGTTCGACTCCGCGGGCTGTGTCTTGCAGGATTCGAATCGTTGGCTGCATTCTCCGCTCACGACCGTTGTTCGCGGAGAATGTGCGGGACCGGATTCGAACCACGCCAAGACGTTCCTGCTCACTACGTTGCGCGGGCGTGCGTCTCGTCTACTTCGAATCTGCTCGGCAATTTTCATCACTCATGCTGCGGGGAGCACACGCTACGCGGTGCTCCCCGGTTATTCGTGATGAAAATGTGCGGGACCGGATTCGAACCGGCGGACCTCTACAGGACAGCGTCCTAAGCGCTGCGCCGTTGGCCTAGCTTGGCTACCCGCACGCAGTAGGGGCTTTTCAGGTGCGAGATAAGAAACTGTCGTTCTCCTCGGACGAGCGTTTATAACGGATGACGCGCTAATTTTCCTCGTGTATCGGGCTCGTGACCAAGTGGAAAACGAATCGTGGCTCACCGAACTCCAACAGGCCGCCGACCGTCTCGACCTCGAAACCGCCGCTCGGTCGCGGGCAGCAGACCTCTTTCTCTCGACGGTCTCCGATGCCGAGGACCCCGAAGACCGCTCGAAACGCGCGGTCGCCGCGGCCAGTCTGTACGCGGGGTCGCTCATCGAGAGCGACCAGCGCTCACAGCAGGCGGTCGCGGACGCCATCGGCGTCTCTCGATTGACGATTCAACAGCGCTGGAAGACGGTCCTCGAAGAGGCGGGGCTTCAACCGCCGTCGTGGTAGCCGATCGGGAAGAGAAAGAACCTCAGTTGCGCCCGTCGCTGTCGGGGGTCAGGTTTCCGTGTTCGTCGATTTCCCCGGCGACGATGCGCGTGCTGGAGATGATGTCGCCGTCCTCGGCCGTGACGTGCGGGACCACGACGATTTCGAGGGGGTCGAAGCCGCGCTCAGCACGGAGTTCGTTGATTCGTTCGCCGCCGTGTTTCGTCTCGGGGGAGACGATGAGCACGTCGAACTGCTCCTCCGTGGCGATGCCGGTCGGTTCGGTGAGTTTCCGTACGTCGAACTCGCGGTCGTAGTCGTCCGCGAAATCTCGGAGTTCGGATTCGAGGGCGCGCTTCCGCTCCTCGAACGGGCGGACGTATCTATCCACGTTTCGAGTCGCCGGGGCGAGGTCGTCGCTCGTCAATCCGACGGTGACGTCGCCCAACTCGAACGCTCGCTCGAACAACGCCCGGTGTCCGTCGTGAACCGGATCAAACGTCCCACCCAACGCAACGTCCATACTCCGGCGAATGGTTCCGCGTGGTTTATCACCTTCGGAACGGCGTGCCGTCACCCGACGGGTCGGGACTCCTTTCGATACCGTCGGTACAGTTCCTCGGCCCACTCGAAGAAGGCGGGATGAGTACACTCCACGAGCGCCCGAAGCTGTCCGTCGTCGTTGTAGGCCCCCGCGAGCGCCCACCCGTCGCCGAGCGTCACCCCGAACTCGACGGGACCATCGTGTCGGTAGATGTCGATGGCGCGGCGAACGAGCCTGAATTCGAGCGGGTTGAGCGAGCGCGCGGTTTCGAGCGTGTCGGCGGGCATGACGAGTTCCGTCTCGACGCCCTCGAACACGAGTTCCGCGTGAACGTCGTGATACAGGCGGCTCAGGACGGGCGCGAGCATCCGAATCGAGTCGGTCTTCCGCGAGCGGAGTCGGCTCACGTAGTGGCTCACCGGAGCCTGTGGCTGGTCCGCCGACGCGACGACGAGGGTGGCGTCGTGCAACCACGCAGGGTCGGGAAGGTGGGTCGCGTCTGGGAGATGGCGGAAGAACGCGTCGAACCGCTCGATGGTCCCCAGCGTCTCGACGTAGTTCGCGTGCGTTCGCGTGACGAGTTCGCCGCTCGGGGTGAGGGCGTACTTTCCGTCACGTTTTCGCACCCATCCGCGGTCGGCGAACTCCGAGAGGTTCCGTTGGGCGCTCCGGCGAGAGACGTCGAGCGAATCAGCGACGTCGCGCGGAGACCCGGGTGACTCGCGGAGATGGGTGAGCAAGCGCAACCGCTCCGGCGATCCCGCGAGAAACGCGACCGTCTCTGGCGTTTCCATCGGGCGAGAGTACTCGTGGGGACGATGTAAACGTCCCCCTTGGACCGAATTCCCTCGCGAAGGCGAAACGTGATTCTTAAGGGCCGAACGGGTGTCGTTTGGGGTATGAGTGACGAACAAGAGGCTGACGCGACCGAGGAAGAGACCGCAGAAACACAGGAGGGGCTGCAGGAAGGAGACTTCATCAACCTCGATTACACCGCACGAACCGTCGAGGACGGCGATCTCGTCGACACGACCAGCGAAGAGGTCGCCGAGGAAGAGGACGTAGAGACGGAGGGCCGCGACTTCGGTCCCCGAACCATCGTCCTCGGTGCCGGTCACATCTTCGAAGACGTCGAAGAGGAAATCTTCGGCAAGGAAGCGGGCGACGAGGGAACCGCTACCGTCGAACTCGCGTTCGGCGAGTACGACAACGAGGAGGTCCGCACGGTCAGCGCCGACAAGATTTCCGAGGAGGACCGCTACCCCGGCGCAAACGTCAACGTCGACGGCCAGCAGGGCTACGTCGAGACCATCATCGGCGGCCGCGCACGCGTCGACTTCAACCACCCGCTCGCGGGTGAAGACCTCGAATACGAGTACGAAATCGTCGACGAAGTGGAGGACGCAGAGGAGAAGGCGAAGGGCCTCTTCTCGATGTACATCGACGCCGACCTCGACATGTGGCTGCAGACGGACGAGGAAGAGGAAGAAGTCGAGAACGAGGACGGCGAAACGGAGACCGAGACGGTCGAGAAGGAAACCCTCTACATCGAGGCGACGCCGCAGCTGTCGATGAACCAGCAGTGGATGTTCCAGAAGCAGCAGATCGCACAGGACGTCATCGACCGCCTCGACCTCGACCGCGTTATCGTGCAGGAGACCATCGACGGCGCCGGTGCCGGTATGATGGGCGGCATGGGCGGAATGGGTGGCATGGGCGGTGCCGACCTCGAAGAAGCCCTCGAAGACGTCGATATCGACGAGGACGAACTCGTCGAGGAACTCGAAGAGGAAGGCGACGACGAAGCCGAAGACGTCGAAGAGTAATCGAATCGTCTTTTTAGATGGCCGAGCAGTGTCGGGTATGCACTCCCCGACGCGACTCTTTCATCTCCATTTCAACACGCCCGACGTGAGCCACGCGGAAGCCGAACTCGACGCGCACGGACTGCCGCCCTACCAGCGCTTCGGGCAGGTCGATGGCGAATTTCACTCACTCGACGCGAGCGACCCGGTTCCGGACGGGTTCCGCCTTCGCCTCCAGAACGCCCAACGCGGCTACGTCAACGTCACGATTGCGCCGGGACGGCGACCGCACTTCGACCATCTCGGACTCTGTACCTCCGACTTCGACGCGATTTGTGACCGGGCGAACGAAGCGGGGTGGTCGGTCCGTGACCGCGACGGGAGACGCACGTTCGTCATGACACCGTGGGGGTTCCGCGTCGAACTGCACCGCGACGGAAGCGACGTGGAGGCCGACCTCGGGTCGTGGGACGACGCGCGGTTCGAGCGCGTCGAACTCGCTGTTTCCGACCCCGACGCCGAAGACGAATTCCGAGCGGTGTTCGGGGAGATACCGGGACTGGTGTTTCGGCAGGATACCGACGATGATGGCGTACGCGTTCCACGGTTCGAACTCGGCGGTTCGGCGTTCTCCGCGGGAGAAACGGTCGAAAGTACGTCGTTCCTCTGATCAGTTCGTCGCGTTCCGCGACCGGACGGTTCTGGCCGACCACTCACCGGCGTCGGCCTGTCGAACGATTCCGGACTCGATGCTCGCGTTTTGAATTTCGACGGCGGGTTTCGGCTCCGTATCGGGGTTCGTCACGTCCGGCGACACGGGCGGGTTCGCGGAGCGTCTCGGAACCGTGGTGTTGACGACGGTCAGTTTCGTCACGTTCAGCGTGTCGAGGTTCGCTCCCTCGACGGTGACGTTTGCGAGCACGTGTCGCTTAATAACGCGGTTACTCACGCCTGGGTCGAACAGGTCGCCGCCCGGAACGTCCCAAATCGAGCGGTTTCTGATGACGATTCGGTCCGCGCTCACGTTTTTCAGCGTGCCGTTGCGGATGTGGACCGTCGCGATGGAGACGTTGCGGAGGGTGACGTCGCGCTTGGTTCCGTTTTCGGTCTGTAGCGTGTCGACGTGAACTTCGTCCACCGTCGCGTTGTTCACCGTGGTGTTCCGGAGCGCCCACGTTCTGACCGTCACGTCCTTGGTTGACACCTTGTACTGGCCGAGCTGTAACGACGGATTTGCCGCGGCCGCCCCGGTCAGCCCGCTGCCAGCGACGGCTACCCCACCCGAGAAGACGACGAAAAGCGACACGACGACAGCGGCGTGTGCGCCGATTCGAGTTCCCATACACGCCACGAATTCGAGCGACGGCATAAACCGCTTCGACCGTTTTTCCCAGTTCGGCGGATTAGGCCGTCGTTTCTCACTTCACGCTGATATGTGCGGCGAGGTCGTCGCGGATGATGGTTTCGCAGTACTCACAGCGGACGCCATCGGAGAGCACCTCGAACTTCGAATCGACGGGTTCGTCCTCCGTCGAGATGCAGTTGCTATTCGGACAGGAGAGGATGCCGACGACGTACTCGGGGCGCTCCAAGCGATGCTTTTCTGCCACTTCATACTCCCGAATGATGTTGATGCTCGCGTCGGGGGCGATGAGCGAGAGGACGTCCACCTCGTTCTGACTCAACTCCTTTCCCTCGACTTTCACGATGTCCTTTCGGCCCATCCGGTCGCTGGGTACGTTCATGCCGACGCTCACTTCCTCGCCGTCGCTTCCGTCGATGCCGAGGATTGCGAGGACGTTGAGCGCCTGCCCGGCGCGAATGTGGTCGATAACGGTGCCGTTTCGAATCTTGCTGACGCGGAGTTCGTGGTCGCTCATTGGTCCTCCAGCATGGAGTCGAGCAGTGCCATACGCACTGGAATGCCGTTGTGTGCCTGTTCGAAGTACTTCGCGTGGTCCGTCTCGTCCACCTCGGGCGCGATTTCGTCGACGCGGGGAAGCGGATGCATGATGGTCAAATCATCCCGCGCGCCTTCGAGCGTTTCGAGGTCGATACGGTAGTCGCCCGCGACGGCGCGGTACTCGTTCTCGTCGGGGAAGCGCTCGCGCTGGATGCGCGTGACGTAGAGCACGTCCAGGTTCGGAAGCACGTCCTCGATGTCGGTGTGTTCGCGGACGTTCGCACCCGCTTCGTGGAGGTCGTAGCGAACGCTTCGCGGGAGTTTGAGGCTTCCGGGACTGATGAAGTGCTGGCGGGTGTCGAAGTTGGTCAACGCGTGGGCGAGCGAGTGGACCGTCCGTCCGTACTTCAGGTCGCCCATGATGCCGATGGTGAGGTCGTCCAGTCCCGCGTTCTCCCGAATCGTATAGAGGTCGAGGAGCGTCTGTGTCGGGTGATGGCCTGCCCCGTCCCCGGCGTTGAGGAGGGGGACATCGACGAACTCGCTCACCATCTTCGCCGCACCTTGGCTCGGGTGGCGCAACACGAGCGCGTCGGCGTAGCCCTCGATGACGCGAGTCGTGTCGGCGAGGCTCTCTCCCTTCTTCACGCTCGATGATTCGACGGAACCCATGTCCACGATGTCGCCGCCGAGACGTTTGATCGACGTCTCGAAGCTCATCTTCGTGCGCGTGCTCGGTTCGTAAAACAGCAACCCGAGGAGTTTTCCCGCGTGTCGGTCCCCGAACGCCGCCGGGTCGGCGTCGATTTCGGCGGCGCGGTCGAGGACGTCCTCGATATCCTGCCGCGAAAGTTGTTTCGTGTCGATGAGGTGGTCGTGCCGCATCGTTCGAAGAGGGGTTGTCACGCGCCTTGAAAGGCACGGGTCGCCCCCGAAGTTTAAATCGGATGACGGAACCACACCCGGCATGCTCGCCATCGCCGGTGGAAAAGGAGGCTGTGGAAAGACGACGACGACGCTCGGACTCGCTGGTGCGCTCGGCCGGATGCGCCGGTCAGTCCTCGCCGCGGACGCCGACGTGGACATGCCCGACCTCCATCACCTCGCCAACGTGGACGGGACGCCGAACCTCTCCGCCGTCGCAAACGGCGAGGCGGTCGAAATCGCCACGCACCCACCGCCGACGCTCTCCGGCGTCGAAGTAGTTCCCGCGCCACAATCGATGGGCGACTCCGTTCACCTCCCGAGCGCGCTCTCCCGTCTCGCCGACGCCGCCGACCACGTTCTCGTTGACTGCCCG
Source organism: Haladaptatus paucihalophilus DX253 (assembly GCF_000376445.1). Classification (NCBI taxonomy): domain Archaea; kingdom Methanobacteriati; phylum Methanobacteriota; class Halobacteria; order Halobacteriales; family Haladaptataceae; genus Haladaptatus; species Haladaptatus paucihalophilus. The sequence goes on along the minus strand of NZ_AQXI01000001.1, from coordinate 552,529 downwards.
GCGGGAGCGGGACCGGACGCGGCGACGCCGCTTCGCCTCGCGGACCACGTTCTGCTGGTGACGACGACCGACCCGGCCTGCCTCCGTGACACGGCCAAAACCGCCGCGATGGCCCGTGCACTCGGGACGACTATCGTCGGGGTCGCCCTCACCCGAACGGAGAACCCGCCAACAGGAATCGAGCGCCTCCTCGGCGGTCCCGTTCTTGCCTCGATTCCCGACGGCGGCGTCGCCGTCCTCTCGGACGAATCGGTTCGGCGGGCGTACGACTGTCTCGCGTCGGCACTCCTGACAAAACACTTATGAACGCTGTTGGAGTTGTCACAATTATGGTATCGCGGCTTTCGACCGGAATTCCGGTGCTCGACCGGAAACTCGACGGGGGTATCCCGCCCGGGAGCACCGTCGCGCTCTGTGCACCTCCGGCCAGTCAGGCAGAACTCCTGTTGACCGAGTTCACCGCCAGTCGCCCCACGTTGTACCTGACGACCGACCGCGACGAGGAGACGGTGAGTGCCGGATTTCGACGCGAATCCAGCCGTCGGACGCCGGAAGTCAGATACATACCGGGTGATGCACCGCTGGACCACGCGCGACGACTGTTCCAGCGGCTCCGGAGCGATTCGACGCTCATCATCGACCCGATGAACCTACTGGAGCGGGAGGACCCGACTCGGTATCGGAACTTCCTCCACGACCTGCAGTCCCACCTCCGCGGAACGGACAGCCTCGCAATCCTCCACTGTCTCGACGGACGGTGGGTTCCCGACCAGCGGGACATCACGGAACACGCCGTCGATGTGGTGTTTCAACTCAACACCGAAATTTCGGGCGACCGCGTCGAAAATCGACTCGCCGTGCCGAAGTTCCGCGGCGGACGGGCGCTTCCCGAAACCATCAAACTCGAACTCACAGAGTCGGTGGCAATCGACACCAGTCGGGATATCGCGTGAGAATTTCGGCACGTTGTGAACCCGTCTCTCGTCTCAGCGGCGTTCGTCGATTCGACGCATCTGTTCGCGGTGAAGCGTGACGATCAGATCCGAGAGGACGCCGAACATGAGCAACTGCAGGCCGAAGATGATGGAGATACCGGCGACGACCGCGATAACCTCGTGGGAGATGTGGCGCGTCACCCACTCGACGGCGACGTAAACCCCCAAGATAACCCCGATGAGACCGCTCAACATACCCATGCTCCCGAAGTAGAATAGCGGATTGTTCGTCTTCGCGAGTTGGTAGAGCGTCATGATGATGTCCCCCCCGTCCCAAAGCGGATGGAGGTTCGTCTCCGAGTCGTCCGGCCGCTCTTCGTACTGAATCGGCACGACGGCCGTCGGAACGCTGTGTTTGACGCATTCGACCGCCAGTTCGGTTTCGACGCCGAAGCCGTCCGAGGTGAGGTATGAACGCTCCGCGGATTTTCTCGTGAACGCCCGATAGCCGCTGAGAATGTCCTTGAAATCCGACCGATGGATGATCGAGAACGCTCGGTTGATAACGCGATTGCCGAAGTGGTTCAGCCGCGGCATCGACCCGTCGTTCATGCCCGCAAACCGGTTGCCGATGACGTGTTCGTAGCCGTCGTCGAGCGGTTCCAGCATCGTCTCGGCGTCCGACGGTTTGTACGTTCCGTCCCCGTCCAACATCAGCACGTACTCCGCTTCGATGTGTTCCAAGCCCTCGCGGACGGCTTGCCCCTTTCCGACGCCGCTCTGTTCGATGACGCGCGCGCCGTGCTCCGTCGCCACATCGCGCGTCCCGTCGTCGGAGTTACCGTCCACTACGAGGACGTTCGAGAAGCCCTGCTCGCGGAAGCCGTCGATGACTTCGCCAATCGTCTCAGCCTCGTTCAGCGTGGGGATGAGCACGCACACGTCCTCTCTGTCGGGCATTGTCGGGGAAATGGGTACCGGGGTCTAAAAGCCCAACCTTTTGAGTCTGTCAGTGTTGGGATAGGTGCTCGAACTGTCAGTGTCGAACAACTGCCTGGCAATCCATAGATGTTTAAAACAAAGCGACAAACGACCGGCTATGAACCGGCTCGCCAAGGCTGCCGCCGTCGTCATCGCCGTGGCCGCGATTCCGTATTTCTGTTTCCTCGCGCTGTACGGACTGATTCGCCCGGAGGGCTCACCGGCCCGAAAACGGGATGCGGAACCGACAGTTAGTATCGTTCTGCCGACGTACAACGAATCCGACATCATCGAGAAGAAACTGGACGACTTGCTCGAACTCGACTATCCGATGGAGAACATCGAACTCGTCGTCGTGGATTCGAGCGACGACGAGACGCCGGACCTGATCCGAGAATATTTCGCGGACCGAGAACATCCCTCGCTGAACCTCATCGAAGAGAAGGAACGGCGCGGACTCGCTCCCGCGCTCAACGACGCCTATGCGGCCGCCGAGAACGAGATGGTGGTCAAAACCGACTGCGACTCCTTCACCGCGAACGACGTGCTCCGGGTCGCCGCCGCGAACCTCGCCGACCCGGACGTCGCGGCAGTGACGGGGAAGAACACCGACGTTCTCGGAGGGAGCGAAGTCGAGGAAGGATATCGCGGCGTGCAGGCGCACATCCAGACGCTCGAATCGCACCTCGATTCCACCCTTATCTTCCACGGTCCGTTCTCCGCCTTCGAAAACGACGCCATCGTCCCCATCGACCCCGAGTCGCTCGCCGACGACACGGAACTCGCGTTGAAGATTCGCCGGAACGGAAAGCGAGTCATCTACGACCCCGAAATCCGCTACAGCGAGGCATCGCACTCCAATTTCGGAAAACGCCGTCTCCAAAAGGACCGGCGTGGAATGGGACTGATCCGCCTGCTCGTCCAGCACCGAGACGCACTCGGCCGACACGGGAAGTACGGCGGCGTCGTGTTGCCGTTCAACTGGTGGTTCATGATCGTCTCGCCGTGGTTGGTCGCGCTCGGAATCGGATTGCTGACTGGTGGTGCGTTGGTCGCGGCCGGGCCGTTCGGGTTGGTCGTTCCGGCGGGGCTTGGAGTGTTTATCAAACTCGGTGGGAGTGATTGTCTCGGACCACTGCAGCCGGTGTACGCCATCTTCGACACGCAAGTGTCGCTGTTCCGGGCGAGCGTGGAGTTGTTGCGTGGCGAAGGGGATGGAACGTGGGAGATAGATGAGGAACTGCGGGAGGCGTTCGAGTGAAAATAGTACAGGTAACGCCGCGGTATCCACCTCGCGTCGGTGGCGTCGAGACACATGTGAAGGAGATCAGCGAGCGTCTCGTCGAGCGGGGGCACGAAGTTACGGTAGTTACCGCCGATGCGGGTAAGGACGTTTCAAACCAGGACGTTCGAAATGGAGTTCGTGTTCGTCGATGTCGTGGATTTGCACCAGGGGGTGCGTTTCACATTGCGCCGGGGATTGTGCCGGTAGTCCGACGTAGCGATGGGGATATTATACATGCCCACAACTATCACTCGCTTCCGATGGTGCTTGGGTCACTCAGCGCTGATGCCCCACTTATCATCACACCACATTATCATGGAAAGAGTGCTAGTGGTATTCGTGACCATCTACTACGAGCCTACCGACCCGTGGGAAAGTGGTCGCTTCACCGTGCAACGGAAGTCGTCGCCGTAAGTGAGTGGGAGCATGATTTGTTACAAACGGATTTCGATATCGATTCAACGGTCGTACCAAACGGTCTGAATCTCGAACGATTTCGAGATGTAACCACGGAGAGCCAGCATCAACCCTATCTTTTGTATGTGGGCCGACTGGAAGAATATAAAGGGGTTCAACATATTATCCGTTCCTTGAAAAAGATAGACGCATACAATCTCATGATTGTCGGCAACGGACCCTATAGAGAAACACTAGAAGATGTCGCACACGATTGTGATGTCCGAGATCGCATTCAGTTCACAGGATACGTTTCAGATGATGATCTCACTCGGTTATACGTTGGCGCGGATGTCTTCATCACTTTATCTTCGTTCGAAGCCTATGGTATGACGGTTGGGGAGGCACTGTGCAGCAAAACCCCCTGTGTGGTTAAGGAATCGGGAGCGCTAACACAGTGGGTGCAGTACGAGGGGGTTATCGGAGTTACGAATATCGAACCGGATACCATCGCCACTGCGGTTGAAAAAGCGAGGCGAAACGAACCAGATACGGTGAATCTCATGGGGTGGGGTGCCGTTACTGATCAACTGGAAACACTCTATCTGAAGTGATCATTTGTCTGTCCGTCGGCTAGTCCACATATCCAAGTGCCTCCAGTCGTTTCTCGATCTCTTGATGGTTCGAATCTGGAACACCGGGGATAGTACCCGATGATTTCTCGATACTTGGGAATGATATTTCTTTCGTATACTCGATTTGAGATTGTGATGGACTGCCGTCGATATCCATCCTCCCGTCGCGGAAGTTCACCACGGAACCATCCGATGAAAGACAGCGGACGACTGCATTCGATTTCGAGACGACATAGCGGTGAGTATCGTCATAGAGGTTATATCGGTGATCTGCCGACGGAATATCGTCGGTTAAATGTCCAGCAAGGAATCTGAACAAATCCGAATGCTGTACCAGTTGGTCGTGTATTGTGGCTTCATTACTCGGCGTAGAAATAAGAAGGGGAATTTGGGTGAGTGCATCGAGTGGAAGCGCATCCCACGGGTGGTTCGTCATACCTGACTCACCGAACACCTCGCCGTGGTCCGCGGTTATCGCAACTACACCGTTTTCAAACCAACCCTGTTTATCTAGTTTCTCGAGCAACTTCGAGAGTTGGCGGTCGAGATATCGGATATTCTCATCGTACATCTCAACCAATTTCGAGAGGGAATCTGTGTCATCTAAAATATCACCGCTGATGTACTCGTCATTGAGAGTTCGTACATGTTCCGTGTCGAAATTATCACGTATCATCCCATCTGCAACGGATTCAATAGAAAAAGGGAAGTGGGGATCCTGAAAATGAGCCCAACAGAATGAAACGTCGTTAGATAGCGCGGAATCAACGCGCTGGACTTGTTCCATGGCCGAACGATATGGCTCTTTAAACTGTTCCTCGTTGACTGTCGCTACGATTTTGTTTATTGAATCGTATACCCATTTTATCACTTCTACTTGACCGAGGTGGTGGAAAACTCTCTGCTTTAACGTGTTCCCGGAATAACCACCAAGGTACGAAAATTCGTCAAACCCACGATCATATCCCCTGTCTGGTCGAAGGTGTGGGTTATTTGCGTATGCTACTGACTTCCCGGAGCACAGTTCTGCAAGCGTCGGTGTTCCCGGAAGTGTTCCATCATTTTTTGGAAGTTGTCCAGTGATAATTCCTGGGAAGGCAAACGGGGTTGCAACGCCATGGGAATATGCTTCGGTAAATCGGTCAAATTCTCGTTCTAAAATCGACCATGACTTTGGAAAATACTTCTCTGAACATCGGTCCGCACGAAGTGAGTCGATCGTTAACAACAGAACGTTCGTCATTATCGGAGAACACCACTGATTATGCAAATATGTATCGGGACATATGAACAACTACATTAGTGGTGTATTGCAGCACTATCCGTTGTTTTTACTACGCACGACTGCTGTTTGAACAGCCTCATCGAAACCGTCGAGCATCCGTTCGTAATCATACAATTTACTGTCTTTTTTCGCCTGTACTCCCATTTCCGACGCCATTGTTGGGTTTTCGAATATTTCTGCTAACCTATCTGCAAGTGCTGCCTCGTTCCGCTCTGGGACGACGAATCCGTTCTTTCCCTCGTCGATGATACACGATGCACCTACCTGTCCGGTCGTAATAACTGCTGTTCCGGAGCTCATCGCTTCGTTAATCACCAACCCCCACGGTTCTCGAAATTCGGCCGTGACAACGGATGGAAGAACGAAGACATCCGCAAGTGCATAGTATTCTGGAAGTGACTCATTGTTTATGTAACCAGTAAAGATTACATCGTGATCATCGTCCACTTGTTCTGTCAACTCTGTTCGTTGGTCACCATCACCAACGATAAGAAGATAGGTCGGCTTTTCAGACACTGCTCGTGCCGTTTTATAAGCATCGAGTAGGTATTTCACACCTTTTTCTTTGACTAATCTCCCAACAAACAAGGCGACAGAGGCGTCATCAGGGATACCCCACTCTTTGCGTAAGTCAGCTACACGGTCTTGATTAAAAGTAGAGAACTGGCCCGTGTCAACAGTATTCCAAGCGATGGATATTTTGTCCTCTTCCACACCGAGGTCGACGAGATAGTCCGAAATATGTGGACCATACACCGCGATAGCATCGCTTTCCATGTAGATTCGACGAATGAGTGGGAACGTCACAGTTCGGAGTGTTGTCAAAGGAAGATGCCATTCTCCCGTCCACAGGACAAACGGCGTATTAGTCGCTCGAGCATACAGGAATGAAGACTGTCCACCGAACCCCTCGACAGGAGCACCAACAATCACGTCTGGATCAAACCGGTAGAGGTGAGTAAATACCGTCGGCGTGATTTTATACCGATCTCTGAACAGATACCCGGACAGTTCTGAATAGTCGAAATCACCGTATGCTCTCCATGATTCTTTAGAATTGCAGAAAAATATCTTCACTTCATATTTATTTGCTAACATTTCATAGAATCCTGTCCGATATGGTGGACAGAACTCGGTGACGACTGCCACACGGAGTGTCATTGACCTGACTATGATAGGCCACTCACTTAGCCTTGGCCGTCTCGCTAAGTTGTTCGCAGAGTTTTGTATACTCGTTAACGAAGTCCGTGACGACGCTACTTTCATCGAAACCCTCAACCGTTACCCGTGCTTGCTCGCACATCTCACGCCGCTTTTCTTCGGAGCGGTCGAAGTAATCGATGAGTGTCTCACGTACTCCTGCGACAGTTGGTTCACAGACAAGGGTTTCAGAAACTTCTTCGACGACATCCTTAGCGCCAACCATATTGCTCACGATACACGGGCGGGCAGCACGCATTGGTTCAAGCGCTGCGACAGAGAAAGACTCCGACCGTCCAGGATGAGCAGACACCTCTCCGTGGGAGAAAAATTCGGCCAGATCAGCCACCCAACCATGGAGTACGACTCCTGCATGCTTTTCCCAAGCTTTCGGATGACCCTTGCCCGCGATATGTAACTCCGACTCGGGATGCACGTCTCGAATGTCCGGCATCGCTTCAACGAGTAGATCGAATCCGGTTGAGGAACCGCCGGTTCTGCGTGCATGATTTTTGCCGTAACCAACGACGACGATATTTTTCGACCCGACTGAGACAGGGATGGTTCCTAACCGTCGATACAACTCGTCTTTGATGCCTGGATAGACTGTCACACTTTGTACATCAAGATTAGCGCGTCGAGCATACATACCCGCGAAATCGCCGACGTTCACTAACCCATCGAGTGACCGAGAGCAAAGTTGGTGGACATATGCGTCCATCTTGCCGTAGTGTTCGACACCATCGATTACATTGATAAAGGTCTCATCAGCGTTAAGAAGGATTGTGTTCGCATTTCGATTTCGAAGAGTGAACAGAGCGGCCGGAATAAGTGACGTTCCACCTTCCAGCAGGTAGTTGTCATAGCCACTTGGTATTTCTCGGGCTTTGCGGACGTAGTGTCGTAGGCGTGCTTGCGTGCTCTCAGCCACAGAATCCCATTCTTCGTACTTTGGTCCAAAGAGCGAAAATACATCGGCTCCGATTGCCTCCGCGAATGCACAATGAATGTCGTGAAAAAAGGTCCCAACGAACAGCGTGTTTGTCGGATTCCCGTTAGGATTTGGATCCAACGTTCCAGGTGAAATACTCATGTTTGATGAAGTTGATGGAGAGAGTATATACTTCATGGTCGTACGATACTAAACGGTAATTTTTCTATACCTCAGTATGAAGGATGGGGTGAACGACCAGATGAAAGATGGATTTAAACGAGGGACAGGACGAACGAACCGGAGAGCTATGGCACAAAGGGGGGGTATCAGACGGGAAACAATAGCCATCAATAGCGTTCGGAGCAGTTGTGACCTCTTCTATCGTCAGGGCGCTTCTGTTGAATTCGAAATAAACAGTACAACCGTTCCGAAGCAAGGGTATCGATGACTGACGACGCATCCAATGTAAGCCTCGGCGGGGAAACAGTAAAGGGAAGCATCGCAAAAGCTTCGATGGCTGCTATCGGGTTCATTGGAACCGTAATATTTGCTCAAAAACTCGGGGCGACTCTCTTCGGGAAGTATCACCTGCTACTGTCACTCGTCTTGCTTACCGAACGACCGATCAGCGGAGGCTGGACAAGTGCTGCGACAAAGCGAGCGTCAGAAATCAAGTTTTCGAACCGAGAAGTCATCGGCGCACAACTCTTAGTCGGCATCGTCTGGATACTTGCGTTAGGCGGAATCGCTATCATCGCGGGAGATTGGTTACGACGATATACTGGTGTCGAAGCGGCCGTGCCATTGTTTCTCCTTCTACTCTCGGCAAAGGTGTTGTACTCATGTTTCGTACCGATTATACAGGCACAGGGCCATATCGGAACTGCGGTAGGAATAGACGCCCTTCGCTCGTATTTCACGTTCCCTCTTCAACTCATTTTAGTCATCGTTGGCTTTGGCGTCGCTGGAATGGTATCTGGGTTAGCAGGAGCAACACTACTTGTGATTCCGGTCGCACTATACTACCATCAGACACTCCCGACAAAACCATCGGTTGAACTACTCCGAAGCCTTTGGGAATATGCTCGATACAGTATCCCAACCAGTATGCTCTGGAAAACGTACGACCGATTCGATGTCCTGTTGTTGGGCGCGTTGATGACGCCTGCCGCAGTCGGTGATTACGAGGTTGCAGCTAAACTCACGTTCCCAGCGATGTTCGTTGCAGAAATTTCAGGCTCAGGACTAATGGTTCGGGTAAGTAACCTACGGAGTAAAGGAGAAAGCGCAGTCCGTGATATTTCGAACGTTATCTCGTTCTCCAGTATCCTATCGATCCCACTTTTTTTTGGTGCACTCGTAGTCGCCCGACCACTTGTAATCAAGTTATATGGCTCCGAGTACGCTAGCGCTTCGATACTACTCATTGGACTGTCACTATATCGCATTCTAACGACACAGACAGTTCCACTCTACAAAGCAATCAATGGTTTTGACATGCCCGATTCTAATTTCCGCATTTCTTCGATTACGCTGGTAGTGAATCTCATTTTGGGAGTGGTTCTGACGATAGAATTAGGCGCAGTCGGTGTTGTTATTGCCACCGTCGTCTCTGAAGCGGTTCGGTATCTCGGTCTTGCATTTCTAGTTCGATCAGAGATGTCGAGAGTCGTCTTGCTGCCACGGGAACTTCTCGAGCAATTTCTTGCTGGGGCAATTATGTTTGGCGTGGTTTCCTTTTCACGACCGATTCTCGGTACCGATTCTTGGATACGCCTCGGAACGCTTCTAATGACGGGTGTAGTTGTCTACGGTGTTTGTCTTTTGGTAATGAGTCGAAAACTTCGACTGACAATCGGAAGCGTCCTTCGAGGGTCACGTATCGAACAGATGGTACCAAAGTGGATGTTAAATTGGTGATGACATATGGTCGATAGCTAGTCATGCGAAAGCACCCTAGCAACCGTCTGACACAGTATCGGATGGAAACGTTATTACCACCCGTTCTATAGACTGACACACATGAATCATTCTAAGCTATATTCGTGGGGTCACACAGTGCTAGAATATACGACCTATTCCAAATATATCAGAGCATTACTGGATCTCGCGCCGGTAGAAACATCGATCCAAGCAGGAGAAAATGTTGACATCGGGAGAGGGTGTAAGATACAAGGAGACATCTCTCTAGGAGATGAAGTTCGGATCGGTTCAAACACAACGCTTGACGGGAAGGTAACGATAGAGGATGGGACGAATTTAGTCGACAGGAACGAGGTAATCGGCACCGTCCAAATTGGAAAATATTGCGCCATTGCACGGAGAGTCACATTCCAAGGACGCAACCACCTCATGCATAATCCGGGAATCCAAATGCGGTTTTATCGTGAGAAGCTTGATGATCGACTGGAGGAAGTGACAAACGGACCCATAGTCATCGGAAGCGATGTCTGGATTGGGACAGAATCGATCATCCTTTCGGATGTTGAAATCGGGAGTGGGGCCGTTATCGGAGCGGGCTCTATCGTGACAGACGATGTGGAACCGTATTCAGTCGTCGCCGGGGTTCCAGCACAACACAAGAAATGGAGATTTTCCGAACATATCAGAGAACAATTGCTAGAGGAGAAGTGGTGGGAGTGGAGCGAGCAGAAGATACAGCGCAACCGAGAGTTTTTTCAGACGGATTTACGGACGGTAGACGATCTCCAATCGTTAGTACGATAGCACCAATTCTACAGTTCACCTTTCGGCATACCCTAACGCGGAAAGCCTTTCATTCATCGATTGCTCGATTGCTTCCTCTTTTCCTTCTGGCTCGTACTCGCCGGAATCGGATGCTTCAGTGACGACCCATGGAACAGTTCGTAGACACTGAAGCGGTACACCACCAGGATGACCATAGATCCCGAACTTCCCGAAACTGTTTCCGTGGTCAGCAGAAACGATGACCCGTTCGGCGTCGAGATTCGTCAGAAGTAGTTCGAGATCGTCGAGAACATAGTGGAGATTCGCTTTATAAGCATCCCAGACGGTTCCCTTCGTGACAGCCCCGTCACGAAGTTGCTTCCACACGCTTGGTTCGGATTCGTCGGCTCGCATACCGGATCCGATATCCGGATTTGGAATGAATGGATAATGCGGTTGCATATAATGGACGATCAGCCGATCAAAGTCGCTATTTCGTCCGTGATGTATCGCTCGGTCAGTGACGGCACGCGCGGGTATTGTCCGTAGTTCTTCGTCCCATCCATATCGCCATACTTCGTCGAGTTCCGCGAACGCGTTTGGGTCGAGTTTCGATTCGGAGTAGAGATTTGAGGTCACATGAACCGTCTCGGACATTTCCCTGCCGTAGGTTTCGGTGAAATTCTTTTCCATCCACTCTTCCGAAGTCGAACCAACTGAGGTGATCGTTTCGAACGATTCGAGGAAAGTATAGTCCGAAATCGATTGTGCCATCAGATCTGCACGACAAGCATCGAGAATTATCAACACGTCCCAATCCCGCTCGTAAATCGGCGTTCCAGATGCGATCCAGTCAAGTCGACCTGCGGCACCGATATAGAATTTATAGCTACTTTCAGTAAGACCGGAAACGAGTCCGTCCCGAGCTATTCGGTTCTTGGATTCTACTACCCAGTCAATAACGCTCATATGTCTGCCACAGACACATCAGTCATTAATCAAGCGATATGCTGAACGGCTCTTTATATGGCTTCAATCGATACTGTTCTAATCAGGAACAAGCCGCTCTGTCGAAGCGAAACAGCGAGTATACGGTTCTCCCGCTATACTATCATAAGGCTTATCCCCACTTTGCCGAACCTTTCATTCGATGAGCCAAGGCACCGAACAGGTCGAGGACTCCTCCACTCCTACCGATTCAGTCCTCGACCAGATAGAAGATTGGTACCACGTCCCCGTACTCGCGGTGTTGCTGGGATTCATGTTGTGGGTTCGGTTGCAGTCCTACGACAACTTCGTCAGGAACGGCGAAGTGTTCTTCTCAGGTAACGACGCGTGGTATCACCTTAGACAGGTACAGTATACAGTCAGTCACTGGCCCGCGACGATGCCGTTCGACCCGTGGACGTACTATCCGTTCGGAACGAGCGTCGGACAATTCGGCACGCTCTACGACCAGATCGTCGCCACAGTGGCACTGATCGTCGGATTGGGCGATCCATCGCAAAAAACGGTCGCACTAACGCTGCTGGTCGCACCGGCGGTGTTCGGCACGCTCGTCGCCGTCCCGACCTACCTCATCGGGAAGCGGTTGAGCGGCCGACTCGGCGGTCTCTTCGGCGTTCTCGTGTTGGCACTCATTCCGGGCGTCTTCCTCAACCGAGGACTGGTCGGCTTCTCGGACCACAACATCGTCGAGCCGTTCTTCCAAGCGTTCGCCGTCTTGGCGATGATGGTCGCCGTCTCGGTCGCGGAACGGGAGCGTCCGGTCTTCGAACTGCTCGCGGACCGCGACTTCGCGGCGGTGAGACGGCCCCTCGGCTACGGCATTCTCGCGGGAATCGCAACCGCTCTCTATCTGTGGGTGTGGCCACCGGGCGTGCTCCTCATCGGTATCTTCGGCGTGTTCTTCCTGCTGAAGCTGACCGCGGATTACGTGCGCGGTGTCAGTCCAGATCACCTCGCGTTCGTCGCGTCGGTCAGCATGAGCGTCACGGGGCTTCTCCTTCTCGTGCCGTTCGGAACCGCCACATTCAGCGCGACGAAGTTCTCGCTCCTGCAACCGCTCATGGCGTTCGCCATCGCCGTCGGTTCGGGATTCATGGCGTGGCTGGCACGCGAATGGGACGACCGGGACCTCATGACGACCGGCTACCCGGTCGCCATCTTCGGCATTCTCGTGGTCGGCGCGCTCGGCGTCTACGTCGCCCTGCCGAACCTCTTTAACCTGATTCAGAACAATCTCGTTCGGTTCGTCGGATTCAATGCGGGCGCGGCACAGCGAACCATCGGCGAAGCGAAACCGTTCTTGAACGGTGGCCAATCGCTCACGGCGGCCGTCGTTCCGCAGTACGGCCTGATGTTCTTCACGGCGATCGTCGGCGCGTTGGTGATGGTCTGGCGCGCGCTATCGGCGGACGAACACGAGGGGGAGAAGTTCCTCGTGCTCGTCTGGTCGGCGTTCATCGTGGCCGCGGCGTTCACGCAGGTACGCTTCAACTACTACCTCGCGGTTCCGGTCGCGGTGCTGAACGCCTACCTGCTCGGGTGGGTACTCGGGTTCGTCGGTATCGGCGACTCGGCCAGCGAGACGATTCGGAACGTCGAGGCGTATCAGGTACTCGCGGTGGTCTTCGTCGTTATGCTCGTCGTCCCGGCGCTCGTCGTCCCCGTCCAAGTCAGCGGTACGCAGACGTACACCGCACAGACGGTCGGGAACAACACCGGCCCCGGTTCGGTCACCCAGTGGGAGGGTTCCCTGCAGTGGATGCAGGAGAACACCCCACAGGAAGGTAATTTGGGCGGTGCCGGAAACTCGATGAACTACTACGGCACGTACACCCAAGACGACGGCGACTTCGACTATCCTGACGGGTCGTACGGCGTCATGTCGTGGTGGGACTACGGTCACTGGATTACGGTAAACGGGGAGCGCATCCCCAACGCGAACCCGTTCCAGGAGGGTGCAACCACGGCCGCAAACTACCTCCTCGCACAGAACGAGTCGCAGGCGAACGCCGTCCTCGACTCGCTCGGCGACAAGAACGAGGAGACGCGCTACGTGATGGTCGATTGGAAGATGGTCGAAACGAAGGGCCGACAGGGCAACGTCAAGTTCTTCGCGCCGACGGTGTTCAACGAGAACGTCTCGCAATCGACGTTCATGGACTACATCCTGGTCGGCGGTCAGGGCAACTACGTCGTCCAGCACAAACAGGCGTACTACGAGACGCAGATGGTCCGTCTGTACAAGTACGGCGGTAGTTCAGTCGAACCGAAACCCATCGTCCTCGACTGGGACGTCGGCACCGGGACGCAGAACGGCCAGCAGATAACGTACAAGCAGAATCCGCAGGGTCCGAACGAAACCGTCGTTCGGACGTTCGACACGATGAAAGAGGCGCGTGAGTTCGTCGCAAAGGACGGAAGCTCGCAAATCGGCGGCATCGGCCCGTATCCGAGCGAGCGGATTCCGGCGCTCCAACACTACCGCGTCGTCAAGGAGAGCAAGTCGCAGTCCACGAGCGTCTACTCGCACTATCAGGTGCTGAGTCAGCGACTACAGTTGCTCCAGCAGGGCGGTGCCTCGGGACAGGACTTCCTGCGCACCTCGCCCGCGTGGGTGAAGACGTTCGAACGCGTCCCCGGCGCGACGGTGCAGGGAACCGGCCCGGCAGATACGACCATCACCGCCTCGGTGAAGATGAACTCCCCCGACGGTGGCACGTTCACCTACACCCAGCAGGCCAAAACCGACGATGACGGGACGTTCACGATGACGCTTCCGTACTCCACGACCGGCTACGAGAAGTGGGGCACGGAGAAAGGCTACACGAACGTCAGCGTTCGTGCGGTCGGTCCCTACGAGTTCTCGACGCCGAAGACGTTCGGCGACGACGGCATCACGTTCAAAAACGCGACGGCACAGGTCACGGAAGGCCAAGTCATCGGCGAGAACACGAACCCGGTGACCGTCTCCGTGGACCAACAGCAGACGCTTCCGGTCGGCGGCGCGAACAACTCCACCGGCAACTCCTCGTCAGGTCCGGCGAACGCCGGTAACTCGACGAGCGGGAATACGACGGCCGGAAACGGCACCGTCGGAGCCAACGACTCGACGAACAGCAGTTCGCTGCCGAGTCCCGCCGCACCGTCAACCCGCGCCGGTCTGGTCGGCACGTTCGCGGCCGCGATGGTCGTGGCGCGCCGCGACTGAAGCGCGTCGGTTGCGGTTTCGATTTCGTTTTTCCGTTCGCTTGATTCCACCCCGCCAGCCCACATTCTCATATTCGAGTGGCCCGTAGTGCCGGGCGTGACTGGTGACGAGCGAGAGCCTGCTGGCGTCGACCGCGGATGGGAATCGTTTTTTGATTCGACCGGAAACCCGGGTGCAATGCGTGGCCTGCTGACTGTCTACCTGAAAGGCGTCTGCATGGGGTCCGCCGATGCGGTCCCCGGCGTCTCCGGCGGGACGATAGCCCTCATTACGGGCATCTACGAACGACTCATCTCGGCCGTCGCGTCGTTCGACCCGCGAATCGTGCTGAACATCCTCCGAGCGTACGACCCCGACGAACGCGCGAACGCCCGCCGAATCCTTTCCGAGATGGACATCCCGTTTCTGCTCGCACTCGGTGCGGGAATCGCAACGGCGGTCGTGGCGGTGACGGGACTGGTCACGTGGGGAAGTGAACAGCATCCCGTCCTGCTGTACGGCTTCTTCTTCGGACTCATCGCCGCGTCGGCCATCGTCCTCTACGACGAGGTGTCGGTGAGCACGCCGGGGCAGGTCGGTGCCGCCATCGCTGGCTTCGCCGTCGCCTTCCTGATAGCCGGTGCGACCGAATCGGCGACCGGTGCGACGCCCCTCCCGCTCGTCTTCGTGACCGGGATGGTCGCCATCAGTGCGATGATCCTCCCGGGCGTGTCCGGGGCGCTCATCCTCATGCTCCTCGGTCAGTACAACTACCTCTCGGAAAGTCTGCACGGAGTCAAGGACGCGCTCGTCGGACTCGCTGACGGCGGGTCCGTCGCGGCCGTCGTCACGCCGGGAATCGTCGTCGTGACGTTCATGGTCGGTGCCCTCGTCGGGCTGTTGACTATTTCGAAGGTCGTCGCGTGGGCACTGGAGCACTACCGAGCGGCGACGTTGACCTTCCTCGTCAGCCTGATGGTCGGAGCGCTTCGCTTCCCCGTCGAGAAGACGGTCGCGGCGTCGACGTTCGCGTGGACGCCGACGGTCATCGGCGGGGCGCTCGTCGCCATCCTCGTCGGCGGCGGCGCGGTGCTGTTGCTCGACCACACCACCGACGATTTGGACTACTGACCGTTCGATTTTCCGACAATAACTACTGTTAACTTACTGCATGGCATAGGGTCTCCGAGATGACTGCAACGTACGAATGTGAGAACTGCGGCAAGCGGGTGAGCGCGCTTCAGCACCCCGGGGAGTGTCCGGACTGCGATTCGGAGATGCGGAACGTCAGCGTTCCGCGCGAGTAGGCACCGTCGATCGAGAGGGGAGCGCGTCGATGCGTGCCGTCATGTCGTCGATATCGTCGTCTAGCCCGGCGAGAAACGTCTGGGCTTCGGGGTTTTTCGTCGCTCCGTCGGGCGTCGATTCGACGTACCCCTCCTCTTCGAGGAGTTTGAGGGCGGCGCGGATTTCGTGGTGTTCTCGTTCGGTGATACGCGACAGGCGCCGAATCCCGATAGGTCCGTGTTCGGAGACGAGCAGGAGGGTCCCGAGCGCCCGCTCTATCAGTTCGAGTTCGCTGTGGAGAGTATCGAACACGCCTGAACACAACAACCCGCCGGGCTAAAGCGTTCCTTCGAAGCGCTACTGTGAGGGACAGTGACATCGATAGAGCCCGCGAATCATCGATTCGATTCCGGTCGGATACGAAACTATTCAATCGGCGAGAACGTAATCCGGTCACGAAAAGAATGGACGACACGATAGGGGACGTGAGCACGTTCCTCTGGTGGCTCGGGTGGCGGTTCGAAATGGGCGTCGCGCTCGCTGTCGTACTCTCGATTCTCTTCGGCGCGACGACCGGAACGGGCATCGGCTACCTCGTCGGACTCACCAGCGGACTCGGCCTCTGGTATCTCGGGACGAAGGAGATAGACCGGTCGTACTGGACCCTGCTCGACCCCTACGCGGAGTACACGAAGCAGGTGCGTCGAACCGTGGCGGGAACGACGCCCCACGAATCGACGTACACGCTGAACTACAGTTCCGGCGCGTCCCTGTTCGTGACGCCCGACGAACGCTACTTCACCACGACCGTCTTCGTCGGCGACGAGGCGGTCACGTTCCACGAGGGCGTCGGCGTCGATATGGTGGCACGAGTTCCGTATTCGAAGGACGAAGCGACCGAGATACGCTACGAGTGGCTCTCTTCGATACAGTACGAGAAACCGTACGTGCGCCTCGAACTGACGAGCGGAGAATCGATTCGATACTACGCGAACGACCGTCCCGACGAGTTGCTGGCCGAGGTGGGTGAGCACATCGAACGCCGTTCACGGGACATCGCGGAAGAAACGGCTGCCACGGGGGAGACGACCGACGCGGGAAAAATGGCCGAACGAGTTCAGCGCGAATTCAACTGACCAGCGCCGCGTCCAGCACTTCGAGCGGGTGGCGGATATCGTAGCCCGTCCCGTGATTCATCTGCATCGCGCAGGTCGGACACTCGGTCATGCCCGTCTCGCCCTCCGTGTCCTCCATGTGTTCGAACATCTCCTCGCCGATTTTCATCGACGTGTCGTACTTCTCCTCCTTCCAGCCGTAGGTGCCGCTGATGCCGGAACAGGAGTCGCCGACGTCCACCGGGTCGGTGCCGTCGAGCGCCGACAGCAGTTCGACGGCCTGCCCGTCGAGTCCCTGATTTCTGGCGTGGCAGGGCGCGTGGTAGGCGAGCGAGCCGAACTCGGATTCCGGGACGGAGGCGTCCGCGAGCGCGCCGTCCAAGTCCTCGTTGATGCGGAGGAATTCGAGGGCCTCGTAGGTGTTCGCGGCGACCTTCGCGGTGCCGTCGAACGAGTAGAGTTCGGGGTACTCCTGCCGGAGCGCCATCGAACAGGAGGTACACGAGCAGATGACGTCGTACCCTTGTTCGACCAGCGCGGCGAACGTCTCGATGTTGAACTTCGCGGCGCGCTTCGCATCGTCCAGCATGCCGTTGGCGAACATCGGCGTCCCCGAACAGCGCTGTTCGGGCACGACGACTTCGTAGCCGAACTCCTCGTACACGCGGACCATCGACTTTGCGACCTCTGGCGTATTGAAGTTCGAGTAGTCGCCGTGGAAGTAGGCGACGCGCTTGTCGTCCGACTCTTCTTCGCCCCGGTTGCGCTCCGCTCGCTTTTTCGAGGCGGCGTTGCCGCCTCGCTCCTCCCACCAGTCGGTGAACGTCTGCTCGGCGAAGGCGGGGAACTCGCGTTCTCCCGCGATGCCGAGGAGTTTCTCGTAGACCGTCTTCGTCACCGAGAGACCCATCACGAAGTTGGCGAGGCGGGGGAACTTCGCGCCGAGCGGCGCGAGTCGGCCGTAGTTCGCCAGAATTCGGTTGCGGATGTACTCCCGCGAGAACTTCGACATCTCTTCTTCCACGTACTCCCCGCGAGCCGTGTTGTGCATCCCGGAGAGCGGCACGTCGGAGGGACAGACGCTATCACAGCGCATGCAGTTCGAACACGACATGATGGAGTCGTCGATGTCCTGGTCCTCCTTGCGCTTGAGTCGCCACTGCTCGGGACCTTGGAACTTCGGTCCGGGGAAGTCGTCGTCCACTTCGGCGACGGGACACTCCGTGTCGCACGTCGAGCATTTATAGCAGTCGTCGGACCCCGGTCTGAGGTCGAGCGGTTCGCCTGTAAACACGTCTCGGAGTTCTGCCGCGTCTCGTCGGTCTGCTTGCTTCTCACTCATGGATTCACATTCACCTGTTCGCTCGCAATCCGTCCCGCCACGACGCCGGTCGAGAGCGAGACGCCGCTACCTGACTTCTCCGCCGCGAAATCGTAGCCGCCGAGAACGCCACCGGCGGCGCGAAGGTTGTCGAATTCCGGTTCGCCGTCCGCGTCGAGCACCCGCAGTTCGTCGTCGGTTTCCACCCCGAATCGGGCGAAGGAGTGCTCGCCGAACGCCTCGGGGTCCGACCAGTCGTACCGGTCCTCGGGCGCGGGGACGTGACAGTCGAAAATTGGCTCGGACACGCGCTCGCGCGTCGAATCGATTCCCTTGCCGACCAAGCCGCCCGTCGCCAGCACGAACTGGTCGCCGTAAAACGGGATTTCCGCGCCGTTTCGCTCCACGACGACGGCTTCGAGTTCGTCGCCCCCTTCGAAATCCACGACGGGATTCCCGGACGTGGTTCGCACGCCTTCGTCTTTGAGGGCGTCGTGGAACGCGGTTTCGAGGCGCATGCCGGGAAGGCTCGGCGGACCCATCGGCACCTCGAACACGTCCGCCCCCAGTTCGGCTTCCAGTGACGCTATCACCTCGCCGGGTCGTTCCTCGCCGAGCATCGCGGGGAACCCGACGCGTTCCGCGTCGCCGAGGTGGGGTTTAACCCGTTCGGCGAGTGCGGTTCGGGCGGGCAGGGACGTCGAAATCCCGTTTCGCGTCCGTTCGATTCGCTCGTTTTCGTCCAGCGCGTGAGCGAGTCGGGTGATTCGGGCGTCGGTCCGAAAGTCGCCGAGGAACGCGACGGTGACGCCGCGCGCGTCGAACGGCACGTCCGCCGACAGTCGCTCGGCCGCCAACGGCGCGTCGAAATCGACCACCGTCTCGAAGCCGACCAACAGGGAGTCCCGGTCGTCGCTCGCCAGTCCGCTGGCGCTGGTTTTGGGATACCGCGCCGTCGGTTTGATTCGCCCGCCGAACGTCGGCACGAGGGCGTTCCTGTCGGTGTGGCCGCCCGCGTAGTCGGTCACGGAATCGAGGAGGTCGAGACCGTCTCGGATTCCCTCCTCGCCGACGGTTCGGTAGGGGTGCTCTTCGGGAAGCCCGGAGATGGCCTCGAACGGGTCCGCCACCAGTCCGTCGGCGTACCCCAGCACGTCGATGAGACCGCTCGCGTGCCGGAGGGTACTCTCCTTGTGCGAGAGGAGTCTGACCTGCGCGCCCTCGCGGGCGGCGGAAAGCGCGGTCGCCATCCCGGCGATGCCGCCGCCGACGACCACAACGTCGTCCTCAATCGCCACGGTTACCCCCGTCGAACGCCGCGAAATCGATGTTTTCGGTGTCCCCGTCGCGGTTCATGGTGGTCGCGTGAAGCGCGTAGTTCAGCGCGGCCTGCGAGAGCTGTTCGCCCCAGAGACCGTGCCGTTCGCCCTTCCAGCGCTCCTGAAACAGTTCGTCCAGCGCGTCGCGGGCGGTTGGTTCGTCGTACTCCGGGTGGAGTTCGCTCGCCATGCGCTGACAGCAGATGCCGCCCTGACAGTTGCCCATCGAGGCACGGGTGCGGATGCGAACCGAGTTCAAATCGGTTCCCGCACCCTCTATCGCGTCCTGAATCTCCGCGCGGGTGACGGCCTCGCACTCGCAGATGACGGGGTTCGGGTCGGTGCTCGTGAGCACGCCTTCGGCCCGACTGCCGAGTCGCTGGACGCTCCGCCGTCCGATGGGGGACCGAAGCCCGAATTCCTCCATGTAGTCGTGCAGGAGGGTAAAATCGTGGCTTCCGGGGAGCGGTTCGTCTGCGGTGTGGCAGGTCGCCCTGACGCCGAGTTTGTCGCACACGTGGTCCGAAATCTGCTCGGCCATCATCCGGTACGTGGTGAACTTGCCGCCGACGATGCTCGCCATGCCGCCGAGGTCGTCGCGCTCCTCGTGGTCCAGCAGGAAGAAGTCGCGGGTGATGTCCGTCGGGTCGGTCGTCCCCGTCCCCGGCGGTTCGTAGAGCGGCCGGACGCCCCAGAACGAGCGAATCGTTCGGGAGTCCCGAAGGATGGGGACGAGGTTCGACAACTCGTCTATCATCATATCGACTTCCCAGCCTTCCTCGGGGTAGTTCTCCGGGTCGTCTACCTCCTCGTCCGTGGTCCCGAGAATCGCCGTCGTCTCGTGGGGAACGATGATGTCGGCGTCGCCTTTCGGACGGCAGTGGTTGATGACGGTATCCACCTGTCGGCAGTTCATCACCACCATCGCACCCTTCGACGGACGGACTTCGACGTCGACGCCCGCCATGTCGCCGAGTTGTCCGGCCCACGCGCCCGTCGCGTTGACGACGTATTCGGCGCGAATCTCCTCGGTCGTTCCGGGTTTCGCGTGGTCCCGCTTGCCCGGCCCGCTCGCGTGGCGCACTTCGACGCCGGTCACGTCGCTTCCCTCGACCAGCACGTCCGTCACTTCAGCGTGCGTCTCGATTCGCGCCCCGTGCATCTCGGCGTCGGCCGCGTTGGCGACGCAAAGCCGGAACGGGTCGATGGCCCCGTCGGGGACAGAAATGGCGCGCTTTACGTCCTCGGTGAGGTAGGGTTCCTGTTCGCGGGCCTCCCGCGCGGTCAACTCCTCGGCCGGGATGCCACAGTCCCGACAGCCCTCTAACTTCTCCTCGAAGTAGTCGTCGGAATCGCCCTCCAACTGGACGAACTGCCCGCCGGTCATCTCGACGCAGTGACTGGCGATGTCCCGAAGGACGCGATTCTCCTCGATACACTCCTCGGCGCTGGCTTGGTCGGAGACGGCGTATCGGCCGCCGCTGTGGAGCAGGCCGTGCATTCGGCCCGTCGTCCCGTGGGTGAGATTTCCCTTCTCGACCAACGTCACGTCGAGTCCCCGCATTGCGAGGTCCCGGGCGATGCCCGTGCCCGTCGAACCACCCCCGACGACGAGCACATCGGCGTCAGTTGCCATGGATGTGGGTTAGTTGGAACGCACTTTAGTTTACCGCCAAGGAGGGTAGTATAGATAAAATACGGAACGGCCGTTGACAGCGGGGATAGTGGCCGGATACGCACGAAGCGGTCCGGTCGAAGCCCCCCAACGCTACAGCGGAGAGACAACTGTTATCTATATCCGACCGGTTAGACCGCGATAATGGACATTGGTGAGCGCATCGAGCGACGACGGGCGACACCGCCCGCCGCCAACCTCGTCGTCGAGTGGAGTGCACTCAGTCCGGTGACACACGTCTCGAATCCGGTCGGACGCGGTTCGACCTTGGAGCGATTGCTCGACGCGCTCGACCCCCTCTTCTCCGGGCATCTTCCGCCGAACGTTCATCTCTACGGCCCGCCCGGAGCCGGAAAATCCGCGCTCGTCTCCGCGCTGTTCAGTCAACTCGCAACGCAACTGTCCCCCGAACGCGGGACGATACTGACAACCACGCGGGCCGTCGACGAAGACGGCTTCGACTTCGTGTACATCGACGCACGGACGGCGAGTACGGCGTTCCGACTGTATCGCACCGTTCTCGACTCGCTCACCGACGACCACGTGCCCGAGCGTGGCGTCGGCACCGGCGTCCTGCAACGGAAGTTGGCGACGGCCGTGAGTCGTTCGAACAAGGTCGTCGTCGCGGTGGACCACGTGGGCGAGGACGAAACGCTCGCCGCCGAAGAGGTGACCGCGCTGTTCGAGGACATGAGCGGGTCGCTCTCCGTGCTCACCGTCGGGAGAACCCGCGGCAGGGAAGAACACGCGCTCGAAATACCGGCCTACAGCACGCACGAACTCACCGACGTCGTTACGGAGCGTGCGTCGCGCGGATTGCGACAGGGCATCCTCGACCACGCGCGAGTGAAGACCATCGCGGAGTGGGCCGAGGGCGACGCCCACGACGCCCTCGCGGCGCTGTTCGGCGCGGTGACGCTCGCGGTCGATGCCGACGCCGACAGGATTCTGGACGAGTATCTGGAGGCGGCGATGGACGCGGTTCCGCGCGACGGGGTTTCGCTCGGTATCGTCCTTTCCCTCCCCGAGAACCGTCGTCGCGTCCTCGCCGAACTGCTCGAACTCGACACCGACGCGCGAACGTCGGTCGAATCCAGCGCCGCCGCCATCGCCACCGAGACGGACCTCTCCCCCGGCACCGTCACCCGTTACCTCTACGAACTGGCGGAAGCGGGCGTTCTCGAACGGATCACGACCAGAAACGGGCGGCGGAGCGGACGACAACCGAGCAGACTCGAACCACGGTTTCCGACGCTCGTGTTCCGCGCACTCCACGAAGATTGACGAGTTTTAGAGCGTCTCGACGGGAACGTTGGCGAGGATTTCCGCTTTCGACCCCGATGAGTCATCGTTGAAGGGGGAACTTTTATAATGAAAGTGTTTGATGTTTACAGCCAATGGCCCTGAACCAGTAAAAATGGGCGGGCCACACTGAATGGTACCGGTCATTCAGCAGCAATCGCACGGAGGCTACCCCAATGAAAACGAACGAAACCTACGTCGGCTCTATCGACCAAGGAACGACAGGCACTCGATTCATGGTGTTCGACCACGCCGGGACGGTGGTCGCGAACGCCTACGAAAAACACGAACAGATATACCCGGAACCCGGATGGGTGGAACACGACCCGCTCGAAATCTGGGAGAACACGCAGTCGGTCATCGAATCCGCGCTCGCGGAGGCGGGCATCGAAGCCGACCAACTCGCCGCGCTCGGCGTCACCAACCAGCGCGAGACGACCCTGCTGTGGGACGCGGAGACCGGCAAACCGGTCCACAACGCCATCGTCTGGCAGGACCGCCGAACGACCGACCGCATCGAACGACTGGAGGAGGACGGCAAAGCCGACGCGGTTCGAGCCAAGACGGGACTCCAACCGGACGCGTACTTCGCGGCGACGAAAGCCGAATGGCTGCTCGACAACGCCGAACCCATCAAGACCCAGCGCGCTCGCCCGGCGGACTTGCGCGACCGCGCCGAGACCGGCGAAATCCTGTTCGGAACCATCGACTCGTGGTTGATATACAACCTGACGGGCGAGCACATCACGGACGTGACGAACGCCTCGCGGACGATGCTGTTCGACATCCACGAGATGGACTGGGACGGCGGCCTCTGCGAGGAGTTCCGGGTCCCGCGCGAGATGTTGCCCGAGGTCCGTCCGTCGAGCGACGACGAGACCTACGGTTCGACCGACCCGGAGGGCTTTTTGGGTGCCGAAATCCCCGTCGCGGGAGCGCTCGGCGACCAGCAGGCGGCGCTGTTCGGCCAGACCTGCTTCGACGCCGGGGACGCCAAGAACACCTACGGGACGGGCAGTTTCTTCCTCCTCAACACGGGTAACGAGGCCGTCGAGAGCGAACACGGCCTCCTCACGACGGTCGGCTTCCAGCGCTCGGGCGAACCCGTACAGTACGCACTCGAAGGCTCCATCTTCGTCACCGGCGCGGCTATCGAATGGCTCGTGGACATGGACCTCATCGACGACGCGGCGAAGACCGAGAACCTCGCCAGAAGCGTCGATTCGACGGACGGCGTGTACATGGTTCCGGCGTTCACCGGCCTCGGCGCGCCCCACTGGAACCAGCGCGCTCGCGGCACCCTCGTCGGGATGACCCGCGGAACGCGGAAGGAACACGTCGTTCGGGCGACGCTCGAATCCATCGCCTACCAGACCCGCGACGTGGCCGAGGCGATGGAGGCCGACAGCGGCATCGAAGTCGAATCCCTCCGCGTTGACGGCGGCGCGGTGAAGAACAACTTCCTCTGTCAGTTGCAGTCCGACATTCTAGGGACGGACATCGTTCGCCCCGTGGTGGACGAGACGACGGCGCTCGGGTCTGCCTACGCCGCCGGACTCGCCGTCGGGTACTGGGAAACGGTGGACGAACTCCGGAACAACTGGCAGGTTGACCGCGAGTTCGAGGTGAACATGGCGAGCGACGAAGCCGACGAGAAGTACGGCCGCTGGCAGGACGCGGTCGAGCGGTCGCTCGACTGGGCGAGCGAAGGTGGTGCCTGAGATGGCGAACCTCGAATCACTCTGGGCCCTCGAGATGCTCATCGCCGCCTTCGCTGGCGGCGCGTTCGGCGCGGCGGTCGGCGCGCTCCCGGCGTTCATCTTCACCGGCTTCATGGTCATCGCCGGGGAAGCGGCGAACGTCGTTGGACGCTACGTCGCCGCCGCCGGTCCGGGGAAAGCGAGCGAACTCGGCGCGTTGGGAATCACGGGGACCATCGCATTCGGTCCCGTCTTCTCGCCCGCCATCAGTTTCGCGGCTGGTGCGGCCGCGGCCGCCTACGCCGCGAAGCGCGGCTACATGGACACCGGCTTCGACTTCCACGAGGCGAAGAACATCTCGTTCTCGCTGGGGACGAAACCCGACGTGCTCGTGGTCGGCGGCGTCTTCGGTATCTTCGGCTACTGGTTCACCCAGCTGTCCTCGATTTACGGGATGCCCTACGACCCCATCGCGATGGGCGTCGTCCTCTCGGCCGTGCTCCACCGACTCGCGTTCGGCTACAGCATCATCGGCAACGCCAAACAGGGCCTTCTGAACATGTCCCCGTTCGAGTCCGAGGAACGCCGCGTCATCGGCGACGCGGCGACGGCGGACGGCGGGTCCGCGAAAGCCGACGGCGGGACGGCGAGCGGCCGGTTCCTCGTCGAACCGTGGCTTCCCCACCAGTACAAGTGGGTCAACGTGGCGACGCTCGGCATCGTCGTCGGGATACTCGGCGCGTACACGGCCTACGAGACGGGTAGTCCGTTCCTCGCGTTCGGAATCAGCGCGGCCAGCCTCGTCTTCCTGAACTGCGGCGTCGAGAAGATGCCCGTCACCCACCACATGAGTCTGCCCGCGAGCACCGCCGCGCTGGCGCTCGCCCCGGCGAGCATGAACATCTTGACGGCTTCCCCGGCCGCGATTCAGGCCGAGATTCCGCTCCTGACCGCGCTCGCCGTGGGTGCCGTCTTCGGCCTCGTCTGCGCCCTATTCGGCGAGGCGTTCCAGCGCGTGTTCTACTCCCACGCCGACACGCACATGGACCCCCCGGCCGCGTCCATCGTCTTCGGCACGTTCCTCGTCGCGGTGTGCGCCATGCTCGGCGTCTTCCCGCAGAGCGCGTGGGTCCCGGCGCTGTAATCCGGGAGCCCGTTTTTCCGAGTTACCGTTTTCGACACCGATTCTTTTCATCGAATTCCGACGACGAGCGACGCCACCGGAGCGCCTTCGCGTGCGTCCGAGACGGCGAAAGTGCAACGCCGAAACTAAGTGCCGAACCGACGAATCCCCGGCATGGTTCCGCCCCTCGTTCTCGACATCGACGGCACGATGACCCGCCCGGACGACTCCATCGACCCGCGATTCTTCGACCTCCTCCCCCGGTGGGACGCCCCGGTCGTCATCGCCACCGGGAAGGCGTTTCCCTATCCCGTCTCCCTCTGTCACTTCCTGCAGATTCCCGAACTCGTCATCGCCGAGAACGGCGGCATCGTCCTCGTGGACGACGACATCACGCGAAACGGCGACGGCGACGCCGCACGGCGCGTCGCAAACGCGTACGAGGAGGCGGGCTACGAACTCGGGTGGGGGAAAAGCGACCTGACCAACCGCTGGCGCGAGACCGAAATCGCCGTCCGACGCGACCAACCGCTCGGCCCGCTCTCCGAACTCGCCAGCGAGTACGGTCAGGAGGTCGTGGACACGGGGTTCGCCTACCACGTCAAATCCTCGGGCGTCAGCAAAGGCATGGGCATCAAATCCGTCGCCGAACTGCTCGGCCGCGACCCGGAGGAGTTTGTCGCCGTCGGCGATTCGGAAAACGACGTCTCCACCTTCGGCGTCGTCGGCGAGAGCTACGCGGTGGCGAACGCCGACGAGAAGGCCAAACGCGCCGCCGGAACGGTCGTCGAAGAGTCGTACTCGACGGGCACGATTTCGATTCTGGAGGAGATACGCGAGCGGTCCGACGAGTGAGCCGTCGGAATCGGTCGGAACGTCGCCACGGACGAGATAGACAACCTTTTAGGCATGCCTAAACCATTCAGGACAAGAGGCACAATGACCGAAGCCGACATCTGCGTCGTCGTCCCGACGATTCGGGAGTACGAGTGTATGCGGGCGTACTTCGAGAACGCTCGGGAGCACGGCTTCGACCTCGACCGACTGCACGTCGTGCTCGTCACGGAGGATTTCTGTGACACCGACGCGATGGCGGCGATGCTCGATTCGGCGGGCGTCTCCGGCGAGGTCTTCGACGGCGCGCGACGCGAGGCGTGGTTCGAAGCGCACGGAATCACCGAGTTCGGTCACCTGATTCCCGACGCCAGCCACGCCCAGACGAGTTTCGGCCTGCTCTACCTCTGGGCGGGCGAATTCGACTACGGATTTTTCATCGACGACGACACGCTCCCGCACCCCGATGACGACTTCTTCGGTCGGCACCTCCGAAACCTCCGGTTCGACGGCGAAATCGAGGAAATCTCGTCCGACGAGCGATGGGTGAACGTCCTCTATCAGAGCGCCGACGAGCACGGACTGTACCCGCGCGGCTACCCCTATTCCGCGATGGACGAGGAAATCGAGACGACGGAAACCACCGTCTCGAACGTCGTCGCCTCGCAAGGACTCTGGACGAACGTCCCCGACTTGGACGCGGTTCGAATCTTGATGGACGGCGACTTACAGGGACAGGCCCGGACCCGCACGACCGCGGCGGATTTCGAGGATGACTTCGTGGCCGCACCCGGCGACTACCTCACGGTCTGCTCGATGAACCTCGCGTTCCGCCGGGAGGTCGTCCCGGCGTTCTACCAACTGCCCATGGACGACAACCCGTGGGACGTCGGACGGTTCGACGACATCTGGAGCGGCGTCTTCCTCAAACGCGCCTGTGACCTCCTCGGCGCGCGGATATACAACGGCGGCCCGCTCTGTGAGCACAACAAAGCACCGCGCTCGACGTTCGGCGACCTACAGAACGAGGTCGCCGGGTTGGAACTGAACGAACACCTGTGGAAGATAATCGACGACGCCGTGCCCGAAAACTGGGAGACGGGTGACGCGGCGGGACGGTGGAACGACGCGGACGCCTACGCCGCCGTCTTCGAGTCGATGGCCGACGAACTCGTCGCGGGCGACTGGTCCGAATACGAAAACGGCGAGTTTTTAACCTTCGTCGGTAAATACATGCACGATTGGTTGGACTGCCTCGACGCGCTCGAATCCGTCCGGGCGCCCGTCCCGGCGGACGACTGACACGACGTCCCGTTCGTCGGGTCATCCGTCGTTTTTTCCACCCGCGTTCGTCGAGGAACCGCCCCTGAACCGGCAGGTATAAACGTTTTAGGCGAGCCTAATTCTAGTTATGAGCGACAACGGTGCCGATAGTGCCGACCGAAGGGGGGTCGGTCGGCGTTCGGTTCTGGCCTCGACGGCGGCAGCGACCGTTTTCGGACTCGCGGGATGCACGTCGCTGCCGGGGACCGGTGGGAACGGTAACGATACGGCGGACGTGAACGAGAGCGACATCATGGGGTCCGGTCCCCTCGTCGAGGACCGCCCGAAACCCGGTGGCACGTCGATGGACGACATGCCCGACCTCTCGGGGAAACTCACCCTCTACCTCGGCGGCGGCGAGGGCGGACTGTACCAGCGTCTCATCGACTACATCGACGGTCGGTATCCCGACCTCGACATCCTCGTCAAGACGGACAGTTCCGCCTCCCTCGCCAACACCATCATCGAGGAGAACAAGGGAAGCGGAAGCAGGGCCGACCTGTTTCTCTCCATCGACGCCGGGTCCCTCGGCGTCGTCGCCGACAGCGGCGCGACGACCGCCCTCCCCCAGAACGTGCTGACGAAGGTTCCCGAACACTACCGCGGTCCCAAGGACAGTTGGGTCGGCATCGAGGGCCGCGCCCGAACGATTCCGTACAACACGGACAAGTTCTCGAAGTCGGACATCCCTGACAGCATCTTCGCGCTCCCCGACCAACAGCAGTTCAAGAACGTGATGGGCTGGGCACCGAGTTACGGCGCGTTCCAGTCCTTCGTCACCGCCATGCGCGTGCTCGACGGCGAGAAGAAGACGAAAGCGTGGCTGAAGGGGATGCAAAAACAGGGCGTCACGGAGTACAAGGACGAGTTCCTCGTCTCGAACGCCGTCGCCGACGGCGAAATCGGAGCCGGGTTCGCCAACCACTACTACGCGCTCCGCGTGCAGTCCCAACGGCCCGACGCCCCCATCGACCTCGCGTTCACGAAGAACGACGCGGGCGCGCTGGTGAACGTCTCCGGCGCGGAGATAATCCAAGGAACGGATCAAAAGGAACTCGCTGGCAACTTCGCCCTTCACCTGCTCTCCTCGGAGGCGCAGGAGTTCTTCGCCACGGTCACGCTCGGCTATCCCATGATTTCGGGCGTGAAACCGGTCGGCGGACTGCCCCCCATCGAAGAGCTTCAGCCGCCGGAAATAGACCTCTCGAAGCTCTCGAACGTGCAACCGACGCTGAAGCTGATGCGCGAGGTGGGAGTGTTATAATCGATGGCGACGCGCGACCGACTCCGACGACTGGCCGACTCGGGCGGGGACGACGAGTCGACACCGGTCGGATTGACCCTCGTCAGTGGAGCCGTCGCCGCCGCCGTTCTCTTTCCCGTCCTCTGGCTGGTCGTCCGCGTCTTCGGAATGGACGCGAACCGAATCGTCTCGATGCTGACCCGCGGCGCGACGCTGACGGTGCTGGGGAACAGCGTCGCCCTCATCGTCGCCGTCACGGCCGGGTCGATTCTCATCGGCGTCCCGCTCGCCGTGTTGACCGTCCAGACGGACCTGCCGTTCCGGCGGTTCTGGACCGTCGTCGGCGCGCTCCCGCTCGTCGTCCCCAGCTACATCGGCGCGTTCGCGTTCGTCTCGGCGTTCGGACCGCAAGGTGAACTCGCCGACGCCCTCGCGCCGCTCGGCGTCGAGTCGATTCCGTCGATGTACGGCTTCTTCGGGGCTGCGCTCGTCCTGACGCTGTTCACCTATCCCTACGTCTTCCTGACGACGCGGGCCTCGCTGCTCTCGTTCGACGACACGCTGGTCGAGGCGGCCCGCACCCTCAACCACTCGCGGTGGGAGGCGTTCAAGCGCGTCACCATCCCCCAGATTCTTCCCGGTATCGCCGCCGGGTCCCTCCTCGTCGCGCTGTACGCGCTCTCCGACTTCGGAACGCCGACCATCATGCACTTCGAGGTGTTCACCCAGCAGATTTACGTTCAGTACAACGCGTGGGGTCGGGACTTCGCATCGCTGCTCTCGTTGCAACTCGTCGCCGTCACCGTCGTCATCCTCGCGCTGGAATCGCGCATCAACGCCGGAACCAACGGCGGCAGTCGCGGTTCGAACCGCTCGGCGGTCATCGAACTCGGCGCGTGGCGCTACCCGGCGCTGTTGTTCAGCAGCGCCGTCGCGGTCCTCTGTCTGGTCGTCCCGCTGGGCATGCTCGTCTTCTGGATGCTCCGGGCCGACCCGACCTACGGGTCAAGTTCCTTCGCGTTCCACTGGGAGTACGCGTGGAACTCCGTCGGCGTCTCCGGCATGGCCGCCATCTTCGGCGTGCTCGCCGCGATTCCGGTCGCGTACCTCTCGGCCCGCCACCGCTCGACCGTGGCGACCGTCCTCGACCGGGCGACCTACGTCGGCTACGCCGTGCCCGGAATCGTCTTGGGGCTGGCCCTCGTCTCGTTCGGGTCGGCGTACGCACCGGCGCTCTACCAGACGATTCCGCTGCTCGTCTTCGCCTACATCGTCCGGTTCCTGCCCCAAGCGGTCGGCACCGTCCGCTCGTCCGTGTTGCAGGTGAACCCGAAACTGACGGAGGCGGCCCAGACGCTCGGCTACTCGCCCGGCGCGGCGTTCCGCAAGGTGACGCTCCCGCTCATCGCGCCCGGCGTCGCGGCGGGCGCGGCGCTGGTGTTCCTGACGACGATGAAGGAACTCCCGGCGACGCTCCTGCTCCGCCCGCCGGAGTTCGAGACGTTCGTCACCTACATCTGGAAGGTGCAGGGTGCGGGCCACTACGGAAAGGCTGCGATTCCCGCGCTCATACTGGTCGGGATCTCCGGCCTCTCGCTGCTCATCATCATCAAACAGGAGGACTACGATGTCAAATAGCACGCTCCGCTCGCCATCGACCGACGACGAATCGCCCACGACGACCGACGAAACCGGCGCGGAACCGGACGCGGTGCTCGAACTCGATACCGTCGTCAAGGAGTACGGCCACGAAACCGCGGTCGAAAGCCTCTCGCTCGACGTTCGTGAGGGCGAACTGCTCACCATGCTCGGCCCGTCCGGGTGTGGCAAGACGACCACGCTCCGGATGATGGCCGGACTCGAACGCCCCGATGACGGCGAGATTCGACTCCGCGGGGAGCGAATCTCCGGCGACGAGTTCGTCGAACCCGAGAACCGCGACGTTGGCATCGTCTTTCAGGACTTCGCCCTCTTTCCCCACCTCACGGTCGCGGAGAACATCGCCTTCGGCCTGACCGAGGCGGACGAAATGGAAACCGAGGAGCGCGTGTCCGAACTGCTCGAACTCGTCGGACTGGAGAGTCACCGCGACCGCACCCCCGACCAGCTTTCGGGCGGGCAACAACAGCGGGTCGCGCTCGCGCGCTCGCTCGCCCCCGAACCGGAAATCCTCCTGCTGGACGAACCGTTCTCGAACCTCGACGTGAAGCTCCGGGTTGAGATGCGCGAGGAGGTCCGCGCCATCCTCAAGGAAGCGGGCGTCACGGCCGTCTCCGTCACCCACGACCAGGAGGAGGCGCTCTCCATCAGCGACCGCGTGGCCGTGATGAACGGCGGGCAGATAGAACAGGTCGGTCGGCCCGAGATGGTCTTCGAACACCCCGAATCGCGGTTCGTCGCCAGCTTCCTCGGACAGGCGGGATTCGTCTCGGGGCGACTGGGCGACGGCCGGGTGGACACGGCGCTCAGGACGTTCGACGCCGACCAACTCGAAGGCCTGACCGAGGAGTACGACGGCGCGGTCGTGGACGTACTCGTCCGTCCCGACGACCTCCGGGCACGGGCGACCGAGGGCGACGCCGCGGACGGCCACATCGTCCACCGCCAGTACACCGGCCCGTCGTTCGTCTACCACGTCGAACTCGGCTCGGGCGAACTCGTCTACTGCCAGCACAACCACGTCAAGGACTTCGAAATCGGGCAACCCGTGGACGTCGAACTGATGGCCGACCACACGCTCGCGTGGTACCCGTCCGAGTGAGATGACGGCGCGACGGCGCACGCGAGACGGCATCGTCGCCCTGTCGATACTCGCCGCCGTCGTCACGTTTCTCGTCGCCACGAAACTCTTTCCGTACCACTCCCTCAATCACGACGAGGGCGTCTACCTCCAGCAGGCCGCGATGTTGCTGGACGGCAAACTCTTCTTGCACCCGCCCGTCCCCGACGCGTTCCGTCCGTGGTTCTTCGTCCGCGACGCGAGCGGCCTGTATCCCAAGTACGCGCCCGTCCCGGCGGCCATGTTCGCGCTCGGAGGGGCACTCGGGGACGCCCGACTCTCGTTGGGGCTCGTCGCCGCCGGAAACGTCGCGCTCGTCGCGCTCGTCGCCACCCAAGCGTTCGACCGCCGGACGGGACTCCTCGCCGCCGTCCTATTTTTCGCCTCCCCGCTGTTCCTCGTGGACTCCGCCGTCTTCCTGCCCTACGCGCCGACGACGTTCTGGAACCTGCTGTTCGCCTTCGCGTACTTCCGCTCCGCTCGAACGAAGCGAAACTCGTACGCCGTGCTCGCGGGGGTGGCCGTCGGCATCGCGTTCTTCTCCCGTCCCTACACCGCGCTCCTCTTCGCCCTGCCGTTCGTCGCTCACGCCCTCTATTCGCTTCGCTCGACGTGGTTCGACCGCCCGACCGTCGTGCGACTGGGAACCGTGGCGGCGGTCGGGTCCCTCGGCGTGGTCGTCGCGCTCGGCTACAACGCCGTGGTCACCGGGTCCCCGCTCGTCTTCCCCTACGAAGCCTTCGCACCGCTCGACGGCCTCGGGTTCGGCCATCGGAAACTGCTCGGATACGAACAGCGGTACACGGTTAGGCTCGCGTTACGGTCGAATTTCGCCGTCGTTTCGGACCTGTTCGTCAACTGGGTCGCGGGCGGTCCACTCGGAACCGCGCTGGCGCTCGTCGGGGTCCTCGCGGGCGTCCGTTGGACTCGGCCGAGCGACTGGGAAGCGGAGTTCTCGCAACACCAAGCGCGTGCGGTGCTCGCCGGACTGATTCCGTCCGTCGTGCTGGGCAACGTCTACTTCTGGGGCAACCGCAACATCGTGGGCACGATTTCAGATCCGGGCGACGGGCTGATTCACTTCTTCGGTCCGTACTACCACTTCGACCTGCTCCTGCCGACGGCCGCCTTCGGCGCGTTCGGGGCCGTCGTCGCGGCGCGTTGGCTCCGCGGGCGGGTCGAATCCTCCCTGTCGCCAAGCCGGGCGAAACCCGCCGTCGTCGCCCTGCTCGTCCTCTCGACGGTCGTCTTCGGGGGCGTCACCGCGGCGGTGGCGACGTCGCCGTACCGGGCGAACGCGACCGTCACCGACCAGTATCGCGCGGCGTACTCGCCCGTCGAGAACCGGTCGTTCGACGACGCGCTCGTCTTCGTGCCGACGACGTACGGAGACTGGCTGAACCACCCGTTTCAGGCGTTCCGCAACCACCCGGATTTCGACGGCCGCGTCGTCTACGCGCTCGACGGTCCGAACCGCTTCGACGTCGTGGACGCCTACTCGAACCGCACGCTGTACCGGTACGTCTATCGCGGAGAGTGGGCACCCGACGGAGGCGAGCCGGTCGAACCGCGACTCCAACGAGTCCGGGAGGTGCGCGGGGAGTCGGTGTCGCTGACGACGACCGCCGGACTTCCGCGGTCGGTCGAGTCGGCGTCGATTCGCCTCGCGTCCGACTCGGGAAGCGGCTACTACGTCGTCGAGGGCGACCGCTCGGCCCGCTTCCGACTCGTCGTTTCGGACGGACGAGCACGGCTGGTCGGGTCGAACGTCAGCGCCGTCGGCGACGGTGCGGCGGTTCCGGTCAACGAAACCGATACCGTCGCGGTCGAGATGTACGTGGAGAACGCCGAAGGAACCGGGTTCTCCTATCTCCTTCGACTGCCGGTCGAACGACGCGACGGGTCGGTTCGGGCGTTGACGCCGTACGAAGGAATCTGTCGCGTGGCACGAACCTGCGACGGCGAGGGGACCGCATACCTCCCGAACGAGACGGCACCCGGCGTCTCGCTCGAAACGCGGTTGCAGGGGTCGGAATAACGGACCTCAAGGCACGTCGAAATCGCACCGTTCGAACCGATTTTCCCATTTATTTCGATTCCCATCCGGAAAGTTATAGGACGAATAGGAACGTACGTTCGACAGAGATGGAGTTCGCACCGAAAGTCACCGTTCTAGCGGTCATCCTCGCGCTCGTCGTCGCCATCATCGCCGACGAGGCCACCCACAGCGTGCCGCTTGCGATGCTCGTTTTGCTCGCGGTCGGGTTCTTCCTCCCGCTTTTCGTC
This sequence comes from Haladaptatus paucihalophilus DX253, assembly GCF_000376445.1. Lineage (NCBI taxonomy): Archaea > Methanobacteriati > Methanobacteriota > Halobacteria > Halobacteriales > Haladaptataceae > Haladaptatus > Haladaptatus paucihalophilus. Next base: position 518,688 of record NZ_AQXI01000001.1, on the reverse strand, counting down.
GCCGGGCGTCTCAAACGGGGCGGGGGATGAGCGACCGCTCGTCCAGACACACTTTGACGATGGATTTCGCTATCTCCGCGCCGCCCGATAACGGGTCGAGTTTCGTTTCACCCAATCGCTCGTCGTAGTCGATGGGGAGTTCGCGGACGCGATAGCCGCGCATCAGCGGACGAATGAGCAGTTCGGCGGAGAGTCCCGTGTTTTCGGTCCACTCGATTTCTTCTATCACGTCGCGCCGGTAGGCGCGCATCCCCGTCGTCGTGTCGTGAACGCGCCTGCCCATCAGAACCGAAGCGAGCGCCGCGAACGCGCGGTTCCCCCAGCGGTTCACCGTCGGCATCTCCGCCGCGCCGTGGTAGAGTCGGTCGCCGCTCACCACGTCGTAGCCCTCGTTGATAAGGGTGAGAAATTCCGGCAGTTGCTCCATGGGATAGGTGCCGTCACAGTCGGTCGTGACGACGACCGGCCGGTCCGGGGCGAGCAGGGCGGCCGTCACCGCGACGCCGTATCCTCGCGGTCGCTGTCGAATGACGCGAGCGCCGTGCTCCTCGGCGATCTCCGGCGTTCGGTCGGACGACCCATCGACGCATACGACCTCCGCCTTCCCGTCCGTCACGCGCTCGATGTCGGAAAGCACCGACCCGACGGCGGCCTCCTCGTTGTACGTCCCCATGACGACGCTCACGTCCTCGAAAGTGAAGCCGTCGTCCCGCGATTCGCGTTGCATCTACGTCCCGCTAAACGGGGGTCGAACTTGAGTTTTTAGGTTTGCCAAAATATCGCCCCTCGTTCGGACGTCCAGTTCGGCGAAAACGTATAAATCTCGATGTCCCGGTTGTGCGCGTATGGTCGACGTCAGCGGTCACTTGGCGATGGCACTGTTGTTCGCCGCCCCCGCGTGGCTTCTCTGGGGTCGGCGGGGGAGTCTCACGTTCGCCGGGTTTACGCTCGTGACCGCGATGCTCCCCGACACCGACCTCGTGCTTCGGCGCGTGTTCCCGACCGTGCACCACCACGGGGTGACGCACACGATACTCTTCGTCACCGTCGCCAGCGTCGTCGCCGGTGCGCTCGCGGCACGGCTACTCACCGGCCACTTCGAAGCCAATCGATGGGTGCGAAGCGACGCCATCCGGGAGGAAACCGTGTTCGTGTTCACGACCGCCGGGTTTCTGACGGGCGGGACGAGCCACATCTTCGCCGACCTCCTCTCGGCACCGGACATCGCCCCGCCGCTAACGCCGCTCTGGCCGCTGTACGCCAAGCCGATTATCATCGACGTCATCTACTACGACTCGGTGGTGTGGAACTTCGGACTGCTGGCGGTCGCGCTCGCCGTCCACTTCGCGCTGTTCCGCTCCGAGCGCTCGCCAATCGAGACGGCCTACAGAATCGGCGACACGTGAGGAGGAGACGGGCGAATTCCGTTGACCGAGGGCGGGGGCACCCGCACGATTATGTCCCTCGCTACCGTCTCTCCTCGTGGCATGGATGGCAAGAAACTGCTGATGATAGTCGGCGATTTCGGCGAGGATTACGAGATAATGGTACCGTTTCAAGCCCTGCAGGCGGTCGGCCACGAGGTCGATGCGGTGTGTCCCGAAAAGGAAGAGGGGGACACAGTGAAGACGGCCGTTCACGACTTCCGCGGCGACCAGACCTACATGGAGAGTCGCGGCCACAACTTCGCGCTCACGGCGTCGTTCGACGACATCGACCCGACGGAGTACGACGGACTCGTCCTACCGGGCGGTCGAGCGCCGGAGTACCTCAGGACGCACGACGAGGTTCTCGAAGCGGTTCGACACTTCACCGACGAGGACAAGCCCATCGCCGCAATCTGCCACGCGGCCCAGATTCTCGCGGCGGCGGACGTCATCGAGGGGCGGACGTGCGCCGCGTACTCCGCGCTGGAAGCCGACGTCGAGGGCGCGGGTGGCGAGTACTACGACGGCGTGACGACCGACGGCAACCTCGTTTCCGGGCGCGACTGGGGCGACCACGTAGAATGGTTGTCACAGTTCCTCGACGTCCTCGGAACGAACGTCGAGCACAGCGAACCGGTCACAGCCGACGACTGAAGTCACGACTGGCGATTTTTACAAAAATTCGACGAGCGGTCGATTTCTGAAACGCTCGTACTGAAAATGACGATTCGTGGGAGAGGAGCTTATGACGACGAGTTGCCGCCGCTGGTCGTCGTCGTTCCTCCACCGCCACTACCTCCGATGTCGGTGCTGAGCAGGTTGAGCGTGCTGCTGAAGACCGATGCGCCACCGGTGAGGCGTCGCGTGTCCCCCTGACTCAGTGAGAGCCCATCTCCGAAGAGGAAGGTGGTAATCTGCGCGTCGCTTCCGCCGTTCTGCCCGAGCAGGTAGCGGATGATGTAGCCGTTGTAGTTGTCCGGCTGACTGATTTCCGGCACGTTGCCGCCACCGGGGCGTTGGAGCAACCGAACCGTCGTGGCCTTCTCCAGCGAGTTCTCGACCCGGAACTCGACGTTCGGGTGATAGTCGTAAGTGTAGACCAACACGTTCTGATTCTGTGCCGCGGCGGTCCCGGCACTCCCCAATCCCAGTGCGAGCGCACCTGTCGCGAGTGCGCCTTTCTTCATGAACGAGCGTCGGTCTTCCGATTCGACGTGTTCTTGTGTGTCACTTTCGGTCATCTCTACCTCGCATCCTGTCTATGCCGGACTTGCTGATAAAGGGCAGAGACGTTTCAGTTTACCAATCATATCCTACCGGCCACCGTCCGGGGAGATTCTACGTTATCGGAGCGATAGTGTAGGTTACGGGGCGTTTGGGGGGGCCTGAATCGAGTCTCGCTCGGTGGCGACCGGTGAAACGTGGCGGGAAAGGGAGAAATTCGGACGTCGAACGCTCGGGCCGTCGCGGTCGCGTCGATTTACGAAGCCAGCAGGCCTAAGTGAAATCTCGTGATACGCGTATGGGGTGTGTTATTCAATGTGTCGTCGCACGATTCGACATAAGGAAACGGCCGGAGAGGGCTACAGTTCGGGGGACGTATGAGCACCGACCCGATTTGGGAGAACTCACGCGACGAGGGGGGACCTGACCTCCCGCTGAACGAGTACATCGAGACGGGGACGGCGAACGACCCGGACGTCGGTTCGACCGACCGCGCCGCCATCACCGTCGACGGCGAGACGGTGACGGTCGAGGAAGGGACGACGCTGCTCGATGCGGTCGAAAAGGCCGAGACGGACGGCTACGTCCCGGCGCTCTGTTCCTACGACGAAGACGAACGGATAGGACCCCGAAGCGAGTGCCGAACGTGCGTCGTCGAGACGGACGAACACGGCGTCGTCCCGTCCTGTAGCTTCCCCGCGGAGGACGGCCTGACGGTGCGGACCGACGCCGAGGACGCGGCGAACGCCCGCGACGTCAACCTCGATTTGGTGCTCTCGGACCACAATCTCCGCTGTACGACCTGCGGGAAGAACGGTCGCTGTGACCTGCAAGACGTCTCCATCGAAAACGACGTGGTGGAGCCCCGTTACGGCGTGTTCGACGACCGCGACGAGTACGAACCCATCGACGAATCCTCGCCGTTCATCCAGATAGACCGGAACAAGTGCATCCTCTGTAATCGCTGTGTCGAGGCCTGCAACGACGTGCAGGTCGAGGGCGTCCTCCGCATGGAGGGAAACGCGGGCGAGACGCGAATCGGCTTCCAGAACGGGGCCGAGACGATGATGGAATCCACGTGCGTCTCCTGTGGCCATTGTGCGACCGTCTGCCCGACGGGAGCGCTCGTCGAACAGGACATGACCGACATCGCCACGATTCCGGTGCCCGGATTCAACCAGCACAACAGCATCGGCAAGAGCGTCGGCGAGGACTACGAGCACCAACCTCGGCAGATGACGCCGATGAAGGAGGAACGAAAGGGCCGCAAAGGAGGTGCGGAATCCGACGATGACTGACGAAACACCGGGAACGAAAGGCGCGGAGGACGACACCGAAAAGGAAGGCGTCGCGGGCTTCATGGCCCGAGCGAAGGAACAGGCCCAAACCGCGGGGAAGAAGATGGGTGAAAGCGGCGCGTTCGAACCGCTCGAACACGTCGCCGAGAGTTTCGCCGCGAACACCATGTCGGAGGGGCGGCTGTTCGACATGGCCGACGCGTTGAGCGACTACCGCCTGAACGAGGTGGACGTCACCGACACGACGTGTGGCTACTGCGCCGTCGGCTGTCGGTTCGACATCTACTCGAAGGACGGAGAAGTGCTCGGCGTGCGTCCGAACCCCGAGAAAGCGCCGATAAACGGCATCTCGACGTGCGTGAAGGGCAAGTTCGGATACAAGTACGCCGACAGCGAGGACAGGCTGACGCAACCCCTCGTGAAAGAGGACGGCGAGTTCCGCGAGGCGTCGTGGGAGGAAGCGCTCGACCGGGTGGCGGACGGACTGAAGGAGATTCAGGACGAGTACGGGCGAAACGGACTGAGCCTCGTCTCCTCATCCAAAACGACGAACGAGGCGAACTACCTGATGCAGAAGTTCGCCCGGCAGGTGCTCCGGACGAACAACATCGACAACTGCAACCGGCTCTGTCACTCGCCGACCGTCGCCGGACTGTCCCAGACGGTCGGATTCGGTGCCGGGTCGGTCGGCACCGACGCCCTCGAAAACACCGATTGCTATCTCATCACCGGGTCGAACACGACGGAGGCCCACCCCGTGTTGGCGACGCGAATCAAGCAGAACGTCAAGGACGACGACGCGGACATGTTCGTCTTCGACCCGCGCAAAATCCAGATGGCGCAGTTCGCCACGCAGTACACCCGAATCAAACCGGGCTACGATACCGTCTGGATAAACGGGCTGATCCGACACGTCATCGAGAACGACCTCCACGACGAGGAATTCGTCGAGGAGCGTACCGTCGGGTTCGAGGAGGTAAAGGAGGGCGTCGAGAAGTTCACGCCCGAGTACGTCGAGGAGAAGGCGGGCGTCCCGCCCGAGGAACTGAAGCGCGCGGCCGAAACCATCGCCGAGGCGGACTCGTGTACGTTCTGCTGGACGCTCGGCCTGACCGAGCACAGCCACGGCACGGAGAACATCGTCTCGATGGCGAACCTCGCACTCGTGACGGGGCACGTCGGCACCGAAAAGTCCGGCCTCGCGCCGTTCCGCGGGCAGAACAACGTGCAGGGCGGCGGCGGCGACATGGGACCGATTCCGGGGAACTTCCCCGGCTACCAGAAGGTGACGAACGACGACGCGCGCGAGAAGTTCGAGGAAGCCTACGGCGTGGACCACCTCCCGGACGACGAAGGATACACCATCACCGAACAGTTCCTCGCCGCCGATCGCGGCGAGATTCGGGGGATGTTCATCCAAGGCGAGAACGTGGTGTACTCGGAACCGAACGTCAGCCACGCCGGGGAAATCCTCGACGACTTGGAGTTCCTCGCGGTACAGGACATCTTCCTCACGGACTCCGCGAAACACGCGGACGTCGTGTTGCCCGCGAACGCCCCCGTCGAGACGAACGGGACGTACACGAGTTCGACGCGCCACGTCCAACTCGTCAAGCGGGCCATCGACCCGCCCGGAAACGCGAAACCCGACTGGGTTATCACGCAGGAACTCGCCGAGCGGTTCGGCTACGAGTGGGGCTTTCGCAACCCGAGCGAAATAATGGACGAAATCAACGACCTGACGCCGATTTACGGCGGCATCACCCACGAGCGCCTCGAAACCGAGGGGAGCATCCCGTGGCCGTGCTGGGACGAGGACCATCCGGGGACGCCACACCTCTACACGGAGGAGTTCAACACCGACGACGGGAAGGCCCACATGTTCCCGACCGACGTTTCCGGCCCCGTCGAGGCGGACATGGAGGACGAGGCGTTCCCGCTGGCGATGACGACCGGCCGCGTCCTCTACCAGTATCACACCGGGACGATGACCAACCGGGAACCCGGAATCCGGTCGTACACCGACGAGTTGTTCGTCGAAATCAACCCCGACACCGCGGCCGACCTCGGCGTCTCGGACGGACAGGTGGTCGAAATCACCTCCCGGAAGGGGTCGATAACCGCCCTCGCACAGGTCACGGAACGAACCGGCGGCGACGTCGTTTTCGTTCCGATGCACTACTTCGGCAGGGGCGACGTCGCGAACGAACTCACCGACGAGGAGCACCTCGACCCGCAAGCCCACGTGCCGGAGTACAAAGTCACCGACGTTCGAGTAGCCCCGACGGGCGAGGGTGAACGAACGGAGGCACAGAAAGCCGGGGCGGAAGGGGACGACTGACCGAAACGACGACATCCAACACCATGCCAGACAATCCAACCGCGAGCGACCACGAGTGCCAGTTTTGTCACGAATCGTTCGACAGCGAGGACGACCTCCGCGAACACATCCAGGAACACCATTCCACGGCATGAAACGCACGTACACCGTCAAACGGCTGCTCGGCATCGACAACGGCCTCGTCGGGGTCGAAAACGACCGCGAACGCGACGTTCACGAGTGTACCGTCTGCGGAGCGCGGTTCGAGACGACTGCGCTCAGGTGTCCGGAGTGTGGCAGTCACCTCTTCCGGACAAAAACAGTCGTTCCGAACGCGCTGGTCACCCTGCTCGTCATCGTGGCGCTCGCCGGGGTGGGTGCCGCGTACAACGTCCTCGAAGGCGACGTCCCGAAGGGATGAACGGAACGGACCCCGACGAGACGGTCGAAAGCGTCTGCCCGTGCTGTTCGGTCGGCTGTCGCGTCCGATACAGCGACCGGCGGGACGGTGCTGTGGGGTGTGACGGCGCACCCGTCAACGAGGAGGGGCGGCTCTGTCGAAACGGAATCGACGCCTTCGACGGACTGAACGCCGCCGACCGACTCACCGACCCGCTGATTCGAGAGGAAGGGAACCTCGTATCCGTGACGTGGGAGAAGGCGTTCGACCGAATCGAAGCCGAGTTCGAAACCGTTCTCGACGACCGCGGACCGGACGCGCTCGCGTTCTTCGGCGCGCCGCGCTGTACCAACGAGGAGAACTACCTCCTCCAGAAACTCGCTCGCGTCCTCGGGACGAACAACGTCGATAACAGGGCGCGAATCTGCCACGGGTCGGTGGTCGCGGCGATGGTCGAGCGGTTGGGGTCGCCGGGCATGACCAACACGCTCTCGGATTTGACCGAGGCGGACCTGTTCCTCGTCGTCGGCGCGAACCCGGCCGCCCAGCAACCCATCGCCTTCAACTCGTATCTTCGCCCGGCAATCAACGACGGCGCGACGTTGATTCACGTCGAACCGGACGCCAACGAGACGACGCGACTCGCCGACGCGCACGTCGCGCCGACCCCCGGCACCGACGCGCTGTTCGTGAACGCCGTCACCGCCGAACTCCTCGACCGGGAATTGCAAGACGAGGCGTTCATCGCCGAGCGGACGACGAACTTCGAGTCGTTCGCCGAATCGCTGGCGTCCCTCTCCCTCGACGAGTGCGCCGAGCGAACCGGCGTCGATGCAGAGCGGATTCGCCACATCGCAGAGCGGTTCGGCCGCGCCGACCGCGCCGCCGTCATCGTCGGAACGGGAGCGGAGGAAGACGACCACGAGGGAACCGCGACGGCGGATGCGCTCATCGACCTCCTCCTCGTGACGGGTAACATCGGCAGGCGCGGGACGGGGATGAACCTCCTGCGCGGTCTCACCAACGAACAGGGGGCGAACGACGTCGGCTGTCGTCCCTCGACGCTTCCGGGCTTTCGTCCCGTGGCCGACGCCGACGCGCGGTCGGCGGTGGCCGAGGAGTGGGGCGCGGCCCCACCCTCGCGTCCCGGCCGCTCGGAACTCGACGCGGTTCGCGCGTTCGGCGACGCGATTCGCGGCGCGTACGTCGTCGGCGAGAACCCCGCCGTGAGCAAACGGGCCACGCAGTCGGTCGCCCGGTCGCTCGAATCGCTCGACTTCCTGCTCGTGCAGGAGGCGTTCCCGACCGAGACGGTCGAACACGCGGACGTGGTGCTTCCGGCGAGCCTCTGGGCCGAGAAGGGCGGAACGGTGACGAACCTCGACCGGCAGGTACAGCGGATGCGCCCGATGACCCCGCCGCCGGATGGCGTTCGACGCGACCTCGACATCCTCCTCGAAATCGGGAGACGACTGACCGACGCTCGGTTCGAGTACGACGACAGAGAAGAAGTGTTCGACGAACTCACGCGCGTCAATCCGCTGTACGCGGGGATGTCGTACGACGGAATCGGTCACGGAAGTCAGCGCTGGCCGTTACCGGACGATGCGGAGGAGGGGACCGGGATTCTGCACGAGGAGCGGTTTCGAACGGGCGAGCGGCGAACGGCGTTCGAGCCGGTCGAAGACGTCCCGACTCGCGTCTCCGCGCACCACGACTGACGACCGGTCACGCCCGTTTTCGTTCCCGCCACTCCTCGCGGAGGAGGCCGTACTGAACGATGTCGCGGTGCTCGCCGTCGACGAATATGTACTTGCGCTGGCGGCCCTCCTCGGTGAATCCGAGCGATTCCAACAAACCGCGGGAGGCGTCGTTGAAAGGGAACGCACCCGCACCGATGGCGGGGGTGGCGTAGGTCCGAAACACGTAGTCGATGACCAACGAGACGGCCGCTTTGCCGTAGCCGTTGCCGTGCGCCTCGGGGACGAGCCAGTAGACGAGTTCCGGGCGTTTCCAGTCGGCGTCCTCCACGCCCACGCACCCGATTCGTCGGACCGCTCCTTCCTCGGGGGTCCCCGGACCCGCGTCGTCACCGTCGAGGCAGACGAGAAACCGGTCGGCGTGCTCCTCTTCCAGATGCGCTTCGACTTCCGCGCGGGTCCTGAGCGGTTTCCCCATCGGATAGCGGATTTCGGGGTTCGTTGCCTCGCGCTGGACGAACGGAACGTCCTCTTCTTCGACCGTCCTGAGCGTGATTCGCTCGTCGCCGTCGATGCGTGCGCCGGGCATTGAACCAGTGTTTTCGAAGCGAGGTAATATGTTTTCCGCGACGAACGTTCGAAGTGGACGAATTCCATCGGAGAAGGAGTTGATTCCTCACCTTCGAATCACTCGCGGTGAATCGAGATTCGGGTAAGGAGTTGTCGTACGACAACCTTGTCGTGCGACAACCGAATTCGTATTTCACTCCCGTTCGGAGTATCGACCACAGTGAGCGATTCCGTTTCCCCCTCCGAACACCTGTGGCGTTGGTGGACGAGTCTCGAAAACGACTGGCAGGCGGTTTGTCTCGGACTTCTACTACTGGTCGCCGTCTCTCTCGGCGTTTCGATTCCATGGTGACGATTCGACGAACCGTTCCGGGATTGGCGGTCCTCCTCGCGGTCGGCCTCCTCGCCCGTCTCGTCGCGTCGGCCGTTCCCGGTCTCAACTACCTCATCGTGACGATACTCCTCGGCCTGCTCGTCGGTAATCTCTACGGAATCCCCGACTGGGCGCGCCCCGGCGTCCGAACCCACAAAGTCTGGCTCGAAGCCGGAATCGTCGTCATGGGCGCGAGCGTCGCGCTCGACCGGGTCATCGCTGCAGGGCCGACGATACTGTTCCTCGTCGTCGCCACCGTCACGACCACGATTCTGGTGGTCGAACTGCTCGCCCGGACGGTCTTCTCGATTCACGAGGAGACGGGTTCCTTGCTGGCCGCCGGGTCGGGCATCTGCGGCGTGTCTGCCGTCGTCGCCATCGCCGAGAGCATCGACGTGGACGAGACGCGAATCGCGTACGCGGCGGCGACGGTTCTCCTGTTCGACTCGACGACTCTCTTCGTCTACCCGGTCGTCGGCCACGCGCTCGGGCTTTCGAGCACCGTCTTCGGAATCTGGGCCGGGCTGACCATGTTCAGCACCGGTCCCGTGACGGCCGCCGGGTTCGCGTTCTCGGAGACCGCCGGACAGTGGGCGCTCCTCGTGAAGCTCACTCGGAACTCGATGATAGGCCTCGCCGCCATCGCGTACGCGGTGTACTATGCTCGCCGTACCGACGGCGACGCCCACCGCGACGGCGACAGCCACCACACCGACGGCGATTCGGACTACGAATCCGCCGACGGCGTGCCCGGCGGGTGGCGGTTCCTCTGGAACACGTTTCCGAAGTTCGTGTTCGGGTTTCTGGTCGTCCTCCTCGTCGCCAATCTCGGATTCCTCTCTGAGGCGCAGATCACCTCCCTCTCGAACGCCTCCGATTGGGCGTTCCTCCTCGCGTTCGCCGGGTTGGGACTCGAAACGCGACTCGACGAACTCCGCTCGACGGGATACAAGCCGATACTCGTCGTCCTCCTCGCCCTGCTCGTCGTCGCCACGGCGATGCTGGCCGTCGTGCAGGCGCTGTTCTGACCCGCTTCGCCAATGAGAGTCTTTTTCCCCGCCCGACGACCTCATCGAGGTGAATGCGGGAGTTCACGTTTGCCATCGAGTACGAGGTCGGTTCGGACCCCATCATGGACGTCTTCATCGACCATCCGTCCGTCGTGGCCCACTCGCTCGATGGGTTCGTGACCGAAGACCGGTTCTGGCGAATCGAACGAATTTCGGGGCCGCGGTCCGCGCTCGACCGCATCGAGGAGATTCGGTTCGACGATACGTGTTGCGGCGAGTCGGTCACCGAGCGGGATTGCGATGCAACCCGATTTCACGACGTGCTCGAACGCTCCTCGAACGAACTCGTCCTGTACACGTATCTGACCGACATTCGCGGCTGTGAATCCGTCCACACCCTCGCCGGAAAGCACCTCCCGAGGGGATTGATATTCGAAACCCGCCGCCGCGAATCGACCCACTGGTGGCGAATTCTGATGCGCTCGGACGAGAAAGTCGGCGTCTTCTACGACGCCCTCGGCGCGCGACTCGCCGCGGGTCTCACGTTTCGAATGGGCCACCTCCGCGACGCGAGCGGATGGCGACAGGATTCGCTGGCGACCGTCGCAATGCCGGAAGAGCAGGAAGTCGCGCTCCGCGCCGCGCTCGAAGCGGGGTACTACGAGACGCCGCGCGAGACGACGCTGGACGAAATCGCCGCGGAACTCTCGATTCCTCGTTCGACGCTTTCCTATCGGCTTCGACAGGCAGAAGCCCAACTCGCCCGGCGCTACGCGGGCGGCGACGAGGGCAACCGATGGCTCGAATGAGCCTACCGCGGACGGCGGGGTATTAATGCGACTCCCGCCACAAGGTTCAGCAATGACCAGCGATACCACCGACGCACTGGTTTCCGTCGGCTGGGTGGTCGACCGACTCGACGAGTTCCAACGCGACGACCCCTCGTTTCGGCTGTTGGAGGTCGATATCGACCCGAGCAACTACGACGAAGCGCACGTTCCGGGCGCGACGAAAGTGGACTGGCGGACCGAACTGCAGGACTCGACGACGTTCGACGTGCCGACGAAGGGCGATTTCGAGGCGTTACTCGGCGGACACGGCATCACGGAGGATTCGACGGTCGTGCTGTACGGCGACATGATGAACTGGTTCGCCGCCTACGCCTACTGGCTTCTCACGTACTACGGCCACTCCGATGTGCGGTTGCTGAACGGCGGCCGCGACAGTTGGTTGGGCCGCGACGCGCCGGTCACGGACGAGGTACCGGAGTTCACGGCGCGCTCGTACAGTGCGGCGGAACCGAACGCCGACGTTCGCGCCGATCAACCGGACGTGCTGGACGCGATACCGCGGGAGACCTCGCTCATCGACGTTCGAACGCCGGAGGAGTACCGCGGCGAAATCCTCGCACCGCCGGGATGGAACGAGGGCGTCCAGCGCGGCGGCCACATCCCCGGCGCGGTCAACATCCCGTGGAGTCAAGTCGTCGATGGCGAAGGCCGTTTCAAATCCGAGGACGAACTTCGAGCCATCTACGAGGCGGCGGGCATCGACGAAACGACCGAAATCATCACTTACTGTCGTATCGGGGAACGCTCCGCCCTGACGTGGTTCGTCCTCCACGAACTGCTGGATTTCGAGGACGTGCGAAACTACTACGGGTCGTGGGTGGAGTGGGGCAACACGGTCGGCGCGCCGATAGAGAAGGGCCAACGCGCGGAAATACGACGGCAGTGACGCGATAGCCGAAATCGAAGCGCGGAGTCGAGGGAATTTCTGCAGAAGACGGGAAAATCGTTCTAGCCGTGGCACCGAACCCTCCAACAATTTGATATAGCGAAATAAGATTTATGGCGTCGAAACGAGACGCCCATGCCATGGATAAATAAAATACATTTGTCATTCTCTGGCGGCTCAAACCACTCACATCCGACTCACGCATCGGTCTGCGAAGGAGAGGGAAAGAGACGGCCGAAGGCTTCTCGAAGAAGTCACGACCCTCTCAACTCACAGCGGTCAGTATCGTTCCGCCGAGTCCGACTCGAATTCGTCCCGACGACAGGTTCCCCCGTATCTCTCCACGAAACGAGAAACCAACTTACAACAGCGAGTAGATGTTCGCCTCGTACACTTCGCGCACCCTGTCTCCCCAGTTGTGCGTGTAGGTGTCGATGATGTCGCTCGCCACGTCGCCGCGGAGGTACTTCACGATACCGCGGTCTCCGGTTCGGTCGCGGAGATGCGTGGTGAAAAAGTGCCGGAAGTAGTGGGGCGTGACGTTTTCTTCCGCGCCGCCGCCGGTTCGGTGCCACCCCGCATCGCGGGCGTGGCGTTCGACCACGTTCCGGATCATCTTCGGCGTGAGCCGTTGACCCCAGTCACCGCTCGTGCTGACGAACAGCGGTTCCGCGGGCGACGGTGAGTCCGGCCGAATCGCCAGCCACCGGACGAGCACCCGACGAAGTTCGTCGTCCACGGGGACGATGGTGTCGCGCTTTCGCTTGTTCGAGGCGGTGCGCTCCTCGCCGTTGACGACTTGCCCGCGAACCGCGTCGGTGCCGACGAAAATCGAGTCGGGACGGCCGTCGAGTCGCGGACGCGCCCCGAGGGAGTACGCCGACCGAACGTCCTCGTCGGCGAGATTCACGTCCCGCAAATCGAGGTTGCTCACTTCGCCGACACGCATCCCCGTCTTCAACAGCGTGCAGACGACGGCGCGCTCCAACGGATGGCCGATTTCCCCGACGAATTCGCGCATCGCTTCGACGGAAATCTCACGGCGGGTCGGGTCCTTGTCGATGGATTCGTGCATCTCCTCGACTACGAGCGCCATCGGGTTGGATTCGAACGCGCCGACTTGCGTCATGTAGGCGTAAAACCGGTGGAGGTAGGACGCGTAGGTTGCTATCGTACTTTCGGCGTTGTCCCCGCGAAGCGTGTGAATCCACGCCATGCAGTCCCGTTGGGTCGCCTCCCCCGGTGCAATGGTTCTCCTCGACGGGTTTCGGTCGGGGTCGGAAAGAAATCCCTCGAACCGCCGCAACACGCGTTCGTAGGCGTCGCGAGTGCGCTCGCTCTTTCCATGATAGAGCAGGTCCTGGAGGAAGTACCCCACCGGGTCGTCCGGGTTCGGATTGGCGGGGCTACTCGTCGCCATCGACACCCCCGACGAGGACGTACCCGCCGTGGCGCCCGCTGTACTGGACGCGGTTTTTCGCCTGTAGTTCGTTCAACACCTCGTCGAGCCGGTCCTCGAAGTTACCGGCGAGCCGTTCGACCAGTTCGTCCCACGACATGTTGTCCTCCCTGGCGAGCGATTCGAGCACCCGTGTTTCGAGGTCGCTACCCCTGGGGTTCGACCCCCCAGAATGGTCCTCCACGGGATTCATCTCGAACCCCCGTCGTCCGGCCTGCACCATGGACCTGACGAACTCGCTCTGGCTCATATCGAGTTCGTCGGCGTGCGCCTGCCACTCCTCTTTCTGATATTTCGGAATGTACGTCTTTACGACAGTCCGTTCCGTCCCGTCATCGGCCATGGTTTCCCATCTCACCACGAGTACATTAAGCTGTCCCACGGAGAGTGATAAGCGAACTTATCTGTGAATATAGCACCCCAAATTAGGGTCAAATAATAAAATATCTCGCTAGATAGTCCTGCCCTAGCACCCTTTCTAGGTACACAAATAACGATATTATTTTGAGCGCCAGCTACGGAGGAGTTATTGGTCCTCCGAAATATTCCAATGGCGCGAGCAGAATACACAGTAATATGTTCAGAACGATTGCTATTATCGTCGTCTCGTAGCCATTTCCCACTATAGACGAAGACAACTTCCGATGGAAATCGTGGTGGTTTCAGAGGGAGTTTTCATCTCGAAGGAAGCAAAAAAAGAGAGATTATTCACAGTTTGTGTTCGGTGGCGTGGTCGAAAAACACCCTCCAATTTCGCAACTTCGACATCCATTCGATGCCCCTCGAACATCGTTCCGAAAGAAATTGCATCGGTTCCCGTCCCGATTTTTGTGAAGAGTCACGATACCTGGCTGATGACGTACTCGTTTGTCTGTATGGGTTCAACGTCGGCGACGCTCGTGTTGACTAACACACCGATAAACCGTATGCCACGATATTATCTCGGGAGATACAGCATGGCACGGAGGGGGAAAACACGGGAATCGAAGCGATGTGCCGGTTCCTCACGTCGTCGATATCAGACCCGTCGAAACGCGGTTCCAGCCCTCCGGGCCGTCTCCGCGTCGCTGTCCGAGTCGCCGACGAACAGGGTACGTTCCGGCGTCGCACCGAGTTTCTGCATGGCCGTGAGCAACGGTTGGGGATGGGGTTTCCGTTCCGGGACGGAATCCCTGCCGACGATGACGTCGGTCGCGTTCGGGACGCCGTGGGCGTCCAGCGCGAGACGACACGCGGCCTCGCAGTTGAGCGAACAGATGCCGACCGGACCGTCGGCGGCGGCCAACTCGTCCAACAGCGGAAGCCGCTCCGAGTCACGGGCACCCGCACGTTCGGCCGCCGCGAGGTGCGGTTCGACCTCCTCGGCGAGGCCCATCGATTCCGCCACCGGTAACAAATCGAGTGCGTCATCCGCGTCCGCGTCAGCGCCGTGCTCCCGGAGAATCGGCTTGATGGGTTCCGCGGCGGCGGCCCAATCCACGGCGAGTCGAACGAGCGTTCCGTCGAGGTCGTACACGACCGCATCGTAGTCGTCGGTCACTTCGTACGATGCAACGTTCGGGGAGATAAACGCTCGCCCTCGGTGGGAGACGAACGTGACCGTCCTCGTCGCCGACGTGCTCGTCTCGTCGTTCAACCGTCGCCCGCCGTGTTACCGTCGTGACTCACATCGAACCGAGGGACGACGCGACCGCATCCATCGCTTCGTCCGCCGCAGTCACGTCGCCGGTGAGGCTCAGAAAGCCGTGAGCCATACCGGGATAGTGGTCGTGTTCGACCGAAACCCCCGCGTCGGCGAGTCGGTCGGCGTACGCGATGCCCTCGTCCCGAAGCGGGTCGTGACCGCACGTGACGACGGTCGCTGGCGGGAGGTCTGAGAGGTCGCGCGCGCGAAGCGGCGACGCGAAAGGATTCCGGCCATCGACCGGACTCCGGAGGTAATGGCTCCAGAACCACTCCATGTCGGCGCGGGTGAGCAGCGGTCCGTCACCGTTCTCCTCGTAGGAATCCGTATCGAAGGCGTGATTCGTGATGGGATAGAGGAGGCTCTGGTGGGAGAGCGTCGGCCCGCCAAAGTCGCGGGCGTAGAGCGCGGTCGCGGCGGCGAGGTTGCCCCCCGCGCTCGTGCCAGCGACGCCGAGACGGGCGGGGTCGCCGCCGAACGCGGTCGCGTGGTCGGCCGCCCATTCGAGCGCGGCAACGGCGTCGTCCACCCCCGCCGGAAACGGGTGTTCCGGTGCGAGTCGGTAGTCCACGGAGACGACGACGCATTCGGCGCGGTTCGCCAGCTCTCGGCACACGCCGTCGATGGAGTCGAGCGTCCCGAGCGTCCACCCGCCCCCGTGATAGAACACGACGACTGGGGCGTCCTGCACGTCGGGGCGGTAGACGCGAATCGGAATCTCTCCGCGAGGGCCGGGAATCGAGAGGTTGCGAACGAACGCGACCTGCGCGCGGTTATCCGCGGTGAACACGTCGTCCTCGACGCGTCGCGCGCTCTCGACGGACAGGGCGTGCCACGGCGGAACACCCATCGCCTCGATTCGCGCCACCGCATCGGCCATTTCGTCATCCATACCGACTTCACCGTGGCAGGAAAGTTAAAGTCTCATCCCATCAACTTCGAATCATGTCACTCGAAGCGCGAACCCGCGACGCCACGACGGAGAGCCTCCGTCGGCTTCGAAACGCATACGGGATGTTTCCCGTCCACGACGAGCGGGTCGGGAACGACGCCGACTACTTCGAACACGGACGACGAAAAGCAGCGGACGGATGGCTCGGCGACGCCGCCGTCTGGGTGACCGACGCGAAGGACCGGGTAGCGATGATTCGCCATCCGAACGCGGCGAACGAGTGGGGTGTCCCCGGGGGCGGTCACGAACCCGGTGAAACCCTCTCCGAGACGGCCCGGCGCGAGGTGCGTGAGGAGACGGGACTCCGCTGTCGCCTGACGGACGTCCTCAACGTTCGGCGGAAGGAGATATTTCTCGAAACGGACCCGAGCGAGCGACTATTCGCACTCTCGGTACTCTTTTCGGGCGTCCGCGTCGGCGGCGAGTTGACGGTGGGAGACGACGTTCTCGACGCCCGGTGGTTCGACTCGCCGCCGGAGCGCGTCCTCGATTTTATCGAGCCACAGGTCGAACGCTGGCGCGATGGATGAGGTGGTCGGCGGAGACGTGTCACGCGGTGTCGAGATAGGGACAAGCTGACGACCCGCGAAACGGAAGTCGGGGACTCACGACCGACTGTCCGGGGCGCGTACAGTGAAGTAGCCGTGCCCGAAAGGATACGCATGGATACGGGGGCGGACGACGCGAAACGACGTGACGAGGCCGACCCGCTCGCTTCCGTTCGGGACCGGTTTTCGATTCCGGAGGGCGAACTGTACATGGACGGCAACTCGCTCGGCGTACACTCGTCGGACGCGGAGCGGGCGCTCTCGAACGCGGTCGAGGAGTGGAAAGAACTGGGAATCCGAGGCTGGACGGACGCCGACCCGGACTGGTTCCACTACGGGGAGCGCCTCGGCGACCGACTCGCGCCGCTCGTCGGCGCGGACGAGGCGGAGGTCGTCGTCGGAAACTCCACGACGGTCAACATCCACGCGCTCTTCTCGACGTTCTACGACGGCGGGGAGGTCGTCGTCAACGAACTCGACTTCCCGACGGACCACTACGCCATCCGCGCACAGATGCGACGGCTTGGTCTCGACCCGGACGACCACCTCGTCGTCGTCGAAAGCCGCGACGGGCGCACCATCGAAGAAGAGGACGTCATCGACGCGTTGACCCCCGAGACGTCGATTCTGTTCATGCCGTCCGTCCTCTACCGGAGCGGACAGTTGCTCGACCTGAAGCGACTGACGGACGCGGCACACGCCCGCGGCGCGCTGGCCGGGTTCGACCTCGCCCACTCGGTCGGCGCGGTACCCCATCGACTCTCCGAGTGGGGTGTAGATTTCGCCGTCTGGTGTAGCTACAAGTACCTGAACGCCGGACCGGGCGCAGTTGCGGGCCTGTACGTCAACGAACGCCACTTCGGCACCGAACCCGGACTCGCCGGATGGTGGGGACACGACAAGGAAACCCAATTCGAGATGGAGACGACGTTCACGCCCGCCGCGAACGCCGGAGCGTGGCAAATCGGCACGGTACCCGTCTTCAGCGCCGCCCCGCTCTTGGGGTCGCTCGAACCGTTCGAGGAGGTTGGAATCGACCCGGTGCGGGAGAAATCGCTGTCGCTCACCGACTTTCTCATCGAGATAGTGGACGAGTTGCCGGAGTATCGGGTCGGCACCCCGCGTGACCCCGAACGCCGGGGCGGACACGTCGCCGTCGAACACGAAGAAGCGTACCGCATCGGCGAGGCGCTGAAAGAGAGAGGCGTCGTCGTGGACTTCCGGCCGCCGAACGTCGTCCGGGTCTGTCCGGCACCCCTGTACGTCGGCTTTCACGACGTGTGGCGTGTCGGAGAGCACCTGCGCGAAATCGTCGAGACGCGAGAGTACGAGTCGCTCGACCGTCGCGGTGGCGGAGTGACGTAGCCGTAGCACGTATTACAGTCGCTGGCATTCGTTGTCGTATGAGTACCATCGCCGAAATAGAACTCCCGGCGAAGGAGTTTGCGCTCAGAACCGCCTTGGAGCGTGCGCCGAACGCCGAGTTCGATGTCGTTCGCGTGGCGGCACACGACGCGAATCACGTCATGCCCTACCTCTGGGTGACGGCGGACGACCTGGAGAAGTTGGATTCCGCCCTTCGTGCGGACAACAGCATCGATAAATTGAATCTCATCGAGGACCTCGGCGACGAGCGACTGTACCGGATGCACTGGGTGGACCAGATACACGTCGTCATTCACATCCTCGTCGAGGAGGAAGCGACCATCCTGAACCTCCACGGCAAGGAGGACCGCTGGCGGCTTCGCATCCTCTTTCCCGACCGCGACTCGCTGTCGGCGACGTACGACTTCTGTCAGGACACCGGCCTCTCGCTCGACGTGCGCAACATCTACGAGATAAGCGACACGCGCCACGGCCTGTACGGACTGACCGAAGAACAGCACGAAACGCTGATGATGGCGCTCGAAGCCGGATACTACGACGTCCCGCGAGACTCGACGGCGGACGACCTCGCTGGGGACCTCAGCATCTCCCATCAGGCGGTGTCCGAACGACTTCGACGCGGGCATCGGAGTCTCGTGAAAAACGCGCTCGCGCTCTCCCCGAGCGACGGCCGCGAGTGATCAGGCGTCGTTCATCCGCCGAACCGTCTCCTCGCCGCATTCGACACAGACGCTGACTCGGTACGGTTCGCGGGAAAACGAACTGTGCTTCGCCTGTTCGTTTTCCGTTCGAATCTCGATAGTGACGCGGTGTGGCGTCTCCGCCACACAGGTCGGACACTCCTCCGTCCTGTCCGCCTGCTGTTCATCGTTTTCGCTCCGTGTCGCTTTCGCGTTCTCGTTTTCGTTCCGCGCGTTTCCATCGTCCGGCGTTCGTGGTGGTTTTGCTTTCACTGGGAACCATCCTCGCATTGGACGCTCTTTCTGAAGGCGAAACAGTCGAGCCAGAACCGCTCGACGTCGCTCCTCGGCGGTTCCCCCTCGTGTTGCGGCGTCCCGTACAACCGCTCGGGGTTGTCGTCAACGGTAACCTCGTGTTGTGGGTCGCCGTACAGACGACGTTCATCGTCCGAGCCGTCCGCTTGGTCCGGCGCGTGACCCACTTGTATCGTGCTCATAGGTTTCCCCCTCTAACAAAACGAAGCGTCTCCGGCGTCAGGTGACTCGTGCCTGCACCCGCAAGTGGATGAAAAGGAGTGGTTTCCGTTCGTTGTAGGACGTCGAAGGTCAGTTCCCGCCGAAGACCGAGCCGAGTTGATCGCGCCACTCGTGGAGTTCCTTCAGTTCGCTCTCGATGTCCCCGATGTCGGAACGGAGCGTGTCGATCTTTTCGTCCATGCGCGTCTCGGTCGCCTCGACGGAATCCGAGAGGTCGGAGACGTCCTCGGAAAGCACCTCGATTTTTCCTTCGAGCGAATCGACCGTCTCGAAGTCGTCTCGGAGGTCTTCGAGTTCGTCGTCCAACGCGGACGCCTCTTGGGTGTTCGTCGCAACGAGGTCCTCCAAGTCGTCGAGCTGAGACGTGAGTCCGTCGAGGTTGGAGTCCAGTTCGCCCAACTCGTCGAGGTCGTCTTCGAGGTCGGCGAGGTCGCTTTCGAGTCCCGATTCGAGGCTGTCGATACTCGTTTCGAGACCGTCGAGGTTCGTTTCGAGGTCGGCGACGCGGGCGCGCGCCTGTGCACCCTCGTCCTTCGCGTTCTCTATCTCCGAACCCATCTCGTCGAGGTCGGCGCGAACCGATTCGACTTCGGATTCGAAGCCGTCGATGAGGGTTTTCGCCGTCCCGTTCTCGTCGATGAACTCCTCTAACGCCTCGGTGTAGGCCGCGAGGTCGTCCACCCGGGACTGGAGGTGGCGGATGCGGACGTTCGTGCTCTCGGGCGTGTCCAAATCGAGTTCCTGCTGGATGCGTTTGAGGTCGTCGTCGTTCACCTCCCCGGCGCGAATCTCGTCGGCGAGAGCGGCGGCGACGCTTCCGGGCCGCGGGGGTGACGCCGGGGGTTCGTCGGCGGTTTCGACGGGCGCTTCGAGGCTGTCGTCGTTCGACTCGTCCGCGTCGTCGCCCCCGTCGATGGAGTCGTCGCCCGGCTCGTCCGCGTCGATGATGTCGTCCTCCGAGCCAGCGAACGGACCATCTTCGGTATCCGAACCGGCAGGGTCCGATTCGTCGGGTGCGGAGTCCTCACCCGTCGAGTCAGCCGACGCGCTCGCCGCGTCCGCGAGCGGGTCCGTGGCACCGTCGTCCGCGTCGGCACTCGACCCGAGCGGGTCGGAGAGGGGGTCGTTTCCGACGTCGGCGAGCGGGTCAGCGGGGTCGTCGCCCGTTTCGGCGTCCTCGTCCAGTCCCGGCAGTCCGCTGTCGCCCGCGATGACGTCGCGGACGACCTGACTGCTGTCCTCGGAAACGATGTCGGTGATGGTGTGTTCCTCCATGCGCTCCTCGCCCTGCCCGCCGTCGTCCGTGACCGGCGTGACCTCTTCGAGTTCCGGTTCGATGAGGAACTTCTCGGCGTCGGACCAGTCCGACAGTCGAATCCCGTACACCGTCGTCAGCGACTCGTTCGGTTCGAGCGTCCGCTCGAACTGCACGCGGTGGTCCTTGTAAGCCGTCCAGTTCTCGTTCTCGTATTCGGGGTGGAATCCCACGTTGTCCATCGGAAAGTCGTCGGGAATTCGGTCCGTGATGCGGACCGTCACCGCGTCGTCGTGGTCCGACCGGAGTTCGAACCGAATCGCCGGGACCGCGAACGCCTCCCCATCGAACGATTTTTCGATCGTAACCCCGCTCTCCGAACTCGAAATCACTTCGTTCCCGCTACTGAAATCACTCATACTGTGCACATCCGAGAATGGATATATAAATCATGCGCCGATAGGATTATCGAACAACAGCTATTACGAAGAATATTTCCGTTCGTCGTAACGTTCGGGCTACCTAGAAGCCTCGATTTAGAGCCTCTTGGAGAGTATCCGAACACCGAATCCCAATACCCCACCTTTTATATCTACAATCAATCATTCACTGTGATTCGGAGGTTTATAGTATCGGAATCAGACACGTCGAATCCGTTCTCCCTCGAAGTCGTCTCGACGCCGCGCGCGGCGAACCGATGTCGGGCCTCGTCGAGCGCCGCCCGGTCGGGGACGACGAGTTCGAACCACAGCAACCCGCGCCCCGCGGTCGGTTCCGTGCGGTCGTTCCACGTGTTCAGGCCGATGTGATGGTGATAGTCGTCTGTCGCGAGGAAGAGCGCGGACGGGCCGAACCGCTGACGAATACGGGTTCCAAGCGTCTCGACGTAGAACTCCCGGGCGGCGGAGAGTGACGAGACTTCGAGGTGGACGTGCCCGACGGTCGTTCCGGACGGGACCGTTTCGGCGTCCGTCCGCTGTTCCCGGAGTTCGTCGATGTCGAGCGGCAGCGTCTCCATCCGAACGCTCCCGTCTTCCTCGACGGACCACTCCTCGCGGGGGCGGTCACGGTAGATTTCGACGCCGTTCCCTTCGGGGTCCGTGAGGTAGAGCGCCTCGCTTACGCGGTGGTCGGACGCGCCGGACAGCTCCCAGTCGTTCTCGATGCGCACGAGCGCATCCGCCACGGCGCTCCGCGAGGGGACGAGAAACGCCGTGTGAAACAGTCCCGCTTCGGTTCGTCTCCGCACGGGAGCGTCGGCGTCCGCGACCAGTTCCAAAAGCGGAACGCCACCAGCGCCGAGGACGGCGGTTTCGCCGTCCTCCCGCAGGCGTTCGAGTCCGACGACGGTCTCGTAAAAGCGACGCACTCGGTCGAGGTCGTTGACTCGGAGTGCGACGCGACCGACGGTCGTTTCGGGAGAAATTGTGGACTCCATGATAGTCAGTACGGTCAGTACCGTGTGTAGAGTCGGGTGAGAAGACCGTGTATCTTTCCGAAGGGGAAGATTACTCCTCGTCCGCTTCGTCGTCCGATCCGGTACCGTCGTCGGCCACGTCCGCCGTGTCTTCCTCGTCCACGTCGTCCGAGATGTCCTCGACTTCGATACTGACCGGTTCGGTTTCGGACACCTCGTCGTTCAGGTGGCTGTCGAGGTTGAACACCGTGTTCAGCTCCTGTTGTACCTGGTCCACGATACCGCCGACGAGTTCGCTCGGCGCGATGGCCGTGTACTCGTACGGGTTGTTTCCGGCACCCGAACTCTCGCGTTTCTCGCGGAAGACGTTCTCCTCCTCGTGGAGTTCGGCGAGCGATTCGCGGACCGTGCTCGGATACAGCCCCGTCCCTTCGGCGATTTCCTCGCTGGTACTCCCCGGATTCTGCCGGAGGTAAACGTAGATTCGCGCGCGCGTCTCGGTGTCGAGCACCCACGAAAGCAGGTCCACGATACCTTGGTCGAACCCTTCGACCGCGCGGTCCGCCTCCTCTCCGAGGCGTTTCCGACCGCGCGACAGCGGTTTTTCGCCTTCCACCTCGTCCGCATCCAATTCGTCGCCGACGGCCTCCGCGTCGTCCGCACCGCTCGTATCGACGGGTATCTCGTCGCCGGTATCCTCGGAGTCGTTCCGTTCGTTGTCAGCGTCGTCCCCAGTCATGTCGTTCTCAGAAGGACAAAAGTCAGTAGCGCGTAAAAAACTTGCCTACAGCAAAAGGGATTCACACACCGTCTCGAAGCCGTCTTCCTCGTGGAGTCGCCGTTGACACTCGGCACCGCTCTCCGCGTCGTAGATGTCGCCGATGCCGCTGACGCCGAGGCGGTCGCACTCGCGGTCAACCACCTCGCCGAGCGAGATTTCGCCGTCACAGTCGCGGTCGATAAAGGAAGCGTCGTGGCCGTAGCGTATCGCACGCCACTTGTTCTCGTCCAGCAGTTCGCGGCGGTGGCGGTAGCCGGACTCGCCGTCCTCGTAGCGCTCCACGAGGTCGGTCACGAGGGCGTGGGTGTACTCCACGAACGCGAGCACGCGTTCCGGGTCGGCCTGCCCGTCGGGTGTTCGAACCTCGACCGTCCCGTGGCCGGAGTGGGGGCGAACGTCGTACCAGAGTTCGCCGCGGTCGTTTATCGACCCCGTTTCGACCATCGTCCGCTCGAACTCGGAGAACGCCTCGTAATCCTCGAAATCGGTCGGCATGCCGGTGTTCGGCAGCGCCTCGAATATCTTCGCCCGTGCTGACTGCAAGCCGGTGTCGTAGCCGTTCCAATACGGCGAGTTGGCCGATAACGCCAGCATGACGGGGAGATACCAGCGAATCTCGTTTGCCACCCAGACGGCCGCGTCCGCGTCGTCCACGCCGACGTGGACGTGTAGCCCGGCGGTCGTGTTGCGGTGTTGCGGGTACTGAATTCGGTCGAGTTGCGCTCGGTAGCGCGGCTTTTCGGCGTGATCCAGTTCACGCCACTTCGCGCCGGGGTGGAGACCCGCCGCCGCGATGCCGAATCCCTGCGAACTGGCGTGCTCGACGAGAGCTTCGCGTACTCGCCTCACATTGTCGTCAACGTCCGAAAGCGTCGTTTTCGGCGTTTGCGTCTCGATGACGCATTTGAACAGTTCGTGGTCCAAGCGACCGTCGAGTATCTCCGGTGGGTCGGTCTGGTAGACGAGTTCGTCTGTCCCTGCGGTCGGGACGCCTCGCTCGTCGACGACGTAGAACTCCTCTTCGACGCCGAGCGTCCCTAGGTCGGTGAAATTCTCGGCCGAACCCAAATCCATTTTTCGAGATTTAGCCACCCGAGACGTAAATACTTCCGGTGACGGTCACACCTTCCGGGGAACGGCCACGACGCCGAGATGGTCCACGTGGAACGGTTCGAGTCGTCGGGTTTCGATGATTTCGTACCCCTCCCGAAGCGTGTCGAGCGCGCGCTCGAACACGGTTTCCGGGTCGCTCGCCACGTCCTCGCTTCGGGCTTTGATGGCGAGAAGTAGCCGACCGTCCTCCCGAAGGAACCGCGCGTTTTCACAGGCCACGCGGGCCTGTCCCCGCGTCGCCACGTCCTGAACGAGCACCTCGACGTCAGATTCGACGACGTGCGCGTACGTCTCGGGTTTTCGCGCGTCCTTCAGCAGCGGAAAGAGATTTTCGCGGGCGTCCACCGCGTCGAGCAGGTCGCGGGTCGGTCGCGGTGCGAATTCGACCGCGTACGTCGGCCCGGAGAAGTCGGCGACGTGGCTCACCGTCGTTCCGCTCGCCGCTCCGAGGTAGAGCACCGTCTCGCCACCGTCCAGACCGGTGTCCATCCCGTGTTCCAGCATGGCGGCTAACTTCGAGCGCCGAGCGTCCCAACAGCGCCAGTCCCCGTCGGTCGGTTCGCCGTAGACCGGGTGACCCTTCGTCGCCAGTCGGTCGTCGCCGCCGAACGTCCGCCGTTCGACGCCATCGGGGAGCGTCATTCGTCACCCCGCGACTGAATCGCGTCCATCCGGCGGTCGAGTTCCGCCTTCAGTTCCGGGTTGTGTTCGCCCGAGTAGTGGTCGATTCGCGCCGCGATGACGAGTTTCCCGGACAGCGTGCGCGCCGCCGACCCGCGCTGGTCCGGTGGGGCCGCCCGAACCGCTTCGTGCGTGTAGATGATGCCGTGTTTCGGCGAGGAGGCGTGTCCGCGGAGGTGTGCGAACAGCGCGTTCTCCGCGCCGAGCACCTGTACCGTCCCGCCCGGCATCTTCGCCAGCGATTCGAGTCCCCCGGCCAGCGCAATGAGTCGCGCGGCGAGCACCGGGTCGGCGAGCGTGGCGAGATTCGGCGCGACCGCCGGTGCCTGTCGCTCCACGAACGACCGGAGTGTATCGCGCTCGTCGGCGAGGTCCGCGACCCGCTCCGCCAGCGACACCACCCGCTCCTCGACCGGCGTTTCGGGGTCGCTCTCGGCGAGTTCGCGGGCGTATCCGACGCCCGTTCCGGCGTCGGGATACAGCGTTCCCGCCCACTCCGCGACGCGTTCAGCGAGTTCGTTCGCCTCCGATTCACAGTCGTCCATCGCGCGCACCGCGTGCACGAGTTGGCGGTCGTCCGCCCGTTCGCGCTCCGTCACCGCGTCCCGCGTCGCTCGGATGGTAGCTTTTCGAAGCTTCGCGTAGTAGTCCGCGTCGTCCTCGGCAAACCCGGCTTTGACGGCCCGCTCGGGCCAGTCCGCCGGTGCGTCGGCGCTCCCCTCCCGGATGGCGCGCGCGCCGTCCTCCACGTCGTCCGGTTCGACGCCCGCGAACCACCCCAGTTCGCCACCCGCCGTCTCGGCGTCCGATTCGGTCATGGCCGTGGGTTGTGCGCCTTCTCGTTTAAACCTACGTTTACGCGCTCTCCGGTGCCTGTCACGGGGAGTGCGTGCGGCGGTGGCCGCATCGCGCTGTCGTCGGATTTCGTCTCCCGGTGTGCGAGGCGATTTCAGTGTATAGTAGTAAGAAATAGTATTTTTTAGTATAAATTGATAGTTTCGCGGAGAGTTTGGGAGGTTCACGAGGCGAGTTAGTACACCGGTTTCATCGCACCGCACAGGAACTCACGCCGACAATCGTGGCATCGCGTAACGGAAAGCAAAGTGAATTCGGCACGTTGCCATCGGACCGCACCACGGTGGAGTCCGGTCACAGGGGACCGGACGGATGAAGCCATCTCGTCACAAAAGACGGACTGTTTCTGCCGTTCATCCAACCCTTTTCGTCCCGATACGAGCAGTTAAGACCCACCCGCAGAGTTGGAAGTTATGGCCGGTCTCTACGCGCATCCCGACTACTACGAGATTGCCTTCGATTTCCGCGATGTGGCGGCCGAAGTAGACTTCTTCGAAGCCTGTATCGACCGATTCGGCGAGCGGTCGAATCGTCCGGATTCCGTCCTCGAAATCGCCTGTGGCCCGTCTCCGTATCTGCTCGAATTCGACGCGCGGGGCTACGAGTTCACCGGCTTGGACAACTCCTCGGAGATGATTTCCCACTCCATCGAAAAGGCCCGCGAACACGACATCGAAGCGACGTTCCTCCGGCGAGACATGGCGGACTTCGTTCTACCGAGCGACGTCGATTTCGCGTTCTGTGCGCTCGGGTCGCTGTATCTCGATTCGAACGAGGCCCTGCTGTCGCATCTCGATTCGATGGCCGACGCGATGACACCGGGGTCGCTCTACTGCATCGACGGCTCCATCGATTTCGCGGGCGGCACGTCCTCCCAAAGCGAATGGGAAACGACGCGTGGAGACACGACGGTTCGGTTCGGCATCGAACAGGAACCGATACACACGACGGAGCAGTTGGTTCGACAGACGCTGACGACGCGCGTCGAGACGCCCGAGGGAACGCGGCACTTCCGCGAGGAGTACGTACGCAAGACGTTCGCGCCCCAAGAGTTCCGCATGCTCCTCGAACGGACCGAGTTCGACCACGTGGGGTGGTTCGACAGCTTCGACCTCTCGACCCCCGTCGAGGACTGTGAACCGGGTACGCTCCACCGACCCGTGACGGTCCTCAGGAGGCGCTGATGTTCGTCTCCGTTTGGGACTGGCAGGTCGAAATCGACGACGCGCTGGTCGCCGAACCGCTCGACGAAATCCGTCAACAGGTCGGCGAGTACGCGGCGGGCGAACGGCGGTCGTTCGACCTCACCGTGGACTATCCAGACTCTTTCACCGGACGGGTCATGGCCGCGATGGCCGACGTGCCGCGCGGCGAGACGCGGACGTACGGCGACATCGCCGACGAACTCGACACCGCGCCGATAGCGGTCGGACAGGCCTGTGGTCGCAATCCCGTGCCGCTGGTCGTGCCGTGCCATCGCATCGTCGGCGCGAACGATTTAGGCGGGTACTCCGGCGGACGGGGGGACCGCCTCGGACTGAAAAAACGGCTGCTCGACCTCGAATCCGACTGACTATCCGTCCGGTGCGATGCGTTTGACGCGTCCGGTAATCCCGGACTCCAACTCGACTTTCACGCCGCCGGGTTCGCTGTGCTCCTCCGAGAGAATCTTCGCGATATCGCCACGGAGCGGTTCGGCTTCGTCCGCGTTCTCGGCGTTGGTCTGCTCGATTTCGACGGTTATTCCGCGGCGCAACTCCTCTCGCGTCGGTCGATTTGCGGACATACGACGAACTGCAACGGACGGCGGAAAAAACGTGTTGGCCATCTCCATTCGTGTATGGAATCAGACCCATTTATTCACCCTACAAAAGAATTATGTTTACTTTCTCCATAGCTGTTGGTGCGGACCCATCAACACGTCCCCTCGTCGGGACACAAAACCCCTACTCGAACTTCTCGAACGGCTGTTCACAGCCGTTACAGTAGTGCATCGACCGACAGAGCGACGGCCCTTTCGGGTGTTCGCGGTGGGTGTCC
The DNA here is from genome assembly GCF_000376445.1 of Haladaptatus paucihalophilus DX253. Classification (NCBI taxonomy): domain Archaea; kingdom Methanobacteriati; phylum Methanobacteriota; class Halobacteria; order Halobacteriales; family Haladaptataceae; genus Haladaptatus; species Haladaptatus paucihalophilus. The sequence continues at coordinate 491,241 of NZ_AQXI01000001.1, read as the reverse complement.
GTCGAACCGCAGTAGGGACACTCCGCGCCCGTTTCCTCGCCGCTCGTCGTGACGCTGGGGTCGAGTCGTCTCATATGCTCAGTCCGAACTCCCTGAGGTCGTCTTTGCCCTGTTCGGTCACCATCTCGATGGACCACGGCGGATTCCAGACGAGTTCGAGGTCCGCGTCCTCGACGCCTTCGACCGCCGCGACGTCGTTCACTATCTCCTCGGTCAGCATCTTACGGGCGGGGCATCCGGTGTACGTCAGCGTCATGATGACGGTGACGCTCGCTCCGGCGGCGTTGCTATCGTCACGGGACTCCTCGGGAGTCTCGCACTCGACCCCGTAGATCAGCCCCAGATCGACGATGCTGATGGGCATCTCGGGGTCTTCGATGTCGTACAGCGCGTCCCAGACGCGCCGTTCGAGGCCGGTCGCTCCCTCGCCCGTCGCGGGCAGTTCGTCGGGGGACCGTTCGCTTTTCGTGTAGTCGGTGTACGCACACGCGGTCGGTTCGGAGTCGGTGTCGAACTCCTGTGGGTCACTACTCATTATCTGGGTCCGGCATGATTCGGTGGGCTTCGGTTCGCCCGAGGTCCCGGTACGTCCGCGTCATGTCGTCGTGAAGGTCGGCCCAGTCGTCGGTGTGATTTCCGTCTCGTCCGATGTGCTCGGGGAGCAGTTCGTCTACGTCGTCCTCGGATTCGGCGGGCACGTCCACGCCGAGCGACGCGAGGAACGGGACCGTGATGTCGAGCCACTGCTCGCGCATCGAGTCGAGCGACTCGGTTCGAATCCCGAGTTCGTCGATGTCCTCGCTGGCGTCGCCCGCTTCGAACAGCGTCAGCGCGTACGGGAACAGTCGGTCAACAGCCGCCTGTACGCGTTCTACCCCCTCGTCGTCGCTCGTCAGCCGTTCGAGCCAGTTCTGGGCGTGCTCGCGGTGGTAGTTCTCCTCGCTCAAAATCTTCGCCACGCGGTCCGCGATTCGCGGATACGACGTATCTTCGAGGGCTTCGAGTCGGAGTTCCTCGGCAACGTCGTAGAAGTATCCGCGCACGATGGCGTCGGCCCAGTCGCCGGTTTCGAACGGGCGTTCGACGAGCGTCGAGTGGCGGAAGTCCGCGGGGTCGCGCTCGAAGATGAGTTCGGCTTCCGTGTAGCCGAAGTCCTGCAACAGGTCGTACCAGAGCCGGGCGTGGCCGAGTTCGTCCTGTGCGATATTCGAGATGGCGAGGTCGGATTCGAGCGTTGGCGCGCGAACCTGCCACTCGGTGTAGCGCTCCGCGAGGACGAGTTCGTCGTCGGCGAGTCGGCGGAGCAGGCTTTCGACGGCCGCTCGCTCCGCATCGCCCAGTTCGTCGGGTCCGGCGAGTTGTGCCGACATTATGCCTCACTCCGTCGTCGGTCCGCGTCTTCCTGTTCGCTCTCGGAGTCCTCGATTTCCTGTGCGAAACTGGAGTCGATGGTGTTGTACGCCATCACCCAGCGGTAGGATTTGTTCGTCGTGCCGCCGAAGGCGGTTTCGTCGGCATCGACTTCGCCGATTTCGTCCTTCGGGACGACCCAGAGGCTGTTGGTCGGCTTGCGACGCCCGTGTTGGACTTGGGCGAACATGAGCGCCATGTCGCGGTCCGGCGCGTGGACGTTTCCGCAATGGGTGTGATACTTGCCCGCTTCTTCCTGTCGGAACACTTCCCAGATCATGTTAATCAGCCGCCACCGGCGTGTTCGAACCGCTCGATTCCCAGTCGTCCAGTACGTCACGAACCCATTCCGCCGCGTCCTGTGCGTGTTTGCGGCCGTTTATCTGACCGACGCCGGGTTCGTAGCTGTTCTTCGCGATTTGGAAGAACTCGTCCCAGTCGAGGTCGTCCTCGCGCACTTTGTACGTCCCCGTCTCCTCGTCACGCTCGATGCGGGGTTCGTCGGGAATTTCCAATCCGTACTTCTTCGCCTTCGGGATGTAGGCGTTGAGGAAGGCGTTGCGGAGGTCGTCGTTCGTCATCGTCTTCAACCCGACTTCGGCGGAGAAGTCGTGGTGGGTGCTCTTCTCGTTGGTCGGCCCGAAGAACTGGATGATGCGGGGCCACCACTCCTCGAAGGCCTCCTGCATGAGTTCCTGTTCCTTCTTCGACCCCATCGAGAGTTCGCGCATGATATCCTCGCCGTGTTTGACGTGGAAGCCCTCTTCGAAACACACCTTGTCCATGGCGTGTGCGTAGGGTTCCCAACTCGTGCGCTTCAGGGTCGCCTGTCGGCGCATCGCCGCGCCGTCAACGAAGAAGGCGATCATCGGCGTCTCCCACCAGTTTTCCATCTCGTAGTGGAAACAGTTCAGGAACTTCCCTTCGCCGTTCGCCAACTCGTCCAGCATCTGGTCGCGGGTCTTGATACCGAGCGATTCTGCGGCGCGATAGAGCAGTTGCCCGTGGCCGATTTCGTCCTGCACCTTCGCGCTGAACGCCAGTTTGCGGTCGAGGCTCGGCGCCTGTCGAATGAACGGGCGTTCCAGATACGCCCCCATGATTTCGGAGTTCGCGTGGAACTGAATCATTCGGGTCGCCGCCTTGCGGTACTCCTCCGGCATGTCGTCCTTCGGACTGAACTGCCGGGGTCCGGCCCGCTCCTTGACGGTTGCTATGTCCATGGTCGATAGTTATGGAGCCCAACCCATACCGATTCGCCCGTCCATGTACGGGGTTTAAATATGCCGAGCGCATACAATCGCGGCATGATTGACGAGTGCCTCGTCGTCGAATTCGCCGTAACGGGCGACGACTGCCCGTTGGCCGAGGCGTCGCGCGAGACGGGGGTTCGTATCGACTGCCAACCGCCACAACATCGGGACGATGGCTACGCCCTGCTCCGGTTCAGCGCTCCCGCAGAAAACGACGGTCTCGCCGACTTTCTCGACGAAGACGACCGTATCCGATACCTCCACGTTTCCACGACCGACGGCAGACAGAACTTCCGCTGTCTCTCGAAGCACGCGTGCGTCGTCCACGAACTGACCAACGTCGGGTTCATGGCCGAGTCGCTCCGCTACCGCGACGGCGATGCGAAGTTTACGGGGGCGGTCGTCGGCCACGACGTCCTCCAAGGCGTGCTCGAAGCCGCCGGTGAAACGGTCGGGATGCGACTGGAGCGCGTCCATCAACTCGGGTCCGAGGACGAGAACGTCGTCGCCCAGCAGTGGGACGTGACACCCGCACAGGAACGTGCCCTCCGAACCGCACTGGAATCGGGCTATTTCAGCGTCCCGCGCGGGGCAACCGCGAGCGACGTCGCCGACGAACTCGGCATCAGCAAGTCGGCGTTTTTAGAGCGTCTCCATCGGGCCGAGCGGTCGATGTTCGCACAGATATTCGCGTAGCTGTCGCGGGCGGAAACCCGACGCAAGGTTCATGTTCCGGTGCCAGATATTCCCTCCCGTGCCCACGTCCGACGTCCCCTCTCGACCGGAGATCATCCTCCTCGTCTTCGGCTATCTCTCCATCTCGCAAGCCCACGTCCTCCCGGATGGAGCGGCCGTTCTCGGCTACGCGACCGGGTTCTTCCTGTTCGTGTTGATTCCGTTATTAATTTTGGACGAGACTGACTCCCGGTCGGAATCCAGTAGTTCGAAATAGCGCCCGTTCGATTTTCTCACATGGACCTCGTTACGGCACTCTCGGCGGATTCCGGGCTCCTCTGTGTCGTCGGAGCGGGTGGGAAAAAATCGACGCTGTACACGCTGGCGTCCCATCTCGACAGGGCCGTCGTCACGGCGACGGTCCGAATCCCGATTTTCGATGACCACGTTCGGGAAGTCGTCGTCACTGATTCACCGGGGGAAACACTCCACAGGGTCGAGGAATGGCCCGTTGGGGTCGTACCGGAACAGGAGCGACCCGATCGCTATCGAGGATACGACACCGAGACGGTGGCGTCGCTTCGGGACCGGACCGACGCGCCGGTTCTCGTGAAGGCGGACGGCGCGCGGACGCGGCTTCTGAAGGCACCGAACGACCGCGAGCCACAACTCCCGTCGAACGCCGACGTCGTCGTTCCGATTGCGAGCGCTCGCGTCGTCGGCAAGCCGCTGACCGAGGAGTTCGTCCATCGACCGGAGCGAGTGGCGTCGCTCACGGGGCGCGAAGCGGGCGAAGAACTCCGTGCGTCAGACGTGGCTACCGTGCTGGCGAGCGCGCGCGGCGGGATGAAGGACGTTCCCGAGGAGGCGACGGTCGTTCCGGTCGTGAACATGGTCGACGACGGGGAGTTGGAAGCCGTGGGACGGGACATCGCGGAGCGAGTGCTGGCGAGTGCGAACGTTTCCCGCGTCGTCCTCACGAGGATGATGGCGGACGAACCCGTGGTTGCGGTCGTCGAATGAGAGCACGAGTGGGTCGGGGTACAGGAAACCCGTATGGCGAACAGACGGCACGGCCGGACGTGAAGCGGTGTGCCGTACTCCCGCGGGTCGCTTCACGGCGCTTTGTGGCGGATGGCGAGTGTGGCCGCGCGCTCGGATATAAACCTCAGGTTCCTTCGAGTTGGGTTTCGGCGCGTTCGAACTCCTCGCGCGTGTTGACGTTCTCGAAGGAGTCGAGCGAGCCGTGTTCCCGGAGTTCGTCCTCCTCGACCACGACGTATTCGAGGTCGAACAGCGGTTCGACGATTCGTCGCTCGCCGCGGGCGAGGGCGGCGGCGCACGCCTCGACCATGGGTTCCGGTCGGTACACGGCGTGCGTGGGTTGGAACCATCCGTCGCCGAGTCGAGGGACGGCGGCGTCGTAGCCGTCCACTCGATTCAACAGGAACGAGACGATTGCCGGGTCCACGAAGGGCATGTCACAGGCGACGACGACGGCGTAGTGGTGGTCGCACGCCGCGAGTCCGGTACGGATTCCGGCCATCGGTCCGGTGTCGGGGTCGGTGTCGATGGCAAAGCGAACGGGGAGCGGATAGTCGCTCATGGCGTCGTCGATCGTCGCGCGTTGGTCTTCCCGACAGTTGACGACGAGTTCGTCGACGACATCGACGAGTTGGTCGGCGACGCGGCGAATCATCGGCACTCCCGCGAGCGGAGCGACCGCTTTGTCCGATTTCCCGAATCGAGTCGAGCGACCTCCGGCGATGACGACACCTGCGGGCATGGTTTTTCGTACGTGGCGGGTGAGTAAGTTTCTGTGGCCGAGGGGATTTTCCCCATGCAATTCCTCGGTTCGAAACGAATGGCGTCTCCATCGACCGCTCGGCTTCTTCGAATCGACCTCTCGTCTCGCAGAGCCGAAAGCGAACCGGTCCCCGCGTCGTGGTCACGGCGGTTCGTCGGCGGAAAGGGACTTGCGGCGCGATATCTCTACGACGAATTGGATGCGGGTATCGACCCGCTCGGACCCGAGAACGCCCTGCTGTTCATGCCCGGACCGTTGACGGGCACCGTCCCCGGCGAGTCGCGCTACGCGGTGGTTACGAAATCGCCGCTCACCGGAACGTTTCTGGATTCGTACTCCGGCGGGTCGTTTCCCGACCACCTCGCCGCCGCGCTGGGAAACCACGTCGGCGTGCTGTTCACGGGCGCGTCCGCCGACCCCGTTTCCGTGCGAATCGAGGACGGGGACGCGACGGTCGAACCGACCGACGAGCTGTGGGGTTCGACGGTCGAGGAAACGTGTGACGCGTTCGAGCGACCGACGGCCTGCATCGGTCCCGCGGGGGAAAGGGAGGTTCGATACGCGACCGTCGCGTCCGACGGCGGGGACCACCACGCGGGTCGCGGCGGTGCCGGTGCCGTCATGGGGTCGAAGGGTATGAAAGCCGTCGTCGCGGTCGGCGAACCGGGGCGTGGCGAGGCGGAGTCGAACTACGGGAGCACCGACATCGGCCGGTGGCAGACGTCGAGCGAAACGCTCGAAACGGTCGATTTCGCCAACGAGGTCGGCGTCCTCCCGACGAGAGGGTGGCAGGAAGGGTCCTTCGAGGGCGCGGACGACATCGGCATCGAGAGCGCGCGCGAACGGGCCGTCGCGCGGGAGAACCCGGACGACGAGGTGGCCGGTGGGTTTCGCGTCGAGAGTAGCGAGGGCGAAACGGTGCCGCGTGGCGCAACCGCCATCTCGCTCGGGTCCGGGTTGGGCATCGACGATTTCGACGCGGTAGCGGTACTCGGCGCGGCGTGCGACGACCTCGGTCTCGACCTCATCAGCGCGGGCAACGCCGTCGCGTGGACAATTCGCGCGGCGACGGAGGGCGTCCTTTCGCGCGACATCGAGTTCGGCGACGACGAGGCGGCGCGCGACCTCTTGGAGGAAGTCGCGTATCGCTCGTCCGAACTCGGCGACGTGCTCGCGGATGGAGTAGACGCGGCGGCGGCGCGGTACGGCGGTGAAACACTCGTTCCGACGGTGAAGGCGATGGATTTGCCGACCTACGACCCCCGCGGCGCTCCCGCGATGGCGCTCGCGTACGCCACCAGCGACCGCGGAGCCTGCCACCGCCGGGCGCGTCCCGTCCTCGAAGAGGTGTTCGCGGCCGGGTCGTGGACCGACGAGCGCCGCGCGGAAGCGGTCATCGAGGAGCAGGACTTGCGGTCGCTCCTCTGGAGCCTCGTCGTGGACGATTTCGCTGGCGAAGCGCTGTGGAACGAGGCTGGGGCCGAGTGGTTGCACGAGTCGGGAATCGGTCTGTCGGCGGACGAACTTCGGCGGGTCGGCGAGCGGGTCTGGACGCTGACTCGACTGTTCAACGTCCGCGAAGGGTTCGACCGGGAGGACGACGCGCTCCCGGCGATGCTCGCAGAACCGTTGCGAGGCGGCCCGAACGACGGGGCGCAACTCGACCCCGAGGAGTTCGAGCGGTTGCTGTCGGTCTACTACGAAAAACGCGGCTGGGACGAAACGGGGCGGCCCACCCGCTCGCTACTCTCCCGGTTGGGACTCGATTCGGTCGTGGACGACGAAACCCCCGTCGGGAAGGAGTAGATCCGTTTTTGCGCTCGGTGGTCGTTTCCGGTGGTGTGTCCCTCGATTCAGTCGTCGCCCGTCGTCTGCTCTCCGGGCCTTCCTTCGAGCGTTCCCGTCGGCGGTTCGACGGGGAGGGGGTCCTCGTCGGTGTCCGGGCCGAGCGGTTCGATTCGAACGCTCGTCACCTTGTACTCGGGGATGTAGGACGTCGGGTCGAGCGCGTGTTGGGTGAGTTCGTTGATGGCCCCGTGCGCGAAGTGCATCGGGATGAAGACGACGCCGGGGTCCGAGGTTTCCTCCACGTTGGCCTTCGTCACGATGTCCCCGCGTCGGGACGTGACGCGGACGTACTCGCCGTCCTTCACGCCGAGTCGGTCGGCCATCTCCGGATGGATGGTGACGAAACTCTCGGGCACGTGGTCCATCAGCACCTCGACGCGGCGGGTCATGGTGCCGGTGTGCCAGTGGTAGAGCACCCGGCCGGACGTGAGCATCAACGGATACTCCTCGTCCGGGAGTTCGACCGGGCCGCCGTAGTCCGCCGGGACGAACCGGGCCTTGCCGTCGTCGAAGTTGAACTCGTCCTCGTACAGGAACGGCGTTCCGGGGTCGTCCTCGTCCTCACAGGGCCACTGAAGTCCTTCCGGCGTGGATTCGAGACGGTCGTAAGTGACGCCGCCGTAAATCGGCACGAGGTCGTTGATTTCGTCCATCACGTCCACCGGGCCGTCGTAGTCCCAGTCGAAGCCGAACCGACCGGCGAGGTCCGCGAGAATGTCCGAATCGGTTCGCGCTTCTCCCGGCGGTTCGACGGCGGGGCGGACGCGCTGGACGCGCCGTTCCGTGTTCGTGAACGTGCCGGACTTCTCGGCGTTCGACGCCGCGGGGAGCACCACGTCGGCAAACTCGGCCGTCTCGGTGAGGAAGATGTCCTGTACGACGAGGAAGTCGAGTTCCTCGATTGCGTTCTCGGCCTCGCGGATGTCGGGTTCCGAGAGCACGGGGTTCTCGCCCATGATGAACATGCCCTTGATGTGGCCTTCCGTGATGGCCTCGTACTGTTCGGGCAATCGGAGACCGATTTCGTCCGGCGGTCTGACGCCCCACGCGTCCTCGAACTTGTCGAGCACGTCGTCGTCCGAGAGGTCCTGATAGCCCGGCAGGGTGTGTGGTGCCGGACCCATGTCGCCGCCGCCGCCCTGCACGTTGTTCTGCCCGCGGAACGGAGACACACCGGCGCGCGGTTTCCCGAGGTTGCCCGTCACCAGCGCGAGGTTCGTCAACGCGATGACGTTCCGCGTTCCGTGTGCGTGCTGGGTCATCCCCATCGCCCAGCCGAAGATGCAGGTGTCGGCCTCGGCGATGGTTTCGGCCGCGTTCGTGAGTTCCTCCGGGGGAACGCCCGCGAGTTCTTCGACCTTCTCGGGCGTGAACGGCTGGACCTTCTCCTTCAATTCGTCGAAGTGCTTGGTGCGCTCCTCGATGAACGCCTCGTCGTGGAGGTCGTTCTCGATAATGTATCGCACCATGCCGTTTATCCACGCGATGTCCTCGCCGGGTTTGGTCTGCGTGTACTGGGTCGCGTGCTCGGCCAGACCGATTTTGCGGGGGTCGAAAACGAACAGGTCCGCGCCGTCATCGACGTTCTGCTTGATTCGCGTCGCCAGCACGGGATGGCTTCCCGTGGTGTTCGACCCGGTGATGAGATAGCAATCGGTCTTCCCGATGTCCTCGTTGATGCGGTTCGACATCGCGCCGTAGCCGAGCGTCTGCTGGAGTCCGGCCACGGTCGATGAGTGACAGAGCCGGGCGCAGTTGTCCACGTGCTTCGTGTGCAACACCTGGCGGGCGAACTTCTGGGCGAGGAAGTTCTCCTCGTTCGTACACTTCGAGGAGGAGGTGACGGCGATGGCGTCGTCGCCGGTCTCCTCGCGTATCTTCGACAACCCTTCGTACACCTTGTCGAGGGCTTCCTCCCACGTCGCCTCGCGGAACTCGTCGCCTTCGCGGATGAGCGGCGTGGTCAGGCGGTTCGGGCTGTTCACGAAGTCGTAACCGAACTTGCCCTTCACGCAGGTCGAGAAGTCGTTCGCGGGCGTCGCGTCCTCGTCCGCCGGTCGGACGCCGAGCACTTCGCCGTCCTTGCCGTACAGGTCGAACCGACAGCCGACGGCGCAGTAGTTACAGGTCGTTTCGGCTTTCGTCACGCCGGAGAGGCGCGGGCCGCTGACGAGTTCGGCGACGTCGAACATATGCCCGATGTTCAGCGTCTCGGAGGCGGATTTCTCGGCGACGTGTTCGGTCTCTTCGAGCAATTCGTCCTTCACGCGCTCGCCGGTTTCCCGCGCTTTCCCCTTCGCCTTCGCCATGAACCGCGCGACGCCGGAGAGTTCTTCCTCGTCGCGTTCGCCGGGTACGTTCCGGTTCGGCGCGGTGGACGTATCGGACGTTTCGGCGTGGTCCACTTCGATGGTCTTCCCGATGGAGTTCTTCTGGTTGAATCCGGGGAGCGGGATGGTCGCCGAGTCGGTCAGGCCCTGTTCGACCAGCGAACCCGTCGGGCAGACGGTCGCACAGTGGCCACAGGAGACGCACGTCGAATCGCTCATCGTCTCGGCGTCGCTCTGGAAGCCGATTCGGGTGTCCTGTCCTTGGCCCTCGATTCGGAGGACGCCTTCGACCTGCACGTCGTTGCAGGCCTCGACACAGCGATTACAGAGGATGCACTTGTTCCGGTCTATCTGGATGGCGGCCGACGTGTCGTCGATGGGTTCGTACTCGTCGCGGTCCTCGAACACGCCGTAGCGGGGCTCCTCGACGCCGTTCTCGATGGAGGTGTCCTGTAGCTCACAGCGGCCGTTCTGCCCGCACGTGGTGCACCTGAGGTTGTGATTCGAGAGCACCAAATCGAGGTTGACGTCGCGGGCGTTCGCCGCGTCCTCGGCGTCGGTCCGCACCGTCAGGCCGTCCTCCGCGGGGAAACTGCAGGACGGAACTAAGCCATGTTCGTCCGTCTCCACCATGCACGTCCGGCATTCCGAACGCGGTCCGATGTTGTCGCCCTGATCGGTGTCCCGGTCGTAGTAACAGAGCGCCGGGACGTGTCCGTCCGTCTCCACCGCGTCGATGGCGTCGATGAGCGTCGAACCCGGCGGCACGGCTATCGGGTGGCCGTCCACCGTCACGTGATTCATTCCATCGCCGTCCGCACCGAAGTCGGGGTCGTTCGCCGTCCCCGTGACGAAATCCTCGGTCAGCGGCGTGCTCGGTCGCGGGTCTTCGATGTCCGGCACACCGGGTTTGGGTGCGGCCGGAGCGGTGTCTTCGATTCCTGATTGCTCGTCTGAACTCATTTTGTGATGTCGCCTCTCGTCATCCGCGCTGCGTTTGTAACGCACGTGTCGCTCTCACGGTTGCACGTGTTGCTCTCACGGTTACTGTACTTCCTCGCACGCGCCGCTCGGACAACGGCCCTCGGCGTGTGCGTGAAACTCCGGTTCGAATTCGTCCATCGCGGTCGTTACGGGCCGCGACGCCGACCGTCCGAAATAGCAGATGCTCGTCTCGCGCATCGTCCGGGCGAGTTCGCGGAGCATGTCGTCCTTGAACTCGCCGGAGTAGATATCTCGAAGCAGGTTCGTCAACTGCTTCGAGCCTTCGCGGCAGGGAACGCAGCGCCCGCAGTTTTCCTCCTCGGCGAACCGCGCCCGCGTTCCGGCGGTCACCACGGCGCACCGCGACTGGTCGAAGAGTTCGACCACGCCGTCGGTTCCGAGGCGTGCGCCGGTCAGCGCCGGGGCGCTCGGCGTGTGGTCGAGCGAGCGCGTGACGCCGCCGAACTGCCCGCCGACGCACGCCATCTTGAACTCGCTATCGACCGAGACCGCCTCCAGCACCGTTTCGAGACTGCCGCCGGTCGGCAGTTCGAGGGTCGCGGGGGCGGTCACGTCGCCCGTCACGGTCAGGAGTCGCGTGCCGGGGTCGGCGTCGTCCGGGTCGAACGCGTCCGGGTCGCGCAGGATTCGTCGAACCTGTGCGAACGTGCGCGGCGTGTGGACGATTGTCGGCCGACCGTACAACCCGTGCTCGCCGGGGGACGGCGGGCGGAGGCGGGCCTCCAACCGGTCGTTACCCTCCAGTGCTTCGAGGGCCATCGTCGGCTCCGCCGCGATGTACATGTCCGGGGCGGCGAAGGTGCGAATCGTCACGCCCTCGGCGGCGTCGGTGTCGTTAAACGCGGTCATCGCCTTCCGAACCCGTTCACGGGTTCCGAGGGCGGATTCCGGGCAGTAGACGACGATATCCTCCGCACCGATGGCCGAGGCGACCGCCGTCGCGCCGTCGAGCACCGCTACGGGGTCGGCCTCCAACAGCGTCCGGTCGGTGGCATTCCTATCGTCGGTTTCCCCGGCGTTCACGACGACGACCGGGTCGCCGTCGGTTTCGCGGGCCGTCCGCCACTCCTCGGCGACCGGTTCGTCCATCCGCGCATCGCCCCGTCCGCGGCCGAGCAAGCCGACGGTTTCGACCCGCGAGATGACCGTCTCCGGGGCCGCACCGGCCTCCGCCGCGACGAACTCCTCGTAGCCCTCCGCGGTCGTCGGGTCCACCCAGCCGCACCGTTCGAGGACGTCCCGGCGACCGACCGACAGCGGCCCGTCGTCCGGCACCGGGAAGGTCGCCTGCTCCTCGCCGTGGCTCACGACCGCGTGTGCGCCCTCCTCGACGACGGTGCCGTCCTCCAGCGATTCGACGAGGGTTCGGGCACGCTGGGGGGTGCAGTTCGCGTGAAACGCGGTGGTTCCGTCGGCCGTGGTCGCCACGAGCGGCGTCAACTCCTCGATTCCGACCGGGCCGACGTTCGCAACCGCCACCGTTTCCGCCGCGTCACGTGCACTGTCGAGCACCGCTTCCGCGTCCTCGCGCCCCGCCCCAGCCGAAACGCGAAGAATCGGTGCATCGAGTGCGGGCGAATCAGAAGTTCCCATTCCCGATGTACTATTACAGCCAGCCGATAAAAGATTATGACCGGCAGGCCGACACGACGATAAAAACGACCGCGACGACCGCGTTAGAACGGCGGTTCGAGTTGGGTACGCGACCGCTTTCGTCGGCGGAGCGCGAGCGCGACGGTCACGATTGCGAGCAGGATGGCGAGGAGAGAGCGGCATCGCTTCATCGTGTCACCCCGTCTTGTAGACGCCGCGCGCTTCCGCGACGTGTTCGTCGTCCTCGTCGTAGACGCTCACGTCGACGGTTCCCACGTCGCTCCCGTTCCGCACTACGTCGGCCTCGGCGTAGAGATCGCCCGTACCAGCGCTCAGATAGTCGATTCGCATGTCGATGGTCGGCACCGGCTGGTCGTTGAGGGAGACGAGCGCAGCGCCGCCGACGGTATCCGCGAGGGTGAACGTGACGCCGCCGTGGGCCATGAGTCGGTCCTGATTCCACGACAGTTCCTCGCGTATTTCGAGTCGCCCCTCGGCGTGTCCGTCCGCCGCTTCCGTCACCTCGACGCCGAGCAGGTCCGCGAACGGCATGCCTTCGAAGAACGCTTCGATGTCCATACCACGACTGGACGCGGGGAGTAATTAAATGTACGTGGGGAGACCCTCTCAGGTATGCACGTTTCCGACGACGACGGAATCAGGACCATCACGTTCGACCGCCCGGAGGTTCGGAACGCCTTCACGCCCGACGCGGCGGGCGAACTCGCCGAAATCCTCGCCGAAAGCGACCCGAAAGAACAGGACGCCATCGTGCTGACCGGCGAAGGGAAAGCGTTCAGCGCGGGCGGCGACATCGAGTCGATGGCCGAACGCGAGGAGAACGTCCGGGAAGCCTACGAGCGCGTTCGTGACACTCTCTCCCGCGTGGTCCACGAGGTGCTGACCGCGCCGGTGCCGGTCGTAGCGAAGGTCAACGGCGACGCGGTAGGTGCGGGGATGGCGCTCGTCACGGCCGCCGACTTCGCCTACGCGACGGAATCGGCGCGGTTCGCGGCGTCGTTCATCAACGTCGGCCTCATTCCCGACATGGGCGGAACCTTCCTCCTCCCGCGACTCGTCGGGCTTCGAAAGGCGAAGGAACTCGCCTTCACCGGCGAACTCATCTCGGCCGAAGAGGCGGCCGAACTGGACGTGGTGAACGAAGTCGTCCCGGACGAACAGCTCGATATCCGGGTCACGGAGCTGACGGACACGCTGGCGGACCAGCCGACCCACACCATCGCGCTGGGCAAGCAGGCCCTCCACGAGAATCTGGGCAAGGACTGGCGCGAAGCGCTAGATTACGAGACGATGGTGCAGTCGCAAGCCTACGACATGCCCGCCCACATCGAGGGCGTCGCGGCGTTTTTGGAAGGTCGGGAACCGGAGTTCGAATAGCGGAGAGCGGTCGAATCGCAGTTCGGTATTCGGAGGATTTTTCGGCGGTTTTTGACAGAGGATTGTTATCTTTGTTCGGTGGGGTCGTCGGTTTTCGAACGGATAAACTGTATCTCGCTCTATCGAATCATCCCGTCCGCGAACGATTCAGCGTCAGGGATTTTCGGAGCGGACGCCATCCGTCGTCGTCATCGTTCGATAACGGCTCGACTGACGGCGCTGACTGACGAATAGCCGCGAGCGACGCCGCCGACGAATACATCCCGACGAGCGACACTTCGACGAATTTCCACCGAGTGATTTAACGGAATGGAGGCCCACGGTACGAAATACGAAAACCGATGGTCCCAGATTTCTTTACCGCTACCGTCGTGGCGCTGGCAGTCGGGGTCGGGCTCGCGTTCACCTACTTCGGCTACTCCTTCGTGACGCAACTCACCTCGCTCGTCGGCGGTCTCGGCGGTGCCCTGTTCGGCAGTTTCGCCGCTCGAACCCTCGCCCCCGCACTCGGCATCGCGTCGCCGAACCTGTTGCTCGTGTCGCTGGTCGGTGCCCTCCTCGGCGGCCTCATCGGGAGTCGGGTGGCCCACTCCGCCCAACGGTTCGCCATCGTCGGGGGGAGCGCCCTCGCCGCTGCCTCGGCGGCGTACGCGTCGTTCGGGTCGGGTGGAGTCGAAACGATTGCCCTCCCGATGCTCGACGGGGCCGCGGACCCGCTCGTCGGGTCGCTGCTCGTCGGCGGTGTCACGGGGATTCTCGTCTGGCGGTTCTACCTGCCGTTCCTGACCGTCGTGACGAGCCTCCTCGGGGCGACCATCCTCCAACAACTCGCGCGCCAGTGGGGGAACGTCCTCCCGGTGTTTCAGGCAGACGTGTGGGCGATGCTCGGGACGAACGAGGTGTTCTGGCTCCTCCTCGTCGGGTCAGGCGTCCTGATCCAGTATCGCCGCCACCGCCGCCTGAAATCCCACGTTCGGTTGCGGCGGCTCTCCCCCGGACGGTCGCGGTGAATCGCCTTTTATTCCCGTCTTAGTACTGTTCGACGATTTTCAGTTCATCGCACTGTCGGACACCACAAAGCTTTCACCAGATGTGATGGAAACTATTTGTGAATCCACATGTCCCCCTGGTTGGTCACCTACACGTTCAGAGATGGGAGCACCGTCCGCCGCACCCTCGATGCTCCGACGATAGACGACGCGTACGAAGCGTCCACCCTCCCGAAGACTATCGGCGACCGCGTTCTCGACGGGATAACCATCGAGGAACGAGCGCAGCGGTCCGACGGCCACCGCACGTCGATACGGTTCGGCGAAGAGGAGCGAGGTACGGAACCCACGCCGCAACCGCGGATGGCGGAGTCCGGCGAGCGCGTGCGGAAAGTCGCGGGAGATACGTCGTAAGCGACCCGTCCACGTGAACAGGCCGCTGAAGATATCATTCGAAACGAACCGGAAGGTCAACCGCCTCAATACGACGAACGACTCGTTTCGAACGCTATCGATTCGGATGTCCCGATTGATCCTCCACTGACATCCACGAGGAACGCGCACCTACTCGACGTCCTCGAACGCTTTCAACACGACCTTGCTCAGCGACGGGTGGATGTGGATCGTCTCGGTCACGTCGCCGACGGTCCCGGACCCGCTCGCCAGCGCGAGAAGGACCTCGTGAATCAGCGTCGAGGCGTCGGTACCGATGATGTGACAGCCGATAACGGCCCCGTCGGGGTCGGCGAGCACCTTGACGAAGCCGTCCCGGTCCTTGAGCGCGTTGCCCATCACCGTCTCCCGGTAGGCACATCGACCGACGGCGTACTCCCGCCCCGCATCCGCCAACTCTTGTTCCGTTTTTCCCGTTCCGGCAATCTGCGGTGACGTGAAAATCGCGTGGCCCATGCTCGTATACTCGACCGCCTCTCGTTCCCCGTCGAGGGCGTTTTTCACGACGTACTTCGTCTCGTGGTCGGCGGCGTGTTTGAACTCGTAGGTCCCGATGACGTCACCCTGCGCCCAGACGTGCTCCGCGCTCGTCTCCAGAAACTCGTTCGTCTCGATGTAGCCGCGGTCGTCGAGTTCGATACCCGCTCGTTCCGGGTCGAGACGGTCCGTGTTCGGCCGTCGCCCGGTCGCAACCAGCATCTCGTCGGCCGTGACCGCGACCGGTTCGCCGTCCTCCGCGGTCGCCGTGACGGTCACGCGCCCATTCGATTGAGAGACCGCGGTCGCCTCGTAGCCCGCGTGAACCGTGTGGCGGCGACGGGCGATTTCGGTGAACGTCTCCGCGACATCGCGGTCCTCGTTCGGGACGAGCACGTCGCTCCGACCGATGATGGTGACGGCCGTCCCCAGCGCCTCGTAGAAGTATCCGAGTTCCGCGGCGATGTAGCCGCCCCCGACGATGACCAGTCGGTCGGGTTGGCTGTCGAGTCGGAGCGCGTCGGCGCTCGTGAGGTATTCCACGTCCTCGATGCCGTCGATGGGCGGAATCGACGGGCGCGCTCCGGCGGCCACGACGACTTTTTCGCCACGGATGCGCTCGTCGCCGACGTCCAAGGTTCGCTCGCCGACGAACCGCGCGTCGTCGCGGAACAGCGTAACGTTCTCGCGCTCCTCGTCGATTCGTTCCATCCTCCGCGATTTGCCGTCCACCGCTCGGGTCACCTCGTGGACGATGCGGGGAAAATCGATTCGTTCGAGGTCGGCGTCGATGCCGAACTCGCCCGCTCGCCCGACGGTTTCCGCCACGTCCGCCCGGTGTATCAGCGTCTTCGACGGGTTACAGCCGCGGTTGACGCACGTTCCGCCGACAGGCCCCCGTTCGACGAGCGCCACGTCCAATCCGCGGTTCGCGGCCGCGAGCACCACTTTGTTTCCGGTTCCCCCGCCGATAACGACGACATCGAACTCCTCCATTCCGTTCACCCGGACTCCGTACGACGAGGAGGGTCAAGAATCCCCGAGGCGTTCCTTAGAGGAGTCGGTCGCCGCCGACCGTCACGGACACCGAATCGACCGTCTTCCCGTCGAAATCGACGGCGGTGAGCGTGGATTTCCCGACGGGAAGGAAAACGCTCTTCGACGTTTGGCCGCCGTAGACGCCCGCCGTGTCGAACTCGCTTCCGCTCGAACTGACGACCACGAGGGTCCGAACGCCGTACTCCGTCGTCGCTGACGGCGTGAAGGTCACGTTCGCGTTCACGCGACCGCTGGCCCACGGTTCGCTGACGGAGATCGCTTTGAACACGATCGAATCCTCGATACCCGTGACGCGGACCGTCGGGCTGAGAGTCAGACACCCGCTCGTTCCGACGACTCCCGCGGCGGCCGCCGCACCGAGGAACGCTCGACGTGAGCGTCGGTTCTCCCCTTCGTTCGCGTCGTCGTTCCCCGTCATCGCTGTGAATCCCGCAGGATGAGCGGCCCGATGGCGAGGGTTCGTTTGGCGACCGTGGCGATACGGAGGATGTACGAGACGAGGAGCATGAACGGAACCAGCGTGACGCTGAACGCCGCGCCGACGACCAGCAGGATGTCCGAAAATCCGAACGTCGTTCCCGTGAACGTCCCGCTGCCGACGAACGCGAGCATCGAACCCGCCACGAACAGCGCGGGAATCGCGGCGTACAGTATCATCTGCGAGAGGTCGATGAGCGCCCACTGGAAGTAGAGCGTCTTGATGTGTTCGCGTGCGGGGCCGAACATGGACAGCGAGGTCTTCAACCGCTCGAAGAGTCGATACTGGTCGTCCGTGAGGTCGTCCCGATACTCGTCTCGCATCCGTTCGACGTGGAATATCTTCCACGAGTAGTTGAAGTTGAGCGCCGCGAACAGCACGTCGAACGTGCCGAACGTCGCACCGTCGAGTTGCTCTTTGACGGTATCCGCGTTACCGGTGAGGCTGTCGATGAACTCGTCGAGTTCGCCGCGCAGTTCCTCGTTTCCGTCCCGTTCGACGGAGTTCCGAAGTTCGTTCGCTCGTTCCTCGGTCGTGTCGATTATCTCGCTCAGGAACTTCGACGGGTCGGACGGCGTGGTGTGGCCCAGCATCTCGCCGACGAAGTTCCGGAAGTCCATCGCGTCGCTCATCCGTCCGCGCTGGTCGCCGAGCGGACCGTTCTCCTGTGAGATAACCAACTGCGTGATGGTGACGACGAGCGTCGTCGCGGTGATGTTCGCGCCGAGCATGGTCGAGAACATCGTCTCGATGGTGTCCGATTTCGCTATCTCGGACCGCAAGGGCGGGTAGAGGAACGTCCCGGCGATGACGAACGCGACGAAAAAGAGCAGGACTATCCCACCCGTTACGAACAGTCGTCTCGCGCCGAGAACGACCCAAAGCTTTGCTCTGCTCTCGCCCGCCCGCTCGCGCATCGTGTTGGCGGTGCTGATCTGGTCGCCGTTGTCGTCTCGCTCACTCATTCTCGTCGTCGTCATCCCTCCATGCCGGTCGCTTGAAGACGAGATACTTCGTCCCGCCGCCGACGTATTCGATGGTCGTCACCAGCTCCCAGCCGTCTTCGCCGAGGTCGTTCAGGTCGTTTTCGGGGTCGATGGATTCCTTTTTCGTGCTTCCCCGCGGCGGCCTGATGGTGTGGTATTCCCACCGCTCGGTCGCTCGTTTCGCCATGGGTGGTTTTCTTCGGGGGAGGGAAGGAATAGAATTGTGGCCCCGAACTGTCGCGTAGCGGTCCGCGAGACTACAGGTCGAGGAACTCCTCCGCGTTCTCCCAAAGTATCTTCCGCTGGACCTCCTCGGGGAAGTCGAGGTCCTCGAACTGGTCCAACCACTGTCCGGGGCGAATCATCGGGTAGTCCGTCCCGAACATCACTTTGTCCCGCAGGAGCGTCTTCGCGTAGTGGAGCACTTGGTCGTCGATGTACTTCGGAAGCCACCCGGAGAGGTCCATGTAGACGTTGCCCTTCTGCTGGCAGATGGCGAGTTGCTCCTGCTCCCACGGGAACGCGGGATGTGCGAGCAGAATCTGGAGATCCGGGTGCTCGGCGGCCACGTCGTCGATGAGCATCGGGTTTCCGTACTTGATTTTGAGGCCCCTGCCGCCGGGTGCACCCGCGCCGAGCGTCGAGTTACCGCCGTGGAAGACGACGGGGACGCCGAGGTCCTCGATGGTCGAGAACAGTTCCTCGTGTTCGGGAGCGCTCGGGTCGAAGCCCTGAGCTATCTGTTGGAATTTGAACCCGGAGAGGTCGAGGTCGTTGACGACGCGTTCGGCTTCCTCCACGCAATCGTCCTTCAGGGGGTCGACGCTGCCGAAGCCGATGAAGAAGTCGTCGTACTCGTCGCGGACTTCAGCGACGTAATCGTTCGGCACCGGCGGGTTTCCGGTGTTGGTCTCGGCGTCCCAGCCGAGCAGAATCGTCCGACCGATTCCGGCCTCGTGGTACTCCTCGACGAGCGAATCGTAGGTGTCCGTCTCCATCTTCGCGCCGAACTTGTTCGCGGCGTCCTCCATCATCTGCCCGCCCGCGTCCTCCAAGAACTCCTTCGTCGGCTGGTGGGCGTGCGTGTCGATAATCCGCGGTTCGTCCTCCGCCTCGAGTACGTCGAGCGTCATACGCGATAGTTCGCCGGAGAGGTGAAAAAGATGAACGACCCGGAGTCACCCCGCCATCACACCGCGTCGGCGTACCGTTTCGAACATTCATGAACGATATTTTTAGTAATTCAACCACGAACTGATTTTATGAATTATACTCGCGTTTCTGCTGAAGATGTCCGAGAATCCAGATACACCGAACGAGCGAACGACACTCGACCGACGGTCGTATCTAAAAATCGCAAGCGGCGCACTGGTTGCGGGAGGAACCATCGCTTCCGTCACCCCGACGACGGCCACGTCGAGCGTGACGAACGGTGACATCGACAGCAACGTCGAGGCGACGACGGCGACTCCGGACGGCTTCCAGTACGACGAGGTGTACGACGTCGTGGACGACCTCGGAATGGACCCGAGTGGGGAGGAACCCATCGACGACATCCTCCGCGAGAATCTCCAGAGCAACACGAAACTGGAGTTCCCGGACGGGACCTACCGCGTTACCGAGTTGGTGTATAACTACGGAAACGGACTCCACGACTTCGGGATGGTCGGCGTCGAGGAGGGGGCGACGATGCTCCTCGACACGCCGGACAGCGCCACGCAAAACCCCGGTGCGATGTGGCTGTCGGTGGGCGGCGCGAGCGATTCGTACAACATCCAGTACGAGGGGCTTCGACACGACGTCACCGACGCCCCGGAAGCGCCGGGGATGCAGATAAACGTGGACGACGGCCTCCTCGTCCGGGACGTGGACCATCACGGCGTCCACGACGGGTCGAAAGGACCGTTCATCTTCGGCGTGCTCACCGACGACGGGTCCGGGTTGGTCGAGGGACTCCGCGCCCCCGACGGCGCGCCGGACGGGAGCGGCGCGGTCGGCGTCTTCGTCCACCAGTACACGAAGGGGGACCTCGAATTCAGGGACTGCCACGTCGGAGGATTCCCGAACAACGGCCTGTACGAGTCGAGCAAGAGCACCGGAACCGTCACCGTCACCGGCGGCGAGTACAGGAATAACAACATCGCGAACGTCCGTCTGGCCGGGTCCGGCGGTACGGTTCGTGACTGCTGTGTCGTCATCGACGACGCGCATTCGTCCTCCTCGTTCCCGACGAACATGCGGGGTATCTGGCTGTTCGCCGACGACGCGACGGTCGAAAACTGCGACGTCAGCCTGACCGCCGACGTAGCGAGCGACGGGGCGATAGTCGCCGCCGGTGCGGGAACGACCACGATTCGAGACACCCGGATTCGAATCGGCACCGACGACACGGCGGCGATGTACGCGGTGAAGCCGAAGTCCACGCCCGCGCCGGTCGTCTGTTCCGGCGTACAGGTGACGGGCGACGCGAACCACACGGGAAGCGGCTATCCCGGCAGCGCGCCGCTCCGCGCCTTCGGCCGCCCGAACTCCGTCTTCGAGTCCTGCTGTGTGAGTCAGACCGGTACCGACCGCGACGGAATCCTGTTGCAGTACTGCGACGACAGCACGGTTACGGGAAGCGGGTTCGACGTGACCGGGGACGCCGTCGTCCTCGACCACTCGGACGACGTGACCCAACGGTGTAACTCGACCTGCGGGGCGTCCTGTGCCTCCCCGTCGTGCTCGTCGGAGGAGTAAGGCCGCCGACTCGCGGTTTTGGTTCGTTTTTCACAGTCCCGCGTTGAGCATGAGCACCGCTACGGCACTCGTGACGATAGCCACGGGGACGCCCACCGATAGCAACCGCCGGATGGAGATGTCCACCCCGCGGCGGGCGGCCTGCTGAAGCGCGATGAGCGTCGCCGCGCTGGCGATGGGCGTGGCGTTCCCGGCGAGGGTGCTGACCGCCGAGAGGACCAGCCAACCGGATTGAGTCGTGACGCCCGACGAGAGCAGGACGACCGCCGGAACGTTGCTGATGAGGTTCGACAGGACGAACGTCAGTCCGGCGAATCGCCAACTAGCGCCGAATCCGGAAACGAGTCCCATCAGCGACGTCTCCTCCAGACTGCCGACGAGGACGAAGATGCCGACGAACAGGACGATGATGCTCCAGTCCATCCCGTGCAGTATCTCCTCGCCGGGCACTCGACGGAACAACTGGAGCCACGTGATGTGAATAATTCCCATCGACGCGGCGATGATGCCGGGGTCCGAGTCCGGGAAAACGATGAGAAGGGCGAACGTGGCGAGGAGAAAGACGACGCTCGACAGCGCCCACCGCTCGTCGATGTCGGGGACGGGAATCTCCGGGAGCGACGTCCCGGCGGCCGTAATCGGCACGAGGACGAGCGCCGCGATGAGCAGGCAGACGAGCGCGACCGGCGCGAGGTGCGCGACGAACTCGACAGACGTCAATCCGCTTCGGTTCAGGATGTAGGCGTTCTGCGGGTTGCCGAGCGGCGTCGCCGCGCTGCCGATGTTCGCCCCGAGGACGACGGCGATGAGCGGCGGCACGGGGTCGATGTCCGCGTTGCGAATCACCTGCACGAGGATGGGGGTCAGCAACAGGACCGTCGCGTCGTTGAGCGCGACGGAGCTGAAGACGGCGGCGACGACGAGCGTTCCCACGGTGAGTCGTCTCGCCGTCCCGGTGAAATCCACGAGGTACGACCCCGCCCAGCCGTAAAAGCCGCTCCGCGAGAGCGCCTCGACGTGGGCGAGCATACCGAACAACAGGAGGAGAGTGCTCGTATCGACGCTGGCGAGCGCCTCGTCGGGAGAAATCGCCCCGAGCGCGAGGACGACGACGGCACCCGTCGCGCTCGTCAGCGACCGGCTGAGCGGGTAGACGCGAATTTGGTTGAAAAACAGCAGGCCGAAGGTACAGAAGACGACGGCGACGACGAGCGCGTCGGAGACCATGGACTAAATTTCGAAGGGAACGGCATAGAACGTTCGGACGGCTCGCGGTTCGACTGGCCGACGAAAATCGAACGGCGGGATTAGTCCCGGCGCTTGATGAGGAACTTCATGTCGCCTTCGAAGACGACGGTATCCTCTTGGTTGGTCATCGTGGTGTCGATGACGACGAGACCGGAGTCCTCGCGGCTGGAGAGGTCCTTCGTCTCGATGACTTCCATGTCGAGCGAGATGGTGTCGTCCATCTTGACGGGCGCGGGGATGTCCATGTAGTTCATGCCGAGGAACGCGAGGACGGTGCGCTCCAGGAAGCCACAGCGGTAGACGAACCCGGTCGCCAGCGAGAACGTCATCGGGCCGTGTGCGACGCGTTCGCCGAAGTACTCGTCCTCGGCGTAGTGCTTGTTCGTGTGGAGTTCCGTCCAGTCGCCGGTGAAGGCCGAATGCATCACGAAGTCGTACTCGGTGACCGTCCGGCCGACGCTCTCGAACGTCTGGCCTTCCTCGAAGTCCTCGAAGTAGTGTGGTTCGTAGCTGTAAGCCATGTCGAATCCCACTCGGGAAGAATATAAGTAACTACTGTGCGGAACCGACCCATGGCGAATATCCCGGACGAGAGATACGACGAAATCGCGAACGACCCCTTCTGTGCGACCCTCGGAATCGAACTCACGACCCTCGAGTCGGGCGGGGCGCGGACGGAACTCACGGTCCGAGAGGAGTTGCTGAACTTCCACGGGACGCCCCACGGCGGCGTCGTCTACTCGCTCGCGGATGCGGCGTTCGCGGCGGCGTCGAACGCCGACGGCGACACCGCGCTCGCGCTGGAGACGAACATCTCCTACCTCTCGGCCGCGGACGTGGGCGACAGACTCGTCGCGGTCGCCGAGCGCGAGGACGAGACTCGACGCACCGGTACCTATCGGGTGGACGTGGCCGTCGAGGCGAGAGCTGAGGAAGACGAGGCGGAAACCGAAACGGAAGACGGGAGCGGGGGAACGGAAACCGCGAGAGAAGGAAGCGAAGGAACGGAAGAAGCAAGCGACCCCGAGAACGTCGCCATCTTCCGCGGTCGGGTGTACAAACCCTGACAGCCGGACCGACACCGACCGCCGAAGCACCCGACGGCACCCCGAACACTCCCAAACATCCCCGAACACCCGTCGAACTCGGCCTCGATTCGTCCCACTTCGGTCGTTATATTTCGAGCCAATTTTAATTCCATTGGTAGTTACTTCGAGAACTGCACGCGGTAACCACGTTCGAAACGCTCACCGAAAAGAAATGAGAATTTTATCGGCACGAGGAGCTTAAATTCCAAATTTGGCTGGATAATGGTGTGATTTATACCGTTTCAGTAAATGTCGTGAGGTATGAACACGAGTCCCATGCCGTTGGCTCCCTCGCTGCTGTACGCAACGGCCGGTGGGCGATCATCGCGGCAGAACGTCGTCGTCCTGTCCGACGGGGGTGACGCCGAACGGACGGTTTCGTTCGCGGCGACGCTCGCCGACGCACGGGGTGGCGAGTTGATACTCGTCAATGCGGCCGTCCGGTCGTCGGGAACGCCGCTCAATCTCGCCGGAGACGTGCTAAACGAACGGCAAGCGGCGGCTCGACGGACTCTTCGGACCACCGTCGATTCCGCATTCGACGTTCGAACCCGCGCGGCGGCCCGAGTCGGACGGAACTATCTCACCATCGCACGGACCGCGAGCGAGGAGTTCTCTGCCGGTGTGGTCGTCGTGGACGAATCGGAGTCGATGACGTCGACGGCGTTCGGTCGAAGCGTCTCGACGCGCGTCGGTGGCCACGTCGATTGTGACGTTATCTCCGTGGGCGGAAATCACCTCTCGACCGACGTGACCTCGATTCTCGTTCCGGTGGCTGGCGGGCCACACTCCGGGCTGGCCGTTGACATGGCACGATACCTCGCCGAGAAACACGGCGCGTGGCTCGAACTCCTCCACGTCGTCCCGAGTTCCGCGGACGAACGCGCTCACACCGACGCGGAGCAGTACATCGCCGCGGCCAACGAGCGCCTCGGCGACTTCAGCGCCGTCGACGAGTGGATTCTCGAAGCGGACGACGCCACCGACGCCATCGTCGACCAGTCTCAGTACTACGACGTGACGGTGCTCGGCGCGCCGCAAAAGAACAGGCTTCGGGAGTTCGTCTTCGGGTCCACGACGGCGGACGTTCGTTCCTCGGCGTACAGCACCGTCGTCAGCGTCGAACGCCCGGACGGGCGCGACTCGCTGCTCGGTCCGTGGCTCTGAGTCGAGGGACGCGAAGCGCCGCCCTCAGCGGTGGTCGTACACGCGCTTTACCTTCCCGACCTCGGTCCGTTCGAGGGCACCCGGTTCGACCACTTCCAGCGTGTCGGGTTTGACCTCTAGAATTTCGCGCAAACGCTCCTGAATTCGCTCGCGGAGTTCGTGCGGCGAATCGTCGAAGTCCTCGTGGTATTCGACGGTTATCTCCATCCTGTCGAGTTGGCCGTCCCGCCGCAAGTCGATTCGGTAGTGCGGGGCAACGGCGTCCAGGTCGACCATGACCTCCTCGATTTGGCTCGGGTAGACGTTCACGCCGCGAACGATGAGCAGGTCGTCGGCGCGGCCCGTGACGTTGCCCATTCGAACCATCGTCCGGCCGCAGTCACACCGCCCGTAGTTCAGCGTCGTCATGTCGCCGGTTCGGTAGCGCAGAACGGGCAGGGCTTCCTTGGTCAGACTCGTGATGACGAGTTCCCCCTCCTCGCCCTCGGGGAGCGGTTCGCCCGTCTCCGGGTCCACGACTTCGGGGTAGAAGTGGTCCTCCCAGACGTGGAGGCCGTCCTGTGCGTCCGCACACTCGATGGAGACGCCCGGCCCGATGATTTCCGAGAGGCCGTACACGTCCACCGCGGTCACGTCGAGCGCCTCCTCTATCTCCTCGCGCATCGGGTCTGTGAACGGTTCCGCGCCGATGATGACCGTCGAGAGCGGGAGGTCTTTCGGGTCGAGGCCGCGTTCTTCCATCGCTTCCGCGAGGTACAGACAGTAGGAGGGCGTACAGGAGAGCACGTCGCTCTCCAAGTCTTGGAGCATGTCGATTTGCCGGGCGGTGTTGCCGCCGCCGACCGGAATGACGCACGCGCCGAGTTCCTCGACGCCGTCGTGGAACCCGAGACCGCCGGTGAACAATCCGTAGCCGTAGGCGTTCTGGACGACGTGTTCGGGTTCGACGCCCGCGGCGGAGAGCGACCGGGCCATAACCTCGCGCCAGACACCGAGGTCGGAACCGGTGTAGCCGACGATTTTCGGCTTTCCGGTCGTCCCCGACGAGGCGTGAATCCGCTGTAGTTCGGCACGCGGGACCGCAAACATTCCGTCCGGGTAGTTGTCGCGGAAGTCCTCTTTCGTCGTGAAGGGGAGTTTCGATACGTCCTCGACGCTCTCGATGTCGTCCGGCGAGACGCCGGCCTCGTCGAGCGCGTTCCGGTAGTGGGGGACGTTTTCGTAGGCGTGTGCGACCGTTTCTGCGAGTCGGTCGTCCTGAAGCGCACGCAGTTCCTCCCGAGATGCACTCTCGGCATCACTGTATGTCATGCTTATTCATGATTTGAAGGGGTGCGGGAAAACTGTTTCTCGATTCCCGCCGAAATATCGCGGCTCGACTGAACGTTTATTTTCCTCGCCGTTGCACGCGGAGTGGATGGCAACTGTCTCGGAACTGTGGGGGCGGTCGAGTGCGGGCAAACGACACTGGCGAGTCTTCGTCGGCGGGTACGCCGCGGTCGTCTTCGCGCTCCTCGTCGTCGTGACGCTCGCCGGTGGGTCGGTTTTCGCCGACTCGTTTCTGCTTTCCGCGGCGCTGTTTTACGCGCCGCCGTTCGTCTCCGCGGCGAGCGCCTTTCGCGGCGGCGGCGCTCCCGCCAGCCTCGCCGTCGGTCTCGCACCCGGCGTTTTGTTCGCGTTCGTCGTCGGGAGCCGCGCTCTCGTCGGCCACCCCGTACAGGGAGAAGCGCCGCTCTGGGCGCTGACCGTTGGGTTCTCACTCCTCGGCGTGGTCGGGGCGCTGCTCGGGTACGGGCTCGGAAGGGGCGTGCTCCGCTTCGTGGAAGGGTAGCTGATTCGGATGACGTGAAAGGAGGGGAGGGAAGGGAAGTCGCATTGGGCGCTGAGCTCCGGCGGACGCTTCTGTCCGATGCGTGATACCAGACGACACAATCAAATAATCGACCACCGCAGTTCGGGACGGATGCAAATCGACTACCAGCGCGAACTCGCGGAATTCGAGTGGGACATCCCGGAGGGGTACAATCTCCCGGCGGTCATCGAGTCCCACGCGGCGGCGTTCGGCGACCGACTCGCCGTGCAGTTCCGGGACGACGACGGGAACGAGGCACGGCGACGGTTCGCCGACCTGCGCGACGATATGAATCGGTTCGCCAACGCGCTCGAATCGCTCGGCGTGGGCGAGGGCGACCGGGTGATGCACCTCCTACCGCGCCACCCCGACGTGTTCGCCATTCAACTCGGGGCGCTGAAACGCGGCGCGATTCTGGTGCCGTGCTCGGCCATGCTGAAACCCAAGGACGTCCAGTTCCGGGCGAACGACTGCGAGGCGACGACGATAGTGTGTCACGACGAACTGACGGACATGGTGGAAGCCGTCGCCGACGAGACGCCCCTCGACACGATGGTCGTGCTGGGCGGGTCGCGGATGGGCGAGTGGGAATCCTTCGGCGCGCTCATCGACGGGGAGTCCACGGAACACGACGGGCCGGACATCGGTCCACAGTCCCCGATGTCTATCAACTACACGAGCGGGACGACGGGACAGCCGAAACCCGTGCTCCACCGGCACCGCTGGATGCACTGTTTCGAACGCGTCAACGGGCGCTACTGGTGGGGCGTCGAGGAGGGGATGGACTTCGAGGACGAACTGCTCTGGGCGACGACGGGCACCGGGTGGGCCAAGTGGTTCTGGAGTCCGGTCGGGGTGGCGCTGACGACGGGCGCACCGCAGTTCATCTACCGGGGCGACTTCGACCCGGAGACGTTCCTCTCGCTGCTCGAATCGGAGGGCGTCACACGCCTCTGTGCGGTGCCGACGCAGTACCGGATGTTCACCCAAGTGGACGACATGGCCGACTACGACCTCTCGCTGAAGCAAACGCTGTCGGCGGGCGAACCGCTGAACCGCGAACCGATTCAGGCGTTCGAGGAGGCCTTCGACGTGACGCCGCGCGACGGCTACGGGCAGACCGAAACCGTCGCCTTGGTGACGAACTACCCCGGTATCGACGTGAAGCCCGGAAGCATGGGCAAGCCGACGCCCGGCCTCGGAACCACCATCATCGACACGGTGGACGAGGAAGAAGTCGAGCGGGGAGAAATCGGCGAAGTCGCGGTTCCCGTCGATAGTCCCGCCATCTTCGACGGCTACTTCGAAAAGCCGGAATTGGACGAGCGGACCTTCTCGGGGGCGTACTACCGAACCGGCGACTTGGCGAGCGAGGACGAAGACGGCTACTTCTTCTTCGAGGGCCGCGCCGACGACATCATCATCTCCTCGGGCTACCGCATCGGGCCGTTCGAGGTGGAGGATGCGCTCGTCGGCCATCCGGCGGTCGCCGAGGCCGCCGCCGTCGACAGTCCGCACGACGATCGCGGCAACGTGGTCAAAGCGTACGTCATCCTCGCGGAGGGCTACGACGGGAACGACGAACTCGTCGAGGAGCTACAGGAGTACATGAAAGAGGAGACGGCGCCGTACAAGTACCCGCGACGTATCGAGTTCGTGGACGAACTGCCGAAGACGTCGAGCGGAAAAATCCGACGTATCGAACTCCGAGACAGGGAAATGTCGAAGTTCGGAGACTGACCCTCGCCGCTTTTATTCGACCGCGAAGCCCTTGTCCTGTAGTACCTCCGTGACCCGCTCACGGTGGTCGCCCTGTAGTTCGATAACCCCCTCGTGTACCGTCCCACCGGTCGCCATCTTCCGCTTGAGTTCGGACGCGAGGTCCTTTACGTCCACCTCGCCGGTGTCGAACCCCTCGACGATGGTGACCGGTTTGTCGTAGCGCCGTTTCTCGGTTCGGATGACGAGGCGCGTCTCGGTTCGCCCCAAATCTTCGTCGATGCCGAGTTCTTCCGGCAGTCCCGTGATGGAACTGAAGTCGTCTTTGTCGTTTGCCACGGCACACGAACTATGCCACCCAGTACCTTGGTTCTGTCTAATATCAGAGAACCCACATCATGAGGCGGGTCCCAAAACCGTTCATCGGCACCCCGGACCGTCGTTGTGAGAGAAGATGCCCACGTTGCCGGACCGATAATCGAGTATCACGTCGTGGCAACCGCGTTTCGTAAAGGTCGCGTGAGTGTGAGCCGACCCGACGCTCACGCTGAGCGTGTATCGCCCCGGTGTCGTTCCCCACATTCGGTCGGCGACGGGGATAGCGATGGGATCATCGTGCTCCACTCGCCGAGAGAATCGATGGGCGGTACTTCCGTCGCGTTCGATTCGGACGCGAAAGACGTGCGGTTCGTCGTCGTAGTTCATCAAGTCGAAGTGACCGAGCGTCGCCTCGGGATCGTTGAAAATTCCGACGCACCCGGCGGTTACACCCGTACCGAGGGAGACGAGGAGGGCTCTCCGTTGCATATCTGACACGATACCGAACCACGACAAGTGCTTTTTGTTGTCGAAATCTCAAGCTTCTAAACCCGTCCCCCCGTCGTGGCGACCATGGAACGAGTCGCAATCATCGGCGCGTCGATGACCCAGTTCGGGCAGCGCGACGCGTGGATACGCGAACTGTTGGCGGAGGCCGGGGAGGCTTGCCTCGACGACGCGGGCGTCTCGCCGTTGGACCTCGACCACCTCTACGTCTCGAATATGGCGAGCGGCGAATTCGAGGGGCAGACCGGCGTGCCGAACGCGCTGGCGCACGACCTCGGCGCGCTCCCGGCGTACACGCAACGCATCGACCAGACGAGTTCGAGCGGCGGCGCGGGAATCTACGCCGCGTGGCAGTCGGTCGCCTCGGGAGCGAGCGACCTGACCCTCCTCGTCGGCGGGGAGAAGATGACCCACGAGACGACCGCCGAGGCGACGGACGTCATCGCCTCGCTGACCCACCCCGTCGAGTACAAACACGGACTCACCCTGCCGAGTTTCGCGGGACTCACCGCCCGTCGCTATCTCCACGAGTACGACGCGCCGCGCGAGAGTCTGGCCAAGGTCGCCGTCAAGAATCACAGAAACGGCGTGGACAACCCGCACGCGCAGTTCCGCAAGGAGGTCGATGTGGAGACGGTGATGGAGTCGCCCATCGTCGCCGACCCGCTCCGCCTCTACGACTTCTGTCCCATCACGGACGGGAGCGCCGCGCTGTTGTTCTGCCCGGAATCGGAGGCCAAGCAGTACACCGACGAGTACACCGTCGTCTCCGGAATCGGCGGCGCGACCGACACCCACGTCGTCCACGAGCGCGACGACCCGACGGTGATGGGTGCGGCCGT
The DNA here is from genome assembly GCF_000376445.1 of Haladaptatus paucihalophilus DX253. Classification (NCBI taxonomy): domain Archaea; kingdom Methanobacteriati; phylum Methanobacteriota; class Halobacteria; order Halobacteriales; family Haladaptataceae; genus Haladaptatus; species Haladaptatus paucihalophilus. The sequence continues at coordinate 462,000 of NZ_AQXI01000001.1, read as the reverse complement.
CGAGAGCAGCGAACTCGCCTACAACATGGCCGAGCGAGAACCCGAGGACATCGACGTGGCCGAACTCCACGACATGTTCACCATCCTCGAATTCCTGCAGAGCGAGGCCGTCGGCTTCTTCGAGCAGGGCGAGGGCTGGAAAGCCGTCGAGGAGGGCGTCACCGACCGCGACGGCGACCTCCCAATCAACACCTCCGGCGGCCTGAAATCCAAGGGCCACCCGCTCGGCGCGAGCGGCGTCGCACAGGCGTACGAACTTCACCAGCAGTTGCTCGGCAACGCCGGAAAACGACAAGTCGATGCGGAGGTCGCACTGGCCTGTAACGTCGGCGGATTCGGTAACTGCGTCATCACCACCATCATGGAGCAAGCATGAGCGGAAATTCGAAATTCGAAGCGCACCGCTGTCCCAACGGCCACCTCTCGTATCCGGGGCACCCACGGTGCCCGGAGTGTGCCGAACCGCAAGACGAAACCGTCGATTTGACCGATAGGACCGCCGAGGTCGTCACGTGGACGACCAGCACCGCGACCCCGCCCGGCGTCCGCCAACCGAACCACATCGCCATCGTCGAGTTCGACGTGGACGGCGACTCGGTGCGGGCCATCGGGCAGTTGACGACGGACGGCGTGGAAATCGGCGACGAAGTGCGGCCCATCTACGCCGACGAACTCCGCGACCCGGACGCCGGAATCCGCGAGAAGGCGAGTCAGGAGTGGGACGGCTACCGGTTCGAACCCGTCGAGTGAGCGCACGGTCGTCGTTTTTCCATCCGGTTCGAAACCCCGTCGATGGTTCGAGAGGGGACGCTGAAACAGAACGAAGAACGAGAAGAGGGGAGAACAGAGGGAGAAGAAGGGGCTTACGCGTCGGGGTCGTCGTCGGGACCGGATTCGTCATCGTCGGAAGAGGATTCGTCATCGGCGTCCTCGTCGCCGCTGCCGTTGCCGCGAACGCCCAACTCGTCGCGGATGGAGCGGAGTTCGGCATCCACATCCACTTCGGGTTGGTCGACCTCCTCTTCCAGTTCCGCTTCTTCGGCATCGGCGTTGTCCGCGAGTTCGCGCCCCTCGTCGGCCTGTTCGCTCCCGGCCGAAACTTCCTCGCGGATGTCGTCGCTGAGTCGGCGGGCGTCTTCGAGGATGCGTCGGGCGCGCGGTTCCTCGGGTAGGCCACCCTCGGTGAGAGCACCTTCGACGTCGTTCAGCGTATCCTGCAATCGGTCGAGAGTGGCGCGACTCGCCCGTCCGGCGCGGGCGCTGAGGTCGGAGCGCGCTCCTTCCGTCGGGTCGTATTCGGGGTCCACGAGGCGGATGATCTGCTGGAGCGCCTTCAGCGCGCGGACGTTCGCTTCCAGCATGGTGATGAGCGTCGGGATGGCGTACTCGCCGGTAAACGAGAGGACTTCCCGGGGCGTCGGCGGGCGGGGCAGTCCCATCGGCCCGCGCGGCGGTTGCCGAAGTTCGGTCTGGAGGCCGCGCAGGGTGGTTTCCAGTTCCTCGATTCGCTCTTCGAGGTCCTCTCGGTCGTCCCGGTCAGGGTCGTCCCGGTCGTTCGACATAGGTGACCGTTGGCACCGCAGAACAAAAGTATTGGTCGGTCGGAATGTGCGGGTCGGTCAAAATGAGCGGGTGGGTCGGAACATGCGGGTCGGTCGGCGGTCGGGACTCAGAACCCTTCCGTGAGGAACACGTCCCGCTCGGGGAACAGTTCGGCGAGGTTCGCACGCGCGTCGTCGGTTTCGATGGAGAGGTTTCCGAACCGTTCGGCGTCTTCGACGGCGTGGTAGCCCACGACCAACTGCGAGAGCGTGTTCACGTCGGTCACCGCGTCGGGGTCGGCGTCGGTGCGCTCACAGCGAACGACGTCGCCGGTGTCGAGTTCGAACGTCCCTTCGTTCCACTCCGCCAGCGGGTCGGTGACGCGGAGGACGACGTTGGCGTCCGCATCGTACGCGATGCTTTCGAGGGCGCGCGGGACGTCCACGAGGCGGAACATGGGACCGGCGTTGATTTCGCAGTCCACGTCACGGGGATTCGCCACGATGTCGAGGAGGTCGGTGGATTCGGGGACGTATGTCAGCTCGACGGTTTCGACTTGCGAGTCGTGGTACTGCACGAACCGCAGGAGGTGGCGGTATGCCTCGTCGTCCATGGCCGTCAACTCCCACACTTTGAACCGTTTGCCGTCGTCCTCGTCGTGGACGGTGTAGACGACGTAACCGCGCGCTTCGCCGTCCCGCATCCACGCGTACACGTAGGGGTCTTTCTTCCACCCTTTGAAGACCCGCTCTCGCCACCAGTCTTCGGTTCGGTCGGTGCTGAGGGCGTATCCCTCGGTCATCGCGTCGAACGCGGGAACGAGCAGTTCCCAGTCGTCGGCGTCGAGCGGCCGAAGCTCGCCCGCGGGTTCGATGTCCAAATCGAGCGCGTCCGGGGTCGTCTCGTATTTCGTGTGCTTGTTCGCCGTTGCCCAGCCGTACTTCCGATAGAACTCGTAGGAGAAGGGCCAGAGGGCCGAGAAGTACACCTCGTTCTCGCGGTACTCGGCGAGCGATTCGGCGAGCATCTCACGCACCAATCCACGGCGGCGGCTCTCGGGCGGCGACGCGACGGCGGACAGACCGGCCATCTCGTGCCACTCGCCGCGGATACGAGTCGTGAACCAATGGTGTTTGCACACGCAGAGCAAGTCGTCGCCGTCGAAGAGTCCGCGACGGTCCCCGAGTTCGGGGTCATCGTCGTCCTCGCCGATGTCGGGGCCGTCTTCGGGTTGGAACGCGTAGTACAAAAATCGCCGATACTCGTCCTTGTACTTCGCGGGAATCGGCCGATAGTCGGGCATGATTCGGGATTGGCTGGAAGCGAGAAATAGGTTCGTGTCGGGCACTAGAACCGCATTTCGCTGTACGAAAGAAGGGATATCGGGGAAGTATGTCGGATCGATATGAAAGGCGAAATACAGGGCAGAACGAACTCTATGACTTGCTTCCCCAACCGAACGAGAGCCATCCGCCGTCCGGGTGGAGGATTTCGCCGGTCATGAAGTGTTCACCCTCCGCGAGGAACGCGGCGCAGTTGGCGACTTCCTCGGGGGTTCCAAACCGACCGAGCGGCGTGCGGTCGATGACGTCCTGCTCGTCGAATCCTATCTGGTCCTGTGCGTCGTCCACCATCTCGGTTCGGATGTAGCCGGGGGAGATGGCATTGACGTGGATGTCGTGTTCGGCCCACTCGACGGCCAGACAGCGGGTGAGGTTGTTGACGCCGCCCTTCGACGTGTTGTACGGCGTCCGGCCGGTCTGGCCCTGTTCGCCCATCATGCTGGAGATATTGATGATGTTCCCGCCGGTTCCCTGCTCTATCATCTGCCGTCCGGCGAGTTGCGCCCCGGAGAAGGCGCCGGTCAGGTTCACGTCGATGACTTGCTGCCAGTCGGAGAGCGACATCTCCTCGGCCGGGCCGCGGATGTTGATGCCCGCGTTGTTCACCCAGACGTCGAGGGAGCCGAACTGCTCGACGACGTCCTCGACGAGCGATTCGAGCGAGTCGGCGTCCGTCACGTCGGCTTCGATGGCAACGACGGACTCTGAACCCGTCTCGTCCGCGATTTCCTCGGCCGCTTCGGCCGCCCGCTCCTGCGAGCGTGAGTTGACGACGACGTTCGCGCCCCGGGACGCGAACTCCTGTGCGATTGCGAACCCGATACCGCTACTCGACCCCGTTACGACGGCGGTCTGGTCGTGCAATGTGCTGGTCACGGTTGTTGGCTATCGCGCTGCCGTTTTATTATTCCGGTTGTTTCGTCACTATTTGCACACTAAACCGTGTGAAACTGGACTATTGTTGAATAAATGGTGAAGAATCAGTTAATCCGTAAGAACGGTGACCGGTCCGTCGAAGTCGAGAATGACTTCCTGTGTCGCGTCGCCGAAGAGGGCCTTTCCCGTCGGCGAGCGCTGTCGCCCCGTAACGAACACGTGGTCGCAGTCGTACTCCTCGGCGGCGGCGAGGATTTTCTCGGCCTTGTTGCCCAGATAGCCCGTCACGTCGTACTCCACATCGAGTTCGGAGAGGACCTCGTCACCGATGTCACGGGCGAACTGCGTCGCACCCTCCTCGGCCTCGCCGACGGTGTAGCTCGCCGAACTGCTCATGAGCGATTCCATCGCGTCCCGCCGAGCGCCGTACTCTTGTTCGGTAGTGATATGCGTTAGAATCAAGTCGGCGTCCAATCCCTCGGCGATGATACCTGCTTCGCGAACGAGTTCCTTGGCCGCCTCCGTAGGTTCGACGACGGCGAGTGCACGGTCCATAAATACCGCAAATAAACGAGAAATAATAAAACCAGCGTTCGTTTACATAGTGAAGAAATAATACAATCTATTTCAAATATACTGTTTGTTAATTATTCATCTTTATTAAATTATCGCTATTAAAGGAAAATGTTTTCAATGAACATCAATGACATGGAGTCGCAATCCATGGCAATCGAATTCGCACAGAGTCCGCTGTTGACGTTCGCAGCCGGACTGATTTTAGTCATCCTCCTCCTGGTCGTCTGGGACCTCCCGGCGTTCGTCGGGCTAGCTATCTCCGCATTTGGTGTCGGATTACTCAACGCGGTATTCGTCGCCGACTTCACGTTCGGCGACGCGGCAGCACGAACGGCGACGGAGTTCGGGAACGGGATGGCCGGTATCGGTATTCCAATTCTAATGGCATCGGTTATCGGAAAGTCGATGCTCGAGAGCGGTTCCGCCCAACGTATCGTTCGGGCGTTCCAATCGGTCGTTGGAAAGGAAAATTCGGACATCGCGCTGTGGGGCAGCAGTACCGTACTCGCGATTCCTGTGTTCTTCGACAGCGTGTTCTACCTCCTCGCGCCGCTCGCACGTTCGATGCGCGCACGTGTGGGGAAGAATTACGCGCTGTATCTGATAGCCGTCGGGGCAGGTGCCTCGGTGGCTCACGTCTTTATCCCACCGACGCCGGGACCGTTAGCAGTCTCGGATCAACTCGACATCGCTAACCTCGGGCTGACCATTCTGGTCGGTATCGTCGTCGCCATTCCGTCGGCGATCATGGGAGGTCTGGTCTACGGCCGCTGGATAAACAAGCGGATGAACATCCCGCTTCGGGATGCCATGGGAACGACGACGGAAGAACTCGAAGAGCGTGCGAACCGGGACAACAAGAACCTCCCCAGTGTGCTCGAATCGGCCATCCCCATCATCCTCGCAATCGGGTTGGTCGCCTCCTACACCATCGTCGATACGTTCAAGGACCCATATCCGGTGCTCGCGAACCTGCAACCGGTGGTCGCGTTCGTCGGGGACAAGAACGTCGCGCTGACTATCGCCGCCATCGCGGCGGCGTACACCTACCTCCGCTGGTCCGACCTCTCGCGGTCGCTCTGGGAGGAGGAACTCACGGAGGCGCTGAAGAGCGGTGGGAACATCGCCGCCATCACCGCGATGGGCGGCGCGTTCGGTGCGCTCTTGGCCGCGTCCGGAATCGGGTCGTACATCGCAAGCCACCTCAAGGGCATCGGCATCGGCCTGCTCGTGACCGCGTGGCTCATCGCCGCCATCGTTCGCGTCGCGCAGGGGTCGGCAACGGCCGCCATGCTCACCGCCGCGGGAATCATGGCACCGCTCACCGCACAGCTATCGGTTAGCCCGGTGTACATGGTGATGGCCATCGGAGCGGGCGGAAACATCTGCTCGTGGTACAACGACTCCGGGTTCTGGCTCGTCAAGGAAATCGGCGGGCTTACGCAAGCGGAGACGCTGAAGACGTGGACCGTGTTGACGACGATCATCTCCATCACGGGCCTCGTGACGGTGCTCGTCATCTCGACAATCTTCCCACTGGCGTAGTTCGAACCCACCGAAATTCCCCGATTTTCCGAAGCCGTCGCTTAGCAGTGGAAAAGCCACCTGACCCCCACGGAGAATCATAGTCAAGCGACGAACGCGCGCCCTGTTCGAATTCGGTGTCGCCGCGATAACGTTGGTCGTTCAGATACGCCATTGGCGGGCACTGCTGAACGACGACCGACCGTGACGTCGGCGGTGTGCGAACGAAACGCCGTCGCCGTCTGCTGTTCATCCTGTGCACGGGCGCTGCCCGGCGACGATTCCTGCCACAAACGGGAGCGTTCAGGGACAACTTCGGCGTCGGTCAAACACCCGGGATGGTCGTTTATCGACTCCGGTACGGCGTGCTTCGGCCGCTTCCCGGTACGGACGAATAGAAAAGTCGGCCGATTACAGCACCACCGAGAGGAACTGCTTCGCACGGTCCGTCGGCTTGGGGCCGGTTTCCGGCTCGAACGCGTACCGCAAAAACCGCTGATACTCGTCTTCGTATGTGGCCGGTATCGGCCGATAGTCGGGCATGATTAGAGATTGACGAGAAGCGAGAATTATGTTCGCATCGGTCACATGTATCGTATATCGATATATGAAATCGGGGATTCGAGCAGGGGTATCGTCCGCCGGGAAACCGGCGCAGCCGACCTGAAAGTCAGCTATATGCTCGTCGCGGAACCATAGCCACCCATGAAACTCGGACGGATACGGGTGTATCCCATAAAAGGGCTCGACGGCATCGAGGTCGATGCGACCGACATCGTACCGGGAGGCACGGTAGCCTCCGATAGGGAATTTGCGCTCTTCGACGCCGCGGGCAACGCCGTCAACGGGAAGCAAACGGATATGTTCCAACGGCTGTCAACGGATTTCGACCGCGCTTCGGGTGAGCTGACGATAGAAACGCCGGACGGAGAGACACGCCTCTTCGACCTTCCCGAACAACGCGAACGGGCCGAACGATGGTTCAGCGAACTCTTCGAGATGGACCTGACGCTGCGTCGGGACACGGAGAACGGGTTCGTCGACCGGCGAAAGCGGGGGCCGTCGGTTATCAGCACGGCCTCGTTGCGTGCCATCGCGTCGTGGTTCGACGGGATGACGGTCGAAAGCGCGCGGAGACGACTCCGCGCCAACGTCGAAATCGAAGGCGTTCCCCCGTTTTGGGAGGACCGATTCATCGGTGACGGGTCGCCCGCCTTCGAAGTCGGCGGTGTCCGATTCGAGGGCGTCGAGGCGTGCAATCGGTGCGTCATCCCACAGCGCGACCCGGACACGGGCGAAGCCCTCCCAGAATTCCGCACGCGATTCATCCGAAAACGGCGGGAGACGCTCCCGGACTGGGTGGACGAGAGCGCGCTCGACCACCACTACGCGGCGATGCTCATCGCCCAGATACCCGAGTCGGACCGCCATCAAACGCTCCGCGTCGGCGATGCCGTCGAAGTAGTCGAATAGGCCCGGACGGATTCGACAGCACGGCACGGAGCCACGATTTTCGAACCACGACGGGCACGGAAAATAGAGAACACGGGGACAGTCGAAGGACCGCTTGCGACCGTTGAATACCGTAAAGACCGGCGGCGTTTTCAGTTCGCCGCTTCCCCGGATTCGACGTTCGTCCGTCGGCCCAGGAGTCGCTCGCGGATTACGAGGAGGCACGGAAGCACCGTGACGCACGCGACGAGGGCGTACACGATGCTCAATCCCGTCACCGTCCCGAACCGCCGGAGCGGAGGCGAGAGCGCCAACGCGAGCACGCCGAACCCGGCGGCCGTCGTCACCGCGCTTCCGAGGAGCGCGCCACCGGTCCCGACGATGGCGGCCGAGAGCGCCTCCCCGAGCGTGTCGTGACGAGCGCGTTCGTCCACAACACGTTCGCCGAGGTGGATGCTGTAGTCCACGCCGAGACCGATGGCTAGACTGGTGATGATGACGGTTTCGCTGTTGAACGGAATGTCGAGCAACGCCATCGTTCCGAGCAGCCACGCGAGCGCGATGAGGACGGGAACGAGGAGCACCGCGCCGAGTTCGGGTGCACGGTATCGCCACCAGTACAACCCGACGAGGAACACGAGGATGACGCCGAGCGTGATGGAGAATCCCTCGACGAGCGTCTCGAACAGCGCGCTCTGGACGACGGCGGTAACGACCGGCTGACCGGTCGCAATCGCCGTGACGGGGGCACCTCGTTCGACCGCGGTGGCAACCGCGCGGACGTCGCTTGCGCTCGACTGCGCCGAGGCGTCGCCCGCGATTCCGACGATAACGCGTGCGGATTCGTACGACCCGTTCGCGTCACGGTAGAGGACCGTCGCCGCGCGTTCGGGAGCGGCGTCGTACAACCGGTCGTAGACCGCCGCGACGTCTTCGTCCGGGAGTCCGTCGCCGTCACGGTCGCGGTCGTCGATTGCCGCGGCCACCGTGTCGTTCGTGGCGGCCACGTCGCGCAGGACCGTCGCGGGGCTTTCGACGGCGGCTGACCCATCCGGCCGCAAGACGATGGTGCCGTTCCGCCCACCGCGTTCCGTTGCAGTCGTCGTCGCCGCATCGAGCGCCGCGAGCGATTTCGCGTCGGTGACGGTCCCACGGACGAGTATCTGCGCCTCCGACCCTTCACCGCGCTGCCGGAAGTTATCGCTCAGGTACGCGAGGTTCGCGCTGACATCGTACTGGTCGGGCGCGAACGGTTCGGGGAGCGAGTGCATCCACGCGGGGGCGTCCTGCGGGATGAAATCGGCTTGGTTGAACTCCGTATCGATGCCCGTCGCGCCGTAGACGCCGGACGACGCGAGGAGGACGGCGACGACGAGGACGACGACGGGTGCCCGTTGGGCGAGGTTTGCGGTACCCGAAAGCGCGCGCCGAATCGGCCCGTTACCGCCGCCGAACGCCGAACGCAAGCGGGGACGGCCGCGGCGGTCGAAGAAGCGTTCGACTTCGAGTTTGACCGCCGGGACGAGCGCGGCGAAAACGACCAGCATGGCGATGATGCCGGTGCCGCTCAGGAGCGCGAAGTCGCGGATGGACGCCAGCGGACTGACGTAGTTCGAGAAGAATCCGATGGCAGTCGTAAACGCCGCGATGGCCAGCGCGAGGATGACCCCGGAGAGTCCCGACCGCATCGCCATCGCCGGAGACCGCCGGTCGGTATCCGAATCGTCGGTATCGAGGGCACCGGTCCGCGCCTCGCGGTACCGCATAACGACGTGCAGCGAGTAGTCGAGACTCAACCCGATGAGGAGGAACGGAACCGCGATGAGGAGCGAACTCGACGGAATCCCGAGCCACGCCTGCGCGCCGCTGAGCCACACCATCACGACGCCGACGCCGAAGACGCTGATGAGCACGTCCACGAGGTCGCGGTAGGCGAGGGTGAGCGCGATGAGCAACAGGACGAGGGCGACCGGCGTGATGATGATGAAACTGTCGCCGATGGCCCGCGACGAGGCGTCATCGACGATTCCCTGCCCGAAGACGAACGCGTCGTCGAAGCGCGAATCGACCAGCGACTCGATGGCCACCTGCGCGTCGTACGCAGCTTGAGTCGCGGCTTCCGAGTCGTCCGTTCCTCGCTGGAAGACGAACGTAATCCGTGCGTCCGCGCTCGTCGTCCCCGGTTCGTAGTTCGAGGAGAGGAACTCCGTCGGGTCGGTTCCCGGAGCGGCCGCGTCGGAATCGAGCACCGTTCCGACGAGGGACCGGACGTCGGCGGGAGAGCGCGTTTCGAGCGCGCGTATCTGCTGGTCCAACGTCGGCGACGGTGGACGGGTCGCCGGAGCACCGGCGTTCGTCCCGGACCCGTTCTTCGACGAGTTGGCCCGTTGCCGTCGCACGTCCTCGGCGTACGCGGCGGTTGCGACGACGTTCTCGATGCCGACGAGTCCGCGGTCGGCGCGGAGCGTCCCGTTGATGGAGTCGTCGTTTCGTATCTCGCGTTGGAGACGGAGACTTCGAAGCAAGGACTCGCGGGAGAGGACGTTTCCGTCCTCGGTTCTCACGACGACTTGGCTTACTATCGCGTCGTTCGTCCCGTACGTCGCCCCGATTTCGTCGAGGGCTTTCTGTTCCTGCGACGTGGTTCCGGCTTGGCCGATGGGCGCGTCGCCCGTTTCGCCGATGACCGCGCCCGCACCCACGACCACCGAGACGAGGAGCAAGAGCGCGATGACGAGCCGGCTCCGCTCGACGATGGTGTCCGCGAACCGTTCCGCTACCGTCCGCTTCATCGGTCACCACGCGGTCCCGAAGCGGGTCGTCGGTGCGGCACGTCGAACGTGAGGGTACCTTCAGTCGTGACTCTCATTACGATAGTCTCCACAGGCATCGAACAAGAACCGATGGTGGGGTCCCACAACGTGGGACAACCTCGAAACGTGGAGGGAAACCGGTGTGTGAACGGACGAAAACGCCGCTATTGCCCGTACAGTCCGACGACCATGACGCCGAACCCGACGCAGATGATGGAGCTTTCGAGGAGCATCCCCATCGTGAGTTCGACGTGGAGGAAGTGGTGGAAGACGCCGACCAGCACCGTCCCGACGGTGATGATGAACAACCCGATGGCGAAGTAGCGAAGTCCCGCGAACTGCGTGCGCTCGTAGGCTCGGTAGGCGAGTAGAGTGACGACCCCGCCGAGTCCGAGCGCGGTGAACTTCACGATGACGAGGAGCCACGTTATCGCGTCCATCATGATTCTTTTTTCATCTCCGTCCAGAAAGTCGCCATCCGGTCCGTGGCGTCCCGGTCCGGGCGCTCGACTGAAACCGTGAACTCGTCGTTCTCGTCGATGCTGATGGAGATATCAGTAAAATCGCGCTCGTAGAGGGTGGCGTTCGGTCCGTCGCGTCGAACCTCGGTGTACTCCCGCACGAGTCCGGCCTCGCCGAGTCGTTCGAGTTTCCGATACACGGTCGAACGGGGCATGTCGCACTCGGTGCGGAGCGCGGTCGCGGACGTGGGTTCGCGTAACGCCGTGAGGAGCGTTCGACACTTGTCGTCTTCGAGCGACCGCAGGACCACCGACGGCGGCGGGGACGTCCGGTCGTCCGACGGTTCTCGGTTCATGTCTGTAGACGGCTCGGTCGTCTCCGTCCGCTCGGGAACCAGTAACAACCGGCTCCAATCGACGTTGTGTTCGTTCATTCGGGTCGCCGGGACCGCTCGATGCGACGTGCGGAATCGGTCCCGTATCTACCCGTCATTTCCGGGCAGGTGTAAAAGAGACATCGACTCGTCCCAGAAGCTTGGAATTGGGTTCCGTCTCACGAAAACGGGAGAGATAGAGGGCGGTCGAGAGGGATTCGACGGGACAATCGAGCGGAATTCGACGGGACCGTCGAGAAAGGTGGGACAGGAGCGTTCAAAAACCGCTACAGCACCATCGAGAGGAACTGCTTCGCACGGTCCGTCCGCGGGTTCTCGAAGAATTCCTCGGGCGGCGCGGTTTCGATGACGTGCCCGTCGGCCATGAGGACGATTCGGTCGCCGACTTCGCGGGCGAAGCCCATCTCGTGGGTGACGACCATCATCGTCATGCCGCCCTCGGCGAGTTCGCGCATGACGCCCAGCACTTCGCCGACGAGTTCGGGGTCGAGCGCGCTCGTCACCTCGTCGAACAGCATGACGTGCGGGTCCATCGCCAGCGCGCGAGCGATGGCGACGCGCTGTTGTTGCCCGCCCGAAAGCTGGTTCGGGTAGGAGTCGGCTTGGTCCTCAAGGCCCACGTCGGTGAGGAGTTGCTGGCTCCGTTCGTCCGCCTCCGCACGCGACAGTCCCTTCACGTCTATCGGCGCGATAGAGACGTTCTCCAGCGCGGTCTTGTGCGGGAAGAGGTTGAAGCTCTGGAACACCATTCCGATGCGCTGGCGGAGGAAGTTGATGTCCACCGTCGGGTTGGTGATGGACTGTCCTTCGATGCGGATGTCGCCGCCCTGTATCTCCTCCAAGCGGTTCGTACACCGCAACAGCGTCGATTTCCCGCTGCCGCTCGGGCCGACGACGACGACCACTTCGCCGTCCTCGATTTCGAGGTCGACGTCCTTCAGGACGTGTGCTTCGCCGAAGTACTTATCAACGCCGTCGAACTCGATTTTTGGAGTATTCATCGCTGTTCACCCCATGCAGCGCGCTCTTCCAGCATACGCACGAGTTTGCCAAGTGGGAGCGTGATGGCGAGGTACGCTATCGCCACGAGGACGAGCGGCGTCCACGCGTCGAATTGGTTGCTGTTGACGTTCCGGAAGAGGCTGATGAGTTCGCTGACGGCGATAACCGACAGCAACGACGTGTCCTTGACCAGGATGATCTGGTCGTTCCCGACCGCGGCGAGGGAGTTTCGGAACGCCTGCGGGAGAATGATTTTCCGCATCGCACTGATGTAGGACATGCCGAGCGACCGCGCGGCCTCCATCTGACCGTCCGGAATGGAGTTGATACCGCCTTTGATCGCCTCGCCGGAGTACGCCGCGTGATTCAGCGAAAGGCCGATGATACCGGCGTACCAACCCCACCGGGAGAAGTTTCCGATGCCGAACCTCGGGAGTCCGATGTACAGGACGAACAACTGGAAGAGGAGCGGCGTTCCGCGGAAGAACTCGACGTAACACGTGGCGACGGCGCGAGTGAATTTCGTTTTCGACACGCGACCCAAGCCGATGAAGACACCGCCGATGAGCGAGAGGACGCTCGAAACGACGACGATTACGAGAACGTCGATGTACGTGCTGATGAATCGCGGGAAAATGGTCACCAACAGATCGTAATCGACGAAATCCGTGAGAATACGGAAGATAACGTACGCGATGAGAAGCGAGAATCCTCCAGCGACGGCGATTCCGAACCATTTGAGCCGGGTGTCGGTCAGTAGGCCGTCGCCTGCTCGGTGTTCGGCGGCAGCGTCTTCGTGGTATGTCTCTGCCATAATGTATCAAATTATAGTTGTTTGGTGAAGGCGACGTCCGTGGAATCAGCCCTCAAAATACTTGTCGTATATCTTGTCGTACGTGCCGTCGTCCTTGATGGCTTTGATGGCCTCGTTCACCTGTTTCCGGAGGTCATCGTCGTCCTTGCGGAACGCGATGCCGTACTCCTCGATTGTCAGCGTGAGATAGTCGGGTGCGTTCTTCCCCTGCTTCGCGGCTTCTCCTTCGCCTTCGAGGAATACGACGCCGTCCATCTTGTTCACGAACTCCGCGTTGACGGTGTTGTCGTTGATGACCGCGACCGCCTGCTGGTTCCGCAGCGCGTTGAACGCGCCCGCAATCTGGTCGTAGCTGTGAATCGTGAGGCTGCCACCGAAGTCCTCCTTCACTTTTTCCGCCGCACTTTCGCCGGTCGTCCCCTTCTGGACGGCGACGGTCTTGCCTTTCAAGTCGTCGAGCTTCTCGATGCCACCACCCTTGCGAATCGCAACGGTCTGGTACGCCGTGAAGTACGGGTCGGAGAAATCGACCTTCTCCGCGCGCTTGTCGGTGATGGTCATCGCGCTCATGATGAGGCGGAAGTTCTTGTTTTTCAGACTGTCGATGATGGTGTCGAAACCGGCCTTCTTGAACTCGTACTCCCGGTCGAGCTGTCCCTTGAAGATGGCTTCCGCGATACCGGGGTCGAACCCTTCGAGCGACCCGTCCGCCGTGCGGTACTCGAACGGCTTGTACGGTATATCGGAGCCGATGAGTATCTTGCCGGTGTCGGAATCGTCCTTGCCGTCCGAACTGGTCTTCTCGTCGTCACCGTTGTCGCCGTTGTCACCGTTGTCGTCGCTACCGCTGCCACCAGAGTCGCCCAAACAACCCGCGAACGCCAGCGCAGCAACTGCTCCGGAACTGGCCTTGAGGTAGGTTCGTCTATCCATGCTATGAAAGCATTTACCACAATTATATTAGCCTTCCGTCTCAGTTCCGTGCGAATTGAAAGTCGGGCAAAGTAACGGGCTTTCACCGTGAATACCGTCCGTCATCGTTCGCAATATTATCCTATTGTTCGCTAATTAATCGTCATCGGGACAGAATAGTCATAAAAGAATTCTGGAAATAGCGTCGAGGAGGACCCTACTTCACTCGAAGTTTATCCGGCCGTTATTTCAAGGAACCCGAGGACCGATACGAGAAGGGAAATCCTGATACGCCGCGCCCCTGTAGTGTCAGGGATGAGTTCCTCCGACCCACAGGGTTTGCAGGCGTTCCCCGACGAACTATCCGAGCGAGAAGCGTGGCTCGAACCGTTCGACTGGTATCGGGAGATGCGCGAGCGGGCACCGGTTCGGTACGACCCGACGCGGAAGGTGTGGGACGTGTTCCGATACGACGACGTAAAGGAGATGCTCGACGACGACGAGCGATTCTCCGTAAGCCCGCGGAACGCGAGCGGATTTCAGGAACCTGAGGGCGAGGAGGCGGGCGTCATGCTCGATACGATGCTCCTACAGGACCCGCCGCGACACGACGAACTCCGCGGCGTCGTGGACGAGGAGTTCAGTCCCCGAACGATTCGGGAACTGGAGCCGCGTATCCGCGAGTTGACGACTGAGTTGCTGGACGACATCCTCGATAACGGGGACGAAATCGACCTCGTGTCGGAGTTCGCGTACCCGCTTCCCGTCATCGTCATCGCGGAACTGCTCGGCGTTCCGACGGAGGACCGCGAGCAGTTCAAAACGTGGTCGGACGCCATCGTCTCGGCCGCGAGCGAGGACGAGAGCGGCGCGGAGTTCGTCGAACGCCAAGAGGAGATGCGCCAAGAGATGGCGTTCTACTTCATCCAACTCATGGAAGACCGGCGCGAGAATCCGCAAGACGACCTCATCTCGACGCTCGTCACCGCCGAAATCGACGGCGAACCGCTCACGCATCGGGAAATCCTCGGAACGTGTATTCTGTTGCTCGTCGCCGGGAACATCACGACGACGAACCTCATCACGAACGCGATGCGGTCTTTCGACGAGGTGGACGCCGTGGACGAACTGGCGGGCGACGACCGCGCGCTCACCACGGCCATCGAGGAGGTACTTCGCTACCGGTCACCCGTGCAGGCGATGACCCGCGTGGCGATGGAGGACGTGACGATGCACGGCGAAACCATCGAGGAAGGCGACCAAATCGTCGTCTGGCTCGGTTCCGGGAACCGCGACGAGCGGCAGTTCGACGACGCGGACGAGTTTCGGCCCGACCGCACCCCGAACCAACACTTCGGGTTCGGCTACGGCACCCACTACTGTCTGGGTGCGCCGCTCGCCCGGCTCGAAGCGAAGGTCGCGCTCTCGGAACTGCTGTCCCGCGTGTCGAACGTCACGATTCCCGAGACGACGCTCGAACCGACGCGGAGTTCGTTCATCTACGGCGTCGAGTCGCTCCCGATTCGCTTCGACCGCGAGTGAGACGGGGCGACAGAGCTTATCGACGTGGGAGACGTCTCTACCGACATGAGCCTCGACGTCACGACACCCGCCGCGCCGACCATCTACGAGCTAACGCGGGACGACCAGTACGAGTCCGACGTCCACAAACGAGCCGACCTCCAGACGTATCTGGACGGCGAGGAGAACGCGTGGCACGAGGGATTCTCCGCGTGGGCGGCGGAGACGGCGCTCTCGGTGGACGCGTATCACATCGCGCTCGACCTCGGGTGTATCGCGGCATTCGACTTCTACTGGGACCCGGAACTGGAAGAGGTGGCGTACGAAGCGCCCGAAATCCCGGACGATTGGGAGGACCGGAGTCGCTACGCGGACATCGACTCGTGGTCTACCGTCTCGGCCATCAACGAGGAGATGGACGCCCTCGGCGAGACGGTGGCGGGCGTGCTCACCGAGTACTACGTCGATTGGGAGTCCGAACGGGACATCGTGGAGACCTTCGGCGACCAGTACAACGGCCGGGACGACGCGATGCCGGAGCACATCCGGGAGGACAGTCGCTACGAGTGAGAGTCAGGTACGTGGGGAAGTTCAGGGAAAGTCACGTGAGGAAGTGCGACAGAATTACGGCGGAAGTGCGACGGCACTACGACGGCACTTCGGTCCCGAAGCGGTTCGAGAACTCCTCTTCCCGGATGTGAAGCGTCTGGAAGACCGGTTCGAGGTCGTCGACGGAGAAGCGAACGACGACGAGTTCCGGCGCGACCGCTTCGAGTTCTTTGACGGTCGGCAGTTCGTCGCCCTCGATTTTCAGCCCGAGCCAGCGCGCTCGTTCGATGCCGTAGCGGACGAGCGCGCTCCGGACGAACTCCGCGATTTCCCGCGTGTCGGTCGTGGCGAGTCCCGTCGTTTTCCGGCGGGTACCGCGAAGCCAGACGGTCGCCGGGTGCTCCTCGCGAAAGTTCTTCCACCAGTTGCTGTGGTGGCGGAGGGTGGTGGCGACGAGAGTGTCCTCGCGCCGGTCGTAGGCGACGGGCGTGGTGTATCGCGTGCCCGACCGTCGCCCGACGTAGGAGAGGAGCATGAGTCGGTTGCTCACGAGCCAGTGGGCCTTCGAGCGGAGGAGTCGCCGGAGGACGGGATTGGCGACGTACCGCTCGAGGAGAAAAAACGGTTCCGGTGGCGTCCTGATTTCGACCGTCCGTCCACCGCCGCCCCCGCGGGTCGCATCGTCAGTCGGCATGGACGTTCCTCCGCCCTCTTCGGACGTAGTTTCCACGACTGAGCGCCAGCGCCATACCGATAGATGGAGAAGAAACGGCTTAAATGGACCGTCAGACGGAGGTGGGACCGTCAGACGGAAGTGGGACCGTCAGACAGGGGTGTGGCGTGTCGTCGCCTCGTCATCGTTCGGTTTCGTTTTCTCGCTACCGTTCGGGGACGTTCCCTCGTCGTCACTGCACGGCGCGTCGATACTGTATCGGCCACTCGACGCTATCTTCGGCGTCGAGTTCCTCGGCGGCGTGCAGCGTAAAGTAGGGGTCGCGGAGGTGTTCGCGCCCGATAATCGCGAGGTCGGCGCGCCCGTTCCGGATGAGGGCGTCGGCCTGTGCGGGTTCCGTGATGCCGCCGACCGCGCCGACGGGAACGTCCGTGTCCTCACGGATGCGCTCCGCGAACGGGACTTGGTAGTTCGGACCCGGATTCGGAATCCGCTGGTCGGGATGGAGTCCACCGGCGCTCACGTCGATGAGGTCGGCACCGATGTCACCGAGTCGGTCGGCGAGGTGGACGGAATCCTCTATCGTCCACGACTCGCGCTCGGGCAGCCAGTCGGTCGCCGAGATACGGACGAAGACGGGTTTGTCGTCGGGCCACACGTCGCGGACCGCTTCCGTCACCTCCCGAACGATTCGGGTTCGGTTCTCCAGACTGCCGCCGTACTCGTCCTCGCGGTCGTTCGTAACGGGGGAGAGGAACTCGTGGAGGAGATAGCCGTGTGCGGCGTGGACTTCCGCGATTTCGAACCCGGCGTCGAGCGAGCGCTCGGCCGCCGCCGCAAAATCGTCCACCAGCGTTGCGATATCGTCCGTCGTCATCTCTCGGAGTTGCGGCGGCGTGTCCTCGTAGGGCCACGGGTCCGCGCTCGGGGCGATGGCTTCCCAGCCGCGTTCGTCGGGTTGCAGAGGTTGATTTCCGTCCCACGGACTGGTCTTGCTGGCCTTCCGACCCGCGTGGGCGAGTTGAATCGCCGGGAGCGCACCGCGGTCGCGGATGAACTCGGTTATCGGGGCGAGCGCCTCGGCGTGGTCGTCGCTCCAGATGCCGAGGTCGTCCGGCGAGATTCGACCGCGCGGTTCGACGGCCGTCGCTTCGGTCATCACGATACCGGCGCCGCCGGTGGCGCGGCTTCCGAGGTGGACGCGATGCCAGTCGGTTGCCAGTCCATCGCCGTCACAGGAGTACTGGCACATCGGCGAGACCATCACGCGGTTTCGCGCCGTGGACTCTCGAAACGAGATACTGCTGAACAGGTCGTCGGTCATCGTTCCCCGTACGGATTCGACGCTTAAGATAGCTACAAAGACAGTCGCGTTTGCCGACTTTCGCCGGAGGCGACCCGAAGACTTATGATACATAGGCGGGCACGTCGGAAACAATGGAAAGACGTGGCGAAAACAGTTCCGAGGCCCGAGAAACGGCCGAGATTTTCACCCGGGAACTGGCGGAACTCAAGCGCCGAGGAAGTGGCCTCTTGGTGGTGGGAACGAAACCACCCATGCAACGAGCGTGCGAGCGGTTCCTCGGTGATGCCACGGAAACGCCACGCCGTCGGGTCTTCGTTCGGACCGACGGTGAGCGCCACCACACGCACGCGGGGGCGCACGAGGACACGAAATTCATCGAACAGGTGACCGATACTCGGAGCACCGCGGCCGTTTCGAACGTCGGCAATCGGGCGGACACGACCGTCCTCCGGACTCAAAAGCTCGCTCCGCTCGGCATCGAGATTTCCGGCGCGATAGACGAGTTCGAACGCGAGTGCGGTCCGTTGGCACCCGGAGAACTTCGGGTTTGTTTCGACTCGCTGACTCCCCTCATCGAGGAACACGACCCCGAATCGGTGTTCCGGTTTCTGCACGTCCTGATCGGTCGTATCAAGACCGTCAATGGGATGGGGCACTTCCACCTTCCGGCGGAGATGGATTCCACTATCGTCCGGACGCTGTTGCCCGTCTTCGACGCCGCGGTCGAGGTTCGAGTGAACGGCAGTAACGCAGAACAGCGGTGGCATCTGGTCGAACGTGACGTGACCACCGAGTGGTTATCGCTTTGAATTGACGAATCGACGTTTTCGGGAGACGGTGTGCGAACCGGCGCTACCGTTGTGAACCGGCCAGTGCCCACCGATGCCAGTCATCAGTACCGACGGCGCGAATCGTCGATGGTACCAACGGCTCGAATCGTCGCTTGTACTGACGACGCGAATCAGCGCGTTTCGGTGCACGAATAACTGCAGTCCCGCGGTAGTGTTCGACACATTGCGAGATAAAAGCAATCATGTGTCATTAATCCGGTTGTGAGTAAATAATTTACCTACCGAGTCCTAAGGTGTAACCATGTCACAGAAACCGATCCATCGACGGGAGCAACTCTACATCGATGGCGAGTGGCTAGACGCCGACGGCACGCTCGACGTGACCGACCTCGCGGACGGGGGCGTCTTCGCCGAAGTCGCCGCCGCCGATGCCGAACAAGCCGACAACGCGCTCGCTGCAGCGGAGCGGGCAGAAGCGGCCATGCGCGAGACGACGATTCCGCAACGGGCGGAATGGATGGAAGACATCGCGGACGGTCTCCTCGAACGGAAAGAGGAACTGGCCGAGGTCATCGTCCGGGAGGCCGGAAAACCGATTTCGAGCGCGAGCGGCGAGGTCGAAAGCGCGGCCGAGCGGTTCCGCCGCGCGGCGGAGGAAGCCCACGACCTGCAAGGCGAGTTCCGCCAAGGAACTACGAGCGGCCACGAAGGGTGGGAAGCCATCCTCAAGCCGGAACCCATCGGCACGATTCTGGCGATTACGCCGTACAACTACCCCCTCGCCACGACCGCGCTGGAGGTCGCCCCGGCGCTCGCGGCGGGTAACTGCGTCATCCTCAAACCCGCCAGCAAGACGCCGGTGAGCGCGGCGATTCTCGCCGACGTAATCGCTGACGTCGGACTGCCGAAGGGCGCGTTCAACTTCACGCCGGGACGCGGAAGCGAAATCGGCGACCTGCTCGTCGGTGACAACCGCATCAACATGATCACGATGACCGGCAGCAGCGCGGCCGGGAAGCACGTCGCGCGCAAGAGCGGGATGGTCAACTTGCACATGGAACTCGGCGGCAACGCGCCCGCCGTCATCTTCCCCGACGCCGACCTCTCCGAAGTTGCCGGTGCCTGCACGAAAGGGTCGTTCAAGTACGCCGGACAGCGATGTTCCGCCGTCAGCAGGGTGCTCGCCCACGAAAGCGTCCACGACGAGGTGGTCGATCGGATAGACGCGGCGATGGACGAGTGGGTCGTCGGCGACCTCTTCGACGAGGACACCCAGATGGGACCGCTCATCAGCGAGAGCCAAGCCGAGTGGGTCGAGGAACTCGTCGAGGACGCGGTGGAGAAAGGCGCCGACCTGGTTCGCGGCGGCGACCGCGACGGGCAGTTCTTCGAACCGACGCTGCTGGCGAACGTGCCGCACGACGCGCGGATTATCCACGAGGAACAGTTCGGCCCTGTCGCGGCCGTCACGACCTTCGAAACCGAGGAGGAAGCCCTCGAAATCTCGAACGGCGGCGACCTCGCGCTCGACGCCGCCGTGTTCACGGACGATTACGACCGCGCACGCCGGATGGCCGATAAACTCGACGCCGGAGCCGTGCGCATCAACGGCGCACCCAGCCACGGACTCGGCGACATCCCGTTCGGCGGGAACAAAGGGTCCGGAATCGGTCGGCAGGGACTCCACCTGACCATCGAGGAGATGGTCCAACAGAAGAGCATCATCCTCTGAAGCGAGTCGTTCGTTTCCGTTTCGACGACGGAACAGCACGTGGGGTGTAATTCCCGTCGCTGGGGCATTGCTATGCCGTTGGCGAGGTCCACGGTCGAATTCACATCGTTCCGTGTACCGCTTGGAGTTACATCGTTCCGTGTACTCTTTCGATTCCCGTTACATCCAGTTATCCAGTCACACGTGAACACGCCAACGAACCCCATCGTTCCGCTGTGTCTGACGGGTCGAACTGACAGATCGATTTCACCGTTTCGCAATTTTTGTATAAGCGAGATATGGTTTTTTACGGCTCGATTCGCCATTTTGTACGACTTTCGATGTTCCGGCCGGTCGAAGCTCCCACGGGACGAACCCCGTCGTTCCGCTGTTTTTT
Source organism: Haladaptatus paucihalophilus DX253 (assembly GCF_000376445.1). NCBI lineage: Archaea > Methanobacteriati > Methanobacteriota > Halobacteria > Halobacteriales > Haladaptataceae > Haladaptatus > Haladaptatus paucihalophilus. The sequence continues at coordinate 441,342 of NZ_AQXI01000001.1, read as the reverse complement.
AGCCCGTCGAACCCACGTCGTTACCCCCACCGCCGTTCCGCTGTTTATTCTTATTTTTTAGAAATGGGCGTAGTTTGTAATGGAACGTTAAGTTATAGAGTCGTGCACGGTCGAGAGCGGGTGATGGCCCGTGGTCGAGTCTATCGCTGTAGTCGGCGTGCTGCCAGATAGCTCGAAAGTCGGACCCTCGAACCCTCGCCGCTCGACGTTCGCCTACCGAAACGTCATAGAAGAGATGGTTCGAACGCCATCGGTCCATCGAACCCCATCGTTCCGCTGTTTTCGTCTTCTGTCGTTCCACCGTTCTCGTCTTCCGCCGTTTCACTGTTTTCCGCTATCCGTCATTCTCGGCTACGCGTCCTCCCAATTGAGAGTCATCCACTCGCCGCCCACGACTCGCGAGGGGAGGTTGCCACGGGCGGGATGGGTGGAAATCACGAGGAGTGGACACCACAAGAGTTGCTCATCACCGAAGGTTGGATACCACCGAAAGTCGTCGTTGGACACCCCACCGTTCCGCTGTTTTTTCGTGAATTCGGTCGGCAAACGAGCAAGAAGACAACTTTGCACCCGCATCAGGTTTGTTTCACCACCCCATCGTTCCGCTGTAATTATGCTCGCTGTCGATACGTCCGGTCGAACGAACCGCGGCAAAACGAATCGCCATCTTCAGTCGATAGCTCCCGACTCATCAGCCGTTCAACCGGGTGGTACTATCTCGGCTTGTTCACTATCGGTCACGGCCACTGTCTCGGTTGGTTCCCTCTCCTTCGACTCACCGTCGCTACCCCTGACCGAGATGATCGGGATAGTTCAAGTCTACGGGAGTGTTTGACACAGCTCATACACCGTCGTTCCGCTGTCTTTCGTCCGGAGCTGTTTGCTAGTTCCGGTCGTTACCCACTCGAACAGTAGTTCTCAACCACCCCATCGTTCCGTTGTTCTCTATAGTCGTGCAGAGTTCGCGGTGGAACCGCGCCGACCGCTGTTTCCGTTGTCACGTTTGGCTTATAATGACCCCCACCCCTCTATTCCGCTGTATTTGCGCTCGGAGGTGGGGCGGAGCAATCGCGGAGCGTTGGTAAGAGAGCGAAGGGGAACGAAAAGAGAATAATTCAGAGACTATTTCGACGAAATAGTCTTTTTCGTCTAGTTTGCGGATATTGTTGTGATGGTCATGACTTGAACGTTTCCGTTCTAGAAAGGCCTCCCTCACCCCCACCCACCCTTTCCGATCAACTCAGCGGAATCGAGGGGTGGGGGTGGTTTTTAAACAAACGGGACAAAAGAAACAACGGAATCATAGGAACGGCCGGTTCTACGGTCAGTTCGTCTCGTTCGAATCCACGGCTACGGCGTGAAATCCTCTGTTTCGAGCACTCTCTCCCGAAGTCGGGTGATACAGATGAAACTCAGGAATCACAGGAACGGGTGGTTCGGAAGCGTTATAGTACTCCTCCGTTTGCGAAAATACAATGGGTTCATTCGAGTTCGTTCGCGAACATTCTCCGTACAAAAATCGTGAAGCATTACTGGACGATTATACGCCCGACACGCTGGTGGGCCGTGATTCCGAGTTGGAGGAGTACCACGGGGCGCTACAACCCGCAATCTATGGCGAACAGCCGGACAACATCTTTCTCTACGGCAAGGCCGGTGTGGGGAAAACCGCCGCGACGCGATTTCTACTCGATAAGCTCGAAAACAACGCCGACGACTACGACGACCTCGACATTTTCACCGAACTGGTCAACTGCGACGGACTCAACTCCAGTTATCGCGTGGCGAGCCATCTGGTGAACACGCTTCGTGATCCCGCGAACCGAATCAGCGAAACCGGCTACTCTCGGTCACAGGTGTACGAGTTGATGTGGGACGAACTCGATACTCACGGCGGCATCATCCTGCTCGTACTGGACGAAATCGACCATCTCAAGGACGACAGTATTCTCTATCAGCTTTCTCGCGCACGCGAAAACGGAAACTTGACCGAGGCCCGAATCGGCCTCATCGGTATCAGCAACGACCTCACGTTCCGCGACGGCCTCTCGCCGAAGGTTCGCTCCTCGCTGTGTGAACGCTCCATCTCCTTTTCGACCTACGACGCAAACGAGCTTCGGGCCGTCCTCGACCAACGTCGAGAGGTCGCGTTCAAGGACGACGTGTTGACCGAGGACGTGATTCCGCTGTGTGCGGCGTTCGGCGCGCAGGAGTCGGGCGACGCGCGAAAAGCGCTCGACTTGCTGCTCAAGGCGGGCGACCTCGCGCGCGAGGAGAACGCGGAACGGGTGTCCGAGGAACACGTCCGGCGGGGCCGCGACCTGCTCGAACGCGAGCAGGTCGCTCGTGGCATCGCCGACCTGAACGACCACGAACGACTGGTCGTCTACGCCCTCGCAACGTTGGAGGCGGAAGGCGAAACGCCCGCCCGGTCGCGCGAAATCTACTCCCGGTACAAGGCGCTCTCGGTGACGGCCCAGCGCGAGGCTCTGACTGCCCGCTGGCTTCGAGAACATCTCGACGACCTCGCCATGCTCGGCATTCTTTCGGTGTCCGAAATCAACGAAGGGTCGGCCGGTGGTAAGTATCGAGAATACGCGCTCCAGCAGGACCTCGCCGTCGTGCTGGACGCGCTCGAAGAAACCCTCGAAGCGATGGGGGTTCACACGAGCGTCAAAGGGTACGTCTGACTCATCTGTCCGACCTCTTGGAGTCAACCGTCTGACCCCTCGACTTATCCGTCTGTCCCATCGGATACCCGACGGTCACGATATCAGACGCTCACGATTTTACGCCGGTCACACGATATCTTCGAGTTCCGACTCCACCGACGAGACGCCGTTCTCTATCGACTTTCGTTCGAAATAGAGCAACTCGATGACGACGACGACGACCGCGATGGTTGCGACCGTCCAGAACACCGAGTTCTCGCTCGTATAGAGGTGCCAAAGCAGCGCGGCGATGGTTGCGACCGCTCCGGCGGCACCGATTGCGGGCACGACGCTCGTTTTCAGGTCTCCGCCGCTCCGGTTTCTGAACGCGAGATAGCTCGCGGCCCCGAAGATGGTGATGAACGCGAGCGACGCAAAGGACGAAATCCCGTCCAAACTTCCGAGGGCGGTGAACGCCATCGTCAGCGTTCCCAGAATCACCAGCGCCCGTACCGGTTCCCCGTCGCCGTTGCCGCCGACTTGTGCGGGGAGGTAGTCTTGGGACACCATCTTGTTGAGAAGTCGGGAGGAACTGAACAGCGTCGCGTTGATGGCGCTCCCCGTGGAGAACAGCGCCGCAATCGAGATGAGGACGAATCCAGCTTGACCGAGGAACGGCCTCGCGGCCACCGCCAGCGCTGTCTCGGCGTTCTGTTTGATGACCTGCGGCGGGACGAGGTTCGTGGTCACGACGGCGACGACGATGTACAGGGCGGTCACGCCGACGATGGAGATGTATATCGCCTTTCGTATCGTCTCCGCCGGATTTCTGATACTGTCGCGGTCGAACAACAGGAGTTCCCAGCCTTCGAACGCGACGAACGAGAGCGCGGCCGCGATGACTGGGCCGACGCCGAACTGTGACAGGCCGGAGCTGAGCTTTCCGTTTTTGAACCCGTAGTAGACGCCGCCCAACCCGAAGAGGAGCAGTATCGTCACTTTCAATCCGACCAGCACGTCCTCGGTCCGTCCCGACGCGTGCGCGCCGAGCACGTTGAGGCCGACGAACAGGACGATGACGGCCGCGGAGACGAACGGCCGCGCTGGTAGCCCGGCAATCGTCCTGATACCCACGAGCTCGGTGAAATAGCCGCCGAACGCGTAGGCGTACATCGCCATCGTACCGATGTAGCCGACGACGAACGTCCACCCGGTCATTCCGGCCAGTTTCGTACTCCCGGTGAACCGCTCGATGTAGGTCAGCGGACCGTCGTCATCTTCCTTCGAGAGTTTCCCGAGTCGAACGAACGAGTAGCCCGCGGCCAGCGCGATAACCCCCGCGACGATGAACGCGAGCCACGCGAGCGTGCCCGCGGCTGACGCCACGACGCCGAGAACGGCGAAAATGCCGCCGCCAACCATCCCACCGACCGCCATCGAAACCGACGCGGGTAACCCGATCTTTTCGGACGCCATATATATCCAACTGTGTTCCAGTATATCAATAGTACCGACCATCTGTTAGCATAGGGTCAGAAACGATGCCGAACGAGGGAAACCGACGATGAAGGTGGAGAAGGCTTCATTGTGAGAAAAACACCGTCAGGAAACCGCGTGTCGTCGTGACGTTCAGTATCTCCCCGACGTTCAGTTCCTTCTCGCGCGAACGATGGCCACCGTTTATTGAGTTCCCCGGCGTATCTCTCGTGGCATGAGAAACGACCGACTGACACACGGCGATTCGCGACGGGGGCATTCACGACGGCGATTTCTCGCCGTCACCGGTGGGACGCTGGTCGGGGTGACCGCCCTCGGAAGTGCCCAACGGACGGACGACTCACACGCCGAGACGTTCCGATTCGGCGGGCGCGTCCAAGGATGGCAAGGGAGGGAACCGAACGCTATCGACGGGCAAACGAATCCCACACTTCGATTGCGCACCGGGGAGGTGTATCGGGTAACGTGGACGAATCTGGACGGGCAACCGCACAATTTCGCCCTCCGGAACTCGGACGGACGGAATCTGAAAGTCATCTTCCCGAACGTGCGGACGAACATGAACGGCGGGAATATGGATGACGGAACGATGGATGATGGGAACATGGGTGACGGAGGCGGTGGCAACGCGACGCCGCCGAACGACGCCATCAGACAGACGGAAATCGTCCGAACGAAGGGGGCGACGCAGACGTTCCGGTTCGTCGCCACGGCGGACATCGACCGGTACACATGCACCGTCCATCCGACGACGATGCAGGGGAGCGTGGAGACGAGCAGCGATGGAGGGTCCGGCGGCGAAAGCGGTGACCACGGTAGAAACGGCGGGCACGATGGGGATGGTGACCACATGGGAGGAAATGGTGACCACATGAACGGGAATGATGACCACGGTGGCGACCACATGGGTTCTTCCACCGAGCACGGTCGTGACGACCGAAACGGGGCCAACGGCGCCTAACGACCCGCTGTTTTCGACTCGTCGCTGGCAACTAGAACTAACCGACCGGCGGTCGATTTCGAGGTATGAACCCCGAAACCGGATTCGTCACGCAGGTCGGCATGGAGTACGAGGAGGCGTTCGAGGTCGCGGACGACCTCGGTTTCGACTACGTGGAAGTGATGATGGACGGCGCGAACGAGCGCACCCGCATTGACCCCGAGTCGGTGCGGTCGCGGGCGGACGACTGCGACGTCGGCCTCGCGGTACACCTGCCGTTCTCGTTGGACATCGGGTCCCCGTTCGAGCACGTCCGCGAGGGGGCGGTTCGGGAACTGCAAGCCGCAATCGAGACGGCACGCGAGTTCGGGGCGACGAAGGGCGTCGTCCACGCGAGTTCGAGCGCGTGGAAACCGGCGTGGGACGCGGAGGAAATCGGGTCGAACGTCGTCGAATCGGTGAACGCGCTCGACGAGTTCGCACGCGAACGCGACGTCGAACTCTGCGTCGAGAACATCCCGGACGGGTGGTTCTCCGTTCACGATTTCGACGGACTGTTCGCGGAGACGGACGCGTCGATGACGCTGGATACGGGTCACGCGAGAATGGATGGCTTGGATTCCGGCGACATCGCCGCCTTCGTCGAACGCCACGGCGACCGAATCTCGCACTTCCACCTGAACGACACGCGACGCGCGAAGGACGAACACCTCCCGTTCGGTGCAGGGACGCTCGATTTCCGCGCCATCTTCGACGCCCTCCCCGACGACTGGGAGGGGACGCTCTCGCTCGAAGTGTTCACCCTCGATTACGCCTACATCGAGACCAGCAAAGCGTATCTGGACGAACTGCTGTGAATCCGGAATCCGGAATCCAGAATCCAGAATCCAGAATCCAGAATCCAGAATCCAGAATCCAGAATCGACGTCGAAACCGCCGAAAACGGGGCTACTGGTTCACCGGTTTTTCCTACTGCATAGTCACTCCTAATACTGAATCATACATATTTAACCTATTTTATACTAAATCATACTGACTCCTACTAAAGAAACGGGTGCAGCATCCGGAATCGCGGAGGCAAATCCTTTCCCCTTCGCCCTCTCACGCAACAGCATGACGCTATCGACGCCGCGAATCCTCGTATCGGGCGAGACGCTGATCGATTTCCTGCCGGAACGTCCCGGACCGCTTTCGGAGGTGCCGACGTTCGAACGACGTCCCGGCGGCGCGCCCGCGAACGTCGCCGTGGCGCTCTCCCGGTTGGACGAGACGCCGTGGTTCTGGACGCGAATCGCCCGCGACCCGTTCGGCGACTTCCTCGCCGAGACGCTCGACGCCGAGCTGCCCGACCGGTTCGTCGAACGCGACCCGGACGCGAAGACCACGCTGGCGTTCGTGACCCACGACGAGGCGAACGACCGGGCGTTCACGTTCTACCGGGACGGGACGGCGGACACGCGACTGCAACCCGGCGGGGTCCCGGACGACGCGCTCCGCGAACTCGATTGGGTGTACGTCGGCGGCGTGATGCTGGCGAGCGACCCGGCGCGAACCGCGACGTTCGACCTCGCGGAGCGCGCTCGCGCGGCAGACTGTTCCGTCGTCTTCGACCCGAACGCGCGGCCGGAACTCTGGCCCGAAGACGGGTTCGCCGAAGCGGTGGACGAGATGCTGTCGCTCGCCGACGTGGTGAAGGCGACGCCCGAGGACCTCGACATGGCCGGGTTCGAGGCGGACGACGCGGACCGACTCGCCGCGAGCGTCTGCGAGGCCGGGCCGCACACCTGCTTGCTGACGCTCGGTGGGGAGGGCGCGTACGCGCACGCGACCGACGACGCGCCGTGGGAGTCGGGGGCGGCGACGCACGCGGGCTACGACGTGTCCGTCGTGGACACCACCGGCGCGGGTGACGCCTTCACCGCGGGCGCGTTGGCGGCGCTGGCCGACGGAAAGCCCCTCGACTCGGTTCTCGGCTTCGCCAACGCGGTGGCCGCGCTGACGACGACCGAACCGGGCGCGATGACGGCCCTCCCCGACCGCGATGCAGTCAGGGGGTTACGAGAATCGCAATCGAACTAGCGAAATTCGTAACGCCACTTTTAAGTCTCTCATCGGAAATCGAAGAACGAGTACCACTGAGAACGCATGAGTGACAGCACAGGTGACACGGACGGGGACGCGGCGCTCGAGGAGGCGTCGTTCGTGGAGTACGGTATCGAAGACAAACCACCACTGGGGGAGTCGGTTCTGTTGGGATTCCAGCACTACCTGACGATGATCGGCGCGAACATCGCGGTGCCGCTGGCGCTGGCCGGTGCGATGAAGATGCCACCGGCGCAGACGGCCGAATTCATCGGAACGTTCTTCGTCGTTTCGGGAATCGCAACGCTGGCCCAGACGACGTTCGGAAACCGCTATCCCATCGTACAGGGCGCGACGTTCTCGATGCTCGCGCCGGCGCTGGCCATCATCGGCGTCATCGGTGCGGGGTGGCGCGTGACCCTGCTCGAACTGCAAGGCGCGGTCATCGCGGCCAGCGCCGTCGAAGTGCTGGTCGGCTATCTGGGATTGATGGGCAGGCTGAAAAAACATCTCTCGCCGGTCGTCATCGCGCCGACCATCGCACTCATCGGGCTTTCGCTGTTCAGCGTTCCACAGATTACGGCCGCGAACCAGAACTGGTGGCTCGTCGGACTCACGCTCGGCCTCATCGTTCTCTTCTCGCAGTACCTCGATAATCACCGCGCGTTCCGCCTCTTTCCGGTCCTCCTCGGCGTCGTCACGGCGTGGGCCATCGCGTTCGTGCTCTCCTACACGGGATTCTACACGCCAGCGAATCCCGGTTACGTGGATTACATGAGCGTCGTCAACGCGAACCTCTTCCAACCGGTCATGCCCCTCCAGTGGGGGATGCCCCGGTTCACGCTCCCGTACATCATCGGTATGTTCGCGGGCGTCGTCGCCTCGATGATAGAGAGCTTCGGCGACTATCACGCCGTTGCGCGCCTCTCGGGCGTGGGCGCGCCGAGCAAGAAACGCATCGACCACGGCATCGGGATGGAGGGCATCTCCAGCGTCTTCGCCGGACTCATGGGCACCGGCAACGGTTCGACCTCCTACTCCGAGAACATCGGTGCCATCGGCTTGACGGGCGTCGCCTCGCGCTACGTCGTTCAAATCGGCGCGGTGGTCATGCTCGTCGTCGGGTTCGTCGGCTACTTCGGCCAGCTCGTGGCGACGATTCCGAGCCCCATCGTCGGCGGCTTGTTCATCGCCATGTTCGGACAGATATCCGCCGTCGGGCTGTCGAACCTGAAGTACGTGGATTTGGACTCCTCGCGCAACCTGTTCATCGTCGGACTCGCCACGTTTGCGGGGCTCGCCATTCCGGCGTACATCGGAAACCTCGGTGCCGGTGTGGAGCAAAGCGGTGCCGAACTGTTCCAGCAGGGAATGCACAGCGTGGCCGTCATCGGTCCCGTCCTCGGCACCGACATCGTTTCGAACACGCTGTACGTCGTCCTCGGCACCGGGATGGCGGTCGGCGGTCTCGTGGCGTTCGTTCTCGACAACACCATCGAGGGAACACGCGAGGAGCGCGGCCTCGAAGCGTGGGAGACGATTACGGAGGACGAGAGCGACTTCCAGAGCGCCTTCGAACGCTTCGGGTCGGAGAGCCGTCCGGACCCGACGAAAGCGGACTGACGAGAACTTACACGAAAAACCGCCCACAACCTTTTGTTCCCTGCCGTTGTGTAGAACGATAGCACACCGCATGTGTTGATTCCCCCATGACGACGAATGAATCGGAGTCCACGACGGAATCGTCCCCTCACGAAGCGGTCCCTCGTTCGGAAGTCGAAGCGCTCCGTGAGGAACTCGAAGCGACGAAGGAACGACTACGCATCGCCGAGAAGAATCTCAAGTGGATGGCCCAGCATCAGGCCGTCGAGACCGGAAAGAGCGTCTGTCCCACCTGCAACTCGAACGGGTCGTTGGGCGTCGAACGAACCGCGACCGGGAAGAAGAAGGTCGAGTGTACCAACTGTGGTGAGCGCCTCATTTGACGACGATTCGACGGGTTCGCGGCCCGTCGCAGTCCACGAACAGGATGGACTGCCACGTCCCGAGCGCGAGTTCGCCGTCCTCCACGGGGACGGTAACGTGTTCCCCGAGTAACACCGAACGGAGGTGCGCGTCGGCGTTGCCGTCCAGTTGGTCGTGTGCGTAGTCGTCACCGCGGGGAACGAGCCGCGACAGAAGGGTTTTGAAATCCGAACGTAACCGCCGTTCGTTCTCGTTGACGATGACACCGGCGGTCGTGTGCGGGACGAAGACGGTACACGTGTCGGCGGCCTCGGGGACGTGCTCGGCCACTCGGTCGGTGATGTCCACGATGTCTACGCGCTTCGACGTTGTGACTTCGAACTCCATATCGTCGCTTCGACGGTCACCGACAAAACCGCTCGTAAAATCGAGAGCACACTATCAGAACGCCAAGAAGACTCATTTGTTGAATTTTAATATTTACTAGCAAATTTTACTATCGGTTCTCAGATTTGGTATCTGGACCGAAAATCCTTTGCGTCTTTTGACTATCCTCCTCTATATATGAATGATTACCTATCTAGAAGGAGATATTTACGTCTAGCTGGCGGGTCCCTCTCCGCTAGCAGTGCCCTCGCTGGCTGTCTCGGTGGGAAACTCGATACGAAACCGGTCCAGGTGGGTGCCCTCCTTCCGCTCTCGGCATCTGGGTTTCTCGAAACGGTTGCGAAACACCACCGACGCGCCATCGAACAAGCCGTCACGGACATCAACGACGCCGGGGGTCCGCTCGGACGCGAACTGAAACTCACGGTCGAAGACACCGAACTCGACCCGAAAACAGCGAAGACGGCGTTTGACTCGCTCGTCGATTCGGGCGTCGTCGGACTCGTCGGACCCGTCGTCACCGATATCTCGATGGCGCTGGCCGACAGTTTCGCCGAGGAGGAGGTCATCGCGGTGAGTCCGTCGAGCACGCATCCGGCGCTCGCGTCGGCGGCGGTCACGGACGCGACCAAGTATTTCGCTCGCACCGCCGCGAACGACATTCAGCAGGCGCTCGTGATGGCGAAAATACTCAACAGCGAGCGATTCGTCGGCGCCGAAACCGTCGCTATCGTCCACGTGGACAACAGTTTCGGAGAGGGGTTGGCATCGGTCATCGACGAGAAGATAACGGGGAAAACGGTCGAAACGGTGGCGTTTCCGCCCGGCCGGGAGACGTACTCCGGTCGCGTGAGTCGGGTGGTGCGGTCCGGCGCGGACGCAGTCGCGTTCGTGGCCGAACCGGGGAACGTCACGATTCTTCAGCGGCTCGCGCGGAGTTCCTTCGACGGCGAGTTCGTGCTCAGCGAGGGCATCATTCCGGGCGACGTTCCGTCGTACATGGACGGAATGTACAGCGCGTCGGTGGCGGCCGAGCAGACGACGGGTTCCATCAAACTTCGACAGGAACTCGACGACATCACGCCGCTCGCGCCCTACACGCAACACGCCTACGACGCCACGTTCCTGTTGGGGACCGCGATACAGCAGGCCGGAACCGCGACGGGGACCGCCATCAGCAACAATCTCGTCTCCGTTTCGGGCGGCACGGGCCAGACGGTTTCCGTCGACGAGTTCGGGCGGGCGGTGACGCTCATCGACGCGGACCGCACGGTGAACTATCAGGGGGCGTCGAGTTCGGTGGACTTGAACGAGAACCTCGAACCCCTCAACGCGTACATCATCGAACGCGTCGATGGTGACGGGATGGACGAACTGGAACTGCTTCGAGCGTCCTTCTTCCAAGGGAGGACGGCGTGATGGCCGACTCATCGCTCTCGTTGCGACGACGGGCCAGTGCGCGCCTCGCTCGGTACGTCCCGAGCAGGATACGGCGGAGCTACGCCGCGAAGTTCGGCGCGGTACTGTTCGCCATCCTCGTCCTCATCGCCGCAATCGGCTTTTTCATCCACCTCGACACGAAGCAACTCGTGACGGGGCAGACGAACGACGAACTACAGAGCGCCGCGAAGATGGAGGCCGAATCCCTCCACGAATGGGTGGGCCAGAAACGCTCCACGACGCGGTACCTCTCCTCGTCGCTCGACGGAAACGAATCGAACGCCGAGCGCCAGACGTACCTCGAAGGGCAGTTGATAAACATGCCGAACGACGTGCAGGCAATCCACTACGTCGACCGGCAGAGCGGCATCGTGCTCGCCAGCACGACCGACGAGATGGTCGGGACGACGGCGGACGGCGCGGCGTGGCAGAACGACTCCCTGTCGTTCGCGGCCGACTCGGTTACCATTTCGTCGCCGTACGAAGTGAACGGCGAACCCGTCGCCGCGTTCGCCACCCCGACCGAGGACGCGAATCATCTGGTCGTCGTTACGGCGTCCCTCGCGGAGCACTCCCACGTGTTGTCGTCGCCGACGGCGACCGGTGACGTGACCGTTATCGACGAGCAGGGAACCGTCGTCCTCGACAACCGCAACGTCGGGTTGCTACGCACCTACTCGAACGGAGTGGATTCGACCATCCAGCGGGCACTGACCGGCGAGAGCGACGTGTCCCAGGTGTCCGGGACGGACGGGTCGTCGGTGATGGCCTACACCCCGATCGTCGGAACGGACTGGGTGTTGCTGTACAACGTCCCCCACGAGACCGCGTTCGCCCTGCAGACGAACGTCACGAAGAACATCGGCATTCTCGTGCTGATGGCGGTGCTCTCGCTCGCGGTCGTCGGTCTGACCATCGGTCGCGGCACCGCGAAGTCCCTCTCGTCGGTCTCCGGGACGGCCGACCAGATAGCGGCCGGGCAACTCGACACCGAACTGCCCGAGACGACTCGAGAGGACGAGATGGGCGAACTGTACGGTTCGTTCGAATCCATGCACGGCTACCTGAACACGGTCGCCGACCAAGCGGACGCCCTCGCACAGCAGAACTTCGACGCGCCGGTCTTCGACGAGACGGTTCCGGGCACGTTCGGCGAGACGCTGGAGCAGATGCGCGACGACCTTCGAACGATGGTCGCGGACATAGAGCAGGCCCGCGCCGAAGCGGAGGACGCGCAAGCGGACGCCGAGGCGGCGCAAGTCGAAGCGGAAGCGGCGCAGGCCGAGGCGGAGGAACTCAACGCGGCGCTGGAGCGGAAGGCCGCGGAGTTCAGCGTCGTGATGGAGGAAGCGGCGGACGGCGACCTCACCCAGCGGATGGCGACCGACAGTCCGACCGAGTCCATGACGGAAATCGCACACGGATTCAACGAGATGATCGCCGAACTCGAAGCCACGATACGCGACGTGAGCGAGTTCGCCGAAGATGTCGCCGCCGCGAGTCAGGAGGTCACCGCGAGCACCGCCGAAATCGAGCGGGCGAGCGAGCAGGTAACGGAATCGACGCAAGTGATGTCGTCGGGGACGGTCGAACAGTCGGAACGGCTCGAAGAGACTGCCGGAGAGATGAGCGAACTCTCGGCGACCATCGAGGAAGTCGCCGCCTCCGCGGACCAAGTGGCACAGACGGCCCAGAGCACCGAGGCGCTCGGGCAGGACGGACGGGAAGCGGCCTCGAACGCCATCGACAAGATGGACGCCATCGAGACGGGGACGGACGAAACGGTCGAGCAGATGGAGGACTTGGCCGACGAAATCGGCCGCATCGGCGATGTCGTCGAACTTATCCGCTCCATCGCGGACCAGACAAACATGCTCGCGCTGAACGCCAACATCGAGGCGGCGAGCGCGGACGGCGACACGGAAGGGTTCGAGGTGGTCGCAAACGAGGTGAAGGAACTGGCGAACGAGACGAAGGAAGCGGTCGTGGACATCGAACAGCGCATCGACACCGTGAAAGAGCAGGCGAACGTGACTGTCACGGACGTCCGGGAGACGCACGAAGCGGTCACCGACGGGGCGGAGACGGTACGCGACGCGCAGGAATCGCTCCAAGCCATCATCTCGAACGTCGAGGAGACAACCGGCGGCATCGAGGAAATAAACGACGTGACCGCCGAACAGGCATCGACGACCGAGGAGGTCGTCGCCGCGGTGGACGAGGTGACCCGCATCAGCGACGAAACGGCCGACGAAGCCGAAGACGTGGCCGCGGCGGCGGAGGAACAGACCGCTTCGGTCAGCGAGGTCGCTCGGAGCGCGGATTCGCTCGCCAAACAGGCCGAATCGCTCGCCGCCACCGTGGACGACTTCACGGTTACCTACCGGAGTGATCCGTCGGGCGGACAGTAATCCCGATTCCTTTTCCGTATTGTTACCACCACCATCACCGATTTATTCCGTCGAAGAGAGATGGGGGACATGCACGAACGAGCAGAAGAGTTCGAAACGCGCGCCGCGGAGCGGTACGATTTCGACGCGGACGTTCACGAGTTTCCCGAAGGGACGAAAACCGCCGCGGACGCTGCGGACGCCATCGGCTGTGACGTGGCCCAAATCGCCAGCAGTCTCGTCTTCCGCGCGGACGACGAACTCGTCGTGGTCGTGACCAGCGGGGCGAAGCGCGTGAGCGAGGGCCGACTGGCGGAACTGCGTGACGCCCCCGCGTCGGCGGTCGGCATGGCCGACGCCGACGCGATTCGGGAGTCGGTCGGCTGGTCCATCGGCGGCGTCCCGCCCTTCTGCCACGACAGCGACCTGCCCGTCTATCTGGACGAGACGCTGACCGAGTTCGAGACGGTCTGGGCCGCCGCCGGGACGCCGAAAGCCGTCTTTCCGATTTCACCCGACGACCTGGCGGAGTACGCCGACGCGACGGTCGCGCGCGTGAGCGAGTAATCGGGAGGGCGGAAACCGGTCGGAGGGGAAGGCTGGGGGAGGGCAGAAATCGGTCGGAGGGGAAGTCAGAGCGAGAGCGGAAATCGGTCGGGGAAAGACCGATTACGCGATGTATCTTCCGTTCCGTCATGACTCTCCTCGGAACGGCGCTGTTGGTGATTCTGGACGCGAGTCTCGGGATGTGGCTCGGCGGTATGGTGTTCTTCTCGTTCGTCGGTGCGCCGACGACGTTCGACGTGTTGGGCGACGACGCGGGGCAGGTCGTCAACGCCATCTTCCCCAAGTACTACGAGTTCGGTTCGATACTCGGATTCACCGCGGTCGGCGTGGCCGTCGTCGCGTGGAATCGGGGCGTCCTCGACCCGACGGCCACGCTGTTCATCCAACCGCTCATTCTCATCGCGCTCGCGGCGACTATCTACGCACAGGCTCGGCTCCTCCCGAAGATGGAGACGGCGGGCGACGACGGCTTCGCGCGGTACCACAAGCAGTCGGTCGTCCTGAACGGCGTGGCGATGCTCGCGGTCGCCGGTGCGCTGGTGCTTTCGCACTTCTGAGTTTCTCCCCCGTCAACCGCCGCGCAAACCCCTCTCGCCACCCAACGCTAAGACCGTTCGCGTCGAACTCATCCGAGGACTCATGACGGACAAACTCGACGTTCGCGCGTTCGCGCTCGGTGGCGGCGTGATGTGGTCGCTGTACGTGATGCTGGACGCGTGGATAGCGCGGTTCGGTTGGGGCGACGAAACGGTCGAAACGCTCTCCTCGCTGTACATCGGCTACCGGCCGACGCTCCGGGGGAGCCTCGTCGGCGCGCTCTGGGGATTCATGGACGGCGCGCTCGGAGGTGCCATCGTCGCCACGGTGTACAACGCCGTCGCGCGCGACGAAGAACAATCTTGATTGGCTAGTCGTTCCAACTGTTCGATATGACCCTTCTCGGAACGGGACTCCTCGTCGTCGCGGACGCGGCGCTCGGAATCTGGCTCGGCAGCATCGTGTTCTTCTCGTTCATCGGCGCGCCGACGACGTTCGACGTGTTGGACGACGACGCGGGACAGGTCGTCAACGCCATCTTCCCGAAGTACTACCAGTTCGGACTCGGATTGGGTGTCGTGGCGTTCGGTGCCGCGGTCGTCGGCACCGCGATGGACGCGTTCGACGGCATCGGCGTCGCCGCCCTCGCGCTGGTCGGCGTCGTCTTCACGGGATACGCCCGCTGGGTGCTCATTCCGAAGATGGAGGCGGTGGGCGACGACGCGTTCGCCCAGTATCACAAGCAATCGGTCGTCCTGAACGGTCTGACGATGCTCGCAGTGGCGGGTGGCATCGTGGCCTCGCACCTCTAAGAGATGAAGGGGACGTACACCCTCCTCGTCTCGCTCGCGGCACCCGCGGATATCGAGTTCGGGGCGAAGGGACCCAGAGCACTCGATTCCGGGTGGTACGCCTACACCGGCAGCGCGTTCGGACAGGGTGGATTCTCGCGTATCGACCGCCACGCGCGGGTCGCGTCGGGCGAGAACGGTGCCCGCCATTGGCACGTCGATTACCTGCTCGGTCATCCCGAAACGGACCTCGCGGCCGACGTTCGAACCGAGGCGTCGGACGTGGAGTGCGCCGTCGCCGACCGGCTCGCCGAGGAAATCGAGCCGGTTCCCGGCATCGGCGCGTCGGATTGCGACTGCGGGACGCACCTCCATTTCGCGCCCGAAAGGGACTCCCTCGAAGCGGCGGTTCGGCGGGCGCACGAATCGGCGGGTAATTCTCCGTCGGTGGAAACAGGGCACTAGTTTTAATCCCGCGCTCGTCCAATCTTCGAAACGATGGGTGACACCGTACTCACAGACCTTTTCGCGCCGTCTCGTGTCGCCGTCGTGGGAGCCACGGAGAACGAAGGCTCCATCGGTCGCGCCATCGTGACCAACCTCCGCGACGAGTTCGACGGCGAGACGGTGCCTGTCAATCCGAACTACGACGAGGTGTTCGGACTGGACTGCTATCCCGACCTCGCGTCCGCGCCGGACATCGACCTCGCGGTCGTCGTCGTCCCGCCGCACATCGCGGTGGACGTGGTTCGCGGGGCTGGCGAAGCCGGAATCAAAAACGTCGTCGTCATCACCGCCGGATTCGGCGAGACGGGGAGCGAAGGTGCAGAGCGGGAGCGAGAGTTGCAGGACATCGCGGCGGAGTACGACCTGAACCTCGTCGGCCCCAACAGCCTCGGGATAATGAGCACGCCGGTCGGCATGAACGCGACCTTCGGGCCGGAGAACGCCCTGCCGGGGTCCATGTCGTTCATGAGCCAATCGGGGGCGTTCATCACGGCCGTCCTCGACTGGGCGAACGACGAGGGACTCGGCTTCAAGGACGTGGTGTCGCTCGGGAACAAGGCCGTGTTGGACGAGACGGATTTCGTCCGCGCGTGGGGCGAAGACCCCGACACGGACGTCATCCTGGGCTACCTCGAAGGCGTCGAGGACGGCGGGACGTTCATCGACACGGCCCGCGAGGTAACCGACGATACGCCTATCGTGATGGTAAAATCGGGGCGCACCGACGCCGGGGCGCAGGCCGTCTCCTCGCACACCGGAACCCTCGCGGGGAGCGACCGGGCGTACGAGGCCGGACTCGAACAGGCGGGCGTGTTGCGCGTCGATTCCGTCCAAGAGCTGTTCGATTTCGCCCAGATTCTGGCGGGCCAACCCTTGCCCGAGCGGGACGACGTGGCCATCGTCACGAACGCGGGCGGACCGGGCGTGATGACCACCGACGCGGTGGGCGATTCGACCCTCTCGCTGGCGTCGTTTTCCGACGACACGCTCGCGGAACTGGGAGAGGCCCTGCCCGAGGAGGCCAACATCTACAACCCGATAGACGCCATCGGCGACGCCGACATCGGCCGGTTCCGGGACGCCATCGACATCGCGCTCGGGGACGAAAACGTCGGAACCGCGGTCGTGCTGGCCGCGCCGACGGCCGTCATCGACTACCGCGACCTCGCCGACGTCATCGTCGAACTGCAGGCGAAACACGGGAAACCGGTCGCCGCGGCGTTGATGGGCGGCGAACGAACCGAGGAGGCGGCGGAACTCCTCCGCGAGGGAGGGATTCCGAACTACTTCGACCCGGCCCGCGCGGTGCGAAGTCTGGACGCCCTCACCACGTACCGCGACATCAGCCAGCGCGAGTACGGGAAACCGACCGAATTCGACGTTGACAGGGAACGCGCCGCGGAAATCCTCTCCCGCGCGAAGGAGCGCGGGGACAACCGCCTCGGCGTGGAGGCGATGGGACTGCTCGACGCGTACGGCATTCCGACGCCCGAAGGGACCATCGCGGATTCACCGGAAGACGCGGTGAGCGCCGCACAGGACATCGAGGGGAACGTCGTCATGAAGATAGTCAGCCCCGACATCCTGCACAAATCCGACATCGGCGGCGTGAAAGTCGGCGTCGGAAACGAGGACGTGTACGACGCCTACGAGGACCTCGTGACGCGGGCGCGGAACTACCAACCCGACGCGACGATTCTCGGCGTGCAGGTCCAGGAGATGGTGGACCTCGACTCGGGTACGGAGACCATCATCGGCATGAACCGCGACCCGCAGTTCGGTCCGCTCCTCCTGTTCGGACTGGGCGGCATCTTCGTCGAAATCATCGAGGACACCACCTTCCGCGTCGCGCCGATAAGCGAGCGCGAGGCGAGCGAGATGGTGAACGACATCGAGGCGGCACCCCTGCTCCGCGGGGCGCGGGGCCGCGACCCCGCCGACATCGACGGCGTGGTCGAAAGCCTCCAGCGACTCTCACAACTCGTGACCGACTTCCCCGCGATTCTGGAACTCGACGTGAACCCACTCGTCGCCACTCCGGACGGCGTGCGAGCGATAGACATCCGACTGACCGTGGACACGGACGAACTATGAACACGATACTCGTCACCGCAACCGAAGAAAGCACAGGCAAGACCGCCGTCGCCCTCGCGCTGGCGCGACTCGCACAGCAGCGCGGGCTGTCGGTGGGCTACATGAAACCGAAGGGCACCCGACTCCAGAGCAACGTCGGCAAGACGTTGGACGAGGACCCGATGCTGGCCCGCGAACTGCTCGGCCTCGACGCCGAAATGCACGAACTCGAACCCGTCGTCTACTCGCCGACGTTCATCGAGCAAGCCATCCGAGGCCGCGAGGACCCCGACAAACTCCGCGAGCAGATTCGAACGAGCTTCGAGTCGCTGTCGTCGGGCCACGACCTGATGATAATCGAGGGCGGCGGCAATCTCACGACCGGCGGTATCGTCGACCTCACCGACCCGGAAGTCGCCGAACTGCTCGACGCGGAAGTGCTTCTCCTCTCCGGGTACGAGAAGGGGAGCGACGTGGACGACCTGCTCGCCGCCGTGGACGACATCGGCGACCGTCTGTCCGGTGTGCTGTTCAACGCCGTCTCGAACACGAACTTCGACCCGCTCGATACGGACGTGGTTCCCTTCCTCGAAGGGCGGAAAATCCCCGTTCTCGGCGTCGTCCCGCGCCAGCAGGACCTCGCGGGCGTTACGGTCGGCGACCTCGCGGCGGAACTCAACGCGGAACTGCTCACGAAGGCGGACACGGGCGAGTTCGTCGAGCGGTTCCTCGTCGGCGCGATGAGCGGCGACAAGGCGCTCCGTCACCTCCGTCGGACGCGGGATGCCGCCCTCGTCACCGGCGGCGACCGTCCCGACCTGCACACCGTCGCGCTGGAAGCTCCCGGCGTGAAGTGTCTGATCCTGACGGGCGGGTTCCGCCCGCCGGGTGCCGTCATCGGCAAGGCGGAGGAGAAGGGCGTCCCCGTCCTGCTCGTGCAGGCGGACACGCTGACGACCATCGAACGCGCCGAGGACGTGATTCGAAGCGGTCGAACCCGCGACGAGGAGACGGTCGAGCGGATGGGCGAACTCCTCCACGACCACGCCGACGTGGACGCGCTCCTCGGTGAAGGAGCGGTGGAATCGGACGCGGACGTCGATTCCGACGCCGACGCGGACGAGGAGTAGCGGGGACCAGACATGGCCGACCAGCGCGCGTCCGCGACGACCCGCGAAACGACCGTCGTGGTCGTCGGTGCCGGGCCGGGCGGCTGTGTGATGAGCTACCTCCTCGCCAGAAGCGGCGTCGATACCGTCCTGTTGGAGCGCCACGCCGATCTGGACCGGGAGTTTCGCGGCTACTTCTTCCAACCGCTCGCGGTCAAACTGTTCGCGGAGATGGACGTGCTGGACGATATTCTGGCCCTCGACCACGATGAGGTGCGGCGACCGGAAGTGACGGCGTTCGGGCGGTCCTATCACGCCGTCGATTTCTCCGAACTGCCGAAACCGTACGATTACGGTCTGTTGATGGAACAACCGCCGTTGCTCCGCCTGCTCATCGACCGCGCCGACGAGCTTTCGACCTTCGAGTTCCGTCCGGCGACGAGCGTCACCGACATCGTTCGTGAGGGGGGACGGGTCGTCGGCGTGCGAGCGAACGACCGCGAGCGGGACGAGGACCTCGAACTTCGAAGCCGACTCGTCGTCGGCGCTGACGGCCGCTTTTCGACGGTTCGGAAGGCGGCCGACCTCGACCCCGGCCTGTTCGACTCCGACATCGAACTGCTGTGGTTCAAACTCCCGGCGGACGCCGTTCGGTCGGCCGCACAGGGGCGCATCGAGCGCGACGGCATCCTGCTCTACTTCGGCCTCGGAGAGGAGGACGCACAGGCCGGGTGGTTCATCGAGAAGGGTACCTATCCCGACATCAGACAGCGCGGTATCGAGCGATTTCGGCGAGAAATCGCCGCGGTGGACCCCGCCATCGCCCGGCATCTGGAATCGTTCGACCAGTGTTCGCTCCTCCACATCGAACCCGGACTGACGGAACGATGGGTGGACGACGGCCTGCTCCTGCTCGGCGACGCGGCGCACGTCGCCTCGCCGGTCGGCGGACAGGGGAACGGCCTCGCAATTCAGGACGCCGTGGTCGCCCAAGGGACCATCACGACCGCGCTCGAAATGGGTGATGCGGGCGACACGGGAGACGAACCGATTCCGGCGGAACGCCTTCGGCGGTTCGAGTCGGTTCGCCGACCCGCCGTCGAGGAAGTGCTCCGCCTCCAACGGCGCGGCGAGCGGGTCGTCACGTGGTACGTACAAAACGGCGAGTCGGTTCCCGAGTGGGCTGTTGCTCCGCTCGTTCGGGGTCTGTTTACCGTCGCCCCGAAGCTGCCGTCCGTCCGGCGGACGTGGCGGACCTTCGCCCTCGGACCGACACCGGTGTCGGTCGATACGGCCGCGTTCGAGGAGTCGTAGCGCACGCCGAAAAACCGGCGAGTCGAAAAATCGGTTCTCTGTTTCCGTTCGATTCTCCCCCCGACTTCGGCGAAGCCGTAGGGTCGCGTTTCGTTCGAGAAGTTGCCGATTAATCGGCGTGTTGCGGTGCGCCGTGCCCGTTAGTCCGCGTTTCAGTTTCGGAGTCCGCGGGCGTAGCGAGCGGGTTCGGCGACCGAAGCGCCGCGATGAGACTCCACATGATCCCCGTGAGCAGGGAACCGGCGGCAGAGAGACTCATCCCGAGCGTGAGGAAGGCGGTTCCGTAGACGATGCCGATAACGGCCGATGGAAGGGAGGTCCCGAGCGGGACGTTCGCCATCGAGTCGCGGAGAGTCGGAACGAGAACGAGGAGGGAAAAGACGCTCCCGCAGAGAAATACGATGTCTTGCCACATTATCGCTCACCCTCCCCAGTTGTCGTTTCGTTACTCGTGTCAATCATCACTTCCCGGTAGTTGGTTGACGTTGATAAGGTTTACTCAATACCGAGTAAATATTTCGACAGAGACTAGCATGCCAATCTCTGGCTAGACATCTGTGGTGACTGCTCATTCGACAAAAAGTACCACACACGGGGCGTTTCCGTCACGAAACGGGTCGCCGTCGTTCGAATTCCGAACGCGCTCACCGCGAAACCGAAAGCATCCCTTTCACCGTCTCGGACTCCTTCGCCCGCTCGAACGCCTCGCCGACATCCGGCAGTTCCATTTCGAAATCCACGATACCCGCCACGTCGACCGCGCCGTCGGCCAGCAACTGGACGGCGGCGGGGTACGTGTTCCGGTAGCGAAACGACCCTCGGAGGTCGAGTTCGTTGTCGATGATTTCACTCGTGTCGAGCGGGATTTCCGCGTCCTGTGCGAGTCCGATGAGGACGACGGTCCCGCCCCGTCGAACCGCGTCGATAGTGGTTCGAATCGCGGGGTCCGCTCCGGACGCTTCGATGACCACATCGACGCCCTCGCCGTCTGTGAGGTCGGAGACCGATTCCCCGAGGTCGTCTTCCCGAACGTCGATGGTCGCGTCCGCGCCGCGCTCCTCGGCCAGCGCGAGTTTTTCGGGAACGACGTCGGAGACGAACACCTCCGCCGCTCCGGCGGCGTTCGCGGCTTCCATCGCCAGCAGACCGATGGGACCGCACCCCGTCACGAGGACGGAATCGCCGACGCCGACCTCGCCCCGTCGAGCGGCGTGGATGCCGACGCTCAAGGGTTCACAGAGCGCTCCTTCGCGGGTCGAGACGGAATCCGGTAGCCGATAGGTGAAGTCGGCGGGCCACGCGACGAACTCCGCGAACGCGCCGTCGTCCGGCGGCGTCGCCATGAACGTCACGTCGGGACAGAGGTTGTACTCGCCGCGCTTGCAGTGGTCACAGCGCCGACAGGGGACGCCCGGTTCGAGCGTCACGCGGTCGCCGAAGTCGAAATCGCCTTCGGCGTTTTCGCCGACCGAGACGACTTCGCCCGCGCTCTCGTGCCCGAGGACGAGCGGCGATTCGACCACGTAATCGCCGATGCGGCCGTGTTCGTAGTAGTGAACGTCGGACCCGCAGATGCCGACCTTGCCGATTTCGACGACCACCTCGTCCGGGTCGGGGGCTGGTTTGTCTCGCTCTTCGACGACGAAGGAACCGGGTTCTTCGAGGACTGCGACTCGCATACGCCACGTTCGTGCCGGGTGATGGTGAACGTTGGTGCCGATTTCGCTCGACAAGAATTATTACCTAGTAATATAACTCAGTAATTGATGTCGGAAACACAACTCCAACGCGCTCGTTCCGGCGAACTGACCGCGGCGATGAAACGGGTGGCGGAGCGGGAGAGCAGGGACCCAGAGACGGTTCGACGCGCGGTCGCCGAGGGACGGGCGGTCATCCCGAACAACCACGAACACGACGTGCTCGACCCGATGATAATCGGGCGAGAGTTCGCCACGAAGGTCAACGCGAACATCGGCAACAGCGAGACGACGAGCAACCCCGAGGAGGAACTTCGAAAGCTCCACGCGGCGGTTCACTACGGCGCGGACACCGTGATGGACTTGAGCACCGGTGCGAACCTCGATTCGATTCGTGAGACGAACGTTCAACACGCTCCGGTTCCGGTCGGAACCGTCCCGATTTACGAGGCGGTCACGCGCGTCGACGACGTTGCCGACCTCACGCCCGAGTTACTGCTCGACGTCATCGAGAAACAGGCCCGGCAGGGCGTCGATTACATGACCGTCCATGCGGGCGTGTTGCTGGAACACGTCCCGCTCACCAACGGTCGGAAGACCGGCATCGTCTCGCGCGGCGGGTCGATTCTCGCCAAGTGGATGGAGGAGAACGACGCCCAAAACCCGCTGTACACGCACTTCGAGCGAATTTGTGCGATTTTCGCCGAGTACGACGTGACGTTCAGCCTCGGCGACGGCCTTCGGCCCGGTTGCCTCGCCGACGCGTGCGACGACGCGCAGTTCGCCGAACTGGAGACGCTGGGCGAACTGACCCGAACGGCACGGGACCACGGCGTTCAGGTCATGGTTGAGGGACCGGGACACGTCCCGATGGACGACATCGAAATGAACGTCGAACGCCAGCAGGAGGTCTGCGACGGCGCTCCGTTCTACGTCCTCGGTCCGTTGGTGACCGACATCGCGCCCGGGTACGACCACATCACGAGCGCCATCGGTGCCACCGAGGCCGCTCGGGCCGGGGCGGCCATGCTGTGTTACGTGACGCCGAAAGAGCACCTCGGACTCCCCGAAGAGGAGGACGTTCGGGACGGCCTCGCGGCGTACCGAATCGCGGCCCACGCGGCCGACGTCGCAACCGGCCAACCGGGTGCCCGCGACTGGGACGACGCGCTCTCGGAGGCCCGCTACGAGTTCGACTGGTCACGACAGTTCGAACTCGCCCTCGACCCGGAACGGGCACGAGCGTACCACGACCAGTCCCTCCCCGGCGATAACTACAAGAAAGCGCGCTACTGCTCGATGTGCGGCGTGGAGTTCTGCTCGATGCGCATCGACCAGGACGCGCGGGCCGTCGACGGCGACATGGAATCGATAGACAGCGAAACGGACCTGACGGACTCGCCCGCGGCGGCGGCGAACCTGCCGCCGACGGGGACACACGACATGCGTTCGGTTCCGGACCTGCCGTCGTTCGCGGAGCACGCCAGCGAAGGCCACGGTGACGATTGAAACGAGGAGAAGCGAGAGTTATCGAGTCGGAAGCGTATCCCGACGCTCCACGTCCGACCCGCGGTGTTCCGGCGTTCCGACCGGGCTTACGGTCCGGAAGACGGTTTCGGGGTCGCGTGTCTTCCGCCAGTGCCACCGCGTCTTAGCGAGGAGCACGAGCTTTCGGACGGTCCCCAGCGACGGTTCCTTGGAGAGCACGTCGTACCTCTGCGCTCGAATCACGCGGTGGTACTCCGCGTACAGCACCGCCGCGAGCAAGACCGCGAACTGGCAGTCCTCGGGGAGGTACCGGATTCCGGCGACGCCCTCCCGGTACAGGGCTTCCGCGCGGCGAAGTTCGTCCTGCATGACCTCGGCGAACCCGACCGTGAACTCAAGGCGCTTTATCTGTTCGTCGGTCACGCCGTGCCGCGAGAGCGTCGTTCGAGGAAGGTAGATTCGATTCCGGTCTTCGATGTCCTCGCGCACGTCCCGGAGGAAGTTGGTGAGTTGGAACGCCTCGCCGAGCGACGTCGCGTGCGGTCGCGCTCGCTCGGCGTCGTCCGGGTTCATCACTGACGTCATCATTTGCCCGACGGCGGCGGCCGAACCGCGCATGTACGTCTCCAGTTCCTCGTAGGTTTCGTAGCGCGATTTGTCGATGTCCGTCGCCATCGCGTCGATGAAGACGACGACCTCCTCGTCCGCGATACCGCGTGATTCACAGAGGTCGTGGAACGCCTCCAAAATCGGGTCATCGGGTGGTTCTTTCCCGAGCGCCTGCTTTCGTAGCGACTCCAACCGTTCGGCTTGCTCCTCGGCCGGAACGTCGGCGGCGTCGTCCACCACCTCGTCGCAGATACGGAAGAACCCGTACAGCACGTACGTCGGGTGGCGCACTCGCTCGGGCAACAGCCGAGTGGCGAGATGGAACGTTTTCCCGGTCTGCTGCTGTATCGCCTTCCCCGCCTCTACGTGTGTGTCTTTCATTGGGTGTGCCCCGAGAATAGCAGTTGGTACGCTGTCATTCTGAAAAAAGACGGTGCCAAACCTGTTAGGTATGTTTTCCGTACCGACCGTCGATTCGATTACGCAGTCTATAATTAACAGCGTTCTGTTAATAATAAAATTGATAAAGGGGTAGTTGCTACGGGGCCATAGTAATGAACCGACGTACCTTTCTCGCGGCTAGTTCCGTGGCAGTCGCGGGATTGAGCGGGTGTCTCAATCGAGGCAGTGGCTCGGGGTCTTCGAGTTATCCCATGCCCGAGGACGGCAATGTCGATGGGTATCCGCCGGAGTTCGACGAGAAACCGAAGAAAAAGAGCTTCGACCCGTCCTCGTTCGACACGAAATCCGAGGGCGGCGAGGAGGTCCCTCTCGTCCCGACAGATATCGTCTACAACTGGTACAAGCGCGGGGAAGCGCGGTTCGCCGACGCTCGCGGCACGAAGCAGTACAAGACCTCGCACATCTACGGGGCCGTGTTGAGTCCCGCACCGGGCGTCCGTGGTGCCCCGGAGCGCGACCCCGTGCTGAACTGGCCGAAATCCGACCGCATCGTCTGTTACTGTGGCTGTCCGCACCACCTCTCTTCGATTCGTGCATCCGCACTCATGCAGAAGGGCTACGAGAACGTCTTCGTCATCGACGAGGGGTTCTGGGAGTGGCACGACAGGGACTACCCGATTCGCGGCTCCAACACGTCGTACAATCCGGTGGCGTACATCATCTCGGGCGTCACCGACGCCGCCTTCGCCGGAAAGACGGCGTGGGCGCGACAGCTCGAAACCGGACAGAACGAAGCGACGGACATCCTGACGGACGGGTCGTACACCCTCGAACTCAAGTTCGAGGACGTAACGGCGGACTCGATGGTCCACATCGAGACGCCGGAGTACACCGTGAAGGGAACCATCGGCGACCTCTCCTCGCGGGTCGTAAGCGGCGAATAGACCCCACCGACCGCCACCGGTCGCACCGACGTTTCTCAAGGCTTATATCCCTCGTAGCGAGTGACGACACTCAATGATTCGGTGCAGTCAAGACGAGTGCGGTTGGGTCGCCATCGCGCCGTCGGAGCGAGCCGCGTTGAAGCAGTACGAATCGCATCTCCTCGAAACGCACGTTGAAACGGTCGAAACGGAGATTCCCGACGGACACGTGCAGGTTCGAACCGACGACGGCGAGTGGGAGACGATGACGCGCGAGCAAGCGCGAGAATTCCACGACCGGTAGGCGAACGATTCCTCAGGCGGTCATCTCCCTGTCCATCGGGTCCTCCAACTCCCCGAGGACGGCTTCGAACGCGTCCGTCGCCGTCACCAACCCGATGACGTCCTGCCCGTCCAACACCAGTGCGAGTTCCTGGTTTTGCGCCTGAAACAGGTCGATGGCGTCCGCGACGCTCGTATCGCCCGCGACCGTCATCGGGTCGTGTGCGATGTCGGTCAGCGAGACCTCCCCCGAGGTGAGTTCGTCGTACCGTTCGATGACGGTCGGCGCGTAGACGATTCCCCGAAACTCGTCCAGCGACCCGTCGATGAGCGGAAAGCGGACGAGCGGGTTCTTCTCCATCCGTTCGACGTTCTCCTCGATGGGGTCGTCGGTCGAGAGGGCCACGATGTCCTCCCGCGGAATCACGATGTCACGAACCGGGACGCGCTCGATTTGAAGCGCGGCCAGAATCTCCTCTTCGCGTTCCTCCGGGAGACCCTCGACCGCGCTGAGAACGTCGCCCATCTCGCGGTGGAGGTCAGCGCGGCTGACGATTTTCCGCTCGTCGCCGTCCGATTCCTCGGCTTCCGTCCACGAGCGTTCGATTTCAACGCCGAACAGGGAGAGGAGGCTCTTGGCGGTCTTGTCAGCGAGGATGATGACCGGCGACATCAGTTTCGTCCACCAGTAGAGGATGCCCGACCCGTATCGGGCCGCGAACTTCGTTCGCTCGATGCCCAGGTACGTCGGCGCTTGCTCCCCGACGATGACGTGCAGGAGGTTGATGACGGCGAGTGCGAGAATCGCCGAGAGCGCTTCGGTGGAGCCGCCCCCGAGACCGACGGCTTCGATGACCGGATGGAACACCGCCACCACCGCTGGTTCGGCGACCACACCCAATCCGACGCTGGCGATGGTGATGCCGACTTGGCACCCGGAGAGATAGATTTCGAGGCGGTCGGTCATGTCCCACGCGCGCTGCAATCCCTTCGAATCCTCGAACTCAGACTCGTCGAACTGTCGCACCCGCGTCATGGCGAACTCGGTGACGACGAAGTAGGCGTTCATCAGCAGGAGGAATACGCCACCGAGGAGATGGAGTACGGTGAGCAAATCTACCATCGTCTCTCTCTGTCTCGGGGACGATGGTAACGTTGATGGCGAACTGACGAAAATTCCACTTGTTGTTGTAGATATATAATTCACAAAGCGACACGTCTCGGAGAACCCGTCCCATTCTCGTCCCCGCACGTACTGCCGTCGCCCGAACCGGATTTCGTCCGGCACAAACGCGCGATAGAGTGCCGTACGTGCTCTGATTGGACCGTTTCTTCGTTGTACCGGAAATGTGTTTGTGACTTTATGTCATACTAGAAACCGAAACCTCCATCTTTTTGGTGGGGCTGTCAGTAGTATTCTAACAACAGCTATGGCATTACAGCTACATAGCCGAGGAGGGCGTCCGTGACGCTTCTCGACCGGCTTTTCGAAAACGTAACCAAGCACAGTCGGGCCATCATCGCCGTGCTTCTCGTTGCGACGATTCTCGTCGGGGCGGGCGCGCCGATGATAGAGCAGTCCTCGTCGCTCGACCAGTTCCAGAGCGACAGTCCGGCCGCGAAGAAACTGAACTACATCAACTCGAACTTCACGACGGGGAACGAGAATACGACCACCGTACAGGTAATCCTCAAGGGCGATAACGTCCTGTCGAAGGAAGCGATGGTGAACTCGTTACAGTTCCAACAGCGCCTTCGGGACAATCAAACCATCAACGAGACGCTGGCGGAGGGAACCGCCTCCACCGGCGTCGCGAACGTCATCGCCATCTCCGCGATTCAACAGCAGAAGGTCGCGGAGCTCAAAGCGTCTGGTGCGAAACTCCAACAGCGCAGCCAGCAACTCAACCGGACGGCCGCCGGACTGAGCGACGCACTGAATCAGACGCGCGCGCTGCAGGGAAAATACGACCAGTTGAACGCGTCCCATCAGTCGGGCGATGTGGACAACGAATCGTATCGCCAGCAGTCGGCGAAAATCGAAGCTCAACTCTCACAGGTGCGGGCGACAGCCACCGCGAACCTCTCAGCCGAGCAGTCGGCGACGTTCAACAAGTCCGCACAGCAGGCGCGCGGCTTGCAGGCCAAACTCGACGGCTTGAACGCCTCCTACCGGTCGGGCGACATCAACGAATCGACCTACAAGCAGCAGGCAGGCGAAATCCAGTCGCAGTTCGGCAAGGTGTACAAACTCGGCACCCAAGGCGTGCTGGCGGACGAGTATGAGAAACTCGGCGAGCAGAGCGAGAAACTGCAGCAAAAGCGGAGCGCGCTCGAAAACGGCTCGATGCCGACGCTCGCCGAGCAACTCGACCAGTTGCAGTCGATGAACCAGTCGCAGATCGATTCGCTGACGAAGGCCGTGCTCTCCGACGACGGCGGCAGTTCGGGCGGCATGGCGAGCCAAGCGTTGGCGTTCATGCCGACGTCCTACGACACCGGGTCGACGGAGGCGAACGCGACGATGTTGGTCATCTTCCAGAAACAGGAGAGCCAGTCGTCGATGGAGGGACAGGCCTCCGACGTGCTCGTCTCCACCCAGCAGGGGATGAAGACCATCGCGGACGAGGAGTTCGACCACGAGGCGCTCGTCTTCGGGAGCGGCATCATCAGCGAGGAGATCAACCAGTCGATGGCAGATAGCCTCGCCATCGTCGGGCCGCTGGCGCTGTTGTTCGTCATCCTGACGCTCATCATCGCCTACCGTGACGTCCTCGACATCCTGCTCGGCATCCTCGGCATCGCCTTCGTCCTCGTCTGGACGTTCGGCTTCATGGGCTGGGCAGGCATCACGTTCAACCAGATGTTCATCGCGGTGCCCGTCCTCCTCATCGGACTGGCAATCGACTACGCGATTCACGTCTTCATGCGCCACCGCGAGGAGCGGGAGACGAACCCCGACGAGGACGTTCGCGGGTCGATGCGCGTCGCGCTCGTCAGCGTCGGCGCGGCCCTGACGTGGGTGACCGCGACGACGGTCATCGGCTTCCTCTCGAATCTGGTCAGCCCGCTGCCGCCGATTCAGGACTTCGGTATCGTGAGTTCGGTCGGTATCGTCGCGGCGCTGATTATCTTCGGCGGCTTGATTCCCGCCCTCAAACTGGAACTCGACGGGTTCCTCGAATCGCGCGGCTTCAACCGCAAAAAGCGCGCGTTCGGTACCGGCGGCGGCGCGCTCGGAAGCATCCTGACCGTGGGCGCGACCGCGGCGCGGAAAGCGCCGCTCGTGGTCATCGTCCTCACGCTGCTCGTCAGCGCGGCGGGCGGCTACGGGGCGACGAAAGTGGACACGAGTTTCTCGCAGGAGGACTTCCTCGCCAGTAGCCCGCCACACTGGACGAAACAGCTCCCGGAACCGTTCAAGCCCGGGAACTACTCCGCCAAGCAGAACCTGGACTTCGTGAACGACAACTTCGTCAGGGAGGATTCTCAGGCTCAACTACTCGTCGAGGGCGATATCACCCGTGATGACGCGCTCGAACAAGTCAAGCGGGCGGAGGAGCAGGCGGCGAAGAAGGACGTCACGCTCACCCTCTCGAACGGTGAGCCACAGGTTCAGAGCCCGCTGTCGGTGATGAAGCAAGTCGCCGCACAGAACGAGACGTTCAATCAGACGTTCACCGCGGCGGATACGGACGGTGACGGCGTGCCCGACGAGAACCTGGAGACGGTTTACGACGGGCTATTCGCCGCCGCGCCCGACGACGCCGCTGGCGTCATCTACCGCGAGGACGGCAACTACGAGGCGCTTCGCGTCACCATCTCGCTGAAGGGTGGCGCATCGAGTTCGGCGGTCACGACCCAGATGCGTGAGGTCGCCGACAACTTCGACGGCCTCACCGCAACCGCGACGGGCCAGTCCATCGTCTTCGAAATCGTGCAGGACGACCTGCTCAACACGGTCATCGAGAGCCTCATCATCACGATGGTCGCCGTGTTCGCGTTCCTGATGCTCATCTACCGCATCACGGAAGGTAGCGCGACCCTCGGAGCGGTCACCCTGCTCCCCGTCGTGTTCAGCGTCGCGTGGATTCTGGGGACGATGTACCTCCTCGGAATGCCGTTCAACGTCCTGACGGGCATGATTACGAGCCTCACCGTCGGGTTGGGTGTCGCCTACAGCATCCACCTCTCCGAACGCTACAACGTCGAACTCGAACGACAGGGCTCGGTGTGGGAGGCGATGCACGTCAGCCTCACCGGAACCGGCGGCGCGCTGTTGGGAAGCGCGGCGACGACCGTGGGTGGTTTCGGCGTGCTCGCCTTCGCCATCCTGCCCGCGCTCCAGCAGTTCGGCATCATCACGGGACTGACCATCATCTACGCGTTCATCGCCAGCGTGTTGGTTCTCCCGAGTCTGCTCGTCGTCTGGACGCGCTACTTCGGACCGGGCGCTCGCGGCAGCATCGACCTGAAGTCCGAAGGTGCTCCAACCCCGAGTGAGGACTGACATGGACGAAGTTGACGCCATCGACGCGCTGACCGACCTCGGCCTCTCGAACTACGAGGCCAAGGTGTTCGTCGCGCTACAGAAGCTGGGGACCGGGACCGCGCGGGACATCCACGGCGTCACCGACGTACCGCGGTCGCAGGTGTACGGCGCGGCCGAAGACCTCCAGGAGCGCGGCTTGGCGGAGGTAAAACAGTCCAAGCCGATTCAGTATCGACCGGTGAGTTTGGAGGCGGCGAAGTCGCTCCTCCGCGACCAGTTCGAGCGGACGCAAGAACGCGCGTTCGATTACCTCGAATCGGCGAAAAACGAGTTCGTCGATAGCGACGAGGAGCGCGAAGACGTGTGGTCGGTCGACGGCAAGGATGCCGTCAGCAGCCGAATCTGCCAGTTGGTGGCGGAAGCCGAATCGAGAACCGTCTTCGGCCTTCACGACGAATCGCTGGTCACGGAGAAACTCACGGAGATACTTCGGGAACGGGCGACTGCGGGCGTTGACGTTCTCGTCGTCTCGCAGGACCCGTCGCTGCGGGACCGATTCGATGGGCTACGGTTCGTCGTTCGTCACGACAAGCCGGAGGGGGCCCCTGCAGGGCGCATCCTCATCGTGGACGACGATACCGTGCTCATCAGCATCCTCGGCGAGCGCGAAAGCGCCATCTGGAGTTCCCAAACCGGTTTCGCGGAACTCCTCTGTCAGACGGTCAG
The DNA here is from genome assembly GCF_000376445.1 of Haladaptatus paucihalophilus DX253. Lineage (NCBI taxonomy): Archaea > Methanobacteriati > Methanobacteriota > Halobacteria > Halobacteriales > Haladaptataceae > Haladaptatus > Haladaptatus paucihalophilus. The sequence continues at coordinate 410,473 of NZ_AQXI01000001.1, read as the reverse complement.
TTCGCATATCGACGACATAATCGTCGAATAGCCCACTACGCATTTCTTTCAGCCGGTTCAATGTCGGGTATGAACCCGAGACGCCGACTTGCCAGAAACCTGCTCTCGGAAGTACGGGCGTACGGCTACACGCTTTCTATCTGGGGCGGCGGTGCGCTCCTTCTGACTCGCTTCGGCACGCCGACCGCATCGGAGGTGTTCGCCTACGTCGGCGGTGCCGTCGTGGCGTTCGCCTTCCTCGCTTTCCTCACGTTCGGCGAGTTCACGGTCGAACCCAACGTGACGACGGAGATACGAGCGACCTCGTTCTTCCACGTCGTCGCCACCGTCGGCAACCTCCTGGTCAGCTATCTTCTGACGTTCGTGCTTCACGGACTCGTCGCGTTTCTGGTCGTGGGGGTGCAGACCACGTTCACGTACAACGTCCTCCTGCTTCCCGAGGAGTACGTCGCTCACGTTATGAGTCGGTCTGTCCGATAGTTTAACTATCAAGACGCACAACAGCTACGCATGTCATGGTACGCCGTCGAGGCGCTGGACGACGCCATCGAGGGAACGCGGGAGTTCCTCTTCCCGTTCGACGCGGGAACGTGGCTTCGACTCGCCATCGTGGTGTTCTTCCTCGGAGGGGCCAGTTCGTCCTCCCCGTTTCAGGGGGGCATGCAGTTCTCCTCCGGGTCGAACGACCCGGTTCCGACGCCCCCGAGTCCGCCGGGCGGCGGTGACGTCTCGATACCCACCGACACGATTCTGCTAGTGGTCGCGGCGGTCATCATCGTCGCCGTCCTTCTGGGGCTGTTGTTCACCCTCATCGGGTCGATGATGGAGTTCGCATTCGTGGAGTCGCTTCGCTCACGGGAGGTTCACGTTCGGCGATACATGAGTCGATACTTCGGACAGGGGCTTCGCCTGTTCGTGTTTCGACTCGTCCTCTTTCTCGTCGTCGTGCTGCCCATCGGCGTCCTCATCCTCGTCACCGTCCCGGTGTTTTCGGCTGGTTCGCCGTCCATCGCGGCCGGGACGGTGCTGGTGTTCATCCCCGTGTTCATACTGCTCGCCCTGTTCGTCGCGCTCGTGGACGGGCTGACGACGAACTTCGTCGTTCCCGTGATGATACTTCAGGAGCGAGGCGTGATAGCGGGTTGGCAGGCCTTCTGGCCGACGCTTCGCCGCGAGTGGAAACAGTACGGGGTCTACCTCGTGCTCAAGTTCTTCCTCGCCATCGCGGTAGGCTTCCTCGTCTCCATCGCGGGCGGTATCATCGCGGTATTCCTGTTGATTCCGTTCGCCATCTTCGCTGTCCTGTTGGTAGTCGCGTTCGGCGGATTCGCCGCCATCAGTGCGACGCTCTCGAATCCGGTGGCGCTGGTCCTGTTCGGCGCGCTCGTTCTCGGATACGTCGCCTGCCTTCTCTTCGCGCTCGCGCTGGTTCGCGTGCCGATTCAGACGTATCTCGGCTACTTTTCGCTACTCGTGCTGGGCGATACGAACAGTGAGTTCGACCTCATCCCGGAGCTTCGGGAGGAAATCCGCTGACGTCTCAGAGTTTCGAGTCGAGCTGACGGCCAACGGCGTCGTCACCGACCGGTCCACAGTCACGCGCGAGGTGAACGAGCGGCGCGTTTTCCATCCGTAGCCACGCGCCTTCGCGGTCGCTGGTGACGGTGACGGACCGCTGTGTTTGCGGGAGTCCGTTGGCGCGAACGCCGTCGGTCCGCTCGCGGACGCCGACCATCTGGAGGTGTTCGGTCGAGAGTTCTGTGACGACGAAGCGGTACGTCGGCAGGTCCGGGTCGTGGTCGCGGAGGGCGTTTCGATACTCGCGTGCGAGGTCCGCGGCACGTGCGGCGTCGTCGTGAGTTTCGAAGCGCGTGCCGGTAATCGGGGTCGGACACTCGCCGGTTTCGGCGGCGGCGACGGAGAACGGACCGGATTCGACGGATAGCTCCTCGATTTCGCGTCGGGTTCGCCGGAGGATGTCGTCCATATTTAGGCTAACCTAATTTAGGTTTAGGACAGCCTAAAAGCGTTGCGACTCAGACCGTGAGGTCGGCGAGGAGGTGTTCGGCGAGTCGTTTGTCGAGCGGGTCGTTCGCGTTCCCGCACTGGGGCGACTGTACGCAGGACGGGCACCCCGACTCGCAGTCGCACGCGCGAAGCATTTCGCGCGTGTTCGTCATGAGCGATTCGACGGTTTCGTACCCTTCTCGGGTGAGTCCGACGCCACCGGGGTAGCCGTCGTAGATGAAAATCGTGCTCGTGCCGGTGTGCGGGTGAAGCGGCGTGGAGAGGCCGCCGATGTCCCCGCGGTCACAGAGGAGTTCGAGCGGAAAGAGCGAAATCATCCCGTGCTCGGCGGCGTGAATCGCGCCGTTGAAGTCGCCGTCCATCGCCCGCAGTTCACGCTCCAGGTCGTCGGGGATCGTGAAGTAGAGCGCCTTGGTTCGGAGCGTGAGTTCCGGCAGGGAGAGCGACTCGCGTCCCAGCGTCTCGCCGCGCTTTGCATCCCGGCGCTCGAACCCGGTGATTCGCTTTCGCATCGTCACGTCGGCGAACCGGACGGTGCAGTCCTCGCGGGTCGGGAGCGACTTTTCCGCCAAATCCTCCTCGACGGTTATCTCCTTGTCCGTCAGCGTCTTCGTGTGGTAGTCCGCCCACGTCGGCGAGAGTTCGGCGACGTCCCGCGACAGGTCGAGGTCGACCACCTCGTAGGACTGGCCCTGCTGGTGGTATATCGCGCCGGGGTGGGCGTCGTTGAGCGCGTCGCTGAACGGGAGGGAGGCGATGACGTCACCCCGCGAACGGTCGAGCAGGTCGATTTCGCGGTCGTCGATGGTTCGGAGACTCATCTCGTGCTGGGGGCTTCCGTCGCCGCCGTACACCCAGCGGACCCCGCCGCTCGTTTGCCGCCGTTCGAGTTCGCCGCGCGCTTCGAGGTCGGCGACGAGTTCAGGAAAGTCCGTGCCGAAATAGGTCTCGTCCTCCGGCGAGAGCCACGTCTCGCGGGCCGCGGAGGCGACGTGGGAGGGGAGCAGTTCCGCGTTTTCGGGGTTGACGACCGCCCGCTCGGGGTCGCCGGAGAAGAACTCGTCCGGGTTCGCCATCAGGTACTGGTCCAGTTGGTCCTCGCCCGCGACGAGCGCGACGAGGCTGGGGTCGGTCCCCCGCCCCGCCCGTCCGGCCTGCTGGAACGTCGCCATGCGCGTGCCGGGATACCCGTCGAGCAGCACCGCGTCCAGTCCCCCGATATCGACGCCGAGTTCCAGCGCGTTCGTGCTCCATGCACCCCGGACTGTCCCGGAATGGAGGCCGTCCTCAAGTTCCCGACGGCGGTCGTTCCGCAGGGCCGCCTGATACGCCGCGATGTCGTTGGCGAGGTCGCCGTCCCCTCGCCGTCGGAGTTCGTCGGCGCTCTCCATCGCGTACCGTTCCGCGGCCTGTCGAGCGCGGGTGAAGACCAACGTCTGGCAGTCCCGTCCCACGAGGTCGGCGAAGATGCGCTTCGTCTCGCCGTGGTTCGATTTCCGCCGCTTCGTGCCGCCGTACCGGTCGTCCTCGTACTCCGGCGGGTTCCAGAGGAGCCAGTGCGTCGGTCCGGTCCGACTCGTGTTCTCGTCCACGAGGTCGAACGAGGGTTCGGGCTGGCCGGTCACGGCGCTCGCGTGTTCGACCGGATTACCGATGGTCGCGGAACAGCAGACGAACTGCGGGTCGGCGTCGAACCGCTCACAGACGCGGGCGAGTCGGCGGAGGACGAGCGCGACGTGACTGCCGAAGACCCCGCGATACTCGTGAACTTCGTCGATGACGACCGTCTCCAACCCCTTGAAAAACCAGTCCCACAGGCGATGCGCGTACGGAAGCAGGGCGTAGTGGAGCATGTCGGGCGTCGTGAGCACGACGGTCGGCATTCGGTCGCGTACGGCCCGCTTTTCGTTCTTGTCGAGTCGGCCGGTGTACTGGGCTACCGAGACGCGACTCCCGAAGCCCAAGTCGCGGGCGAGTTCGGACAGCGTTTCCTCTTGGTCGTTGATGAGAGCGTTCTGCGGCGCGATGTAGAGGGTTCGACCGCCGTGATCCATCGCCCGCTCGAACGCCGGAATCGTGTAGGCGAGGCTCTTGCCGCTCGCGGTTTGCGTGGCGATGACGGCGTTTTTCCCGTCGCGGACCGACTCCACCGCCTCGGCTTGGTGGCGGTAGAGTCGGTCGATGCCGCGCTTTTCGAGGGCCGACTCCAACCGCGATTCGAGCGGGAGGTCCCGAAACTCGCCGTCGTTCCCCGAAACGGTTTCGTGGCGAGCGATTTGCCCCTCGTAGTAGGGTCGCCCGCGAAGCCAGTCGATGGTGTCCTGCACTGCGAGGGGGTTGGCAGTGGACGCTCTAACCGGTTTCGTCCATCGCGCATGTCACGACGGGACCCGACCGAGCTTTGGCGGGCCGAACCACGGAACGCTACTCTTCGTCCGAGCTCAACAGCGACGGAATCGGGTCCACGACGTCCTCCCCGTACGACCACGAGATGATTCCGTAGTCCCCGAGACGTGGCAGGTGCTCCTGTTCGAGTCGAACGCGCACTCGCTCCTGCTCGGACGGCGTTACGTTCGACACGGGCGTGTCGTTACACCGACTCGCTACGTCCGCCGCCACCCGCGAAATCGGTGTCGGGGTTTCCTGTTCGCTGAGATAGAGGACGAGGTATCTCCGTTGTTCGTCTTTGAGCAGTTCGAAAACCCAGTCCTCCGTGGAAGTGAGCGACTCGGCACCGACCGCCTCCAAGAAGCGTAGTAACTCCATGAGTCTCCCCTCCTCACGGTCCGATGTATCGCCCATACCAGTTCTACTACAGTAATACGCATGAATCACCCGATGGTGGAACTATCCTCCGGCAGTTGCTCGTTCTTCATCGGGTTCGCAATAGATGTCAGTTGGGTTGTTTCTATGGTTCGATATACGGTCGTATGGAGGATACCCGTACGGAATCCGGTTTCTCGTCGAGTTGGATTTCGATACCGTTAGTTGATATAACGCAAAACCAGCACAAGCGCTTTTAGCCGTTCAGCTACTACCGATACCAGATTATGGGTTCGATGGAGGATGATGCTGCCCTGCCGTTCATGTGCGGCGTCGAGGAACCGGCGAGGCTGCAGTACGATTGGGGGAGCAGGGTGCCGCTGGGAACGTATATCGTCCAGCAGATGGCGGACCGTGCTCGGGTTAGTGCGACCGACGTCCCAGAATCGCTGTACGGACGTATCGACCCGGACGCGCTGGAGGACTTGTTTCGACCCCTCGTCGACGGAACGCCGCGCGCGAACGGCGAAGTGACGTTCACGTTCGCGGGTCACTACGTCACGGTCAGCAGCGACGGAACGATAGAAATCGAGTCGGAACTCGGGCGATTGAAACGGTCCGGGGGGAACGTACTGCTCACGGGCGACGTTCCGGCCGACGTTTTCGACGAGTTGAGCGCGCAGTTCTTGGGCGAGCCGGAGTACGGCAGAACGCATCTGTTCGCGCTCTACGGACGAGATACGGACACGGCCCGGGGGCGTCTCGAACGCGCGACCGCCGACACCGACCACGCTCACATCCTCACCTACGAAGCGGCGGTACGTTCCGCGACGGAAGTACGACCGCAGAACCGACAGAACAGACCGTCCGTGACGCCGGTCGTCGGGTCGCTCGACGAGTTCGAAACCGCGATTGTGGACGACATCTTCGAACTCCAATATCGGCAAAAAGGGTTCGAACCGGGTCAGCTTCGATTCTGTTTCGATTCATTACAGTTCCTCTCGGAGGAGAAGTCGGCGTCCTCGGTGGAGGAGTTCGTGCGAGACGTTACGAAGACCGTCGAAGACGTGTCCGGCTTGGGTCAGTATCTCTTCCCGGGCGCATACGACTCCGCACCCGTTCGAGCCGTCGAACCGCTGTTCGACGGAACAATCGAACTGAAGGTCGGTGCGCGAGGTCCGATGCAACGGTGGCATCTACACGACACGGACTATACGACCACGTGGTTCCCCCTCTAACGGTTCCCGCCCGTCGGTCCCTGTCAGAATATGAGATGTCTGCGAAGTACCGCATAGCGAGCCAACCTACAGAACAGTAATGAAGCCGATATTTCGCCGAAGTTCGGACTTCCCGGGAGTAACCGTCGTCGACCCGATTCATCGGAGACAGTTCCCCATTCGAACGTCAGCCACCGTCGCCCCGCGACCGACGGATACCGACCAATTTCACTTCCCGGTGGACAGTGCGGTCGAAGTCACGACGGACAGCCTCATGCTGCCGTACGTCGTCATCACGCACGTCCGTAGTATCGACGGGGCCTTCCTGCGGGAAGCCGAGGATTTTTCGTACGAACAGTTTCCCGACGGGGAGTACCTCGTCGAACTGAACGCACCCATCCGAATTTACCTGCGCGTCTCCGGCGAGATGACCCTCGCGTCGTCGGCGGAGCACATGGCGTTCGACTTCGGCACGGAGACGCGGGTTCGAATCGGCGCGCGGTCCTATCACGAACAGCCCGAAGCGACGGTGACGACGACGACGGACCCACGGGACGTGATGACCGCTGTTTCGACGTTCGGGTCGGCGTTGAAGACGCTGAGCTGCGAGCGGTCGCTCCCGTCGCTCAGGGGCCATCCCCCTCGAATCGAACTCGGGGACGAACTGCACGTCCCTGACGAACTCTCGCCGCCGGAGACGGGGGTCCGAATCGAGCTTCCTCCCGAACTACCGATGATATATTCGGCGAGCACCCTCGCGTATTATCTCGGTGCGACCGTGGTTCCGGGCGACGAACCGAGGCTCGTGACGGACCGCGGCTTCGTTCACCCCCTCGACCACCACGAACGGGGATACGAGGGAGAAATCGAACGGGTTCTCGCGCAGTCGCTGTTTTTCGACTGTGTGACGCGGACCGAGGGATTGTATCGGATACCGCTTCACGAGCGACGCGTGATAGAACCGCTTCTCGACCTCTCGTTCGACGAGTTGTACGAACTGGACCTCGCCGAGCAACTCGAAACGTATCTCGATATTCCGTTCGACGTCGTTCGGGAGCACGTCCCGACGTGGTTGTTGTCGACGACGGTTACGGACGATATCGCCAACGTCCGGTCGATTCCGTATCTGGTGAACAACCTTTCGTTCATCTCGTCGCCGAGAGAGGACGAGCGCCACGAACCGGCACCGGAGATTCCCGACCCGATCGACAGTTTTCTGCGCGGCGGAGGATCACGACGGGAGGACCGTCCCGCCGACCCCGGCCGGTACGTCGCGCCGACCTCGACGAATTCGTTGGAACGCGCGTGGCTCGGCGAGGGGATGCCCATCGGCGCGAACAAGCTGATAGAACGCGCGTTCGAGAACAGATTGGAGCGCTCGTCCTCGACCGACGGTATCGACATCACGGTGGTGTGTAACGAACCGGAGATGAGCGCGGAGTACGACGCGGGGGACGCACTCTACGGGAAACGGGACGAACTTGCGTTCGACATCGACGTTCATCGGAACCTCTCGGTGGACGAACTGGCGTCGGTACTCGCCACCCCAACCGACTTCCTCCACTACATCGGTCACGTAGAGGACGGCCATTTCATTTGTCGGGACGGAAAACTCGACGTCGGATCGGTCGACGGCGTTGCGGTCGATACCTTCTTGTTGAACGGGTGTCGGTCGTACGAACAGGGGCTCGAACTCATCGATTCCGGGAGTATCGGCGGCGTCGTCACCTACAGCGAAATCACGAACAAGAGCGCGATAGCGGTCGGTCGAACCATCGCACGACTCCTGAACCGGGGCTTCTCTCTTCGGTCCGCGCTCACCATCGTTCGGGACCAGCGGATGGTCGGTAATCAGTACATCGTCGTCGGTGACGGGAGCATCGAAATCGCCCAGAGCGAAAGCGGGACACCGTTCGTCTGCCATCTGGACGCGGACGGAAACGACGGGCGCTACGAACTGCGGATACTGACGTATCCGACGGTCGAGTCTGGGATGGGTGCCCTCTTCACTCCGTTCATCAACGACATCGACACCTACTTTTTGAGCGGCGGGGAGGTGAGCACGTTCTCGGTGGACAAGGAGACGCTGGTTCAGTTTCTCCGCCTCGAACAGATACCGGTGATCGTCGATGGCGACATCACGTGGTCGACCGAATTAAATCTGGGACTGCTATAATAACGGTGATTATCGAATCGTTCCGCCCGCCGCCGCCGCCACGCTACCGGTCTGCGTGAGCAGCAGGCAGATGGCGAACAGCACGCCGATCATTCGTGGGTTCTCCTCGAGGTACGTCGTTAACGTGTCATTACTTTCGGACATCGCATCAGTCCGGAGGAACCGCCCGACGATAGCTTTTTCTAAATGATAATTATAGGAAATAAATTGGAATTTCCCGCATCACCCCAAGAGAAAGCAGACGGTATGGGGGCGTTGCTCCCGGAAGTGGGGGGTTATTCACGTCGGCCAGTCGCCCACCGGGAAGTGTATGGTTCAATGCGAACTTCCCTCTTGAGTAATTACCGATTACGGGTAAATTCGTCGCCGTCCGTAATCGTGGTGGAGACCGCTCAACGCGTACATTTCTCCGTTCCACCTCCCACTACCGGTCGGTAACGTTCCGAGGTGGGAAACTCCGCCGAAACGAATAATATGCAAATTGTTTTTGCTTACTTGAAAATTTTGGCCAGTATTCAGAAGAAAATCTTAAGGAAATTGGAATCCTGTGCTATGAGGAGGTCAGAAACTATGTCAGACGACAAGAAACACGGTTCCGGAAGCGTATCGCCGGGCGACACGAGCGACCGAGTCGGTATGCAGGTCATTCGGGAGCGGGGTGGGGACCCGGAAGAAATTCGTGAGACGCTCATCGACGCTATCGGGGCTGAGTTCTCCACGTACTACTACTACACCAATCTCCGCACCCACCTCGCGGGTCACGAGGACTACAAGGAAATAACCGAGGACGCGCGTCTCGAAGACCGCGCTCACTTCGAACTCGTGATGCCGCGGGTGTACGAACTCGGCGGCCACATCCCCGTGAACATCGGCGACTTCATGGACCGCGCGAGCTGTCCGCACGCCGAACTGCCGGACGACCCGACGGCCGAGAACATCCTCGAAGTCCTTCTCGAAGCCGAACGGTGTGCGATTCGAACGTGGTCCGAAGTCTGTGACATGACCCAAGGTTGTGACCCGCGGACGTACGACATGGCCAGCCGAATTCTACAGGAAGAAATCGACCACGAGGCGTGGTTCATCGAACTGCTCTCGATGGAACGCGACGACGAAGTTAACCCGGCCGGTCACTTCGTCCGGGACCAACCCGGCGACGCGCCGTACTCCAAGAACCACAGTTTCAACGAGTCGGCGTAGGGAACCACGAAGGCCGACACCCACATTTTTCTTCGATCGTAAGTACTCCCGTGAGCTCCTACACCGTCGAAATCGAGGTCCCCGAGGAGTGCGACGTGGAGCAGGCGGGCGAAACGGTGGAAATAGACGTGCCCGAGGACGAATACCTCCTCGCCGCCGCGCGGGAGAGCGGCGTGTGGCTCCCCGCCGACTGTCAACAGGGTTGGTGTACGACCTGTGCCGCCGAACTGCTCTCCGGCGACGTGGACCAGTCGGACGCCCGGCGCTACTACGAGGAGGACCGTGAGGAAGACATGATTCTGCCGTGCACCGCGAAACCGCGTTCGGACCTCGCGTTCGAAGCCTGCCAGTACGAGGAGATGCTCGACGTTCGGGCCGAACACGACCAACCGCCCGGACGTTCGAAGCGGTGAGGGACGAACGCGCTCGCGGCTCTCCTCGTTCGCTCGGCTTTCCTTCGATTCCGTCTTTCCCGGTGCGAGAACGCTTTTCCGCGAAAATCACGTACGCCGAATCGCATGACCGACTATCACGCTGTGCTCGTCTTCGACGGCGACTGTCCGTTCTGCTCGGCCGCCGCGTCCGCGCTCCGACGGGTTCGCGGCGTGGGCGCGGTTCCGTGGGACGACGACGCCGCCCAGTCGTTCCTCGAAGCTCAGTTCGACGAGACGCCGTTCGCGTTGGTGCTCGCGGAACGCGAGGAGGAACGGGTGTACGTGGGGCGGGACGCGGCCCGCGAACTCTGTGAGCGGGCGGGCGTGCCGACGCTGGTCGGCGATATCGTCGGCGACAACTACGAGTCCATCGCGGACGCCATCCGAACGGTTTCCGGGGTGGACGACGACCCCGACCCTTACCACGGGGTCTATCCGATGGCCGAAGACGCCCGCGACCGGTTCGACTCGCTCGCGGCGGACGCGAGGTCGATGCCACACGCGATACGAACCGACTGATTCCTTCGACGACGCGCTTTGCACCCTTCCCGAACGTTAAGACCCTCGTACTCGTAGCCCCCGCCATGTTCCCGCATATCGACTATCTCGAGTGGATTACCGGTCGTCCCGAGGCCGCGACCCACGACCTCGGGTCGAGCGACCTTCGGCGGGCGGTCCCGGAACCGGACGGCATCGTCCCGCCCGAACTCGAAGCCCTCCCGTCTCCGCCGGACGACCTCGACCTCGAAACCATCATTGCCGACGCCTACGACGTGGGGACGGAGAACGTCCTCGTCACGGCCGGGGCGACCCACGCCAACTTCGTCGCCATGGCGGCGGCAATCGACGACGCGAACGCGGACGAGGAGACAGACGAGGCGGACGACGAGCATCGGGACCCCCGAGTGATGGTGGAAAAACCGGGCTACGAACCGCTGGTGGCGACGCCCGACGGCCTCGGTGCCACGGTGGACCGGTTCCGACGGCCGGAAGAGGACGGATACGAACTCGACCCCGGACGAATCGAAGCGGCGATGGACGAGGAGACGTGCTGTGTCGTCGTCACGAACCGCCACAACCCGAGCGGACGCGGGGCGAGTCGGGAGACGCTCGCCGAGGCGAGCCGCATTACCGCCGACAACGACGCGACCCTCCTCGTCGACGAGGTGTACGCACCCTTCTGTGCGAACGGCGAGGCCAGCGTGTTCGGCGGCCCGACCGCCGCCGACCTCCCGAACACGGTCGTCACGAACTCGATGACCAAGTTCCTCGGGTTCGGGCCGGTTCGAGTCGGGTGGCTCGTCGCCGACGCCGAGTTCGTCTCGCGTGCGCGGTCGGTCATGTTCCACGTTCCGGCGATTTCGGCACCCGGGATGGCCCTCACCCGCCGTGCGCTGTACGCCGAGTCCGACCTCGCGGACGGTTCGCGCGAGCGAATCGAGGCCAACCGGGAACTCCTCGCGTCGTTCGTCGCCGAGCGCGACGACCTCTCCGGGGACGTTCCATCGGGCTGTACCTACGGTTTCTTCGCCCACGAGTCGGCCGACGGCGACGAGGTTTCGGCGGCCGCGTGGGAGGAGGACATCCTCGTCGTTCCGGGCCGCTTTTTCGACGATAGCGACCGTTTCCGCTTGAGTCTCGGCCTCGATACGGCGACGGTGAAGGAGGGATTGGACGCGTTCGAAGATGTCCTCGATACGGTATCTGCCAAGAGTTAAGGCCCGCGCATACCATCCACGTTCATATGGACGGAACCCCAGAGGAAATCACCACGCTCGTCGGCCGCGAGGTGTACTCCAACAACGGCGTCTTCGTTGGAGAGGTCGACGACGTTCGACTCGACCTGAACGAAATCGCCGTGACCGGCCTCGCGCTCGGCGGCATCAACGACGAACTATTCGGCAAGCGGATTCAGGGCGGACGCGGCGTCATCATCCCGTATCGGTGGGTACGCGCGGTCGGCGACGTCATCCTCGTCAACGACGTCGTGGAACGACTGAAGCAATCCGAAGACGGCGAAGAAGAAGCGGTCGTCTAATTTCCGTTCGTTTCTCCATCCACGCCCATCGCGTCGAACAGTTTCTTTTTGACGGCTTCCTCGGTGAGCGAGAGGAGCGTATCGCGGTTGTCCTCGTTCGTCTCGATGCCGGTGAAGATGCCGAGCGGAATCTCCGCGCTGGCCTGCGTGGAGTGACCGGCGGCTTCGCCGATGTTGTCGAAGGCGTCCTGCAGGACGTTGCCGATGTTCATCCGAATGTCCTTCGACCGCGCGGCGAGGTAGATGGTGTCGTCGGCGATACCGAAGACGGCGGACGTCGTGATGCCTTCGAGGTTGAGGAGGTGCTGTGCGGCCTGCGTCAGCGCGTCGCGGTCGCGGATGAAGCCCGCGTTGCTGACGAGATGACTGCCCTGTACTTCGCGGTTCGTGATGGCCTCCGCGAGTACGTCGAGCGTCTCGGGCGACATCGACGGCGACTCTACCTGTTCGAGCGTGTCGTGGTTGGCGAAGGGATACAGGTAGGCCGCCGCGGTGAGGTCGGCGGGCGTGGTGTCGCGCTTGAAGTCGAGCGTTTCCGCCCGGATGCCGTACAGGAGCGCCGTGGCGACTTCCTCGCTCAGGTTGATGTCGAACTCCTGCACGTACTTCGTCATGATGGTCGAGGTGGAACTGACGTTCGGGCGAACGTCGGAGAACTCCGCCTCGTACTCCGAATCGGGTTCGTAGTGGTCGATGAGGATATCGACCGGGTGGTCGAGTTCGGGTTGCGTCGCCCGCATGTGGTCCACGAGGGCGAACGTGTCGTAGCTCTCGACGTCAACCTCGTCCCGTTGAAGGAGTTCGATACCGAGTAGGTTGACGAACGCGCGGTTCTCCTGATGCCCGATTTCGCCGTGATAGAGGATGTCCGCCTCGACGCCGAGGCTTTCGGCGATGGTCTGGAGCGCGGCGGCGCTGGCGATGGAGTCGGGGTCCGGGTTGTCGTGCGTGAGCACCGCGAGTTTTTTCGACGTGTCCTCGATGACGCCGGACAGCTGTCGCGCCTTGTACTCCAACTCGCCCGCTTCGAGCGACCGAAGCGCGGAGTTGGCGATGACCGACGAGGGGTTGATAACCACGTCGGCACCCATCTCGGTGAGTTCGTCGGCCGACACCGGGTCGCTCGCTCGGACGACGGTAAACCGCTCGCCGCCACGTGCCTGCAGGTTCGAGACGGCTTCCTTGTTCGCGGCGACGTCCGAGGAGAGAATGAGCACGACGTCGCGGTCGCCGACCTCTTCGGCGACCGATTCCTCGCGGATGTCTCCCCCCTGTGCGTTCAAATCCTGGTCACGGAGCGCCTCAACGCGGTCGGTGTCCCTGTCGACGATGAGAACCTCCTTCCCCTGTGCAACGAGTTCCTCGGCGACGGCGTAGCCGACGCTCCCACAACCGAGAATGGCGTACGTAGACATCGAGGAGATAGTTATCCCGGCGCTCATTACTATTGGGCCGTAGCCCCGGCCGGTACTTAATCCTCCCGGAGCGCCGCTGAAACCAGCCCGATGCACTGTTTTAATCACTCGGTGGGAGAATCGTATTCACCATCGAAACTTTCAAAAGTAACGTCACTAAACCTCTTTGGTACTAATGGGCACGCTCGAAATGGACACGGACCACACTCCTTCGCCGTCCGATTCGGCCACGGACGAAATCGCCGTGAGTGTGGAACATCTGACAAAGGAGTATTCGACGCGGGATGGAGACGCCATCACCGCCGTCGATGACGTCTCGTTCGACATCGAGTCCGGCACCATCGTGGGACTTCTCGGACCGAACGGGGCGGGGAAGACGACGACCATCAAGTCCACGCTCGGACTGCTGATTCCGACGGACGGGTCGGTTCACATCAACGGCGTCGACGTTCACGACGATTACCGAGGCGCGTACGAGAACGTCAGCGCGGTCCTCGAAGGCAATCGAAACGCGTACTGGCGGTTGACGGTGCGGGAAAACCTCGACTACTTCGCCAGTTTGCAGGGTATCCACCCGAAGACGGTTCGAGACCAACACGACGAGTTGTTGGAGCAGTTGCGGCTCACCGACAAGGCGAACGAGGTCGTCAAGGACCTCTCGCGGGGGATGAAACAGAAGGTTTCGCTCGCCATCTCCTTGGCGCGCGATACGCCGGTCGTCTTCATGGACGAACCGACGCTCGGACTCGACGTGGAGGCGGCCCGCGACCTCCAACGCGACTTGCGGACGCTCGTCGACGAACACGACCGAACCATCGTCGTCAGCAGTCACAACATGGACGTCGTACAGAGCTTGTGCGACCGCGTTATCATCATGAACGAGGGGTCAATCGTCGTCGATCGTCCCGTGGACGCGCTCTCGGACCTGTTCGATACGCGGACCTATCGGGTCGTGCTCGAAGGTCGTCTGCCGGATTCCCACCGGGAAACCGTCGAGGGGACCTACGAAACCAGCCGGTGGAAGACGTCCGACAACCGCACCGAGTTCACCGTCGCCGTCGAAACGCCACGACGACTGTACGACGTCGTGGATATCCTCCGCGACGGCGGCGTCGCCATCGAATCCGTCTCGTCGAACGAATCCGACCTCGAAGAGGTGTTCCTCACGATAACCGGGGATGACGGAGAGAACATGCTGGAGGGAAGCGGATGAGCAACTACGTCCTCTTTCGCGGCAACTTCATCAAGTCGTACATCCTGCTCAAACGCTACATCGTCAACACGGTCGCACAAATCGGCACCATCTACATCCTCTTCTTGCTCATCTTCTTCGGCGGGCAGGCGGTCGCCGGTCGGTCCCTGAACGACTCGCTCGGCGGCATCATCGTCGGCTTTTTCCTGTTCACCATGACGCAGATAGCGTTCTCCAGTCTGGCACAGACGATGACGCAGGAAGCGCAGTGGGGGACGCTCGAACAGCTGTACATGACGCCGTTCGGCATCGGGCGCGTCATCACGATTCAGACCGTGGTCAACCTGCTGTGGAGTTTCGTGTGGGGTAGTCTCATCCTCGTGTTGATGTTGGTGACGACGGGCGAGACGCTCATCATCGACTTCGTGACCGTCGTCCCGCTGGGGATTCTGACCATCGCGTCGGCCATCGGACTCGGGTTCGCGTTAGGCGGCCTCGCGTTGCTCTACAAACGAATCAGCGCGGCCTTCCAGTTGATGCAGTTCGTCTTCATCGGCCTGCTCTCGGCACCCGTGACGGACGTGCCGCTGGCGAAGTTCCTCCCCCTCTCGCTCGGGAGCTATCTGCTCCGCCAGTCGATGCAGAACGGAACGTCCCTCTGGAACATCGACCCGACCGACCTCGGTATTCTGGTCGGCGTCGCCGTGGTGTACACCGTCGTCGGTTACGTGGCGTTCACCCTCTGTCAGCGCCGCGCGCGGAAACTCGGCGTTCTCGGTGATTACTGACCCCATCGGGTCACTCGCGGTCGTTCGTTTCTCGGCCAAACCCGAAGACCGCAGTCCGAAAGGAAACGTATTTACGTCCCACCCGACTTTTTCCGAATGCGTTGGGCCGGTAGCTCAGTTAGGCAGAGCGTCTGACTCTTAATCAGACGGTCGCGTGTTCAAATCGCGCCCGGCCCGTTTTTGCCACGAACTACTTCGTGAGTTGTGGCTGTCGCGGTGATTTGGGGGACGACGAAATGGAACTGCGGTAGACCGCGTTGATTTTGATTGTTTTGTGATTGCAGCCACCGAGACGACTACTTCGAAAGCCCGACCAAAATAGTGGCCCGCGCAAGCGACCACGCAAGCGCGAACGGACGGCCCCTTTCATCCCCGCGAGGCATGAGCGGGGAGTTGAAAGGCGAAGCCTTTCAGAAGTCCCACCCGTGACCGCACTGCCTCCGCACCACACCCTCCCCAACCGACTCCCTCACTCCGTTCAGTCGTTCCGAACCCAGCAAAGGGGTCGAGAACGGTGTCACCGTCTTTCGAAAACTCCGTGACGAACTCCTCCACGAACGATTCGGGTGTTCGAATGTCGTGCCCGAATTCGGACGGGAGTTCGTCGGGTTTCTCGTACTGTAATCGGAGAAACGTCTGCATAGCTGCTATTTTCGAACAGATGCGACAAAAATTGACGTGTGTGAACGACTCTCTTATTCGCCGGGGCTGTAGTTCGGCGCTTCGTCGGTAATCATCACGTCGTGGGCGTGGCTCTCCTGCTGACCGGCGGGCGAGATGCGGACGAACTCGGAGCGTTCCTTGAACGCCGGAATCGTCTCCGCGCCGACGTAGCCCATGTACCGGACTTCATGCCGCCGACGAGCTGGTGGAGTTCGCTTTCGAGGGTTCCCTTGTACGGTTTGGCCGCCTCGACGCCCTCGGGGACGTACTCGTCTTCGTCCTGCGGGTCGTCTTTCAGGTAGCGGCTGCCGTCGCCGCTCTTCATCGCGCCGACGCTTCCCATGCCGCGGTACTGTTTGTACTTCTTGCCTTCGATGGTGATGACGCGGCCGGGGGCCTCGTCGGTTCCCGCGAAGTACGACCCGAGCATCACCGCGTCCGCGCCCGCCGCGATGGATTTGATGGCGTCGCCGGAGTATCGGATGCCGCCGTCGGCGATGACGGGAACGTCGTGTTGGGTCGCCACGTCGGCCACTTGCGAGATGGCGGTGATTTGGGGCATGCCGGACCCGCTCACGACGCGGGTCGTGCAGATGCTTCCGGGGCCGATACCGACCTTGAGGCCGTCGGCGAAGTCAACGATGTCTTCCGCCGCTTCGCGCGTGCCGATGTTGCCGACGACGACGTCGGCGTCCACGGATTCCTTGATTTCTCGCGCGCCGTCGATGACGTTCAGGTTGTGAGCGTGGGCGCAGTCGATGAAGAGCACGTCGGCCCCCGCTTCGTCGGCGGCGACCGCGCGGTCGGTTTCGAACGGGCCGACGGCGACGCCCACGCGGAGGTGACCGTCTTCGTCGCGGACCGCCTCGCCGTACTCGCGGCGCTGGAGGACGCCCTGCATCGTGACGAGGCCGGTGAGGTGGTTTTCTTCGTCCACGATGGGGACGCGCTCGATTTTGTGCTCGTACATCAGTTCGAGGGCTTCTCGGGCGGTCACGGTTTCCGTCGCGGTGATGACTTCATCGGTCATCGCTTCGCGTACTTCGTCCTTGTCACCGACTTCGAGGTAGGGTCGGATGTCGGTGCCCGAAATGATGCCGAGCACTTCGTCGTCGTCGTCGACGACGGGTGCGCCGCTGACTCCTTGCCGCGCCATCATGCCGTCCACTTCTCGGACGGTCTGTTCGGGATTCGCGGTCACGACGTCGCGGATGATGAGTTCGTCCGCGCGTTTGACCCGTTCGATTTCGTCGACCATCGTATCGACCTCCATGTTTCGATGGAGGACGCCGAGACCACCCTGTCGGGCCATCTCGATGGCCATCTCGCTTTCCGTAACGGTGTCCATCGCGGCGGAGAGGACCGGTACGTTGAGTTCGACGTTCTTCGAAACGCGCGATTTCACGTCGGCGTCGTCCGGTTCGACGCGGCTCTCCTTCGGGCGCAAAAGTACGTCGTCGAAGGTGAGCGCCTCCGGTACGCGGAGTTTCTCGGAAAACGGCCCGTCGTGGTGAGAATCTTTCGCCATGTAATCCGAACGAAGCGGTTACTGAAAAACGTTGCGAGATTGTGCTTGACTGACGTGGTAAGCGTTGGATTTTATACACACATGTGTCCATTTGCGCGTCATCGGCCGAAAGTGGCATATATTGCCACTTAGGAACAGTTGGCGAATGAGTGTATTTGACAAAAAAGGAAAGGCGTGTCGGCAGTTTTCGTGTCCATTTCGCGTTGCATGGGGGCATCTATCACACAACACTTAAGCAACAAACGACAATATTCGTAAATATGGACTCTACCAGTCTCATGGCACAGCGTATTGCAGGTCGGACGAGCAGCGACTCTTTCGCTCCGATTGCAATCTTTGCAAAACTGTGCACAACACTGGTAGGAAAACCGCTTGCGGGGAATCTTCGACCGAATTCGCATCACCGGTCGCACCGCAGGTACCATCACCCTTCGCCCACGGGTCAGGGTTATAGTCACTAGTCGATGAGCAGCTCCCAACACCCAGTCGCCTATCGCCTCGAGCGGCAAGTAGGCGGCGCGACGAAGCTGCTGGCAACCGTCATGGGGCTTCCCCTCGTGGACGGCATCTTCCCCGCGATGGTTCTCGCCGGAGCGCTGAGTTCGCCGGTCGGCATCATCCAGGTCGGCCTGCTCGTCTTCGGCGGCAGCGCGACCGTCGCGGTCATCCTCGCCGAGATGGACGGCAGCCCGCGTGAGCAGGCCACGTCCGTTCTCGCGGTCGGCGTCGTCCTCATCGCCATCGCTGGCATCGAGGCCGCGTTCGCGCCGACCATCGCGAGCGCGTTGAAGATGGAGACCTTCGAGCGCTTCGCCGCGCTGGTCATCGCCGCAATCGCGGCGAAGACCGCGAGTGCGCGCATCGGCGAGGTTCTGCCGAGCCCCGGAATCATCATCGGTTTCGGCCTGCTCGCCAGCCTGCAACCCTCGGGCTTCGAGGTGAAGGCCATCGAAGCGACCCAAATCCTCCCCGCCGTCGCGGCGGCCGGTACGGGCGTCGCGTTCGCGCTCGCCATCGCGCTCACCTCGCCGTGGCTCCGCGGCATCGTGGACATCGACCGCTTCCGCTTCGGCAGCGCGGTCGCGCTGGGCGTCCTGCCCCTGTCGATACTCGGCTTCGCGCCGGGTCGCGCCCCACTGGCCGTCCTCGCGGTCACCAGCATGCTGGCGCTCGACCCCGGCGAACACGTCCCGGACGACCTCGACGACGCGCACGCGGACGCATCGGCGGACGCCCCGGCAGAACCGGCACCCGCCGACGGCACCGCGGTGACGGACGGCGGCGAGAACGCCGAACTCACCGAGGGCGAGGACTCCTCGGCGGCCTACGGCTACCCCGGCGAAGAGGACGGCGACGAACGCCGTCCGTGGCTGTAAGCCGAGCTTCGAATTCTCTGTTTCTCGGTTCGCGGCTGTAACGTTTTTCCCGCTCCGTCGCCGTGGTTCTGACATGCCGGACAATCGCGTCGTGCAAGGGCGGATGGTCACGCCGAAGCGGCTGGCCGAACTGATAGAAGACGACACCGTGATGGAAGCCGACAGCATTCGGGATGCAGAGCGCGAGTGCCCCGAGTGCGGCGGCGACGTGCTCTCGGTCGGATACATGCCGAGCGTGACGGCGTTCGTTACGGGGTATAAATGCCAGGACTGCGATTGGGGGACGCGAGAGGAGTAGAAATCGAAACCCCTTTAGGTCGTTTCGACCAATCACCGTTCGCGGGGTCGTGGCCAAGCCAGGGATGGCGACTGACTCCAGAGGCTACGCGCCCGGGACGAAACTCCAGCTGATATACCGAGCGGGTGACTGATCATCGCCCGCGTTGACGACCCTCTGGAGTTCCGAGGCGCACCGGAGATATCAGTCGATCGGGGGTTCAAATCCCTCCGACCCCATTTTACCGCGAACCACACGATGAGCACCGCGAAGGTTCCAATCATAATAAATAGTCGATAGCGGATAGCGAATTCGCTCAAACGCGAACTGGGATTCTAGCATCGCTTTCAGACGGCGCATAACAAATAGCGAGTCGGTCGTTTGTTCATCCATACGTGAGTCACTCACGATGAAACCCCTACGCGATACACGAACTCGCCGTCGGGTACTTCGCCGTTCTGGCGCTGTCCTCGTAGGATCGGCCCTCGCCGGGTGTTCGACGATAAAAGATGTAATCCAGAAACGACAACGGGGGAAGAACACGTCGGATGGCGGTGACGAAGCGACCGACGTCAGTCGGCTCTCGTTGCGGAAACGAGGACAGGCACACCTTTCGGCGGGGTCCTCCCCGAGCGGTGGCTATTCTGAAGTGTCGGTTCGGAAGGACGGGAAATACGCCGTCGTCGGAACCAAATGGGGGACAACCGGGACAGTTCTGGTCGATGTCAGCGATTCGTCATCGCTGAAACAAGTTCACTATCTCGGCAACTCGAACGATGCACCGAATATAGACGTCAAGTTTGACTCCCGAAACGGGCTGTATCATCGAGCGATAGAGAAAACGTGGTCCGGGAACTTCGAAATTGTTGACTACGGTTTCTCCGCCGGAACACCGACAAATCCCACCGTCGTCGGGTCCGTTTCGGACGGCAAGTCGCACAACGTCCGACCGCACCCGACGAAGCCGGTGCTCTATACGATGAACTACGGATTGGAAAGTAACGGGTTCGACGTATACGACGTTTCGGACCCGACCTCCCCGCGAAAGCTCGGGGAGTACGGTCCACAGGGGGCGGGTCACGACATCAACGTGGACCCGGAGCGAGACTTGCTCTGCTGTGCGTACCAGTCGGGACAGTTCATCGGTTTCATCATCTACGATGTGAGCGACCCGAGAAATCCGACCGAGATCGGACGGTTCGACTATACGAAGCGGAAATCGTACGACGAAGCCAACGTCGGCGAGGAAGCGTTTGGAGCGGCACATCACGGTCACTTCGACCCGCGACGCGATCTGCTCGTTTTGGGAGACGAGCGCCCGCAGGGAGTCCCGGGCGGAAAACACGTCTTCGATATCGGGTGGAAAAACGGGTCGCTGAAGAATCCGGTCCCAGTCGGATTTACCGTCTCACCGAACGCTCGACGGATGGAAGACGAGTACGCCGAACGCTTCGATTGGACGGGCCACCACTTCGATATCGTCCCGAAGGGTGAGGCCACGCTCGTTGCCAGCGCCGACTGGCACGAGGGAGTGGTGGTGTACGATATCACCGACCCGACGACTCCGACTCCCGTCGATCGATATCGGACCGACGACGGTGTGAGCGATATCAGGGTGAACGACGAAGTCTCGCAACTCGGCAAGGCACCCATGGCGTGGAAAACGGAATACAACGAAGAGCGGGACTTCATCGTCGCCAGCGACACGTTTACTGGGCTATACACGTTCGAACTAACATCTTGAACGCGTCGTCCACCGTCGAAAAGCGAGAAGGAGGAACCGTTCCGACTGCCTTCACCGCCCGACGACGGCGCGTTTGAGTTCCGCAACGACCGGCGCGCCGTCCACTACCCAGAGGAGGAATACGAGGAAGTACGGCGCGAGGTAGATGCCGAGTATCAGCAGCTGTTTTTCGGTGGAGAGCGAGTGGAAGAACGTGCCGATGATGTGGAAGGCGCGGTCCAACAGGGACACTTCGTGGCCGTACGGCGGGAGGGTCACGACGGGCCACAGCACGCGGTCGAACGGCGACCGCTGGTGTTCCATCATGGCCATGAGGATGTCGCCGACGAGGTGCGACCAGTAGCCGACCACGAAGGCGGCACCGAGGGTGGCGCGGTTTTTGTACACTCCGAGGGCGAGCACCAGCAGGCCGACCGGAATCGCCACGAAGACCGAGTGGGCGACGGAGTAGCCTTGCGGGAACAGGTGGAGTCCCCACGAGAGGGGTTTGTCCACGAGGTCGGGCAACTGGGTCCCGAAGAGGAGGGCGAGCACTGCCTGTGCGGACGGCGGCGCGCGCGTCCACACGCGGTGGCCGAGCGAGTACAGGGTGTACCCGAAGGCGGCGTGACCCCACGGCATCATGGGATTTTCACCGCCGGAAGAGCACGGACGCGACGGAACGGCCGAAACGGTTCGGTCGTTCGTATCGTGCCCCTGTCTGAATATCTCATCACCCCGTGGATAGTAAGTCGAGGGTTAAAAAGTTCGGAGAACTACCCGCACGTTCATCGAATCTCCGATATATCACGAAGAAAGCAGTCGCTCCGTGAACGGCTCGGGTTCGGTCGGTACGAATCGGTATGGGGAGACGAGGATGGTCTCGGCGGCGGACGTCCGCCGCGGGAACTCGGTCTACTCCTTGACGACGACTTTTCCGTTCGCGTTGACGGTCACTTCGTAGACGTCGTAGTGGAACGTGATGGAAACGTTGTCCCGTGCGTCGCCGTAGCGGCGGGTTCGGAACAGCGCGTCGATGGCGTCGCAGTTGACGGCGGCATGGAGCGGTTGCATTCGGTTCGGCTCCGTGTCCATGACGCTCGCGAGGGAGCGGACGAGCCCGGCGCAGGTGTGTCCGTTTGCCATCTCGCGCTCGATATCGAAGACGTACGTCGAAGACGTTTCCGCTGGATTGTCGTCACTAAGGTTCTCTATCTCAATTTCCATACTATCATCACTGGGTGAATCGACCACTGGTATACTACTACTCTCTCAGAGGCGAGGCAGTAATATAGCTATCGGCGATTTCGGGAACCGAGAGAGGCGGCGGGGGTCGTCCGGTGTCAGAAGCGATAGCGAACGGTTTCGGGCGCAGGCAGTGGCGATATCGATATCGGCTGGAGGTCGCGTACCCGAACGATGGTCGTCGTTAGTTGTCTCCCGATGCGGTCTCGGTGGTCGATGAAGGCGAGTCGGCGTCTCGAACGCGCTCGATGTCGATTCGACCGTCGCTGTGCACCGTCACTTCGTGGGGGCCGTACCGAAATTCGACGCTGCCGCTCGCTCGGGTGTCGCCCTCGTGCGTCGCGGAAAAGAGCGAATCGAGCGCGTCGGGGTCGATGATATCGTAGAGAACGGGCCTGATTTCCGTGGGGGTCGTTCCCTCGTGTTCGGCGATTGCGCTGATTACCCGGATACTGAGTCGATCATCCGCATTCGAACGTCCTTCGTCGGGGGCGACCATTGTATTCACGGCTACCACATATCCGTCCATAAACATAGCGGAATCGACCGTAGAAGCCCGGAGATCAGTATTTATTGCTTGTGGGCGTTGGAGATGTAAACTATATTTCCGCTTCGGTTTCCACTTTCGGCGTGGTTTGCACAGCTTCATTCCGTTGGCTCGCTAACGGACTGTCAATGTCGGACCGCGGCGGTTCACGCTTGCCCGGTGTCGGAGACGAACGCGAGGAGCGAATCGTCCTCCACGTCGATATGGACTGTTTCTACGCGGCCTGTGAGCGACTCCGCGAACCGGACCTTCGCGGCGAACCGGTCGTCGTCGGGATGGGGTACGAGGAGGGAGAGAACCACGGAGCCGTCGCCACCGCGAGCTACGAGGCCCGCGAATACGGCGTCGAAAGCGCCCAAGCAATCGGGAGCGCCCTCGAACGACTGCCCCGGAAGGCGGAGGGCGATTCGACCGATTCTAGCGGTGCTGACAGCGAAGATGGTGCTGACGGTGAGGACGAAGCGGACGTGGCTGGCTACTACCGACCCGTCGATATCGAGTTCTACAAATCGGTCAGCACGGACGTTCGTGCCATCCTCCACGACTGTGCGGATACGGTGCGCGAGGTGAGCATCGACGAGGCGTACCTCGACGTCACGGAACGGACCGCGTGGGAGGTCGCGGAGGGATTCGCCCGGCACGTCAAGAACCGAATCGAGCGCGAAGTCGGCGTCACGGCGAGCGTCGGCGTCGCGCCGAACATGAGCGCGGCGAAGATAGCGAGCGACCACGACAAACCGGACGGATTGGTCGTCGTCGAACCGGGAACGACGCGGGACTTCCTCGCCCCGCTCGACGTGGCCGAGATTCACGGAATCGGCCCCGTGACGGCCCGCACGCTCCGCGAGATGGGAATCGAGACGGCGGGAGACCTGGCCGATGCCGACCCGCGCACGCTCGTCGACCGGTTCGGCGAGCGCGGCCGCGAACTGTACCACCGCGCCCGCGGCGACGACGAAAGGCGGGTGACGCCGACGGGACGGCCCAAGAGCCTCTCGCGCGAATCGGCGTTCACCGACCCGACGACCGACCCCGAGGAGAAGTGCGCGCGGGTCAGCACGCTCGCGGCGGCCGTCGCCGAACGCGCCCGCGACCGGGACGCCATGTACCGGACCATCGGCGTGAAGGTCGTGACGCCGCCGTTCGACGTGCACACTCGCGAGCAGTCGCTTCCGGGACCGGTGGACGACCCCGAACTGGTCGAGGAAGTCGCCCTCGACCTGCTCGCCGAGTTCGACGACGACCGGGTTCGAAAGGTCGGCGTGCGCGTCTCGAACCTCCAGTTCACCGAGAGCGACCAGACGAGCCTCGACGGGTTCGACGCGCCGAGCGGGACGGGAGAGTCGAGAACGGCGGATAGCTCCGACTCGGCGGACGACCCGAAATCGTCGGCGGAGGCGGCGGATGATGGTGAGAAGACGGACGAGGGGGTCCATCGAACGTCACGCAAACGCGACGGGCAGGTGTCGCTCTCCGACTTCTAACATCCGTTTCGTTCTTCGGACCGCTGATTACCCCGCCCCGTGTAGTTCCGGTATGAACAAGCTGGCGGCGGTGGGCGACGAGGAGGGTCGCTGGCACCTTCCCCAACACGCCCACGTCATCGTCTACGAGGCCGAGCGGGGCGACCAACTGCTCACCATCTACGACTGCGGTGCGGCACAGAAACCGCCCTCGGCGCAGGTCATCGGCAACCTCGTCCGCATCCGAGCGCCCCACGAACTGGAGCGGACGGTCACGGGCTACATCGTGAGCATGCGGGAGGAATCGGTGCTGGAGCGACAGGAAAAGGACCACTTCGTCATCGTTTCCGACGAATAGTTCGAATCGATTACAGCGGTTCGACGAGGTTCTCCAGCGCGGCCTTCGGGTCGTCGGCCTTTGCGACGCCGCTCGCCAGGAGGACGCCTTCCGCGCCGAGGTTCCGCGCCGCAACGAGGTCTTCGCCGGTGCTGATGCCAGCGCCGCAGTAGACGCTCACGTCCTCATCGACCGCTTCCGCGGCGGCCACCGCGTCGGTCACGATGTCCGGGTCGGCCTTGCTGACGGGCGTGCCGGTGCCGATGAGTTCCGGGGGTTCGACGGCCACGGCGTCGGGGGAGAGGGCGGCGACCGCGCCGACCTGCTCGGGGTTGTTCGCACAGACCGTGGTGTCGAGGCCGACGCGCTCGGCGGCGTCGAGTCCGGCGTCGATGTCGGCGAGTTTCTGTCTGCACTCGGAGTGGTTGATCATGGTCCCGGTCGCGCCCGCGTCGGTGACGGCCTCCGCGAGGGTGCTCCCGGTGTGGCTTCCGTGTTCGACGGGACTGACGTGTTGGCCCCACGTTTCGACGCCTGTGTCGGCGACGCGCGAGAGGTGGGCGGTTTGCGGTGCCACGGCGATATCGACGCCGTAGTCGTCGCTCACGTCGCGGGCGGCGTCCGCGATTTCGACCGGGTCGCACGGATAGGCTTTCAGATTGACGAGTACGAACATATCCGAAGCGACTGTCGGCGCCCCCAAATAGGTTGCGTCATGCGCAAGTACGGACGGGGAAACCGGACGACGGAAACGCGGGAGGTGGATGCGGAGCGGGACGAGCGCTGATGTGGCTGGAAGGGTGAAACAGGTATTTCACTCTACCTAACAGTTTTGCTCACGGGTTTACCAGTAGACTCCATGACAACATGGACCCGACGACTGGCCGTCCTCTCGGTGGTCGTCCTCGTCGTCCTCGCCGGATGCGCCGGAATGGGCGGAAACGACACGGCGAAGGACAGCGCGAATCACGATGGCGGCGGTTCGAACGGCGGCGACGCCGGGAACGCGCGCCCGAGCGACGGGACGGCCCCGCAGTCCGCCTTGGTCGTCCAGCAACGCGCGCTCATCCGAACCGGAAACGTCACGCTGTCGGTCGAAAACTTCGGGAACGCGAGTCGGTCCCTGACCCGCGCGGCCCGCGAACGCGGCGGGTTCGTCAGCGACTCCTCCCAGCGCGTCCACCACGATGGTAACGGGACGTGGACCTCCGGGAGCGTCGTCTTCCGCGTCCCGAAGGAGAACTTCTCGGCGTTCTTCGAGCGGGTCAAACGAGCGGGTGAAGTGGCGGAGTCGAGCACCGGCACAGAGGACGTTACCGACCGGTTGGTGGACCTGAACGCCCGCCTCGAAAACCTCCGGTCACAGCGCGACAAGCTCCGGGCGCTCTACGAGAACGCGAGCGACACGGAGGCGGTGCTCTCGGTCCAGAAGCGACTCTCCGACGTGCAAACCGACATCGAACGACTGGAGGCGAAACAGCAGTCGCTCGAACGGCGAGTCGCCTACTCGACGGTGACGGTGCGGATGCACGAACCGCAACCGACGAGCGACACGAAAAGCCCGGCCGAGAAGTCGTGGTACGAGACGGGTGTCGTCGCCGCGTTCCTCGATTCGGTCGACGGTGCCATCGTCATGCTCCGCGCGTTCGTCGTCGGGGCGGCCTACCTCCTTCCGTACCTGGTCGTCCTCGGCGTTCCGGTCGGCGGTGCGGTCCTGCTCTTGCGCCGCCGGTCGGAGTCGGAGACGTCTGCCGCGCCCGTTACGGACGAAGAGGAATGAGGAAGACGGCTCGCAGTCGCTCGCGGACGGCTCACGGCCCCTGTGGGAAGTTCATAGCCCCCCGTGGACGGTTCACGGCCCCCCGTGGACGGTTCACGGCCCCCCGTGGACGGTTCACGGCCCCCCGTGGACGGTTCACGGCCCCCCGTGGACGGCTCACAACCGCTCGTGAACGTGGTCCGCGGCCTTCAGCGAGAGGGCCGCGATGGTGAGAGTGGGGTTCATCGCCCCGCTGGTGACGAAGACGCTGCTCGACGCGATGGTGCAGTTCTGCAGGTCGTGGGTGCGGAGGCGAGCGTTCACCACGCTCGCTTTCGGGTCGGTTCCCATCCGGGTCGTCCCCATGTGGTGAAACGCCGGGCCGGTGTTTTCGGGGCCGACGTGCCACGTCACCTCCGCGCCGAGTTCGTCGAGGATGTCCCGCTGAATCTCGTTCGCCCGGCGGAGCGTCGCCTTCGTCCGCTCGTCGACTCGCCAGTGAATCCGAGGAACCGGGTTGCCGTGGTCGTCGGTCGTTCCGGAATCGAGCGCGATTCGGTTCTCCTTTCGCGGTTTCTGACCGGCGAGCGCCCCCATGCCGACCGAGTTGCCGTACTCCTCGCGGATGGTCGAAAGCAGCTCGTCGCCCCACTCGTCCCCGTCGAGGGCGAGGCCGACCGGCGTAGGTCCCGCGTAGTTCGAGAATTCGAGTTTCAGGCGGTCGTACTCGGCGTCGTCGGCCGCCGGGATTCCCTTCGTTCCCCGCGCGGGGTCCTCGTAGAACTGGTGACATTCGCTGGTGATGAAGCCGACGCGGTGCTGTCGGGTGCGCCGGTCGATTCGTCCACCCATCCCCGCGTACAGGTGGTCCATGAAGTAGCGGCCGACCGCGCCGCTGGTGTTCGCCAGTCCGTCGGGATACGTCTTCGATTTCGAGAGGAGAAGCAGGCGGGGTATCTCCACCCCGCCACCGGCGAGGACGAACTCGCGGGCCTCCTGTCGGTGTTCGACGCTTCCCGTTCCCCCGTTCCCGTGGTCCGGCGCGGCGTACACCGCGGCTTCGATGCGCTTTCCCTCGTCGTCGTGTTCGAGGCGTTGCACCGCCGCGCGGTCGATGACGCGCGCGCCTTCCTCCTCGGCCTTCCGCACGTGGACGTCGGCGCCGTACTTCGCGCCGGAGGGACAGACCGGTTTGCAGGTGCCGTAGCCGACGCACTCGCTTCGTCCGTCGTGCGGTTCGGAGTTGCGCGCGTTCGGCACGGAGTGCATGGCGACGCCGAGCGACTCGCACGCGTCGGCGAAGATGGAATCGCTGTGGGAGGGACGGAACGCGGGCAGGGGAAACGGTTCCTCGCGCGGCGGCGCGAAGGGGTTGTCGTCCGCACCCGCGACTCCGAGTTGCGACTCGGCGCGGGCGTAGTACGGTCGAAGGTCGTCGTAGCTGATGGGCCACGCGTCAAAATCGGATTCGTGCAGGCGCATGACCATTCCCTGCCAGTGGAGCGTGCTGCCGCCGACCCCCTTGACGCGGGCGCGGTTCAGCGGATAGAACTGCTCGCCGGTCGAGGTGTAGGCGTCCCGCGGCCCGCCCATGTCCCAGACCGAGCGGTCGTCGTCGCCGGGGCGAATCGCTCGCTCCATCCGACGTTTTCGGTCCTCGAATTCGAATCGCTCGCCCGCTTCGAGGACGACGACATCGTGGCCGCGTCGCGCGAGCGTGTGAGCGACCAACGCGCCCGCCGGACCCGCGCCGATGACACAGACGTCGGCACGCTCGGAGGGGGTTCGGTCGGTCATTCATCACCACCTCGGTAGGTGTCGAGGCCGCCGGGGTACCCTTGTGGATTTTCGGTGCCGACAAGTTTCCCGCCTGTCGGCGAGGTGAACAGCGCGAAGAGGACGTCGTTGACGAGGTAGTACCGGACCCGCGCCGCGTCGGACCCGTCCGGGTCGGGATGCGCGGTCGCCACACCCATCTCGTCGAGGAGGGTGTTTCGCGTCTCTCGGTCGAGTTCGACGAACGTCCCGTCGTACCACTCGGTCGCGTAGGTGTCGAGGGTCGAAATCGCGGCGGCCGTTCCCAGCCGGTAGCCCGGGCGGTCCTCGGTGCGTCCGACGGCGTAGGTCGTCACAAACTCCCGGATTCCGGTCACTTCGGTGGGGAACACAACCCGCGCGACCGCGACGAGCGTGTCGATGTCGTGTGTCGCCAGCGCTGGCTCCTTCCCGTCGTCGCCGAACTCCAACACGTCGGATTCGACCAGCGCCGCCCCGCCGACGACGGCGACGCCGCTCGCGGCGAGGGCGGACAGCGCGTCCCGGCGCGTTAACTCCATTTCGAACGAGATTAGGCACACCTAAACCTTGAGGGTTGTCCTTCCCGTTCGCGCCTGTTCGAGTCCGTTCGCTCCGGTCTCGAAGACGGAGCGAAGATTCGCTCCCTCCGCGTCCGTCGGCTTCGCTCATTCGACCTCGGGTAGCACTTCCTCCTCGTAAAACCGGAAGAACGACTCTTGATCGGGGCCGATTTGGTGGACGTACACGTGGTCGTAGCCCGCGTCGGCGAACTGCTCTACATTCTCGATGTGCGTCTCCGGGTCGGGGTCGGTCACGATGCTCCCCTCGGCGATGTCCTCGCGGGTGACCATTTCACACGCCTGTTCGAAGTGGGTCGGCGTCGGCAGTTGCGAGTTGAGTTCGCCCGCGAGCGCGCTGTTCGGCCACCACTCGTGGGCCGTGTCGATGGCGTCCTCCTCGTCCTCCGCGTAACAGACGGTCATCTGACTATACCGCGGTCCCTCGCCGCCCGCGTCCTCCCACGTCTCCACCGTGTCCTGCGGACCGACGCTCCAGAACCCGTCGCCGAGGTCAGCGGCGGCTTGCGCCGCTCGCTTCCCGTAGGCGGAGACGATGATGTCCGGCGGTTCCTCGGGGAGCGTGTAGAGGCGCGCGTTCTCGACCGTGAAGTGGTCGCCGTAGTAGCTCTGCTGGCCGCCCTGCCACAGTTTGCGGATAATCTCGACCGCTTCTTCGAGCATCTCCGTTCGAACCGCGTGTTCGGGCCAGTGCTCGCCGGTGACGTGTTCGTTCAGGCGCTCGCCCGTCCCGACGCCGAGGAAGAAATCGCCCTCGAACATCGTCGCGGCGGTGGCGGCGGCTTGCGCGACGATGGCCGGATGCATCCGCATGATGGGGCAGTTCACCCCCACCCCGACCGGCAGGTCGTCCGTCGCCCGTGCGACCCCGCCAAGCGTGGACCAGACGAACGGGGCGTTTCCCTGTTGGCTTATCCACGGATGGTAGTGGTCGGAGATGGACGCGAACTCGAATCCCGCCCGCTCTGCGCGGACCGCGTGGTCGACCAGTTCGTTCGGCCCGTGCTCCTCGCTCGAAATGGTGTAGCCGATGTGCGTCATCGCGTTCCTCCGTCGGCGGTCGTGTCGAGAATCATGCCACCGGCGCTACATCGGTCGCCGGTATGAGGACTCTGGCTGAAAACGCAAGGACAGTTTCGACGGCGGTGTCCTCGAATCGCTCCTGCCAGTTCTTACCGCCCCTGCCGTTCCTACCGCTCTTACCGCTCCTGCAGTTGTCTTTGGAGCCGTTGCTGGCGTTCCTGTTGTCGGCGTTGTCCCTGTCGTCGCTGGTGTTCCGATTGTCGTGGTTGTCGCTCCGGTTGCTGCTGTTCGTGCGGTTGCTGTCGTCCCCGTTGTTGCTGTTCGTGCGGTTGCCGTCGTCGCTCGGTGGGGTGTCGATATCGCTCCTCCGTCGGCGAGCGTTGCTGTTCCGACCGGTGTGACCCGCCGTGTCGCCGCTGGCGTTCCCCTCCTTGTCGCCGTTTTCCGTACCGTCGTTCCCGTTGTAGGCGCTCCTGTCGCTGTCGTCGTTCCTGTCTCCCCCCGCGAATTACGGTTCGCTCGACGTCGCTCAGCCGTCGTTCGGACCCGCCCTGTTGCCGTTCGATTCCACCTCGTCGTTCGCCTCCCTCTCGGTGCTGTTCGACCCCGTGCTGTCGCTGTCCCTGCCGCTGGCGACCGTAGCGTCGCTCTTTTTGCTGTCGTTGCTGTCGTCGATGTGGTTCGTGTTGCTCTCCCCGACCGCCTTGCCGACGGTTCGGTTTCGACCCGTACCGTCGCTGGTGGCCCGCCTGCCGTTCTCGTTCTCTCCCTTCCTTCCGCGGACCGCCGTACCGTTGGGGTTCCCGTTCGCTCTCCCGACCGCGTTGGCGCTCACGATGTCGATGATGTGTCATTGTACCTCACGGCTGAGTCGGTCGGAAATCGTTTAGTCGTGCTGGCCGCGGGTGGCCACGCTTAAGACCGGTCGGTGACACCTCCCGACATGGAACCACGAGACCTCTCCGCGCACGTCGCGTATCAGGCCGGACGGGGCATCGAAGAAGTCGCTCGGGAACTCGGTATCGACCCCGACGACCTCGTGAAACTCGCATCGAACGAGAACCCGTTCGGGCCGAGTCCGGCGGCGGTGGACGCCATCCGGGATGCGGCCGGGAACGCGAGCACGTACCCCAAGGCGTCACACACCGACCTCACCGCCCGGCTCGCCGACCGCTGGAACGTCGAATCCGAACAGGTGTGGCTGGCGAACGGCGGCGACGGCGCGCTCGATTACCTCTCGCGCGCCATGCTCGACCCGGGAGATACCGTCCTCGTCCCTTCCCCCGGGTTCGCCTACTACGGCATGAGCGCCCGCTACCACCACGGCGAGGTGAACGAGTACCGCCTCTCCGCCGAGGACGGCTTCTCGCTGACCGCGGACACCGTGCTCTCCCAGTACGACGGCGAGCGAATCGTCTACCTGACCAGCCCGCACAACCCGTCTGGCGGCCGGTTCTCGCTCGACGCCGTGACGAAAATCGCCGACGAGACCGACGAGGAAACGCTCGTCCTCGTGGACGAAGCCTACGGCGAGTACGCCGACGGACCGAGCGCGATTTCGCTCCTCGCCGAGAGCGATGACAGCGACACATCTGCCGGTGTGTCTGGCAATCGCGCTCCGCGTGATGACAGCGATGCACCTACTGGTGCGTCTGGCAATCACGCTCCGCGTGATGACGTTGCGGTCCTCCGCACGTTCTCCAAGGCGTACGGACTCGCGGGCGTCCGGCTCGGCTACGCCGTCGTCCCCGAGGAGTGGGCCGACGCGTACGCACGCGTGAACACGCCCTTCGCGGCCAGCGAACTCGCCTGCCGTGGCGGCCTCGCGGCGCTCACGGACGACGAACACGTCGAGAAGTCCATTGAGACGGCCCGATGGGCGCGCGAGTACATCTACGAGACCCTCGACGCGCCGACGTGGGAGAGCCACGGCAACTTCGTCCTCGCGGAGGTCGGCGACGCGAGCGCCGTCGCCGAGGCGGTCCAGGAACGCGGCGTCATCCTCCGCGACTGCACGAGCTTCGGGCTTCCCGACTGCGTGCGCATCACGTGTGGGACGAAAGACGAAACCCGACGCGCCGTGCGCGAACTCAACGAGGTGCTGTCCTCGTGAGGGTCGCCGTCACCGGAACCCCCGGCACGGGCAAGACGACGGCGACGGAACTGGTCGAAACCGACCTCGAAGTCGTCCACCTGAACGACGCGATTCGGGAGGAGGAACTCCACGACGGGGCGGACGAGGAGCGCGGGAGTCTCTACGCGAACTTCGACGCGATTCGGCAGTGGTTGGACGAACAGGGCGACGGAGGCGACGACCTGCTCGTCGATTCGCACCTCGCCCACCACTTCGACGCCGAGAAGGTCGTCGTCCTCCGGTGTCACCCCGAAGAGCTGCGCGAGCGACTGCTCGAACGCGGCGAGACGGACGCGAAGGCCGAGGAGAACGCCGAGAGCGAGGCTCTCGACGTGATTTTATCGGAGTCGGTCGCGGAACACGGCACCGAGTCGGTCTACGAAATCGACACGACCGACCGAGCGCCGGACGCGGTCGCGTCGGATATCGAGGCCGTTATCGAGGGCGAGCGCGAACCGTCCGCCGGAACCGTCGATTATCTGGAGTACCTCTAATGCTCGACCAACTTCGCCCCGTCGCCAACCGCGCGCTTCGACCGTTCGTCTCGGCATCGACAACTCTCGGATTAACGCCCAACGCGGTGAGTATCATCGCGTTCGTCCTCGCGGGCGGTGCCGGTGTGGCGTTCTACGTCGCCCCGGGTGCCCCCGTCTGGTATCTCGTCGGTGCCGTCCTCGTCTTCCTGAACGGCTGGCTCGACATCCTCGACGGTGCGCTCGCCCGCGAACTCGGCACCGACTCGCCCGCGGGCGACCTGCTCGACCACGTTCTCGACCGCTACGCCGACATCATCCTCATCGTCGGGTTCGCGGCGGGACTGGGCCGGTTCGCGCTCGGACTCGCCGCCGTGACGGGCGTGTTGATGACCTCGTACCTCGGCACGCAAGCCCAAGCCGTCGGGTTGGACCGCGTGTACGGCGGTTTGCTCGGCCGGGCCGACCGGTTGGCGCTCATCGGCATCGTCGGTGCGCTGGCCGCGTTCGTCCAATCCGTCGGCGGGTACTCGCTCGTCGTGCTTTTACTCGCCCTGTTCGCCGTCGTCGGGCACATCACGGCGCTCCAGCGATTTTACTATTCGTGGCGCGCCTTGTCCTGACGTGGCGTGCCATTTATGAGTCGAGACGGTAAATAGCAAGTATGGTTCAGTGTGAGATGTGCGGTGCCGAAACGGCGTCTCCCAAGACTATCAAGGTCGAAGGTGCGGAACTCGACGTGTGTGACAACTGTGCCGACTTCGGCACGGAAGTCAAGACACAACAGACCTCCTCCACCTCGACCAAGTATTCGACGTCTTCGTCCTCGTCTTCGGGCAATTCGAGCACCAGCACTGGCAGTGCGGGGTCATCCGGCGGGTCGCGCTCGCGCCGGAGGGACATGTTCGACGACATGGACGAAATCGCGCCGGATTACGACGACCGAATTCGAAACGCGCGCGAATCGACCGGTCTGAGTCAAGAGGACCTCGCCAAGGAACTCAACGAGAAGGCGAGCCTCATCAGCAAGCTCGAACACGGCGACATCCTGCCGAGCGACAGCGTGCAAAGGAAACTGGAGAAAAAACTCGACATCAGCCTCACCGTCGGTAGCGCCGGGGCGGACGACGAGGAGTGGAGCGGCGGCAGTTCGACCGGGAGTTACACCCTCGGGGACGTGGTGAAACGCAAAGACTGAACTCCACGACGCGATTTCCGTCTTTTTCGACGTTCGTGACGCCGTGAGCGGCGCGAACGCGGCGTGGTGTCTCGTCGATAGAAACGAGCGGTTCGAAGAAGTAGTATATTTCAGTATTTAACAGTGCTTTTTAGTACCATTCAGTACTTTTCGTTGTATTACAGTACTATTTTCCATATTCAGTACTCTCTCCGCCGTATTCAGTATCTTGTCTACCGTTTCGGTGGTATTCGAGCGGATACCGTTCGCTCGGACACGCAATCGGAACGCGTCGGACCTTCCGATTGCGACCGAGGTCCGACCTCGAAACTGGACTCCACGAAAAATCGAAACCCCATCACTCGGGAGCGGGATGTGAGAAACGAGAAAGGGAAAACCGAACGGAGCCGCTTCAGATAACGGCGTCCCAGATCGGCTTGATGATGAAGAAGACCGTCTCGTAGCCGATGTACATGAGGACGAGCACGGACGCCAAGACGGCCGCTTTCGGTTTTTCGAGCGGGAGTCCACGACGCAGCTCGACCGAGCGGGCCTCCACTTCGAAGAAGTCGGTGATGACGAGACCGAGGACGAGCGTCGAGAGGACGATACCGCCGTGGTGGTGGAGCGTCAGGAAGTAAAACGCCGAGAGGACCAGCAGGATGTTGCTGACCTCGTGGGGAATCCAGCGACTCAGCGTTTCGCGGTCGTCGTCTTTTGCCTGTTTCTCGTAGTTACGGGACGCGAGGATACGCGTCAGCATGTTGACCAACACGAGACCGAACACGACGAACCCGGCGTACGGTTCGAGCGCGTCGACCGGTCCGAGTAATGATAGGGGTTGCATGCTCGAAACTCAGTGCGACAGCGTATTATATTCTTTCCAATTGGGCCGCTCGGTCACTCGTCGAAAAACGGCCGACTTGATTCGACGCTGACGAGTTCCATCGACCCGTCGAACGCAACTTCGACCGGTTCGTGCGGTCGGACGGGACGGACCGACCGGTCGTCGGCGAGGAGTTCCACCGCGTCCTCGTCGCGTTCGACGGCCAACGTCACCGGGCCGCGGAGCACCCAGTTATCGACGTGGATGGCGAACGGTGCGACGGGAACGACGGAAACGACCCCGGTACCGCGTTCGACGACCGGTCCTCCGGCGTCGTGCGCGTAGCCCAAACTCCCGGTCGGCGTGGCGACGACCACGGCGTCGGCACGGAACTGGGAAACCTCTTCGCCCGCGACGCGGACGCTGTACTCCGAGATTCGGGCGGGTTCGCTGGTCACCAGCGTCGCATCGAACAGCGCGTCGGCGACGTGTTCACCATCGACCGTTGCCGAGAGTAGCGGTCTGTCCACCGTCGTCCACTCCCCGGCGAGGAGGTCCGCGACGGCGGGTTCGAGGTCGGCCGGAGCGCGACGCTCTCCAGTCCCGGTCCGGCATCGACCGGCAGGACCGGGACCGACACGCCCGCGCGCACGAGGTTCGTTACTGCCTGCTCGCCGACCGCGACGACGACGGTCGGGTTCGCGTCGAGGACGGTTCCGGTGTCCTCGCTCGTCGTCGGTTCGGCTTCGTCACCGAGCGCACCCTCGATTTCCTCGACGACATCGCCGTCGGTACTCGGTACGATGCCTACACGCATTCTGGCCTCCGTCCATAGTGGTCGCGTGGTTCGGTCATTATCAGAACAGTCTCACCCCGACCAGAAAAGGATACCGCGCTCCGAGTGAAATCGCGCGACGGAAACGGACGCGGGTTACTCGTCGTAGGGCCAATCGCCGATTATCTTCATCCCCGCCGCTTGGTCCTCGGCTTCGAGCGCGTCGGCGATTTCCTCGGGGGCTTTGTGTTCGACCTCGAACTCGTCACTCGCGAGGTACACAGCCAACTCGGTGAGGAGGATGGCCTGTTCGCGGAGGTCGCGGACTTCGAGTTTGTCCAGCGTGTCGGCGAAAGTGTGTCCCCATCCACGTCCCTCGTCGCCCGTCTCGCTCATGACGTGATAGCCCGGGACGCCCCACTGGACGAACGGCCAGTGGTCGCTGTGCGGTCCCTGTTCGGGAATCGTCGAGATGGGGTGTCCGTACTGGTCCGCGACTTCGTGAGCCGCGTCGTCCAGTTCGTCGAACCCGTGCGTGGTGAACGTGAGCGTCCGCCCTCGGGCCACGCCGTCGTTGTTCAGGATGGCTTTGATGCCGTCGAAGTCGGTGACGCTGGCCATGTGCGACGACCCGTCGAGACCGACTTCCTCGGCACCGAAGGCGACGAAGTGAACCTTCGTGTCGAGTTCGTCCTCGCGCTCCGCGAGCGCGTTCGCCATCTCGACGACCATGGCCGTTCCCGCGCCGTTGTCCATCGCGCCCTCGGCGATGTCGTGGGCGTCGATGTGGCTGGTGACGAGCACTTCCCGCTCGGTGTCCGGGCCGAGTTCGGCGTGAACGTTCTGGCTGGTCGCGTCGTCTATCTCCGCATCGACGTTCACCGTCACGTCGTCACCTTCCCAGCGCCGAGCGAGTCGAGCACCGACTTCCTTCGAGACGCCGACGGCGGGGATGTCGCCGATGGGGTCCTCTTCGGTGCCGACGCTGCCGGTCGGCGGGAGACAGCCCTCGACGTGGTTGCGGAAGACGAAGGCGGCCGCATCGCCCTCGACGGCGTAGTAGTACTTCTCCCGTCGGTGGATGAACCGGTCGTAGTAGCTCGGGACGTTCGAGGCGACCATCACGACTTTTCCCTCGATGTCGTGCTTCTCGAAGTCGTCCGGGAGTCCGTAGCCGAGGTCTACCAACTCACCGTCGACGCTTCCGGCGGGACTGCGCGGGAGCGCGATGCTGTCCTGCGTCGTCTCGCCGGCCTCGATGGAACTGGACCCCCGCGTCCAGCCCTGTACGTCGAACTCTTCCAACCGGGCGTTCCGTGCGCCGGCCTCGGCGAGCGCGTCGCGGGTAACCTCCGCGGCCGCTCGTTCGCCGTCGCTTCCCGTCATACGGTTCCCGATATCGACTATCGTTTCGAGGAAGTTCCATCCCGCGTCGCTCGTGAACGTCCGCCCGATCCACTGTGACATACGCCTACACATCTCTCAGCCCCCGCCTAAATGTTTCGAAACGTAACATCCTGACAAATCGTCGGTTATTCCGTCACTTTCGGAAGAATCCTCGGCGATTTATAATTCGGGTACTTAAACCACCTATCTATTCATCCCAATATTCCTTCTGTGGCGATGCTTTATAACGAATGATGCCGTTTGACCGATAGACAGTCGGTGATTCCAAGATATGGCTTCACAAGCACCTGACATGGCGCGCGTAGTTGGACTCGACGGTAGTGTCGAAGGGAACGTGAATCTCTCCCCGACGGACGTGGAGAACATGTACCGATTACAGGTACTCGCACGGACATTCGACGAGAAAGCCGTCTCGCTCCACCGGCAGGGGCGGATCGGGACCTACGCGCCATTGCAGGGGCAGGAAGCGGCACAAGTCGGTGCGGCGTACGCGCTTTCGCCGGACGACTACTGCTTCCCGACCTACCGCGACCACGGGATTTACATCACCCGCGGGCACGCGATGCGAGACATCCTGCTCCACCTCTCGGGAGCGGGTAACTACGTGGACCGCGAGGATGCGGACGGACTCCGGACGTTTCCGCCGACGATTCCCATCGCCACCCAACTGCCTCACGCGGTCGGCGTCGGCATGGGTGCGAACTACACGGACGACGACTGCGCCGTCCTCGCCAGCTTCGGTGACGGCGCGA
This sequence comes from Haladaptatus paucihalophilus DX253, assembly GCF_000376445.1. NCBI lineage: Archaea > Methanobacteriati > Methanobacteriota > Halobacteria > Halobacteriales > Haladaptataceae > Haladaptatus > Haladaptatus paucihalophilus. The sequence goes on along the minus strand of NZ_AQXI01000001.1, from coordinate 373,365 downwards.
CGAGCGAAGGCGACTTCCACGAGGCGCTGAACTTCGCTGGCGTCTTCGAGACGCCGACGGTGTTCTTCTGTCAGAACAACCAGTGGGCGATTTCGGTGCCGCGCGAGCGCCAGACGGCCAGCGCCACCATCGCCCAGAAAGCACAGGCATACGGCTTCGAGGGGGTCCGCGTGGACGGTAACGACGTGCTGGCCGTCTACCGGACCGTCTCCGACGCGCTCGAACGCGCGAAGGAGGGGGAGCCGATACTCATCGAGGCGGTCACGTATCGGCAAGGTGCGCACACCACGACCGACGACCCGACGAAGTACCGCGACGACGCGGAAGTCGATGCGTGGGCGGAAAAGGACCCGATAGAACGGACCCGCGAGTACCTCGAAACGGAGCACGGCTGGACGGACGAGGACGAGGACGAACTTCGTGAGGAGGCGAAAGCGCGGGTCGCGGAAGCGGTCGAGGCCGCCGAAGCGCACGACGGTTACGACGTCGATGCCATCTTCGACCACGTGTACGCGGACGACCATCCCCGCTACTCACGACAGCGCGCCAACGTCCCCGAAAACCCCGACGTTGAACGCTGACGCCCCGCCCGACTCGTTCTCGCCGCAGCGGTCGCCAGCACAGTTATGTGTCGGGCTGTGGTATCCGGCACGGGGTCTACGATGGAACGCCACGAAAGACGAATGGGTGAGTACGGGGCGGAAACCGAGCAAATAGCGGACATCGCCGAGATGGAAATCACGGAGCCGACGCTGACGTGGCTCGAAGTGTCGCAGCCACAGCAGCCGATTCCGCTCGGGAAAAACGACCGGGTGATAGACAGTCGATTCAACGAGCAACACGACGTGTGGGAGGTACTGCTCGTCGCGTTTCCGGACGAGGAAGAAGAATCGTAGTTACAGCATGTCCTTCTGTTTCAGCCCTTCGATGAGGTCATCGACGAGGGCGTCAACGTCGTCGTAGGGGAAGTCCTGTGCGTCGTTCATCTTCGTTGCGAGCTCCATCGCCGTGAAGCTCGTATCGCCCGCTTCGAAGCGCGTGCCGGGACCGTTCGGCAGCGCCGGAACGAGTTCCATCGGGTTGCTGACGGGGTAGTCTGCACCTTCGAACGCGTCTTGGAACTGCTGTCGGAATTCCGCTTCTTTGTCAGCCATGTCAGCCACTGTGTGAGTAAACGGCAAAAACGTTCCGAAACCACGATACACAAGTTGAGAGTTTATTCACCGCTTCAGAGAGGTTTATACGGAGATGGGAACGAGATTCGGTATGGCATTCGATTTCGATTTCGAACTTTTGTGCGAACTGACGGAGGCGAACGGTGCGGCGGGGTACGAGGACCGAATCCGAGACATCGTTCGACGGGAGTTGGAGGACGAAGTTGACGAACTCCACACCGACGCGATGGGGAACGTCGTCGGGACGATAGAAGGGTCCGAGGACTACGACGTCGCCGTCGCCGCCCACATGGACGAAATCGGATTCATGGTCCGGCACGTCAACGAGGACGGTTTCGTCTCGCTCGACGCGCTCGGCGGCTGGGATTCCCGCGTGTTGCGAGCACAGCGCGTCGTCGTTCACGCCGAGGGCGGTGACCTACCCGGCGTTATCGGCTCGGTACCGCCGCACCTGTTGGACGGCGACGAGGAAGAAGAGGACGTCGAGGACGTCTACGTCGACCTCGGGCTTCCGGCGGACGAAGCGACCGAGTGCGTGTCGGTCGGCGACATCGTTACGATGGAACAGACGACGAGGAAAGTCGGCGAGAACGTCTCCGGCAAGGCGCTCGACGACCGCGTTTGTCTCTTCGCCATGCTGGAGGCTGCAAAGCGAATCGAGGACCCCGATGCGACCATCCACTTCTGTGCCACGGTACAGGAGGAAATCGGCCTTCGCGGTGCGACCGCACTCGGCGTCGACGTGGACCCCGACCTCGCGGTCGCCCTCGACGTCACCGTCGCAAACGATTTCCCCGCCGTGAAGCGCGAACGGGACTACGTGACCAGCCTCGGTGACGGCACCGCTATCAAACTCAAGGACGGCAGCGTCGTCACCACCCCGAAGGTCCACCGTCGGATGCGGTCGCTGGCCGAGGCGCGCGACATCCCGTACCAACTCGAAGTGCTCCCCTCGGGCGGGACCGACACCGCCGGTTTCCAGAACACCTACGGTGCGAAACCGGTCGGCGCTATCTCCATCCCGACGCGCTACCTCCACACCGTCACCGAGAGTGCCAACGGCGACGACGTATCCGCGACCATCGATCTCCTCACCGCCTTCCTCGAAACCGAGGACGGCGAGCACGATTACGCGCTCTAGAGCCACCACTTTCAGCCACCACCTTTTACGACGGTCACAAGCAGGAGCGATGGCGACAGCCATCGCTCTTGCTGGCTTCTTCACGGCTTCGCCGTGGAGGAACGAGGGTGCTCCGCTCCCTCGCATTCCCTGTAAAAGCTGGACCAAAAGCACCACGTCACCCCACTTCCGTCGCTCCTTTCAGTCGCTCCGTCCGGGGGTTCCTCGGCCCGTTCGCTCGCTACGCTCGCTCACGGAGAGTCCGCTTGTCGTGAAAATTCATCCGGCCTACCTCTTCTTCCAGTCGCTCACAAAGAACTAGCGACCGGTGAGAGCGATAGACCAATTGAGACGACCGCCAGAAATCGGCTATCGATGCAACTACTAGAAATGAGCACGCGACAGGATTCCGGGGCGGTTGGTGACACAGCCGCTAGTCTCTAGCGTTTTTACCGGAAAATCGAAGATTTTCCGGGCCGACGACCGAGTGGAGCGAGGGAGGAGTGCTTTTGGTCCAGCTTTTACAGGGAATGCGAGGGAGCTTTGCTCCCTCGTTTCTTCACGGCTTTGCCGTGAAGAAGACGGGTCGGCGCGGGTCGATTCGACCCGCGCTGACCGTTCGACCGTCGTAAAAGGTGGTGATAAGGTCGTAGGCAAACCAAAGTATTCAGTACCCATCGGTACAAACCCCCGCTCATGACAGATGGGGAAGCGGATGAATCAGTCACTCGACGTGGATTTCTCCTCGGTTCTGCGGGTGTCGTCGCGGCGGGTGCGGCCGGAACGGCGGCCGCACAGGAAGACGGCACGACGACCAGTTCCGGTGAAAACAACAGCAGTTCCGGCGGCGGCGGTGGCGCGACGAAGACCGTGAAGGTCGGTCCGGGCGGCGACTTGGTGTTCGACCCGGACAAGTTGACCGTCACGCCCGGGACGACGGTCAAGTTCGTCTGGGAGTCGGACGGTCACAACGTCGTCCCCGAAAGCCAACCAGAGGGTGCCGGCTGGGAAGGCTCGGGCAGTGCAAGCGAGCTTTTCGACACCGGTCACACCTACTCACACACGTTCAGCACGGCTGGCGAGTACGCGTACGTTTGTGCCCCGCACAAGAGCGCTGGCATGACCGGTTCCATCACCGTCGGCTCCTCGTCCGGGTCGTCGGAACCGGCGATTCCGGGTAACGCGAAAACGCTCGGCATTGCGACGTCGGGGGCGCTCGCGTTCACCCTCTCGATAGGATACTTCTTCATGAAGTTCGGCGGAGATTACGGCGAAGCGGTCGAGTAGCCTACTCCGCGTCGTCCGGCGTATCGAAGTCGTGGAATGCACGTCCCTTTTCTGTGCTCAGGATATCCAAGCCAGCGGCCGCGCCGCCGCCGACGGAAATGGCCGCCTGTATCTTGTCCGCCCGGGAACACCAGCCCGCGGCGTAGGCGTTTTCGACCGTCGTTTCGTTGTCCGAGTCGGTTTTCACCGTCCCGTCGTCGTTCAACTCACAGCCGAGGTCCTCCGCCATCTCGCGCGACCGTCCGGTGGTGAAGAGGACGTAGGTAGCGTCGTACTCGCCGTCGGCGGTCGTAACCGTGAACCCGTCGTCGGACGTCTCGACGTTCGTGACCTCCTCGCCCTGCTTTCGGTCTGCCCCCTGTTCGTCCACCTGCTCGCGGGCGATTTCCATGAATTCCTCACCGTCGATGCTCTTGATTCCGAGGTAGTTGAACAGGTGTGCGGCGTGCATCGCGGTGTCGTCGGTATCGAAGACGACCGTATCGAGGCCGTTTTTCGCGGTGAACAGTGCCCCACTCAATCCGGCGGGACCGCCGCCGATGACAGCTACATCTGACATACGGTGTCGGATACCACGCTGACGATGATAAAGTTCATCGCTCCAGCAGTTTCTTCGTCTTTCGGTGTCGATACCGGAACATGGGTTCGAAACCGACTTTTGCGAGCGGGCTTCCCGGTTCGCCCAGCGCCGGGAATCGGTAGTTCACCACGTCGCGTACCAGCGTCTTCCCGTCCCCGGCGTAGAACTGGTGGGTGTGTTCCCATTCGGGAAACGGACCGCCTTCCATCACGTCCCGAAACATCGCGGCCCCGTCTTCCTCCTCGCGCCGGACGATTTTCGAAACCCACCGTTGGCGCGGACCGACGTCGAACGGCCGAAGCGACAGCCGGATTTCCGTTCTGTTCCCCAGCACGTCCGGGTCGGACTCTCCCTCCGGTCCGCGGATTCCCTCCACGCGGAGGTTCATCCATCCCGGTGTGAGCGCCTCCAAGCCGTCGAGGGTCGAGTAAAACCGCCACACGTCCTCGAACGGCGCGTCGACCCACACTTCGCGCTGATAGGTAGCCATCGTTCGGGAATTCCGTCGCTCACCTCAAAGGTCTTGTGCGCAACCAGTACGACGGCGATTTATCCCGGCTCCGAACGTACACCGCCCATGCCAAACCTTCGATTCGCCGAGACGGGCGATGCCGCCGACATCGCGGCCATCTACGCACCGGTCGTCCGCGAAACGACCATCTCGTTCGAGACGACGCCACCGGACGAAGACGAGATGGCGGACCGCATCCAAACGACCCTGCCAACCTATCCATGGGTGGTCTGTGAACACGACGACGAACTCCTCGGCTACGCCTACGCGGGCTCTCACCGGTCACGCGAGGCGTACCAGTGGTCCGCGGACGTGTCCGTGTACGTCCACCGCGACCATCGTCGGTCGGGCGTCGGGAACGGTCTCTACGAGTCTCTGTTCTCGCTCCTCGAAAGACAGGGCTTCTACAACGCGTACGCCGGAATCGCGCTCCCGAATCCCGCCAGCGTCGGCCTCCACGAATCGCTCGGATTCGAGCACGTCGGGACGTACGAAGCCGTCGGCTACAAAGACGACGCGTGGCGGAGCGTGGGCTGGTGGCACCGTCGGCTCCGACCTCTCGACGACCCGGAACCGCCGCTCCCCCTAACTGAAGTACCGGAGAACGCCGTGGAAGACGCGTTGAATTGCGGCCGCGAATCGATACGAATCACTTGAGTCGCTCTTGGAGGAACGACGGGTGGGCTGCGGTGACGCCGTCGATGGTGAGGATGTCGTCGCTGATGACGCCCCCGACCGCATCGCCGTTCGGCGCGCGCACTTCGGCCATCAGCATGTGGTCGCCGCTGCACGTGTAGAGCGTATCGATATCTTCGAGTTCCTGTAGCGCTCGGGTCGCCTCGACGTAGCGTTCGCTTTCGACGTCGATACCGACCAGAGCGATACTCTGGCTCGACAGCTTCTTCGGGTCGATTTCAGCAGAATACCCGACGATGACGCCTTCAGCTTCGAGCTGGTCGATGTATTTTCGAACGGTCGGTTTCGAAACACCGGCCCGGTCCGCGATTTCCGAGTACGACGCTTGCGCATCGTCCTCTAACACCCGGAGAATGCGGTCTTCGGTCGATTCCGTGCTCATGTTACCAGTATGTTTCCCGCACAGGAAAAAATACCTTGCGAATTGAAAAACACATTAGCAACCATGAAAAGGTTGTTAGATCCGTCGAGAACGGAGAAACGAGATTACTTGTGGCGGTCGAGGAAGTCGTAGCTCCGTTCCCACTCGTAATCGTCGTCGAAGTACCGCTCTGCGAGCGGCGTTTCCGGCATGTCGCCCGTGGACTGTTTCTCCTGCTGGTAGGAGGGGCGCTCGTCGTTCACGTAGAAGCGGCCGGTGAGGACCTTGCCCTCGTAGAGCGCGTCCTCGGCGTCGTGCATCGCTTCCATCGCTTCACGACGGTCGTGAACGTCGAAGTCGTAGTCGTCGCTGTCCTGCACGTCGATGTACGGGACGTACTGCTTTGCGTCCTTGTTCCACGTCGGGCACTGCGTGAGGAAGTCCACGTGTGCGAACCCGTCGTGTTCCATCGCCTCGGCGAGGATTTCCTTCGCCTGGTTCGGATTGACGGCCGCCGTTCGCGCGACGTACGTCGCACCCGAGGTGAGCGAGAGCGAGAGCGGTCGAATCGGGCTCTTCGCGTTCCCGCGCGGCTGGGTCTTCGACTTGTGTCCCTTCGGGGACGTGGGCGACGTCTGCCCCTTCGTCAGTCCGAAGATCTCGTTGTCGAAGACGATGTAGGTCATGTCGTGGTTCTCACGAGCCGTGTGCATGAAGTGGTTCCCGCCGATTCCGTAGCCGTCTCCGTCACCGCCTGCGGCGATGACTTCGAGGTCGGGGTTGGCGAGTTTGGCCGCTCGTGCGACCGGCAGGGACCGCCCGTGGATGGAGTGGAAGCCGTAGCTCTGGAAGTAGCTCGAGAGCTTCCCGGAACAGCCGATACCCGTGACGAGCAGCGTCTCGTCCGGCGTGCGGCCGACTTCGGGCATCGCCTGTTTCAGCGCCTTCAAGACGCCGAAGTCACCACAGCCCGGACACCACGTCGCTTGCGGTTCGAGGCTGGGCGTGAACTCGTTCACGTCGATATCTCGTTCTTCGTCGATTGCGTTGAATACACTCATTTTCAGTCACCCGTTGCGGATTCGATGCGCGTGTTGTGCGCTGGCTCGGCACTGCCGTCGAGTCGTGCTTCGAAGCCGTCTACGACGTCGGTCGGCTCGAACGGGTTGCCGTCGTATTTCAGCAGGCTGAACAGCTTGTCGCCGTGCTTGCCGGTCGCCGCCTGAATGTGGCGGCGGAACTGTGCCGTGGCGTTCATCTCGACGACGAGCGCTTCGTCGACGCCTTCGAGGAACGAATTGACCTCGTTCTTCGGGAACGGCACCATGTCGCTGACGTTCATGGCTTTGACCGAGTGGCCATCCTCGTTCAACATGTCGACTGCCTCCTCGACGGCACCCTTCGTGCTGCCGAAGTTGAGGATGGCGTAGTCGGCGTCCTCGTCGCCGTAGACGGTCTGGTGGGACTCGTCCATCGCGTCGAGTTCGTCGCGGATGGCGTCGAGTTTCTCCATCCGTCGGTCCATCTGTGTGACGCGGTTGTCCGGGTCCTCGCTGATGTGACCGGCCTCGTTGTGCTCGTTACCGGACGCGAGGAAGTTGCCGCCCTTCTGTCCCGGCAGGGAGCGCGGGCTGACGCCATCTTCGCCGTCGTAGCGGTAGCGCTTGAAGCGACCGGCGAGACGCTCGCCCTGCTCGATGTCTTCCTCGGTCACGACTTCGCCGATGTCCGGGTTCGGCTCGCGGTCGAACGTGGACTCCGTAACCGTCTCGTGACCGCCGGAGAGTTTCTGGTCGTAGAGGATGATGCTCGGAATCTGGTAGTTGTACGCGAGTTCGAACGCCTTGCGCGTCTGGATATACGATTCCCGGGCATCACCCGGTGCGAAGACGACGCGGTTCGAGTCGCCCTGACTCGTGTACAGGACGTGTTCGAGGTCGCCCTGTTCGGGTTTCGTCGGCATCCCGGTCGAGGGACCGGCGCGCATCGATTCGACGAGCACGATGGGCGTCTCGGTGATTTCCGCGAGTCCGAGCGGTTCGGACATCAGCGCGAATCCACCGCCGGACGACCCGCTCATCGCCTTTGCACCCGCGTGGCTCGCACCGATTGCGAGCGAGGCGGCGGCGATTTCGTCCTCGACCTGTTCGGAGATTCCGCCGAGGTCGGGGAGGTGCTGGGTCATGATGGTGAACACGTCGGTCCACGGCGTCATCGGGTACCCGGAGATGAACCGACATCCCTCGTCGATGGCACCGTAGGCGATACCGTGGCTCCCCGAGATGAGGATCTGTTCCTCGTCGTGTTCGCTCTCGGGAACGGTGACGCCAACGTCGGTGTCGTAGTTCTCCTTGACGTCCTCGTAGGACTCTCGAAGGATTTCGAGGTTCGGTTCGAGGATTTTCTCCGGCATGGCCTCGCTCATCAGCTCCTCGACGATTTCGAGGTCGAGGTCGATGATGGCGCACGTCGCGCCGACGCCGGCCGTGTTTCGCATGACTTCGCGGCCGTGCTCCTTGGCGAGTCCGCGAAGGTCCAAGTCGAAGACGTGCCAGTTGTTCTCCTCGACGCGCTCATCGAAGTCCGGAATGTCGTCGGTGTCGAGCAGTCCCGAATCGTAGATGATGACGCCACCCTCGCGGAGTTCGTCCAAGTTCTCCGACAGGGGCTTGATCTCTTCGTTGCCGTAGTAGGCTTCTTCCTGTGGGTTTCGCGCGAAGCTGTCTCCGAGCGCGAGGAGGAAGTTGTAGTTGTCCCCGCGCGATTTGACTTCGTGGTCCGCCGCGCGAATCTCCACGTAGGTGTGGCCGCCGCGAATGCGCGACGGATAGTGTCGGTGCGTGAATACGTGTAACCCTGCTCGCATGAGGGCTTTTGCAAAGTTCTGACTCGTCGAGTCGATCCCGTCACCGGAACCGCCTGCGATTCGCCAGATGAGTTCGTCATCCGTCATAATTGAAGCTCCTGGCCTCCCGGGCCTAGTGGATAAGAGTTGAGTCGCAAGGTGGTAAAGCCTTTGCCATAGATTAGCAAGGAACTATTGTGATAGATGGCGCGTAACGGCTGATTTCAGGCGATTTGACTGGATAAACTCTGCATTTATTAATGATTGTTTAACCGTTGCTGGACAGACCTTTACGACAGCCCGCGGTTATTGCACCACCATTTTTAGGCGGATGTTTTAATATATAAATATAGATAAATCAAATAACTTTTTAAACCAAACCGATGCAAAACTCGTCGAATCTCATGAACCGAGTCGTATCGAGCACCATCGTGCTACTACTACTCACGACGACATTTCTACCGTCGGTAACGACGGCGAACGAACCGCCGCTCGCGGACGCTGGTCTCGACCAGCACGTCGCGCGAGGAAGCACCGTCCTTCTCGACGCCACTGGCTCACACGACCCGGATGGATACGTCGAAGGATACGAATGGACGATAGAGACACCCGGTAATCGAACGATCGAACCGAACTGTCCGAGTTGTCCGCAAACCCGATTCCGTCCGAACACCGTCGGAACGTACACGGTATCTGTGACGGTTACCGACGAGGATGGTACTAAAAGTCGAGACTCGCTCTACATCACCGTGTCGCCGGGCGAGTCCCCGACCGTTGACGTTTCGGGTTCACGCACCCCTTTCGTCGGCCAGCAAACGGTTTACTCCGCGACTATCGATGCGGGTTCTGCATCGCTCGACCACATCGTTTGGTCACTCGATGGAACGGCTATCGCCACAGATTCTCTCTCGGGTGCGAAAGACGTCGATACTATCACCCGGACGTTCCCGAACACCGGTACGAGAACGGTTACCGCTACTGTGTACGATACGGACGGACAGACGGACACGGATTCGATCGATTTGTCCGTCCGATCGAACGGGAGCCCCCCACCGTCGAGTTCCACTGCCCAGAAGTACACGCCAACTGTTGCTGGTGATTCACTGATCACGGGGACGGCACCGTTTCGTGGAACGTATCGTTTGAAGTCTATCCCCACACCGAACCAAATACGTTCCGTCCGTTGGTTTGGAGACGGCGTACGACTCGCAAGCGGTCGAACGCTGACGACCGACTGGAAAGCGGGTGACCATTCGCTGTACGCCGCCGTCTCCTACTCTGATGGCTCCCACGACATCGCCCGTTTTTCCGACGGGACGACCACTGTCGTAGCCGACCCCAAACCCACGATTGACCTCCCATCGCTCGACAGTTATGGTGCGGTTTCTGGTCGAACCACCGCGACAGATCCGTACGGTAACCTGCAATCGGTTCGCGTCCAGCTGGGTGGAAAGAGAATCGGCCACACTAAAATGGATGCCACCTCCCCCGGAGCGATGCAGCGGCATCGATCGGTATCCTTCGACACTCGGGATTTCAAGGTCGGTAAGAAGTACACGCTCTCCGTGACGGCAGTCGATTTTCACGGCCAAAAAAGCACGCTGAAACGGACCATAACACCCGCGAAGATGCCGAAAATCATCCAATCAGGGTTCGTTAAAAACGATGTAGATTCGTACGATGAGCGGATCGACCCGAAACGATATACTGCACACCACGTGACGAAAATAGATTTAAATGGAGTTGATCCGTCGGATGTCAAATTCCATTTCACCACCAAACATGAAAAGAAGCTGATAAAACTATCCGGAGAGGAATCTGTAAACGGGGATATTTTATCCATTAATACACTCTGGGCTGGCTCTACTCCGAAAAACTATGATATTGTCCAAAATATCAACATAGAGAACCCAAATTCGGGGAATAGTGAATGGTTCTATGAAGAAAAACATTTCTTGCATGTGAACCCCAGCCCTCCAGAAATTCGACTTTCGGTCATCCGCGATGGGGGGACCGGTTATCGTCCGACCAATCTGGGGATGGTTGTGGATGCGGGCGACTCGTTCGACCCGGATGGATCAGAGTTAAGGTATATCTGGAAACAAGGAGCTAATCCGATCACTCCGGATAACACGACAGCGAAGTTTAGCTCCGTCGAACTCGCTGGACTGGAAGTCCGCGACGGATACAACAAGTCGGCTTCGGTCAATTCCCACTTTCTCAACTACTTCGCGCCGGAGATTAAAAATGTGGAGTTGCTTTCGGACGGGCCTTACAAACCAAACGAGACGATACGTCTACGGGTCACGACCGAACGATACAAATTTAGCAAAAATAGCTATCACCTTCGATATGATTTGGGGATTTCAATTGAAGGTGCATCCGGTTCGATCACTGATTGGCAAAAAGACAAGATTACGAAAAGGAGTCTTAAAGAAAATTTCCACGGTACGGACCCTCGATACTACACTGGAATCGTGGAGCTTCCAGCATCCCAACTGTTCCGGAAAAACGACACCGTGAAGGTGCGGGTATATAACGAAGAGAGACCGGAGACGTACAACGAGATCGAAATTCCGGATGTCGAGGTAATGCGGAGATACGGTCAGTTCTGGACGAACCCCAGAATCAAGAGCACGGAGTATTTCGTTAACCGGCCGACGTACGACTGGAAACTCGCAACATCGCCGGAGAAACGCGACCGCTATCTCTCGAAGGGATATTCAGTCGATCAGAAGAGTCGTGATGGCTTCGAGTACTCGCTCGAAGAGCGCAAAAAGGTTCGGGACGCGAAATACGAAGATGTTGATCGGTCGTTCTCGACCGAGTTACAGCAGTCGGCATTCTTACAGGGACACCCGAACTGGTGGTCGACGGGTCGCAAGGCGGAAAAATACACCTACACGACGACCGAGCACGAATGGCACGATTCGAAATCGGGGAGAGGGAGATTCACCGGGGAGACACGACGTGTGCAGGTTCACCCGGCGCAGTATCGAACGTTGAAACAGTTCGCTCACGAACACGAAGTGACGAAGACGGGGACTAGAACGGTCCGGAAGACGAAACAGGTCGAAGTGACGAAAACGGATACCAAATACGTGATGCAGTGTCGTCCGAACGGTATTTGTTTCGAAGTTCCGGAGCAGTACACGTACACGACGACCGTCTCAAGGACGTACACGACGACCGAGACATATACCTATACGGTCACCGAGACGGATACCTACTGGTCGTATCAAAAATTTAACTTCGATGACTACTATACGGGTGAACAAAAGCGAGTGAAAGTAGAGGATGCAGAGTACGATACAGAGTATCGGTTCGAGTACTCGGAACGACACACGGGCGTAGACTACACGTACGGAGTGCAAACGCGGGAGAAAGTCCGAGATGCACAGTACGAATGGCAAGAGCAGTCAACGACGACGAAACGGGATGTCGCAATGTCGTTCGCCCGGAACAGTGATTGGCGAATTGGAAGTTATCGCCCGAACGTGAAGTGGAGTCTAAAGAAGCGGACGGGTACCGAGACCAAAACTGTCGATCAGTATCTGGAATCAGATACCGTCGTAATGACCTACGTGACTGCAAAAGTCGACCTTGTTCGTCAGTATGTTACCGAAGGTGGCGAAATTCAGAACAATACTGTCGGGGAGAAGATCGTTGATGAGTCCTTCCAAAATCTCCTGACCGACTCTGATCTTCGGACGCAACTCAAACACCACCGAGACCAACGAGAAAACGGCTGTAATGGTGAAACAAACTGCATGACATAACACATTAATTTTATATACTTATTGTGCACAAATCATCTGCATGAAGCGTGAAGTTACAATCACCATGATTATAATAGTACTATGTTCGTTCATTTTTGTTCCAATTGTAGGTGCTAATTCACTTAATAATGGCAACTCTGGATGTCCGGTTTCGAAAAGCGGTGATACGAGATTTATACAGTCATTTAATGGTGTCTGTGTCAAATCCCACTTTACAAAAGATGTTGTTTCAATTGTTGTTTCTAACCCGACTGACTCTTATATAGATCTTTCTGGGATACTTGTTCAAGTGGATGATACAGACTTCCATGATGAGTCCTTCGATATTGGTCCTGGGCAACAGATCCATCGAGAGATAAATATCACTAAAGGTTTAGACATAGTCAAAAACAACCACACGACAACCGTCTCCACATACGGCAATTACACTACCTACAACTTCACCGAGAAAATCAACGCATCGGCGACGGATGAAATCCCGACTCCGTATATTGCGAACGTCACGGTAGCCGATGGAACCATCGATGGGGAACCGTCTGCGGTTGCGTACGTCACGCTCGTCAACCCGTCGATGCGGCGATATCCGACGAAGCTGTTCGTTCACACGATAGGGACGGACGGGAGCTTCTATGCGCCAACACCACTGCCGAACAATTCGACGACGATCAAAGTCGAACTGCTCGATAAACGCGGTGCGAAAATCGCGGGTGAAGCTCGCTTGTACACCGGCAATCTCACGAAAAAACAAGGCGGACTCGATCAAGTCGGGTTCGTCGGAAAGGCAGGGGAGGGTACCCAGCAATGGAACGAATCATTCCAGCCGGCCCGTCCGACGTGGATGAACGATCACTATCAGTACGAAAACGACACATATTCCCAAAGCTTCGGTGAGAAGTTGAGCGGGGACCGCGAAATCGGTGGTGTACCGGTTGTCTATCTGGGACTGGTCGTGCTAGTCGGATTGCTTTTCGTTCGGCGCTGGCGCTGAACGCACACGGGTCGACTTTCTCCACGTCAGTTCTCGCTCTTCGTCCGAATTATCTCGCGCATGTTGATGAAGATGTCACGCGGCGTCGTCTCTTCGTCGGGGTCGAACAGATCGCTCACGCGGTAGAGCATCGCGGCGACCAGCTTGCTCTCGCTCGACTCGCCGCGGATGTCGTCGGCGATGTCTCGGAGGGTTTCCATACGCTCCTCGTCGGGGTCGAACGATTCCGTCTCGCGTGGCATGGTTCACTCCTGTTGCTGGCGGCGGCGGTTGATGATGCCGACGTTGTTGGCGACGTTTTCGGTCAGGGTGCGGAACGACTCTCCGGTGTCGCTCTCGTCGTCGAGGACGATGGGCTCTCCTTCGTCGCCGCCGCTTCGCACGGAGGGGTCGAGCGGTATCGAGCCGAGGAAGGGCATCTCGTGGTCCTCGGCGAATTCGGCCCCACCGCCGTGGCCGAAGATATCGTGTTCGCCGCCACAGTCGGGGCATTTGAAGGTACTCATGTTTTCGGCGATACCGAGGACGGGGGTGTCGTGTTTGCCGAACATCTGGAGACCTTTGTTCGCGTCGTCGAGCGCGACCTGCTGGGGCGTCGTAACGATGACGGCACCGGTGACGGGGACGCTCTGGAGGAGCGTGAGTTGCGTGTCTCCGGTTCCGGGGGGTAGGTCAACGACCATGTAGTCGAGCTGCCCCCATTCGACGTCCTCCCAGAGCTGTGTGAGGACCTTGTGAACCATCGGGCCGCGCCAGATTACGGGATCGTCCTTGCCGGTGAGGAACGCCATGCTCATCAGTTTCACGCCGAACTTCTCGGGCGGGACGAGCTTTTGCTCCTCGGTGGCCCGCGGTCGCTCGTTGGCGTCCACCATCCGCGGGACGTTCGGGCCGTAGACGTCGGCGTCGAACAGGCCGACGCGGGCACCGAGCTTTGCGAGTCCTGCCGCGAGGTTGACCGCGACGGTGCTTTTTCCGACGCCGCCCTTTCCCGATGCGACTGCGATAATGTTTTTCACGCCCGGAAGCACCTGCTCTTCCGGGGAGAGCTGGGTATCGACGCGTGCGGAGAGTTCGGTGTCGATTCCCTCGTCGTTGAGCGCTTCGCGGACGCGATTCGCGATTTCCGACTCGTGGGGTGCGTAGGGTGCACCGAGCGCGAGTGAAATCCGTGCAGTCTCGTCTTCGACCGTAACGTCGTTTACGAGTCCGAGAGAGACGATATCTTCGCCGAGGTCCGGGTCTTCGACCGTTCGGAGAACGGCTCGAACGTCAGTTTCATCCATATGATGACGATAAGGAGGGATTTGTCGATAAGGCTTGTGAACCCCGAAGCCGGAAATTTCGATTTGTGAGGCTGATTTCCGCTAGCTGTCGAACTCCCCGTAATTGAATTCGGTTACGTTCAGGTTGCATCCTCCCACGAGTTTAAGAATCCTCGCGCGCAAGACAGGGATACTAATGCTCGAAGACTCGTTCGGGCGCGAGGTTACGGGGGTGCGCGTTTCGCTGACCGACCGGTGTAATTTCGATTGCGTCTACTGCCACAACGAGGGATTAGGCGATACACGCGGACCGATGGAGCCGGGTGACGACGAGATGGGTACCGACGACGTGGTTCGGTTTCTCGAAGTCGCCCGCGAGTTCGACGTCGGAAAGGTGAAGTTCACCGGCGGCGAGCCGATGCTCCGGGAGGACTTGGAGGAGATAATCCGCCGGACGCCCGACGGGATGGAGACGTCCCTGACTACGAACGGGACGTTTCTTCCGGGGCGCGCGGAGGAACTCCGGAAAGCGGGATTGTCCCGCGTAAACGTCTCACAGGACGCGCTCGACCCGAAAGCGTTCGCGGAGGTAACGAAGAGCGGTGCGTACGACAAGGTGCTCGAAGGGGTCGAAGCGGCGCTCGATGCTGGACTCGACCCGGTAAAGCTCAACATGGTCGTTTTCGAAGCGACGGCTGGCTACGTTCCGAAGATGGTGGAACACGTCGCGGAGAACGACGGGTTGCAGTTGCAACTCATCGAATACATGCCGGAACTGACCGGCAATCCCGAGTGGGCGATCGACATCCAGCGGGTTCACGATTGGCTCGAAGAACAGGCCGACGAAATAGAAATCCGCGAGATGCACGGGCGGAAACGATACTGGGTCGGCGGCGGAATGGTCGAAATCGTGGACCCGGTGGAGAACCCGAGCTTCTGTTCCAATTGTCACCGCGTGCGCGTCACGCACGAAGGATTCCTAAAAGGTTGTCTGAATCGCAACGACGACCTCCGACCGATGGGAGAGATGACGAAACCCGAAATCCGGTCGGCGTTTCGTGAGACGGTGGCGAATCGAGTCCCGTACTACGGCGAATACATGGTCCGAAACGACGACGGGGAATGGGAGATAAACGACCGCTACATCGACGACCAGTATATCGACGCGTGATTTTTTTCGGCTCTCGATTCTGACCACACCACCGAGCGACAAGGTTGATAGTGCTCCACTGTGGCGGTTCCCGTATGCGACGGCGCTCACTGCTTTCGAAGACCGGCGCACTCCTCGCCGGAGGGATGGCGATGTCGGTCGCCGGGAGCGGACGGGAGAGTCTCGACCCTTCCTATCGAATCCTTCCGGATACGAAGTACGAGACGGGGGTCTTCGTTCGAGAGGGGACGTCCGACGGGCCGACGGCGATGGTGGTCGGTGGGATACACGGCGACGAGCAGTGTGGTTATCGCGCCGCGAGCGAAATCGCGGGATGGCAGGTCGGCCGGGGAAAACTGGTCGTACTTCCGAAGGCCAACCGAGTGGCGATTCGAAGGGACCGGCGAGAAGGAGCACATGGCGACTTGAACCGTCAGTTTCCGACCGGCGAGAAACCGGAGACGAGGTTGGCTCGCGCCATCTGGGGAGTGGTCGAGCGCCACAACCCGGACGTGGTGCTCGATTTGCATCGGTCGGTCGGCATCTACGGCTATCACGAGTCGTCGGTCGGGCAGATGATTTGGCCGACGGACGCCGGAAACGCGAGCGAGTACGCGAAGCGGACGGCGGAGGAATTGAACGGAAACGTCGTCCCGTGGTACATGCCGTTTCACGAGTATCGCCGCGGCGGCGAACTCGACGGGTCGAGACCGATGCTGGTACACAAGGTGGCGGGCGATCTCGACCGGCCGGGATACATCGTGGAGACGACAGAGTTCTTCCTCGACGCCGACACGCGGGTTCAGTGGGAGAAGGCGGTGGCGACCGACCTGCTCTCACGGCACGGTATCGAACAGCGAGGGAACCGATGAGCGGGGCTGTGAACGTTCGGCGGCTGTTTCTCGGACGCTCCGTCTGGGTTTGGTATCTCCTGTTGGTCGGTCCGGTCGCTCTCGGCGCGTTCGACACTCGGTTGATGACGCCGCTCGCCCTGCCGGGGTACGTCGCGCTCACCATCGGAAGCGCGTTCGGGAGTTACCTCTTTCCGACGCTCGAACTGTGGGTGTTTTGGGGGCCGCTTCTCGTGGGTGCCTATTTCGTGTCCGTGGCGCTTGCGGCGGCCTCTCATGCGGTTCGGGAGACATTCGTTGCGTTTAAATAGTAACCCCCGGTAGAATGCAGTGCAGACACCTGTAGGGGCACGCGTCCCGAGTCCGGAAGGGCGAACATATACAAGCGAGCGTGTCGAGGTAGCCTAGTCTGGCCCACGGCGCAGGGTTGCTAACTCTGTGGCGTCAAGCCTCGAGGGTTCAAATCCCTCCCTCGACGCTCCAAACTATCAACCATGAGTACCGAACAACCACAGGACGAAGACGACGACCTTCGGTACTTCGTCCGCATCGGGCAAACTGACCTCGATGGGACGAAGACCGTAGAGCGGTCCCTCTCCGAAATGAACGGGATCGGTCGTCGAACGGCCCGAATCGTCGCCGAGGAGGCGGACGTCGACCGGAAGGCGACGTTCGGCCGACTCGACGATGACGACATCGAACGTGTCGTTGAGGCCGTCGAAAACTACGCCGACGAAGTTCCTGCGTGGCTCACGAACCACCGCAAGGAGTACTTCTCCGGCGAGACGACTCACGAGACCGGCAACGACCTGTCGATGTCCCGACGCCGGGACCTCAACAGGATGCAGATGATCGACTCCTACAAAGGCGTCCGACACAAGCGTGGACAGAAGGTTCGCGGTCAGCGAACCAAGTCCACGGGTCGTACCGAGGGTACGATCGGTGTCAACGTCGAGGAGATCAAAGAAGCCGCAGGGGAAGAAGCCGAGGGTGAAGAATAATGTCGCTCCCAGGTGAGAACACCAAGTTCTACGAGACGCCGAACCACCCGTTCCAGGGCGAGCGAATCGCCGAGGAACGCGGTCTGATGGACCGATACGGCCTGAAGAACAAGGAAGAGCTCTGGCGAGCACAGAGTGAACTTCGCAACTACCGCCGCGAGGCACGGTCCCTCCTCGGGGACATCTCCGGCGACGAAGTCAGCGAAAGCGACGAGTTCCTCTCGCGCCTGAAGCGACTCGGCATCCTCGACGATGGCGACGAACTCGGCGACGTGCTGCTCCTCGACATCACGGACGTTCTGGAGCGCCGTCTCCAGACCGTCGCGTACCGAAAGGGCCTCGCCCACACGCCGAAACAGGCACGCCAGTTCATCACGCACGGTCACGTCACCGTCGACGGCCAGCGCGTGTCGGTTCCGTCGTACAAAGTCGAGATCGACGAGGAGTCCGACATCTCCTTCGACGAGCACAGCCCGATTGCGGACGAACTGCACCCCGAACGGTCGGAGGGTAACGAATGAGCGACAACGACGAAACATGGGGCATCGCCCACGTACACGCATCGTTCAACAACACCATCATCACCATCACGGACCTCACGGGTGCCGAGACGGTTGCGAAGTCGTCCGGTGGCTCGGTCGTGAAGCAGAACCGTGACGAGTCCTCGCCGTACGCGGCCATGCAGATGGCCGAGACGGTCGCCGAAGAGGTCAAAGCGGCTGGCATCGACGGCCTGCACATTCGCGTGCGCGGCCCCGGTGGCAACCTGCAGCAGAACCCCGGTCCCGGTGCGCAGGCGACGATTCGAGCGCTCGCCCGCGCCGGTATCGAAATCGGTCGCATCGAGGACGTCACACCGATTCCGCACGACGGTACCCGCGCACCGAAAGGTAGTGGATTCTAAACCATGACCGAAGACTTCGACGTAGAGTTCATCGACCGCGGCGAACGGAAGGCGCGTTTCCTCGTTCGCAACGTCACCCCGGCGTTCGCAAACGGGATTCGCCGAGCGATGATCGCGGACGTCCCGACGCTGTCAATCGACACGCTCCGGGTCATCGAGAACTCCTCGGTGATGTTCGACGAGCAGATCGGACTGCGACTCGGACTCGTTCCTTTGACGACGCCGCCCGGAGAGTTCGAGGAGGGCGACACGGTAACGCTCAGCCTCGACGTTTCGGGACCGGGAACCGCGTTCTCGGGCGATCTCATCAGCTCGGACGAGATGGTGCAGCCCGCCGACGATAACATCCCGATAATCGACCTCAAAGAGGGGCAGCGTCTCGAACTCGAAGCCGACGCGGTGCTCGGCTCGGGGAAGGACCACGCCAAACACCAGGGTGGCGTCGCGGTCGGCTATCGTCACCTACAGCGCGTCGAAGTCGTCGGCGACCGGGACGAGTTCGGGGAAGAAGAACCCCGAATCCTTCGCGGAACCATCGAAGACGATGGTGAACTCGTTCCGACGGAGACGTTCGACCACGACCTCTCCCAGCGGTTCCCCGGAAAGGAGGTCGAGGTTCACGACGTTCCGAACGCCTTCGTGTTCGACGTCGAAAGTGACGGCTCGTTCACCGTCGAAGAGTTGGTGACGCAGGCCGTCGATTCGCTCACCGAACGTGCGGACGAACTCGAACAGGCAATTCAACTATAACCATGATCGGCCCTTACAACCTCCCTGACGTGTCCGCCGGTTCCGCGAGTCTCGACTCTCGGAATCGCTGGACTCGCGGGCGACGGTCGCTCGCGGAATCCGAGGTATGTGCCTCGGCAATCGAAAGTGGTTTTAAGGGCCACGGACAACACTGTGTTGCCCGCGAGGGTACGCACGTGTTCTCAGCGTGCAGGGATAGCCAAGTCTGGCCAACGGCGCAGCGTTCAGGGCGCTGTCTCGTAGGAGTCCGCAGGTTCAAATCCTGCTCCCTGCACTTCAGTTCTCAGTACTTGGAGGAAGTAGCATGAGCAAAACTAACCCGAGGCTCAGTAGTCTCATCGCCGAACTCAAGTCGGTGTCCCGTGATTCGGACGCCGACGTGTGGACCGACGTTGCAGCACGCCTCGAGAAACCACGGAGTACGCACGCGGAGGTCAACCTCGGCCGCATCGAGCGGTACGCGGAGGAAGACGAGACCGTCATCGTACCCGGCAAGGTTCTCGGTAGCGGCGTCCTGCAGAAGAACGTCACCGTTGCTGCAGTCGATTTCTCTTCGACTGCGGAGACGAAGATCCAGCAGGCAAACGGCGAACCGATCCAACTCGAACAGGCAATCGAACAAAATCCCAGTGGTTCCAACGTGCGGGTGATTCGATGAGCATCGCGGAATTTGACGCAGATGTCGTAGTCGACGCGCGCGACTGTATCCTCGGTCGTGTCGCGAGCAACGTCGCACAGCGTGCGATGGACGGCGAAACGATCGCCGTCGTCAACGCCGAGCAAGCTATCATCACGGGCGACAAACAGGACATACTGGACAAATTCGAGACGCGCTTCAACCTCAGCTCCGACCAGGGGCCGTACTACCCGAAGCGCCCGGACATGCTCGCAAAGCGCTCGATTCGGGGAATGCTCCCGTACAAGAAGCCGCGAGGGCGCGAAGCCTTCGAAAACGTGCGTGTCTACGTCGGCAACCCGTACGACGAGGACGGCGAAATCCTCGACGGCACGTCGTTGGACCGACTCTCGAACATCCGCTTCGTCCAGCTGGGCGAAGTCAGCGACTACCTAGGTGCTAACGTCACATGGTAACGAACACGAGCGGAAAGAAGAAGACGGCCATCGCTCGCGCCACGGTCACGGACGGCGAGGGTCGCGTACGGATCAACTCGAAGCCAGTCGAACTGGTGGAGCCGGAGATGGCTCGCCTCAAAATGCTCGAACCGTTCCGCATCGCGGGCGACGAGCGTGAGGAAGTCGACGTTGAAGTGAGCGTTTCGGGTGGCGGAATCACCGGACAGGCAGACGCCGTCCGCACCGCCATCGCGCGCGGTCTCGTCCAGTACATGAACGATGCCGAACTCCGCGATGCGTTCATGGAGTTCGACCGTTCCCTGCTGGTCAACGACGTCCGCCAGTCCGAACCGAAGAAGTGGGGCGGCCCCGGTGCCCGTGCCCGCTACCAGAAGTCCTACCGCTAAGGTGATTTCCCCATGATGATTCCAGTCCGGTGTTTCACGTGTGGCAACGTAGTCAGCGAACACTGGCAGGAGTACAAGGCTCGCGCCGAGACGCAGATGGGCAACGAAGACCCCGGTAAGGTCCTCGACGACCTCGGTGTCGAACGCCACTGCTGCCGACGGATGCTCGTCGCTCACAAAGACCTCGTGGACATCGTCGCACCCTACCAGTAATGGCTCAACAACAATACTCCCGATACGAAAAAGCACGAATCCTCGGTGCGCGAGCGCTGCAGGTGTCGTATGGCGCTCCCGTCCTCATCGAGACGCAAGAGTCCCAGCCGATACTCATCGCGGCCGAGGAGTACGACGCTGGCGTGCTGCCGTTCTCCGTCCGGCGTGAGGAGGCAGAATGACGCGCATCGAGAGCGTTCGGCTCCGTCAGATACTCGACTCGCGTGGGAACACCACGGTCGAAGCCGACATCCTGACCGAGAGCGGTGGATTCGGTCGTGCCGCCGCACCGAGCGGTGCGAGCACGGGCGAGTACGAGGCCATCGAACTCGACACGAGCGAGGCAATCGCGTCCGCTCGTGAGCACGCCGTTCCGCGTCTCGAAGGAGCCGTCTACGTCGGCGACCAGCGCGACGTGGACCGAACCCTCCGTGCTGCGGACGGAACGGACAATTTCTCCGAAATCGGCGCGAACAGCGCCGTCGCTATCAGCATGGCCGCCGCGAAAGCCGCGGCGGACGTGCTCGGTGCACCGCTCTACCAGCACCTCGGCGGTGCGTTCCGCGGCGACAACTACCCGATACCGCTCGGTAACGTCATCGGGGGTGGCGAACACGCCGCCGACGCCACGGCGATTCAGGAGTTTCTCTCCGCGCCGGTCGGCGCACCGAGCGTCCAAGACGCGGTGTTCGCCAACGCGGCCGTTCACTCGGAAGTCGCGGACATCCTCGCCGAGCGGGGAGTCCCCTCGGCGAAGGGTGACGAAGGCGCGTGGGCGCCGTCCATCGACGACGACGACGCGTTCGAAGTGATGGACGAAGCCGTCTCGACCGTCTCCGACGAGTTCGGATTCGAGATTCGATTCGGTCTCGACGTGGCCGCAGCCGAGATGTACGATGCCGACGCCGACGAGTACCAGTACCGCGACCGGACGCGCTCGACCGACGAGCAGATCGAGTACATCGCGGATCTCGTGGACGAGTACGACCTCGCGTACGTCGAGGACCCGTTGGACGAAAACGACTACGAAGGGTTCGCGAAACTCACCGACAAGGTGGGCGAGAAGACGCTCGTCTGTGGTGACGACCTGTTCGTCACGAACGTCGAACGACTGTCCGAGGGCATCGAGAAGGGTGCCGGAAATAGCATCCTCATCAAGCCGAATCAGATCGGCACGCTTTCGGACGCGTTCGATGCCGTCGAACTCGCGGTCGAGAACGGGTACGACCCGGTCATCTCGCATCGAAGCGGTGAAACCGAGGACACGACGATTGCACACCTCGCCGTAGCGACCGACGCACCGTTCATCAAGACGGGGACGGTCGGCGGCGAGCGAACCGCAAAACTCAACGAACTCATCCGAATCGAGCAGAACGTATCACGATTATGAGCGATAACGAATCCGAACAGGTAGAAGAAGAAACGGACGGTCTCGACGCCGCGGAAGAGGAGATCGACGCGGAGCCGACCGGCGAGTCCGGTGCGGAACCGGCAGTCGACCCTGACGAAGACGTCGCCGCACAGGCGGACGAGACCGAAGAAGAAGACGAACCGCAGTTCGACGAGGACGTCCTCGGCGACGAGGAGGCGGACCTCCTCATCCCCGTCGAGGACTACCTCGGCGCAGGTGTCCACATCGGTACCCAGCAGAAGACCGAGGACATGGAGCGGTTCATCCACCGCGTTCGAACGGACGGCCTGTACGTCCTCGACGTGAGCAAGACGGACCAGCGAATCCGCACGGCGGCGAACTTCCTCGCCGACTACAACCCCGAGCAGATTCTGGTCACGTCCTCGCGCCAGTACGGTCGGTTCCCGGCCGAAAAGTTCGCCGATGCGGTCGGCGCACGTGCCCGCACGGGTCGATTCATCCCGGGTACGCTGACGAACCCGAAATACGACGGCTACATCGAGCCGGACGTCGTGGTCGTCACGGACCCCATCGGAGACGCACAGGCGGTCAAGGAGGCCATCACGGTCGGCATCCCCGTCATCGCCATGTGTGACTCCAACAACAGCACGAGCAACGTCGACCTCGTCGTCCCGACGAACAACAAAGGTCGCAAGGCGCTGTCGGTCGTCTACTGGCTGCTCGCCAACGAGACGCTCGACCGCCGCGGTGCGGAACCCACCTACTCGCTCGACGACTTCGAGAGCGAGATTTAATCGCCGAGTTTTCGATTCGATTTGCGCTGTTTTCCGATTCGCTTCGTCGGCCAGCGGTCGCGTTCTCGCCTTCGATTCGGCTTCACAACCGCTCGGAGATGACCGCCGAAAATAGAGTGGGCTAGTTCGACAGGCCGCTCAGTCCAGCGACTGTTCGATTTCGGTTTCGAGGGCGTGAATCCGCTGTTCCAAGTCGGCGACCATCTCCGTCTGCTGTTCGTTGGCGGTGGCGATGCTTTCGACCGAATCCGACACCTCTTCGCTCCGGCGAACGCTGTTGTCGATGATGGTCGCTATCTCCTCCGCGCTCGCGGCCTGTTCGTCGGTCGCGTCCGCGATTTCCGTGATTCCCACGTCGGTTTCCTGAATCGCGGTGACGATGGATTGCTGGTTCTCGACGACGGTTTCTATCTCCTCGGTCGCCGCGACGATACCGTCGTTGGTGGCCTCGACGCTCTCGACCGTATCGAGCGCGGTTTCTCGGATATCGTTGACGATGGCTTCGATCTGTTCGACGCGTTCTTTCGACTGCTCGGCGAGGTCTTTGATCTCGTTTGCGACGACGGCGAAGCCGTCGCCCTCCGCTCCGGCGCGCGCCGCTTCGATGTTCGCGTTCAACGCGAGCAGGTTGGTCTGCTTTGCGATGTTGTCGATGACTTCGACGATTTCGTCTATCTCGTCGATACGGTCTTCGAGTTCGTTCGCGTCGGTGACAACTTCCTGTGCGCTCTCGGAGACGTCATCGACCGTGGCGAGGGTTTCGACCGCGGCGTCGGCTGACGTTTCCGCGAGGGTTTTGGTTTCGGTGCTCTGACTGCTGACCTCCTCCGCGCTCGAAGCGATCTCCTCGATGGTCGCGCTGAAGGTAGCGACCTCCGATTGAACGTCCCCGAGGTTTTGGGATTGGTCGTGCGCTAATTCGCGGATGGATTGGGAGTCGTCTGCGACGTCCGCGGCGGACTCCCGGAGTTCGGCGACGGCGCCCTCCACCTCGTCGGTCATCTGTTCTTGGAGCCTCCGAACGGATTCCCGCTGCTCGATGAGTTCGGTGACACGGGTGATGACCTCGACGGCACCGACGCACTCGCCGTCGGGCGTGGTTATTGGGACGCCCAGTGTGCGCCCGTGAATCGTCTCGCCGCTCGCCGCGGTCGCGGCGCGGATGTCCGATTCGCGGATAACCTCGCCCGTTCGAACGACGGCTTCCGCGAGCGTTTCGGTTTCCCCGTCGGTTCCGAACAGTTCGTAGGCTGGCATGCCGATTGCCTCATCCGCGGAATACCCCATGAGGTCCTCCACCCTTCGATTCCAGTGCGTTACCGTTCCGTGTTTATCGATGACGAACGCCGGTTCCGGGTACAGCACGATCAGATTTTCGAACGCGTGCCGCCAGAACGACCCAGCGTCGAGGTCGCCGCCGGGATATATCTCATCTCTCACAGGTTTCTCAGTTGCCATTGTTCGATTATGTATTAAGGGCGATACAACCGATGGGCATATATTTTTGGACTGACGACGGATTGAGGCATCAAATTATATACACATACCAGCTAGTCTGTCGTCGGTGGCTCGCGGGGAATTCGGTGTCGGGCGGACCGCAGTCCGAAAGCCCTGTTATGTCCCGGTGCGGAGCCACGAGCATGACCGTTTCCAGCGCCCCGGGGAAGGTGTATCTCTTTGGGGAACACGCCGTCGTGTACGGCGAACCCGCCGTCCCGTGCGCCATCGAGCGCCGGGCGAGCGTAACCGTCGAAGCGCGGGACGACGACCGACTCCGCGTGCACGCCAAGGATCTGAGTATCGACGGATTCACCGTCGAGTACAGCAGCGAGACGAACGCCACGCCCGACGTGAACGTCTCGGAGTCGCTCGTCAGGGCCGGTGTCGGCTACATCGACGCCGCGATAGAACAGGCACGCGATGCGACCGATACGCCGGACGCGGGATTCGACATCACCGTGGAGAGCAACATCCCGCTCGGTGCGGGTCTCGGCTCCTCCGCCGCCGTGACCGTCGCCGCAATCGACGCCGCGACCCGCGAGCTCGGCGTGACGCTCTCATCGGACGAAATCGCGGACCGTGCGTACAAAGCTGAACTCGCGGTGCAGGACGGCGAAGCGTCGCGCGCGGACACCTACTGCTGTGCCACCGGCGGCGCGGTTCGCGTCGAGGGCGACGACTGTCGGTCCATCGAGGCACCCGACCTCCCCATCGTTGTCGGCTTCGACGGCGGCGCGGGCGACACCGGAAAACTCGTGGCCGGGGTCCGGGCGCTCCGCGACGAGTACGATTTCGCCGCCGAAACCGTCGAGAACATCGGCGATATCGTTCGACAAGGCGAACAGGTGCTCGCCGACGGCGACCTCGACGAACTCGGTAAGCTGATGAACTTCAATCACGGTCTGCTGGAGGCGCTCGGCGTCTCCTCGCGCTCGCTCGACAACATGGTCTGGGCGGCCCGCGACGCGGGTGCGATGGGGGCGAAACTCACGGGTGCGGGCGGCGGCGGCTGTATCGTCGCCCTCGACCCGACGGACGAGACGAAGACGGCGCTCCGGTTCACGCCCGGCTGTGAGGACGCCTTCCGCGCGGAACTCGACACCGAAGGGGTGCGCGTCGAATGAGCCTCACCGTCCTCAAACTCGGCGGAAGCGTCATCACGGACAAAGACCGTCCCGACACGCTGGACGGGGAGATGTTGGACTACGTTGCGGATGCGGTGGGCGATGCGCAAATCGACGACCTCGTGCTCGTTCACGGCGCCGGTAGTTTCGGCCACCACCACGCCAGCGAGCACGGCGTTTCGAAAACGGTGGGAAGCAGTGACGTCGCGGCGGTTATCGACATCCACGGCGCGATGGAGACGCTCGACCAGTTCGTGCTCTCCCGCCTCCACGAACGCGACGTTCCCGCCGTCCCCGTTCATCCGTTCTCCGTCGCGTCCCGTGATTCGGACGCGGAGCTCTCGCTTCCGGTCCAGCAGATTGCGACGATGCTCGGAGAAGGGTTCGTTCCCGTCCTTTACGGCGATGTCGTCGTCCACGAGGGTAAGGGCGTCACCATCGTCAGCGGCGACGAACTCGTCACGTCCGTTGCACGGCAACTCGACGCGGACCGCGTTGGCTTCTGTTCGACCGTTCCCGGCGTCCTCGACGAAGACGACGCCGTAATCCCCGAAATAACGTCCTACGAGTCGGTCGCGGACGTGCTCGGTGAAAGCGAATCGACCGACGTGACCGGCGGAATGGCTGGCAAGGTCGCCGCACTGCTCGAACTCGGTGCGCCCGCGTCTATCTTCGCCCCGGACGACCTGACGGCGTTTCTCGACGGGGAGAATCCGGGGACGAGAATCGACGGGTGAGCGGGTACGGTCAGCGGATAATCGGAGAAAAAGCGGAGAAAAGACTCGTTTTACGCGCGAGACTGGCGAACCTGTCGCAGGACCGGGATGACGAGCCAGAAGAACACCATCCCGAAGATGGCGAGCCAGAAGGTCGCCTCGCGAAGGATGAGGGCCAGATTCCCGTACATGCCCAAGCCGCTGGGGACTTCCCCGATGAGTTGTGTATCCTCGAACCCGGGGGTGGTGTACCAACCCGAGAGAACCATCCATGCAAGCCCTGCGGTGGCCGCGATACCGAGTCCCTTTGCGAATTCGTCAGCCATTGTTAGACGGTTCGTCGGAGTCATCTTTAGACTTTCCCATTCCCTCGGTGCGGAACCGCGTCGAAAAGGCGTAGACGACCGCACCGGCGGCGATGAGGAACAAGCCGAAGATGGCGAGCGGGAAGTCCACTTGCGGAAGTGGTGCGGTCGCTCGGTCAGTCGCCGAATCGAGGAGGATGAAGCCGAAAACGACCGCGAACACGGCGAACATCGTCGAGAAAACGGTAACCGCCTTGTACACCCGGAGCGGGACGACGACATCGCGCGAACGGATTCCACCAGCGGTGTCCGCGGTGTCGCCTTCGGATTCGTCGTCAAATACCGAGTCACTCCGCTCTTCGTCGTCGTCCCGAGATGAAGACATGGAAATGGGAATGGAAATGTGTGGTAGTTACTTCGGCGGGCGGAGTCGATAGTACCGGCGGTTCAGGCTGAACATGTACCCTTCGCGCATCGACTTCAGCACCGTGTAGGTGATGGTTCCCGCGATAACGGGCACGAAGAACGCCAAGTCGAACGTCAGGTGTGCCGCGATGGGCAGCAGGTTCTTGATCGACAGCGCACTGATGGTGGTGGCGAACGTGACGCCACCGACACCGACCGCGGACCAGAACGGCTGTTCGACCGGTCGCCGTGCGCTCCCCTTGTTGAGGAACGGAACGATGGCGATGAAGCCGACCACGACGACGTTTGCGACGACACCGAACGTCCGGTCGGCCATCAGCTTCTGCCCGCCGAGGATGGCCAGCTCGGGGTTGAGCGGACCGAGCTTCAGCAGCCCGAACGACCAGTAGAGATACCAGTCCGGCAGGATGATGGCCGGAGTCGAACTCGGGTCCGCCGGCGGTCCGAGGTGCGGCGGGAGCGTCGCCGCGAGGAACAAAATCATCCCGATGAAGAAGCTCCCTATCGAGAGGTTCCGAATCATCTCGTGGGGCCACGTCGGGAACGCCAGCACGTCACGTTCGACGTAGCTGGACTCCTGTCGGAGGTCTTGGTCCTCGCGCCGCGACCGCTCGAAGTATTCGTACGTCAGCCGGGAGAGCCCCTGCGTGCGCTGCTTCCGTTCGAGCCACGTCGGGGTCTCGTCGTCCGGCGGGACGATGCCGGTACCACTTCCGTCGGTTCGGGGTTGGGATTCGTTTTCGTCGGTCATTGTATCAGTGTGGTTCCGCGATGCCCTGCATCCAGACGATGCCGATGTGGACGGCGACGAGCGTCGTCACGACGAACGGCAACAGGAACACGTGCAGGATGTACATGCGCTGGAGCGTCGATTGACTCAGGCTGAAGCCACCGAACAACAGGTGTGCAACCCATTCGCCTATCAGCGGTACGGACAGGCTCATTTCGACGCCGATCTGTCCGGCCCAGAACGCCAGCTGGTCCCACGGGAGCAGGTAGCCGGTGTACCCGAACACCAGCGTCAGGCTGATGAGGATGATGCCGAGAATCCAGTTCACCTCGCGCGGTTCCTTGTACGCACCCGTGAAGTAGACACGGAGCATGTGGAGGAACACCGCCGCGACCATCACCTGTGCCGCCCAGCGGTGGATCGACCGAAGCATGAACCCGAAGTTCAAGTCGGTCATGATAAACGTAAGCTGGTTGTACGCGGCCGACGGGTCACCGGCGGTCGAGGGCGAGTAGTAGAACCCGAGTAGCGCGCCGCTGATCGCGGCAACCGCGTACGCGAGGGTGGAAAAGCTCCCCAGCGCGTACAGCGGATACCAGTACCAGAACTTGTTGTCGAGGCCGTACTGTTCGGTGTGGCTTTTCGGCATCTGGAGGTTGACGCGGTAGTACAACGTCTCCAGGATTTCGAGGTAGTCCACGATGCGGAAGCGCTTGTCCATCCACATCAGCGTCGTGAGGAACGTACTCTCGATGGGCGTGAGGTCCTTCTCACGGAGCCACTCCCCGTGGTCGTATTCGTCTTTTGGTTCGAGACTCATCTTAGCTGTCCCCCTCCGGGCGTGGCAGCGCCACGAAGGATTTCTTTACGAGGCTGAAGGGGTCGTACACCGACTGGTGGCACGGACAGTAGACGTCGTCCTGGGCGTTGAACTTGGCGGACCCCGCGATTCCCTTGAATTTGGGAACGCAACAGAAGTGGGTACACTTGTTGAGCCACGCAACGAATCCTTTGTCCGTACTGGCGTTTACCCACTCGTTGTCCTTCTTCTCGATGAGCGGGCTACGGAGGACTTGTACCGTCAGGGTCTGCGAGCTGTCCACGTCCTGTGAACGCCACGTGACCGTCGCGGGTTTGCCGAGACCGGACTTACCGATGCCGTTGCCCCACGTCTTGTAGTCCGAGAAGTCGTCGACGTGGACTTTCCCGCCCGCCTCGACGTCGGCCTGCCATTCGTACTGTGCCCCTTTCTTGTATCGGAAGTAGTTGTCTTGGTCCGCTTCGGGGTCAACGCCTTTGTACGTCTGGACACCACAGTACTGGAACCATTCGGGGGAGTACGTCATGCCGCCGATCTTCTTCTCGGCGACGACGACTTCCTGTCCGCCCTTTTGGACCTTCTTCGCCTCGGGGAACTGCCCCTTGAGATATCCTTCGCTGTCGATTTCGATGGGTATCTGCGGCATTCCACGCGGGGCGGGTCCCGCGATGTTCTCGACCGCCATGTACTGCGTGGTCCCACCGCCCTCGCCGGACGGGGAGGTAGCAGTTTTCAATGCGGCACCGGCGCCGACACCGACGCCAGTGAGCGTTGCACTGCCGACCACGCCTTTGACGAAACGGCGGCGACCTGTGCTCTCCGGATATTTGTCGTCTCCTGCCATTGTTTATCGTTTGTAGTAGGGGTACACTGCTCGTTTGAACTGTTCCCACGCGTTACCGAACGATTCGGTTCCTTCCTCTTGTCCCTCGCGCACGTAGAGGTCTTCCCATTTGCGACGACGCTTTTTCACGATCATCACGTCGGGGAGGAACTCCTTGCGGTACAACATGAGGATGAACGCGAGGTCGATGAAGATGACCGCGAGGATGCCGCCGAGGAACATGTTGCCGGCCTCCCTGAGGCCCCAGCCGTTGAGGAGGCCGTACGTGAACAGACCGACGAACACGACCTCGACTATCGTCAACAGGACGATGGTGATAGCGGCGGTCGTGCTTTCTCGTGCCGGTTCGTATCGGTGAATATCGCCGTAAGTGCTTCCTGACGAGGACATCTATCTGTTCCCTCCACTGGTGTTTGCGGATTCGCCGTACTTCAGGAAGAAGAACGTGTAGAGGAGCGACATCATCACCATCAGAATCGTCGCGATTCCGACGTAATGTGCCTGGAACGGAACACCCATCTCCTCCGGGTCCGCTTCCGCTACCGCGCCGCCACCGCCCGAGCTACCGACGGTGATGGAACCGGTCATGCCGGCGCTCTTGTGCGGGGCACAAACGTACGCGTACTCGCCGGGCGTACTGAACGTGTGCGAGTAGGTGTGACCGGTGTCGAAAAGCTCGCTCGCACTGCCCGAGCCTTCCCAGCCGGCGCCCTCTGGTTGGCTTTCGGGGACGACGTTGTGACCGTCCGACTCCCAGACGAACTTGACCGTCGTCCCGGGCGTGATGGTCAGCTTGTCCGGGTCGAACACCAAGTCGCCGCCCGGACCGACCTTCACGGTCTTCGTAGGACCGCCACCACCGCCGCCCTGTGATTGGTTCCCGCTCGATTGATTCCCGCTGGACTGGTTCCCGCCTCCCGACGTCGTCGTTTGGCCTCCACTCGTCCCGTTACCACCGGACTGGTTTCCGCCTCCTGACGTCGTCGTTTGTTGCGCACCAGCGGGTGCCGCAGTCGCGGCTGTTCCGCCAGCAACACCGCTGGCCGCCAGTAGAAAGTCCCGCCTCTTCATACATGTGTTGGTCAGGATGGGACTTGCTTAAACCCACCGATGCCGATGGATTGCCGTCATCGGCAGGCTCGGAATCCCTCCGTCCGGTTCAGTCGTCCTGGTCCTTTTCGTCGACGGGGAGAAAGTCGGGTCGCATCCCCGATTCGACGCCCGCCGAGCGGAGTCTGTTTCGATACTCCTCGGACCGAAATCTGTCGGACAAACGGGCGTTCGCCACGATGAGAAGGACGAACAGTCCGAAGACGAAGAAGGCACCCCCGACGAGGGCGAGCAGGGGTGCGCCGTCTCGAACCGAATCGGCGACGCCGACGACACCGAGGACGATGAGGAGCCACGCGATTATCATCCCGATACCGCCGAGCACGTGAATCGCGCCGATGGTCTGCATCAGCTTGTTGCCGAGTTCGCCGCTGCCCTCGGTCACCTCGTCCGGTTGCGGTAGTTGGCCCCCCTCGGGCATTTCCGGGACCTCGTACTCGTCCATCGACGCTAACGCGACCGTGGGTTTCACGTCGCGCAAAACGGTTCCACGTCCCTCGACGCTACCGTCGGGGTAGACGATGGCGTATCCCTCGTCGGAGTACGCGGCCAACTGTGGCTCCCCGTCGCGCGTGATGCGCTCGACGACGGCGAACACCTCCCTGATAGCGATGCGGTGTTTCAGGTCGGCCTCCACGCGGTCGAGCAACTCCGTGCCGGTTATCCACGAGTCGGGGTCGAAGGCGACCTCCCACTCTTCGAGCGACATCTCCGCCATGTCCTCGGGTCCGAAGTTCTCGAAATCGTACTTATCGTCGACCTCGCGGCGGAGTTCCTCGCGGGATTTCTCTGGCGCGTCGTCGTCCACGCCCTCCGTCCCGCTGTCGGAGTCAGCCATTACCCGAACCTTACACTTCGATGGCTAAAACGTCTTCTGACCTGCCCGGCGTTTCGGACGGTTTAACGCATCCCGGTCTAACCATCCAGTATGGTATCCGACGCGGCGATTGCGACCGTGGTCGCCCTAGTCGTGACGGCGAGCTTTCCGTTTTATCTCTACGGCGCGTGGATCATTCTCGAATCGGACCCCGTGACGTGGGCGGTACTGACCCGCCATCTGAAGTATATCTCCGTCGGACTGCTGTTGACCACGGTGCCCTTCCTCACGTGGATGCTTCCGCGATTCATCGCCCACTTCGGCGGCGGTCTCGCCGCGGTGCACGCCTTCCTCGGGTTGCAAGCCTACGCGATGTTGATACTGGCGCTCACCGGCATCATTAGGATATTTCAGGTCAAACGCGCTCACGATTTGTACGGCACGCCGAACCCCGAGATGGACATCGGCGAACTCCACGAAAACATGGACTCGTGGCGGTGGCGTCTGCGCGCCGGGGTCGCTGGCTACATCATTTTCTGGCTGCTCGCGTGGACGCTCGGCGTCGCACGCTTTTTCATCCTGCACACGGACTATCTCTGATTCGAAGTCCCTCAGTCCCACGCCTCGCCGCTGGCGAGGTCGATGTCGTTGTCGAGTTTCGAGGACGGACAGATGTCTTCGAGGATGCAGTCCCCGCAATCGGGGTTCCGCGCGGTGCAGGTCGCCCGTCCGTGGCTGATGAACAGGTGGGTCAGCCACTGCCAGTCCTCCTCGGGGACGAACGTCATCAGGTCGGACTCGATTTTCTGGGGCGTCTTCTCCTCCGTCAGACCCAACCGGCGCGAGAGACGCTGGACGTGGGTGTCAACGACGATTCCTTCCACCACGTCGTGACCGTGCTGGAGCACCACGTTCGCGGTTTTCCGCCCGACGCCCGTGAGGTCGGTCAGTTCGCTCATCGTGTCTGGAACCTCCCCGTCGTGTTCCTCGATGATGGTCCCGCAGGCGCTGTGTATCCACTTCGCCTTGTTGTTGTAGTACGTGATGGAGTTCAGGTCCTCGGCCAACTCGTCCACGTCGGCGTTCGCGTAGTCCTCCACCGACTCGTACTTCTCGAACAGGTGTTCCGTCTCCTTGTTCACGCGCTCGTCGGTACACTGGGCCGAGAGCATGACCGCGATGAGGAGTTCGAGGCGGTTCGAGAAGTTGAGCGAGATGGTCGCGTCGGGATACTCGTCGTACAGTCTGTCCACGATTTCGTCCAGTTGTTCCTCCCGCGTGTCGAGTGGGACGCCCATGTCGGTGTTCTCGGAGGGCGTCGGTTTGAGTGGTTCGATGTCTCGGGAGAGCGGTGAGAGAGTCGGCGCGGAGAAAGAATCTTACTCCCGGTGTTCGTAGGCGCGAACATGTCCCCCGATGGTTACTCGGCTTCGTGGACGGACCCGGATTACGTCTCGACGGTCGTCGGCGTTCTCGCCGCCGCCGCGCTCTACTTCTACAGCGCGTGGGTGAACTGGGGGCCGACGACGGTCGAAATAACGGTCGTCTTGCTAGCGG
Source organism: Haladaptatus paucihalophilus DX253 (assembly GCF_000376445.1). Taxonomy (NCBI): domain Archaea; kingdom Methanobacteriati; phylum Methanobacteriota; class Halobacteria; order Halobacteriales; family Haladaptataceae; genus Haladaptatus; species Haladaptatus paucihalophilus. The sequence continues at coordinate 340,293 of NZ_AQXI01000001.1, read as the reverse complement.
TCCTGCTCCCGACGACGCTCGCCTACGAAATTGCTCGTCGTTTCTAAGATGGACGACTCGGAAACCGCCCGTCGTCCGACTCGTATTCCAGAGAGTTTAAACGCCCGTCACGCACCCATCTCCGTATGAAAGCGACCGCGAAGGCCCACCCCATTCAGGGGCTGGTCAAGTACCACGGGATGCGCGACGAGGAACAGCGGTACCCGTACCACGACAGCATCAGCGTCTGTACCGCACCGAGCCACACGAAAACGACGGTCGAGTTCGACGAGTCGTTCGACTCGGACACCTTCGTCGTCGACGGCGAGAAACTGACGGGGCACGCGGCGGACCGCGTACGTACTGTGGTTTCCCGCGTGCGCGAGCTGGCCGAAATCGACACCCGCGTCCGACTGGAGAGCGAGAACAGCTTCCCCTCGAACGTTGGTCTCGGCTCCTCGTCGTCCGGGTTCGCCGCCGCCGCGATGGCCGCGGTGGAGGCCGCCGGTCTCGACCTCTCGCGTCCGGACGTCTCGACCATCGCGCGCCTCGGGTCGTCCTCGGCCGCCCGCGCCGTGACGGGCGGCTTCTCCGACCTTCACATGGGCCTGAACGACCACGACTGCCGCTCGGAGCGGCTCGAATCGCCGCTCGAAGACGACGTGCGAATCGTCGCCGGGCTGGTTCCGGCCTACAAGGAGACCGAGGAAGCCCACCGCGAAGCCGCCGACAGTCACATGTTCGACGCGCGGTTGGCGCACATCCACGACCAACTCGTCGAGATGCGCGACGCGCTCCGCGTCGGCGACTTCGACCGCGTGTTCGAGACGGCGGAACACGACTCCCTCTCGCTCGCCGCGACGACCATGACCGGTCCGGCGGGATGGGTGTACTGGAAGCCCGAAACCCTCGAAATCTTCGACGCGGTTCGGAAACTCCGCAACGACGAGGGAATTCCGGTCTACTACTCCACGGACACGGGTGCCAGCGTGTACGTCAACACGACCGCCGAGCACGCCGAATACGTCGAGGAAGTCGTCGCCGATTGTGGCGTCGAGACCATGCGCTGGAAGGTCGGCGGCCCGGCCGAAATCCTCCCCGAAGACGACGCGCTGTTCTGAGTTCCCGAACCGCTACTTGAGCGGGGAGTACGCCTTTAGCCCTCCCATCCGTTGTTTTCCCATGGACATCGCAGTGCTCGGCGCTGGCTATGCCGGTCTGTCCCTCGCTCGAAAACTCGAAACGGACCTCTCCGACGACGCCACCATCGTCGTGGTCGAGGAGACGGGCGAACACCTCGTTCAGCACGAACTCCACCGCGTCATCCGCCGCCCCTCGCTCGCGGACCAAATCTCGATTCCGTTGACCGACGTCCTCGACTGCGAGGTTCGGGAGACTCGCGTCGAATCGGTTGACCCGGACGAAAATCGCGTCCGCCTCGAAGACGACGTGCTGGAGTACGACTACGCCGCCGTCTGTCTCGGTGCCGAAACCGCCTTCTACGACCTCCCCGGCGTCGAGGAGTACGCGATTCCCCTGAAGCGTCTCGAACACGCCCGCGAGATTCGGGAGGGCTTCCTTTCCGCCGACGGCGGTCGCGTCGTGGTCGGCGGCGCGGGACTCTCGGGCGTGCAGGTCGCGGGTGAACTGGCCGCCCTCGCCGACGAGGAGGAGAAGAACGTCGAAATCGTCCTGCTCGAACAGTTCGAGACGGTCGCGCCCGCCTTCCCGGCCAACTTTCAGGAGGCCGTACGGGACCAACTCGAACGACGCGACATCGACATTCGTACCGGAACCGCCGTCTCCCGCGCCGATGACGACACTATCACGCTCGAAGACGGCGAAACGTTCGCGTACGACCTGTTCGTCTGGACGGGCGGGATTCGCGGTTCCGACGCGATGGGCGGCGACCGCGCCCGCGTCGATAGCACGCTCCGACTCGGCGACGGAACCTTCGTCGTCGGCGACGCCGCGCAAGTCGTCGATGGCGACGGCGAGGCGGTTCCAGCGAGCGCACAATCCGCCGTGCGGGAGGCCCGCGTCGTCGCGAAAAACATCGTTCGACTGGTCGAGGGCGACGACGTGTTCGACCCGCGTCTCGACCAGTTCACCTTCGACTCGCCGGGGTGGCTCGTTTCGGTCGGCGACGGCGCGGTGGCGCAAATCGGCCCGACCGTCGTGACTGGACGGGCGGCGAAGGCGCTCAAGGCGACGGTCGGCGCTGGTTACCTCTCGTCGGTCGGTGCCGTCAGAAACGCGGTCGATTTGATCGGAGAAGAGTTGGGGGACTAAATACCCGGAATCCCGAGTGCGCTCGACGTCAGGACGTCGAGGAAGACCAGCGCGTAGGAGATGACGACCACCGAGAGCCACGCGATGAGACCGATACCGATGGCGTTGCCCCAACCGCCGGGATACCGCCAGTTGATGACCCAAACCCACGCGATGAGGACGACGATCCAACCGAACAACCAGCCGACTAACACCGCGACGATACCGCCGATGACCGAGCCAACGATGGCTGTTATCAACGCGTATCCGTAATCGTCGGTTCCCGTGACGACCCGCGCACCGATGTAGATGCCGAGACCACCGATGAGCAGGCTCACGATGAAGCCGACGACGGAACCCATGAGGGATAACATCGTGAATTCCCCTACGACGAACCTGTTTTTATAAGAACCGCTTGCGACTCGTCGGAACCTCCGCGGCGAAATGGTTATAATAAACGAATTCAGCATCATCTTTAAGGTACTGGCCCATCCTTGCCTCACCATGGCACGCGAGCCGACGCTTGACACGGTACTGATCGGCGCGGTCGGAGCCGGTGCTGCGGCGCTAATCGGAACGAGAGCACTGGAATACTACCGAGAACGACGACGCCACTCGACGCCACACGTCGTTTGCACGGACTGTGGCGAAGCGATGCCGATAGACGACGTTCTCGACCCGGCAGTCACCTGCGCTTGTGCGACCAGTAACGTGAGAATGGACTGAGAAGAAACTGCGTGCCACGACGTTCACTTTTCGAGAAAACGAGTCGGGGAGTTAGACGTGGCGCAAACTGCCACGAAATCCCCGCTCTGTTGTGGACGCGATGACGAAAGCGACGGCGACGATGAGGAACTTCCGACGAATCTATCGGTCCGCGACACCGAGTGGGGAACGAAACGATGACCGACGAACGGGACCCCGACGAAATCATCGGCGACCTCGACGGGCCGGTGTTGCTCTTCGACGGCGTGTGCAACCTCTGTAACGCCGCCGTTCGGTTCACGGTCCGGTTCGACGAGTCGGGGACGTTCCGGTTCGCGCCGCTCCAGTCCGCCGTCGGGCGGGCGCTCCTCGACCGACACGGCCTCTCGACCGACGAGTTCGATTCGGTCGTGCTCGTGGAGGGTGACGACTGTTACACCCGTTCCACCGCCGCGCTCCGGGTCTGCCGCCGACTCGACGGTCCGTGGCCGCTCCTGTACCCCCTCGTTTTTCTCCCGGCCGCCCTCCGGGACCCGGTGTACGACCTGATAGCGACGCACCGCTACCGGCTCTTCGGGCGGACGGACGAGTGTCAAATCCCGGACCCCGAACTCCGCGAGCGGTTCGTCGAGCGCGCGCTCGATACGGTATGAACCCCCTATCGCGCGAGTAGGTTCCCTCTTCTCATCGGTTCGTTCCCGCTACTCGACCGGTAGGATGACGTACGTCACCCACAGGCCGCGTATAACAATGGTTCGGCGTCGCCAGTTGTATTTCAGTGAGAACGGATGAACGAAAGGCCACATCGAATCGAATTAGGCTGCGGTTCCGCCGAACGGGTCGCCCATCCACCACCGGCGAACGGTCGGACTACCGACCGCTACGCGGCCGTTATGAGTGAGAAGGGAATTCGACGCGTTTCGGGAGGGAGGGGCACATGGTAGGATTGTTCGGTGCCTTCGGCGACCGCACGGTCGGCTTAGACGCGTTTCCGAGCATGCGGCGTGGGGGCCCAGAGCGAACGGATTCGTTCGCCGACGATGCGGTCGCCGTGACCACGGGATTCCATCCGCTGCTGGCCGACGAACAGCCCGTCCGAACCGCCACGGAAGACGTGCTGGTCTGGACCCTCGGCGACGTGCACGGGTTCGAACGAAACGGCTCGTATCAACCGCGTCCGGCCGCCATCGATACGCCGACGTTCTGTGCGAACCTGTACGAGTCGTACGGCATCGACTTCGTGGACGGTTTAAACGGGGAGTTCGCGGGCGTCGTCTACGACCGCGAACGACGGACCGTCTTCCTGTTGACCGACCGATTGGGTTCGTATCCGCTCTTCCACACGGAGGCGGGCGACGCGCTGTTGTGTTCGACGGACATCCAAACGCTCGCCGGATTTCCGGGCGTCGAAACCGCGTTCGACCGCGACTATCTCGCCGAGTTTCTCGCCTACAAGCGGTCGTTCGGCGTGACGACGCCGCTCTCCGGCATCGAACGGCTTCCACCCGCGACGGTCACGGCCATCGACCTCGACGACGCATCGACGGATTCCCGGCGGTACTGGCGGCCCGAGTACGCGCCGAAGGACGAACCGTTCGAGTACTTCGTCGAGGAGTTCGTCGAGCGATTTCGACGCATCCTCGACGAGTGGGTACGTGACGACCGCGAGTACGGCCTGCTGTTGAGCGGAGGGAGCGATTCGCGGCTCGTCATGGCCGCGATGGACCGTCCCGTCGTCGGGTTCCACATGAACGACTGGAGAAACCGCGAGGCGCGCGTCGCGGAGCGTATCGCCGCGGCCGCCGGTAACGAATTTCGGTTCCTCCACCGCGACGAGGAGTATCGGCGGCGGTCGCTCGCGGAGAACCCCTCCCTCTCGAACTTCGACGGGTGGTACAAACAGGGCTACCCGACGGGCTTTGCCGACGAAATCACGTCGTCGGTGGACGTGCTCATGTCCGGGCTGTACGCCGACACGCTGTTCAAAGGCCACGCGGTCCCGTCGCCGAAGGTGTCGCTCGGCCCGGTGGGGAACGTGACCTTGCCGCTCGAAACGCCGATTCGGACGGTGGACGAGTTCATCGACCGGCTCGCCACCGACGCCCCTCCGTACCTCGACGCCGACGTGGACCTCGAAGCCGTCCTTCGGAAAAACATCTCCGTCACTTCGGACGGGGAGATAGACCACCACGGCGTTCGATACCGGTCGATTCGGGAACTCGTCCTCTGTAGCGACTACTACCCGCTGTCGAACGACACCGAACTCATCTACACGAACAGCCTCCGACAACTCCGTCCGTATCGGACGCCGTTTCTCGACAATCGGCTCATCGACCTCCACCTCTCGATGCCGGTCGAATATCAGCTTCGGCGCAACATCGTCCATCAGGCCATCGAGCGGCTCGACTCGCGTCTCGCCGCGGTTCCGCACTCGGAGTCCGGCGTTCGAGCCGACCGCTCGTTCCCGGTCGAATACGTCGGCAAGCACCTGAACGCATTCCGGTGGAAGCACTTCGAGGACGAGACGCCGCCGGAACCGTGGTGTACGCACGGCCCGTGGCCGAACGACGCGGCGTTTGTCCGACAGGACGGATTCGTCCGGGACGCGCTCGCCGCGAACCGCGAGGTCGTCGAAATCCTCCCATTCCTCGATTGGGAGGGCGTCCGGCGAAGCTACCGCGACCACTTCGACGGCGCGGACAACACCGTCGAACTCTACACGCTGTTGACCCTGCTCGAGATGCCGGTAACGAAACTGCTGGGCGATGCCGTCGAAACCGACGACTCGGGGGCGACCGGTTCGGAACCGGTCGGCGACCGACCGCTGATCAGGCTTCCGACCACCGACGAAGGGGGTGAGGAGCGGTGAGCGGCAACGACAGTAGTGGCGATGGCAGCGACGGAGACATCGGTAACAACGAGGGCGTCGATGGAGACGTTGGTAACAACGACGGCCTTCGAACGCTGGTGCTCGGACTGGACGGGGCCTGTCCGCCGATTCTCGAACCGCTGTTTTCGGCGGGGGCGCTTCCGAACCTCCGCTCGATATTCGACGGCGGCGTCTCTGGTCCGCTCGAATCCCAACTGCCGCCGTGGACGCCGAGCGCGTGGCCGTCGCTGTTCACCGGCGTCAACCCCGGCAAACACGGCGTGTTCAGCTTTCTGGACTACGAGGGCTACGACTGGAGCGTCGTGGACGGCTCGGACGTCCGCGCCGTTCCCGTCTGGGAGCACCTCTCCCGGCACGGATTCTCGAGCGTCGTCGTCAACGTGCCCGTGACGCACCCGCCGCGCGAGTTCGACGGTGCGCTCGTGCCGGGGTACATGGCCCCCGACTCCCCGGCGTGTCACCCGCCGGACCTGCTCTCCGACATCCGCGAGGAAATCGAGGACTACCGCGTCTACCCCGAAACGACGGACCTCTCGCCCGAGGAAGCCGCCGCCGAGTACCGCGACGTGGTGGAGATGCGCGGTGAGGCGTTCCGCCTCCTCGCGGACCGGTTCGACCCCGACTTCGGATTCCTGCAGTTCCAGCAGACGGACACCGTGTTCCACGAGTTCCCCGGCGAGCGGGAGACGGTTCGGGCGGTGTACGAGGCGGTGGACGAGCAGGTCGGCGAGGTCCTCGACGCGACCGACCCGGACACCGTTCTCGTCGTCAGCGACCACGGGATGGGCGAGATGACGGGCACGGGATTCTACGTCAACGAATTCCTCGCAAAACACGGGTACGTGGACGTGTCGCAGGGCGGCGACGGAATGCCCTCGTGGGTTCCGACGCGGGAGTCGCGGCTTCGAAACGGCGACGCGGACGGAGACGACGCGGACGACCCCAACTTGCTTCGGCGCGTGACCGCCCTCGCCGCCAAGTGCGGCCTCACGACGACACGGGCGGGAAAACTGTTGTCGGCGGTCGGCCTCCGCGATTTCGCGTCCGAACACGTTCCCGCGGGGGTCGTCCGGGCGAGCGGCAGGCAGGTCGATTTCCCGGCCTCGACGGCGTACATGCGGGCCAGAATCGAGTGCGGCGTCCGCATCAATCTGGCGGGCCGCGACCCGAACGGCGTCGTCCCGCCCGAGCGATACGAAGCCCTCCGGACGGAACTCATCTCCCTCCTCGAAGGCGTCGAGACGCCGGACGGAGAGCCGCTGTTCGAGGACGTGGCACGGCGGGAAGCGTACTTCGACGGACCGGAGGCGGACCGGGCGGTCGATATCGTCACGGTTCCGTCCGACTTCGACCACTTCCTCTCCGCGGAGCTTTCGGGGGACGAGTTCGCCGCGCCCGGCCAACCGTGGAACCACAAGCGAAACGGCGTCGTCGCCATGGCGGGCGACGGCATCGACGGCCCGCTCGGGGACGCCCACATCTTCGACGTGACGCCCACCGTCCTCGCGCTGTTCGGCGTGCCGACGAGCACCGAGATGGACGGCGAGGCGTTGTCTTCCGTGGAACCCGTCGGGGAACGTTCGTACCCGACGCGGCGGGAGGGCGGACGCGAGCGGAAGGAGGAAGCGCGGGAGGACGGACGCGAACCGACCGCATCCGAGGAATCGATGGAGAACCGACTGACGGCACTCGGCTATTTGGAGTGATACGCATGACGATAGACGTAAAAGAAGCGGACGATAGCACGCTCGAACGATGGAACTCGTTCGTGGACGAATCGAAGGAAACGACCCCGTTTCATCGGCGCGAGGCGCTCACGCACCTCGCGGAAACGGCGAACGCCGAGGTGCGGTTCCTCGTCGGCTACAAAGGGCAGGAACCGGTCGGCATCTTCCCGATATTCGAGACGACCAAGGGACCGTTCCGGATGGTGTACTCGCCGCCGCCGCACCTGGAGGTGTACTACCTCGGTCCGGCCCTGCTCAACTTCTCGAAGCTGAAACAGCGGAAAGCGGAGCGCCGACATCGGTCGTTCATCGACGGCTGTCTGTCGTGGATAGACGACGAAATCGACCCACACTACGTGGACGTTCGGACCGTGGACGGGTACACCGACCTGCGTCCCTTCTCGTGGAACGGGTTCGACGTGTCGCCGTCGTACACGTACATCCTCGACCTGACGGAAGACGACCTGCTGATGCAGTTTAGCCGCGACGCGCGGAGCAACGTCAGGAACCGGGACGACGACTGCACGATTCGGGAAGCGGGCGTCGAGGGTATCGAGGCGGTCATCGGCCAGATTCAGAACCGCCACGCGGCACAGGATAAGGAGTACCGCATCGACCCCGCGTTCGTGACCGAACTGTACGAGCGACTACCCGAGGGATGCGTCCGCCCCTACGTCTGCGAGCGAGACGGCGAAATCCTCGGCGGCATGGTCACGCTCGAAGGGGACGACACCATCTACCGCTGGCAGGGCGGCGCGAAACACGACCTCGACGTGCCCATCAACGACCTGCTGGATTGGCACATCATTCGGGACGCGCGGGAGCGAGGGCTGACCCGCTACGACCTCGTGGGCGCGAACCTGCCCCGCCTCTGTCGGTACAAATCGAAGTTCGGCCCGGAGCCGGTCGCCTACCACACCGTCCAGCGGAAGGCGACCCGGATGCAGGCGGTGACCGGGGTGTATCGTCGGCTCCCCTCCGCGCTCAGGGTGGTGTCGGAATGAGACGCCCTGCTGCCGACCTGTTCGCCCCCGACCTGCTAGCCGACGATTGCCCGACTGCAAGCCGACGAGCATGACGAAGCGAACACGGAACGACATCAAGCGACGAACACGGGACGGTATCGACCGACGAACGTACCTCCTCGCGGTCGCCGGGGGCGTCGGTGCCATCGGCGGCGTTTCGGCCGCCAGTCTCGGGGGCGAGAACGACGGGTCCCGTTCGAAGGCGGTCGTTCGACCGTCGGAGTTCGTCCTCGAACAGGACGATACGTGCGTCCCGCTCGGTGTCGTCACGTCGGACCTGCCGATAGAGACGTTCTACGACTACCGCTCGTCGGACACCGACCCCGAGGGGTGGTACAGCGCCTACGGCCCGGCGACCGACCTCGAACAGGCCGAAAACAGCGTCCTCTACCTCTACCACGGTCCGAAGGGGAGGAGCCTCGTCTTCATGCACGGAAAGCGCGGGAGCGACGGCGGCGGGTCGGTCACGTTCCACATCACCGGTCTCCCCGCGGACGGCGAGTGGGCAGTCACCGACGACCAGTACGACGCGTCCACCAACTACGACACCTTCTCGAAGTCGGACGACGGCTGGACCGTTGATTGGACGTGGGCGGGCGATTCCCACCACGGCGGGGGTGCCGACGGCGGCGCGTTCCGGGGAATCACCCGCGACGACGTGGTGACCATCGACCCAGCGTTCAACGACGACGCGCGGTTGTACAGGCAACACGTGAACCGAAACTACGTCGGACCGGTCGAGAACTGGAACGCGCTCGCCGCCGATTCCGATGGCCATCGGTGGGCGTCGTTGGACATGGAAACACCGGTCGTCATCCGTTCAGGGCAGTGTGGTGGGAACGACGGTTCGGCAACTACGACCTCGACCACGACTGCCACCGAACCGCGAACGACGCGCGGCGGGAGTCGGACAGAAGAGACGACGAGCGCCACCGGGAGAACCACGACCGGTTCTGGAGGCGACCCGACCGTCACGGACGGTACGACGCCGCTGACATCGACGGCGACCGAAGGGGCGGCGAGCGGACCCGAAGACGGAACCACGTCGAACGGACAGGCCGGGTTCGGAATCCTCGCCGGTGTCGCTGGGTTCCTCGGGATATTCGGTGCGAGTCGCTACTTCGAGCGGGATAGCTCCGACTGAGCGGACTGTGCGCCTCAGTCCGCTCTCGGGGCGACCCGCTGGCCCGCCGAAACGTAGCGGGGGTCGCCGGAGTCGTCCGCCGCGTCGGACGCGACGTCCTCGAACCGAATCGGCAGTCCCATCCCGAGGTAGAAGTTCGGGCGGTCCTGGACGTGGAAGTGAAGGTGGGGTTCCGTCGAATTGCCGGAGTGCCCACAGCGACCGATCTGCTGTCCGCGTTCCACGCGCTCGCCCTCGGAGACCGCGACGCTTCCGCGCTGAAGGTGTGCCGAGACGCTGTACTCGCCGTCGGCGTGCTCGATGGTGACCCAGTTGCCGAGGATGTTGCGTTGGCGCAGGTCGAGCCATCCGCCCGCACGGGGACCGTCTCGATGGCCGTCGTGCGCCGCGACGACGACGCCATCCGCGGGTGCGCGTATCGGTTCGCCGTAGCAGTAGTACTGGTCCGGGCGTGACCCGTCGCCGGTGTGAGTGCGACCCTCCTCGTCAGTTATCACGAAGTCGAGGGCGTATCGCTGGGCGAGGATGCTCCACGAATGGGAGCGTTCGCGCGTGGGGCCGCCGTTGATGACCGTCCACGTTTTGCCGTCCGTCGGTGCTGTACCACCGTCGGCGTCGTCGGTGGAATCGTCCCGTAATGTGCCGTCGGCGAACGGCAACCGGTAGGCGGTCGCCTGTTCGAACCGGTCGGGGTTCGGCAATCGACCGCGGTATCGAAGGAGCGTCGGAACGTGTCCGACCAGTTGGAGCACGCCTTGTACGAACACGAACGGGTTCAACTGCAACAGCAGAAGCGACAGGCGCGACCGGCGCGTGTAGGATTTTCCGCCGATGGCGACCCAATCGGTCGGGTCCTCCTCGTCCTCACCGAACGAGGGAAGGAAGCCCCGCACGAGCGGCCACAGCCCGAACAGGAAGAACAGCGCGAACAGCCGGAGGGAACGAAGTGATTGGAACAGGTAGCCGGGTATCGAGAGGAAGCCGAGCAGGGAGAGAAACGTCGGGTCGGGGAGACGCCCGAGGAGCCCCTCGCGTCGGGTCGATTCTACTCCGTCACCGGAATCGGTCGGGCCGTGTGCGCCGGACATCGGGAGTAGATGGGGTCGTCTCCCGCTTCAGTGTTTGGCGAACGATTCTTCGATTGAATTTTTGATAGTTACTCCACGGTTCGCCGCGTCGTCTCCGTGGCGTGGGCGGTGTCGTCTATCGTAACGGACAGCTCCTCGCCTTCGAGTCGGAAGGTGAGTCGGAGACGGTCGTCGTCTCCCTCGTTCACGAGGGACCCGTCGTTCTGTGCGAATTCGAGTTCCCACAGGTACGACGTGCGGACGGAGCGCCCGTGGCGATTGTACAACGCGTTCACCTCCGGATGGCTCAACAGGCAGAATCCGATGGGACCGAGGAGTTGGGCGCCACACGTCTCACAGACCGCGTGGAATCGCGGGACTACCTCCTCCTCTCCCACCTCCGGTTCGACCGGCCGGACCGCGGTCGAAATCGAGTCGTAGCACTTGGGACACGTGCCGAGGAGCGCCAACTCCACGGCGCGGTGGACCAACACCGTCGCCAACTCGAGGAGTTCCTCGACTGTCGCGTCCGCGGCGGCGTTAGGTGGCACTCCCCAATGGAACAGGGGATGGTCGTTGTCACAGGAAACGGAGAGAACGCCGTCCTCGTACGCGCCGATGGCCGTCTCTCCGCATTCGCTGCACGCGCTATCGAGTTCGACCGGACCGAGCGTTTCGCGCCCGGTGTACGTCCCTGCGAGGATGGCGGACGCCATCTCGACGCCCGCGTAGTTGAGTCGGTACCCCTCGTCCGTCTTCTCGACGAAGTGCCCGCGGAGCTTCTTCAGATGGTACAGAAATCGCCCCGAGTCGCGGACGCCGACGCGCTTTCGCAACTCGGAGAACGGCAACGTCGGATTTCCCGGCCGCTCGCGGTGGGTGTCGGCGAGCGCTTCGATGATTTCGACCCGCGTCGGGTCGCTGAGCGCGCCGAACGCCGTTGCCGGGTCGATAGCCTCGTCTGGCGAATCCATGGGTTCGTTTGCTATCGAACCGAGGGGCCGTGTGAGTGTAAATCCACGGAACTGACGCCGCGGGTTCCGGCGACGAGCGGCGGGCGAGTAGGCGGTCATCCCGGTGGACGACCGTCGTTGCACACCACCGGTTCCGGGTGGGCTTCCCGAACGAGTTCGAGCGCGGAATTCGGAGCGTTTCGGAGCTTATTTCTACGCCCGTTTGAGAACGCTCATCTACGACACGACAAATGAACTCGGCCCCGTTTAATCGGAGTATCTCGGCACAGCACCGCGCCATCGACCTCGCCGACTGGAACAACGTGTACGTCGTCGGCGACGTCCACGGGTGCCGAAAGACGCTCGACCGACTCATCGAGAAACTCGCGCCGAGCGACGACGACCTTCTCGTCTTCGTCGGGGACCTCGTTCGACGCGGACCGGACAGTCACGGCGTCGTCGAACTCGTCCGCTCGTCGGACAACATGCTCTCCGTTCGAGGGAACAACGAGGAGAAACTGCTCCGTGGCCGACGGGTCGCGCCGGACCTGACCGAGGCGGACCTCCGCTGGCTCTTTTCGCTTCCGGTCGCCATCACGTGGGAGAACGCGCTCGTGGTCCACGGGGGCATCGACCCGCGGAAGCCGCTCGGCGAGCATACCGTGGACGACTTACAGAACATGGAGTCGCTCGGCGACGACGGCCGCCCGTTCTGGTGGGAACGCTACTCGGGAGACGATCGGGTGTTCTTCGGCCACACGGTGCTCGAACGGCCGTTCGTCGAGGACGCCGCGGTCGGCCTCGACACCGGTTGCGTCTACGGGGGCGCGCTGACGGCATACGACGTTCGCCGCGACCGAACGATACGCGTCGAACCCGCCCGCGCCCACAAGGAACGGCCGCCGGAGAAGTTCGTACGCCCGATGCTTGCGACGCCGAAGTAGAGCGCTCGGACGGTCCGGCGGAGCGGATACACGGACCGTCAGCCCCGCAACGCGTCCTCGATGGAGTCCGCGAGCGGGGTTTCGAGGCCGGTGTGTTTGAAACTCGTCGCCGGATTGCTGTCGACCGCGACCCAGCGGTCGTCCACCCGAATCACGTCGACGCCGAGCGCGCGTGCACCGAGAAAATCGAGCAGTCGTTCGATTCTGACGGCCACGTCGGTGTCGATGGTTCCGGGACCGAGGCGTTCGCGCTCGCCGTGGAGCTTCGAGTCGAACCGCACGACCGCCGTGTGGGTTTCGTTGCCGTCGTGGACGGCGTAGTACTTGTGGTCCGGCCCGTCGGCGTCGAGGAGTCGCTGATAGAAATCCCCGGTCCCGTTCGCCACGGGGTCGTCGCCGATGTCGATGAACCCCTTCGCCACGTAGTCGCCGTCCGGCGGTTCGGTCAGAATTGACGGGATACGAAATCCGGCGGCGGCGAGACAGCCGAGTTGGGATACGCGATTGAACAACAGCAGGGAGGCCACGTAGCCGTTCCACGTCTTGATTCCGTTCCGTTCGGCGTATTCGAGCGCGTCGAGCGACTCCCACCGCGCCTTCTTGTTGACGAGCATGGTCAGTCGGTCGAGGCGGTCGCGTGGCTGCTCCACACCCGGTTCCAAAAACTCGACGTCGTACCCTCGCTTTCGTAAGGTTTCGGCGACGACGCCGAACACTTGATGGTTCGGATCGCAGATAATTCCGATACGTTCGTCGCCGGTGGCTTCATCCCCCATGGTGAATCACCTTGCCACGGAGTACCACCCGTGTTCGTATATGTCTTCGTGGCAACAGGCACCCACCGTGATTGACTATATAGTGCTCTGTAGAGATATTACAGAGCGCTTTTCTACCTAGATAGGCGTTAAACTACCTGCATACGCAATCATTGCACGTTCCTATTCGGACACTCCAGATACTCTATGCAAAATACGAACCAACTCTCCATCGACTTCGATGGGGACCACATCCGACGATGCGAGGACCTGCCAACGGAACCCGCTCCCGGCAACTACGTCATCATCGACGTCATGTTCTTCTCGACCACCGTCGTCGAGTTGCTGGCCGCGGGTGCCCAGTCCGTCCACGTCCCCGAAGAACGTGGACTGGAGTTCGAGTACCAGTCGGACAACGCCGACGCGAAAATCGGTGGCGGTCGCACCGAGGCGTTCGAACCCGAGGACGGGTACGACTTCTACAATTCCCCGAGCTACGTGCAGTCGGTGGACGTAACGGGGCGTCCCACGAGTTTGACCTCCTCGAATGGCGGGCGTGCGATATCCAACCTCCAAGAACTCGGCGACGATGACGTCGACATCTACATCGGGTCCACGACGAACGCGGCGGAGCTGGCTCGTCACCTCCCCGACGACGAGAAGACGTATCTCGTCAGTGCGGGGTCGAAGGGCGAGTGGGCGACGGAGGACGACCTCGGTGCCGCCATGATCGGTCGATACCTGAACGACTATCCCCTCCTCGATTTCGAAGTCGAGATGTTTCAGGACATGCTGCAGGTGGCGAAGGGTGAGAACTACGTCGAGCGACACGAGGTTCGCCGCCGGGACGTCGAGGAGTTCGTGCAGGCCATGAACAGTCGGTCGGTCGTGCCAAAACTCGTCGGCGGCGAGTTCGTCGACGTGAACGAGTCGCCGCTGCAGACGGCGGCCCAACCCGCGACCTCCGACTGATCGTTTTTACCGTCAGTTCTGCCGTTTCACTGTTTTTCTGCCGTTTCACCGTCGATATCGTAGTCGTTTCGACGCCGGAACCTCGCCTGTCTCCCGAGTGTGAATAACGGCTATACGCTCTGCGGACGCAGTATTACGGCGGTGAGTACAACTATGCAGTTCGGTGCATCGCTCGACGTGCGGTTCGATGAATCGGTCGAGGAGTTCGTCCGGTTCTTGGGGGAACAGGGGCTTTCACACGTCGAGCTACGGAAGGGGTACTTGGACGTGCGTTCGGACCCGCCGAGCCCGGACCGATTGCGGCGAATCGCGGACGACCACGGGGTGACGTACACCGTCCACATGCCCCACCGTGACTGCAATCTCGGGAATCAGAACGAACGGCTTCGACGGGCGTCGGTCGAAGCCGTCGAGGAGTCGCTGGATTTGGCCGCGGACATCGAGGCCGGTGGCGTCGTGGTTCACGGCGGGTCCGTGCGGACGCGGTATCCGGAACGCGCACAGGAACACGGCCGCGAGCAAGCCGTTCGCTCCATCCGCGAGTGTATCAACTACGCCGAGGAGGTCGAAGTGCCGGTCTGTCTCGAAAATCAACGGGATAAACCATCGAGCCGACGGAACACCGCGGTCCCCGACCGGATTGCGGCGTTCGCCGACGACATCGGTATCGACTCGGAATACTTCCGGTTCACGCTCGACGTGGGGCACGCGAAGGCTACGGGGGTTCCCTACGAGGCGTTCGTCGAGCGATTCGGCGACCGTATTCACGTCGCTCACCTCCACGACAACGACGGGACGGGTGACGACCACGACCCCCTTCCGGAGTTTCGGGCGGTCGCGGACGAAATCGGTGCCGAATACAACGTTTTCGAGATGAAGTCGCTCGACGATATCCGCCGGTGCGTCTCGGGTGGTTCGTAAGCGATTCCACACCGCCGGTCCGTCGACACGTCGCGTTTGGGAGGCGATGTATGGCCGTCCGTAACTTTCACTCGTCCGTTCCGATGCCGTTCGGCACGCGTGCGCCGGGAACCATATTTATATACTCATATATAGATTATATTGACATAACAGAGCTATTGCGTGGTAGGCATACACAATTTCTATACGTACACCTATGCTAGAGAGTGTCTGTGTCGCTTAACAAGAGATCTCAAGGGGGGGAACAGTCTCGACAGCGAGTGGGGGTGATTTGCAACGAGGAACACGACGTGTTCTCGGTCGTTGGAGACGAACTTCGCAATCGCGGTATCCGTGTCGATTTCTTCGAGCCCGGAACGGCGCTGTCCGAGGAAACTATCTCGAATCTCGATCTGCTGATGAACAAGAAGGTGGACCCGCATTCGTTTCGCGCGCTGGAACGGGCCGAATCGGCGGGTATTGCGACGTGGAACGGGTACAGAACGGTCCTTCTCGGCGCTCGTCTCGTCGGGTATCGCGTGCTCGAACGCGTGGGCTGTCGGGTGCCACCGGTCTCGTTCGAAAAACCATCGGGTGATTACGTGGCGAAGACATCCTTCGACTGGCACTTCCATCCCGACCCCGAGTTCAACGGAGAGGGGGATTTCTATCAGGAACTCGTCCCGGCGGATCCCATCGATCACAAGTACTACGCCGTGGACACCGGCGACGAAATCGTCGTCCGAGTGCTCCGTGCGAAGTCGAAACTACGCGGGAAAAAGGAGTACATCGACCTCATCGATCCCGAACCCGTGCTGGCCGAGCAGATTCGAGACGTGATGAAACTCACCGGCTCGCAAGCCATCGGCGTTGACTTCATCGAATCCGACGACGGCTACTGGGCCGTGGACGTGAACCCGGCGATGAGTTTCAGGGAAGCCGAGATGGAAGACCAACTGGTCGAGTCGGTCCTCGCGGTGCTGTCGCGCGATACCGACGACTCGACCGAGACGGCAATCCGTTCGGTGCTCACTGAACGGGAACTCGGGACGGGAGACTGACACCCCGGCGACGGCAGCGGTCCGTCCGAGCGAATCCCGTTTCATCGTACCACGTCACCGTCGTAGTGTTTATGCTACTTACGGTCGTCCGTGTGCGGTGGGCCCGTCGATACTGGGGCTATCGACGAAACGAGGGGGGTCGGGCGGCGTGGTCGCGTCCACCGCACGGACTGCCGGAAGAGAACCGCGGTTCGACGGGACAACCAGTCGAGTACCGACGCCGAGGAGCGACCCAAACGACATCACAATACCATATCGTCGGTTGCTCTCCCGGTGTCAGCAACATCGATACGATACAACACATCATAAAATGACTATGAAAGTAATCTGTGAAAACGGACTCACCCTCGACTGTAAAGGGTACAAAGCGGTAGACAGCGGCGTCATTCTGATGGATGACGAAGACCGAAAGAACGTCGTCGGGTTCGTCCCGAGCGAACACCTGGAGTACGTCGTCTCCGAGGACGTTTTCGAGGAGAACCGGGAACTGCTCGGCGTTCCGGAACCCGAAATCGAATCGCCCGAGGAACTCGACGACCAACTGGACCGATTCGAGCGGGAAGTCGCCGAACTGGAGAAGAACCTGGACGAGCAGACCGAAGCGATGTCCGAGGAGGAAGTCGAACTCCGCGAAGAAGTCGAGGAGAGACGCGACCACCTCCAAGCGCACGTCGAATCGGTCCAATCCCAACTGTCCCAGGTCATCGACCGAGCGGAGCATTTACGACGGCTCTCGGAAAGTGAGGAAGCGGTCGAAACGGAAGCGGGAGACGCGGACGCCACAGCGGAGGCGGGCGCTTCATCCGCCGTGGAAATCGACGAGACGAGCGAGGACGTCGAGGAACTCCGTCACGAACTCGACGACCGCCTCTCGGCTATCGAGGACCGTCTCGAAACCATCGCCGAGACGGGCGAAGCGAGCGACGAGTCCGACGACGGTGACAAAGCGGAAGCGGAGGAAACGGAGGGCGAAGAGGGTGCGGAGATGGAAGCGGAGGGCGACGGCCAGCACCTCGAACGGATCGACGGGTTGGGCGATACCTACCGCTCACGGCTCGAAAATGCGGGCATCGACTCCCTCGAAGACCTCGCTTCCGCCGAACCGGACGACGTTGCCGAGGCGGCGAACGTCCCCCAGACCAGAGCCGAAGGGTGGGTCGAAGAGGCCTCCGAAGAGCAACGCTCGAACGCGTAACGGACGGTATCAGTTTTGTTTTTCGGGTCCAACCGTCTCGGAACCGGACGACTTTGTTAAGTGAGAACACACCGAATCGGGGGATATGTCCGACCCGACCCTCTCCGACGAGGCACAGCGACGATTTCCCGTCCCCGACTACGATGAGATTCCCGACGACCTCCGCGAACGCATCGACGAGGAGACCGAACGCGCCGGATTCACGCCGAACGTGTTCGCGGCGCTCGCGTACAAGCCCTCCCACTTCCGCGCGTTCATGGCCTTCCACGACGCCCTCGTCGACGATACGTCGCTCGACCGCGAGGAGGTAGAGATGATAATCGTCGCCGTCTCCGGGGTCAACCACTGCTATTACTGCAACGTCGCCCACGGCGCGCTCGTTCGCATCTACGCGAAACGGCCCACCCTCGCCGACCAGTTGGTGGCGAACTACCGGCAGGGCGGACGTGAGCGAGAAGCGGGTGGCGATGCTCGACGTGGCGGTGAAACTCACCGAGCGCCCGACCGAGGTGTCCGACGACGACCTACAACGACTGCGCGACGTCGGGTACAGCGACGAGGAAGTCTGGGACATCGGAAGCGTGACGTCCTTTTTCAACCTCTCGAACCGGATGGCCATGTTCGCCGACTGGCGACCGAACGACGAGTTCCACACGATGGGCAGGGAACGACGCGAGTAGCTTTCCGTGACGAACGGACGTCGGCACGCGAATCGTGCCGTTCCATCGCATTAAAAATCGACCGCTCCACCGAACTCGTTGTACGAACGGGGGTGGAATCGAACCACCGGGGCCACGAAGTGGCCGCCACCGACGCGGGGTCGATGGTGCTTCTACCAACAAGCAACCCGTTCTCGTCCCGGAGTCCCCCACCGGAGCGCGGTATGGCCGTGCCGGGAAGCGGGCACGACCTGACTGGCGTGAGTATGCCGTGGAACACGACGTTGGGCAGCTGTGCTCGAACGTCGCGGAGTGCGTGGCGACCCGGTCGCACCCTACGACGCTCGCAATTCATCCAATGGCCGCATCCGGTATTGTTATACGGTCCCTACTGTCGAATAATCCGACCGAAGCGCACCACGACTGACGACGGTGACGTGAAACGGCCCGACTCGTTGCGACTCGTGTTGGTCTCGAACGGCAACGAATTCGGTCGTTGGCACTGTTTTATGAATACTCTACTACCCTCGGTCGGATACAAACCGTTCGAGGATCGAACGGACGCCGCAAGCTTTTGTTTGACCGTCGAACGAATCGTCCTTTCGGGCGTGAGACGACCGAATTCGATTGTCTCGGAATGGATGTGTCCGGCAACGAATCTGAACTCCCTATGCCGTTAGTGCAAAAAACAGGGCACACGGTGGCTGTTCTCGCCGATTGGGAAATAACCTCAAAGACATGTGATTGGACATCTATTGGTCTTCTATGACTCGCTCTGAAGAGTTGGCTGCGTTCAAAGCATCGCTCGGAGAACTGGTGGAAGAAGCACCCGAACTCGAACAGTTCGTCGGATTCGTCGAATCCGCCGAAACGACGACCGTCATCGACCACAAAACCAAGGAGCTGATGTCGCTCGCCATCGGCGTCGTCACCCGGTGCGACCACTGCATTCTCTGGCACACCGATGCCGCACTGGAGGCCGGTGCGACCCACGAGGAAATCATCGATACGCTGAAGATAGCCGTCGTAATGGGAGGCGGCCCGGCAATGACCTATGCGATTGTCGCGTACGAGACACTCCAAGCGCTTGAGGCCGAGCGCAACGAGTAACAAACCTCTCTCCGCGTTCGATCATGATCCGAATCGTCCTTTCGGGCGTGAGGCGTCTGAAAGCGGGAACCACGGAACGCTGATATTTGTCGATAGCGAACAAGTGAGACACGTCTGTGTATTGTGTGAAAACTGAAAGCGGAAACTACGAATACGATCCCACTGTGGGGGAGAGACCGTTGGACCTATCGAGTAACCGTCTTAGGGGATTTGTCTTACTCCGGTAGTTGCCTGCTCTGTTCTGTATCGATTACTGCTTCTCCTCGAAGGGTTCATCTCGCTGTTCGAACACTACCGTGAGCCTCCCTGGTCTCTGTCGTTGGGCGGCATTGTGGATCCCCTCGAAATGCTCTAACATCTCCGTTGAATCACTCGTTCCGGCACGGACCGTCCGTGACTCCTCTCGGAGCGTGTCGTACAGTCGATTCAGCAATCTTTCGACGGCATGTGCATCGTCCTTCGACGTAATCTCGAAGGTGGCCTCGTACTCATCCATACTGTCGCATAGGTTCTTTCGAGGGATAGGGTTATCCCAAACGGGCTCTCTACCGTACCGTCCGTCAAACAGCGATAGTTCTCTCCGGGAAGTTCGACTGGAGAAATGAAGTTACGTCGTATCGCCGTGTGGCGACGGTACGAAACGTTAGTTAGTTGCGGACGACGTTCGTCGCGCGGGGGCCCTTGGGGGCCTGTTCGATGTCGAATTCGATATCGGTCCCTTCCGTCAGGTCTTCGCCGCCAACGTCTTCCATGTGGAAGAACACGTCGTCGTCGGAGTCGTCAGTCGAGATGAAACCGTAGCCGCCAGTGTCGTTGAAGAAATCAACCTTACCGTTTGCCATTACAACTAAACAGAGACCCACCACACGGATATACCTACCGCATTCGTTTTTTAATCCGGGAATTATTTAGACAAACATCCAGAATAGAGGAGTTTTGATCTTTATTTGACCAATTGGGTGGTTCTGTGGAGAAGACACACCGAATTCACCAGAACGAACGGTTCCTTCTACTGAACCCATACTTCTCGATCGGCGAGGCCTACTGGTCGGGTCATGAATCTCGGTGGAAAGCACTCAGTTGTTCGACTATCGAACGAAAACAACGGCGCTGCAGGATTTGGGAACCACGCCCGAGCACCGACGCTTCGCGTCAAACCTCGGTCTAGTTCAAATCCTTTGCCCAGTTTCGACTCCTCACTTCGTTCGTCGTCAAAAACATGGGCGCTGCAGGATTTGAACCCGCGGCAACTTGGTCCGAAGCCAAGCACTCTGTCCAGACTGAGCTAAGCGCCCGTACTCACTCGTACTGCCCCCTACTTTTTAAACGTCGTGGTTTCGTCTCGCGGAAATCTCATTCCGACCATTTATACGACGTGGACCGAGTACGTCGCCGTATGAGTATCGACGGGCGTGCGAAGGGACTGTTCGAACTCACACGTCCGGGGAATACGTTCGCGGCGGGCGTGCTCACCTTTATCGGCGCGTTCGTCGCGGGTGGCGTCTTCACCGATTCGCAACCGGTACAGGTGGTCGCGGCCGTGGTGGCGACGTGGTTGGCGACGGGAGCGGGCAACGCCATCAACGACTACTTCGACCGGGAGATCGACCGCATCAACGCGCCGGAGCGACCCATTCCGCGCGGAGCGGTTTCGCCGAAGGGAACCTTGATATTCAGTATCGTGTTGTTCGTCGGTGCCGTGGTCGCGGCGCTCGCGTTGCCCGTCTTCGCCATCGGCATCGCGGCGCTCAACCTCCTCGCGCTCGTGGCCTACACGAAATTATTTAAGGGTCTGCCGGGAGTCGGGAACGCCGTCGTCGCCTATCTCGGGGGCAGCACGTTTCTGTTCGGCAGTGCGGCGGTTGCGGCCGACGCGGGGAGCGTCGGCGTTCCGGTCGATCAAATCCGAACCGCCGCGATTCTCTTTTTGCTCGCCGCGCTCTCGACGTTCACGCGAGAGATAATCAAGGACGTCGAGGACATGGCTGGCGACCGGGAAGAGGGGTTGAACACTCTTCCGTTGGCAATCGGTGCACGTCGTGCGACGGCCTTCGGTGCGATACTGCTCGTCGTCGCCGTCGCCGCGAGTCCGCTGCCGTATCTGTGGGGCGTGTTCGGGCTGCCCTATCTGGTGGTCGTCGTTCCCGCGGACGCCATCATGCTCTATGCCGCCGCTGAGAGTTTCGGGAACCCGACAGCCGGGCAGAATCATTTGAAATATGGTATGTTCCTCGCCGCTATCGCGTTCGTCATCGGTCGGATAGCCGTTCTCTTTTGAGTGTTTTCGACGGGTCAGATAGCAATCAAAAAGAATATAAGCGGAACCCAATATATTAATCCCAGATGATACAGGGGGAGAAAACTGGCGTTTCGCTCACCGTTCCCCCGTTTCGCTATCGAATCGAAGGGTGCAACCGTGTACAGTGAGGGTCCACGATGTACGACTTAGGTGGGGCGTTCGCGGGGAGAGACATCAATCCCGGGACGAATCTGCTCGTCGCAGGGCCGCCGATGACTGGAAAGCGCCGTCTCACGTTCGACATGCTCGCACACGGCAACCGTGCAGGTGATGGTTCGATACTCGTGACGACGAAAAGCGCGGGCAAACAGGTGCTCTCGGAGTACGAATCGCGCCTCGATGGCCCGGACGTTCCCATCGGTGTCGTGGATTGTGTTTCGAAACAACAGGGAATGGCTCCGCAGCGGACCGACGGTATCGAATTCGCGTCCTCGCCGGTGGACATGACCGGCATCGGAATCAAACTCTCGGAGTACCTCCAGCGATTTTACGATTCAGGCGTCCGTTCCAACCGCATCGCGTTCGATTCGCTTTCGACGCTCCTCATGTACTCGAATCTCCAAACCGTGTTCCGGTTCCTCCACGTCTTCACCGGTCGCGTCCAGAGCGCGGAGGCCCTCGGACTGTTCGTCATCGATTCCTCGGCGCACGACGCGCAGACGATGAGCACGCTCCGGCAGTTGTTCGACGGCGAAATCGAAGTTCGGGAAGACGGGGACGACGGGTCGGAAATCCGGTTGAAGGGCGTCGGTCCGACGACCGAGTGGCGGCGAGTGTAGCTCGCAGTCCGGCGAAAGAGCCAACGCTTTTGCGCGCTGGTCGTCTCAGTTCTCCCATGCCAATCGAAGGAGACGACGAACTGCGGGACATCCTCGAACTCGACACGGTGGCGGTCGTCGGCTGCTCTTCGACGCCCGGAAAGGACGCCCACGAGATTCCGAAATACCTCCGCGACCACGGCTACGAGGTCATCCCGGTCAACCCCTTCGCGGACGAAATCTTCGGACGGGAAGCGGCCGATTCCCTCGCCGATGTGGACGAGGAGATAGACATCGTGGACGTGTTCCGG
This sequence comes from Haladaptatus paucihalophilus DX253, assembly GCF_000376445.1. Taxonomy (NCBI): domain Archaea; kingdom Methanobacteriati; phylum Methanobacteriota; class Halobacteria; order Halobacteriales; family Haladaptataceae; genus Haladaptatus; species Haladaptatus paucihalophilus. Next base: position 317,568 of record NZ_AQXI01000001.1, on the reverse strand, counting down.
CCGAGCGAGGAGGTTCCCGAAATCGTCGATGCCGCTCTCGAACGGGACGACGTGGATACCGTCTGGATGCAGTTGGGCATCCGCGACGACGACGCGGCGAAACGCGCGGAGGACGCCGGAAAACGAGTCGTTCAAGACCGCTGTATGAAGGTCGAGTACGGCCGGTTGATGGGGTAAGGGGACGAACCCCATCGAAAACCCGCCGAATCGCTGTTTCCCTTACTTATCGGGTTCGTAGACGTACAGACAGTCGTTGCTGTAGGACCGACCGAACTTATCGGCGTCCTCACAGCAGAGGACGCGACCGTCGTCCATCACGTAGATGTTGTCGACGTTGATGAGGGCGTCGTCCGCGATGTCCGCCGGGTCGCTCGCGTCGGGGCCGACGATGACGGGTTCGAGGGTCGAAACGTTGTAATCGTCTTCGAGTTCGGCGCGGTAGACGACGCCGCCGTCCACGCGGTCGAGTCGAACGTCGCCGAGCGTGTCGGCGAGCGCATCGTTGAGCGCCGAGATGGCGAAGTAAATGTAGTCGCCGGGTTGCGCACCGTCGACGCTATCGACGCCTTCGGCCTTGTTGAACTCGATGGTCGCGCCGACTTCCTTGGCCGCCGCACGGGTTTCGAGGAAGGGAACCTTCCGGAGTTCCTCGTCCACGCCGTTCGGCCCTTCGTTCTCGTACTGCTCGGCCCACTCGACGATCTCCTCGTTCGTGATGTAGTTCCGGTTGCCGTTTTCGACGACTTCCGTATCGGCCTCTTCGAGCGCCGTGTCGAGGTCGTCTTCCCAGTCGGTGTCGGCGTGGGTGTCGAGGTAATCGACCTGTGTAACGTCGTCGTACTCGGCGATCCATTTCTCGACCTCGTAGTTCGCGGCGTGGCCTAGTTCCAACCACTCGAATTCGAGGTTCACGTCGGCGGGCGGGTTCTTCTTCGCCGCGTCCGCGTTGGTCACCTTCGGTGCGTACAGGGTTCCGGTGACGTTCATCGGGTCGCAGTAGCCGTCGATCTCCTCGTCGGCGACGAACTTGTAGATACCCTTGCTGTCGCCGTCGGAACAACCGTACACGGTTCGTTTGTCGCTCTGTATGTCTGGAGATTCCCACGACGCTCGGCCCATCACGTAGTATTTGATGGGTTCCGGCGTCTCCGCCGTCGGTTCGCGGAAATCGACGAAATAGCCGTAGCGGTACGGGTTCGGGTACACGTCACCGATGGGGTTCATCGTGTTCCGCTCGTCCTCCGCGGACTGGTCGACCGGTGAGGCAGTCTGGTCGATGCGTTCGGCACCGAGGTAGTACGCGAGGAATTCGAGGCCCGTGAGCGCCCAGTAGCCTTGGACGCCCCACGACTCGTCGCCGTAGTACTCGTCGATGGCCTCCTGAATTCCGCTCGGATTCGGTCGGTTCCAGAACTGACAGCCGCCGATGAGGTTCTTCCCGCTTCCCTTCTCCACGATGTCGCCCACCGTCGCGGTCAGCGAAACGCGGGGTTGCGCGTAGTTCTCCTCCGCCGAAATCATCGTGTTCCACGGACTGCGGTCGCCGTAGCAGTTGATTCGCGTCCCACCGAGTTCGCGCATCGGTTCCGTGTTTGCGAGGTTGATGGCGTTCTCCAGGTCGGCGGTCCAGCCGCCGTCTTCGTCCTGACTGATGGGTATTCGGGACACGTTTCCGGGGCTGTTTTCCCAGTTGGTGAACAGGAACCCTTCGGTACCCTCCTCGTCGGTCGGAATGAACTGATTACAGTCGGGATTGGATGCGGGGTCACCGTACTGCGTCCCGGCGAAGTTGTCCGGCGTGATGTTCCAGCCGTCCGGCGTTTGGGTAACGCCGAGACGTTCGGTGTTCCCGTTGATGCGGTCTTCCTCCCGTGCGAGGAACGTGAATTCGCCGCTCGCGCTTCGAACCATCCCTTTCTCCTCGTTCGTTTGCGGCGTCGAAAGCCCGGAGAAGTCGTCGTTGCGTCCGTCCATCGAAAACCGGAACCCCTCGAAATAGCCGATGCCGGACCTGTTGTACGGCGCGGGGTTGTCGCGGCTCGGATGTTGAAGGCTGTACAGCGGCGTTCCGTCCTCGAAGACGAACGGTCCGGTGACCTCCGCGCCGAACGCGGTGGACGAAAAGCGCTTGAGGCTGCCCTTTACGTACGGTGCACTCGGAGTGTCGTCGTCCTCCGGGGGTTCGGTGCTCTCGATTCCGATAACGTTCGACGAAACGCTCGCGCCCAGTGTCGCAGCGACCGATGTGGCCATCAGTTTGCGTCGGGTGAACTCGACCATGCGAGCGTCGATTTACAGTAAGATAATATGTAAATTTATAATATATGTATGTGGTATATTGGTCCGATACGACGTCTATGTACGCGTTTCTCCGACATTGTTCGAAGTTTTAAACATACGTCCGTCATCCGACGAGAACGTGGTGCTTTCACGGAACTCGGCGAGCGTTCGGCCGAGTCTCCCGCTCTCCCTCGCTCTATAGTTCTCGAACTGGTTTGATATCGTATGGAACTCCGGTGTAATGTGGGTGGTGATGGGGGCCTCCCACGGAGCTATTCACTCCATCCCTAACCGAAAACAGAACGTTCTCCGAGAGACGAGCGAGTTCCCCTACTCCATCCCCATCTCTTCCGCGCCGGTGCGTATCTCTTCGGCCCGCTTCCGAACCGTCGAAACGTACCGTTCTATCTCCGGAGGCGTTTTGCCGTAGAACGAGGCGACCCAGTTGAGGTCGGTGTACGGTTGGGTGAGGAAGTACGCGGACAGCGTATCCCGACCCGCCTGGATTATCTCCGGCGGGACGCCACGTTCGCCCGTTCCCGCCTCCTCGAACCCGTTCACGTCGAAGTACACGTCCGCGTACAGTTCCGCCAACTCGGGGTCCTCGAACCGAACTCCTTCGTGGTTCGGCGCTTCGAATCGGTAGCGGGCGCTCCCATCCTCGGTCGGTATCGTGACGATTCGGACTCCCAGTATGTACTCCCTGTATACCGTCTCGGAGGGAGTTGCATTTCGATCAGTCTGTGACATGGATAGTTGGTCGTGGTCGCTCGACCGCCACCGAGACCGATAGTCGTCGGTCCTCGGATGTAGAGGCCCAAGGGGGAGCGTCGTTTAGTAGTTTGATAATTTCACTATATACGGCTCCGTACCTTGCATCCGCAAAAGTCGGTCAGCGCCTCTCCGTCTCCATGTACCTCTCTAACCCCGCGCTTATCCCTCCCACTCGGCGAACGAGCGGTAGATTCCCTTCGAGAGGTAGCGCTCGCTGGAGTCGGGGAAGATGGTGACGACCGAGTTTCCGGGGGCATCGATTTCGCCGTCCCGAATCTTCTCGGCGACCTGCTGGGCCGCGATGCTCGCTGCGCCGGCCGAGGAGCCGACGAGGTGGCCCTCCTCGCGTGCGAGCCGTTTCAGTTCGTCGTGGGCGGCTTCGTCCGGCACTTGGATGATTTCGTCCACGAGGTCGGGGTCGAACAGTTCGTTGGTCGTCGGGTCGTGCGTCCCGATGCCCTCGATTTTGTACTCCTCCTCGGGCACGTCGGCCCCCTTCGTCGTGGAGTAGAGCGACCCTTCCGGTTCGACGGCGGCGACGTAGGTATCGGGGTGCTGGTCGCGGGCGTACTTCGCCATGCCCATCAGGGTTCCGGCGGTCCCACACCCGGCAACGACCGCGCCGATGTCGCCGTCGAGGGCGTCGTAGAGTTCCGGTCCCGTCGTCTCGTAGTGCGCCTCGACGTTCAGCGGGTTGCTGAACTGCTGTGGAACGACCGCGTTCTCGGTTTCCTCGGCGAGCTGGTGGGCGCGCTCGATGGCGCCGCCCATGCCGTCCGCGGTCGGCGTGTTGATGACCTCCGCGCCGAGCGCGCGCATGAGCTGTTGCTTTTCGAGGCTGAACCGTTCCGGGACGACGAACACGGCGTTCACGCCGAGTTGCCCGGCGGCGATGGCGAAGCCGATACCCGTGTTTCCGGCGGTCGGTTCGATGACGGTCCCGCCGGGTCGGAGTTCGCCGCTGTCGAGCATCGCCTCTATCATGTACTTCCCGATGCGGTCCTTGACGCTCGCGCCGGGGTTGAACGATTCCACTTTCGCGTACACTGGTATCTCGTCGGAGGCGGCCTGAACACGAACGAGCGGGGTTCGGCCCACCGTGTCGAGGACCGATTCGAGCGGTTCCCGATGTGTCGTCATGTCGCAAAAATTGACGGGAGGGCTGTTAGTCGTTGTTATGTCTTCCGACTCGGTGACTCACGTGCTCGCTTCGACCGTCTCGTCGGTCGAGTCGTCCCCCGCTTCGCCCTCGCCGTCCGCCTCGGCGGATTCGACTTCGGACAGCACCTCGTCTACGTCGATGCCTTCCTCGCGGGCCAACGCCTCGATGAGCGCCTTCTGGTGTTCGTTTTCCGCTTCGAGTCGCTCGACGCGCTCGTTCGTCGTCTCTAGCGTCTCGCGCATGTCTACCAACTGCTCGCGCATCTCGTTGAGTTTAGCGTACAGTTTCTCCGCGGTGTCGGCGACTTTCTGAATCTTCTTGGCCGTGCTTCCGAGTCCCATATTCCCCCATTCGTTCCGGAGTAATGTGGGTTTTCCGACTCAAGCAGGACGCTTAACTCGGTTCCACGGATGGGTATGCACATGAGCAAGGCGCTGAAAGTCGGTATGGTGTCGTGTCTGGTCGTAGTTGCGCTCGTTTCCCTGCCGTATTTCGTCGCTCCGGCGACGGCGGTCAGCGTCTACTACGATACGATTCCCGTTCCCGTCGAACTGCTCGACGTTCTCCTCTCTCTCGTCGCGTTCATCGCGTTCGGGTCCGCACTCCGCGGTCGGTCGGACCCGGCGACCGTCGCGGGCGTCACCCTCGTCCTCGGCGGCTTTCTGGCGGGCATTACGCTCTGGTGGGCCGTCGTGACCCCCGCGTCCACGTTGGTCGAAGCGGCACGCATGGACGCGTTGAACGGGTATCGGTGGGTGATTTTCCTCGCGACGCTTGCCGTCCCCACAAGCGCGGGTTGGTACGCCCGAACCGTGCTGTAGTCGTCCCTTTTGGGTCCACAGCGATGTGTTACTCCCCGACAGTCGGCCTATAACAAAGTAACGTGACGGTGCAGGTGGTGGCGTGTCGCCGAACGCTCTCTCTCGCCTGTGGTCGCACGTCTCTCCCCCGTTGCTGATCGCCGTGTTAGGAGTGATGCTCGGCGACGTGATAACGACCGGTATCGGTTTGGAACTCGGGCTGAGCGAGGGGAACCCGTTCGTCTCCCACCTCCTCGCCGAGATGGGACTGTTCGGGTTGCTTCTTCTCAAAGCGGCGACCGTCCTCCTCCTCGTGGTCCTCTCGGGATGGACCCAGCGGTCGCGTCGGACGTTTCGACTCGGAAGTATCGTCTATCTCGTCGTCGGACTGCTCGTCGTCGTCTCGAACGTCGTGGCCATCGCCACGGTCGGATGACTTCCGGGGCAAAGTCGAAGCTTGACGCCATTCCGAACCCGAAAGGCCCTTAAGTCGGAGTGGAGTAGAAGGAAGTGGACTAGGTTGGGCAGTTAGGCCCTGCTCCCCGCCCGCGCTATGGTCTTGAGCGGGAACCAAACTCCGGGTACGTCCGGTCAGACCGGGCCGGGCCCCGAAAGCCAACGCAGAAGCCTCGTCCGACGGGGCCAGCGGTCCGCGGCGAACACTCGCAGGGGTGTCCCGTCGCGGTTAGTCGGTGGCAATCCGTCAGGCACGGAAGTGAGCAGCGGACCGCCGAACAGCTGTCGCTCGTCGGATCGCGGGGTGGAGGAGGCAACCGGGATTCCCCGGTCCGGAACGCCGGGCAACCCCGGCCGTCCACATTCATATCGCATTCTCACCGCCGAGTCGAAACGCCGTCTCGAATCCAAACGCCGTCCCGAATACAGATGTCGTCTCGGTTCGACCGAACCCTATCCGTTCAGTCGTGACGACCGAATCCCCCACGAATCGAGCACGCTATCGACGAAGGTCCGCGTCCAGCGAGCGCGTTTTTCGGGTTTCACGTCGTCCTGCGTGACCTCGAAGAGACACGACGGCACGTCGCGGTCCGCCCGCATCTTGTTGACGAGCATCGGCGTGGTGTCGTATTTCGTCTCGCTCACGGGCGTGTGAACGAAGTCGTAAACCGGTTCGTAGCCGGTGACGTACTCGTCGTTCAACCGTTCGACCGCCGCATCGACGCTCGTGACGATTTCGTCGTGTTTCGAGCGGAACACGTTCTGTCCGACGCCCTCGTCGCCCTCGCGTCGCAAGATTCCCTTGGAGCTGTGAAGGTCGATGAACAGGTCCGGGTCGTACTCCTCGATGGCCCTCCAAACCGCCTTCGCGAGCGCGTTCGTCGGCGGCTCCCCGATGGGGAACTTTCTGTTCAAGTCCATTCCCGGCGGCCACTCCCGACGTTCGTGGCGCACGCCGCGAACGTTCGCTTTCGGGAGGACGACGAGCGTTCCGGCGTCGATGTCCCACTTCCTGATGGCGTCCGCGGCCCAGTATCCGCTCTCCTCGTTGCCGTGCATTCCCCCTCCGACGAACGCGGTCGGACCGGGAGACCCCGAGCGAATCTCGTAAATAGTCGTCTCCTGTTCCGTCCCGTCGCGTATCGTCGCCGTCGAGACGGTTTGTTTTCCCGTCGCGGTGGTTGTTTCCGTCGTCGCCGTCGAGTCCGCCGACTCCGCCCCGGACGATACGTCCGTCGTCCGGCCGTTCGCGTCCCCGTCCGAGTCGCTTCCAGCACACCCCGACAGGAGGACCGTGCCACCGACCGAAACGGAACCGACGGTAGAGAGGAAGGTTCTTCGACTGCCGTTCATACCGAAAAATAACGCCCGGTCTACTTCAACGCTGTTCCACGACCGTCGGAACGACGGGCGACGATGGCCGCCTCAGTCTTCCGACAGCACCGCCAACTCGGACGGGTTCGAAATCTCGATTCCCCCCGCGAGGTTGCGGTAGGGGTACGGGATGTCGATGCCCTCCTCGTCGAAGCGCTGTTTGACCGCGGTGACGTACTCGCCGCGCGTCTTCACGAAGTCACTGCGCTTCGGGTCCGAAATCCAGAAGCGGGATTTGAGCCCCACGGAGGAGTCGCCGAGTTCGGTGAGCCGAACCGACGGTTCGGGGGTGTCGAGGATGTCCGAGTGGTTCTCGGCCTCCTCGATGATGATCTCGGTCGCCCGGTGGATGTTGTCGTCGTAGCCGATGCCGAAGAGGAACTGGATGCGGAGTTTGTCGTTGGCGACGGGGTTCTTGATAACGCCGTCGGTCAGCACCGAGTTCGGCACCGTCAGCAGTTCGTTGTCGAACGTTCGAACGCGGGTCACGCGGAGGTCGATGTCCTCCACGATACCGGAGTAACTGCCGTCGTCCCACTCTATCCAGTCGCCGATTTTGAACGGTTTGTCGGTGAAGATGAACACACCGGCGACGAAGTTGGCGATGAGGTCCTGCAGCGCGAAGCCGACTGCCAACGTCGCGGCGGCACCGATGGTGGCGAACGCGGTGAGGAAGTTCCCGAGCTCGGCAAACCCGAACGCGAGTGCGACTGCCACGAACAGGACGACCAACTGCGTTATCTTTGTAAGTGGTTTCTTGACGCTATCCTCGTATCCACGCCTGTCGAGTAGGCGTTTCACCATCGGTATGACGACGATTCTACCGAGCAGGTAGAGGGCGACAAACGAGACGACGAAGTATATTGCTTGTGTCACGAGCCCCGCGTTATCGCCGAAGATACCACTGAGTCCGGGTAGCGGTTCCATCAGTGGTACACCGCCGTGTTCCCACGCGTTTCGACGAGTTCGGCGTTCACCTCGTCAGCCAGTTCGTCCGCGAGTTCGTCGGTCGAGGTGCCGCCGCGGGCCGCTCGGAGAAACTTCACCTTCACGAGCTTCTCGTTTTGCAGTTGGTTCTTCAGTTCCTCGGTGACGGCACCGACGCCGCCCTTGCCGACCCACACCGTCACGTCGAGGTCGTGTGCCTCCTTGCGCAGTTCGTGATTACTCATAAGTAGCGGATAGTTTGGCGCGACCACCTTTAAAGCTTGTAACCAACACGTCCGGTCAGATTTGGGGGGAGTGTGAATATCACGCACCCGCTTGCGGGTTTCAACACCTTTGTATCGTATGAATCCCGATGTTCGGATATGACTTCGAAGGTCGTCGTGCTCGGTGCTGGCTACGCTGGTGCTGGCGCGATACAGCAACTCGAAGAAGAACTCGATGACGCTGACATTACGTGGGTGTCGGACAAGGACTACCACCTCGTACTGCACGAATCCCACCGTGTTATCCGTGACCCGCGAGCGAAGGACAAGATTACGCTCCCGATTCACGAGATCAAGTCCCCGAGCACGCGCTTCGTGCAGGACACCGTTGTGGACATCGACACGGACGACCGAACGGTCGAACTGGAAGACGGTGACGACCTCGAATACGATTATCTCGTCGCCGCGCTCGGCAGCAAGACGGCCTACTACGGCATCCCGGGCATGGCGGAGAACGCTCTCACGCTGAAGAGTCTGGACGACGCGCTCGAAATCCACGACCAAGTGAAGGAGGCCGCCAAGACCGCCTCCCGCAACGACCCGGCGAAGATCGTCATCGGCGGGGCCGGACTGTCCGGCATCCAGAGCGCCGGTGAAATCGCGGAGTACCGCGACAAGCACCGCGCACCCATCGACATCTACCTCGTCGAGGCACTCGACGAAATCATGCCCGGACAGGACCCTGAACTGCAGGGGACGGTGAAGAAGTACGTCCTCGAAAAGGACATCAACATCCTGACCGGCGACCCGATTACCGAAGCCACCGAGGACGAGATTCAGTTCGACGAGGGCGACGCCCTCGACTACGACGTGTTCGTCTGGACCGGCGGCGTGACGGGCCGCGACGCCATGGACGACTGCGGACTCGACAACGAACACAACCGCGTCACCACCGAATCCAACTTCCAGACCAGCGACGACCGCGTGTTCGCCATCGGCGACTGTGCCATCATCGACCAGGGCGAGAACCCGGCACCGCCGACCGCCCAGGCCGCGTGGCAGGCCGCCGAAGTCGTCGGCGAGAACGTCGCCCGCGCCATCTACGGCCAGCCGCTCAAGACGTGGACGTACAACAACAAGGGGACCGTCATCTCCATCGGTGACGAGGCCGTCGCTCACGACGTCAAAGTCGCCGGGATGGACTTCCCCATCAGCACCTTCAACTCCACGCCCGCGGAGGTCCTGAAGAAGGCCATCGCGGCGCGCTGGATCGCCGACATCTCGTCGTACAACCGCGCCATCAAGGCGTGGAGCGTGCTGTAATCGCGGGTTCGCCGCCTCGAAAAATCAGTTTTCCAGATTGCTACGGAATTCGAACGTCGTGTTCGAGCGTTCCGATTCCCTCTATCTCGACTTCGACGGTATCGCCGTCTTCGAGCGGCGCGACCCCCGACGGCGTGCCGGTGATGACGACGTCGCCCGGTTCCAGCGTGAGGTAGGTCGTAATCTCAGCGATGAGTTCCGGGACGGAGAAGATGAACTGGTCGCGCGAGGACTCCTGTCGCACCTCGCCGTTGACGCGGAGTTGCACGCGGGCGTCCTCCGGGACGTTCTCGGGAGACGCCACGACCGGCCCGAGCGGGCAGGAGTTGTCGAACGCCTTGCCGCGGACCCAGTTCTGCTCCAAATCCTGGTCGTCGCGGTTCGAGATATCGTTCACGCACGTGAAGCCGTCAACGACGTCCATCGCGTCCTCCTCGGCGACGTTTCGACACTGCTCGCCGATGACGACGCCGAGTTCCGCCTCGTGGTCGATGCGCTCCTTTCCGGCCGGGAGCGTGATGGTGTCGCCGTGGGATGCGACGGTGTTCGGCGGCTTGAGGAACAGTAGCGGACGCGTGGGAACGTCCTTGTTTCGCTCGGCCGCGTGGTCGGCGTAGTTCAGACCTACACAGACGACCTTCGTCGGTTCCGTCGGTGCGAGGAGTTCGACCTCCTCGGGCGCGTAGCTGTCGCCCCCGAATCGGAGTTCGCCGTCGCGCCATTCGCCGGTTCTAACCGACCCTGCCGGGTCGCGGAATCGGACTCGATGCATACGCTGGGTGTCGTATTCGGGAGGCAAAACGGTTCGGACTCCGGTAACACCCCACCCGCCGCCAACATCTTTTAAGACGGTTTAGGAAGTATCCCAACGTACACCATGGAGCTTACTTGGTACGGACACTCGACATGGCACGTCACCGTCGGCGACACGGAACTCCTCATCGACCCGTTCTTCGACAATCCGAAGACGGACACGGACCCGGAGGAGTTGGACCCGGACTACGTGCTGCTCACGCACGGGCACGCGGACCACATCGCGGACTCCGACCGGTTCCGCGACGCTCACTTCGTCGCCACGCCGGAGGTCATCGGCTACGTGACCGACGAGTACGGCGTCGAGGACGGTACCGGGATGAACATGGGCGGCACCTTCGAAGCCGATGACGCCTACGTCACGATGGTTCGCGCCGACCACACCAACGGCCTCGACACGGGCTACGGTGCCTCCGGCGGGATGCCCGCGGGCTACGTCATCAGCGACACCAAGCCGACCCAAGTCTCCGACGAGGAGAGCGAGACGTTCTACCACGCGGGCGATACCTCCCTGATGACCGAGATGCGCGACGTCATCGGTCCGTTCCTCGAACCCGACGCCGTCGCGGTTCCCATCGGCGACCACTTCACGATGGGACCGTGGCAGGCCGCCGTCGCGGTGGACTGGGTGGACGCCGACTACGCGTTCCCGATGCACTACGACACGTTCCCGCCCATCGAGCAGGACCCCGAGGACTTCGTGCGCGAGGTCGAGGCCACCGGCAACGACGCCGAAGTTCACGTCTTGGAGGGCGACGAGACGTTCGACCTCTCCGAAGAACTCTGGTGACGGGAATCGAGAGTAGACGGGACGGTTTTTTTTGTTTTCTTCGACGAGTTTGAGTAGGTGATTAGCTACGAACAGACGCGGTTACCGGTTATACGATTTCAGCAACTACGAAGAAGACCCACAAAGCCCCCCCGCTCGCTGTCTCGTGGTTGGTATTGCTGTGGCTGCAAATACAGACGTCAATGAAACCACCCGCCGCCGCACCGCGTACTCACGGCGCTGCCGTTCGTTTTCGAGGTTTCTCTGAAACCTCGCATGCCACTCCCTCCCCAACCGACTCCTTCGCATGCGCTCAGTCGTCCCTCGCGCTTTCCAGCAGGCCCTCGGATGTGAAATCCTCGGCCTGCTGACGCACGCGCCATGGCGGTTGACTTGTTTCACATCGACTATCTTGCACGGTTCTACACGTTCACTCCGACAAGCGCGGCCGGAAGAACAAGCCTTAGGAGTGTTGCGGCGAACGTGGAAATTGCAATGCCAGAAGTCACTACCACGTCGGAAGCAGGATACAGCGCAGAGAACGAGGTCCGCGATTTCTCCGTCACCATCGACGCGACGGGCGAGGACGCCCCGGACACGCTCGAAACACTGCTCGCCGCGTACGGTTCGTGCTACGTTCCCGCCCTTCGCGTGGGCGGCGAACAGCGCGGCGCTGGCGACCTCGGCAAGATAGAAATCGACGTGAGCGGCGACCTGAACGACGACGACAAACTCGACGCCGTCGCGTTCGACATCAAGTGGGAAGCCGAGACGGACGACGAGACGGCACAGGACGCCATCGACCGCGCCTTCGAACTTTGCAAGGTTCACGACGCGGTGAAAGAGAGCCTGCACGCCGACGCAACCGTCGAGACGGGCGCGTTCTAACGACCCGCTCGAACCCCGAAAGGGAAGCGTTAAAAGTCGCGCGGCGGAACGTGGGTGTATGAGTCAGACCCAAAAACAAGCGCGAAAATGCGTCTCGTGCGGGATTAACATCTCCGGCACGAACGCCGCGTCGTTCAAATGCCCAGACTGTGGGCAGACGATCTACCGCTGTGCGAAGTGCCGAAAACAGAGCAACCTTTACGAGTGCCCCGACTGTGGGTTCCTCGGACCGTAAATCATGGGAAAAGTAGCAGCTAAAGTCAAGGTAATGCCGCAGAGCCCGGAGATCGACCTGGACGACCTCCAAGAGAAACTCGAAGATTCGCTCCCCGAGGGTGCGAAAATCAACGGCTTCGAACGCGACGACGTTGCGTTCGGTCTCGTCGCGCTCCTGCCGACGGTCATCGTCCCCGACGATGCCGGTGGCACGGAAGCCGTCGAGGAGTCGTTCTCGAACGTCGATGGCGTCGAGAGCGTCGACGTGCAGAACGTCGGTCGGATATAATTCCACTTTTCGTTTCGTTTTTCTCACTCCGTGAGCGACCGGTACGTCGCCTCGACGTCGGCGTCCTCGACGAACCCGCCGTGATAACAGAGGACCTGACTCGTCTCGAAGTCGGCGAGCGTGCCGACCGACTCGATTGCTCGCTCCAACTCGGGCGTGAACCGCTCGTTCGGCCCGACGAGGCCGTCCTCGTCGGCGACGGTGGCGTCGGCAGCGATGAGGAGGTCCGCCTCGGGAAGGACGAGCGAAACGTGGCCGGGCGTGTGCCCCGGCGTTTCGACGACGCGCATCGGTCCGGCCTCGGTTCTGAACGTGACGCCATCGACGACCTGCACGTCGACCGAAACGGGCGGGTAGCGGTCGCCCCTCGATTTGATTGGGTCCTCGTCGCCCTCGATGGCGGGCGTGTCACCGGTCGAAGCCACGACGGTCGCGTCGGTTCGGGAGAGGAGGTCCTCGGCACCGCCCGCGTGGTCGCCGTCCTGGTGGGTCAGAAGCAGCGTCTCCACGTCGTCCAGCGAGAAGCCGTGGTCGGCGAGTGCGTCGGCCAAATCGTCCGTCTGACCGGGGAACCCCGCGTCGAGGAGAAGCAAGCCGCCTTCGGTTTCGACGCCCGACGGGTAGATGACTGTCTCGCGGTCGCCGCGTTCGAAGGTCAACGGAAACGCGTACACGTGGTCGGTCAGTTCCATGCACGACGCTACGTGCTCCGGTTTGGAGTACTGTTGGGCTCCGGCATTCGATTCCGCAACCGCGGAAAATAGAGGGGGTGACTACTTCAGCGCGGCGTCGAACGCCTGTTGGAGGTCCGCCTTCAGGTCGTCCACGTGCTCGATGCCGATGCTGGCGCGGATGAGGCCGTCGGTGAGTCCGGCGGCCAGTCGTTCTTCCTTCGGAATCGCGGCGTGGGTCATCGTCGCGGGTTGTTCGATGAGCGATTCGACGCCGCCGAGGCTTTCGGCGAGGGTGAACACCTCCGTCTCGGACACCACGTCGGCGGCCTCCTCCAGCGAGGCGTCGAGTTCGAAGCTGACCATACCGCCGAAGTCGTTCATCTGCTCCGCGGCGAGTTCGTGGTTCGGGTGCGATTCGAGGCCGGGGTAGTACACGGTGTCCACCGCGTCGTGGTCGTCCAACCAGTGGGCGATGTCGCGGGCGTTGTCGCAGTGACGGTCCATCCGCACGCCGAGGGTCTTGGTTCCGCGGAGGACGAGGAAACAATCGTGCGGACCGGGGGTCGCGCCGACGCTGTTCTGATAGAAGCCGATTTGCTCGTCCAACTCGGCGTCGTCGGTAATCAGCGCGCCGCCAACCACGTCCGAGTGCCCGCCGAGGTACTTCGTCAGCGAGTGGGACACGATGTCCGCACCGAGTTCGAGCGGACGCTGGAGGTACGGCGTGGCGAAGGTGTTGTCCACGGCACAGAGCGCGTCGGCGTCCGCCGCGATGTCGGCCATCGCCGCGATGTCCACGACGTTGAGCAGGGGATTGGTCGGCGTTTCGACCCACAGCAGTTCGGTGTTCTCGCGCACCGCGTCCGCCACTTCGTCGGGGTCGGTCATGTCCACGAAGGAGAACTCGACGTCGTAGTCGGCGTACACCTGCGTGAAGATTCGGTGGGTGCCGCCGTACACGTCCTCGCTGGCGATAACGTGGTCGCCCGAGGAGAGCAGGTTGAGGACGGTGTTGATGGCTCCCATCCCGCTGGAGAAGGCGCGACCGTATTCGCCGCCTTCGAGGCTGGCCAGATTGTCTTCGAGGTCGGTGCGCGTCGGGTTACCCGTCCGGGAGTACTCGTAGCCCCGGTGGTCGCCCGGCCCGTCCTGCACGTACGTCGAGTTGGCGTAGATGGGCGTCATCAGCGCGCCCGTCTTCTCGTCGGGTTCCTGTCCGGAGTGGATGGACCGCGTTTCGAACCTGAAATCGTCGCTGTCGGTCATGCGCGAGGGGACGAACCGGAGGAGGGTTATCCTTTCGCCTCGCGCTCAGGAAGAAGAGGCATGTACCGGGACCACGTGCCGTGCAACATGGACGAACGCGCGCTCGGAACGACGGGCTACGACGTAACGGAAGTCGGAATGGGAACGTGGAACATCGGGTCGGACTGGGGCGACGTGTCCGACGAAGCGGCTCACGAGGCCGTTCGTGCCGCCATCGACGCCGGAATCACGTTCCTCGACACGGCGGACGTGTACGGCGACGGACGGAGCGAACGCGTCATCGCCGACGTGCTCGCGGAGTACGACCCGGACGAGCGTCCCACCGTGGCGACGAAGGCGGGACGGAGGCTCGACCCGCACGACGCGTCCGGGTACACGGAATCGAACCTTCGGGAGTTCGTGGACCGAAGTCGGTCGAATCTCGATACGGACGCGCTCGATGTACTCCAACTGCACTGCCCGCCGACGGACGTGTACTACCAGCCCGAAACTTTCGACGCGCTGGACGTCCTGAAAGCCGAGGGGAGAATCGACCACTACGGCGTGAGCGTCGAGCGCGTCGAGGAGGGACTGAAAGCCATCGAGTATCCGGGCGTGGAGACGGTGCAGATAATCTTCAACCCGTTCCGCCAGCGCCCCGCGGAACTGTTCTTCGACGAGGCGGCGCGCCGCGACGTGGGAATCATCGTCCGCGTTCCGCTGGCGTCCGGGTTGCTGACCGGGAACCTCTCGGCCGAAACGGAGTTCCCGGAGAACGACCATCGGAATTTCAACCGCGAGGGCGAGGCGTTCGACCGCGGCGAGACGTTCGCGGGTGTGCCCTACGAGCGCGGCCTCGAAGCGGTGGACGAACTCCGACCGCTGGTACCCGAGGACGCGACGATGGCGCAGTTCTCCCTTCGGTGGATTCTCGACCACGACGCCGTTTCGGCCGTCATTCCGGGTTCGACGGACCCGAAGCACGTTCGGGAGAACGTCATCGCCGCCTCGCTCCCGCCGCTCACGACGGAGGAGACAGAGCGCGTCAGGGAGGTCTACGAGGAGTACGTGGCCGATGCGGTCCACCAGCGGTGGTGATGGGCTTCCCGGTTGGATGACCGCGCCACCGGTCCCGTGCCAAACCGACCCGCGAGGTTCGTGTCTCGGCGAGGAGGAACGTATCTTTTATAACCGTCACTGAACAAGAGCGTCATACGACTATGCCGAGCTCGAACGGACCGTACAACACTACCCGCGAAAAGTTGTCGAACAACCCCCGAGAACGTGGTACGTCCCCACCACAGCGCGCCGTCCAGCAGTACGAGAACGGACAGAAAGTCCACCTCAAAATCGACCCGAGCGTCCGCAAAGGTCGCTTCCACCCGCGATTCAACGGTCGCACGGGTGAGGTCGTCGGTAAGCAGGGCAAAGCGTACAAAGTCATCATCAACGACGGCGGCAAGGACAAGACGCTCATCACCCAGCCCGCACACCTCCGCGAACAGAAGTAAGCTATGACTATCTTCAAGGAAAAGCTCGACGAGGAGTATCTCACGACGCCGGAGGCGAAGGAACTCCTCGCGGACATCGAGCGCGAACGCGCGCTGGACGAGACCCGCGAGATGCCCTACAACCTCTCCCGAGCCATCGAACACGTCAACCGGTTCGCCGTCCTCGACGCTGAGGAGTCGCGCGAACTGGTCGGGGAGCTGCTCGAACTCGAAAAAGTGGACGAGGCGACGGCGTACAAGATCGCCGACCTCCTGCCGAAGGATCGCGACGAACTGCGAGCGGTCTACGCACAGGAGCGGTTCACCCTCTCGGGTGACGAGCTGGACGAGATACTGAACGTCGTGGCGAAGTACGAGTAGCTTCACCGATTCTTTAAGTTGCTCGTCATCGTATTCGAGTGCAATGAGTGAATCCGAGACTGACAGCGAAGCGTCGGCTGTGGTGCTCGACTTCCTGCCACACGGTCGTGCGGAAGACGACCGTCCGCAGTACCAGAAGGAACCGGTCGCGTACGTCCTGACTGAATCCGATTTCCATCTCCTCGAACTCGTGCTCGAACAGGGTGCAAGCGTCGGTATCGGCGACAGCATTCCAATCGAACCACCCGCGGCCCGCGAGAACGTCACCAACGTGCGCGAAGTCGCGTACGGTGACCTCACCTCCGCCGCGCAGTCGGAACTCGAACACGCCGTCACGGACATCGTGGACCGCGACGAACGGCGGTTCGTCGATTTCTACAACGACGCCCAACCGATAACCCTCCGTCTCCACCAGTTGAACCTCCTCCCCGGCATCGGGAAGAAACTGCGCAACCACGTGCTCGAAACGCGGAAACGGAAACCGTTCGAGAGTTTCGACGACCTCGAAGACCGCGTGTCCGGACTTCACAACCCGGAGGACGTTCTCGTGGAGCGCATCCTCGAAGAGATCCGCGAGGACGATTTGAAGTATCGAACGTTCGTCCGCTACGACTGACGCGAGCGGGGTTTCGATTTTCGCTCGCTTCCCGCTCTCTCGTCTCGCTTCGACGAGTGCTAACCAACGCCGGTCGGAACTCGGTGGGTTTACGCCGCTCGCTCCGGTAGACAGGATAACGATGGAACGCTCGCCACCCGAGGAAGCCGGTACGAGGGACCCCGACGCGCTGATTCGACGTGCGGGCGTCCGGGGCGACCCGAACCGCGACCAACACTTCCTCGTGGACGACCGAGTTGTGGACAGAATACCGACGTACGCCGACGAGATGAATCTGGAGCACGTCCTCGAAATCGGCGGGGGACCGGGTGTCCTCACGGACCGCCTGCTCGCGGCCGCGGACCGCGTGACGGTTATCGAGCGCGACCCGACGTTCGCCGAGTTTCTCCGCGAGGAGTTCCGTTCGGAGTGCGACGATGGGGGGTTGACGGTCGTGGAGGGTGACGCGCTGTCGGTCGAACTCCCCGACTTCTCGGCCTGTATCGCCAACCTTCCGTACGGCATTTCGAGCGAAATCGCGTTTCGACTCCTCCCGCTCGGAAAGCCGATGCTCCTCATGTTCCAAAAGGAGTTCGCAGAGCGCATGGCCGCCGAGTCTGGAAGCGACGATTACGGGCGACTCTCCGTGACGGCACAGCACTACGCCGACGTGCGCGTCGTGGAGACGGTCCCGCGCGAGGCGTTCGCGCCGCAACCGGAGGTCGAGAGCGCAATCGTCAGGACGATTCCGCGGGAGCCGGAGTACGAGGTGGACGACGAGGCGTTCTTCCTCGACTTCGTGAAGGCGGTGTTCACCCAGCGTCGGAAGACGATTCGAAACGGGATTCGGAACACGGCCCACATCTCGGGGCTCGACGACCCGGACGCCGTCGTCGATGCGCTCGAATCTCCGGACGACGACGTGTTGGACGAGGACATCCTCCGAGAGCGTGCCGGGAAG
The DNA here is from genome assembly GCF_000376445.1 of Haladaptatus paucihalophilus DX253. NCBI lineage: Archaea > Methanobacteriati > Methanobacteriota > Halobacteria > Halobacteriales > Haladaptataceae > Haladaptatus > Haladaptatus paucihalophilus. Next base: position 299,927 of record NZ_AQXI01000001.1, on the reverse strand, counting down.
GTGTCGCCCGTGGAGTTCGCCGCGATGGCACGGGTCGCAGACGAGTTGGGTCGAGGTGGTGGTTGATGGAAGGACTGCCGCTCGCCCAGACGGAGAGGTTGTTCAGACAGGTCGGACGGCAAAGTTGGTTCGACATGCGGATTTTCACCTCCGCGTTCGTCATTCTCGCGCTCATCGCGTTTTTCGCCGTGGCATGGTACGCCCGTCCGCGTTTGCAAGAGCGAGTGCCCAATTCGCTAGCAAACGTCATCGTCGTCGGTTTCGTCTGCGTGTTCCTTTTGCTCGCGTTCACGACACTCGCCTTCACGTGGAAGATAATCAACACGGAACTCATCATGCAGGCGGATTTCGGTGTCGAAATGGCGACGGCGTTCCAAGTCGGGTCGTCAGCTGCGTTGCTCGCAACCTCCTACGTCGTCGCCGGGTTCATCCGGCAGGGGATTCAGCGGGTAATCAGGGGGCGCGACGCGTTCTCGAAACACCAAACACAAGTGATGGTCCGCGTCGCGCAGGTCTGCGTGTACGTCGTCGGGTTAACCGCCGTCCTCGGTGTTTGGGAAGTGGATATCACCGGCCTCCTCGTCGGTGCGGGATTCCTCGGAATCGTGGTCGGTATGGCCGCCCGGCAGACCCTCGGGTCACTGTTGGCCGGGTTCATGCTGATGTTCGCCCGGCCGTTCGAAATCGGCGATTGGGTGATAATCGAAGAGGAGGAGGGAATCGTGACGGACATCTCCATCGTCAACACGCGGATTCAGACGTTCGACGGCGAGTACGTGATGATTCCGAACGATATCGTCGGCGGGAGTACCATCATCAACCGGAGTCGGAAGGGGCGGTTGCGGTTGGAGGTGGACGTCGGCGTCGATTACGAGGCGGACGTCGAGCGGGCCGCGGCCGTGGCGAAGGAGGTGATGCGCGAACCGGACGACGTGCTGGCCGTGCCGTCGCCGCAAGTCGTGACGAAGGAACTCGGCGATTCGGCCGTCGTGCTCGGGCTTCGCTTCTGGATAGACAAGCCCAGCGCCCGACGGAAGTGGCGGGCGAAGACGACGGTCATCAACGCGGTGAAGGAGGCGTTCGACCGCGAGGGAATCAAGATACCCTTCCCGCAGCGCGAACTCTCCGGCCGCGAGGAGACGGGCGGGTTTCGGGTCGCGGAGGAACGGGAACGGGCGCGTGAATTCGGTGCGACCGCGGACGGCGGAGCGACCGACGGCGGAACGACTGATGATGGCCCGACCGACGGACATGTGAACGACGGCGGCCCGGAATCCGACGACGGAGGCGACGAACGATGACAGACCTCGCGGAACGACGCGGAACGGAGACGAAGGTGTACCAACCGGCGGAGGACTCACACCTCCTCGCCGAAGTGGCGGCCGAGGAGATAGCGGGAGACGAGTTGGTCCTCGAAGTCGGCACGGGGTCGGGCTACGTCTCGGAGTACGTGGCCGAGGAGACGGGTGCCCGCGTCGTGGGAGCGGACGTGAATCCACACGCCTGCGCGAACGCACGCGAGCGCGGCGTCGAGGCGGTCCGGGCGGATTTGGTGTCGCCGTTCCGCGACGGGGCGTTCGACGCGGTGCTGTTCAACCCGCCGTATCTGCCGACCGACCCCGACGAGGAGCGCGACGACTGGATGGAACGCGCCCTCTCCGGCGGCGAGTCGGGTCGGGAAGTCATCGACCCGTTCCTCGATGCGGTCGGGCGGGTGCTCGCACCGGGTGGACGTGTGTTCCTCCTCGTCAGCAGTCTCTCGGGCGTGGAGGAGGTCGTCTCGCGGGCGGGTGAGAACGGATTTAGCGCCGTTGCGCTCCGCGACGAGTCGTTCCCGTTCGAGACGCTGACGATTCTGAAACTCGTCAGATAATTATCCACGGTTATTTTCCCGAACGGAAAATATTAAACACCGGCATATCTTAGCCCCCCGTACATGACTGAGCGAATCGCCACGACGACGGGGTTGTTCCCGCTCCCGGATTGGGCGAAGGACGACCTCTCGGACCTGAAGGGTCACCAGAAACACGACCTCATCTCCGGCGACGAGGGGCCGGAGGTGACCGCGGTGTACGACGACGCTCGTTCGGAAGTCGTCGCGGTCCAGCAGGACGCCGGACTCGACCGAATCGTCGAGGGACAGCTCCGCTGGGACGACATGCTCGCGCATCCCCTCACGGTTCACGATTCCGTCGAAACGGGGGGCATCGTGCGGTACTACGACAACAACAACTTCTATCGCGATCCGGTGGTCGTGGACGAACTCGACTTCGACGGCGACGTGGCCGCGGAACTGGAATCCGCCGCGGAACTCGCCGACGACGTGCAGGCCGTTCTCCCCGGTCCCTACTCCCTCGCCGACCTCGCAACGGACGAATACTACGGCGACGACGAGGAGTTCCTCGCCGCCGTCGCGGAGTTCCTCGCGGGCGAAGTCGAAGCCTTCCCGTCCGTCGAAACGCTGTTCCTCCTCGAACCCTCCCTCGTGGTTAGCCCGCCGGAAGACGGCGAGGACGCCCGGGCGAGCGAGGCCATCGACGCTGTTGCGAACGCGACGGACGCGGACGTGGTGGTACAGCCTTACTTCGGCTCGCTCACCGAGAAGGTTCACGCGCACGTGCTCGACGCCGACATCGACGCCCTCGGCTACGACCTCGTGACCGACCACGAGGGGTGTCTCTCCAACATCAACGAGTTCGGGACGACGGACTCCGTATCCCTCGGTCTGGTCGATGGACAGAACACGCTGGTCGAATCGGCGGAAACCGTCGCCGAACGTGTTGACTGGTTCGAGGAGAACACGCCGGTCAACGAGTTCGAGACGGAGTATCTCACGACGAACACGGAACCGTTCTACCTGCCGTACAGCAAGTTCGAGGAGAAGGCGGCCGTGCTCGGCGAAGCCGCGCGGTTGGAGGAGGTGGAAATATGAGTGGCGGGTCGCCACGCGACTCGAAAAACGAGCGGGGAGGAACGACCCGCGAGTCGCCAGACGATGCTCGAAACCAGTTCCGTCCGGAGGACCACGACAACGACCACTTCATCCTGACGACCATCGTCGGAAGCTACCCCAAGCCGAAGTGGGTGGACCGCTCGCGCGAACTCTACGAGGACCCGGACGCCGACTTCGACGAGGACGCGTGGGAGGAGGCACAGAACGACGCCTCGCGTCTCATCACGAAGGAGCACGAGCGCGCCGGATTGGACGTCGTGGTGGACGGCGAGATGCGGCGCAACGAGATGGTCGAGTACTTCGCCCACCGCATCTCGGGCTACGAGTTCAACGGCCCGGTGAAGGTGTGGGGTCACAACTACTTCGACAAGCCGAGCGTCGTCACGGACGTCGAGTACGACGAGACGTGGCTCGTGGACGAGTACGAGTTCACCAGCGAGGTGGCGGACCGTCCCGTCAAAGTCCCCATCACCGGCCCGTACACGCTGGCGAGTTGGAGTTTCAACGAGGCCTACGACGACGAGGAGTCGCTGGCCTACGACCTCGCCGACTTGGTGAACGAGGAGATAAAGAAACTGGTCGAGTCGGGTGCGCGCTACATCCAAATCGACGAACCGGCGCTGGCGACGACGCCGGACGACCACGCCATCGTCGGCGAGTGTCTGGAGCGCATCGCGGACGGAATCTCCGTGAGCGGAGCGAACGGAGGCCAGTCGGACGAGTCCGACGCCGTTCCGGAGGACGTCTATCTCGGCCTGCACGTCTGCTACGGTGACTACTCGCGTATCTACCCCGAGATGCTGGACTACCCGGTGGACGAGTTCGACCTCGAACTCGCCAACGGCGACTACGAGCAACTCGACGTGTTCCGCGACCCCGAGTTCACCGCGAACCTCGCGCTCGGCGTCACCGACGCCCACACCGCCGAAGTCGAGAGCGTCGAGGAAATCAAGGAGAACATCAAGAAGGGACTCGAAATCGTTCCCCCCGAACAGCTCACCGTCAGCCCCGACTGCGGCCTGAAACTCCTCCCGCGCGAGGTGGCCTACGGCAAGATGGCGAACATGGTGCAGGCGGCGCGCGAAGTGGAAGCCGAGTTGGATTCGGGAGAAATCGACGTTCGGAACGCGCCCGTCTCCGCCGACGACTGACGACGGACGTTCCGTTTCGAAGCCAACCAGCGGTTCGGTTTTTCGCCGTCTCCGTTCTATCTATCCGAAAAAAGTGGTGAGCGACGTGTGTGGTTCTACCAGTTGTAGGCGTGGTGGCCGCCGCGGTGTCCGTGACCGCCGTGATGCCCACCGTGTCCATCGTGGTCGTCATCACCGTGGTGTCCGTGACCGTCGTGGCCGCCGTGGTGTCCGTGGCCGCCGTGATGTCCGCCGTGATGACCGTGGCCGCCGTGCCCGTCACGGGCGTATTCGAATTCGACGCTGACCGGGACGCGGCCCCCTTCGCCGGGGTGGGCCGCCCACGTCGATGCGGCGATGACTTTCTCGAAGTTGCCGTTGCGGAGGAAGTGATGGAGTTCCTGCTCCTCGTCGTCCGAGAAGGTCCGCATATCGAGCTGTTTGACCTTCGCTTTGCCGTTCTCCTTGATGCCGATGAAGGTGAACTGGTACTCGATTTTATCGCCGGTCGCTTCGCGGAGGCTCATGAACGAATCCGTCGCGTCGGTCGGGACGCTCTCGCCGCCGACCTCGACGTTACGGACGTACATTCCGGGTTGGGTGGTCGCCCAGTCCGTCGCGTAGCGGAACGCGATGAGAACCTCGCCCTCGCCTTCGTACTCGGAGAGGTCGAACGACTGTTCGACCCACTCGCCGCCGGTGGTGCCGGTGTATCCCGGCGCGTTCTCCTTGATGGTCGGATGCGCGTCCGGGTTCGGCGAGTCGTCGGTGCGGTTCGATTCGAGGCTCTCCCACGTCTCGCCGCCATCGGTCGAGACTTGCACGAAGCCGTAATCCCAGTTCTCCTCGATGTCGTAGTACGTCTCGAACGACAGCGTCGAATCGCCGTTCGAGAGGTCGGCGCTCGTGATGGCGAACCGGTCGAGGAGGGTTCCGGACCCGGAGTACAGCACTTGTCCCTCGCCGGTGACCGGGTCGGTCGCGGTCTGCCACTGGGTGCCGATGTAGTCGGTTCCGGAGAGCGTCACGTCCGTTATCGGGCCTTTATCCGACGTATCGACCTCCTTGTAGTTGGTCCCCCACGCACCCGCGGTGCCGACGTCGTTCGACGTGTTGAGGTTCAAATCGAGGCCGTCGATGTCGTACTCGTCCCGAACGCGGCGCTCGGACGAATCGAGCACCGCGGCGGTCGAGAAGTCCTGGTACAGCCCGTAGAAGTCCGTGTTCGCACCGGTTTCGTCCAGGGTCTTCTCGACGCCCTCGATGCCGTTCGCCTTCTCGTGTGCGAGGTTACTGATGAAGTCGGTTCCGTACCTGTCGCTCAGGTACATCTGGAAGCTGAACGCGATGCCGTAGTCCGAGAGGACGTTGATGGCACCTTGGTCCTCCCAGTTGGTCAGGGAGTTCGAGGGCATCTCCTCGTACGCTTGGACGTGCCCCTCGGAGACGCCGTAGCCGGTGACGACCTCGGCGTAATCGGACATGCCTTCGTTCACCCACGTCGTCTCGTCGCCGTCGAGGTCGTTGTGGACGAGGTGTTGGTACTCGTGCGCCAGCGTTCCCTCGTACCCTACCTCGTCGTTCGTCTCGTTGACCTCGTTCCAGCCTTTGGCGTCGAGCGTGACGACGTTACGGTCGGTGTATTTCTGGATGGTCGGCGAGTAAAACCCGGCCGTGTAGATGGGATACGACGCGTTGTAGTAGTTCTCGTCGCGGACGTTGTCCACCAGCAGGACGGTCTTCCCGGACCCGTTTTCGGTGTGGTAGTAGTCGTCGGGGACGGCACCGAGTTCCTCCAACAGACCCTCCGTTCCGTTGCGGGCGTCGGGTGTGCCGAACACGTCCGATTCGGTCTCGTACATGTTCTCTTCGAACTGCGTGCGGAGCGCTTCGGCCTGTTGCTCCGAGATGGTCGGGTCGGTCCGCGAGTCGTTCTCGGGCCACGCGAGGTCACGAGCGACCCATATCTCGACGTGGTCACCGATGGACAGCAGCGTGAAGTTCTTGAAGTAGTAGCTGTCGTTGTCGGAGCCGAGGTACTGCTTCGTCGTTCCGATGACGTCCGGGTCCGTCTCGTCGTCGGACGGGTCCATGACGATTGACGAGGAATCCTGGGCGAGGGTGGACATCCCACCGGACGCCGCACTCCCCTCGTCAGTCGTCGTGAACGACGAGGGGGCCGAGTCGAAATCGACGGGTTTGTCGAGCGACTCCTGTGACGGCTCGGCCTTCTGGAGGCCGTCGCCGTTCGTGGAGTTGTTCACGGTCGTCTTCGGTTCGAAGACGGTCGGTTGAAGCGTGTCGCTCGTGTTCGGTTGCGTTGCGACGGCACCGCCGACCCAGACGGCCGACGTGGACAGTACGACTAGTAAACTCAACAGCACCGCTTTTAATTTCATCCGATGTTTTCTGTTAACCCTACCTACATAATTATACCCACACTTAACTAAATTATTTAATTCGAAATATTACTATAATAATCAGATACATATTGGAATTGGGGGGTCTCCCAAGTTGCTCCGACAGGAAGAACGACTACTCACCATCGACTCACTCTCCGTCGAATCGCCGTGCTGTCCTCGAAACACGACCCGGGATAGGAGCCGTCACACGCCGAACAACCGAACTCCGAAGAGGGCGACAAGCAACGACCAACTACGAGTCCGACTTCGGCGGCCCGCACGGACACCCGTCCGCTTCCGTACAGGAGTCCCGTGACGAGGACCGCTGCGACGCCCATCGTACAGCGTGGCGAGGATAAAGACGATTTTCTATCATTTGAAAATTCGAACACACGAGAGTGGTTCTCGATAGAATACACTTTCTGAAACAGGAGCGTCTTCGGAATCAACCGATTTCCCTCCTGAGACTAGCTCCCAGAGAACACAATCCCGGCAGTTTTTATTACCCCGGGGCGTAGATGCTTGCAGACTGGGCAACTCGCGGGTGTGCGGTCCCGCCGCGCGCGAGTGCCAGACCGACGTGCTGTAAGACGCCGGGGTCTGACGCTCGCGGCCCCGCGAGTATTTCAGTGAGCAACGCAATCGCCACGCCGCGTGGCGTTTCAATGCTTGAGGAAAGCAAACTATGGAAATCGAAATTGCAACAATTGGCGGCTACGAAGAAGTTGGGCGGCAGATGACTGCCGTTCGCGCAGGCGACGACGTGGTTATCTTCGACATGGGGCTGAACCTGTCGAAGGTGCTGCTCCACGATAACGTCGAGACAGAGAAACTCCACAGCCTCGACCTCATCGACATGGGCGCGATTCCGGACGACCGCGTGATGTCCGATTTGGAAGGCGACGTGAAGGCCATCGTTCCGACACACGGTCACTTGGACCACATCGGTGCCATCAGCAAACTGGCCCACCGGTACAACGCACCTATCGTCGCGTCCCCGTTCACCATCGAACTGGTGAAACAGCAGATTCAGGGCGAGGAGAAGTTCGGGGTCGAAAACGACCTCATCAAGATGGAAGCCGGCGAGACGATGCAGTTGAGCGACGACGTCGAACTCGAATTCGTCAACGTCACTCACTCCATCATCGACGCCATCAACCCGGTGGTTCACACTCCCGAGGGTGCCATCGTCTACGGCCTCGACAAGCGCATGGACCACACGCCGGTCCTCGGCGATCCCATCGACATGAAGCGCTTCCGCGAAATCGGGCGCGAGGGCAACGGCGTTCTCGCCTACATCGAGGACTGTACGAACGCGGGTCGCAAGGGTCGCACGCCGAGCGAGTCGGTCGCTCGCCGCCACCTGAAAGACGTACTGTACAGCATCGAAGACTACGACGGCGGTATCGTGGCGACGACGTTCTCCAGCCACATCGCCCGCGTCAAGAGCCTCGTCGAGTTCGCCGAGGACATCGGACGGACGCCCGTCCTGCTCGGCCGCTCGATGGAGAAGTACTCGGGCACCGCGGAACGCCTGAACTTCGTCGACTTCCCCGAGGAACTCGGCATGTTCGGCCACCGAAAGTCCGTCGACCGGACGTTCAAGCGCATCATGAAGGAGGGCAAGGAGAACTACCTCCCCATCGTGACCGGTCACCAAGGCGAACCGCGCGCGATGCTGACGCGCATGGGTCGCGGCGAGACGCCGTACCAGTTGGACAGCGGTGACAAGGTCGTCTTCTCGGCCCGCGTCATCCCGGAACCGACGAACGAAGGCCAGCGCTACCAGTCCGAGCGACTCCTGAAGATGCAGGGCGCACGGATTTACGACGACGTGCACGTTTCGGGCCACCTCCGCGAGGAAGGTCACTACCAGATGCTCGACGCGCTGCAACCCCAGAACGTCATTCCTGCCCACCAGAACATGAAAGGCTTCGCGCCGTACGTCGACCTCTGTGAATCGCAAGGCTACCGACTCGGCAAGGACCTTCACGTAACACGTAACGGCAACCTCATCCAACTGGTGGAGTGATATGACTGACGCGAGTACGGAATCACGTGAAGAACTCGTCATGCAGACGGTCGAGCAGCGCCGCGAACTCGTCAACGCGGCCATCGAGGAGGAACTCCCGATAGTCGAACCGGAGCGTCTCTACGAGGCGTCCCGCTACCTGCTCGACGCGGGCGGGAAGCGCCTTCGACCGACGGTCCTCCTGCTCGTCGCGGACGCGCTGGCCGACGTCGAACCGATGTCGGAAGCGTACCGGAAGTTCCCGGCGCTCGACGGAACCGAACTGGACGTGATGGCCGCCGCGGTGAGCATCGAAGTCATCCAATCCTTCACGCTCATCCACGACGACATCATGGACGACGACGACCTCCGTCGTGGCGTTCCGTCGGTTCACCGTGCCTACGACACGGAAACGGCGATTCTGGCCGGTGACACGCTGTACTCCAAGGCGTTCGAAATCATGCTGGAGACGGACGCCACGCCCGACCGCTGTGTCACCGCGCTCGACGTACTCGCATCCACCTGTACGAGAATCTGTGAAGGCCAGGCGCTCGACGTCGCCTTCGAGGAGCGTCCCGACGTCCTCCCGGACGAGTATCTCGAAATGATCGAGAACAAGACGGCGGTCCTCTACGGTGCGGCGGCGAAGGTTCCGGCCGTCCTCCTCGGTGCGGACGAGGAGACGACGGAAGCGCTGTACCGCTACGGTATCGACGTCGGACGGGCGTTCCAGATTCAGGACGACGTGCTCGATTTGACCGTGCCGAGCGACAAACTCGGCAAACAGCGAGGTAGCGATCTCGTGGAGAGCAAACAGACAATCATCACGCTTCACGCCCGCAGTCAGGGCGTGGACGTGGATTCGTTGGTCGAAACCGATGACGTCGGCGACGTGACGGAAGCGGAAATCGACGAGGCAGTCCAGCGTCTCGAAGCGGCCGGAAGCATCGAGTACGCCACGGAGAAAGCACAGGAACTCGTCCAACGCGGCAAGGACCACCTGAGCGTGCTCCCGGACAACGAATCGCGCTATCTGCTCGAGCAGATAGCCGACTACCTCATCGAACGCGGTTACTGAGCCACGTCGATTTTTACGGACGCGACGACGCGGAGAGCGCCAGCGGTGTCGCTCCGGAGCGCACGGATTCGCGGGAGTTTTGAGACGGGCGGGAATAGGGACCAGTAATGGACGACGAGTTGCGGACGCGAATCGAGACGGAGGCGGAGAAACACGCGCTGTTCAACGCGTTGAAACACGACAGCGACGCGGACGTCGGTGCCATCATGGGGTCGCTGATGGGCGAGAATCCCGACTTCCGCGAACACGGCGGCGAAGTGCCGGGTATCGCCGGAAAGGTCGTCGCGCAGGTGAACCAGTTGGACGCCGAGGGACGACGCGCTCGCCTCGAAGAACTCGACGCCGAACTCGTCGAAGAACTCGACGCGGAGGACGAGGAAGACGACCAGGTGCTCCCCGACCTGCCCAACGCCGAGGAGTACGACGAGATTCGGATGCGCTGTGCGCCGAACCCCAACGGCCCGTGGCACATCGGACACGGGCGGATGCCCGCGGTTATCGGGACGTACAAGGACCTCTACGACGGCGAGATGCTGGTCCGCTTCGACGACACGGACCCGGAGACGAAGCGCCCGGACATGGACGCCTACGACGCGATTCTGGAGGACATCGACTACCTCGGCTTCGAACCAGACGAGGTTATCAAAGCCAGCGACCGCCTCGAAATCTACTACGACCACGCCCGCGACCTCATCGAGAAGGGCGGCGCGTACACCTGCTCCTGTTCCGGCGAGGAGTTCTCGAACCTCAAAAACGACGCAAAGGCGTGCCCACACCGCGACAAGGACGCGGAGACGACGTTGGCCGAGTTCGAGGACATGATCGAAGGGGAGTATTCGTCCGGTGAGATGGTACTCCGCGTGAAGACGGACATCGAGCACAAGAATCCCGCCCTGCGCGACTGGGTGGCGTTCCGCATCATCGACACGCCCCATCCGCGTCCTGAAGCGGCCGACTACCGCTGTTGGCCCATGCTCGACTTCCAGTCCGGCGTGGACGACCACCTGACGGGTATGACCCACATCATCCGCGGCATCGACCTGCAGGACTCCGCGAAGCGCCAGCAGTTCGTCTACGACTACTTCGACTGGGAGTATCCCGAGACCATCCACTGGGGCCACGTGCAGGTGGACGAGTACGACGTGAAGATGTCCACTTCGACCATCAAGGAACTCATCGAGAAGGGCGAACTCGACGGCTGGGACGACCCGCGTGCGCCCACCCTCCAGAGCGTCCGCCGCCGTGGCATTCGCGGCGAAGCCATCCGCGAGGCGATGGTCGGACTCGGCACCTCCACGAGCAACGTCGATTTGGCGATGAGCACCATCTACGCCAACAACCGAGAGTTGGTGGACGACGACGCGCCGCGCTTCTTCTTCGTCCGTGACAGCGCCGAGCAGAGCTCGGCTGGCGACCGGACGTCGTCCGGTAACGGAGTCGAATATCCGCTCATCGGCGACTATCCCGAGGCGGCGGAACCGCCGGTCCATCCCGACCACGAGGACAGGGGCACGCGCCACATCCCGGCGGGCGAGGCCGTGCGCATCGAAGCCGACGACATCCCGGACCACGGCGAGCGCGTTTGGCTGAAGGGACTCGGGTGCTTCGAGCACACCCGCGACGCGCTCCAGTACACGGGCGACGACATCAGCGCCGTCCGCGACGAAGGCGTGGACGTAATCCACTGGGTACCCGCCGAGGGAACCGTCCCGGTCCGCATGCGGACCATGGACGGCGACGTGGAAGGCGTCGCGGAACCCGACTTCGCGGAGACGGACGTGGACGACATCGTGCAGTTCGAGCGCGTCGGGTTCGCGCGAGTGGATAGCGTGGCGCGAGACAGCGAGGAGGACGCCGAGACGGTGACCTACTTCGCCCACGAGTAGACGACCGCGCTTTCCGCTCGTTCCCGACCCTTCACCACCGACACGGCCACGCGGACGGACCGACTCGCTCCTTCTGCGACACTCTCGGTACCCCCCCCCGTTCCTCCATTACTCCCAGTCCACACCCTCCAGCGGTTCGGCGACCACGCCATCCTGTCGCGCCAACACCCTCGCGTGGCTCGTGCAGACGACGCGGTTTTCGGCCCACGGGATGTGCAGTCGAACTGCCGCCTCGTTTTCACAGTCGTTTTCGGCACATTCCATCGGGAATCGCTACGCGTTGAAACCACATGGTCGTAGCGATGGTGTTTTTGGACACATCGAAACGAGTATTATAAAAGGGTTTCAAGAATAACCCCGCGTTTGAGGGCGGCTGCGAAACTCATTTCGCTATGGATGTTGCCGAACTGGAGGAGGGTGCCGATTTTACGTACGACATCTCCCCCGACGAGACTATTACCGAGGGAATCGTCACCGCGACGGCAGCGGTGACGAACGCTCGAACGAACGACATGCCACCGCTCTACGAGACGGTCGATACCGACGCGCTCGACGAGCTGTTTGCTGATAGTTGGAGTGGACGCGCGAGAAACACGGGACGGGTTACATTTACCTATTGTGGGTACGAAGTGGTCGTTCTTAGTAACGGCCGCATTCTCATCGAGGCGACCTCTCGATGAGCGTGTTCGTTACGGAAAGTGGAGGCCAGTGAGGAAATGAGCGTCATCGCCGAATTCACGATACCCACCGAGCAGTTCGCGCTCTCCGACGCCTTCGACGCGATTCCGAACATGGCCGTCGAAATCGAGCGCATGGTCGCACATCCCGCGAACCGTATTCTCCCCTACATCTGGGTGTGTGGCGGGACGGCGACAATAGTCGAGGAGGAACTTCGTGCCGACCCGACGACGGTTGCGGTGACGAAACTCACCGAAATCCCGTACGGGTCGCTCTATCGCGTCGAGTGGTCCGACGAGACGAAAACGACCGTCGAGGACGTACTGAAAAGCGACCCCGTCATCCTCACCGGAACCGCCGCGAAGGAGGGGTGGGATTTTCAGATGCGATTCGAACACCGCGACCACATCTCGAAGCTTCAAGCCGACCTGACGCATCACGACGTGACGGTCGAACTGAAGCGGTTGCACACGCCCGAGACGCCGACCGTCGACGGGCAGTTTCTCCTGACGGCGAAACAGCGCGTGGCGTTGAACGCCGCACTCGACGCGGGCTACTTCGAGGTGCCGAGGAAGACGAACCTGAGCGAACTCGCCGAACAGCTCGACATCAGCCAGCAGGCGTTATCGAAACGACTACGACGGGCGCACCGGACGGTGAGCCGTCACATCCTCACGACCGGGCCGGACGAAATCCTCGACGACCGGCAGGATTAATCCGAGTAGCGTCGTTTCTCCTCCATCGCGGCGTCGTTACCGTACGCGTCCACGAGCGGTTGAAACGCCGCGCCCAACGCGCGCATCGCTTCGCCAGCGGAGTGAAAGCCGAGTTCATCGGCCACTGCTGGCCAGCGGTGGGCTTGGAGGACTTTTCGAACCAGCAGGCGTTCCTGTCGTTGGGACAGCGCGTCGGGGTCAGCGGGGTCGACGAGTTGTTTGACAACCAACCGTCGGAACGGGGCGGGGCCGTGGTCGAACTGTCCCGGCCCGTAGGCGCTGGCGGCGACCAGTCGCCACTCCCAGTCGGTGAGCGACGTCTCCACGTCCGCGTCCGTCGCCCGGAGGGATTCCCGTACCACGTCGGGGTCCATGTCGGCGAGCGCGTCCGAGAGCACCGAGGCGATTCGCGCCGCGAACCGTCGGGCGTGGCGCTCGTACAGGTCGTTTCCGGACGGCGAAATCGGGTCGAACATGAGCGCGGAGTACTCCCCGCTAGCGTCGTTGCGCGTCGTGGAGAGTTGCACCGTCCGGTAGCCGTTCTCCCGCCAGAATCGGAGCAGTTCGGGCGTCGCGCCGAACCCCGTCCCGAGCCAGTCGAGGTCGGAACACTCCCGGCGAATCTCGGCGAGCAGGCGCGACCCCAGCCCCGACGAACGAACGGCGTGGTGGGTGGCGATGCGCATGATTCGCATCCCGACCGGGATACCGGCGTCGAAATCCCGGAGTTGTGTGGTCAGCACGTCGGGGAGCATGTTGCCCTTCACGCGCCCGCCGTCGTACATGTGTTCGCGCACGTCGGCGGGGAGGTCTCCCTCCCGCGCCAGAAGGGCGACGCTGACGACGTGGCCGTTCCAGCGGAGCGCCCGCACCGCGACGTTCGGGGCGTCGAGCAGTCGGGCGAGATCCGCCGGTTCGGTTCGGTAGTGCGCCAACACGAGGAGGCCGAACGTCTCGCGGAGCAGGTTCTCGTCGGCGAGCAGGTCGTCCGCGTCGAGCGCCAGGTACTCGGTTCCGTCGGGCGTCGCCTCGGTCACGAGCGGGTCCACCGCGGGTCGGGCGTCGAGCGCGAGCGCACGAAACGCCCAGACCTCGATTGGGTCGCCCGGCGCGTATCGGATGGGTTCGGCCAGCGTCACGTCGGTCACGTCGTGGTCGCTCTCGTCGAGTCGGTCGCGGAACCGCACCGAGAAGCCCCGCCCGGCACCCTCGTAGCCGTGAATCGTCGTCGTGAACGCGACGCGCGAAAAGCGAAGAAACCGCTCAAGCATGCGAACAGGAAGGGCCGCGGCCTCGTCCACGAACACGATGTCAGCGTGGTCGCGCTGGCGGCCCTCCGGTCCGTCGTGTGAATTACGTTGGCCCTTCGGCCCAACGCGTTCGATAACGTCCGTCGGCTTCTCGTACCGAACGCTCCCGCCCGAATTCGCGGTGACCCGGGTCGGCGGGTCGTGGTCGGTGTCCGCGAGTTCGTCCATCGAATCGAGGAGGGCGGCGGCGCGGACGAACACCTCGCGGGCGCTCCGGTAGCTTCGCGCCGTCACGAGGACGTCATCGCCTTCGGCGGCAAAACACGCGGCGGCGATTCCGGCGGCGCTCGACTTTCCGCGGCCCCTGTCGGCCTCGGCGACGACCGCGGTGTTCGGGTCGCGGAGCGCCTCGAACGCGCTGACCGCCGACAGTTGGTCGTCGGTCAGACAGGCGTCAGCGGCGGCGTGCGGAAACGCATCCAGTACCGCGTTTTCCGGCGCTCCTTCGTGGTCGGTGTCTGCCAGCCGGGGTGCGGGGTGTGTCAGGCCGTCGTCCTCGACGGTCTCCGAATCCGCGTTCACGATGGCGATGCCGCGGTGGTCGCGGAGGAGGGAGACGAACCGCCGTCGGAAGTTGCCGGTCACGTCCTCGACCCCGAACGGGGGGACCGCGAGGGTCGCGTCGAAGTCGTCCCGGCGGGTCGGCCACGCGTCGAGCGGCGGCGTGAGGAGGACGAACAGACCGCCGCCGTCCACCGCGCCGACGACCCGGCCCAGCGCGTTCGGGCGGAGTTCGTCGTGGGCGTCGAAGACGACCGCTTCGTGGGTCGTTCCGAGGAGTTCCCCCGCCCGCCGCTGGCTCACCCGCTCACAGTCCACGATGCGTCGCGGGCCGACTTGCGCGGTCGCTTTCTCGGGGATTCCCGCGGCGGAGAGGACGTTCCGAGCGAGTTCGTACCCCTCGTCGCGGTTTCCCGCGAGGACGAGGAGGCGACGCTCGTTCGTCCGTCGAGCTTCTTCACGGAGCGATGTCGCCAGAGACGAGACGTTCACACCCGTGGTTGGTCGGTCCGCCGCAAGGATGTTTCTTTTCGGTGTAGAACAGTCAGGAGTCGGGCGAGGTGGGGTTACGTGATGGCGTCAACCCGCTCGCATTTAGCGCGGGGACCTCGCCAAATAAGCGAATAGGTGCCTTCCGTATATGTTTTTTGGCCATTGTCAATTGGTGACATGGTGTGGTGGCTAGCCGGAAAGCGTCGCACCGGCGTAGAGCGAGACGACGAGGAATATCCACACTGCGTCCACGAAGTGCCAGTACATCGTGACGGTGGTGACGGAGGTGTCCCGCTCCGACGAGAACTGTCCGTACGCCGCCCTGACGAACAGGATGCACATGAGGACGATGCCGAGCGAGACGTGGAGGCCGTGCAACCCGGTCAGGCCGAAGAAGGCGCTTCCGAACACGCCCGAGGTGAGCGTGAACCCTTCGTGTGTGATGAACAGGTTGTACTCGTAAATCTGGCCGCCGAGGAAGACGAACGCCAACAGAATCGTCAGCGCGAGGAAGGTGATGAACCGGTTCCGTTTCCCGCGCAGGAGCGACATGTGCGAGTAGTGGAGCGTGAAACTGCTTGCGATGAGGATGAGCGTGTTGATGAGAACGAGGGAACTCATCACGTCGGGGATGGTCTGGCCGGTGGGCGGCCACGTTCCGACGCGGATGAAGAAGTAGTAGACGAATCCCGCTCCGAAGGTCGCCACTTCGGTCCCCAGAAAGAGCGTCATCGCCCATCGGAGCTTCGTCTGCCCGCCGCCCTCCCGGTACCAGTAGTGGTCCACGAAGCCGTGGTACAACCAGCCGTACAGCCCGACGAGGAACACGACCGTCCCGAGGACGAAGACGACCGGGCTGGCGATTTGTGGCACGTAGGAGTTTCCGCCGTGGCTCAACACGTAGAGCCCCGCACCGACGTACAGTCCGACGACACCCACCGCGGAGACGAAGGGCCACCACGACGCCTCGCCGAATCCCTTCGGCCAGTCTTCGGGTGCCGGAAGGTGATGGTCCTGTTCCTCGGTCGCCGTCTCTGTACGCATTGCTGTCCCCCCACTCATGAACGCGTGTACGTGTTGGAGCCACAAAACGGGTGTTCGGATTCGTCGGAAACGTTTTTGACGGGATTTTGTCCCGTTCCCGGATGAACTGAAACTGTTTTGTCATTCGTCCCCTCGGAATCGGTATGCCCGGTCCAGTTTTCCGCTTCGAACGTCGCTCGGATTCGAGCGCGAAGGCCGACTTCGAGAGCACATCTTCTCGCGGGGAGCGTACCACGACACGCTGTTCTACGGACTCCCCCGCGACGAGTGGGACGCCGATTTCGAGTGTCGTGAATAATCGGCCGAAATCGGGGGATAGGAGCGTGTGCGCCACCGTGCCACTCCGTCGTGGATTTGAAAGCGTTTTTATGGGGGCACACTCTACTGGAGTGTACAACCTACGCGGGGTTGATGATGCTCCTAGCCGTACAGGACTCATCCGGCAGGGGAGCCTGAGCCAGCGCGTAGGGAGGTGAACAACCTATGCCAGTATACGTCAATTACGACGTCCCAGCCGACCTGCAGGACCGAGCGCTCGACGCGCTCGAAGTCGCACGGGACACAGGAAGCGTAAAGAAAGGAACGAACGAGACGACCAAGGCTGTCGAGCGCGGCAACGCCGACCTCATCTACGTCGCGGAAGACGTTACGCCCGAGGAAATCGTCATGCACCTGCCCGAACTCTCCGACGAGAAGGGCATCCCCTTCATCTTCGTCGAGACGCAGGACGACGTCGGTCACGCGGCCGGACTCGAAGTCGGCAGCGCCGCCGCCGCCATCGTTGACGCTGGCGAAGCCAGCGACGACGTGGACGACATCGCCTCGAAGGTCGAGGAACTTCGGTGAGGTGACTCACAATGAGTGCTGAAGAGACCGGACAGGAGGACTCCACCTCCGCCGAGGTCATCGAAATCGTCGGTAAGACGGGGATGCACGGCGAGGCCATGCAGGTCAAATGCCGCATCCGCGAAGGCAGCAACCAAGGGCGAATCATCACTCGCAACTGTCTCGGACCGGTCCGAGAGGGCGACGTGCTCCAGTTGCGAGAGACCGCACGCGAGGCAGACTCCATCGGAGGACAATAATGCCACAGACGCGAGAGTGTGATTACTGCGGAAACGACATCGAGCCCGGTACGGGAACGATGTTCGTCCGCGTAGACGGAACGACCATCCACTACTGCTCGGCGAAGTGCGAGAAGAACGCCGACCTCGGCCGCGAACCGCGCGACCTCGAATGGACCGAGCAAGGCCAAGCAGAGAGTGGTAACGAATGAGCGAACGGACCTTCGTGATGGTCAAGCCCGACGGCGTTCAGCGCGGCCTCATCGGGGAGATCGTCTCCCGCTTCGAGGACCGCGGTCTGAAGATGGTCGGCGGCAAGTTCATGCAGATCAGCGAGGAACTCGCCCACGACCACTACGGTGAACACGAGGGCAAGCCGTTCTTCGACGGCCTTGTCGATTTCATCACCTCCGGCCCAGTCTTTGCGATGGTCTGGGAAGGGCAGGACGCAACGCGACAGGTTCGCCGCATGATGGGCGAAACCGACCCAGCCGAATCCGCCCCGGGCACCATCCGCGGCGACTTCGGTCTCGACCTCGGCCGAAACGTGATTCACGGTTCGGACCACGAGGACGAGGGCGCGAACGAGCGCGAAATCGACCTGTTCTTCGACGAGGACGAACTGGTCGATTACGAGAAGATAGACGCCGAGTGGCTGTACGAGTAAGTCACTGACGCGTTGCGGTATTTTTCTGCACCCGACGACCCAGAGCGGAGCAACCGCTTTCGACGGGGCCTCGAATCAGTCACGTCTGGAGAAACGTGACCACCTGAATTGCTTTTAGCGCTCTCGAAGTGACCAAAAAGCAGATAATCGAAAGCGAGAACGACGTCGTATGGGACACTGTATCGCGTGCGGCGAGGACCTCATCGAAGTCGTAGAGAGCGAGACGGACGCGAAGTTCAGCGACGCGACCGTCTGGGAGTGTTCGGAGTGCGGTGCGATTCTCGGCGTGTCGGAATACGGGGTGTAGGAGGGAGGCGGAATCGTTGGAGACGCCTTGGGTTAGTTCGTTCTTGCGAGGGCAGTAGCGACGAGGGAGGAATCGGCTGGGGAGGCTGTGGTGCGGTGCTGTCGTTTGGGTAGGACTGAAAGGGGCCGTCCGGTCCCGCGAACGGAGTGAGGGGGACGCTGTCGGAGCTCCGTTCCGACTGAACTCGCGTTTATCGTGGTCGTCTGTGCAGGCAACTATCTGCGCGTGCGGTGCGGAGAGCGCGGATATCCTGCACAGCGATCGGGGGCGGGCGGGGGCTTTCGCGGCGGTCTGATTCCCCGTGGTTGCAATCACACTCCAGACAAACACTCCTCGGAACAATCGGACATCCCGCTGGTTGGATGCGCAGGCTCTACGAAGCCCAAGACATCCTCCCCAATTTGAGGCAATATTTGCCGCAACACTCCTCGTCACGACCGGTGCTATCGAAGGTCGAACTGGAGGGGGGAACCATGAGCGATACCGAATCAAGCGAAAGCGGAGCGCACGAACACCACGAACACCACCACGACGTTGAGGGGCCGGGCTACGCGACGCCACAGGCCGCCATCGAGGAGGCGGAGCGCGAGACGGTTGCGTACGTACCGTCGTTGTACGTCGGGACGGACGTCGATGCACCCGACTTCCTGTCGGTCGTGGACGTGAACCCGGACTCGGACACGTACACAGAGGTCATCGACCGCGTGGAGATGCCGAACAAGGGCGACGAACTACACCACTTCGGCTGGAACGCCTGTTCTTCGTCCTGCCACGTCGAGGGGCTGGAGCGACGCCACCTCGTCGTTCCCGGTCAGCGGTCGTCGCGGTTGCACATCATCGACACGAAGGACCGCGAGAACCCGGAAATCGTCAAAGTCATCGAGCCGGAGGAGGTGTACGAGTACGACCTGTCCGCGCCGCACACCGTCCACTGCATTCCCGACGGGGAAATCCTCATCTCGATGCTGGGGAACGAGGACGGCGACCTGCCGGGTGGCTTCCTCGAACTGAACGACGACTTCGAAATCGAGGGGCGCTGGGACCCGCCGGGCGAAATCGAGATGAACTACGACTTCTGGTATCAGCCGCGGCACAACGTGATGGTCTCCTCGGAGTGGGCCGCGCCGAAGACCTACTATCCCGGCTTCGACTTGGAAGACGTCGAGGCGGGCAAGTACGGTCACAAACTCCACTTCTGGGACTGGGAACGGGGACAACTCCAGCAAACCGTCGACCTCGGCGAGGAGGGGATGATTCCGCTGGAAGTCCGGTTCCTGCACAGCCCGGAGGCGGCCCACGGCTACGTGGGCGCGGCGCTCTCGTCCAACATCTTCCACTTCTACGAGCGCGAGAAGGAGTGGTTCGCGGAGAAGGTCATCGACATCGAACCGCGCGAGCACGAGGACTGGGACATGCCCGTGCCGGGTCTCATCACCGACCTCCTCGTTTCGATGGACGACCGCTACCTGTTCTTCTCGAACTGGTTGCACGGCGACGTGCGGATGTACGACGTGAGCGACCCGTCGAACCCGCGCCTCGCCGACCAACTCTGGGCGGGCGGGTTGTACGGCCCGCGCCACCCGACCGGCGAGGACGACAGACCGGTCGTCGCGGGACCGCAGATGCTCCAACTCAGCATCGACGGCGAGCGCCTGTACTGGACCACCTCGCTGTTCTCCACGTGGGACAACCAGTTCTACCCGGAGGAGGGCGAGAAGGGGTCCGTGATGCTCAAGGCCGACGTGAACCCGCGGAAGGGGACGATGACGCTGGACGAGGATTTCCTTGTGGACTTCGGCGAGATGCCGAACGGTCCCGCCCGGGCGCACGAAATCCGGTGGCCCGACGGCGACTGCACGAGCGACGTGTGGCAGTGACGGAGCGCGACGGAACGGCCGCCGAACGCGACGGCGACGGCGACCGCCATCGCGTCGAACTTCGGTGGCGCGGAGGCGGAACGGAAACCGTCCGCGCCGCGGCCGCCGAATCGGTGCTGGAAGCGGCCGAGCGAGCGGACATCGGCCTGCCGTTCGGCTGTCGAACCGGCGCGTGTGCCACCTGCACCGGTCGTCTGCTGTCCGGGAAAATCGAACACGAGCGCGAACCCCGGGCGTTGAAAACGGATTCGCTGGCGGACGGCTACGTCCTGCTCTGTATCGCCCGCCCGAAGACGGACTGTCGAATCGAAGTCGGGACCGACGTTCATTCGGACCTCGTGACGAATCCGTGGAAGTAGGTGGAGCGCGGCGGGGCCGTGGGGGAGGCGCGGAACGTTCGACGCTCGCGTTCGGCGATTGCAACGGAATTAAACCTACCACTCGTTTACAATTGGGGCCGAGGCGGGGGCATTTATATCGGCGAGGTCACACGTTGTGGTATGGATGACGATATCACGCGCCGTGCCCTCGTCGGCGCGATACTCGGGGGAACGGCCGTCGGCGGGTCGCTCTCGCCCGTTCGGAGCTACCTCCGGCGCTTCGCCCCCTTGAGCGGGTCGGCGTGGGAGAGCGCGACGGACGACGTGAACGAGTCCGTCGAAAGCGAGTACGGGTCGGCGAAACTCCGCTACGACGAGGACGGCGTGCCGAACATCACGGCCGAAACCGAGACAGGACTCTACTTCGCGGTGGGCTACGCGCAGGCCCGGGACCGGCTGTTTCAACTCGACCTACAGCGTCGGTTGATGCGCGGCCAGGTTGCCGCCGTCGTGGGCGGACTGGCGGCCGACTCCGACGAGTTCCACGTCCAGATGGATTTCGCGGGCGCGGCGGACGCGACGTGGGACCACATCGCCGATTCGGAACCGGAGGCGGCGGAACCCGTCCGGGCGTTTTCGGCGGGCGTGAACGCGTACATCGAGAACGAACCGCTCCCGCTGGAGTTCGGCCTGCTGGAGTACGAACCGGCGCGGTGGACCCCTGAAGACACGATGCTGTTGGAAAAGCAGATTTCGTGGACGCTGACGGGGAGCTTTCTCCCCCTCCGGCGCGCCAAGGTCGCCTCCGCGCTCGGCCCGGACGCCGCGACGGACCTCTACCCCGAGCGACTGGACCACGACTCGCCGATTATCCGCGGGAAAGACGAGGGGAAGGCGAACGAGGGAACGACGGCGAACGATATCTCCCGACGGAACGAGGCGACCGACTCGGAAGCAGTCGGAGCGCCGTTGCTCGATTGGCTCGGCGGCTTCGAGCGCGACCACGGCATCGGGTCGAACAGCTGGCTCGTCTCGGGGAAACACACGAAGAGCGGGGCCCCAATCGTGTCGAACGACCCGCACCTATCGCTGATGGCTCCACCGGTCTGGTACGAGATGAACCTCGAACAGGGCGACATGCGCGTCCGCGGAGTCACGTTTCCGGGCGTCCCGTTCGTCGTCATCGGCGAGAACCACGCCGGAGCGTGGGGGTTCACCAACGCCGGTGCGGACGTCATCGACTTCTACCGGTACGAAACCGACGGGAATCGGTACCGCTACGATGGTGAGTGGCGCGAGTTCGAAACCGAGGAACGGGAAATCGAGGTCGCCGACGGCGAAAACAGGACGGCGACGGTTCGAAAGACGGTCCACGGGCCGGTCCTCGAACGCGAGGGCTACCGGGTCGGCGTCGCGTGGACGGGCCACACGGCGACGAACACGACGGCGGCGATCCGCGAGTACGCCAGAAGCGACGGCGTTGAGGATTTTCGCGCGGCGACGAGGGGATTCGACGAACCCACGCAGAACCTCATCTACGCCGACCGGGACGGCAACACGCTCTACTACGTCACCGGGAAGATTCCCCGCCGAACGGTGGACGGCGAGGAGGTCCGCGGCGACCGGATTTTCGACGGCTCCGCTGGAGAGGGCGAGTGGAAAGGGTTCGAACCGTTCGGCGTCTCGTCGTGGGAGGGGTTCGTCCCGTTCGAGGACAAACCGCACGTCACCGACCCGGACCTGATAGCGACCGCGAACCAGCGAATCACGGACGACCCGTACCTCTCCGAGGGGTACTCCAGCCCCTATCGCGGCCAGCGAATCTACGAACTGCTGGACGAGAAGGCGAAAGCGGGGGCCATGGACGTGAAAACGATGGCGGAGATTCAGGACGACACGCTCGACAAACGGGCGGAAACGCTCGTTCCGACGCTACTGGACGCCGCGGGAGGGGCTGACGGCCTCGAATCGGCGGTTCAAACGCTGTCGCGGTGGAACTACCGGATGGAACGCGATTCGGAGGCCGCCTTGCTGTTCGTCCACTGGTTCGACGCCTTCCGCGAGGAGGCGCTTTCGGACGCCTTCGATGAGGCCGGGTTGGACGAGGACTACTACCCCCGCGATTGGGTGCTGGCGCACCTCGACGGCGAGCGCTGGTTCGGAAGCGAGGGGCGACAAGTGGCGATGGTCCGCGCCCTCCGAACGGCGTCGGAGAAGGTCGCGGAGGGCGACGACGAGGTGTACGGGGATTACAACACGACGGAAGCCATCACGCATCCGTTCGACCAGTCGTTCCTGAACTATCCCGTGCTTCCGACGGACGGGTCGAGTCACACCGTGAACAACTACCGGAAGGACTCCGCGGTCGGCAGCAGTTGGCGGATGATCTGCCCGATGGGAGGCGACTCGAAGGCCATCGTCCCCGGCGGCAACTCGGGCGATTACTTCTCGGACCACTACCACGACCAACTCCGCCGATGGGCGAACACGGAGTACAAACCCCTGTCGCACGAGATTCGCGGCGACCTCGCCGTCGAATTCGGAGGTGACGAATGAGCCGACTGAACCGACTCGACGCGCTCCGGGCGAATCCGACCGCGAGACTGTCGTTCGTCGCCGTCGGTGCGGTCGTCGGACTCGCCCTCGCGTGGACCCACTGGCTCGGCCTGTTGGTCGGCGGTGCGCTCATCAGCATCCCCGCGCTGACACCGAAACGCGGCGTGCTCGCGGGATTCGGCTTCGGCGTGCTCGCCCTCCTCCTCTTCTCCGGCCTGCTCGCGCTCCACGGGTCGTTCAGCCACGCCCTCGGTATGGGGCAAATCACCGCGCTCACCGCGGCGATTCCGCTGGTTCTCGGAACCGTCGGTGGGCTGGCTCGGTCGTTGGCGTAGGAACTCCTTTTCCCCCACTCAGGCTCGCGCCAGCAGTTGCACCCACGAGTCGGTCGCATCGACGCTGGCCGATTCGACGGTGAACCCCGCGCTGTCCGCCATCGACCGCAACTCATCGGGTCGGTAGAGCGTGAACCGCCGTCCGTCCTCGTCGTACACGTCGCCGCTCATCTCGCCGTCGCCGTGTTTGACCGAGAGGAGGCAGACGCCGCCGGGTCGGAGCACCCGACGGAACGTTTTCAGCGTGCCGAGAGCGTCCTCCCGCGGGACGTGGAGAAACGACGCACAAGCCCACAGGCCGTCGAAGGAATCGGACTCGAACCCGAGCCGACGCATGTCCATCCGCGCGAAGTTGGCGGCAGGGGCGACCTCCCGCGCCGCCCGGAGGAAGTTCGGCGTGAGGTCGATGCCGACGACCTCGTGACCGCGCTCCGCGAACGTCGCCGACTCCCACCCGGGACCACAGCCCACGTCCGCGATTCGAGCGCTCCCCTCGGCCACTCCCTCGACGGCCGTCAGAAATCGCTCGGCTATCCCCTCGACACCCGTTCGGTCCGCGTGCAGTTCCCGATACTCGTCCGCGACCGATTGATAGGTCGCAATCGTCTCCGGGTCCGTCATCGTTCGGTTCGGATGACGGAAAGCATCGGTTTAGTTGTCACTGTTGGAGGAAGTAATCCGGATACGGCAGTTACGACTCGAAGAAGCGATAGTGGAAGAATGCACCGGACGGGATTTGAACGACGCCGAGACGTTCCGGGTCGCTCGGGGAGAGTTCACCTCTCCCCTGTTTTCGTTTCGCTCCTTCGTCGCTCACGAACGCACGCTTCCCGGGCGTGCGACTCGTCTACTTCAAATCCCTCGTGAATTTCCTCGCTTCGAAACCGACCGACACAGCAAACTTGCCGCTCGGAGAGTAGCGCTCGGAAAATGCACCGGACGGGATTTGAACCCGTGCCATGAGCTTGGAAGGCTCAGGTCCTGCCACTAGACCACCGGTGCGTACTCTCACTCCGTTCCGAGTACGCACCGAGGCTCGCAAATCCGAAGGATTTGCTCACCACCGGTGCGTTCGAATACGAGTGTACTCCTGAATTGTGCCCCCCGGCTTAAGGGTGTTACTGTTTTCGCCCGCGGACGACGGCGTAACAGTTCCCGCTGGAGATGGACACGTCGTCGGAAACGAGGGCGCTCTCGTCGAGGTCCTCGCGGAACTCGTCGGGCGAGTAGATGTGGTAGAACCGCGGCACCGTCTCCCCGCCGGGGAGCGTCCAATCGACGGTCGTGTCGAAGCCCTCTTCGCGGTCGAATTTGTCGTGAGCCGTGCTCCACGCGCTGACGAGCGCGGTTCCGTCGGGTGAGAGCACGCGGGCGAGTTCGTCCAGACTGCCGACGCGGGCCTCGCGGTTCGGTAGGTGGTGAAGCGTGGCGACGTAGACCGCGAGGTCGATGGTGTCGTCGTCGAGCGGAATCCGGGCCGCGTCGCACTGCACCAGTTCGAGGTCGAAACCGCGTTCCGTTGCCCGTTCGCGGGCCTCGACGAGGAGGCCCGCGCTCACGTCCGCGCCGATGACGCGGCTGGCGTGTCCGGTCAGCAGTTCCGCGTGCCTGCCGTTGGCACAGCCGAGGTCGAGGGCCGTGGTGCCCGCTCGACCGTCGAGGAACGATTCGACTTCGGGCCACGCGTACTCCCGCGTCTTGGCGAAGTGGCCCGCGATGCGGTCGTAGGTCGCCCGTACGTCGTGACTCGTCGGGTTCACAGTCGAACTCTCGCGCCGGGGGGTAAATCTCCTACGGGTAAACCAGGAACTCGATGAGTAGGAAGGCGACGTAGGAGATGGCCAACATCGCCGTCGCGTGCTTCGCGCCGTCGCGTACCGTTCCCTCGCCCATCTTCCCCGCGACGAACCCGGAGACGACGGCTTGGACGAGCGCGGTGTGGAAAAAGACGATGGTGTAGGCGTGAATATCCACCGCCGCGGCGTTCCCGAGGCCACCGACGCCGACCGGACCACCGGCCGCGTTTCCGGCGGGAAGGTCCTGGAGCGCGGGAACCAGGATGGCCGAAAGCGCCCCGATGATGACGAGGAAGACGAAAAACGAGAGGTAGATGATGATGAGGTAGGTCTTCATCTCGTCCTCGCGCTGGCGCTGGAGCCGTCTCGATTCCTGTGCGTCGTCCGCGGCGATTCGAAGGACGCGCCCGATGTCGCCGCTGGCGTGCATCGCGTTCGTCACGAGCGAGACGACCCGCGTGACGGTCGGCGTGTCGATTCTGTCCTCGACCCGTCGGAGCGCGGTCGCGGCGTCGGTTCCCCACTCGATGTCGCGCGACATGCGCTCTAACTCGTCGTTCAGCGCGCCGAGGTCGCTGTTCGTCACCCGTCGAACGCTCTCGACGACCGTCATCCCCGCCTCGTTGAGGCTGGCGAGTCGGTCGAGCATGTCGGGAACGGCGGCCTCTATCGCTTTAACCCGGCGACGGTACGCCCACTGAACGACGGCGTACGTCCCCAAGACGAACAGCGCGGCTTGTATCACGACGCCATCCACGGACGCGGGCGTCGCCGTCCCCGCCGCGAGGTCGGGGAAGACGCGAAGCACGACGGAGAGGAGTGCGAGCGGAACCGTCACGTACAACAGCGTATCCGGGTTCCGGCGGACGGTTCTGAACGGGTCCTCGAGGCCGTCTCGAACGTCCTTGAATCGGTCGTAGGCCGCCAATCGTTCGACGTTGGTCGGGGTGGTTCCGCCGTCGCTCACCGTGCGTCCGGCGTCCGGGTCGGCGACGCGCCGGACCGTCGGAACGGTGATACTCGGCGTCGTCCTCGACTCGCGGCTGATTCGAAGCGATTCCGTGATGCTGTCGAGATACACGACGAATCCGACGTTACCGAGGGGGATGAGCAGATACGCCATCAGATAGAGGAAGTCGAGCGTGTCGGCGACGCCCATCAGCCCCATGATGACGAGGATGGTGATGAGCAGGAGCGGACCGACGACGAACAGCGAGACGTACCCCTCTGCGAGCACCGAGAGCAGTTCGAGAAACGCCTCCTGTTCGGCTTTCGCGTCCCGTTGATAGCGCTCGTACTGCTCGCTTAGATACGTCGGAAGGCTCTGGCCGCTCTGGAGGACGCTCGCCAAGTTCTCGCCGAAATCCTCGAACTTCTCGCTCGGCGACTGGCGCGACATCTGCTTGATGGCGGTCAGCACGTCGAGTCCGAACAGGTCCATGGCCTTGACGCCGACCCCGACCTCCGCCGCCGCCTCGCCGTACACGTCGCGGTTCCGCGCCAGCGTCCGCATTATCGCGGGCATTCCCATCCCGCTCCGGGAGAGCGCGTAGGTGAACGCGACCGTTCGAGAGAGGCTGCCGTCTATCTTCCGGGCGCGGGCGTTCCCCCGGTAGGACGGCAACTCCCAGCGAAGCCAGTACGTCAGCGCGCCACCGAGGAGGCCGACCGTCGCGCTGCTGAACACGAGCAGGACGAACAGTTCGCCGAGAGTGAGCGAGGGGACGACCACGAGATTGGCGAGAAACTGCAACCTCGCCGGGAGTTCAGCACGGAGCGTCGCCGGGGAGACCGAAAGGACGGCCAACACGAGTCCGACGACGTAGATACCGATGATGCTGCCGGAGATGGTGGCCAATGTGGTGTACACCCACGTTTTCGACGCGTACAGTCGGTACGTCTCCCCGACGTGCGCCGCCCGCAACAGCTCCTCGCGGCGGTTCCGTTTCCGCCCGCCGTCGCGGACGTAGCTGCCGAAGAGCTGTAGCGAAACGCGGGTGACGGTTCGGTACGCCGTCCTGCTGACTGGCGAGAGGGCGACGGGCGCGAGAAACGCGAGCGCGAGGACGAGCGGGACGAAGTTGAGCAGACCCATCAGTCGAGCTCCGCGACGGCCGAGTCGGTGCTTTCCCTGACGTTCGAAACGACGGTCTCCGGGTCGGCGTAGTACTCGTTGACCATCGCCGTAAAGCGCCGATAGTCGGAGATGCCGTTCTCGCGGAGATACTGGAGGACGAGTTTCCTGTCGCGGAGTTCGGTGAGCAGTTCTGACTGCGACCAGCCGTGGTCGCGTCGAATCTCGTCTAGCACGCCGCTGTCGCGTTTGCGGAACGTGTCTTTGCTCGGCTCCCACGAGAACGTGGTCGTGTAGTCCAGATCGCCGGTTCGCTGGTCGATGCCGTTGATTTCGGCGAGCGTCTGCGTCCGCCGCAATCGCTCCTCGCCGACGTAGGTCAACGACTGAATCGAGAGGATGTCGAGCGATTGTATCATCGCCCGCGGCACGTTGATGGGTTCGTTTTCGAGGCGGTTGATGACCGTCTGCACCGAGTCGGCGTGCATCGTCGAGTAGGTGGTGTGACCGGTGTTCATCGCCTGAAAGAGCGTCATCGCCTCCTCGCCGCGGACCTCGCCGACGACGATGTACTCGGGGCGGTGACGGAGGGCGGACCGGAGCAGGTCGTACATCGTGATGTCGGTTCCCTCGTCCAACCGGTCGCGTGTCACGGACGACAGCCAGTTGTCGTGATACAGCGTCAACTCCCGCGTGTCCTCGATGGTGAGCACCTTCGAGCGCGGCGGGATGAACATCGAAATCGCGTTCATCGAAGTCGTCTTGCCGGACGCCGTGCCGCCCGCGAAGATGAGCGACTTGTTGTTCTCGATGGCGAGCCAGAGGTAGGCCATCTGGTCGAGGTTGAAGGTTCCGTAGTTCACCAGGTCCACCGGCGTAAACGGTTCGTCGGCGTACTTTCGGATGGTGAACGCCGACCCTCGCGGCGTCACTTCCTCGCCGAGGGCGAGTTCTGCGCGGCTGCCGTCCGGGAGCGTCGCCTCGACGACCGGTTCGCCGACGCTGACGTGCTGGCCGGACTGCTGGGCCAGACGGACGACGAGGCTGTCGAGTTCGTCCTTCGAGTAGACGACGTTCGTCCCGATGTCGTTGTACGTGTCGTGGTAGACGAAGATGGGGAGGTCGTAGCCGTCACACGAGATGTCCTCGATGTGCGGGTCGTTGATGAGCGGGTCGAGTTTACCGAATCCGCGAAACGAGCGAAAGAGGTAGTAAAACAACCGGTAGTAGGTCGCGGCGTCCACCTCGACGCCGTACACTTCGAGCAGTTCGCGCAGTTCGTCGCGGAGGACGGTTTCCGCCGTCTCGTCTCCCATCTCGCGGCGGTAGATGAGCGACTCGCGCAGGTCGGAAAACAGCCGCTCCAGCAGTTCGACTTCGACGTCATCCAACTCGGGTTCGACGACGTGATACAAGTGTTCGTTCGCCTCCGGGTCGTAGTTGATGGAGACGAACGCGAACGGCGCGTTCACCCAGTATCGCTCCACCTCTTCGTAGCCCGGCACTCCGGTGAACGTGATGAGCGACCCGTGGGTCGCCGGGTCGTAGTCGCCGACCGAGACGGTCGAACCCCGAAGCATCTCCGCCGTGCGCCGAATCGTCCGTCGCCACTCACGGACGCGAACGGTCAGTTCGTCTATCGATAACTCCGACATGTTTGTTCCCTGTCTCTCGTACGGGTGTTTCGAACGTCGGTCCCCGACCGACACGCGTCCGCACGTGAGAGACGTGTGTTCGTCACGCTCATTGGAGTGGGAGTACTTAAATCAATGGCCGGACAATTTCAGTTTCGATAGATATGTTGGGAGAGAGAAAATGTTGGTGACATAATGGTCTCGTTTCGATATATGGCGTTACGTTCATGAGACGCGAGAACGTAGGTTCGCGTACGGAATGAGGCGCGATTATTTCACACTGAACGTCGAAAATATCGACTGGGTTGAAGCGGACGGGACGCCCCGCAAGCCGACGGTAATCATCGATTTCGAGGGACCGTCCGCAACGCTCCGTGAGCGACTTACCGGACCATCCGACGAACTCCTCGATGCGAGCGAAACGGACGTTACTTTCCGACTCCAAGCCAGTCTGGACGACCCGACAGCGACGGGCGTGGTGAGCGTAACGAACCGAACGACGGGCGATTTCATCCTCGAACTCAACGAGGACGCGGACGACGTGCTCCGATTCATCCGGGCGGCCCGTGCGTACGGCGACGAAACGGACGAGTCGAACGGACGCTATCACGTCGATATCGCCATCAACGGCGACCACGTGGTCGAGTACGACAAGAGCACGTTTCTCGTCTACAACAGCGAAGGCAATCTGTTGCGCCAACACAGCCTCATCCCGAGCGGCGTCGAACTGTAACCCACCCTTTTCGCGCCTTCAGAACCACGGAGCGATGACGCCGGTCATCACCGCGACGATGTAGAGGCCCGCGATTGCTGCAAGGACGATGATGAGTCCGATGAGGTAGTCGAACAGTCCGTTCGGCGTCGTCAGCTTTGGCATGTTCATGTCAACCGCTACGACCTTGGTCGGCATATCGTTATTGGGGGTAAAACGGAATCGCGGGAACCTAAGTACCAGCGTGCGAACCCCCTCCGTATGAATTTGTTCGGAACTGCGGGTATCCGTGGTGATGTCGTCGAGCGAGTGACGCCCGAACTCGCTCTCGCCGTCGGACGGGCCGCGGGACGACAGGCGGAAGAATTCGTCGTCGCCCGTGACGGACGCGAAACGGGCGCGGCGCTCGCCGCCGCGATGGAAGCGGGACTCGAAAGCGCGGGGGCGACCGTTCGCCGTGCGGGACAACTTCCGACCCCTGCGCTCGCGTTCGCCTCGCAGGGTCGTCGCGGCGTCATGCTCACCGCGAGTCACAACCCATCGACGGACAACGGCATCAAACTCTTCGACGACGGACAGGAGTACGACCGGGCCGCGGAACGCGCCGTGGAAACCGGCGTCGAGGACGAGGAACCACCCCGTCCGTGGGACGAGTGGGGAAAGAGCACCAACGAGGACGTCATCGACGCGTACCGGGATGCGGTTATTGAGTACGCACGCGAGTACGGTGCGCCACTGAACGGCGTCCGCGTCGCGGTCGATTGCGGCAACGGGATGGCGAGCGTGGCGACCCCCCAAGTGCTTCGGGCGCTGGGCGCGACCGTCATCTCGCTCAACGCGAACGTGGACGGTCACTTCCCCGGCCGACCGAGCAAGCCGACGCCCGAGACGTTGACCGACCTGCGTTCGTTCGTCGCCTCGGACGATTTCGAATTCGGCCTCGCCCACGACGGCGACGCGGACCGTATCGTCCTCGTCAACGCGGACGGCGACGTCGTGCACGAGGATACCGTCGTCGCACTCCTCGCGGAACACTACACGTACGCCAGCGACGCCGAGGACCCCGTGGTGGTGACGACGCCGAACGCCTCGGCGCGAATCGACGAGCGCGTCCGGGCGGCCGGTGGTCGCGTCGAGCGCGTGCGCCTCGGTGCGCTTCACGAGGGCATCGCGGCGGCCCTCGAAGAGGGCGACGACGGCACCGAAGTCGTGTTCGCCGCCGAACCGTGGAAACACATCCACACCCAGTTCGGCGGTTGGATAGACGGCGTGGTGAGCGCGGCGGTGCTCTCCCGACTCATCGCGGACGCCGGTGGTGTGGAAGCGCTTCGGGCCGATGTGACCGAACGACCCTATCGAAAGGTGAGCGTCGATTGCCCCGACGCGGCGAAGACCGGGACGATGGAACGCGTCGAGACGGCGATTCCCGAGCGGTTCCCCGACGCGACCGTCGAAACAGAATACGGGGTCCGTGCGGAACGGGCAGATGGCTCGTGGGTGCTCGTTCGACCGAGCGGCACCGAACCGTACGTCAGAATCTACGCCGAGAGCGAGACCGTTGACGAACTCGTCGCCGAGACGAAAGACGTCGTAGGGAACGCCGTATCCGCTGCAAAAAAGTAACCGTCAATAGCCTCCTGTCCGTTATTTTTCGACCTTTCAAGCGTGAAGCGACGCGTTTATCACAAATTACCCGTCTGGTTACGCATAGATGACTAACATTGACAAACGGCGTCGAACATTGATGAAAACTGGCGGCGCGCTCGGTATTGCTGGCCTCGCGGGGTGTATCAGTAGCCCCAGTGACGGTGGCTCCGGCGACGGAAACGACGACGGAACCGACAACACGTCGACCGACGGAACGGACGGTGGCTCCGGCGACGGGGAGGACACCACGAACGTCGGGATGGTCTACGCGACGGGCGGCCTCGGCGACAACTCGTTCAACGACATGGCGAACATGGGAATCAAGCAGGCGAAAAAGGAGTTTGGCGTTCAGTTCCAGAACGCGGAACCCGACTCCCCGACCGACGTGGAGAGCCTCCAGCGCCAGTTCGCCCAGTCCAGCAACCCGGACTACGACCTCATCTGCTGTATCGGCTACGTTCAGACGAACTCCCTCATCAAGAACGCGGGACAGTACCCCGACCAGAACTTCATGCTCGTCGACAGCGTGGCGGAGACGGACAACGGCGACCTCGTGAAGAACGTCGCCAACTACGTCTTCAAGGAGCAACAGGGGTCGTTCCTCGTCGGCCACCTCGCGGGACAGTTGACCCAGATGGACTTCAGCGCGGGCAAAAGCTCCACGAAGTCCGGGAAGAAGACCGTCGGCTTCGTCGGCGGCAAGGAGGTTCCCCTCATCAAGAAGTTCGAGGCAGGCTACAAGGCCGGTGTCGCACACGCGAGCGAGGACATCGAGGTCAAGACGGCGTACGCTGGCACGTACAGCGACCCCGTGAAGGGGAAGGAAGCGGCGCTCTCGATGTACGAAAACGGCGCGGACATCGTGTACCACGCGGCTGGTGGTACCGGAACTGGTGTCTTCAAGGCCGCGAACCAGAAGGGTCGGTTCGCCATCGGTGTGGACAGCGACCAGTCGAAGGCCAAGGGGACGGCGAAGTTCAGCAACGTCATCCTCGCCAGCATGGTGAAGAAGGTGGACGAGGCGGTCTACCGCTCCACGAAGAACGTCATCGACGGCGAATTCAAGGGCGGCAAAGTCAACACTCTCGGCCTGGAGCAAGGCGGCATCGAGGCCGTGTACGGCGCCGACCTCGGGTCGGAAATTCCCGACGACGTGAAATCGAAGGTCAAAGAGTCCCGCGAAGCGATCATCAGCGGCGACATCGAAGTTCCGACGACGGTCGAGAAGTAAGCGCAAACCCGCGCGCTTATACAAGTAGGACGGAAATCCAGATTAAGAATGAGCCGGGCGGTACATCTCGACGGCATTACGAAACGATTCCCGGGTGTCGTCGCAAACGATAACGTCGATTTGACGATAGAACCGGGGTCGGTTCACGCACTTTTAGGGGAGAATGGTGCCGGAAAGACGACGCTGATGAACGTGCTCTACGGTCTGTACGAGCCCACGGAGGGGCGCGTCGTCGTCGACGGCCAGCCACGCGAGTTCGACTCGCCGCGAGACGCCATCGAGAGCGGTATCGGTATGATCCACCAACACTTCATGCTGGTGGATACCCTCTCGATTGCCGAAAACATCGTTCTCGGAAACGAACCCCGAAAGTGGGGTGGATTGGCGATGGACAGGGACCGCGCCGTACGCGAGGTGCGCGAGCTAAGCGACCAGTACGGGTTCGACGTGGACCCGAACGCGCTCGTCGAAGACGTGAGCGTCGGCGTCCAGCAGCGCGTCGAAATCCTGAAAGCGCTGTACCGCGGCGCGGACGTCCTCATCCTGGACGAACCGACCGCGGTGCTCACGCCGCAGGAAATCGAGGACCTGCTCACGGTGCTCGACGAACTCACCGCACAGGGAAAGAGCATCATCTTCATCACGCACAAGCTCGGCGAGGCCATGGACGCCGCCGACCAAATCACCGTCCTCAGGGACGGGAAGAACGTCGGCTCGGTCGATACCGAGGGGACGACCCGCGAGGAACTCGCGGAACTCATGGTCGGCCGCGAGGTGTTGCTCGAAACCGAGAAGGAACCGGCGGACCCGGGCGACGTGATGCTCAACGTTTCCGGGCTTCGAATAACGGACGAACGCGGCGTCGAACAGGTGTCAGGCGTCGATGTCGTCGCCCGAGAGGGCGAGGTGTTCGGCATCGCGGGCGTCGACGGAAACGGCCAATCCGAACTCATCGAGGCCATCACCGGCTTGGACTCGCCGGACGAAGGTGCGATTTCGTTCAACGGGCGCGACATCACGGGGATGTCCCGTCGTGACCGAATCGACGCCGGGATGGCCTACGTTCCCGAGGACCGCCACGAACAGGGCTTGGTCATGGAGTTCGACCTCGTGGAGAACGGGCTGCTCGGAAGCCAGCATTCGGAACCGTTCACGCACGACGGGCGGATCGATTGGGACGGCACGCGAGCCCACGCCGAGGACATCATCGAACAGTACGACGTTCGGCCGCCCGACGCGGACGCGTCGGCGGAATCGCTCTCCGGCGGAAACCAACAGAAGTTCATCGTCGGTCGGGAGTTCGCCCGCGACCCGTCGCTCGTCGTCGCTGCCCACCCAACACGCGGCGTGGACGTCGGCAGCATCGAGTTCATTCACGACCGACTGCTCGATTTACGGGCCGAGGGAAAGGCCATCGTCCTCATCTCCTCGAAACTCGACGAAGTACAGCAGCTCTCGGACCGACTCGCAGTCATGTACGAAGGTGAAATCATGGACGTCGTCGACCCGGACCGTGTGACAGAAGAGGAACTCGGCCTGCTGATGGCGGGCGAGCATCCGGCGGACACACCGAGTCTCCGAGGTGAAGCACAGTGAGTTCGTGGCAAGACCGGGCGGAGCAGGGTCTTTCCCGGCTCGTCGAGGCGTCCGCGGTCGAGCGGGTGCTCATCAGTCTCGCGGCGCTCGTCATGTCCATCATCGTCGGCGGGTTCGTCATCCTCATCTCGGGATGGGTCGCGACCTGTTCCGACCCCTTCCTCGCGCAGCAGGTGCTCATTTCGATTCCGGGAACCGGCGGCTGGGGCGTCCAGTTCCCGATACCGGGGTCGTTCTGTTACAACCCGATTCAGGTGTACAAGTACCTCTTCGTCGGGTCGTTCGCGAACCCGCAGACGTCCACTCTGTTCCCGCCGGACTTCATTCTCGATAAGTTCAGTCTCGCCGTGACGCTCCGGCAGACGAGCATGCTCCTGTTCGCGGGATTGGCCGCCGCAGTCGCGTTCCGTGCCGGGATGTTCAACATCGGTACGCAAGGTCAGCTCGTGCTCGGCGCGCTCGGGTCGGCGTTGTCGGTGCTGTGGGTCGCTCCGTACGTTCCGGGCGGACTCGTCGGCAGTCTCATCCTCATTCCGCTCGGGTTGGTCGTCGGGGCGCTCGTCGGTGGCGCGTACGGCGCGATTCCGGGGGCGATGAAGGCGTACGCGGACGCGAACGAGGTCATCACGACCATCATGCTCAACTTCGTTGCGACGGGCATCGCGTTCGTCCTCGTCTCGGAGTACTTCAAGAACCCGGCGAGTCAGACCGTCGAAACGCGCCCGGTTCCGGGGGCGGCGGTGCTGTCGCCCATCGTGTTCCCGAGTCAGGCGTCGTTCTCCATACTCGTGCTCGTCGGCGCACTCGCGCTCGCGGTCGGCATCTACCTGCTGTTGCACCGAACCGCGTTCGGATACGACCTCAGGACGAGCGGAATTCAGCCGGAAGCCGCCGAATACGGCGGCGTGGACGCGAAGCGAACGATGGTGTCGAGCATGGCGCTCTCCGGTGCCATCGCCGGTATCGGCGGGACGGTCTACGTCCTGATGATCCTCGGTCGATGGCAACAGGGAGTCCCGTCCTACGGGTTCGACGGCATCACGGTGACGATTCTCGCGGGCAACAACCCGCTCGGCGTCCCGCTGGCGGCGCTGCTGTTCGGCATGCTGAAGAGCGGAAGCCTCGCCATCGACTTCGCGCTCGGCGTTCCGAAACAACTCGTCGGCGTCTTGCGAGGGCTCATCATCCTGTTCGTCGCCATGCCGGAGTTCTTCCGGATGATCGGCAAACGGGTGACGACGCCGGAACCGTCGGGGGCCGTCGCCGCGGATGGCGGGTCCCGAATCGAGGGGGGTGAGGACGATGAATAAACGGCTCCGAATCGCCGGAGCTTCCGTCGCTATTGCGGCGGTTCTCGCCGTTCTCGGTCTCGTGTTTCCGAACAGCGCACTCGGCAAAATCGTCGGTACTATCAACGCGAGCTACGTGAGCGCGGCGCTCCGATTCACCGTTCCCATCGGTTTCGCCGCACTCGGCGGTATCTTTGCCGAGAAGAGCGGCGTCACCAACATCGGGCTCGAAGGCCACCTCATCATCTCGGCGTTCACCGGCGTCGCGGTCGCGGACGCGCTGGCCGGGTCGGGAAGCGCGACACAGACGACGCTCTGGCTCGGATTCTTCGCGGCGGTACTTGCGAGCACGCTCTTCGCACTCCTGTTCGCTGTCGTTTGTATCGAGTTCAAGGCCGACCAGATCATCGCGGGACTCGCCGTTTGGCTCATCGCGCTGGGGCTCGCGCCGTTCGCCAGCAAGATTCTCTGGGGAGGTATCAACAGCCCGAGCGTCGGAACGCTCTCGAACTGGCGTATTCCGCTTCTCGCGAAGATACCCGTCATCGGGCCGATCCTCTTCGACGCGAATCCGACGGTGTACATGCTCCTCCTCGCCGTGCCGCTGACGTGGTTCGTACTGAACGAGACGGCGTTCGGCCGCTGGGTGAAAGCCAGCGGAGAGAATCCGATGGCGCTCGATACGGTCGGCGTCGACGTCCATCGCGTTCGCTACGCGAGCGTGCTCATCTCCGGTACGCTCGCCGGAATTGGCGGCGCTGGGCTGTCGCTCGGACAGGCGGGACTGTTCAACGGGAGCGGTGCCACGATGGTCGATGGCCGCGGTTGGATCGGCATCACCGCGTACCTGTTCGGGAACTACAACCCGCTCGGGGCGTTCGGCGCGTCGTTCCTCTTCGCGAGTCTCGACGCGCTTCAGTTGCGACTCCAGCAGGTCGGTTTCAGCGTTCCGAGGGAACTCATCGGCGTCATCCCGTACGTGACGGTCATCATCGTGCTGGTGTTCGTCGGACACACGCGAACCCCGGACGCCGCGGGCGAACCCTACGAATCCGGCGAGGAGTGAGGCGGCGGCCGGTCGTTCGCCACGACCGATTTTTCACGGAGTCCGTTCCGAAGTCGTTCGATTTCTCGTCGCCGGTCGATTCCGGTTCGATACCACCGTACAGAGACAGCACTCGGCGTGGTGCCGAGCAGGGCGCGGACGATAGCGACGAGGAGACGAAACACGACGGGGTTGGTTCCGTCTTGGTATAAAAAGACTCGGCTGTCGGTTGTTATTTGACGCCCGGAACCGCACGTCCTCCATGGACGAACTCGTCGAGCAGGCACGCGAGATTCAGGACCGAGCGCACGTTCCGTATTCGGAGTACCCCGTCGGAGCGGCGCTTCGAACGGCGGACGGTACCGTCTACGTGGGTTGTAATATCGAAAACGCGAACTTCAGCAACTCCCTCCACGCGGAGGAGGTCGCCATCGCCGAGGCGATAAAATCGGGCCACCGTGAATTCGACCGCTTAGCGGTCAGTTCCGCACGCCGGGATGGCGTGACGCCCTGCGGGATGTGCCGACAGACGCTCGCGGAGTTCTGTGACGACGACTTGGTGGTCGTCTGTGACCACGGCGACGACGTGACGGAGTACACGCTCGGCGAGTTGCTTCCGGACACGATAACCGAAGACATGCTGGGCTGAGGGTGAAAGACACGTCGGAAAGGGAATGGGAGGGGTGACGGCAACGGGGGACGGTGGGAATTTCGCCGCCCGAAACGCGAAGCACCTATTTTCGCGGCGCCAAACGTGGGTGGTATGGAAGACAGCGAAGACCCGAACGCGGACGTGCAGTATCACATCGAAGTCGGGGAAAACGACGTTGCGAACGCCGTTCTTCTCCCTGGCAATCCGGAGCGCGTCGAGAAGATAACGCAGTTCTGGGACTCGGCGGACGAGAAGGCGTTCCACCGCGAGTACCGGACCGTGACGGGCGACTACGACGGGACGTCGATCAGCGTCACGTCAACCGGTATCGGCAGTCCCTCGGCCGCCATCGCCGTCGAGGAACTGGCGCGAATCGGCGCCGATACGTTCATTCGCGTCGGGTCGTGCGGCGCGATTCAACCGGAGATGGACGTCGGCGACCTCGTAATCACGACGGGTGGCGTTAGACAGGAAGGGACGAGCGACGAGTACGTCCGCGAGGATTACCCGGCGGTCGCGGACTACGAGGTCGTCGCGGCGCTGGTCGCCGCCGCGGAGCGACTCGATTACGACTACCACACCGGAATCACGATGAGCGCGGACAGTTTCTACGCGGGGCAGGGTCGCCCCGGTTTCGAGGGATTCCTCGCGGAAGGCGGCGACGAGTTGGTATCCCACCTGAAAGCCGCGAACGTCAAGAACATCGAGATGGAGGCGAGCGCGATTCTGACGATTGCGAACGTCTACGGCCTCCGCGCGGGTGCCGTCTGTTCGGTGTACGCGAACCGCGAGACGGGCGAGTTCAGAACCGAGGGAGAACACCGCGCCGCGGAGACGGCTAGCCTCGCGGTGAAACTACTAGCCCGAATGGACGAGATGAAAGCGGAGGCCGGTGTGGACCGCTGGCATCCGGGCCTCTCGCTCGACTAATTCGCTTCGTCAAATTGCGTTTCGATAACCGTCTGGTTGACGCGGTAAATCGAAACTGACCCGGAGCGGTACACTCGCTGGATGCCGGGGAATCGGTTGAACGCCGTTCGACCGTAGCGATTTCTCTCCCGCGGGCCGTAGTAGATGTACCGAACATCGTATCGCTCGAGTTTTTCGGCGCGGGTTTTCCACGCCGTGTTCGGGCTGAACATCAGTTCGACGTCCTGTTTTCGTTCGGCGTAGGCCGAATTACCGCGGTAAATCCGCTCCTGATACCACCCGACGACGGTCGGAAGACCGGTGAGCGAGGACGCGGGACTCCCCCAGACGTAGGGGTCACCGGGTGCGGAAACGATGTGCGGACGTCCGTCCCTCGCGTCGAGCCACTCTATCGCACCCGCCTCGCCCGGATGGACCGTCGAGACGAACGCCAGTCCGTCGAGTGTCGGGTCGTCGGCACGGTGGACTGGATTATCCGACGCGATATGCTCGCCGAGGCCGAACACGCCATACACGGACGTGGACAGCACGAGAAGCGCGGCAACGAGTGCGATGCCTTGGCGGAGTGACGGCGGAACGTGTTCTTCGTGAACGGTGGGGACGGTCGGTATGGCACCCGCGAGCAGTCGGGACAGTGCGACGCCGCCAGCGACAGCCCAGAGGACCCACACCTGCATGTACACCTTGAACACCGTGTTGAACCGGCCGGGGATGGCGTTGTCCTTCACGTAGACGAACTCCACGAGCAGGACGAGGCCCGCACCGGCCACCAACAGCACCGTTTCGAAGCCGAAGCCGTCGTCGAGGCGAAGCAGTAGCCACCCCCCAACGAGGAGCGGTGCGACCAGCAACAGGGCTGCGACGCCTCCTTGCCAACTCAGGAGGGCGAGTAGGAGGACGAGCGCCCCTGCACTTGTGACGGTCCGACGTCGCCACCGCGTGTTGGTCGCGAGGTACAGCGCGAACAGACCGAGGAACGTGCCGTGAACGATGAGCAACTCGACGGCGCTACTCCGGTCGGGGAGGAAGCCGAGACCGCGCGTGCCCGCCGTCCCGAACAGCACGTTGACGACGAACGGTGCCGCCCACACGAGCGCGAGACCACCGACGGTGGTGACGATGACCAACGAAATCACGATACGGCCGAGTTCGTCGGCGAACGGCGACCGTTCGGTCACGGCAACTAGTCGTTCACCGCCCGGAACGAGGGTCGCCGGATGGGTTTCCGCGAACACGAGCGAGAGCCAGACGACCCCGAGCGCGGTCGGGAAACTCCAGAAGCTGATGGTGCTCACGAATGCGACGACGGGCGGAAGCACGCCGAAGACGAGGAGTCGCCGCCATCGGGCGTCGGAACGGTAGACGGCGTAGCCGAGTGCCGCGACGAACAACAGAAACGGTTGTCCCATCATGTGGGCGTGAAGGTCGCCGTTCAGGTACGCAAAGAAGGGAAATTCGTTTATCGTATCGACCATCACGCGGCTGGCTTCCCAGTAGTAGAAGTCGGTGGGGGCGAGCGGAACCGCGGACGGGTTCATCTCTAACGGTTTGGCGATGGCGGCGAGGAGCGAGCGGGGGAAACTCCCCGCGAGCAAGCGCATCGGGGTGAACAGGTTTCCGGCGAATCCGACGAGAAAGGCGGCAGAGGCGGCGGCGAGGCGGCGAGGCGTTCCGTGTCGCTCGGCTATCGCACCCGCCAACCCGTAGGCGGTGGTGATGAGCATGCCGTAAAATCCCGCGAGTGCGAGGTTGTAGCTGTAGCGGGGCGGCGTTCCCGAAAGCTTCGTCAGAATCGCGGCGATGAGGTGGCCGCCGTAGTAATACCGAATGGGCTCACCCGCGAACCACATGTCTTCGGGGGGGAGCGCGGGCGCTCGCATGATAGACCGCAAGAGACCGAAGTCGAGGAACTTCTCGCCGCCGGTCGCGATGATTCCCGGGTCGATGGCGCGAACTCCGACGAGAAAACAGAAGGCGACGGTGAACACCACCATCGCTTCCGCATATCCCTGCAGGTCGATTTCGACCGCACGCCGTGTCAGCAATGCGGAGAGCGAAACGAGCACTACGACCGCGACGAGAACCGTGATACCGCTGAAAACGAACTGACCGAGCCAGTACGTCACAATCGTCACGACGGAGAGGCTCACGGGGAGCGCGAACGTCGCACCCCGGTCGGGGAATCGTCGAAAGAGTGCCGCTGTGATCGGTAGCCCTGCAAGAGCGAGAACGTAGTAGAGGACTAGCCAGAACGCAACGAGCGCGAACTCCATATCCGAGTCAGTTCGGGCACTGCAGTGATATACTTCTTGTGGTCTTGTTCATTGATAAACATGTGTTTTTCGGAGTGTAGTCGCGGTACGAAATCACATAGGGCGGCCGAATCATAACCCTTAACTAGGCGACGGCAGTACAAACTGGTAGCGGGATGGGATAGCCAGGAGATTCCGGCGGGCTCATAACCCGCAGATCGGTAGTTCAAATCTACCTCCCGCTATTTTCAGACGACTCGTTTACAACAGTAGTGATGTTGAGTATTGGCCAGCAGTAGTGCCGTCCGGTTCGTCATTTCTCCGATTAGTTTCGTTATTTCGGACTGAGCGGTTCGCTATCGGCCAATCTCGCCGGATTCCCTCAAAATCGGCCGGTGCCATCCAACTTATTCGTTCGGCTCCGGTAATACCGTTCATGCCATCCGCACTGTTCGTGGTGAGCGAAGAGGGATATTGGGGCGAGGAATGTATCGAACCGCTGCAGACGCTGGACGAGGCCGGTGTCGAAATAACGGTCGCAACCCCGAGCGGCGGCAAGCCGGTCGTGGACGAACGGTCCATCGACCCGGAAAACGTCGGCGAGGAAACCGCGGAACGGGTTCGTGAAGCGGACGAATCCGACCCTCGGCTTCAAAACCCGGTGCCGTTGGCGACGACGAGCGCCGACGACTACGACGCCGTCGTGTTCCCCGGCGGGCACGGAACGGAGTGGGACGTGAATCAGGACAAGCACGCCCGGGCATTGCTCCGCGACGC
Organism: Haladaptatus paucihalophilus DX253; assembly: GCF_000376445.1. Lineage (NCBI taxonomy): Archaea > Methanobacteriati > Methanobacteriota > Halobacteria > Halobacteriales > Haladaptataceae > Haladaptatus > Haladaptatus paucihalophilus. Next base: position 258,965 of record NZ_AQXI01000001.1, on the reverse strand, counting down.
GGTGGAAACCGGGGACAAGAAAGCGCTCGTCGTCTGTCACGCAGTCGGATTGTTGGCGTTCACCCGCGACAGCGACGGTGGGTTCCTCGTGGACGGACGTTCCGTCACCGGGTTCCCGAACGAATGGGAGGAGGGAATCGTGGACGATGACGATTGCATGCCCGACGGTCGGAAACTCCCGTACTGGGTCGAGGACGAAGTGAAAGCGACGGGCGGAACGTGGGACGCGGAACTCGACGCCGAGACGAGCGTGCAAACCGACGGCGACTTGTTGACCGGACGCGGCCCCGGGTCGTCGCATGCGGCGGCGGTGGCGCTCCTATCCGCGCTCGGTATCGAGTAATCTCCCGACGAAAGCGCGTGATTTATACCCGATTCGTTCTCAGTTGACACGAGATGATAGGAACGCGTAGCGTACTGGCGGTGATGGCCGGTGGCGTCATGGTAACTGCTATCGTCGCCCTTCGTTCCGGTCGAAAGTCGACGGGACTGTGGTTATTGGCTGCGGGATTCTTCATCGCAAGCCTTTGGTCCGGCCTTAGCATCGCTTGGACGCGGAACAATCCCGGAATGCTGTCGTCCGATTCACACCTCCTCTTGGGGTCGACGGCAGTTGCCGGGACGATATATTATGGGATGCTCGCTCGGGAAGCGACAAGTGACTAGTCTAGTTGGATCAATACCATAACGATTCTTTTGCAAGAAAGATAGTGGCTAGTTTTGCGGCGTTTTTAGACTCTATGAAGCTCGGAAAACTAAAACCTTCTGCCAATCAGTAACTTTAAATACATCTTCTACAAGTCTTTGGTATGCCACGGCGACGCAACCCGAGTGGTGCAGACGACAGCCGAAGGAACTTTCTGAAGGCGAGTGGGGCCGGCGCAGTTGCTCTCTCCCTTGCTGGCTGTTCCGGAAATGGTGACACGAACGACGAGAAGACGTCTGACGACGGCGGTGACAAGAACACGACAACAGAAGCACCGAGTACGAACTCGCTCAGCCCTGACGACATCGAACCCGGTGGAACGCTTCGATACGGGATGGCCGAAGCGCCGGACAGCCCGAACATCATGCTGGCAGGCAGCGTGTACTCCGCGGTCGCTCTCGCCCCGGTTTACAACTACGGTGTCAGTCAAGACCCCGTGACGTTCGAGGTTAAGCCGAGCGTCTTCACCGACTGGACCATTAAAAACACCGGTAAGGACAAACCGGATGTTTACTTCAACGCCCGAAAGGACGGCCTCGAGTGGAACGACGGTGAGAAGTTCAAGATGGAGGACATCCTGTACTCCTTCCAGTTCCAACTCGACAACGAACCGGGACAGTACTCGGTTTGGAACGATTACGAGAAGATCGAGGAGGCGAAAAACGACTGGGACTTCCACCTCAAACTGTCTCGACAGGTTGGTACGTGGGACGCGGACGTCCTCGGCGCGCCACCGATCATTCCCAAGCACAAGTGGGAAGGCGTCGATTACAAGAACTACGACCCGACGACGGAAAACGAAGAAGGTCCCGTCGGAACCGGGCCGGGTAAACTCGTCCAGTGGAACCCGGACACCTCGATGCAGGTCAAGTTCCGCCGCGATTACATCGAGAACACCTACGCGCTCAACAAACTCGACTGGATCAAAGAGCACGACACGCTCATCCACGGCGGTCCGTTCCTCGACGGCGTGAACTTCAAGGTGTACGGCGGAACGTCGCCACTCACGCAAGCGTTCCTGAACGGCAAGGTCGATACCCACTACGGAAGCCTTCAGACTTCGAAAATCGCGAAAGTCAAGAAAGCGGACGACAAGGGCCTCGTAAAAGGCTACGACAGTGGTTTCTCCTACTACGGTTTCAACTGTCGTCGCGCCCCGCTCGACGACGTGGCGCTCCGACAGGCGATGTCGTTCATGTACGACGACGTGTTCTGGGTGCAGACGCTCAAGGGCGGCTACGTTATCAAGGGCGACTACGCCCAATCGCCGGGTTACAAAGGTGTTCGACCGGAGACCGTCTACGACGGCGAACTCCTCACGGACCCGCGAACGAACGCGTTCGACTTCCGCGGAAAGAAGGGCAAACTTCCTGACGTCGCCGGCGTTCGTAAATTCCTGACGAGCGGAAGCGTTATCGACGGCTCGAAAGGTTCCTACGTCGGGAAGGACTTCCCGGGGACGTTCTCGGGAGTCAACGCAAGCCAGTCGAAGGCGAAGTACAACTACACGTTCGGCTCCGTCAAGTCCAAGAACCTCAAAAACGCGAAGGTAGAGGTGGACAAGGAGATCCGCGTGGATGGAAAGACCATCCCGGAAATGATGGACGGCGACGCTATCAACCTCTTCATCGACCCGCCGAACGAACAACCGCAAGAGGCCAAAGCCATCGAACAGTGGAAAGAGAACATGCAGCGGGTCGGTATTCCGGTCAAGACCGAACCCGTCGCGTTCAACACCATGACCGGAAGGGTGTACGAAACCGAGGAGTTCGACGTATACCCGATGGGTTGGGGCGGAACCAGTCCCTACGGGACGTCGCTTCACTCGTTCTTCCACTCCGACAACGCCGGAGAGGACACGGAGAAATTCGCCTACAACTCCACGGGATACGGCGTCTCGGGCGGCAGCTCCGACAAACTTCTCTCCGACGCGTACAGCGAAACCGACCCCGAGAAACGTTCGAAGAAGTACGCGAAGGCGATGGAGAAGATCTACCTCGACATGCCGTACATGCTTCGTGACTACGAGAAATACCGCTGGCCGGTTAACTCGAAGAAGTTCGACGGGTTCGTCGAGAACATCGTCGACCCCGGATACGCAAACTGGGATTACGAGTACAGTAGCATCTACCTCAAAGAGAACCTAAAGAAGTAACCCCGTCTTCGACCCTCGACGGTGGTTTTTTGCGGTACAGGTCGGGAAAGTGGTGGTTGAATTTGATACGCAGTCGATACGAGAATCACTACATTGATAATGAATGTGTGCCATGCATGGCATAGATACGCAAGAGTAAACGATATGGTAAACAGCATACCGAAATCAACGGATGACAAAATATGACAAGGATTAGCACCCGTTATCTCGCAAAGCGGCTGATAGTCTCCTATCTGACGTTGCTCGTCATAATGACGATTTTGTTCGTGCTCATCCGGAGCATGCCGGGGACGTTCATCTCGCAGATGATCACGCCTGAGATGAAACCGGCACAGATCGCACGACTTCAGGAGCAGTGGGGACTCAACGAACCGCTGTGGCGTCAGTACGTGGACTTCATGATAAACTACCAAACCGGTAACTTCGGTCGCTCGCCGACCAAGCAGGTTCCGGTCTGGGACATCATCATTCGACGGTTCCCGCGGACGATCATCCTGTTCGGTGCGGGATTCGTCATCTCGTACACGGTCGGCCCGCTCGTCGGCATGTATCTGGGTTGGTGGCGAGGCACGAACAAGGACAAGTTCATCTACACGTCGGGGCTCACGATGTACTCCATGCCCGCGTTCTGGATCTCGTGGCTCTTCATCTGGCTGTTCGACTACAAGCTGCAGTGGTTGAAGAGCGCGTACATGGTCGATCAGTTCGGGGTACAAGATTGGACACCAATGGTGGCGATGGGAAGCATCTTACACCACATCGCGCTTCCGCTATTCAGCATCGCGTTCGTCGGGTGGGTCGGGTCGATGCTCGTCATGCGGCCGTCGATGAACAACGTCACCGGGGAAGATTACGTCTTCCTCGCACGGGCGAAGGGTCTCAGTGAGCGGACCGTACTGATGAAGCACGCGGCTCGGAACGCGTTGATTCCGGTCGCGACGCAGGCCATCGTCGGTCTCGCGTTCCTCGTGGACGGCAGCGTCATCATCGAGCAGGTGTTCAGCTGGCCCGGTATCGGAGATATGCTGGTCAGCGCTGTCTTCGCGCAGGATTATCCGATCACGCAGGCGGCGTTCTTCCTGCTCGCCGTCATGATAATCACGATGCGACTTGTCACGGACATCGCATACACCTTCCTCGACCCGCGGATCAAGTTTGGAGGAGAATAACGAATGTCAACACAATCCGAAAACGCTTCAGTAACGAACACGCTCAAAGAGCGATGGGAACCGCGGATCGAACGCTTCAAACGAGGATGGAGTCGGTATACCCACCACAAGATGGGGGTTATCGGGCTCTTCATCCTCGTCGTCTACGTTCTCTGGGCGCTGTTTCCGTCGGTGTTCGCACCGCACAATCCCTCTTGGCGTCTCTTCGTCGGAAACGACCCGTCCACCCGCTTGACGCTCCAGCAGAGCCAACAGTTCCCTCATCCACCCGCGTTCGGTGACCCGGGCTTCATCCCGCTTGGGACGAACAGCACCGGTCACGGGGTATTCTCCCTACTGGTGTACGCCGCGAAAGACGCACTCTACATCGGGTTTGCGGCCGGAATCCTCTCCAGTCTCGTCGGCGTTCCGCTCGGACTCATCAGCGGATTTTACGGGAATACGTGGATCGACGAGACCATTCAACGCATCGTGGACGTGATGTACGGAATGCCGTTCCTTCCGTTCCTCATCGTCCTCGTTTCTATCCGCGGCGTCAGCCAGACGAACATCATCCTCGGTATCGCGATCACGTCGTGGCTCAACAACTGCATCCTCATTCGCGGGGAAACCCTGTCGCTCAAGGAACGGGCGTACGTCGAGTCGGCACGAGTCGCGGGTGCGAGCGACACGCGAATCGTGTTCCGGCACATCCTTCCGAACGTTATTCCCCTCGCGTTCGTCTTCCTCGCACAGGACGCGGCGGGCGCGATCATCGCACAGGCCTCGCTCGCGTATCTCGGTCTGGGCGACTTCACGAACAACTCGTGGGGAATAATGATTCAGAATGTCAAATCAAAGGGGTACGTCTTCGACGCACCGTGGTGGCTCATCCCGCCGGGGCTGGCGATTACCTCTATCGCGGCGGCGTTCTACTTCATCGGATTCTCGGTGGAGGACCTCGCTAATCCACAGGAGTAAACCATGTCATTACTAGAAGTAAACGATTTGTGTGTTCGCTACGACGCCGGTGACAAGCAAGTTCACGCTGTCGACGGCGTTAGCTTCAGTGTCGAACACGGCGAGACGTACGGTCTCGTCGGCGAATCGGGCTGTGGGAAGACCACGCTGGCGAAGTCGCTGATGCACCTGCTCGACTCGAACGGGTACATCGAAAGCGGCGAGGTGTGGTTCGACGGTACGCTTCCCGAGTGGGAGGACGAACACGGCAACGCACGTCGGGAAATCATCGACGACGACCGGTATCCCGTGCGTGCGGACGGAATGACCGACCTCGCACAACTCGACAACCAACAGATCCGGGATGTGCGCTGGCGAAACATCGCGCTGATTCCACAGAGCGCGATGAACGCGCTCAACCCGGTGTACAAGGTCGGCGATCAGATCGTCGAGGCTATCCTGCGTCACGAACCGGATACCCCACCCGAAAAGGCACACGAACGTGCACGCGACCTCATCGAGCGAGTCGGTATCGACCCCGACCGGGCGGACGACTACGCCCATCAGTACAGCGGTGGGATGAAACAGCGCGCCGTCATCGCCATGGCGATGGCGTGTAACCCGGACATGCTCATCGCGGACGAGCCGACGACGGCCCTCGACGTCATCATCCAAGACCGTATCTTGGAGGAGCTAGAGGAACTCCAAGAGGAGTTCGACGTCGCCATTCTCGTCGTCAGCCACGACGTCAGCGTCATGGCCGAGATTTGCGACAAACTCGCGGTCATGTACGGCGGGAAGATGATGGAGAGCGGCCCGATGCAGGACGTTCTCGTCGATTCGGCGAACCCGTACACGCTCGGGCTGAAGAACTCGTTCCCGACGGTCGAAGAGGTAGACCAAAACCTCATCTCGATTCCCGGGTCGCCGCCGACGCTGCTCGACCCGAGCGACGGGTGTCGGTTCGCACCACGGTGTCCGTTCGTCGTGGACGAGTGTCATACGAGCCACCCGCCGATGTACGACGCCGAGCAGGCCGAAACGGGAAAACGAACCGAGGCGAGTTCGCCGCACACTCACCGGTCGGCGTGCTACCGCGTTGACGAACTCGAAACGATGCGCACTGAGGCACGCAAGGAGGAAAAATGGCAACAAACGACGCAGACTCACTAGTAGAGATACAGAACGTCTCGAAGTTGTTCGACCTGTCGCAGAGCGCAATCGACCAACTACTCGGACGCGAGGCACAGCCGGTTCGGGCGGTTCAGGACGTCGACCTGACCATCAACAAGGGCGATATCATGGGTATCGCGGGCGAATCCGGGTGTGGGAAGACCACGCTCGGGAAGCTGTTGGTCAAACTGTACGAGCCGACGAGCGGGAGGATTCTGTTCGACGGACGCGACATGTCCGAACTGCTCCGTGAGGACCAACAGGAGTTCCGACAGCGCGTGCAGATGATCTTTCAGGACCCGTTCGAGAGCCTAAACCCACGGATGACGGTGTTCCAGTCGGTCGTCGAGCCGCTCAAGATAAACGACATCGGCGACGGCTACCAAGACCGACGTGAGCAGGTCATTCAGGTGCTAAACGACGTTGGTCTGTCCCCCGCCGAGGCGTATCTGAACGAGTTCCCGAAGGAGCTATCCGGCGGTGAGCGCCAACGGGTCGCTATCGCACGTGCGCTGGTCGTGAACCCCGACTTTATCGTCTGTGACGAGCCCGTCTCGATGCTCGACGTGTCGATTCGCGCGGGCGTGTTGAACCTGATGAAGGAGTTGCAGGACGAGTACGGGTTGACGTACGTGTTCATCAGTCACGACCTCTCGCTGATTCGGTACATGTGTGACCGCACCGCCATCATGTATCTCGGGAATATCGTCGAGCAGGGGCCGACCGACGACGTGGTGAACGACCCGAAACACCCCTACACGGAGGCGCTGTTCGACGCGGTGCCGGAAATCGAACCGGGTGCACAGCGACGACGGGCGAACGTCACCGGCGAGGTTCCAAACCCGCGGAATCCGCCGTCCGGTTGCAAATTCCATCCCCGGTGTGCGAACATCATCCCGCCCGAGGACTGGTCGGGAAGTCAGGATGCGTTCCGGCGTGGATTCAACTTCAAACGCCGCGTTCAGACGGGAGATCTCGAAGTCGAGGATATCGCTGAGGGTCACGCGGATCAGCGGTCGGCGGTCGATGCCGTCCTCGAAACCGGTCTCTCGCTCGAACTTCCCGAAGAGCATCAAGCCGATGGCGAGCGAATGGGAACGGTAGACGTTGATTCGATCGACATACCGAAACAGGCAGAAAACGCGCTTCGTTCGGCCACGCGTGACCTCCTCGACGGAAACGAGGAGGACGCAATGGAGCAACTCAACCGGGAGTTCAGCTCGATTTGTGAACGAAGCTCCCCGGAACTTCGCCAGTCCGGAGAGCAGACGACCGCGTGTCACCTCTACGATTCGTCGCCGTCGAACAGAGAGGCGATTGCACCGGACGCCTCGGACTGACGTTCGGAATCTCGTCCCGGCTCTTTTTTGTTAGAAACGGAAACCCTTACGGCAATGACATTCATACCATGTGCTATCTAATGTCAAATTCAAACGCTCGTTCCGCGCTTCGACCGGAGCGGCCCCTCCTCGTGGCTGCCGTCCTCCTCACCGCCCTCGTTACGGCGTGGTTGTTCGTCCCGACCATGGTAGGACACATCGCAGCTATGAACGTCGGTTCCGTCGACGTAACGACATCGGGGGCGACCGTGACCGACGGTGGACAGCACCTCACGACGACGCTCACCATTCACAACCCGACGCGACGGGATATCGTGTTTTACAGCGGCTTGATACACGTCTACGACGGTGAGACGCAGTTGACGGACGGGACGACGACACCGTTCGGTGAGACGACCGTTCCCGCGAAGGAGACGGTAACGTTACAGGTCGAAATCGGTTTGGATCCCGACCGCACTGCACGAGCGAAACGAGCGATACGCTCCGACTCCGCGACGTTTTCCGGCAACCTCCGTGGGAGAATCGGGGAGAAGGGAATACACGTCTCGGTCAACACCGGAGGGTCGGAGCGATGACGGAGACGGAAACAGGCGGGAACTCCGAGACGGAAACCAACGGATGGACGACCGACCGCCGCCACGGAAGCGTCTATCGGCGACGGCTCGCGTTCCTCGGGAAGAGCGTGACCGTCGGTGTCATCGGTGGGATGGCCGCCTTCACGTACAGCTTAGCGGACATGATGACGGTTTCGATAGACCCCGTGTTCGTCCTCGTCCCGCTCGCCCTCTCGGGCGTGTTCGCTCATCTCGTGGCGTACGATCTGCACGAAAGCATTCGTGTCGGACTCGTGGGATTCTTCGTCGGGGCTATTACCTTGGTCGGGTCGTGGGTCGCACCGCTTTGGATTCTACCGTACACGTCCGGTGCTCGTGACATCCTGCTTCCGAAACTGACGGGAACCGCCGTTGTCGCCGCGATCATCGTCTACGGTGCGGTGTATCTCGGTGCGTATCTCTCCGCGTTGACGGTCGGTGCGTACGTGTCAACGTGAAACCGTGAGGGTTTTGTCCCGTCCATCGGTAGGTGCGTTCGTGTCGAAAGACGTACCAACCCGGGAGCGTTCAGTTCGTGAGCGGGGTACCTTCGCAAAACACGGCGACGACCCGACGTTAGCCAGTTACCTCTCGTCGCTCTTTTTCATCCTCTCCGTTCCGTCGTTCATCGTGTTAACGTACGCCGGACACTGGTACGGGCTGTACTCCTACGGTGCCATCATTCCGGTGTTTGCGGGACTACTCGTCGGCTCGATAGCGCTCGTGTTCGCAATCATGCACGTTCTGACCCGTTAGAACGTGCTGTTGCGAAGCGTCATGTAGAACATGACGACCATCGCGGAGACGAGGAGAACGAACTCCAACTGCGTTGCCGACCGCTGACGTGAGACGACGAACAGGACGAGACTCGACCCCCCAAGCAGTGCGACGACGAGGAACAACAGCAACGATAGGTTGGCCTCGTCGGACATCCAGTAAAAGAGCCGATTTCCGAGGTCGTCCATGATGGTTCAGAAGCGCAAGCCCTCGTAGACGCACTCGACCGGTTCGAGGACGAGTTCGAGGGCGAGCGCGTAGGTCGTCAGCGCGAGTTTCGAGTCGGCGGTGAATTCGGTCTCCGCATCCCGCCATTCGGCGACGCTGGCAGCGAACCTGACGTGTGAATCGTGAATCGTCATGAGCCACTCCGTCGGTAGTTCACCGGGCGTCCTCTTATGCGTCACCCGAAAGAGATATTTGAACGTAGCATCCGTCCGGCCGCTGATATCTTCGCCAGCTTGTAGTTCGGGCAGTTGTGGTGCGCCGAACAGTTGGACGAGTCGATACAGCGGAACGCCGATATTGTCGGTCTCGGCAGCGTCCGGGTCGCCGCTGAGGTACGCGACGACGTTTAGGTCCTCTCGTTCCCGAACGTTGTCCTCGACGAGTACGTCGCCGTCGTCTCGACGTGCTTCGATTTCGGACCGCGAAACGGGTTCGATGAGGAGGTCTTGGAGGTCCTCGAAGTCGGGGGCGTCAGGATGGTTTCGAATATCCATACGTTCGTTAGTACGCGAAGTAGTGGAATCCACGCCAGCCAGCGTAGCCGACCGCGAAGACGACGATACCGGTCACGATGACGACGAGCGATTCGCTCTGCGTCATCGTATCGTTCATCTGTGGAACCAGCTTGAAATACAGCGATAGTCCGAACAGGAGGAAAATGTAGCCGATAACGGCTCCGAGCAGAGCGACGATTATCGACAGCAGCCCAATCGGACCACGCAACGACTTCGGGACGCTAGTCTTCAACGCCATGGTTTGTGCTAATGGGGCACAAGCATAAACGTTCTGCAATGAGTTCACTCGCTTTTATCTCGTTCCCGCTCGCGGGCTTCGAGGTTCGCCATGCTCTCGTCCGAGAGCGGGGACATCCGCTCGTCGAACTCCTCTCCACCGTCGTCGGGTCTCGCCGCCGCCTCCCGCCCCGCGAAGTACGAGTTGAGAAACTCCTCGTGGTGCTCGCGCAGGGTGTATCCCAGCCAGATGAACGCGAGACCGGGAAGTAACCGAAGGACGAACGCGGGCGACGTCACTCCGTACGCCCCCAGCACGACCGACCCGTGGATGGCGTCGCCCACGAGCAACGCGCCAATCACGAGCGTCGTCGACGAAACCATCGAGAGGAACTGGCGGGAGAACATGTTATCCGTCGCCGTGTTCGTCGATGATGACGACTTCTCCGTCCTGTACGTCCACGTTGATGAGCGTCTTCACCTGGTAGTCGGTGTCGTCCAACTCGTTCGCGCCCACCTTCTTGATGACGGCACACACGTCCACCACGTCCGCGCCGATGTATTCGAGTGCCTGAGTCACGGCCTTCATCGTTCCGCCCGTGCTGAGCACGTCGTCCAGCAGCAGCACGCGGTCGCCCTCGTCCACGTTGTTGATGAACATCTCGTTCTCCGAGTAGCCCGTCTGCTGGGACAGCGAGACTTCCCCGTCGAGTCCGTACTGACGCTTGCGGATGACCACCAGCGGGATGTCGGTCATCAGCGACACGGCGGTCGAGATGTGAATCCCCATCGCCGCGGGGGTGACGATTTTATCGACGTTCTCCAAGTCAGCCTTGCGGATGATCTTGATGACGATTTCGCGCAGAAGCGTCGGTTCGAGCATCGGAATCCCGTCGCTGATGGGATGGACGAAGTAATGATAGCCGTCTTTCTCGATGATCGGGGCTTCCAAAAGCGACTCCTTCAACTGGTCCATGATGGGGGTATTCAGTCCATCAGTAAAAGATGCCGGAATCGCGCTCGCAACGTCCGACGGGATGGGTGGCAGTTCCTAGCAGTGGCGTATCACGCCCTCAGTCCCGCTCGTTCACTTTCACCCCGGATAAGGCGTACAACTTTTACACTGTACCTCCTCCGAAGAAATGCGGGTGGGAGAGACCCGCGACAAATCGATTGCCAACACCCCTACCCTACCCCAGCAGGGTTCGATTTGTTTCCATCCTTTTCCCCCGGGAGGGGTTTCAGGTTTTCAAAAATGGCAATCTATTCAATATGTGCAAAATTAAAAATAAACCTAAAGGAAAACAGTCCCTTCAGTTAGATGTGTAAGTGGCGATGACGTTTTTCTCACCGTCAATACTTGCGGTAACAGTTATTTTGTCTCCTGCACTGCAACCCGTTGTAGTAACAATATCTCCCACATCGTTAAAGGATGCAGAAGATATATCACTACAAGAACCAGTCGCATTGAGCGAAAAGCTGGACACGTCGTTCACATTACCCATCGATGTCAACTGAATATCGACCGCTGTGGCGTTCTGGTCGAACGACACACCTGCTTGTGCATTCTTGCTCACGTTGTTCCCCAGACCCATCACGAACGTTCCGATGACGGCCGCCAGAATGACCGTAATGGCGACCATGAGGATAACGCCGATAACGGGACTTACGGCTCGTGTTTCGGACAGCTTCGCGCTGACTGTTTCTTTGAGTGTCATGTTTTGGTTTCTCCTTCGACGCGCGGTCGCACCGTCCGAACGCAATTCGGTACATATTCATTCCGATAATTATGCACAAATGTCTGATACAGGATAGTTACGAACCTGATTTCTATTTGCTTTTTTCGGACGGTATGCGCGTTATAAGACGCTTTGCTACTCTTACCTAATAAAGATATGGCTGTATATGTCCATTCAAAAGACTATGATAGTTCTCGTAAAATTGAATGTATGTCTGAAAGCAACGACTGGGGGATATATTTCTGAGTGGTACTTTTCGATTCGGGAGGAGATAACGACATCGACCCACCTCGAACGCGTCGTCCATCATGGTGGGCGTGTCCGCACGGTTCGAAATCCCTGTTTCCTCCCGGCGCGTCGGAAGGAGATACCCGCAAGGACCACACGCTTTGAGAACTGTTAAGGTAGGTCCATCGCCAATTCCGAGTGTGCAATCACCATCGAACCCGACAGCCGTTGTTGTGCTTGCGCTGGTGATGCTTCCCTTCGCGGCAGCGGTGGTGACCCCACTCGTCTACCGCGTCCTCCGCGAGCGGACCGCCTACTACGCGGCGGCGGTCGCGCTCGCGTGCTTTGGGATGGTCGCAAGCCAACTCGGCACGAGCGGCTCGGTTTCCTACCAGTGGATTCCCTCGCTCGGGGTCTCGTTGCAGTTTTACGTGGACGGTCTCTCCTTGCTCATCGGCTTCCTCGCCAGCGGAGTCGGCGTGCTCATCCTCACCTACTCCGGTGGGTACATGCACGGCGAACCGGGCAAGGCGAAATACTACACCGCGCTGCTGGCCTTCATGGGGTCGATGCTGGGCGTGGCGTTCTCGGCCGACCTGGTATCGCTGTTCGTGTTCTGGGAACTGACCAGCTTGTCGTCGTTCATCCTCATCGGCCACTACACCGACCGACGGTCGTCGCAGTACGCCGCCCGAAAGTCCATGCTCATCACGGTATCCGGTGGGCTGTTCATGCTCATCGGGTTCCTCCTCATCAACCACGTCGCGGGGACGTTCGCGATGTTCGGGCCGAGCGGAATCCTCTCTCCCGAAAACGCGGCGATGACGAACGAGCAACTCCACGCGGCGGGGCTGTTCGTTCCCGCGCTCGCGCTCATCGCCGTCGGCGCGGCGGCGAAATCGGCACAGGTCCCGCTTCACATCTGGCTGCCGAACGCGATGGAAGCGCCGACGCCGGTTTCGGCGTTCCTCCACTCCGCGACGATGGTCAAGGCGGGCGTCTACCTCATCGGGCGATTCCGGCCGTTGTTCCTTCCCGAGGGAGTGCACGTCATCCCCGACTGGATGTTGCTGTTCGCGGTACTCGGCTTGGTGACGATGACGATTACGGCCATCCTCGCCGTCGCGGCGACGGACATCAAGGAACTGCTGGCCTACTCGACGGCGAGCCACCTCGGCCTCATCGTCGCCGGATTCGGGTTCGCCTCCGAGTACGGTGCCGAGACGGGCGCGTTCCACATTCTGAACCACGCGATGTTCAAGGCCGCGCTGTTCCTCGTCGCCGGTATCATCGCGCACGAGGCCGGAACGCGGAAAATAAAGCATCTCGGCGGGCTGTGGCGTGACTTACCTATCACGGCGGCCATCACCGTCGTTGCGGCCCTCGGGATGGCGGGCGTGCCGCCGTTCAACGGTTTCTACTCGAAGGAGTTCCTCTTCGAGTCGGCCTACCACGCGGCGCACGTCCACGGCGGCCTCGCGTGGCTGTTCCCCGTCGTCGCCGTCTTCGGGAGCATCTTCACCTTCCTCTACTCGATACGGTTCCTGATGCTCTTCTTCGGCGAGAAACCGAAGGGGTTGGGTCACGTGCATCGGCCGCCGCTGACGATGTTGGTTCCCCCGGCGATCCTCGGAACCATCGCGGCGCTCATCGGACTCGGCGGCGTAACGGACACGTTCGGCATCGCGCCGTCGGCGCTCAACGGCTTCGTCGGAAGCGTGGTCGAAAGCACCCTTCCGCCCGCGGCACACGCCGAGGCCGCCGAAGCGGTCCACTTCAGCTACCACCTGCCGACGTCGGTCACGCCGGCCGCGACCATGAGCGCGATAACCATCGCCGTGGGACTCGTCGCGTATCAGTACTACGACGACCTCCACCGGGGCATCAACCGCCTGCTCACGGTCAATCCCCTTCGCGCGAACTGGTGGTACGACAACGCGGTGTACGGCCTGAACGACGCGAGCGTCGAGACGATTCCGCACGTCCAGACCGGCCTGCTTCGAACCTACGCAACGTGGTCGCTGACGGCGGTGACGCTCCTCGCGCTCGGCGGCTACGCTGCGGCGGGCGTCGCCCTCCCGAGTTTCGGATTCGCGGCGGGTATGACGCCCTCGCTCGCACTCGTTCTCGGCGTCGCCGTCGTCGGCGCGTTCGCGGTCAGCATCGCCCCGTCCCACATCTCGGGCGTGCTTACGCTCTCGATTCTCGGCTTCATGGTGGCGATATTTTACATTCTCGCCGACGCCCCGGACCTCGCGCTCACGCAGTTGGTCGTCGAGACGCTGACGCTCGTCATCTTCCTGCTCGTCTTGGACCGGCTACCGACGTTCTACGGCGAGATAAAACGCAGTCGCGCCGTTCGGGACGGCGTCCTCTCGCTGGCGGTCGGAACGACCGTCTTCGTTACGGTGTTGGTCACGACGGTAGCGGACCCCGCCAACTCCATCGCACAGACCTTCCTCGATTACGGCGTGACGGTGGAAGAGGCGGGCGGTCACAACATCGTCAACGTCATTCTGGTGGACTTCCGTGGCTTCGATACGATGGGCGAGATCTCCGTCGTCGCAATGGCCGCACTCTCGGTGTTGACGCTGATCGCCATGCGGGAACGAGGTGAAACCCAATGACGACGATAATCACGCGGACGGTTACACGCACCGTCGTCCCGCTCATCTTCCTCACGTCTGTCGCGTTGATGTTGCAGGGACACAACCACCCCGGCGGCGGATTCATCGCGGGCGTCCTGACGACGACGGCGTTCGCCCTCATTTACATCGTCTACGGGTTGGACTTCCTCGAAGAGGAGATATTCCACCGACTCGTTCGCGGGCCGATAGAACACCTTCAACACGGCATCGTCGAGAACTACCGAACCCTGTTCGCGTTCGGATTGGCGCTCGCCGCCGGAAGCGGTCTGGTTGCGATGGCCTTCGGTGACGCCTTCATGAACCAGACGTACGAGGTGTTCCACTTCCCGATTTACACGGAGTTCGAGGTGGCGAGCGCGGTGGCCTTCGACACGGGGGTCTACTTCGTCGTCGTTGGCTCGCTCCTGACGATCCTCTCGGTGGTGGGTTCCGAATGAGTGAAGCCGTGAACCCCCAGTTGATACTCGCGATAGTTCTCGGGGTGTTGTTCTCCCTCGGGACGTTCCTCGTCCTCCGACGGGACGTGATTCGCGTTATCTGGGGAGTGACCATCATCAGTCAGGCCGCCAACGTCTATCTGGTGACGATGGGCAAACTCGGCGGAAGCGTCCCCATTTTCGGCCACGGGAGCCACGGCGGCGGTCACATCACCGACCCGGTCGTGCAGGCGCTCGTCCTGACGGCCATCGTCATCGGCTTCGGGACGACGGCGTTTTCGCTCGTCTTGACGTATCGCGTCTATCAAGAACACGGCACTATCGACCTCAACGAATTGGGTGATTCCACATGAATCAACTCGTCATCGAACCGCTGCTCGTCCCGCTCGTGACGGCGATTCTGACGCTCGTCGTTCGACGGTATTCGACCGTCCAGCGCGGCGTCAGCGTCCTCGGTGGGGCGGCGTACGTCGCCGTCGTCGCGTTGCTCTGGACCGACGTGGACCCCTTGGGCGCGGCGCGAACCATCCCGTATCAACTCGGTAACTGGCCCGCACCGTTCGGCATCACGCTCGTCGCCGACCCGCTTTCGGTGTTCATGCTCGGACTCGCCGCCATCGTCTCGTTCGCCGCGCTGGTCTTCTCGGTGCAGTACGTGGACGAGTTCGGTCAGCGGCTCTCCTACCACCCGCTGTATCACTTCATGTTGGTCGGCGTGAGCGGTGCGTTCCTCACGGGCGACATCTTCAACCTCTTCGTCTGGTTCGAGGTAATGCTCATGTCGAGCTACGTCCTCGTGGTGTTCTACAGCGGGCCACAGCACACCCGCGCGGCGCTCCAGTACGTCGTCCTCAACCTCATCGGGAGCGCGGTCATGCTCCTCGCCATCGGCGGCATCTACTCGACGACGGGGACGCTCAACATGGCCGACTTGGCGCACCGACTCGCCAACCCGGCGGCGAACAGTATCACTCCGCTTCCCGTGTTGGGTCTATCGGCGCTCCTGTTCACGGTGTTCGCGCTGAAGTCTGGGCTGGCACCGTTCCAGTTTTGGGTGCCCCCGGCGTACAGCGCCGCACCCGCGCCGGTGTCCGCGATGCTCGCGGGCGTCGTGAAGAAGGTCGGAATCTACGCCATCATCAGGCTGTACTTCACCGTCTTCTCGTGGCTGTCGATTCCGGATGGACTGGGCCTACCCGGTCTGTCCGGGACGTCCGCGCTGGGCTTTTTCGGCCCCGTCATGTTCGCAATCATGGCGACGGCGAGCATCCTGCTCGGCGGGCTCGGCGCGGTCGGCCGCGACGACATCGACGGGTTGCTCGCCTACTCCAGCATCGGACAGGTCGGGTTCATCGTCCTGCCGCTCGCAATCGGCGCGACTGCGGGAAGCGAAGAGATACAGATTCTCGCGGTCACGGCGGCGCTCATCTACTCGCTGAACCACGCACTGGCGAAGGGCCTGTTGTTCCTCGCCTCGGGGTCGGTGTTCTCGTCGGTCGGTTCGACGCGCTTTGCCGACCTCGGAGGGCTGACCCGCAAGGAACCGGTCCTGTCGGCCGTGTTCTTCGTCGGGGCGCTTTCGCTCATCGGGATACCGCCCCTCTCGGGCTTCTTCGGGAAGTTCCTCGTCTTCCGTACCGCGGGTGACGCGGGCGCGTCCGTCGCGCTCGCCATCGCGTTGCTCGGCGCGATTCTCACCATCGCGTACTTCTCGCGGGCCTGGAACCGCGGCTTCTGGGGCGCGGTGAGTCCGATGGTCGAGAACGGCGCGAAGCCGACCGGCGTGGTCGTCCTCGCCGGACTCGCGGCCCTCGTCCTGCTCGTCGGTATCGGGTTCGACCCCGTGCTTCGGGCGGCGGAGGCGGCGGCCGGTGCCGCGATTCACAGACAGGAGTACATCCAAGCGGTGCTCGGAGGTGGGGCCGCATGAAGAAGTGGCCCGTCATCGGCGTCGTCCTCGCGGTCCTCTGGCTGTTCGTTCGCGGGGTCGCGCTCGAACCGACGCGGATAATCGGCGAGTTCCTCATCGGACTCGCCTTCGGGATGCTCATCGCGTTCATGTTCCGGCGGTTTTACACCCTGGACATGAACCTCACTCGAACCGTGCAGGCGCTCCCCTACGCCGGGTTGTACATCGTCGTGTTCATCAAGGACCTCATCCTGGCGAACATCGACGTCGCCTACCGCGTCCTGTTGCCGAGCATGCCCATCGAACCGGGCGTCGTGGTCGTACCGCTCCGCGTGCAGACGGACGGGGCGATTACGACCATCGCAAACAGCATCACCCTCACGCCGGGGACGATAACAATGGACTACGACGAGGAGACGAACGCGCTCTACGTACACAGCATCGACGCCACGGACACGGACGGCATCGTCGACCCGATTCGAACCTGGGAGGATTACGCCCTCGTCATCTTCGACGAGGAGGGGAAACCCGGCGACCCGGTTCCGGACCTTCCGATGGCCCACGCGAGCGGCGAACCGACCGAAGGGGGTGTCAAGCGTGGCAACTGACCCCGCGATATTCTCCCTCGCCGTGCAGGTCGGCCTCGTCATCGCGAGCGGCCTGACCCTGCTCGCGGGCTACCGCGTCATCAAAGGGCCGACGGTTCCCGACCGAGTGGTCGCGCTCGACACCATCGCAACGAACGTCGTCGCCATCGCGGCCCTGTACGCACTTCAAACCGGCGAAGGGTTGTTCGTCACGGTGAGCCTCGTCCTCGCCATCATCGGGTTCATCAGCACCATCGCGGTCTCGCAGTACGTCATTGAAGGAGATATCGTCAAATGAACCTCGTTCAGGAAATCCTCATCACGCTGCTCATCGCCGTCGGGAGTTTCTTCCTCGTGGTCGGCACGGTCGGCCTCATCAGACTCCCCGACGTGTACAACCGGATGCACGCGACCAGCAAGGCGACGACGCTCGGCTCGGCTTCGCTGTTGCTCGCCGGATTCGTCTACTACGGCCCGGAAGGTGCCGGGCTCACCTCGCTGGTCGGCATCATCTTCCTGTTCCTCACCGCGCCGACCGGCGCGCACATGATTTCTCGCTCCGCCCAGAAGATGGGCATCGAGTTCTTCGGCGACGCCGAATGGCCCGGCGACGAGTAACGCGTTCTTCAAGTTTCGGCACGAGGAGAACTACCGTGGCGCGTGCACCAGCAGGCCCGAGGCCCCTTCGACCTCGGGCCTGCGTGAGTATCACGTGAGGTCTTCGTGAACAGTGTTCTCGTGAACGAATGGCTCGTCAGAACGACGCTCTGACGGTGGATGACGAGCGTCAGCGAGGAATCGGTTGGGGAGGCGTGTGGACGGTCGCGGTGCGGTTTCAGTGCCGCTCGGTAATTGTACGCTCGGAAAAATCGGAGACGACTCGTCGTGTGTGCGTGGTGGACTTTCGAAGTCGGATTCACAATCGGTGCAGCCACGGCGTCGATACCAGAACTACCTCGTGCGGAGAATTCCCGACTTACTCGCCGTCAAACACCCGGGCGAGCTCTTCCGCGACGTGGAGTCCGAGTTCCGCTTTGCTCCCGCCGTACTCCCGGACGCTGTTTTCGCGGACGAACAGGGTTCTGGTTTCGTCTTCGCCCATCACGCTGGCGTCGTTCGCGACGACGAACGAGAGGCTCGCTCGTTCGAGTGTCTCACGGGCGGCGGCGACCATCGCGTCGTCGTCGCCGCTGGTCTCGGCCTTGAACCCGACGATGGGGAGGTCGGGGTGGTCGTCACGAACCGTGTCGATGAGCTTCGGCGTCGGCCGTAAATCGAGGGTGAGGTCCTTCCCGGACCGGATTTTCTCGTCGGCACCGTCGGCGGTGTAGTCGCTGATGGCGGCGACGGAGACGAGGGCGTCCGCCGGGAGTCCGTCGACGTGTTGCTCCACCGCGTCGAGCATCTCGGCGCTGGTCTCGACTTGCTCGACGGTCGCGTAGGGGACGCCGGGGCCGTCGTGAACAAGCGTGACGCTGGCTCCGTAGACGTAGCAGGCGCGGGCGACCGCCCGCCCCGTCTTCCCCGAGGCGCGGCTCGTCAGGATGCGAACGGGGTCGACCTCCTCGCTCGTCGCGCCGCTGGTGACGACGACGTGTTTTCCGTCGAGGAGGTCCGGCGTCGTCGCGCGGGCGACGTCGAGCGCGATGGCGTCCTCGGTGGCGATTTTCGCCTTTCCCTCCTCGATTCGCGGCGAGACGAACTCGACGCCCCACGACTCGACGCGCTCGATGGCGTCGAGGACACCGGGATGGTCGTACATCGGTTCGTGCATGGCGGGGGCGATGACGACCGGAACGTCGGCACCGAGCGCGGTGGTCGCGCACGTCGTGACCGGCGTGTCGTCGACCGCGCTGGCGATTTTCCCGACGGTGTTCGCCGTCGCCGGGGCGACGAGGAGGACGTCGGCCCACCCCTCGCGGCCACAGAGTTCGACGTGTTCGACCCGTCCGGTGATTTCGGTCACGACCGGATTCTCGGTGGCGAACTCGACTGCCCACGGGTGGATGATTCCCTGCGCGCTCCCCGACATCACCGCGCGGACGTTCGCGCCGCGCCTCCGCAGTTCGTGTGCCAGTTCGACCACTTTCACCGCCGCGATACTTCCCGTCACCCCCAACGCCACGTTCACTCCGGTCAGCATTACCCGGTAGTGGGCGCGGTAGCCCGAAAAAGGTCACTGGTTCGACCCTTGGCTCGTCCGACTCGCGCTCGCCCGCCGGGTCGCCTCCGCGACGAACTCATCGGAGAGGGCGTCGATTTCCCCGGCCTGCACCCGCCAGAGGTCGGCGTAGAGGCCGTCGCCGTCGAGCAGTCGTTCGTGGGTGCCGCGTTCCACGATTCTCCCGTCCTCGATGGAGAGGATGGTGTCCGCGCCCTTCACCGTCGAGAGGCGGTGGGCGATGATGAACGTCGTTCGGTCCTCGGTCAACCTATCGAGACTGCGCTGGATGAGCATCTCCGTCTCGGTGTCGACCGCGCTCGTCGCCTCGTCCAACACGAGCAGTTCGGGGTCCGCGAGAATCGTCCGCGCGATGGAGATGCGCTGGCGCTGACCGCCCGAGAGTTTCACGCCGCGCTCGCCGACCCGCGTGTCGTAGCCGTCGGGCAGGTTGGTGACGAACTCGTGCGCTTCGGCGGCTTTCGCGGCCGCCTCGATTTCGTCGTCCGTCGCGTCGAACGCGCCGTAGGCGATGTTCTCCCGCACCGTCCCGTCGAACAGGAAGGTGTCCTGTCCGACGTAGCCGATGTGTTCCCGAAGGCTCTCGACGGTGACGTCGCGCACGTCGTGGCCGTCAACGCGAATCTCGCCGCCCGTCACGTCGTAGAGGCGCGGGAGGAGTTTGCAAATCGTGGACTTCCCGGCCCCCGTCGGACCGACGAGACCCACCGTCTCGCCGGGGTCGGCGGTGAAGGTCACGTCGGAGAGGACCTCTTGGCCGTCTTCGTAGGCGAAGTCCACGTGGTCGTACTCGACGCGGCCCCGAATCGAATCCAGTTCGACCGCACCGGGACTGCTCGTGATGTCGGGCGAAATCGACAGCAGGCCGAAGATGCGCTTGGTCGATGCCTTCGCGTCCTCGTACCGGTCCACCACCTCGCTCATCTGGGTGAGCGGTTCGACCATGCGCTGGGTGAACAGGAGGAACGTGACGAGTTGGCCGACGTAGAGCGTGCCCGAAAACCCGAGCGGCGGGTCGGTGAGGAACCACAGTCCCCCCACGACGAACGTGGCGGCGAAGGCGACGGACGTGAGCAACTGCATGCCGGGACGGTAGACGAAGTTCATCCGGAGCGCCTGCCAGTCGCGCTTGAAATACTCGTAGGAGGCGCTCCGAACGCGCTCGTCCTCGAACGACTCGGTTCCGGAGGTTTTGATGACCTCGATACCGCCGAGGTTGTTCTCCAGTCGCGTGTTCAGGTCTCCGACCGACGACCGAACGTCCGCGTAAAACGCCTCGACGCGCTTCATGAACCACCACGTGAACAGGGCCGCGACGGGGATGATGGAGAGCGTGACGAGCGCCAACTGCGGGTTGATGGTGAAGAGAAGATATCCGATGCCGATGATGAGGACGAGCAGTTGGATGGCACTCCCCATCATGTTGTCGAGGAACAGTTCGAGGCGGTTGGCGTCGTTGTTCAGGATGCTCATGAGTTCCCCGGTCTTGTGGTCGTCGAAGAACGTCATGTCGAGGCGCTGCATCCACTGATACGTCGCCGTCCGAACCTCGTGTTTGACGCGATGGGAGAAGAGGTTCAGGCTGGACGAGCGGGCGAAGTTGCAGACCGCGGCGAGGACCATCGAAACGCCCATTATTTCCGCCGAGAACCAGAACTGGTCCATCCGCGTCGTCGGAATCCACGCGTCCGGAAGGAGCGGCAGGGTGTACGCCCGCTTGCTGTAGAACACCGCGTCCAGCGCGACGCCGAGGACGAGCGGCGGGACGAGCGAGAGGAATCTGGCGGCCATGCTCGTCGCCAACCCGATGGCGAACCAGTGGAGGTGGTCGCCGCCGTATTCGGTGAACAGCCGAACCATCGGCCGCTCCACTGACTCGCCCAACTCGTCCGGGTCCACCTCGTCGGCGCTCATTTCGTGAACGCTTCAAAAGGGATTCATAAAGAGCCACGGGTTTCGGCAGACTGGGAAACGCAAGACATAGCGTTCGCCCGTCCCGAGAATCCACCCATGTCGTGGAAGGTGCTCATCGTTGCCGGGGTGTTCGAAGTCGCGTGGGCCATCGGATTGGAGTACTCCGACGGCTTCTCGAAGTTCTGGCCCTCCGTCGCCACCGTCGTCGCGCTCGTCGTCAGCATGGCGCTGCTGGCGAAATCCCTCCAAACGCTCCCCGTCGGGACCGCCTACGCCGTCTGGACTGGCATCGGTGCGGTTGGCACCGCGACGCTCGGCATCGTCCTGTTCGACGAACCCGCGGACCTCCTCCGGGTCGCCTTCATCGGCGTCATCGTCGTCGGCATCGTCGGCCTGCACCTCTCCTCCGGCGGGCACTGAGAGGAGTCTATCGAGAGGAACCGAACCACGGTGGCGCGCGCTGGCACAGCCGCGAGGTCAGTGATCGACCGAGGGGCTGTGCTGGCAGCGTGTGAGGGATGAGCGAAATGAACGGAGTGAGTGTAGCGAATCGGTTGGGGGAGGGTGTGGCTTGCGAGGTTTCGTAGAAAGCTCGAATGCGAACGGCAACGCCGTGAGCGAACGGTGCGGTCGCAGGGAGGACTGAAAGGGGCCGTCCGCTCGCGCTTGCGTGGTCTGCTGTGTGGGCTACTATCCGTGCGACTGGTGCGGAGAGCGCGGATATCTCGCACAGCGACCGCGAGCGTGACGGGGGCTTTCGAAAACCGTTTCGCTGTAACTTCGGTCCGTTCAAATACAATAGGTCGTAGCGAGCGGAGGGGGGCTTTCGAAGACGGAATCATCTCTCTGTAGTGTTCTCAAAATCGAATTCGTCTCGTGGGGGTGGCAGTCCTCGGAGACGTATTCACAACCGCATTCCCGCGAAAATACCCGACTTTTCGTCCTGTTAGTTCATGTTCTCGACGAAACTCGGGTGCGGAACCGGGCGCTCGTCCTCCCACTCCTCCAGATAGTCGCGCAGGCGGTCGTGGGCCTTCCGCGCGCGGCGCTGGCGTTCGTCCTCCGAGATCTCCTCGCAACCCTCCGGAACGTCGCGGTCGCGGTTGGTGAAATAGCCCTCCGGAACGACCCAGTCGTGGTAGAAGTCGGGGTCGGCGTCGTGGACGACGGTGATGCCGACCTGCGACCCGTGGCCCGCCGAGACGATGGCTTGGTGGTACTGTTTCGTGATTCGACCGGCGGCGTAGAGGCCATCGATGTCGGTTCGACCGTCGTCATCCACCGGGACGTACCGCTTGCTTCCCGAGTCTTCGAGGTCGAGGTCCAACCCGTCGAGGTACGAGGCGTCCGACCACGAGGTGACGACGACCCGTTCGGCGGAAATCGTCCCGTCGCCGTCCTCGCCGCCATCGTTGCTCCCACCGTCGATTTCCGCGACGAACTCGCCGTCGTCCGCGCGGCGCACGTCCGTGACTTTTGCGTCGAGGCGCGCGGACCCGGCGCGCTCGGCCTGCTCTTGGAGCATCAGGGAGAACAACCGCGAGTCGATTCCGGCGGGGAACCCGGGGAAGTTCTCCAGAATCGCGTTTCGGTAGAGGATGGAAACGCCGTCGTTCACGACCAGCGTGTCGAGGTCGGCGCGAGCGGTGAACGTGGCCGCGGAGAGGCCCGCGACGCCACCGCCGATGATGAGTACGTCGTAGTCCGTCATGATCGGAGATTATTGGTGGGGTGGTATAAACGACTGGATTGGGTACGTTTGTGCAGGTACCTCGCCGGAATGTTTACTTTCAGTCGAACAGAATCGAAACGCGTGGACCACCTCGAACTCAGTACCGTCGTCTACGTGCCGCCGGAGGAGGCCTACGAGTTCCTGCTCGACTTTCCGGGCTATGCGAACTACTCGAAACACCTCACGCAGGTCACGCACGAGGGTGACGGTGGGCCGGGAACCGAGTACGACATTCACCTCAAGTGGTGGAAGGTTCGGTACACCGTCCGCTCCGAGGTGACGGAACTCGACCCACCGAACCGCATCGACTGGAAGATAATCAAGGACATTCACGCCCACGGACACTGGCGCGTGGAGGAAGTCCCGGAGGAAGCACCGGAGGGCGAGGAAACCGCCTCGCGGGTGTGGCTCTCCATCCACTTCGACGCCGACTCGGCGGATTCGGGGATGCTCAACCTCCCCGCGTTCGTCTCGCTCGGGTGGGTCGTGGGCAAGGTGAAACCGCTCGTGCTCTCGGAGGCCGAGAAGGTCGTCGAACGCATCGTCACGGACTTGGAGGGCGAACCGCGGCCAGTCGACCTCGAAATCCACGAGAAACCCAACGCCGTCTGATTTTCTCATCGACTCACTCGGCCTGTACGAGCAGGACCCCGGCGAGCACCGACGCGCCGCCGAGCACTGTCACCGGCGTCACCGGTTCGGCGAGTATCGCCGCGCCGAGCAGGAGCGTGACGACGGGTTCGATGGTACTGACGATGCTAGCGCGACTCGCCCCGATGCGGCCCAGTCCCGCGAAGAAAGTAAAGATGGGCAGCGCGGTTGCGAGCACGGCGATGGCCGCGACGATGAGCCACTGGCTCCCCGAATCCGGGACCGAGAGCGTCCCCGTCGCCGAACCGTAGACGAGGTACGCACAGGCCGCCGCGGGGAGGACGTGGGCCGTGAGCAGGTCAGCGGGCACGGCGTCCAGCGCGACCCTGCTCGCGGTGATGTAGCTCGCGTACACCACCGCGGCGGCGAGGACGACGACGATGCCGCGCGGGTCGGCACCGGCCGGGTCGCCGCCCGTGATGAGCGCGACGCCCGCCAAGGCGAGAACCAGCGCGACGCCGGTTCGGCGCGTGATGCGCTCGTCGAGGAAGAGCGCGGAGAGCACGACGACGATGACGGGATAGGTGTAGAGCAGGATGCCGACGAGTCCGGCGGTCAGAAACGAGAGGCCCCAGAAGTAGAGTCCGCTCATGGCCGCGTAGCCGAGCGCGCCCAGACCGAGGCCGACGAGCAGGGTCCGTCCCGAAAACCGTCGGAGTCGTCCGCGCACCGCGAGGCCCGCCCACACCAACGCGGTGGCGAGTACAAACCGGAAGAACAGCACGGTCGGAATCGACAGCCCCGCGCCCGAGGCAAGCTTGCCGAGGATTCCCAGCGTACCGAACCCGACGGCCGAGACGATGACCAACGCGGTTCCGAGGCGGTCGCTCATTCGACCGAGATTTCTCGCTTGCGGATAAAGGAGATTCGAAAGCGGTGAATCGACCGCGACGCGACCGGTTTCAGACCAGGCTACGCCCTTCGAGTTCGCTCGACGGGTAGTCGAGTTCCATCAGGTCGAGGATGGTCGGGGCGATGTCGAGGAGGTCCGTGTCCTCCGGGATTCGTGCGTTCGGGTCGTCCACGAACAGCGTCGCGTTGTCGAAGCTGTGCATGCCGTTGCGCGGGCCGACGCCGAACACGTCGTCGTGGCCCTTGAATCCGGCCTTCAAATCGAAACCGTGGTTCGGGATGGCGACGAGGTCGGGTGCGATGTCCTCGTGGTCGCCGTCGAACGCCTGTTCTTTCTCCACGACGCGCCAGCAGACCTTGTTGCCGTCCGGCCCTTCGAGGTTTTCGAGCTTCTCTTTGAGTTCGGCGCGCTTCTCCTCGTACTCGTCCTGCGGGACGCTACCGCGCGGTTCGCGGCCTTCGAGGTTGATGTAGAACCGACCCGGAATGAGCGAGTAGGCATCGGTGTCGTCGCTGATGTCGCCGAGTTCCTCGTGGTCGTCGTCCTCGTAGGAGAGCCAGCCTTCCTGTTCGAGCCACGAGTTGAAGTGAACCTCGTAGTTGAGGCTGGTGAAACCGTGGTCGCTGGCGACCATCATCGTCACGTCGTCCGGCAGGGAGTCACGGAGTTTCCCGAGGTACTCGTCGAGCTTTTTGTAGAACTCGATGAACTCCTCTTTGTACTCGCCGTCCTCCTCGTAATCCTTGAACAGGAAGTGGTTCACGCGGTCGGTCGTCATGAAGACGCCGAAAAAGAGGTCCCAGTCGTCCTGGTCGATGTAGTGCTGGAACGACTCGTAGCGCGTTTCGAGCGTCTCGTGTGCGTTTTGGATGAACTCGGATTTGTCGTCCTTGTGTCCCAGTTTCGCGTTCGCGTCGATGGGATAGTCGATGGACTCCAAGTAGTTCCGCATCTCGTCGGGGTAGGCACCCTTGTCGACGCCGGGCGAGAGGAATCCGGAAACCATGCGCTGGACGTTCCGTTGCGGTGGGAACGTGACGGGGACGTTCATCACCGTCGCGTCGCGGCCCGCGTCGGTCACGCGGTCCCAGACGCGCGTCGCCTGCACGTCGCGTCCCATCGGGACGTAGGTGTCGTACGAACCGTTTTCGCGGTCTTGGAACCCGTACACGCCCGTATTTCCGGGGTTGACGCCCGTCGTGAGGGCTGGCCAGCAGGCGGAGGACTCCGGCGGCACGATGCTGTCGATCGCTCCGGCGCTCCCCTCGCTCGCCAGCGATGCGATGTTCGGGAACTCCGAGGCGTTTTCCTTGAGGAAGCTGTACGGCACGCCGTCGATGCCGAAGAAGGCGACCCGCGGAGCGTCGTCTCCACGGAGCCTATCGAATAGACCCATACGCCGCTCTACCACAGGCGACTACAAGAACCTTCGTTTCCATGCTACAACCTCTCAAGTTTTCGTTCACGAACTTTCGAACGCGGTGAACAACGCCTTCCGGGTGCTCGCGTCGATGAGCGAGTCCAGCGTCTTCGTGTGCTCGCTATCGACCCGTGCGAAGATGCCGAGCGACACCCGAGCGGTCGCGGCGTCCGCGTTCCCGCCCGTCGTCTCGCTCGCGTCGAACGCGCCGGTCAGGATATCCTCCGCGCTGGTTCGGACGTCCTCCGCGCGACAGGAGATGACGATGGTTTCCTCGTGGAGGCCGAACACGGCGGCCGTCGAGACGCCTTCGAGTCGCAGGAGCGAATCAGCGGCCTCCTCCAGCGCGCTCACCGAGGGGACGACGCCGACGTTCGCCACGGCGAAACTCGCCCGTCGTTCTCGACTCGCTATCGCCTCGCCGAGCACGTCGAAGGTGTCGCTGCTGACGCCCGGCGAGCGCAACTCCTCGATTCGCCCGAGGTCGGCGTAGGCGTGGAGGAACCCGGCGGCGTCGTAGTCGTTCGACCCGTTGGCCCGCCGGAACTCGCGGGTTCCGGCGCGGATACCGTACAACAGCGCGGTCGCCACGCGCTGGTCGGGAACGAACCCCATGTCGCGCACGAGTTCGGTCACGACCGTCGATGTCGCGCCGTCGTCCGTGCGCGTAATCGTGAGGATGTTCTCCTCCGCGGTCGGTCGGTGCCGGATGACGCCGACGACCGGGGGGTTGTTCGCCAGTCGGGGAACCGCACCGCCGCCGCCGATTGCGATTCCGCCGTCGCAGTTCGGTAGTCCTTCCCCGTTTTCGTCGAGAATCGTCACGTCGATGTCGAAGATGTTGCAGAACGCCTTGCTGTCCTCGCCGGTTATCTCGCCCTCCGCCGCGATTCGCGCCGCGACGCCCCAGTCCTTACAGAGGGCTTGTACCCCGACCGCCGCCGCCAAGGAGTCGATACTCGGGCTTTCCGGGACGACGAGCGCGACGCGGTTCTGTCCGGCGACGACCTTCCGGAGCGACCCGGCCGATTCCGGGTTCTCGGTGCCACCCCACGACCGAAACTGAACGGCGTACAGCACGCCGCCGCCGGAGAGGAGCAAGAGAACGGCAGTGGCGACCGCTGGCATGTTTTCGGCGACGAATCCGGCGAGCATTGCTAACGCATAGCTCCTTCCACTCGTATATAATTTCGGGTGTATTCTATGGCATCTTTATGTGAGGTTGGTTCCAGAAGTAACGAATTCGGACGTAATCGGCCGGTAATCGACGGGTTTCAGCGGTTCCAAAAAAGTCGGGAACTGTTCGAAAAGCTGAACGGACTATGAACTCTAGTTGAAATTTTCGTCGTACAGCTCTTGGGAGTGTTCGATGGCGTCGTACGCCGCCTGTTTGTCCTCCCAGCCCAGCGTCTCGACTTCCTTTCCGGCTTCGAGGTTCTTGTAGGTGGAGAAGAATTCGTCGATCTCGTCTTTCGTCTGCTGCGGGATGTCCTCGACGTCCTCGATGTGGTCGAAGCGCGGGTCCTCGATGGGGACGGCGATGACCTTGTCGTCCTGTTCGCCGTCGTCGTCCATCTTCATCATGGCGACGGGGCGGGCCTCGATGACACAGCCGGGGAACGTCGAATCCTCGACGAGCACGAGCACGTCGAACGGGTCTTCGTCGTCGTAGTACGACTGCGGGATGAACCCGTAGTCACCGGGGTAGTGGACGTTGCTGTGGAGCACGCGGTCCAGCATGACACCGGGGATGTCCTTGTCGTATTCGTACTTGTTCCGGTCGCCTTTGAGACACTCGACAACTGCGTAGATTTCCTCGGGAGCGTTCGGCCCCGTTTCGAGGTCTTCCCAGAGATTCGTCATGGGTCGCTTGGAACTCGACGGGAAGACCAAAAAGTCCTTTCGGCATGGGTGTAAACAAGTGACTCGTACCCATGAAATCACTCATAAGTGTGACACCCTTCCGCAATCCATGAGTGGCAGTTGGGTATTAAAATCGAACGAAAGAACGGAGAAACACCAAGAAACTTGAGAAGGGTTAAATATCTCGGTTACATATTTCGTCGTGTCAAAGCCAATGTCAGAGGCACAAACACTCACCGAAAGCAGTACCGCTCGCGACCTCACTGCGTTCCAGCGTAATATCCTCATCGTCCTCACCGAGGAACCGATGTACGGGCTCGCTATCAAGCGCGAACTCGAAAGTTACTACGACGAGGAAGTGAACCACGGCCGCCTGTACCCCAACCTCGACACGCTGGTCGAGCGCGGACTGGTCGAGAAGAGCGAACTCGACAAGCGGACCAACCAGTACGGTCTGACCCAAGCCGGTCTCGAAGCCGTCGAAGACGCGTTCGCGTGGTCGCTCTCGAAGTTCATCACCGACGACGCGCGTGCCGAAAAGGTCCGCGCACTCATCGAGCAGTCCGACTAACGCACTCGAACACGAGTTCGACCGATTCTTTTACCGTTTTTTTCTGTTCCGAAGTCGGCCACGCATTCCGCGGGAAGTACTCCGTCAGAAATTCGTCCACTTCGTCGTTCGTCGCCGACTCGACGGGTCGCGCGTAGTGATTGCCCATGAAGTCCGCGAAGGCCTCGGCGTTCGCGCCGTGGACGTCGCCGTATTTCTCTCGAACTCGCGCCGCAACGGCGCGGTTGTGCTCGTCGATTTCGTCCCAATCGTCCGGGTCGCCAGCGCCCGTCAGCGGGATTTCGACCGCGCGGTCCGTGTCCTCGATTCGCTCGACGCGAATGGTTCCGTCCTCGACCCACTCCTCGGGATGGAGGACCAGCACGGTTCTGGTGTCCTCTTCTCGAATCCGTGCGACGAAACCGTGGGTTTCGAGCAGCTGCGTCCGTTCCGTACGATATTGCTCCGCCTCTTCGCCCTCGCGGTCACGCGCGAGGTGGGTCAGTCGTTCCGCCTCCGAAACCGTGTCGTCCGGCAGTTCAGCCATCGTCTAACGCCTCGTTTGCCAATTTGTCCGCGCGTTCGTTTACCTCTCGCGGAACGTGCTTCAGGGACCATTTGTCGAACTCCTCCAACAGCTCCCGGACGCGAACGCGGCGCTCGCGGAGTTCGGGGTTGTTCGTCTTCCACGCACCCGTCACCTGCTTGACGATGAGCTGGGAATCTCCTTTCACGTCCACGGAGTCGAAACCGTAGTCGCGGGCCGTTTCGAGCCCCTCGATGAGCGCCTCGTACTCGGCTTGGTTGTTCGTCGCGCGTCCGATTCTCGTTCCGCCCTCCGCGGCGATTCCATCGCTCGTCACGATGACCCACCCGGTCGCGGCCGGGCCGGGATTTCCGCGACTGGCACCGTCGAAGTAGAGGTAGGCGTGCCCCCCCGCATCTCGAAGAATCGCCTCGATGTCCTGTGGATTCGCCCCCTGAATCACGAGCTTGTCGTCGTATGCGATGGCGACGGCGTCGCCGTGTCTCGCCCGCCACTCTTCGTACTCGGATTTGCCGTCCGAGACGATGACCCCGGCGTCGGCGAGCGTCCGGCGTGCCTCGTCCACGTCACACTCGATGACTGGCATTGCCGACACTCGTCCGTGTTCGAGTAAACAGGTTCCGGTCTCGCGGGAGTGGTATGTGAGCGTGTGTCAGATATATATAGGTTTTGCCCAAGGGTTTAAATGTTTGGGAGTTACTACTATAAAAGTGCGATGACACGGTCCACTCGCCAGCGGGAGCGCCAACTCGAAGGGGAGCAAACGGCGAACGAACGAGAGGGAGAGCGTACTTGTCCTGAATGTGGGTCCGAAACGTTGATCAAAAGTACCGACCGTGCCGAACTGGTCTGTGACGACTGTGGGTTGGTCGTCGAGGAGGAACGGATCGACCCCGGCCCGGAGTGGCGTGCTTTTAATCATCAGGAACGACAGCAGAAGTCGCGCGTGGGAGCGCCGACGACGCAGACGATGCACGATAAGGGGTTGACGACCACTATCGACTGGAAGGACAAAGACGCCTACGGTCGGTCTATTTCTTCCAAGAAACGCAGTCAGATGCACCGCCTGCGTAAGTGGCAGGAGCGCATCCGAACGAAGGACGCGGGCGAGCGAAACCTCCAGTTCGCCCTGTCCGAAATCGACCGCATGGCATCCGCGCTGGGTGTCCCGCGGTCGGTACGAGAGGTCGCATCGGTTATCTATCGACGGGCACTCAAGGAGGACCTCATCCGTGGTCGCTCCATCGAAGGCGTGGCAACGAGCGCGCTGTACGCCGCCTGTCGAAAGGAAGGGATTCCACGAAGTCTGGAGGAGATCTCCGAGGTTTCGCGGGTCGAACGAAAGGAGATCGGACGAACGTATCGATACATCTCCCAAGAACTCGGTCTGGAGATGAAACCGGTCGACCCGAAAAAATACGTTCCGCGGTTCTGTTCTGAACTCGAACTCAGCGAAGAGGTGCAGTCGAAGGCCAACAACATCATCGAAACCACCGCCGAAGAGGGATTGTTGTCCGGTAAATCGCCCACCGGCTACGCCGCCGCCGCGATTTACGCCGCCTCACTGTTGTGCAACGAGAAGAAGACGCAACGCGAAGTTGCCGACGTGGCACAGGTGACGGAGGTCACCATCCGCAACCGGTATCAGGAACAGATAGAAGCGATGGGAATCCACAGCTAACCGCGTCATCCTTCCGTTTTTGTCCCGTTCGAGCGACAGCCAGCGCGTTCCCGGCGGCCGTTTCCGTCCGATTGCCGAACGTTGAAGCCCCTCGCTTCCCTACGTTCCGTGGATGCGGTTGGACGAGTATATCGACGATTTGCGCCCGGACGAGGAGGAGCGCCGCCGCCGTCTGGCCGAGGAGAAGTCCTACGAGATTCTGGACTACGTGGACGACTTCGAGGACCGGTTTTCCGAGGTGGCGCAGGGCGATTCGCTCTTCGGAAGTACCTCGCCCTCGGTGTTCGTCGGCCGGTCGTCCTACCCGAACGTCTCGACGGGAATCCTCTCGCCGGTCGGCGCGGAGGAGAACGCCGCGGAGTTCGCCACCAGCGGCGATTGGTACCAGCGCGGCCTCGGCATCGATAACGTCCTCCAGTACCGGACCGGCCTGCTGAACTCGAACCGCTCCGCGAAGGTGAACGTGGACGACGTGTGGGACGGGTTCGTCGGCGTCCAGCGCGAAATCGCCATCGCCGACCGCCCGGTGGACGTGGAAATCGGCTTGACCGAGAAACTCGACTTGGACGTGAACGTGGACGACATCGCCACGCCGACCGGCCCGACGGCCCGCGCGTCCTCGGCGGATTTAACCGAGAACCCGCACGTTCCCCGCGCCGTGAAGAAGACGCTCGAAGACGACGACTGGCAGGCCCAAGGCGCGATGAACTACCTGTACCGCCGCGGGTTCGACGTGTACGACATCAACACCATCCTCTCGGCGGGGGCGTTGGGTCAGGGGCAGAACCGGAAACTCGTCCCGACGCGCTGGTCGATTACCGCCGTAGACGACACGGTGGGACAATACCTCCGCGGACGCATCCGCAACGCGCCGAGCATCGACGAGACGCAAGTGTGGGTGAACGAGTACATGGGCAACCGCTACTGGGTCATCCTCGCGCCGGGGCAGTGGGAGTTCGAACTCGTGGAGATGAAGGCTCCCGGAAGCATCTGGAACCCCTCGCCGACCGGCGACATCTGGATGGGAAGCGCCCACGAGGGATACGAAGGCAGAACGAGCTACGTCGATGAAACCGCCGGAGCGTACTACGCCTCGCGACTCGGCGTGCTGGAACACCTCGAAGACATCGGCCGACAGGCCAAGGCCCTCGTCCTCCGCGAGGTCAGCGACGACTACTGGGCACCCGTCGGCGTGTGGCAGGTGCGCGAGAGCGTCAGAAACGCCTTCGACGGTCGGTTCGGGGAGGCGGAATCGTTCCACGGGGCAGTTCGGGAAATCGTCCCGCAACTCCCGATTTCGATGAACTCCCTCCGCAGGAAATCCGAGATGGTCTCCGGTGTGCAGGCCAACCTCTCGGATTTCGCCCCGTGACTCACAACCACCCCGCTCTTCGGAAGTAGACGACCAGAATCGCGCTCATGAGGAACATGCCGAGCATCACCGCCGGATACCCGTAGGTCCAGCCCAGTTCCGGCATGTTGAACGGACCGTCTTGGAAGTTCATGCCGTAAACGCCGACCACGAGCGTCAGCGGGAGGACGATGGTGGCGACGACGGTCAGCTTCTTCATCACCTCGTTGGTCGAGACCGAGAGCATGTTGAGGTAGATGTCGCGCGCGCCGCCCGCCAAATCGCGGTACGTTTCGGTCAAGTCCACGAGTTGGACGAGGTGGTCGTACACGTCGCGGAAGTACTTCTCCGTCTCCGGGCGCACCTCCTCGGGGTCGCCGCGGGCGAGGTAACCCACCGCCTCGCGGGTCGGCCACGCGAGTTTTCGGAACGCGAGCAGTTCCCGCCGGACGCCGTTTATCGACTCCAGCGTCTCGATGCTCGTGTCGCTGATGACGGCCTCCTCGACGGCCTCTATCTGTTCCTCTATCTGGTCGAGCGCCGCGAAGTAGCCGTCCACGATGCCGTCACAGACGCGGTACGCCGTGAAGTCCGGCCCGCGGCCGACGATTCGCCGGTCGCCGTCGAGCGCGGCCCGCCAGATGCGCGAAACGGCGTCGATGTCGTACTCCGAGAGGGTGACGAGCCAGTCCTCGCCGACGAACACGCCCACCGGTTTGACGCGGGTTTCCTCCTCGAAGGTGGTTTCGCCGCGGGCGAGCTCGACCGTCTTGAGCAGGACGAACGTGTAGCCCGCGAACTCCTCCGTCTTCGGTCGAATCTCGTTTCTGATGTCCTCGACGGAGAGGTGGTGGATGTCGAACGCTTCCGCGACGCGTTCGAGTTCGAGGGGCGTGGCGTCGCTCGCCCGCACCCAGACGGTACCGGATTCGACGCGCGCGGATTGGAAGTCCTCGACCGTCTCGACTTCGCCGTCGGCGAACCGGAGCGATTCGACGGTCATTGGACGTCCTCCGGTTCGGCCGCGTTGGCGATCGCGGCGAGCGTGATGCCGACCATGATTCCCGTGATAGAGAACGCGCGCCCCGGATACGGCGCGGAGAGACCTATCAGATACCCCACCACTCCGAGGACGGTGAGGCCAAGTCCCGAAACGAGAGTTCGGTTCATACCGTCCGTACCGACAGAAGGGAGAAAAAACGTTGCCCGATTAGCCGCCGTGTTGGATACCGGAGAGCAGGCTGGAGACGCTATCGGATTCGTCGAGCCGCTTCGGATACACCGCGAGCACGACGATGTAATCGCCGTCGTGTTTGAACTTCGTCGCCTGAATCGTTACGTCCACGTTCGCGCCGTGCGAGCTGGCGGTTGCGGTGAATTCGGAGACCTTCGTGTTCGTCCCCAGGACCGTCACGTTCTCCGACCCGACGGTTCGGATGTCGTGGATGTTTCCGTATCCAGATACGAACTTCTCCACGAGGTCCCGGTTGTCGAACTTCGACAGCGGGTTGAACGATTTGGACGCTATCTTTACGTCGGGACTGCTGACGACGACGAAGGTCGCCGCCGTTCCTTCCGCGATGCCATCGATGCCGACGGTCTTTTCGTACTGTGCGACCCAGTTCGTCACCTTCACCTCGCGGCTCTGGCCCGCCGCTTCGAACGTCCGTTTCGCTTCGAGGGATTCGACCTTCGCTTTCTCGTAGCCCGTTTGCGACAGCGCGTTGTCGCCGACGGTCGCCTTCGTGGCGCTGACTTCGAGGGTGTCGCCGAGGATAAACCCGAGACAACCGCTCGTGAGGACGAGCGTCGCCAGTAACGCGCCTGCAATCAGTTTCCGGTTCATGTCTATCCCCGATACTCAACCCCCCAGTATAAGTCCGACGGCTACGGGAGCTTGAACGAAGGGCCGGAGTCGGAATCCTGAACATCGACGCCGAGCGCCTGTAAGTCGTCGCGGAGCGCGTCGGCGCGGTCGTAGTTCCCGGCGTCCCGCTCGCCCTCGCGGAGGTCGAGGACGAGTTCCACGAGGTCTTCGGCGAGTCGAACGTCGCCGCCCGCCTCTCCGCCGAGCGAGAAGCCCAGCACGTCGCCGCCGAGTTCCTCGAACGTCTCGACGGCCGATTTGAGGCCGTCGTAGTCGTACTCCTCGTGCGCATCCGCGTGGCGGTTGACCGCCGTCACGAGGTCGAGCAGGGCGGCGAGCGCGCGGCGGGTGTTGAAGTCGTCGTTCATCGCGTCCGCGAACTCCTCGCGCGTCTCGGTGACGGCTTGGCGCAACTCGTCGTCCTCGACCTTGGTTCGCGCGTCCGGGCCGTCGAGGGCTTCGACGGCGCGGTCGTAGCCGTCCGAGAGTCGGTCCCAGCGTTCGACGGCCTCGTTCAACGTTTCGTCGCTGAACGTCTGGCGGTTGGCGTAGGACGTAGAGAGGAGGAACATCCTGACGGCGTTCGCGCCGATCTCCGAAATCGCGCCGCGAACGGTGGAGTAGTTGCCCAAACTCGAACTCATCTTCTCGCCCTCGGTTTCGAGCAGGCGGACGTGGAGCCAGTAGCGGGCGAACTGGTGGCCGGTCGCGGCCTCGCTCTGGGCGATTTCGTTTTCGTGGTGCGGGAACACGAGGTCCTGTCCGCCGACGTGGATGTCGATGGTCTCGCCGAGGTGTTCCATGCTCATCGCCGAACACTCGATGTGCCAGCCGGGACGTCCCTCTCCCCACGGGGAGTCCCACGTCTGACCGGACGGATGGGACACCGCGTACTCCGTGTCGGGGTCGCGGTGTTCCTCGACGGCACCCTCGCTCACGCCGTCGGCCTTCCACAGGGCGAAGTCGCCGGGATGACGCTTCTCTCCGCGTTCGTCGCCCTCTCCCTGCGCCTCCATCTCCTCGACCCTCTGGTTCGAGAGTTTGCCGTAGTCCTCGAAGGTCGTGACGTCGAAGTACACCGAGCCGTTGGATTCGTAGGCGTAGCCCTTCTCCACCAACGTCTCGATGAGATCGGTGATTTCGGGGAGATGCTCGCTGACGCGTGGATACACGTCGGCTCGTTTCAGGTTCAGGTCGCGCATGTCGCGGATGACTTGCGTGATGAAGGTCCGTGCGACGTCGGCCTCGTCGTCGCCGAGGTCGTCCTCGCCAACGCGCGCCGTGATTTTCTCGTTCACGTCGGTGAAGTTCTCGACGTGGTGGACGTCGTAGCCGAGGTGTTCGAGCCATCGGTGCATCACGTCGGTGTGAATCCACCCGCGCGCGTGGCCGAGGTGCGCGAAGTCCGAGACGGTCAACCCGCAGTAGTAGAGGAGGACGGAATCGGGGTCGCCGGGTTCGAACGGCTCCCGCTCGCCCGTGAGCGTGTTCGTTACGAAGAGTGTCATAGGGAACGGTAGTGCCAGCAACCGTTTTAAATCGTCGGAAGCGACACCAACCGCCTCAATCGCCCCGTTCGGGAACGGCGTCCAACGCATCCTCGACGAATCGGACCGCGTTCGCGCCGTCGCGGCGCTCGACGACGACGACCAGCGACTCCGCGACCCCGGCCGCGACGACATCGACGTCCTCCGCCACGAGTCGGGAGAGGACGGCGGAAAACGCCACGCAGTCCACGTCACCGGCGGCGATGACGCCGGTCAACGACCCCGAATCGGGGGTGAACCCCGCGTCGCCGACGACGAGGAGCGAATCGGCGGGGTCGTCCGCTCGACCCAGGCCGCTCCGCATGGTGACGCGGGCGTCCCGGGAGTCGATTTCGTACGTCGGCAGTTCATCGGCGAACCGCGAGAGCGCCGTCGAAACCGCGTCGGTGTCGTCGCCGACGTCTATTTCGTCCGCGAGGAACCGCGCGGCGGCGGTGTAGTTCACCACGTCCGCACGGAGCGCTTCGAGGAGGAACGGCCGTCGCCGAACCGCGTTTCGGGTGGCTTCTGCGAGTGACATTACCGACCAGCACGAGGAGTGCGGGAAAAAGGAATACGATTACCGGACGAGGAAGTACCCCGCGACGCCGATACCGACCAGCACCGTAATCGCGCCGAACAGCGCGAGGACCCAATCGACGAGGACGCCGACGCCGAGAACGAGCACCAGCGCCATAATGCCGAGGACGACGAGCGGGATGTTTCGCGCCAGCTCCGACGCATCGGTATCCGATTGAATCGGTTTCTGTCGGGGTTTCGAGAGGGACTCGTCCACCGGTATCGAGTCTTTCTCCGGGTCTATTTCGGCAATATCGACGTCCACGTAGGCCGTTTCGGCCCCGTATCCGGTCACGACTTTCAGCTTTCCGCGGGCGGGACCGTCGTGAACCGTAATCGGCACTGCCTCCGTCGAGTTGGCCTCGATGTAGTGATTCGTCGCGGACAGGGATGCCACGTCGGAGAGCTCGTCGTCCAAATGGAGGTGCACGTGAATCGGCGCACCGTGGTTTGCGAGCGAAACGCTGAACGAGTCGTCGGTTTCGAACGACGGTGCTACGTCGATGTGGTGAAGTCCGTCGCGGTTGATGTGTGTTAACAACGTTTCGGACACAGTGCACCTCCCTCTTGGGTTAGAGTAAAATACTCAACTATTAAAAGATTCAGGCCTCTCGCATGTCGGGCGGCAGGAGGTTCGGGATGCCGTCCTCGATGGGGTACTCCTCGCCGCACTCGGTGCAGGTGAGCGTCCCGAAGATGACTTCCTCGTCCTCTTCCTGTCGTGCGTCGAGTTCGAGTTCCTGTTTGTCCAGTGGACAGCAGATGATATCCATCAGGGATTTCTTCATGCCCGAGTCCACGAAGGGGGAGGCAAAAAGCGTGACGGGTTGTGCGGTTCGATGGTAGCGACTCGCGGTACCACATTCGTTCGACGACCGACGGCAATACTGATAGACTATCGTCATATGGTCGTCGTTTCTCTCGACGCGTGAAGGACGCGTCCCCGAACCGTCCTCGAATCCATGGAGACGGGTATCTGAACTGCAGAACCGTGAAGGAACGTCGCACCGTACTCCAAACGGCGTGACCGGTCGATATCCGAACGACGTTGATACTATCTCTCGGCCGAGTACTTCGCTCTTTAAAATAACCAACAACATATAATATTTAATACTATATAATAGTAAATAATAGAAATTTTTAATACTATATTATAGAATTGTGTTGATGGAGGTGAGAAATGATGTTTGGATTTGGTCTTCAGATCTGGTGTGACTACCTCGGCTGCTAACAGGGTACCGTTGATACGATTATTTGGGGATTTTTTGACAGCGACACCAAAATGAAAATAGAGTAGCGAGAGCTCCGAGCGAACGGTAACTGTACCGGATACAGCGGGAAACGGAGAGAGGCGTCGATCAGTTCTCGAACGGGTGTTCGAGCACGACGGTATCCTCCCTGCTCGGGCCGATACCGACGGCGTAGATGGGCGCATCGAGTTCGTCGCTGATGTATTCGAGGTAGGTTCGCGCGTTCTCCGGAATCGCGTCGTAGCCCTCGTCAGCGACCTCGCTCCAGTCCACTTCCGGCCAGCCGTCGAAGGAACGGAAGTTCGGCTCACAGCGACCCCAGCGCTCGGTTGTGGCAGGAATGGTGAAGATTTCCTCGCCATCGACATCGTAGCTGTATCCGACTTTCACCTCGTCGAGGCCCGCCAGCACGTCGATGTGATTGACGGCGAGACCGGTGAAGCCGCTCGCGCGGGCGGCGTGTCGGAGCATGGGCATGTCGAGCCACGCGACCCGGCGCGGTCGGCCGGTGACGGTACCGTACTCGCCACCTTCCTCGCGGATGTACTTGGCGAGGTCCTCGTTTTCGCCCGCCCCTTGTTCGTCGTAGTCGGGCGTGTCACCGACGACGCCGCCGAGTTCGGTCGGAAGCGGGCCGCTCCCGACGCGCGTGAGGTAGGCTTTCACGATGCCGATGATGTCGCCGTCGCCGATGACGCCGGGGCTGAGACCCGTTCCCGTGGCGGCCCCGCCCGCGGTCGGATTCGAGGAGGTGACGTACGGGTAGTTACCGTGGTCGATGTCGATGAGGGTACCCTGTGCGCCCTCGAAGATGACTTCGTCGCCGGCGTCGAGGCGGGATGAGAGGAACTCCCCGGCTTCGACGGTCATGTTCTCCTCTTTCAGGCGCTCGCCGTAGCGCTCGTACTGTTCGTGGAGCGCATCGACGTCGAACGCTTCGCCGGTTTCGACGCCGTCGGATTCGTCCGACGAGCCTCCAATCGCTTCGCTCATGGAGACGCCGTATACCTTCTCGGCGAGTGCTCGCTTTTGAGGGACGACGTATTCGAGCTTCTCGCGGAGGAGTTCGGAATCGAGTAGGTCGCCGACGCGGATGCCGCGTCGACCGGCTTTATCCTCGTAGGTCGGGCCGATACCCCGACCCGTGGTTCCCACCTTGCGGTCCGAATCGCTTTTCACGTCTTCCTCGATACCGTCGAGGACGCGGTGGTACGGGAGGATGACGTGCGCGCGGCGCGCGAGTCGAACGTCGGGGTCGAGTCCCCGCTCGCGGAGCGTGTCTATCTCGTCGAACAGCGTGTCCGGGTTCACGACACAGCCGTTCCCGAGGACGCCGACCTTTCCGCGGACGACGCCGCTGGGAACGAGGGAGAGCTTGTATTCGTTGCCACCCTCGACGACGGTGTGGCCTGCGTTGTCGCCGCCCTGATAGCGAGCAACAACGTCAGCGGACGCGCCGTAGAGGTCTACGACGCGGCCTTTGCCTTCGTCGCCGAGTTGCGAACCGACGATGGTTACGGTCATACCGGAGGTGATTTCTCCCGCACCTCGTAAACCGATTACGGTCTTCGAAGCAAGATGATGCACGAACGTGTGCATTTCGGTGGCGACTGAGCGCCGATTCTAGCAATTTCGACGACATTCTGACGGACGATTCGGAAGTGTTAACTCGTCTCAAGAGAAAGATTCGTTCTACGTTTCTGCTTGCGATGCGGACAATAACCTTTAAAAGGCTCTAAGACAAGTTAACACATGCCATGATAGATCGACTGGAGAAGGAAGTCGATATGCTGGAACGCCACTTGCAGGTCCTGAAAATGGTCATTGAGAACGAACCTATCGGCATCGTGAAGATGTCGAACGAGACGGGATACCCCCATCACAAGGTTCGCTACTCGCTGCGAGTTCTCGAAGAGGAAAACCTCATCTCGCCCTCCAACCAAGGTGCGATCACGACCGACCGTACCGAGGAGTTCGTTTCCGAACTCGATGAGAAACTCTCCGAGATTACGAACAAACTCGACTCGATGAAGATCGGCGAGAAAGCCGAAGCCGAAAACTAGAGTTCCGGAACCGTAACGTGGAATTCACCGTTTCGTGATTCCACCAGACACAGATGATATCCTCGTTTTCGGGATAGCTTGACGAAACTCTCTCTTTTTTCCCGCGTTAACAGTCCACCGCTGGTCGCATCCTCGGTCGTCTCCAACGCGGCCGGTTCGAAGAAGCTCTTCGTGACCTGGAAGGCCGCGCTGAGTTCGTCGCTCGCGCTGGAAACGCTGCTGGCCGCGTCCACCAGCGACCCCATCATCTCGCCGGTCGCGGGGTCGCGCGAGTCGTTGATGTTGGCCACGACGAGCGGGTTGCCCATCCTGTCGCGGAGAATGACGTCGAAGGGGAATTCCGTCTCCCCACCCTCCTCGTCTTCGGTGACCAGTGCTCCGTGTAGTTCGACGCGGTCTATCTTCTGAATCGCTTCGAACAGGTCCTTCAACCCGCGCTGGTGTCCCGTCTCCAGAATCTCGTACAGGAGGTCGACGACGAGCCACGAGACGAACTTGTACTCCATCGAGTCGTGAAGGAACGCCTCGAACTCCTGTCCATCGACCGCGACGCCCGCCGTATCGAACTGCGTGTGGTGTTCGAGTTGCAGGTTCGACTCGATGGTTTCGCGGCTGGNTTCGCCCGCCGCGGCGTCGGACAGGGTGCCCTTCCCCTTCGAGCCGTAGCGGACGAAGAAGTTGGTCTGCGTGAGCGCCTGTTCGGGGGTCAACTGGCGTTCGGCGGTGACGCCCGGACTCTGTTCCCGAAGCGTTTCGAGTTCGTCCGCCAGCTCGCCAACCCGCGCTTCGAGTCGGTCACGCTCCGATTTCAGTTCGTCGCGCTCCGCTTCGGTTTGTGCGAGTTTCGACTGGAGCGCCTCTATTTTCTCCGCTCGCGCCGTGAGTTCGGCCTCTATCTCCTTCGCCCTGTTCGACTGCCCGCGTCGGGGCGATTGTTGCGGCGTGGGTTGTCGCGGTGCGGATTGGCGTTGTGGCGTCTGCCGACCGGCCCGTCGCTGTTTGACGCCCGCGTCGCGGGACTTCGACGAACTGCTTTTCTCGGGGTCCAGGGACGGAATCGTCGTGGTCTCCTGCCACTGCTGTTCGTCCGACAAGGGGTCGGATACCCCACCACCGTTATCGCTTTCGGCATCCTCGGCGCTCGACGCGTTCGGCGTCGGTGCCGATTGTGTGCTCGCCTCCGCCGACTGGCCGGCCGTCGGGGTCGCGGTGGTCGAGGGCGTTGGCTGGCGGTTGGCGTCGGCCTCGGCCTCCGTGGTCGGTTGTTGGCCGGGTTCCGTTTCGGTCGGCGACCGGGGTCCCTCGCTCGCCGTCGATGCGGGGGACTGTTGGGCTTCGTCCGTCGATGGTTCGGGGTCGCTCGTTCCGTCCGGTTCCGCCGACGAACTCGACTCGTCAGGCGCGGATGGCGCGGGTGACTGCTCCGGCTCGGGTTCCGGTTCGGGCGTTTTCGGCTCCGGGAGTTCGATGATGTCCACGTCCGCCGCGACGACCTCGTAAATCCCCACCTCGTCGTTCGCCCGCTCGAACGCCTCGTCTCCGGTGACCAGTTGTTCGCTCTGTCCGACGTAGGCGGCGCTCATCGACCGCCCGGCGTGGTAGACCACGTAGTAGTCGCCGCTGAGAACGTTCTCGCTGAGTTCGATGTACCCCGTGAAATTGTTCGACGCGAGCGTCTCGCTCGCCTCCTTGAGGGGCGTATCGTTCGTGTAGTACTTCGCTTGCGTCTTTCCACCTCGCTCTTGCATGCTGAACAACAGCGGAAGCGAGGGGTGTGGGGCGTCGAACAGCGTCCCGTCGGCATCCTCGAACGTATCGAGTGCACCATCAAACACGCCGATGACGCGGCCGTTCAACATGAACAGCCACGCCCCGCCCGCTTTGACCGCACCGGAAAATTCCTCGTCGGCAAGCGCGTGGAGCGTCTCCAGCCCACCGGAGAACGGACGAGAGCTCCACTCGGTTATCTGCTCGACTATGCGCGCATCCATATTACGTCAAAACGGAATCCCCCTCAAATAGTTTCGGGTTAGTCGAGTCCACGCATCAAGTACGGGGTGAGAAAAGGCGAGAGAGCTTTTGTGAG
The DNA here is from genome assembly GCF_000376445.1 of Haladaptatus paucihalophilus DX253. Taxonomy (NCBI): domain Archaea; kingdom Methanobacteriati; phylum Methanobacteriota; class Halobacteria; order Halobacteriales; family Haladaptataceae; genus Haladaptatus; species Haladaptatus paucihalophilus. Next base: position 217,491 of record NZ_AQXI01000001.1, on the reverse strand, counting down.
ACTCCGTTCGAACGAGCGTCTCGGGCGGGGAGTGGTCGTGCCGTTCGAATCATCGAACCGGCGATAGCGTCGTTCGAAAATCAGATCTTTTGTTCGGCGTCGTCGGCGAGCTCTTCCATGCGCTTGCCGATACGGCCCGCTTCGCTGAACTCGTCGTCGCTCATGACGTCGGCGAGCGAGTTTCCGAGAACGAAGACGGCGTGTTTGTGTTCGCTCTTGGACTTGTGAACGTGCGAGGGGTCGACGTCCAGTTGGTCGTATGCGTCGAACGCGCCGGTCGGAACGTCGTCTTGTTCACGGAAGTACTCCATGATGGTCACCATCTGCTCGTGCAGCTCCAAAAGCTCGTCCTTATGCATGCACGGCCATTAGAAGTTAGTCGGTTTAAGAGTTTCTGAGAACTATTCACACGTTGAGGGCACGGTCCGTTAGAAGACGTACTCGTCTTCGTGACCCATCATCCCCTCATCTTCGAGTCCCGGTTCTCTATCGTTGTCCATCGGTCCACTGGTCTTGTATGCCTTGAGACCGGTTGCGAGCAAGTCCTCGACGGCTTCCTCACGGTTGACGAACTCGCCCTGGTCGACCATCTGGGCGATTTGCATTTCGAGGTGCTCTGGGACGGTAATCTCTACCTTTGGCATTGGAACAATTGTGGGCTTCGGGAGGGGTGTTCTTAAGTCTGACGGGTAGATTGTACCGGTATTGAAAACACTGTTTCTGAATCCAAGAAATCAAATTTTCTTAAAAAGAATCTACATTTGTCATTCCAGAAAACTACCCGGCCGTGGGGCCGGAGAAACGAAAACTTGTCTGTCTGGACTCACCGATTGCCGAACATCTGGTCGAGCGAGTTGATGATGCTGCTCGGTTTCAACGACTCCATTCGCTGCTCCATTCGTTTCTGGTTGAAGTAGCTCGCGAACGCGAGGATGGTCGGCGGCCAGAGGCCGATGAAGAGTCCGCGCTCGCGGTTCCCCCTGACGAAGAACTGGTGCCACGAGAGGAGCACCGATGCCGCCGACGCGAGTATCGCGATGTCGCTCGTCGATTCCTGTGCCGCACCCATCACCGGGCGTTCTCGGGCTTCCGGCTGTTGCTCTGTCTGGGACATGCGACAGTCCGTTGTGTCACGTCGGTCTTTGTTATTCAGTCGGTACCGAGCGGCGAATTCGCCCCGGTCGAGGATACGACGGTTACCCGACGACTAGCCCGACCTTACCCCCGCGGCTGGCCGCGGTCGGTACATCTACCTTTCCCGCACCCCAGCGTTCGACCATGAGCGTTACGGACAAGACGGACATCCATCGTGAGTTCGACGGACAGCGATTGCCGCCGGGACAGCGCGAGACGAGCAAGTTTCCCGTCCTCTCGAAGGGGAGCACCCCGGAGTGGGACCCCGAGACGTGGGAGTTCTCGGTCACGGGTGCGGTCGAGAACGAACGCACCTTCTCGTGGGAGGAGTTCCGGGACCTGCCGAACGAGACGCAAAAACAGGACTTCCACTGCGTCACCGGTTGGAGCAAGTTCGACTGCGCGTTCACGGGCGTCACCTTCCCGACGCTCGCGGAACTCGCCGGAGTGGACGAGGACGCGGTTCACGTCATGTTCTCGGCCCTCGACGGCTACACGACCAACCTCCCGCTCGCCGACTGTCTGCGCGACGACGTGCTGTTCGTCTGGAATTACGACGGCGACCCGCTCCCCCGCGAGCACGGCGGGCCGCTCCGGGTGGTCACGCCGCACAAGTACGCCTACAAGGGGGCGAAATGGGTGGACGGAATCGAGTTCCTCACGGAACCGGAGCGCGGGTACTGGGAGAAACGGGGGTACTCCAACACCGCGAACCCGTGGAACGAGGAGCGATATAGTTAGGCTGAAGGGTCAGCGTTCCCGAGTTTCCATTAAATGCCACCGCACCGTGACGGTCAACTGTCGGCGGGTTCTCCGCTCGTAACTCGAACGTGCCGAGTACCCGACGTTTCGTTTCGCTCGTTTCTCGCCGGTCGGGCGGCACCGCGTCTCTATTGGACGTCGTCTGATGGACTCGAAATCGCCGCGAGCGGCGCGGTTGCCCGTCTCACCGCGGACGGTGAACGCCGATTCGACGAGATTCGAGAACGCGCCGACGAACTCTTCGAAGCCGTCGACCGGGACGACGGCCCCGACGCCGCCCGTCCCCGTCTATTCGGTGGGTTTTCGTTCAGCGCGGAACACGAACCCTCACCTCCGTGGGAGGGATTCCCCGGTGCGGAGTTCGTCTTGCCCCGCGTCCAACTGACGCGAACCGAGCACGAAACGTGGCTTTCCGTGTCCGCCCGCGATACGGCGGAAGCGACCGTCGAAGAGACGCTCTCCGAGATACGCGCGGAAATAGAGGCGCTCCCGGAGATGCGCCCCAGCGGCGACTCGCCGGGCATCGAATCGACGCATCCCGCGACGGCACGCGACGAGTGGTGTTCACAGATACGCCACGCGACCGAGCGAATCCGGGAAGGGGAGCTGAAGAAAGTGGTTATCGCAACCGCGTTGGAGGTCGAACTCGCCGAATCCGTCGATGTGCCGGACATCCTCGAACGGTTGCGAACGTCGTACCCCGAATGCTACCGGTTCCTCATCCAACCCTCTTCGTCGGGCGGCTTCTTCGGCGCGCCGCCGGAACGCCTCGTCTCGCTGCGCGGACAGACGGTCGAGACCGAGGCGCTCGCCGGGTCGATAGGTCGAGGAGAGACGCCGGAGGAGGACGACGAACTCGCCGCGGAACTCGCCGCCAGCGAGAAAGTCCGCGAGGAGCACGAACTCGTCGCCAAAACGATCCGCGAGGGGCTCGAACCGCTCGCATCGTCGGTCACGGTCGGCGACCGGCGATGCAAACGACTGTCCAACATCCAGCACCTTCAGACGCCGATTTCGGCCGAACTCGACTGCGACGAGCACGTCCTCTCGGTGGTCGAGGCCCTGCACCCGACTCCGGCCGTCGGCGGACTTCCGCTGGCGGACGCCATGCGGACCATCCGCGAGACGGAACGCTTCGACCGCGGGTGGTACGCCTCGCCGGTCGGGTGGTTCGACGCCGACGGCGACGGGGAGTTCGCGGTCGGCCTCCGCTCCGGCGTGGCGGGTGACGGCCGCGTGACCCTCTTCGCCGGAAACGGTATCGTCGCCGACAGCGACCCGGAAGCGGAGTGGGACGAAGTACAGTTGAAATTCCTGCCGATTCTGAACGAACTCGAATGACGTATCCCAACCGAAACACGCTGTGGGCCGAAACGTTCGTGGACGAGTTGGCCGCCGAGGGCGTCGATGCCGTCTGCCTCGCTCCCGGGAGTCGCTCGACGCCGCTGACCGTCGCGTTCGCCAAACACGACGACATCGAGGTATTTTCCCATCTGGACGAGCGGTCGGCGGCCTTCTTCGCCCTCGGCCGGGCAAAACGGACCGGAAAACCGACCCCCATCGTTTGTACGTCGGGGACTGCGGCGGCGAACTTCCATCCCGCCGTCATCGAAGCGGACAGGGCGCGGGTCCCGATGCTCGTGTGCACGGCCGACCGACCGCCGGAACTCCGCGATAGCGGCGCGAACCAGACCGTCGATCAGGAGAAACTGTACGGCGACGCCGTTCGCTGGTACACAGACGTGGCTGAACCGGAAGCGACCGGGCGAAAACTCCGCTACCTCCGGACGACGGCGGCCCGAGCGCTCGGGTCGGCAACCGGGACGCCGCCGGGACCGGTCCATCTCAACTTCCCGTTTCGAAAGCCGCTCGAACCGGTCGAAGTCGAGGGCGACGTTCCCGACTCGTTCGAGGCCGACAATCCGCTCGCCGCCGAGGGTCGTGACGGTCCGTTCGTCACCGTCTCACAGGGCGTCCCGGAACTCGATTCCGACGCGCGCTCCCGACTCGTCGATGCCGTACGCCACGCCGAGCGCGGTCTGTTGGTGGCCGGTCCCGCAGACGGACCGACCCCGGAGCGCTCCGCGCTGGCGGCGCTGGCCGACGCGACCGGTTTTCCCGTGCTGGCCGACCCGCTCTCGGGCCATCGGTTCGGACACGACGGTTCCATCGTCGGCGGCTACGACTCGTACCTCGTTCCGGACGTGACCGAGGCGTGGCCCGACCCCGACGTCGTGATTCGGTTCGGCGCGTCGCCGACCTCGAAAACCCTTCGTCGATACCTCGAATGTACCGAAAGCCGACAGTTCGTCGTGGACCCGGCGGGCGGCTGGCGCGAAGCCACCTTCACCGCGACGGACCTCCTCGTGGCGGACCCGACGCGGTTGGCCCGCCGCCTCGCCGACGAACTCGAACCGCAAAGCGCGAACGAGACGTGGATGGCGCGATTCGAACGCGCCGAGTCCGCACACTGGTCGCTCGTGTCGGACTCCGCGGAGCACTTCGAAGGCAACCTGCTCGCGTCCGTCGCAAAGCTCGTTCCCGACCCGACGACGCTGTTCGTCTCCAACAGCATGCCGATTCGGGATTTGGACCGGTTCGCTCGCCCCCGCTCCGCCGACGTGACGGTGCTCGGTAACCGAGGGGCGAGCGGTATCGACGGTATCATCAGTTCGGCGCTCGGTGCCGGAAGCGGGACGGACGACCCGCTCGTCCTCGTCACCGGCGACCTCGCCTACTATCACGACATGAACGGGTTGCTCGCGCTCGAACGCTGTGGGGTGGACGCGACCATCGTCGAAATCAACAACGACGGCGGCGGCATTTTCCACATGCTCCCAATCGAATCCTTCGACCCGCCGTTTACCGACCAGTTCCGAACGCCGCACGGACTCGATTACTCGGCGACGGGCGACCTCTACGGACTGGACTTCGAACGCGTCGAGACGCTTCCCGCGTTCCGGGACGCGTTTTCGGACTCCCTCGATAGTTCGGGAACGAACGTCATCGAAGTCCGCACGACCGCCGAAACGAGCCACCGGATTCGGGAGTCGTTACAGGACCGCCTCGTCGCTGAACTCTCTGCCTAGTTTTCGCCGAAGATACTTGAGAAAGGTTGTGGAGTTACGTCTGTGAATGCGCCGGTAGATTGTTTTCGTGAGCGAAACAGCCACCGAGTCGAAGGAACTCGTAACCTTCCTTCGGGAACACGTCGGGACCTCCTTCGAAGCATTCGCGGTGCAAAACACGTTCCTCGGCCGCTGTCTCGACGTGATGAGGTAAGTGACGCGCGTCACCCGCACGTTCGAGTGAGTTCTCTATCGCTCCCGCTCCCGGTCTCGTTCCCGTTCCTGCCGTTCGGTTTCGTCGGTTCCTTCGAGTTCCGTTCGTAGTTCCGCCACCTCGTTTTTGAGTTCGTCCACGTCTTCCTTCGTCGCCCTGCTCCCGCCCGCCCGACGGTAGAGCAGAAACAAGCCACCGAAGATGGTCAACGGTATGCCGAACAGCATGATGGCCGTGATGAAAATGACGATCAGTTCCGCACCACCGGGAACCGGACCGAACAGGGGAATCATACTGCCCGGTTGACAACCGAGCGGCAAAAGTCTCGTGGTCACACACCCACGATAAGCGGCCCTATCAGCACCCCCATCAAATGCACGCGCCGACAGCCCAGTCGCGGCGGGAGCAGGCCGAGAACGGCGCTGCAGACGAACAGTCCGATTCCGATGACTCCGGCGAACAGGAACGAAGCCGCGACCAACAGACCGAGGACGGCGACCGACAGTCGTCGGTAGTCCATCCCGCCGACCGTTTCGAGGTAGGTGTCGCCGAGCACGAGGACGAGGACGAATCCGACGACTCCGGCGACGGCGGCGCTGACGAGGAGTACCGGAAGGTCGAGCGGTGCGTTCGTCTCCCGGAGGGCGACCATGACGCCCGTTCGAGGCGTGTCGAGCGAGACGAGGGCGAAGAGCGCGAAAATCGTGTTGGCAGTGTTGACGCCGCTACTCGCCACGATGAACCCGCGCGCATCGGTGCGGTCCGGGACCAGCGTGAGCGCGAGGACGGCGGCAATCGCGCTCGAAACGCCGGGCAGATAGCCGACGATTGCTCCGGCGAACGACCCCGCGAGCGCCGTCATGAGAAGCAGGGGTCGCGGCATGGTGAGCGTCGTCCCCGCCTGTTCCGGGACGCCCGCCCCACCCATCGCATCGAGGAGGACGGGCGCACCGAACAGTCCCGCGAACAGCGGCGTGAGGACGCTCCCGACGCCGAGCGGCGCGGTCGGCGACAGCGGGAGCGACAGGATTCCGAGCACCGCGCTCGCGGAAAACGCCACGACACCGCCGATTTGCTCCCGTCTCGTGGGTTCCGTGAATACCAGAAACCCGGTCGTTCCGAGGAGGAACAGCGGGAGGTGGCCGCGGAGGAACGGATACACGTCCGTCATCACCATCGTTACCGGGATGGCGAGCGGAACCGCGACGGCCACCGCGAGTCCGCTGCCCAGCGCCGACAGTCGAATCGCCTCCCGTCCCTGCCCCTCGATGACCAGGCGATGGCCGGGGAGCGCGCTCGCCGCCATCACCGGGTCGGGGACGCCGAGCGCGAGCGCCGGAACCACGTCGAGAAACGAGTGGACGACGCCCGCGGCGAGGATGGCCGCGCCGACGAGTTTCGGCGGCCCGGCTATCGACGTCGCCACTGACGCCAGCAACAGCGCGAGGTTGTTGACGTGAATTCCCGGCGTCAGTCCACTTATCGTCCCGATTCCGACGCCGCCGAGAACGAACGCCACCGTCGTCATCGTCGTCGCCGGGTCGAATAGGAATCGCGTTCCGAACGCCTCCATCGGGGCGGAGTGGTCCCGTCTTCGTATGTAAACGTTAGCAGTGGCTGGCGGGGAAGCGCGCGAAAGAAAAGTTTCGAGTTGGGAGCGTCGCGTTTAGCCGAAGAGTTCGCCGAGGCCCTCGCCACCGGCGTCCTCGTCTTCGTCGTCCTCTTCTTCTTCCTCTGCGGCTTCCTCTTCTTCGGCTTCGTCGGCGCCTTCGTCGTCGCCTCCGGCGGGAGCGGCGGACGCTCCACCAGCGGGGACGGCGGCGGCCTGTTCGACTGCCTCCTCGATGTCCACGTCTTCGAGTGCGGCGACGAGCGCCTTGACGCGGGATTCTTCGACATCGACGCCTGCAGCGTCGAGGACGTCCGTGAGGTTTTCTTCGTTGATCTCTTCGCCCGATTCGTTCAGGATGAGTGCAGCGTAAACGTATTCCATTGTTAGTTATCCGAACATAGCGCCGAGGCCTGCTCCTGCGTCTTCGTCGTCGTCATCGTCGTCATCGTCTTCAGGCTCGGCTTCAGTTGCTTCTTCGTCAGTCGATTCTTCTTCCTCGGCCGCGCTGTCCGTCGCCGGGGCTTCGACACCGCGAAGCTCCTCGGGCAGCGCGTCCTCGTCGTCGATTTGTGCGGCAAGTGCGCGCAGTTGCGCGTCTGCCTTGCTCACGAGGTCCGGCACGACGTCCGGACTCTCGATGGCGGCCTGCAGACCGAGGCTCTTGGCCTCGCCGGTCGCCTTCGAGATGAGCAGGGGCGCGGTCTGCTCGGTCGGGTACACCGCGTTGACCGAGAGGTTGCGGGCAAAGGCCGCAGCCGTCTCGATGTCCGTGCGGTACTCGTCCACGTCGATCGCGAGCTCGTCCGACTCGAACATGACGCCATCGGAGTAGACGGCGCGCAGGTCGAGACCGACCTCTTTCGGCTCCATGCCGAGTTCGGAGAGCACGTTCGCGAGCTCTTCCGAAACCTCGTCACCTTCCTCCGCGACGAGGCTGTCCTCGGTCACGTGGATGGAGCCGTCCATGATCCGTGCGGATGCACCGGCCTGCTGGAGTTCGCCGACGAACGGTCCGGGGTCGACACCCGTGTCACCCTCGGGAATGAGGATGTCGTTCGGGGCGATTTCGCCAGCCGAAATCGGTGCCGGGCTCTTCGAGGCTTCCAGTTCCTTGTACAGCCCGAACGGGTTGTCGTTCGTGCCGATGAGGCCGATTTGCCCGGAGACGTACTCTTCGAGGTCCTCGAAGCCAGCGCCGACCGAATCGAGCGCGCGCTGCACCAGCGTGTTACGGCTGACGCGGAGTTCCGCGCTTCCGTGAAGGCCGCGGCGCATGTTCTGGAGCTGTTTGCTCGGAATGCCGGTGATGTTGACGACGCCGACGCTGTTGTAGCTCTCGACGAAATCCGTCAGCTCAGCGACTTCCTCGCGCTTCCACTCCGGAATGGTCTCTGTCTTGCGTTCGGCTTCTGCGGACATTCTAGGCTACCTCCACCGACGGTCCCATCGTCGTTTTCACGTAGATAGTATCCACGTTGAGCGGGCCTTTCTCCAAGTTGGAGTGCAGACGCCGAACGATAACGTCGATGTTCTCGGAGATGTCCTCGGCGGACATGTCTTCTGCGCCGACGAGCGTGTGGAACGTTCGTCGGTCGCCGCTCCGAAGCTGGACCGTATTTTTCATCCGGTTGACTGTTTCGACGACGTCGTCGTCGGGTTGCAACGGCGTCGGCATCTTCCCGCGCGGACCGAGGACGGTACCGAGGTATCGACCGATGTCTTGCATCATCGACGCCTCGGCAATGAAGAAGTCCGTGTCGTCCGCGAGGTCTTTTGCCGCGTCGTTGTCGTCGCCCAAGTCTTCCAAGTCGTCGCCCGAGAGAACGTCGTCCGCGACGTCCTCGGCACGAAGGGCGGTTTCACCCTCCGCGAAAACGACAATCTTGGTGTCTTGGCCGGTTCCAGACGGGAGTACGATACTCTCGTCTACACGATTCGACGGATCGTTTAAATCGAGGTCGCGCAAGTTGATTGCGAGGTCCACCGTTTCGCGGAAATTCCGCTCAGGGGAGTCCTCGAGTGCGCGAGAGACTGCTTGCTCTATCTCATTATTTGCCATCGTTCACCTCCGTAGTACGCAGGAATGCTCCTACGGGTCAGTGAAACAGGCCATGCCTGTCTCACCCGAATTTGACGCATGCGGAACTTAAACCCGTCGAACCATTTCGGGACGAACGGCCGTTCGAGCCGTCACTGGTTTGCGGTTTGAGGCCGCATCACGAAGGGACAACGATGGCGACGATGACGCCGCTCACCGGTGTCGTGGCAGTCGCGCTCGCGGTCGTTCACGTGAGCGCGGGACACGTCCGGTCGTTTCGGGTGATTCCGCGGAGCTACTGGCTTTCGATGGCCGGCGGTGCGTCGGTCGCGTACGTCTTCGTCCACGTCCTCCCCGAACTCGAAGGCGGCACGATACTCCAGTCAGTGCCGCTCCTCGCCGGATTCCTCGAACGTCACGTCTATCTCGTCGCGCTCGTCGGATTCGCGCTGTTTTACGGGTTAGAGCGCCTCGCGCGGGAATCCGGTCGCAACGCGGACGTGCGACCGGAGACGAACGCGAGTATCTTCTGGATTCACATCGGGGCGTTCACGGCGTACAACGCGCTCATCGGCTATCTGCTCGTTCATCGGGAACAGCCGGGCGTCGTCGGGTTGGCCTTGTACGCGACCGCGATGGGACTGCACTTCGTCGTCAACGATTACGGCTTTCGGGACCACCATCGGGAGACGTACGACCGAATCGGTCGGTGGGTACTCGCCACTGCCGTCGTAGCCGGGTGGGGCATCGGCATCAACACCCACGTCGACGAAGCCGTCGTGAACACCCTCTTCGCGTTCCTCGCGGGGGGAGTCATCCTCAACGTCATCAAGGAAGAACTGCCGGAAGAACGCCGCAGTCGCTTCTGGGCGTTCGCGGTCGGTGCCGGTTGCTACTCGGCGATACTGTTGTTGGTATAGGGAAGAAAAACCGAGTTACGCGGAGAGAGCGTCGTCGTACTCGCCGTCGTCGACCTTGGCTTTGAACTCGCGTGCGTCGTCACCCTCGACGGTGACGCCGAGCGAGGCACACGTACCGACGACTTCCTTCGCCGCGTTCTTCGTGTCGTAGGCGAGGAGGTCGGGTTTCTTCTGCTCCGCGATTTTCTTCACTTGGTCTATCGAGAGGTCGGCGACGAAATCCTTCTGGGGTTCGCCGCTACCCGTCTCGAATCCGGCCTCGTCCTTGATGAGCGCCGCCGTCGGCGGGACACCGATTTCGAGGCTGAAACCACCGTCGTCCTCGACGAAGACGGTGACGGGGACTTCCGTCCCGTCGAACGCCGCCGTCTGCTCGTTGATCTCGTTGACGACTTCCTGCACGTTGACCGCGGTTGGGCCGAGTTCCGGGCCGAGTGGTGGGCCGGGATTGGCCTGTCCGCCGGGGACGAGTACTTCGATCGTATCTACCATACGTAACCGAAATCTCGCTGGAGTTTTAAGGATTTTCTTTTCCGGCGTTGCCGAACGGTGGATACCGGCGTCGAGAATGTCAACCGTTCACTCGGGGACCGGCCGCGAAAACGAGGACATCGCCCACTCGACTACGGCAAACTTACGCCGCGTCGTCCCAAAAATTGGCTCGCGTTCTTTATTTCGACGGGGCTCCCGATGAGTCGGTAGCGTTCGTCGTCCAGCGGGACGATGGTCAGCGTGAACTCCCCTTCGAGTTCGTTCCGAATCCCGCAGAGAGACTCCCGGTGGAGGATTATCTGCGTGCTGTCGCGGAGATGAGCGGGATTCGGCATGTACCTACGTGTGATTTGGCGAGGCGAAACCTATTAACGTGTCGAATCTGACGACAAAATCCCCCTGACGAGAAGGAACAAGCTTTTCGGCGGCCACGGCCGACGTGTTGCTAATGGGACTGGAGGAGGAAATCGAAGCACTCCGCGAGGAAATCTCGGACACGCCGTACAACAAGTCCACCGAGAGCCACATCGGTCGGCTGAAGGCGAAACTCGCGGAGAAAAAGGAGAAGCTACAGAACCAGTCCTCCGCCGGTGGCGGAGAGGGATACGCCGTCGAGAAGACGGGCGATGCGACCGTCGCGTTCGTCGGGTTCCCGAGCGTGGGGAAATCGACGCTGTTGAACTCGCTCACCGCCGCGGAGAGCGAAGTCGGCGCGTACGAGTTCACGACCCTCAACGTGAACCCGGGGATGTTGCAGTACAACGGTGCGAACATCCAACTCCTCGACGTTCCCGGCCTCATCGAGGGTGCGGCCCACGGACGGGGCGGCGGGCAAGAGGTCCTCTCCGTCGTTCGCGCCGCGGACCTCGTGGTCTTCGTCCTCTCTGTCTTCGAAATCGACCAGTACGAACGGCTTCGGGAGGAGTTGTACGAGAACAAGATTCGGCTGGATTCCACCCCGCCCAGTATCTCCATCGCCAAAAAGGGTCGCGGCGGAATTCGAGTGACTTCCAGCGCGGAGCAGGACATCTCCGAGAACGTCATCAAGGAGGTCCTCCGCGAGCACGGGTACGTGAACGCGAACGTCACCCTCCGCGAGAAGGTAGATATCGACCGCCTCATCGACGGCATCATGGACAACCGCGTCTACATCCCGTCGATGGTGTCGGTGAACAAGGTGGACCTCATCGAACACGACTACGCGGAAAAAGTCCGAGGGCAACTGCGCGACCACGACATCGACCCGGAGGAAGCCGTGTTCATCAGCGCGGAGAAGGAGAAGGGACTCGACGCGCTGCGGGAGAAAATCTGGAACGAACTCGGCCTGATGCGGATATATATGGACAAGCCGGGTCGGGGCGTCGATTACGAGGAACCGCTCGTCCTCCCGCAAGGGAGCACCATCAAGGACGCTTGTCACCACCTCGGCGGCGAGATGGAGCAACGCTTCCGGTTCGCTCGCGTCAGCGGCCCGAGCGCGAAACACGACGAACAGCAGGTCGGAATGGAACACGAACTCGCGGACGAGGACGTGCTTCGGCTCATCCTTCGAAAGTGACCCCCGCCGTCCCTTCTACCCATCTCGCTCCGAAATGGCGTCGGCGACTCACCCTTCTCGCGCTGTTTTTCGTCCCGTGGACGGTTCTCGTCGCACCCAGCGGCACCACGCTGGTCTTCCCGTGGGGGCTCCTGAACCCGACGACCTACCACGTTACGACGCTTCCCGATTACCTGTTCGTCCTCACGTCCGGCTTGCCACGGCAACTCCTCGCGTGGCCGCTCAGCGTGTGCCTCTATCTCCTCGCCGTTCTAAGTTCGTTCGCCGGGCGGTTCGAGGACCGTCGGGTGACCGGTTGGCTGCTCGTGTTCGCCGGTGTGACGCACGTTGGATTCTCGCTTCGGTTCGTTCATCGGTCCGGGTTGGTCGCTCCGCTCGGGCCGGTCTGTCTCCTGCTGTGTGCGTGGTGGTTTTACTGGCCCGACCTTGGAAGAATAATAGAGTAGTTCGCACGCGTACGCATTGCGTGCGATGTTCCATTCCAGTATTCATTTTTCCCCGCCCGGTTTCCGCGAGCGGTACCCTTTTCGCTTCGGAGCGGGTGGTTTCGGACGTATGAGCGGGACATTCGACCACGTGATGATGCGTGTAGAGGATTTGGACGAATCGCTCGACTGGTACGAGACGCACCTCGGGTACGAGGAGAAGGGCCGCTGGGAGGCGGACACGTTCACGAACGTCTACCTCGGACCGGAGAACGTCCACGACGAGGGTGCCGTCCTCGAACTCACGTACAACCACGACGACCGGTCGTACGAGATGGGCGACGCGTGGGGACACATCGCGGTGCGCGTCCCGGAGGACGAACTCGAATCGTCGTACCAACAACTGATGGACAAGGGCGTCGAGGACTACCGCGACCCGGAGTCCTGTGGCGGACGATACGCCTTCGTCAAGGACCCCGACGGACACGAAATCGAGATCGTAAAGCGTGACTACGGCGAGAAGTGGAGCATCGACCACACGATGATTCGCGTCGAAGACGCCGACGAGGCGCTCGGCTTCTGGACGCGCAAGTTCGAATACGAACACACCGGTCGCTGGGAGTCGGACACGTTCGCCAACTACTTCATGAAACCCGAGGACGCCGCCCGAGAGGCGATGGCAGTCGAACTCACCTACAACTACGACGGCCGGTCGTACGAGATGGGCGACGCGTGGGGGCACCTCGCGGTGCGCGCTGACGACCTCCACGACACGTGGGAAACCCTGCTGGAGCGCGAGGCGGACGACTACCGCGACCCCGAATCGTGCGACGACAGGTACGCGTTCACCAAGGACCAAGACGGCCACGAAATCGAGATTATCGAGCAGAACTGAGCGGTTCGAGGCCGAATGCGATTTTTTTCTCGGAGGGGCGATCCAGCCGCAGAACACCTGCGCATTCCGAATATATAACTAAATATTCAGTCACAGTTTTCATTCATAATCGTCACAGAGTCATGTTTTCGTTCGATTTGGGTCGTCAACCCTACTTAAAGAGTGGAATGGTGAACCATCTCATTAATCCCTCATTGTCATAACTCGGATGGGAGCCGAGCGCCGCCATTGGTCGGCTCCATTACCTTTTCATGGAAACTCCAGTACTGCCCATATTGTCCGAATTGGGGCGCGTGAGTACGTAACGGCCGATTACCAGACCACAAAGCATTTATAATAATGGACTAACGTTCTTCCTGTACCCCTACCCATGGTGGCAGATGGAGTACCACTTCCCTCCCCGTGCGATACGGGTTGGACGAAATGTCTATACGGTCGTGGGAAAGGAACTGTCGCCGTACGAGAAACAACTAACGAGAAAGCATGACAGGAAACAATACAAAGGTTCGCAGTGTTGCCCTAGCGGCACTCGTCGTCTTGTCGGTATTCGCCGGCTCGATGGCGTTCGCCGGCTCGGCTGCTGCGGCAAAAAGCTACTCCGCAAGCGACGGTGACGAAGCACTGTCGAGCGGTGGGACTTATTTCCAAGGTGAACAGCTGTTCGTTAACGCCAGCGACTTCGGCACCCTCGACGCTAACGATACCAAGTACGAGGTTCGAACGGACGACAAGGACGAAACCCTGAGCGGTGCGGGCTCGGTCGGAGCAAACGGTAACATTCTCCTCGACACGAGCGCACTCGACACGGGCAAGTACTTCCTCGAAGACCAAGACAACAACCAGATCGCGACGTTCGAAGTCGTTGAGCAAGACCTCAGCGCCAACTTCGCTGACGATTCCGTGACGAACGCGGACTCCGACGCCAACGCGACGACCCTGACGCTCAAGTCGCCCAAGCGACCGAGCTACAAGGTTATTGTCTCCGCTGAAGGCCTCTCGGTCAGCGACCTCGAAAGCATCTTCGGCAGCGCCGTTACGAGCAACGACACCGAGGACGACACCGTTACCATCATGGGCGGCACGTCCGAGGAAGTCGACGCTTACTTCGGCGACACCGCCGCTGGAATGCACAACTTCACATTCAACGTTGCAGACACGGATGCCTCCGCTGAAGCTTCGATTACCGTCGAAGAAGCGGGCGACAAGTCCGTCTCCTTCATGACCGGTGACAACGACCTCTACAGCGTCGCACGCGGTGACGTCGTTCCGATCACGGTCAATCTCGAGAACACGGACAACGGCATGGTCCGTCTCGGCAAATCAGGAGAAGTCTTCCGTGCTGACGTCAAAGTCGAGGACACGAACGACGACGGCAAAGTCACGTTCTACCTGAACACGTTCAAGACCACCAGCAGCACCTCGAGCAACTTCGTCTACGAAGGCAGCGAGGACTCCGCTAGCGTCGTTGACGCAAGTAGCGACACCAACGCTGGTCTCGCTTCGCCTCTCGCGGAAGGTTCCTACGAAATCCGCGCTGCACCGTCGAACCTCGACAACCCGACTGACGTCTCCTCGCTCTCGGTCACCGAACGCTCGACCGACAACGCGCAGACGTGGATCATGCCCGACACCAGCTGGGACAACGTTACGGACCTGACCAACAAGGTCACGCAGCGTGGCAACGTCGCAGACGGTGACGCTGTTGTCGTGCAAGTCGAGGCCTCCGGCATCTTCGGCGCTCTCGAAGGTTCCGACCTCGCATCCGTCAACAACATGTCGATGACGTTCACCGAGTCCGGTGACAACATCGAGCGTAACACGCCCAAAGACTCCTTCACGACCAGCGCCGCTGACGTCTTGGTTGAGCAGGACGGTGCCAACAACACGTTCTACGTCAAGGTCCCGACCAGCACGCTCAAGACCGAAGACACCAACGGCGACGGTCTCGGTGAGTGGACTGCAAAGTTCAAGGTCTCGGACGACTACGCCCTCGCTAACGATAACGAGGCGGTCTCCACGACCTTCACCTACGAGAAGAAGAGTGTCGAACTCAACGGCGGCGACGACGTTGCCGTCCCGAAGGGTGAGGCCACCATCTCCGGTGAAACCAACGTGGCGCCCGGTACGGAACTGACGATTGTCGCAGACAGCGACCGCGTGTTCTACAAGACCGCAAAAGCGACCGTCAACGAGGACGGCTCGTTCGAAGCTAGCTTCAACCTCAGTGAGTACGACAACGGCACCACCTTCGACCTCAGCGTCCGTGGCTCCGACGCATCGATCAGCGGCACGATCGACCAGACGCAGAACGGCGAGACCACGACGACCACGACGACCACGACGACGACCACGACGACGACCACGACGTCCTCGGAGACGACCACGACGTCCTCGGAGACGACCACGTCCTCGTCCAAGACGACGACCTCGTCGGAAGAATCCACGACCGAAAACGATGACGGTCAGCCCGGATTCGGCGTCGCTATCTCCGTCGTTGCACTCCTCGCGGCCGCGCTCCTCGCGCTCCGCCGAGAGAACTAAATCGGACACCGAGTCTGATTTCGACTGACGAAACCTACTTCATTTTTCGCGCACTCGACCCGTGAGCGGCGGCGCTATCGACCGCCGAAAAAATCGAGAATAAGACCGTTCTATACGACGTCGAGCAGGTCGCTCGGCGCGTCGGCGAGCGATTCGAGCGCGTCGGCTTCGATGTGGTGGAGGTCGCCCGGGACGACGAGCAGATGGAGCGGGTCGCCGAAATCACGCTCCGCGAGTTCCGAGAGTCGGTCGGCTTCGACCAGCGGGTCGGGGCTTCCGGCGCGCGCGACGACGACGGCGAGCACGTCGTCGTATCCGTCGGCGAGCAATTCCGCCGCGTGGCTCGCGGTCATGTACTCGTCCTCTCCGGCTTCGTCCTCTTTTCTCGGATTCCAGCCGACTTTGATGTCGAGGTAGACGAGCGTGTGCAGGCCTCGCTCGCGGTTGTCGTCGAGAACATCGGTCACGCTCGCTGGGAGTCCGTCCGCACCGTGGGCGTACTCGAACGGCAGCGTGGTCGCTTTCCCGAAGCGGTAGTTCTGCAAGCCGGTGAGTCCGCTCGCGGCGGACTCGGCGGTCGGTGCGTGAACCACGCGAGTGTCGATACCGCGGTCTTCGGCCCGGAGTCGGAGGTCGACGTGCGTCGTCGAAATCATGGTGTCACCGGCGGTGAGGAATGCGGCGTCGCCCGACTCGGCAGCAGCGAGGATGTCGTCCGGGTGCTGTTCGACGCCAGCGCGGTCTCGAACCTCGATGTCCGTGTCGTGAAACGCTTCGAGGTCGGTCACGTCCGCTCCGATGAGCTTGCTGGTGTAGAATTCGGCGAACACGCGGTCGGCGTCGGCGATGGCGTCGCGGCCCTCGACGGTGATCGAACGCTCGTCGTACAGGCCGAGTCCGATGAAGGTGAGCATGTGCGCTCTCCGTGTTCCGGCCGGTTAAAGCGCGCGAAGTACGCCGTTCGAAAAATTCAGCGGCTCATCGCGTCGGCTCAGTAAGGCTGACTCGGGTGGTGCTCCATCGATTGCGTTCCGATTCCCTGGGACGTTCCCTGCGTTCCGTACTGCTGGCCGAACCGCCGCCCTCCGGTTTGCTGACCGGACTGCTGTCCACCGACCTGCTGGCCGGATTGGTGGGTACCGGTGGTTTGGAGCGCAGAGAGTCCCTTCTCGATGGTGCCGAGCGACTGTTTGGCGTTCTCGATGGTGGCCTGTACCTCGGGTTCACCCGTGTGCTGTTGAAGCTCCTGTAGGCCCTCTTGGATGGCTTGCACGGAGCATTGCCCGATAGTGTGACTGACCGGTGACTGTCGGATGATGAGTTTCTTCTGTAACTCCGCGAGCTCTTGAATATCGTCACAGACGTTTGCGACGCGGGGCAATCCGCGTTGAACCGCCTTCACTTTGGCCCACTCGGCCGTGGTCGAGACCTTCTCCAAGTCGTCCACAGCGAGGCGAACCTCACTGGGAACCGATTCTTCGTATCGCTGGCGAATCTGTTGGCCGAACTGCTCGGCCTGCCGGTGCTGTTGCATCGGTTGCTGTTGCATCGGCTGTTGTTGCGTCGCCTGCCGGTGCTGTTGTTGCATTGGCTGTTGTTGCGTCGCCTGCCGGTGCTGTTGTTGCATTGGCTGTTGTTGCGTCGCCTGCCGGTGCTGTTGTTGCATTGGCTGTTGTTGCATCGGTTGCCGACTCGGTTGTCGTTCGAACTGTTGCGTCTGTGGCTGTCGTGTCTCTTGCTGGTACTGCTGACCCGTCGGTCGATACCGTTGTGACTGTGACTGCTGGCCGATGTCGAGTTCTTGTGTCTCCGGTTGCTGTAGTCGTTGTGTCATGGTTCTCTACCGGTCCCGAATTGGAACCAAGCCGCGGTACTCCGACGCCGGGAATAAACCGACGACTCCGTTTCGAATCGTTCAGCTACGCCATCCGACAGCAATGATGACTCGAACGGTTCGACTCCCCGACGGCACCCGATTAGCGGCCGCCGTTTAATAGATAGGGAATGGACGGTTGCGATAGGAAATCGACAGTTCCTCGGCGTACTCCCACAGTGGAGAGTCGATTACTTTGCGACACGTTGTCAAGCGGTGATGTGGGCAAGTGGCCGTTTGCAACTCGAAACTGTCCGTTGGTTCGACAGGGCCGTCCCCTCGCCGCGACCCGAAGCGTCAGCGTTAACGCCCGCTTCCGGTAACGATGACGTATGGAAGTGCCTTGCGTGCGCGTCGAACGGGAAGAGGGGGAAGCGGCGCGCCGCGAACTCGCCGAGTCGGATTTGATTGTGGACGAGGTGGAGATCGTCGTCGAAGACGGGTGGCTGTACATCCCCGTCACCGACCCAGACGCGATTCCACCGACGTTCGAGGTCGTCACCCGCGACCTCCCGACGCGGACGACACAGCAGATGCCCGCCGATATCCTCGGCTTCGAACCGAGTTACGAGCGACTGGGTAAAATCGTCCTCATCGACGAGGACGACCCCGAACTGGCGACCGAAGTCGCCGACGCGGTAGTCGCCTCGGCCCTCCCGGTCGAGACGGTGCTCAACCGCGCATCGAAGGTCAAAGGTGAGACTCGCGTGCGCGACTGGGACGTGCTGGCCGGGAACGGAACCGAAACCGTCCACCGCGAGTACGGTTGTGAGTTCCTCTTGGACGTCGCGCGGGTCTACTTCTCCCCTCGACTCGCCACGGAGCGCCACCGCGTCGCGGAGCAGGTGGAACCGGACGAACGCGCCTTCGACATGTTCGCGGGCGTGGGGCCGTTCGTGATTCCGTTCGCAAAGCGCGGCGCGACGGTCGTCGGCGCGGACGTGAACGATGTGGCAATCGACTACCTCAACGAGAACGCCCGCCGGAACGGGGTCGAAGACCGCGTGACGGCGATTTGCGGCGACGTTCGGGAGACGGCGACGGAGTACGAGAACTGGGCCGACCGCCTCGTCATGAACCTCCCGCACAGCGCGGACGAGTTCCTCGACACCGCCGTCTCCCTCGCGGGCGACGAGTGCGTCGTCCACTACTACGACATTCAACACGAGGACGACCCGTTCGGCCCCGGAGAGGCGGCAATTCGCGCGGCGGCGGAACCGGAATACGACGTCTCGGTCGAAACGCGGCAGACGGTGCGGTCCTACGCGCCGCACGAACTCAACGTCTGTCTGGACGTTCGATTGACGCGGTAGTTCGTGATGAATTAACGCCGGTGCCCGCGGCCATTTCGCAACCCTTATGCACTCCGTGGTGTCTACGTTGTAATGCAGTTGGAAGCCCCATGCCGGTGTCCGACGGAGCGTAGCGACGTCGGGTACGGGACACGAGCATACGCGAGTGTGCCGGTGTAGCTCAGACTGGCTAGAGCGATTCCTTCGTAAGGAATAGGCCGAGGGTTCAAATCCCTCCACCGGCTTCCTTTTCGAAAAACTTCACGATGAGCGGAGCGGATTCGTGGTGGGTTTGAATCAGTGAGTGAAGCGAACGAATGAACGGGACGACCGTGAGCCGTGGGCGACCCCGAGAATGGAACCCACTAACTCTTCGACGTCACCCGATTTCCAGTTCACAGAACGAGAGATTCCAACTTCCTTCCTCGGCCAGTCGGCGACCGTTGACCGTCCAGTCTCCACCCGGCCCACCGATGGGCCGCGCCGAGAACCAGTACTCCGAGGTCAATCGGGAGAGGGGGAAACGGTCGGTCGGCAGAAATCCGTGGTCGGCGAGGAGCGACCGCGGAAGCGTGGTTCCCGCGGCGACGATCACGTCGGCGTCCCGGTGTTCGTCGATGATTCGCCCGAGGAGCGCGGAGAGCGCCCGTTCCCGTGCCGTTCCGCCCGCGACCGGAAGCACGTCCGAGAGGTGGACGATGGTTTGGTCCGTTTTTCGTTGTTCGCCAACGACCATGGCGACGGGGCCGTACTCGCCGCGATATACGTAGGTCGTGTACTCGTAGCGAGGGTTCAGGAATCGCCACGCGAGGAACGTCTCGTCGCGGACGGCGTGGGCGCTCGCGGTGCGCTGTGTGGCGGCGATGTCGGCGAGCATGGCCGGACGGAGGTCGTCGTAGCGGTCGATGACGGAATCCGGGGCTCTCGACGTCATCCGGTCGCGCCCCGCGAGGTACCCTCGAATCGCGGGGAGTGCGGCGCTCGCAACCGGCGAATCGCTCAGCGCCTGCGGGTTCTGTACGCGGTAGTGTTCGGTGAAGTTCGTCAGAACGCCGTCCCGGAGCGAGAGCTTGTCCGCCAACTTCTCCAGTCCGGCTTTCACCGCCTCGTTCGGGAATCCGACGACGATGGACGGCTCCCGCGGGCCGTAGTAGTCGTAGACGTGTTTCGCCATGCGGGTGAACAGCCCCTGTCGGCGATGGTCGGGGTGGACCATCGGGTCCACCTGCACGAGCGCGAGTTCGCGCGTTCCGCCGACGGAGAGCGGAACCGGGAGGCTCGGCCGTGCACCCACGACCTCGCCGTCGCGCTCCGCGACGCAAATCGGGACGTGTGACAGGTAGGGGTTGTCGCCGAACTTCCAGTCGAACCACTCGCCGCGCCCGCGGCGGTCGCCGAACACGGTTTCGTATAGCGCCAGCACACCCGCTCGGTCGTCGGGGTCGTACTGCCGGACGACGTACGACCCGCTCTCTCTCGCGTCGGGGTCTGCCATCTCGTCGGCCATCGGGGAGTGGACGACTGCGGCCGACGTAAATCGGGACGGTCGTTCACTCGCGTAGGCGGACGCTTCGCTCACGTGAACGTGGTACGGAACACCTGCTTTCTCGGAAGAGGTGGCGTAAGTCGTCCGTTTGCTGGGGGTTCCGATGAACGATGCTCCGTACTTTTCCCGGCGTGTCGCGGGCGTGTTCGCATGGAAGCCGACTCGTTTTCGGTCGCGGCACGGTCGGGGAACGTCGCGCGACTGTACGACGAAACCGCGGAGTGTCACGCCGAGAAACTCGCGCTCGAAACGGACGGGAAACGGTACACGCACGCCGAACTCCGGGACCGGTCCGCTCGATTTGCGGGCGGATTGCAGGCCCTCGGGCTCCGTCCGGGCGACCGAATCGCGCTCTTCCTCCCCAACTGCCCCGAGTTCGTTATCGCGGCCCTCGGTGCGCTCAAAGCGGGGACGCCGTTCGTCCCGATGAACCCGCAGTATCGAACCCGAGAAGTCGCCTATCGTCTGGACGACAGCGACGCCAAGGCCGTCGTGGTGGACGAATCGCTCCGCGAGACGGCCGCGGACGCGATACGGGGGGTCGAAACGGACCCGGTGGTCATCGGTCGCAGGGATTGGGATGGAGAGGACGGAGACAGAATTGCGGACGCGGACCGCATGTTCGCGGACGTGGACGGCGAACCGGTCCTCGCCGAACGAACCGACGGCGACGTCGCCATGCAACCGTACACCAGCGGGACGACGGGGACCCCGAAGGGCGTCCTGCTCACCCACCGGAACCTCCGAGCGCAGTCGTTCATGGGGTTCGAGCGAACCGCCCTCGACGCCGACGAGGAGCGGTTTCTGTCGGTCCTTCCGCTGTCGCACATCGCCGGGTTCGTCAACCGGACGTGGCAGCCCCTCGTTCGCGGGGCGAGCGTCTTCCTCCGCGATTCCGAGTCGTGGGACCCCGAGGCGGCCATGGCGACCATCGAGTCGAAGCGAATCACGAAGTTCGGCGCGGTCGCCGCGATGTACGTGGATATCGTCGAACACGACTCCTTCGGCGAGTACGACCTGTCGAGTCTGGCGGAGTCGATGGAGGGCGGCGCGACCATGCCGACACCGGTACAGGAGACGTTCGAGAACGGCGTCGGGGTCGAACTGTTCGAGGCCTACGGGCTGACCGAGACGGGCGGCGGCACGCACGCCGGAATCAACGCGACGTTCGGGCCGCGTCCGGGCACCATCGGGCAACCGTTTCGCGCGACGGACTGTGCGGTCGTGGACGAGGACGGCGAGACCGTCTCGCCCGGAGAGGCGGGCGAACTGCTCGTTCGCGGCCCGCACGTCATGAAGGGCTACCACGAGCGACCGGAGGCGACCGACGCGGCGTTCACCGACGACGGCTACTTCAAAACCGGAGACATCGTGCGCCGCGACGAGGACAACTACTACGAGGTTCTCGGGCGGAAATCCGACGTCATCGTCACCGCGGGCTACAACGTCTATCCGGGGGAAGTGGAGGAAGTGCTCTACGACCATCCCGACGTCGCGGAGGCGGCGGTCGTCGGAAAACACGACGACCGTCGCGGCGAAACCGTCGCCGCCTACGTGGTTCCGGCGACCGGCGTGTCTCCCAACGCCGACCGACTGCGAGAGTACTGCCTGGAGACGATGGCGGCGTACAAACACCCGCGCGAAATCGAGTTCGTCCGAACCCTCCCGCGAACGACGAGCGGGAAGGTCCAGCGGTTCGAACTCGGCGGACGAGCGGACGACTGATGCGGCGTTGCGGTCGCCGAGAGGGGCAAACGGGCGTCCATCGACCGTGGAAGATGCGCTCCGACCTGCAGGCGTCCCCTATTTTTCGGTAGGCCGACCTTACAATCGGTCGCGGAAGTCACAGCGAACAACCATCTGATTTTGTTATATTTACTCGTTCAGACCACATTAGAACCGAGAAAGAACGATTGTATGGGTTCTCGAGTATTATTTCACAGTTTGATTTATACCAATGAACTGCGCGTAATCGGCAGAACTATCCGCTCCCCTTTTTCTCGTTGCCGTCGAGGGGTCAGACACCATGAGAGTAGCAGCACGGAGACTTCTCGCACCCCTGTTGATAGCCGCCCTCCTCGTCAGCACCAGCGCGGGCGTCGCGCTCGCGGCCGGGAACGCCTCGGACAGCAACGTCACGAAACTCGGCAATCAGGACATTACCATCAGCGACGCGACCGTCACCATCTCGGATACGAACATCGCCGGACCCGGATTCCCGAATCTCACCATCGACAACCAGCGGTACACGCTCGACTCCTCGACGATGACCATCGACGGTCTCCACGTCTCGTTCAACGGGCAGACCTACGAGATATGCCACGTCGACATCACGCTGAAGAACCTCGGCGTGACGCTCGACAACGTTCAAATCTCGGACAGCAACTGAGCGGTGAGCGAAACTCCGCTTTTTTCGGACGCGTGTTACCTCGCCGAGCCGTTTTCCGCCGTCGAATTCCGGAGCCACTGTCGGTACTCGTCCTTGGGGAGCACGCGGACCTCGGTCCGCATGCGCGCGTGGCCCGAGCCACAGAACTCGGCGCAGTAGCCGCGGTACGTTCCGGGTTCGAAGACGCGCGTGTGGATGACGGTGGTTCGCTTGGGGAACACGTCCTGTTTGACCCCGAGTTGCGGGACGAACAGCGAGTGAATCACGTCCGCGGAGGTCATCCGAACGTAGATGTCGGTGTTCGCCGGGAGAACGAGTTCGTCGCGTGTCGTGACGTTCGTCCCCGGATAGCTGAACTGCCACCCCCACTGGTAGGCGAGTCCGCGGACCGTCACCGAGTCCGTCGAGTTCGCGGCGTCCGCGAGTCCCATCCTCGCGCCGCCCGTTCCAGCGCCGCCCGTCGGTTGCGTCGGCGTGATGTACGGATTCGTCAGCACGGTGAACGCCGCGACGCCGACGAACAGCAGGATGATGGCAGTTGCGATGGTCCACGTTATTTCGAGCGGCGGGTCCTCCGCCGTCGGTAACGGGTCGTCGTTGTTCCGGAACTTGAACACCGCGTAGACCAGAATTATCTCGACGAAGAGCGTCAGCGGCAGCGCCACGTACGCAAGCTGGTAGTTCAGCGAGTCGATGAGCCGTTTGTTGACCGATTGCGCGGCCGCTGGTTGGACGGCGGCGATTCCGACGACGAACAGGCACACCAGTGCCCCCCACCGAGATGCCCCCCTGCGGCGAAGTCGCATCGTTCCCGAGTCAACAGACGTGCGGATATAACTATCGTGCGCTCGGTGAACTGTGTTTCATGTGTCAATTCTGTCGGACAGGAGGCGGCCTGCGGCTTTATCATGGTCGCCATTGACACGAGTGAGTATGCACGGGGGGAAGGGGACCAGCGAAGGCCATCGAGAGGTGGTTCCGCGATGAATCGGGCGATAGTCGAGTTCACGGCGCTCTCGCTCGTCGTCCTCGGGTGTTGGGTTCTCTCGCGGCTGTCCCATCGACAAGCCGCGGAACCCGACGGCGGGTATCCGGCGCGACGCGAGTTCGATTTCGACCTCGGTTCGATGTGGAAGTCCGTCGTCCACTGGACGACGACGACGAATCACCGCGAAATCGGGACGCTGTACATCATCTTCGGGACGTTCGCGGCCCTCTGGGGCGGTATCGAAGCCATGATGATGCGGACGGAACTGCTGACGCCGAACGCGAGCATCTGGTCCACGGAGACGTACAACGCGCTGTTCACCTCGCACGGCATCACGATGCTCTTTTTCTTCGTCACGCCGGTCTTCTTCGGCATCGCCAACTACTTCTTGCCCATCCTCATCGGCGCGGACGACATGGCGTTTCCGCGCCTCAACGCCATCGGCTTCTGGCTGTTGCCGCCCTCGTTGCTCCTCGTTCGCGGGGGGCTTCCGTCACAGGTCATCGGCCAGTTTCTTCGACTGTTCGACGTTCACGGCCCCCTCTTCCAGTTCTTCTGGACGCTCCGCGACCCGGAACTCGGATGGACGCTGTACACGCCGCTTTCGACCCAGAGTTCGAACCCGCAGATAGACTTCCTGCTCCTCGGGTTGCACCTCTCGGGCATCGCCACGACCCTCGGTGCCATCAACTTCATCGTCACCATCCTCTACGAACGCGCCGAAGACGTAGGGTTCGACTCGCTCGATATCTTCTGCTGGAACCTCCTCGTGACGAGCGGGATAATCATCTTCGCCTTTCCGCTGCTGGGGAGCGCCGCCATCATGCTGCTGTTCGACCGCGTGTTGGGAACCACGTTCTACGCGCCACAGGGCGGCGGGGCGCTCCTCTGGCAGCATCTGTTCTGGTTCTTCGGGCACCCCGAAGTGTACATCATCTTCCTCCCGGCGACGGGGCTGATGAGTTTCATCCTGCCGAAGTTCGCGGGCCGGAAGCTGTTCGGGTTCAAGTTCATCGTCTACTCCACGATGGGTATCGGCGTGCTCTCCTTCGGCGTCTGGGCGCATCACATGTTCACGACGGGTATCGACCCGCGCCTCCGCGCGAGTTTCATGGCCGTCTCCATCGCCATCGCCGTACCGAGCGCCATCAAAGTGTTCAACTGGATAACGACGATTTGGTCGGGGCGGGTTCGGCTCACGGCACCGATGGTTCTCTGTATCGGCAGCATCGGCACCTTCGTCGTCGGCGGCGTGACCGGCGTCTTTCTGGCGGTGATACCCGTCGATATCGTCCTCCACGGCACCTACTACGTCGTCGGTCACTTCCACCTGATACTCATGGGCATCATTCCGTTCATGATGGTCGCCGCGAGTTACTACTGGTATCCCATCCTGACGGGGCGGATGTACGACCGGCAACTCGCGCTGTTCCAATCGCTGTTGCTCGTCGTCGGGTCCGTCGTCACCTTCGGCACGCTCGTCATCATGGGGCTGTTGGGTCTCCCGCGGCGCTTCGCCATCTATCCCGCGGAGTTCGCGTCGTACCAGCGCATCGCCACCATCGGCGCGTATCTCCTCGGCATCTCGGTGCTGTTGTGGCTCTACAACATGCTCTGGTCGTACTGGAACGGCACCCCCGTCAAGACGGCCGACGTGTGGGGGCTGAAACGCACCCACCAGTTCACCCGCGAGTGGCAGTGGTTCGAACGACGGCTGGAGGAGAAGTACGGCATCGAACCGACGGAACCCGAAATAACCCGTCCGGCCGCGACGAGCGTCCCCGGCGAGGGCAGTCCGAACATCCTCGTCGGCGTCGAACCGCTGATAAACACGATTCCGCGCATCGCGGGCGCGGCCGCAATCGGCGGGTTCATCGGAACGATGCTCATGTCCGGCGTGCTGTTCACCGCGACGGTGCTGGGCGTGTTCGACCTCGTGTCGTTCTCCGACCTCGCGGGATTCGTCGGCGAACAGGGCGTGGTTATCGGCTACCTCCTCTTCCTCATCGGGGGAATGACGACCTGGGCGCTCCTGTTCGCCGTCCTGGCGGAGTACCTGCCCGGGGGTCCGCGGATCATCACCGGATTGGCGTTCGCGACGATAATCTCGGTCGGGTTCGGACTGGCCTTCTACACCGGCCAAACCGGTCTTCACCTCCTCGCCTACGCCGTCTTCGTCCTCATCGCCCACTGGTTCTACGGGTTCGGACTGTCCGCCACGTTCGAGTACCTCTCCGAACGGTGGGAGGTGGCCTGATGGACCCCGACAACCGACATCCCGAACCCATCGACGAGGAAAGCTCGCTCTCCGAGACGTTGCTAACCTACGGCGCGCCGTTCTTCGGCACGCTCCTCGTCGCCGTCGGTATCGCCGGGGGAACGCTCGGCGGGTACGCCGTCGTTCAATCCCAACTCAACCTTTGTGGCAATCCGACCATCGTCGTCTACTCGCCCGGCGCGACCGACCAGCTGACGGCCGCGACGCGGACCGACCCGCTCCGGGAGTTCGGCATCGACGAACTCGCGCCCGCGGAACGCCGGGCGTTCGAGGACGCGCTCGAAAATCCGCGGGACACCGGCGAGGTTCGCGGACGGTTCGTCCACCGGCGAGCATTCGAACGAGGCGTCCTCGTCGCGTCCGGCGGGACCACCCGGTACGTGACCATCTCCTCCGCGAACCCGTGTCTCGGGGTTGATCCGCTCCTGTTCCCGCTCGGCGTGGTGTTCGTCCTGTTGGGCGCGCTCGGAATCCTCACGCCGCCGCTCTACCGAAAGCTCCTCGAACGTGAGGAGCGGGCACGCGGGACGAATCGGTGATTTCGGCGTTCTTCGACCCGATTCCGAACCCGGAGGCGTGCGTATTTCGTGCTCCCCGTCGTCCGTTCATCGGGAGAGAACCATGACACAGCAATCGACCGGCCACGTCTCGCGGGTCACGCATTTCGCGCTGATAGTCGCGGACCAGGAGGCGGCCCTCGACTTCTACACCGAAACGCTCGGCTTCGAGAAGAAGGAGGACAGCGAGATGGGCGAGGACAGGTGGCTCACCGTCGCCCCCGCGGGACGGGAGGGCGTCCACATCATCCTCCGGTCCCCGGAGTGGTTCGACGGTCGGGACGCCGACAGATACGAGGAGTTGGTCGGCCACAACCCGATGATCGGCTTGGAGGTGGACGACTGTCACGCGACGTACGCCGACTTGCGCGAGCGCGGCGTCGAGTTCGCGTCCGAACCGCAGGAACGCGAGTACGGCGTCGAAGTCATCGCGTTCGACCCGGAGGGCAACGAACTCCTCTTCGTCGAACCGGCGCGGGCGTGACGGCTCTCACCCCGTCACGCTCGACCCGACGTACAGCACGACGACGAGGAATATCCACACCGCGTCCACGAAGTGCCAGTACATCGAGACCGTGCTGACCGACGTATCCCGTTCGGAGTCGTACTGGCCGCGAATCGCCCGACCGAGGACGACGAACAGCAAAATTACGCCGAGCGTGACGTGCAGGCCGTGCAAGCCGGTCAGTCCGTAGAAAGCGCTCCCGAACAGCCCCGAGGTCAGGGTGAACCCCTCGCGGACGATGAAGTCGTAGTACTCGTACGCCTGCCCCGCGACGAACCCCACCCCGAGGACGACGGTGACGCCGAGGAGCGCGAGAAACCGCTTTTGCTTCCCCTTCCGGAGCGCGATGTGCGAGTAGTGAAGGGTGAAACTGCTCAGCACGAGGACGGTCGTGTTGACGAGCAGGAGCGATGTCAGCACGTCGGGCAGCTCCGCGGGCGGCCACGTGCCGACGCGGACGAAGAAGTAGTAGGTGAACACCGCGCCGAACGTGGCGATGTCGGTCAGCAGGAACGACACCATCGTCGCCTCGTAGGAGTACTTCTTCTCCGTGCTCGTCCCGTGTTGCCAGTAGTCGCGGAGGTAGGCCTGGTCGAGCCATCCGCCCAGTCCGCCGACGAGCACGACGAAGCCGAAGAGTGCGAGAACGACCCCGACGATTCCGGGGAACACGTCGGAGACGCTGCCCAGTATCGTCAACCCGAGTCCGAGGTACATGGTCGCCGCACCGCCCGCAGCGATGATGGGCCATCGACTTCGGTGATGCGCCGATTCGTGTTCGTCCGCGGACGCCTCGGTCGCCACTGGGTCGGCCATAGCCGATAGAGACACACCGCGGAACGGCAAAAATTCGACGGCGACGCTACAGCAAGTGTGCGCCGGAAAACGAGACGGTCGTCCGGTTCGGGAGCACGTCCTCGACGCCCACCGCGAAGACGGTTTCGCCGAGCATCGCCATGCTCGCCGCGCCGCCCGCCGTCTCCACGTCGGCCACGGTGTCCCGAACCGTGTCCGTGGGGAGTTCTATCTCCCGTGCGAACGACCACGCGTCCCGCGTGAGGCGTTCCAAGGACGGCTCGCGCGGCAGCGAATCGAGCGTCTTCCCGCCGACGCGTCCGATTCGCGCCATCAGGTCCGGGTTACCCAGCGTCTCGCTGGTCGCCATCCCGCCGAACGAGACGTACTCGATGGCGTCGGTCGGTTCCCAGCGGCGGCGACCCGACCCGTCGCTCATCAGCGCGCCGCCCGCCGTCTGGATAAACACGTCGCCCAATCCGGTTCCGGCGTTCACCTCGGCGACGTGCGAGGCGTGTACGAGGTCCTCCCGCGAGCGTCCGAGTCCGAACTCCGCGTTCGCCGCGAGCGCGGTTGCGAGCGTGGCCGCGCCGCTCGCGCCGAAGCCGCACCCGATGGGAATGTCGTGTTCGAGTTCCACGCGGGCGGTGCATCCCAACTCGTCGAGCACGCCGGAGACGGGTTCGAAGTCGGTCCCCTCGCCGTCGAGCAGTATCTGGGTTTCGTCCGCCGCCCGCACCGACGCGACGACCCCATCCTCGATAGCCATGCTCGCGCCTCTCGACTCGTCGCCCGACTCGGCCGGTGCGAACACCGCCGTCACGCTTCCCGGAGCGAACGCTCTCATACTCGTTTCAAGGCGAAAACGGCCCTTCAATCTCCCGTCTGCGGAACGAAGCGCCGGAAACGGTCACGCGAGCGGATTAGAGTGTGTCTAAGCTCCGGGGCGGTCACATCCCGCCGTCGTCGAATTCGAGGGTGACGTCGAGGAGGTCGGAGAGAACGTCCGGGAACGAGACGACTTCCACTCGCTCTTCGTCGTCGGGGAGGTGAACGATACCGGCGGCGACGAGCCGCGGAATGTCGGTGTGGTGGAGTTCGGTGTAGATGTGGACGTGTTCCTGCCCCGAGAGGGGTTCGTCCCGGTCGGCGTCCATCCACCCCGCCACGTTGTCCGCGAGACGCGTGACCGTGGTCTCGTCGTGCCGCCGGAGGTGGTACAGCGCGTACCGTCTGCGCGGTTCCGTGAGAATCTGCAACAGTGCTCGTAACGAGGTTTCGTCGCCGTCCATGTCTTCGCCTACCGACGCATGCGTTTCCAGCGGGACGTAATAAAATACCGGGAAAGCCCGCGTCGGGCAAAGTTATAGTCCCCGCTCGGAATGGTAGGGTATGGTCGACTTTCTGCCCTCCACCGTCGATTCCGTCGCGGACGAGGACCGCGACCCGCGAGTCGTCGGCGTCGACAGCGAGGACGCGGACGCGTTGGTCGCCGCCCTCTCCTCGCAGACCGGACGCGATATCCTCGCGGCTCTGTACGAGGAACCGGCGACCCCGGCAACCATCGCGGAACGCGTCGAGACGTCGCTCCAGAACGTCCAGTACCACCTCGGAAAGTTGGAAGACGGCAACCTCGTCGAGGTCGCGGACACGGCCTACTCCAGCAAGGGGCGCGAAATGAAGGTGTACGCGCCGACCGCGGAACCGCTCGTCCTCTTCGCCGGGAACGAGTCGGATACCGTCGGACTGAAATCCGCCCTCTCGAACCTGTTCGGCGGTCTCGGCATCCTCGGGCTGGCGAGCCTCGTCGTCCAGCGACTCGCCACGAACAGACCGATCATCGGACCCATCTTCCAGATGGGGTCGAGCGGCAACACTGACAGCGGCGAGAAGGTAGCGACGACGACGGCACGAAGCGCCGACGCGGGCGGCAGCGCCGGAAACGCGGCGACGACGACCCACGCACCCGCCGACGGCGGAACGACCCACGAGGCGGCCCGGACGACGGCGGAAGCCGCGACGACGGTCGCGGACAAGACGACGACCGCGCTGCATGCGAGCACGACCAGCACGACGCGGACCATCGCCGAGAGCGCGTCGGGTGCCGGTATCCCACCCGGAGCGCTCTTTTTCGCCGGTGGCGCGCTGATTCTCGTGCTCGCTTTCTTCGTCTGGTATCGCCGGGAGAAACGGAGCGGGCAACGCTAAGCCTCTCGGGGTCGTCTCTGAGGACGGCCGATGTTCGACCGAAGAACCGTCCACTGGGCCGGGACACGCGCCATCGCGTTCGGAGCGGCGTTGGTCGTCCTCTCGCTTCCGCTCGTCATCGTGGGCGTCGCCGACGTTCTCGCCGACGCGGCGTCGATTACGACGGCGATAGACGTGCTGATTCACCTCGCTCCGGTCGAGGCGGTACACCGAGACTCGTGGACGCCGCTCTCGCTCGGACTTCTGGGCGTCGGAATCGGGTGCTGGTCGCTCGGCGTCGGATTCTTGTTACAGGGCCGAACAGAAGGGTAGAAAAACCGACGGATAGCGGTGCGGTGGCAAGGAGATGGTGTGGCGCGAGGTGCTGGCTGGTAGTGGTTGGTGGTGGATGATGTTCGATATGTTACGACAACGCCGTGTGCGCCACAGTTCGTGGCTGGCACGGGCGATAGAAAAACGTCACTAGTTGTACTATATACGTCCCAATAGCGGACGGTACCCGCTTCGACGCGTGTCAACACCCGAAATCATTTGTTCCTGCTTCGTTTTCGAAGGGGTATGGACGTATTCGAGCGACTCGAAGCCCTCCTGCAGCAATTCCGTCGAAACGTGGGTGCCGAAACGGTGTACGGAACGCCGATACAGGTCGGCAACCGAACAATCATCCCGATAGCGAAGGTGAGCTACGGGTTCGGCGGCGTCGGCGGTTCGGACGGCAGTCGAATGGGCGGCGGTGCGGGGGCGGCCCCAATCGGCGCGCTCGAAGTGTCGCCCGAAGGGACGCGATTCGTGCGGTTTTCGGAGTCGCGGCGAACGCTCGCGGCCCTCGGTCTCGGTATCGCCATCGGCCTGCTCGTGCGTCGTCGCGTCTGAGAACCCGACCGTCCGGTCAGCGGGAGAGTCCAGTCGCCGGTCGAAAGACGGCGAAGTCGAAGCGGTCTATCTTTCTGAGGCCGACGAACAGGAGGGCGGCCACGACGACCGGAATCCAGTGTTCGAAGTAGAGGTTCATCGCACCCCAGAGGATGACGAAGCTCACCATGTCGTCCAGCATGAACTCACAGGAGTCGAGTCTGTCGCGGAGCGCCCGCCAATCGAATCCGAGTTCGACGAGTCCGACGGCGACAGCGCCGCTGACGACCCAGCCGAGGTAGTTCGAGAGCGGGACGCCGTAGTACGCGCCGCCGTCGGCGTACGCCCAGAACCGGAGCGCGACGGCCGCCGGGTCCAACACGAGGTCGATGACGACGACGACGGCGAGCGAGGCCGCAAAGCGGGCGAGGCGGGAGTCCGCCCGCGGGCCGAGCAACAGGAGACAGAGCAGGTAGCTGTTCAGCACGAGCGGGAAGAAAAACACCGGAAGCCCCGCCGGAACCGTCCCGAACAGCATCGGGCCGAGTTCGAGGACGTAGTGGAACTTCCCGTACGGGAACCCTGTCGTCACGCCGAGGAACTCGATGGCGTACGTGTAGGCCGTCAACAGGAGGAGCGCGATACCCGCCCGTCGGTCCACGAGCGGCGTCAACCCGGCCACGAGCGGCGAGCGCATGACGAGCGTCCCGAAGATGATGAGGAAGGGGTTCCGCGCGAGCCACGCCGGGAGCCACGCCTCGTACCCCACCACGAACAGCGCGGCACCGATGAGCGGAAAGACGACCGCGATGGTGAACCGGTTCTCGCGGACGAGCGCGGAAAGCCGCGCCTCCGCGGCGCGTCTATCCACGGACGACACCCCACAGGCCGCCCACGGTCAACACGGCCCCGACGGCGGTGTTGATGGCCGGATACCACCAGTAGGCGCGTGCGATGTCCACGTCGCGGGTGACCCACGCGACGACGAGCAGGGGGTACGCCAGCAGGAGCAGTCCCGCGCGGACGTCGAGGAGCGCGAACAGCCCCGCCGCGAGGAGCCAGCAGACGGCACAGTAGGCGAGGGTTCGGGACTCCCCGAGCGCCGTCGCCGTCGTCCGAATCCCGGCGCGACGGTCGGGTTCGATTTCGGGTATCGCGGAGAACGTGTGCATTCCCATCGCCCAGAGCCACCCGCCGACCACGGCGAGGAGTGGGGGCTGACTCCCGGCGAGCGCCGCGTAGGCCGCCGCGCCCGGGAGGACGTACAGCCCGTTCGAGAGCGAGTCGATGAACGGCGTCGTCTTGAACCGGAGCGGCGGTGCGGAGTACTCCGCGCCGAGGAGGAGGAAGCCGACGAGCCACGGCCACGCCGCGGACGGCGTGACGAACAGGAACCCGACGCCGAGCGCGGCACAGACCGCGACTGCGACGGGAACCGCTCGGTCCCCTCGATACCGCGACTCTCGCCCCTCTTTCTTCGGATTCTCCTCGTCCACGTCGGCGTCGAACACGTCGTTGATGCCGTAGAGGAAGACGTTGGCCGGGAACAGGAAGTAGACGAACAGGGCGACCGAGACGGGGGAGAGGAGGTCGCCGACGGTCGATGCGCCGTAAGCCAAACCCACCAGTACCGGCCCGGCGAGATAGAGCCAGAATCGCGGCCGCGACAGCGTGAGGAAGGAACGGATCATCGTGTGTCGGTACTCGACGTTAGTGGTCCTCGACCATGGCGTCCGCGGTGTGT
The DNA here is from genome assembly GCF_000376445.1 of Haladaptatus paucihalophilus DX253. Classification (NCBI taxonomy): domain Archaea; kingdom Methanobacteriati; phylum Methanobacteriota; class Halobacteria; order Halobacteriales; family Haladaptataceae; genus Haladaptatus; species Haladaptatus paucihalophilus. The sequence goes on along the minus strand of NZ_AQXI01000001.1, from coordinate 184,805 downwards.
TGGCCGCTGATGAGGCACATCGGGACGCCGATGCCGGGCGTTGTGTACGACCCGGTGAAATACAGGCCATCGACCGTCGGCGACCGGTGGCCGGGGCGCATCGGTCCGGTCTGCAGGAGCGTGTGGGCGAGGCCGAGCGCGGTTCCCTTCGTGCTGTTGTAGCGGTCGGCGAACTCCGAGACGGAGAAGGACTCCTCGAAGACGATGCGGTCGCGGAGCGAGACGCCCGTGTTCGCCTCGATGTCGTCCAACAGCTTCTCGCGGAAGTTCTCGCGTATCGCCGGGCCGTCGGGCAGTCCGGGCGCGATGGGGACGAGCGCGAACAGGTTGCTGTGTCCCTCGGGCGCGACCGAATCGTCGGTCTCGCTCGGAACGCAGAGGTAGTAGGCCGGGTCGTCGGGCCACGACGGGGTATCGAATATCCGGTCGAAGTGCTCGTTCCAGTCCTCGGGCAGGACGAGCGTGTGGTGGGCGAGCGGTTCCACGTCGCCCTCGACGCCGAGGTACAGGAGGAACGCCGACGGCGCGTAGGTCCGCGACTCCCAGTAGTCGGCGTCGTACTGGCGGGACTCCGGTGGGAGGAGTTCCTGTTCCGTGTGGGGGTAGTCCGCGTCGCTCACCACGAGGTCAGCCGCGATTCTCTCGTCGGCGCTGTGGACGAAGAAATCGCCCTCGTGACCCGTGATGTCCGTCACTTCGTAGTCGGTTCGGAACTCGACGCCCAGTTCCTCGGCGAGTTCGACGATACCGTCCACGACGCCGCCGAGACCGTTTTCCGGGTAGTAGACGCCGAGGTTGAAATCGACGTGGCTCATCAGGTTGTAGATGGCGGGCGTGTTCTTCGGCGACCCGCCGAGGAAGACCAGCGTGTACTGCATTATCTGCTGGAGTCGCGGGTCGTCGAAGTACTGCTCCACGTGGTCCTGCATCGACCCGAGGAGGTTCAGCCCGCGGGCGTTCCGCGCAACGTCCATCGAGACGTAATCCCGGAACCGGGAGCGGTCGGTGTAGACGAAGTGCTCCATTCCGACGCCGTAGTTCCGTTCGGATTGGTCGAGATAGCGCTGGAGCGCCTCGCCAGCGCCCGGTTCGAACGACTCGAACAGCTCCTTGTTCTTCTCCAACTCCGGGAGGATATCGACGAAATCGACCCCTTCGGTTCCGTTCTCGCTCCCATCTCCGTTTTCGCTCCCCCGCCCGTCGCCGTCCTTGAAGAAGATACGGTAGTGCGGGTCGAGTCGCTCCAGTCGGTAGTAGTCGCTCGGCGTGCGGTCGAAGTGACCGAAAAAGCGTTCGAACACGTCGGGCATGAGGTACCACGACGGACCCATGTCGAACCGGAAGCCGTCTTCCTCCAGTCTGCTCGCGCGGCCGCCGAGCTGTTCGTTCTTTTCGAGAACCGTCACGTCCGCGCCCGCGTCGGCGAGATAGCACGCAGTCGAAAGCCCGCCGAAGCCGCTCCCCACGACGACGACGGTGCTGTCCGCGAGATTCATACCGGATATGGGGGCGCGAAACTGATAAAAACGACTCCCCGACGTGTTGGGTTCCGGTGTGGATAAGGTCGGTTTTTCGGTGGTTTAGCGGGCGTATAACAAAGGTGGCGGAAGTCATAGAAACGGATGCGCCCCTTCCTGACTCGGGCGCGTCAGTCAGTGTGAGCACGCGTATCTCGGCGGTGCCGGAGGCTCTGGCGGGAGGTTGGCTTCCTCCCAAAGTGTCACCAATCCTCTCACGTAAGTTCTCATCCCGAGATACCGTAGACCCCACACTGCGCTATCTCCCTTGCTTTCGATACTATCATTCGGTAGACTTATGTCCGCGTGCCCCACCCTGAGTAGCAACAGAGTCGAACCCACGTGGAACTTGACGCATTCTTTCTGTTGTTGGGTGTCGCCGCGCTGTCGTTTCTCGTCGTCGTCTCGCTCTACGTCGTCTGGTCCCGAATCGTGGGGCTCGACCCGACGGTCGCACAGAAGTTCGCCTCGTTCACCGGCATCAAGCGGTTTCTCACCGCGCTCGTTTCGGGTGCCCTGCTGGGAACCGCGGCCGTCATCGCGCCGTCCGTGCCGGTCGGCATCGCGGCCATCGTCATGCTCGCCGCGAGCGCCTTCGCCGCGCTGATGCTGTTCGAACTGGCACAACGGCGCTACGCGAACCGGTCGTGACGGCGTAAGCGTCCCTTGTACGCGGACAAACGGCGACGGAGAGTGTGACACAAAACCGAGATTCCGACGGCGGTCACACCGCGTCGGCGACCGCCGAGAGGAGGTCGTCCGGGGACACCACCGTTCCGCGCTCGCGGAGCGACCGGTACCGAACCGCCGCCTCGCTTCCGGCGTAGTTCCTGTCCTCGAAGGGTCGTTCCTCCACGACGACGACCGATTCCGCCTCGGCGGCGGCGTCCAGGTTCGCCACGTTGCCCGTCCCAATTTCGACGTCGGCGAGGACGGTCACGTCGGCCTCGCGGATGCGCCGCTCGACGGCGGTTCGCGCCTCGGGGCCGATGGGCGCGAAGGGCTCTTCGGCGACCGTCTCCAGTCCGAGGTGGCGGGCGGTTTCGAGGTCCGAGTCGCCCTCGTTCAACACGCCGACGGACACCTCGTGGCCCGCCGCCGAGAGCAAGTAGAGGAGTCGTGAGACGGTTCCGCCGCCGCCGATGACGTGCACCCGACCGCTCCCATCGTCCTCGCGGTCGCCATTGCCGTCGGTTCCGGCGGTTCGCTCGGGGAGCGCGGTCACGTAGGTCGAACCGGTCACGGGGTGTCTGGAGACCACCGCGCGAGTGTCGAACGCCTCGCGGAGGGTCTCCTCGGCGAGTACCTCGGTGGGGGTTCCGTCGGCGAGCACGGACCCGTCCGCGAGGAGCAGGAGTTCGTCGCAGTAGTGGGCGGCGAGGTTCAAGTCGTGAATCGCGGCGACGACGGTCTTCCCGTCGGCGACGAGTTCGCGGACGAGTTCGAACGTGCGGACTTGGTGATTGATGTCGAGGCTGGCGGTCGGTTCGTCCAACAGGAGGACGGGGGTGTCCTGTGCGAGCGCCCGCGCCAGTAACACGCGCTGGCGCTCGCCGCCGCTGACCTCGGTGATGGAGCGGTCGGCGAACGCCGACACCTCGGTTCGGTCCATCGCGCGTTCCACCACATCGGTCCCCCTTTCCCCGCCGAATCCGTCGCTCCCCGCGGGTTTCGCGCCTATTTCGCTCCCGAACCGGGTCCGGTACGGGTTCCGACCCATCGCCACCACGTTGCGCACGTCGAAATCGAACGAGAGAGAGGTGTCCTGTGGTACGGTCGCCACGCGACGGCTGGCGGCCTTCGAGGAGAGGTCCGCGATAGCGTCGTCGTCCACGACCACGCGGCCCGAATCGGGCGAAAGGACGCCGTTGGTCGCGCGGAGGAGGGTCGTCTTGCCCGCCCCGTTCGGCCCGACGAGGCCGACGAAACGCCCTTCGTCGATGGACGCCGACACGCCGTCGAGGACCTCGTTTTCGCCGAGCGTTATCGAGACGTCCTCGATTCGAATCACAGCGAGCGCACCTCGCGTTTGCGGAGCAGATAGAGGAAGAAGGGCGCGCCGAGGAAGGCGGTGACGATGCCGACGGGGAGGTCCACCGCGCCGACGGCGGAGCGAGCGACGGTATCGGTTGCGACCAGAAAGACGGCCCCGGCGAGCGCGCTGGTGGGGAGCAGGATGCGGTGGTCGGGACCGACCAGCAGGCGCATGATGTGCGGGACGACGAGGCCGACGAACCCGATGACGCCGGACACCGAAACCGCGGCGGCGGTGACGACGCTGGCGACGGTGAGAAGGAGGCGCTTCGTCCGCTCGACTTCCACGCCGAGGTTGTGGGCGTCCTCCTCGCCGAGCAGGAGAACGTTGAGGTCGGCCGCGAACGCGAGGAGGACGGCGAATCCGAGGACGGAGACGGGGAGCGCGAGGCCGACCTTCGTCCACGACGCGTTGTGGAGGTGACCCATCAGCCACAGCACGGCCTCGCGGAGGCTTCTGCCGCTCCGGAGGAGGAGGAAGGAGACGACGGCACCGAGGAGCGTCTGTACCGCGACACCGGCGAGGAGGAGGGTGGCGACGGGGGTTCGCCCGTTCTGCGTCGCCAGCAGGTAGACGCTGAAGGCGGCGGCGATTGCACCGCCGAACGAGAAGAGGGGGAGCGCGAAGGGGATGGAAATCGAGAGCGCGATGGTCGCCACCGCGCCGACCGCCGCGCCGGAGGAGACGCCGATGATGGACGGGTCCGCCATCGGGTTGCGGAAGAAACCCTGCATCACGACGCCCGCGGTTGCGAGGGCGAAGCCCACGACTCCGGCGAGGGCGATTCGCGGCAGTCGAAGTCGAACGACGATGACCTCGGCGGTGTGTGGAACCGCGAACGAGAAGACGTGACCGTACCGAAGGTCCAGCGCGGGAACCCCGATGGTCAGTCCGCCGGGCACGACGAGCGCCTGCTTGCCGAGCCGGACGCCGGTCGGCACCGCCACCGCGTTGAGAATGGCCTTGCCGACGACGACAGGCGAGAGCGAGGTCGGACCGATGGCCGCGCTCACCAGCACGACGGCGACGAGCGTCGCCGCCAACCCCGCACACCACGTCGTCACGCGCGTCCCGTATCGCATCTCTTTGAAAGTGAAGTTGCTTTAGGTAAATATTTATTGAATACGCTCGACGGCCGATGTATGAGACGCGTACTGCTGTCGGCACTGGTGCTCGTCGCCGCGGTCGTCGGCTCCCTCGGAGTCGGCCTCGGCGCGGGCGTCGCCGGTGCACAGGAGACCTGCACGTACCCGGTCACGAAGACCGACGCGACGGGCACGAACGTCACGATAGAGGAAGAACCGAGTCGGATCGTCACGCTCTCGCCGAGCGCGGCCCAGACGATGTGGAAGATCGGCGGGAAGGAGAAAGTCGTCGGCGTCTCGAAGTACTCCGCGTACCTCGACGGCGCGAGCGCGAAGGCGAACGTCTCGGGTTCCGGGATGACGGCGGCCGTCCCCGAGAAGGTCGTCGCGCAGGAACCCGACCTCGTTCTCGCGCCCAACGTCATCTCGGACGAGACGGTGAAGAAGCTCCGCGATGCGGGGCTGACGGTGTACAAGTTCCGCGAGTCGAAGTCCATCGACGACATCTACGCGAAAACCGAACTCACGGGGCGACTCACCGGCGAGTGCGACGGCGCACAACGGACCGTCTCGTGGATGAAAGACCGCATCGAAACCGTCCATCAGGCCGTCGAGGGCGAGGACAGCCCTAAGGTCATGTACGTGATGAGCGGCGGGTACACCGCCGGGTCGGGAACCTTCATGGACACCATCATCACGCAAGCGGGCGGAACGAACGTCGCGGCCGAGGCGGGAATAAAGAGCTATCAGCCGATCAGCAGCGAAGTCGTCGTCGAACAGCAACCCGACTGGTTCATCCTCTCGGCCGGTTCGAAGATTCCCGACGATTATGGCGAAACCCCGGCCGCGAAGGAGAACCGGACCGTCTCGCTGAACCCGAACTACGTGAGCCAACCCGCCCCGCAAATCGTGACACCCATCACGAAACTGGCGAAGACGCTCCACCCGGAGGCGTACGCACAGGCCAACGTCACCACGACGACTGAAACCACGAACACGGACACGAGCGGCACCGACTCGAAAACGACCACGACTACTGCCGCCACGACGACGGAATCGAACGGCCAACCCGGACTCGGCGTTCCCGTCGCCGTCGCCGCCGTCGCGCTGGTCGGACTGCTGGCGCGGCGCGACTGAGCGGTTCGAAATCCCCCGACTTTCCCTGCTGCCCTCACCGTGACCGCCAAGGTAATCTACTAAAGCGTAGTGAAAAGTACTGAATGTTGTTGTACTACTACTGAATCCTCTGTCCTCATACTATTTTATACTATTTTACACTGTTCTACACTGTTTTCTACTGCTCTCTACTGTTTTCTGCTACTCTACACTTCCATCTACTTTCTTCCATCTTCATATACTGTATTCTACTATTCCGTATCGTCCGTAACGGAAGCGGACCCACGACCGACATCGGTTCCCGCCTCGGCGTGACACGAAAAGGCGTTTAACGCGGGACTGTGGAGAGGTAGGTATGGTCGAGATAGTCATCTGGCCCGCCTACATCGACGCGGAGTTGACCCGCGGCGAGGGGCGGCGGGTGCCCCAGGAATCCGCCGTCGAGGACCCGACGGTGGACGAGATCGCCCGAGCGGTGCAACAAGTCGGCTACGATACCGTCATCGAACGCGACAAAGCCTACTCCCGCGAGGGGTGGACGGCGCGCGGTCGCGTGTTGGTGCAGAACGCCGACGACTCCTCGAAGAACGACCTCATTCAGGCCGTCGCCGCGTACGTCACGGCCATGCGCAACTGATGCAGCGGTTGGGACAGGTCGTCCGGACGGCCCAAGGACTCGCCATCGTGCGGTCGCCGAGCGATGAGTACCCGAACATCGGGACGACGGTGGTGGACGAAGGGCTGTCGGAAGTCGGTCGGGTCGTGGACGTGTTCGGGCCGGTGTCGCGGCCGTACGTGGCGGTGTCGCCGGACGAGGACGCGCAACTGGCGATGCTTGTCGGGTCGAAGCTCTACGCCCGCTAGCGGTTTCGCGCTCGGTTCACGAACTACCAGCCGTCCGACGAACCCAAAACCACAAAGAGGGGGCACTTCCTTCTCCGCATATGGATACTCGAACGCGGGAGTTCGTCGCCTCCGGGTTCACCGTCGCCATCTTTCTGGCGGTGCAACTCGGCGCGCTGGCGCTGGTGGGGCCGTTCAAGACGGCGGGCTACCAGACGGTCAAGGACCCCTCCAATCCGACGAACAGCCTCGTCTACATCGGCGTTATCCTCGTCTTCACGGCGGGAATGTTGTTGGTCATCAAACTCGGCGTGGAGTGGATTCTCCGCGCGATAATCATCCTCACGAGCGGGATGCTCTCGCTGTACGTCTTCACCGTGGTGATTCCGGCCGTCGTCACCGTCACGGTCGATGGGTCACAGGTCAACGTCCTCGCGTGGGCCGCCGCCGCGCTCGTTTCGGTCGCGCTGTTGCTCTATCCCGAATGGTACGTCATCGACTCGGCGGGCGTCGTGATGGGGGCCGGGTCGGCCGGACTGTTCGGCATCAGTTTCGGCCTGCTCCCCGCGATTCTCCTGCTCGCGGTGCTCGCGGTGTACGACGCCATCAGCGTCTACGGCACGGAACACATGCTGACGCTCGCCTCGGGCGTGATGGACCTGAAGATACCCGTCATCCTCGTGATTCCGCTGTCGCTCTCCTACTCCTTCCTCGAAGACGCGGTGCAGGCCACCAGCGAGGGTGCGGTGAACGAGGACGAGGTGGCGGCGTCGGCCGACGAACAGGCGGTGGACGGCGGCGAGGACGTCGAGACGGACGAGGCCGGAAGCGGTGCTCACGACCGGGACGCGTTCTTCATCGGACTCGGCGATGCCGTCATGCCGACCGTGATGGTCGCCAGCGCGGCCTTCTTCTCCCCGGCCGAACCGCTTCTCTCGGGTATCGCGCTCAACCTGCCCGCGCTGACCGCGATGGTCGGGACGCTCGTCGGACTGGTCGTCCTGCTCTGGATGGTGATGAAGGGTCGGGCACACGCCGGACTGCCGCTCCTGAACGGCGGCGCTATCGGCGGGTACCTCGTCGGCGCGCTGGCGAGCGGTATCCCGCTGCTGAAAGCCCTCGGACTGTAACACGACCGTTTTCGGACCTCTCCTGGTTTCTGACCGACGAAACCGACAGGCTCGTTCCACGCCTAGAGTGCGTATGGCTCGCACAGACGACGCCCCGATTCGGGTCGGCGTCCTCAGTTTTCACAACAGCAAGGAGACGAAGGCCATTTTGAACGCGGTTGAGGACCTCGGTTACACGCCGGTCTGGTTACGGAAGGGAAACACCCGGATTCAGATACTCGACGACGAGCCGCGGTTCGCCCCGGACGTGGATATCGTCGTCAATCGGCTGCTGTTGACGACCGCGGAACACCCGCTGGAACACCTCGAAATCGCTAACGCGGTCGCCGGACTCCGCCCGATGGTCAACCGGCCGGACGCCGTGCTGACCGCGATTCACAAGTACGCGACCGCGGTCCGCCTCTCGAACCACGGCATCAGGACGCCGGATTCGTTCCTCGGACTGTCCGCCGCCACGTTCGCGGAGGGTCGTCGCTTCGTCGGCGGGCCGATACTCCAGAAGGCGGGAATCGGAACTCACGGCGAAGCCGCGTGGAAGGTCGGGACGGGCAAACGGCCGACGCCGATGGTCGGCAACAGACACACGTTCCTCCAGCGGTTTCTCGACCAAGACGGGAGACAGTCCGACGTCCGCGTCTACGTCGTCGGCGACGAAATCGTCGGCGCGATGCGACGCTCGGCCCCGAACGGCGACTGGCGGACGAACGTTGCGCGCGGGGGAACGCCGGAAGACGCGACGGACGAGATTCCCGACGAGGTTCGAACCATCGCACGCGAGGCGACGCACGTCCTCGGTCTCGACGTCGCCGGTGTCGACGTGATGGAGTGGAACGGCGACTGGTACGTCCTCGAAGTGAACCCGACGGCGGGGTTTACCGGCCTCTTCCGCGCGACCGGCAGCAGCGCGGCCCCGTTCATCGCCCGGTACGCCATCGAATGCGCTGGCGGCGAGGTCGCCAGCGAACGGGTCGAAGCGGTTGCGAGGACGCTCGACGACTCGATTCCGAACTGCAAGCCGGTCGATTCGGCCGCGGCGAACGGACGGCGGACGGTCGGCTACACGGAGTGGGTGACGGTCAACGGCATGCGCGAGGCGGCGTCGGTCGTCGCCAAGGCGGACACCGGCGCGACCCGAACGAGCATCGGCATCGACCTCGCGTCGCGCGTCGGCGCGGGACCCGTCAAGAGCAGCGCCGCCGTGAAGTTCGGCAGCGGGAAAACGAGCAAAACACGGCCGTTGGTGGACGTGGACATCGGCATCGGCGGGCGGTGGCACCGCGTCACGGCCAGCGTCGAGGACAGAAGCCACATGCGCCACCACCTCATCCTCGGGCGGGACGTGCTTTCGGACTATCGCGTCGATATCCGTCGCCGGGCGAACGAGGAGTGAGTTTCGTTCCGGCCGAAGGAGGTTTCAGTTCAGTCGTCCCACGAACGAACGATGCCGGACACAGGCACCGCGACTATCGTCTACGACGACCCGGACGGAAAGGTACAGGAACGAGCGGTCGAGAACGACGACATCGTGTACTTCGACGACCACTGGCTCGTCAAGGTCGGGGAAAACGACGACGGGGACGACGTGGTTCGACGCATACCGCGCGAGCGAGTCCACCACGTCGAGCGCTCCATCGACGAACTCGAAAAGAAGGTCGAGGGAGCCATCGAGAAGGCGAAAGAGCAGGTCGGCTGGTCGGCGTAAGCGCGTTCGCCGTCCGCTTTGCCACCACAGCTATCGACGCGGACCCCGTGGAACCGCCGTATGGCTTCGAACGTCAAAAACGGATTCGTGGGCGGACTTTTCAGCACCGTCGTCATGACCGTGTTTCGAGAGTCCGTCTCCGTATCGTACCCGCCGACGGCGGACTTTCTCGCACGATACGTCGGTGGCAACCCTGACGAGCATCCGCTGGGTGCCTTCTTCCTCCACGCGCTGTACGGTGCCGTCGCTGGCGGTTTCTTCAGCGTCGCGTTCGGCGAGGGGTCGAACTCGGCGCTCGACGCCGAAACGGAGGGGACCATCGCTGGCCTCGGTTACGGACTGCTCCTCTCTATTTTCGGCGAGCGCGTCATGCTCGGTCGGTTGGTAGGGATGACGCTCGAAGAGGACGAATCGACGATATTCCACGCCGGACACGCCATCTACGGCATCGCCCTCGGCGCGTGGGTCGGGTCGCGGTCGTAAACGGACGCTATTCCCCGGTCAACGCTTCGCTCGCGGGCGACAGCGAAATCGTCGAGCCGAGTTCCTCCGCCGTCGCCTTCTCGTAGAGCATGTACGCCGAGGCGACGGTTTCGATGCCGGTCCCGCCGCTGTCGAAGACGGTTATCTCGTCTTCGGATTCACGACCCGGTTTCTCGCCCGCGACCACCTCGCCGAGTTCGGCGTGGATGTGGTCCTCGTCCACCGCACCCGACTCCAGCGCCGCGAGGAACGACCCGGCGTCCTGCGTCGCCCGCTCTCGCAAGTCGGGGACGTATTTCGAGCGCTCTATCGTCGTCTCGTCGAGTTCGCTCTTTTCGGGATGATACTGTCCCATCGCGGTGACGTGCGTCCCGTCTTCGAGGATGTCGCCGTCGAACACCGGTTCGCTGGCCGTCGTCGCGGTGATAACGATGTCCGCGTCCTCGACTGCCGCGGCGCTGCTGGCGACGGCGGCGACCGACGCGGAGAGCGCCTCGTTCATCTCGGCCGCGAACGACTCGCGACTCTCCTTCGTCGGCGAGAAGACGGAGACGGTTTCGATGTCGCGGACGGTCACGGCGGCTTTGAGTTGTCCGCGCGCCTGTGCGCCGCTACCGATGATTGCGAGGGAGGTCGCGTCCTCGCGGGCGAGCGCGTCGAGTCCGACTGCACCCGCCGCGCCCGTCTTGAACGGATTCATGCTCGCGCCGTCGATGAGCGCGAGGGGCTGGCCGCTCTCGGCGTCGAACAGCGGCGTCATGAACCACGCATCGCCCGCGCCGAATCCGGCCGAGTACATGTACCCCCCCATCGCGCCGGTTTCGGGGAGAATCGCCGAGTAGCCGGTCAACATCCCCGCCGGTTCGTCGTTCACCAGCGTCGTTCGGGGTTTCGCGGGCGCGCCCGTCCCCCGCTGGCGGTAGCCGTCGCGCACGGCATCGACGAACTCGTCCATTCCGGCCAGTCCTGCAACGTCGTCGCTCGTCAAAAACAGCGTCTCGGTCATGGCTCACAAAACGGATGCCAGCGACAAAACCGTTGAGGAACGGGAAGCGGGAACCGACCGGACCGGGAACCGGAGACGCGATGGAGAGTCGGGACTCTGACGGGTATCGAAGGGAATTGAGGGAAGGAACGGTAACGGGAATCGAAGGAAGAGAGAAGAGGAGAGAGGGAAATCGAAGGGATTCAGTCAGCGGAGTTGATTGGCGTGGATGACTGGGGGTTCGGGGCGGGCGTTTCATCGACGGGACCGTTCACGAACAGCGCGTGTCCGATGAGGAGGACCGAGACGGTCGCTCCGAGGGGTACTGCAGTGGTCAGTGCGAGCCCGGCCGCGCTGAACGCTCCGGTTACGCCGACGAGTGCGAGCGGGATCAGTCCGAGAATGAGGTCGTAGTATCCAGTCATAATGTATTCTATAATATGCGGTGCAGGTATATAACTGTTTCCCGTAGGAAAAGCAGCTGTTTCCTGTATGCCTTGGGAATGCTCTAAGGAATCTACGGAAATAGTACTCATAACTTATGGAGATGCATCTGGAATACGGAGGCAGAGAAGCGCGAATATTGGCCTTTCGAGGGGTTCGTCGATGCCCAGTAGTAATCCACCAATCGCCCAAATCGTGTCACTGATAACCGTGCTAACCACTGGAAGAAAATTACGGAGAGAATTGGTTCGAACAATTAGCTGTCCGTCGGCGGACGGAGGAACAGCGCGCCGACCGCCGCCACGATTGCGAGCACGCCCCCGACGAGGAACGCCGTCGTCCACCCCGTCGCGGTGATGAGAAAGCCCGTGACCGCCCCGCCGAACACCCCGCCCCACATCTTGCCGGAGTAGAGGAGCGCGTAGTTCGCGGACGAGTGTTCTCGGCCGTAGTAGTCACCTACGACGCTCGGGAACAGCGTGTACTGCGGACTCCAGAAGAACGTGGCGACGATGACCGCGAGGATGAATCCGACGTTCGATTCCGCGCGCGCGAACCAGACGACGGCGAACAGGCCGATTCCACAGAGGAAAAAGGACGCCGCCATCGCCTTTTCGCGGTCGAGACGGTCCGAGGCGTCCCCGACGACCAGACGGCCGACGCCGCCCGCGACCGGCAACACCGTCGCCGAAACCGTCGCGATGACGGCCGCCAAACCGAGGTTTTCGGCGAAGGAGACGACCTTCGCGGTCAGCATCAGTCCGGCTCCGCTGGCGCAGACGAACATGACGTACATCACCCAGAACTGCCACGTTCCCGCCATCTCGCGCCACGTGTACTGCTTTCTCGCGGTCGGGTCGGCGTCGGAACCGGCGTCGTCGCCCCCGTTCGTCGTCGCTTCGAGCCACCCCTTCGGCGGGTCCCGAAGCACGACCGCGCCGACGATGATTCCGATTCCGATGAGCAGGCCCATGTTCCGGAGGACGCCGGGATAGTTCGCGGCCGTCGCGTTCGCCCGGACGTACGGAACGACCAGCGCACTGCCGCCCGCGAAAGCCATCGTCCCGAGTCCGGTCGTCAGGCCGCGACGGTCCGGGAACCACTTCAGCGCCGTGTTCACCGCGACCGTGTAGACGATGCCGACCCCGACGGCACCGAGCGAGTAGAGGACGTACAACTGCCAGACGCTCGTCGCACGCGAGAGGCCGAGGTAGCCGCCTCCCGCGAGGAGTCCGGCCAGTAGCGTCAGCGCACGCGGGCCGTGTCTGTCGCGCCACCAACCGACCGGGAACTGCGACCCCGCCTGAAAGATGACGAAGAGGGTGAACACCGCGCCGAGCGCCGCCGGGTCGATGGCGAGGCGGTTCGCCATCGGCGAACGGATGGACGACCAGACGTACTGATAGGGACTGACGAGCCCCATCATCACGACGGCGGCGGCGACCTGCCACCATCTGGAGAAGCCGAGCACGTCTTTCGCACGTGCAGAATAATCGATATCGGTAGTACTCATGGCGAAACGGACCGACCGGAGGTCAATCAGGATTGTGTTTGAGGAAACCCGCGTAGGTTTATATTGGTACGAGAACAATTATCGTCTATGAAGGGGAGAAAATCGTACTTCATCGCGCTCGCGCTCGTCGTCGTTTCGTTCGGCCTCAGCGCGTACTTCTATCCCCGAATGCCGGGACAGATGGCGACCCACTGGAACGCGAGCGGTGCCGCCGACGGGACGATGCCGAAACTGTGGGGCCTACTGCTTCTTCCGACGCTGACCGCGGGACTCCTCGTCCTGCTCGCCGCGCTTCCGCGCATCGACCCGCTCCGGAAGAACGTCGCGGCGTTTCGGGAGTACTACGACCTGTTCGTCGTCCTGTTCGTCGCCTTCATGCTGTACGTCCATCTGCTGACCATCCTGTGGAACCTCGGCTACCGGTTCAACTTCACGACCGTCCTCGCCCCGGCGATGGGCGTGTTGTTCTACTTCATCGGCGCGCTCATGAATCGCGTCGAGCGCAACTGGTTCGTCGGCATCAAGACCCCGTGGACGCTCTCGAACGACGACGTGTGGAAGAAGACGCATACGCGCGCCGGGCCGCTGTTCAAACTGGCGGGCGTCCTCGCCGTCCTCGCCGTCTTTGTCCCGCAGTACGCCATCTACCTGATGGTCGGGCCGGTGCTTCTCGCCTCCGTCTACCTCACGGTGTACTCCTACGTCGAATACCGGCGCGTCACCGTCTGAACGCGTTCCGTCAGTCCCCGCCGTGAGCGATAACCTCGTCGGGGCGAATTTTGAGGAGGACCCGCGCCGTTCGAATCTCCGGTTGGTACTCCTCGCCGGTGTATCGTCGTGAGAGGTCGTCGATGTGTTCCCGGGCACCGTCTTCGGTTACTTCGTCCACCTCGCCGAGGACGGAGAGCGCCCGGTAGCGGTCGTCGGGGTCCGTCATCCCCATTCCGACTTTCGGATTCTCTCGTACGTTTCGCTCCTTGCGCCGACCGCGTTCGGTGTTGACCAGCACTCTGTCCTCGTCGGCGTCGTAATCGACCCACACCGGCGTTACGTGCGGCAGGCCGTCCGGCGTGAGCGTGGCGAAGTACGCGAACACCGGCTTCTCGAACAACTCCTGAAACTCCGTCGGGATGGATGACATCACGAAATCCACAGTCGGGAGTCACTTCACGCTACGGGCCGCGGAGCCAGCCTTCGACCGGCGGAACGGGGAGGTTACAACGCGTTCGACGCGACGCTCGCCACGAGTCGCCAGACGGTCATGAAGAGCAGTCCGAAGCCGAGCATGACGAGGACGAACGTGAGCGGCGACTCGCCGTGGAAGAACGACGTCGCGCGAAGGCCCGCTCCGATGAGCGCGGCGATGACCCACGTTCCGTCCGCTAACAGCACCGAACTGCGGACCGACCGACGCGCGCGTGAACTGTACAGTCCGACGACGAGCGACGCGATTATCCACCCGATGAGGAACGGCGCGACGGTCCCGGCGAAGTAGCCGGGATTCCCGATGATGTTCTCGTTGTGGTTCATACTCCCGATTCCGAGGAGGACGACCAACACCATCACGTCGCCGATGACCAGTCCTGCCGTGGTTGACGAGCGGTCGAACCGTCGGGTGCCGAACGCACTGCTCATACACGGTGTTGGAACGCCGGGGTTATGGCGTTCCCGGTGTCGGCTTGACGCCCGCGACGGTGTAGTCGAATCCGCGATTTCGAACGCGCGGGACGAGATTCGCGGCGTCCAACTTCCGAACCAAGGCCTCCGGCGTGACGAACGTCGAGTCCATCCCCAGCAGGTGTTCGCCGCGGACGAGGAACCACCCGCGGACCGTCGCCGGGTTGTACTCGCGGACGATGAGCACGCCGCCCGGACGGAGGATTCGCTCGACCTCCGCGAGCGTCGCGTCCGGGTCGCCGATGTGATGCAGCGCGTCGGAGATGACGGCGGCATCGACGGACTCGCTCGCCAGCGGCAGTCTCGTAGCGTCGCCGCGCACGCAGGCCAAGCCGTGACTGTGGGCCTGTGCGAGCATCCCCGCCGACGCATCGACCACGACCTCCTCGTTGACATCCAAGGCCCGAACGGCACGACCGGTTCCCCCGGCGACGTCGGCGATTCGCTCTATCGGACGCTCCGCCTGTTCGAGTCCCTCGCGGAGGACGTCGGAGTCCGATTCCGGCGAGAAGGAGTCGTAAAAGCGCGCGATGCGGTCGAAGTGCCCGATGTCGCCGTCGGTAGGGGTCATATCGGAACAACGAATGCGACCACATAAAATCCGGCGGGGGACCGACATCCGTTCTCCCGCGACCGCCCCGATGGATGGATGTACGTCGCGTCGAAACCGGATGACATGGAGTATGCGGTATTGGGCTGGCCGGACGACGGGCCGAAGATACGCCTCGACTACGAGCGGTTCAGCTACGCGGGCAAGTTCGTGATGTCGAACACGGGGAAGGCCGTCGTCCGCGCCGAGCGGCCGTCGGAACGCCCGCCGGTGAGCTTCGGCGACGAATCGGTCGTCGCAGCCATCGCGTTCAACGAGGACCGAACCGACGACGGGACGATGTGGCTCCGGTACGTGACCGTGCACGCCGACCGACGCGGCGAGGGAATCGGCCCGAAACTCGCCCGATTCACGACGGAGCGGATTCACGACCGGGGATATCACCGCGTGAAAATCGCGGTAAACAACCCCTACGCGTACCAAGCGCTCTACCGGGCGGGGTTCGGGTTCACCGGCGAGGACACCGGGTTGGCCGAACTCGTCTTGGAACATCCACGTCCCGTAGCGGGGCGCGAGCGCTATCAGGACGGCTTGGACCGCTACCGCGAGCGCGACCTCTCGTCGGGGGAACAAGCATTTCTTGCGTCGAAGGAGGGAGCGACTCCCCCGCGGGAGTGAATTTCGAGGTCCCTCGCCCGATTCGAGTGCGGTGCGCGTTCGCGGTCCTCGACCCGTTCATTCAGCTATTAACGCCCTATTAACGAAGGTGGAGTATCTCTTTCCGTATCGTAGTGAGAGACGATAGAAGAAGAGTGCTCGGCGTCATCGGGGCGGGACTCTCGGCCGGAATTGCGGGGTGTTCGGCCTTCTCGAAGGACGGGAGTCCCGAGACGACGGGCGAACGGTCCGGCGGCGAACAGTCGACTACCACGGAGGAGGGCCCGGCGGCCCCGGAGACGACCGACACCGAAAACGACTCGAAGTCGGCGTCCGACGAGGGTCCCCCGGAGAAGGTCGAACCGTCGCCGAAAGCGTACCGGTCGGTTCCGCTGCCGAGCAAGCCGACCGAGAACGAGTACGCGACGATGGGCGACGACGACGCCTCGGTGACGGCGAAGTTTTACGGCGCGTGGAAGTGCCCGTACACCCACGACTTCGTCCTGAACATCCTACCGACCTTCATCGAGGAGTACGTGAAACCCGGCGACGTGGCCATCGAGTTCCGCGCAGTCGCCTACGAGGACGGCGAAGGGTTCCACGGCCCGGACGAACCCCGCGCCGCACGCGCCGGACTGTCTGTCTGGAACGAGGACCCCGAATCCTACTGGACGTACTTCGGTACGATGTTCCAGAACCAGAACAGTTCGCCGGGGTGGGCGACGACGGAGACGCTCGTCCGCATCGCCGAGGAGGCCGACGTGAGCCACCTCTCCAAAATCACCTCGCAAATCGAGGCGAAAAAGTACCAGTCCCAAATCGAACGGACGATGGACCAGGTACACGAGATTCCGATTTCGGCCGTTCCCCGCATCGTCGTCGGCGACACGGTGACGGCACCGACGGTGAACCCGAAGAAGACGAAAGCGCAACTCGACGCCGCGCTCGGACGTGGGTCGGGGTCGGATTCCGAAACGACCACGACGACTACGACGAACGGCGACGACTCCGACACGACCACCACGAATACAACCACAACGACGACGAATACGACTACAACGACGGGGACGAGCGACACGACAACCACGACCGACGACGGTTCCGGGACGACGACTACCACGACCACGACGACCGACTCCGGCAGTTAGTCGGGCGGGTTTTTCGCTCATTTTCGTCGTTTTCCGTGCCACGGACCTCCCCTCGGCGCGTCGAAGAGGGTGCTTTGAAGCCCTTCCCGCCCGTAGCGTCGCCAAATGGGAAACTCCGCACTTCGACAGCTCGCATCCCTCGAAGAGATCAGCTTCGACGACATCGAGGGGTCGCTCGTCGCCATCGACGCGCACAACTGGCTCTATCGCTACCTCACGACGACGGTGAAATGGACGCGAGACGAGGTGTACACCACCGAGGACGGCACCGAAGTCGCAAATCTCGTCGGCGTCGTCCAGGGCTTACCGAAATTCTTCGAGCACGACCTGACGCCGGTGTTCGTCTTCGACGGCCACGTGACCGACCTCAAGAGCGACGAAATCGAGGACCGGCGCGAACAGCGCGAGAAACTGGAGGAGCGACTTGAGGAGGCGCGCGAGGAGGGCGACGCAATCGAAGTCGCGCGGCTCGACGCCCACACCCAGCGACTCACCCCCGTCATTCAGGAGACGACGCGGGAACTGCTCGACCTGCTCGACGTGCCGGTCATCGAAGCGCCCGCGGAGGGCGAGGCGCAGGCGGCGCACATGGCGCGAACCGGCGCGGTCGATTACGCCGGGACCGAGGATTACGACGCGCTCTTGCTGGGCGCGCCGCTCACCCTTCGTCAACTGACGAGCAAGGGGAATCCCGAACTGATGGACTTCGAGGCGACGCTCGACGAACACGACATCACGTGGGAGCAGTTGGTCGATATCGCCATCCTCTGTGGCACCGACTTCAACGAAGGTGTCTCCGGCGTCGGCCCGAAGACGGCGCTCAAGGGCGTCACAGAGCACGGCGACCTCTGGGGCGTCCTCGAAGAACGGGACGCGTACATCGAGAACGTGGACGTCATCCGCGGGATGTTCCTCGAACCCGACGTGACCGACGAGTTCGAGTTCGACCCGGAGATGGACCCGGACATCGAGGCGGCGCGCGAGTACGTCACCGAGGAGTGGGACATCCGCGAGGACGAGGTGGCGCGCGGCTTCGAGCGCATCGAAGAGAGCATCACCCAGACCGGCCTCGACCAGTGGACGTAGGGCCAGTACGTTCAGGGTGGTCGAGGCGCTACGGTCGATGATGACTGACAGGACGCTCGAACCGAACGAAGTAACGGAAGGGATGGCGGTCGCGTTCGACTGGTCGCCCGAAAAGTCGAGCGGCGGCGGAACCGTCGAGGGGAAGATTACCCGCGTTTGGCAACCTGACGACGACGTTCAGGAGTTCACCGTCGAAGCCGACGACGGGACCGTCTGGAACGTCTACACCGAATACAGACGACCTCCCGTCGAGCGCGTCGAACTGTCGGGCGACCGCAACGGGACGGAACCGGACGCGAAAACGGTCGGGCGACTCGACGAAATAGTCCGCGCCTGATTCGACCGTCGGCGTGTTCGAACCCGTCGTCTTTTGGTCGCCGACGGAAAAGGGTCGTTCATGAACGCGAACGAAGTCGCCGAACTCATCGAATCCGAACTGAACGACGCGGACGCGACCGTGAGCCACCCGCGGGGCGTCCACGACGAAGACCACCTCGCCGCGACCGTCGTCTCCCCGGCGTTCGAGGGCAAGACGCTGGTCGAACAACACCAGTTGGTCTACGACGCGCTCGGCGACCACATGACGACGGATATCCACGCGCTCGAACTGAAAACGTACACGCCAGAAGAGTACGACCAGCGGTAGGTCGGGATTTCAAATACCGATTCGGGGTCAGCGATTCGGAATCGTCGCCTCTTGGTCGAGACGCCGGTTGCGAAGCGCCGTTCCCGTCTCGGCATCGAACAGGTGTATCGCTTCCTCGGGAATCCGGGCGATGACCTCCTGCCCGTCCTCGATGGTCCGCATTCCGCTGAGCGTCGCGACGAAGGTTTCCCGTTCCTCCATCGGTTTCGACTCGTCGCCGCCCGCGAACCGAAGGTAGACGTTGTTCTCGTTACCCATCGGTTCGACGACATCGACGACGGTCCGGAATTCGTGGTCGCCGCTGCCGCTGGCGACGAGTTCCACGTCCTCGGGTCGGACGCCGAGCGTCACGCGCTCGGCGTCGTCGAGTTCCGCTGCCGTCTCCGAGGACAGCGGATATTCGAACCACTCGCCGACGAGCGAATCGCCGTTCCGCTCCATCTCGAAGAAGTTCATCGACGGCTCGCCGATGAACCCGGCGACGAATCGGTTCGCCGGTTGGTGATACGCCTCGATGGGGGTGGCGACCTGCTGGAGTTTCCCGTCGTTGAGGATGGCGATTTTATCGCCCATCGTCATCGCCTCCGTCTGGTCGTGGGTGACGTAGACGGTCGTCACGCCGAGGTCCTCCTGCAACCGCTGGAGTTCGGTGCGCATCTGCGACCGAAGCTTCGCGTCGAGGTTCGACAGCGGCTCGTCCATCAGGAACACTTCCGGGTCCCGGACGATGGCGCGGCCGAGCGCGACGCGCTGTTGTTGCCCGCCGGAAAGTTCGCCGGGTTTGCGGTCGAGGAGGTCCGCGATGCCGAGCATCTCGGCGGCGTCCTCGACAGTCTGCGTGATTTCGCTTTTCGGCATGTCCGTCGATTCCTCCAGCCCGAAGCTCATGTTCTGGCGCACGGTCATGTGCGGATAGAGCGCGTAGGACTGGAACACCATGGCGATGTTGCGCGCCGTCGGCGGTTGGTCGTTGATGACCGTCTCGCCGAGGCGAATCTCGCCAGTCGAGACGGTTTCGAGCCCCGCTATCATGCGGAGCGTCGTCGATTTTCCGCATCCGGACGGACCGACGAGGACGAGGAATTCGCCGTCGTCGATGTCGACGTCCGCCGAATCGACCGCAACGATGTCGTCGCCGCCGTCGTCGAACACCTTCGTCACGCCGTCGAGTGTGAGCTTAGCCATCCGTACTCCTCCGTTGTGTCGTGTATATCGATATCATTAGCTTGCAACTCCTTTTGCGAACTGGTCTCCGAACAGGACGTAGACGATGAGCGTGGGTATCGCCGCGATGAACGCCCCGGCCATCTGCAGGCCGAACGATTGGATGATACCGCCGCTCAAGTTGTTCAACGCGACCGTCACCGGTGCCGACGAACCGCTCCCGCTCGGGATGATGACCAGCGCGAACAGGAGGTCGTTCCAGACCTGCGTGAACTGGTAAATGAGCGTCACGGCGAACATCGGCTTCGACAGCGGAAGGACGATGTTCCGGTAGATGCTGAACACGCTCGCGCCGTCGAGTCGCGCCGCCTCCAACATCTCGTCCGAGAAGTTCCGGTAGTACGACCGGAACAGCAGGAACGTGATGGGAATCCCGTACGCCGTGTGCGCGATGATGAGATTGATGAGGTTCGCGTAGTACTCGTGCATGAACGGCAGTCCCCACAGCGGCGAGAGAAGCGCCTGCGTGTCCACGATGGTGAACAACCGTGCGAGCGGCACCAGCACCGCCTGATACGGGATGAAGATACCCGCGACGAACAGCGCGACGATGGGCATCTGGTACTTCCAATCGACGTTGGTGATGCCGTAGGCGGCGAAACTACCGAGCGTCGCCGACAGGACGGTCGCCGGGATGGCCAACAGCAGGCTGTTCACCAACCCGGACTGAAGTTTGTCCAACGCGACGCGCCACGCTTCGAGCGTGAACCCGTCTCCGAGCGGGGGGAAGAACGGCAGCGACGTGTTGAACGCGTTTTGGGTCTTGAACGCCGTCATGATACCCGCTTCCAGCGGTGCGAGGTAGAACGCGACGAGCGCGAACAACACGACGTACAACAGCGCCCTGCTCGTGCTCGTCGTTCGAACGCTGCGTCTCACCCGGTCCGTCCACGTCCGATTTTCGGGGTCGGGTGCGGCCGGTGTTCCGCTCATCGCTGCCTCCGTTGAAGTCGTGTCGTCATAGTTCACCTCGTCGATATTCGTTGTACAGGTACGGCGTCACGACTGCCAGCGCCATCACGAAGAGGACGATGGCGATGGCGGACCCGTACGCCCAGTGAAGCGAGCCGAACGCCTCGCGGTACATCATCGTCGCGAGGATGTCCGCGGCGGGACCGGGCTGACGGCCGAACATCACGTACAGGAAGTCGAACGCCTTCAGCGCGAAGACCATGAGCACGACCGCCGCGCTGACGGTCGAGGCCCGAAGCTGCGGCACGATGACGCGGCGGTACATGCGCCACGTGCTCGCGCCGTCGACCCGCGCCGCCTCGAAGTGCTCGTCCGGAATCGCCCGCAAGCCCGCGAGGTAGACGACCATCGCGTACCCGCTGAACTGCCAGATGAGCGCGAAGATGACCGCGGCCAACTTCGTCGTCGGGTCGCTTATCCACTGGTGGGCCAGAAAGTCGAGACCGAAGCTCCGGAAGGTGACGTTGATCATCCCGCTGTTGAAGTTGTACATCCACGCCCAGAACTTCGCCGTCACCACGAACGAGAGGCTCATGGGGAGCAAGTAGATGGTTCGGAACGTGTTCTCGAACCGGATGTCCCGGTCGACGATGATGGCCAGGATCAACCCGAAGACGAGACACAACCCGGTGAACGCGACGAGCAGGACGAGCGTGTTCCGCGCCGCCGTCCAGAATCCCGGGTCGTTGAACAACTGCCGGTACATCTCGAAATCGAGCGCCGAGAGTTTGTACGTCGGCAGTTGGAACGTCTCGAAATCCGTAAGCGAGATGATGAAGTTCCAGCCGATGGCACCGTACACGAAAAAGCCCATCAACAGGAACGGCGGCAACCAGAACGGGAGGCTCTGGACGAACTCGCTCGATAGCAGTGACTCGCTCTCCGCGTGCTCGACCGTCGTTCCGCCGTCGGCGCGGAGCGATTCGTCCTCGCCGGATACCAACCGCTTCAATTTTCTGTATATTCGTTGCATGTGGAAAAGTTTGGTGTG
This sequence comes from Haladaptatus paucihalophilus DX253, assembly GCF_000376445.1. NCBI lineage: Archaea > Methanobacteriati > Methanobacteriota > Halobacteria > Halobacteriales > Haladaptataceae > Haladaptatus > Haladaptatus paucihalophilus. The sequence goes on along the minus strand of NZ_AQXI01000001.1, from coordinate 163,001 downwards.
CGTTTCGGATTTAGTTGAACGAATTCGAGAACTGGTTGGCCGTTTTATCGACGTTCCAGTTCGAGATGAACGACGCCGTTGCGTCTTTCAGGTTCGTCAACGTTTCCGGCGTCGTCGCCAATCCGTGGGCGACGGACGGCGGCTGCGATTTCGAGTTCTTGAAGTCATCCATCTGCTGGGAGAGGAACGGCCCGAACTTCTCCTTGGAGATGTCGGTCCGCGGCGGAATCGACCCCTTCTTGGGGTTGAACCGCTCCTGTGCGTCCTTCGAACCCACGTACTGGAGGAACTTCTTGGTCGCCTCCGGCGACGGGTTCTGTTTCGGGAAGGGGAACGAGTCCATGTTGAGCGCGTACATCTTCTCGGTTCCGGGGAACGGAACGTGGTTCCACTGCTTTTCATACTCGAAGTTCTCCTGTTCGCGGTACATGCTCGCCGCCCAGTCGCCTTGGTGGAAGAACGCCGCCTCGCCCTTGAGGATCTTCTTGTTGGCCTGTTGCCAGTCGAGCGACCCGGAGTCCTTGTTGAAGTGCGCCTTGTACTCCTTGACGATGGAGAGGGCGTTTTTCACGGCCTTCTTGTTCGCGTCGACCTTGCCGCTCATCACGGCGTTGTAGGTCTTCACGCCCGACTCGCCGAGGAGGACCTGCGCCCACAGTTGGAGGGTGGACCACGGCGATTTCGTCTGCTGGGCCATCCCGACCGCATCCGTGTTGCTCTCCACCTTCTTCATCGCGGCGGTGAGGTCGGACGGCTTCGAGATGGATTTCGGATCGACGCCCGCGTCTTCGACGACCTTCGTGTTGTAAAAGAGGTTGTTCAGCCGGTGGATGTTCAGCGGAACGGCGACGAACTTCCCGTCCAGCTTGGCGACCTCCTTCGGACCGCTCCGATAGGCGTCCTTCATTCCGTTTTCCGACCAGACCGAATCGCTGATGTCGTGAAGGATGTCGTTGTCGACGTAGGGCGTGAGGTTCTTTCCGGGCCACGCCTGCCACGAGCTCGGCGGCTTGCCTTGGAGGACGCGCTTTTTCACGACGTCTTTCAGGTTCTGTCCCGCACCACCCGCGATGGGGTTCGGTTTGACTTCGATGTCCGGGTACTCCTCCTTGAATCCGTCGAGGAGGGCCGTAATCGCGGCGTGACCGTCGCCGCCCGTCCACCAGTGCTGGAGTTCGAGCTTCTTGTAGTCCGTCTTACCGTCCTTTCCGCTTCCGTCGTCGTTCTTGTTTTCGTTGTCGCCGCCGTTGTCGTCGTCACCGCCGCCGGTGCATCCGGCGAGACCAGCGACTCCGGCAGTACCGGCGAGACCCATTCCTTTGACGTACGTCCGTCGATTCAATCCGTTGTCGTTATTGCCTGTCATATTGATGCCTCGGTATGCGTCTATTTACCTATTCGGTAAGAGCTACTTAATTATTTTTAAATTAATTCTACTCCGAGTGAATGCTTACAGCCAGGATAGTGTTTGAATTCAGTTGTTTCGGCCTCGTAGCCCCATTTCGGTAGCCCCGTTTCGATGGGTTTTACGCTCGCCCACATCGACCCTCCACACGCATGAGCGACGAGGATTATCGAATCGAGGAGGACAGCCTCGGGGAGATGAAAGTTCCGGCGGACGCCTACTGGGGCGCACAGACCCAGCGCGCGGTCGAAAACTTCCCCATCTCGGGAATCACGTTCGGGCGGCGGTTCATCCGCGCGCTCGGAATCGTGAAGAAGGCCGCCGCGCAGGCGAACGAGGAACTCGGGATGATAGAAGAGGACGAAGCGGAAGCCATCGTCGAGGCCGCCGACGAGGTTATCGCGGGCGAACACGACGACCAGTTCCCGGTGGACGTCTTCCAAACCGGGTCCGGTACGTCCTCGAACATGAACGCGAACGAGGTCATCGCCAACCGCGCCGCCGAAATCTACGGGGAGGAAATCGGGGACCGCGTGATTCACCCGAACGACCACGTTAACTTCGGCCAGTCGAGCAACGACGTGATTCCGACCGCGATGCACGTCTCCGCGCTCGAAGCCGTCGAAAAGGACGTGCTTCCGGCCCTCGACACCCTCCGCGAGGCGCTCGCGGAGAAAGAAGAGGAGTACGACGGCGTGGTGAAGACGGGCCGCACGCACCTGCAGGACGCCACCCCCGTCCGCGTCGGGCAGGAGTTCGGCGGCTACCGCTCGCAGATAGAGAAGGGACTCTCCCGCGTCGACCACGTTAGGGACCACCTAAGCGAACTCGCGCTCGGCGGAACGGCGGTCGGGACGGGGCTGAACACCCACCCCGAGTTCCCCGCGCTCGCCGCCGACTACATCAGCGAGGAGACCGGCATCCGATTCCGCGAGGCCGACAACCACTTCGAGGCGCAGGCCGCCCACGACGCGATGGCCGAGGCGCACGGCGCGCTCCGCACCGTCGCCGGGTCGCTCAACAAGATAGCGAACGACCTCCGCCTGCTGGCGTCGGGACCGCGCAACGGACTCGGCGAAATCGACCAGCCCGAGAACCAGCCCGGCAGTTCCATCATGCCCGGCAAGATCAACCCCGTCGTCGCGGAAGCCGTCAATCAGGTTCACAAGCAGGTCGTCGGTAACGACACCACCGTCGAGTACGGCGCGGCCGAGGGCCAGATAGACCTCAACCTGTACAAACCCGTCCTCGCGCACAACTTCCTCGAATCGGCGGAACTCCTCTCGAACGTCAGCGAGACGTTCGCGGACAAGTTCGTTCGAAAACTCGACGTCGACGCGGAGTATTGCGAGGAGCAGGTCGAACAGAGCATGGCGCTCGCCACGGCGCTCAACCCGCACATCGGCTACGACAAGGCGTCGAAAGCCGCGAAGGAGGCGCTCAAGGAGGACAAGACCGTCCGGCAGGTCGTCATCGAGAAGGGCTACCTGAGCGAGGAGGAAGCGAACGAGATCATCGACCCCGAAGCGATGACTCACCGCGGCATCCTCGGACAGGACGAGTAAACAGCCGTCCCGTTTTTTATTCGGCGCGTCTGCCGCGAAAAACGTTTCTCCGCGTCAGAACAAGCTGGTGAAGAAGGATACGACCCCTTCGATGAGGGAGACGAACCCGCTCCAGAGCTTGCCGAAGAAGCCTTGACTCTCGTTGGAGGGCGGAGTCGTCGTCGTCGTCCCCTCCATCGGAGTGGTCGTCTCCCCCGACCCTTCCGTCGTCTGCTGGGTCGTCTGCGTCGTCGTTTCGGACTGACACGCTTTCGAGGAGATGGTGATGGGCTTGTTCATGTTCAGCTTCGTGCGGGTGGGGTTGTTCACGTCACCCGACAGCACCTCCCATTTCTTGATTTTACCGTCGTACACCCCTCCTTCCCCCGCCAGTACCGCCTTCTCGTTGAACTGCGGGTTGATAGTGATCTTGAAATCTTTACCTAGACTGCGATAGACGGCACCGTCGGCGCGACCCTCCTGCCACGTCCAACTGACGTTCGCACTTGCGCTTTCCTTCCCGTTCCAGTTGCGATGTTTCGAGTAGTCGAACGTGTCTCGGTTCGTCGAGGCGTCGTAGGAGTCATCTTTGACGATGAACTTCCCCTTGACGGGGAGGTTGGTTATGCGGAACGTCACCGCACCTCCCGCACCGGCGTCGATCTTGTCGTGAATCATCACGAGGCTCAGCCCCTTCGGTCCCTGATAGAGGAAGAGGATGCTGGTGTCCTTTCGTTGGAGGTTTTGCGTCCCGAAGGAGGCGTACTTGTACGACGACGGGTCGGTGTCCGGCGTTCGGTAGTCGTAAAACTCCTCGACCGGTAGTCCCGACATCGAGAGCGGTTCGATGGGGATGCATTTCCCGTCCTGTTCGATGGAGAACTGGGCGTTCCCCCCGGATTGGGCATTTGCCGACGAGACGCCTCCGAGTATGGCAGTCGAGGCGACAGTCGCCTGAACGAATCGGCGACGGTTGATAGTGGGCGAGTTCTCGGTCATGCTGTCCACGAAATGTACGATTTCCCGGCGTCTTTGTTCCACGCCGACTGACTGAAATCAGTACCAGCCGAACGAAACGGTAGGGAATCCGTACTCCTCCGGTACGGGTGGTATTCCGGCACAGTAAGTGTGACATACCTTTCCAAGGTCGTGCCCCGGCTCGGGGGTGCGTTCGTTCGACGACGCGACCGGTAGACCACGCCTACCTTTATCCCCTATCCACCCTGTCGTGTAGATATGGAGACACTCAACCCCCGCGTCCGCGTCGTTTGGTTCGTGAGCGTCCTCGTCCTCGCGGCGCTCGTCGGCGGTGTGCTCGCCGGGGTTCGTCGGTTTCTCGTCGAGTTCGCGCTCACCCTCGTCGGCGCGGGCGTTCTCGCCGCTGCCGTCATCGGGGTCGCGTACGTCCTGTTCAAGTATCGCACGTGGCGGTTCGAAATCCGCGACGACGACCTGTACCTCGAACGCGGGGTTTTCACCCGCGTCACGACCGTCGTTCCCTTCGTCCGCGTTCAACACGTCGATACGCAACGCGGTCCCATCGAGCGACTGCTCGGCCTCGGCAGCGTCGTCGTCTACACCGCCGGGTCGCGGGGAGCGGACGTGACGATACCCGGACTCACGCCCGAACGGGCGAGCGAACTACAGGGCCGTCTTCGGAACCTCGCGGTCGAGAGCGAGTACGAGGACGCGGTATGAAGTTACACCCCCGCTCGCTCCCCTATCGGATGCTCACCCGCGGTGGCCGCGTCGTTTCCACCGTTTTGTTCGCCGGATTCGCGGCCATCGGCGCGATAGAGTGGTTGAATCTCGAACTCTTCGCGGTCCTCCTGCTCGCCGTCCTGCTCATCGTGATGGCCTGGGAAGTCGCCTACCACCGCCGGTTCGAGTACGAACTCACGGACAACTCGCTCGACATCGAATCCGGCGTCTTCTCGCGTCGACGGCGGGAGATTCCGCTCCGACGAGTACAGAACGTGGACATCCACCGGAACGTCGTCCAGCGAATCGCCGGAATCGCCTCGCTCGGACTGGAAACCGCGGGCGGCGGCGAAACCGAAGCCAGCCTCGAATACGTCGCCTACGAGGAGGCGCGACGACTCCAACGCGAGATACAGCGCCGAAAGAACGGAATCTCGACCGGTCGGGAGGCGGAAGACGAAACCGACGGTCCCGACGAGGAAGTGTTGTACGAGATCAGTTCGGAGGAACTGCTGTTGCTCTCGGCCGTTTCGATCGAGCCGCGCGCCGTCGGATTGGTGTTTCTCATCGTCCCGTTCGTCACGAGCACGGTGGACCTCGCCAGCGTGACGTTCCTCGTCGGTCTCGCCCAGATAGTGTTCTCCGCGCTCATCCTGTGGGTGAGCAGCGGGATGATAACGTTCGCGCGCCACTACGGCTTTCGGCTGACACGCGTCGGCGACGAACTCCGCTACGAACGGGGATTGCTCCAGCGCTACGACGGGAGCATCCCGATAGACAAGATACAGACGCTCACGGTCCGGGAAAACCCCGTCATGCGATTGGCCGGTTACGCGGCGCTCTCCGTCGAAACGGCGGGCTACGCACCCGGACAGGGACCCTCCGCCTCCGGCGGGTCCGAGGCGGCGATTCCCCTCGCGGTCCGAAGCCGCGTCCGCTCGCTCGCCCACTCGCTCGAATCGTTCGAGGACCCGACGTTCCAGCGCCCGCCGAAGCGGGCGCGACGGCGTTACACCGTCCGCTACGCCATCGCGGCCGCGCTCCTGACCGGCGTCGCCTACGGTATCGACCGATTCACCGGCTTCGTCGATTTCTGGTACGCGCCGCTCGCCCTCCTGCTTCTCGCACCGGTCGCCGGACTGTATCAGTGGAAACATCGCGGCTATCACGTCGGCGACGAACACGTCGTGACGCGAAACGGATTTTGGCGACGGACGACGCGCATCGTGCCCTACTATCGGGTGCAGACGGTTATCCAGCGCGAAACGCTCTTCCAGCGACGGTGGTCGTTGGCGACGGTCGTCGTGGACACCGCGAGTTCCATCGGCTTTCGAAGCAAGGACTCACACGCCGCCGACGTGGACGCCGACGACGCGGCCGAACTCCGTGAACTGGTGGCCCGTCGTCTCGGCCGAGCGGTGAAACGCAGGCGGACCGAACGCGGTCGAGAGGGCGGACGAAAACGGGCGGAAGCGGTGTCAGACCAACCGACGGACTCCGAAAACGACTGATTTCCGCGTCTCCACGGTCGGCCATCGGGTCGTCAACACGCCGGGTCGATTTCCGAGTCGGTCACGTCCTCGACGATGAAGACGATTCGTTCCACGGTGCCGTCCTCGGCGTGGACGGGTGCCCCGTTCACGGAGAAGTGACGCCACTCCCCGTCCGGGGTCCGGTATCGCGTCCGCACGCCACGAAGCGTCGTTTCGTCCTCGAAAATCGTCGTCAACGGGTGGCCGTTCTCTCCGATGGGTGTCCCGTCCTCGTCAGTCACCGTCCACTCCGAGGAGTCGTAATTCCTGTTCGTGATTCGCTCCTTCGGAAGTGCCAGCATTTCGGCCATCCGCTCGTTGACCCGCTCTATCTCACCGTCCGTGTCGAGGATGATGATGCCGACGGGACTCGTTTCGAACACGCGTTCGAGCAGCTCCCGCTCGCGGCGGTGTTCCTTCCGAATCCGGGTTTCGTCGGTGACGTCGCGGAAGTACACCGACAACCCTTCCGTCGAGGGGTAGGCGTGGACTTCGAACAGGGTTTCGAGGGGTTCGAAGTAGGCTTCGAACGTGGTCGGTTCCTGTCGCTCCATCGCCCGTCGGTACTCCGATTCGAACGTCGAGTTGACCGATTCGGGGAACTCCTCCCAGACGACGTTTCCGAGGAGGTCCGCCTCGGGACGGTCGAGCAGTTCCTCGCCGCGCGCGTTGACGAACGTGAACCGCCAGTCGGCGTCCAACGCTAAAAACGCGTCCGTCACCCGGTCGTAGACGGCGTTCATGTGCCGTCGGTACGCGTCCGTCGCTCGTTCGGCGCGATGGCGGCTGACGACGTTTTCGATGCGGTTCGCCAGCACCGCGTATCTGTCGGGGCCGCCCTTCTGGAGGTAGTCGGTGACGCCCGCGGAGATGGCTTCGCTGGCTATCTCTTCGCTCCCTTTGCCGGTGAAGAGGATGAACGGCAGTTCGGGCGAGCGCTCACGAACCGCTTCCAAGAATTCGAGTCCGTCCATCGACCCCATGTCGAAATCGCTGACGATACAATCCACCGTGAGGGAATCGAGACGGTCGATGGCTTTCGTGGGTGCCGTTTCGGTGTAAACGGCGATATCGGAGATGTGTTCGGACAGCAACGGGTCGGAGAGGCGCAACCGTGCCGGGTCGTCATCGACGTGGAGGATACGAATCGGCGCGTCCGCTGTTGGATTCCTCGACGCGAGGAAATCGTTCATATCCGGTTTACTGTTCGTATCATTTTTATATCTATGGGGAGCATGCCGATATCGAATTCATATCTTCGAAGAAATTCACGAATGAGTAAGCATTTGCGTGTCATTTATGCGGTCGTCCCTCTCGCTCGTCGGTGGCGTGCGCGAACCGTGACCCGACGGTTCCGCGGTACGTCCGCGCCCGGTCACGGCCCCACGTTTCGGACCTCTTGTCGACGGTTCGAATGGACAGACTCGCCCGAACTGGTCGGTTTTTTACCCCTCCACATCTCATGTCCGACCAATGAGTGAGTACGACTACGAGAACCTCGGTCTCGTGGCGGGGCTGGAGATACACCAGCAACTCGACACCGAGACGAAGTTGTTCTGTGGCTGTCCGACCGAACTACGCGACCCCGAGGAGTCGTCCCGAACGTTCACCCGCTATCTCCATCCGACGCGGAGCGAACTCGGCGAGATAGACGAAGCGGCCCTCGAAGAGAGCCAAATCGACCGCGAATTCGAATATCTCGGCTACGACTCCACTTGTCTCGTGGAGGCCGACGACGAACCGCCACACCGACTGGACGGGGAAGCCCAGCAGGTCGTCCTCGAAATCGCCCAACTGCTCGACATGGACGTGGTGGACCAAGCGCACATCATGCGAAAAATCGTCGTTGACGGGTCGAACACCTCGGGATTCCAGCGGTCCACGCTCGTCGCAACCGGCGGCGAAATCCAGACCAGCGACGGTCCGGTCGGCGTCGAGGACCTGATGCTCGAAGAGGAGAGCGCCCAGCGCGTCGAGGAGCGCGAGGACGGCGTTACCTTCAGCCTCGACCGCCTCGGAATCCCGCTGGTCGAAATCGGCACCAGCCCTGACATCAGTTCGCCCGAACAGGCTCGTGAGGCCGCAGAACGCATCGGTATGCTCCTCCGCTCGACCGGCCACGTCAAACGCGGTCTCGGGACTATCCGCCAGGACGTGAACGTCTCCATCGAGGACGGCGCACGCGTGGAGATGAAGGGTGTCCAGAGTCTGGACGACATCGACGACCTCGTTCGGTTGGAGGTCGGCCGACAGGTCGAACTCCTCGACATCCGCGACGAACTCCAGTCGCGCGACGCCGAGGTCGGCGAGGTACAAGACGTGACGGACGTGTTCGAGGGGACGGAAAGCGGCGTCATCGAGGGCGCGCTCGACAGCGGTGGGAAAGTCACCGCGGTTCCCCTCTTCGGCTTCGACGGCCTCGTCGGCCGGGAGATTCAGCCCGACCGACGCCTCGGCACGGAACTGTCTGACCACGCCAAGCGCCACGGCGCGGGTGGCATCTTCCACACCGACGAACTGCCCGCCTACGGCGTCACGGAGGAGGAAGTCGATGCGCTCCGAGACGCGGTGGACGCGGGCGAGGAGGATGCAGTCGCCATCGTCGCCGCCAGCCCCGAGGTCGCTGACGGGGCCATCGAGGCCGCCGCGGAGCGCGCGGCAGTCGCCATCGAAGCAGTCCCCGAGGAGACCCGCGGCGCGAACGAGGACGGCACCTCGGGCTACCTCCGTCCGCTCCCCGGCGCGGCGCGGATGTACCCCGAAACCGACGTTCCGCCGGTCGATTTGGACCCGACGGAGGTCGAGACGCCCGAACTGCTCACCGAGAAGGTCGAACGCTACCAGTCCGAGTTCTCGCTCGGCGCGGGACTCGCCGAACAGGTCGCCTACGGCCGCCGGATGCCGCTGTTCGAGCGGGCGGTCGAAACCGGTGCTGACCCGACGTTCGTCGCCGGACTGGTCGAGAGCACGGTGACGGAACTCCGGCGCGACGACGTGCCGGTCGAAAATCTCGACGACGAGCACTTCCTCGCCGTCATCGCGCTCGTCACCGACGGCGAGTTGGCGAAGGAAGGCGTCAACGACGTGATGACGCTGCTGGCGGAGAACCCCGAACTGACGGCGGAAGAGGCCGTCGAAGAAGCGGGGCTCTCCGGCGTGGACGACGAGGAGGTTCGAGAAGCGGTGGTCGAAGTCGTCGAGCGCAACGAAGAACAGGTCGAAGAGGAGGGAATGGGTGCCTTCTCCGGGCTGATGGGTGAATGCATGGGAAGCCTTCGCGGGAAGGCGGACGGCGACCTCGTGAGTCAGCTTCTGCGCGAGGAAATCCAAAAGCGCGCCTAGAAAAGAAATCAGCTCGCTACTCTTCTTCTCCGCCGCCCGTCCCGGCCACGTAGCCGGTGACGTTGCCGACGTTCATCGCCACCGCCAGCGCGACGGCGATGACGAAGACGATGAACGTCGAGATGGCGTTCATCTTCGGCGCGGTTCCGTACTTTATCATCGAGTACATCGACACGGTTATGACGTTCATCGTGCCGCCGACGAAGTGCGCCCGGATGAAGTCCTCGAACGACCGAATCCACGCGAAGAGGAATCCGGCACCGATGGCGGGGGCGACGATGGGGAGCGTCACGTCCCAGAACGTCGTGAGCGGGTCGGCCCCCAAATCGCGCGCCGCGTCCTCCAACGACCTGTCGAAGGTGTAGAGGCGGGCCGTCACCATCAACAGGACGAACGGGAAGCCGTAGATGCTGTGGGTGAGGATGAGCGTGATGGGTCCCATGGTCATCCCGAGGACCGTCTGGAAGTAGATGATGAGCGCGATGCCCAACACGACGCCCGGAATGACCATCGGGAGGATGCCGAACGTCCGGTACAGCTCCTTGAGCGGGAAGTCGTAGCGGACGAGGGCGAAGCTCGCCAGCACGCCGAGAACCGTCGCTATCAGCGCCGAGAACGTCGCCACTTGGACGCTGTTCAACAGCGCGGTCATCAGCGACCCGTCGGCGAACGTCGCCGTGTAGTGGGCGAACGTGAACCCTTGGAACGGGAAGAACGTGCTGGAGTTGACGGCGAACGAGAGGAACATCATGGCGACCAGCGGTATCCACAGGAACACCAACAGCAGTCCCACGATGACGTACAGGCCGCGGCGGAGCAGTCGCTGTCTCCGCTCGTGTCCGAACGTCGGCGATTCACTCGACTCGTCGGCTCGCTCCGTCGTGGTTCCGGTTTCGGCAGCCATCTCAGACACCTCCCAACTCTTCGATGCTGACGTAGCGGAACGCGAGCGCGAAGGCGACCACGATGGAGACGACGATGAACATCGACGCCGCGCTTCCGTAGTCGATGGCGTACTGTCCCGTGATTCGTCCCTCGATGAGTTGCCCGACCATCAACACCCTCCCCTGCCCGAGGAACCGCGGCGTGATGAACGCGCCGAGCGCGGGGACGAACACGAACAGGCTTCCGCTGATGATTCCCGGCAAGGTCAGCGGCAGAATGACGTCACGAAGCGTTCCCGTCCGGGACGCCCCTAAATCGCGCGCCGCCTCGACGAGCGAGAAGTCCAGCCCCTCCATGCTCGCGTACAGCGAGAGGAGCATGTACGGGAAGTAGGCGTGCACCAGACCGACCACGATGGCCGGGATGCCGTAGTTGAACAGCCCGATGGGACCGTTCACGATGCCGGTTTTCAGCAGCGTTCGGTTGATGACGCCGCTCGGACCGAACATGAGGTACCACGAGTACGCACGTACGAGGTACATCGTGAAGAACGGCAACAGCACGAGGAAGATGATTACCTTGAACGTTCGGCCGCCGCGACGGGCGAGGAAGTACGCGAGCGGGAACGCCATCACCAGACAGAGGATAGTGGTGATGCCCGCAATCGCGTACGAGAGCATGAGCGAGTGGAAAAACGGCGTCTCCCAGAACGGCCCGCTCCCCGTGAACAGCCCCGAGTAGTTGGCCATCGTCGGCTGCCAGACGATTTCGTAGGCGTCGTTGATGCTCATGAAGCTGATGACCACCATGAACGTCAGCGGCGCCATCAACAGGAGCAACAGCCAGAGTAGGCTGGGACTGAGCGTGAAGCCGAGCGTTCGCTTCCGCGAGGCGAAGGCACTGATGACTGCTTGGCGTTTGGACCCTGAAGTATCGGAAGACATTGTGGGTGGTTATGCCGTTTTCACTTCGTCCCACGCGTTCTGCCACGCGTCCTCGTTCTCGACGGCCTTGAACGGGATGAAGTCCTCCAAGCGTGACGGCTTGATGGACCCGAACATGTCGTTCTGTTCCTTCGAGAGGTGTTCCTGCGTCTTCGGGTTACAGCTCGGCGAGTAGCCCGCCTTGGCGAGGTCGGCACCGAGTTTCGGCGCGATGAACTCGTTTATCACCTTCCACGCGAGGTCCTTGTTCTCGGACTTCTTCGAGACGACGGCGGACTCGAACCACGCGAGCGACCCCTCCTTCGGCGTCGCCATCTTCGGCCACTCGGTGCCGTTCGACCACATCTCGACGATTTCGTTGCGGCCGGATTGGCCGACCAGGAAGTTGCCCTGCTTGAACGATTTGATGTACGTCGGGTCGGCCGCGATGTACCCCTGCAGCTTCGGCTTCTGCTCGATGAGGGTCTTTTTGACCTTCTGTATCTGCTTTTCCGAGAGGGTCACTTTGTTGCCTTCGAAGGCCTTCTTGTACCCGAGGTACAGCGCCGTCGCGCTCATCGCCTTGAAGTGGTTGTCGTACATGACGACCTTCCCGTTCAGGTCGGTCCCCTTGTACTCGTCACTGAACAGCACGTCGTAGCTCTGTTCGTGGTCCTCGGGAATCTTGCGCGAGTCGTAGGAGTAGCCGTACCAGCCGAATCGGATGGGAACGCCGTACTGCTCGCCGTCCTTCGTGAACTGGTTCTCGCTGAACCCTTTGAACGTGTCGTAGATGTCGGACTTGTTTGTCACGATGTCGTCGGGCACCGGTTCCACGAGTCCCGCGTCCATCATCTTCGGGACGTAGTTGTTGTTCGGAACCGCGATGTCGAACTGTTCGTCCTTCCCGGACTTCCACCCGGTGAACATGTTCGAAGAGGACGTAGATTTGGTGAATTTGACGGTCACGTCCAAGCGGTCCTCTATCTCCTTTTTCAGGTCCGCGTACTCCTCCCACGTGAGGATGTTGATGGTGTTACCGCCGCCGCTTCCGCCACCGCCGCTGAAGAGACATCCCGAGAGACCGGTAATTCCGACCGCACCCGCCGTTCCCGCGGCCTTCAGGAACGTTCGACGACCGCTCCCCGTGCTACTATTCGTCATGTTTTCTCCACCCATGTCTTTGTCATCCATACTCATGAGAAAGTCACGGATTCACATGATATTAATTCTTCGGCACATAACCGTTACTCGGCAATTAATAATTAATACTACTGAAGTAATTACCTAAATTTCCCCAGTAGGTTTATACCAAGTGCTGATAGTGGGTAGCACATGGTAGATGATAACGATGTCCTCATCGATCTGCAGGCGGTCAGAAAGGAGTACGACGAGGTGACGGCGGTCGAGAGCATCGATTTCACCATCCGGCGCGGGGAGTTCTTCTCGCTCGTCGGTCCGTCCGGGTGCGGCAAGACGACCACGCTCCGCATGATAAGCGGCTTCGAGACGCCGACGCAAGGACGCGTCTCGCTCAACGGCGAGGACATGACCGGCGTCCCCCCCAACGCTCGGGACACCAACCTCGTCTTCCAGCACCTCTCGCTGTTCCCCCACATGAGCGTCGGGGAGAACGTGGCCTACGGTCTGAAGAAGGCGGGCATCGATTCGACGACGCGGGAACGGAAAGTGAGCGACTACCTCGAACTCGTGAATCTGGGCGGCTACGAGGACCGCCGTCCCGACGAGTTGTCCGGCGGCCAGCAACAGCGGGTCGCCCTCGCCCGTGCCCTCGTCAACGAACCCAGCGTCCTCCTGTTCGACGAACCGCTGTCGAGCCTCGACCGGAAACTCCGCAAGCAGATGCAGGTCGAACTCAGGAAAATTCACGAGAAGACGCAAGGCTCCTTTTTCTACGTCACCCACGACCAGGAGGTCGCCATGACGCTCTCCGACCGGATGGCCGTGATGAACGACGGCACCATCGAACAGGTCGGCAAGCCCGAGGACATCTATCGCAACCCCGCCAGCCCCTTCGTCGCCGACTTCATCGGCGACACCAACCTCTTCGACGGGGAGGCGCGAACCCAGAACGGCGCGACGACGGTCGATATCGACCGGGATTTCTCGTTCGTCGCCGAGGAAAGCGTCCGCGACGGTCCCGTTACCGTCTCGATTCGACCCGAGGAGTTCGTCCTCACGGACGGTAACGGACCCGTCAAGGGACGAATCGTCGAGCGCTACTTCCAAGGTGATCAGACGAACTACATCGTCGAACCCGACTCGGAATCCCTGTCGGACGTTCGCGTCGTGATGCAGGGCCGCGAATCGCCGGTCTCGCGCGGTGAACGCGCGGCGTTCGACGTTCGGGACGGCGCGCCGGTCGTCTTCGAGGCGTAGTCGCTCTCGTTTCTATTCAGCGCGTTTGGCGTCGAATCGCGTCGCTCGGCGACGAGTTACATCAACCGCACGGCTGGATGAACGAGCGACAGCCTAACAGCGGTCGTGGCCCGTCGCGCGGCGCGACGCTATCGGTTGGTCGTGCGGCGAACTGCCGCAACCGCCTCGCGCGAGACGACCGACCAGCGCGGTTCGCTGAACTGGCGCGAAAGCGTGTACGCACAGGCGACGAGGACGAGGGCGAAGGCCGCGTCGGTCAACCAGTGGACGCCCAGATAGAGCGTGGACACGACGATGGCCGTCGAGAGGAAGGCCATCGTGTAGGCGTACGCTGTATCGGCTTTTCGAGCATAGAGCGCCGCGAGTACCGACAGGCCGGTGTGGAGGCTGGGGAATGCCTTCACCAGCGTATCCGTCGAGAAGATACCGTACTGGATGGCGGGGCTGAGTTGGTACATCAGCGGTTGTACCGAGGTCAGATACAGCGACGACACCTTCACCGGGAAGAGGACGAAGAACGGAACCGCCAGCGTGACGAGGATGACGTACGCCAGCGCGTAGCGGTGTGCCTCTTCCTCGTCGTGGGCCTTCAGTTTGAAGTACGTGAACAGCACGGCGAACGGGAAGCCCACGAGGTACACGGCGGTAAACGCGAGTGTGAGCGGTTGCGAGGCCACGGTTTGGAACGTGGCGACGGTCGCGCCTTCGATGGCGTAGACGAACCCGGTGAAGGTCCGCCCCACGTGGAAGTGGAGCGCGACGCTGTTGACGGCCTGTGTGACGACCCACGCGACGCCGAGGTATTTCCAGTCGGTCTTGAGGAAGTCTCGGAGGAGGGTCGTGAGTCGTTCCTCCGGCAAGAACACCTGCTTGCCGACGAACATCACGAGAACGCTCGGTACAGCGACGAGGAGGGTAAACTGCGTCCCGAGCGGGAGGGAATGAAATTGGAGGGCGGGAAGCATCGCTACACCCTACTTTATCGACAGAATATAAAGAAGTTACTTATCGTTGCGGGACGTCCGCGGCGTGTCCGACGCTGACGCCCGCTGGTTCGCCCGTCGAACGATTCCTCGCAGTGTCGCTATTTCCCTGCCGGTGGGATGCGCGCGGCCGAACACGCGCCGAATCATCCGCATGTTCTTCTCGTGTTTCTCGGTCGGTTGGCCGACGGTTTCGAGCAGGTCGGAGAACGCTCCGTAAAACCCCTCAATTTCCGCTTCGTCCGCACGCTCCCGCGAGACGTCCGGGAGTTGGGTCTCCTCGACCGTCAGCGTTCGGAGTTCGTAGAGGGTGACGGTCGCCGCCTGTCCGAGGTTCAACGCCGGGTACGACGCGCTGGCGGGAATCGAACACACCTCGTCGATGCGCGAGAGTTCCTCGTTCGTCAGGCCGTTCGCCTCCCGGCCGAAGATGAGGACGGTATCCGTCGTCACGTCCTGCAAGCTTTCGGCGAGTTCGCGCGGCGTCTTGAACGGGAACCGAACGTGGTGGCTCGCGTCCTCGTTCGTCGTCGCCGTCATCCCGACGGTGTGGTAGTTCTCGATCAACTCGTCGAACGTCACCTCGTCGTAGTTCGGCAATACGTCCTCGCGGGCCTGTCCAGCGAAGCCGTAGGCCTCGCTGTCGCGGCCGAACTCCGGCGGATTCACGAGTTTCAGGTCGTCCATTCCGAAATTTTTCATCGCGCGTGCGATGGTCCCGATGTTGCCGGGCGTCTTCGGTTCGACGATGGCGACCGCGGGTTTCATTTCGGATACTCTCGGGACATGTCCACGTCCCGCAAGTCGATTCGCTCCTGTTCCTCCTCGGGGAGGTCTACGTTCAGTTCGCTCTGGTCGGCCTCCGGCGGTTCCGGCAGGTCGTCCGGGTCGGTATCCACGTGTTCCATCCCTTCGTACCCGTCCGGCGCGCGCCCGCCGTCGGCGAACCATTCGAGGAACTCGTCCTGCAGTTCCTCCTCGCCGCGGAACCGGTCGCCGCCCTCCTCGAAGTACCAGTAGAGGAAGTCGGTCTCGTGGTCCGAACAGACGCCGACCTCCGCCAGCGGTTCGCCGTAGACGACTTCCATCACGTTACACATCGTGATGTTCTCGTCGCCGTGTATTAACCAGCAGGCGTGGCACGGGGACCCCACGAGCGCCGACAGCCGAAAGAGCCGCGTCCGCGTGTCCTCGTCCATGTCGTCCATCGGTCGGTATTCACCGTTCTCGGTGAACACCTCCTCCTCGTCGAATCGCCACCCGCGAAGTCCGATGCTCACTTTACCCATCACGTTCCCGTAGCGACCGGAAGGACAAAAAGAGCATGTCTGCGGGGCGTGCGTGCGAACGCATCGAAACCGGTCTCGAACTGGTCGTCGAGCAAACGGGAGCAATTCGAGACGTGAAGGAGGTGTAGGGCCGAGATGGCGGATCGAACGCTCCACCATCCATCCGAATGTTTATCATCTTTCACCCGAATCTCGTATCAAACAATGCGTTCTGCAGAGATTTCGTTCCGTGGTGGGGATGATTCGCCGAAGTTCCACGACGTTCTCTCCGACCTCAAACGGCGGGGCTGTAACATCCTCGTCACCGGCCGAGTCTCTGAGACGACGACGAACAGGACGACGATGCAACTGTTGGGAGCGTCCACCGAGGAACGGAAACGCATCCTCGTCCTCACCGACACCGTGGCCCGGTACGCGAACTCGAAGCTCCCCGGCGGGACGAACGCCGACGACCCGGACGTCTGGGTCATCGATTGGGGCGATGACGAGCGCGCGGCTTCGCGGTCGATGGCGGCACCGTCGCAACCGGGCGTTACGGTCTCTTCCGAGGAGTCACTACGGGAACTCCGGGGCGACATCGTTACCGCCGTCAGCTTCTTCGACGAATGGGCCGACGGGCTGTCCACGTCCGAGTTACGGCTTTCGTTCGACTCGCTCATCAAACCGCTCGAACAGTGTGAGCAGGAGACGGTCGAGCAGTTCCTCAGAACCGTCACGGCCCTCGTTCGGGGGGTCTCCGGGATGGCACACTACCATCTTCCGGTACCCGATTCGAATTCGGTGGTGCAGGAACTCACGCCGCTGTTCGACGCGCGCGTCGAACTCCGACAGACGAACGGGCTGGTTCCGGAACAGCGCTGGCACATCCCGGAATACGGCCAGACGACCAACTGGGTTCGACTATGAGTTTCGAGTGGGACACCGAAGAGCCGCTCGGCGTACCGACGTTCGAATCCAACCCCGACGCGCCAGGGGTTAGAATTTGGGACCCCATCGACAAGGGGAGCTTCGTCTTTCTGACACCATCCCCGGTTTCGCTCCGGCCGGGTGAGACGGAAGATTTCGTCGTTCCGTTGGACTCCGCCGTCGAATTCCGAACGAGCGAACTCGAAATTCCCGAGCGTATCGATTTCAACGTCTGGAACTCCCCGGAAGGAGTCTCCGAGCAGGTTTTCCCGTCCGGCGACGGCTGGCAGTCCTCGGAACCCGTCGAATACCTCGAACTGCCGTCCACCGCGGTGAAAATCTACATCCGCGTCGGTTGTGACCTCACCATCCGAGAGCGGGACGGCTCGATGTGCGTGGAACTGGACGCCGAACGGACGATTTCCATCGGCTGTCGGTCGCTCAACGAGTCACCGGCGGGAACGATAACCGTCACGGACGACATCGAGGACGTGATGCGGGCCGTTTCGCTGTTCGGGTCCGCACTGAAGACGCTCTCGCCCGAGCGGTCGTTTCCCAGTTTGCGCGGCCACCCACCGCTCATCGAACGCGGGGAGGAGTTTTCCGTCCCCTCGCACATCACCCGTCCCGACTCGGAGGTTCGACTGGTGCTCCCGCCGGAACGACGGTACGTCTACGCCGCCACGTCGCTCGCGTACTATCTAGGTGCCGAGGTGGTTCCCGGCGACACCCCGAGGCTCGAAACCCCGGTGGGCGAGTATTCGTTAGCGGGCGGTGGGGGTTTCGACGGGTTCGAAGCCGAGGTTCCCCGCGTGTTTCAGCACGTCTTCTTCTTCGATTGTGTCATCCGGGAGGAGGGGTTCTACGACGTCCCGGTCTACGAGCGCCAGCAGGTCGAACCCCTCGTCGAGTTCGACTTCGACGACCTGTATGCGAAATCGCTCCCGGAACAGTTGGACGCGTATCTGTCCGTGCCGTTCGACGCCATCGAGGCCGTTCTACCGCCGTGGCACCTGACCATGGACATCGTTCCGTCGGCGGAAAACGCCGACGTGCTTCCGTTCGTCGCCGACGAGCTCCCGCTGATTCGATGTCCGACGCCGACGACAGCGAGCCGCGTCGAGGCGCAACCGACGGAGATAACCGACTTTTGTCGAAGCCCCCGGACGGAAACGAGTGAGCCGCTCGAAACGCGGCCCGTGAGCCCGGAGCCGGTGGAGACGATAGAACACGTCTGGGTCGGCGACGGCGTTCCGATGGGGAGTAACAAAGCGACGGTCGAATCCTACCGTCGTCGCGTCGATTCCGAGACGTCGAATCGCTCGACGATTCACGTCCAAATCGTCTGTAACGACCCGATGATGAAAGCCGAGGGAACGGTACGAGAGCGCTATCAGTTCGGGGATTCGACATGCCACGAGGTCGATATCGCGTACGGCGTGACGACGGACGAACTTCGGTCCCTGTTCGCCACGGAGGTTGACTTCCTTCACTACATCGGTCACGTCAACCACGACGGAATCGAGTGTATCGACGGCGTGCTCGACACGAGAACGCTCGACACCGTGAACGTCGAATCGTTCCTGCTCAACGCCTGTCGCTCCTACGAACAGGGGGCCACGCTGGTGGAGAAAGGCAGTCGTGCGGGCGTCGCCACGCTCTCCGAAGTGCCCAACGAACCGGCCACCAAAATGGGTTGCTTAATCGCTCGCGGACTCGGGTCGGCGCTCTCGTTTCGAACCGCACTCTCCATCGCACAGTCACAGACGCTGTTAGGTGACCGGTACGTGACTATCGGCGACGGCGGAATGTGTCTCTGTCTTCCGTTTTCGGGCACCACTTCGATGGTCCACATCGAGGACATCCGCGACGGAATCTACACCGTTCGGCTGAAACCGTACAGGACACCACGCTACAGCGCCGGGTCGATGAGCGGGTCGATCTGGGACGACGACGCCAAACTGTATTTAGCGCCCAAATCGCACACCACGTTCGAGATGACGGGGGACGAGTTCGAGGCGGGGGTGTGCGAGCAGTCGATGCCGATCGAATACGAAGGGGAACTGTACTGGAGCGAGGATATCACCGCCGCGGACCTGCACTGAAAGGGCCGATTTTTATCCCTTCGTTCCCCCTATTTCTGGTATGCAGAACGTTGTCGCCGCGGGACTTGGCATCGGGCCGGAACATCCGCCGCGAATCATGGGTGTGTTGAACGTCAGCGAGGAGTCGCCGTACGACCCGAGCGTGTACGACGACCCGGCTGACGCCGCGGAGTACGTGGACGAAGAACTCGTCGGAGAAGGCGCGGACATCGTGGACGTCGGTCTGGAGTCGGCGAACAAACGCTTCGACGTGCTATCCGCCGAGGAGGAACTCGACCGACTTGGTACCGCCCTCGAAACCATCGAACTCGTCGAAGGGAATCCCGTCTTCTCCATCGAAACCCGCTACGCCGAGGTCGCTGACGAGGCGCTGTCGGGCGGGTTCGACATGGTGAACGACATCTGTGGCTTCGCGGACCCTGAGATGGCGACGGTCTGTGAGCGACACGACGCCGCGGTCGTGAAGATGGCTAGCCCGCCGGATTTGACCCGACCGGGTGCCATCGAACGCGTGGACGACATCTACGACGCGCTGGCGTCCGAACCGCTGACGGACAAGACCATCCTCGACCCGGCGTTCGGCGGGTGGAGCGAAGCGAAGACGCTCGCCGACGACAGGGAGACGTTCCACCGACTCGGCGAGTTCCGAGAACTGGGCCGTCCCATCCTCGTCTCCATCAATCGGAAGAACTTCATCGGCGACGTGGTGGGACGGGACACGGAAGAGCGCCTTCCGGCCAGCCTCGCCGCGACGGCGCTGGCGGTCGAACGCGGCGCGGACGTCATCCGAACGCACGACGTGGCGGAGACGCGCGACGCCGCCCTCATCGGCCACGCGTTCGGTCGGGAGCGCCAATGACGCGATGGCGTCGGTTCGGAGGAACCTCGTGAAGTTCGCCGAGTGGGAACCGGCCTATCGCGCAATCCTCTCCGATTTCGGGTTTTCCCGCGACCGGGACGAGCACGCCCGCGACGTGCTCGCCGACTTCGCGCTCCCGTTCGACCACGCTCGGTTCGATTCCGTTTCGGGGAGCACCGTCGCCGTCGCCGGTGCCGCTCCGTCGCTCGCGGACGAACTCGACGTGGCTCGGGCGGCGGACGTCGTGTTCGCCGCATCGACGGCGGCCGACGTCCTCCTCGACGCCGGAATCGACGTGGACTGCATGGTGACGGACCTCGACAAGAACCCCGAGACGGCCCGCGAATTGAGCAAACGGGGGGTTCCGGTCGCGGCACACGCGCACGGGGACAACATCCCCGCGATTCGAACCTACGTCGCCACGTTCGACGCGGACAACGTGTTGGCGACGACGCAAGCGAAACCGCGGGAGGCGGTCGAGAACTTCGGCGGGTTCACGGACGGCGACCGGGCGGCGTTCCTCGCCGACCACTTCGGGGCGAGCGAACTGGTCTTCCCCGGATGGGACTTCGACGACCCGAGCGTCGATTCGATGAAGCGGCGAAAACTCGACTGGGCGGAACGCCTCCTGTACTGGTTGGAACGGCGGCGGGACGAGCGGTTCTCCGTACTGGACGGTCGGCGGAAAGCCATCGACGCCGACGTATCGGGATTCGACCGATAATCGGGGTCGGGCGACGACTGGAACCGAAGGATGATTTTAGTGCGTCGGCGAGAAAGCGACTCGGACGATGGTTTCCGAGAAGGAAAAGATGCTGGCGGGCGAGTTGTACGACCCTGCCGACCCGGAACTCGCGGACGAGCGACGGCGGGCGCGGGAACTCACGCGACGGTTCAACGCGACGGACGAGACGGAAACCGAGACGCGAGAATCGCTGGTACAGGAATTGTTCGGTTCGACGGGGGAGCAGCCGCACGTCGAACCGCCGTTTCGGTGCGATTACGGGTACAACATCCACGTCGGGAACGGCTTCTACGCGAACTTCGACTGCGTGATTCTGGACGTGTGTCCCGTCGAGATGGGACGGAACTGCTGGCTCGGTCCGAGCGTCCACGTGTACACGGCGACGCATCCGCTCGACGCCGAAACGCGGGTCCAAGGCCCGGAGTACGGGAAACCGGTGGCGATGGGCGACGACGTTTGGGTCGGCGGCAGGGCGGTCATCACCCCTGGCGTGACGGTCGGCGACGGGGCCGTCGTCGCCGCCGGTGCCGTAGTGACCGACGACGTTCCGGAGAACACGGTCGTCGGTGGGAATCCGGCGACGGTCGTCGAGGAACTGGACGGCTGAGCGGCCCCGTTTCTTCACCGACGGTCGAACAGGTTTATTTCATAGGCCGTCGAGTGCTACCGCATGACGCACGACTGTTCGTTTCTCCGCGACCTGCCGTTAGACGACGACCGATACTCCTTCGGCGACTCACACCGCGCCGGACACGCGGGCGATTGGGGAACGCGGGAGACGGAGGAGGTACGACCGGATGCCGTCGTCTGGCCGGAATCCACGGCGGAGGTGTCGGCGGTGCTCGCGGCGGCGGACGAGCGAGGCGTTCCGGTGACGCCCTACGCCGCCGGAACGGGACTGGAGGGCAACGCGGCACCGACCCGCGGCGGCATCAGCCTCGACATGACGCGGATGGACGCGGTGCTCGACGTGCGGCCGGACGACTTTCAGGTGGACGTCGAACCGGGAATCATGGGAACGGCCGTGGACGAAGCGGTCGCCAAACACGGCCTGTTCTTCCCGCCGCTCCCCTCCTCCGGCGACATCTCGACGGTCGGCGGGATGATAGCCAACGACGCGAGCGGGATGCAGACGGTGAAGTACGGCGAGATTCACGACTGGGTGCTCGAACTGGAAGCCGTCCTCGCCGACGGGTCGGTCGTCACGGCGGGGAGCAAGGCGGTCAAAACGTCGAGCGGGTACAACCTCAAGGACCTGCTCGTCGGGAGCGAGGGGACGCTCGCGGTCGTCACCCGTGCGACGCTCGAACTCGCCGGACGACCCGAACAGATTCGCGGCGGCCGCGCCATCTTCGACTCCTTTTCGGACGCCGTGGACGCGATTTCCGATGCGGTACGCTCCGGCGTGGACGTGGCGAAGATAGAACTCGTGGACGAGACGAGCGCGACGATGGCGAACGCGTACACGGGGTCGTCGCTGCCCGACATCCCGATGGTGTTCCTCGAATTCCACGCGAACCACGGCATCGAGGACGAAATCGCGTTCTGTCGCTCGGTGTTCGAAGCCCACGACGTGTCCCGATTCGAGGTCGGGGACGAGGAGGAGATGGACGACCTCTGGCAAATTCGGCGGGAGATGGCCTTCGCGGTCGAAGCGTACGACCCCGACCTCTCGCCGCTCCACCTCGGCGACGTGACGGTTCCCATCAGCGAGTACCCCGAGATGGTCCGTCTCGTGCGGCGACTCGCCGACGAACTCGATCTATTGATTCCCTGTTTCGGCCACGCCGGGGACGGCAACCTCCACTACTCCGTTTTGGTGGACGAATCCGACGACGACCACATCGAACGCGCGCGCGAGGCACAGACCGAAATCGTCCACACCGCCATCGAGTGGGGCGGTACCTGCACCGGCGAACACGGTATCGGACGCGGAAAACGGGAGTACCTCGAACTGGAACACGGCGAGGAGAGCGTCGAGGCGATGCGACGGCTAAAGCGCGCGCTCGACCCGAACGACACGCTCAATCCGGGGAAGATGTTCCCCGAGACAGTCGATGGCGGGCGAATCGAGAACTGAACCGCCGAGCCTCAGGCGTCGAGGTCGCGTTTCGGCACTTCCCGGTAGCGCTCGCGTCCGACGGGGGTTCGCGTCTGCACGAGGTAGGTCTCCTCGGTGAGGTCGTAGATGGTCTTCGTCCGACCCGATTCGGTCCGTTCCGTCACGCGCGGAACGTCGTTACAGTCCGAGAGGTGGTCTCCGAGTTCCCAGCTGATCGGGGTACCGCGCGCCGACGGCTCCGCCGAGGAGGGGGTCGCTCCAGATGTACGTGTGCCGTTCTGACATTCCCCACGCAAATCCATATCACATAGAATGATAGTAGGTGATAAAACAATATCGGCATCGAATTGGCTAAAAAGAACCGGGAAAAACGCCGGGACGGTTCCGAACGTCGGGGGGTTTTACGGGTGGACCACATAGGGAGACGGATGGACCCCAACAGCGTCCGCCAACAGTGGGCAAAACGGTCGGGAGAGTACTCGCCGGACTACTACGCCTACTACGGCCCCAACGAGACGAGCGAACTGATACGCGCCCGCCTCGACGCCGCCGTCGCGCCGGACGCGTCGATTCTCGAACTCGGCTGTAGTTCGGGTCGGCACCTCGCCCACCTCCGCGAGGCGGGGTACGAGAACCTCCACGGCATCGAAATCAACGACGAAGCGCTCTCGGTGATGGAGGACACGTATCCGACCCTCGCCGAGGAGGGAACGTTCCACATCGATTCCATCGAGAACACCGTCCCCGAGTTCGACGACGGTCGGTTCGACGTGGTGTTTTCCGTCGAGACCCTCCAACACCTCCACCCCGACGACGAGTGGGTGTTCGACGAACTGTCCCGGATAACCGACGACCGCCTCATCACCGTCGAAAACGAGGGGGGAAACGGAGAGGAAGACGAAGCAGAGGATGAAAATGGGGACGAGGAACCGGACGAAACGGACGTGAACTACGTCCGCGACGAGTTCCCGCTGTACTATCGAAACTGGAACCGCATCTTCACCAAGCGCGGGTTCGTCGAAATCGATTCCGAACCCCTCGACCGGGACACGCTTCGGGTGTTTCGACCCAATTGATTCGGCCGATTCCGTCGAGCCCTCCGATTCTCCTTCGTCGGCCGATTCCCCTTCTCAGTCGTGAACCAACACGTCTACGACGCTCGGCCCGTCCTCCGCGAGGGCCGTCTCCAGCGTCTCCGCGATGTCCTCCGGTGACTCGACGAGATAGCCGGACGCGCCGTGGCTCTCCGCGTTCGTCGGAATATCGACGGGGGGTTCGAAGTCCATGCCGACGTACTCGTGGTCGTCGTCCTCGCCGCCGAACAGCTTCAGCGTGTTGTCCTTCAGGATGCGATAGTTGCGGTTGTCGGGGACGACGACGGTCAGGTCCACGTCGTACCGCGCCGCCGAGTAGAGCGTGTGGGGGTAGTAGAGATACGACCCGTCGCCGACGAACCCGACGACCCGCCGCGGGTCGTCCGTCTCGGCTTCGGCCATCGCGGCACCGACCGCGGCGGGGAGACCGTAGCCGAGGCCGCCGCCCTTGTTCGAGATGTAGGACTCGCGTTCGAAGGGCCAGCGGAGGAGCATGACGTACTTCGAGGTGATGCCTTCGTCCACGATGTAGGGGGACGACAGCGTTTCGCGGAGGGTATCGACGAGTTCGGCTTTCGACGCGCGCGGGTCGTCCCCGCTCCCCTCGCCCATCGACGCCATCTGCTGTCCGGCGAACTCCTTGAACTGTCGGACGCGTTCCAACCGTCCCGCGAGTTCGTCGTCCGATAGCTCGACCGCCTCGGCGAGTTCGTCCATCACGAGACCCAAGTCGCCGGTCACGGCAACGTCGGCGGGCGTGTTCTTGCCGACCTGCCACGGTTCGTCGTTCAGGTCGATGAGGGTCGCGTCGTCGGGCACGAGGTCGCGGTCGTGGCGCGTGAGGGTCGTGTTGGTCGAACAGCCAGCGAAGACGAGGGTATCGCTGTTCATCGTCGCCGCGGCGATGTTCTCGTCCGGCGGGACGTGGGAGACCCACTGCTCGTGGTCGCCGGGGAAGTCCACCTCGCAGGCCAGAATCTCGGCGTGAACGCGCGCACCCGTCGCCTCCGCCAACCGAACCGCCGCGTCCAGCGCGTCGGCGTCCGAGTACGCATTGTGTCGCGGGATGTGGTCGCCGACGACGAGCACGGGGTCGTCCGCCTCCGCGAGCAGCTCGGCGGCCCGCGCGATGGCGGTCGGGTCGCCCGCGCCGGGGTTCTGAATCCGGCCGAGCCGTTCGGGTTCGGCGTCGGTCTCGTCCATCATCACGTCAAGCGGGAGCGAGAGGAAGACCGGACCCGTGGGCGGCGTTTGGGCCACGCGGAACGCCCGCCGGAGCATCGTCGGGACGGATTCCACGTCGGTCACTTCTGCGCTCCACTTCGTGAACTGCTCCGTCATGGCGAGCACGTCGCCCGACAGGATGGGTTCCTCGTGGCGGAAGTCGAGGCTGTGTGCCCCGGCCGTGACGACGAGCGGTGCGCCGGTCACCGACGCGCCGTAGAGGTTCCCGAGGCCGTGGGCCACGCCCGGCGCGACGTGGAGGTTGACGACGCCGACCGGACTGCCGTCCTCGTCGGCGCGGTAGTTCTTCGTGCTCGCGTACCCGGCCGCCATTCCGACCGCGATGTCCTCGTGCGGCGCGAGGACGTACTCCAGTTCGCTCCCGCTCAACGCCTCCATGACGGGAAGTTCGGTCGTTCCGGGGTTGCCGAAGACGTACCGAACGCCGTAGGATTCGAGGACGTCGGTGAACAACTCGGCTCCCGTCCGTGAGTCTGCCATGGCGGTGACTGGATGCGAGCCACCAAAGGAGTTCTGGATGTATGTAACTATTTTTCGAGAAGGGACGATAAAACCGTGTACCATGGTACCGTCTCTTCGAGAATTTTCAAGTGTGAGGGCCTACTACGGCCGTCACCAACTGAACGAAGGTGTTCGAGAAGATCTCATGATTCCATCACGATATCGAAATGCGGTGTTGTTCGCCCTGCTCGCGGTCATCTGGGGTTCGTCGTTCGTCGCCATCGAAACCGGCTTGCGAACGCTTCCGCCCGTGCTGTTCGCGGCGCTCAGATACGACATCGCCGGTGCGCTGCTGTTGGTCGCCGTCGCCGTCTTGGGACGCCGACGCGACGACTTCCAGTGGCGGCCGGTGACGCGAACCGACTGGACGCTCGTCGGCATCGGCGGCGTCTTCATGTTCGGCCTCTACCTCGCGCTCGTCTTCACCGGCCAACGGTACGTCACCAGCGGCGTCGGTGCCGTCGTCCTCAGCCTCAAGCCCGTCGTCACGCCGCTGTTCGCGCTAGCATTGTTGCCGAACGAGCGGTTCAACGCGCTCGAAGTCGCGGGCGTCCTGCTCGCGCTCGTCGGCGTCGTCGTCGTGGCCGACCCGACTTCGCTCGGCGGTTCGACCGTCGGCGTCGGCCTCCTGTTCGTCGCCGCGACCGTCTTCGCGCTGGCGTCCGTGCTGACCCAGCGACTCCGGACGACGCTCCCGGCCCTCTCCCAGCAGGCGTGGATGATGGCCGTCGGCGCGCTGGTCCTGCACGCGACGAGCGCCGCGCTCCGCGGTTGGCCGAGCGTTTCGTTCACCCAACCCGCCCTCGTCTCGTTGGCGTATCTCGCGGTGGTCGTCAGCATCGTCGGGTATTTCATCTACTTCGACCTGTTGGAGGGCATCGGCGCGAACGAGGCCAACCTCGTGAACTACGTCGTTCCCGTGGTCGCCACGCTGTTCGGGGCGCTCCTGCTCGGCGAACCCATCACCGACGCCACGATTACGGGATTCCTCGTCATCGTCGCCGGGTTCGTCCTGCTGAAATGGGCGGCCCTCAAGCGCGGCGTCGTCGCCGCGCGCCGCCCGTCCCGCTCGCTCCCCGGCGCGACTTCCTCCGAAACGGTCGTCGTCTCCGGGAACGTCTACTACCGCGGATAACCGGGTGAGGTAATCGGGAGCTGTTCTCTCTGTTTTGTCGGGGTCGGGTCGGCGGACTCGCGGGTATCGAGTTGGTTTCCCGACACCGAACAATGTGTTAAAAATGTTGACTCTCCGGCTCGCCCGAACGTACAAGTCGAACGCCGTCGTGTCGAATCGCATGGCGACTTGTCCCTACTGCGAGGAAGACATCACCGACTGGGCACAGCGTCTCGAACGCGGGGCCGCGGCGAGCACGCCGAAGGTCTGGACGTGTCCCGACTGCGACCGCGTGCTCGGCATCACGGACTGGGGGTCCGCGTAGTGCCCCTCGAAGGGTGGCGACGGCGGGAGGATTTGGAGGGCGGCAAGCAGATTCGAATCTGGCGCAGCGACGACGGCGCGCGGGAACTGTACGTGGAGAACCTGACCTACCGCGACGAGGGATACGCCGTCTACGCCTACGACGTGCCCGAGGACGAGTGGCACGCCATCGCCGAATCCGATTCGCGGGCCGAGGCCGTGGAAGCGGCGACCGAGTGGGCGACCAGTTAGAGGAGCGCCCGCAGTTCGTCGCTGGGGTCGAGGGCGTCGAGTTCCGCGTCCACGTCGAGGTCCGACAGGGCGTCCTCCCCGGCCGCGGTGTTCGCCATCGCCGTCGCGTGCGAGAGATAGGACAGTCGCAAGAGCCAGCGCGCGTCGGCAACGTCGTCCGAGTCCCCGACGTGGAAGGTCGTCCACCCCGATTCAGGATAGATGTGGTGGGGTTCCGTTCGCCCCGCCGCGACGAGTTCGTCGCGCACGCGCCGCGGAAACGCGATGTCGAGGATACCCCACTCGTGAACGTGGCCGATCTCCCGCGGGCCGAGCGTGAACTCCGTCCCGCCGAACCGGTGTTCGCCGATTTCCACGCCGTCCCACTCCGAGACGTCCGCGACGAGCGCGTCGATTTCGGCGGTCATCGCTCCACCTTTTGCCCCCAGAAGCCGCCGTGTTTTCGAACCGTTACGTCGCCGAGCACCCGCGTTTGACAGGCGAGTCGAAGCCCCGACTCCGGGTCGTGGGGGGGTTTCGAGAGCCGATTTCGCTCGCTCGATTTCTGCTCGCTCACGTCTCCTTCCACCTCGACGGCACACGTTCCACAGACCGCGTTTCCTCGGCAGTTCAGATAGTGCGCCGACCCGTTGTGCGGCGTCTCGTCGGCGGCGAGCAACACGTTTCGAAGCACCGACCCCTCCTCACACTCCATCTCCCGACCGCGATAGCTGACGGTGGGCATACTATGTTATTATGTCGCACGCACGCTTGCTCCTTTCGGGAAAATCGCGTCGCGGGTACGATGTCGTCGCTCCGGAGACGGTTCGGGTACGAAGAAACCGGGCGTGGCAATAGAGAGATGGCCCGTCGCGGGCCACCGTTCTGTGGTTGCAGTCTCTATGAGGCACGTGTGGGACGCCGGGAACACGTCCCGGTTTCCACTGGGTATCCCACGGAAAAACTGCTATTTCCTAACTAGTTGGGGAGTCACGGAGCCAGCGCGCGCATGGTCTCGCGCGCCTCCTCGACCGTCGCACCGCGGGGGGACCCGACCGCGACCGAATCGACGCCGTCGATGTCGGCGAACTTCTCGAACTCCTCGCGGGCGCGTTCGGGCGTTCCAGCGGCAGAGAGGTGGTCCAACAGGTCGTCGTTCACCAGTTCGGTCGCCCGCTCCTTGTCGCCGTTGCCCCACGCCGTCGAGATGTCGTAGGCGACGTCCTCGTAGCCCTGTCGGGCCAGCGAATCGCGGTAGTACGTTCCCATGCCGCCGATGTAGAAGGCAGCGTGCTGGCGGGCGAGGGTTCGGGCGCGCTCGCCGTCGTCCAGTGCACAGCAGGTCAGCGAAAGCGTCACTTCCACGTCGTCCTCGTCGCGGTCGCCGAGGTCCACGCCCCTGCGCAGGTCGTCGAGTCGGTCTTCCATGCCGTCGGGGGTGAACAGCGTCGCGTGCCAGCCGTCGGCGAACCGCCCGGCGAGTTCCACCGACTTCGGCCCCATCCCGGCGGCGTCTATCGGCGGCGGCGTCTCCGGCGGGTCACACCGCAGTCGGAAGCCACCCAGCGTGAAACAGTCGCCGTCGTAGTTCACCGTCTCGCCGGAGAGCACCTTTCGAACGATGTCGATGGTTTCGCGGGTGCGCCGGAGCGGGCGGTCGAACGCCTCGCCGTGCCAGCCCTGGATGACGGCCGGACCGCTCGGGCCGATACCGACGCGAAACCGCCCGTCGGACACCTCTTGGAGCGTCGCCGCGGTCTGGCCGATGAGCGCGGGCGACCGCGAGTAGACGTTCACGATGGACGGCCCGAGACCGATTTCGTCGGTCCCGAGCGCCATCGCGGTCAGACTCGTCACCGCGTCGCGGCCCCACGTCTCGGGGAGCCACGCGTGGTCGTACCCCAACTCCTCCGCCGTCCGTGTCAGGTCCACGAGCGTGTCCACGCTCGGTTGCGCCGCGACCGGGAGATGCACCGTTTGCTTTGCAGGCATTTCCTACGAATGATTCGTGTGGACACCTATCAGTGTCGATGTTCACGATTCGTCAGTTTCCGGGAGTTGTTTTTCCGGTTCCGACCGTCCTCACACGCCGAACGAATTGGACTCGATGTCCGTGACGGGCGGGAACGCACGAAGTGACGGCACGACCAGCCAGTAGCCGACGAGCAGACAGTACCCCACCGCGGAGAGGCCGATGACCGTCGCGCTTCCGTACGCATCTCCGAGGAAGCCACCGACGAGGTACCCGAGTGGGCCGATGGCGGCGACGAGGCTCCCGATAGTCGAACTCACCCGCGCGAGCAAGTCGTTCGGAACGCCGGTTTGAATCGTCGCGCTGACGAGGACGTTGTAGATTCCGATAGGGATGGTTGCGATTCCGTAACAGAGGAGCGCCGCGGGCAGCCAATCGACCGAGACGACGCCGAGTTTGCCGACCGCGGCGACCAGAAAGCCGACGACGACGAAGCGACCGAACGGAACCGTCTCGAACCGCGACGCGACGAGCGACCCCACGAGGAGACCGACGGTCATGGCCGCGATGAGCAATCCGTACGTCTCCGCCCCGCCGAGCGAATCGGCGAACGCCGGGAGCACCGCCGTCGATGCGCCCGTGAACGCGCTCACGAGACTCGCCGCGATGACCATGTGTCCGACGACCGAGTTCCGAATCAGGTCGCACCCCTCGCGGATGTCGGCGACGTACTCCGCGGCGCTCGGTGACGTTCCGGTCTTCTCGGTCGTGGGGACGTTCAGCAGGGCGAAAAAGACGGCACCCACGACGAACGTCGCCGCGTCGAATGCGAACAGCGCGACGGCACTGAAGAGGGCGATGAGCGCCCCCGACAGGGCTTGCGCCACCGCCCCGATGGTCTGGTGCGTCGCCGAATCGAGCGAGTTCGCACGCGGCAGGAGTTCGTCGTCCACGAGTCGGGGGAGGGCGGCCTTTTCCGCCGGAGCGTTGATTCGTTCGAGCAGTGCGAGCACCCCGACGACGGCGAGGACGAGAGTGACACTCGGAGTGTGAACGGACGCGACGAGGGGAATCGAGAGCACGACGACGGCTTGCGCCGCTGCGACGAGAACGAGGAGTCGGGAGATGCGTGAGCGGTCGACGATGGGACCGAACAGAAACCCGAACACCACCGGAAGCCGGGACAGAAATCCGGCGAGTCCGGTGTAAAACGTCGAGCCAGTTAGCTGATACACCAACCACATCGACGCGATGGAGTACAGTTTGTCGCCGACCCTGTTGACGATGCGAGCGAAATACAACCGGCGAAATCCCGTGTTCGCGAGCAACGTTCCCGTCTTCGACGCGCCGAACCGTTCGCGCCACCCCGCCGATTCGGACGACGAATTGACATCTTCCATACGGACCATCGCGCCGCACGGATAATGAGGATTCGGCGAACGCCGCTTCTGTAAGAATACATACTATTTTGCGAGGGATTGATGGGAGATGCCGTCGAACGACTTCGACATGACCTACGGGACGGACACCTCGATGGACGAACTCGCCGTTCTCGGCAACGAGATTCGCATGTCCATCCTCCGGGAACTCGCCGACGCTTCGGAGTCGCTCTCTTTCACCGAACTCCGCGAGCGGGTCGGCGTCCGCGACACTGGCAAGTTCAACTACCACCTGACGAAACTCTGTGAGTACTTCGTCCGGCAAACCGACTCTGGATACGAGTTGGGCCACGCCGGAACGCGGGTCATCACCGCGGCGACGCCGGAGGCGGCGACCGAGTTCGACGCGAACGAGGCCGACGATTCGTGTCCCGTCTGCGGCGAACGGGACTGTCAAAAACTGTTCCACGTCCACCTGACGCCGAATCGGTTCTGACGGCTGCCTTCGCCAGCGACCGTATCGATAGCGGACGGAGATTCGAGCGACGATTTCGAAGACACCGTGCGAGCTTTTTAAAATGTAACCGAATATGGTTACTAAATTGGTTGAGAATAGCCGCATTCGGTTTCTGCGTAACCATTTACCGCTTCATTTCGTATCTCTCTCCGATGACAGAGGTCGCGCTTGGAAACGACACGCGGTTCGAACTCACGGCTTCCGACGTGACCGGTGCGGTCGGCGATTCGATAACCGTCCTTCCCATCGTGGTCGCCGTGGCCGCGCTCACCGACCTGCACCTTCCGACCCTCCTCCTCGGCTTCGCCGTCTTCCAAATCGTCTGGGGGGTTCACTACGACCTCCCGATTTCGGTCGAACCGATGAAGGCGCTCGCCGCGCTCGTCATCGCGGGGTCGCTCACCACCGGCGAGTTCGTGACCGCCGGGGCAGTCGCGGGAGTCGTCCTCCTCGCGGTCGGCCGGACGGGGACGCTCTCTCGCATCACGCCGTACGTCGGCGAACCGGTGGTACGGGGCATCCAGGTCGCGGTGGCGCTCATGCTCGCCCGAACCGGGGTCGAACTCGGGGCGGGAAACCCGACGGTTGCGCTCGTCGCCGTCCTCATCACGGGCGTCGTCGTCGCGCTGGGCTACCGCCGGGCGAGCGCGTTGGTCGTCCTCGCGTTCGGCGTGGTGCTCGCGGAACTGAGCGTCGGCGTGCCGTCGCCCCGGCTTCCCCAACTCGCGCTCGGATTCTCGCCCGCGCTGACCGAAACCACCCTCTCGGCGACGCTGGGGCAACTGGCGATGACGGTCGGGAACGCCGCGGTCGCCACCTCGCTCCTCCTCGCCGACCTGTTCGACGCCGACGTGGCCCCGGACGAACTGGCGACGAGCATGGGCGTCATGAACCTCCTCGCGGTGCCCTTCGGCGCGATGCCGATGTGCCACGGGAGCGGCGGCGTCGCCGGGAAGTACGCCTTCGGCGCGCGGAACGCCGGTGCCAACCTCGTCCTCGGAATCATGTACGCGCTGGCCGCGATTTTCGCGGCGTCGGTCGTCGCCGCCTTCCCGCTCTCCGTCTTGGGCGTCGTCCTCGTCGTCGTCGCGTTCTCGCTCGCTCGGTCGGGACTCGACACCACGAACCGGTGGTTCGCGGTCGGCGTGGGCCTGCTCGGCCTCCTCACGAACGTCGGAATCGCGTTCGTCGTCGGCGTCGGCGCGTGGTGGGTGCGGAACAAGCTATAATCCGTCCCGACCTGACAGTTCGTCCATGAACGACCCCTCGAAACCGTTCGGACCGAACCGCCAGCGAGAGGTGTACGCGGGCGGCATGCTCGCCGACCAGACGCCGGACCTGCCGACCTCACCCGACGAACTCGCCGACCTCGCGCGCGAGCATCTTCCGCCGGAAGCCCACGCCTACGTCGCCGGGTCGGCCGGGTCCGAGAGCACGAAGGGCGAGAACCGCCGCGCGTTCGACCGCTGGCGAATCGTCCCGCGGATGCTCCGCGACGTGTCGGAGCGCGACCTCTCGGTCGAAATTCTGGGCCAAACGCTTCCCGTCCCGGTCATGCTCGCGCCCGTCGGCGTCCAGTCCATCATCCACGAGGAGGGCGAACTCGCCACCGCGCGGACCGCCGCGGACCTCGACGTGCCCCTCGTGTTGAGTTCGGCGTCGTCCGAGACGATGGAGGACGTGGCCGAGGCGTTGGGCGACACCCTCGGCTGGTTCCAACTCTACTGGAGTGCCGACCGGGACGTGACCGCGAGTTTCGTCTCGCGGGCCGAGGACGCGGGCTACGAGGCCATCGTCGTCACGCTCGACACGCCGATGATGGGCTGGCGCGAACGCGACGTGGACCACGCCTACCTCCCGTTCCTCGACGGCGAGGGCGTGGCGAACTACCTCTCCGACCCCGCGTTCCGCGACGCGCTCGACGCGCCGCCCGAGGAGGACATGAGTTCCGCACTCTGGCGGTTCACCGAAACTTTCGGGGACCCGTCGCTGTCGTGGGACGACCTCGATTTCCTCCGGGAACACACCGACCTGCCGATACTGCTGAAGGGAATCCTCCATCCCGACGACGCGCGCGAAGCGGTCGAACGCGGCGTGGACGGACTCGTCGTCTCGAACCACGGTGGACGGCAGGTGGACGGCGCTATCGGCGCACTCGATGCCCTGCCCGACGTCGTGGATGCCGTCGGCGACGACGTGCCGGTCCTCTTCGACAGCGGCGTCCGTCGCGGGGCCGACGCGTTCCGCGCGGTCGCGCTCGGAGCCGACGCCGTTCTGCTCGGGCGACCGTACATCTACGGCCTCGCAATCGCGGGGCGGGAGGGTGTTCGAGGGGTGCTTCGAAACTTCCTCGCGGACCTCGACCTGACGCTGGCGCTCTCGGGTCACACCTCGTTCGAGGACGTGACGCGCGCCACGCTTCGAGAGACGGGCGACTGATTCGCCCCGTGAGCGAGGAAACCCTTTGAGGCTCGCGGCCGTATCGAAGACGAGTATGGGGGAGAACGGATGGGACCGGACGACCGGACCGAGGGACAAGAGCGGACGATGATGGGGGGAGAGGACCCGTACGACATCGAGTCGTGGGAGCCGCGAACGTGGATGGACAAGCTCTCGCTTCGCTTATATCACCTCCTCTCGGAAGCGACTCGCATCGTCACGCTCGCGCTCGCGCTGACGTTCGTCGTCATCGAACTCGGATTGGTCGCGACGACGCTCTCGCGTCGTCCGCTTCTCGGCCTGTTCTCGTTCCTCTCTATCGTCCCCGCGTTGCTCCTCGCGGTGTACATCTGGCGCGTCGATCCGACCGAACGGGAACCGATTCCGACGCTCGTCGTCACCTTCCTCCTCGGCGTGGTGTTCGCCGCGTTCGCCGCGATTATCAACACCGTCGGAATCGGGCTGTTGTCCGAAGTCGGCGTGGAGGCGCTCGCCATCGTTCCGTTTTTCTTCTTCGTCGTCGGTCCAGTCGAGGAGACGGTGAAGTGGCTCGCGGTCCGGTTTCACGCCTACCGCACGCCGCACTTCCAAACGGCCGTCGATGGGGCCGTCTACGGCGCGATGGCCGGACTGGGCTTTGCGACCATCGAGAACCTGACCTACGTCGTCGGGTCGGTGGGTCCCCACGGCGGTACCGCCGTCACCGTCTCGGGCGTCGCCGTGACGCGGGCCATCGTCGGCCCGAACCACGTCCTCTGGGCGGCCATCTCGGGCTACTACCTCGGCTTGGCGAAGATAGTCCCCACGAACCGCGGGCCGATAGTCATCAAGGGAATCGCACTTCCGGCACTCCTCCACGGCTTTTACAACTCGACCGCCGGGTTCGTGACGAACTTGCTCGCCACCATCTTCGGCGGCGACGTGTTGCTGTGGCTGCTGGCGTACGTGCTCGTCTTTTCCGGCCTCGTGGCGACGTACCTGTTCCGGAAGATTCGCCGAGCGCGGGAGTACTACGAGGAACAGATACGAATCGGGTGGCTGTGACGAACGGCGTCGCCGACGATGGAATCGATTCCGGAATCGTCGTTCCCCGCCGCGCTCGCGGGGACGAACATGTTCACGATAGAGTTGATGGCGTGGTCTTCCCTCGAAAACGAACGTGAACGCTCGCATCGACGACTCCGAGGACGACGCAATCGAACCCCACTTTTACGCGTGCTTCGTGGGGGAGAGTGAGAGAGATTCATGACCGAATCCGAAAGCGGAACGACGCGCCGGGCGTACCTCCGGCGAATCGGGGTTTCGGGAGCGCTCGGCGTAATCGGGGGGCTCGCCGGGTGTACCAGTTCGTCCGACGGCGGGACCACGACGCCGACCACCGCGGTGGACGCCGACGCGACGGTCGAAGTCGGGCCGGACTACGAGTACGGCTTCGAACCCGGCACCGGAAAACCGCTGCACGTTTCGACGGGGGATACCGTCCTCTGGGTCTGGAAGTCGAACACGCACAACATCATCGTCGGGTCGCAACCGGACGGCGCGAACTGGGACGGAACGCCGGGCGGTCGAAGCGACGTGTACGACGCGGGGTATCGGTACCACTACACGTTCGAGGTACCCGGGAAGTACCACTACTGGTGTCAGCCGCACAAGGCGATGGGTATGGTCGCGGATATCGTCGTCGAAGAGTAGCGTCCCGTCGAGAAATAGGGAGTCACGGAGTCGCGTCGCGTCGAAGAAAGGTGTCGCGTCGAAGAAAGGTGTCGCGTCGAAGAAGCGGGATGTCCATCTGGTGGCGCATCCCGCCCCGTGAAACCATGAACAACGGAAACCGTTCGCGTCCGAACGGTCACGATGCGGCTGGTGAACGCCAGCCACAGACACGTTGTGACACGGGTACTATCAAATTTTCTATCAGTGTCGGCCTACTGCTGTCGCAGTTCGAACTTTTGGACCTTTCCGGTCGTCGTTCGCGGGAGTTCGTCCACGAACGCGACTTCGCGGGGATGTTTGTACGCCGCGAGGTTGTCGAGGCAGTACTCCTGAATCTCCTCTTCGGTCACGTCCGCGTCCGGCACCGTCACGACGAAGGCCTTGACCGTCTCGTTCCGGCGCTCGTCGGGAATGCCGACGACGGCGGCGTCCGCGACGGCCGGGTGCTCGAAGAGCAACTCTTCGACTTCACGCGGATAGACGTTGTACCCCGCCGTGTTGATCATGTGCTTCTTGCGGTCCACGACGTAGAAGAAGCCGTCCTCGTCCCAGTAGCCGATGTCGCCCGTGTGGAACCAGCGCTTTCCGTCCGCCTCCGTGAAGGCCTCCGCCGTCGCGTCGGGGAGTCCGGCGTACCCGGCCATCACGTTCGGCCCGGCGATGACGATTTCGCCGGTCACGTCGTCCAATTCCGCGTCGTCCTCGGCGAGCGGTCCCTTCTCGACCGGCGGCAGTTCCTCGAAGTCGTCGTTCACGATGCGGGCGCTAACGCCGTCGATGGTCGTACCGATGCTGCCGACCCGACGACCCTTCTCGGGCGTGTTGAAGTGCGTGACCGGACTCGTCTCGGTCAGGCCGTAGCCCTCGTAAATTTTCGCGTCGTACAGCTCCTCGAATCGACGGAGCACTTCGATGGGGATGCCGCCGCCGCCGACCCCGGCGAGTCGGAGGGACGAGAGGTCGAAGTCGGCCGCGTTCGGCTGGTTGATGATGTCGTTGTACATCGCGGGCACGCCGTGCATCAGCGTCAGTTCCGCCTCCTCGATGAGCGACAGGGCCTGTTGAGCGTCCCACGTCGGAAGGGGGTAGAAGACGCCGCCGCTGAACAGGGTGGCGTTCATGCACACCGTCATCCCGTAGATGTGGAACAGCGGGAGGACGCCCAGCAGCGAGTCCTCGGAGTCGATGCCGCCCGGAGCGAGGGCCGCGGCTCCGTGCGCGTTCGACGTGAGGTTGTGGTGGGTCAGTTTCACACCTTTCGGCGTCCCTGTCGTCCCGCTCGTGTACGGTTGGACCGCGAGGTCGTCGTCGTCCCGCGGTTCGATTTCGCCGTCGCCGTCGCCGAGGAAATCGCCGAAGAACGCCGCGTCTCCCTCGCTTTCGCCGACGGTGACGACGTGCTCGACGTTCGTATCCTCGCGGACGGCGTCCACGACGGGCACGAGGTCGGGAAGGGTGACGACGACCTTCGCACCGCTGTCGGCGAGCAGGTGGCTGATTTCGCGCGTCCGATACTGTGGGTTCATCGGGACGACGACGCCGCCCGCCGCGAGCGTCCCGTGGAACGTCAGGACGAACTCGGGTACGTTGGGCAGGTAAATGGCAACTCGGTCGTCCACGCCGACGCCGCGCTCCTCCAACCCCGCGGCGAAGCCGCTGATTCGCTCCCAGAGGTCGTCGTACGTCAGCGTTCGCTCCTCCGTGACGATGGCGGGGGAGTCCGCCTGGTCGGAAACCGTGTCCGCAACCGACGCGGTAAGATTTACCATGGCTAGTTATAACGAGGACCCACATTATAAAACATCACTGGAAAATCCTGTGGGATGGATTACCATTGTTAACTCCGTCGCCGGACCGTCGAGAAAACCCCACTGAGTGGGTTCGACGGTTAAGTGGGTCGTCGCCGTTCGTCCTCTATGCACGTCCATTGGCACCGCCGCGACCTTCGGGTCGCGGACAACCGCGCGCTGTCGAGGGGGAGCCCCGTCCTTCCAGTGTTCGTCTTCGACGGGGCGGTGCTCTCCCACGCGGCCCCGCCTCGGGTGTCGTTCATGCTGTCCGCGCTCGAATCGCTCCGGGAGTCCTACCGCGAGCGCGGCGGCGACCTGCTCGTCCTCCGCGGCGACCCGCGCGAGGAGATTCCCCGAATCGCGGCGGCCGCCGACGCCGACCGCGTGGTCTGGAATCGAGATTACTCCGGGCTGGCGAAGGAACGCGACGCCGACGTTCGGGACGCGCTCTCGGATGCGGGAATCGAACGGCGGGCGTTCCACGACGCGCTCTTGCACACGCCGGGGAGCATCACGACGAATCAGGGCGACTACTACTCGGTGTACACCTACTTCTGGAAGAAGTGGCGCGACGGGGCAAAGGACGCGCCGTTCGACGCGCCCGACGAAATCGTCGTCCCGGACGAGGTGGTCGAAGAGGGCATCGAGATACCGACCCTCGCCGACCTCGGCTTCGAGGACCCGGAAGCCGAGATTCCCCCCGCCGGGACCGAGGCGGCCCGCGACCTGCTTTCGGCGTTCTGTGAGGACGACGTGTATCGGTACGACAAGGCGCGCGACTACCCCGCCCGCGAATCGACCTCTCGACTCTCGCCGCATCTGAAGTTCGGCACCGTCGGAATCCGGGAGGTGTGGGAGGCAACCGAGCGGGCGAAAGACGCCGCGGAGAGCGAGGACGCGGCCGAATCCGTCGAGGAGTTTCAGGGACAACTCGCGTGGCGGGAGTTCTACGCGCACGTCCTCGACGACACCCCGTCCGTGGTCGTGGAGAACTACAAGGACTACCAGTACGACATCGCGTGGCGCGACGACCCCGACGGCGTGCGGGCGTGGAAGGACGGCGAGACCGGCTATCCCATCGTGGACGCCGGGATGCGCCAACTCCGCGAGGAGGCGTGGGTGCACAACCGCGTCCGCATGATAATCGCCTCCTTCCTGACGAAGGACCTGCTCGTGGACTGGCGCGAGGGCTACGACTGGTACCGGAGGAAACTCGTGGACCACGACACCGCGAACGACAACGGCGGGTGGCAGTGGGCGGCCTCGACGGGCACCGACGCCCAACCCTACTTCCGCGTCTTCAATCCCACGACGCAGGGCGAACGGTTCGACCCCGACGCGGAGTACATCAAACGGTTCGTCCCCGAACTGGCGGACGTACCCCCGAAGACGGTTCACGAGTGGACCGAGTTGGACCCGGACGAACGTCGGGAACTGGCACCCGACTACCCCGACCCCATCGTGGACCACTCGGAGCGCCGCGAGATGGCTATCACGATGTTCGAGAACGCGAGAGGGTAGGTCAGAGGATAGCGGAAGTGAGCGCCACGGGAGTAGCGTTCACAACCGCGCGTAGCACGTTTTGAACGGCCGTGAAGCGTCGTCGTTCACGCTCGACGGACGGACCAATCGCCGATTGTCGGCGCGTTGTCGTCGTTGTCAGCGGCGGTGCGTGCATGCGGCGAGCGTCGTAACTCCCGCTATCGTCGCGGTAATACGGAAGACGGTCGGTAAGGAGTCGGTGGACGCCGCTCAACGGTGACCGGGGTTGAAATAGCGACCCCCCGACAGGCGAGGACAGGGTTGCGTCACCTTCCGACCGACCCGCGGGAGGACCGACCGAACCACGGGGACCGGGAGGTGAACTCGCACCCGCGGAGAAAACCATGAAAAAGACGCTCAAAATCCTGCTTTCGATGACGGTTATCGCCAGTCTGTTCGCCGTCGGCTTCGCCGGAAACGCGGCCGCGGTGGCGGACGACAACCAAGTACAGCTCAGCGGCCAAGCCGCCGTGTCGAACGTAGACCAAAGTCAGGCGGTCGCACAGGGGAACTACAACCATCAGGAAGATAACGTCGCGCTCTCGGGTGCCATCAGCGTGAACCCGAGTGACGGCGACAACGGCTACGACAGCGGCGAAGCCGAATCCGGCGACGCGATTGCCGTCCAAGCGAGCGCCCAGAGCAACGAGAACGTGCAGGCCGCGTGGTCGAACGCCCAGAACTGGAACGCCCAGAACCAAGACGACTAACTCGGTCGCACGCGACCGAGGACGATTCCTTCGCGGTACCTCTCGTTTTTGCGACGCACTTTTCGCCGTCGAGCCAAGCGTCCGTGACGGTCGGTCGAGGACCGCGACGCGTCATCCGTACAGGGAATAGAGGACGAAGCCCATGCCGACCGCGACCAACATCGTCTGCGCGATGCCGAGCACGAACGCGGAGATACCGAGGGTGTGGATGAGCGTACAGCCCATCGTCCCGCCGAGCGTGAGGAAGACGAAGCCGACGGCGACGAAGAACATCGGTTCGCTCTGATTCCGTCGGTAGCCGCGGAATCCCTGATACGCGATGAGCAGTCCGAGCGCCATGACGAGGAGTTTCCCGGCGAGGAGTTCGAGGCGCATCGTCAGTCCCTCCGCAGTCCTTCCCAGACGCGAGTGAAGCGGTCGGCCGTGTCCTCGCGCTCGGTGACGGTGACTTCGAGGTCGCCGTCCTCGATGTCGATTTCGACGTTTTCGACCGCGGCTTCGTACATCGAGCGGTGGTTTCCGTCCGGTTCCGGGCGGGTGTATTTCTCTATCAAGTCACACGCTTCCAAGTCGTTGAGCCGCCGGTAAATCGTCGGAAGCGAGGCGTCGCATTCGTCGCGTAGGGTCTGTGCTGACATCGGTCGTTCGCTCGTTTTCGTGAGGATGGCACGCGCGTACTCGTCGTCCAGCAAGCGAAACAACTCGGCCGGACGCGGCTCCTCACTCACAAATCGAGTACCGCACTTCGGCGGTTAAAACGTACCGGGTGGTTTCTGACTCTGAAAACGTCCCATCGGGGATTTAACCGACACCCGTGTTGGGTGAACACGAGACGGGTATTCAATAATGACTGGCAACGAGAGACGGATGCGTCGCAGAGCATTTCTCGGGTCGGCCGCGGTGGCCGCCGGATTGGCCGGATGCGCGAGCGGCCAAACGGACTCGAACGACACGACGGGGACGACGAAATCGACGTCATCGGACGGGGGCGACGGCGGAACGGGGGGCGGAACGAACGGGGATACGAGCGACTCGCTCGTGTTCGGAAGCGACGAAACGACGGCGTACGGAGTCGATCTGGCGGGCAATCCGATCCTCGGTGCGCCGGATGCGGACGTCGATATCTACTACTGGAGCGACTATCAGTGTCCGTTCTGCAGCCGGTTCGAACAGGACACGTTCCCGAAGTTGGTCGAGAACTACCTCCGGCCGGGGAAGATTCGCTTCGTCGTCCTCGAACTGCCGAACATCGGGAGCGCCTCGACGACGGCCTCGCGGATGGCGAAGTGCGTCTGGCGACAGGTGCGCGACGACTCTCCCGCGGCGTTCAAGCGCTGGCATTCGACGATGTTCGACGAGCAGGGGAAACCGAACTCCGGGTGGGCGTCGAAGGAGAACCTGCTCGACATCACCCGCACGGTCGATGGGGTGGACGCGAAAGCGGTCGAGTCGTGTTTGGGGGAGAACGGTGCGTCGCTCCAATCGAGCATCGACGACGACGTGAACGCCGCTACGCGGAGCGACGTGAGCGCGACGCCGGGGTTCATCTTCTTCGACCGGGAGTCGGAGAAGGCCGGGAAAATAATGGGCGCACAGCCGTATCCGCGGTTCGAAAGCGCCATTCGGAAGATTCGAGACGCATGACGGGGAAATCGCGCACCCGACGGCTACTCTCGCAACTCGCCGCCGCCCTCGCCTATCCGGTGAGTTCGCTCCCGCGAGCGGTGGGGACGGCCGTCGTCGCCGCCGTCACGTACGTCCTGCTCATCCTCTCGACGTTCCCGGAGATGTCGATGCAGATGCTCGGGGCGGGGATGCAGTGGGCGGACGATACGCTCGTCCTGCTGACCGAGAACGTCTTGGCGACGAACGGTTGGTTCGGGCTGGGTCTCATCGTCTGTTACGCGGTGCTGACCGGCGTCGCGGTGACGAACGCCGCGGCACAGGCTCGCGTCACGGGTGTGTCGAGCCTCTCCGACCTGACCGGCGTCCTGCCGGGACTCGTCGCGTCCGGGTGCGCGAGTTGCGGCGCGGGCCTGCTCGGTTTCCTCGGCTTCGCGGGCGCGATGGCCGCGCTGCCGTTCCACGGCGACCTGCTTCGCGTCGGCGGTATCGTGCTCCTCCTCGGGTTTCTCGGCCGTGCGGGAGACCCTCGTTCCTGCCGGGTCACCGTGTGATGACACGTCGTCTGCGTGCGTCGCCTCAACACTTAACACGACGACCGTTGACCACCTTCCGGGGGTTACCAATGGCGACCTACGAACTACCGGACCTACCGTATAGCTACGACGCACTGGAACCGAGCATCGACGCGCACATCATGGAATTGCACCACGACAAACACCACCAAGGCTATGTCAACGGTGCGAACGCGGCGCTCGACAAGTTGGAAGAGATGCGCGAAAACGACGAGTGGGGCGACGTCAAAGGCGTCGAGCGCAATCTCGCGTTCAACCTCTCGGGACACGTCAACCACTCCGTCTTCTGGGAGAACATGTCCCCGGACGGCGGCGGCGAACCCGGCGGCGACCTCGCCGACGCCCTCGACGAACAGTTCGGGTCGTTCGAGGAGTTCAAAACGCACTTCTCGGAGGCCGCGAAGGGCGTCGAAGGCTCGGGATGGGGGATGTTGCTCTACGACCACGTGGCCGACATTCCCATCGTGAGCATGGCCGAGAATCACCAGAACCAGTCACCGCAAGGGACGACGCCGCTCTTGGTGCTGGACGTGTGGGAACACGCCTACTACCTCCAGTACGAGAACAACCGCGGCGAGTACGTGGACAACTTCTGGGACGTCGTTAACTGGGACGACGTTGAGGAACGTTACGACGAAGCCAGCGGGATGTAACGGCCGCGTTGGCGTCCGAAAGCAGAATATTTTGCCGGCGTATCATGCTGTATGTTAGCGAACTTCTCCTCAAGGTTTAACAGGCCGAGGTGAGATATAGTTAGTGGAGGTAATACATATATGGCAGAAAAATCGAACGCGGAACTACCACCGCTCCCGTACGACTACGACGCGCTGGAACCGCACATCTCCGAGCAGGTTCTCACGTGGCACCACGACACCCACCACCAGGGCTACGTAAACGGCCTCAACAGTGCCGAGGAGACCCTCGCGGAGAACCGCGAGTCCGGTGACTACTCCAGCACGGCGGGTGCGCTGGGTAACGTGACCCACAACGGCTGTGGTCACTACCTCCACACCCTCTTCTGGGAGAACATGGACGAGAACGGCGGCGGCGAACCCGAGGGAGACCTCGCCGACCGCATCGAGGAGGACTTCGGTTCCTACGAGGGATGGAAGGGCGAGTTCGAGGCCGCCGCGAGCGCCGCCGGTGGCTGGGCACTCCTCGTGTACGACCCGGTGGCCAAACAGCTCCGTAACGTCAAGGTCGACAAGCACGACCAGGGCGCGCTCTGGGGCAGCCACCCGATTCTCGCGGTGGACGTGTGGGAGCACTCCTACTACTACGACTACGGACCGGACCGCGGCGACTTCGTGGAGAACGTCTTCGAAGTCATCGACTGGGACGAGGTTGCTGACAACTACGAAAACGTCGTTTCGCGGTTCGAATAATCCCGAACGCACCGATATTTTTTGCGGTAGTAATTAGCTTCTGAGTCACTACCGTGAGCGCGACCGATGGAAAATACCGCACAGCGGCTATCTAAATAATCTAACTATGAGTACATATATATTCTTTTATAAAATATTAATTTTTAAGTTATAGTACAAAATTAAATTTCGTGTGGTCTTTAGATGAGTGAGGACACACGCGACAAATCCGAGGAGAGAAGCATTGTGAACACGACCTCTCGACGACGGGTTCTGAAGACGGCGGGTGCCGGACTCGCGTCACTGACTGCCGCGACGACGGCGGCGTCCGCGTCGAGCCCCAACGTTACCCCCG
The DNA here is from genome assembly GCF_000376445.1 of Haladaptatus paucihalophilus DX253. Classification (NCBI taxonomy): domain Archaea; kingdom Methanobacteriati; phylum Methanobacteriota; class Halobacteria; order Halobacteriales; family Haladaptataceae; genus Haladaptatus; species Haladaptatus paucihalophilus. The sequence continues at coordinate 119,853 of NZ_AQXI01000001.1, read as the reverse complement.
AGGCGGGGACCTCGTTCTATCTCTCCCCGTCGAGCTACGATACGAAAAAGAAGGCCGGGCAGATCACGAGAGCAGAGGTCCAAGTCGATACGATAGAGAACAAGATTTGGGCGGTTGCGAACTCGTCCGTGGACGGCGAAGGATATGTCCTCGCACGGCTCTACGGGACGTACACCCCACCGGAAGACCGTGGCTACAAAGTCACGCTTGACTATTATCGACGTTGCTCGCACAAGGATTCGACCTCGACCATCTCGGCGTTCGTCCGGAGCAACGACTACGGTCTGGAGGACCAGTCGATGGAAACCCTCTCGACGCTGTACGACAGCGGACACACGGAAACCAAGGACTTCAGCCTCGTCGGCGGCACCAGGTACGACATCGGTATCCAACTGAAGGCGCGGGCGAGTTCGCTCGGTAGCGCCGCATCGGTTTCCGATTACTGGAACACCGGGAACAACGGTCGAAAGCACCTGAAACTCGATAGCATCAAGCTGACGCCGAAGTAAACCAAACGACGCTTTTTTCAAATAGACGCCGGACGGGGCGAATCCGTCAACGACCGAACTCTCCGCGGTACCGAAATAGAAGCGATAGTTCGTAGCGTTCCGTTACCCCATCGTGAACGAAACGATACCCGTGCCGTACGTGGGGCTTATTCGTCGTCAGGACTCACGACCGGAACATCGTAGCCGGATGCGATATCCGTGACGTGTTGAAACAGCGATTCGTAATCGTGGCCGCCGGACTGCCGGTCGAAACTGGCGAACACGCCGACGTGGCGGTCGTCGTCGTCGAAGAACATCCGGAACTGTTCGAAATCGTCGAACCCCCGAACTGTGTACTGATACGTGGCGTAGTAGAGTTGGTCGTAGGTGTCCTGCGTGATGAACCCGAACCGCTCGTTATCGACGAACTTCTCCACGTCGACCGCTTCGAGCTTTTCCTCCACGTCCTCCCGAAGAAAGAGCTGTTCGTGATCCGATTGGTCGAACAACCAGATATCCCGGAGATAGGTACCGCCGAATTCAGCGAAGGCGGAGACGAGCGCCTCTTTCGTCTCGTTCTCCGATTCCTCGTACATGTCAGTTCCTATCTCGAACGGCTGTTATAAATACTCGGTTGTCATGGTTGTCCGTTATATTTATAACCGCCTCCCTGAATTATACCCGAGACTCCGCGGGTCGATTCGAGAGCTTTTACGCCCGTTCGGACGTACGTCCACCCATGCCAAAGCCAAAGGACGAGTTCGAGCAGTTGTACCCCTGTGATTTTTACGAACCGGACGAACTGCTCGACGAGGACACGATGTACTCGGTCTACGAAATCGCTCGACTGCTACAGGGTCTCGACCCGGACGCCGAAATCGACGTCGAGACGGAGGACATCCTGTTGGACTGGGCGATTCCGTGGGTGATGCGGAACTCCGAGAAACTCGTGGTCGCCGAACCTCCGACCGACGAGGAACCGGGCTACTACGGCCTGAAGACATGACGGTTCTCGTCGCCGGAAGCGACCGCGTGGACGCCGGGAAGACGACGTTCACGGTCGGCCTCCTCGACTACATCGGCGGCGTCGGGTTCAAGCCCCGCGCGGGCAACGACTTCTGGTTCGACCACGACGACGCCACGGCCGCGCTTACGGACGGAAGACTCTACGGCAAGGACGCGAAGCGACTCGCGTCCGCGAGTCGAGGCGACGCCGACCCCGAAGACTTGAACCCAGTCCATCGACTCTGGCGGCCCGCTCCCGGCTCGGGCAAAGGACTGCTCGGGCAGTCCCGCCGCGAGTTCCTCGTTGACCGCGTTGGAGACGGCTTCGTCGTCAACGGCACCGTCTCGCTGCCCGACGCCGTGCGCGAGGCCCTCCCGCTCTCGTCCGCCGTGGTCGTCGAGTCCCTCGCGGAACTGAACGACCAGACCGAGCGCCGCTACCTCCCGCACTTCCGGGCGCTGGCCGAGCGCATCCGGTCGGAAGACCGGGCGGTCGTGGAGTCCTACAGCGACATCGCCCGCCCGATTCAGGGCGTCGAATTCGACACCGTGGCCGTCGTCGAACCCCGCCGCGTCCGAGTGTACGACGGCGCGCGCTACGCGAAGGCGTGCGAAGTCGCCGACAACAGCGTCCACGACGGGACGATGGAAAAACGCGTGTCGGACGTGGTGAACCTGCTCGACCCCGCCGAAACGATGACCCTCGAACCGCTTTCGAAGGCGGAGCGAAACGACCCCGAGAAAATCGCATCCGAGTACGGAGACGCGTATGAGTCGCTTCTCTAGTCGTCGTTCGTTACCGTATCCGCGCGGCCTGTGACGCCAGTTCGATGTCGTGGTACGGGTTGGTCGTCACGCTCGGGCCGTGGCCGACGTGCATCTCGCGCAGGTCCTCGTCCACCGCGTCGAGCACGCGGTCGATGCTCTGGATGAGCGCCGCGCGGTCGCCTTCTTCGAGGTCTGTTCGGCCGAAACTGCCGTTCTGGAACACGAGGTCGCCCGCGAAGAGGATGTCCGCCGATTCGGAGTAGAAACAGAGGTGGTCGTCCTTGTGCCCCGGCGTGTGGAGCGCGCGGTAGTCGTCGTCGCCGATGGTCACGACCGCCTCGTCCTCGATTCCGACGTCCACGCCGGGTTGGTCGGGGTCGAAGCCGAACGCCTCGACGTCGAAGGCCTCCGTGACCGCATCGAGGGTGCCAACGTGGTCGGGGTGCGTGTGCGTGACGATGACGGCATCGAGGTCGCCGACGGCCTCCTCGACCCGCGACACGGCGTCGAAGTTCGACCCGGTGTCCACGAGGACGGTGCGGTCGCCGTCCACGAGGAACGCGTTGCTGGTGAACGCCTGCACGTTCGCCGCGATGTTTCGAATCATATCCCGGCGTAGGGACGGCAGGGGTTTCGTGTTTTCGTTCGGCGCGGGTAGACAGAATTATCCGTGGGTTCCCCAAAGCGTGGCACGTGAACCGCCGCCAGTTCCTCCGAGTCGGAGCGGTCGGTGCCGCGGCCTCGGTCGCCGGGTGTACGAAGGCCGTTCTCGGCACGAATCAAGGCCGCGTGGTCGAAAAGACCGTCCGCGCCGACGAAACGCGAGTCCTCTCCGCGACCGCGAGCGGCGTGTCGGCACGGGACGAGTACCCCGGAAACGCGGGCAGCGACCCCGGCAACGTCGTCGTGAACGAATCGGTAGGAACTCGACTCACCGAGTCGTTCGGCACCGTGACCTACGAGGTGACTATCGAGCAGTATCGGTCCGCGTGGCCGAACGACGCGAAGGAGGGCGAACGGACGCTGTACACCACGCATCGCACGCTGTTCAACGAGATTCAGGTGGGCGACAGCATCACGTTCCAACCGGACCCGACGGACACCGGTCGCATCAGCTCTATCTCCTGTGTCGCGGCCGACAGGGAATCGCTTTCGGCGCGCTGCTCGACCGGCGACGGCGGAGGCGGCGACTAACGGGAACGCGAACGGCGGCGGCTCGTCGATTCAGTCCTCCGCGAGTTCGTCGACGAGCGTGTCCAAACTGTAGCTCTGGAGCACGCGGTGGGAGTCGCGGAGCGTGGAGATGACGAACGTGGAGTTCGTTCGGTCCACCTCCTCGATGCGCTCGAAATCGCCGATGAGCCGTTCGACCATCTCGCGCCCGGTGAGGTGCGCGACGACGATAAAGTCGGTTTCGCCCATCGTGAAGTACGCTTGCGTAACGCCCTCGATGTCGAGTATCTTCTCCCCGAAGTCCCGATAGGACCCCGTGTAATCGGCGAACACCTCCACGACGACGGTGACGCCCAGACCGAACTCCTCCAAGTCGATGTCGTAGAGGTCGTTTTCGATGACACCTGCCTCCCGGAGGTTGTTCAGTCGGTAGTGGATGGTGGAAACGGGGATGTCCGTCTCCTCGTGTAGTTTCTCGGGACTTCCCGTTTCGAGGTCCGATATCGCCTTGAGTAGGGTGACGTCGCGTTCGTCCATTGATTTCGAATTATACGTCCGTCATACTTAACGTCTGGAGTTCGGCGAAGATGGACGATTTCCGTTCGAATCACACACACCCTCATGATTCATAATAACGAATTGGTGCAAAGATTGCGTTGAAGTTTGCATGAGATTCAGTATCAGTGCTATTCTTTGTAGAAGGGTTTAACAAGGTGCATCTGGTAGGATTGGATAGAAATCCATGACTCAGACGAAATTTGGTAGATACCTACCGATGAACGGAGTGATGTTTGCATTATTGGCGCTGTTCTGGGGCGGTTCGTTCGTCTCCATCGACGTGGGGCTTCACCACTTCCCGCCGCTCCTGTTCGCGGCGGTGCGCTACGACGTGGCTGGCCTGCTCATCCTCGGCTACGCCGCCGTGACGACCGACCGCTGGAAGCCGCAGACCAGAGGGGACGTGCTCGGAATCGTGACTATCGGCGCGTTCATCATCGCGGGCCACCACAGCCTCCTCTACCTCGGCCAAGAACACGTGCCCGGTGCGCTGGCGGCGGTCATCGTCAGCCTCTCACCGGTTCTCACGGCGGTCTTCGCCAGCACCCTCTTCGCCGACGAACACGTCACCCCGCTCGGTGCCGTCGGCCTGCTCTGTGGCGTCGTCGGCGTCGCCATCGTCGCCAACCCGACCCCCGCCAACCTCCTCTCGACTGATGCGGTCGGCATCGGCCTCGTCTTTCTCGCCGCCGCGAGTTTCGCCCTCGGGTCGGTGCTCAGCCAACCGTTCGAAACCGGCGTCTCGGTGCCCGCGCTGCAGGGTTGGTCCATGCTGTTCGGCTCGATCCTCATCCACGCGGTCAGCCTCGGGACTGGTGAGTCCCCCGCCGCAATCGACTGGTCGATGTCGGCCGTCGCGTCCCTGACCTACTTGGTGCTCATCTCGGGCGTCGTCGCGTTCCTCATCTATTTCCACCTGCTGGACACCATCGGCGCGACCGAACTCAACCTCGTCGGCTACCTCGAACCCGTCGTCGCCACGCTTCTCAGCTGGTTGGTGCTGGGCGAACTCGTCGCCAGCACGACGGTCATCGGCTTCGCCGCCATCTTCACCGGCTTCGCCCTGCTGAAGCGCGACGTGCTCTTCGACTTCTGGCGCGCGGCCTCGCCGAGCGTCCGACGAGTCTGAACGAGCGTCCGGTCGATGTCCTGTTAGTATAGTTCAGTAGTATTCAGGGAGAAATAGTTGAATTCAGTACCAGCGCGGAATCGCTTCGGACCGGGTGAACGACGACCGTTCGAAACGAACGGGGGAAGATGACCGCGCGAACGACGATCGGTCGAAACGAACTACGACCAAACGAGGGACGAACTGACGCGAGTGCGCGGCGTCCGGCGTGTCGCGCATCGCCCCCATCGGTTGCCCCAACCCCACATGACTTTTCGGGTCGCCTTCCTTACGACACCGTATGGCAACACGTGACGCGGGTGACCCGGCCCGCGACGACCGCGCGAACTACGACTATCATTCGGATAGCGTGGCACGCACAGGATTGGTCTCCGACCTCGTGACGCTGGTGGACGGCGAGGTCCGCTTCGACGAGTACTCCCGACAGTTGTACGCGACCGACGCGAGCGCCTACGAGGTGACGCCCATCGGCGTCGTCTTCCCGACCTCGACGGACGACGTGGCGTCGGTGATGGAGTACTGCGCCGACCGCGAGATACCCGTCCTCCCCCGCGGCGGCGGGACGAGTCTCGCCGGGCAGTCTGTCAACGAGGCCGTCGTGCTGGACTTCACGCGCCACATGGTCGACCTGCTCGACTTCGACCCGGAAGCGGAAACCGCCCGCGCCCAATCCGGAATCGTCCTCGGTGAGTTGAACCGCGCGCTGGCCGAGGAGGGCCTGAAGTTCGCGCCCGACCCGGCGTGGCGCGACAAGAGCGCCCTCGGCGGAGCCATCGGCAACAACTCCACGGGGTCACACTCCCTGAAGTACGGGAAGACGGACGCCTATATCGAGGAGTGCGAGGTCGTCCTCGCCGACGGCACCGTGACGCGCTTCGGCGACGTGACGCTGGACGAACTCCGCGAGGGTGCCGGAGACGACTCGCTCGAAGGCCGCATCTACGCGGAAGTGCTCCGCATCGTCGAGGAGGAGCGGGACGCGGTGGCGGAGGTGTTCCCGCAACTCAAGCGCAACGTCTCGGGCTACAACCTCGACCGACTCGTCGAGGAAGCCGAGGAAGGACACGTCAACCTCGCGCGCCTGCTCGCCGGGAGCGAGGGAACGCTCGCCATCGTCACGGAGGCGACCGTCTCGCTCGAACCCATCCCCGAAACGAAGGCGATGGCGCTGTTGACCTACGGAAGCCTGAACGACGCGATGGAGGACGTCGCGCCGATTCTCGACCACGACCCGTCGGCCGTCGAGGTGCTCGACAACGTGCTCATATCGCTTGCCGAGGATACCGAGGAGTTCCGCGATGTGGTGGAGATGCTCCCGGACGGAACCGATTCCGTCCTCCTCGTGGAGTTCTACGCGACCGACGACGAGGACGGGCGGGAGAAAGTCTCGAAGCTCCGGGACGACCGCGAGGGAGTCCGGGCGCTCTCCGCGATGGAGGCCCACGACGAGGACGAGCGCGCCCGCTTCTGGAAACTGCGCAAATCCGGCCTGCCAATTTTGCTCTCGCGGACGACGGACGCGAAACACATCTCGTTCATCGAGGACAGCGCGGTTCCGCCGGAGAACCTGCCCGAATACGTCGCCGACTTCCAGCAGGTGTTGGAGGACAACGACACGTTCGCCAGCGTCTACGCCCACGCCGGACCGGGGTGTCTGCACGTTCGCCCGCTCGTCAACACCAAGAGTCCCGCGGGGGTCAACCAGATGGAATCCATCGCCGACGCCGTGACCGACCTCGTGGTCGAGTACGGCGGCAGCGTCTCGGGCGAGCACGGCGACGGCCGCGCGCGAACCCAGTGGAACCACAAACTGTACGGCGACCACGTGTGGGAGGTCTTTCGCGACCTGAAGACGGCCTTCGACCCCGACTGGCTCCTCAACCCCGGACAGGTCTGTGGTGACGTGGACATGACCGAGAACCTCCGGTTCGACCCCGGCTACGAGTTCGACTCCGGCTTCGCCCCGACCCTCAACTGGGAGAACGAGAACGGCTTCGAGGGGATGGTCGAACTCTGTCACGGCTGTGGCGGCTGTCGCGGCGGGCAGGAGACCACCGGCGGCGTGATGTGCCCGACTTACCGCGCGGCGGACGAGGAGATAACGAGCACCCGGGGACGGGCGAACATGCTCCGGCAGGCCATGAGCGGTTCGCTCTCCGACGAGGAGCAGTTCGACGTGGAGTTCATGCACGAGGTGATGGACCTCTGTATCGGCTGTAAGGGCTGTGCGAAAGACTGCCCCTCGGAGGTGGACATGGCGAAGCTGAAGGCCGAGGTGGAACACGAGTACCACGAGCGACACGGGGCGAGCCTCCGCGACCGCATCTTCGGGAACATCGACCGCCTCTCCTCGCTCGGGAGCGCGTTCGCGCCCGTCTCGAACTGGGCGACCGAACTCCCCGGCGCGCGGTTCGTCGCGGAGAAGGTGCTGGGCATCGCCAGCGAGCGAAGTCTGCCCACGTTCCACCGCGAAACCCTCGAAGACTGGTTCGAAGAGCGCGGAACGCGGGTTTCCGAGGAGGAGGCCACCCGGCGCGTCCTGCTCTTTCCCGACACCTACACGAACCACAACCACCCGGAGGCCGGGAAGGCGGCGATTCGCGTCCTCGAAGCGGCGGACGTGCACGTCCGAATCCCGTCCGGCGTGGCCGGGAGCGGGCGACCCGCCCACTCGAAAGGACTGCTCGATACGGCCCGCGAGCAGGCCGAGACGAACGTGGACGCCCTCTCGTCGTTCGTCCGGGACGGCTGGGACGTCGTGGTGGTCGAACCGTCCGACGCGGTGATGTTCCAGTCGGACTACCTCGATTTGCTGCCGACGGACGAGTCGTCCGGGTCGTCGAGCGGTCAGTACACCGAACCGCGCTCCGCCGACCCCGAGGCTGGAGGACTCCGAACGGAAGCCGAACGCCTCGCCGCGAACACGTACGGAATCTGCGAGTACCTCGACGCGTTCGACCTCGACCTGCCGCTGTCGGGCGAGGGGTCGCTGACCTACCACGGTCACTGCCACCAGAAGGCGACGAAGAAGGACGGCCACGCCGTGACCGTCCTCCGCACTGCGGGCTACGAGGTGGACGCCCTCGACAGCGGGTGTTGCGGCATGGCGGGCAGTTTCGGTTACGAGGCCGAACACTACTCGATGAGCAAGGCGGTCGGGTCGATTCTGTTCGAGCAGGTCGAAGAGAGCGACGGCGGGGAAGTCGTCGCGCCCGGCGCGTCCTGTCGCACGCAACTCGGCGACTGGCAGGGCGAGGAACCGCCACATCCCATCCAGAAAGTCGACGAAGCGCTTCGATAATCGTGGGCGCGTTTCGATAGTCGTGGGCGCGTTTCGGTGACCGCCGCCGTTCTCCGCGAAGACGGCCGCATCAGGGATGTTTTCACCGGCTTTCGAAACGGCGAGAAGCGTTTTACCGCTCGCACCCGTCGCGGTACACGGTGCGGCTATGGAGATTCCATCACAGCACTCACAACACAGACGGGCGGAAGAGCTGCCGCTGGTGACGGATTCCGCGAGGGTCGAGCGCGTGGAGCCCCTCGACGAGGACCGTACCGAGCGCGTCGTCGAACGGGCCGCGGAACTCCTCGACGTTCACGGCCGCGAGGAGTGGGCCGAGCGAGTCGCATCCGAGGACGCCGACTGGGACGAACTGAAATCGGCGATAGAGGGCGAAGAGCGCGGCCACGAGAACCTGTTGACGGAACTCACCTCACTAAGAGATCGCTATCAGCGACCGTTCTCGTCGCTGATGAGCGTCGCCATCGACTTCGAGGAGGAGTTCGATTTCGTGCCCGGCCAGTACGCCACGATGCGCTACGAACACACGCCGCGGCCGTACTCCATCGCCAGTTCGCCGAACGCGGACGGCATCGAACTCTGCGTTCGACGGGTGCCACACGGCCGCCTCACGTCGAAGCTGTTCGAAGACCTCTCGGAGGGCGACCGGGTGACGGTTCGGGGACCGAACGGCGATTTCGTCCTCGAAGAACCGTCCGGCCGGGACATGGCCTTCCTCGCCACGGGGACGGGCGTCGCGCCACTCCGGAGTATGATTAAGTACACCTTCGAGGAAGGCCGCGACGAGTACGAGGGCGAACGGCGGGACGTGTGGCTCTTTCTGGGCGCGTCGTGGAAGGACGACTTGGCCTACCGCGAGGAGTTCGAGGAACTGGACGACGAACACGAGAACTTCCACTTCGTCCCGACCTGCTCGCGCGAGGAGTACCTCACCGACTGGGAGGGGGAAACCGATTACGTCCAGCAGACGCTCGTGAAATATCTCGTCGAGAGGGCCGAGGAGAACCTCTCCGACGACCTCGCGGAGTACACCACGGAACCGGCCTACGACATCGACGCGCGAATCGACCCTGACGGCCTCGAAGTGTACGCCTGCGGCGTCAACGCCATGGTGTCGATGCTCGCGGGCGCGGCGCGGGACCTCGGCGTCCCCGAGGACCACGTGCAGTACGAAGGGTACGGGTAGCGAACGGTACGGATAGTCGGACTGCCGAAAATCACGACGAAGCGGCCCTAAAACCCCGAAAACTTGTCCCGACGGTAGACGTCGATTTCGCTGACCGTCGAGTTCTCCTGCCCCGCCGCGAACGCGATAGCGTCGGCTATCTCCTCGGGTTCGGTGACGCTGCCGGGTTCGAATCGGTCCTCGAACGGTTCGCCGTCCTCGGAGCCGAACTCCGTCCGAACTTCGGTCGGATTGACGACCGTGACCGCCACGCCGTCCTCGCCGACGCGACCTTCGAGGCTGTGGGCGAATCCGCGCACCCACCACTTCGTCGCGGCGTAGACGGGGTTGAACGGGCGGGGGTACTGGCCCGCGAAGCTTCCGACGAATATCAGGTTGCCCGCGGAGTCGCGGAGGTGCGGGAGTGCGGCCCGCGTGACGAAGAAGACGCCATCGACGTTCGTGTCCTGCATCGCACGAAACTCCTCGGTCGAGAGGTCCTCGACGGCTTCGCCGCGCGCGAGTCCCGCGTTGTTCACGAGTACGTCGAGGCCGCCGAGCGCGGCCACCGCCTCCTCGACCATCGACTCGACGGCCGACTCGTCGCGCACGTCGACGGGACAAACCGCGGTTTCGACGCCGTACTCCGCTTCCAGCGCGTCCGCGATGTCGGCCAGTTCCGATTCGCGTCTCGCGGCGAGCGCGACGTTCGCACCGTCGCGGGCGAGGGCGTGTGCGGTCGCCCGTCCGATGCCTGAACTCGCACCGGTTATCAACGCGTTTCGCTCCGAGCTGTCGGTTCCGTCCATACACTTTCGTTCAGAGGGAAGCGAGTTGCCTCTTTCGCCCACCGTGCTGACGTTCCGTCGCCTACGCCGCTGACACCCTCACCGTCTCACCCTGCCGCGACCCGGATGGTTATCACGTAGCGCGTCTCACACCGCTCATGCTCGTACTCCGCGGTGCAGATATCGTAGACGCGACCGGTATTCGGGACGCCGACGTCGCGGTCGAAAACGGCGAAATCGTCTCGGTGGGGGACGTTCCCGAGGCCGACGAAGAGATCGACGTGAGCGGGAAGTTCGTCGCGCCGGGGCTCATCGACTCGCACATCCACGCCTCGATGGACGGCCGACCGGACGTGACCACGATGAATCACGACAGCGAGATGACGCTGTCGTATCGCGCGACGGCGAACCTCCGCGACGCGCTCCACGCCGGGGTGACGTCGGTTCGTGACCTCGGCTCACCGACGACGCTCGCGCTCGACGCCGGAAAAGCGATCGAATCGGGGCTCATCGACGGACCGCGAGTCGTCGCCTGCGGCCAGAACGTCGTGATGACTGGCGGCCACGGCCACTGGTTCGGGCGCGAAGCGGACGGCGAAGCGGAAGTCAAAAAGGCCGTCCGAGAACAGCTCAAGCGCGGCGCGGGAGTTATCAAGTGCATGGCGACCGGCGGCGTCCTCACCGAGGGTGCGGTCACCGGCTCGCCCGAACTCGACGAAGCAGAGTTGAACACGCTCGTCGAAACCGCCGCCGCGAAACACGTACCGACGGCGGCTCACGCCCACGGGACGGAAGGCATCAAGAACGCCGTCAGGGCAGGTATTTCGAGCATCGAACACGGGACGTTCATGGACCGCGAAGCGGCCGAAATGATGGCAGACCGAGGGACCTACTGGGTGCCGACTGCGAAGGCGCTCCACGGAATCGTCGAGCAGGGGACGGACGCCGGAATCCCTCCCTACGCGGTCGAGAAGGCGGAGGAAGCGGGCGACGCCTTCGAAGACGCGTTCCGTCACGCGCTCGATGCGGACGTGACGATAGCGATGGGAACCGACGCCGGAACGCCGTTCAACTTCCACCGCGACATCCCGGAAGAACTCGAACTGATGGTCGAGTACGGTCTCTCGCCGGACGGCGCGCTCGAGGCGGCGACGGTCAACGCGGCCGACCTCCTCGGGCTATCGGATGTCGGACTGGTCGAGGAGGGATACCGTGCCGACCTCGTGGTTCTTGATACTAATCCTCGCGCCGACGAAACGGCGTGGCAGAACCCCGTAACGGTTATGTCTAATGGTAACATGGTTCGTTGACGACCGCACGTCACAAGGTCTTTTATATCCGGGCATGGACGATAAGGTACATGAGACGGCTCCTGGCTGTCGGCCTCATCACGGTGCTGCTCATCGCGTCGTTTCCCACGTTCGGGACGGCCCAGAGCAACGCCCCGACTCCGCAGAAGATCACTACCTCCCAGGAGTTCGATGACGTCGAATTTCACATTCTCGTCCACAGTGACAGCACTGCGATATGGACATTCCGCTACGAAAAAACGTTAGAAACGCAACAGGAACGCAAGCAGTTCGAGGAGTTCGCACAGAACTTCAACACCTCCGACACGGAACTGTATAAGAATTTCAGGGAGAACGCGGTCGAACTGACCTCGACGGCGAACAACCGAACGAAACGGAAGATGACCGCTGGTAACTTCTCCAAGCGGGCCTTCATCAACCAAGCGGGACTGACCGGAGACACGACCCGCGGCGTCGTCGAGATGTCGTTCCGATGGTCGGGATTCGCTTACGGCAGCGGAAACACGACCGTCTTCGGTGACGTATTTCAAGGAGGACTCTACCTCGGGGATAATCAGAAACTCGTCGTCTATCCCGCGGACGGTATGTCCTTCAAATCCGCACAACCGGCGAAGGGACGAAGCATAGCGGGCGATACGCTGGCGGAAAGCGATTCCGTCTCGTGGACCGGTCCCCGTGAGTTCAACGACCAGCGTCCGATGGTGAAGTTCTCCTCGCCACCCCAGTCGAGTTCGTCCACGAGCACGACATCGACCACGGGCGGCGCGAACGTGCCACCGGGGAGCGGCGGCGAAAGATCCGGCTCGAACTCGCCGATGATGTTCTTCATCGCGGCGCTCGTCGTCCTCATCGGCTTGGCCGCGGTGTTCGCGTGGCGACAGGGAAGCCTCGGCTCGCTGTCCTCCGGTCGTAGTACCCCGAGCGGTGGAGGCGGAGGCGGGGGCGCCGGTGGGTCCGCCGCAACCGAATCGACCACCGGCTCTGCCGAACCGGCGGTCAGCGACGAGGAACTGCTCACCGACGAGGCACGGGTGAAAAAGCTGCTCCGCGAAAACGGCGGTCGGATGAAGCAGGTTAACATCGTGGACGAAACCGGCTGGTCGAAATCCAAAGTCAGCATGCTGCTCTCCGAGATGGAGGAGGACGGCGAGATAAGCAAACTCCGCGTCGGCCGCGAGAACATCATCAGCCTCGACGGTCACGAACCCGACGCCGCCGGGTCGCCGCTCGACAGATAAGGGTCGTTTTTTCGGATAATCACTCCGTCGAGAGCCGCGCCTGTTCGCGTTTCTGAATGTGTGACCGACAGCCACGGCGCTCTCTAAACGCAACTGTTAAACAGTCCGTGCGATTACGAATGAGTACACGCGCTCCGTTGGTGTAGTCCGGCCAATCATCTTGCCCTCTCACGGCAAGGACCAGGGTTCGAATCCCTGACGGAGCATTTTCCGAGTGAAACGAGGAAAAGCGGACGCTCGGGGATTCGAGCAGGCGAGTCGCACGCCCGGACCGTCTCGGCGAGTTCGATATCCCTGACGGAGCATTTTCAGGAAGTAAACGTCCGAGCGACAGCGAGGCGTTTGCGAACTCGAAATGCGAAAGGTTTGAATCCCAAGAGATGAGGTTACACTTCCCTTCGTTTTCGAGTCAGAACACGATTCGTGGAATCTCGACTGCAGTGCGATAGTGTCAGGCGTCCTCGTTGGCCCGCTTGCTCTGTTTGGCGATGAATTTCGAGACGACGGTAATGTCGAGGATGCCAGCGGCGATGGCAAGCAGTGCAATGAGGGGGTCATCTATCAGCACGAACAGTACGATTCCGACGAAAATCACCATAACCCCGCTTCCCATTATCAGATACCGAAGTTTGGTGTGATCTTCGAGGTCGGCAAAATTTTGCAGGTTTTCGACAGTACTTCCCATACTACACGAGTGTAATACTAACGACACATATTCATTACGATTGAAATCCCCGAAAGAGACGGGACCACGATTCTGGAGAAGGAAATCGAAGGTTCCCACACACCCATCTCACCTCACGACCGATTGAGAGTGATGCGTTTAAGTATTCTCTCGATAATCTCCGAATATGCCTACATCTTTACTCGAATCATCTCACGAACGAACGCTTCACATCGGGCGCGACCGCCCGATTCGCATCAGCGCGGGTCATCGATTGTTGCACCACGACGGGAAATGCAGCCGACCGCACGGCCACAACTACGAAATCGAGGTGACCGTCACCGGTGAACTCACCGAAGAGGGGTGGGTCGTGGACAAGGGAGATATTACTGCGATACTCTCCGAGTGGGACCACATGTTCCTGCTGGAGAAGGGCGACCCGCTCGTGGACGCCTTCGAGGAGAGCGGCGACGGGTCGGCGGTCGTCCTCTTCGAGGACCCGCCAACGGCGGAGGTGATGAGCCTCGAACTCGAACGCCGGTTCCGCGAGGAACTGCCGGAGAACGTCTCCGAGGTGGCGGTCGAGGTGAGCGAGACGGCTGAACTCTGTGGTGCCCCCGTCTGATTATGCCGGTGAACGCGACCGAACCGAGTGACGGGAAACGCGCCGACGTCGAGCACGAGGGGGCGGACTCGGACGAACCGTCGTTGCCCATCAACGAGTTGTTCTACTCCCTGCAGGGGGAGGGGACGCTCGCGGGCGTTCCGAGCGTGTTCGTGCGGACGAGCGGCTGTAACCTCCGCTGTTGGTTCTGCGATTCGTATCACACCTCGTGGGAACCGACGCACGCCCGGATGACGGTGGACGAAATCGTCGCGGAGGTCGAATCCTACGACGCGAACCACATCGTCCTCACGGGCGGCGAACCGCTGGTACACGAGGAGTCCGTCACCCTGCTCGACCGCCTTTCGGAGCGGGGCTATCACACGACGGTCGAGACGAACGGGACGATATTCCGCGACGCGCCCATCGACTTGGCGAGCGTCAGCCCGAAACTGGCCTCCTCGACGCCGACGCCCGAAACCGACCCGAAAGGCGACGGCGAGTGGGAGGACCGGCACGAGGAGCGGCGAATCGACGTGGAGACGCTCGCGGCGCTGGTGGACGCCTACGACACCCAGATGAAGTTCGTCGTCACCGACGACGGCGACCTCGAAGAAATCGAGGAACTGGTTTCGGACGTTCGCGCGACCGCCGACGAACCGCTCTCCGATACCGACGTGCTCCTGATGCCGGAAGGAGCGACCCGCGAGCAACTCGACGAAACCCGCGAGCGAGTCGCACAACTGGCGATGGAGTACGGCTATCGCTACACGCCGCGACTGCACGTTGACCTGTGGAACGACGCACCGGGTACTTGAACGACGACAAGACAGACGTAGCAACGATACCATGATACGAAACGACACAAGCGACGAGACGAGCGAAAACGAGACGACTGCCAGCGAGACGACCGCCAACGAGACGACTGATACCGGCCGACCCGAAAAGCGCGCGGTCATCCTCGCTTCCGGCGGGATGGACAGCGCCACGGCCGCCTACGAAGCACGCGAACGGGGCTACGAACCGTTCTTCCTGCACACGTCCTACGGCCAGCGAACCGAGAGCAAGGAGTTCGACTGTGCGAAACGACAGGCCGACGAACTCAACGCCGGATTCCTCCACGTCGAGACGAGTCACCTCGCCAAAATAGGCGGGTCGAGTCTCACCGACGACGAGATGACCGTGGAGGACGCCGACTTGGAGAGCGACGAGGTGCCCGACACCTACGTCCCGTTCCGGAACGCGAACCTGCTTTCGATGGCCGTCTCCTGTGCGGAAGCGAACGATTGTGACGCCGTGTTCATCGGCGCACACAGCGAGGATTTTTCGGGGTATCCGGACTGCCGCCCGCAGTTCTTCGAGGCGTTTCAGGCCGTCGTCGACACCGGAACGAAGGACGACACGTCCATCGAACTCGTTGCGCCGTTCGTCGAGTTCAGCAAGACCGATATCGCGGAACGCGGGGTCGAACTCGACGTGCCGTACGAACTGACGTGGAGTTGCTACCGCGCGGAAGAACCCGCCTGTGGCACCTGTGATTCCTGTGCGCTCCGCCTGCAAGCCTTCCAGAACGTCGGCGAGCACGACCCCATCGAGTACGAAGAGCGGCCAAGCTACTGACTACTGACTACTGACGGTTCGCGGCCGAAGTACCGACCGTCACGGCCGAATTACTGGTTTTCCCGTCCGGACTACTGGCTTTCCCGTCCGGTCGAGGCGACGTAGATGCCGCCGAGGACGACGGCGCCGCCGACCATCGTTGCGACGCCCGGTACCTGTCCGAGGATAACCAACGCGAGCACCGTGCTACCGACGGGTTCGCCGAGGAGCGTGACGCTCACGACGCTCGATTCGACGTATTTCAGCGCCCAGTTGATGACGGTGTGACCGAAGATGCCGGGACCGACGGCCATACCCAAAAACAGCACCCACTCCGTCGGTCGGTACGCGGCGAGGGAAACCTGCGCACCGCTCGTCAGCGCGGCACCGAACAGTACGACCGTGGAGACGCCGTACACCACGGTCACGTAGGGAATCAGGGACACCCGTTGGCGGAGCGAGCGCCCGGCGAGGACGTAGCCCGCCGCCGCAATCGCCCCGATGACCGCGAGCGCATTGCCGTAGAGCGGGCGCTGTCCCGCGACCGTCGCGGGAGAGAGGAAGTCGCCGAACGACATCGCCACCATCCCGAGCAGGGCGACGAGGATGCCGACCATCGTTTTTCGAGTGACGCGCTCGTCCAACAGCGCCCACGCGCCGAATGCCACGAAGAGCGGTTGTGACTGAACGAGCGTCACGGACGCGGCGACCGTGGTCCAGTCCAAACTCTCGAACCACGCGATGAAGTGTCCGGCGAGGGCACACCCGGTGACGACCGCGATGAGCAAATCCCGACGCGAGAACGTCCGGAGGTCGTCCCGATAGCGCGTGACCGCGAACGGCGCGAGCAACAGCGTCGTGAACAGCGACCGGTACAGCGCCTTGACGATGCTCGGCGCGTTGCTGAGTTCGATGAGGATGGCGCTCGTGCTCACCGCGACGATGGCGACGGCGAGCGCCGTCATCGGAGACACTTCATCTTCCATCCGCTCGACCATTCCGACCATGCCGGACATCACAGATGCACCGGAAGCCACGACAGCCAGTTCAACACGGTATCCTGTGGGATGAGCGGTTCGTGGAGCACCAACCAGTCGAGGAGCATCAGGCCGATACCGTGGGCGACGACGGACGGCAACACCGAATCGCAGTTGTAATCCACCGCGCCGAACAGCACGTCCGTCGGTCCCGAGAGGATGACCTCGACCGGCGGCTTACCCAAGTGGTGAAACGCGTAGATTATCGGACTCACGAAGACGCTCTTGAAACCGATCTTCCGAACGCCGACGCAGAGAAAGCCGCGATAGTACGTTTCGGCGGCGAGAACGACGATGAACTGCTTCACCGCGTGCGGGAGAAAGCTCCCGAGCGCGGCGTTCGTCTCCCACATCGGGTAGTAGGTCCGAATCGTCGGGAGCGACGACCCGACGACGTATATCGGAACGACGAACGCCAAGAGAACGAGCGTGTTGCGAATCGCTTTTCGGTTCACCCGATAGCCGATGCGGCGACCGTGCGTCACCGCGAGCGCGCCGGGAATGGCGATATACAGCGTCACGTCGCGGAAAACGCGGAGGTTCAGACTCCCGCCGGTGCTCGGCCAGTACGACCACGCGACCGCGATGAGCGCCCCGACGAGGAGCGACAACCGTACCCACGTCAGGCCGAACGTCCGGTCCCCGACGGTCCGGGAGAAGTTCACGAATCGTCGGCGGTGGGAATCGGTCCGGTTCCGATGGCGTCCTCGACGGCGTTGGTGAACTCCTGTTCGCTCTGGAAGTACGTTTCGTCGACCGCTTCCAGCACGTCGGCGAGTTCCTGCGGGCCGTCCGGGGTCCGAATCGTCTCGCCTCCCTCCTTTCGTTCGACTTCGCTCTTCTGGACGGGCCAGAACAACCGCGAGGTGACTCGTGCGAGCGGTGCGCCATCGACGGGCTCGCGCTCGCCGAGTTCGACAGCGGGCCCTTCGTCTTCGGTATCGTCAGCCATACTGGGCCGTTTGACAGGGTGGGGATTAGGTTTTTCGAACCACCTTTTGCTGTGGTCGGGAGCCGAATCCGGCGCGATTCGCGCCGGATTCGACCTTCCTCCCTTGCAAAAGCTGGACCAAAAGCACCGAAAGACGTTCCTGCTCGCTTCGCTCCGCGGGCATGCGACTTTCGAGCCTTCGTTCGCTGCGCTCACGAAGACACTCCTCCTTCATTTCGACGAACGACTCGCACCGCGAGTCGTTCGTCTCCATTCTGTCGTCGGCCCGGAAAATCGGAGATTTTCCGGTGGCTTACAGTCGCACCGCGATTGTGACGGCTCGAAAGACCGCCGGTCTTTCGGTGAGCGACAGATTTTGGCGGTTGTGTCACTGGCAGATTTCGGCGGTTGTGTCACCGGCGGACTGCTGTTGTTTGTGAAAATTTCGTATCTGGTGGTTGTGTCACCGGCCTATCGCTCCCTTCGGTCGCTGTCGTGATGTCCGAAGACTGCCGCATTCGAGGGTATCCCGTCTGACATTTTATCGGGAATATTTCCCATTCGAATCCACGGCACTGTCTAGATAAGGACGAACAGGTCGAAGAGTTAGTGATTGATGCTACTCTCAAACCTGCTCAGAGAGTGTTTAGACACGGCTACGCTTGAATGTTGGGAGCCTGAGCGGACGGCAACGCCCGTCAGGGCGTTCGCTGTCCGGCTCCACGCGACCGGTTGTTCGCTCAGGGAAACAAAATCGATTCTTGCGCTTCTCGGCGTGAATCGGTCGCATCAAGCGATTTTTCAATGGGTTCATCGAGTATCTGACAGTGTCTCCGACCCGCCGTCGGCAGCGCCGACGCGGGTCGCGGTGGACGAAACCGCTGTCAAAATCAACGGCGAATGGTCTTGGGTGTACGATGCAATAGACACCGAAACAAAACTGCTGCTCGATGTCAAAGTGTTTGATCGGCATGGCACTGATTCGGCGGCTGCGTTTCTCGGTCAACTAGCTGAGAAACACGATCTTTCGGACGCCGTGTTTCTCGTTGATGGCTATGGATATCGGACTGCCTTCTTCCGAATTGGGTTGAGCGGTCAACTCGACTACACAGAGCGAAACCTGATCGAAAGGTGGTTTCACACGCTTAAATAGCGGATCGGCCGCTTCCATACGTCATGGGTTGGCAGTCGGCCGAGCGTTCAGCGATGGCTTGAACAGTTTGTGCATTATTATAACCGTCAGAGACCGCATCAATCGCTTGAAAACCGAACACCTGTCGAGGAGGAGCTTAACTAGACAGTGCCTTTGTACTGACTGTGTATGATATGATTGTATGCATTGACATCTCGGATCGAAATCTTCGAAATAAAGTACTGTACAATAGAGGAACCAAGGAATTGTTCCTTACTCAGCCTAATAATTATTCTATCGAATGAAGTCAGATGGAGAATGATATGATTTCATCTCATACCCCAAACCTAAGATTTTTATAGACGATGGCAAATTTTGTGTATAATTATAAAACCACTGCTGGTTGACAATATCATTCTATAATCTCTGGCAAATGTAGAAACACAATATCTGTATTGATGGCTAATTATATCTTTCTTACCACTTGGATTATAGTCGTGAAAAATATTGCAACAATAAATGTGTAGACTAATATCATTGAAAATTGTGCGATATCTCCCCACTCCACTGTATTTACAACGGATCCTGAAAGAATATCTAGTGGCATCAATGTAATCTCAAGCAATGCATCAAGGATCTTGGAAATGGGGTTTTCTGGGATACCGAGAAGTATTCGAGCGTAATACTGGAAGATCAAGAACCATATGAAGCCCATGATTACTGGGACTAACCGTTTGGGTTGGAGTAGACTACGACCTGATGGGGTTGATTTGGAAATTACACTCATGCACTAGCTATTCAATCTTAATGACGTTAGTACTTCCGTTTCTTCCAGTCAATTTATCATATGATATTATATATTTATCGTCCAATTTTAGCTTTTATACTACTGATCAATCTGAGATTGTCTATTTAAGAACCAAGGGCACTGTCTAGTTAAGGGAAACCGAGTGACCACGGTACGGTTGTTGAGATTCAATGCACCGACCAGTAGTGAGATACTCTAGAGAATAAGATCGGTTGCGCTATGAAAATCTAGAATTCGACAGCATTCACAAGAATGTTGTACCGATGGTTATAATCGATTTGTTAGCTGCGTTCGGTAGAGGACGTGAGCTACTGCTTTACAGCAGAATCGCTTAACTAGACAGTGCCAAATCCACCATTATTTCCGTCTGCGTACACGACTTTTCCCCGTTCTCGTGGTCGATATCAAACGATAGTGATAGTTGTCTGACGCAGTAGTTTAGTACCCACACTACAATGGCAGACACATGACAAGCCTCGGGGAAACGTACGAAGGGCACGGCGGCGTGAAAAAACGCCCCCGACGCCTCTATCTCGGCGTCGGCCTGTTTCTCGTCGGGTCGTTGCTCGTCGTCGTGGGTATCCTCGCGGCGACGACGAACAGTTTCGCGGCGATGGGTCTCGACAACTACGGATCGTACAGACTCGCGGGCATCACCGCCGGGTTGGGCGTCCCCGCCGTCTTCGTCGGCGTGTTCGTCGTTCTCCCCGCCACGAGCGACCGCGTGCGGGCGGCGGCGGCCATCGGGTCCAGCATCACGATTCTCGGCGTCGCCATGTTCTGGTACGCCTACCCGCAACACTGGCGCGGACACGGCGAACACCTCACCCTGCCCGTCGTCGCGGTGTACTTCACCGGCCTCATCACGACGTTCTGGTGTCTGTTCTCCGCCGTCGTGAACTTCAAGACGCGCAACGACCCCGGCGGAACCGTCACGATGGAGGTCACGCGCAAGGGCGAGACGAAAATCGTCGAAGTCGAGAAACCCAGCGGTCTCGGCGGCATCGGCGTCTTCGGCGACGACCCGGTCGGTACCGAAGCCGTCAGCGATGGCGGCGCGGCGAGCGACGACATCTCCTCCCCCGTGGACACGGCAGGTCAAGGGACGAGCGGGACCGCCGCGACCGAATCGACCCCGGCGAACCCAACGGACGCCTACTGCGGCAACTGCGCCCACTTCGATTACGTCCGCACCGACTCCGGCATGACGCCCTACTGCGGCCTGCACGACCGGCGGATGACCGACATGGACGCGTGCGAGCGGTGGGAATCGAATCGGTAGAAAAGCCCCTACAACTCCGAAAGCGTCCGCTCGACCGACTCCCAGTGGCTCCCTTTCCAGAACCGCTTTCCACAGTCTCGACACCGCCAGACGGGTTTGCCGTCCGGCGCGTGGTCTGGCGCGGGTCCGTCGTCCCGAACCAGTTTTCCGTTACAGGAAGAACACCGCGCGGGTTCGGACAGCGAGAGGTTCACCCCGTCGTTCCGGAGTTCGCGGAGTTGGTCGCGGACGTCGAGCGATTCGATGAGGAAGGCGTCGTCGGCGCGCTCGGCCAGTTGCACGTCCCGCGTCACGAGCGTCCTGTCCTCCGTTCCGGCCAGTTCGAGAATCGCGTCGTCCGCCTCGACGCCCCTATCCAGCGCGTACGCCGCATCGTACCCGCACATGCGGAGGTACGTCGAGAGCGACCCAAGCATCACGTCGAGAAAGAAGCGGCGACCCATCAGTGAAGGAACCCGCGGACGCCCGCCGCGTCGCGGGCGTTGAGCACGTCCGCGGCCTCGGCCCACCCCCGTCGTGCGGTGTGAACGCCGTACCTGACGTTCCGGTATTCCGCGGGGCTGTGGGCGTCGGTGTCGATGGCGATGGTGGCACCTTCCTCCACCGCCACCTGTACCGCCGCACCCCAGAGGTCGAGTCGGTGGGGGTTGCTGTTGATCTCCAGCGCGACGCCGTTGTCCGCGGCGGCGCGCGCCACCGCTCGGACGTCGAAATCGTGACCGGGACGGCGGTTGATGAGCCGACCGCTCGGGTGGCCCAGAATATCGACGCTCGGATGCTCTATCGCTCGAATCAGGCGGTCGGTTCCGTCGCCGTCGAGACCGCTGTGCGGCGAGGCGACCACGATGTCCAAGTCGGCGAGCACGTCGTCGCCGACGCTGATCCCCCCGTCCGGGTCGATGTTCGCCTCGACGCCCGTGAACACGTCGATGGCGGCATCCTCGGCGACCGCTCGAACCTCGTCTATCTGTGCTTCGAGTTCCTCGTCGTCCAAGCCGACGCCGCCGACCATTCCCGAACCCGTCGCGTGGTCGGAGATGGCGATGTAGTCGTGACCGAAGTCGGCGGCCCCTTCGACCATCTCCGCGATAGTGTCGTTCCCGTCCGACCAGTTCGTGTGCAGGTGCAGGTCGCCGCGCACGTCACCTTCTTCGATGAGGTCGGGCAGGTCCCCGGCGAGGGCGGCGTCGATTTCGCCGTTGTCCTCGCGCATTTCGGGCGGAATCAGGGGCAAACCGAGGGCGTCGTACATGCTGGCTTCCGTCTCGCCCGCGACGCGCTCGCCGACGCGCTGGCCAGCGTCGGGGTTTTCGACATCACTCACATCGAACACGCCGTACTCGTTCACCTTGTAGCCCTGCTCTATCGCGTAGTTTCTGAGGGTGATGTTGTGATTCTTGCTTCCCGTGAAGTACTGGAGGGCGCTGCCGAACTCCTCGGGAACGACGACCCGGAGGTCGATTCGCATGTCGGAGACGCGGACGGCGGCCTTGTCCGTCCCCGCCTCGATAACCTCCGTCGCCCGCCCCCAGTCGGTGAAGGCGTCGATGACCGCCTCCTTCTCCTCGCTCTCGGCGAGGACGTCGATGTCGCCGATGGTCTCGCGCCAGCGGCGGAGCGACCCGGCGAGTTCGTGTCGCCCGACGGTCGGTATCTCGTCGAAGAAGGCGAGCACCTGCTCGCCGACCGGACGGGCGTCGCCGAGCAGTTCCCGTCCGCGAACCGTCCGCGCGAACTCGATGCCGTCGAGGATGTTCTGCTCCGATTTGGGACCGTAGCCCTTTATCTCCTGAATCTTCCCCTTGCGGGCGGCGTCCTCCAAATCGTCCAGCGTCTGCACGCCGAGTTCGTGATAGAGGTCGCCGACCGTCTTCGGGCCGACGCCCTCGACGCGCGTCAGTTCCGCCATCTCGACCGGGAGGTTCGCGCGTTCCTCTTCGAGTTCCTCGATTTCGCCCGTCTCGAAGTACTCGATGACCTTGCTCGCGATGGAGTCGCCGACCTGCGGGATTTGCCCGACTGCATCGGGACCCTCGGCCGCCAACTCCTCGATGTCCTCGGGGTAGTCGCGGATGTTGTCCGCGGCGCGGCGATAGGCCTGTGGCTTGTACTGCACGTCCTGTGCTTCGACCAAATCGGCGTACTCCTCGAACAGCGCCGCGACTTCGGCGTTTCGAGTCATAGTCGAGACCGTTTTCCGGCGCTCTCCTTCCCGAGCGCTTTCTGGAGGAACGACACCCACCGCTTCTGGTCGGCCGCCTCCTTCGCCTTCTCTTCGGCTTCGAGGTTCGTCGCCCCGAGGCTTTCGAGCGCGTTCAGCGCTCGGTCGATGCCGATGATGCTCTCGACCAGTCGCTCGCCTTCCTCGAAGCTGATGTCCGCCTCTTCGAGTCGTTCCTTGCGCTGGAGCCGTTCTCGGCGGAGGTTCGTCTTCGCCTGCTCCACGCGCTCCCGTTCTCCCGGGGGAACCGTGTCCAGCCGCTTGATTTCGAAGACGAACTCCCGGAGGTCGATGTCCTGTCCCTGGACCGAAATCGTCTCGGGAATCGATGCGCCGACGGTCGCGCCCTCCCGCTCGACCCGTTCCAGCAATCCTTTGCGTTCGTACCCCTTCACACCCCATACTCGTCGTCGTGAGGGCAAAAACCTCATGCCCTATGCGTTTCGGTCATAATTCTCCCCCGCTCGAATGAGGCCAGAAAAAGCATTACTTCGCCCGTGGGGAACTGGTGCCATGAAAAAGCCCGGCGAAGTGTTCGCGGATTCGAGCCTCTACGACCCCGGTATCGAGGCCATCGTCCCGCGGTACGACGAACTTCACGACGCGATTTTGAACTCGCCGCCGCAGGACCGAACCGAGGAGATACGCGTCCTCGAACTCGGTGCGGGGACGGGCGAACTCACGGCGAAACTGCTGACCCGCTTTCCGGAGAGCACGGTCCTTGCGGTGGACCACAGCGAGGGAATGCTCGCCGAGGCCGAGCGAAAACTGGAGACGTTCGGGGACCGCGCCGACATCGTGCAGGGAACCTTCCCGGACGACTATCCGACGGCGAGCGACGAGTTCGACCTCGTAATCACCTCGCTCGCGGTCCACCACCTCCCGTCGGCGGAAAAACGGACCCTCTTCGACTCGCTCGCCGACGCCCTCGTTCCCGGCGGATGGTTCGTCAACGGCGACGTGATTCGATTCGACGCGTCGCACCTCGAAACGGTCTCGTCGGCGATGATAGCGAACTGGGTTCGCTCGAAGGGCTGGGAGGAAGAGGAGTTCATGAACCGCTGGCAGGCCAGCGACGAGTTCGACGACCCGGACGCGCTGACGGACCAACTGCTGTGGCTTCGAGAGGCCGGATTCGAGTCGGTGACGTCGGTCTGGCAGTACTACAACTTCGCCGTCTACGGCGCGCGGAAACCGGCCTGACCGTCACCCGTTCGGCCGCCGCGTTCTCCCCTAATTCTCGCATCCTCTTCACCCAAACCCATTTGGCCTATCGGTTCAAACCATGGACTAATGGCGCAATGCGACGTGTGTGGGCAGGACGAGAACATGCCGTACCAGTGTCGAATGTGCGGCGGGACGTTCTGCGCCGAACACCGACTGCCGGAAAACCACTCCTGTCCGGGGTTGAATCAGTGGAACGACCCGAAGGGAGTGTTCGACAGCGGCTTCGACGATAGCGCGAACAAGCAGGGCGGTGGTCGGTTCAGCGTGGACACGAGTCCCGGCGGACCGCTGAGCTACTTCCGCGGGAACATGACGTTCGTGTTCCTCACGCTGATGGTGGGGACGTTCATCGCCGAGGTGTTCGTCATCAACGTCATGGGCGACGCCCAGTTGTTCTCCGAACTGTTCGTCCTCCAATCGACACACATCGGACGGGTTTGGACGTGGGTCACGTCCATCTTCGCCCACAACCCGACCGGCTTCACGCACATCCTCTTCAACGGCATCGCGCTGTACTTCTTCGGCCCCGTGTTGGAACGGCGCATCGGGAGCAAGAAGTTCACGGCGCTGTTCCTCGGCAGCGGCATCCTCGCCGGGTTGGCGCAGGTCGGCATCGTCGCGATGATGGGCAGCACCTCCGCCGTTCTCGGCGCGAGCGGCGCTATCATGGCGGTCATGGGCGTCCTCACGGTGCTGAACCCGAACATGAAGATTCTCATCTACTTCATCATCCCGATGCCCCTCTGGCTCGCGACGGCCCTCTTCGCCGTCTACTCCGGATTCGCCAGCGTCATCGGCGGTGCGGGTGCGGGCGGCGTCGCCCAACTGGCCCACCTCACCGGACTGGGAATCGGTCTGCTCTACGGCGCGAAACTGAAGAGGGAAGGAAAGCGCGGCCCCTCCGAGTTGGACATCGGTGGACGGCGGGGCGGCGGCATGGGCGGACGTAGGCGATTCTGATTTCCGATGCGCCTCGCACATCCCGAATTCGCGCCGGACGCTTCGCTGTCGCGCGAAGAGATGGAAGAACTCCAGCACGAGGTGGCCGACGCGGCGATTTTCGAGGACGCGTTCGAGTTCGACCCCGAGAGCGTCCGCGCCGAACCGACGGACGACGCGCAGACTCACCTCCCGACGGGCGAGGATGAGAACGAGGGCGAGGACGACGATTCGGATGTCGCCGTGCCCACCGAGTCCCCCGAATCCCCCGTCGTCGTCGGCGTGGACCAAGCGTTCGTCGGCGACCTTGCGGTGAGCGCTGTCGTCGCGTCGCGGGACGGCGAAGTCGTCGAGCGCGCCCATGCCGCCGTCGAGACGGAGATTCCGTACATCCCCGGCCTGCTGTCGTTCCGGGAGGGAACGGCGATTTTACGCGCCTTCGAGGAACTGACCGTGGAACCGGACCTCGCAATCGTGGACGGGAGCGGACGGATTCACTTCCGGGAGGCCGGAATCGCCACCCACATCGGCGTGATGCTCGACCTGCCCGCCATCGGCGTCGCCAAGAACCTGCTCTGCGGCGACCTCCGCGACCCGCCGGAGGGACACATGGCCGAAGGCGAGCGCGTTCCCGTGGTGTCGAACTCGCGGGTCAGCGCGCCCGACGGGACGGTCATCGGCTACGCGCTGCAGTCGCGCCAGTACCCGAATCCCGATAAGCGCCACGTCAACCCGCTGTACGTCAGTTCAGGCCATCGCGTGAGCGCCGAAACGGCCGCGGAACTGGTCTGGCAACTCTGTGCAGGCTACAAACTTCCCGAACCGACGCGGCGGGCGGACGCGTACGCCGATGAAGTAACGGAAACCGTTGATACTTAGCCACCCCCGTCCGAAGGAAACCCCATGGATGAGACTGTGCTGATAACCGGCTGTTCGTCGGGCATCGGACGGGAAACCGCCCTGTCGTTCCTCGCGGACGGCTGGGAGGTGTACGCGACCGCCCGGAACCCCGCCGACATTCAGACGCTCGGGGAGAAGGGCTGTCACATTTCGACGCTCGACGTCACCGAAGCCGACGACGTAGAGCGCGTCATCGACGAAATCATCGACGAGCACGGTCATCTCGACTGTCTCGTCAACAACGCGGGGTACGCCCAACCCGGCCCGGTCGAGGACGTGCCGATAGAACAGGTCCACGCGCAGTTCGACGTGAACGTCTACGGACCGCTTCGACTGGCGCGGGCCGCGCTGTCCCACATGCGGGAGCGCGGGAAGGGGACTATCATCAACGTCTCCAGCGCGGTCGGCCGCGTGGCCGTCCCCGGCATGGGAATCTACAGCGGATCGAAGTTCGCGCTGGAAGGCATCTCGGACTCCCTCCGTGGCGAAGTCGACGAGTACGACGTCGACGTCGTGCTCGTCGAACCCGGTCCGGTCGATACCGAGTTTTACGACCGGGCGAGTGACGAAATCGAAGGCGTCGAGCGCTCCGGCGGCTACGACCGCTTCTACGAGATGTACGGCGACCGGCAGGCCGTCGACGGCGGCATGCCCGGCGCGGTTCACCCGAAAGAGGTCGCGGACACCATCCTCGACGCGGCGAACGTCCAACATCCGGACGCCCGGTATCCGGTCGGGACGGTGGCCCAGCTCACCGACTACGCGCGCATCCTCCCCGCGTCGTGGCTCGACAAGCTGTACGGGACGGTTTCCGAGCTTTCGACAAGCGACTGGGTGAAGAAGTTCTTCGACTGATTCCGAATCCGATTCAAAACCGCTTCCCGACGGAACGCGTCAGTCCAAACAGGCCGCGACGACGCGCAACATCTCCTCGCCGCGAACTTCGTCGGCGAACAGCGGCACTCGTTTGATGGTATGGCCGCGGAACACGTCCTGTGCCTCTCGGAGCGCACCCTGCTGGACCTCCCACCGCTGCTGACAGAACTCACATTCCTCCAGGTTCGGCGTCGCAAACCGACTCGAATCGACCGAATCGGTCACGTCGGCGAGGTTCTCCATCACGCGGTTGACGATGACCGTCCCGACGGGAATGCCGAACTCGTCGAGTTGCGCGAGCAGGCGCTTCGATTCGAACACGCTCATCTCCTCGGGAATCATGACGACGCGGAAGTCCGTCTTCGACGGGTCACGGAGCGTCCGCCGGAGGTCTTGAATCCGCTCTTTGAACGCGTCCAAGTCGTCCATTCCCTCCTCCGGGTCGTCGGCACCGCCGCCGAACATCCCCTTCACGCCGTCCATCATGCCCTGAAACCGTTGTCGAAGGCTCATCATCCGACCGACCATCGTGTCCATCAGTTCGGGGAGTTCGAGCAACCGGAGGGTGTGACCCGTCGGCGCGGTGTCCACCACGACTCTCTCGAATCGCTCGTCGTCCAGAAACTCCAGCAGTTTCTGCATCGCCGCCGCCTCGTCCGCGCCGGGCATCGCCCCGCCCAGCAGCGAGGCCATCGGGCCGTCGTCCTCGTCGCCGAGCATCCCGCCGAGGGGGTTCTCGCCGCCGAGCATTCCGGCCTGTTCTTCCAGCGCGGCGTCCGGGTCGATTTCGGCGGCGTACAGCGGAATCTCCTCCCGAATGCGCGTCGCCTCCGACGGAATGTCGTACTCGAACGTGTCCGACAGCGAATGGGCCGGGTCGGTCGAGACGACCAAGGTTCGGGTTCCGTCGCGCGCGCTCGCCAGCGCGGTCGCGGCGGCCATCGTCGTCTTCCCCACGCCGCCTTTCCCGCCGTAGAGAACGTACTCGGGTGCGTCGATACCCGTTGGAACGACATCCTCCTCGATTCGTTCGACGGGTTCGACGTCGATTTCAGCCATACCGGGAGCTATCGGGTGAGGGTTTACGTACCTTCTGTTGTCCGCGTACCGGGGTCGAGCGTTCTCGCTTCGCTCACGAGAATTTAAATACCAACCCGAAACCAACCCCGATGGACGGTTTCGGGTCGCGGAGTTCCGACCGATTCGCGACCCACAGTCTGCCTAACCCACCACGGGTGCGCCAATCGGGCGAGTCAACGGTCGCTGAAGTAGTCCGCGAGTCGTTCGGCCGCCTCCTCGGCGCGGGGGGTGACGAGCGCGAAGCGAACCCAGTCGTCGCGTGAGGAGCCGAAGGCTTCGCCGGGCATGCCAGCCACGCCCGCCTCGTCGATGAGTTTCTCGACGTTCGAGAGCGTGCCGGGGAAGTCGGGGAAGCGAGCCATGACGTAGAAGGCACCGTCCGGCGTGGTGTAGTCCGCGCCCGCCGCGTCGAGCGCGTCGGTGAACGTCTCGATGCGCGATTCGAGGAGCCTGCGGTTTTCCTCGTAGTACTCCCGCGTCGTCTCGCGGAGCGCGTGGAGCACCGCGTACTGCGACGGCCTGCTTCCGGCAACGTTCGTCAGCATGTGGCGCGTCTTCGCCACGTCCACGAGGTCCGGCGGGAAAATAGCGTAGCCGACTCGGAAGCCGGTGATGGCCAACGACTTGGAAAACGAGTTCGTGACGACGCGGTGGTCCGAATCGAACGTCAACGCGCTGGTGAACTTCCCGGAGAAGTCGAAGTGGTCGTACACCTCGTCGCTCACGAGGAGCGCGTCGTACTCCTCGGCGATTTCCACGAGTTCGCGCATCGACTCCTCGTCGTACACCGCGCCGGTCGGGTTGTTCGGCGAGTTGACGACGATTCCGGCGGTGTCCTCGCTCGCCGCCTCTCGAACGTCGTCTGGGTCGAGCGTGCCGTCCTCGGCGGTGGCGACGAAGCGCTGTTTCGCATCCAGCATCGTCGTCTTGCCGGGGTAGTACGGATACACCGGGTCGGTGAGAATGAACTCGTCGCCCGCTTCGCGCTCCATCGCCCGCGCCATCGCCAGATAGTTAGCCTCGCCGCCACCAGCGGTCACGACCACCTGAGAAACATCGACGTCGCGCCGCGCGGCGATTTCCTCGCGGAGTTCGACCAGTCCTTCGCTCGGCGGGTACTGGAAATCCTCCCCGCCGAGGTCGGCGTACTCGTGAAGCCCCTCGGCGATGCCGGGCGGCGACCCCCAGTCGGGGTTCCCGCTCACCATATCGATGACGTCGCGGTCGGCGTCCGTCGCGTATGACATCACGTGAAAGAACAGCGGCGTGTCGTAGTCCATACCGCACGATTGCAGCACTGCCAAGTCTTTCTTTCGCCCACGACCACGTCCACCGGTCCGACCCGCACTTTCTTTCTCGCCCGCCCCGTCCACTCCCGCATGAGCACGAACGACGACGCCATCGAGAAGCGGGTCGGAGACGCGCTCCGCGAGTCGGACGCGACGGTCGCAACCGCCGAGTCCTGTACCGGCGGCCTCATCGGGTCGCTGTTGACGGACGTACCGGGGTCGAGCGACTACTTCGACCGGGGACTCGTCACCTACTCGTACGACGCGAAGATGGAACACGTCGGCGTCACGCGTGAGGCGCTGGACGAACACGGAGCCGTGAGCGAACCCGTCGCCCGGCAGATGGCTCGCGGCGTGCGCGACGCCGCGGGAACGACGTGGAGCGTCGCCACGACCGGCATCGCGGGACCGGCTGGGGGAACGGAGGACAAACCCGTTGGAACCGTCTTCATCGGGGTCGCTCACGCCGGTGAGTGGGGAAGCGGCGAGAGCTATTCGTCGGTCGCGCGCCACGAGTTCGACGGGTCGAGACAGGAGATAAAGGCAAAAATAGCGCGACAGGCCCTCTCCGACCTCTTCGTCGAACTGGAGTGAAAGGGAAAACCTTGATAGTGCGGGGTGGGACCTGCAACCGAATGAATCGAAAGGAACACGTCATGAACGCGGCACTTCTCGGTATCGGACTCGGATACGTCCTTCATCCGGCGGGGGACACGACCACGTTCTACACCATCGTCGAGGTCGGCGTTCCGGTCATCCTCGGCGCGCTCTTTCCCGACGTGGATACCGCGTTCGGCAAACACCGGAAGACGCTCCACAATCTCCCGGTGCTCGCGCTGTTCTACGTCTTCCCGATGGTGTTCGGGAATTTGCAGTTCGTCTGGATCGGCATCCTCACCCACTACGCTCTCGACATGCTCGGAAGCAAGCGCGGCCTCGCGCTGTTCTATCCGTACGAGAAGGAGTTCGGCGCGCCGTTCGGCGTTTCGGTGAGCAGCAACTACGCGACGATGGTTACGCTGGCGGTGACGGCCTTCGAATTGGTCGTCGCGGCGCTCTTCGTCAATCGGCAGTTCCTCGTCCACGCCGGACTCACGGCAGTCGGGATTCAGTAGGTTTCAGTAAACGCTGATATCGTCGAACTGTCCGTCGTAGGCCTCGTGGTCGGGATGCGTCGGTTCCATTCCCGAGAGGACGAGACGGTCGATTTTCTTCCACGAGTTTTCCCACCCGAGGTGTGCGAACTCCACCCGTCGCCGGAGCTCGTGGCTTCGCCCCGTGCGGTGGACGACGCGCGTCACGTTCCCCGTCCGGAGTTGCTCGACCAACTCGGCTTCCGTTTCGACGGGGGTGTCGAACGCCGTCCACACCTCGCCGATGGTTCCGTGGAGATGGGCGTACGACGACCCGAACGCGGATTTGTCGGTGGTTTCGACGATGGCTTTCGCCCGACGGTTGTGTCGCTCCCAGTGTTTCGGGTTGTACGTCTCGACGGCGTGAATCACGTCGCTGTGGACGCGAATATCGGCCTCCGAGACGCCCACGCTCAAGAACTCGGGGTGAGGTACCAAGACCGCGGCGTTCTGTCGCTCGAACTCCGCCATCGCGCCGGTGAGCGTGATGAAATCCGGAACGGGTT
This sequence comes from Haladaptatus paucihalophilus DX253, assembly GCF_000376445.1. Lineage (NCBI taxonomy): Archaea > Methanobacteriati > Methanobacteriota > Halobacteria > Halobacteriales > Haladaptataceae > Haladaptatus > Haladaptatus paucihalophilus. The sequence goes on along the minus strand of NZ_AQXI01000001.1, from coordinate 88,702 downwards.
CGTCGAGTCCGACGGCAAGGACGTGTTTTCGGTTCCGCCACGTCCCGGTAAACACCTCGCGTGCGGGCACGACGAGCAGGTCGTCGTCGGAGAATCGCTCCGTCCGCCGACGAATCTCCGGGAGGCGGACGAAGTGCGGCGCGTACACCAAGGCGTCGAGGCCGCGTTGCTTCGCCCGGCGGACAACCTTCTCGTCTAGCACTTTGACGTGCATGTCTACCCTGAACTCGTCGCGGTCGGTCACACTCGTTCGTTTCGCGTGTCGAACGATAGGGGTTCTGGTTTCGAAAGTGCGCGGTTAATCGAACGAACAATCGTGTTCGATACTCGTCGGGTAGTGGGGCCTCACTACCCTTCTACCCACTTCCTCCCAAAAGTACAAACCGTTCCGTTCGATACCGCCACTTGATGGCAACCTGTTATTTCGACCTCGACGGAACGCTGGTACGTCACACGGCGTCGTTCGAGGAGATGTTCGTTGCGGCACGGGAGAGTCTGGGTATCCCCGACCGCGACGGGCTTCACGATAGCTACGTGACGGCGTTTCTCGACTACTTCTCGGCGTGTAACGACGAGCCGTATCGGGCCGCGATGAGCGACATCTGCGCCGAGTTCGACCTCCCGACCGACGGCGAGACGTTCGCGGACGCGCGAATCGAAGCGGAACTCGAACGGACCGAACTCGTTTCCGGCGCGCACGAACTGCTCACGGACCTCGAAACCGACCACACGCTCGGCGTCCTGACGAACGGCGTCGGACGCGTCCAGCGCGAGAAGTTGCGACGCCACGGTCTGTCCGAGTACTTCGATGCCGAAATCATCTCCTGTGAAGTCGGGGTGAACAAACCCGACGCGGAAATCTTCGAACTGGCTCGGCGGGAGTTGCCCGACGATGCACACGCGTTCGTCGCGGACGACCTCGAACGCGACGTTCTCCCGGCGCAGGCAGTCGGATTCACGGGGATCTGGATTTCTGAGACGGACGATCCGCGGGCCGACGCGTCCGTCGAGTCGCTGTCTTCGGTTCGACCCGTTCTCGCCTGACGAGCAAGAAACAGTTATATCATGGGAATTAGAGAATCAACACACGAAGATGAGCGCTTGGGAATGTGACATCGACGGCTGTGGGGAACGGTTCGACAGCGTCGAAGACGCCATCGTCCACCAGACTTCGGAGCACGAACGCCAGGAGTGCAAAGTCTGCGGGGCGGTCGTCCCGGACGGCTACTTCGCCATCCGCCACGCCTTCGACGAGCACTCACGCGCCGAGTACGTGCGTGCGTACGATGCGAATTCGAGCGACGTACGGACGCGCGAGCGAATCCGCGACGAAATCGAGGAGACGGCGGATCTCAAGGGAGTCGTCTCCCGACTCGACCTAACGGGCGGCGAACTGCCCTAAATATGTAATAAACTATTTTGAGGCGCGTGCGCAACGGTTTCCACATGGAGGTCACGACATGGATACACTCGCGGATGTAGACGAAATCGTCCACGAGCCGTCACGGGAGTTCGTGGAATCGACGAACGTCTGGGAGTTCATGCAGGAACACGACATCGATGACTACGAGGAACTCATCGAGCGCACGTGCTCCGAAGTGGACTGGTTCTGGGACGAGATGGTCGACTACCTCGACATCGACTTTTACGAGGACTACGACTCCGTTCGGGACGACAGCGAGGGGCCGCAGTTCTCGGATTGGTACCCGGGCGGGAAAATCAACATCGCCCACAACACACTCGACCGGTACGCACAGGTCGATAGCCCGGAACGGAACCACGTCGCCTGCATCTGGGAGGGCGAACCGAGCGACGTGCGCGAAATCACGTACCACGAGCTATACCGGGAGGCGAACATGGTCGCCAACGCGCTCGAAGAGCGCGGCATCGAGACGGGCGATACGGTGGGCCTGTACATGCCGATGGTTCCCGAAGTCATCTCGATACTCTACGGCATCCTCAAGGTCGGCGCGATAGCCGTCCCCATCTTCTCCGGGTTCGGTACCGACGCCACCGCGACCCGCATCGAGGATTCGGAGTGTTCCGTGTTGTTCACCGGCGATGGGTTCTACCGCCGCGGCAGCGAGGTCGTCCTGAAGGACACGGCCGACGAGGCCATCGAGGAGGCGGGCCACGTCGAACACACCATCGTCTACGACCGACTCGGAAGCGACGACATTCCGTGGGACGACGAACGGGACGAGCGATGGGACGAGGCCGTCCTCGAACAGGACGACGAGTACGAGACGAAGGAACTGGACGCGAGCGCCGAGTCCATGCTCCTCTACTCCTCGGGAACGACGGGCAAACCGAAGGGCATCGTCCACACGCACGCGGGGCAGTTGCTGCAGTGTGCGAAGGAGATTTACTTCGGCTTCGACCACAAGGACGCAGACCGGTTCTTCTGGGTGTCCGACATCGGGTGGATGATGGGACCGTGGACCCTCATCGGCAACCACGCGTTCGGCGGCACGGTCTTCATGTACGAAGGCGCGCCGGACTACCCCGACCCCGACCGCTTCTGGGAGATGATAGACCGCCACGGCCTGACCGTCTTCGGCATCTCGCCGACCGCGATTCGGGCGCTCCGCCAGTACGGTGATGAGTGGTTGGACGACTACGACCTCTCCTCGCTCCGCCTGCTCGGGTCGACCGGCGAACCGTGGGATCCCGAATCGTGGCTCTGGTTCTACGAGAACGTCGGCGGAAGCGAGGCACCGATAATCAACATCTCGGGTGGCACCGAAATCTGTGGCTGCTTCCTCATGCCGATGCCGATACAGTCGCTCAAACCCTGCACGCTCGGCGGACCGGGGCTGGGCATGGACATCGACATCGTGAACGCTAACGGCGAGTCCATCGCCGATACGCACGAACGGGGCTACCTCGTCGCCCGCGACTCCTGTCCGTCGATGACGAAATCACTCTGGTCGGGCGACGAACGCTATCTGAACACCTACTGGTCCACGTTCGACGACATGTGGAACCACGGCGACTGGGCGCAGAAGGACGAGGACGGATTCTGGTTCCTCCACGGCCGCTCCGACGACGCCATCAACGTCGCCGGGCGGAAGGTCGGCCCCGCCGAAGTGGAAGGCGCGCTGATGGACCACGACGCGGTGAACCAGGCCGCAGCGGTCGGCGTCCCTGACGACACGACCGGACAGGCCGTCGTCACCTACGTCATCCTCGAACCCGACGTGGACGCGGGAGACGACCTCCGTGCGGACCTCCGCGAACAGGTCGGCGAGGAACTCGGCAAGCCGTTCCGCCCGCGCGAAATCCTCTTCGTGGACGAGTTCCCGAAAACCCAGTCGGGGAAGATAATTCGCCGGGCCATCGAGGCGGCCTACACGGGCGAGGATTTGGGCGACATGTCGAGTATCGAGAATCCCGATTCGCTCGAAAAATTGGACGAAGCGAACTGAGGTCGCCCGATTCGACGGGTGACCGTTCGATTCGACGATTGGACGAACATTCGATAGATGGACGCGAATCCCTATTGAGTCGCCCTTTGAACTCGGTTGTATGCATCGCCCTCGGATACGTTCCCGATTGGGGGATTCGACACCGAAACACCGACTGTACGCGACGGTTGGCGAAGCCACCGCGTCGTTCGACTGTTGTGATACGACTTTTCGAATACACGCGGATGGCGTCCGAGCGGAGCTGGCATGCGAGCGGGCGAAAGACACCGCGCTCCGCTTGGAACGGCAACTCGACGCGTTCGACGAATCGAGCCAGGTCGCCCGCCTGAATCGGTCGGGGCGCGTCACGAACGCCCACGTCGCACGAATCGTTCGCCGCGGGCTGGCCTACTACGAACGGACTGGCGGCGTCTTCGATATCCATCACGGAACCATCGAACACGAACTGAAGGCGTACATTCGCGGCGACTGTTCCACCGTCTCCGAGACGTTCGACCCGTCGTCGGTCGCGGTCGATGGTGACACCGTGACGACCGACGGACCGCTCGACTGCAACGGTCTCGCCAAGGGATACATCGTGGACCGGGCGCACGCCGAACTCTCGGGGCTGGGCCGCCGGGGATTCGTCGACGGCGGCGGCGACATCGCACGGCCGACCGGACCGGTCGGCATCGAGAGTCCGTACGGCACCGAGACGAATCTCCGCGTGCTCTCGACGCCGTGGAACGTCGCCACGTCGGGCGGCTACCGCCGCAACCGCGACGGGAGAGAGCACATCTACAATCCGAAGGAGGAACGCACCCGGTCGCACAACGACCTCGTGACGGTCGTCGCGCGTCGAGACTGCATGGAAGCCGACGCGCTCGCCACCACGCTCGCCGCGCTCCGACCCGAGGACGCGATTCGACTCGCCGAAGACTGGGACGGGGCGGAGGCGTTGGTCGTCCATCAGGGCGTCTTCCACGAAACGGAGGGATTCGATGAACACGTCCGGTAAACGCCGCCGAACGCTGCTCGCGCTGACCGTCGTCGTGCTCGCGCTCGTCTGTGTGACCGGAGTCATGGCCTACCGGACGGCATACCAAGGAACGGGCAACGACCATTCGCCGCAAGCGACCAATCCACAGCAGTATCAACCGCCCGACGGCGGGCGAGCGGTCTCCGAGAGCCACGAGGACGAGTACGGTGAGCACCACGAGTACGATGAAGACGATGAGGGGGAGTACGGTGGCGGCAGCGGCGGCGGCAACACGAACGCCGCCGGGACCTGTCAGAGCGGCTGTCAGTCCGTCGTGACCACGACGCGCGCCTCATGAACGAAGTCGTCACCCTCGCGCTCTGGTACCTCGACCGCGCGTCGGCGCTGGTGCTCTATCCGGCGCTCTGGCTCACCGTGTTGACGGGCGTGTTCTTCACGGAGCGGCGGTTCGGCGCGATACACTGGCTATCGCTACGGACGCACATCGAACTGGCCGTCTTCGCGGTCGGTATGATGGTCCTGCACGCCGTCGTCGGGACCATCGACGCGTGGTTGGTGGTGGACGGAATCGCCCCCGCGCCGAACTATCCGTTCCCCCTGTTCATCGCGGGCGTCGGCGTCGGCGGCGTCGCCGTCGTGTTGGTCGTCGTGGCCGTGTTGGGGTTTCTCGAACCGCGTCGGTTCGAGCACCCGAAAGCGATTCACGCCCTCGCCTACGGTGGGTTCGCGTTTGCGACCATCCACGCGGTCGCTATCGGGAGCGACATGACGGGACTGCTCGGGCAACTCGTCGCCGCCTCGGTCGGTTTCGTGGGCGTCGCGCTCGTCTCGAAACTGTTCGGCGGAATCCGCGCGGCCCGTCCGACTCAGTAGACGTCCCACAGGTCGAGCACTTTATCGAGGAGACGGTCGCGGAAACTCGCTTGATAGGTCGCATAGAGGCGCATCACCTGGTCCGGGTCCCGAAGCGAGTAGAGCACGGTGCGCCCGTCGCGTTCCTTTTCGACGATTTCCTCCTCGTGGAGTCGAGAGAGGTGCCACGAGACGGTCGAGCGCGACTTGCCGACGCGTTCGCTCAGGGCCGCGGTACTGAGTCGCTCCTCCGACGCGAGAAGAGCGATAATTCGACGCGAGTACGTCCGGCGAAGCGCGTTCATCGTCGATTTGTCCGCCGCTTCGAACGAGTGGGCCGGGTAGTAGCGCGTGAAGTTACCGTCGTCCGACGATTCGACGAGTCCTTCGTCTTCGAGCCATCGGAGATGGTACTGAATCGTCCCCTGTGCGTACTCGTGTCGCCGGAGCAGTTCGCGGAAGTGAATCCCCGGCGTCTCTCGGATTTCGCCGAAGATGACGCGCCGTGATTCGAGTTCGGGCTCGTCCATGTTCAGTCCCGTGCGATTGCCACGAAGAACAACAGGAGACCCAGCAGGACGAACAACGACGAGAGGTGGTCGATGAGCTCCGGCCGTACCGACATCAAGAACGTCTCTTCGAGGACGACCGCGAGCCCTCGGAGGGCGAACAGCACGTACGCAACGGTGACGATAGCCAACCGTCGCTCGCGTTCGCGTCGCCACGTCAGGTAGGTCAACGTCCCTAGCCCCACGCTGAGGAGCAGTATTCCGAGGCTAACGACTAACTCGAGGTCGTGCGGGCGGACGGGCATTGGCTACCGAATTCGATTCCGACTATCGAGAAAAGCGTTCTCGTACAGTCGTCTAACGGTCGCGTTCGGGACGGTATCGTCCGATTCGAATCCCGTTCCGCGACGAAACGTCCGATTACTCCTTCCCCTATTCGAACAGCTTCTTCTCGCTGTCGATAGCGTCGATTCGCGCGACTGCCGCCGCGTCGAGTCGGATGTCCGCGGCCGCGAGGTTCTCGCGCAGATGCACGTCGCTCGCCGAACGAGGAATCGGTATCGCCCCCTTCTCGACGAGCCACGCGAGCGCGATTTGTGCTTCCGTCGCGTCGTGGTCCTCCGCGAGGTCGTTCAGGACGGGGAGGTCGAACACCTCGCCGTGAGCGATCGGCGAGTAGGCGACGAGGTGAGTGTCGTGACGATGCGCGTCCGCGAGGAGTTCGGACTGGTCGTAGAGTGGGTGCATCTCGACCTGATGGGCGAATATCGGCGTGTCGAGCACCTCGCGCGCGACGGCGATTTCCTCGGCGGAGAAGTTGCTCACCCCGACGTGCCGGATTCGCCCGTCATCCCGGAGTTCGTCGAAGGCCGGAAGCGTCTCCTCGGGGTCGTAGTCCTCTATCGGCCGGTGGACGTAGAGGAGGTCGATGGTATCCAAGCCGAGTTCGTCGAGGCTCTCCGCCGTCGTTTCGAGCACGTCGTCGGGTGCGAGACTGTCCGCCCAGACCTTCGTGGCGACGAACAGCTCCGAGCGCGGAACGTCCGCGCGGTCGATGGCCTCGCCGACCGCTTCCTCGTTGTCGTATATCTGTGCGGTGTCGAGGTGGCGATACCCCATCTCGATGGCGGCGGCGATTCGTTCGGGGTCGTCGATTCCCATCGTTCCCAAACCGATGGGCGAAAACTCGTCGGTCATGGCTCCCCGTTTGCGAGCGGGACAGGTAATCGGTGTGGTTGCGGTCGTCGAAGAGAAACCGACGGGCGTCCGGTGGCTACAGGGAAACTTCGCCCGGTGTGAGAACCGACGACTCGGGTGCGGCGGCGTCCGCGACGGCGAAATCGGCGGTCCGGTCGGCGTCGAGGACGATTTCGCCGCCGACGAGGAGCGGCGCGACGATACCGGCGGCGACCGTTCGGGGGTCAGCGAGCGGCGCACGAACCGCGACTGAATCACCCGATTCGATGCCCCAATCCGATGCGACGGCGTTCCCCGCATCGAGGAGGTCGGCGTGGGTGGCATCGCGCTCGCCCGGGAGCGCGAGCGTCTCGGGGGGGAACGGCGTCTCCGGGAACACCGGATTCTCGCTCCACACGTCGGTTTCGAAGTGCGAGACCGTCGGGTCCGGGGCGGGGTCGCCGTACGCGACGTACTGTCCGCCCGGCGGGAGTTCGTAGTCCGCGACCGATTCCGCTGGCGCGAGGAGCACCCGCGCGTCGATTTCCGTCGGCGGGTCGAACCGAACGCTCGCTCCGAGCAGGACCGAACCGAAGAACCCGAGAATGGGCTGTGCGGCGGGCGTCGCGTGGATAGCCACCGTCACACCCTCTCGAACGCCGAGATGTCGAAAGAAATTCCCCGTCTTCCACGCCGTCGTACACAGTCGGTGGTAATCGTATCCTCGTGAGTTCGGGACGGAAAGCGCCGGGTCGTCGCTCCGCCGTTCGCGGGCAACGAGGTCACCCAGAGTGTCCATATCGCTTCTCGTCCGGGGGCGTGCAAAAGCCCCCCGATTCGAATGGTCGATAGAGATATGTTTTTGATGTAACCATATCGCGTATCATGCTGTCAGCACCCGATTCGTTTCACTCCGAAGACGCGTCGGCGACGAGGGTCGGACTCGACTGGCTCTGGTCAAAACTTCGAACGCACGCTCGACGACTCGTCGGCGAATTGGACGACCCGCGGCCGACTATTCACCACTGACGCGTCTGACGAACGTTTATAATCGTTTGCTAGGGATGCACACACGCAATCATGGCAAACGTAATCAGGCGGATGGCAGAAGGCAGTTCACGACTCGTAGAACGGTATCTTCCGGACGCGTTTCTGTTCGCAATCATCCTTTCGTTCGTAGCCTTCGGGTTGGCATTCACGTTCGTCGCTCCACAGGGCGGGACGCTGACACACGCGGAAAACATCCTCGTCGATGGCTGGTACGGCGGCTTTTGGGGACTTCTTTCCTTTGCGATGCAGATGACGCTCATCCTGATGACGGGGTACGCCCTCGCACAGTCGTCCGTCGTCGATAGCTTTCTTTCGCGCGTGGCGTCGATTCCGTCGAGCGAACGAAGCGCGGCCGCGTTGGTTCCGGTCGTCGCCGCCGTGGCGTCGTTCGTCCACTGGGGCCTCGGCCTCGTGGTCGGTGCCATCTTCGCGCGGAAAATCGCGGAGGAGATTCGCACCATCGACTTCCCAATCATCGTCGCCGGAGCGTACTCCGGGTTCATCGTCTGGCACGGCGGTCTCGCCGGGTCGATTCCGCTGGTGCTCAACTCGACGGGCGACGATAACTTCCTGCTCGCCAGCGGCGTGCTGAACTCGACCATTTCGACCGGCCAGACCATCTTCACGGTCGCCAACGTCGCTATCTTCGTCGTCATCGGTCTCGTCTTCCTCCCGCTCCTGTTCCTGCTGATGTACCCCGAGAGCGACGAGAAGAAACACCCCATCGACCCCGCCCAGCTCGACACCGCGACCGACGGCGGCACGGAAGCCGAAGCCGTCGTCGCGCCGTCGGCGACGAGCGACGACCTGACCGTCGCGGAGCGAATCGAACACTCCTCGTTCGTCGCGTACGCCATCGGCCTCTCGGGGTTGCTGGCCGTCGTCGGGTACTTCGGCCGCGGAATCGCCGACGGGACGATGCCGTGGAACAACCTCAACCTGAACATCGTCAACTTCACCTTCCTCTTCCTCGGCATCACCCTCCACGGCACCCCCGCGGCGTACATCGGCGCGATGAAGGAAGGGGTGGAGAACGTCTGGGGAATCATCCTCCAGTTCCCCTTCTACGCGGGTATCATGGGCATCATGGGCTACGCGCCGGAAGGATCGACCAGCCTTGCAACACAAATCGCACAGGGAATGGTCCACCTCTCGCCCGACGGTACGCTCCCCGTCGTCGCGTTCCTCACGGCGGGTATCGTTAACGTCTTCGTCCCCAGCGGCGGCGGCGAGTGGGCCGTCGTCGGCGAAACCCTCGTGAAGGCGGCTCACGCCAGCGGAACGAGCGTCCCCCGCGTCGCCATGGCCGCCGCGTGGGGCGACGCGTGGACGAACATGATACAGCCATTCTGGGCGATTCCGCTCCTCGCCATCAGCGGCCTCTCCGTCCGCGACATCATGGGCTACTGCGTGCTCGTCCTGCTCGGAAGCGGTCTCATCATCAGCGCGGGAGTACTCTTCCTGCCGATGTGAACGAACCTTTTACGACGGTCGAAAGGCAGCGCCCGGCCAAATCGGCCGGGCGCTGGCTGTCTTCTTCACGGCTTCGCCGTGAAGGAACGAGGGAGCTTCGCTCCCTCGCATTCCCTGTAAAAGGTTCATCAAAAGCATTGCACTCCTCCCTCGATTCACGGCTCACTGACGTTCGCCGTTCGCTTTGGTCGTCGTTTAGCCCGGAAAATCGAAGATTTTCCGGTGGTTGAGGTAGCGACTGGCGGTTGTGTCACCAGCAGACATCTGGCGGTTGTGTCACTGGCTGACTTCTGACGGTTGTGTCACCGACAGACTGCACACGACTCGCTTCGCTCGTCGTGTGCGCGTCACTCGCTGCGCCGGAGCAGGTAGCCGAGACCGGCGATGCTTCCGAGCGCGGCCAGCCAGCCGAATCCGGGCAAATCCCCGCCGTCGGTCGTGGAGGTGGTCGTCCCCTCGGACGAGTTCGTCGCCGTTTCCGTCATCTCGGTGGTTGCGGACGGTGTTGACGAAGAAGATGTCGTCCCCGTCGTAGTCGGCGTCGTTCCCGTGGTCGTCGTCCCCGTCGTGGTTCGATTCCCAGCGGTCGTGTTGTTCGCGGTCCGGGTCGTCGTCGGCTGGACGATTTCGAGTTCGCCGCGCATCGTCTCGGAGTCGAACTCCGAGAAGTACGTCTTCATCTTCGGGGTCGCCGTGAATTCGAGGGTCTGATTCTCCCCTCTCGTGTCCACGACCTCCGTCCGTTCGAGGACGTTTCCCTTCCCGTCCCCGATGGCGATGTTGTGCGAGTGGCCGTCCAGGTTCTCCCACGCGATGACGTACTCCTTTCCGGCCTTCATCTGAAGCGTCGGATTCGTCTTGCCTTCGATAGGGGGCGGCGATTGACCCAACCATCCGGATAGCTGTCCACCGAGTTCGAACGTCGCGGCCTGCCCGCGCGCGAGGCCGACGAACGCCGTCGTTCCGAGGAGCGCCTGTACGAACCGCCGACGGGGGAGTTTCGGACCAGTCATTCGAGTGAGTGTGAGTATCTATATATCATCCCAAAACGGCTTAGCTTGTTCGGCTAGCCGCTCAGAAACTGCTCTTGATGCGCTCGAAAAAGCCCTTCTCGACGGTGACCTCTTCACCGCCCGCCTCCGCGAACTCCTTCAGCGCCTCGCGCTGTTCGGCGTTCAGCGAATCTGGCGTGACGACCTGCACCTTGACGAAGAGGTCGCCGTTACCCCGCCGCCGGAGGTGCGGCATTCCCTTGCCGCGGAGACGGAACGTCTCGCCGCTTTGGGTCCCCTCCGGCACGTCCATCTCGACCGAGCCGTCGAGCGTCGGTACCTCGATTTTGTCGCCGAACACGACCTGTGGGAACGAGAGCGCCGTCCGATAGAACAGGTCGGACCCGTCACGCTCGTAGTCGGGGTGCTCGCGCACCGACACCTCGATGAGCAGGTCGCCGTTCGGCCCGCCGTTCTCGCCCGGCGCGCCCTCGCGCTCCATCTGGAGCGTCTGGCCGTCGGCGATACCCGCCGGGACGTCCACCTTCAGCGTCGCCTCGCGCTGGACGATGCCGTCGCCGCCGCACTGGTCACACGTCTCCGAATATTGTTGTCCGTCGCCGTTACAGCGTGGACAGGTCTGTGACTGTTGGACGCGCCCGAACGGCGTCTGCTGGACCTGCGTGACCTGTCCCTGTCCGTTACACTCGGGGCAAGTGTTCACGTCCGCTCCCGGCGGGTGGCCTTCGCCGTCACAGGCGTCACAGCGCTCGGGACGGCGGACCGTAATCTGCTTCGTCACGCCTTCGTAGGCATCTTCGAGGTCGATCTCCATGCTGGTCCGGAGGTTCGACCCCTGGCGCGGGCGGTTCGGGTTGCGGCGGCCGCCGCCACCGCCGAAGAACTCGTTGAAGATGTCGCCCATGCCGCCCATGCCGCCGCCACCGCCGCCGCCGAACGGGTTGCCGCGACCGGCACCGCCGGGGCCGCCGTCGAAGCCGCCGCGTTTCTCGGCCTGTTCGAAGCGGTCGTGACCCATCTGGTCGTAGGCCTGCCGCTTCTCGTCGTCCGAGAGCACTTCCTTCGCCTTTTTCACCTTCTTGAACTTCTCCTCGGCGTCCGGTTCGTCGCTCACGTCCGGGTGATACTCGGCGGCTTTCTTTCGATACGCCTTCTTGATTTCGTCCTCGTCGGCGTCTCGACTTACACCGAGTACGTCGTAGAAGTCCTCGCTCATCAGTTATCGTTTCTAATGTAGGATGGTATTTGAATCGTCCGTCTACCGGTCGGCGCGCCCGAAAACGACGAGCGTCCGGGGGGTCGATGCGCTACCTTCAGTCTTCGTCTTCGTCGTCCACGTTCACCAGAACGCATCGCGTTCTGGTTAGCTGACGACGACTATTCGTCGTCGTCAACGTCTTCGAAGTCGGCGTCAACGTACTCGTCGGCGTCGTCAGCACCGCCCTCGGCACCGGCGCCCGCGCCAGGGTTCGCGCCGCCGCCCATGCCGCCGCCCATTCCACCGGGGCCCGCGGCACCGGCCTGCTGGGCTTGCTCCTGTTGCTGGTACATCTGCTTGCCGATCTCCTGCAGCGACTTGCTCAGGCTCTCGGTCGCGTCTTCGAGGTCCTCCTTCGACGCGTCGTCGTCTTCGAGCGTCTCCTGAACGACGTCGATTTCGTCGCGGATGTCCGATTCGAGGTCGTCGTCGATGTTCTCCTCGTTCTCTTCGAGGAGCGTCTCGGCGCGCTGAACGGCGCCTTCGGCGGCGTTGCGCGCCTCGATGAGTTCGCGGCGCTCCTTGTCCTCTTCGGCGTGCTGTTCCGCCTCTTCCTGCATCTGCTCTATCTCCTCGTCCGAGAGACCGGCACCGCCTTCGATGGTGATCTCCTCGCTGTTGCCGGAGCCGTGGTCCTCGGCGGAGACGTTGACGATGCCGTTCTCGTCGATGTTGAACGACACCTCGATCTGCGGGGTTCCGGCGGGCGCGGGCGGGATGCCCGCGAGGTGGAACTCGCCGAGCAGTTCGTTCTGGTTGGCGATTTCGCGCTCACCCTGGAAGACGCGGACCTGCACCGAAGTCTGGTTGTCCGCCGCGGTGGTGAACACCTTCGACTCCTCGGTCGGGATGGTCGTGTTCTTGTCGATGAGGCGCTCGAACAGGCCACCCTTCACCTCGATACCGAGGGAAAGCGGCGTCACGTCGAGCAACACGATGTCGTCCACGTCGCCGGAGAGGACGCCGCCCTGAATCGCCGCGCCGAGCGCGACGGCTTCGTCGGGGTTGACGTTCTTCTTCGGCTCCTGTCCGGTGAGCTCCTCGACCTTCTCGGATACCTGCGGCATGCGGGTGGACCCACCGACGAGGATAACCTCGTCGATGTCGCTCTTCTCGTAGCCCGCGTCCGACAGGGCCTGCTCGGTCGGTTCGACCGTGCGGTCGATGAGGTCGCTCGTCAGGGACTCGAACTTGGCGCGGGTCAGGCTGTTTTCCAAGTGCACCGGGCCGTTGTCGGTCGCCGTGATGAACGGGAGGTTGATGTCCGTCTCCTTGCGGCTCGACAGTTCGATCTTCGCCTCTTCAGCCGCGTCCTTCAGGCGCTGGAGCGCCTGTCGGTCGTCGCGGAGGTCGATGCCGTGGTTCGACTCGAAGTCGTCGGCGAGGTAGTCGATGATAGCGTGGTCCCAGTCGTCGCCACCGAGGTCGTTGTCCCCGTTCGTGGCGACCACTTCGTAGACGCCGCCGCCGAGGTCGAGGATGGAAACGTCGAACGTCCCGCCACCGAGGTCGTAGACGAGGACGGTCTGGTCCGTGTCGTCGTCCAGCCCGTACGCCATCGACGCCGCCGTCGGTTCGTTGACGATGCGTTCCACGTCGAAGCCGGCGATTTCACCGGCGTCCTTCGTCGCCTGTCGCTGCTTGTCGTTGAAGTACGCGGGAACGGTGATGACCGCCTTGGCGATGTCGTCGCCGAGATACTCCTCGGCGTCTCGCTTGATCTTCTGGAGGATCATCGCCGAAATCTGCTCCGGCGTGTACTCTTCGTCCTCGATTTCGACGGTGTAATCGTCGTCGCCCATGTGCCGCTTGATGGACTGAATCGTCTTCTCCGGGTTCTGAACCGCCTGGTTCTTCGCCGGTTTTCCGACCAGACGCTCACCGTCGTCGGAGAACGCGACGATGGACGGCGTGGTCCGGTCGCCCTCGCCGTTGACGATGATTTCCGGGTCGCCACCCTCCATGACCGCGAACGCGCTGTTCGTGGTACCGAGGTCGATGCCCAGTATCTTGTTGCTCGTCATTGTTGGGGCAACCTACCCGTTTGCGCCGGTTAAAGGTTACTAGATGTCACGAGGGGACGTCGAACTCCACCCCTCCGCCGTCTGTCGGTTTCTTTTTTCATCGTTTCTCCGCTTCGAGGGCTTTATATCGAACCGATATACTATCCGCCGTGCACGGTCCGTCGAGTGGTTCGGCTCCTCGCCATCCCCGCGCCCGACGCTCGCGCTCGCCGTTTCGTTTTCGAATCGCAGTTGATATTCGAATCGCGGTCGATAGCGGGAAAATCGGTGGGGCGGGTCGTTACTCGTCGTCTCCGCTGCCGTCGCTGACGGTGACTTGCGCGGCTTGCAGAACCTTATCGGCCATCTCGTAGCCGGGTTGGTACACGTCGGCGATGGTGTCCTCCGGGTGGTCGCTCTCGACGCGAAGCATCACCTCGTGGCGTTGCGGGTCCACTTCCTCGCCGGACTCCGGGTGGATTTGCGAGACGTTCTCGTCCTCGAACACGCGGTCGAGTTCGCGCAGGGTGAGTTCGACGCCCTCGCGCAAGCTTTCGACGTCCTCGTGTTCGTCTTCGACCGCCCGGCGGAGGTTGTCCCGGACGTCGATGAGTCGTTCGATGAGGTCCTCGGTCGCGCGCTTTTCGAGCTGTTTCTGGCGCTTTTTCGCGCGCTTCTTGTAGTTCTTGAAGTCTGCACGGTTGCGCCGCAGGCGCGCTTCGAGGTCGTCTACCTCCTCGTCGAGTTCCCGGCGCTCCGATTCGAGTGCTACGAGGCGGTCTTCCACGTCGGCGGCGAGGCTCTCGTCCTCGACGGCGACGCGCGCGACGAGGCTCGTGGTTTCCGGTCCGAGAACGTCCTCGTCCGGCGTCTCGTCCCCTGTCGCGTCTCCGTCGGCCGGGGATTCCTCGTCGGCTGGCTCTTCGTCTACCGTTTGGGCGGCCTCCTCCTCGGTCATATGCGTCGTAAGTCCTTGCTCGCGTTTAAGGGTTCAGAAACGGGACGCGAGTTCGATGCGGGCGAGCCAATCGAGGAGGACGTTTGCGAGCGTGGAATACGAGGGGCGGCCGACCAACCCGCTCAGCGGGTCGAACTCGACCAAGCCACGGTATGAGAGCGTCGGTAGTCGCGTCTGTGACAAGTCTTCGAGGACCGTCTCGAACGCGTCGTCGGAAACTGACGCGGTGGTTTCGTTCCGTTCCCACGCCGCGACATCCCTGACGAGGACTTCCAGTTCTATCGGCGCGGTTTCGGCGTGGCAGGCGAGCGAGTAGAGGACGTACCGGTTGCGACGCTCGGGCAGGCTGGCGAGTACCGAACCGACTGTTCCCCGAGACATCGAACTCGCTTTCCGTATCGTGACGGACGAATCTCAACCCTGCCAACCGTTTCCATCGTTCACCCGGTGTAACGGGAACACAGTTCGGTGATGGTCGGAGTTCTCCTCGGTTGCTCGCGGTCACGCGACGGGGTGTGAACCTTTCGCCGACCACGACCCGACGGTAACGACGGCTTCACCGGGATAAGCACTCGTTCGACGCGAGCACCGTGTCTGCTCGCCGAACGGCGGCGGGACCACGCCTCACCAACAGCCTCTTCCACGGGACACAACCCTTTTCGGTCGTGCGACAGAACGGGAGGGTATGGCAGACGAGGAAGCCAACGACAACGGAGACGAGGAAGAAAAGACGTTCCAAGAGCGCGTCGAGGAAATCCGAGAGAAACGCGCGAAAGAGGGCGATGAAGACCGAGACGAGCGCCTGAAGGAGGCGATGGGCGGCGGCGGTCCCGGTGGTATGGGCGGTAACCCGTTCGCACAGATGATGGGCGGCATGATGGGCGGCGGCCCCGGCGGTATGGGTGCCAGTCGTGGAAGCGAGAGCGGAAGCGACGAAGACCTCGTTCGTGAGGTGCGGCAACTTCGGGACGAAGTTCGGGACGCCACGCGACAGCTCCAGCGCATCGCGGACGCGCTCGAAGAGTAATCGTCGTCTACTCTTTCGGCAATTCACCGAACCAAGGCGGAGATTCTTATACCTCGCCCACCATTTCGATTCGTAACCGTGTCGGGAGAGACGAGTGGCGGGTCGCTCCGCCTGTTTCGAAACCGCGAGTTCATCGCATTGGCGGGCACCGCATTCGCCCGGAGTCAGGCGTATTCGACCATTCTCATCGCACTGGCGCTGTACGCCGACATGTTCCACACGACGAGCACCGTCGAAGGGCTGTTCGGAACCGCGTTCGCGGTGGTACAACTCCTCATCGTGCTCCCGCTCGGGCGGTACATCGACATCCGCGACTCCAAGCGCATCCTGCTCATCGGACTGTTCCTCAACGTCCTCGTCTTCGTCGGCTTCAGCTTCGTCGAGACGGTCGAACACGTCATCCTGATGCGCGTGTTGCAGGGCACCGCCGCGAGCATCCTCTGGCTGACCGGGACGACCGTCGTCGGCGAGATTAGCGACGACGGGTCCCGCGGGCTTTGGATCGGGACGTACAATCAGGTCGGCGCGTTCTCCAGCCTGTTCGGCGATATCTTCGGCGGACTGCTGTTGTACCTGTACGGCTTCGAGACCACCTACGCCGCCCTGAGCCTCATCACCATCGGCGCGTTTCTCGCCGTGTTCTTCTTCCTCCGGGACAACCCCGGCGGGCGGACGGACCCGGAGGATGCGAGCAGTCGGGAAACGTTCGAAACCCTCCTCGGGCGGTCGGCCATCAAGGCGCTCGTGTTCTTCCGCCTCTCGTTCAGCGTCGGGAAGATGGCCGTCATCACCTTCCTCCCCATCTACGCCTACACGCAGTTCGACATCAACCCCTTCGTCGTCGGCGGCATCATGGCGGGCGGAAAGCTAACGAAGTCGCTCACGCAGGGCAAAGTCGGCGACTGGACCGACCGCGTCGGGGAGAAGTACAAATTTATTCTCGCGGGCGCGCTCGTGTACGCGCTCGGGACGGCACTCATTCCGTTCGCGGGACTGGCAGAGGACTACATACCGGGAATGACCGTCTCCGCGTTCGGCGCCGAGATGGCGCTTCCGGGGGCGTTTTTCGTCCTCTTTGCGGCCTACGCTGTGCTCGGTGTCGGCGACAGTCTCCGTCTCCCGGCGAGCATGGCACTGTTCGTCGAGGAGGGGGAGCAGTTCGAGGCCGTCGGGTCCAGCCTCTCGCTTCGTTCCATCGCCTGGAAGGTCGGGCAGGTCGGCGGTCCCGTGTTCATCGGCGCGATTTGGGACGCGACGAGCGTTTTCGTCGCGTTCTGGGCGGCGTCGGGGTTCATCATCGTCTCGTCGGCCGTCTTCGCGGTCCTCTACAGCACCGAACCCGCGCCCGGCGAACACGTCGATGCCGTGGGCGGGGACTGAGCCGCTGACGACCACGAAGCCGACGACGATAAAGACGCAACCGTGAAAGCACTGAAGCCCGAACCCACGTGCATGGACGAGCAACCGGGACTTTCCGATCAGTACCGAAAATCCAGTCCGTGGCCGCTGTTCGTCGCGTTCGGTCTCGCGCTGTTCGAGACCGGTATCGTGATGGCGAACTTCCTCTTTCCCATCGCCGTCGGTGGCATGTTGATGTTCGTCGGTAGCATCGTCGGCATTCTCCGCGAGTCGGAGTACATCAGCGACCCGTGGAAGGCGCTCGTCGCCGCATCCGTCGTGTCGTTCGTCATCGGTGGCGTCATCTGGCAGACGACACAGGGGTCCGTCCAGCTTCGTGGGACGGCGATTCTCATCGGCGCGGGCGTCCTCCTCATCGGGGGCATCGCGGGGTCGCTCTGGCAACCGGAACCCATCTGAGACGGGCCGACGGCCGAACACGAACCACTAACCTATTTTACCTCGTGTTCGCTACGTTCAGGTATCATGGCAGAAAGTGTCTTCGACAAAGAAACACTCCTCGACCTCACCGTCAACATAATCCCGCTCGGGATTCTGGCGTTCTTCCTGATACTCTTCGTCGGATTCAGTGCGTGGGGCGGTAGCACCCTCGTCGGAGCCGTCAGCTTGGGTCTCGTCATCGTCCCGTTCGCGCTCCTCGCCCTGTTAACGTATATCGCGGCACTGAAAATCGAGGCCACGGGCGGAACCTAACCTTTCTTTACCTTGTAGTTCACACGCTCCTCTATGGCAGCTACTGGGCAGATAGCTCTCACCGTAGTCATGGGAGTGTTTTTGCTGGCGGTCGCTTCGTTCCTCGCACGGATCGAGGACTGGCGGTCTTATACACCTCTCAGCAGCGGGGGCTACGGGTACGCAGAATCGACCGGGCAGGCGCATAACGAGAAGCCTGCCGGAATCATTCGTTGGTTTACGACGGTAGACCACAAGGACATCGGCATCCTGTACGGGACCTTCGGCCTCATCTCCTTCGCGTGGGGTGGCATCGCGGTGCTCCTCATGCGGACGGAACTGTTGACGCCGAACGCGGACCTATTCAACGCGAACCTGTACAACAGCCTGCTGACGACGCACGGCATCACGATGCTGTTCCTGTTCGGGACGCCCGTCCTGGCGGCGTTCTCGAACTACTTCATCCCGCTCCTCATCGGAGCGGACGACATGGCGTTCCCGCGCATCAACGCCATCGCCTTCTGGCTGCTACCGCCCGCGGCGATACTCATCTGGATCGGCTTCCCGCTCTTCATGTTCGCCGGTATCGAACCGGCACAGACGAGCTGGACGATGTACACGCCGCTCTCGTCCTGTGGCCCGTCCGCCGCAGCGGCGGGCGCGAGCTGTCAGGCACAGGTCAGTCCGGCGACGGACATGATGCTGCTCGGCCTGCACCTCTCCGGTGTCAGCGCCACCATGGGTGCCATCAACTTCATCGCCACCATCTTCAGCGAGCGCGGCGAGGACGTCGGATGGCCGGACCTCGACATCTTCTCGTGGACCATCCTCACACAGTCGGGTCTCATCCTGTTCGCGTTCCCGCTTCTCGGCAGCGCGCTCATCATGCTCCTGCTCGACCGTAACTTCGGAACCACGTTCTTCGCGGCGAACGGTGGCGGACCGGTCATGTGGCAACACCTGTTCTGGTTCTTCGGACACCCGGAGGTGTACATCCTCATCCTGCCGCCGATGGGACTCGTCAGTCTCATCCTGCCGAAGTTCGCGGGTCGGAAGCTGTTCGGGTTCAAGTTCGTCGTCTACTCGACGCTCGCCATCGGCGTCCTCTCGTTCGGTGTGTGGGCCCACCACATGTTCGCAACGGGTATCGACCCGCGCATTCGTGCGAGCTTCATGGCGGTGACGATGGCAATCGCGATACCGAGCGCAGTCAAGACGTTCAACTGGATCACGACGATGTGGAACGGTCGGCTCCGGTTGACCGCGCCGATGCTGTTCTGTATCGGCTTCGTCTCCAACTTCATCATCGGAGGCGTGACGGGCGTCTTCCTCGGGTCGATTCCGCTCGACCTCGTGCTCCACGACACCTACTACGTCGTCGGTCACTTCCACTACATGGTGATGGGTGCCATCGCCGTGGGAGCCTTCGCAGGCTTCTACTACTGGTTCCCGATTTACACCGGTAAGATGTACCAGAAGTCGCTCGCCCACGCACACTTCTGGCTGACGATGATCGGGACGAACGTGACGTTCTTCGCCATGCTGTTCCTCGGCTACGGCGGCATGCCCCGCCGGTACGCGACCTACCTGCCGCAGTTCACGACGTGGCATCAGGTCGCCACGGTCGGTGCGTTCATCCTCGGTATCGGCCAGTTCATCTTCGTCTGGAACATCGCCCAGTCGTGGCTCGAAGGCCCACCGGCCCCCGCCGACCCGTGGGACCTCGGCGAGGACGGAATGCTCACGAAGGAGTGGGACTGGTTCGCAAAGAAGCAGGAAACCGCTCTCACCGACGGCGGCGAAGAACCCTCTGACGAGTAGACTTCTGACGGCGGTCGGTCGACTTTTTTCGGTCGTAGAAAACGAAGTAGCTACGTCGACGCGAGCACGATACCCATTACGAACATCAGAACGACGATGCCAGAGAGGACGAGCAGGAGCAGTTCTTTTTCGGACATACTCGGACTTAGCGCCTGTGGATGAAAAGGCTAATCCTTGCCCTGTCGAAAGGGTTTCTCGTGCCATCTCGACTTCGCGGTCGCTCGCTCGTGGTCGGCCTGTACGTCCTCATCGTGTCGTTCGCGGGGTTCGTGGGCGTCCTCCTCGGAGCGTTCGGTCCGAAGGACATGCGCCCCGTCAAACTGTTCGGCATCATCCAGTTACAGCCGTCGCCGGTTGACCTCGCTATCTTCGGAATGGTGACCATCGGCCTGTTCCTCGGCATCTTGCTCTCGCTGGTCGTGTTCGTCTCCGAGCGATACGATGAGGCGCACCCCAAGGGATAAGACGGTTGCCTTTGACTTGTTACCATGTATCACGTCCTACTTGCGGTGGACGAGACCGAATCGCGCGCGGTGGCGCAGGCGAATGCTATCATCGACCTCTCCGAGGCGAAGGCCGACGTACGGGTCACGCTTCTCCATTCCTTTACCGACAATCCGAGTGGTGCCTCTGCACCACAGGTAACGGGCGTCCGACGAGCGAAGGATGCCCTCGAAGCCGCCAAGATCGAGACCGACATCGTCGAAGCGAGCGGAAACCCGGCGGACACAATCCTCGATGTCGCCGAAGATCGTAACGTCAATTGTATCTGCGTTGGTGGGCGTAAACGCTCACCAGCAGGAAAAGCCCTGTTCGGCAGCGTCGCTCAGTCGGTCATCCTGACCGCGAAGCGTCCCGTACTCGTCGCAGGCGAGGGTCAGCGGTAGACGGCGAGGGCGAGCCGTTACGAAAACAGGTGAACGGTCGAGCGGATGCGTCGTAGACGACCGGCATTCGGAACAGTGACCTCTCAGTCGTACACTTCCCGAAGCGACTCTACCAACGCGTCGGTTCCGATGGCTCCCGTTACCGTCTCCCGGTACTCACCGTCCCGGAAGCAGAGGAACGATGGGGCCTCCGTCACCTCAAATTCGCGTCGGAACGCCACAACGTCGTCTCCGTCGATACCGGCGAACGCTACGTCGTCGGGGATTCCTGCCCGAAGTTCGGGTAGTTTGGCGGCGACGGCCTCGCACGGTTCGCAGTCTCGTTTCCAGACCGAGACGATACAGGCGGGATGCGTTTCCAG
Source organism: Haladaptatus paucihalophilus DX253 (assembly GCF_000376445.1). NCBI lineage: Archaea > Methanobacteriati > Methanobacteriota > Halobacteria > Halobacteriales > Haladaptataceae > Haladaptatus > Haladaptatus paucihalophilus. Next base: position 67,815 of record NZ_AQXI01000001.1, on the reverse strand, counting down.
GAAGTCCCGATACGTATCGTCGGAGAGGTGGTTCACCCCGTCGGGAACCGGCGACGACGGGCCGACTTCGGCGACCATTTCGGACATCAGTCCCAGCTCCCCTTCCGTGTACTCCCCGTCCAAATGGGCACGGAGCGCGAGGTAGTAGCTGAATCCAGCGCGAGTTACGCCGCTATTGAGAGCCTCGTCACGTGAGATGTGGAACGTCTCGGCGATGCTCTCCGCGAACGCCTCGGGCGTGATGCTCGCGTAGGTGTCGTAATATATCGACCAGCGGTGCTCAAAGTCGTCCGTCAGCGCGACGGTGCCGTTCTCGATAACTACGCCCTCATCGACGAGGATGTCGAACAGCGCATCCGAACTACTGGTTTCAGACACCAAGGTATCGCTCCCTCGTTTCGTCGTCGCCGCGGAGTTCGGCCGCGGTTCCGTCGAAAACGATCTTCCCTTGGTCTACGACGTAGCATCGGTCGGCGAGTTTGATAGCGGCCGCCGCGTTTTGTTCGACCAGCAGGATAGTCGTTCCTGTCTCGCTGATGCGTCGAATGGCGTCTTCCACGTTGGCGATTATCTGCGGCGCCAACCCCTCGTACGGTTCGTCCAACATCAACAGGTCGGTGTTCTGTTTCAGCGCCCGCGCGATGGCGAGCATCTGCTGTTCGCCGCCGGACAGCGTTCCGGCTTTCTGGGTCTGTCGTTCCCGTAGGCGCTCGAACTCGTCGTACACGTCCTCCGTCGTCATGCCGACGTGTTCGACCTGCGGTATCGACCGTCCGACCGTGTTCGACTTGTTGTGAACGACCTCCGCGAGGTGGAGGTTCTCCTCGACGGAGAGGTTGGGGAAGACGCGACGTTCTTCGGGAACGAGCGAGATGCCTCGTGTGGAGATGTCCTCCGGTTCCATCGTGGTGATGTCCTCGTCCCTGAATCGAACCGCCCCGCCGCGCACGTCCGGCGGACGTGCGCCGGCGATACTTCGGAGCGTCGTCGTCTTGCCCGCGCCGTTACGCCCGAGGAGTGCACACACCTCGCCTTCCTCGACTCGCATGGTCACATCCCGCAAGATGTGGCTTTCCCCGTAGTAGGCGTTCACGTCTTCGAGGCTGAGCAGACTCATAGCTCGACGCCTCCGAGATACGCCTCCTGAACCTCCGGATGGCCCTGTACCTCGTCGGGCGTCCCTTGCGTGATGACGCGTCCACGGTTCAGCACGATGATACGGTCGGAGACGTTGAACACGATCTCCATGTCGTGTTCGACCAGCAGGATGGTGAGGCCGAGTTCCTCCTTGACGCGCTCGATGAGGTCCACGGTGGCGTGTGTCTCCTCGGGCGACATCCCGGCCGTAGGTTCGTCCATCAACAGGAGGTCGGGTTCGCTCGCCAGCGCGATGCCGATTTCGAGGCGGCGTTTGTCCCCGTACGGCAGGTCCGCGGCGGGAGCCTCCCGTTGACCGAGTAACCCGACCGAATCCAGCGTTCGGCGGGTCAGCTTGTCAACCTCGGAATACCGTCGCTGGTGACGGAGGAAATTGAACCTGAACGCCCCGTGTTCGGCGGCGAGTGCGGCGATACGAGCGTTTTCCTCGACGGTCAGGTCGGGGAAGATGGACGCGGTTTGGAACGATTTACTGATTCCGGACTGAACGACGTCGTGGGGTTCGAGTCCGGTTATCGACTCTCCTTTGAATCGAATATCGCCCGCCGTCGGGTCGAGCATCCGCGTGATGAGGTTGATGAGCGTGGACTTTCCCGCTCCGTTCGGGCCGATGACGCTGACGCTCTCGTTTTCGTGAATCTCGAGGTCAACGTCATCGACGGCCACGAGGCCCCCGAATTCCTTGGTGAGACCCTCGGTATCCAAGAGCGACATCAGTTCTCACCTCCCTGTTCGGCGTCGGTTGACGGTGCCGAGAACGTTTCGCGAACCCGCCCTACGATACCCCAGATTCCCTCGGGGAAGAGAGCGATAACGGCGACGAAGATGAGCCCGAGGATGAGGTGCCAGTACGGTTGAATCGCGGGGTCGCCGCTGACGACGTTCTCCACGTAGAGATAAAGCCCGGCACCGAGCATCGGGCCGACCATCGACCCGACCCCGCCGAGGACGGTCATGACGACGATTTCACCGCTCGTCGTCCAGTACAGCGATTCGACGGGAACGTACGAGCCGTGAACGACGAAGAGGCTCCCGGCGACACCGGCGAACGCGCCCGAGAGGATGAACGCCATCAGCTTGTAGCGCCAGACGTTCAATCCGACGAACGATGCGCGTTGCTCGTTCTCCCGAATCGCCTTGAACACAAGTCCGTACGGCGAATGGAGGATTCGAACGACGGCGGCGACGCAGAGGACGGTGATGGCCCCGACGAACACGTAGAGCCAGTCGCCGAGCAGTGGGACCGGCGTACCGAGTGGAATCGACTCGAACGCCGAGAACGCATCGAGGAATCCGAAGAGGTTCCCCACGTCCACGTCGGTGAACCCGTTTTCCCCGTTCGTCAATCCTTGAAGGGGCGAAAGGGCAAGATAGTAGGCCATCTGGCCGAACGCGAGCGTCAGGATGGAGAAGTAGATGCCACCGCGCCGCAGCGAGACGAAGCCGAGTATCCACGCCAGTAGCACGGCGAACAGGGTTCCGAACAGCACCATGAGCACCGGACTGCCGCTTACGCTGGCGCTGAAGATTCCGGCGGCGTACGCCGCACCGCCCCAGAAGGCGGCGTGACCGAACGACAGCAGCCCCGTGTAACCGAGGAGCAGGTTGAACCCGAGCGCGAAGATTCCCCAGATGAGGATGAGCGATGCCAGCGACTGATAGCCCCGAAAGAGGCCGCTGATGACCGGCGCACGGACGAACAGCCACGGGAAAACGGCGACGGCGAGCACGGTGAGGCCGACGATGGAGCGTTCGCTGCTGCCGAATCGGTCCAGCGTCGAAGCGACGTCCGATTCGATCAGCGAGGGGCCATCTTCGGTCGTCGGCTCGGACGTTTCGTCGTTCATGGTGCAACCTCCTCGCTACCGAGCAGACCTTGTGGCCGCGCCAGCAGAATGATGGCGGCGAGCACGTAGATGCCGACCTGCGACCATTGCGGTGCGACCGCGACCAACGACGAAAGGGTGAGTCCGATGAGAATTCCGCCGACGACCGCACCCCGAATACTTCCCACGCCGCCGATGACGACGACGAGGAAAGACGGGACGAGCACTTCCATCCCGATGTTCGGGTTCACCGCGTAGAGCGTCCCACCGACCACACCGGCGATGCCCGCGAGTGCCGCACCGACCCCGAACACCATGAGATATGGACGGGTGATTTTCACGCCGAGGAGGCGAACCATCTCGGCGTCACGGGTCCCCGCGCGCACGACGAGGCCGAAGTCGGTGTACTCGATGAGCAAGTACACGAGCGCGACCAGTACGGCGGTGATGGCGATGACGTAGAGACGCCAGATTCCGATGGTTCCCACCAGCGGTAGGTCGATCGGCCCGCTCAACTGGAGTTCGATGGAACCCAAACTAGTCTGGGCGGGGCGAGCGAAGTTGTAGCTCTGACCGCCGAACAGGATTTTGAACGCTTCTTGGACGACGATGGCAAGGCCGAAGGTAAGCAGGATTTGGTCGGTGTCGGGGCGGTCGTAGAACGGTCTTGCGATGAACCGTTCCATCAGGAGACCGACTCCGAAAACGATTATCGGGACGATAACGAGTGCCGGAAGGAATCCCAAATCGAGGCCCACCTGTCCGTACCCCCACTCGGCCAACTTTCCGTCGGAGATGGTGATGTTGAGCGTGATGAGGAGCCCGAGATACGTCCCGATGAGGTACAACGCCCCGTGAGCGAAGTTGACGAACTTCAGCGTGCCGAGAATTATCGACAGTCCAATGGCGACCAACACGTAAATGGCACCCTGCTGAAGCCCGTTTAGTAAGATCGTCGCTAGTTGTGAAACGATACTCACGTCTACCCCTCCCCGCCGTGTTCAGATATCATGTGTCTGTAGTTTGTATCATCAATGGTAGTCATTCTCTATCAGTGTGGTCAGGCGCTACCGAACGGAAACGTCGGTGTGCATCGTGATCGAATCGATTATTTGTAGGAACCTAGCTCACACTTCGAGGCCGGACCCTGTCCGCACTCGTAACCGAGTTGGTCGCGGGAGGTGATCTGGACGATTTCGAAATACTTCCCCGACTTCTGCTCCGATTTCGGCAGTCCCTTCACGACCGGTACCGCGCGCTGGGCCTGGTGATCACACTTGCGCATCGTCTCCTGTTCCATCCCGAGGTCGCTGTACTCGTAGTCTTCGAGCTGCTTGATGACCTCCGGTGGATAGAACGTCTCGGCTCGCTCCGCCGCCGCCGCGTACTGGAGTGTTTGGGCGTAGGCGAGCTGTGCCGGACCCGACGGAACCCGTCCGTTGTACTCCTCCCCGAAGAACTTCGTGAACGAGTTCGAGGGTTCGTTGTCGATTTGTGAGTCCCACGCGACGGTGCCGTAGATGCCATCGATCGCGCCGCCCGCGGCTTGTGCCATCGGCCGGTTGTAGAGAGGCATCACGATTTCCATGTCCTGGTCCAACCCCGCTTGAATCGCCCCTTTGAGGGAGTTCGCACCGTCCAGTCCGTAGTGATTCAAGAACAGGGCGTCGGCTCCGGAATTGGACGCTTCCGAAAGGTACGAGGAGAAATCCTTGGTTCCCAGTGGCGTAGCAACGCTTTTGACTTGCGACCACCCCTCCTCCTCGAAGAATTTCTTCATCGATGCCTGCTGGGTTTTCCCCCAACTGTAGTCGGCGTACAGTTGATAGAACTTGAGGTCCTTCCCGTACTCTTCTGTCACCACGGGTGCGAGTGCCTGCCCCGTCATGTAGGCGTTGAACATTTCACGAAAGCCGTATCGCGCACAGTCCTTTCCTGTCGTATCGTTGGAGTGAGTTAGACAGGCCATGAACATCACCTTCTCCTTCTGACAAAGGCCTTGGACGGCGATGGCCACCGCGCTCGATGAGCCACCGGAGATCATCATGACGTTGTCACGGCTTATCATTCGTGAAGCTTGCTTACGGGCTCGGTCGGCGTCGGTCCCGGTGTCGCCGGTCACGTAATCGACTTGTTTGCCGAGAACGCCGTCGCCCGACAGATCGTCCCAGCTATCGACCCAGCCGCCGCCGTTGTTCAGATGCTTTACCGCCAACTTGTACGCCCGAAGTTCGTCCTTCCCCTCCGAAGCATAGGAACCGGACTGCGGAACGTTAAATCCGAACGTCACTTTGTCCCCCTCGACGGGATAGTTACCAAGTGCCGGGTAATCCTCATCACCCCCACCGCCACCGCCGTCACCGCTGCCACCGTCGTCGCTCAAGCAGCCGGTCAGACCCGCGATACCAGTTGTTCCAGCCGCTCCCGCGACCTTAACGACATCTCGACGAGTTAGCCCATCTTTGACGTGTGCCATACTAACACCCACCAATCAGTCCATAATAATAGTTAACGTATTATTTCAGCGCAGATAGAACGCATAATAAATGCCGAAAGGGGAGAGCATATATTTCCACCACTACGGTAACAGTTATGTCTGACTTGTATCAGCATCGGATTAATGTTAAAAAATACATACTTCGCAGAATCGCGCTTCGATGTTTCCCGTTCTCTTAAAAGCGAGCTCGAACGCTCAATCCGCGGGCTGTGTCTGCTGACTCGAGCTCGATCCGATGGGTGTGCTCCCTAGCGGCACGACTTCCCTATCGTACGCCCAGTTGACCACCTCGGCGAAGCTGACGAACATCGCGTCGAGACCGGTAATGATGCCGACCCAGCCACCGGCGACGCCCAGCCAACCGATACCGAGGTAGTCGCCGAAGCCGAGCAGGTAGAACGTGACCGATAGCAGGAGGAACACGCTCCAGAGCGCCCAGTTCAGTTTGAACGTGGCGACCCACATGTACGTCGTGAAGACGCCCCAGAGGATGAGCGCCATCCCGAGGGTGGGCACGTTGAGGGGAATCCACCCGGTCTCGGTGAAGATGACGAGCAGACCGAACCACCACCAGAACGCGCCGTAGCTGGTGAACGCGACGGTACCGAACGTGTTCCCCTCGCGGTACTCGAGCATTCCCGCCATCAGCTGAATCGTCCCGCCGAACGCGAACGCGAGCGGAACAACGACGAATTCCCCCTCCGCGGGGAGCAGTTTTGCGTTTATCATGCTCAACAGAACGGTCGTCAGCCCGAAGCCGACGAGTCCGAGCGGTGCCGGGTTTCCGGTTCTCGTATCTGCGGGCATCTATTTTCCCCCCACAGCGTGTCTACTCTACGTAATCGCTCAGCTATTTCCCCGTAGGCCGTTGCCTGTGTCCTATTTTCAGTTGACATTCGTTATACTCTCCTCGTGGTTGTTACCGGGAACCCACATATAATATCTTTCTATGGGGAAAATATTACTAAAAGTTAAAGGAAATTAAGAAAAGATACCTATTTTAATCTTTTTGAACTTTCTCCTGAATATCTTCGACGACATCCGGGTTGCGGAGCGTCGACGTATCACCCAGTTCGTCCTCGTTGGCGATGTCCTCCAACAAGCGCCGCATGATTTTGCCCGAGCGCGTCTTCGGCAGTTCGGGTGTGAAGATTATGTCCTCGGGGCGGGCGATGGGTCCGATGCCGTCCTCGACGCCCTCCACGATGCGGTCGTACAGTTCCTCGTCGCCTTCGTAACCTTCCTCGGTGATGACGTAGGCGTAGACCGCCTCGCCTTTCACGTCGTGGTGGCCGCCGACGACGGCCGCTTCGGCGACGCCCTTCACGCCGACGATGGCGCTCTCGATCTCCATCGTCCCGAGGCGGTGCCCGGAGACGTTGAGAACGTCGTCCACGCGGCCGAGAACGGTGATGTACCCGTCCTCGTCCAACTTCGCGCCGTCCTCCGGGAAGTACACCCACTCGTCCGCGTCGGGATCGGAGTACTCGGTCCAGTACTCGCTGATGTAGCGGTCGTCGTTCTTGTAGACGGTGCGTAGCATTCCCGGCCACGGCTTCTGTACCGTGAGGTAGCCCGCGCGTCCCGCCTCGACCGGTTCGCCCTGGGTGTCCACGATTTGCGCGTCGATGCCCGGAAGCGGCGGCCCGGCGCTGCCGGGTTTCATCGTGCCGATGGCCGGAAGCGTCGTGACCATCATGCCGCCCGTCTCGGTCTGCCACCACGTGTCCACGATTGGGCAGTTCTCGTGGCCGATGTGTTTGTAGTACCACTTCCACGCCCGCGGGTTGATGGGTTCGCCGACCGTTCCCATCAGTCGAAGACTGGAGAGGTCGTGTTTGTCGGGATACTCCGACCCCCACTTCATGTACGCCCGAATCGCCGTCGGCGCGGTGTAGTAGATGTCCACCTCGTAATCCTCGACGATCTCCCAGAGGCGGTCCTTCTCGGGATAGTCGGGGGTTCCCTCGTACATCACGCTGGTCGTCCCGAGCGAAAGCGGACCGTAGACGATGTAGGAGTGACCCGTAATCCATCCGATGTCGGCGGCACACCAGTAGGTGTCCTCGGGTTTGATGTCGAGGACGGCGTGCGAAGTCCACGACACGTAGGAGAGATAGCCCGCCGTGGTGTGTTTGACGCCTTTCGGCTCGCCCGTCGTTCCCGAGGTGTACATCAGGAACAGCATGTCCTCGGCGTCGCGCTCGACTGGTTCGACCTCCGCGCCCTCCTGTTCGGCCACGAGGTCACCGTAGTCGTGTTCGTCGGCACCCATCGGGTGGTCGTACTCGTCGCCGAGTCGGTCCACGACGACGGTCTCCACGTCGTGGTCGACTTGCGAGACACCTTTGTCCGCCTTCTCCTTGTGATGGAGCGGGTCGCCGCGCCGATAGTACCCGTCACAGGTGATGAGGTACTCGGACACCGCGCTCTCCATCCGCGTGGCGAGCGCGTCGGCCGAGAACCCGGCGAAAACGACGCTGTGGGGGGCGCCGATGCGCGCACACGCCAGCATGGCGATGGGCAGTTCCGGTATCATCGGCAGGTACATCGTCACCACGTCGTCCTCGCCGACGCCCATCTCGCGGAGTGCGGCCGCGAACTCGTTCACCTTGCGGTGGAGTTCCTCGTACGTGAACGTCCGCGTCTCGCCGAGTTCGCCGATCCATTCGATGGCTACCTCGTCCCCTCGGTCGTCGAGGTGTCGGTCGAGGCAGTTATACGATGCGTTCAGCGACCCGCCGGTGAACCACTTGTAAAACGGCGCGTCGTCGTCTTCCAGCACGGTGTCGTAGTCCTCGTACCAATCGAGCAGGTCGGCCGCGCGCTCCCAGCACTCCGGCCAGTTGTCCTCGAACTCGTCGTAAATCTCGGGGTCCGATACGTTCGCCTGCTCGACGAACGATTCCGGTGGCTCAAACGATTCTGCCTCTTCGAGCCGCGCTTCGAGTTCCACGGTATCGTCTGTCATATATCCATGCTAGCATGCTTTTACGAGGTGCATAAAGATATGCTATGTTCGACGACCATTTCGAGAATCGAAGTTGAAATCCATCGACAGAATCGGGATGAAAACTGCCCCCTTCGGCCCCCGTCGTTTCGCCCGATTTCACCGCCTATCTCGCGCCCGGTTCGGTCCGCTCACTCGGCGCGTCGTTCGCCCGCCGCATCCGGTGTCACTTCCTCGACGTTATCGCGCAACCACGTCGTCGCGGCGGCGACCGCTTCGGCGTCGGTCGATGTGACCTTCAATCGGCCCGGGTCGTCGTCACGTCCCGGATAACTTCCGACGGCCACGTCGAAGCGCTCCCTGGCCGTTTCGAGAACGTCGCCGAGCGCGCCCTCGGGTGCCGGTGTGTACATCGTCTCCGAGACGACTTCCCCGCCGAACTCGTCCGCGACGAGTTCGAACATGGCCTTCATTTCGCGGGGAATGCCGGGAAAAACGTAGACGCCCTCGACCGCACACCCCGGGGCCCACCCGACGTCCGTGAACAGGGACCGCCCACCCGCGGGCAGCGTCGCGGCCTCGTCGAGGTCCAAATCGAGGTCGTACTCGTCGGTCAACTCGGGGTTTTCCTCCGCGAACCGGCGCGCCTTCGCTTCGAGACGCTCCCGGACGTCCGTATCGACGGCTTGTTCCCGGTCGAGCGCTGACGCCACCGCGTCCATCGTCACGTCGTCCGGCGTCCCACCGAGTCCACCGGTCACGATGACCGCATCGAACGACTCGTTCCACTCTCGAACCGTGTTTTCGATTATTCCCTCCTCGTCGGGGACGGTCGTGATTCTCCGAACCGACCCGCCCCGGTCGTGGATTTCCGTCGCCAACCACGTCGCGTTCGTATTCACCGTGTCGCCCGCGAGGATTTCGTCGCCGACGGTGAGAATAGCCACTTCCATGGGTTCGAGCTATCGCACTCGACGAATAAAATCGCTCCGCTGGGTGTCTTCGGGACCTATCGCGTGTCGGTGTCCGTCGGCGCTACTGCCCACCCGACGGTGAACAGGGTTCCGACGGCAACGAGGAGGAAAGCGAGGACTACCCACGGCGTGTGTGGAACGACTATCACGAGAAAGACGGCGAGCAGCGTACACTGCAGGCCGATAATCGGCGCTCGAAGCTCGTCTGCGCTCATACTTCTCACGCAACGGCTAGAAAAATAAAGGTCGTGAATTCGGTCCCACCGACGCTACTCGCCAGGCCAGTTCAATCTTCGCCGGTCGTCAGGCCAGTCCGATCTTCTCCTGATACGTGCCGTGTTCGGCCTCGAACACGTCCATGATTTCGCCCATCGTGGCGTACGCCTTCACCGCGTCCACGATTGCGGGCATGACGTTCTCGTCCTCGTCGATGGCCGTCTGCAGGTCGTCGAGAGCCGCTTCGACCGCCTCGTCGTCGCGTTCCTCCTTGACCTCGGACAGTCGGGCGAGTTGGCGCTCTTGGGTCTCCTCGTCCACCTTCAGGATTTCCGGTTTGGTGTCCTCCTCGATGTCGTACTTGTTGACGCCGACGACGATTTCCTCGCCGTCCTCGACGCGCTCTTGGTACTCGTAGGACGCCTCCTGAATCTCGCGGTGGAAGTAGCCGCGGTCGATGCCTTCGAGCACGCCGTCTCGCACCGAACCGTCGCCCATCTCCTTGATTTCCTCGATGTAGGCCATCGTCTTCTCCTCGACTTCCTCCGTCAGCGATTCGACGGCGAAGCTGCCGCCGAGCGGGTCGATGATGTCCGCCGCGCCGCTCTCCTCCGCGATTATCTGCTGGGTTCGCAGGGCGACGCGGACGGACTGCTCGCTCGGGAGCGCGAGCGCCTCGTCGAAGCTGTTCGTGTGGAGGCTCTGGGTGCCGCCCAGGACACCCGCGAGCGCCTGAATCGTCACGCGGACGATGTTGTTCAGGGGCTGTTGTGCGGTGAGCGACTGCCCGGCCGTCTGCGTGTGGAACTTGAGCTGTTTCGACTTCTCGGATTCCGCGCCGTACCACTCGTCCATCACGGTCGAATAGATGCGGCGACCGGCCCGGAACTTCGCGACTTCCTCGAACAGGGAGTTGTGCGAGTTGAAGAAGAAGGAGAGTTGCGGCGCGAACTCGTCCACGTCGAGGCCGCGCTCCATCGCGTCCTCGACGTAGGCGAAGCCGTCGGCGAGCGTGAACGCGAGTTCCTGCACCGCGGTCGAACCCGCCTCGCGGATGTGGTAGCCCGAAATCGAGATGGGCTTGATGTTCGGCGTCTCGTCCACGGCGAACTCCACCGTGTCGGTAACGATGTCGAGCGACGGTTCGGGCGGGATGACCCACTCCTTCTGCGCGATGAACTCCTTCAGCATGTCGTTCTGGAAGGTGCCGCGAATCTCGTCGCGGGGGACGCCCTGCTGGTCGGCCAGCGCGACGTACATGGCGAAGATGACGGGCGCGCTCGGGTTGATGGTGAAGCTGGTCGAAACCTCGTCCAAATCGATGCCGTCGAAGAGGATTTCCATGTCGCGGAGGGTGTCCACCGCCACGCCCTCCTTGCCGACCTCCCCGTCGGAAAGCGGGTCGTCCGAGTCCTTACCCATCAGGCTCGGCATGTCGAACGCTGTCGAGAGTCCGGTCTGCCCGTTGTCGATGAGATAATGGAACCGCTCGTTGGTCTCCTCGGCCGTCCCGAACCCGGCGAACTGGCGCATCGTCCACGTTCGTCCGCGGTACATCGTCGGGTAGACCCCGCGCGTGTAGGGGTCTTCACCCGGATAGCCGAGGTCCTCCCCGTAGTCGAGGTCGGACACGTCCGTCGGGTCGTACAGGTCGTCCACTTCCAGATTCGAGACGGTGGCAAAGCGGTCCTTCCGCTCCCCGAATCGCTCCAGAACGGGCGAGTGGGTCTCGTCCTCCCACTCCTCTCTGGCCTGCCGGATTTCCTGCAGGTCGTCCTCGTCGTACATGCAGGTAGTTTCTGCCGGGCAATCCATTAAGGATTCGGTGGCGATTTTTGCGTCGGTTTCCGTCAGCCGAGGACGGCGACGGACACGCGGTGTGGTCCCGCCGTCGTGTCGAGTTCGATCTCCCTGACGAGGTGGTCGCGGACCCGCTCGCGCCACGCCGCGACCGCGGCCGCGTGTCGGTCGTGGTGGACCTCCACGTCGTACTCTCCGTCGGAGTCGGCGACGGTCGGGTCGGTTTCGTCGACCCGCGGATAGCTCGGCGCATCCTCGGCGACGAGTTTTCGCGGCGGAATTCGAATCGGGGCGGGACCGCCGAGACCGTCGTCCACCGGTTCGCTCCCCTGGACCACGTGGAGTCTGGCCCGCACCCGCCCGGCGAACGGGGCCGTGATTCGAAGCACCGCCTCCCGCCCCCGCTCGTTCGCTTCGAGCGCGGTCACCACGTCGTCCGCGTGGACCACCACGACGCGGATGACCGTCGGGTCCCTGCTCTCGCCCGGCATGCGTTCCGATGGGTCACGGAGCGAGTTGTAGGTACCGCTGAATGACGAAGCAACCGAACGAGAAAATAGCTACTGCAACCGTTTCGTCGTCTCCATCAGCGGGTGGCGAGCGTAGTCCACGACCTGAATGTCGTCGATGCTTTCGAGGCCCTCCTTGCGCGCCGTCTCCGCCATGCCGAGTTCGACCCGATGGTCGGTGATGATGACGTAGGCGTCCATCCGCTCGATATCGAGCCTGTCGGCGGCTTTCGCGCGGTGGTGCCCGTCCGCAAGCAGGAGGGTGCTGCCGTTCTCGATGACGACCAGCGGTTCGGCCAGTCCGCGCTTCATCTCGTACACGCGACCCTCCAGTTCGTCGGCGTAGACCTTGCCCTGCGTCGGTACGAGGTCGGCGAGTCGAACCTTCCGGCGACTCTGTGTGACCTCCGTATCGTGGATGGATTCGAGGGTGCGCATGAGCTTCCCCACCTTCTCGGGGGTGACGCGCTCGATTTGGCTCCGGATGAAGTCGGTGTTGGTGATGATGCCGACGAGGTTGCCCGCGTCGTCCACGACCGGGAGCTTCTGGATGCCCGACCGGAGGATGACCCGCGCGGCGTCGTTGACCACCATGTCCGGGTGGGCGACGATGAGTTCCTGCGTCATCACCTTGAAAATCGGTTCCTTCTCGTCGGCGAGAAGGAGGTCGCGGGCGCTGACGAATCCTTCCACGCGTCGGCCGTCACACACCGGGAATCCGTTGTGTCCGTCGCTCTCGGCGATTCGCCGGGCGACCTCCTCGACGGTCGCATCGGGAGAAACTGTCGCCACGTCGCGGGTCATGTACTCCTTGACTTTCGCTTTGATGCCCTCGGTTCCGCCGTCGGAAGCGATGCGAACGCGAGACGGTGACTTGCGGCCCGCTTCTTCCTCGGCCTCGTCCATGTAGAGTATCGATGCCCCGGTGAGGGAAAAACTTCCCGACCGCCCGTCACTCGTCGTCCGCGAGTTGAATGTCGAACGCTGCGACTCGCTCGCGGTCCGAATCGAAATCGTCGGGTCCCGGACGGGAGCGGACCGTCTCGAAGAACCGGTCGGTGATGATATCGCCCACGATGGTCGAGAGGGACTCCTCCTCGTCGTCCTCGACCTCACCGAGCAGGCCCAACGGAATCTGTGCGCCCGCCATGTCGGCGTGGCCGCCCGCGCTGCCTATCTGCCCGAACGCCGCCCGCATGGTTTCCCCGAGGTCGACGTCGGTGCCGCGTGCGCGCGCGGAAACATACACGGTTCCGTCCATGAAGCCGAACACGAGCGTGACCGTCACGCCGTCCATGTTGAGCAATCGATCCGCCGCCTGCGCGAGCGCATCGCGGTCGGACAGCGACCCAACACAGCTCGCCAGCACCGTCCCGTCGAGTTCGCGGTTCCGAATCGCCCGGGAGATAGTCTCGAACGTATCGGCGCTGATGGAGGGCGTCTCGACGCGGTCCAAGGTGCTCGTATCGGCGTGCGGGAGCAAAAACGACGCCGCCTCGAAGTCGGCGACGGACACCTCGCGGGTGAAGTCCTTCGTATCGACGCGAATGCCGTACAGTAATCCGGTCGCGACCCGCTCGTCGGGGGAGATGCCGAGCTGTTCCAAGTGGTCCGCGAGCAGCGAACTCGTCGCCCCGACGCCGCTTCGAAGGTCGACGAATCGCGCTTCGACGGGGTGGTTCGGTGGGTGGTGGTCGATGACGACATCGACGGGAATCTCCTCCGGCAGTTGGTCGTTGACGCCCGGACTGGAGTGGTCGACCAGCGCGAGTCCGGCGAACTCCGATATGTCGGCACCGACTTCGAGGTTCCTGAGATCCAAATCGAGCAAGTTGACGAACGCGCGATTCTCCTGATGCGAAATCGCCCCGAAATAGCACGCCTCGGCCTCCGTCCCGACCGATTCGGCCATCCCTTCCAGTGCGACCGCGCTGGCGATGGCGTCCGGGTCGGGGTTGTCGTGCATGAAAATACCGAGCTTGCCGTCGATGTCGCGGAGGGTTCGTTGCAGTTCGTGCGTACGAAACGCGGTATCCCCGTCCGTCAGCGGAAGCAGGTGGTCGACGAGCGCCGCGCCGGGGTCGATGAACTCGTCCGCCAGTTCGTCGAGGTCCGCCCGCATCTCCGTCGATGGGCCGTCACCGGCGTAGACGACGAGATAGGCGTCGGGATGGACGTCGCGCAACGCACGTGCGGCCTGTCGGTTTTGCTCCGGGTCGTCCCCGAAGACGAAGGCGAGGTCGACGGCTGGTCTCTGTGCGACTACCTCCGTGTCCGTCGGGTCGCCGCGGGTCGCCGAAACGCCCTCCGTCCGGAGCGTTTCGACTCTACTTTCGCTCTCGTCGACGACGACGAGGCTTCCGGACCAGTCGGCCACCGATTCAACGATGGCATGCCCGACGGAACCACAGCCGAGCATGAGCCGCGAAACCATCTTACCCCCGATTCATAGTCGGACACCTAAAACTTGTTGGGAATCCGTTTACAGCGTCGAGCTGCAAAAATCGGACGAAAGACGCACTTTACGCGGCGATTCGATCGGCGAAAACGTGTCCGAACGGCATCGATATCACCCGGGTCGTTTTGTACGATACGGATGGCTCACGATTTGTACGATACGGGCGACTCACGACCGAAATCGTCGAATCGAAAAAGGCGGAAAACGCGAACGGAAATCGTGCGGTTCAGGCGAACAGCGTGGCGGCGGCGTTGTACGCCGTGTCCGCCACCGGCCCGAACGCGAACAGCAATGCGACCGTCACGACTGCGGCGGCGACGACCGCAACGTAGAGGCCCGTCGGCGTGCTTCGAATCGTGAAGTCGCCCTCCGGGTCCTCGATCCACATCGCTTTCACGACGCGGCTGTAGTAGAACAGCGACAGCGCGCTGTTTATCGCACCGACCGCGGCGAGCCACCAGAATCCGGCACCGACCGCGGCACCGAACAGGATGTACTTGCTCATGAATCCTGCACCGATCGGGAGACCGGCGAGGTTGAACAGGAACACGGTCATGGCGAGACAGGCGATGGGTGCCTTCTCCGCCAGTCCGTTGTAATCCTCGAACGTCCGACCGACGCCCCAGTACTCGACCAGCGCGATGAACAGGAACGCACCCGTGTTCATGAAGCCGTAGACGAGCAGGTGGAGCATCGCACCGCTCAGCACGCCGCTGTTGTTACCGCCGTAGAGAGCGGCCAGTCCGATGAGCACGTAGCCCGCGTGTCCGATCGAGGAGTACGCGAGCATCCGTTTCACCTTGTCCTGCGTGGCGGCTGCGAAGTTCCCGAGCGTCATCGTGACGACTGCGAGAATCTGGAAGACCAGCACCCAGTCGATGGTTCCCGAAACCAGTGCGAACGGGAACGCCGTGACGAACACGCGGAAGGCGACTGCGAACCCGGCGGCCTTCGAAGCCGACGAGAGGAAGCCCGAAATCGGCGCTGGTGCGCCTTCGTACGCTTCCGGTGCCCAGAAGTGGAACGGGACGGAGGCCGTCTTGAACGCGAAGCCAGCGACCACCATCAGCACGCCGACGCCGAGCACGCCGCCCAGCCCGCTGAACCCTTGGCCGAGCGTGGTGGCGATGAGGTCCAGCTGCAGGTGTCCGGTGACACCGTACACGAGGCTGATACCGTAGGCGAAGATGGCCGACGAGAGCGCACCGATGAGGAAGTACTTGAGTCCCGCCTCGACGCTTCCGCGGTTCTTCTTCAGCATCGCGACCAGCGCGTAGGACGGGAGGCTGGCCAGTTCCAGGCTGATGAACACCGTGGCGAGGCTGTTCGAGCTCGCCATCAGCGTCATTCCGGTCGCCGCGAGGACGACCAGCGTGTAGTACTCCGCCTGATAGGAATTACCCTTCAGGTAATCGTAGCTGGCGATGCTCACCAGCGCGGTGACGCTGGCGAAGATGAGCACGAAGAACAGGCTCATCGTGTCGACGACCATCGCGTTCCCGTACAGCGGAATCGGGTTCTCGCCCGTTCCGGAGGTGATGAACCACGCCGCGAGACCGCCTGCAACGACCGCACCGAGCGTCGAGATACCCGCGAGAATCGGGTTGTCCCGCGTGTGCGGGTAGATGCTGTCCACAACCAGCAACAGCAGCGCCGTCAGGCCGAGGACGATGGCGGGCGCGAGTGCGGCCCAGTCGGGCCACGCGAATGCCGCCATCAGGCACCACCTCCGGCGAGGAGCGCCATTTCACCCACGGCATCCTGAATCATGTGGTAGAAGATGTTCGGTTGAACACCCAGCAGGATGACCAGCAGGATGAGGACCACGAGGGGCGCGACGTCGTGGAACGACGCGCGGCCGACCTCGTAGTCGGTTTCGAGCCGGAACGGCCCGAACAGCGTTCTCTGCATGGCGAACAGCAGGTAGCCAGCCACGATGACGATGCCGAACATCGCCGCTCCCGTGAACAGCGCGAGTCCATTGGTTCCCGCTACTGTCCCTGCAAGCACGGTCGAGTGGAAGGCCCCGACGAAGATGAAGAACTCCGCCGCGAAGCCAGCCATCAGTGGCAAGCCCATGTAGCCGAACGCGCCCGCGACGAACACCGCGACCGTAATCGGCATCTTGTCCGCCAGCCCGGACATGTCCGAGACCATCCGGGTGTGCGTCGTGTTGTAGATGACGCCGACCGCCATGAACATCAGTCCCGAGATGAGACCGTGGGCGACCATCTGGAAGGTCGCACCGCCGACGCCGTACATGTTGAACGCGACGAGTCCGAGGATGACGTACCCCATCGAGGACACCGAGGAGTACGCCACGATACGCTTCAGGTCGGACTGTGCCAACGCGAGGAGCGCACCGTAGATGACGCTCACGACCGCCACGAGGGCGATGATGAACGCGTAATCCTTCGCCACGCCGGGAAGCATGGTGAAGTTGAATCGGAGCAGCGCGTAGGTACCCATCTTCAGCATGACGCCCGCCAGCATGATGGACACCGGCGTCGGTGCCTCGACGTGGGCGTCCGGCAGCCACGTGTGGAACGGGACAATCGGGACCTTGACGCCGAATCCGATGAACATCGCGAAGAACGCGAGCGCTTTCAGCGTGCCCGCGCCGATGCCACCGAGGCTTCCCAACTGCCCGTCGTTCAACGCTTGCGCGATGACGGGCATATCGAGCGATGTGATGGAATCGCCCAGTCCGAAGACGAGGGCGATGAACCCGATGAACATCAGCAGCGAGGCGACGTTGGTGTACACGAAGAACTTGATCGCCGCGTACTTGCGCCGCGGGCCGCCCCAGATGCCGATGAGGAAGTACATCGGAACCAGCACCATCTCCCAGAAGATGAACCAGATGAAGAAGTCGAGCGCCGAGAAGACGCCGAGGAGGCTCATCTCCATGAAGAGCATCAGACCGAAGAACTGGCTCTGTCGGGACTGAATCGGCGTCCACGCCGCCAGAATCGCAAGGGGCGTGAGCACCGCCGTCAACACCAACAACGGCATGCTGATGCCGTCGAGGCCGACGTGCCAGTTCAGCGCGTAGGGGCCGAACGTGACCCACTTGAACGTCTCTTCGAAGGCGAGCTTCCCGCCCAACAGGGCGTTCCCGCTGCCGTTGAAGTCACTGTACATCCAGATGCTCCCGGCCGCGGGGAGCAGGCTCAGCACGAACGCGAGTTTCCCTGCGATTTTGTCCGGCGCAAGGAACACCGCGAACGCGCTCACCAAGGTTACCGCGAGAAGTGCTTCGACTATCATCTAGAACCAACCTCCCGTGAAGCCGAAGACGAGAAGCAGGACGACGAACGAGAGCACCAACATGAGCGCGTAGTTCGTCACGATGCCGCTCTGAATCCGCTTCACTCGGCTGCCGCCGAACAGACTCACGCTGGAGACGCCGTTGACCACGCCGTCGATGACGCCTTGGTCGAACTTGTCCGCCGCGCGCGAGACGGGGAGCGTGACGCCGGTTGCGAGCCAGACCTGATACTCGTCTTGGTAGTAGTTGTTGAACAGGAGCGTCTTCACGCTGCCCAACTTGTCGGTGTGCTCGACGGGTTGCGGGACGTTGTAGAGCACCCACGCCAGTCCGAGACCGGCGAGTGCGAACGCGAGCGAGATGCCGCTCGAAACGAGTCCCGAGAACTCCGCCGGATCGCCGTAGGCGAACCGGTTGATGAGTTCCTCGTAGTGGTGAGCACCGGTCGCGCCGACCGGTCCGTTGAGCCACGTGTGGAGGAACTCGATGTGGGCACCCGTCAGCTCCGCCACCGGCGTCATGTTGACGAGACCGATGACGGTGGCGAGGATACCGAGAACGACGAGCGGGAACTTCACGTTCCAGCGCACGCCGTGCGGGCTCCGCGCGGTGTCGCTCCGGGGTTCACCGTGGAAGGTCAGGAAGACCATCCGGAAGGTGTAGAATCCGGTGAAGAACACCGCGATGAGACCCATCGCGTACGCTCCGAGGAGGAGCGGGTTGCCGCCGAGACCGTGGACGAGCGCCTCGTAGAGCACTTCGTCTTTCGACCAGAACCCAGCGAACGGGACGATTCCCGCGAGCGCGAGCGACCCGGCGAGGAACGTCCAGTAGGTCACGGGCATGCGCTTTTTCAGGCCGCCCATGTCCCACATGTTCTCGTTGTGGTGCATGGCGATGATGACCGACCCCGCTCCGAGGAACAGGAGCGCCTTGAAGAAGGCGTGAGTCATCAGGTGGAAGGTCGCCGCGACGTAGCCACCCGACCCCAGCGCGAGCATCATGTACCCGTACTGGGAGATGGTAGAGTACGCGAGCACCTGTTTGATTTCGCGTTTGACGACGCCCATCGTCGCCGCGAACAGCGCCGTGAAGCCGCCGATGAACGCGATGATGGCGAGCACCTGCGGGAGCAGGGCGTAGAAGCCGTACATGCGCGCGACGAGGTAGACACCCGCCGCGACCATGGTCGCCGCGTGAATCAGCGCGGAAACGGGCGTCGGGCCTTCCATCGCGTCGGGAAGCCACGTGTGGAGCGGGAACTGCGCCGATTTCCCGACCACGCCGCCCAACACGAGCAGGCCGACGATGTTGAACCACATCTTCGGGTCGAGACCGAAGAGGGTCGTCACCTCTCCGCCCTCGCCCGCAATTGCCTGCTCGGCCATGTGCACGAACGAGTGGTCGCCCGTGAACTGCGCCGTGCCGAAGGTGGCGAACACCGCCACCACGCCGATGAGGAAGAAGTAGTCACCGAAGCGGGTGACGAGGAACGCCTTCTTCGCTGCGCTCGGTGGGCCGGGTTCGCGGAACCAGAACCCGATGAGCAGGTACGAACACAGCCCGACGAGTTCGAAGAACATGAACGCCATCAGCAGGTTGTCCGCGAAGACGAACGCGAGCATGCTGAAGGTGAACAGGCCGAGACCGGCGTAGTAGCGCGGGAGACCGGTTTCGCCCTCGTCGTTCATGTAGCCGAGACTGAAGATGTGCACGAGACACGCGACCAGCGAGACGATGACGAGCATCATCGCCGACAGCGGGTCGAGGAAGATGCCGAAGTGCAGGTTGAAGGTGTCGAGTCCTTCGACCCACACGATGGTCTCGTGGTAGGATTCGCCACCCGACACCGTGAGGAAGACCCACAGCGACAGGAGGAGCGACCCGGCCGTCGCGGCGATGCCCGGAATCGCGCCACCCTTGGGTAGCATCTTGCGGGCGTACTCGCCGCCGAACAGTGCGATCAGGAACGATACGAACGGCAAGAGTGCGATTACCGGTGCCAGTTGGAATGCTGTTGCCGCCATTGTTACCACCTCATAGTCGTCGCTTGGGTCACGTCCACGTCGTTGAAGTTACGATACAGCACGAGGATGATACCGATTCCCACTGCGACTTCCGCGGCGGCGAGCGCCAGCGTGAACAGGCTGAACGTCTGCCCGGTCAGATTGCCGTGATAGCTGGAGAACGCGACGAGGTTGATGTTCGCCGCGTTCAGCATCAGCTCGACGCTGATGAGGAACATCAGCGCGTTCTTCCGGGTCAGGATTCCGAACAGCCCCGAACAGAACACGGCGGCGGAGAGCAACAGGTAGTATTCGACTGGTACCATTACTCCTCGTCACCTCCCGCGTTTCGACCGCCGTCCGCCATGACCGCCGACGGCGTTCCGCTCTCGCTGTCTTCACCGTCGTCACGGCTGGCGAGCATCACTGCACCCACCAGCGCCGCGACGAGCACGAGGTCGATAATCTCGAACGCGACGAGGAATCCCTCGCTCTGGACGAGAGCGTCACCGCCGACGTTTCCGATGTTGAACATCGCGTAGCCGATGCTCGCCGTGATGTTGGCTCCGGCTCCGAAGCCACCTGCGTCGCCGAACGACGCGCCGAGGAACACCACAGCGAGGATGGCGAACAGCGCCACCGCGACGACGCCGGGAAGCATCGTGCTTGGGTCACGCATTCGTGGCCGTGATGTCATGCGTTAGTCACCTCCTCTGTACTTGAACGACGTGTGAGCATGACGGCGAACGTTATCAGGATGAGAACCCCGCCCACGTAGACGAGGATCTGCATCGCCGCAACGAATTCCGCCTGTAACATGACGTAATGGGCGGCGAAGCTCAGCAACGAAGCGCCGAGCAACAACGCCGAATGCCACACGTCCCGCACCAGGACGGCGCCCACGCTACTCGCCACCGTCAGGATGGCGAACAACGCGAACGCGATCATTTCATATGCCATTTCAGTCACCTTTGGGTTTGGGTAAACGCCCTTTTAAGATTTCGAGACGGGCGTGATTACTGGTAATCGACTGCTCCTTCGCCCTCTCCTATCCACGCGCTACGGTCCGGTTCGCGCGATTCGAGTGGGTCGATGTCTTTGTACCAGGGGACGTTCTTCAACTGTTCTTTGTTGTACACCAAGTCGTCCTTCGTGTCACCCGTGAACTCGAAGTTCTGGGTGAGCAGAATGGCGTCGACCGGGCACACTTCCTCACAGAGTCGGCAGTAGATACACTGGCCGACGTGGAGGTTGTACTGTTCGCCGTTGCGCTGGTCGTCCTGAACGATCTGAATCGTGTCGTTCGGACAGACGTTCTCGCACTGGCGACACCAGATGCAGCGCTCTTGGCTGAACTTGTGAATCCCACGGAAGCGTGGGCTTACTTCGGGTGCGACGTCCGGGTATTCGACCGTGAACGTCGTCCCGCCCAGTGCGTGTTTCATCGTCGTTGCCATCGATTTGAGTAGTCCGATCATAGCACCACCCCCACGATGATGGCCGTGAGAACCAGGTTGGCGAACGAGAGCACGAGCATGCCCTTCCAACCGATTTCGATGAGTTGGTCGATGCGCACGCGCGGAAGCGCCGAACGCGCCCACTGCGTGAACAGGAACACCGCCCAGATCTTCACGGTGAACCAGACGAATCCGATGGAGCCCGAAGCGGGACCGGACGGACCGCCGAGGAACAGCGTGGCGATGATCGCACCGCCGAGGAAGATGTGGATGAACTCGCCGAGGTAGAACAGCACGAAGTACACGCTGGAGTACTCCGTCTGGTATCCGGCGACGATTTCGGTGGGTGCCTCGGGGGTGTCGAACGGGTTCCGCCCGACTTCCGCGAGGTTCGCCGCGAGGAACAGCACGAACGCGAACGGGTTCACGAACGCGTACCACGACGGAATCGCGATGCCGCCGATGGTGATGAGCGTCTCCTGCTGTTGGGCGACGATTTGGCTCATCTGGAGCGTCCCCGTGAAGAGGACGACGGACGCCGCCGTCACGACGAGCGGAATCTCGTACGCGATGTTCTGTGCCACCGCGCGAAGGCCACCGAGAAGCGAGTATTTGTTGTTCGACGCGTAGCCACCCATCGTCAGTCCGAGCGTAGCGATGGAGGCGACGGCGAACACGTACGCCAGCCCCGTCTCGGGGTCAGCGAGTTGCAGATTGATGCCGAAAAGGGAACCCATCGGAATGACCGCAAAACCGAGCAGCGCCGAACCCGCCATGACGACGGGCGCGAGGTCGAATGCCGGACGGTCCGCACCTTCCGGGATGATGAGTTCTTTCGACAGCAGCCGCACCGCGTCGGCCACGATGATGAACAGGCCGAACGGCCCGACACGATTGACCGCGATACGATCGGTGAACGCGGCGGTGATTTTCCGTTTCGCCCACGGACCCGCGAACGCCGTCATCGTCAGCATGATGGTGCCGATGACGGCCGCCGCGATGAGCGCCGAGAGCAGCTCTATCGGCGCGCCGGGGTTGTTGCCGCCCAGCGCACGCGCTATCTGTTCGGGGAGAAGGACCGTTCCCGTCCCCTGCAGCGGAACGGGATTCATCGGTCGACCTCCCCGAGAATCACGTCGAGGCTGCCGAGCGTGGCGACGAGGTCGGGGATGTACTCCCCGTTGGACATCTCACCGAGCGCGGAGAGGTTGCAGAAACACGGACTTCGAATCTTGAATCGGCCGGGTTTGTCCGTCCCGTCCGAGCGGATGTAGATGCCGAGTTCTCCTTTCGCGCCCTCGACCGCGCGGTACGTTTCCGTGTCCGCGTCCGGTTTGAGGGTCCGGGGGACGTTCGACTGAATTTCGCGTTCGTCCTCCGGCCAGTCTTCGAGCAGGTCGACACACTGGTCGATGATCTTCGCCGACTCCTCGACTTCGCGCATCCGAACGAGGAGGCGCGCGTAGTTGTCACAGCCGTCCTCGGTCACGACGTCCCAATCGAGTTGGTCGTAGTAGCCGTAGGGGTCGTCGCGGCGCAGGTCGTAGTCGATGCCCGATGCGCGAGCGACGGGACCGGTGACGCCGTACTGTTTGGCGACCTCGGGTTCGAGAACGCCGGTTCCGATGGTCCGAATCTGGAACAGCTCGTTGCTCGTGATGAGGTCGTGGTACTCCTCCAGCGTCGGCGGGAGGTCGTCGAGGAAGTCCCGAATCTTGTCGAAGAAGTCCTGACGCGGTTCCGGGATGTCCCAGACGACGCCGCCGAGGCGGAAGTAGTTGAACATCATGCGCTGGCCGGTCAGGTCCTCCAGGATGTTCTGGACGATTTCGCGGTCGCGCATCGCGTACATGAAGATAGCAGTGAAGTCGCCGTAGATGTCGAGACAGAACGTCCCCAGCGCCAGCATGTGCGATGCGATACGGCAGAGTTCGGCACCCATCGTCCGAATTATCTGCGCGTACTCGGGCACGTCGAGGTCGTTCAAATCTTCGGCCACGCGCGCGTAGGCCCACTCGTTGAGCAGCCCGGCGGACGCGTAGTCCCAGCGGTCGGGGTACGGCATGATCTGGTGCCGGTAGGTCCCGTTCTGGGCCATCTGCTCCTCACAGCGGTGGAGGTAGCCGATGTCCGGGTCGACGTCGGCGACTTGTTCGCCGTCGAGCGTCGTCTTCAGGTGCAACACACCGTGGGTTGCCGGGTGGTGCGGCCCGATGTTCAGGAACATCGTGTCCGAATCCGCGTCGTAGTGGTCGTCCTGAATCGGGTTCTTGTGCTCCTCGAACGAGACGATTTGTGGCCGGTCTTGGTCGTAGTTCTGCGCCAGGGGGTGGCCCTGCCACGTCTCGGGGAGGAGGATACGACGAAGGTCCGGATGACCGTCGTAGTCGATGCCCACGAGGTCGTAGGCCTCCCGCTCGTGCCAGTCGGCGGATCGATAGACGGGTTCCGCGGTCTGGCTCGCGGGCGCATCGGTCGGCGTCGGAACGACGACGCTCACCTCTTGGGTCGGGTCGGCGTACTTCTTCAGGTGGTAGACGCTCTCGTAGCGGTCCTCGTAGTCCTGTGCCGTGACCATCGAGAGGTGGTCGAATCCGGCCTCGTCGCGCAGGATTGTCAGTGCGTCCTGCACTTCGTCGGGTCGAACGACGAATCCCGGCGCGTTGAGATGTTCCTCGCGGCCGATAACGTGGTCACCGAGCAACGCGGCGAGCTGGTCGCCGTCGAGTTCCTGCGCTGCCGGTACTTCTCGTTGCGAACTCATGGTGAATCAGCCCAGTTGTAGCGCATGACGAGCGAGTCCTCGTCGATTCTGTCGGCGAGCGTGTCTACCAGTTCGTCCTGTTCCAGGTCCCCGAACTGTTCGAGTTCGTAGGGCTTGACCGTCACCGGACTGGTCTCGCCGTTGGCGACGCGCTCTTGGAGCTTGACGACGCCGTAGACGAGTGCCTCGGGGCGCGGCGGGCATCCGGGGACGTGAATGTCGATGGGGATGACCTCTTCTGCGCCCTTGATGACGTTGTATCCTTCTTGGAACGGGCCGCCGCTGATGGCACACGACCCCATGTTCACGACGAACTTGGGTTCGGGCATCTGGTCGTAGACGCGCTTCATCCGCGGCGCGAACTTCGAGACGACCGTCCCGGGGACGATCATCACGTCGGCCTGCCGCGGCGACGCACGCGGGACGCCGGACCCGAAGCGGTCCAAGTCGTGTTTCACCGCGTAGGTGTGCATCATCTCGATACTGCAGCACGCGATACCGAACTGCAGCATGAACATCGACGACCCCCGCACCCAGTTCATGAACTTGTCGAACTTCGTGAGGATGAACGGCGACGCGCCGAAGGCCTCACGGAGTTTCGAGTTAAAGCGGTCATCGACACCCTCGCCCATCCGAGCCTCGCGGGTCTTCGTCTGGGGGGCTGTACTACCGTGTATGTATTCCCGTGGTTCGTTGCTCATTGTTCCATACTCCGTTGCGTTCCGCGGGGGCTACGAACCCACCGCACCGCTCCGTTGCGCCAGGCCCACGCGAGCCCGACGACGAGAACCGCGATGAAAACCAACATCGGGACGAGCACCGTCGCAAGGCTGACGCCGCTGTCGATAGCGTTGCGATAGATGACGGTCCAAGGGAAGATGAGGACCGTCTCGATGTCGAAGACGACGAACAGCAGCGCAACCATGTAGTATTGGATGTTGAACCGAATGCGCGTCGTCCCGGTTGGAATTTCACCGCTCTCGTAGGTGGCGGATTTTCCCTGTTCAGGCACGCTCGGTCTGAGGAGACTCGACACAGCCATCATACTGAATGGTATGGCGAGGCCCACCAGCACTAGCGCGCCAATGGCTACCCATGGATTCATTACCGGTTTTCTCCTAGCAGGCGGTGTTTTGTGAGCGCACCCCTATAAGCGTTGATTCTTGAGATTCTGGCCGGACAGCGCCGCTCCCGCCCGCATTCCGGCAACTGACGCTTTCTATTCAGTAACGCACCCTTTCTTACCGACGAAAGGTATGTACTGAACGATGGTATATGCGGAAAAGATACCCGTTATTCGCCGTCGCGGAACGACGGCGTGCCCTCCTCGTGCAGGCGGCGAGATACCGCACCGACGTCCATCTGTAACTCGTCGTGGTAGGTAACCAGTCGTTTCCGAAGGTCGTCGTGTTCACGCGCGAGGATTTGCACCGCGGAAAGCGCCGCGTTGAACGATTTGCCCGCGTCCACCGCGACGATGGGCGCGCCGGTCGGCATGCCGATAACCGACGAGACGGATTTTTCCTGGACGGGAACGCCGACCACGGGAAGCGGGTACGCGAGCGAGGCCGTCATGTTGGGGAGGTCGGCGGACTTCCCGCCCGCCCCGGCGATGATGACGTCCAATCCGCGTGCTTCGGCCGTCTTCGCGTAACTGTACATCAACTCGGGGGTTCGGTGGGCCGAGACGACGTAGGTTTCGAACGTGAACCGCGATTCGGGCGGGTTCTCGACGTCCGTCACTTCCTCGAAACCGAGTTCGGTGAGCGCGTCGTAGGCGCCCGACATCACGTCCAAGTCGGAGTCGCTCCCCATGATGATGCCGACTTCGGGCGTCTCCTCCGTCGGTCGGTCGCGGTTCGCCTCGGCTTCGAACTGTTCGATGAGCGTCGTAACTGATTCTGCGGTGGTCATTGGAACGTGAGTGAGTCGGTGAGTTCGCGCGCCTCTTCGAGCAGGTCGGTGAGCGTCGATTCGTCGTCCGCATCGAGGTCGTCGCCGACGAGCGTGACGTGTCCCATCTTCCGGAGCGGGCGGACTTGGCGTTTGCCGTACCAGTGGAACGCCGCGCCGTCGCTCGAGAGGACTCCCTCGACCCCGGAGAGGGCGGCGGTTTCGGGTTCGTCGACGTCGCCGAGGATGTTCGAACTCACGACCGGACCGCGGAGGTCCGTCGCGCCAAGCGGATACCCGAGGACGCCGCGGGCGTGCTGTTCGAACTGCGAGGTCAGCGCGCCTTCGATGGTGTAGTGACCGGAGTTGTGCGGTCGGGGTGCGATTTCGTTGACCGAAATATCCCCGTCTTCCCCTTCAAATAGCTCGATTCCGTACGTCCCTCTCCCGGAGAGTGCCGAAAGAACCTCGCGGGCGACGTCCTCGGCGCGCTCCCGAACCTCGTCGGAGGTCCGCGCGGGAACGACCGTCTGCCGAAGGATTTCCTCCTCGTGGACGTTCTCCCCGACGGGGAACGTCGCCACCTCGTCGTCGCCCTTGACGGCGATGACCGAGAGTTCGCGCTCGAAGGGGACGAACTCCTCGACCATCAACTCGCCCGAGACTTGCGAGAGCGCGTTGTCCACGTCGTCCTCGTCCTCGACGGGGACGTTTCCGCGCCCGTCGTAGCCGCCGCGCCGCGCTTTCAGCATCATCGGGTAGCCGAACTCCTCGCCCGCTTCGAGGAGGTCCTCGCGGGAATCGACGGGGCGGAAGTCGGGGACCGGAATTCCGCGGTCCTGCAGTGCGCGCTTCTGGACGAGTTTGTCCTGAATGGTTCGAAGCGTGGCCGGGTCGGGGTGGACCGGAACGTCGTACTCCTCGCCGACCGCTTCGAGCACGTCGGGGTCGGCGAGTTCGATTTCGAAGGTCAGCGCGTCGCTTCGCTCCGCCAGTTCTCGAATCGCCTCCTCGTCGTCGAAGTCGCCGACGATTTGGTCCCGAGCGACCAACGACGCGGGACAGTCCGGCGTCGGGTCGAGGACGACCAGTTCGACGCCGAGCGGCGATGCCGCCTCCGCGAGCATCCGACCGAGTTGCCCGCCGCCGACGACGCCGAGGGTGAGCGGTGATGCCGTAACCATGTCGTCCGAAGGCTATCCCTGTGGGTGCATAAGATTTGCCAACTCGGACGGGAAATGAGCACGAACGTGTATCGGTTCGCGGATGGATTACGCGGCCCGGTTCGCTTCCCGAAGCGCGCTTTCCTTGATATAAATCGTCGTCGGCGCGCCCCAGAGCGTGAGTTCGTGGTCGTAGACGCGATAGCCGTCGAGGTACTTCTCGACGTCCTCCTTGCGCGACGCTCGCGTGATGACGACCGGCGGTTGGCGGGTTTGGAGGGATTCGTTGTCCAGCGTGCTGTCCACGTTCGCGTCCACCATCTCGGTGTACCACGGGAGCGGGAGGCGGTTGTACCAGCCGCCATTGTTGCGATAGTCGGTATTTCCGTCCTCGTTCGGGACGTAGAAAACGTACGAACTGTCCTCGTTCAGATAGCCGTAGTACAACACGTCGGTTCCTTCCCGGTTCGCCTGCGAGACACGCTGTACCTTCTCCATCGTCGGCTTGATTCCGTCAGCGGGTTGACCCCACTGCACGATGTCGTTGTGGTGTTGGCCGCCGAACAGTCCCGGCGCGTTCGCGTCCTGCGGGTGGAGATACACCACCGTTATCGCCGGGAACGCGACCTGCACGACGAGGAAGAGCGCGATGACGCCCGCGGCGGCGGTCGAGAACGTGTCGTCGTCCTCGTACGCCTCCCGACCCCAGTGGTAGATGATGCTCGCGCCGACCGCCGCGGGAATCATCAGCGGGACGATGGCGTGGACGGTCACCCATCCGGCCTGAATGTCAGTCACGAGCGGGTAGCCGAGGACGCTCACAGCGCCCCAGTAGAACGCGAACGAAACGAGGTCGCGCGGACGGTCATCGACGTACCGCGCCGCGAGGAAGCCCAGAACCGCGAGGACGACCACCACGAACGCGCCCTGTTCCAGGACGGCGATGAAGTGCTCGAGATACGGGAGGTAGGCGTGGCCCTGACTCTTGACCCACTGGCCGGTGAACTCGTTCCACGACCCGACCGTCGCTTCCGAAATCACCGCGCCGAACATACTCGGGTTGGAGACGGCTTTCCACAGTCCGGGACCGCTGGTGCCGTTCGTCCGCGGGGCGTAGAAGTAGACGATGACGACGAAGAACTCCACCACACACAGGGCGATGTGGGGGGCGAATCGGAGGAGGCCCCGCCCCGTTTCGGTGACGGTATCGACGAACGTCCCCGTCCATTCTCGGTCGTAGTTCCGCGCGAGGAACAACCGATGGTCGAACAACAGGACGGCCGCGCCGAGCCACGAGGCGACGTAGAGCAGGGCGTTTTCCTTCGTCGTGAAGCCGAGCGCCAACGCCAGCGTTCCGGCGTACAGGTACCTCGCCTTCCCCGTCGCCTGCGCACGGAGGTAGAAGCCGAGCGCGAACACCATGAACGCCGCGAGAAGCATGTCGTACCGCATGACCCGAGAGTAGTAGAGCGCGACCGGATTGACCGCGAGCAGGAGCGCGAAGGCGACCAGTTCGGAGTCGCGGAGGTGGTCGCGGTACAACCACGCCGCGAGGGGGAGCAGGCCGGTGACGAGCGCGACGGGCAGCCGCGCCATGAAGTCGCTCGCGCCGAACAGTTCGAAGAGGACGCTGTTCACTTGCGGGAAGAACGGGCCGTGGATGTCGGCGTGGTAGTGCCAGATGCCGGTTTTCTGATACCTGAGAATCCAGTAGCCGACGCGAGCTTCGTCCCAATGGGCGAACCGGTCTCCGAGGGCGAACAGTCGGAGCACCAGCGCGACAACCGTGACCGCACAGATGGAAGCGAAACCCCGATTTCGGGCCGTCCACCCGGAAAGCGGGTGTTCGCTCGAACTCATTGTTTTCCCTCAAGACGCAGGGGGGATACAAGCCTTGCGGAGAGCGGTAGTTCTTTTAGCCGTGCTGGCTTCCCGCCACACATGGTAACGCTCGGACTCGTCGTCGCGGAGTTCAACGCGCCGATAACGGAGCAGATGGAGGAGTCGGCGCGCGAGGCTGCCGCCGAGCGAGGTGCAGAAATCGTCGAAACGCTACACGTCCCCGGCGCGTACGATTCGCCGCTCGCGGCGGACCGACTCGCCCGCCGGGACGACATCGACGGGGTTGCGGTCCTCGGTGCCGTCATCACCGGCGACACCGACCACGACCACGTTATCACGACCGCAACGACGCAGAAACTCACCGACGTCAGCCTGAACCGGGACACGCCGGTCGCACTCGGCATCACCGGCCCCGGCATGTCCGCGGCGGAGGCCCGAGAGCGTACCGACTACGGTGCACGGGCGGTCGAAGGTGCACTCGACTTAGTGGAGGAACTACAATAATGGACTTTTCCGACAGGATTCAACGTGTCGAACCGAGCGCGACGCTCGCTATCAGCAGCCTCGCGTCGGAACTGGAAGCCGACGGCGTAGACGTCATCGACCTGAGCGTCGGGGAACCGGACTTCCCGACCCCGGCGAACGTCGTTGACGCCGCCGAAACAGCGATGGAGGAAGGTCACACGGGCTACCCGCCGTCCAAGGGCGTCCCCGAACTCCGCGAGGCTATCGCGGCGAAACTGCAGGACGACGGTCTGCCGTACGAGGCGGATAACGTCATCGTCACGCCCGGCGCGAAGCAGGCGCTCTACGAGACGGTACAGACGGTCGTGGACGACGGGGACGAGGTCGTCCTCCTCGACCCCGCGTGGGTGTCCTACGAGGCGATGGTGAAACTCGCGGGCGGCGACCTGAACCGCGTGGACCTCGCGCCGCACGACTTCAAACTCGAACCCGCTCTCGACGACCTCTCTGCGGCCGTCTCGGACGACACCGAACTGCTCATCGTCAACTCGCCGTCGAACCCGACCGGCGCGGTCTACTCCGACGCCGCACTGGAAGGCGTCCGCGACTTGGCGGTCGAACACGACATCACGGTCATCAGCGACGAGATTTACGAGCGGATCACCTACGGCGCGGAGTGCACCAGCCTCGCCACGCTCGACGGAATGTACGAGCGCACCATCACGGTCAACGGCTTCTCGAAAGCCTACTCGATGACCGGCTGGCGGCTCGGCTACCTCGCCGCCCCGGAGGAACTCGTCTCGCAAGCGGCGAAACTCCACTCGCACTCCGTCTCGTCGGCGACGAACTTCGTCCAACGCGCGGGCGTCGAAGCCCTCCGGAACACCGAGGACGACGTGAGCGAGATGGTCGAGGCGTTCCACGAGCGCCGCGACCGCCTCGTCGCCCTGTTGAAACAGCACGGCGTGGACGCCGGAACGCCGGACGGTGCGTTCTATCTGATGATTCCCGTGGCCGAAGACGACCAGCAGTGGTGCGAGGACGCGCTGGAGCAGGCGCACGTCGCTACCGTTCCGGGCAGCGCATTCGGCGCGCCCGGCTACGCTCGCGTCTCCTACGCGGCGAACTTGGAGCGAATCGAGGAAGCGGTCGAGCGGTTGGTCGAGAGCGACCTGCTCTGAAGGGGTCGGAATAGGATTCGAGGAACGTTTCCGTCCTAAGAACCACGCGGTCATTCTCTGTTATTTCTTTCGACATCCGGGCCGTGCTGTCCCCGGCTTCTGATATAAATCTACGGTCGAAAATGGCGACGATGTGAGTTCCGCCTCAGATTCCCATGCCCATCAGGTGACTGCGGAGCACGTCGTCGTCCTTGTTGCCCTCGCCGGTGTTGAGGATGACGACGGTGTCGTCCTCGCCGAACTCTCCCTGCTGGGCGAGTTCCCACGCCCCGCTCGCGGCGGCGGCGCATGTCGCGCCCATCTCCAGGCCCTCCTTCTGTGCAACCGCGACCGCCGAATCGAGGATGTCCTCGTCGCTGGTCGCCACCGCGCCGCCGTCGCTCTCGCGGAGCGCGTCGAGGATGAGCGGGCTCGCGCCGGGGTCGGGAATCTCGATGCCGCCGCAGATGGTGTCCGGCGTTTCCCACGCCTCGTGAACGTCCTTTCCTTCGTCCCACGCCTTCACGATGGGCGCACACCCGGTCGCTTGGGCGGCGTACATCGACGGGAGGTCGTCGGTCAGTCCCAAGTCGCGGAACTCCGTTGCGGCCTTGTGCATTCCGACGAGACCGACGCCGCCGCCGGTCGGGTAGACGATGGCGTCCGGGACCTCCCAGTCCATCTGTTCGGCGATTTCGTAGAACATCGTCTTCTTTCCCTCGTGGCGATAGGGCGTGACGAACGTCTTGACGGAGTACCAGTCGTCTTCCTCCTCCATCGCGTCGGCGTAGGCCGCTCCCGCGTCGCCGATGCGCCCCTCGACGACGGTCATGTCGCCGCCGTGGACGTTAACCATCGCCTTGTTCGTGAACCCGGCGCGCGTCGGGAGGAAGACGTGCGATTCGAGGTCGGCGCGGGCGGCGTACGCCGCGGCGGATTGCCCGGCGTTTCCGGCCGAAGCGAGCGCGATGTCCGTCGCGCCGTGTTGGGCCGCCGCGGTCACGGCCATCGTCTGACCGCGGTCCTTGAACGTCCCCGTCGGGTTGCGCCCCTCGTCCTTGAACAGGACGCGCCCGACGCCCATCTCCTCGGCGAGGTTCGGACACTCGACGAGCGGCGTGGCTCCCTCGTCCATCGTCACCGCCGACTCGCGGGTGAACGGTAGCAGTTCCGCGTACTTCCACATCGTCTCGAACGGGCGGGATTCGAGGTCCGCACGCGACACGTCGATTTCGTCGTAGTCGTAGTCCGGGTCGAGGATGCCGCCGCAGTCGGGACAGCGGTGTGTCCCCTCGTCGGCGTCGAACGTCTCCCCGCAGTCTACGCACGTCAGTCCGATGAATGCGTCCGTCGTCTCCATGCCCGAAGGTGGGAAGGCGGACCACTAAGCCCTGTTCATCCCCCGTCCCTTTTGCCCCTGCACCGCAACTGTCGGATATGAAACCGGAAGCCGTCCGGTCCGTGCTCGCCGACCGCGCCGAAACCCGCCGCGAAGCCCTTTCGGAACGGTGGGGCGACGCTCCACACCGGGTTCGTCCCGTCACCGGCGTCGCGGAGTACGACTTCCCGGCGACGCCGGACGAGATATTTCCGTGGGTCGCGGTCTGTTTCGTCGTCGAGGACGGACGCGTTTTGTTGGTACAGGACTCCGGCCACTCGTCGGTGTGGGAACCGCCGGGAGGGAAAGGCGAGGTGCGTAGCACCTCGAAGAAAGTGAACGGTGAATACCGTGAGCAGGGCGAAGCGCTCCGCGCTTCGGAAAAAGCGAGCGGCGGACGCCGCGAACCCGTCGAATCGGTCGCCGAAACCGCCGAGCGGGAAACCCGCGAGGAGACCGGCATCGAGTGCGACGTCACCGACCTGCTGTTCACCGAAACGCTCCGGTTCGACTACGGGAACGGCGTCCACGTGCCGGTGTTGCAGGCCGGATTCGTCGCCCGTCGGGTCGGCGGGGCGATTCGACCAACTGCGGCGGCCATCGAGAACGTGTCGTGGTACCCGTGTTCCGACCTCCCGGACGGAACGCAGTTCGCCGCGGAAATCGAATCGCTGCGGACGTCACGGTAGGGGCCCTCGGTTCGGCTCCCTAACCAGGTCGGCCGAGAGACGTTTATTACGGACGACCGACCATCCTCCATGACCACTGTCATCGTCGCCGGGGCGGGTCTCGCGGGACTCGTCGCCGCCCGACATCTCGCTCGGTTAGGACTCGACGTACAGGTGTTCGAACGCGGGCCGGACGTCGGCGGTCGAGTGCGGACGCGATACGAAAACGGATTCGTCCTCGACCGCGGATTTCAGGTGCTCTTTACGGCCTATCCCGCCGCGCGGCGGGAACTCGACTACGGCGACCTCGATTTGCGGTACTTCGCACCCGGCGCGGTGCTCGCCCGTCCCGGTCGTCGGTCGGTACTGGCGGACCCGATTCGTGACCCGGGCGCGCTGTTCGGGTCGGCGACGAACCGGGAGGTCCGCTTCCGCGACAAACTCCGAACCCTTCGACTTCGACGGGAGCTGGCCCGCAAGCCGACGCGCGAGATTTTTTCGGGCGAGGATCAGTCCATCGAGGAGTACCTCCGCGCACGGGGTTTTTCCGACTCCTTCCGCGAGAACTTCGCCGGGCCGTTCTACGGCGGCATCACCCTCGACAGGTCGCTTGCGACCTCGAAGAAGGTGTTCGAATTCACGTTCAAGATGCTCTCGACGGGTAAAATCGCCGTTCCCGCCGACGGCATGGGTGCGATTTCCAACCAATTGGCCGAGTCGGCGCGGCTCGCTGGCGCGACGATTCACCTCGGAGAGGGAGTGTCGGCGGTCGAATCGACGGACGACGAGGTGAGCGTCGAGGTCGGCGGCGAAACCGTCACCGCCGACGCGGCCATCGTCGCCACCGACCCGAAATCCGCCCGCGAACTGACGGGTGTCGAGTCGATTCCGACCGACGCACGCGGCTGTGTCACCCAGTATTTCGCCCACGACGAACCGCTCCCCGGCGGGAACAGAATCGTGCTCAACGTCGGGGACGACGCGCCGAACGAAATCGTGCCGTTGTCGGTCGTCGCACCCGAGTTCGCACCCGACGACTGGGAGCTGTTCTCTGCGACGTTTCTCGGGACGCCCGCGGAGTCGGACGACGAACTCGCGGGGAAGGTCCGGAAGACGCTCCGGCAGTGGTTCCCCGACCGGCAGTTCCCGAACCTCGAACGCCTGCACACGGACCGCATCGAGTTCGCGCAGTTCGCCCAGCCGCCGGGAGTGTTCGACGGTCTCCCCGGCAACCGAACCGGCGACGAATCGGTGTATCTCGCCGGGGACTACACGGAGGCCTCGTCGCTCAACGCCGCGATGGAGAGCGGGCGAAAGGCCGCGCTGGCCGTGTACGACGATATGCGATAACGCGCCACCGCGAAGGTATCGGCGGCGACGGCAGATCACAGGCTACAGCCACCCACCGACTACAACAGCTTCCGAAACTCTCCGAGCGGCGGGAAGCGATAGGTCTCGTCGGCGTCCTCGTCGCGGACGATGGGACGGAGCGGGTCCGTGCCGGCGACGAGCGGAGACTGGAAACCGGATCCGCGAACGTCGTTTACCACCAGTCCGCTGGCGAGGCGGGTGAACGCGGGGAGGACGAGGACGTCCGAATCGCGGTACGTTTCCGATCCCGAGAGGTAGCACGGTCGGCGCTTTCCCTCGATTTCGATCGCCGGATGGTCGTGTCCCGCGACGTACCGCGGTGCCTCCCCGTCGGGTTCCTCGTGGCCGTGACAGACCAGCGTGTCGTCCGCGAGTCGGTACTCGTCGTTCGGGGACGCGAGTTCGTCCAGCCGCGTATCGTGGTTTCCGCGCACGGCGACGAGGGTCGCGCCCGCGCCCGCCTCGAGCGCTTCGAGGTCCGCGAACGTCTCGGAGACGCCGTTCGGCAGTCGGTCGAACGCGTGGAGAACGTCTCCGGCGAGAACGACTTCGGCGGGTGAAAATCGATCGAGGAGGGCGTCGAATCGCGCCGTCAAATCGGTCCGTTCGCCGAGCGGCAGCGAGACGTTCGATGCCGAGTCCCGGCCGATGTGGAGGTCGGCGAGGACGAGCGCGTCGGCGTCCGCGAGGTAGGCCGCTCGGTCCGCGAACTCAACGGCCGCCATCGGCCCGGATGCTCCGGTGAAGGTCGTACTCTCGCCCGGAGACGAGGTAGATGACGTCCTCGATGACCGTCAGCAGTTCCGGGAGGTCGCGGACGACCAACCAGAGGATGAAGACGAGCGCGACGACGGCGAGCAGTTGGCTGAGCACCCTGTCCGCGATGAAAAACGAGACCATCCGAGGGTCGGTGTAACCCGTGATCGTGGTGACGGGACCGACGAAGAACTGGAACCACTGGTTGCCGAACGCCACCGCGATGAAGACGTTGCGGACGACGTTCAACACCCAAATGATGACGATGGCGAGCGTGAATCCGCGGAGCTTTCGTCGGAGGGGTGCCCGGACGGCGGCGATGAGGCCGCCGAAGATGCTCATGCTGCCGATACCCGTGCAGGCGAGGACGAGGTAGGTGTAGTACTCGTGACCCGTGCTGTCGGTGAAGATGAAGGCGCTGTGGTAGCCGTTTTCCTTCGCAATGGTGAACGCGGGGTCGTATCCGAGCAGTTGGATGACGGCGTTGGTCTGGACGCTCACCAGTTCGACGAGCCACTCGCGGAGCGGTTCGACCGTCAGGAAGGGGACGTAGATGAGCCCCATCGCGGCGACGCCGCGGGACAGGACGAACAGCGAATCCCGTCCCGAGTAGAGCTGATACCCCGCGTAGACGCACAGAGGGACCGCGACGAGGCTGAGGGTCCCCTCGATGAAACTCCGCATCTCGAACGCGAAACGGGGAAAGAGGACGCCCCAGAACACCCCGAACAGAACCCACGCGCCCGCGCCGACGGTCCGCGCCAGCTCGCGGTCGTATCGTTCGAGCGCGGCGGTGGCGACGAAGGCGGCGATGACGACCCAAACGAGGTAGTCGGGGAAGGTCGTTGTCAGCCACGGGAGCGGGCCGGGGAGGGCGGCGGGGACGACTCCAATCACGATTCGTCCGTTGTTCTCAGAAAATATAGAGTTGACGCTCTCCGAATCCGCCGTCCGCGGGGACGTACCACCCGGCGAGTGGACGGTTCCGCCATCCGTCGTCGAATGGACGATTCCACCATCCGTCGTCGAATGGACGATTCCACCATCCGTCGTCGAATGGACGATTCCGCCATCCGTTACCGTTCGTGCGTCTCACGGAACGCGGTTTTCACTCGCCGACCGCTGGTATTTTTATCGTCCCGCCCGAGGATTCGGGTATGGCCGACGTGTTGGAGGACAAACGAACCGCAACCCGGTTTCGCATCCTCGCCGAAATCGCTGACCGACAACCGGCGGTGAGCCAAGGCGAGATCGCCGATGCCGTCGGCGTGAC
Organism: Haladaptatus paucihalophilus DX253; assembly: GCF_000376445.1. Classification (NCBI taxonomy): domain Archaea; kingdom Methanobacteriati; phylum Methanobacteriota; class Halobacteria; order Halobacteriales; family Haladaptataceae; genus Haladaptatus; species Haladaptatus paucihalophilus. Next base: position 31,960 of record NZ_AQXI01000001.1, on the reverse strand, counting down.
GAGTCAGGCCGTCAGCGAGTACACCCGCGGCCTCGTGGAGGACGGACTCGTGGAGAAGGAAGGTCGCTCACGCTATCGGGTGACGAAGGAGGGCGTCGATTGGCTCCTCCAGTCCGCGACGGACGTTCGCCGGTTCGCGGACCACGTGACCGACGACATCCTCGGCAACGTCGGAGAGGACGCGGCGATTGCTCGCACCGATATCGAAGCGGGGACGACCGTCTCGCTCTCGCTCGAAGACGGCCTGCTCCACGCGACGCCGAACGACGAGGGACCCGCGACGGGCATCGCCACGACTGACGCCGAATCGGGCGAGGACGTCGGCGTCACCGAGTTCGAGGGCATCATCGACCTCGAACCGGGACGGGTGACGGTGTATCAGGTGCCGCCGGTTCGCTCCGGCGGCAGTCGAACGGTGGACGGAGGGTCGCTCGCGGCCGCGTGTGAGGACGCTCCGGTGCTCGCCGCGACCGGCGTCGAAGCCGTCGTCGCCCTCCGATCCGCCGGTATCGAACCGGATACGACGTTCGCTCCGGGTGAAGTCGCTGCCGAGGCCGCCGAACGCGGCTTGAACGTCGTTATCGTCGCCACCGCCGACAGCGTGGGGCGCGTCACCGACGCCCTTCGAGACGTCGGCGTCGCCTACGAAGTGGCGAATCTGGATTGAGACAAAAGCGGTGGACGACGGGGGAATCAGGTGCAGTGATTTTTCGCGGTCGTGTACGCCTCCCGAACCCGTTGGAACTCCTCGCGCGAGCCGCCGTGGTCGGGATGCACGTCCTTTACCTTCTCCCGGTAGGCCGATTTGACCTCCGAGAGCGTCGCGCCCGAGGGGACGCCGAGGATGGCAAATGCGGCCTGTTTCGTGTCCACGTCCGCCTCCTGTTCCAAGGTCGGGGTTTCGAAGGGAAGTCGGTCACCGAGGTGGTGGCCCGGCATCTCGTGTTCGACGAGTACGGCGTACGTCGGCGACTTTTCGATGCGGAAGAAGGCTCGCGCGTCGAAGGTGATGGCGACGTCCCGCTCGGGAAGGTAAAACGCGACGTGTTGGCCCTCCACGAAGTGGTCCTCGGCGAAGTTCTCGTCGATGGCGCGGAGATACTGACGGATTTCGATCCGTCGCCGACCCTCCCCGAAGATGTAGGTGGCGTTCGTGGACTGGTGCGTCGGAAACAGCCGAACGCCGACGACGAAGATTCCGGCGATGACGACAGCGGCCGCTAGCGTGAGCCACAAGCCGAGGACCAGCCAGTCTGGCATGCTATGCGTGTAGGACTCGAACGGTAATCAAATCCTCGCCAAGTGAGACGCTCGGTGAGGCGTTCGTAGGGAAGAAACGGAGACTCCCCCCGGTGGAACGGTGTCCGCACCGATAGACCAATAACCGGACGAGGACAGCACATTGCGAAAAAAACATTCATGAAATAAATACTAGACGGGTGGCAAAGTTAATACCCTTGGTTATAATATATGTGCGTGTATCGGACCCAGAGATAATATCATGTTTGCCTCCAAGCCATGAAACTCACCGAACCGGAGACGAAAGGGGAACTCGACGAGAGTCAGATCCATAACGTCTTGCGGAACGAGCGACGGCGCGAAACGATTCGCTATCTCCGGGAGACAGGAGATTCACTGGCTGTCGATGACCTCGCCGAACACATCGCCACGCTGGAAACCGGCGAGTCACCGCCACCACGAAACGTCAGAAAGAGCGTCTACGTCTCGCTCCACCAGACGCACCTCCCGAAGCTCGATGACCTCGGTATCGTGGAGTACGACCAGCAGTCGAAGGAGCTAACGCTCGAAGACCAAGCGCGACAGGTCGAGGTGTATATGGAAGTCGTCCCCGAACACGACGTCTCCTGGGCGACCTACTATCTCGGCCTCGGTCTACTGGAGTTCGTCGTTTTGTTCGCGGCGAAACTCGACCTCTTCTCGATACGAATGCTCGACTTCGAGTTCTGGACGTGGTTCTTTCTCACGTTCTTCCTCGTTTCCGCAGTGTATCACATCTACAACGGACAGGAGCGCTCGCTATTTTAACCGGCGAAATCGGCGGTCCGCTTAGCCGATGTACCGGAGGTCGTCGTCGGACGCGATAGGAGCCTGTTGAGACTCCATCTCCTCGATTTTGTTGACGACCTCTTCCATCTCCTCCGCACGGTCTTCGAGCGAGCTGAAATCGACTTCGAAGTCGAGCATCGTCTGGAGGACTTCGAGCACCGCCTGTGCGCTCTTTGGGTCGACCAGATAGCCGCTCGTCTCGCCCATCAGGCACGTCGCTTCGAGACCGCGCCGTCCGCCGAGGCCGAGCAGGAGACCGCTCGTCCCGACGATGCCGCCCGCGGGTTCGTCCTCGCGGAACTCGACGCCCGCGTCTTCGAGTTCGTCCACGAAGTCCGTGGTCGCGGCCGCGCCGAGCACGGCGTACTCCTCGATGAGTTCGCCGGTCGGCACGCCGCCGAGCGCGAAGATTCGTTCGACGCCGAATTCGTCGGCGATGTCGAGAAACGCGTTCGTCAAGCGATAGTGGCCGACGGAATCCTGAGCTTGATAGTCGCCGGTGAGGACGAGGACGTCCTGTTCGTCGAGGGTCAGGGCGTAGAGTTCGATACAGACCAACGAGGCGGTACCGTCGTCACCGACGCCAACCTGTGGGGGGAGGTGTTCGGAGTACACCCGTCGAACGAGCTCGCTCTCTTTCTCTTCGAGTAGATGCTCGACGACGAGTTTGCCGACGTGACCGACGCCCGGCAGTCCTTCGATGAGGACGGGGGCTTCCAAATCGGGATTGGCGACGATTTCGATGTCGATTTCGTCCATGTACCTTATTCGTGGGCGCGCCGCTTAAGTGCGCGTCGGTACTCCCCGTACGGGTCGTCGGGGTCGAACGGTGCGGGTGCGCTGTTTACGGCCTCGGCTCCGCACTTCGGACACGTCGCAGAAAGGGTGTACACCGGGCGGTCGTGTTCGGCGTTCCACGCGGAACACACCCGGATGTTCGATTTCATTCGTCGTCGGTGTGACGTTCGCGGTGGAAGTCGGCGGTGCCGGAAATGCCTTCCATCACGACCTCGGCACGACGGACGCTCTCTTCGAGCTGGGACTCCGCCGTCTTGTAGTTCGGTGCCTTGACGCGAACCCGGTATTCGGGCGCACCGACGTAGGTCACGTCGAGCTCCACTTCGTCGGGAATGTCGCCGTTGCCTTCAGCGGCCTTGAGCGCTTCCTTGATGCCGTCAACGCCGTCCTTCCCCGGATTGCGGAGGTCGACGTAGCCGGTGACGGTGACGTAGGGAACCGAGACGTTTTCCCGGGCGGTTTCGACCAGTCGCTCGACGTCCTCGTCCGCGAGGTCGGTGTCGTCGAGCGCCTCAGGACCGTGGATTGCCGCCTGTTCGAAGCCGTCGTAGATGCTGCCGAACTCGGCGAGGAGTTCGTTTGCGACGTGCGTGTACTGCTCGTCGCCCATGTCCTCGCCGAATGCGAGCGACATCCACTTATCGGCCTTCTGCTCGTTCTTCCAGTCCTGAATCTTATCGCTGTGCTGATGTTCGTTGACGTCCTTGATGGAGAGGTCTATCTGCTGTGACCCCTCGTCCACGTCGAGCACCTTGCAGACGACGGTCTGTCCGGTGTTCACGTGATCGCGGACGTTTTTGATCCAGCCACTGGCGACCTCGCTGACGTGAACGAGACCACGCTTGTCCTCGTACTCTTCGAGGTCAACGAAGACCCCGAAGTCCTCTATCTCGTCGACCTTACCGACGACGAGTTCGCCAGTGTCGGGCCAGCCACTGTATTTCATCGGGATGCTATGGTTTCCACAACGTCGCCGTCGATTTCGGCCTTGCCGCCGGTCGGCGTGGCGAGCTTGTGACCGCAGACGACGCAGTTGATTTCGCTTGCCGCCTTTCCGAAGACGGTCTGTTCGTTCTCACAGTCCGGGCACTGCACTTTGTAGAAGTTTCCTGCCATTGTTTTACTCCTGGAATTCGAGTCGGCCAGCACGCCATCCGGGACGGAGGTGTGCTTTGCCACACTCGCTGCAACGGTACTTCAAGTCGGTCTTCTTCGTCGGTTTGTCCCCACCGGGTACCTTCGAGAAACCACCGGCGTTACCGATGACGGCTTTGCCGCGCTTCTGCTGGCGAGCGTCCCACTTCATGCCGGTTCGTCGGCCGGAGCGGACCTTCTCGACTTCGTGTTCGTGGTGCGAGTGGCAGTGCGGACAGTACGTGTTAAATCGACGTGGCATCTGCATAGATATCGACCTTACGGAGAAATTGCGCGTCGGGACTTAAAACCCGTTTGGTTTCCGCTTCGGGAGAGCGAGAACACGGATATATAGTTCTCCCCGTGAGTCAGTTTTATTCTATTATAGAAATAAAAATTTTGAAGTCGAGAGGTGCTGAAAGAGCGTGTGGACATCGATGACAAACATCAATCGACGACGATTTCTCAAGCGAACAGGCGTGACGGCGACCGGACTCGCGGTGCTCGGGGCGGGGACCGCGAGCGCTGAACGGTACGGCATCCCCATCGTCTCGACGCGGGGTCACTTCGACGACGACGGCAACCTCACCGCGGGCCACACGCAGACGGGGTACGACACGACGGGCGACGTGCCGGGCGTCGATACCGGCTGTGTGGACGAACTGACCGTCTTCATCCACGGCTGGCACAAATCCGGCGATACGCCCGAGCAGAACGCGAAGGACAAGTTCCTCTCGGCGAAGAACAACCTCGAAGCCGCGGGCTACGACGGCGCGCTCGTCGGCTATTCGTGGGACAACGACGCCGGCGGCGGTGTCGACTTCGGCTGGGGCGAAGCTCAAACCGTCGCGCAGAAAAACGGCGTCAAACTCGCGCAGTTCGCCGTGGACCTCAAATACTACTGTCCGAACGTGACGCTCCGCTTTTCCAGTCACTCGCTCGGCGCGCAGGTGCTCTTGAGTTCGCTTCGCTCGCTCGACGTGACCTCGTGGTGGACCGACAGGGGTTACGAGGTGGACTCCGTTCACATGCTCGGCGCGGCACAGGACAACGAAGCGCCGACCACGGAGTGGATGGACACCTACAACGCCATCACGAACCAGACGACGGCGACGTTCAACTACCACAACGAGGCCGACGACGTGCTCCAGTGGGTGTACAACACCATCGAGTTCGACCAAGCGCTCGGCGAGACGGGGTACGAGGACGGCAACACCCCCGCCCCGAACTACGTCGAGTACGACGCGACCTCGCAGGTCGGCGACGACCACTCGAACTATCTCGACACCCTCGGCGACGAGATGGTTTACCACATGAACAACGTCTCGTCCTACGTCTGAGGTGACTCGACATGAAAGAATTCACCCGCAGACGATACGTGCAAAGCGCGACGGCGGCGACCGCGGGCCTCGGCGTCCTCGGCGCGGCCGGGGTTGCGTCGGCCAGCGGCTATTCGGTCATCTCGACCCGCGGTCACTACAGCGGCGATGGCGACCTCAACTCGGGCTACTCGGTGTTGGACTACGAGACGGACGGAAGCGTTCCCGGCGAGGACACCGGATGCGTGAGCGAACTCACCGTCCACGTCCACGGCTACGACAACGACGAGCAGACCGCGCTGACCAACTTCCAAGAGGCCTACGACAACCTCATCGGCGCGGGGTACGGCGGCGAAATCGCGGGCTTCACGTGGGATTCGAACGCTCCCAACAAGTACGACCCGCTCGACTGGGGCGGCTTCGGCACCGGACAGGAGATCGCCCAACAGAACGGCTACGCGCTCGCGCAGTTCGCGCTCAACTACAAGTACTGGTGTCCGAACAGCGACCTCCGGCTCACCTGTCACTCCCTCGGCGCACAGGTGGTCTTGAACGCGCTCCGAATCCTGAACGTGAACGACGATTGGAACGGTGGGAACTACCGATTCGCCAGCGTTCACATGCTCGGCGCGGCACAGGACAACGAAGCGCCGACCACGGAGTGGATGGACACCTACAACGCCATCAGCGACGAAACCGTCGCCACCTTCGGCTATCACAGCGAGGACGACAGCACGCTCCAGAACCTCTACTGGCCCCGCGAACTCGACCGCGCGCTCGGCGAGACGGGCTACGAGGACGGCAACACCCCCGCCCCGAACTACGTCGAGAACGACGTGACATCGCAGGTCGGGTCGGACCACTCGAGCTACATGGTCAACTGCGCCGACGAAATCGTGTATCACATGGCCAACGACTCCTACTACGGCTAACGGAACGCGGACGAGGAAGAAACGAGGACGAAGGGGCGACGCGGAAAGGCGGTTGCGAAGCGCTTAATTGACCGCCTTACAAATCGCCTCGTATGAAGCGGCTCATCATCCACGGGGACCCCGGTATCCGCAAGAACGCCATCATCGACTACGACGACGAAGAGCAGGTCTGTTTCTCCATCAGCCGTCAGGGCGACTGGCACGGCCCGAACGAACCCCAGTTGTGGTGCGTCATCGGTGCCGAAGAGGAACGCGGCGATTTCGAACGCCGAAACTACGTCCCCCACTGGCTCGACACCGAATCCATCGACGCCGGTGCCGTCGAAGTCGTCAAACACGCCGACGAACTCGCGGTCGAATAGTTCGACTCGATTTCGGCTTCTCCCTCTCTCCTCCCCGCACAGTCACTTCACCCACGGGACCGAACCGCTCGGTTCCCCTCGCTGACCCACGAGCGACTAGCGAGTCTCCCGCTCGGAAGCCGTGCTAACACCGCGAAAAGTGCACGACGGTACCGGTGTGCACGCCGGACGATTCCCGCGACGGTTCACGAACTGTCGATTTCCCGCCGAATCGGTCGGTTTCGAAAATTAATTACGAATTCGTCGGCACCAAACTGCCCATTCGTGCAGAAGTTCGATGGACAACCGGCTGAAATTTCTGCCATTCGCCCGGAAATCGAAAGGAGTGGCTTTCTTAACCGCGCCGCTCGTACGTTCTCCCATGACAGGCGTTCGGATTGCGGGAGTCGGATTGACTCACTTCGGGAAGCATCCCGAGCGGACCGGCAGAGACCTCTTCGCCGAAGCGAGCGACAGCGCGTTCGCCGACGCCGAGGTTTCCCGGGACGACATCGAGGCACTCTACTACGGGAACTTCATGGGCGAACTGGCCGAACATCAGGGCCACCAAGGGCCGCTGATGGCCGAGGCCGCGGGCGTTCGCGCCCCGGCAACGCGCTACGAGAGCGCGTGTGCGTCGAGCGGCGTCGCCATACGACAGGCCGTCAAGGACGTTCGGAACGGGGAAGCCGACGCCATCCTCGTCGGCGGTGCGGAGCGGATGAACAACCTCGGAACGGCGAAGACGACGGAAGCCCTCGCCATCGCGGCCGACGACCTCTACGAGGTACGGGCCGGGATGACGTTCCCCGGCGCGTACGCGCTGATGGCGCGGGCCTACTTCGAGCAGTACGGCGGTTCGCGCGAGGATTTGGCCCACATCGCGGTCAAAAACCACGAGAACGCCGTGCCGAACGAACACGCCCAGTTTCAGCGAGAGATAGAACTCGAAGAGGCGCTCGACGCGCCGATGATCGCCGAACCGCTCGGCCTGTTCGACGCCTGCCCCATCACGGACGGGGCGGCCGCCGTCGTCCTCGTCAGCGACGAGTACGCCGAGGAACACGACCTGTACGCGCCGGTTTCCGTCACCGGAACCGGACAGGGCGGCGACCGGATGGCGCTACAGGGGCGCGACCACCTCGCTCGCTCGCCCGCGGCGGAGGAGGCCGCCGAGGAAGCCTACGCGGAGGCGGGAATCGACGGCGGTGACGTGGACGTAGCCGAGGTCCACGACTGTTTCACCATCGCGGAAGTGCTGGCGCTCGAAGCCCTCGACTTCTACGCGCCCGGCGAGGGAATCGGTGCGGCGCGGCGCGGCGAGACGACCCGCGACGGCGACCGACCGGTCAACCTCTCCGGCGGCCTGAAGGCGAAGGGTCACCCGGTCGGCGCGACGGGTGCCAGCCAACTGGTCGAGATGACGCGCATCCTGCGCGGCGACCACCCCAACAGCGACGCCGTACCGGACGCGACGGTCGGCGTCACCCACAACGCGGGTGGCACGGTCGCCAGTGCGACGGTTCACGTTTTGGAGGTCGAACAATGAGCGAGAACGAACACGGAAACAGCGGCTACGACGAGTGGTTGGACGCAATCGACGAGGGCGACGCGTACTACCTCGAATGTCCGAATGGACACGGGTCGCTCCCGCCGCGTCGAATCTGCCCCGAGTGTGGCGAAACGAACCTCGAAGACACGCCGCTCCCCGAAACGGGCGACATCGACACGTACACCGTCGTCCACGTCGCAACGCCGTCGTTCGCGGACGACGCGCCGTACACGACGGCCATCGCCGACTTCGGACCGGTCCGCGTCACCGCGATGGCACCCGACGACGTGGACGTCGGGGAGTCGGTGTCGCTGACGGTCGGCGAATCGAAAACGAACGGCGACCGCCTACTGCAGTTCGAGCGGTTCTAGTTCGTCGAACAGCACGTCCAAGAACGGACCGGGGTGTTCGACGTGCGGAAGCAGTCGCGCCTCGTCGAACACGATGAGGCGCGTATCCCCTTCGTCGGCGAGTTCTTGCCCGTCTTCGAGCGGCGTGACTTTCGCGTCCCGTCCCCAGACGAGCGTCACCGGCACGTCCACCCGCGGGAGTTCGTCGCCGAGGTCGGCGTCGGGGTTGAGGTAGCCAGAGACGAACGACGCCGGAGCGAACCGCGCGCCCGGTTGGTGGGCGGTCTGCCACTCGAACTCCACGTCCTTCTCCGTGTACGACACCTCGGTGAAGTAGCCGTCACGGTCGTTGAACCGACGAATAGAGCGTTTGCTTGCGAGCGCGTTGAACAGGGCGGTCCCGACGAGCGGCGAGCGAACGAGCGTTCGAAGCCATCCGCGACGTGCCCCGGCATCGTCGGTCGGGCAAATCAGCTCCAGTTGGGAGAACGCACCCGTCTCGACCTGTGCGAGCACGGCGTAGGCCCCGGAGAGCGACGACGCGAGACAGATGGCGTCGTCCGTCATGTCGTCCGCGAAGTCCGCGACGAACGAGGAGTAGAGCGAGGCGGTGTAGTCCACCGGCGGGCGCGACGACCGGCCGAATCCCGGCAGGTCGGGCGCGATGACGTGATATTTCCGCGCGAGTTGCTTGAATATCTGGTCGAACTCCTTGTTCGACGCGGCGGCGTGGATGCCGTGGAGCAGGAGGACGTCGGGGGCCTCCGGGTCGCCCGCCTCGGTGTAGGCGACGTCGAATCCGCGCCAGCGGTAGGTTCCCTGATACCCTTCCAGCGGCGGGTCGAGCGGGTCGGCACGCGCCGCAAGCGTTCGATTGACGAGTGCTGTGAGACCGACGCCACCGGCGGTCGCCGTGGCGAGTCGTCGAAGATTCATACCTAAAAGGGGAACGCGAACGGGTTTATCCGTTATGCCAGCAATCAGTCGTGAAGACAGTCCTCGATGGGGGAAATTACCTCGGCGGCGACCGAATACGGGTCCGTCTCGCGCTCGAAGACGGATTCGACCAACTCCTCGATGCCGCCCTGCGATTCGATTTCGGACGCGACGAGTCGGTTCGCGTCCTCGCGGAGGAGCGCCCGTATCTCCTCGGCGTATCTGGTTCGCGCTTTCGCGTCGAGCATCCCCGTAGCTTCGAGAACGTCGTAGTGCTCGTCGAGCACGCCGACGAACTCCGCGACGCCCTCGCCGTCCTTCGCCACCGTCTCGACGATCTCCGGCTCCCAGTCGTACTCCACGTCGTCGCCGAACTCGGGCGTGGGTTGTCCGTCGCGCATGTGGACCATCTCGGTGAGTTCCGTGACCGTCCGGTTCGCACCCGGGAGGTCCGCCTTGTTCACGACGAACACGTCGGCGATTTCGAGGATGCCCGCCTTGAGCATCTGCACGTTATCGCCGCTCTCGGGGGGCATCAACACCGCGACCGTATCGGCGGTCTTCACGATGTCGATCTCGTTTTGGCCCGCGCCGACCGTCTCGATGATGATTTTGTCCTTGCCGAACGCGTCGAGGGCCTTCACGGCGTCCGACGTGGCGGTCGAAAGGCCGCCGAGACTGCCGCGTGCGCTCATCGACCGGAAGAACACGTCCATGTCGCCGACGTTGCTCGGCGCCCATGCGGATGCGGTCGCCGAGGACGGCTCCACCCGTGAACGGCGAGGAGGGGTCGATGGCGATGACGCCGACCGTCTCGCCGCGCTCGCGGTAGTAGTTCGCCACCTTGTCCACGAGCGTCGATTTGCCCGCGCCGGGACTGCCCGTGATGCCGATGACTTCGGCGTCGCCCGTGTGGGAGTGGAGTTCCGAGACGAGTTCCCGGTATCCGGGTTCGCGGTTCTCTATCTTCGTGATGACACGTGCCAGTGCCCGGTGCTTCCCGTCGAGGAGGTCCGAAAGCAGGTCCGCGTGCGTCGCGCTCATCGTTCGGGCGCGTTTTCGCGGACGAACTGGATAGTCTCTTCCATCGGCGTGCCCGGACCGAACACCTCCGCGACGCCGAGTTCCTTGAGTTCCGCCTTGTCGTCGTCCGGGACGACGCCGCCGACGAGGATGAGGGTGTCCTCGAACGCGTCGTACTCCTTCAGCCCGTCGATGATTTTCGGGACGAGCGTGTCGTGTGCCCCCGAGAGGATGGAGATGCCGAGGACGTTCACGTCCTCCTGTACGGCGGCCTGCACGATTTCGTCGGGCGCGTTGTGCAATCCCGAGTAGATGACTTCGAATCCGGCGTCGCGGAAGGCCCGCGCGATGACGTGTGCGCCGCGGTCGTGCCCGTCGAGTCCGACCTTGGCGACGAGGCAGCGAATCGACTGCTGTTCCTGATCTGCGCTCATACACCACCCTTCCCCGCGTTCGGGTTTCACTTTAACGGAAATACATGTGAAAAACGAATTGCGGAAAAACAAGTCCGGTTGTTGTGCGGCGGTGACCGATTACTCGTCACCCATCGCTCCCGACTCCTCAACTCGGTTTGTGAGGACCGAGACGACCTTCGCTCCCACGGCCAGCGCGACGGGCCAGACGAAATCCAGCGGGTCGGATCGGAGCGCTTCCTCGATGTTCGCTATCGTGTGGAATCCCGAGGCGTCGAGGAACACGACCGTACCGACGACGACGAGCGCGACGATGAGCACCGACTCCGCGTCCGGGAGCGCCGATTTCGGGTCGTCCCAGAAGTCGGTGTCCGTGGTCGTCGGTACGTGGTGGCTCCCCTCCTCGCGTCGCAACGTGGTCGCTCGAATCCCGAGGCCGCTCCCGATGATGGCGACGTTCACGTACAGGTTGGAGAAGACGCCGCCACCGGCGAGTTCGAGGGAGAGGCCGACGACGCAGGACGCGCCGAGCACGAGGACCGCGGCGAATTCCGGGCGCGACTGTGCGTCTCGGGCGACGCTGACCGCGAACAGCACCCCAGCGACCGGGATGAAAACGCGGAGGAGTTTCCGGGCCGCGTCGCTGTCGGTGAGGCCGGTGAAGGCCGCGAGGGCGAGCATTCCCATGAATAGGAGCAACAACAGGGCACGCGGGGAGGGAATCCTATCGAAGGAGCACATTGATATGTTCTGATACGATATCGGATACGATAATTCCTTCGGAGGTGCTGAACGTGCAGGAGCGTCGTCCTCATCGACCGGGAACGAAGCGAAGCCACCTTACCCCGGCAGTCCCAATCGCCGACCATGGCTACGGCGAACGCGCGACAACGAGCGCGGGAGAGTCCGGTGAAAGTGACGGCAGTCCTCTCGGTTATCGGGTACGTTCTGGTTCTCGGGACGTTCGCGGGCATCCTGCCGATTTATCCGTCCATCGGACGGGGAACCGTCAACCTGCTCTCGGACGCCATCGCGGTCGTCAACACGGTGGCGACCGTCTCGCTCGCGCTCGGTTGGTACTGGATTCGCAACGGCGAAGTCCAGAAACACCGCGCCGCGATGATAACGTCGTTCAGTCTCATCCTCGTCTTCCTCGCGCTCTACCTCACGAAGGTCGGTGGGAGCGGCGGCGAGAAACACATCCTCGTGGAGGGATTCGTCTACTACGCCTACCTCATCATGCTGGCGATTCACATCATCCTCTCGGTCGTCTCCGTTCCGGTCGTGCTGTACGCCCTCGTGCTCGGACTCACCCACACGCCCGCCGAACTCCGCGAGACGGCGCACGCGAAGGTCGGCAAAATCGCGGCCTCGGCGTGGATTCTCTCGCTCTCGCTCGGCGTCATCACCTACGTCATGCTCAATCACATCTACGGCTGGACGATTCCGGCGTAACCTGCCCCCGCCTCCTTTTCATCAAGTCGAACTGTAGGGAAACAGTGACATCGCCGACGGCCGTACTCCCATCCGATGGACGACGACGGCGAACCCGAGGCCGAGGACGCAGCACAGGCGCGGGCTATCCTCGACGCCTTCGACACCGTGGACCGCGAACGAATCGTGGACGAACTCACGGCCGCGATGGTCGAACTCCACGACGTGGCGACGACAACCGAGTCGGACGCGGTGTCGGACGCGGACGCTACCGCGGAGGACGGGCCGAACGCGAACGAATGACCCGAGACGATAGCGTCCGAACCGACCGCGGGGAACTCGTCGTCCGGGACGGCGAAGTCAGGATGCGGACGACTCCGCGCGGCGCGTTCCGAGAGGAGTACCTCGGTAACTGGACGGACAGAGGTCTCCTTCGCCGCGGGTTGTACGTCGTGACGACGCTGTTCACGGTCGGAACCTTCGCCGACATGGTTCGAGACGTGTTCGGGTTCTCCGACCGGTTGCTCTCGGTCGGAACCATCGTCTCGCTCGGCGTCGTTCTCGTCGCCACCATCGGACTTCGATGGTCGATTTCGCGGCTCCGACGGGATTCGACGATACCGCTCTCCGCGATACGCGAGGTCGAACGGGAGCGGGCGAACGGGAAACGGGACGGCGAGGACGGAACGGAGGTGCCGACACTCAGGCTCATCCACACCCCGGAGGGCGACGACGACGAGACGGAAATCGAATTCCCGAGCGAGGAGGCGGCCGGACGGGCGGCGCAGTTGCTTCGCTACAAGGGAATCCACGTTTTCGACCTCGACGATTGGAGTCGCCGAACCGAAATCGAGGGGAGTCGAGACGGAAATCGGAGAGAAAAGCTGGAGACGGAAACGGGTCGTGTAGAATCTCGATAGTATGCTCAGTCCGTCTCGGGAATCGCGTACGCTCCGGCGAGGAAGAACGCCACCGCGAGCACCGCGAGGACCACCAAGTCGCCGCCGCTCGACCCGCCGGAGTAGGTCAAAATCCGCACGCCGCGTGCGAAGTAGGTGAGCGGCGAGAGGTTCATCACCGGTTGGAACCACGACGGCAGGAGGTCAGGCGTGACGAAGGTATCCGAGAGGAAGAGGAGCGGGAGGGCGATGGCGTTGCTGGCGGCGATAACGCCGTCCGCCGACCCGGCGAAACTACCGAGGAGCGCGCCGAGGCCGCAGAACAACCCGACCGCGAGCGCGATGAACACCGCGACGAGGGGCAACGCGCCGAACGAGACGCCCGCGTTCGTCACGAGCGCCATCAGCGCGAGGATGATGATGCCCGCCAGTCCGATGATGACGACGTTGACGAGCGTGTGGGCGAGCAACCACTCGGCGCGGGTGAGCGGCGTCGTCGCCAGCTTTTCGAACCGGTTTGACTCGCGGTGACGAGATACCGAACTCCCCACACGTGAGAGGGGCGTGAACAGCACGACGACGGCGAGATACCCCGGCAGGTAGTACGCCGCCGGTTTCGAGAACAGGCCGCCGGACCCGCCGGACCCGGGGTTCGTCTGCACCAGCACCGCGAAGATGAGGATGAGGATGACCGGGAAGAAGAACGTGAAGAACACCGCGGTACGGCGACGGAGGAACGACCGCCACGCCGCACCGGCCTCCGACCGAACGCGGCCGACCGACGTCATCGGTCACCTCCGGCGATTGCGGCCTCGCCAGCGCGTCTCGTCGCCTCCGGGCCGAGCGACGCGCCCGTCAGTCGAAGGTACACGTCCTCCAAGTCGGGTTCGGTCCACGTCAGCGACTCGTACTCCACGCCACGCGCGTTCAAATCCGAAACGACCTCGCCGATGTCGGCGGGCGTCACGCCGTCGAAGACCAGTCCGGATTCGGTTTCCTCGACCGTATAGCCCATCTCGACAGAGGTGCGCGGTGTCGCCGTCTCCACGACGAGGCGGCTCTCGCCGCCGTGTTCGCCGATGAGCGATTCGGGCGTGCCGACGGCGACGATTTCGCCGTCCGCGAGCAGGCCGACGCGGTCGGCCAGTTGCTCGGCCTCGGCCATGTAGTGGGTCGTCAGGAACACCGTCGTCCCGCCCGCCGCGAGGTCCTCGACGAGCGACCAGAGCGCGCGGCGTCCCGCCGGGTCGATTCCCGTCGTCGGTTCGTCCAGAAACAGGATGTCTGGGTCGTTGACCAGCGTCGCGGCCACGCACACCCGGCGTTGCTGTCCCCCGGAGAGGTTCTCGTACCACGTGTCGCCGGTGTCGGAAAGTCCCACGTCCGCGAGCGCGTCGTCGGGGTCCCGAGCACCGTCGTACAGTCCCGCGTAGTACGCGACGAGCTCCCGCGCCGAGAGGCGAGCCGGCGGGTCGAACGACTGTGGCAACAGACCGACCCGCGATTTTTCGACGGAACCGGGCGGAACACCGAGGACGGAGACGCTCCCGCCGTCGGGAGTCGTCGTCCCGGTCAGTGACCGGATGAGCGTTGTCTTGCCCGCACCGTTCGGCCCGATGAGCGCGAACACCTCGCCCGCGCCGACCGAGAGGGAAACACCGTCCAGTGCGACGGTATCGCCGTACTCCTTCCGAACGTTCTCGGCGACGAGTGCGTCGGACATGTCCCAAACTTCTCGCCGTTCCTAGGTAAGGAGTTCGATTCGACCACCACATGTTTCGTATCACGACTTTCTCAAAAGAAAAGACGACGGAGAGCGAAGACGGCTTCGTCGCCGGACGAACGACACGTACCGAGGGAGAAACGACGCCCCGGACGGCGGCCGATGCTCGGAGATGAGTGTCGTCACCGAATCGTCGGCCGCCAGTACAGCAACGCAACGGTCACGACGAAAACGACCGTCGAGATGTCGTAGGACCCCGACGAAACCGTGGCGGCGAGTCCCGACCCGGCCCCGGCGACTCCCGTGACGAGCGACGCCACGATGGGCCACGAACAGCTGACACAGGAGAACAGACCGAGGATGCCCGAAATCGCGGACCCGGCCGCGTCGAGGATGGTCGCGTACACGAGGTACGCGAGCGCCAGATACCCGACGAGTTTGAACGGGAGAATCGACACCCGGACGAGGCTGTTGTGAAAGAGCAACGCCGGCCCCCATCCCGGCGGCAGCCACGCGATTCGGAGGCTGCTATCGGCCATACCGGGCATCGAGTGGGCGGGACCGAACAGGCCGCCGAAGTAACCGACGAGCAGGAAGTATCCCGCCGCGACGGCGAGTCCGACCAGCTTATCGCGGTCGTTTCCCGCGATGGGGTTCGTCTTCCACACCGCGAGGACGGCGACGTTTATCCAGATGAACGGGTACAGAAGATAGCGGAGTTCGCCGCTGGTGTAGTTCGACGTGGCGAAGTACAACAGCAACGCAAACAGCTCCGCGTTCAGTACCACCGCTGCCCACAGCAACGATTCACCGCTCGGTCGGTAGCGTGCGAATGCAGTACTCATAGTACCAGTGCATCGACGACGATGGCGAGGAGAAGCGCGCCGAGGTAGGCGTTCGACGCGTGGAAGGAGCGGAACGCCGCCGTATCGTCCCGCTTGTGATGGAGTTGGACGACGGTTATGAGGAAAATCGCGCCGAAGACGACCGTCGTGACGGCGTACAGCCAGCCGAGGGTCGTCACCGTGGCGAGGACGCCCGACGCGAGGAGCGTCGCACCCAACCACAGCAGGATGTGTTTTCGGGTTTCGGCCTCCCCGCGGACGACGGGCATCATCGGGAAACCGCCGCGCGCGTAGTCGTCCTTGTACGCCAGCGCGAGGTTGTAGAAGTGGGCGGGGGTCCACAGGAAGATGACACCGGCCAACACCAGCGCGGGCAAGCCAACGTCGTCCGTGACGGCGGCCCATCCGATGAGCGCCGGAAGCGACCCCGCCAAGCCGCCGATGACGGTGTTCTGTACCGTGTTCGGCTTCAGGATGAGCGTGTAAATCACGCTGTAGAAGACGATGGCGGTCAGGCCGAAGACCGCGACGAGCAGGTTCACCGAAAGGAAGACGGCCAGCGACGCGGCGGCCAACAGCAGACCGAAGGCGATGGCGTTCCGCACCGGAATCTGTGCCGTCGCGGCCGGGCGGTCGGCGGTGCGGTTCATGCGCTGGTCCACGTCGCGTTCGAGGACGTGGTTGAACGTCCCGCTCGCGCCGATGGAGAGGACGCCACCCGTGAGCGTCGCGACGACGGTTCCGACTTCGAGGTTCGGTCCCGCCGCGAGCGCCATCCCGGCGGAGGCGACGAGACAGAGCAACCACATCAGCCGCGGCTTCATCAGCCGGAAGTAAGCGAAGGCGGTCGCCCGAATACCGGAGAGGTTCCCGGTCGTGCCCGACGCGTCGGCGGGGTCCGGGTCGGCGAAGCTCATGCCGACCGGTCCGCCGGTCTCCTCGGGTTCAAGTGTCCACGCGAGCGCGAGGACGACGCCGACGAAGATAGTCATGCCGACGACGAGGTGGACGGCGGCGAACGAGGTCGTCGTCGCGTTCGTCGCCGCGTACGCGCCCAACACGACCTGCACCGGGTAGAGCACGGCGGCGAACCCGACCGCGGCCGTCACGCGCGGTCGTGTCTCTGCGAGCAACGCCATCGCGGTCGTCGCGAGCAGACACAGGCCGACGACGAGTGCGACGGCGCGGTGCAGCCACGCGATGACGAGCTTGGGGTCGTTGAACGGGATGAACCAATGGCCGTTGCAGGCGGGCCACGTCGCACACGCGGACGCGGCGTTGACGAGCGAAGTCGTCGCACCGACGACGACCAACACGTAGACGCCGACTGCAGTCGCTGTCAGCGCACGTTCGAACCGTCCTGATGAGGAATCCTGCAATGGCACCGTTGTTTGACGATTTTATTCCCCGCGTACTTAGACTATCCGACTTTCGCCCGACGACGAAGACAGCACATATTTATGGGTCACTTCCGAAGCCTTAGACAGTATGGATTCCAAGCGGATAGCGTTCGTCGCGGCGCTCGGCGCGACGCTCCTCGCGGTCGCCGTCGATCCTGTAGCGGCGTACAGTTCGACGACCGAGAGTCTCATTCGGACGCTGAACCAACAGTTGCTGTACGCAGGGATTCCCATCGCGGTACTCGTTGAGGGTATCCTCATCTACACCGTGTGGAAGTTCCGCAACAACGACGAACCCCTCCCCACGAAAGAGAACCGACGCCTCGAAATCACGTGGACGGTCGCCACGGCAATCGTCCTCCTTTTCGTCGGCTACGCTTCCTACGGCGTGATGGCGAACCAGTACATCACGACGACGCCACAGGACACGATGCACAAGGAAGCGAACGCGGTCAACGTGGAAGTCGTCGGACAGCGCTACGTCTGGACGTACAACTACCCCGGCGAGAACATCCAGGACTCCCCCGAACTCGTCATCCCGGAGGGACGACCGGTGTACTTCAACGTCACTTCGGTAGACTGGATACACTCGTTCCACGTTCCCGAACTCGGGTTGAAACAGGACGCCATCCCGAACCAGCACCACACCATCAAGACGAAGGTCACAGAGAAAGGCACGTATCAGGTCTACTGTGCCGAATACTGTGGTGTCGGTCACTCCAACATGCTCAGTAAGGTCAGGGTCGTCTCCAACGAGGAGTACGAGCAGTGGCTCAAGCAGCAACAGAAGAAGTACCCGGCGGACGGTGGCTCGAACAGCACCTCTAACAGCACCGCGGGTAACAGCACGTCTGGCGGCAACAGCACCTCGGCCTGAAACGGTCTCTTCTTTCATTTCCGCGACGAACCGGGAGTGAAATCTCTCGAACCCCCCCTCCGCCGAGCGCCTTTGGGTGCATTTTTAGTAGTCGGGGCGTAACCGTCTCTGTATGACGGTAACGGACGATTCGACAGAGGAGCACGGCCATCACCTCCCGGCCGTCGAAGACTGGCCGAAAGGCTTCGGCGAGGCGTCGTGGTGGCCCTTCATCACCGCGATCGGCGGGGCGGGATTCTACATCGGTGCCGCGTTGTTCATTCTGGGACGCGGTGCAGATCCGATGGTCGGCCCGACCATCGGTCCCGCTGTGTTCATCGCCAGCGTCTTGGTCTTCCTCATTGGGTTGTACGGCTGGGTGTATCACGCATTCGTCAAACACTTCTGGAGCAGGGATACGCACGAAGCAGGCTCGAACGCGTTACGCTGGGGGATGATCTCGTTCCTCGGGTCCGAAATCGCGACGTTCGGCGCCGGGTTCGTCTACTACTTCTTCATCCGCACGGGGACGTGGCCCCCGACGGGTGCTGAAATACCCGACCTCGTTGGCTCGCTCGTGCTGGCCAACACGGCGCTGCTGGTCGCCAGCAGTATCACGCTCCACTGGGCACACATCGAACTGCGCAAGAACAACCGCAGTCGGTTCATCGCCGGTCTCGGCGCGACGCTCCTCCTCGGAGCCGTGTTCATCGGCGGGCAAGTGCTCGAATACTACGAGTTCATCGTCCACGAGAACTTCACGTTCACCGGCGGCGTGTTCAACAGCGCGTTCTTCGGTCTGACGGGACTGCACGGACTGCACGTGACCATGGGTGCGGTGCTCATCGGCATCGTCTTCGTTCGCTCGCTCTACGGACAGTACTCGCCGGAGCGTCACGTCTCCGTGTCGACCGTCTCGATGTACTGGCACTTCGTGGACGCGGTATGGATCTTCCTCGTCGTCGTGCTGTACGTCGGCGCGGAAATGAAGTTCTAACCGCGAATCCGTTACATTCGTTTTTATTCCATCCCCGAGTTGCGACGCCATCCAACGGGTGACGGTCGCGTTCGAACGGCGGGTGACCCCCTCGAACACGAAAACGCGCGCTTCGCAAGATTGAAACGCGACAATGGAGAATTCGGTGGTATGGAACTGCGGGTTATCGAGAAGAGCGATACGGAACTCCAAATCGAAATCGGGGGCGAAGACCACACGTTCATGAACGTGCTGAAGGGTTCGCTCCTCGAAACCGAGGGCGTCGCCGCGGCGACCTACGACCTGAACCCCGAACAGTCGGGTGGGCAGACGGACCCCATCCTCACGGTCAAGACCGAGGGGAACGTCGACCCAATCGACGCGTTGGAGGCCGGAGCACAGAACGTCAAAGACAAGACGAGCGCCTTCCGCGAAGCGTTCACCAGCGCCTGAATTTTCTCGGTTTCCGTTCTCGTCTCTTTCCGCTCGGGGACGACCCACGGACGATTTTCGCCCCGCTAGCGTCGTGTGCCGCGCGGGTGTCGTCTGGCCACGATTGTCACACAATAGCTAAACGCGCCCATCTATTGACGATAGATAGTGACAGTTGAGGATGGCGAGACAACCAATAGAGTAGTAGAAGTCGAATTTCAGGTCGATGACCCACGATATCCGCTCGTGGCCGTCTCACAACGAACGGGGTGCCGGGCTTCTCTGCAACAGATACTGCCACGGAGCGACGGGACGTACACCGTTTTTTATCGCGTCTCCGACGTCGACCCGGGTCGCGTTCTCGACGTCGCCAACGAGGACGACCGTCTGGAAGCGCGACTGATCGGCGCCAGCGAGAAGGAGGGTATCCTCGAAGTGGACGTCAGTAACGTGGAAGAGTTCTTCGTCGTCACGCTGACCGACGCCGGTGCGATTCCCAAACACATGTGGAGCGCGAACGGCGTCGCGCACATCGTGGCCGACATCCCGCCGAACCGCTCCGCGAGCGACGTCATCGACCGGTTCAGTTCGGACCACCCCGCCGTGGAAATCGTCGCCCGGCGACAGAAAGAGTACACCACACCGCTGTTCAGTCACCGCGAATTGCAGATGGCGATGAACAAAACGCTGACGACCCGACAACACGAGGCGCTGTTGGCGGCGTACGCGGGCGGGTATTTCGACTGGCCGCGAAAGAAATCCGGCGAGGAAGTGGCGGCCGAACTCGGGGTGTCGTCCCCGACGTTCTTTCAGCACCTCCGGCGGGCCGAGCAGAAAGTCCTCTCGCTCCTCTTTACGGAACAGCGAACCGGGGCGAACCGAGCCGAAACGAACGAAGACGCGATCAGCGGGTAGGTCGGCGACGACCGACGCTACAACCGAACCGGAACGTCGCGGTCCGCGAGGTACTCTTTGACCTCCCGGATCGAATACTCGCCGAAGTGGAAGATGGACGCCGCGAGCGCCGCGTCCGCGTTCGCGTCGGCGAACACCTCGTAGGCGTCCTCCGGGCCGCCGCAGCCGGAGGAGGCGATGACGGGCGTCGAAACCGAGTCACAGACCGCCTTCGTCAGCGGGATGTCGTAGCCGTCCTTCGTCCCGTCCGCGTCGATGGAGTTGACGAACAGTTCGCCAGCGCCGCGCGATTCGGCTTCGTTCGCCCACTCCACCACGTCGATACCGGTTCCCTCGCGGCCGCCCTTCACGGTACACTCGAACCAGCAGGACTCGCCGTCCACTTCCGCGTAGTGTTCGCCCGCCTCGTCGAAGCGCCGTCGGGCGTCCACGCTGATGACGATACACTGGTTGCCGAACGCCGTCGCGCCCTCGGTGATGAGTTCCGGGCGCTCCAGCGCGGCGGTGTTGATGGACACCTTGTCCGCCCCCGCGCGGAGCGTCTCCTTGATGTCCTCGCGCGTTCGAATTCCGCCGCCGACCGTCAGGGGGATGAACACCTCGTCGGCCACCTCCGAGACGACGGACAGCATCGTCTCGCGGCCGTCCGCGCTGGCCGTGATATCGAGGAAGACGAACTCGTCCGCGCCCGCCTCGTTGTACTGTCGCGCCATCTCCACCGGGTCGCCGGTGTACTGCAGGTCCTCGAAGTTGACACCGGTGTACACCGCCGGGTTCCCGTCGTCGTCCAAATCCACGTCGATGCACGGGATTATCCGCTTCGTGAGCGTCATTGGGAGTGGGTTGGGAACCGGTCGGCAAAAGGAGTCGGGTTACGGGAAACCGTTGCGAACACATCGTCGCCCGATATCCGACGTTCCACCGTGGCGCGCGCTGAAGCGTACGAGGTCTTCGTGAGTGATAACGGAACGAACGGATGGCTCGTCAGAGCGTTGCTCTGACGGTGGGTGGCTGAGCGAATGCGAAGGAATCGGTTGGGGAGGGTGTGGCTGATGCGGGGCGGTTGCGGTTTCAGTGACGTCTGTAGTCGCAGTCACAGACAAACCAACACCACCTCGTTACGAGCGGACGGGGGCTTTCGGGGGCTTCTTATCGATGTCGTTGGGAGCGTTGGCACGGGTTTTACTCGTCACGAGTATAGTGGGAACGTTCGGGGATTTTCTCGTAGCGATGGCAATCACAGCAAAGTCGCCGTTTTCTCGTAGCGAGCGGTTGCCGACGATGGGACACGTCGAGAAAGAACGAAGATGAGAATACTGAATCCCAACGGATTTCACTATTCTCTCACGTAGAGCACTAAAATATACTGAATAATACTAAATGACACTGTATCATACTACGTCCTCCCGCGCCTCGGACACCGATACATCGAAGTACCGGGCACGCAGAACTGCAACCATGCAAGAAGACACCGACCCGGTACAGCACGCCGACGGACTGACGCGATTGACGTCCCCGATGCAGGAGTTCACGATGAGTCAGGTGACGACCGGTCTCGTCGTCTTCGTCATCGGCGTCGCCGTCGTGTTCGGCGTTCCGCTCCTGCTCTGAGCGACGAACTTCTTCTCTCGACGGTATCGAACGGCGCTCCGACGTTTCTCCGTGACCAGCGCCTCGCTTCGAGTCGAAAAGCCGAGACGGTCGTCCGCTCCGTTCTCCTCGGACGTCCCTTACTCCAGTTCCCGGACGAGAACGTCGCGGAGCGCCGCGATTTCGCTCGCCGCGTAGCGGAGTCCCTCGCCATCGACTTCGAGTTGGAGGGTTCCCGAGTCGTTCGCCTCGCCGAGTTCGGTGACGGGGGCGACGCCATCGAACGCGTCGAAAACGGCGTCCGGGTCGGTCGTCTCTACCACCGCGCGGCCGGGGAGTTCGCTGAACAGCGTCTCCGCGGCGTCGGCGTCGCCGAGCGACACCGATGCACCCGCGTCGTCCGACACCATCTCGGCGAGCGTCACCGCGAGGCCGCCGTCGCTCACGTCGTGGACCGCGAGCGTGCCGTCCGCCGTGGCGACCTCACGAAGTCGGGAAAGGAGTTCGGGCGCGTTCCCCGGAAGTTCCGGGAAGCGGTCGCTGCCGCCCATCTGTGCGAGGTACTCCGAGCCGCCGAGGTCGGCGGTGGGTTCGCCGACGAATAGGAGGGTTCCCTCGCCGGAGAGTTCCGCGGGTGGTGCGTCGTACTCCGCCGTGGTGCCGGTCATCGCCAGCGTCGGCGTCGGCGGAATCGGGCCGCTCGGCGAGTCGTTGTACAGCGAGACGTTCCCGCCGACGACGGGCACGTCGAGGGCCGAACACATGTCGGCGAGGCCGTCCACGATGCGCTTGAAGCCGCCGTACACGTCCGGCTTCTCGGGGTTGCCGCCGTTCAGACAATCGACCGCGGCGAGCGGCGTCGCGCCCTTGGCGGCGAGGTTCGTCGCGTTTTCGAGGGCGACCGCGCGGGCACCGTCGTAGGGCGCCGTCGTCGTCCAACTGGGGTTCGCACCGGACGAGAAGGCGAGACCGAGTTCCGCTCGCCGAATGGCGAGGACGGCCGAGTCGTCGCCGGGAAGGACCGAGGTTCGAGTCTGGACTTCGTGGTCGTACTGTCGGTACACCCACCGCTTGCTCGCGCAGTTGGGCGACCCGACGACCGCCTCGAACGCCTCGCGGACGTCCGCGTCCGGCAGGTCGCGGTCGGGTTGGGTCGGCTCCTCCGACGGGAGGTCGTTCATCGGCGCACCGTCGCCGATGAACTCGGCGGGCACGTCCACGACCGTCTCCCCCTCGAACTCACAGACGTAGTTGCCGTCGGTCACGTCGCCGATGACCGAACAACCGAGGTCGTACTTCTCGGCAACCTCGGCCACCGCATCGACGTTCTCGGGACGGACTTCGTACACCATCCGCTCTTGCGATTCGGCGAGCAGGATTTCGAGCGCGTTCATGTTCGGTTCGCGCTGGTGGACGCGTTCGAGGTCGATGTCGGCTCCGAGACCGCCCTTGGCGACCAGTTCGCTGGACGCGCCGCCGAGTCCCGCCGCGCCGAGGTCGCGGGCCGATTCGACGAGTGCGCCGTCCACGAGTTCCTCGTTCGCCTCGATGAGGAGCTTCTCGGTGTACGGGTCGCCGACCTGCACCGCCGGGCGGTCCTCCGTTTCCGCGTCCTCCGCGAGGTCCTCGCTGGCGAAGCTCGCGCCGCCGAGTCCGTCCCGCCCCGTCGAGTTGCCGACGAGGAGCAGTTTGTTGCCCGGCGTCTGCGCTTCGGCCGTTATGAGGCGCTCGGCGGGAAGCAGTCCGACGCAGGCCACGTTGACGAGCGGGTTGCCCTCGTAGTCGGGGTGGAACTGCGTGCTCCCGGTCACGGTCGGCACGCCGATGGAGTTGCCGTAATCGGCGATTCCCTCCACGACGCCTTCCAGCAGGTACCGGGAGTGTTCGCGGTCGAAGCCCCCGAAGTAGAGGCTGTCCGCGAGCGCGATGGGGTACGCCCCCATCGACAGCGTGTCACGGACGATGCCGCCGACGCCCGTCGCCGCGCCGTCGTACGGGTCGACGTAGGACGGGTGGTTGTGGCTCTCGATACCCATCGTGATGTAGGTCGAGTCGTCTAGCGCGACCACCGCGGCGTCGTCACCCGGTCCGATGACGACGTCGTCGCTCTCGGACTCGAACGCCGACAGCAGGGGCCGCGACGACCGATACGCACAGTGTTCACTCCAGAGGTTCTCGAACAGCGCTTCCTCGGCCGAAGTGGGGTCGCGGCCGAGTTCCGCGACGACCAACTCTCGGTCGGAGTCGTCCAAACTCATTCACTGGTTTGTACAAACAGGGCGGATTAATGCCTTTCCATGTGCACGAACGTGTGGGCATTCGTGCAGCCACGATGAGTCATCGCTATCTCGCTACCGTTCCCACTGGCTCGTCCCATATTTGTTCATTCCGACGACACTCGAAGAGAACTGACGACGCTACAGTGGTTCACGCCAATCGCGCACAATCCATTGACCTGCGGCCGTGAACTGACCTTTGAACAAGAGACCTGTCGCCACCATCATGACGACGAGCGGGGTCACCGCGAACGTGAGCGTCTTCAATATGACCCGTTCGGTAAAGCTCTCGTGTCCGATCTTGTTGTTCATGTAACTATTTGGAGATCGTATTTCGGTAAAAGCTTTCTGTATATCTTCTTCACACAGACATTCAGACATAACACAATAAAGAGGGATGTTCACGGATGAGTGCGTGTCACCCGCGTAAGAACGGCGATACGAAACCCGACGAGATTGTTTTGAAACCATCCGGGAGAAACGTGTCTGCTTGCGAGGCAAATTTTCCATCCCGGTGGTCGGCTCCGTACCATCCTCATCAGTCCACAGGCGAGTGACCGCGCGGTAGCAACCACGCGCGGATTACTCGGGAAAGGACCGACACGGAGCCGAGAAGAATTTGTCGAACATACAGTTTTGGTGCGGACTTTACCCACACTCTGTTCATTTTTTCGCTTTTGAAACTCCAATGTCATTGTTAGTGGCCCATTCCACCACAATAGCTAAATACTTCGTTGCCATTGGTATCAACTGCCATGAAACGCTCACAAGGAGGGGAACGATAAGAGACGGACCATACAGCCGACAAAATCGATGCCTATGATTGCATGAACGCGAGTGACCGTTTTCACCCACCCACTCCGCGGGCGATGCTGCCTCCATCGCCCGTATTCATGCGTTGAAACGTCCCTAGTTCCAGTTCAGTCGTACGCCCGACCGTTCTGCTCCGGTCATCCCATTCCGTGGTCCCCGATTTATTCGAGAGTTCCACCAGCGAACACATTCCAGCGAAAGCGCCGTCTCGCGGCGACTTCCGACCGCCGACCACGGACCGAGGTGCTTTTCCCGGCGTACTGCCAACGTTCTCCCGTGCTATCGGTCGAGTTGCATTGTCATTCCGCACTTTCCCACGATGGCCGTGACCCCGTCGAACTGCTCTTGGAGCAAGCCAAGGCGGTTGACTTGGACGCCATCGCCGTTACCGACCACGACGAGATCGACGCGAGCCTCAAGGCCGCGGAACTCGCCCCCGAATACGGATTGGTCGGCATCCCCGGCATGGAAATCACGTCCCGCGCGGGGCACGTCCTCGGGTTAGGTATCGAAGAGCGCATCTCGCCGGGACTCTCGTTCGGCGAGACGCTCGACAGAATCCGGGAGCAGGGCGGCGTCGCCGTCGTCCCCCATCCGTTTCAGAAATCACGGAGCGGCGTCGCCGCGAACATCACCGGAAAGAAGCTCGCGGAAGCGGACGCTATCGAGGTGTACAACTCTCGCCTGCTGACGGGGCGTGGCAACCGGAAAGCGCGGTCGTTCGCCAACGACCAGGACGTGCCGATGACGGCCGGAAGCGACGCCCACATCAGCGAGATGGTCGGGCAGGCTGTAACGAAAATCGACGTGAACACCCCCGACAAGCGGGCCATCCTCGGCGCTATCGTCGACGGCCGAACCGAAGTCGACGGGAAACGAACGCCGTGGCACATCAGTTTCCGACAGGCCGCGGGCGGCGCGAAGCGCCGCGTCATCAGCCGCGTCGGACAGTACTTCGGCTGATGCGGGGGCGATCACCGGACGCCGTTCGGCGCGCCATCGAAACGAACGACCCGCTGCCGGGCGGCGGCGGATTCGCGGGCGAAGTAGACGGGTCCCTCGTCCGCGACGTACTCGGACGCTATCCGCTGTTCTCGGAGGAAGACGACGCGACGACGTGGAGTCACGACCCCACCGACCTCGACGTTCCCGACCCGGTTCCGGCGGGCCACGCGCGAACCGGGGAGGGCGACGAACGACTGTGGGACCTCCCCGACCCGTCGCCGTTCGAGGACGAAGAAAGCGCGGTTTCGGCGGTTCGAACGGCCATCGAGGGCAGTCTCGGTGCGGTTTCGACGGACGGCCTCGCGGTCGCGTTTTCGGGCGGCGTCGATTCCGCCGTCGTCGGGAGCGCCTTCGACTGCCCGCTGTACGTCGCCGGGTACTCCGGCAGTCACGACGTAGCGGCCGCGCGAACCGCGGCCGACCTGATGGACCGCGACCTTCGCGTCGTCGAGATAACCCACGAAGACATCGAACGCGCCGTTCCCGAAGTCGCCCGCGCCATCGGTCGAACCAACGCGATGGACGTGCAAATCGCGCTCCCGCTCTACCTGACCGCCGAGCGGGCGCGGGCCGACGGCTACGAGCGACTCGCGGTGGGACAAGGCGCGGACGAGTTGTTCGGCGGGTACGAGAAGGTCGCCCGCGCGGACCACCGCGTCGAGGCGGAAACGGTGCGCGGTGCGGCCCGCGAGACGATTCGAACGCTCTCCGAGCAGTTGCCGCGGGACGCGCTGACGCTTCGCGCCGCGGGCGTCGAACCGGTCGCCCCCCTCCTCGACGACCGAATCGTTCGGGAAGCGCTCCGCCTTCCGGGGTCGATGCTCGTCTCGGACGGCGTTCGAAAGTGGACGTTCAGGCGAGCCGCTCGGGAGTTCGTCCCCGACGAGATAGCGATGCGGGACAAGAAGGCGGTGCAGTACGGCAGTCTCGTCGCGCGTGAACTCGACCGACTCGCGCGACAAGCCGGGTACAAACGGCGGATGGACGACCACGTGACGAAGTACGTTCGCTCGCGACTGGAATGACGGCGGTTCGCTTCTGCGGGTGCTTACGGTCGCCTTCTCCGTACGGTCGCCCTCTCAGTCGAACCGATCGCTCGATGTCCGCGAGCGAAGTTCTTCCTGGAGCCAGGACTCGCAATACCCGATGCAATGCCCACCACATTCGGTGCACATCTGCCGGTCGAGTTCGTACGACGCACCGCACGATTTACACTCGAACCGCGTCGAGTCCGCGTGCCCCAGCCCCATACCGACCCGGCTGACAAATCCCATTCTCGATTTGTTCGAGTGTAGGTAGCGTCATTATTATACGCCTGCTAAACCCCTCAAAGCCCTCGTTCACGACTGTTTGATTTCTTATAAATATCCGTTATTCGAAAACTCCGACACTGAAAGAGAGCTGACCAGTCGTCAGTGGCGTGGAGAGACGACCTGCTCGCTGCCACAATCCGGACAGCGTTCCCGCTCGTCGTCGAATGCCTTTCCACACCCGGTACAGACGTAGGTCGGTCGGGGGTCTTCGTCGTCGTCGGTTCCGAGCAGGCGGTCGATGATACTCATAAACGCCAGCAATCACCGAACGGACCTTATTATACACCACCTAATCCCGGTTACGCGGTCGAGATTCGACGCGTTCGATGGCCTCGATGCCGAGCGTCACGACCTCCTCGGTCACGCCGTCGTGCGTTCTGAGTTCGTCCGGCGAGAACCACCGCCAGCAATCGGTCGCGCGTTCGCCGTCGTCCGGCGCGAGGTCCCGATCGGACGCCTCGCCGTAGTAGACGAAATCGATGTGCTGGTGTGCGACCTCGCCGTCGAACGAGTCGATGTCGTAGAGCATAGTGTGTTCCGCGGGCGCGAGTTCCCGACCGAAGTCGGCATCGATGCTCGTCTCCGGTTCGAGGAGCGTCACGTCCAACCCCGTCTCCTCGTGTATTTCGCGCATCGCAGCCTCTCGGGGGAGTTCGTCCCGGTCGAGATGGCCGCCCGGGGGGAGGAGCATACCGAGTCGGTCGTGGTCGTGGAGCAAACACTCGCCGTCGTGGACGACGTACGTCGTGGCCGTGAAATGTCGCGTCGTCTCCATGCGAAAAGGGACGACCGAATCGGGTTCACCGTTTCGGTCGGGTATCGAGGCGAATCTCGTCGCCGACCTCGATGCCAGTGGACTCGTCCGACGAGCCGCCGCTCGCTTCGCTCGCGGAGACACTGAACGCCTCGTCGCCGCGGCCTCGATTGACCGCGAGCTCGACGTTGCCGTGACTGCCGACCGTCACGAGGCGTTGACCGGGGGCGACGTGGGCGTAGGAGGGTTCGACGGGCGCGGGGAGGCCGTTCACGTCGATTTCGTCTACGCCGTCCAGGAACTCGCCCGGAACGTTGGTGATGGCGTTGCCGAAGTCGTCCACGACGAGCAGTTCGCCGGTCGCGGTGCGGTCGCGGACGGTCGGGTCGGGAAACCGGAGGTCTTCGAACTCCTCGGTCGGTACGACGCCTTCGAGTTCGTCGAGCGCGTCCACGCCCGCTTCGTGGACCCGGGCGGCGGCGGGCGCGAACACGTCCCGCCCGTGGAACGTCGCGCTGTCCGCGTTTTCGTAGTTGACGCGGAAGACGTCGAATCGGTCGGTATCGGCCAGTTTGCGGGCGACGGGGAGCAGGACGCCGTTGTCCGGTCCGACGAGGGCGTGCTCGCCCGCCCGAATCGCCAGCGCCGCCCGGTCGGTGCCGACGCCGGGGTCCACCACGACGAGGTGGACGGCGGGCGGGAAGTACGGCAACACCTCGCGGAGCCAAAAGGCGGTTGCCCGAACGTCCTGTCGTGGGAAGTCGTGGGCGACGTCCACGAGACGGGCGTCGCTGTGCTGCAGCATGACGCCCTTCATCGCTGCCGGATAGGGGGTTCCGAAATCGGAGGAGAGCGTAATCATGTCGGTCCGTTCGAGTCCGAGTCGCTGACCTGTTGGATGCGGTCGATGCCGTCGATTTCTTCGATGACTTCTACCACCGAGTCGGGGACCAACCGCTGCCAGTCGCCGCCCTCGACCATCCGGTCGCGGACTTCGGTTCCCTCCAGCACGTCGCGGTTGAACATCGGGGATTGGCGAACCTCGACGCCCGCTTCCTCGAACAGCCGGATGACGAGGGGGTTGTTCGAGTAGGCCACGTCGAAGTCCGGGCTCATGCTCTGGACGTGACTCACCCACACGGAGTTCCGGTCTAGGTCCTCGATGGGGACGGCGTACGTCACGAGGTCGTAATCCACGAGGGATTTGGTTATCATCATGATTCGTTCGCCGGCCGTGAATGGGTCGTGACGGCTGTGTGAGTCGCCCGCGCTTCCGATGCCGAGGACGAGTTCGTCGACCTCCTCGGCGATAGTGTCGACCACGTTGTGGTGGCCGTTGTGATAAGGTTGGAAGCGACCGATGTAGAACCCGCGGGTCATGGTGAACCCGTCGGGTAGGATTTTTATAAGGGTGACGAGTCGTTCGTCCGAGCGAGCATCCCCGGCGAAAGTGGGGTTACTGTTTCGAACCCGGTGCTCGACGCCGAGAGCGATACGGCTATACCCGTTCAATTCAATAGTCTCACGGCCTGAAATGGAGTCCAAGCGGTTGGGAAGAGGGAGAAAGTATATCAGTTCGCCAGCCATGTTTTCAACTACACAGAACGAATTCTATGAGTAACGACACCGAAGCTTCACCACCGGAGCAGGAAGCCGAGCAAGACATCGACGTCGATAGCCTTGGGAGCGAGGTGGACGCCAAGGTCGCCGATGACATTGCAGAGGACGACCTGCTGGGTGGGTTGGAGATAGAAAGTACGGACGAAGTCGAAATCCCCGACCGACTGGTCGATCAGGTCATCGGGCAGGACCACGCCCGCGACATCATCCTGAAGGCGGCAAAGCAGCGCCGTCACGTGATGATGATAGGGTCGCCCGGGACCGGGAAATCGATGCTGGCGAAGGCGATGAGCCAACTCCTCCCGAAGGAGGACTTGCAAGACGTCCTCGTCTATCACAACCCCGACGACGGGAACGAGCCGAAGGTCCGAACCGTTCCCGCCGGAAAGGGCGAACAGATCATCGAGGCGCACAAGGAGGAGGCCCGGAAGCGCAACCAGATGCGCTCCTTTTTGATGTGGGTCATCATCGCCATCGTGGTGGGGTACGCGCTCCTCCTCGCCGGAAGACCGCTCCTCGGAATCCTCGCGGCCGGTGTCATCTACCTCGCGTTCCGCTACGGCTCGCGTGGCACCGACGCCATGATTCCGAACCTGCTGGTCAACAACAGCGACGTCACCAGCGCTCCCTTCGAGGACGCGACGGGTGCCCACGCTGGTGCGCTGCTGGGCGACGTGCGCCACGACCCGTTCCAGTCCGGCGGCATGGAGACGCCGAGCCACGACCGCGTGGAACCCGGTGCCATCCACAAGGCGAACAAGGGCGTGCTGTTCGTGGACGAAATCAACACCCTCGACATCCGCAGTCAGCAGAAGCTGATGACGGCGATTCAGGAGGGCGAGTTCTCCATCACCGGTCAGTCCGAGCGCTCGTCCGGTGCGATGGTGCACACGGAACCCGTTCCGACCGACTTCGTGATGGTCGCGGCGGGGAACCTCGACGCCATGGAGAACATGCACCCGGCGCTTCGCTCGCGTATCAAGGGATACGGGTACGAAGTCTACATGGACGACACCATCGACGACACGCCGGAGATGCGCCGCAAGTACGCGCGCTTCGTCGCCCAGGAAGTCGAAAAGGACGGTCGGCTCCCGCACTTCACGGACACGGCCGTCGAGGAGGTCATCCTCGAAGCCCAGCGCCGTGCGATGCGCAAAGACCACCTCACGCTCAAGCTGCGTGATCTCGGTGGACTGGTGCGCGTTGCTGGCGACATCGCCCGCGCCGAGGACGCCGAGAACACCACGCGCGACCACGTGCTGCAGGCGAAACAGCGCTCGCGCTCCATCGAACAGCAGATCGCCGACGACTACATCGAGCGGCGCAAGGACTACGACCTCACCGTCTCCGCTGGCGACGTGGTGGGTCGGGTCAACGGTCTGGCCGTCATGGGCGAGGACAGCGGTATCGTCATGCCCGTCATGGCCGAAGTCGCACCGTCGCAGGGTCCCGGCAAGGTCATCGCCACCGGGAAACTGCAGGACATCGCCGAGGAGGCCGTCCAGAACGTCAGCGCCATCATCAAGAAGTTCAGCGACGAGGACATCTCGGAGAAGGACATCCACATCCAGTACGTCCAGGCGTACGAGGGTGTCCAAGGTGACTCCGCGTCGGTGACGATGGCCACCGCGGTCATCAGCGCGCTGGAGAACATCCCCATCGACCAGAGCATCGCCATGACCGGTTCGCTGTCGGTCCGCGGCGACGTGCTCCCGGTCGGCGGCGTCACGCACAAAATCGAGGCCGCAGCGAAGGCGGGCGTCGAGACGGTCATCATCCCGAAGGCCAACGAGCAGGACGTGATGATAGAAGAAGAGTACGAGGAGATGGTCGAAATCATCCCCGTCTCGCACATCAGCGAAGTCCTCGAAGTCGCGCTCACGGGCGAGTCCGAGAAGGACAGCCTCATCAACCGGCTGAAGGACATCACCGGCCACGCCCTCGACCGCAAGGTCGGCGGCACTCAACCCGGTAGCAGTCCGAGCCCGCAGTAAGCGTTCGGCAACGAGAATTCTTTTCTATTCGATTTCCGTCCCACAGCGACGGCACCGACCGCACCGACGGAGAGATAGCTTTTCAGCGTCGGCGTCCGAACCCGAAAGCGAATGCCCTCGCCGAACTGGAACGCCTTCGCCGGTGTCGCGCTCGTCGTCCTCGTCGTCCTCATCGCGCTGGCTCGCGCCTCGCAAGCCATGTTCGTGGACGACGAGGCGGGAGGGGGCGACCGCCGCGAACCGGCACACC